>JAHBXI010000007.1 GCA_019636515.1 Phycisphaeraceae bacterium | reverse complement strand
GCGAGGTGCGATTCGGCCGAGGCCGACGTTGTTTTCCTCTTTGATCAGGAGCGCCCCGAACTCGAGAACGTGGTCGAGAACGACCACGTCGCGCTGCACTGCACCCCGGCGGTCAACCTCTTCCCGCGCCGGGCCGACCGCATCTTCGTCACCGAACGCTTCAGCGAGTACCAGGTCACGCCCGACCGGACTCGGCCGCTGGATTTCGAGGTGTACGCGGTCAACGCGGTGACCGGCATCGGCGCGCAGGCCGAGGACCAGACGGTCTTCCGGCCGTTTTTCGCGGCCCGCGACACCGACGCGGCGGGCGGTGACACCGGGGCGTACTTTGCCACCAACCGCGTTCCTCGCACGCTCTCCGAGCGTGAGCAGCGGGCCGGCCGGCGAAGCAGTTACGCCGGGAGCGACGTGTACGTCTCGCTCGTTGATTCATCGAACGCCCCGTACTCGCAGGAGATACGGCAACTCTCGATCGAGACGCTGTGTACGAACCGGGATCTGCCCCTCCACATGCCCGTCGGGAGAACCGACACGGACTTCACCCTGGAGATCGGCGCGCCGGTCGCGTCGACACGCGTGGTTGCCGGGCCGACCGCGCCCCGGTCCTCGCACGTTGATCCAAAGCCCGGGCAATCCGAAGGGGACCTTGCCTGGAGGCTCATCAGTCACCTTTCTCTCAATTACCTCTCGCTGTCCGACACGACGGTCGGGCACGGGGCCTCCTCGCAGCGCACCGAGGGCGCCTCCGCGCTGCGCGATATCCTCCGGCTCTATGGCGATCGGGGCGACCCGGTGGTCCGCAAGCAGGTCGAGGGGATCCGGTCGGTCACGGTCGAGCCGATCACCCGGCGCATCCAGACCCCCGGCCCGATCGTCTTTGGGCGAGGACTTGAAGTCGGCGTGGTGCTGGATGAGGCGAACTTCGAGGGGACGGGGCCGTTCCTGCTCGGGGCCGTGCTCGACCATTTCTTCGCACGTTACGTCTCCCTGAATTCATTTACCGAGACGGTGGTCCGTGGTTCCGAGCGGCAACTCGTCATGCGGTGGCCCGCGAGAATCGGCCGGAGGTCGCTGCTGTGAGCCAGACCCCAAGGCCGCCTTCCCGACCCCCCGGTTCGCCGACACCCGGCGGACCCGCGATGCCACGCGGGCTTCCGGCGTCGCGACCGCCGTCCGTGGTGCCCAGGCCCTCCGTTCCCGCTCGTCCCGCCGCGGCGCCGCCCCGTCCCCAGGCTCCGATGGCGCCCGCGACAAGCAGCCCGGCGAAGGAGCCTTCGGCCCCTCCCCAGGCCCGTCCACGCGAGGACGAGTCTCGCCATGATCGTTCACCCGCCCCGAGCCTGCCGATCCCGCTGTCCGCGTCGCCCCAGTACTCCCCGGACTTCTTCCATCTTTGCCGACTCCTCGACACCGCCTACCCCGAGATGCCCCGGGTTGGCACTTCGGTACTCCCATCCGAGGACATTGTCCGGTTCTCGCAGGAGCCGTCGCTGTCCTTTCCACCCGTCACCATCCCTCGGTTCAAAGCCGGGGGGGAGGCGCGGGCGGGTCGAGTACACGTCAATTTCATGGGGCTCCTGGGACCGCACGGCCCGCTCCCGTTGCACCTGACCGAATTCGCCCGCGACCGCGAACGCAACGCCGGCGATCCCACCATCGCACGGTTCTTCGATATCTTCAACCACCGGATGATCTCGCTGTTTTATCGGGCGTGGTCGGTGAACCAGATGACCGCCAGCGCCGACCGGCCATCGAGCGACCGGTACGTGATCTACGTCGGGAGCCTCTTTGGACTGGGGATGTCGTCGCTTCGTCGGCGCGACGACCTGCCCGACTCGGCCAAATTGCACTACGCGGGCCGGCTCGCCAGCGGCACGCGGCACGCCGAGGGTCTCGAGGCGGTGATCCGCGGCTACTTCGGAGTCACCACGCGGATCATCGAGTTCATCGGCCGCTGGATCGAACTCCCCGGGCGATACTGGTGTCGCCTGGGCGAGCGTTCCGATTCCGCGCGGCTCGGGGTCGGGGCGATCGCCGGCCGATCGGTCTGGGACGTGCAGAGTTGCTTTCGGATCCGGCTCGGGCCGATGGGCCTTGCGGATTACTGCCGTCTCCTGCCCGGCGGTCCCGCTCACGGCCGGCTGGTGGCCTGGGTGCGCAATTACGTCGGGATGGAGTTTGATTTCGAGGTTCAGCAGGTGCTGGCTCAGCCGCAAGTGCCACGGATGACGCTGGGCGGGAACCGTGGTACCGGGTCACGACTTGGCTGGACGACCTGGCTATGCACACGCCCCCTCGACCGCGACGGGGACGATCTCGTGACCGCCGGCGATCGTCACGTCGCGCGGGTGGAATGAAATCGGCCGGACGGTCCGGGCCGGTCAGGGAGCCACGGGTACGGCAGGCCCGAGGTTGCTCCGAAGCGCGGGATGGAGACGACGGTGCTGTTGACGGGAGTGGGCGGAATGGATGGAGTCGGCGGTGTGGAGGGAGTGGGCGTTCGCGTCCTCGGAGACCCAGGTCCGGGACCATCGTGACGCCCCCGTTGTGAATGACGTTCCCGCCGTCGCCCGCGAGGGGCGAGGCGCTTCGGAGGATGGATACCCATGGCCGAGATCAGCCGAGTCCGAGTCTTCGGAAAACTCAATACCCTGTGCTACAAGGCTCTTGAAGGGGCCATGGTCTTCTGCAAACTTCGTGGGAACCCGTACGTCGAGGTCGTCCACTGGCTTCAGCAGATCCTGCAATGCCAGGACTCCGACCTGCACCACCTTATCCGGCATTTCCAGGTCAACCCCAGCAAACTCGCCGCCGACGTGACGGCCGCCCTCGACCGTCTCCCGCGCGGCTCGACCTCGATCTCGGACCTGTCCGGGCACCTGGACGCGACGGTCAAGGAGGCGTGGACGTACGCCACCTTGATGTTCGGTGAGTCGCAGGTCCGCTCGGGGCACCTGCTGGTTGCCTGGGCCAAGGCGGAGAACCTCCGCCCCGTGCTGCTGGGCATCTCCCGAGAGTTCGAGAAGGTGAAGGCCGAGTCGCTGACCGACGATTTTTCGTCCCTGGTGAGGGCTTCTCCGGAAGAAGGCCAGGTCGCCAACGACGGCACCGGCATGGCCTCCGGGGCGGGCGCCTCCCCCGGCGAGGCCAGCGGGGCCATGCCCCCGGCCCAGATGGGCAAGGAAGAAGCCCTCAAGCGCTACTGCGTCGATCTCACGGAAAACGCCCGTTCGGGCGCCATGGACCCCATCGTGGGACGTGACGAGGAGATCCGCCAGTGCGTGGACATCCTCATGCGCCGCCGGCAGAACAACCCGATCCTGACGGGCGAGGCGGGCGTCGGCAAGACGGCGGTCGTCGAGGGCTTCGCCCAGCGCATCGTCGCCGGTGACGTTCCCCCCCAACTCAAGGAGGTGCGACTGCTGGCGCTCGACATCGGGCTCCTGCAGGCCGGGGCGAGCATGAAGGGCGAGTTCGAGAATCGCCTGCGGCAGGTCATCGACGAGGTGCAGGCATCGGCCCGGCCGATCATCCTGTTCATCGACGAGTGCCACACGCTTATCGGGGCGGGCGGCACGGCCGGGCAGAACGACGCGGCGAACCTGCTCAAGCCCGCCCTGGCCCGGGGGACGCTCCGCACGATCGGCGCGACCACGCAGGCCGAGTACAAGAAGTACTTCGAGAAAGACCCGGCCCTGACCCGGCGGTTCCAGGTCGTCAAGGTCGACGAGCCGGACGAGAAGAAGGCGCTGTTGATGATCCGCGGACTCGCGGGCGTCATGGAGAAGCACTTCAAGATCCAGGTCCTTGACGAGGCCCTCGAGAACGCCGTCAAACTCTCGAAGCGTTACATACAGGGGCGTCAACTCCCCGACAAGGCCGTGAGCCTGCTCGATACGGCGTGCGCCCGCGTCGCCGTCAGCCTCCACGCCGTCCCGGCCGAGATCGACGACTCCCGCCGCCGGATCGAGGGGCTGAAGACCGAACGGGCGATCATCGACCGGGAGACCGCGATCGGCGTCGATCACGCCGAGCGCAAGGCCCAGGTGACCGAGGAACTCGCCGCGGAGCAGGCCCGCCTCCAGGCGCTCGAAGATCACTTCGCGCAAGAGAAGGCCATCGTCGAGAAAATCCTTGATATCCGCGGCAAACTCCGCGCGGGAGGCACCTCCCCCGATTCGGGCGCGGCCACCCCCGCCGTCGAGTCCCTTCCCGAGCCCGAGCGACTCGCCCTGCTCGATCAACTCCGATCGCTGCAGGGGGAACTGGCCTCGCTGCAGGGGGAAAGCCCGCTGATCCTGCCGAGCGTCGACGGGCAGGCCGTGGCCTCGGTCGTCGCCGACTGGACCGGGATCCCCGTCGGGCGGATGGTCCGCGACGAGATCCAGAGCGTGCTGAAACTCGCCGAAACGCTCGAGCAGCGAGTCATCGGCCAGCGGCACGGCCTGGACGAGATCGCCAAGCGGATCCAGTTGAGCCGGGCCAAACTCGACAACCCCCAGCGGCCGATCGGGGTCTTCATGCTGGTGGGACCGTCGGGGGTCGGCAAGACCGAGACCGCCATCGCGCTGGCCGAGACGCTCTACGGCGGGACCCACGCGCTCATCACCATCAACATGAGCGAGTACCAGGAAGCCCACAAGGTCTCGACGCTGATGGGCTCGCCCCCCGGGTACGTGGGCTTCGGCCAGGGCGGCGTGCTGACCGAGGCGGTGCGGCGGCGGCCGTACTCGGTGGTGCTGCTCGACGAGGTGGAAAAGGCCCATCCCGACGTCCACGAGATCTTCTTCCAGGTCTTTGACAAGGGGATGATGAAGGATTCCGAGGGCGTCGACATCGACTTCAAGAACACGATCATCCTGCTGACCTCCAACGCGGGCACGGACCTGGTGGTCAACATGTGCAAGGACCCCGAACTCAGGCCCGACCCCGACGCCCTGCAAAAGGCGCTCCGCGAGCCGCTTCTCAAGGTCTTCCCGCCGGCGCTGCTGGGCCGCATCAACGTGGTCCCGTACTACCCGATCTCCGATTCGATGATGCGGTCCATCATCGGGCTGCAACTCTCCCGCGTCGCCAGGCGCGTGCAGGAAGGGCACCGGGTGCCGTTCACGTACGACCCCGCCGTCGTGGAGACGATCGTGTCACGATGCACGGAACTCGAGTCGGGCGCGCGGGCGATCGACGCGATCATCACCCGGCAGATGCTCCCACGCATCGGCCGCGAGATCCTCGAACGGCTGGTCGAGGGCAAGCCCATCTCGAAGGTCGGCGTCGGCATCGCCGACGGGGAGTTCCAGTACGAGTTTTGATCTGTTTCGGTGAGTGCTCAAGCATGTCGGACAAGAACCCCATCCTGGGAATGGAACCCAAGCCCGCTTCATCTCCCGAGGCAAACGGGTCGGTCCTGACACACGCCCCGTCCGGATGGGATATCCCGGCGGATCGCTTTGGTGAGCAACGCGACGTGGCTCGGACGACCGATGATCCGACGTACTCGAAGTCGAAGCCGAAGGCAAAGGATGATGTCCTGGCAAACTACCCGGAGGACCAAGTCGCCCGGTGGTACGGGCGGCTGGCAGATTTTACGGAGAAAACAGCAAAGACCCACGGCATAACCCCCAGTGTCTCGGCGATGATGCTGAGGCAGTGGCTCAAGAATCGGAAGCAAAATGGTCGCTCGGTATTCAGATTCCCCGCTCCTTTGCATGTTCAGTCGTTATCCGAGATCACCGCGGAGGTTCAAGATCACCTCAAGGTATATCTGTCGCGCAAGGAGGTAACGCTGGGGAGCAAGGCCGAGGGTCATACGACACAGGTCAGGGGCATCGTTCCACGGCTGCGTGATCCGGCGGCCTTCAAGATTGATCCCACGTTCCCGAGTCCGGTGTCGATGCACCTCGAGAAACTGATCGACCTGTGCCCGATCCCCGCCAAGTGGATCTTTCTCGATCATGTCCGCAAGGATATTTTCACCGGATTCGGCGGGTTCCAACTCCGCACGGAGATCGAACTGCAGGTTTCCCAGTACAGCGCGTCCAAGCGCACCGCGGTGGTGTCCGTCAAGTCGCTGCAAGTCAGCGTCAACGACGAATACGACTGGAATTACAACGAATATCTTACCATGCCGAACCCCGACCACAACAGCGTTTCAGCGGACGCGATTGAATCGAAAATGGAATCAATCCGGGTGTATCACTCGAACGCCCAGAGGCTTGAACAGAAGAACCTTGCCTGGCCGTATCCATACGAGAGCGATCGATGGAGTTCGACGCAAGGATTGATGTATAAGAACGTGACCATCACTTTTTAGCGGTGTCTCCTTCGATACCGGGCCTCGCCGGCAGGCCGCAGACCCACGGATGATCGAATATGCCCATCACCCAGGACAACCGATTCATCTCGATCGATACCCCGCTGGGCAAGGACAAACTCCTGCTGGCCCGGTTTTCCTGCCGGGAGACCCTGTCGCGCCTGTACGAGATCGACGCCGAGGTCGCCAGCGAGGACTTCGCCGTGGACTTCGACAAGGTCCTGGGCCAGCCGGTCACCATCAAGGTCATGCGCGGGGACAACTCCTTCCGCTTCTTTTCCGGCATCGTCTCTCGCATGGTCCAGACGTCCGGCCCGGGGGACATGGCCCGCTACGAGATGCGGATCGTCCCGTGGCTCTGGCTCCTCACCCGCACCGCCGACTGCCGGATCTTCCAGAACAAGAAGATCCCCGACATCGTCAAGGAGGTCCTCGGCCGCCACGCCTTCGCCGACTTCAAGACCAACCTCTCGGGCGACTACCAGACGCGCGAGTACCAGGTCCAGTACCGCGAGACGGACTTCAACTTCGTCAGCCGCCTCCTCGAGCAGGAGGGGATCGCCTACTACTTCCTGCACGACGACAAGGGCAAGCACACCATGCACCTCGTGGATGCGCCCACGGCGTACAACCCGTACAAGGGCTACGAGAAGATCGACTGGTCACCCGCCTCCGGCGGCGCCCTGGACAAGCAGGTCATCCTCGACTGGACCTACGAGAAATCGGTGCAGCCGGGCAAGTACGCCACCACCGACTACAACTTCAAGACGCCCAGCACCCCGCTGCTGGCCCCGGCCGAGAACCTCCCCGCGCACGCGGCCAAGGAGTTCGAGATCTTCGACCCTCCCGGGGAGTACGAGGCGAAGGCCGCCGGCGACGAGATCGCCAAGGTCCGCCTCCAGGAACTCCAGGCGATGCAGGAGGCCGCCTCGGGAGTCGGCAACTCGCGCGGCATCGCCTGCGGGTGCGTCTTTGAACTGAACAACCCCCCGCGAGAGGCCTGGAAGAACAAGAAGTGGCTTGTCACCGAGGCGGTCCACCGCGCGGTCAGCGACCCGTTCTACACCGCGCGTTCGGGCTCGGGGGACGAGTTCTCGACGAGGTTTACCGTGGTGGATTCGCTGGTGCTCTGGCGGCCCGCCCGGTCCACGCCCAAGCCGACGATCCCCGGCCCCCAGACGGCGTTTGTCTGCGGCCCCAAGGGCAACGACATCCACACCGACGAGTACGGCCGGGTGAAGGTGAAATTTCACTGGGACCGGGAGAGCAAGGCCGACGAGAACAGTTCCTGCTGGATCCGCGTCTGCCAGCGGTGGGCGGGCAAGCAGTGGGGGACCATCATGATCCCCCGGACCGGACAGGAGGTGGTGGTCGAGTTCATCGAGGGAGACCCCGACCGCCCGATCATCACCGGCAGCGTCTACAACGCCGAGACCAACGTCCCGTACGCCCTGCCCGACATGGCGTGCATCTCCAGTTGGTCGAGCCTCTCGACCCCCGACGGCAAGGGGTACAACGAGATCGCCTTCAACGACAAGAAGGACTCGGAGATGCTCTTCCTGCGGGCACAGAAGGACATGGACCTGTGGGTCGGCAACGACCAGCGGATCCAGGTCGGCAACGACACGCACCTGACGGTGAAGAACGACCAGTACGTGAAGATCGAGAACAACCGCCACGAGGAGGTCGTCAACGACGTCAAGGTCAAGATCGGCAAGGACGACCACCTGACCATCAAGGGCCTCCAGGCCGTCAAGATCACCAAGTCCAGGTCCACCACCGTCGAGGACGACGTCATCGACGTCTTCAAGAAGAACCACTCCGAGGAGGTCACCAGTGACTACTACCTCAAGGCCACGCAGATCGTCCTGGAGGCTTCGAGCAACATCACCCTGAAGGTGGGCTCGAACTCCATCGCCATCGACGGGTCGGGCATCGGGCTCTCCTGCGCGAATTTCAAACTCAAGGCCAGCGCCAACGCCGAACTCAACGCCAGCGCGGGCATGAAACTCGAGACCACCGGGACGCTCGACATCAAGGGATCGGTCGTCAAGATCGCCGGCCAGGGCATGCTCGAGGCCAAGAGCCCGATGACCACCGTCAAGGGCGACGGCATGCTCATCCTCAAGGGCGGCCTGGTCATGATCAACTGACGCCGTGACCGCACCATCGGACCCCACACGCGACGGAGCCAGAGCACATGAGCCCAAAGTCAGGAAAAGCCGGATCCGCCGTGTCGCCCGCCGAGCCGGAGTCTCCCAAGCCGCCGACCGACGGGGAGCCCGGCTCGATGACCCGACTCGAGGCCGACGCCGACAAGAAGAAGGCCCACAAGAACTCCTCGTCCGGGGATGGGTCCTCGTCGGGAGAAGATGGCCAGGATGAAGAGCGATCCTGGATCGAGATCGAGATGATCGACGAATCCGATCGGCCCGTGACGGGAGAGTCCTACCGCATCGAACTGCCCGACGGCTCGGTTGCCGAGGGCGTGCTCGACGACAAGGGAATGGCCCGTGTCGAGGGCTTTGTCAAGGGATCGGGGCAGTGCCGGATCACGTTCCCGGACCTCGACAAGGACGCCTGGGAAAAGAAATCCTGACGCCGGAGAACGCCATGCCCATCGACCACACCGTCCAGGCCGGAGACTGCATCAACAGCATCGCCAAGCAGCACGGTTTCTTCCCCGATACCATCTGGAATCACCCGCAGAACTCGGAACTCAAGAACCAGCGGCTGGACCCCAACGTCCTGGACGTCGGGGACGTGGTCCACATCCCCGACCTGCAGGAAAAGACCGAAAGCGGCGCGGTCGAGAAGCGGCACACCTTCCGCCGCAAGGGCGTTCCGTCGAAACTCCGCCTGACGCTCAAGAAAAACGGTGAGCCCCGGGCCAACGAGGACTACACCCTCGATATCGACGGCCACGTGATCACCGGCAAGACCGATTCCCAGGGAACTCTCGAGCACCCCATCCCGCCCGATGCGGTCCAGGGCATCCTGACGCTCAAGAAAACCGGCGAGAAATTCACGCTCAAACTCGGCGTCCTCGACCCCTACGACACGGTCATCGGGGCCAAGCAGCGTCTCAAGGGCCTGGGCTTCTTCCACGGCTCCGAGGGGGATGATTCCAAGGACGACGGCTTTACCTCCGCGCTCAAGACCTTTCAGGGTGACCGGGGGATGGAACCCACCGGCGAATTCGACGGACAGACCAAGGACGAGATCAAATCCGCGTTCGGGAGTTGATACCCCGGCGCCATCGCCAAAGCGAGCATCCCATGCCAGGCACCGAAACTCCCCCGGAAGTCACCGAGTCCGAGTCCTCCGTCTGCCGGGAGGGCGACAACACGCTCGACGCGGCGACGCCCACGATCACCTGCAAGTGGTCGAAGAGTTTGGCGCCGCCCGACCACAACGCCAACGCCGCGGCCCAGTCGCTGACCAACGGCCTGGCTCCTCGCGTGCTGTGGGTCCGGGACACGGACAACCCGACCGGCGATATCCCGGTCCCCGACGAGTGCGCGGTTCAGGCGATCGTGGAACTCACGCACGTGCCCGACGGCGCGGATGCCGTCATCGAGGTCTTCCGGTGCGGAACGAACCAGGCCGTCACCGACGGGATGCTCGCCGGGCTGACCACCCAGGGAGGGAAGGTGGTCGATCCGTTCACGGGCGAGCCGCCCGTCCTGGCGTTCCAGGCGGCGCAGGCGCCGTGGGACCCCTGGGATAAGCCGTTCTTCTATTTCAAGGCCTCCGTCGACTTCATGGATCTCAAGGGCGAGTCCGAGAAGGACTCCTCCGCCAAGCCGGGTGATTGCCTGCGGATTGCCTTCTGGGTCGTGGCCCTCGCCGGAGCGAAGGACCTGCTCCCCGACACGCTCAATGAGTGCAACGACCTCGTGACCATCGTGACGAAGATCGCCCACTGCAAGGCGACGTCCCGCGACCACGACGGACGGCTCTTGTCCCTCGCGCAACTCGGGTCGGAACTGCGGAACACCTACGCGTACATCCAGTCCAGCCACGGCAACGTCTACCGGCGATCCGACGGCCTTCCCGTCGACCTCGACGCCATGGGCGACCCTCCCGACAAGGCCGACCCCGCCGTCTACCGCAGCGCGATCTCCGCCACCAGCCTCCCCGGTCGCGTCGGTGACGTCCAGATCCGAAACACCGACGATATCGTGAGCGTGCCACGCTACCTGTTCTACGCGAGCACCTGCCTCACCGGATGGGAGCCGAGTTTTTCCGAGGCGATGATCGAGCGCGGGTGCATGTACGTCATGGCCTTCCGCTGCACGATCCCAAACAGCGAAGCCCCCGCCCTGTCCAAGAAGTTCTTCACGCTCTGGGCTGACACCTACAAGATGGATCCCGCCAAGATCCCCGACTGCTTTGACCAGGTCGCCCCCGACCACTACAAGAACATGCGGCCCGTGCTTTTCTCCGCTTCCGGAGAGAAGCGGGCCGAGCCCGGCGGAGGGCTGAGCGCCCTGGCCATCGTCGGCATCATCGTGGCCGTCGTCGTGGTGGGGGCGATCGTCGCCGCCGCCGTCGCCTCGCTGTTCTGATACGCCCACCCAGGAGCGATCCGCGCCATGCTTCCCGAAGAACTCCTCAAGGAAAAGGCCTTCAAGGACGCCGCGGAACGCCTGACCGCCACGTTCACCAAGGCCCAACTCACCTGCGAACAGGGGCCCTTCCGGACGGAGTGGGACCCGATCCTGCGCCGCCACGTCTTCCATTCCACCGTGACCGCCTGGCGCGACTTCGACGATATCGAGTTCATCGTTTCTCCCGAGGGTCGCGTCGTGCTGTTCCGCGACGCCAACAGGCTCGAGCCAAAGGGACCCGCCGATCCGCCGCTTACTTCCGCCGACCTGCTCGCCATCGCCGCCACCACCGGCGAGGTCGGACCCGCCGCAAGGATCGAGACGCTCCCGCCTCCCGGCCCGCTCATGACGTTCACTCTCCGCCAGGCCCAGGCCGGACTTCCCTCCCGCATCCGTTTCGTGGTCAACGCCTCGTTGCGGCAGGTGGCCGCGATGGAGGTCCTGCCCGCTCCGCCCCTTGACCAACTCCCGGACCTGCCCGGCATGCCGGACATGCCCGGTGTTCCCGATGGTCCGTCCCTTCCCGACCTGCCTGGAACGCCATCTCCCGGTGGCGCGATCAAGCCGCCGAAGGTTGATCTGCCGGCCCCGAAGATCCCCAAGGTGTCCGCGCCGTCCATCAAGCCGCCGCAGGTGAAATTCCCATGAACGAGCCACAGGCGATCGAGAAAGCCATGGATGCACGCGCCTCCCTGGGCGTGCCGCTCAACTTCAAGCCGATGGCGGCGGAGAAGCGGATTATCGAACTCGTGCGTGACGGTCAGAAGGTGACCACCCGGGCGCCGTCGCCCGGGCCGGTCCGCGACCTGGTTGCGTGGGTCATCACCCTGGTTCACGAGGCCCGCACCGTCGAGATCGCCGTCGATGATCAGTCCGGCGACGTGGTCCGTTACTCTCCCTCGCGCAGCGCCGCCCTGGACTTCCATGGCATCTCGAACCCCGATACCCAGGACGAGAAAACCCCGTGACCACCCCCCCAAACCAAGCCCCGCCCGGCCCCGCCAGCCATCCGTGCCTCGCCGACGTTCAGCGTTGGTACAACGCCCTGGTCGAGCGGGAACTCACCAAACTCGACCAGCCCGCCGCCGCCGATTTCTTCCGCGAAAACTTCCGCCTCCGGCAGGTCGCCGCCTCGCCCGCGCCGACGGGGACGAACCTCAAGACCAAGGCGCAGCAGTCGCTTACGCCCCACGTCTCGCGGTTCAACGCCCGCACCGGAGAACCGATCTCGTGGCATATCTCGATCATCGCCTCTCCGACCGACCAGACCATGACTCCCCAGCAGGGGATTGAACTGGCATCGGCCGCCGCCGACCCCATCGGGCCGGGAGCAAGCATCGTTCGATCCGAGTACGAAACGTCGGGGGATCGCGAGCCGTTCGTCGTCCGCTGGGAACACACGCACGAGGGGCTGCCCGTCGAGGGCGATTTCATCGAGGTTCGAGTCAATGGCAAGTTCAAAAAGGTCTTTGGCGTGACACGCTTGTGGCGAACGCCCGCGATGGGAACAACCTACGTCGAGCGATGATTACCTCCCGCCCCAGGTTTGTTTCGATTCTTCCGGCGCTGCTCGCCGCCGCGCTGCCGGCGGCCTGCGGCTCGCGTCCTGACCAGACCGCCCCCGATCACCGGCGCGGTGGCCAGGACGCGGGTTCGAGCCAGGTCCCCACGCCAGCCGCGGAGTCTCCCGTGCCGACCTTCTCACCCGAAACCGTCAAACTGCTCTCGGTGGTCGAAACGGCCGCCGTCGCCGTTGTCGAGTGCGAGTCGGTCTCCATACGAAACGAGGGTACTCGCAGCCGCGAGGCCGTCATGAAAGCCCGTGTCGTGGCCCCGGGTCGAAACGCCCCGTCCCAAGACGTGTGGACGTTGTCGTGGTATACCCAGGGCGAACCGGCGGTCAAAGCCGGGCTTGTGTACCTCGTCGCCGCCGAGGCGCAAGGGGCCTCGTGGACGCTTCTCGAGGCCGTTGAAGCGTCCCGGGGGAACGAAACCCGCGACGCCTCGGCCGCCACCACGCTGCTCGATTCACTCAAGAGACCGTCTCGCTGACTCCGTCAGCAGGAGCGCCAGGTCATGCCCTTCGCCGCCAGGATCGCCGACATGCACGTCTGCCCGATGTTCACCGGCCCGGTCCCCCATGTCGGCGGACCCATCATTCCGCCGGGATGCCCGACCGTGCTGATCGGATGCATGCCCGCCGCCCGTGCCACCGACATGGCCGTGTGCGCCGGACCGCCCGACGTGATCGCCAAAGGATCCGGCACGGTCCTCATCGGGGGACTCCCCGCCGCCCGCATGGGCGACTCCACCGCCCACGGAGGCACCATCATCCTCGGGTGTTTCACCGTGATGATCGGCGGGTGATTCCCTCGACGGCATCGACCGGAGGGATCAGCGGAAGATCAGCACGCGAGGCATCGTCAGCAGCACCGGTTCGTCGCGGATCGTCAGGAACGCCTCCAGCGGGTCGCGGACCTGCCGCCACGCCCGCTCGCCCAGAAGGGCACGCCCCGCCGCGGCGAAATCGCCGGCCAGGCCGACGCCCGTGTGCCAGGATACCGCCGATCCGGGGGCCGACACGAACCCGCCGAGCATCTCCCCGATCGTCTCCCCGATCCCCTTGGGCCCCGGGTAGTCCTGCACGTCGTAGTTCGAGAGCCCGACCGACGACGCGAGCGACTCGATGGCGCTCGAAAGCCCGCCGACCTCATCGGCCATCTTCAACCCGATGGCCTGGTTTCCCGTGAACAGGCGGCCCTCGGCGGTTTTCGAGAGGTCGATCCCCGGCCGTCCCGCCGACACCCGCCGCGTGAACAGGTCGTACGTCCTTGCCATCTTTTCCCGAACGAGCACGATCTCCTGGTCCGTCCACGGGCCGGTCGTGCGGAACAGGTCCGAACGCGGCCCGCGCGATCGGGAGACCACGTTTACCTTGAGTTTCTCGTACACGCCGTCAAGCGACATCCGGCCTCCAACCACGCCGATCGATCCCACGATGCTCGACGGATCCACGAAAATCCGGTCGCCCGCCACCGCGCAGTAGTACCCGCCCGACGCCGCCATCGATCCCACGCTCACCCACACGGGCTTGCGCTCCGAGACGCGGCGGATGCCCGTCCAGATCACCTCGCTGGCCGTGGCCGAACCCCCGGGGGAGTTGATCCTCACGACGACGCCCTTGATCAGGTCCTGATCACGGATCTCCTCAAGCGCGTTGCGGATCGTGCGTGAGCCGACGTTCCCGCCTCCCCCCAGAATCCCGCCCGAGGTCGAATCGCCGTCCACGATCGCTCCGTCGATGTGAACCACCGCGATGGTCGGCCCCGTCGGCGCGTGGTCGGGAGTCTCGGCGAGTTTCGACAGCATCGCCAGCGGGTTTGACATGGCCAGAGAGTCCTTGCGGCCTTTCTCTGCCAGCGCCGATCCCCACCGGATCGGGGATCCCAGCGAAACGCTCAGGTGCGATTCGAGCCCGGGCAGGTCGATCACCGTGTCCACCAGCCCGGCTTTCTTCGCCTCGTCCGCGTCGGCGAGCCACAGGTCCGACATCGCCCGATCCAGCGCGTCGGAGGACAGGTTCCGGCCGGTCATCAGGCGCTGGCGCATGTTGGCGTACAGCCCATCGAGAAGCCCGCTGATGTTCTGCTCCCACTGCGGGCTTGGAGAGCGGCGCCCCATCTGCTCGCCGGCTCCCTTGTAGTCGCCGACCTGGACCATGTCGGCCTTGATCCCGACCCAGGCGAGCGTATCGGCCAGGAACATCTCCTCCATGTGCATGCCCGTCAGCATCACCCCCCCGCCGGACTGGGCAATCACGTCGTCGGCGTAGGAACCCAGCATCAGTTCCGCCGGCCCGTACGACTCGGAGAAGACGTACACCTTTTTCCCCGCCGAACGCAGGGCCGTGATCGCCGACCCGATCTCCTCGACCTGGGCGGTCTGGAGTTGGGCATCCTTGAGGCGGATCACGATCCCGGCGACCGAGGCGTCATCCCGTGCACGCCGCAGCGAAGCCAGCACCGCGCGGAGCGTCGGATTGTCCTTCTCCGACATCAGCCAGGCCAGCGGCGAAGGTCGCTCGGGGATCGCCCCGTTTAACTCGAGCATCCGGACCAGCGAACGGTCCTGCCGACCCGGGGCCGCCTCGCCCGCCCAGGCGGCAGAACACATCCCGGCGGCGACCGCCACCACTCCGACGAACATACGGACACTTCGCCATGAACGCGACATGCGATGTCTCCCGGCGCGCGGTTCACCGTCGGCGCGCAACGTTAAAGCATAGCGTTCGCCCCCGGCGCCGGCCTACGCGTAACCGAGCCGGTCCAGGTCGTTCTCATCAAGACCGAAGTGGTGTCCGATCTCGTGAAGCAGGGTGACCCGGATTTCCTCGGCCACGCGTTCGTCGGCGTCGTCGCCGTCCCAGCCGTCGGCGAGTTCCACGATGCCCTCCCGGAACAGGTGGATTTCTTCCGGCAGAGTCCCGCTGTGCTCGACGCTCCGCTCGGTCAGCGACAGCCCGCTGTGCAGCCCGGCCAGCACGTCCTCCGACAGGTCCTCCCCGTGCTCGGCCGAGAGTTCGTCGATCATCCGTCGCGTCGGACGATCAAGGACGATCACCGGAACCTCGTCGAGCAGGCGACGCACGCCCGGCGGGAGTGAGCCCACCACCCGGTCGAGGAGTTGATCGAACCGCTCTCGCTCGATCGGCGTCACCGCGCCTCCCTCCCGGCCGAGCCCGACACCCCCTGCGAAGGGGTGACCCGTCCCGACGATGGTTCAGAGCCAAGAACATCCGAGAGACCAAGCGGCGGCGACAACACCAGCGGCGTCAACCTCGCCACATCCATGACCACGCCCGCCAGCCCCGCCGTGAGAAGCAGCGACCCGACCCCGGTCACGCACGCCGCCATGATGACCAACACCCCCGACGCCGTCGGCTGCGTCGCGCGGATCAGCGCCTGCGCCGCGTCCCCGCACAGGATGACCCCGATGCTCGCGGCGACCGCCCGCATCGTTTGCCGCTCCACACGGCCCGACCGGAGCAGGTGGGACCTGGCCTGGAGCGTCGTGAACACGGGGCGGTACGCCAGCGCCACGACGCCCGCCAGACACGTTGTCCCCACGCTCCAGGTCCACCGCCCCGACCACTCGGTCCCCGACAGGTACGGCCTGCCGTAAGGACCGTCCACGACCGCGAGCAGGTGCCAGATCATCCAGGCAAGCCCCATGCTTGCCGTCACGCCCGCCATCGACAAGGCCGAATGCGCACGCGGAATGCCCCCATGCGGGCGAACAAGCGCCAACCCGCC
>JAHBXI010000006.1 GCA_019636515.1 Phycisphaeraceae bacterium | reverse complement strand
GGCCGGCGATGTGGGCCTACGAGACCACGCCCGACACCCCCATCGCGATCCCCATCCCCGCCCCGGGCTCGGCGTGCATCCTGCTGGCCGGGTCACTGCTCATCACCCGCCGCCGACGGGGTGGGTAAGAGGCAACACTCGATCGCCTCGCTCCGCCGCCGGGTCCGCGGGGTGGAGGGATGCACTGGTTTTTCAGGATTCTGTTCACGCGGATTGCCGTCCGGTCCATCCCGGCAGAACGGCTTGAAACTCGCGGTGTTCGCCGGTCGCGAGGATCGGCAGGCCGGAGTCTTGGCGGCGTGCCCCCGGCCAATGATCCTCGGTGAACCAGCCGACCCGTCCCCCGGAAACGCCTCGAACGTGGCCCCTTTCGGGCCGCCACTGGCAACTCTGCCCGGACCCGTACAACCGCGGACTCGCCGAGGCCTGGGGCGAGCAGCCCCCCGCCGGCGAGCCGTGGGTACCGGCCATTGTCCCGGGCACCATCCAGCATTCGCTGGGCGCGGACTTCCGGGGCGTGGCGTGGTACCGCCTGAATACCTCCCTCCCCGATGGCTGGACCTCCATCGGCGGGGATGAGCGCCTCCGCCTGCGCGTCGAGGCCGCGGCCACCGACGCCCGCGCCTGGGTCAACGGCCGGTTCATCGGCAGGCACGCCGGCGACTTCATCCCCTTCGAGTTCGACGCGACCGAGGCCCTCCTGTCTCGCGGAGGGGAGATCGAACTTCTTATCCGCGTGGACCAGGTCCACGCCCCGCGCCCCTCCCCCGGCGTCATCACCGAACACGGGCACCCGGGCAAGGGATTCCACGACGTGCTGAGCCTCCAGCACGCGGGCCTGTGGGGCGACGTCACGCTCCGGCGCACGGGACGAACGACGATCCGACCCAACGGGCTGTGCGTCCGGGCCACGCCCGACCGGATCGTCATCGAGGTCGAGTTCGAACAACCCTGCGGGGAGGTCGTCATGCCGTTCACGGTCGTTGACCACGCCGGTCGCCCGATCGCGGGGGGCGCGATCGAGCCCGAGGCCGGATCGACCGGGGCGACCTTCGCCTGCGAGGGGGAACACGCTCCCGCCGTCGCGCTGGACCCCTGGTCGCCCGACGCCCCGACGTTGTACACGCTGAGTCTGCACATCGCCTCGCGCGACCGGCCCCGTGAAGCCCAGGAGTCGCACGTGCTGCGCTTTGGCGTCCGGGAGGTCGCGCTGGGGGGTCCTCGCCACCGCCGGATCCTGCTGAACGGCTCTCCGATCCAGGTCCGCGGGGTCCTGCACTGGGGGCACGAGCCCGACCACATCGCGCCCGCGCCGCCGGCCGACCAGGTCCGGGCCGAGTTTGCCGAACTCAAACTCCGCGGCTTCAACGCCGTCTGCCTGTGCATGGTCTACATGCCCGATCACTACTACGACCTTGCCGACCAGATGGGCATGCTCCTCTGGCAGGAGCACCCCGTCTGGAAATCGCCGATGGGAGACGAACTCCTCCCCGAGTACCGCCGCCTGTACTCCGAGTATTTCCGCCGAGATCGCCGCCACCCCAGCGTCGTCATCGTCAGCGGGTCGTGCGAGCACGAGATGCTCAACCCCCGCCTGGGGCGATGGTGGTGGGAAACGGCGCGGAAAGAACTGCCCCGCACGCTCGCCCAGGTCCAGACGGCCTTCTTCGCCTGGAGCGACCCCGGATTGACCGACCTGTACGACGAGCACGTCTACGACAACAGCGGGCGGTGGATCGACTACCTGCGCGACGCCCGATCGGCGATCAACCGGCTCCCCGATCCGTGCAAGCCGTTCATCATGGGGGAGACGATCATCACCAACGCGTGGCCCAACATCCAGGCCCTCGAAGCCGCCCGCCGGCAGGCGGCCATGGGCGACGAGCCTACCGGCCGCGCCGCCTCTCCGGGATCGTGCATGCCCGCTTCACCGTGGTGGATCTCCCGCGGGCTGGACGCCTGCGCCGCGATCGAGCGGGACATCCAACGACGCTGGGGCACGGCCGCGCTCGAGCCGTTCAAACGCCGCGCCCACCGCCACGCCCTCAACATGCGGTCGTTCCAGTCCGAGCGGCTCCGCTCCGACCCCGACCACGCCGGTTGGGTCATGAACCACCTCCGCGACGTGCCCGCCTGCCGGTGCGGATTCATGGACGACCTCGGACGGTGGCGGTTCGAGCCGCACGAACTTCGCCCGTTCCTTTCCGACGCGGCGCTGATCCTCGAAACCCCCGGACACTTCCGGTCCCTCACGCCCGCGACGCCCGCCGCGGTCACGATCCACCTGTGCAACTTCTCCACGCGTGACCTGGACGCGCGGGCCGCCATCGACGTGGTCGTCTCCGGACGCACCGCCGCGAGGCACACGATCCCCCTCAAGGCCCCGCGCGGAAGCGTCGCCTCCGCCCCGCTGACCCTCGGCCTGTTCGAAGCCGACCGCCCGACTCCCGTCGTCGTCCGCGCCCGGGCCGATGGAATCCCCGAGAACGACTGGACGCTCTGGATCCTGCCCCGGCCGGGCCACGCGCCCCCGCTCTTTGTCCACGACGCCGATCCATTCACCCACGGAGAACTCGCGCTGGACTTCGAGGAGCGCAAGTACTCCAGCGGATGGGGGCTGGCCTGCCTGTCCTGGCGGCCCGTCGTGCAGGTTCCCGCGGAGATCTTTCCCGACGCCCCGCGCTGGGCCGACGGGCACGCCCCCCCCCCGAAGCCCGCCGTCGTCGTCACGCACCGCCTCACCCGCGGATTGATCGATCACGTCCTCGCGGGCGGCCGCGCCCTGCTCCTGGCATCCCGAGCCTCCGGCGGGATGAGCGCCGAGAACGTCATGCACTGGGCGGGCGTTCCACTGGTCGTCGAAGACGGCCCCGACGGCATCATCCCCGACCGTGGCGGAGACGCCGCCATCGACCTCTTGCACTTCGACCTCACCCGCCGCGCCCAGCGCATGGTCCCAACCGCAGCGCTCGGCCTGACTCAACACGTCAACCCCGCCATCCGCTTCATCAAGACGCACGACCTGGCGGAACCGGCGATCTACGACGCCGTCTTCACGGCCTCCGTCGGACGAGGCGTGCTCGCCGTCTCATCCCTGGACCACCAGACCCCCGCCGGACGATGGCTGCTCGGCCGCATCCTCCGGCAAGTGGCCGATGGTCCACCGCCCGAGGCGGCAATCCCCGCCGAAGTCATCAAACGATTCGAGCACGCTCCGGCAGGCTCCCCCCGATGACACCATCCACGGCGCATTTCCCGCTTGACCAGGCGTGCTGCCCCTGGTGCGAATACGACGTCTCGGGCATCCACCGCCTCGGGACGTGCCCCGAATGCGGATCGGATATGGGGACGCTCTCGCGCGCCCGCGCGGCGATGGCTCGCGCGGCCCAGGACCGCAATTCACGACTCATCCTGCTCCTCAGCCCCGTGGCGGCGATCCTCGCCTCGGTCCCCCTCTTCGCGGCCCGAGGCGCGATCGGGGCGCTGACGGTCCTGGTCTCGACCCTGCTCCTGGGGGGGATCCTGTCGATCGCGCGGCTGGGACGATCTCCGGGTTCTCCCAGGCGGCTCGGGATGGTCGTCGCGGTCGGCTCGATGGTGGCCATCCTCTACATGACATTCCTGGTCGGCGCCGCCGTGCTCATTATCCTCCCGATTTCCCTGCTCGCGAGGAATGCCGACTCCAGCCCCAACCCCTGGGTTCTTGTTTCCCTGTGCATCCCCCTGGTCGTGATCGAAGCCGGATTGATTTTGGTCGTTGTCCGGTGGCTCATCAACCGCCTCGCCGGAAGGAGGCATCGCCCGCGCTGAACGCGCGATGATCGCGCCGCGCCGGGGGGTATCATCGCCTTCACCTCGGAGACCACCATGCCCGCGAACCTCGTCCCCGGCAACGCCGTGATCGGTCAATCCGGCGGACCCACCGCCGTCATCAACCAATCCCTCGCCGGTGTCGTCGAAGGCCTGCGTTTCGGACTTCACGCCGCCGGTCACGTAAAGAAGATCCTGGGCATGCGGCATGGCGTCCGCGGGCTGACCCGCGGGGACTTCCTCGACATGACCGACATGCACCAGGACATCCTCGATCGCCTGGCCATGACCCCCTCGGCCTCCCTGGGATCCACGCGCGACAAGCCCGACGCCGACTACTGCCGGCGCGTCCTGGATGCCTGCAGGACCCACGATATCCGCTATTTCTTCTACATCGGGGGCAACGACAGTTCGGACACCTGCCGGATCGTCCGGGAGATGGCCGTCGCCGACAACTTCGACCTCCGATGCTTCCACGTCCCCAAGACCGTGGACAACGACCTCAAGGAAAACGACCACACCCCCGGATTCCCAAGCGCCGCCCGCTTTGTCGCCATGGCCTGCATGGCCGACTTCATGGACAACATCTCCCTCCCCGGGATCAAGATCAACGTGATCATGGGACGACACGCGGGCTTCCTCACCGCCGCCAGCGCCCTGGCCCGACGCTACGACCGCAACCTCAACCCGCACGTCGTCGCCGAATCCACCGACGGGCCGCAACTCATCTACCTCCCCGAGGTCCCCTTCGACATCGACCGCTTCCTCGCCGACGCCGACCGCGTCTACTCGAAAAAGGGGCGTTGCCACATCGCCGTCAGCGAGGGGATCCAGGACAAGGACGGCGTCTCCATCGGGGCAAAACTCATCAAGGGCGCCCAGACCGACGACCACGGCAACGTCCAACTCTCGGGCTCGGGCGCCCTGGGGGACCAACTCGCCGACCTCCTCAAGACACGCCTGACTCCCGCCGGAGGCAAACCCCCCCGCGTCCGCGCCGACACCTTCGGCTACATCCAGCGATGCTGGCCCGACGCCTCGGTCATTGACCGCATCGAGGCTCGCCGCAGCGGGCGGCACGCCGCCATGCTCGCCATGCAGGGTCATCTCGACGCAAGCGTCGCCATCAAGCGCCCCGGCTCGGGCTCGGTCCTGTGGATGGGCAACGACAACGGCATCCCGTACGTCAGCGAGTACGCCCGCGTCGAACTCGCCGACATCGCCGCCAAGACCCGGCACATGCCCGAGGAGTTCATCGAGGGGCACAACAACGTCAGCCGGCGCTTCATCGAGTACTGCCTCCCGCTCGTGGGAGACCTCCCGGGTTTCGAGCGGCTCTGATCCGCGCCCAGGCACGCCGGGCCGGAGAACCCATCCATGCAGGTACCCTCGGTCTTCAAGGTCCTCAATATCGCCGCCCTGACCGCCCTCGGGGCGCTGGGAACCATGTTCGGCTACCGCTTCTTCCGCTCGGAACTCGCCGCGGCCGTATACCGCGACCGGCTCGAGCAGGCCGCCGACGATTACCGCCAACTCGCCTCCACCTACAACGCCGCCGTGCGGCGCACCGCCGTCACCGAACTGCTCGTCCGCGACGGCGCGCTCCGCGTCCGCATCCGGGGTCTCTCGGGCGTTCTGCAGGAGATACCCACCCCCTTCGACCCGCGAGGAGAGATCTACATCGACTACGTCGTCATCGACAACCGCCTCTGGATCCGGCGGGTCTTTGATTCTCGAACCGCGCCCGGCGACGGGCTTATCGTCGATCCCAGGTTCATCAACGTCGAATGGAACGTGGAGCAGGCACGCTACGGCAAGGCCGTCTACCGCTCCCTCTCCGAGGGACGTTGGGTCGTCACCGTCACCGGCGACGGCTCGCTCGGACTCACCCGCGCCGACGATGGCGATACCGTCGAACTCGAGTCGGCGCCGCCGGTCAAGGACTACGACCAGGTGGTCGAGCAAGCCCGCGGGCAGGCCGACGCCATCACCGCGCGGGACGTCTGGAACTGGGCCACCGGCCGATGAACGCGCCGCCCAGCCGGCCGATGAACGCGCCGCCCAGCCGGCCGCGACCAAGCCCGCGCATCGGTCACGGACTACGTCACCGCTCGTCGAACTCGTCACCGCGGAACAGCGAACCCAGGTACACCCGCCGCACACGCTCGTCGTTGATCAACTCGCGCGGAGTCCCTTCCGCGAACTTCTGGCCCGAGTCGATGATGTACGCCAGGTCGCACACACGCAACGTCTGCTGGACGTTGTGGTCCGTGATCAGGAACGCGATCCCACGACCCGACAGGTCGCGGATTTCCTTCTGAAGGTCCTCCACCGCGATCGGATCCACCCCGCTGAACGGCTCATCAAGAAGGATCAGTTTCGGCTCGGTCACCAGCGCCCGGGCGATTTCCAGTTTCCGGCGCTCCCCGCCCGAGCATGTCCTCGCCGGGTGACCGGCCTTGTGGCTCAGGCCGAACTGCTCGAGCAGTTCACCCGCCCGGCGTCGCCGCTCCGTCCCGTCAAAGCCCATCGTCTCCATGATCGCCAGAAGGTTCTGCTCGCAGGTCATCCGCTGGAAGACGCTGGGCTCCTGGCTCAGGTACCCCATCCCCCGCCGGGCCCGGCGGTACATCGGCAGCGCGGAAACGTCACGACCGTCGAATAGGATGCTGCCATCAAAATCGGGATCCGGGTCGATCATCCCGATCGTCATGCGGAAACTGGTGGTTTTCCCGGCCCCGTTGCGCCCCAGAAGACCAACGATCTGGCTCTTCGAAACATCGAACGAGACCCCGTCGACCACCACCCGGCCGGAATAGGACTTTCGCAGGTTCTTGACTTCAAGCAGCGGCACGTGGCCCGGAGTTTACGCCGATGACCGACCCCACGCGCTCTCCCCCCCGCCCATGAGGCAAGGTTTGCTCCGGGCCGCCATCCCCGGCGGCCGATAGCATCGTCGAATCGACTCTCCCAGGAGCACCGACATGACCCACCCCATGGAAATCGCGATGATCGGACTCGGAAGAATGGGAGGCAACATGGCCACGCGCCTCCTGCGAGGAGGGCACCGCGTCGTCGCCGCCGATCCCTCTCCCCAAGCCGTCGATCGCCTTGTGTCCGCCGGTGCCCGCGGGGCTCGCTCCGCCGCCCAGGCCGCCGGAATGCTTACCTCCCCCAGGGCCGTCTGGCTCATGATCCCCGCGGGAAAGCCGATCGATGACACCATCGCCCAACTCGTGCCCGTCCTGTCTCCCGGAGACACCATCATCGACGGGGGAAACAGCAACTACCGCGAGTCGATACGACGGGCCGCCGACCTGTCCGCACGAGACATCCACTACGTCGATTGCGGCACCAGCGGGGGGATCTGGGGGCTGGAGAACGGCTACAGCCTCATGATCGGGGGCGACACCCACGCCGTTGAACGCCTGCGCCCCGTCTTTGAGACGCTCGCCCCCGCCCCGGACAAGGGCTGGGGGCACGTCGGCCCGCCCGGCGCCGGCCATTTCGTCAAAATGGTCCACAACGGCATCGAGTACGGCATGATGCAGGCCTTCGCCGAGGGGTTCGCCCTCATGGCCAAAAAAACCGACCTTTCTCTCGACGGGCGGCAGATCGCCGAGATCTGGCGCCACGGCAGCGTGGTACGGTCCTGGCTGCTTGACCTGGCCGCCCGAGCCCTCGATGAAAACCCCACGCTCGAAGGCGTCAAGCCCTGGGTCTCCGACTCGGGGGAGGGGCGTTGGACCGTCCAGGAGGCCATCGACCTCGATGTCTCCGCCCCGGTCATCACCCTCTCACTCTTCGAACGATTCCGATCCCGCGATGCCAACTCCTACGCCGACCGCATGCTCGCCGTCCTGCGCGAGCAGTTCGGCGGGCACGGGGTCAAGCGATCCTGACCACTCCCAAGCGAGCGATCCCATGAACCGCGGATACCCCGACCGACACCTCGTCGTGATCTTCGGCGCCACCGGAGACCTCGCCCACCGCAAACTCATCCCCGCCCTGCACGAAATCGAGAAAAGCGCTGCCACCCAGGGCCGGGCCATCATCCTGGGCGTCGCGCGGGCCTCCCATACCGACGACCAGTACCGACGCCTGGTCATCGAATCCCTCGGCAAATCCGCCCAGGCCGATCCCCGCGTCGTCGAATGGGTCAACCGATCGATCTTTTTCCAGTCCCTGGGCGACCAGAGCCGCTACGCCTATGAGGCGCTGCGCGTCCGCATCGAGCAGATCGAGCGCTCTCGCGACCTTCCCGGCAACCGCATCTTCTACCTGGCACTCCCTCTCCCGGCCTTCGCCCCCACCGTCGAATCGCTCGGGGCCGTCGGGCTCGACCGCGGGCCGGGATGGACCCGAGTCGTCATCGAAAAGCCCTTCGGGCACGACCTCGCCTCCGCCGTCAGCCTCAACGCTCTGCTCCACCGCCACCACGACGAGCAGCACATCTTCCGCCTCGACCACTACCTCGGGAAGGAAACCGTCCAGAACCTCATCGCCTTCCGCTTCGGCAACGCCCTCTGGGAGCCGATCTGGAACCGCGACCGCATCGCTTGCGTCGAGATCACCGCCGCCGAGGAACTCGGCGTCGAGTCACGCGGAGCCTTCTACGAAAAAGCAGGCGCTGTCCGGGACATCATCCAGAACCATCTCCTCCAGGTCGTCGGGCTGGTCGCCATGGACCCGCCCGCCGGAATCGACGGAACCAGCGTCAGCAACGAGAAACTCAAGGTTCTCCGCTCCATCGCCCCGCTCCGCGAGGACGATTTCATCCTCGGCCAGTACGCCCCGGGAGAGGCCGGTGGCAAGACCCTGCCCGGATACCTCGAAGAGCCCGGCGTCGCCCCCGATTCACGCACCGAGACCTACGCCGCCGTCCGCCTCGCCATCAATTCATGGAGGTGGGAAGGCGTCCCGTTCTATCTCAGGACCGGCAAGCGCCTCCCCCGAAAGACCACCAAGATCGTCGTCACGTTCCGATGCCCGCCGCCCGCCGTCTTCAACCCCTACATCGTCTGCGGAAACGAGAGCAACCGCCTCACCATCACGCTCCAGCCAAACGAGGGCTTCAACCTTGCCTTCCAGGTCAAGATCCCCGGTGAAGGGATGCGCCTGCACACCCAGGAAATGCGATTCCGCTACGCCGATACCTTCGGGACTCTCCCCGAGGCCTACCAGACACTCCTGCTCGACGTCATGCGCGGGGACCACACCCTCTTTGTCCGAAACGACGAGGTCGAAACCGCCTGGCAGGTCTGTGAGCCGCTCCTTCGACCAGGCGTTCCCCTCCACTCCTACCCCGCCGCCTCGTGGGGGCCCAGGCAGGCCGATTCGCTGGTCGAGCCCGCGGGGCACACGTGGGTCAACCAGTGAACCCGCGCGATCCAGGGCACCATCTCCACGTCCACCGCGACCAGCGGGAACTTGCTCACGCCGTCGCCCAGAGGATCTCCCGGGCCGCAAGCCAGGCCGTCGCCCGCCGCGGACGCTTCACCATCACCCTGGCCGGCGGCTCAACCCCCCGGACGCTGTACTCGGTCCTCGCCCAGGATCATGCCCGCGACATCCCCTGGTCAAGCATCGTCATCCTCTTTGGCGATGAACGCTGCGTCGGTCCGGACCACGAGCACAGCAATTTCCGCATGGCCGCCCAGACCCTGCTCACTCGCGTGGGAATCCTCCCCCACCACGTCCACCGCATCCGCGCCGAATCCGGATCGGCCGACGCCGCCCGTGAATACGACCACGTCCTCCGCAACGTCCTGGCCGCCGACCCCGACGGGATGTTCGACCTGACACTCCTGGGCATGGGGGCCGATGGGCACACCGCCTCGCTCTTTCCGGGTCGAGATTTCTCCGCCGACGCCGGGAGGCTCGCCATGCCCGCGACCGCCCCCACCGCCTTCCCCGTCCCCGAGCGCGTGACCATCACGCTCGAAGCCATCGCGAGATCAAGAAACGTCGATTTCCTCGTCACCGGCTCCGACAAGCGCGCCACGCTCCAGGCCGTCCTCCGCGCCGCGGGCTCGGACGCAGATCCGGCCCTCCCGGCCTCGCTCGTGCGCGGTCGGCACGGCATCGACTGGCATGTTGATGCGGCGGCCAACCCGCACATCCCGATCCCTCACTCGTGAACCAGCGAGGTTGTCAGCGCGGGAAGTTCCACACGCCCCGCGGGGGTCCCCAGCACGACACCGATCGACACCCCGATCGCCTCCACGACCCCCGTGTGCCTCACCCCGTTGTGCTCAAACGTCCGCACCGATCCCAGCAGCACCTCCCGCTCCGACCACCAGCGCTCGACCTGAGCGTCAGACATCGCCATGACACAATCGAACCGCTCGATCAGCGCGAGGATCACCTCAAGCCGGCTCGCGGCCGATCCGAGTTGTCGCAAGGACGCCGCCCGGCCGCGCAGTTCATCCGGCCAGTCGTTCTCATCCTGGCCGACATTGATACCGATCCCCACCAGCGCCACGCCGTCTCCCGACTCGATCAGCACCCCCGCGATCTTCCGCCCACCCCCCGAACCCTCGCCATCGCCCGAGCGCTCAACCACGTCGTTGGGCCAGCGAAGCCCCACCCGCGCCGCGGCGGATTCACCACCCCCGGCCGAACGCTCCAGCCCCGCCTCGACCGCCAGGCACGCCGCCACGCCACCCACGGCCGACAGCCGACCCGCCGCTTCGGCCCGCATCTCCACGACGAACGTCGCCGCCACCCCCATCGACGACGTGTCGGCCCACGACCGGCCAAGCCGACCGCGACCCCCCGACTGCCGACCCGCCAAGACCACAAGTCCCGGCCGCCCACCCGCCAGGCCCCGGGCCGCATCCTGCGTGGAGAGCGTCTCGCGGAACACCGCCGCGCGATCGACCACCTTCAGGCCTCGCTCCCGGATCAGCGATTCGATCGCGTCACGCCAGACTTGGATCCCGTCGTCGTGCATCGCCCGGAGACCAGCGCCCCTCTTCCCGTGAATCACCGCGCGACTCGGCTCACGACCTCGCCCTCGATGATGACCCCCACGCACCGGGTCGTGTACTCGAAAGGATCCCCGGTGTACAACGCCACGTCACCGTCCTTGCCGACCTCGATCGATCCCACGCGATCATCGACGCCAAGGATCCTGGCCGCGTCGATCGTGACCGCCGACAGCGCCCCGTCGAACCCAAGCCCGTTCGCCGCCGCGATCGCCGCCTCAAAGAGCACCACCCGCGTCTTGGGAACGTAACTCTCGTACCCCGACTCGATCGCCACACGGATCCCCGCCTTCGAGAGTGTCGCCGCCGTCTCGAAACTCTGGTTCTCCGCCGACCACACCGCCCGCTGCATCGAAGGGTGAACGATCACGTCGATCCCCGACGCCTTGATCCGGTCCATGACAAGGTACGACTCCGCCCCCGATTCGATCACCATCCGCACCCCGAATTCCTCGCGAAGCCGCAGCGCGCTCTCGATGTCCTGCGCCCGGTCCGCGTGAACCAGCAGCGGGACGCGGCCCTCGATCACCTCCCCGAGCATCTCCAGGTGGAGGTTCCGCTCGGGCGGGGTCGCGGGCTTCGCGTCCTTGGCGCCCTCGCTCGCGCCGGCGGCCGCGCCCTGGGCACGCCGTCGCTTCTCGACAAACTCCGCCGCCTTGATCAGTTCTTCCCGCAGCATCGCCACCTGTTTGCCGCGGGTCCCCGGCGCCCGGCCGGACCCCTCGTTGGCCGACGGCCCGAGCGTCGCCGACACCATCGCCGGTGAACGCACCAGCGCCTCCTCCACCGTGTTGCCGCGTGTCTTCACGATGATCGTCTGACCGCTGACAAGTTTCCCGGGGGCGTGACCCGTGTGCAGCGTCGTCACCCCGAACTCTCGCAGCCACTGGATCAGCCGCTCCCGTGGGTTGTACGCGTCGATCGCCCGCAGCGCCGGCTGCACCGCCGCCGATGGCTCGATCTGGTCCGAGTCGTGCGGAGAGTTGAACACGCCCGTCAGCCCCGCCGTCCCGCGGGCATCCACCAGGCCGGGCGTCGCCACCGCCGCCTCGATCACCTCATGCCCGGGCGGGATCGGCGTCGATATCGCCGGCCCCACCGCCGCGATCTTCCCGCCCGTGATCACGATCACCCCGTCGGCGATCGACTCTCCCGCCATCGTGTGGACCGTCCCGGCGCGGATCGCCACCTGCGCCCAGGCGACCGGCGAGACCAGCACGGCCAGGACCGCCGCCGCCAGGGAACAGGCAAACATGGATCGAATCGTTGTTTCCGAGGGCCTCACAGCCATGCTCCTCTCCGGGATCGGCCCGGTCCTTGGTTCACGCCCAGCCACCCTCCCACGGGATCGACCGCGGCCGACCCTGGCCTCACGACCCCGACCCGCCCGCGCAGCACAGGTACGGCGTCTGGTCTCGCCCGGCGCCGTACCCGCCGACCTGGTGCAGATGATCGTCCGGGTCGGCGCGGTCAAAGACCTTGCGACCCTCGACCCACGTCTGCTCGATTTTCGTGTACACGCTCAGCGGATCCCCCGACAGGATGATGAAGTCCGCGTCCTTGCCCGGTTCGAGCGAGCCCACCCGGTCACCCAGGTCGAGCATCCGCGCCCCGGCGAGCGTCATCGCACGCAGCGCTTCACCCCGGTCCAGCCCGCCGCGCACGCCCAGCGCGGCCATCCGAAGGAAAAGCCGTGAATCGGTGATCCAGTCGTCGCTGTGATACGCGACCGTCGCCCCCGCCCTGGCCAGCGCCGCCCCCGTCTCCATCGAGAGTTCCGTCGCCTCCAGTTTTCCACCCGGAGCATCCACCAGGATCACGCTGCACCCAAGCACGCCGCCGGACCGCTCCGCCGACGCGATCTCGTCGGCCACTTTCCACGCCTCGCTCACGTGGTGAAGCACCACGCGGAACCCAAACTCGTCCCGCAGGCGTAGCACCGTGATGATGTCGTCGGCCCGGTGCGTGTGGTGGTGAACGATCGTCCGGCCCTCCATCACGTCCACCAGCGCTTCAAGCCCAAGGTCTCGCGCGGGGCGCTTCGATTCATCGACCACCCCGTCTTCACCCGTCGCGGACTTGATCTTCTCCGCGTACTCCCTGGCCCGTATGAACTGCTCACGCACCAGGAACGCCGACTTGCCGCGCGTCCCCGGGAACGGGGCGCCCCCGATCGAGTTGGTCCCGTTGGCCATCTTGATCCCGCCCATCGGACGGCCCGCGTGATCCCGTATGAACAGCGCCTCGATGGTCCTCGGGGGATCCCCTTCGGGACGACGCATCTTCAGGTACACGGTCTGCCCGCTCAACAGGTGGCCCGAACCGGGCATCACATTCAGCGTCGTGATCCCGCCCGAAACCACCCGCCGGAACCCCGAATCGAGAGGGTTGATCGAGTCGTACACCCGCACCCCCGGCTGGATCGGACCCGTGCTGTCCGCCGCGCCGATGCCACCCACATGGCTGTGCGTGTCCACCAGGCCCGGCATGATGACCTTCCCCATCACATCATGCACCGTGGCGCCGGCCGGGACCGCCACCGAACCCTCGGCCCCCACCGCCGCGATCTTTCCGTCGCGCACGACCAGGACCCCGCGATCAATCTCGGAACCGCTGATCGGGATGACCCGTGCCCCGACGTACGCGTGCGTATCCGAAGGAGCATGGCCCGCGGAGGCGGGTGCCACAAACAACGCCACCGCCGCGCCAAGACACGCCGGGGAGCAACGCCGTGAGCCGGTCTTCATGCGATGAGGATAACGGCGCGGCGAGGCCGACGCTCCGAATCGCCAGGCGACCGGCTTCCGATGGCCCGCTTCAGGCACCCGGCTCGATCGCCCGATTCGGCGAGAGTTTCACAAACCCCGCCCGGCGCCCAGGCTCAGGACTTCTTTCCCAGGAACCACCCCACCAGCGTGCCGATCAGCGTCAGGCCCGCCGCCCCGCCCACCAGCGCCCACATGTTCGACCCAAGCACGTCCATCATCGAACCACCCGTTGACCACAGGCCCAGCGTCAACACAAAGACCGCCAGCAGCGCCGACGCCGCCATCCCGAAGGCAAGTCCCCCGACCAGCCCCGAGCCGGCACCGTCGTACGCCTCAACCGCCACCGGTATCGCCACGCCGCCCGACATCGACTCGGACTCCGCCGGCGCCGCCGACGATGACTCGAACAACGCCCCGCCCTCTTCGGGCGACATCTCATCCGCCTGCGTCTGGGCCGCCACCGTCTCCGACCCGTACACATCGTCCAGCAGGTTCGCCCCGAGCGACGTGTCGTCCGTCTCCCGCGTCAGGTCCATCAACCCAGAGCCCGAACCGCTCGCCCCGGGATCACCCGCCCCCGCATCGCTTGCAAAGCCCGGCGAAGATACCACCGGAACCACCCGCGTCAACGCCGAAGGGTCCGCCTCATCGGTCGCGTCCGCGTCGAAGATGCTGATCCCCGTCTGTTCCTTCGCGTTCATCGGGTCGATCGGGATCCCCGTCGCCGATCCCGACGAAGCCAGCGTCAACGGCTCCAGGTCGCCGCTGTCGGCCAGCGGAATCAGGTCGTCCTCGGCGTCCCCGCCGGCCTTAAGGTCAACCTGCTCTCTCTTGAACATCAGACGGTCGTTGGCGCGGAACTCCTGCAGTTCCCCGCGCTCGGCCATCGTCTGCACTTCTTCAGGGGTCTTGCCCAGGCGCTGGGCCGCCTCTTCGAGCGTGTAGAACATCTTGGCCATCGCATCATCTCCACAACTAGGCGGAACGACCGCGTACGCAAAGGCACCCGTCGGCCTCGCCACCCGATCGCATCCCAACAGGCGAACGAAATTCAAACAACCGGCCCCGGCCCCGCGCGCCGGGGGGCACCATTCATTCTATGGTGTGCCACAAGAACCTATCCGGTTCCGCTCTCGTCGGCAACCCGGTGTGTTTCTCCCAGCGTTATGGATGCCCCGCCCCCCCTTCCCACCACCACGCCGCTCCCTCCCGCGCCAGGGCCGCTCGAACGGATCGTCATACGGCACCCCTCTCTTCCCGATTCCCTCAGGGGGCTGCGCATCCTCCACCTTACCGACCTCCACATACGCCGCCGCCGCCCCGACACCCCCTTCCTTCGAACGCTCCGCGAAGCCCTTGACAAGGTCCAGGTCGACCTGGCGCTCTTCACCGGCGATGCCATGAATTACCCGGGTGACGAGACCGACGCCATCGGGGCGCTCCGCTTGCTGATCCCCCGCATTCGCGCAACACGCGGCCTCTTCGGCGTTCACGGAAACCACGATTCCCCGGTCTTCCGCCAAATGGCCTTGTCCATCCCCGGCATCCGCTGGCTGCAAGGAGAGGTCGTCCGGTTCCACGGCCTGCCTCTCACCCTCACAGGTCCGCAAGACCCCGAGGACTTCCTGGGAACCCTCCTTGCTGCCCGGGAAGACGATCCCGCCGAGCACGAGCCGTCCCCTTTCCGGATCGCCGCCGCCCACTACCCCACCGAGATCTACCCCGCCGCCGAACTGGGCATCCATCTCCTGATCGCCGGGCACACCCACGGCGGGCAGATCCGTGCCTCGCCCAACCTCGCCCCCCACACCTCATCCGACCTGCCCGGCTCCCTGGCCTCGGGCATCCTCCGACTTGGCAACACGCTCGGCTGTGTCTCGCGCGGGCTTGGCCAGGCCGTGATCGACGTCCGGATCCGCTGCCCGCCCCACGCCCCGGTGTACATCCTCGAACGCGGGGCGTTCCCCCCCGCCGATCGCGGTCAACTCACGAGGCTGGTGAAGTGGTGACGCCACGCCGGCGGCGCTTCCGAATCGCCCGCTACGAGCGTGTCACCACGAAATCGGTTCGCAATCGCCGGGGCGGATCGTCTCCCGACGAGGGCGTGAACACCACGCGCAGTTTCAGCGACGACTGGCCCGAAAGATCCCCGAGCCAGCCCGGGACCTGCAATTGCAGGCGGTACGCCCTCGTGACCGGGTCGAACCAATCGGCGTTCTTCTCAAGATCAGACAGGTCCGCGTCCCAGGTCGCCTCCTGACGTTCCTGCCCCGCCTCGGAGGACGACCGATACAACTGCACCTGCAGCAGCCCCAGCGCCTTGCACGTATCACCCCAGCGGTCCTTGAACTCCACGAACACGTTGATCCGCTCGAGGGGTGGCGATTTCCCGTCCGAACCCAAGACCGCTCCCGCCACGTCCTGCGTCCGCTGCATGTGCGTCAGCGGGTGTACCCGCATCGACGCCGGATCAAACGGATGGACGACAAACGACCGCGAAGATCCGGTGGAACCGCCCCCCGCCGGGATCCCCCCCGAGCCCGGCGAAGTCCATCTCGCCGAGCCGCCACCGGATTTGTCCGCGCTCTCGCACCCCGCCGCGAGAAGCACGCCCAGCACCAGGCCCAAGCCGCCCGCGGCCGACCTCCAGCGCCCGCGCCAAGACCCGACGACGCGACGAGAAGGACACGATGGACGATTGATTCGAGAAGTCGACATGGTAATGCGGGTGACAGGAATCGAACCTGCAAGGCCTCTCGGCCACGGGAACCTAAATCCCGCGCGTCTGCCAGTTCCGCCACACCCGCCCGTGTGCAATTATTCGCCGACCCCGCCGCCCCGGCCGGGCGGGCGGCTTCCTGTTCCCTACCATCACGCCGATCTCCGTGCGACACACTCCATGAGGAAGGCCACCATGACATCCAGGATTCTCCTGACCTGCTTTGTCCTCACGCCCGCCGTGATGGTCGCCATCCTTCTCTACAGCATCGGCGAGACGCCCGCCATGCGGGCCACCCCCATCGGCGCGGGGGCCGCCAACACCGGCGGAGCCAACGCCATCGGTGAACTCCTCGCCGGCAACCGAGCCACCCACAACGCCGCCCGGGATGGCCAGGCCTTCAACCAGGCCCTCGAAGCCCCACTCGCCTCGCCCCGCCCGGCCGACGCGCCCGCCCAGCCAGAGCCTCGCCTCGCCCAGCCCGAAGAACTCCCCCAGGGCTTCATCGTCATCGTTGACGACAAGGCCAAGAGGGCCACCGAGGCCTCGCCCATCTACTTCGCCAGCAGCATCAACGGCTGGAACCCCAGGGACGAGAAGTACCGCCTCACGCCACAATCCGACGGCAAGTGGCGCATCGCCCTTCCTCCCAAGCCCGGCGGAGGCCTCATCGAGTTCAAGTTCACGCGAGGGTCGTGGTCCGCCGAGGAACTCGACGAGAACCTCAACACCATCTCCAACCGGTACTTCCCCAAGGTCGATGTTTCCCGCCTCGGTCCAGGGGAACAGCCGCGCATCGAATTCATCATCCCCGCCTGGGGAGACCAGCGGGCCCAGGACCCCACCATCAAGGCCAGGGATCCTTACCGCGTCCTGAACGTCGAAGGAACCGTCCGCCGTGTCGAGGTCCGCGGCGGCGGCGGCGGAGCCCAGGACTCTTTCCGCGACCTGCTCGTCTGGCTCCCGCCCGGATACGACGACCCGGAGAACGCCGGGCGCGCCTACCCCGTCCTCTACATGCAGGATGGACAGAACCTCTTTGAGAAGATGCCGGGCACGCCCGCCGAATGGGCCGCCGACGAGACCGCCACAAGACTCATCAACGCCCGGGAGATGCAGCCGATCATCATCGTCGGCATTCCCCACAGCGGCGAACGACGCATGGCCGAGTACCTCCCCATCGCCGTGCCGGGGGACATCACCCCCGGCGGTGACCGCTACGTCGAGTTCCTCGTCACCCAGGTCAAGCCGCGCATTGATCGTCTCTTCCGAACACTCGATCAGCCTCGGCACACCGCCATCGGGGGATCATCGCTCGGCGCCGCCGTCGCCCTCCACGCCGTCAATACCAGGCCGGACGTCTTTGGCTCTCTCCTGGCCGAAAGTCTTCCCCTGGCCACCTGGGACCCCGCCGCCTGGGAAAACTACATCCGCTCGATCAAGGCCTTCCCCACACGCGCGTACATCGGCATGGGAGGCCGCGAACTGGGGAACGACCCCGCCAACGCCAACCGCAACCGCCAGTACGTCGACGCCGCCATCAAACTCGACCACGCCTTTGCCTCCGCGGGCCTGGACCGCTCCCGACGCCTCCTCATCATCGCCGATGACGCCCAGCACGACGAGGTCGCCTGGGCCGCCAGGCTTCCAGATGCCCTCCGCTTCCTCTTCCCGCCCAGCATGGCCGAACCCGGCAAGTGATTCTGAAACGGTCGCGCCGGTCATGCGCATCGTTCCCCATGGGAACGTCCACAATTACATTTCACACGGATTAGGCTCGCTCGGGGGTTGTGGATCCGTTCATTCCGTGCGATAGTGCCAGGGTGGAGGCGATGGACCGTGCAAGGGGGAATGCCCTTTGGCTCACCGGGTAACCCAGGGGATTGGACGGTGCCCGCGAGATTTTTTCACTTTGCCGACACAACCGGGGAACCACCCTCCCACTCACCTCGAATAGTTTTCCCGTCCGATATACACGGGAGAGAAACCATGACGACGTTCGCTTTTTATCTGGTTGCGGCCTTGGCTCTGGTGGTGGCCTCGGTGGTGTTGTCGCGTCGCCGCTACTCGGTCCTCTCGGCGATCTGAATTACCGATCATCGCCCAAACAGTCACCGCGCCGACAGGCGCGGTTTTCGTTTTTGCGCCGGGGTCTTCATGCGCCTGGATTCGGGTGTTCAGAGCCCGACGCCGCCTCGGCACGGGATCACACCCGGAAAATCGCGCCGAGTTTCTTCCCCAGCAGCAGCGACGCCCCGAAGAGCGTGACCGTCAGCAGCGCCATCGCCCACACCCCAAGCGCGCTGGCGATGTACAGCCCGTCTCCCAGCCGCTCGGTGAACGAGAAGATCGCCTTGGTGATCGGGTAGTCCTTGGCCTGCTGCGCCAGAAGCAACGAGTCGGAAACCTCGAGCATCGAGAACGAGAAGACCAGCAGGCCGCCGGCGATCAGGTTCGCCGCGATCAGCGGCAGCACGATCTTGCGCACGGCCGTGAACCGCGTCGCCCCGTGTACCATCGCCGCCTCCTCCAGTTCCCCCGACGTCTGCTCAAGCCCGGCGATCGTCGAACGCACGATGTACGGCAGCCGCCGCACGGAATACGCGACCACCAGGAACAGGAACGGCGCCGGCGTGGTCCCGAAGATCGACGCGATCCCCGACAACGGACCGTCACGGCCAAACGGCCACCTCAGGCTCATCGCCACGAACCCAAACGCCATCACCAGCCCGGGGACCGCCAGCGGCAGCATGCACAAGGCATCCACAAGCCAGCGCCCGCGCACCGTCGTCCGCACGACGATGTACGCCACCACGATCCCTACCACGATGTCGAGCAGCATCGCGCACGCCGCCAGTTTCAGGCTGTTGACGATCGCCCCGAACGAATCGCCCGTCGTCAACGCCTGCCGGTAGTGCTCGATCGTAAAACGCGTCGGCAGCACCGACGAGTACCACTGCCCGGGGCTGGTCAGGCTCGTCAACACCACCCCCAGGTGCGGCAACAGCGCCATCACCGCCACCAGCGCGAACGCCGACGTCGCCGCCCAGCCGTGCCAACCCGTCAGCGTCGCCTCGTCGCCCGCCCGCGAAGCCTTCGCGTACATCGCGTACCCGCGGCGACCGAACACCAGTTTCCCGATCGCGTACATCGTCACCGCCATCGCCAGGAGCACCACCGTGAGCGCGTACGGCTGGGCCGACGTCTCGACCTCTTTCAGGCCGTAGAAAATCTGCACCGGCGCGACCATCGAGTAATCGAACATCAGCGGAGTCCCCAGTTCCGTGAAACTCCATATGAACACGATCGTCCCGCCCGCGAAGATCCCCGGACGGATCAGCGGAACCGTGATCGAAAAAAAACGCCGTCGCCACGACGCCCCCACCGAACGCGCCGCCTCGTCGAGCGCCGGGTCCAGGTTCGCGATCGCCGCCGTCGCGTTCAGGAAAATGATCGGGTACAGCGACAGCGACTGCACCGCGATCACACCCCAGTACTTGGCCGAGCCCAGGATGTCCAGGTCCGTCCCAAGCAGCGCGTTGAGCGCGCCCTCGCGCCCCAGGATCGCGCGAACACCGATCGCCCCCACGAACGGCGGCAGAATCAGCGGAACCAGCGCCATCGCATTGAAAAATCGCTTGCCCGGGAAACGGAACTGCGCCGACAGCACCGCCAGCGGCACCCCGATCAGCATCGCCAGCCCCGTCGTCCCCGCCGCGATCTTGAACGAATTGAACAGGCCAAGCCGCGCCGCCGGGTCCCGGAAGACCATCGCGATGTGGTCGAGTGTGAACCCCGTCCCCTGCGAGACGTCCGACGCAAAGCCACCCCGAACCGTGAGGTAGATCGGGTACAGCAGGAACACGCTCAGCAGCCCCACCACACACGCCAGCAGCGCGTACGCCGGAACGGACCGCAGAACCCGCCGGAACTGGAACGAATCAGCCATGGGCGGTGAGTCTACCGGACCCGCACGCCACGCGACGGAACACGCGATCGGCTCACCGCACCCGCCACCCCAGGATCCC
>JAHBXI010000005.1 GCA_019636515.1 Phycisphaeraceae bacterium | reverse complement strand
GGTCTTGCCGCCGGGGCTGGTCCAGAGTTTCTTGGCCTCCATTGCTGCGATCATCTCCTTCGCACGCATCGGAACCTCGCTCGCGGCGAGCACCTGCGCCGCCGCGTCGAGGGCGCTGACGCGCTTGGGCTTCGGTGCCTTCGCGGGCGTCGGAGCCTTTGGCGTCTTGGGGGCCTTCTCGCCCTTGGCCTTCTTGCCCTTGGTAGCCGCGCCAAGGTTCGCGTTGTTGGCGACCTCCTTCTCGGTGGGCACCTCGTGGTCCTGCTTTCCGCTCGCCAGCCGACCGCTGATCTCGGCGAGCGCCGCCTTGCGGAGGCGGTCTGTCTTGGCGCTTCCCTCGGCGCGGGCAGCGCTCTTGGACATCTTCGGTGTGCGGGTCTTCGCGGGCTTCTTGGTCTTCGTACTCATGATGATCTCCAAACTCGTGGTGCGGAATCCCGTCGCACATTGCGGCGGGGAAGCGTGGCCGTCGCGGTTTCCCGCGACGCCGCGTGGGGTCTGTCAGCAGCCCGCGACGCGCTCCATCTCGTTGAGCACGTCGTGGACCATCGAGTTGGTGGCGGCGGCCCGGCCCCGGCGGTCGGTTCCGTAGACCACCTTGGCGACCTCGGCGGCCTTGGCGTAGCGGCTCTCTCGGTCCTCGTCGCGGGCGATGTGGGCGATGCAGATGTCCTGCCTGCCCGCTCGCCGGGTGTGCTGTTCGATCGTCGCTTCCGCCCCGCGCTCGGTGCGGCGGATGCTGATGTCTTGGTCGATGCCCTCGATCACGATCGTCTTGATGTTCATGGCGTTGCTCCTTTGGGGTGGGTGCGTGGCGTGCGGTCACTCGGCGTCGTTCAGGAACCGCTCCATGTCGTCGCGTTCCATGTTGCTGAGGAACCCGACGGTGTCCATCAGGTCGCTGCGGACCTTGCCGAGGTTGCCGGTGATACCCCAGTTGGTCGGGTCGGCTTTGGCCTGCTCGTCGTGCTTGTCGAGTTCCATCTGCAGCACATCGATCAGGCGGGCGATGTCGTTCCGCCTCGTGGCGTACATCTGGGCGGCGGTCGGTTCGGGCTTCGTGGTCTTGGTCTTGGGGGTGTTCTTCTTCATACTGGTACCTCTCGTCGTTTGGGGTGCGTGGTGTCTCCGGTAAACACAGAAGCCCGCATTTCGCGGGCTTCAGGTCGTCGGCTTCTTGTCGTTGGTGCGGTCCCAACTCGTCGTGTCCTTGGGTTGGCCAACCGCCCGGAGGTAGTCGACCAACTCATCGGCGGTCCATGTGTCGCCGTCGATGGCGTCGTGCTCGTTGGGGGCGTCGGTATCGCGGTCGATCTCGAAGAGGCGGAAGCCGGCCAGCGCTCCGGGGCGCGGTCCCCAGTGCCCGTCGAGGTGGCGGCCGCGTCCGGCGGGGACGGTCGCGATGTTCCAGGTGCGGCCGTCGGGTGTGTGGATGTCGATCGCGGGGATGTGGAACCCGCTCTTGGCGAGGGTCTTGGCGAGGTCGATCGTGGTCTTCGTGGTCGCGTTCATGTTCGTGGTCTCCGTCGCGGGCGGGGCGTTTGTTCCCGCTCGCGTTGGACACACATTGGCCGGCTGATGGGGAACAGGCAAGGCGATCGGCCTGCATTTCTCGATGATTCTGCGACATGTGGGCAACTGCGTCCGCGATGTGGGCAAGTTCGCGCGGGAGGGCTGCGATGACTCCCGAACACGCGCCTAGTTCCGGGCCAGCGCCGGCGGGACAGGGAATGTCCCGGCTCAACCCCGCCGCGCTACCGGTGTCGGACGCCGCCCGCGTGCTCACGCGGCTGGGCGGGAAGCCCGTCACGGAAGCGATGCTCCGCGCCGACATCGATGCGGGCGCACCGGCGAACGCCGACGGGAGCGTCAACCTCGTGCATTACGCCGCGTGGCTCGTGAAGGAGATGTCCGCAGGTGGCGATTGACCCTCGCAAACTCAAGCCCGGCGAACTCGCGCGGCTGCTGAACAGCACGCCGCTGGGCGAGGTGATCAGCGAGCGGCAGCTCCATCGCCACCGCACGCGCGCCGGGTTTCGCGTCGCGGCCGACGGCGACGCCGGCAAGGTTGATCTGTTCCGGTACGTCGCGTGGCTCGTGACCACGCGGCACGAGGCGATCGCCGAGGCTGCGAGTGCGCCCGAGGGTCTGACGGGTTACGACGCAATGAAGGAGCGTGCTCGGCTCCGCAACGCGATGCTTTCGCTGTCGGGACGGGACATTGGCGATCTGCCTCCTGTCGCGGACCCGGCGAGACGGGCGAAGGCGGCCCGTGACTTCCGGTTCTTCTGCGAGGTTTACTTCCCGCAGACGTTTCACCTGAAGTGGTCGACCGACCACCTCAAAGTCATCGCCAAGATTGAGCAGGCGGTGCTCGAGGGCGGACTGTTTGCGATGGCAATGCCGCGCGGCTCAGGCAAGACATCGCTCTGCGAGATCGCGTGTCTGTGGGCACTGGTGTACGGGCACCGGGAGTTCGTGGCGCTCGTGGGCTCGGACGAAGAGCACGCCGCGGGCATGCTGGACTCGATCAAGTCGGAGCTTGAGAACAGCGAGATCCTCGGCGGCGACTTCCCTGAAGTCTGTCACCCCATCCGTTCGCTCGAAGGCATCCACCAGCGGGCATCCGGGCAGCTCTTTCAGGGGGAGCAAACGCACATCGGTTGGACGGCCCGAGAGATCGTGCTGCCCACGATCGCTGGGTCTGTTGCGTCGGGCGCAATCATCCGCGTAGCCGGGATCACCGGCCGCATCAGAGGCATGAAGCACAAGCGAGTCGATGGCGTGAGCGTCCGCCCGTCGCTGGTGCTCATCGATGACCCTCAGACCGACGAGAGCGCCCGCTCGCCTTCGCAGTGCGCAAACCGGGAACGGATTCTCGCCGGCGCGATCCTCGGCATGGCCGGGCCCGGACGGAAGATCGCTGGGCTGATGACGCTGACCGTGGTCCGCCCTGATGATCTGGCCGACCGCATTCTCGACCGCGACAAGCACCCGCAGTGGCAGGGCGAGCGGACCAAGATGGTTTATGCGTTTCCCAAGAGTGAAAAACTCTGGGCCGAGTATGCCCGCGTGCGGGCCGAGGGGCTCCGTGCCGATCGCGGGATCATCGATGCCACGGCGTTCTACGGCAAGCACCGAACAGCGATGGACGAGGGGGCGGTGATCGCGTGGCCGGAGCGGTTCAACCACGACGAGCTATCTGCGGTTCAGCACGCGATGAATCTCCGGCTGCAGAATGAGGCCGCCTTCTTCGCCGAGTACCAGAACGAGCCGCTGCCCGAGGTTGAGGTCGCCGATGATCTGCTGAGCGCCGACCAGATCGCGGCGAAGGTGAACGGACACGCCCGCGGGCTTGTGCCGCTTGGGTGTTCGCACCTGACGATGTTCGTGGACGTGCAGGGCAAGGCACTGTTCTATCTCGTGGCCGCCTGGGAAGACGAGTTCACGGGGCACATCATCGACTACGGCACCGAGCCGGACCAGAAGCAGGCGTACTTCACGCTTCGGGATGTGCGCAGGACGCTCGGGGCGGCGTCGCCACGCGCCGGTGTCGAGGGCGCAATCTACGGCGGCCTGGAGCGGCTCATCGAGGCGACGGTTGCCCGCGAGTGGCGGCGCGACGACGGCGCGATGGTGCGGATCGACCGATGCTTGATCGACGCCAACTGGGGTTCTTCCACCGATGTTGTCTACCAGTTCTGTCGCCAGAGCCCGCACGCCAGCGTGCTCACTCCGAGCCACGGACGCTATGTCGGCGCGAGCAGCCTCCCATTCAGCGACTACAAACGCAAGCGCGGCGAGCGGGTCGGGCTGAACTGGCGCGTGCCGATCGTGACGGGCAAACGGGCGGTGCGTCACGTCCTGTTCGACACGAACTACTGGAAGTCCTTTGTGCATGCGCGGCTGGCGGTGCCGATGGGCGATCCTGGAGGCCTCTCGTTGTTCGGCCAGAAGTCCGAGCCACACCGTCTGTTGTCGGAGCACCTCACCAGCGAGTACCGCGTGCGGACGGAGGGCCGGGGCCGCACCGTGGACGAATGGAAGCTGCGGGTCGAAGGGCTCGACAACCACTGGCTCGACGGGCTGGTCGGCGCTGCGGTCGCCGCGTCCATGCAGGGCGCGGTGCTGTTTGGTACCGACCACAAGGTTGCAGTGCGTCCCCGAATCAAGCTCTCGGCGCTGCGCGGGAGGACATCGTGACGCCATCTCCCAAACCCAAGCCCATTCCCACGCCGCGTCCAAAGGGCATCTGCTGCCCGACGTGCGGATGCTGCCACTTCGAGGTGCTCTACACCCGGGCTGCGCCGAGTGGTGCGGTACGCCGTCGCCGTGCTTGTCGTCACTGCGGTCGTCGGATCACGACGATTGAGCGCCCGATCACATAGCTGGGGTCTACCGGTAGCCCATCTCCGCATCCTCGATCATCCACGCGCGACAAAAGTGCAGGCGCGGCAGAGGGGTACTCGTGTGCCCCAGACCCCTTCCAGCGATGACGAAGCCCTCCGCGAGGCTGCCAAACAGCCCGCCAAGTCCTCCGTCGACGGCCAGTCCGTCGAGCAGCACCCGCTGAGGGACCAGATCGAGGCCGATCGCTACCTCGCGTCCAAGGACGCCGCGAGGAAGCCCGGCCTCGGCATCAAGTTCGCCAAGATCGTCCCGCCCGGTTCTGTCTGACCTGCCCATGCTGAAAGCCCTCGCCAACATCATGAGCCGGATCGCTCCCCATCGCGGGACGTCCACCGTCTCTCCCTCCCCGGCGGCGTCGCATGCTCCGCACGGAAGTGGAGCACGCGGCGGCCGTCGTTTGGTTGTCGCCAAGTTCGACTCGGCCAAGACCACGCCGGAGAACCGCAAGCACTGGGCCAACGCCGACGGTCTGTCGCCCAACGCTGCCATCAACCCGGAGGTCCGGCGCGTCCTCCGCAACCGCGCCCGATACGAGGTCGCCAACAACTCCTACGCCAAGGGCATCGTCCTGACCCTCGCCAACGACACCATCGGCACCGGGCCTCGGCTGCAGATGCTCACTGAAGACGCCGATGCGAATGCTCGTATCGAGGATGCGTTCGAGCAGTGGTCACGGGCGGTCGACCTTCCCGGCAAGCTCCGCACCATGCGGCTGGCCCGGGCAGAGAGTGGCGAGGCGTTCGCGCTGCTGATCAACAACCCCGGCATCGCGTCGGCGGGCTCGCCCGTCTCGCTTGACCTCAAGCTCATCGAGGCCGACCAGGTCTGCACGCCCTTGCTTCGCCGCGGGCGCAACGACGAGATCGACGGCATCGCGCTCGACGCGTGGGGTAACCCCTCCGCCTACCGCGTGCTCAAGCGCCACCCAGGCGACAGCGGCGTGTTCCGCACGCCCATTGACGACCTCACGGCCTACGACACGTTCGCGGCCTCTTCGGTCGTGCACTACTTCCGTCCGGACCGGCCCGGCCAACTCCGCGGCATCCCTGACATCACGCCGGCGCTCCCGCTGTTCGCGCAGCTCCGCCGGTACACATTGGCGACCATCGCCGCCGCCGAAACCGCCGCCAACTTCGCCGCCGTCATCTACACCGACAGCCCTGCCAACGGCGAGGCCGATCCGCTCGAGCCGATGGACGAGGTCGAACTCGAGCAGCGTCTCGCCACCGTGCTTCCGGGCGGCTGGAAGCTCGGCCAGGTGCATGCCGAGCAGCCGACGACCACGTTCGGCGAGTTCAAGCGCGAGATCCTCAACGAGATCGCCCGCTGCCTGAACATGCCGTTCAACGTCGCGGCCGGCAACTCCTCGGGGTACAACTACGCCAGCGGTCGCCTCGACCACCAGGTGTACTACAAGAGCATCCGCGTCGAGCAGCACCACTTGCAGCTCGCCGTGCTCGATCGCATCCTGAAGGCGTGGCTCAACGAGGCCGTGCTTGTCGAAGGGCTGCTCCCGCAATCCCTGCGGACCATCGCTGCAACACTCCCCGAGCACGCGTGGTTTTGGGATGGCGTCGAGCACGTTGATCCCGCCAAAGAGGCCAACGCCCAGGCCACGCGACTGGCCAACCACACGACCACGCTCGCCGCGGAGTTCGCCCGGCAAGGCCGCGACTGGGAGCAGGAGCTCCGCCAGCGTGCCAAAGAGCTCACGCTCATGAATGAACTCGGCCTCGCGCTGGCAACCGCACCGGCTGCCGCTCCGGCCACGAACGCGCCCGCCGAGGACACCGATCCCGCAGACCAAGTTGATGAGGAGACCGCCAGTGCCAGTCACCGCTGACCCCAAGAAGACCATTCCCGCTCTCACCCTCACCGCAACCGCCGACATCACCGTCGTTGCTGCAGCTGATGGGCAGGCTGCGCCTCTCCCCCGCTTCAAGATGGTCGCGTACACCGGCGGCGCGATGCGTGTCGCGGGCTGGCGTCACCCGGTCGTGATCGACCTCGCAGGCTTGGCGGTCCCGTCGCAGGCACGTCCCATCCGCTTCGGGCACGACCCGCTCTCGGGCGTCGGTCACACCGACGCGATCCGCGTCGAGGCCGGGCAACTCGTCGCCACGGGCGTGATCTCGCGTGACACGAGCGCCGCCAAGGAAGTCGTCGCGTCCTCGCGGAACGGCTTCCCCTGGCAGGCGTCCGTCGGCGCGAGCGTCGAGGAGTTTGAGTTCATCAAGGACAACCAGAAGGCGACGGTCAACGGCCAGGAACTCACCGGCCCGGTCAACGTCGTCCGCAAGGCCACGCTCGGCGAGATCAGTTTCGTGGATCTCGGCGCAGACGGCCGCACCAGCGCGAGCATCGCCGCGCGTCAGAACAAGGAGCCCAGCGTCATGGCCGACGACCCCACGACTTCCAATCCCACCCCGTCCCCAATCATCGCCACCGAGCAGACGCCCGAGCAGGTCCGCGCGGCAGCGCTCGCTGAGACCGCCCGCATCGCCGCCGTCCGCAAGGTCTGCGGCGGAAAGCACAGCGAGATCGAGGCCCAGGCCATCCGCGACAACTGGGATGCCACGCGGACCGAGCTTGAGGTCCTCCGCGCCAGCCGCCCCAAGGCCCCAGCCATCCACGCGCCGGATAACAGCGTCACCAGCGAGGTGCTTGAAGCCGCGTGCTTCCAGAGCGCCAAGCTCGAGGGCATCGAGAAGGTCTGCTCCACGCAGGCAATCGAGATCGCCGCCAAGCGGTTCCAAGGCGGGCTGGGCCTGCAGGAACTCCTCTTCGAAGCCGCCATCGCCAACGGCTACACGGGCCGCACGTTCCGCGATAGCCGCCGCGTGCTCGAGGCCGCGTTCGGTCGGGGCATCGAGGCGGGGATGACCACCATCGACGTGGGCGGCATCCTGTCCAACGTCGCCAACAAGTTCCTGCTGGAGGGCTTCTTCAGCGTCGAGCGTGTCTGGCGGAGCATCTGCGCGGTCCGCAACGTCAGCGACTTCAAGACCGTCACGAGTTACCGCCTGGTCGGCAAGGACCAGTACGAGCAGGTTGCCCCCGGCGGCGAACTCAAGCAGGGAACGCTCGGCGAGGAAACCTACACCAACAAGGCCGACACCTACGGCCTGATGCTCTCGATCGATCGCCGCGACATCATCAACGATGACCTCGGCGCGATCACCACGGTTCCCCGCAAGCTCGGCCGTGGCTCGGGCCTGAAGATCAACGACGTCTTCTGGACGGCGTTCATGAACAACGCCGCGTTCTTCAGCGCCGGCAACAAGAACTTCGTCTCGGGCGCGGACACCGCGCTCGGCATCGACGGCCTCACCAAGGGCGAGGTCGCCTTCATGGACCTCGTGGACTCCGACGGCAAGCCCACGGGCGTGATGCCCGCGATCATGCTGGTGCCGACCGCGCTCTCGGCGATGGGCACGCAGCTCTACAAGAGCGTTGAGCTCCGGGACACGACCGCGAACACCAAGTTCCCCGTCGCCAACCCGCACCAAGGCAAGTTCCGTATCGAGGTCAGCCGCTACCTCTCCAACGCCCTCTACACCGGCAACTCGGCCAAGGCGTGGTACCTCCTCGCTGATCCCAACGACCTGCCCGTCATCGAGATGGCGTTCCTCAACGGCCAGGAAGCGCCGACCGTCGAGACCTCGGACGCGGACTTCAACATGCTCGGTATCCGGATGCGTGGCTACCACGACTTCGGCGTCAACCTGCAGGACCCGCGCGGCGGCGTGAAGAGCAAGGGCGAGGTGTAAGCCATGCCCGTGCAGGGAAGCACAGGCGCTGGGGGGCTCGGCGGCGAGCTCCCCGGCGAACTCGGAAGCGGCATCGATCAGCAATCGGGCATCGACACCGATGGCCCACCAACAGATGGAGGTTCAGGAATGGCTTCAGGACCAGCAAAGTTCGTTCAGGAAGGCGGCTCGATCGACTACACCCCCGGCGCTGACGTGCTCGTCGGCGCGGTGGTGGTGCAGGCCGACCTCATCGGCGTCACGCAGGCACCGATCAAGGCGGGCCAGTTGGGATCGCTCGCCGTCACCGGCGTCTTCGATTTCAACAAGGCGGTCGGCGGTGGCAGCGCCATCCCTGCGGGCACGCTCACGTACTGGGATGCGGCCGCCCAGAACGCCACCAAGAACGCGGCCGCCGGCGCAAACAAGCTGATCGGCAAGGCGGTGAAGGCCACCGTCGACGCCGACACCATCGTTCGCGTGCGGTTGCAGCAATAAGGAGCACCTGTGGGCGACCTGCTCGATCGCGGCGCGGCATTCCTCGATGCCCAGCGTCACCAGCACCTCTCCCGCCTGGTCCTCTACCGGCGTGGCACGGACCAGATGGAAGTCCAGGCCACCATCGGCAAGACCGAGTTCGAGCAGGCGGATGACGCGGGGCTCATTCACCGAGTGGAGTCGCGGGACTTCCTCGTGCGGACGGGGGACCTGGATCTGGGCGCTGGCCCGATCCTCCCGCGGGCGGGCGATCAGGTGCGAGAGACGGTCGGATTGAGCGTGTTCGTGTACGAGGTCAATGCGCCCGGAGGGCAGCCGCCGTTCCGGTACAGCGACCCGTACCGCAGGGTTCTTCGGATTCACACCAAGCACATCGCAACGGAGTAACGATGGCAGAAGGCAACGGACAGAACGGCAGTGCTCGGTGGGCCGGCGTGGTCGTCACCGTCGTGCTCGCGGCGGGCGCGATGACCATCCAATGGGGCGTGGTGACTACCAAGCTCCAGCAGGTGGAGAAGCGGCTCGACGAGTTCATCGGCGAGGCCCGCAGCATCCGCGCTCAATACGCCGAGATGGAACGCAAAATCTGGTTCCTGGAAGGCAAGCTGTCAGGGCTGACTTCCAACTCGCCGCGACAGAGCGTGCCAACGACGGGCTCGCCTGTGATCGGAGGCGGCCCTTGAGCACCATTACCGCCATTGCCGACGCCGTCGCGGCGCACATCAACGCCGGCACCTTCTCGCAGCCGCTCACGGCCGTGCGGATGTTCCAGCCCGCGTTCACGCTGGAGGACCTCAAAGACCTGCGGGTCTCGGTGGTTCCCCGCACGCTGCAGATGTCGCCGGTGACGCGGGACAGCCTGGCCATCGAGTACGTCGTGGATGTGGGCGTGCAGAAGAAGCTCCCCGCCGATGGGATGGACGCGGCGATCGACGAACTGCTCGTGCTGGTCGAGGCGATCGCGGATCACCTTCGGTTCAAACGGCTGGAGAGCTTCCCCGACGCGGCGTGGGTCGGGATCAACAACGAGCCGGTGGTGTCGAGCGAGGCGCTCGAACAGCACCGGGTGTTCACGAGTGTCCTGAGTGTGACATACCGCGAGCGGAGGTAGTGCGTGAGGAATGCCATCATCTTCAAAGTCGATCTGGACGGAGGCGACAAGCCGCTGTCGGCGACGAAGCTCGTCGCGACGTTCACGCTCACGGCATCGCACAAGAACACGCAGGACCTCCTGCTGTCGGATGGCAAAACGGACCCCATCGATGTTGCCCCGGGCACGCAGTACTACTTCGAGCGGGTGAACCTGGCGGATCTGTTGGTCAAGAGCAAAGGCGGCGAGACGGTCTTCGTGGTCGGCCACAGCGCCGAGTGAAAGGAGTCAGTAATGGCAATCAAGCTCGGCATGGAAGCCGCCCTCAAGTACAAGACGGGCGGCCAGGCAGGCGCAGGCGCATGGACGGCACTCGGCAACACACGAGACGTGACGCTGAACCTCGAGGCGGGCGAGGCGGACGTGACCACGCGAGCCAACAGCGGCTGGCGGGCCACGGTCGCCACGCTGAAGGAAGCGAGCGTGGAGTTCGAGATGGTGTGGGACACCGGCGACGCCGGGTTCACCGCCATCAAGAACGCGTTCTTCAATAACGACCCCATCGGCCTGCAGATCCTCGACGCTGCCGCGGGTCAGGGCCTGCAAGCGGACTTCTCGATCACCAACTTCAGCCGCAGCGAAGCCCTCGAAGAGGCCATCACGGTTTCGGTGACCGCCAAGGTCACGTACTCGGCGACGGCGCCTTCATGGATCGGTTCATAAACCCGGCGGTGGAGTCGGTGCCACAGGTGTTCAACGGCTGTTCAACCGCTGTGCAACCGGCACAGCGTCTCAACGGAGGCACGGATGCGGCAGTTCAAGGACAACGCGGGTCGGACCTGGACGGTGGACATCAACGTCGCCACGCTCAAACGCGTGCGCGGGCTCACGGGCGTCGACCTCATGCAGGTCATCGAGGGGACGCTGATCGAGAAACTCATCCGCGATCCCGTGCTCTTGTGCGACGTGGTGTACGCGGTCTGCAAGCCCGAGGCAGACGCCGCCAAGGTCTCGGACGAGGAGTTCGGCAAGGCGATGGCGGGCGACGCCATCGAGGCCGCGACGGGTGCGGTGCTGGACGAACTCATCAGTTTCTGCCCGAGCCCGAGGGACCGGGCCAACCTCGGGCGGGTGCTCCAGGCCACCAACCGCGTGATGGACAAGGCCCGCGACCTGACGGAGAAGCGGATCGAGACGCTGACCAGCGAGAGCGAGTTGGACAGGCTCGTGAACCGGATGGCCCCACCCATCCCCGAGCCGCCGACGCCTGGAAGTTCATCTACCAGTGCGCCGGAGCCCTCGGCCTCGACCCCGGGCCCCTGACGCTGCGGGAGCTGGTCGCCATGCTCGACGGCCGCCAGCGCCACGACTGGTCGATCGCCGCCGCCGTCATGTCCGTGGTGGCCAACACCGCCCGCGATCCCAAGCGATCCCGCCTGCTCAAGCCCGCCGACTTCGACCCATTCCACAAGCCCCAGCGACCCGTCAAGGTTGACGTGTCGGTCCTCAAAGACGTGTTCATCGACCGCCGCATGCCGGAGGTCGCCAAGGAGACTCGTGCATGAAGAGCCTGACCACCCGCCATTACGTCTATCTCGGTGCCCTGATCCTGCTGGCGCTCGTGCTCGCGTCGTGCGCCGGCCTCGACCTTGGCGACATCGTCAAGGTCAAGACGCCCAACACGATCCAGCAAACCACCGGCCTGCCGTCGACGCTGAGCCTCAACGAGGCCGAGGTTGAGTACCAGAACTGGTTCAACCTCACGCAGACGACCGGCGCGCAATGGAAGGGCAACATCGAGAAGGCCGGTGAGATCCGCGGGCTGCTGGGACAACTCACGCTCTCGGCCCTCGACACCGTTGGCCCGACCGTCGCGGGCCTGCCCGTGCTCGGGCCGGCACTTCCGGCGCTCACCGGCATCGTCGGTCTGTTCATCGGGTCGGGCCGTCTCCGCAAGGAGAAGGAGGCGTCGTTCAACAAGGGCCTGGAGAAGGGCAGCGGTCTCGCTGGCACCGGCGGCGGGAATGGCGGTCCGGTTGGGGGGGCGGGGAGTGGTGCGTGATCACCATGCGGATCAAGGACATGTTCTTCGATCGCCACGTCGTCATGGCGGCGGTCGACAACGCCAAGCGGAAGGTGCTCAGCAAGGCCGGCGCGTTCATCCGCACGGCGGCCAAGACGAGCATCCGCAAACGCAAGGGGTCGGCTCCTCCCGGGGCCCCGCCCTATTCGCATGAGGGCAGCCTGCGTCGGCTGATCCTCTTTGGGTACGACAAGCCCAACGACTCGGTCGTCGTCGGGCCGGTGGGGTTCAAGCAGAGCGAAGCACCCAATGTCCTCGAGTACGGCGGCGACACCGTCGTGTTCCGCAGGCGCGGCGGCAAGCTTACATCGCAGAAGGTCAAGATCGCGCCACGGCCGTACATGGCCCCGGCGCTCGAGAAGGAGCGGCCCAAGCTGCCGCTCTTGTGGCGGAACTCGATCAAGAAAGGGTGATTGAACGTGGCCGATACGCGGGGCATCCGAGCCGGGCGAGCTTTCATTGAGCTGGGCGTCAGCGATAAGCTGTCGGCTGGACTCAAGGCGGCCCAGAAGAAGCTCGAAGCCTTCGGCGCGGGACTGCGGTCCATCGGCACGAAGATGGCAGGCATCGGTGTCGCTGCGATCACGGCGCTGCTCGGCACCGCGAAGGTGTTCAGCGACTCGGGCGATGCACTCGACAAGATGAGCGATCGCACGGGCGTAAGCGTGGAGGCCCTCAGCGAGCTGGGGTATGCCGCCGACCTCTCCGGCACGGATATGGAGACGCTGGAGAACGGTCTGCGCGTCATGCAGAAGACGCTGACGGAGGCGTCGCAGGGTTCTAAAGGGGCGAATGAAGCCCTCGGTCGGCTCGGGCTGACGGTGCAGGACCTCGCAAAGCTCTCCCCCGACGAACAGTTCAAACTTCTGGCCGATCGGATCTCACAGATCCAAGACCCGGCGCTTCGTGCCGCGATGGCGATGGAGCTCTTCGGCAAGGCCGGGACCAAGCTTCTTCCGCTGATGGCCGACGGCGCTGCGGGCATCAACGAGATGCAGGAGCAGGCCCGCAAGCTGGGACTGACCGTGAGCACTGAGACCGCACGCGATGCCGCCGAACTTAACGATGCTCTCGGCACGCTGTGGAAAGTCCTCAAGCAGGGCGTCTTCACCATCGGCGGGGCGCTCGCACCGATGATCAAGGACCTGACCGAGCGGATCACGCGGATCGTCGTGAGCGCCACAGCGTGGGTGAAGGCGAACAAGGAGACGGTCGTGTGGGCGCTCAAAGTCGCAGCCGCGGTCGCGGTCGCCGGAATCGCGATTGTCGGCCTCGGCTACATCATCTCCGGCATCGGCGCGGCGCTCGGCATCGTGGCCGCTGTCATCGGCGGGATCGGCACGGCGTTCAGCCTGATCGGTGCCGCAATCGGCGCGATCCTCACGCCGGTCGGCCTGACCATCGCCGCACTCGTGGCGCTGGGCGGCACACTGCTGGTCGTCACCGGCGCGGGCGGCGAGGCCCTGTCGTGGCTCGCGGAGAAGTTCACCGAGCTGCGTGACTGGGTCGGCAAGGTGGTCGGCGGCATCTCCGACGCTCTCGCCGCCGGCGACATCGCGCTGGCCGCCGAGATCCTGTGGCTGTCGCTCAAAGTCATCTGGCAGCAGGGCGTCGCGGCGCTGAATAAGGCATGGCTCGGCGCGAAGGAGTTCTTCGTCTCAACCGCGTACTCAATGTGGTACGGCGCGCTCGCTGCGGCGGAGATCGTCTTCCACGCCCTTGAAGTCGCGTGGATTGAGACGACCGCCTTCCTCTCCAAGACCTGGACCAACTTCGCCACCGGCTTCCAGATGATCTGGGAGGAAGCATCGTCGTGGGTCGCCAAGCGGATGCTGGAGATCCAGGGGCTGTTCGATGACGGGCTCGATGTCGAAGCCGCGAAGAAGGCGGTCGATCAGCAGCTCGAATCCCGGCTCGTCGAACTGGAGAACGCTGCCCAACAGTCGGTGACCGCCCGAGACAAGGAACGCGAGGCCCAGCGCCGCGACGCCGCTGCAGTGCATGAAGCAACGCTCGCGGGCATCGGCCAGGACTTCGAGAACGCGCAGGAAGCCTTGCGCAAGGACACGGCCGCAGGACTCGCCGAATCGCAGGCCGCGTTGGACGCCGCCAAGCAGAAGCTGGCCGCCGCGATCGAGGAGGCTCGCAAGAAGCGTGAGGCCGCAGACGCCGAGAAGGGACCGGGTCGCCCGCAGCGTGATCTGCTGGCCGATTTCGAGGACCGGCTGTCGGGACTCGGCGCAGCCATCGGCAAGGGCATCAGCGTCACCGGCACGTTCAGTTCCGCGGCGGTCTCGGGCCTCGGCACCGGTGGCGACGCCGCCGAGCGCACGGCTACCGCCACGGAGGCGACGGCGAAGAACACCAAGCGCCTGCTGGATGCCAGTGTGGACAACGGACTGCGGTTTGCCTGAGGAGCACTGCCAATGACAGCATCATCCGGACCTACCCGCTTGTGCCTCCACTCGCATCATGGTCGCTTGCATTACCGCGATGCACTTCGACGTGCCATCGCTGCCCTCTGCCAGCACCTCCGCAGTCGCGACCGCAATCGACTTACCCACTCGAACAGTCTTTCCGACAGCGACAAACGATTCACCCACCGCTGGTGCCAGCAGGTTGATCTTGAACTCCACGCTCAACACGGCCGCATCCATCGGCATCTTGGTCAAACACGCATATCCGCAGGCGCTGTCCGCAATCGCGGCGATCGCCCCCGCATGCACGAAGCCGTGTTGTTGGGAGATATGCGGGGAAGCACGCAATCGGATTCGCACTTCGCCGTCTCCAACTCCCGCAAGTTCGGCACCGATGGTGCGCATGAGTTCTTGTCGGGCGAACGACTCTTGGACACGGCTTTCTGCGGGGCTGCTGCTCATGGCGGATTGTACTTTACGGGAGAATGAAAGGTGCCGGTCGAGGTCTTTGAGAAGTTCGAGAGCCGCCGCTCCACCAAGGCGAATCAGGTCTCGCAGTCCTCTGCGGAACTCGGGTACATCGTGCGCGGCACCCCGGATGACCTCGTGGCCCGCAACGCGGCGCAGACCGCTTCGCCCGCGACCTACGACAGTCTGGCTCGGCAGAACGTGCAGATCGAACCGCTCGGTCCGCAACTGTGGGACGTGACCGTCCGCTATGGCTCCAGCGACAGCAGCGGGACCCCCACGCCCAGCGAGGCTTCATTCAACTTCGAGACCGGTGGCGGGACGCAGCACATCACCCAGAGCAAGGACACGGTGCAGGCGCGGGCGGCGTCCGGATCAACTGCACCGGACTTTGGCGGGGCGATTGGTGTCACCGCCGACGGCGTCGATGGCGTGGACATCACCGTGCCCGTGTACCAGTTCTCCGAGACGCACTACTTCAGCGATGCGCAGGTGACCGGGGCGTACAAGGGGGCGATCTTCAGTTGCACCGGCAAGACCAATGCTGGCGGATTCAAGGGCTTTGCGCCCGGCGAGGTGCTCTTCCTCGGGGCGACGGGATCGAAGCGCGGGGACGGCCCCGACGACGACTGGGAGATCACCTTCCGGTTCGCCGCCAGCCCCAATGAAACCGGACTTTCGGTCGGCTCCATCACCGGCATCAACAAGAAGGGGTGGGAGTACCTCTGGGTCCGCTACGCCGACGCCGAGGACACCGGTTCCGGCGCGATCATCAAGAAACCCATCGCCGCCTATGTCGAGCGTGTGTACGACGACGCCAACTTCGGAGCACTGGGGATCTGAGTCCCTTCAACCATGCCTGACGACCTCCGCAAAGTCCGATCCGGTGATCCCCTCCGCCTCCCCGCGGGCGCGTACAACGCGTTCGTCGATGCGGCGGTCGATCTGCGCCGGCGTCAGGGACGCGGAGACGCTGTCGCCGGCCCGCTCATGGAATCGGCCCAGCGTGGCATCGTGCTGGTGCGCAACGACTCCGGCGAGGAGATCGAGCCGTACCACGCGCTGGCAATCACCGGCGTGCTCGTCGAGCCCGGCGAGGACGACCAGGAACGAACATTCCAGAGCCGCACGCCGCTGACGGGCGACATCGCCACGGAAGAAACGGCAGGCCCAGCGTTCGTCGTTGCGCTCCAGCCCATCAAGCCCAACAAGCTCGGGCGCTGCGTGCTTACTGGCGTCACGGTGGCGCGGGTGTTCATCACCAACGAGACGGATACGACCTGCGAGCTCGCGGCCGACGAGACGGTATTGGCCAGCACGCCCATGGGTGGCATCCCGATCCTCTGGAAAGAAGATGGCACCGGCGAGAAGTGGGCCGTGCTCGAACTCGGCCGCCCGTCGCCCGGGCGCGTGACGGCGATCCTCGGCGCAGCCCAGGCAATCCCCACCGAGCGCAACCGTTGGCGCTACCCGTGGGTGGAAGCCCAGATCGACGGCAACCCCGGCAGCGAGACCTATCTCCGGTATGTGGCCATCGAGGGTGGCCTGTCGTCCCAGCTCGCAAGCGGCGGTGAAGACCCCACGCGGCTGGCGCTCAACCGGTTCGAGGCCCACCACATGAACGACTCGGAGCCCGGCTCCGGATTCGGCGGCCTGCTCGGGCTGGGACCGGTGTGCGAGTTGCCCGGCGTGCTCCCCAAGTGCCCGCCCGCACGGTCGCTCAAGCCCAAGCTCGTGCCCATTCCCGAGGGCGTGTGCGTGCAGCTCACTTGCGAGCGCAACAGCAAGGGCAAGCCGGTGTGGGTCTTCGAGGCCATGAGCCTGATCGAGATCGCCGACCCCGCTGACGAGGACCGCAAGTTCAACCTCTACATCGGAGGTGCCGAATGACCACCCCCCCGTCCCCAACCACACTCGACACACGCCGCGAGAAGGAGCGGGCCAAATACGTGGCGCTCGCGACCAAGCCCGGCTCGACGTACGGCTCGACCAACCACGGCAAGCTCGCTGTTCCGATCATCCAGAAGCTCACGCCGAGGTTCGTCGTGGACTTCGGATGCGGCCGCAACGACCTCGTGCGTGATCTGCGCCGGCTGGGGATCGACGGCCTGGGCGTGGACTTCGCGTTCCCGGATGCCGACCTCGTGCGCCCGATGCACAAGACCGCACTGCACGCGGGCGTGGCGGACGTCGTCACGAGCTTCGACGCACTCGAGCATCTGCTCCCCGAGGACGTGGACCCGGTGCTCGCAGAGATGCGCCGTGTCGCCAAGCCAAGCGGGCACTTCGTCTTCTCGATCTGCACCCGGCCCAGCAAGACCACCGTCGCCGGCGAAGGTCTGCACCCGACGGTGCGCCAGATGGATTGGTGGCTCGACCGCATCGGGCGTGTCGCCACAGTGATCAACCCGCGGGCTGAGCGGCGGTTCATCGTCGGCCGTTTCAAGGGTGGCAGTGATGGGGGGTGCTGCGGTGCGTGAGAACCAGTCTGACATCGCGGCGCTCCAGGCCGGGCTGAAGGCGCGAAAGCCGTCGCGGGATGGCCTGCGCCTCTACACCGCCGACTTCGACTCCGTGTCGCTCGGCGGGTTCTACCGCGGGCGTTCGGCATTCCTGATCCTGTCGGGTCCGTCGCTCACGCAGCTCGACCTCTCGGCGCTCAACAAGCGTGGCATCGTCACGATGGCGGTGAACAACGCGTGGGCGGTGCATCGCCCGACGCTGTGGACCTGCGTTGACGATCCCGGCCGCTTCATCGATACCGGCTGGAAGGACCCAGGCATCTTGAAGTTCGTGCCCACGTGCATGTGGGACAAGCGGCTCCGCATCCAGGGCGCTGACGGCGTGATGCGCAACAGCGCGTTCAGGGTCCGGCAGATGCCCAGCGTCATGTTCTTCCGCCGTGCGGATCACTTCGACCATGAGCGGTTCCTGACTGGAGACAGCGTCCCGTGGGGCAACGACGCCAAGAACCCAGACTCCTTGGGCATCACCGGCAAGCGCTCGGTCATGCTCGTGGCACTCCGCCTCTTGCACTACCTCGGCTTCAGCACGGTGTACCTGCTGGGCTGCGACTTCAAGATGGCCGAGGACCGCAAGTACGCCTTCGCCGAGAACCGGGCGGCCAACGCGATCCGGCACAACAACGTGCTCTATGACTCGCTGGCCCGCCGATTCGAGGCTCTCAAGCCGCACTTCGAGAAGCACCGCTTCCGCGTGGTGAACTGCTCGCCGGGCAGCGAACTGCAGGTCTTCGAGCGCATGGAGTTCGCCGACGCCGTTGCGGCCGCGTCCGCCGAGTGCGGCAAGCCCGTGAACACGCAGGGCTGGTACGAGCCGAATGTGAAGCCTCAGGAGGCCGCACGATGAGCGACGGCCCCACCCGCTACTACCTCTATATCCCGGTCTGGGCAACGGGCCGCGCTCCGCAGGGCGGCGGCTCGAGCAACTACTCGACGCCGTCGGAGTCGCCCGACTCGTCGTACAGCACGTACTCGACGCCCACCAGCACGCCGAGCATGCCGCCGAGTTACTCGACAACGGGCGATGTGATCTACACGACCGGGCCGGGCGGCACGCCGACGCTGACGTTCTACACCACCGACGCGTTCACCAGCAACACGCCGGGCACCACGCACACGCCATCGAGCACGCCGAGCGATACGCCGTCGAGCAGCGGTGGCATGTCGTCCACGGGAATGTCGAGCAGCGCAGGCTCCAGCGGCATGAGCAGCTCTGGCGGCGGCAGTTCGTCGGGAATGAGCTCATCGGGCGCTTCGTCCGGCATGAGTTCCGGGGCGTCCAGCGGAATGTCGTCGGGGGCGAGTTCCGGCATGTCCTCGGGCGGCTCTTCGGGGGGATCGTCCGGAGGGGGCAGTTCCGGCGGCGGCTCGTCGGGCGGGGGCGGGTCCAGTGGCGGCGGGAGCGGTCCAGGCGGCTCGGGTCCCGGAGGCTCCGGCCCTGGCGGTTCTGGGCCGGGAGGGTCGGGCCCTGGGGGAAGCGGGCCGGGTGGTTCCGGTCCCGGTGGCTCGGGACCCGGTTCAAACTGCGTGCTGGCGGGAACGCCTGTGCGGCTGGCCTCGGGCCAGACCGTGCCGATCGAGCATCTCAAGCCGGGCGACCGCGTCGCGGCGCTCGACGTGGCGGGCCTCGATCGAGATGTGCCGTGGCGAGCGCAGTACCAGTGGCTCCGCCAGCGAGCCGAAGCGGTGCTCACGCCTGTCACCGGCTCCGTGGCCAGCGTCAAGGTCGGCACGCACGACGGATTCATCACGATCAACGATCGCTTGCGGCTGACGCCCGAGCACCCCGTGCTCCTGCGCCGCGGCGATGAGGTCGGGTTCGTGTCGGCGGAGTTCGTGCTGGTCGGCGACTACCTCGTGCGGCACGACCTCAGCGAGGAACGCGTCGAGACGCTTGCCCGCGCTAGCGATCGCGTCACCACGGTCGCGGTGCATGTGCCCGGGCTCAACGTGTTCCTGGCCGACGGCGTGTGGGTCCACAACGACATGCCTGCGACGCAAGCGACCGCGTCGGGGTCATCGTCTGGATCAGGTTCCAGTTCTGGATCAGGATCAGGCTCCTCGAGCGGCAGCGGATCGAGCTCCGGCAGCGGCAAGTCCAGCGGCTCGTCCATGTCGAGTTCTGGAAGCTCGTCTGGGTCTGGCAGTTCGTCTGGTTCCTCGAGCGGAAGCGGGAGCGAAAGTGGCTCGGGCCCGCCCGGTTCTGGCTCAGGCTCCGGCAGCGCCCAGCAGTCGGTGGCGCTCGGCGAGGGCGCGTCGTCATTCATCGAGGGCGGCATGGAGGGCGTGCCTCCCGCGAAGTGGCAGCAGAGTGGCGGGGCGTCGAGCAGCGAAGAAGAGGTGAAGGCATGATCCCGAAGGTCATCTACACGGCCGACTTGTCCGATTCCCCTGATCGTCAGCGGCTTGCTGCGTGGAAGCACGCGTGGCAGACGCTGCACCCCGAGTGGGACGTCATCACATTCACGCTCGAGACCAGGCCGCCGATCCTGAATCACGATCAGTGGCAGCAGACGCTCGATCTCAGCGAGCCCGCGGCGTCGGCGGCGCGGCTGAACCTGCTGCGCTACGAAGTGCTCGCCCGCGAAGGCGGGGTGTTCGTTGATCCTGATCGTCTGCCGCTGCGCTCGCTCGATGAACTCGTCGCCGGCGTCGGTGCGTTCTGCTCGACGATCGCCAGCCACGGTGCGAGCCGTCCGCACATGCTCTCGCCGTCGGTGCTCGGTGCGACGCGGAACCACCCGATGCTTTGGCATGCAATCCGTGACCTGCCGCACTCGGTGCTGGTCTATCGCGGCGTGTGGGACCAGAGCGGGCCGGGCTTCCTCACCCGTGTGGTCCGCGACCACGGTCACTTCCGCGACGTGGTGCCGTTCCACTGGGCGCTCTTCGAGCAGGGCAAAGAACCCGCCAAGGCCCACGGCGGCGCGTTCGGGTTCGTGACCGGCAAGACGGCGGAGGTCGCGGCTTGAGCACCACCGCAACCGCCACCCCAATCCCGCGGGTCCTGCACCAGATATGGCTGGGCAAGGGCGAGATGCCCCTGCACCAGCGGCGCTGGCGTCGCCGCTTCGCCGAGATGAACCCGCACTGGGAGATGCGGCTGTGGACCGACGACAACCTGCCGCCGATCCTCAACCGCAACGCTTGGGCGGCGTGCGGCAACGTCGGCGGCACGCCCGGCTGCGTGATGCGCTCGGACATCTTGCGGCTAGAACTTCTGGCCCACGTCGGCGGCGTCTACCTCGACACCGACGTGAAGCCCTTCCGCCCGCTCGACGAGATGTGTCCGCCCGAGGTACGGGCGTGGGCCGCATGCGAGCAACTCGACATCGTCTCCAACGCGGCGATGGGCTTCCCGGCGAACCACCCGGCAATATGGCACGCGGTGGCGATGATCGAAGAGTCGTTCTTCGAGCGCCGGTACGTCGGCGATCAAGCAGGGCCGGGGCTGCTCGCTCGTGTGCTCACCCAGTACGACGACGTGGCGCTCTATCCGCCTGCGTGCTTCCACCCGACAGTCGGGGAGTCGAAGTCCAATCCAGACGCGCCCGTGTTCCTGAAGGCGGCGCATCTGTTCGCAGGGACGTGGGTGGAAGACAACCGGCAACGCTACTTGGGAATGTGGCACGCGAACGCATCACGTCGCTGAGCGAGCCTTCAACCTCAGGCTGTTGAGCACCACGCTGACGCTGCTGAACGCCATCGCGGCGCTCGCGATGATCGGCGAGAGCAACCAGCCCGTGAACGGGAACAGCACACCCGCCGCGATCGGAATGCCGACGACGTTGTAGATGAATGCCCAGAAGAGGTTCTGCTTGATCGTCCGCATGGTGGCCTGCGAGAGGGCTATGGCCTGGGGCACGGCCCGGAGGTCGCCGCGCATGAGCGTGATGTCCGCCGACTCCATCGCGACGTCGGTTCCTGTGCCGACGGCGAGGCCCACGTCGGCCTGGGCGAGCGCCGGGGCGTCGTTGATGCCGTCGCCGACCATCCCCACGACGTGACCCTCGGCTTGAAGAGCCTTGACCTTGTCCGCCTTGTCCTTGGGCAGGACATCAGCGAAGACGACATCGACGCCGACTTGCGAGGCAACAGCCTCGGCCGTTCGTTGGTTGTCGCCGGTCATCATCACCACACGCAGCCCCAGAGCGTGCATCGTGGCGATGGCCTCCTTCGATTCGGGCCGCACCGTGTCGGCGACGGCCACGATCCCGGCTTCGCGGCCGTCAACCGCAACAAACATGGGCGTGCGCCCCATCGCCGCCAAACCCGCGGCCTTCTCCGCCAGTGTGGACCGGATGCCGCGCTGCTCGAGCAACGCCGCCTTGCCGACGAGCACAGCGCGGCCGCCCACCGTGGCCTCGACGCCATGCCCAACCACGGCCTTGAAGCCGACAGGCTCGGTGAGGGGCAGCCCGCGTGCCGTGGCCTCACGCACGATTGCCGCCGCGAGCGGGTGCTCGCTGTGCTGCTCCGCTGATGCAGCGAGCCGCAGCAACTCGCGTTCTTCGAGCGTCCCCTCCGCGCCCCCGGGTGCCGGGATGATGTCGGTCACGGCGGGCTTGCCGTGCGTGATGGTGCCCGTCTTGTCGAGCACGATGGCGGTGAGCTTGTGGGCGGTCTCCAGCGCCTCGCCGCCCTTGATGAGGATGCCCCTCTCCGCGCCACGCCCCGTGCCAACCATAATCGCCGTCGGCGTTGCCAGCCCCAAGGCGCACGGGCACGCGATGATGAGCACGGAGACGGCAGTAACCAGCGCCATGCTGAGGCGCGACTCCACCGGTGATGCAAACCACCAGACCACAAACGTCACGAGGGCGATGGCGATCACTATGGGGACAAACACACCGCTGATTTTGTCGGCCAGCCGTGCGATCGGGGCCTTGCTGCCCTGGGCCTCCTGCACGAGCCGGACGATCTGTTGGAGAGCCGAGTCGGCCCCGACCTTGGTCGCCACCAGCCGCAGCGCGCCGGTCGTGTTCATCGTCGCGCCGAAGACGCTGTCGCCGGTCGCCTTCTCGACCGGCACGCTCTCGCCGGTGAGCATCGACTCGTCCACGGCGGACTGGCCGCTCTCGACACTCCCGTCGACGGGGATCTTCTCGCCGGGGCGCACTAGCACGCGGTCGCCCACGACCACGGATTCGATGGGCACATCCTGCTCGGTGCCGTTGCGCATGACCCGAGCGGTCTTGGCCTGCATCCCGATCAGCCGTTTGATAGCGGCGCTGGTCCGGCCCGTCGCCCGGGCTTCGAAGTACTTGCCCAGCAGGATCAGCACGATGATGACCGCCGCGGCCTCGTAGTACACCGGGACCATCGTCATCCCGTTCATCGTAATATCGGAGTGCGCGGCAGAGGCCGCGGCTCCGCCCACACCCGCGAAGAACCCCGGCCAGATCGTCGCCGCGAGCGAGTAGAGGTACGCCGCGCCGGTGCCCATCGCCACGAGCGTGTCCATATTGGCGCTGAAGTGCCGCAGGCCCTTCCACGCCGAGCGAAAGAACTGCCAGCCGCACCAGAACATGACCGGCGTCGTCAGCGCGAGCTGGAGCCAGTTGATCCACGAGACGTTGAACGCCTCGATCCTCCCGTGCGACATCGTAATGACCAGCACGGGCAATGACAGCGCCGCGCCGACGATCATCTTGGTGAGCAGACGCCGCGTCTCGGCCTCGCCCACGTTCATGTGGGCCGAGTGGTCCTCACCCCCAGCGCCACTGCTCATCGCGTGCCCCGCATGCGCTCCGGCTCCCTGTGCCGCCAGCATCGCCGCGTGGTCGTGGCCCGCGTGACCGTGCGCGGGATTCACCGTACCGAGTCTGACCGGGAGCACGACCGCCTTGTACCCGATGTCGTCCACCGCCTTGGCGAGTTTCTCCGGCCCGGTCGCCGACGGATCGTACTTCACCGTCGCCACCTTGGTGGCAAAGTTCACGTTGGCCGACATGACGCCGGGCTGCTTGCCCAGCCGCTTCTCGATCCGGTTCGCGCACGAAGCGCAGGTCATTCCCTCGATGGGCAGGTCGGCCCGCTCGATGGTGGTCTTGGTGGTCTGGTCCGTTGGTGCGGCCGCGCCGCCATGCTGGTGTTCATGGGCGTTGGTCATCATCGTCCTTCGCTTTCTCGGCCAACCTCAGGGCGTGGTCGCCGTCGTCATCCGCTCGGCTGTGGAGCGAGCCGTGGCCTTGTCCGCATCATTCTTCTTGAGCACCGCCCCCGCGATCAGTACGCCAACCACCGCCGCCGCCACGATCAGCGGCACAAACCGCTTCCATCCCGTCGCCGGGGCCTTGTCGTCATGGCATCCGCAGTTGCAACTCACGGTGATCCTCGCTTCCGTACATCCTTACCGCGCGATCTTGCCCACCAGCGCGACCAGTTCGTCCACCATCGCGGCCTGCTGGGCCTTGTCCCCGTGCATGGCGTTGTTTGCGCAGTGCGACAGGTGGTTGCGCAGCAGGTTCTTGGCGACCGACCGCAGCGACTCCTGCACCGCCGCGCACTGCTGGATGATGTCGGCGCAGTAGCGGTCCTCCCCGATCATCGCGGCGATGCCGCGCACCTGTCCCTCGATCCGCTTGAGGTGTTTCAGGTTCGCCGCCTTGAGGTCGGGGTCCACCCCCGCCGCGTGCGCGCCCGGGCCGATGCCATCCCGCGCGGCCTCCAGCCCAGCCGCCGCGCCGCACCCGCAGCACGCCGCGCTGGCCGCACCCTCCGCTGATGTGTGCGCTGCGCCGCTCACGATCGCCCCGCTCTCGGCGGTGCCTGCCCGTCCATTGCTCGTCAAACCGCGCTTCTTCATGGTGATGACCTCTTCGTTGTCCACATTGCTCGCCGCAACGCACGCCGCTCTCAGCCGCAGCACCCGCCCCGCGCGGCATCCTTCTTCGCGCCGCCGCAGCACGAAGCGCCGGGGACCGCTTGAGCAGCGGTTTCCGCCGACACCTCGCTCGCCTTGGCCGCGTACCCGGCCTCGCCCAGCGCGTTGACGGCCCGGGCCACGGTCAACCCGTTTAGCGCGGTGATCTGCGCACTGCCCACCGCGACCGACCGGACGCCCACGCCCGGCACGGCGGCCAGTGCCTCGGTGACGGCCCGCACGCAGTGCCCGCAGGTCATGCCGTCGATGGTGAGCGTGAACGAGGCCGGGCCGGCGGTGGTGGAACAGAGATTCGTCGTGGTCGTGTTCATGGCTGTTTTCCTTTCCGAAGTATACTCCCCCCCAGTATGTACGTCTAGTTCGATGCCAGGGTTCGCACACGGTTACGCCAAGGCGCAACCTTCAGCGGCACATTGCCGTGCTGGGACACCCTTCCACAGACCGAAAATGGAATCTCTAACGCAATACGCCGCCCGCCGCCCGCTCCAGCTCGATCGCGGCGAGCGCCCCATCCCGCTCAAGGTCGAGCAGCGTCCGACGGGCCTCGATTAGTTCACGCTGGGCATCGAGGAGCACGGTCACGTCGGCCTGGCCCGCCTTGAGCGCGGCCTCGGCAAGGGTCAGGTTCCGCTCGGAGAGCGCCAGCACAGTGTCGCGGTACTGCTCGCTGATATGCGAAGCGGTATCCAGGTCGATCCACGCCGTGCGGGCTTCACGGACGGCCTGCTGCGAGGCGGCTTCGTATGAAGCAAGGGCAACGCGGGCGAGCGAGCCGGCCTTGGCGATCTGCGCGGCGTTGGTGTCGAAGATCGGGATGCCAACTTCAAGCACAGGGCCGAGGGACTTGCTGCCGTCGGTCTCGCGCTCGAAGTCGGCTCCCAGCCCGAAGTCCCGCAGGCGGCTCTTCTCTTCGGTTGAGAGGTCGGCTTGTTGCGACGTCACGACCGAACGGGCCGCAGCTACGTCCAGCCGCTGCGCGAGCGCGAGGGCGACCGCGCCCGACTCGTCGATGGGGGGAGCGAGCGGCATCGAGCCCGAGGCACTCACGGTCCACTCCGCGCTCTCGGCCGCGAAGCCGATGAGTTCGAGCATGACGCGGCGTTCCTTGGCCAGGTCGCGCGCGACGAGCGCACGCTCGGCTTCGGCTTTGGCCAGTTGCTGGCGGGCGCGGTTAACATCCAATGTCGTCCCCTCGCCACCGCGCACGCGGGCGTCGAGCGAGTCGATCGATTTACGGATGGTCGCGAGATTCTCATCGGACAGGGCGAGTGCTTTCTCGCCGAAGGCGATGCGTGCGTGCGTGGCCTTCACGTCCGCGACCAGTCGCAGCGCCTTGTCGGAGACATCAAGCACGGTTTGGTTGAGACGGGCGTCGGCGGCCTTCATCTTGCCGTCTCGGAGCCACAGCGCCGTGAACGACTGCACAACCTGCGCTCCGATGAACGTGCCCCCGCTCACGGGATCGACCGGGAACCGCAACGTAAGTCCGAGCACCGGATTCGGAAGCAGGCCCGCCTGCACCAAGTCCGCCCGCGACGCTGCGATCTGCTCGACCTGCGAGCGAATCTCGCGGTTGTTACGGAGGGCCATCACGAGCGCCGCCTCTCGCGTCAGGGGCGAGCGACCATCCCACGTCGTCAAGGCCGTCTCCCACGGCTGCGTCCAGTCGGGCGTCACGCCGGAGCGATCGCCGATGGTCGAAGCGGCACGGCCGATGTCGGGCGTGGGGTCGAGCGAGGCGCACCCGCCCGCGATCAGCGCAAGCGCAAAGGCAAGCGTCGCGGGCGTGCAACTGAAGAGGAAACGATGACGGGTCGGCTGGCGCATCATGCAGAAGGTCTCCAAGCGAGAAGCGGCCCGCGCCGCTTCGGCGGGACGGGACGGTGATGGTGATTACTTGTGCTCGTGGCCGCCGCTCGCGCCGTGCCCGGTCTCGGGCTTCGCGTTGGCGTCGGCGGCGGGTTTCTTCTCCGCCCGGCTCGACCAGTGCAGGTGCGCGATCCTGGGCGTTCCGCCGTCATCGACGACGACGTAGGTTACGGCGGCGAGGAACTTCCTCGGCGCATCGGGGTGGTTGGGGTCGGGCACGGTGAACGAACCGATCTGCCGCACGATCGAGGTCGTGCCGAAGGTCTGCACGTCCTCCTTCGCCACCGTCATCACGAAGCCGGGCATCTCTTTGAGTTCGGGCAGGAGGTGGTGATCCCGGTACGTCTCCCACGTCCCCTCATCGCCCGCGTTCTCACTCACGGTCGCGCGGCCTTTGTCGAGGAACAGCGCGTTCAACGCCGTCGCGTCCGCCTTGCCGCACGCGGCGAGATAGTCGCGGGCGACTTTCAGGGCCGGGTTGCTCACCGCATTGATGGCCGCGACCGCTTCCGGGGCCATCTTGGTCAGCATGGCCATCTTCGCCTCGTCGGACTTGCGGTCCCACTTGCGGTCGCAGCCGGGACAGCAGAATCCGATGGTGACACCCTTGAACTGCCGCGTAGGCGATTCGGCATCCACCTCGTTCTCCATAATCGGGCAGAGCTTGTTGACGGGTTTGGGTGCGGGCTGGGCCTGAGCCGGCGCAGCTGGAGGTTGAGGCTGTGCCGCCCAGGCGGCGGCGCTGACAATGCCAGCGCCGAGCACGAACGCGGCAAGTGAACGGACGAACACGGTGGGCGCTTTCTTCATGGGCTTGACTCCGGGAAACATGGATTGGGACTATTGAACGAACGATGGGCGGCCCAACGGTGTGGGCACGCGGAATGCCGCCGCGCCGGCTCTCGCTCAACGCGGCGGCGACGATCACTTCTTGACGTACTCACTCGGATCGAGGACCTCCTTGGGCGAGGTTTTGGCGAGCAGCACATACTCGTCGATGCACGGGGGGCAGCAGAACTCGTAGGTCTTGCCGCCGATGATCCAGGTGAACTTGGGGTTCGCCTTGGTCATCGTGATCGGGCAGATCTTGTCCCCGGCCTTGGGCTTCATGTCGTGCTTGGCCATCTTGCCCTTGTACTTGTCGCCCGCCGTCACCGAGCCGTTGGCCTTGATGTCGGCCTCGGTGTAGATGCCGCCGGGCGTCAGGTAGAGCGCCCGCTCTTCGTCGGCATCTACGCCCGCGGGCATGGCGTCGTCGCCACCTGCGTGGTCCGCACCTGAGTGCCCGGCCCCCGGCTGAGCGCCGTGCGGTGTCTTGGGCGTGGAACCCGCGATGGCCGCGACGAGTTTGGCCATCCGCTCCTCGTCCTTGAGGCCGTCCCATCGCAGGGCGCAATCGCCGTCGCAGAATCCGACCGTCTGTCCCTTGAAGTCCCGAGTGTGGAAGGCATTGACCACATCTCCGGTCATCGGACAGACCTTATTGACCGGCGCGGCGCTCACGGCTCCCTTCTCCACGGTGAACGTGAACGGCACGGTGAGCACCCGCTCCTTCTCGGCGGTGCCGACGTTGAACTGTGCCCAAGCCTTGTACGTCCCCGGCTGCTTGAAGTGGGCCTCGAAGTCCACCTTGGGTCCGCCCATGCTCTTGCCCGCGTCTGCCGCCTTGGGTGGAGCACCGCCGTGGTCCGCATGCTCGTCTTTCTTCGCATCTGCGCCATGCCCGCCGTGCGCATCGTGCCCGTCCGCGCCGTGTTCGCCGCCCTCGTGCGGGTGCGCGTGGACAAACTGCGTGCCGTCCTCGCTGATGATGACCAAGTGCCCCATCGCGCCCAGGTACGGGCGGAGCGTGGTGACGGGCTTGCCGTCTTGGGAAATCGTGAACGACATGTGGGCCTTGCCGCCCGCCTTGATCGCCCCTTCGGTGTCGAGCGCGACCGTGAAGCCGTCGATGGTCTTGGGCGTGCCCGCATCAACCTTCAGCGGCACGGCGGTCTTGGGCGTCCCGCTCGCGGTCACCTTGACCGGCACCACCTGCTGCGGCGAGCCCTTGGGAGTGAAGTCAAAGTACAGCGTGTACTCGCCCCCGGCAGGGAAGGTCATCGGGATGGTGAACGCGCCGTCGGCGCGCCGCGTGGGATGCTCGTGCGCGAACCACGAGAGGTCTTTGCTCACCGCCAGCAGGTGCAGCACCTTCTCGTGGACGGTGTCGAGGTTCTTGACGGGCGCGCCCTTGGCGTCCTTGAGCGTGAAGACCATCGGCACAGCCTTGCTCGCCTCGATCGCCTTGCCGCCCTCAGCCGCAACCGTGACCATGTGCGTCACAGACGCCGCCTCTGCGTCGTGGGCGTGGTCGTGGCCATCCGCCATCGCGGGCGCGAGCGCCGCGACCTTCGCCGCTGCCGCCTTCACCGGGGCGAGTGCCGCCTTGCTCTTTTCGACATCGCCCGCGTCGGCGATGTTGTGCAGGTTGTCTGCCGCCTCGGCGAGTTCCTTGCTGGCGAGGTTGATGTCCTTGACCTTCTCGCGCGGTACGCCACTCTCCTTGGCGAGCGCGAGCGCCCCCATCGTCTTGGCGAGCGTGGCGACGGCGTTGGCCTTGTCCGAGACGCCCGCGATGGAGCCGCCCGCGAGGGCGGCATCTATCGTCTTCACATCTGCGGCGATGCGCTGCGCCGCATCGGCGAACGACCCGGCCTTGGCGACTTCGCCGTGCGCGTGGCCGTCGTCTTTGTGGCCGGGCTGCCCCCCCGCGCCCGGCTTGTCATCGCCGTGGCTGTGCTGGGCGAGAGCCATCGACGCGGTCGATAGTGCAAGGCCGGATGCGAGGATCAACGACAGGACTGGAAGACGTAAACGATTCATGACTGAGCTCCTTGATCTGAGGCCGCAGGGCGGCCGGATTCGGGTGATGCAGAGGCGGACGTGTTGCCACGATCGCTCGCCCCTGCTGGTGTGGCGACGGTGGGTTTAGAATGGCTTTCGGTCGTGGCCGACGCTGGTTGGATCGGTGCGCGCTCGCCGTGCTTCTCGGCGTGCTCCCTCGCCAGCCGCTCGGCGGCGGTCTTGCCGAACCGGTAGAAGACGGCCGGGGTGACGAAGAAGTCCAGCAACGTGCTGGTGATCAGGCCGCCCAGAATGACGACCGCGACGGGGTACAGGATCTCCTTGCCCGGCTCACCCTTGCTGAGCACCAGCGGGATCAGGCCCAGCCCCGCGGTGACGGCGGTCATCAGGACCGGGGCCACGCGCTCCTGGCTGCCCTGGATGATGAGTTCCTTGCTCCAAGGGCGGCGTTCCTCGGTCATCAGGTGGATGTAGTGGCTGACCATCAGCACGCCGTTGCGGGTGGCAATGCCGGTGAGGCTGATGAAGCCCACCAGCGAGGCCACGCTGAAGGGTTCGCGGGTGATGGCAAGCGCGGCGACGCTTCCCAGGAACGCGAAGGGGACGTTGAGCATGATCTGGATGGCGACCATGCCCGAGCGGTAATGCGTGAAGAGAATCACGAAGATCGCGATGAGCGAGCCCGCACCAAGTGCCAGCAGCAGGCGGGTCGATTCCTGCTGGGCCTCGTACAAGCCGCCGTACTGGATCGTGTACCCCTGCGGGAGTTGGACATCCATCGCGATTGACTTCTTGATCTCTTCAACCGTCGAGCCAAGGTCGCGGCCGCGGACGTTGGCGGAAACCACGATGCGGCGACGCAAGCTCTCGCGCTGGACCTCGTTGGGGCCGAGTCTCTCGACGATTTCGGCCACGTCCTGCACGAGGACGATCGCGCCCGTCGGAGACACCAGCCGCACTAGTCCCAGCGCGGTCGGATCGGTGCGGTGGTGGTCGTCGAGTGTCAGCGTGATGTCGAAGACCTTCAGGCCATCGAGTACCTGGCCCACGACCTTGCCCTTGGTGGCTGTCTCCATTGCGTCGGTGAGCGTCGCGGGCGTGAAGCCGACGCGGGCCGCCGCCTCGCGGTTGACGCTGATGTGCAGCTGCGGGATCAGCACCTGCTGCTCAACCTGCAAGTCGGCGACGCCGGGGATGCCCTCCATCGCGGCCTTGGTCTGTTCCGCGAGCGTGCGGAGCGTGCCGAGGTCGTCGCCGAAGATCTTGATGGCGACCTGGGCGCGGACGCCCGAGAGCAAGTGCTCGATGCGGTGGCTGATGGGCTGGCCGATGCCAGTGGCGACGCCGGGGAAGGCCGCGAGCTTCTCTTCGATCATCGAGAACACCTGCTCGCGCGACAGGAGGTCTTTGACCGCGGGCGGCCTGCGGCCCGCAGGTGTCGTGTGCTTGTCGGGTGCTTTCGCTTCCTCCTTGGTCCAGAAATCGACCTCGATCTCGCTGGCGTTGACACCCAGGGCATGCTCATCCTGCTCGGCGCGGCCGGTGCGCCGGGCCGTGCTCTTGACCTGGGGGATCGAGAGGATCATCTCCTCGGCCTTGGTGCCAAGTTTGTTTGACTCGTCCAGTGACACGCCCGGTTGGCCAAAGAACGAGACGACGGCCGTGCCCTCGTTGAAGGGCGGCAGGAACTCCGAGCCAAGGCGAGTGACGACAAACAACGCCACGGCGACCAGAGCGCCGAGCGTCCCCAGGACCGCGACAGGCCGTGGCATCGAGATCGAGTAGGACTTGAGCGCCAGCCACTTGCAGGCCCGCAGCAATACCCCGTCCTTGCCGTGCTCCATGCGCTTGATGCCCGGGAGCAGGTAGTACGCCAGCACCGGCGTGACGGTGAGCGCCACAAGCAACGATGCGAAGATGCTCACGATGTACGCCGTGGCGAGCGGCGCGAAGAGCCGCCCTTCGATGCCGGGGAGGAAGAACGTCGGCAGGAACACGAGGTTGACGATGATCGTGCCCAGGATGATCGGGTTGCGGATCTCGCTTGAGGCGTCAAAAACCACATGCGCGATCGGCTTAGGAGTTGCGGAGCGGCGGTTCTCGCCAAGGCGGCGGTAGACGTTTTCCACGTCAACCACCGCGTCGTCCACGAGTTCGCCGATGGCGACCGCCAAACCGCCAAGCGTCATGGTGTTCACGCTCAGGTCCAGCCAGTGGAAGACCAGGAATGTCGTGATAATGGAGAGGGGCAGCGCCGTGAGCGTGACGATCGTCGTCCGCACATTCATGAGGAAGAGGATCAGGACGATGACGACCAGTATTGCCCCATCGCGCAGCGCCTCGAAGACGTTGCCGATCGATGACTTGATGAAGTGTTCCTGACGGAACACATCGGCGTTGATCTCGATTCCCTTGGGCAGCGTGGGCCTGATCTGTTCCAGCGTCTGGTCGAGTGCCCGCGTGAGCGTGATCGTGTCCGCCCCCGGCTGCTTCTGGATCGCCATGATGACAGCGGGCGCCCCGTTGTCCGACCCGTCACCGCGCTTGATCGTGGGACCGGCCTCGATGACCGTCGCCACGTCGCGCACCAGCACCGCCCGTGGCGGGCTGACATGGTCGCCGGGCTTTGTGGCGATGAGGGACAGTGCAATGTCGTCGGCAGTCTGCACCCGCCCGATGTTGCGGACGACAAGTTCCTGCGAACCGCTGACCACGAAGCCGCCGCCGGTGTTCTGGTTGGCGGCGGCGAGGGCATTCTCGACGTCCTCGATGGTGAGATCGAACAAGCGGAGCTTGTCGGGATCGACCTGCACTCGGAACTGCTTGAGATCGCCACCCATCGCAGTCACCTGGGCGATGCCGGGAATGGACAGAATCGCTGGCCGCAGCGTGAACTCGGCGACGGTGCGGACATCCATCGGCGTGAGTGTTTTGCTGGAAACACTGATCAGGGCGATCTCGCCCATGATGCTGGTGGCGGGCGTCATGACGGGCACGACGCCGGGGGGCAGCTTCTCCGTGATGGTGCCCATCCGCTCGGTGACGACCTGGCGGTTGTATTTGAGGTCCGTGCCCCACTGGAACTCGACGAAGACGATCGAGAGCCCAAGTGATGAAACGCTCCGCACCCTTTCGACGCCCGGCGAGCCGTTGACGGCGGTTTCGATGTTGTACGTGACCTGGGCCTCGACCTCCTCCGGTGCAAGCCCGGCGGCCTCGGTCATGATGGTCACGACTGGCCGGTTGAGGTCGGGCAGGACGTCCGTGGGTGTCCGCAGCGTCACGTACATCCCATAGACGGAGACGAGCAGCGCGGCGATCAGCACCAGCACGCGGTTGTTCAAGGATGAGCGGATGATCCAGTTGAGCACGGGGCGGTTCCTCGATTGGCTGTAGGGCGTTGAGCGTGGATGGTGTGATCAGTGCGAGTGGCCGTGGCCGTCACCAGACTTGGCAGGCTCAGCGACGGGTTCGGGAGCGCCGGGCACGAATCCACGGAGCTGCGACAGGCTGAACGCGCCGCTAACGGCCACGACATCGCCGGGCACGAGACCCTTGACAATCTCGATGACCCGGTCATCACGCACGCCGACGGCGACGTCGCGTTTCTTGAAGACCTCATTCTCGCCCTTGCCCTCGCGCACGAACACGTACTGCATCGGGCCTTCCTTCACGACCGCCGACGCAGGCACCACAACTGCGCCGTCGTTTGTCGAAAGAACCACGCTCAGGTCTACGAACTGTCCTTGTCGCAGCAGCCCCTGCGGGTTATCAACGTCGATGATGACGTGCGCGGTGCGCTTGGACGCATCGATCACGGGGCTGAGGAACCGAACAACCCCTTCGGCAACAACCTCGCTCGCGGCCGCCACACCTCTGCGGACCCGTACCTTTGCGTTCGGCGCTGCTTCCACCCGCGAGAGCAGGCCTTCGGGCAGTTCTCCCTCGATCTGCACCCGCGAGAAGTCACCGATGCTCACGATGGGACTTCCAGCGCCGACGCCGTCACCGATCACTGCCGTTCGGCTCACGACCACGCCGTCTAACGGCGCGAGGAGGCGGATAACACCCGACGCGTCAGTGCCCGCTCCAGCAGGGAGCGTCGCGCGGAGGGCCTCGACGGACGCCCGCGTGGCCTCGATCTGACGACGTAAGGACTCGGCGTCGGTCCTTGCCTGTTCGAGGGAGACCTTGCGGAGCGACGCGTCGGTGCGGAGACGGATCGCCTCGCCCCTACGCTGCGCCAGCAGGTTCGCCGACACGCTCTCGCCGGCGGACACCAACCGATCGACCTCCGCTTCGGCGAGCGCCGCGCTCTGTTCGGACGCAGGAGCCTCGATCTCGATCGACGCGATCTGCGACGTCGCCCGCCTTTGCTCGGCGCTAAGGCGCTCGGCCTCCGACTCCAGCCGCCGGACCTCAAACAAGGCCCGGGCCAGTTCCGGTGACTCGACCTCAGAGATCAGATCACCCTTGCGCACACGGTCGCCGGGTTGCACCGCGATCGAGCGGACCACGCCCGCGTAGGTGGCTGAGACACCGGCAAGCGCCCCGGGCTGGGCGCGGACCATGCCCGTGAGACGGACGACGTCCTCGACGTTGCCAAAGTCCACCTCGGCGGTCTTGAGCCCGATGGCGAACGCGGTCGCTTCGGTGACCTTCTTGGGGGCGTTAGGGTCAAACGTCGCGCCCGTGGGCTTGCCGTGACCTTCGTGCGCGTACACAGGAATCAGGATGGCCGCGGTCGCGAGCGCCAGTGCGCCCGCTGCCAGGGCCGCGCGTGAGCGGACCATGAGCAATCTCCAAATGAGGACGGGGAACCGAAATGTGGTGGGGGATGCACCCGCCGCGCCGTGACGCGAACAGGGCTGTGAGCGCGATGCAACCATCCGTTAGACGAGTGGTGCTCGACAACGGCTGGTCTCAAGTCGCTTTGCTACACAATGAGCGCGCAATGCATGCGCAGCAGGCTCGTCGGAGGTCGGGCGCAGGCCCAAACTTCGCCGCTCACGAAGGTGAGAGAAGGTTCCGGAGCAGCCCAGGCAACCGTGGCCCAGTTGAGAATCGCAACGAGCACCGTGGTCGGTAGCTCGATGGTCGGCTTCTCGCCCGCCATCATTTTCGCCTGGTTCTTGCCACAGGTACAGTCGTGCTTGTCGGAGCCATCCTCGGGCGAGACCGGGTCCTGATTGTGATCGCCACCGGAATCACTGCCCCTTGAGCCCGAGTGGTGGCATCCTTTGTGGCCGTGCTCTTCCGCCGCGAGTTGACGGTCCCCGTCAACCGAGGAAGCTGGCACGCAGGAAGCACATGCACTTACCCACGAGTGGAAGTTGCAACAGCAGTACGGCACCACCGCTGCCAAGAGCAGGGTGACGAAGGTCCGAAAATGGCTGCTGCGAGTGAGCATACTGCGGGGGGAGTATATCGGCCGCCGAGTTGGTACGTCAACACCCCCCGTCGGGTTCGGCGGCCAGTTCAGGTCGTCTCGGGGCACCGTCGCGCGTAAACCAGCCTTTTCAGTCCAAAATTGCGACATTGAACAGTGAGAAACGGTTCGTATTGGTTGTGGATACGGAGTTACCGACGCCCTCGCGGAAACGCGAGGGCGTTTTGGTTTACGGCTTGGGCGTTTTGGCCGCTTCGGGCCGTTGCCGCGACGACGCGCGGAAAGTCCCGTCGGGACGGGGTTTTCCGACGCTGGGGCCGAAACCCACCCCGCCCGCCGCGCTCTCGGTCTTGAAGCCGAATCTCGGGGTCCGACCGCAACCCCGACGGTTCCTCTCGCCCCACCGGCGGCAACCCTCTCGGACTCTCGCGCTCTCTGGTTGACGGGTGGGCTGAGCTTAACAGCAGGGTTGCTCTCGGGGGCTTTGTGCGTTGCCGGGGAGGGCTCGCCGCCCTCCCCCGGCACCCCCACTGCGCCCGGAATCATCGTGCATGACGCTGGAATCATCCTGCTTCGCAGCGCGTGCCCCCCGTGCGGAACCCCGTTACAATGGTTGAATTGCCCCAACCCCTATGTTTTTCCGAATGACTACGTGCCCGACCAAAGCCCTCAACCTAGCAGCCAGACGAGCCTACAGAGCCAAGAGCGGCGTCGCGCGCTCGCCATTTTCCGCTACCTGCGAGACCTCGCCAACCTCCGCACAGCCGTAGTCCGTGATCTTCGGTCCTACGAGCGCTATTTCTGGTTGGACGCGGTTCGAGGTAAGCCCGGATGCACGACACGGTGCTTCCGACCTGACGCGGGCGCGAACTGGCTGGGCAACGAAGCCACCGATGACGATCTATGGCTCACCGTCCGCAAGTTGCCTGAGCCGTCGCTACCGCCGGTTCCCGCAACCATCGAGCCATGGGTCGCGCCTGACTCGGGGAAGGCTCCCGATTCGCCACCACGACTGCTTGATCGAATCCCTCGCGAGGCACCGGCAGCAAAGCCGGGCCGAGCAGCCATGCCCTCCGAGATGGGGGCAAATGGACAGCCGCAGACCGGAAGCGGGAGCGCTGCCCGCATTACCGCGAGCGAACAGTACGAGTTGTTGGAGAATCATCCCGAAGTCGCCGTCGCCTTGAACGACTACATGCAGGCGAGTTGGAACCTGTGGGCGGAGAAGCACGCGGCTTGGGTGGACTTTCAAGAGAACGTGTACTCGCCCCTCTTCGTCATCCATCGTGACCTCAAGCGCCTCGGCGAAGAATTCGAGTTGGTTCTTGGGCTCGGGTGCCTGACTTGGCGCACGCCGAACGGGCAACAGGCTCGGCGACACCTCATTGCCGCGCAAGTTGCTCTGGAGTTCGATCCAGCAGGGGGCGTGTTCACACTCCGACCCGGCTCCGACGGCGCGAAACTGGCCCTCGAAGTTGACATGCTTGATCCGAGCGAGCAACCAACAGTCGTGCAGATGGACGTCGTGCGTTCGGACATGGCAAAGGCCGACGATGACCCGTGGGACTTTGACCCAATCGACAGCGCCCTGCGGGGATTCGCGCAAGCGATCAAAGAGGACGGCACCTACGACCCGACGGCCTATGAAGCGAAGGGGATGGAGAAGTTGCCGCAAGTCGCGTTCGCACCTGCCCTGCTCTTGCGACGGCGCACGTCGCGCGGGCTCTTGCTCGCGTTCGAGGCGATTATCGAACAACTTCAGAAAGGAGAGGAAATCCCGCCAGGCGTGAAGCGCCTCACAAAGGCAGCGGCTGGTGAACCACAAGGCGACACGCCCCGAGCACCCTCGAACATCCTTCCGCACACCGGCGCTACGCGCGTTTACTTTCCGCTGCCCGCGAACGAGGACCAAAGGCAAATCGTCGAACGGCTGGATAGCAGGCATGGCGTTCTGGTCCAAGGCCCACCCGGCACTGGCAAGTCACACACCATCGCCAACCTGATTTGCCACTTGCTGGCGAGCGGAGAACGTGTCCTGATTACAGCGCAGACGCCCCGCGCGCTCCAAGTGCTTCGGGACAAGTTGCCGGTTGACATCCGGCCCTTGTGTCTCAGCGTTCTCGGCAACGACAAGGCCGCACAGGACAACGTCGAAGACAGCGTGCGGAACATCACGGATAGGGCGGACACCTGGAATAACGCTCTGACAGCCGAGGAAATCCGCAAGGCAGAGGCGGAACTCGACCGACTCACGCAGCGCGAGACCACGCTCGAGCGCGAGGTCCGCACGTTCCGCGAGGCGGAGATTCATGAACACACGATCGGAGAGGGTGCGTACACCGGAACCGCCCAATCCATCGCGGGTCGTGTCCGTCAAGATGCGCCACGATTCGCGTGGCTTACGGATTGCGCCGAGCCAGACGCGACCGCCCCCGTTACCAGTGACGATCTGACCGCGTACCGCGATGGAATGATCCGCGTCAGTCCGCAGCGGACCGCAGAAGTCGAACAGCGGCGCCCGGCGCGAGGAAGCGAACTCCCGGCGGACGATACGCTCGTGCGGCTCATTCGTGCGTCGCACACGCTGCACGACCGCATACGTCCCGTGGCTGACGGCGAAGTGCATTTGGGCACGCTGCCGCTCGATGAACTCCGCGCGGCATCCGGCGCATTGCGAGCCCTGCAAGCGGCAGTCCAGCAGGTTCCGACAGCGGCAACGCCTTGGGCGGCGGTGGCACTCTCCGACGTGCTGCGAGGTGCCGGCGCGGTTTGGGACTTGCTGCTTTCGCAGACGAGCGCCGCGGTCGGGGCACATGCCGACTTGGCAACGAGATTAGACAAATCAGACATTCGCCTCCCGGCGGGTCGTCGGTCGGACATCCTTCTGGCCGACGTAGTGGACTTGCTCGGCCACTTCCAGCGGGGCGGCGGTCTGGGCTTTCTCTTCTTCCGCGCCAAAGTCGTGCGCCGCACGATCTATCTGTGCCGCGAAGCGACCATCGACGGACGGTCATGCGACCATGCGGCGGCTCTGACCACCGCAAAGGAATACCTCGAATGTTCGGCGGCGGTCGCCAAGACCTGGACCCTTTGGGACGGGAAGGCAGCCCCATCGACAAAGACGAACGGCCAACAGACCGGGGAACTCCGTGAACTGTGCGACATCCTTACGCGAGTCCTGAGCATTCGTCCGCTCGCCGATGCGGCGTCGGCCGCGCTGGCTCGCTTGCACCTTGCCGACGTACCGGCGCTTCACGACCTTCGCGCGGTGGATGCGCTCTCGGCACGCTGCGAGAGGGTCATCGTGCGGCGGGAATACGACGTTGTGACTTCTCAACTGGACGCGAGGGTTCACGCCCTGCGAGCGGTCGCGGCCGCGCCCAACGCGCATCCGGTCTGTGGACGGCTCGCCGATGCCGTGGGGCAACGCGACGAGCGAGCGGTGGCGGCAGCACTTGCCGACATTGCCTCTCTTGAGGCCGATGCCACACGGCTCGCGGAGTGGGCGCAGATCGACGAGCGAATCAGCGGCGTGCTTCCCAAACTGGCGCGATCCATCGCTGAATCCCATGCCGACCCTGCGTGGAAGGCGCGAATCGCTGAGTGGAAGCCCGCGTGGCGGTGGGCGCAGGCCGATGCGTGGCTCACCAAGTACACGGATTCTCGCAAGGCCGCTGCGGTCGAACTCGAACTCCGCCAAACCAAAGACCGGATCAAGGCATGCGTTGTTCGCGCATCGGCGGAGCGGGCGTGGCATTCGTGCCTGTCGTCCATGAGTCCGGCTCACCAACAACACCTCAACGCTTGGCGACAAGCGATCAAGAAGATCGGCAAGGGGACCGGGAAGCACGCGGGTCACTGGCGGCGGGTCGCGCAAGGCGAGTTGGAACAGTGCCGCGAAGCGATCCCGGCATGGGTCATGCCTCTGTACCGAGTGTTTGAGAGCGTCAAGCCCGCGCCGGGCATCTTCGATGTCGTGATCGTGGACGAAGCGTCGCAGTGTGGCCCGGAATCGCTGATTCTCTTCTACTTGGCGAAGAAGATCATCGTGGTCGGCGACGACCGACAGATCAGCCCCTCCAACGTGGGTATCGACAAGGACCAGGCCAAAAGCCTGCTTCGGCAGCATTTGGAGGGGATCGAACTCGCCGACACCTTCGACGTGGACAGCAGCCTCTTCGATCACGGCCAGGTCCGGCTGGGCAAGCGCATCACCCTCCATGAGCATTTCCGGTGTATGCCCGAAATCATCCGGTTCAGCAACGACTTGTGCTACAAGGGCGCGTTGATCCCGCTCCGCCAGTATCCACCAAAGCGACTCGCCCCGTTCGTCGCTCGCCGCATCCTCGATGGCAAGCGCGAGGGTGGACCGCAGAGCGCCCGGAACGAAGCAGAGGCAGAGGCTATCGCGGACGCGATAGCGGCGTGCTGTGCCGACCCCATGTACAAGGACAAGACGATGGGCGTGATCTCGCTGCTGGGCGAGCATCAGGCGAAGCTCATTGAACGGCTCTTGCTCAAGCGCATCGGGGCAGAAGAGATCGAGCGGCGGAAGATGGTGTGTGGAGACGCTTACTCGTTCCAAGGCGACGAACGTCACATCATCTTCTTGAGCCTGGTGGTGGCGGTAAAGGACGATGAATCGCGCGGGTTCTCCGCTCTCACCAAGCTCTCCGACATGCAGCGGTTCAACGTCGCCGCGAGCCGGGCACAAGACCAACTCTGGCTGTTCCACTCGGTCATGCCCGAGGATGTTGGCAATCACGAGTGCATGCGCCACCGGCTCCTCACGTACTTCTACGACCCCGCGCGGCACGCGGCGCGGGCTGTCGGGGTGGATCTTGCCGACCTTCGTCAGCAAGCGATGATGCCGGATCGCCCGGAAACCGCTCCGGCACCGTTCGACAGTTGGTTCGAGGTGGAGGTGTACCTTCGGATCGCCGACCGTGGGTTCCGCGTGCTGCCGCAATATCGCGCGGGCCGTCACAGCATCGACTTGGTGATTGAAGGGAAGACCCGCCTCGCCATCGAATGCGACGGCGACCACTGGCATGGACCCGAGAAGTTCGATGAGGACATGGCCCGACAGCGCCAGCTCGAACGGGCGCAGTGGCGATTCTGGCGGGTGCGAGGCAGCGCGTTCTACCGCGATCCCGAAGCCGCTCTTGTGCCGCTGTGGGCACGCTTGACGGAACTTGGCATCGAGCCGCTTCCAGCGACCGACGGCACCGGGAGCAGTGACGGATACATTCCGCACATTCCGAGCCGAGAGCCGGTCGAACCGGCGAATGAGCCAACCGGCGCGCCTGCTTAGGCCGCCACCGTCGCGCTACAAATCTACGACCACGGCCCCTTCTCTTCGCGGGTGTTGACGCCTGGGTTGCTCTCGCCCCCCTCGCGCGCGACTTCGGAATCCCATCGCGTAGGTATCCAGTAGCCAGCGGCGTCGCAGCCGAGTTGAGCATCGCCCGGGAGAAGGGCAAGCCTTACTTCCTGCTCGCGGCCTATTCGGACGTGAGCTGTACCAAACCGGCGACAGCACTTCCCAACGACAAGGTCTACCGCTGGACATGGGACAACCTCAAGGCCCTTATAGGCGGGGCGAGGTAACCGCCATGCGACGCGCGTTGTGCGTGGGTATTGACCTGTACACCATCGGCGCGCTTCGCGGCTGTGTCAGTGATGCCGAGCGCATGGCGGGCTTGCTTGCCAAGCACGAGGACGGCACCCCGAACTGCGACTGCCGGACTCTCAAGGCCACGCTCGATGGCAAGGGCGACAAGATCGGCCGCGCAGAACTCCGAAAGGCAGTCAAGGACCTGTTCGCGCACCCCGCTGAAGTTGCCTTGCTGCATTTCTCAGGCCACGGCACGGTCAATGACCTTGATGGCTACTTGGTGACCCAGGACGCCGCGGCCTATGACGAGGGGCTCGCGATGAGCGAAGTCCTGAAAATGGCCAATGACTCCAAGACCGAGGAGGTGGTGATCTTCCTCGACTGCTGCCACGCTGGTAATCTCGGCAATCCGCCAGTCGCCAACAACGCTCGGGCGATGCTCCGCGAAGGCGTATCGATCCTCACGGCGAGCCGAGGCGACCAGGTGTCTGTGGAGAGCGATGGCGCGGGCCTCTTCACCTCGCTTGTTGCTGATGCCCTTGATGGCGGGGCTGCCGATCTTGTTGGCGACGTAACTGCTCCCGCCATTTATGCGTTGGTCGAGGCCGCGCTCGGCGCATGGGATCAGAGACCGCTCTTCAAGTCGCATGTGTCGAAGGTCGTGCCGCTCCGGAAGTGCAAGGCTCCAATCGACATCGTCATCCTCCGCGAACTGCCCGCGCTCTTTCCCGTCCCCGCCGAAGACTTGATGCTCTCTCCCGAGTGCGAAGCGACGTGCGAGAAGAAGGATGACGAGAAGCACAAGATGTTCTGCAAGTTGCAGGCACTCAACCGGATTCACCTGGTCGTCCCGGTCGGCGTGGAACACATGTACGACGCCGCAATGCAGTCCAAGGCGTGTCGATTGACCGCCGCCGGGCGGTACTACTGGCGGCTCGCACGCGACAAGCGACTGTGATGGCAAGGCCCGCCTCTGATTGACGCAGGGTTCCGATCGCCCCCCTTTCGCCACAAACCGAGCCGTTTGCGTAGATGGTGGTTGACGCCCCGCTGGCGGGCGGCCCGACCCCATCGCTGACCCGTTCTTCGGGCGGGCCATCGCACGGATGCACCCATGCCGATCGACCTCGACGAGGGGGCCGAGCGCGATGACCTTGCGCCCGCCCACCCCCCGATTTGCCGCGGAGTTCCGATCAGGGCTGGGCGGGGATCGGAACGGATGACAACCCGAGAGAACGATGGATGTTCTTCAGGCATGGCAAAGCCGGCAGAGGCGATTGTCGCCCCTGCCGGGTCAAGATGTGTTCGGGTTCGCCGTTCACACGCGAACGGATTCAAGCCGGTCCAACTTGGTCTCGTGCCCGACCTTCTGCACGCTCTGCGCCTTGTCGTAACTCTCCATGAGGGCGCGGTAGGGCGGTACGACGTGCTCGACCATGATCGCGGCGAAGTCCATCGCATCGGGACGGTTCCATGTCCCCATGATCTCTCCAAGCAGGGCGAACATGTCGATCGGGATCGCGCCGGCCTGGGTGACGCGGGCGACCGTCAGGTCGGTCGCCATCTTGCTCCAGTTGCCGGAGGCATCCACGATGCAGAAGACCTTGTACCCCGCGGCCAGCGCGCTGAGCGCCGGGAACGCCATGCACACGCTCGTGAGCGTGCCGGCGATGAGAAGGGTCTTGCGTCCGGTCTTCTCGATGGCCGCGACCCACGCGGGGTTGTCCCAGGCGTTGATCTGACCGGTGCGCGGGATGTAGATCGCGTCGGGGTTGTGCTGATGGATCTCGGGGATAAGCGGGCCGTTCGGCCCGTCGGGGACCGAGGCGGTGGTGAACGTCGGAATCTTGGCGAGATACGACAGTTTGGCGAGCGCGGTCGCATGGGAGCGGAGCACCGGCAGGTCGATGTCTCGCACCAGTTGGAAGAGGCCGCTCTGATGATCGATCAGCAGCATCACGGCGTCGTTCGGGTCGATCATGGTCTTTATGGCCTTGCTCATGGGGAGAGTTTTCCTGTTGGATTCCGGTTGGACGGGTTTGGAGTGAGCGCACACGCGCCCGCTTCAGTCGGGCTGGCCCAACTTGCCGGCCCGTACGTCCTCAATCGCTTGCTGGATTTCTTGTTGTGTGTTCATCACGAACGGGCCGTAAGCGACGACCGGCTCGTTGATCGGCTCGCCGCCCACGATGAGAAACTCCGAGTCCTCCTCCGACTGAACGATCACACCATCACCGGCGGTTTCGAGCAACGCCAACTGCCGCGACATCGTGGAGCGAGTCTCTCCGATCCATGCCGAGCCGCGGCGCACGAACACCGCCGAGTTGAACCCCTCGGGCACGGGCAGCCGCGCCGTGGCGCCTTGGCGCAGCCTCACGTCCCACAGGATGACGGGCGTGACCGTCTTCGCAGCGCCCGGCGTCCGGTTGAAGTCGCCCGCGATGATCCGCGCCGTTCCCGCGTCATCGGGCAAGGCCACGGTCGGGATCGCGTCGCATCCGAGTTCCTGATATCGCGGGGAGGTCATCTTGTGCTTGGCGGGCAGGTTCACCCACAGTTGCGCCATTTCGAGAACCCCGCCCTGGCGGGTAAACTCCCGCGAGTGCTTTTCCTCGTGGAGCACGCCGGAGGCCGCCGTCATCCATTGCACATCCCCCGGCCCGATGCTCCCGCTGTTGCCGCTGGAGTCGCGGTGTTCCAGTTCACCCTGATACACCACGGTCACCGCCTCGAACCCCCGGTGCGGATGGGTGTCCACGCCGCGCGGCTGTTTCGACGGCTCGAACCTGGCCGGACCCGCGTAGTCCATGAGGATAAAGGGGCTCAGGCGATTGCGCACGGACTGCGGCGATAGGACCGAACTGACGGGAAAGCCGTCGCCGACCCAGTGGATGGGCGGGCTGGGGAGGACCGTTTCGACTTTCTTGGCTGTCGTCATTGGTGTCTCCACGCGGGGCCCGCCCCGCGACGACAGCATGGTACACTCTACATGTACGCACATTCCTGCCCTGTACTATCACAAAGGATAGTGCTACTCATGGCCAAGTCGCGCAAGTCCGTCAGTTGCCCGGTTGAGACGACGCTCCGTGTGATCGGTGGGCGGTGGAAGGTGTTGGCGTTGCACTACATGTTGGAGGAAACGAGGCGGTTCAGCGAACTGCAACGCCTCCTGGGCGGCATCTCGCCGCGGACACTCACGAAGCAACTGCGGGAGCTCGAGAGGGACGGCGTCATCCGCCGCAAGGTCTACGCCGAGATCCCGCCACGAGTGGAGTACTCACTCTCGCCGCTTGGGAAGAGCCTCGAACCTGTCCTGTTGTCGATGGGGGACTGGGGTGAGGCATTTGCTCACAGAGTTCCGGCCCGCGAGCCGTGAGGCTGCATTCGTTCGCCTTCGCCACAAGCCGAGCCGGGTCTTGACCCCATCGTGGCCACGGCAATCACAACGCCGGTCTCCGCCATGCAACCGATCATCGAACCCGCCGCCGCGTCCATGCAGGATGTGTACATGTCGTGCGCCTGCTGCACGCACTCCTCGGTCGTCTGCTCGCTCGCGGGAGCGGCCGGTTCGTCACGGGGATTTGGCATGGTGGTGATCCTGATTGGCCGGCACGGTCCTGGCCGGCGGATCGGTCGTGCCCGGGCGCCGGCCCCAGCCTCCCGACTCGGCCTCGCGTCGGATGCGGTTCATGAGTTCGATGGTGTCGGCGAAGCGGTAGTCCTCCCCGCACTCGGGGCATCGGCCGACCTCGTCGAGGCCTCGCAGGTCGTGGCGGCAGTGGGCACAGGCCCGTCCGCCGGTATGCTCCAGAAGATCGAGGAGCGAGCGTCGCCGCCGATTCAGCAGGATTGCCACTCCGGCCCAGGCCAGCGAAAGGAACGAGACCATAAACGCGCTCCAGGGCATCGGGAGCGTGTGCATGGCGAATAGGCTCATGGCGGCGAGTGGGAACAAGAGGGCGAGCACGATCACAAGTCTTACCGCCAGCGGAACCGATCGCCCGCTGCGAAGACCCGCGATCCAACTGGAGAGGCGGCCGTGCGGCATGGGATGATCTACCGATCCACGATCACGACCCCGCAGGCGAGCAGGTCACGAAGGTAATCGTTGTAACAGGCGGACTGTTCGGCCTGCTCCTGTCTTTGGCAAAGATTGACCCCGGAAACAAACGAGAACGCAAAGAGCCCCGCGCATCCGAGCAGCGCAGGTGGGAATGACCATACGGCGAAGGCACACCCAACCGCCATGCTGATGCTGCCTGCCGTCATCTGCAGTTCGCAACCGCGCCGCTTGGACGCCGCTCCCTTCATGCAGTTCTCGAACATCGAGTGCGCCTGCTGCACGCACTCCTCGGTCGTCTGCTCGCTCGCGGGCTTGAGCAATCGCCCGCCCGGGTCGCGCATCTGCCCGGAGGCCGACTGCTCGTACTGGGACACCGCATCCTGCGCGACGCCGGGGGATGGCCCGCGCATCACCGGGTTGATCGGCGAGACCATGAAACTGGCCCCGCCCTCGACCGTGATGTCCTGGCGAAGCACCACCACCGGGAACCGGCCCCGGTCGGTGACCAGTTCACCCCCTTGTATGAAAAACCGCCACGTCACGCCCTCCACCTGCTCGGCGGCGAGGCGGTCGCGGATGATCCCCTCGATCGCGGTGTCCCGGTACGATGCCAGAAGGTCGAAAAACCCCTCGCCCAGCACTTCACCATCGCCCAGGCGGATGAGGCGCACCGCCTCAACACCGTCGGCCGTCGCGACGGCGTGCATGCCGAGGGTCTCCCAGGGCTCGTCGGTTCCAAACGCATCGGTGCAGAGCGTGGAAGTCGCCTCGGCCACGTCCCACACGTACAGCGGCTCCGGTGGGGCGTAGATCTCGACGTACTTCACCGTCTCCGCCCTGGAGCGATCGGGCGGCGCCTGCGGAGGAACCGCGGCCAGCGCGCGAGCGCCCCACGGCGCGGAAAGGAGCATGCCGATCGAGGCAAGGGCCACCGCCTTGTTGGTGCGTGCGAGACAATTCATAGAGGACTCCCCGATAAATCCTGAACCCAGGAACCCCGGAACCCCGGAACCCCGGAACCCCGACGCGGTAGGCCTGCCCGGCGCACGCCGATCCGCATAATGTCCGCAAAATTACAGCCTTCTCAAAGTTCCCGCCATAGGACTTTCACCCCACGTATGCGCACGGGCGCGACCATCTCGCAGGCGATCAAGTGGGCAAGCCTCACACTCCCGCCGAGCGGCTCCCCGGCGGGGCCTCCGCGGACGCGCCCTCGAACTCTCGGATAAGGTCGTGGGCGATCGCGCGCTGATCGTCATCGCGGATCGAGGGGAGCGTCTCGCGGGCCAACGCGGCCGCGCGGACGTGCTGGTGGAGGAACCGTCCGCAGATCATGGCGAGCATGAGCCGGACGTGGGGGGCCTCGGGGTCGCGCGGGTAGGCAGCGATGAACCGGTCGTAGGCGGCGAAGGCGTGGCCGTGGTCCCCGGACTGAAAAAAGTGATTGGCCAGGTCGAGTTGGAGTCGGCGGCTCATCGTCGCCGCGCCCGCCACAAGCCCGTACTTCTCAACCAGCGCCCGGTACTCATCGGCCGCCGGGGCAACCTGGCCATCGGCCAGGAGCCGGGCCACCCTCGCCCTGGCCTGGGCGACCGGGGCCTGGACCTGATCGACCGGGGAAGCCTCCCCCGCGCTGCCTGGACGCTTCACCGCGGCGCGCGCCGACGCGGGTGATCGTGCGGTGGAAACCGCCCCTCGAATCTCGGCTCGACGGCGCGCCTGGCGGAACCAGTGAAGCAGGTCGCACGGTTCGGACGGCAGAACCCGCCACGCCAGCAGCACGATCGGCACCGCGATGCCGAAGGCGTACCCCGCCAGGTGAGCCCCGTACGCGACGCCGCTGTTCGACCGGGTGAACAGGCCCATGAAGTTCAGCACGACCTGCAAGGAAACAAACCAGATCGCCGGCACGTGAAAGACCGCGATCAGGAAGAAGATGAACAGGACCTTGACGCGTGTTTGCGGGAACAGCACGAGGTACGCCCCGGTGACCGCCGCGACGGCCCCCGAAGCCCCTATCGCCGGTGCGGGAGACATGAGCACGTGCCCGAGCCCCGACGCGGCCGCCGCCCCCAGGTAGAACGCCAGGTATCCCAGGCGTCCCAGGCGATCCTCGATGTTCGGGCCAAGCACCCACAGGAACACCATGTTCCCAAGAAGGTGCCAGATCGAGGTCATGTCGTGCAGGAACGCGTACGTGAGAAAGCGCCAGGGCTGGGCGATGTCGCCCACCAGCATCCACCGCTCGAGAACATGCTCGACGCCCTCGACGCCGCGCTGCGAGCGGATCCCCGCCAACGCGACCAGGCAGAAGACCGCCACGTTGACGCCGATCAACGCGTGATTGACCACCGTTCTGCGGGCAAGGGGGCGATCGGTGCCGAGCGGGATCACGCCTTCATGGTATGGCGAGCCCGTGCGATCCTCGATGCCCCGCCGCGCCCCGGCCGGGCATGCCGCCGGGATCCACGATCAAGTTTCGGCAAATGTGCCCCATTTTGCGTTCATTTGTACCTGATTCTGCCCGTGCCGCGGGCGGGCCTCGCGGTGCCGGCGTACAACTCCGCCTCGTTTGAACACCCCGAATCCCTGATGGAGCAAGCATGGACCATCGCGGCCCCGTCGATCTCCCACGCGCCACCACGCGAGCCCGTGTCTTTACCCTGATGGCGGTGCTGATTCCGCCCGCGGGCATGCTCGCCGGAATCGTCATGCTCTGGGGCGTGGCCTTCGACTGGATCCACCTGGGGATCATGGTGGGGATGTACGTCGCGACCGGGCTTGGCGTCACGGTCGGGTACCACCGCCTGTTCACGCACAAGTCGTTCGAAACCAGCGCGCCCGTGAAGTTCATCCTGGGCGTGCTGGGGTCGATGGCCCTTGAAGGCTCGGTGATCAAATGGAGCGCGACCCACCGCAAGCACCACCGCCACAGCGACCGGGACGAGGACCCGCATTCTCCCCACGGCGACCATCGCACGATCCTGGGCGTCGCCCGCGGCTTCTGGCACGCGCACGTGGGCTGGATCTTCGACGAGGACGACCCCGACCTGCACGCCTACGTGCCGGATCATCTCAAGGACAAGGTCGTGACCACCGTCAGCAGTTTGTTTCCGGTCTGGGTCGTCCTCGGACTGGCGATCCCCACCGTGCTCGCCGGCCTGCTGACCTGGAGCATCTACGGTGCTCTGCTGGGACTGCTCTGGGGCGGCCTGGCCAGGATCTTTCTCGTCCATCACGCGACCTGGAGCGTCAACTCGGTCTGTCACCTGTGGGGAACCCGCCCGTTCCGCAGCCACGACGAGAGCCGCAACAACCCCATCGTCGGCGTTCTCGCCATGGGCGAAGGGTGGCACAACAACCACCATGCCTTTCCCGCCAGTGCCAGGCACGGGCTGGCGTGGTGGCAGATCGACATCAGTTACGCCGTGATCCGCCTGATGCAGGCGATCGGCCTGGCGTGGAAGGTGCGCGTTCCCAGCCCCGAGAGGATCGCCGCGGCACGGCGGTGACCGCCAGGCGGTGAACTCCAAGAGCCCCTACGACCAAGAGCCCCTACGACCAAGAACCCCTACGACCGACGGCGGCGCGCCGTGAACAGGACTCCCGCGATGCCCACGGCCGAGGCCACCCCGGGCGATGGGACGACGTGAAGCATCAGGCGAGGCATGGGCATGAACTCATTGGGGATGTCCGTGTAGGCAAAGACCAGTTCGGCCGGCGGCATGCCCGGCGATTCGGGGTGCAGGTCCGTCAGCCTCCCCGTGATCAGGAACTTCGAGCCGATGGCCGCATTCATCGCGTCAACCGCGTGCGTGGACAGGTCGATCACCACGTCCGAGCCGCTGTGATCGCCCGACACCACCGTCAGCCCGTACGCCGGGCCGGATCCCATGGTCCCGAACATCGCGGCGATAACCCCGGGGGTCATGTGCGGCTCGCCCATGAACGCGTCGGAGAACGCCTCCCACGGGAACGCGCTGCCGCTGATTCGGTACTCCTCGGTCGGGTCGGAACTCACGAACCCCGACGGCTCGAAGATCGATGAATCCCCGGGGAGGTACAACTTCAATTTGCCGCCGAGGATCGGACCCGGCACGTGCGACAGGTCGAAAATGAAGTAGTTCCGTCGTTCCGGCGGCGACGAGGGGAACGCGTACCCCACGTAGTAGTTCATGAAGTGCGAGAAGTTTGTTCCGTCGGCGTACAGGCCACCCGAGAACGTGGACGAGACCTCCATGATGATCGCCCGTGATTCGGCCGCCGGGATCCCGGCCGCGGCCGCCGCGAGCATCGCCGCCAGTGTCATGTTCCTTCGCATCGTGATCGCCTTTCTCCCCCAGACGGTCTCGGATGGCGCCGACTCAACCGTCGGCGGCGCCCGCCCATCACACGGCGGGCGACGCGGCGAATCAAGGCCGCGTGGCTCCTGTTGCTTGAACGCGGACCCTGGCCTTTGACTCACGAAAATCGTTCGCCGTCACGTCCTATATCTTTCAGGACGATCCATGCGAGTTGGTGCCGCGGGCGGCTGGCCCGCATCGTCTGGACCCTCGGGAGGCAGGGCGATCGCATTATGCAGCAGGATCGGCCGCAAGGAGGCGCATTATCTGCGGGCGGCCGCGTTGGTGCCCCAATGGCGGGATGGGAGTCCAGGTGCCTTCTGCGCCCCGTGTGATAATGCGATTGCCCTGCCTCGGGAGGTCGCACCGGGTCGCCTGGCCTTCTATGCTGCACGATGCCGTCGGGTTGCGCCCTGACCCTCATCATCGCCTCGGCCCCGGCGGGCGGTGATTCCCGCCTGTTCGTGGACCTGCTGTCGATCCTGGCGACCGCGGCGGTCATCGCCACGATCTTCCGACGACTTCGGCTTGAGTCGATCCCCGGTTATCTGGTGGCCGGGGCGCTGGTCGGTCCGCACGCGCTGCGGCTGGTGACGGACCTCACGACGGTCGAGCAAATCTCGCAGTTGGCGATCATCCTGCTGATGTTCACGATCGGCTTGATGCTCGACGCGTCGGCGGTCAAGCGAGGGATGCTGTCGATGCTCGGGGTGGGCGTGCTGTCAACCGGCCTGGTGACGCTGCTTGCCTGGCCGGTGGTGATGGCGTTCGGGGCGTCGGCCCCGCGGGGGCTGTTGGTGGCGATGGCCCTCTCGATGTCATCGACGGCGGTGCTCTTGCGCGTGCTCCAGCGGCGCCGAGAGGTGCGCCAGATCCACGGCCAGTTGTGCGTGGGAGTCTCGATCGTCCAGGACCTGATCTCGGTGGTTGCCCTGGCTTCCCTGCCCCTCCTGGCGGCCTGGGACGGTGCGCCGATGGATGAAGGCGCCATCCTGTCGCGCGACATGCACCCCGCGTTGGTGTGGCTCATGCGCCTGGCCGCGGTGGCGTTCGTGATCGTGCTGGGACGAATCGCCCTGCCCAGGCTGCTGGCGGTGGTGGCCAGGACCGATCGCGGGCAGGGAGGATCCGAACTGGCCCTGGTCACGTCCGCGGCCCTGGCCGTGGGCGCGGCCCTCGTCCTGGGCTCGCTGGGCTTCAGCCCGGAAATGGGCGCGTTCCTCGCCGGGTTCATGCTCTCGCTCACGCCCTTTCGACACCAGTTGGCCGGTCAGTTGGCTCCCATGAAGGACCTGCTGATGGCCGTTTTCTTCACCGCCATCGGGATGAGGCTCGATGCGGCGGTTCTTCTCAACCACTGGCCCGCGGTCATCGCCGGGATGGTGCTCCTGGTGGCCGGGAAGTCCATCGTCATCGCCCTGACCGCCTGGGCCATGGGCGCCAGCGGACGCGTCGCCGTGCTGTCAGGCGTCTACCTCGCCAACGCCGGGGAGTTCAGCCTCGTCATCGTCTCGTCGGCGGCGATCGCCGGATTCCTGCCCGATGAACAGGTCGGGATGACCATCGCGATGGTCGTGTGCTCGCTGGTCGTTTCACCGCTGCTGGTGGGGCCGGCGCACGGCCTGGCCGAGTGGGCGACGCGGATAAAGCCGGCGCCCTGGATCGCCGGAGGCGCTATGCGTCACGGGGGCAACCTCTCGTCCGTGGAGGGGGACGGAGAAGAGGCCGGGCTGGACGGAGCCGAATCCCATGGCGAACCCAAAATGCCCCTGCGCGACCACCGGGTCATCATCGCGGGATATGGCCCGGTCGGAAGAAGCCTCGCCGATCGCCTTGGAAAGCGCGGGATTCCGGTGACGGTGATCGAGATGAACCCCAAGACCGTCGAACGCCAGGCGACCCTCGGGCGGTCCATCCTCTACGGCGACGTGACCAACCCGGAAGTCCTCGAATCGGCGGGGATCCGAACCGCCGACGCGCTGGTGATCACCGTCCCGGACGAAATGGCGGTGATGCGGGCGTGCCAGGTGGCCAGGTCGCTCGCCCCCGAGATCTTCATCGCCACGCGAACGACGTACCTCAGCCAGGCGATCAAGGCACGCCAACTCGGCGCCGACAGCGTGGTGGTCGAGGAGATCGTCACCGCCGAGTCGATGACCGCTCTGGTCACCGGGCTCCTGGAGGCCAGACGCAAGTAACCACTTATGAAACCCGCCCCGGCCGCTCTCGGGGGCCGGTCGCTACAGTCCATTCATGCCCCGACGCGTCCTGTTGCTCGTCAACCACGACAAACCCGAGGCCCGCGAGTCGTCCGAGCGAGTCGCCGAGGTGATCTCCACGCACGGAGTCCTTGTAGCGACACGACCCTCGGCGCCCGGGGTTGGGCCGGGCGATGCCCAGGGGGTCGACCTGGCCGTGGTCCTCGGAGGAGACGGGACCCTGCTGGCCCAGTCGCGTCGCTTCGCCCCGCTGGGGATCCCGCTGCTTGGGGTCAACTTCGGGAAACTGGGGTTCATGGCGGATTTCGATGTCCAGTCGCTCACGGAGCAGGCCCCGATGATCTTCGGCGGCGATGGCAGGACGTTCCCGGCCATGCACGAACTGGCGATGCTCTCGATCCGGGTCCGCCGAGAAGGGTCCGCCGAACCGATCTTCGATGACATCGCCCTCAACGAGGCGCTGATCGCCGCGGGCCCCCCGTTCCGCATGATCACGCTGTCGCTCGGTATCGACGGACATCCGGGACCGACGCTGTCGGGAGACGGCCTGATTCTCTCGACGCCCGCCGGATCAACCGCGTACAACCTCTCGGCGGGCGGACCGATCGTCTCTCCGGGGCTCGCGGCCATTGTCATCACCGCGATCGCGGCGCACACCCTGTCGTTCCGACCGATCGTTGTCCCGGATTCCACACACGTGGATGTCACCATCGAAAGGGCCAACGCGCCTTCTCCCGGGCACGGGAGCACCCTGGTTCTCGATGGAAACGTGACGTGCCCTCTCGAGCAAGGCGACCGCGTGACGGTTCTCCGGTCGGGGGTGTCGGCCCGGTTCGTCAGAAACCCGATGGGCAGTTACTGGCAGACGCTGATCGGGAAACTCAACTGGGGACAGCGTCCGAAGTTGCGGCTTGATTGAGGTCCGGCGGCGGAGGCGCCATCGTGTCCCGTCTGCACGCAAAGTCGGTGTTCAAGGTGAGGCACGGGCCGGTGGCGAACGGGACGGCGGGCAATACGGCCGGAATCATCAGGATCCGCCGGAAACGATCTCGTCGTCAAAGGCGCCGGCGACATCGACCTGCTCGGGCTGCCCGGCGCTGTTGAGGCGCAGTTTGTTCCCGCCGCCCGGGTCGATGAAATTGAATCCAAAGTGCATGGCTTCCCCGGTGAACTGGGCTCGCCCGCGGGTGTCCTGACGCCCGAGGAAGAGCCCGTCCGGGCCGGCGGCGTGGATGATGATTTTCCCGCGTGAGGCGGTCGGAAGGATCGAAGCGACGGGCTTGGCCGTGGTGATCGACCCGATCTCGGACGCGGAGGCCGGGCTGCCGAGCAGGCCGGCGAGGGTAATGGCCCGGTCCGTGTCCTGCATGCTCCCGCCCAGCAGGCTTTCCTCGTTGATGTTCGTCAATTTTTTGCCCATGGCGCCGGACTTGAGGAACCCGGCGTTGGAGTTCCAGTAATGGCGGGCGGGCGGGTTGTTGCCGTCGGACTTCACTCGGGCGAAGTTGTTGGGGCCGCTTGAACTGCTGTCAAACGCCACGCGACCCACCGTGGACTCATCCTCGACCCACACCAGCAGCGGCTGACCGAAGGCATCCACAAGGTCCGGGTAGGTCCTGCCGTCGGCGTCGGGCGTTCCCGCGGTGCCCACCTGCGAGGGATTGACCTGCTCGATGAAGAACTTCTTGTCCGGGATGAAGTATCCCTTGCCTGACTTGGAAGGCTGGCCGATCAGCCCGACATCAACCCACGCGCCCTCCTGCGAGGCACGGCTCGAGGATGTCCCCCCGAATGGATGCACATGCACCCCGCCCGTTGAGGGGCGCGGACCGCCGATCTGCACGACCCCGCCCGCCAGGTCGAGAAGGATGTTCTCGGTCATCGTCATGCCGATGGTGTTCGCGTTGTTGTCGCTCCCCATGTCACGGCCCGAGTATCGGCCCGGGAGCCGCCGCTCATCCTGCTGGAACGTCGCGGCGGAGGTGAGCAGGTTGCTCATCAGGTTCTTGGTCGCCGTGACTCGGGTCGCCTGTCGCGCCTTGGCCAGCGCGGGCACCACGATCGATATCACCAGCACGATGATGAACATCACCACCAGCAGTTCGATCAAACTGAATGCCGAACGGGCACGCGCCCGCCACGTTCCACCGGCACGTGAGCCGTTGAGCAAGGGGTGTGGGCGGTGCATACGCGAACTCCTCGAAGAAGTGACTCTGCGGACCACCGCAGCATAATGAAATCACCCCGCACGGGCATTTTACGGCCAGGCTGGGCGGTATTTGTACGGTTCCCGATCGCGTTGGGCGCATGGGGTCTCGTACGAACCCCACAAGGTCGCCAACGTATGTTCGCGCGCAAGCCCCGGCCGGTTCCCGCACCGGGAAAGAGTAACGGTGGAAACACCGTTCCGATTTACAACCTCGGTCCCCCGCCTCGCGGGTGGGGAAGGCCCGCGAACCGGGTGGCTTGGGGCTTGATCGGCGTTCCTCCCGCCCTGACGGCATCTGATAAGGTGGTTGCGATTGTGACCCGCCGACGGCCCTCCATGAAGACCTCAAGGACCATCCGCGCCGCGTCGTCCGACCGCCAGCGGTCTGAGCAGGTTCGCCTGCTTGGAGACGCCTTGCGCGATGGCGGTCTGGTCGTGCTCCCGACCGAAACGGTGTACGGGGTGGCCGCCTCGGCGGTGGATCCGCGGGCACGCCTTCGGCTGGATCGTCTGGTCGAAGCGGCGGGAGGGGAAATCGCGTCATCGCACGCCTCCCGGCACACCCTGCACGCCCCTGACGCCGATCGACTGGTCCAGGACCTGGACATCACTCACCCGATCCATCGCCGGCTGTTCCGCCGCCTCGCGCCCGGCCCGGTGCGATTCGCCGTTGAGAAGCAAGCCCAGGATCTCATCGCGTGCCTGGATCGGCTCGGGGTAGGGGAGGGGATCATCGACGAGGGGCGTTTCGTCTACGCGCGGGTGCCCAACCACGAGTTATGCCGAGAGGTCCTGCGCGCGGCGGAGGTCCCGGTGGTGATCAGGCGGTTGTCGGTCTTCGGCTGGGGGAGCGGCCGTGACATCGGAGCCGTGTCCGATGACGAAGTGGCCGAGCAGAGCGGACTGGCCTGGGTCCTGGACGACGGCGTCACCTCGCTCGGAGGGCATTCAACGACCGTCCAACTCCGCCTGGCCGGCGGCTTTGCGGTCGAGCCCGGGGGTGCTCTCTCCGAAGAGGACGTCACGCGACAGGTCGAGCGTTCGATCCTCTTCCTTTGCACGGGAAACACCTGCCGAAGCCCGATGGCCGAGGCCGTGGCGCTGTCGATCCTTGCCGAGTCCCCGGCTCTCTCGGTGACCACCCGCGTGCAGTCGGCGGGCGTGGCGGCGACGCCCGGGCAGGAGCCCACGCCCGAGGCCGTCCGTGCCCTGGTGGAGTCGGGCATCCGTGGCCGGGCGGGCCAGCCGCCGCTGGCGGGGTTCCGTTCAAGGCCGCTGACCCGTTCCATGATCGAGCAGGCCGACGTGGTATACACCATGACGCGAGGCCACGCGCAATCCGTGGTCGCGGCCCATCCCTCGGCGGCCGAGCGGATCATGGTGCTCGATCCCGGTGGAACGGACGTGCCGGATCCCATCGGTGGTTCACTCGAGTTGTACAGGCAGACCGCCCGGCGGCTGGCGGAGTTGATCCGACGGCGCATCTCCGAACTGGACCGCTGACCGTCGGGGTGTCGGCGAGGCGGTCCTGTTTTTCCGGCCGGAGGGGTGCCCGCACAGGCTAAAGTAGAGCGCGGGGCTGGGCACGCACGCACGGGAGAACGCATGCGAATCGCATTGGGGGCGGATCATCGTGGGACGGCGGCCATCCGCCAACTCGCCGACATGCTCCAGAGAGATGGGCACGCCGTGGAATTGATCGGCGACGATACGGCCCAGGCGACCGACTACCCCGAGCAGGCCTTCGCGGTCGGCAAGGCGATCGCCGACAAGAAGGCCGAACTGGGCATCCTGGTCTGCGGCACCGGGATCGGGATGAGCATCGCCGCCAACAAGGTCCACGGCGTACGGGCCGCGGTGGCACACGACGAACTCACCGCGCAACTCTCACGCAGCCATAACAACGCCAACGTCCTGTGCCTGTCCGCGGACCTGCTCGGTCAGCGCCTGATCGAGAAGATCGTGAGCACATGGCTCTCGACGGAGTTCAGCGGGGGTCGTCATGCCCGGCGCATTCATAAAATCGACGCCATCGAGAAGGGGCAGGACCCCTCATCCGTGAAGGAATAGCCCCGGCGGCGGGTTGCCGGGGCCTTTCTTGACTTTGCATCTCGCGGGATCCACAATTGCCCGATAGTTTCAAGCGGATTGCCGGGCTTGCGTCCGTCTCCGCTCAAACACCCGCTTCGAACGACGGCCGCGTCACGACGGCCGGCCCCGCGCGGCGGTACGCCCGCGAGATTCGGGCCGAGGCGGGCTCGGTGGTTTCTCCGGCCGATTCCCGTTCACCACCCGCCCCCGTTCGGCGGTCACGGGCGATCCGAATTGAAGCGGCGATCCGAGCACCTGGGCGGAGTTTCGTCGGCCGGATGAGTGATGGATCATTGGTTGATCATGGCCGTCTGGCATTCTGGATCTTTCCGTTCGACCCCGGGTCGCGGCATACCCCTCGGCCATGGGAAATTGCCAGGGGAACCGGCGTGATAGGGCAAGCGCGGCTCTGGGAATGGTCGTGCCGTTGGCCCGGTGGAGTACCCGCACGGGGGTGTTCTTGTTCCGTTCTCGGCCGTCGGCGGGGTAGCGGCCGGGGCGTGTGATCCAGCCGTGCCGATCGGCCGGCGGGGGGTGCGGACGTACCGGGGTGTATACCGGGGTGTATACCGGGGTGTATACCGGGGTGTATCCGGGGGGGGCGATCGGGGCTTGGGTTGCCCGTCATTTCCCGTGAGCATGGGCTGGCGCGGGCGTCCACGGGATGCCCGAAGGAAGAATTGATCGTGTCACAAAGGCGTTCACGTCGTCGCGGGCGGGGTCAGCGGGGAAACCCGGGCGGGCAGCATCCCCACGGCCACGGCCAATCGAATGGCCAGGCGGCGGGGCGCCACGGGTTCCGAGGCCAGCGTCAGGGTTCGGGGTCCGGTCACTCGAACGGACGCGGTGGTCACGACCGGGGCGGGCGACACGCCGGCCCCCCGATGGTTCGGATCCCGGAACTCGACACGCTCCTGGTGGACGACCAGGCGCCGATCCGGCCCTTTGATGAACTGACCAGCATCGACCCGCAGCCCAGGCTGACCCTCGAGTATCCCGGCTGCCCGGCGTCGTGCCGACTCATCGACTTGTTCTGCCCCATCGGCCGAGGTCAGCGCGGGCTGATCGTCTCTCCTCCCAAGGCCGGCAAGACCACGCTCCTCAAGGACATCGCCGGCGCGATCCTGCGGAACCACCCGGAGATCGAGGTCGTCGTGCTGCTGGTCGATGAGCGCCCCGAGGAGGTCACGGACTTCCGCCGGACCTTCGCCCCGCGTCCCGCGAGGGCGATGGCGCCAGGGGAGACATCCCTCAACGCGATGCTCGACGCGGCCTCCGATCCGTCCCGGCAGATGCCTTTCGATCCGGCCCGTGTCCGCGTCGTCGCCAGCAGCAACGACCACGACGTGGATACGCACGTCTCGGTGGCGATTCAGACCATCGACCGGTGCAAGCGCCTCGTCGAGCGCGGCCGTCACGTCCTGGTCGTGCTTGATTCGCTGACCAGGCTCGGGCGGGCCTTCAACAACAGCCGACGCTTCGCCGGGAGCGGCCGAACCCTCACCGGGGGGCTGGATTCCAGGGCCCTGGAGATCCCCAAGCAGTTGTTCGGAAGCGCGCGAAACTCCGAAGAAGCCGGTTCCCTGACCATCATCGCCTCGTGCCTGGTCGATACCGGCAGCGCGGGGGATCAGGTCATCTTCGAGGAGTTCAAGGGAACCGGGAACATGGAACTCATCCTCGACCGGAAAATCAGCGAGCAGCGGCTCTTCCCCGCCATCAACCTCGCCGCGTCGGGAACCAGGAAAGAGAACCTCCTCATGGGCGACGCCGAACTCAAGACCATGACCGCCCTGCGTCGCCGCCTCATGACCATGCACCCGCCGCAGCAGGTCGAGCAACTCCTCGCCGCGCTCAAGCGATTCCCGACCAACGCCGCTTTGGTCGGCAGCGTCGGCTGATCCCCAGGCGATCCACGCACCCCGGGCCGTGATAGGCAAGGTTGGCGACGGTCACGTCCGCGCCAGACGCGGCGAACCGCGAGACGCCGGCGATCCGTGCCGCGCCGCCTCGATCCGATCATGCCTCGATCCGATCATGCCTGGTATGTTGACCTCGTCGCGCGCGAACACGGGGAGGACATGATCCCGTCGGGTCCTCCCGGATCCCCCAGCCCGGATGCGCCAAGCCCGGATGCGCCCAGCCGATCGATTACTTCTTCTTGTCGTCGCGCTTGAAGTAGTTGCCCTGGAACTTGCGCTGGAACTTCTCAACCCGGCCCGCGGCGTCCACGAACGTCTGCTTACCCGTGAAGAACGGGTGAGATCCCGACCACACCTCGACGTGCAGTTCGGGGACCGTCGCCCCGACCTCCATCACGACCTGGCCGTTGTGGTAGACCTTGCACTTGGGGTAGTAGCGGGGGTGGATGTCCTTCTTCATCGCCGTGATCCTTCCGTTTCCGGGTCCAGAACCGGGGCTTGGTGACGGGCAACCCGGGGCCGAGATTATAGCCCCGCGCCATTCCCGGGTCGTCGGCCCAAGCCGCGCGGTGGCACCGGCTTCATACGCCTCTCCAGGGGACCCGGCCCCCGGATGGCGCATGCGCCGCCGCATCGAGAGGTTCCCAGGCCCCTCGCCGTGCCGATCGGGAGATTCGCTTGCCCCCTCCTACGATCCATCGCAATGCCCGAACTGCCGCCCAAGCCGTCCTCCGCTCCGCGGATCCGTAATTTCTCCATCATCGCCCACATCGACCACGGCAAGTCCACGCTCGCCGACCGCCTCCTCCAGGCGACCAACGCGGTCTCGGCCCGAGAGGCCAAGGAGCAGATCCTTGACTCGATGGACATCGAGCGCGAGCGAGGCATCACCATCAAGGCCTCGGCGGTCACGGTCTACCACCGCCACAAGCCCGGCGCGGGCGCCGACGATCTCGAGACCGATTTCGAAAGCCCCGCCGAGGATGCCTCCCCCGCCTCCCACCAGGTCCGCAAGGGAGACTCCCCCGAGTCCCACGGCGACCTCTACATGCTCAACTTCATCGATACCCCGGGGCACGTTGATTTCAACTACGAGGTCTCCCGCGCTCTCAAGGCCTGCGAGGGGGCGATCCTGGTCGTCGATGCCACCCAGGGCGTCCAGGCCCAGACTCTCGTCAACGCCTACCTCGCCGTCAACGAAAACCTCACCATCATCCCCGTCATCAACAAGATCGACCTCCCCAGCGCGCGCACGCTCGAAGTCGCCGAGGAAGTCGAGCAGACCCTGGGCTTTGCCGCCGAGGACTGCCTGCTGGTCTCGGCCAAGACCGGAGTCGGGATCCCCGAACTGCTCGCCGCGATCTGCGAGCGGTTCCCCGGCCCGCGGGAGCCGGTCACCGACAAACTCAGGGCTCTTATCTTCGACGCGGTCTACGACGACTACCGCGGCGTCATTGTCTACGTCCGGGTCTTTGACGGCCGACTCCGGGTCGGGGACAAGATCCGCATGATCGGCACCGAGCGCACCTTCCAGGTCACCGAGATCGGCAAGATGACGCCCAAGCCGTACCGCCTCCCCAACGGAGAGATCGGACCCGGAGAGACGGCCTACGTCGTCGCCGCGATCCGCTCCCTCCGCGACGTGCGCATCGGGGACACCGTGACCCTCGAGAACGCCCCCGCGGCCGAGGCCCTCCCCGGCTATCAGCCCCCGCGCCAGATGGTTTTCTGCGATTTCTATCCCGCCACGACCGAGGACGGCGACGGGGCCGATTTCGAGCAGTTGCGCGACGCGGTTGAGAAACTCTCCCTCAACGATTCATCGTTCACCTTCCAGCCCGTCCATTCCGAGGCCCTGGGCTTTGGCTTCCGCTGCGGCTTCCTGGGCCTGCTCCACATGGACATCGTCCAGGAGCGGCTCGAACGCGAGGGCGGCGTCCAGATCGTCCAGACCGCCCCGACCGTCTCCTACCACGTCCTGGTCCGCGGCACCGACACCGTCACCGGCGCCAACGGCCAGGCCCTCAAGAGCGTCGATCACTCAAGCCCGTTCTACCGGGATGTGCCCGCGGGTTCCCAACTCCTGGAGGTCCACAACCCCGCCGACCTGCCCAACATGGGGCACGTCATCGAGATCCGAGAACCCATCTGCAAGGTCGAGATCATGCTCCCCAAGGAGTATATCGGCGACGTCATGAAACTCTGCCTCGACCGCCGCGGCCTCTACAAGAACCAGAACTACGTCTCGACAAGCCGTGAGATCATCACCTTCGAGGTCCCCCTCGCCGAGATCATCTACGATTTTTTCGACAAGATGAAGGGCATGACCAGCGGCTACGGAACCATGGACTACGAGGTCATCGAGTACCGCGCCGACAACCTCGTCAAGATGGACACCCTCATCAACGGGGAGCCCGTCGAGGCCCTCGCCCTGATCGTCCACCGCGACAAGGCCGAGTTCCGCGGACGCAACCTTCTCGTCCGACTCAAGGAGCAGATCCCACGGCACCAGTTCGAGATCCCCCTCCAGAGCGCCCTGGGCGGAAAGGTCATCGCCCGGGAGACGATCAAGGCCTACCGCAAGGACGTACTCGCCAAGTGCTACGGCGGCGACGTCTCTCGCAAGCGCAAACTCCTCGAAAAGCAGAAAGAGGGCAAGAAACGCATGAAGAACGTCGGCAGCGTCACCATCCCGCAGGAAGCCTTCATGGCGGTCCTCGACCAGGGTGACTGAAGGACTCGTCCGAGTATCGCCCCGCTCGACGCGGGAGAGCGGGCCGTGGCCACTGGACGCCCCCTTCCCAGACAACGAGGCGACATCACGACAGAAAAAAGGCCCGCGGCGTTGGCCGCGGGCCTCGAGGATGAGACTTCAACACTTCCGACCAACTCCGCGTATCAGCGGCGGCGACGCAGAGCGACCAGCCCGGCCGTCGCCAGCAAAGCCGCGGTGCCCGGAGCGGGGACCACGTACTCGATCGTCAGCGCGCCCGATTGCCAGATTCCATCCCAGTCGTTGTTGTAATCAACAAACCCTTCGAAGAACTCGACGCGCAGAAGGCCGTTGGCGTCGACGTTGAAGTCAAGGCCCAGGCCCACGAGATCGACGATCCCGCCCGACGAATACGACTTGGTTCCAGAGATATTGTCGCCAACGCCGGGGGTAAGGAACACGCCGGCGTTCTGGGCGGAATTCTGGAACGCCACCGACATCTCCGACAGCCACGACGGCGAGTCGGCAAAGAGCGTCACGTTCCAGCCGATTCCCGTCACGTGCGAATTCGCGCCGATGTTATAGTTCTGGACCACGTTGTCAGGATCGCCAAACCCGTCCATCGAAAGGATGCCCGAGACGTCGATGACCAGCAGGTCGCGGGTGGTGTACCCGCCGGGGCTGGTGCCGCCGCTGTTCAGACCGGTGAGCAACTCACCGTTCACCGGGTCCTTGGCCGAAGCCATGCCAGCGGCCAACGCCAAGGCGGCAAGAGAAACGAATAACTTCATGTCCATCTCCTCCTATTAGGAAAACTTCGGTGACGCGACGCACGAATGGCTCCGCGACACCAGGATCGGAAACTCCGCACGGTCGGAAAACCGCGCTACAAAGCGGCGTATGGTCTTGTCCCTCAACGCCGGGCACGAAACGCAACCGTGCCGAGCGAACTTTACCCGATCCGAACACGCGTGCGAAGCCCATTTTCGTACAACTGGACGTTTTTTTGTTTTTCCGTGGAACCAAACGTCAAAGCCGGGGTTCTGGGTGATTATCGGGTATGAAATCGTGGCCTGAGAGTCTTCTTGTCCCCGATCGTCTGGAAAATGATTGGGTATCCGTGTCCGCCCAGGTGCCCGCGCCACTCGCCACGGGAACGCATCGTCTCGCGCCGGACGCGTCGAGGCGGAGGTGATCAAACGGACGGATCCACTTCTCAAACCTCGGATGCCGCCGACGGCGGCCTGGTTCGCCGCGACGTGCCGATCGAGGGCATGTCCTGTGCCTCATGCGCGGCCCGAATCGAAAAACGACTTGCCACGCAGCCGGGCGTCACCACCGCGCAGGTCAACTTTGCCACACAACTCCTCACGGTTCGGTACGACTCGCGGGTGATACAACCGGGCGCCATCGCCCGTGCCGTCGAAGACCTTGGATTCCGGGCACTGTGGCCCGAGTCACCCAACCCGGCCGCGCCCCGGGGGTCGGCCACGCTCGATCATCGGAGTGCAAGAGACCTGCCTCGAACGATCAAGCCTGACGGGAACATCAACCGCCTGGTCGTCTCCGCCGTGCTGGCGATTCCCGTCGTCGTCATCGCGATGTCGCACGGATCCATCGCATGGTTGGATGGGTGGTGGAGCCGATGGCTGCAACTCGCCCTGACGACGCCGGTGCTGTTCTGGGGCGGGGGGCCGCTCTTTCTTTCGGCGTGGAGAGGACTTCGCCGGGGATCGGCCTCCATGGACACCCTGGTGGCGCTGGGCACCGGCACGGCCTTCGTGTATTCGCTCGCCGCCACCATGGCCCCGGGTTTCTTGGCGGCCGCGGCCGCGGGCGCCGCGCCGGGTTCCCCCCCCGGCGCGGGGCATGCCGAGTACGGCGGTGGTGGCGAGGCGGCGCTGGTCCCGGTGTATTACGAGGCCGCCGCCGTCATCATTGTCCTGGTCATGCTGGGAAGGCGCCTCGAGGCCCGCGCGACGGGAAGAACCGCGGCGGCGATCGGTCGCCTGATCGCGCTGCGCCCCCGGACCGCCCGCGTCGTTCGCGACGGCGCCGAGCACGAAATCCCCGTTGAGCAGGTGGCGGTGGGGGATACCGTCGTCATACGGCCGGGTGAGAAGATCCCCGCCGACGGGGTGGTGGAGGCCGGCGATTCCGCGGTGGATGAATCGATGCTCACGGGCGAGAGCATCCCAAACGACAAGTCCCCCGGCGGCATTGTCCACGCCGGAACCATGAACACGATGGGCTCGCTGAGGGTGGCGGTGACCCGGGTCGGGATGGATACCGCCTTGGGCCGCATCATCCGCCTTGTGCAGGAGGCCCAGGGGAGCAAGGCCCCGATCGCCCGACTGGCCGATCGTGTCAGCGGGGTCTTTGTTCCCGTGGTGATCCTCCTCGCCGCCGCGACGTTCGCCGCGTGGTGGGTTGCGTCCCCCGAGGGCGAGCGGATGTCGATGGCCGTGTTGACCTCGGTCTCCGTCCTGATCATCGCCTGTCCGTGCGCCCTGGGGCTTGCCACGCCGACGGCGATCATGGTGGGGACGGGGCTGGGGGCCGCTCGCGGCGTCCTTATCCGTCACGGGGCCGCGCTTGAAATCGCCGGTCGCCTCACAACCGTCGTCTTTGACAAGACCGGCACGCTCACGCGAGGGCGGCCCGAACTCACCGACGTGATCCCCGCCGCGGGGTTTACCCAGGAGCATGTCCTGCGGCTCGCCGCCTCGGCCGAGCGACCCAGTGAACACCCGATCGCGGGCGCCGTCGTGCGCGGGGCGCTGCGGCGGGGCATCCACGCCCCCGAATCGGCGGGGTTTCGCGCGACGGCGGGCCGCGGCGTCGAGGCACGCGTTGAAGGGAAAACCGTGCTCGTCGGGACACTGGAATTCCTGCGGGAACGCCGCGCACGGATCGCCATGGAGGACCGCGCGGCGGAACTGGCCTCGCTCGGGCGGACCGCGATCTTCGTCGCGGCGTCGGGCATGGATTTCGCGCCGGCGGCCGACCAGGCGCAAGTGGAAGACCAGGCGCAAGTGGAATACGTGGGGCAAGTGCTGGTGGTCGGGGTCCTCGCGGTGGCCGATCAGGTCAAGCCCGGCGCCTTCGCGGCGGTTCAGCGCCTTTCCGCGATGGGCATTCGCGTCGTGATGATGACCGGAGACAACCACCACACCGCCCGGGCCGTCGGGAACGCCGTCGGCATCAAGGATGTCCTCGCCGGCACGATGCCCGGACAGAAAGCCGCCGCCATCGAGGACCTTCGCTCTCGGGGCCAGGTCGTGGCGATGGTGGGGGACGGCCTCAACGACGCTCCCGCCCTGGCGCGGGCGGACGTCTCGATGGCGATGGGATCGGGCTCGGACATCGCGATCGAGGCGGCGGACATGACCATCCTGCGCGGCGACCCCGGAGCCGTGGCCGAGGCGCTGGCCATCTCCCGGGCCACCATGCGGACCATTCGCCAGAACCTGTTCTGGGCGTTTGCCTACAACGCGGCGGCGATCCCCCTCGCCGCGGGCGTGCTGCACCCGTTCACGGGCTGGCTCCTCTCCCCGATGATCGCCAGTGCCGCGATGGCATTCAGCAGCGTGAGCGTGGTGCTGAACAGCCTGCGCCTGGGGCGTGCCACGCGGGACTTCAGCGGGCGTTGAGCCGGGCCGTCCCGCCGCCGGCCCCGAGCGTCCGGCCCGCGCTCCACGCGCTCCACGTGCCGAGCCGGAAGGCGAGGCCGCGGGCGGCGTCCTGGGGTGGGCCGATACTCAAGCGTTGTGCCGTTCAATCGCATCCATCCAATCAAGGCCGCCGACCTTTCGAAGTCGGCGCAGGCGTGCCCGGATCGATGCCGGTCCATTCCTGTCGGCGGCCGCGATCAGGCGTGCGATCTCCGCGCCTTGTCGGGTGCTTACCAGGCCTCCCAGGAGCCCGAGCAGATTGAGCGACCACGCGCGGACGAACGGCTTGTCATCATCGGCGGTGACCCTGGCCGCCGCCACGAGCGACTCTCGCTGGGTTCTGGTCAGGACCGCCGCGAGATCGACGTTCGCAAGCGCCTGCAGGATGTGAAGGCGAGTTTCCCAATGGTCGGTCGCGGTCAGCACCGCGCGGAGCCTCGTGATGGTCGGAGCGTCAAGCGAAAAGGAGCCGTGATCCTCGCACAGCCGCAAGAGTACCCATGTCGCCGCGACCGCAACCCGATCGCGAGGACTGCCCGAGGCAATGTCAACCAGTCTTTGGATCGCGCGGGCGTCATCACGCAGCGAGGCGGCGATTCTCTCCAGCACGTCGGTGTGACGTCCGTCGTAGTGAGCAAGGTCGGAACGTAGGCTGGTCATGTGGGCGTCCCCTGCTACTCGGGTCGATTCTCGCGGAAAGCATCGGGTTGTTCCGAGGTCGCCGGCGTACGCCGCAACGCAACCTCACACGGTCAGGGATGCCTCCGAACGGTGTCAACCATGTCCCTCAACAAAACCACTCGGCGACTTCCGTGGCATGAGCGCGGCTCCGTCGAGACGACGGAGCCACCGGCCTTGTTTCCGCATGCGGCCCGGTGCGTCCGCGCTCCGACACAGCCTCGAACGCCGTGGCGCTGTTTCCTCGGGCAGGTCGTATTCCGGGACGTAGCCGACGCCCGGCGTGGCCGGCGCTGCACTCTCGGTCGAGCGAGAGTCTGCCAGCACCGCCCGGATTCTGTCACGGCGATGAGAGTCCAGCCGGTCGCGGGCATTTACGCTCCCTTGGCCCCGGCCGCGTCAAGCCCGACGCCGGGCGCCGCCAGCGCCTGGTCCATCGCCCGGATCATCGCCTCGATCTGTTCATCCGTATGCATCGCGCACACCGACAGGCGGAAATACAGCGGCGCGGGTCCGTTGGGGTAGTCGATCAGCGGCACGAAAATCCCCGCCTCCATCAGGCTCGCCGCCAAGCCCCGCATCTTCCCCGGTGAATCAAGCACGAACGTCATCACCGCCGACGGTGAATCCTCGATCCCCAGCCCCAGGTCGGCAAGCGAGCGGCGCACCCGGCGGACGTGACGAGCGAGCGACTCGACCAGGCCCGGCTCCCGGTCCACCACCCGCAGCGCCTCTCGGCAGGCGGCGGCGAGAACCGGGGGCACGGGTGTCGTTCCCTTGTAGATGCCCGCATCGGCCCGGACGGCATCGATCATCGCCCGCATTCCGGCGATGGCCCCGCCGTAGCACCCCAGGCCCTTGGCGAGCGTGCTGGTCCAGACCAGCCTCCGGTCTCGCAGGCCGAAATACGCGATGGTTCCGCGACCGGGGCGAACGGGAACTCCGGGGGTTCCGGGGAATCCGGGGGTTCCGGGGGTTCCAGAGGGTCCGGGGGCACCAAGTACGCCCAGCCCATGACAATCATCGACAACCAGGCGATCATCCGGCCCGCGGAGGCACGCGAGCAGTTCCGGCAGCGGGGCGATGCTCCCATCGGCCGCGAACACGCCGTCGGTCCACAGCATGATCCGCCGGCCGGGGTGGCGGTGGATGATCGCCCGAGCGTCGGCGTGATCGAGATGACCGTACAGGGCCACCTCGAACCCGGCCGATTCGACGGCGTCCTTGATGCTCCGGTGCGAGCGCTGGTCGATCACCGCCAGGGTCCGGCCTCGCCCGGCCTCGGCCCCGAGCGCCTGCGCGAGGGCCAGGTTCGCGGTGTACCCCTCGGGCATGAGCACCGCCGCCTCGAAGTCCAGAAAAGCCGCAAGTTCCGCTTCAAGCAGGTCGTGCTCGACCGTGTTGCCGCTGGTCTCACGGGAGGCCGACGTGGTGAGGCCAAGCCGGTCCATCGCCCGCACCACCGCGGCCTTGACGCCGGGGTGGTTCCCAAGGCCCAGGTAATTGCACCCGCCGAAAGCGATGTACTCACGGCCGCCGATCGTGACGGTCGAAGCGGTGTACGACTCGATGGGGACGCGGGGCATGGGGTCTCCGGGAACGCCGGCGGATGGTAGTGAGAGATCGACTCGGGTGATATCGGCCCGAGGCGCCGCCCCGGATCATTCCCGGTCGCCCGCCGCGCCCGCCGCCTGCTTCGCCCCCCCCCAAGAAACGCCCCCAAGAAACGCCCCCAAGAAACGCCCCCAAGAAACGCCCCCCGGATCGGTTCAGACGTTGAACAGGAAGTGGCAGACGTCCCCATCCTGCATGATGTAGTCCTTGCCCTCGATGCGAAGCCGCCCGGCCTCCTTGATCGCCTTCTCGTTCTTGTGCTTCTCGAGGTCGGGCACGCTGTAGATCTCGGCCCTGATAAACCCCTTCTCAAAGTCCGTGTGGATGACCCCGGCCGCCTGCGGAGCCGTCGCCCCGACCGGGATCGTCCAGGCCCGGATTTCCTTGGGGCCGGCGGTATAAAAACTTTGCAGGCCCAGCAGTTTGTACGCGGCCCTCGCCAAACGGTTGAGCGCCGGCTCGGCCATGCCCATCGAGGCGAGCATCTCGATCTTGTCGGGTTCATCGAGTTCGGCCAGTTCGCTCTCGATCTTCGCGCACACGGGGACGACCTCGGCCCCCTCGCCGCGGGCGTGCTCCCGGACCCGCCTCGCCATCGGACCCTCGCCGTTCACGTCCTCTTCATCCACGTTCATCACGTACAGCACCCGGCGCGACGTGATCAGGCTCAGGCCCTTGAGGGCCTTGACCTGCTCGGGGTCGTCGAGTCGAACGGACCGGGCCGGGCGTCCCTCGTTGAGCACGGGGGCGATGGCCTTGAGCGCGGCGAACCTCGCCACCGATTCCTTGTCCCCAGACTTGGCCGCCCGCTCGGCCCTGGAGAGCGCCCCGGTCACGGTCTCCAGGTCCGCCAGCACCAGTTCCGTGTTGATGATCTCGATATCACGCAGCGGATCGACGGTCCCCTCGACGTGGGTGATGTCCTCCCCGCCGGGAACCTTCGTGAAGCACCGCACCACCTGAAGGATCGCATCCACCTCGCGTATGTGCGAGAGGAACTTGTTGCCAAGGCCCGCCCCTTCGCTCGCCCCCTTGACGATCCCCGCGATATCCACCAGCCGCAGCATCGCCGGGAGAATCTTCTGGCTCTCGATGTGCTCGCGGATGACCCGCAGCCGCTCATCGGGTATGGGCACCACGCCCACGTTGGGCTCGATTGTCGCGAACGGGTAGTTCGCCGCCAACGCCCCCGCCTTGGTCAGCGCGTTGAAGAGCGTGCTCTTGCCGACGTTGGGCAGACCGACAATACCCGCTTCCATCGTCCAGGACTCCTCGCCAGAACCTCGTCTCGTCCCCCACGTTCCCCACGCCCCCACATGCCTTCGCGCCGCGAACCCACCGCCAACCCGCCGCGAATCCGCGCCCGCCACGAAACAACCAGAAGACGTCCCCCCGGCGCCCTTCACGCGGGCGGGTCGCCCCTGAACGCGTACCGTTGCGAGCCCAGCGGCGATTCTAGCCGCCGGCCCGGACGCACTCCCTCCAACGCCGCGATACGCCTCGGATCCGGCGAACCGGCCGATCCCTCGCCTTGCTTTCTACCCTCCGTGCCGATGCCAGCGCCGGGCCTGCTCTACTCCCCGCTCCTGTCCGAATGCCGGATCCCGCACGCATTTACCACGCGAGAGGGCGGCGTCTCCGCTCCCCCGTTCGATTCCCTCAACTTCGGCAACCCGATGGATCTTCCGCCCTCGCAGCCTCGCGATCCCGTCGAGAACATCCGCGAGAACTTCCGTCGTGTGCTTCACGAGATCGGCGCTGCGGATCGGGAAGTCACGCAGGTCTACCAGGTCCACGGCGGCACGGCCCATGTCTTCCGCCCGGGCGCCCCGTCGCGCGACCGGATGCCCATTTCCCCGCCGGATCGCCCCTCCACCGAACCGGCCCCACCCGGCCCCGACTGGGAAGAACTCGATTTCAAGGCCGATGCGATCGTCACCGACGACCCGTCCCGCGTCGTCGCCGTCCGGGTGGCCGACTGCGTCCCGGTCCTGCTCGCCACGGAGGACGGGCGCCTCGTCGCCGCCGTCCACGCCGGATGGAGAGGCATCGTCTTGAACGTCACCCGCGCCGCCGTGACCGCCATGCGCACCCTCGCGGCCGAGCATGATGCCCGGCGCGACGTTGTCGCCGCCATCGGTCCGTGCATCGGTCCATCGCGATTCGAAGTCGGTCCCGAGGTCGCCGGGGAGTTCCGCCGCCTCTTTGGCGACGACCGCCACGCACTCGAACACCCCGATCCGGATTCAGCACGCCAGGGAAAGGTCCTGATCCACCTTGCGGCCGCGCTGAAAATGCAGTTGAACACGCTCGGGATCACGCGGATCGACACCGTCCCCGGCTGCACCGCCTCCGAGCCCCATCGCTTCTTCTCCCACCGCCGGGAGGCGGGTATTACCGGACGCATGGTCGGCCTGATCGGGCCGAGGAATCCGTGATTGACCGAGCCGTATTCGAGTGAGCAAATCGGGTCGCTCGACCGCCCTGAACGCCCCCGCCGGGCATCGCACGGCATGCGAGCACAACCGATCAGCGATGAGCGGTCAGCGGTCATTGGGCATCGGTCAGCGGACATGGATCACGGCGAGGTGCTCGTTGATGGGGGAGTCCTTCCCCGCGGCGGTTGGGGAGCAAGCCTGCTGGTGCCCGCATACAGCCCATCTCCGCCGGATCTCGCGGCGTATCCAGGCCATCGCCGAGGGCGCCCGCCCGGAGCCGGATCTCGCATTGCTATATTCAACTCGTCCACGCTCCCCGCCGGGGAGGCCGATTTCGTTACGTGTCCAGTTCCCCAGGCCGCGACGGCCGACCGCCACCATGAACGCGACCCAGACCATGCTCCCCCGCCGGACGTTTGCGATCATCTCCCACCCCGACGCGGGCAAGACGACGCTTACGGAGAAGTTTCTTCTCTACGGAGGCGCCATCGACCTTGCCGGCTCGGTCACGGCCCGCAAGGACCAGCGGGCCACCGCCAGCGACTGGATGGAACTGGAAAAGCAGCGCGGCATCTCGATCAGTTCGACACTCCTGCAGTTTGAGTACGGCGGGTACCGCGTGAACCTGCTGGACACCCCGGGCCACAAGGATTTTTCGGAGGATACCTACCGAGTGCTGACGGCGGTGGATTCGGCGGTCATGGTGATCGACGCGGGCAAGGGCGTCGAGGCGCAGACGCGCAAACTCTTCGAGGTCTGCCGCCGCCGAGGCGTGCCGATCTTCACGTTCATGAACAAGTGCGACCGTTCCATCCGTCCGCCGCTGGACCTGATCGACGAGTTGGAGAAAGTGCTGGGGATCGGGGCGTACCCGGTCAACTGGCCGATCGGCGCCGGGCCGCACTTCAAGGGGGTGTACGACCGGGTCGGGGGGCAGATGCACCTTTTCGAGAGGACCGCGGGCGGGGCCTTCGTGGCGCCGGCGAAGGTCGGCGGGATCGACGACCCGGTGCTCCTGGCGAGCCTCGACGCCTCGGCCCACGCCGATTCGCTCGACGAGATCCGTATGCTCGACGCCACCGGGGGCGCGGGGGCGGCCTTCGATCCCGCCGCGGTGCTGGCGGCGGGTGTCACGCCCGTCTACTTCGGAAGCGCGGTCAACAACTTCGGCGTGCGCCTTGTGCTTGACGGCTTCCTGCGGCATTCCAGCCCGCCGACGCCACGGATGTCCAGCGCCGGGCGGATCGGACCCGACGACCCGCGCTTCAGCGGCTTTGTCTTCAAGATCCAGGCGAACATGGACCCCCGCCACCGTGATCGCATCGCGTTCCTGAGAATCGTCTCGGGCCAGTTCGAGCGAGACATGTTCGTCGTCCACGCCCAGAGCGGCCGCCGCGTGCGCCTGGGCAACGCCACCAGGCTCTTCGGAAACCAGCGGGAGACCGTGGACCACGCCGTCGCGGGAGACGTGGTCGGCCTGGTCGGCAACGACCTGTTCGGAATCGGAGACACCCTGACCGACGACCGCGCGATCGTGTACGACGAGATCCCCGAGTTCACGCCCGAGTGCTTCGCGGTCCTGCACAACCCGCACCCGGGGAACTACAAGCGGTTCAACCTGGGGCTCGAGCAGTTGCTCCGCGAGGGCGTGGCACGGAGGTTTGAGCCCGTCGGCGGAGCCCAGAAAGTCACGCTGCTCGCGGCGGTCGGGCCGCTTCAGTTCGAGGTGCTGACGCACCGGCTCGCCAACGAGTACGGCGCGGAATCACGCATCGAGTCCTCCCCGTGGACGATCGCGCGGTGGTGGCGGGTGAAGGGACAGCCGGCCCCGACGCGGGACGAATCCGACGCCGCGTCGCTTCCGGATGCCCCCGATGGTTCCCGCCTGGTGTACGACGATCGCGGCCGCGCCATGGTCCTGTGTACGGACCAGTGGCCGCTGCGGTTTTTCGGTGAGCGCAACCCGACCGTGGAACTCTCGCCCATCCCCTTCGACCGTCCGGCCGCGGTGGCGCCGACGGCGGCTCGATAGCCCGCCGGGCTTGGACGTTCCGCCGATCACAAGGGTTTTCTCGCCAACCCCAAACGTGGTCCCGCGCGTTGAAACCCCGGCCGAGCGAGCCAATCCGGGCCGCCGATCCGTGATGCGGCGCGGGCACGCGCCGTCCGTCGCGGACTTCACTCGTCGGCGGTCCTGCCCATGATCAGCCCGATCTGCGGTTCATCACCGGCCCGGCAGAAGACGTAGACATGATCGCCCGGCTCCAGGACGGTGTACCCGCGGGCGGCCATGACGTCGTTCTTACGGACCACCATGATGGCGGCCGCCCCGTCCGGGAAGCGGACCTGCGAGAGCGGGACGCCGCACGCGGCGACGTGCGGCTCGATGTGGTAGAAGTGGATCTCCCCGTTCATCGGACGAAGGCTGTGCATTTCCAGCGCGGCGGCGGGCGTCGGCGGCTCGGGGGCGTCGAGTTTCAGCCGACGAGTCAGCGGCACGATGCTCGCTCCCGGGATCAGCGCGCTGATCACCACGATGAAGAACACGATATGAAAAATCCGCTCGGCCTCGGGGATCTGGGCCATCACGGGGAACGTCGCCAGGATGATGGGCACGGCCCCCCGGATCCCGACCCACGACACGTACCCGATCTCCTTGAGCGGCCAGCCGAACGGAAGCAGGCAGATGGTGGACACCAGCGGACGGGCGATGAACGCCAGGCCAAGCCCAAGCGCCAGTCCGACCCACGCCACCGGCAGCAACTGGCTCGGGAAGACCAGCAGCCCGAGCATCAGGAACATCGAGACCTGGCTCATCCAGGCCACCGCGTCGTGGACACGCTTGAGCCCGGCCCGAAACGGCATCGGCCCGTTGCCCAGGACCGCCCCGGCGGCAAACACCGCCAGAAACCCGCTGCCAAAGGCGAGTGTCGCCGCCCCGAACGCCACGAACGCCGAGGCCATCGTGATGACCGGGTACAGGCCGCCGGTTGAGAACCGGGTGCGTCCAAGCATCCACCGCGTCAAGTACCCCACGAGCACGCCCATCAACGCCCCGACGGCCAGTTGGATCGGCACGTCGATCAGCAGTTTCCAGGCCGACACGCCCCCGCCCGACGCCGACCCCGTCCGCACGGCCTCGACGATCGCCACGGTCAGGATCACCGCCATCGGGTCGTTGACGCACGACTCGACTTCGAGCGTGGAACGGACCTTCTCCTTCACGCAGAGGCTTCCACCGCGAAGCACCGCAAAGACCGCCGCCGCATCGGTCGATGAGACAATCGCCCCGATCAGCAGCGACTCGCTCCAGGAGAGCCCCAGGATCCGCCCGATGATCGCCAGGGTGCCCGCCGTGCCCGCAACGCCCACCGTGGCCAGCAGCCCCGCGGGCCCGGAACTGCGGCGTATCGACTTCATCGAGGTGTTCAAGCCGCCGTCGAACAGGATGAACACCAGGGCGATCGTGCCCAGGCGAAAGGCCACTTCGTAGTTGCTGAACGCCACTCCGCCGATGCCTTCCGACCCGCCGAGCATCCCGAGAACAAGAAAAACCAGCACGACCGGTATGCCCACGCGGTCGAGCGTGCGAGCGAAGACCACGCTGATGGCCATCAACAGGCCGAAGACGACCAGGAACAGCGCGGTTGCATTCGGTTCGGTCAGCACGCTCGTCATAGGGAACGGGATTATGGCACGCGGACCGCCGGGAGCGGGACGACGCGAAGGCCGGCCACGGACGCGGCGCCGCGGGACTGCCCGTACCCTCGCCACGCGGGGCACCCACGCGCCTTGTGGTATCATGGCCCGCCCGTCGCACGCCCATGGAAACCTGGCAAGTCTACATGCTCGCCTTCGGCGTCCTCCAGACCGCCTTCGTCTTGGCGCTCGGGGCCTGCGTCGGCTCGCTTATCAACGTGCTGGTGTACCGCATGCCGCTTGGGCTGAGCGTCGTGTCGCCCCCGTCGCGATGCCCATCCTGCCAGACCCGGCTCACATGGCGAGAGAACATCCCGGTCCTGGGATGGATCCTGCTGGGAGGCAAGTGCCGGTTCTGCCGGGCGAGCATCTCCCCGGAATATCCGATCGTCGAGGCGTTCGTCGGACTCCTGTTCGCCGCGGTCTACGCGGTGTGGTTTGTCCTTCCCTCGGACTGGTCGCTGCAGGGGATCACGGTGGCCTCGATGCGGCCGGAATGGACGCTCGGCGGGATCGGCCAGATGTGGCCTTCGCTGGTCGTGGTTCTCACGCTCCTGGCTTCGCTCACCGCGATGACGCTGGTGGACGCCAAGACGTCCATGATCCCCCTGGCCCTGGCGTGGACCCCCGCCGCGATCGGGGTACTCGTCCATCCGATCCACGCCGCGTATGTCCAGCACGCATGGGGCCGTCTGATCCACGTGGCGCCGGGATGGACCTGGTCGATCTCGTCACCCGGGCCTCTCGGATGGCCGATGGTTGGTCTGGCCCTGGGAGGCCTCGCCGGGATGGTGGTGTCAAACATCCTGCTTGCCACGGGCCTCATCCGTCGTAGTTGGTCCGACTACGACCAGTGGGAGAAAGACCACCTGGCCTCACCGGCATCGCCGCTCCCTGCCGGGACGGATGTTCCGGCCGACGCCGCGCCGAGCCAGGCGGGTTCCCTTGCACCGGCGGACGCGGCCGAGGCGGTTTCTTCGCCGCAAGCACCCATGACCGGCCTTGCTTCCGGGGATTCGCCGTCCGCGGCGTCGGTACTTGCGGGCGAATCTTCGAGCCCGGTCCCGCACCGGGGCGACGCCGATCCTGGGCAGCACGCGGAGGGTTCCCCTTCCGACCTCTGGCTTGAATACCCACACGCCCGGCGGGAGGTCCTGAAGGAATCGGTCTTTCTCGGGCCGATCGTGGCCGGCGCGATGGCCGGAATGCTGCTGGCCATGCGGCTTTCCGGCCCGTGGATTTTCGATGTCAACCGGGGTGAGTCGGTGCCCGCCATTCCTGTCCCGCTGTGGCTCGATGTTCTGGCCGGCGTCATCGGCGGGTATCTGATCGGTGGAGGCGTTGTCTGGGCGGTACGGATCCTGGGAACGCTGGGCTTCGGGCGCGAGGCGATGGGGATGGGGGATGTCCATCTCCTGGCGGCGGTGGGGGCATGCGTGGGGTGGATCGACGCGACTCTCGCGTTCTTCGGGGCGGCCTTTGTCGGCCTGGCCTACGCCGCCGTTGCGGCTGTTTTCAAGGGATTCCGGCGTGCCATGCCCTACGGGCCTCATATCGCCGTGGCCGCCGCCCTGGTGATCCTGTTCAAGCCCGCCGTGGAACGATTCCTGACCATCCTGCTCAGGTCCGATCCGCCCGTCAACCTGCCTTGACGGCCTTATCCGCCCATGCACACACCGGGTTCGGGGGCAAACGTGTCCGTCCCTTCAGTCGCCCGCGCCCGCCCCGGGGGGCATCGCGACGCGAAACCCGCCACCCGCCGCCGAATCGCGGAAAGGATTGCGTTTGGATCTTGAATGGTGCGGGAATCAAAGGTATTCAACCGATATAGTGGGGCGCGTCAGGGCTTGCGGACTCCCTGTGTTCAAAGATCGTCTTGAATGGCAAGGAAGGTCAACGATGGCTGGATTCACGGATGTGGTCAAAGGTGGGCGCCGGATCTCGGTGTCGATCTCGGTGTCGATCGGGGTGGCGATGGTCCTCGTGGCCACCACGCTTACCGGGTGCAACAACGTCTCCAAGGAGCAGTACGACGCGCTGGCCCAGGAGAACGAGCAGATCCGCCAGCAACTCAACCAGCAGCAGGTTTCCATCAAGCGTTCGGAAGCCGAGGCCGCGAGGCTCCAGACGGAGAATGACCAACTCCGCACCGCGGCGACGCAGGCGTCCCAGGGACCGACGTTATACCCCGGGCCCGAACGCGAGACTTCTCGCCCCCGCGACGTGTACAACGACTCGGGCCGGACCGTCGGGACGGTCAACTTTGCCTCCGGCGCTGACACGCTCGACAAGTCCATGACCTCCAAACTTGATTCGATCGCCAACACCCTCAAGAGCCGCTATTCGGGGTATGACATCCGGGTGGAGGGTCACGCCGATGGTGCTCGCCCGACCAAGGGCAAGTACAAGTCCAACGAGGAACTCAGCGAGGCCCGCGCCGCGGCCGTCAAGCGGTATCTGGTCCAGAAGGGCATATCGAGTTCCCGCATCACCACCGTCGGGCGCGGGTCCACCACGAACAAGGTCAGCCGCGATGGGCGCCGGGCGGATGTCGTTGTGATCGGGGCCAACTGATCGACTCGCGGAATGGACAGGCTTCTCGAACCCGTTCAAAATCCGTACGAACAAGACAATCTGGCTTTGTATCCTCACGGGCACGGCGATACGTCGTGCCCGATTTCATGTGGGGATGGCCACGGCGTGCCATCACCACGCCCGGCTGAATCCGGCGCCATCGCCTCCTCGAACCCACCTTTGAACCTCTGAATACAAGCATGTGGTCGTGGTGACCGGCCAGAGGACACACAACGCGAGCCCGAAAAGGGCACGCGACGGAGTTATCGCATGGATATGGGTCGAAAATTGCTCATCGGCGTCGTCTCCTCGGGCCTGGCCGTGGCCTCGGCCGCCGGCCAGTGCTCATCGTCGAAGTCCGCCTGCGAGTCGTCGAGCGACGGCGTGGCCCTGGTCGCCGCGTCGTACACGCCCCGCGCGGCGCCGGCCGACATCGTGGATACCGCCGTGAAGGCCGGGTCGTTCAACACCCTCGCCGCCGCGCTCAAGGCCGCCGGGTTGGTCGATGCCCTCAAGGGCGCCGGGCCGTTCACGGTCTTTGCCCCGACCGATCAGGCGTTCGCCAAACTCCCCGCCGGAACCGTCGAGGAACTCCTCAAGCCCGAGAACAAGGCCCGCCTGGTCTCGATCCTCAAGTACCACGTCGTTTCCGGCAAGGTCATGTCGAAGGATGTTCGCACCGGCGCGGTCGGGACGCTCGATGGCCAGCGGATCGACATCGTCGCCGAGGGCGGGAAGGTGAAGGTTGATGGGGCGAACGTCTCCAAGGCCGACATCGACTGCTCGAACGGCGTCATTCACGTGATCGACACCGTGATACTCCCCAGCGACAAGAGCATCGTTCAGACGGCGGTCTCGGCCGGCTCCTTCAAGACCCTGGCCAAACTCCTCGCCGCGGCCGACCTGGTCAGCGCGCTGGAGGGTGACGGGCCGTTCACGGTCTTTGCCCCGACCGATGAGGCGTTTGCCAAACTTCCCAGGGAGACGGTGGACTCCCTGCTTCGCCCCGAAAACAAGGAAAAACTCGCGGGCATCCTCAAGTACCACGTCGTCAGCGGACGTGTGTACTCGGGCGAGGCGATCAAGGCCGGGACGGCCAAGTCCCTCCAGGGGTCCTCGCCGCGCATCACCTCGACGGGTGGAACCGTCTCGGTTGATGGAGCGAAGGTCCTCACCGCCGACCTTGACGCGACCAACGGCGTGATTCACGTCATCGACACGGTCATCATGCCCAAGTGATGCGTCACGATCGCTTTGTGTCCTCAAGCGCCGTGGCCGGCCCGAACAAGGCCGGCCTCGGATTTGATCGACCTGGGAGGCGGCGACGCAGGTCCGCCGGTGAATCCGATGTGATGCGAGCGCCTCACACACGCCGGCAATCCTCGCGGGCGTGCCGTGCCCCTGAGAGGTTCGGCGGGTACCATACACCCTACTGGATCGGTCGAGCCGGCGGCGTACGCCGGCGATCACTCCGGGACATCAGGTCCTCGACGGCTGACGACGGCATGTCCACGAGTCCCCCCGCCGCATCCGAGACGCTCCTGGGCAGAACCGCGCGAGGCGACTCCGCGGCGATGCGTGAGTGCATCGATGTGTACGGCGGGCTGGTATGGTCGATTGCTCGCCGGTTGATGTTCACCGATGCCGAAGCCGAGGATGCCGTGCAGGAGGTCTTCCTCGAGGTCTGGAAGCATTCCGCTCGGTTCGATCCTTCCATCGCCTCGGAAACCGCGTTCATCGCCATGATCGCCCGCCGGCGCATGATCGACCGCCGCCGGCGAGCCTCTCGTGACATGGTCCGGGAACCCCTCGCCGACGACGCCGCCATCTCCACCAGGGATCCTTCGGTGCCGTCCGAACGCTCGGACGACGCGAACAAGGCGGTCGCCGCGCTCGGCCAACTCAGCGAGGAGCAGCAGAATGTTCTTCGCTTGTCCATCTACCAGGGGCTTTCACACGAAAGAATTGCGAGGGCCATCGGCCTTCCCCTGGGGACGGTCAAGACCCATGCTCGCCGTGGCCTTTTAAAACTCCGCTCGCTGCTTGACGCGGGCGGGTCGACTCCTCCCGTCGGCGTGGAGGGTGCCGCATGAACCTCCGCACGCTCCCCGATGATCCCAGGCTGCTCGAACTCCTTGCGGGGCACGTCATCGGCGATCTTGACGACGCCGAGCGCCGGGAACTCCAGCAACTGGCGACCAACTACAAGATCGACCTGGGTTCCCTCGAGTATTCCGATCTCGACCTCGCCGCCGGCACCGTCGTCGCCGCGCAGGCCACGAAGTCACCGCCGCCGCTGCCCGATCAACTCCGATCTCAACTCATCAAGGCCGGCGAGGATTTCCTGGCCTCCCGCGCCGCGTCCCCGGCCCGTACCGGCGGCCAGCCCAGGAGCACGATTCCCTTCCCGCGATCGGACCAGCCCGCGACGGGGTCGTCCTGGATCGCATGGACCGGCTGGCTGGCGGCCGCCGCGGCGATCCTGTTCGCGGCGGTGGCGGTCTTCAATCGCCCATCCACTCCCACGATCGACGACCTTCTCCGGACCGCGCCGGACCTGGTCCGTGCCCAGTGGGGTGACTGGGATGCTCCCGAGATCGCCGGCGTCACGGGCGAGGTTGTCTGGAGCGATGCCCGCCAGGCGGGGTACATGCGATTCACCGGCTTGCCCGCCAACAACCCGACCCGGGAGCAGTACCAACTCTGGATCGTGGATGAGCGTGGCCTGGTCGATCCGACCGGGCAGTCGGCCCGTATCAGCGGCGGTGTCTTCGATGTCCCCGCCGACGGAAGCCCCGTGGTGATCCCGATTTCCCCGGCGATCAAGGTCGGCAAGGCCCAACTCTTCGCGATCACGATCGAGAAGCCAGGCGGCACCTGGGTTTCCGATATGACCCGCCGGGTGAGCATCGCGGCCGTCAGCAAGTCCTGATCGGACCGTGCCGTTTTTCAACCCACCGAATCGGGGCTGTTCAACGTGGGCCGATCCGACGATGCGCCGATCCGACGATGCGCCGATCCGACGATGCGCCGATCCGACGATGCGCCGATCCGACGATGCGCCAGACCGTCAAGGCGCTTCGACGCCGAGCCGCCAAGCCGCCGATCCGACCGTCCGCGATTCCGATACCCCGCCGTGCGATTGGTCCGCTCCGTGGGCTTGATTGGTTTGCATCCGGATTCCGACGGGTCCTGGTTTGCATCCCGAAGATCGGTACAAGGATTCTGTACGGGCAAGCCGGGCATCCGGACCCGAATTCCGGTGTTTCGCGGAGAGATTCCGGGGTTTCGTGGAGAGATTCCGGGGTTTCGTGGAGAGATGGATCGGCGGCGGTATACTTCCCGCACTTCGGGCGACTGGCGCAGTTGGCTAGCGCGCCACAATGACACTGTGGAGGTCACTGGTTCGAGTCCAGTGTCGCCCATTCCCCTACGTTTCACCCGGTCACACCCGACACCATACCCCACCAGAACCGCAGGGTTTTCGGGGTTTTGTGTCTGGGCGTGTTCGTCCGCGGGATCGCTTCGGGGCGCTGGTGTTGCCGGATTAACTGGCGGTTCACCGTTGCCCGCTCCGGCCACCCCCCCGCTCGCCGTATCGAAGTGTGCATCGCGGGTTTGCCGCTCGCGTCCCGACTTCGAGGCAGCCGCACGATTCTTGGCGACGCGGCCGAGGAGGGTGTTCGCGTCGGCGGTCCAGACGAAGGGCCGCTACCAGACCATGATCGCCGCAGCCTGGCGGGCGACTGCTGCTGTCGCTTGACGCCGCGGGATTGATTCACGGTTCCATGTCGGCCATGTCCGTTGCCGATTCGCACGTCCGGCATGGCCTTCGGCCCTGAAGGGGCCGAAGGGTGTAGCCACGGGTGGAGCGATGCGGCTTTGAGCATCGCGCAACCCGTGGAAGCGGGCGATCTTTATTTCCCGTTCGCCCCGCGGGGGCGAAGGCATCCCCGGTGCCAGGCGCCTACTCCCAAATCCCGCTCCACGTCGTCTTCTCCACGAAAAGGGCCGCGCCCCGAGCATCACCTCCGAAGTCGCGGATCGCTTGCCACGCCTGAAAGTTCGCATCGGGACCGGGGATGTAGCCAGCCATGATTCGGTCACTCTGCCAGTGGATTCGGCGGCTTGGTCTCGCCGACGCGCATCGGGAGCCGTCCAGCCGCTACCCAAGCCGTCAACGGGGGGTCGGCGAGCGGAAGACACTTTAGTTCGCATCGGCGAGTGTCCAATCCGATTTGAACAAAGACTACTGCGTTGGCTGCCTTACCGCATTGCGTGCCTTGACAATAAACTCGGGGTCGGCGGCACAGCCGTGGACGATGTAGTCAGCGAACGCCGGGCTGTACTGCTTGGAGCCGAACTTGGATTCGTGGAAGAACTCGGGGTGGGCGTTATCGCCATCCAACATCCGCCGAAGGCACTGAACGTCGAAGCGGTTAATCTTCAGCCCATTGCTCCGCTTGTTGATCTCTCCGACAAGTTCTTTTTGTCGGTACGGGTGTGTGTCGTCCGGACTGACAACCCGGTACGCCAGAGCATTCGGGTCGTCCACGACGCGAATCGCTGTAGCCGCTGGATCAACCGACGCACGGACCTCGCTTGTGACGACCTGCACCCGAGCGCCCGGCGGCGCCTCCATGACCTGCCTGATGTTGCCGAGCCACTTCGACCGCACACAGTCGATGGCCCGCTCCATTGCCGCGGACAGGTCTGCCTGTTCCGCGGGCTCACTCTTGGCCCCATGACGAAAATACAGCCCACCTTTCGGAAACGCCTGCGTCTGCTTACCGCCGCCTTTGTCGTAATTGCCGGGGTTGGTGAACACTTTGGGCACTGGGGAGGCAGACACGACCAATGCTGGCAATACCTCGCCGCCGCGAGAGAGCGATTGGACAACTACCTTGTCCTCCAAACCCTCGACGTACCTCCGCAGTTGATCGCCGATCTGCGCGGGGTCGAGTTGGGTGAAAACGGTAGGGTTCCAGGTCGAGCGGCTGCCATCATCGGCAAGCCCCAGGACGATGCACCCCCCACCTGAGTTCGCCATGGCCACAACGTCCTTGATGAGTTCACACCAGTCGCTGCGTTGCGCGGGATCAAAGGCAGATTTGAAGTCAACCGCGCCGCACTCGGACATTGCCGCAGCGGCGGCGTCTAGAAGTTGTTGGAATTCCATGATACATCACCGATGGTCGTACACCCGAATGGAGCAATCGACGCACTGCCGGGGGAGGGCTGCAGCCCTCCCCCGGCACCCCCACCCGCTTGGAACGAACGACGTACGCGAGCGGGGGTTGCAGGGGGGCGGAAGCCCCCGGCGTTGAACCACATCGCACCTCAACCGGCGGCACTGGCCACCAGCGCGATCAGTCCGACCACCGCGCCGACTTTCAGCACGTCCTTCAAGCCGTTCGCCTGCGGGCTCCAGTGGTGCCCGGTCTTGCACCAGTAGGCCAGGTGCTCGCAGTTGTTGTTGAACAGGTCGTAGCGTTGCTCGCGCAGACGCATCCACGCGAGTTGGACGGTCTGCTCAGGGTCGAGCGCGGTCCCCGGCGCGTACGGGCGCACAAAGCACGGCCCGCGTGAGAGGAAGCCGTTTCGATGCACCCGCCGGACGGACATGCGGCCCGTGCCCTTGCCGCCGTACTCGATGACGGTGTTGTCGCCGAGGTCGATGCCGTGATGGGTGCCCCAGGAATACCGCACGAAGAGATGATCGCCTTTGGCCATGGAGTCCGTTCCTTTCTTGATGGGGGGTGCCGGGGGGCGATAGCCCCCGGCAGGTGCGGTGACCGACACACGCTACAACCCTGCCTGCGCTTTCGCAGCCCTTGTCGCAGCCGATGCGATAGGTCCGGCTGAATCGGCCAGTGCGCTCAGCGGCGTGTTGTTGAGCGGGTGCTTTTCGTAGATGCGCCCCGGTGGGTTGGTGATGACGCCGAGAACGCCAGCGCAAAGCCGCGTGAGAGCGGAGTTCGGCGCTGCCTTCCCTTCAAGTTCGGCCATCTCACGCCGGTAGCCCTCAAAGGACCGCGAGACGGTTTCCTTGAAGGCGTAGTCCTCTTCGACGCGCTGGGCGAGCGCCGCCTTGTGCCCTGAGTGGATCGCCAGCCAGATGAGCGGGAGCGCAAACGGCAAGCGGTGCAGCAGTGAGAGGCCAAGCCGGTCCCAGGTCAGAGCGCCATCAAGTTTCGAGAACAGGCTGAACTCCAAACCCGCGATGCCCAGCAAGGCGAGAAGGCTAACCACAAACACCCCTTGCCAGACTCGCTGCGGCCACTTGAAGTGCGTTCGCCGCAAGTTGAAGGCGTGGGCAAGCCCGGCTCCCGCCGCTTGCGGAAGCAGGGTCTCGATTGTCCGGAGTCGTTCATTCGCAGTCGTCTCCAACTGCGCAAGCCGGGATTCGTAGTCGGCGATCCGCTTCTCGGTTGAATCGGCCTTGTCAGCAAGTGCCTTCGTAGTCGCCGCGTGCTGCTTGCATTTGGCAAGGAGCGATGCCACGGACTCCGAGTTACGCTCCGTATCCGCCTTCACCTTCTGGGCCGCCACATAAAGCGTCGTCAAGTTCTCTGAACTCGTGCGAGCCGCATGGTGCTGCGACTCGGCACCGCTCGCCGATTGCTGCGCGGTGTTCAGCAGCACGTCGATCTCCGCTCGCTTGGTGTCAACATATTTTCGACCGTCCTCGATGTGCTCTGAGCGTTGCGCTGCCACCTGTGCCGACTGCTCCACCTGAGTCTTGAGCGCTTCAATCCGGCTTGCGCTCTCGGTCGCTGTGTTAGCGAGGGTGCGCAGCGTTTCGAGGGACGCGCTCGCTTGCGCGGCTGATTCGGTGGTCTGCTTGCCGGTCGCTTGCAAGGTCGTGGACAGGGTTGCCAGTTCCGCGATGGTGCTCTTGGCAGACTCGACCTGCTGATTGAACGAAGTCAGAGAGGCTTGCGCGGCCGATATCTGCGCGTCGATGTCCGCCCGTGCCTTCTCCGCAGCCTGCCGAATCTGCTCGACTTGGTCGGCTTTGGTAGACGCGGTGACGTTGTGCCCTTGGATTTCAGCAACGAGCGATTCGGACTGCTGACGAGCGCTCGCCACGGCATTCGCGTCCTGCTTCACGTCGAGCATCGGCGTCGCGTCGGTGGTGATTTCGGCTGGGGGATTCCGTGCGTCCGTGCTTCCGTCTGCCATTGGATGCTCCACGAGGCCGCACACCTCGTGCAGCGTGCGTGGAGCGTGGCAACACCAATGCCAGCCCGCGAAAACCCATCGCGCCCCAGCGAATCACGCGGGAAGGCCCGAAAACCTCATGTAAGCGATTCCCCTGTCCTGCCAAAGCCCTGTCGATACGTGAACGCTGACTAACCGGCCTGCCAATATGGCAGCCGGACGCACCGATCCCGTGGCTTGGTCAAGTTCCGAGGGGGGCAAGTATATCGGCTCGCGCTGGTGTGTCAACTACATTAGACAGTCTTTCATCCACTCATCCGCGCCAGCGGTAGTAGCCCGCTACGTCGCCGCCGTCGCCGCCGTTGCCGCCGTGACGTCGCTCCACGGTCCCTTTTCGCCGCGGGTGTTGACCTAGCGGAGCCTGTAGACCGCCGTTTTCCCGCCGTCGGCGGCGCGGAAATCGGCGCGGGCGTCTCGCTCGCGGCGGGGGGCGCACGATGATCACGATCTCGGCGCGGTCGGTGTCGGTCGTCTTGGGGTACCCCCGCACGAAGTTAGTCACGGGCCGGACTTCCTTCTCCAACTCCACGCGGGCCGCGTCCTTGTTCCGCCGGGCCGCACAGCGCGAGCGATTATTTTCGGTGTATCAACTTTCGTCGTATCAACCCGTTCGCCGCCGGCGTTGTTGCTCTCCGCCCGACCAGCACCCCAGGTCCGACAGGATCGCCAGCACGAGCAGCGCGATCCACCATCCCTGGATTCCGCCGCCTTCGTTCTGGCAAATGGCGTAGGCGAGCGTGGTGTACGGCAGGAACACAAAGCCCAGGATGGGCCAGATGGTTGTCTCGTAGGCCCGGCTCATGTAATCGCCGGCGATGACCAGGATGATGATCACCAGGCGGGGGAACATCAGGGCGATGGCGGCGAGGAGACATCCCATGGCTGCTTTCTTCCGGGTGTTGGCCGCGGGATTCCACGGCGAAGGGATGCGATCACGGGCCGGGCATGGTACTTGGCCGGCGAGGTGGCGAGTGCTTGGGTGGAGAACGGGGGGCACATACGCGGCGAGCGTTCGGGCGAGAGGTCTTTGGTCTTCTGAGGCCAGGTTTCAGATGCCAGGTTTCAGCATGCCAGATTTCACATGCCGGGTGCCTGGGCCGATCGCCGGGTATCAGGCGCCCGGGTGCGGAGGTCAGGTGCCCCAGACCCCAGACCCCAGACCCCCGGCCCCAGATCCCAGATACCAGATCCAACCAGGTCAGACGCAGCAGGTTGCGTGGCCCGATGGGGCGAGCAGTCGCCGCATGAAGAACCGGCCTTGTGCGTGTCGTACGACGTCACCGGGCCCAGATGCTTCATCGGCCGAGGTACTTCATCGGGCGCGATACGTCACCGGGCGGCATCCGCCGCCGAGCATCCCCCCCGAGGGGATGGCTCGGCCGCACGGGCGGTTGCATGCGAGGTGCGAACCGTGCGGCTCGTGATCGCGGGGTATGGGTCAGACACCCGGGCGTCATCGACGACCGCTCCCTCGACAAAGCCGACAGCCGGCTCGGCGATTGCTCGCCGATGACCGACCGCCGACTTCCCGACCCCCACGGACCCGTGACCAGGCGGCTCCCCGAGAAGAAGCGACCTGGGGCGGGTGATCGCGCTGAGATCACCCGCCATACCGCGAATTCCCCCGAACCTACGGCCACGCGTCGCGTGCCATCGTGAGTCCTCCGCTGGAACGGCCGATGACACCCGGCATCGTCTTCCCCGCGACCGATCAGCGCTGCCTGGCGGGAAGGACCTCGCGCCTCTCGGACTCCCTCTTGATCCGATGGAGCGCTCGCTTGCAATAGCCGACGATGGCACCGGTCGATGCGTGCCGACTGTGAGTTTTTGTGATTTTGTGCCGGCGTGGTACGCTGCGATCATGACCAACGGTGGGGAGGACTTCACGGGCTCGATTACGAGCCTCCTGGGACAGGTCAAGGCCGGGGATCCCGCGGCCCGGGAAGCACTTATGTCCCGTGTTTATCCGGAGTTACGTCGTATCGCCCAGTCGATGATCTCGGGCCAGCACCGGCCGGTTTCGGGGGCCGGGGACGGGACCGGACTGGTCCACGACGCCCTTTGCCGCCTCCTGGATCGAGAGCGGTTATCCGCGGAAGACCGCCGGCATTTTTTCTTTTTGCTGGGCCGGGCGATGAAAGACGTGCTCGCCGAGCAAGTGCGCCACGACACCGCCATCAAGCGAGGAGGCGATTTCAAGCGCGTTCCCCTTGATCCTCGGGTCATGGGCCGCGAAGACCGCCTCCAGGACCGCCTCGAGGTCCACGAGGCCATCGAGAAGTTCCGCGGCATCGACCCGGAAGGGGCGCTGGTGGCGGAACTGCGTTGCGTCCACGAGCAGTCGCTTGAGGCGACCGCCGAAGCCCTCGGAATGACCGTTCCGGTGGTTCGTCGGCACTGGCAGTACGCCCGGGCGTGGCTGAAGAACCACCTTGGCGGACCTGGAGCCTCGGGTACATTCCCCGATCCGGATACTCGCTCGGAAACGTGAGCCTTTGTGCGCACCGGGGGCGTCGCCCGTCGGCAGTAAGGGGACGCACCGTCATCGGAGTTTGTATCGAGTGGCACCTTCCTGGGATGAAAAAGCGATTTTTCTGGCCGCTTTGGACTTGCCCCCCGAGGATCGGGAGGCTTTTCTGGAGGGAGCGTGCCCGAACGCGGAGGTCCGCGAACGGATCGCGATGCTCCTCCGCACGCTCGATGAAGGCGTGACCGCCACGGCGCCCGCGCCGGATACGGGTGGGCTGCTGCCCAGCGATCCGCAGACGATCGGCCAGTTCAAGGTCAGCGGCCGCCTGGGGCACGGCGGCATGGGGATCGTGTACCTGGCCCACGACGAGAAACTTGACCGCTCCGTGGCGATCAAGGTCCTGGCGGATCACTTGACAGGATCCGAACAGGCGTTGGGTCGATTTCGTGACGAGGCCCGCCTGGCCGCCTCCTTGAGGAATCCCGGGATCGTTCAGGTCTTCGATTTCGGCTGCGATCGGGGCCGTCATTACATCGTGAGCGAGTACATCGCCGGTCACACGCTCAAGCAACTTTTGGCCAACGAGCGTGAGCGTCGATCCGGGACTCAGACCTCGGGGGAGTACCGCCGGGAGTGGCGTCGCCGCATGTCCGGGATTGTCGGCCGCATCGCCGAGGCGCTCGAACATTCCCACCGGGCCAGCGTGGTCCACCGAGACGTGAAGCCGTCGAACATCCTTGTGGACGCGACCGACGCCCCGCACCTGACCGATTTCGGGATCGCCAAGCACCTGGCGGCCGGCCCGCCGGGGGACTTTACCCGTGGGATTGGCAGTTGCCACTACATGAGCCCGGAGCAGGCGGCGGTCTCGGAGGTTCGCGTCGACGGGCGGAGCGACATTTTTTCGCTCGGGGTCGTGTTGTACGAGGCCTTGGCGCTGTGCCGCCCGTTCGACGGGGACACGCCCGAGCAGGTGCTGCACGCGGTCCGCACGCTCGATCCGGTGCCGCTCAGGACGGCGGATCCCGGGATCCCGCGTGACCTGGCGACCATCTGCGAGACCGCGCTTGAGAAGGACCCTTCTCGGCGGTACCAGTCGGCGATGCATATGGCGGCGGACCTGCGGTGCTTCCTGGAGGGCAAGCCGATCATGGCCCGCGGCGTCACGATGGCGCGCCGGGCGCGCCGGTTCGCGGCGGCCAACCGGGGTCTCTTCACGGCGGGGGCGATGGTCGCGCTGGTCGCGGCGCTGGTGCTGACGTCGTGGCTCTACTCGCGTTCTCGGCATGCCGCCCTGGGGTGGATGTCGGTGGAGAGCACGCCCTCGGGCCTGTGGTTCACGGTTCACGCCGTCCATCCCTCGACGTTCGAATTCGATCCGGTGATGAGACTGAGCGGCCGGACACCGGCAAGGTCCTTGAAGATGCGCCCCGGGCAGTACCGCGTCACGGTCGGGACCGACGACCACGGCTCGTTCGCGGAGTTCAACACGTTGCTCGTCGCGCCCGGCCCGGGGAATCACCTCTCGCTGCTTGCGAGGACCCCGGAAACTTCGGGCGACCCGTCGGCGCCCGGGGATGCCCGGCGTGTTCTTCGGGCGACGCTCTATCCCACGTCCCGGGTGGTCTCGGAGGACATGGTGCAGATCGAGGCGGGAACGTTCGAGTTCGGCTGGGCGAACAGCGCGATCCCGGAGATCGGCCGTCGAGACATCCATGTCGAGTCGTTCTTCATCGATCGGACGCCGGTCTCCAACGCGCAGTACAAGGCCTTCGTCGATGCGACGGGGCATCCCGCCCCGCAGGCATGGTCGGACTACGGCTACGAGGCCGCGGCCCCGGATCGCCCGGTGGTGGGGGTCACGTTCCACGATGCCGAGGCGTACGCCCGGTGGGCCGGCAAGCGGCTGCCGACCGCGCTGGAGTGGCAGGCGGCGGCTCGCGGCCCCGATCGGCGACGGTACCCGTGGGGACACGATTACGATCCGGCCCGTTCGGCCGAACCACACGCGCCCGACGTGGTGCTCGAACAGTCGTGGGACCCTCGGGTCCTGTACGACCTGTACGCCCGCCATGCGGTGTCGGTGTTCGCCGACGACGGCCAGGCACACCCGGCGGGCCTTCGCCTGATGTTCGGGCCGCTGCGTGAGTGTACCGGATCGTTTGAACCAAGTCTGGAGGGGGCCCTGATCGTCGGCCGTGCGTGGACGGATTCCCCCGTGACGACGGACATGACCAGGATTTACTCGTACCCGCACGGGAATTTCTCTTTCAAGCACGGGTTCCGCTGCGCCAAGAGCGCGACGCCGCTCGGCACGCCCGCGGGCGGGACCACGCCAGGGAGCACGCCATGAAGCCGCACCAGATCGTCTCGGCCCGTCTACCGATCACATCCCACGACTCGAACGTGCCGGTGCCGACTCCCCCGCACCGGTTGTCGCCGGCGACCCTCGAGCAGCGCGTGCTGCAGAGCCTTTCGGCGCACGCGGACCTGTACCAGTTGTTCTGCGATGCCTGCGAATCGGTGGTGACGGCGCCGACGGCCAAGGCCGCCGCCGACCAGGCGCTGCAGGATCTTTCTTCGGCGATCTCGGCGTCGTGGCAATCCGGGGATGGTTCCCGGGCCGAGATCGTCCGGGACCAGCCGGTCTACCGCAAACTCCCCAACGGGCAGCACGAGACCATCGGGTACCTGATGACCCGCCGCACCGATGGAACGCTTGTCCCCGTGGAGGTGACGGTGACGGAGGGCGCCGATTCCTACCGCTGCTTCGCGCACGTCTCGGTGGCCGCGAAGGAAGCCCAGGATCCGGCCTTGAAGAACGCCTCGAAATCACCATGACATCGACCGCCGGCTCTTCACGCCGCGGAGATGGCCGTGCCGACCACGCAAGGGAGGGAAACCCCGTGAAACTGCCGCAGACTTTGTACGATGCCGTGCGCGCGCACATGGGCGATCACGGCGACTGGCACCAGGCTCGATACCGGGAGCGATGGCTCCCCGTGGATGAGCGGGCCGAGTGGCGGGCCGCCCGGGCGCGGTTCCCGACGCTCAAGTTCCTCGATGAGCCAGGGGCGGGTGAGCAGTTCCTGACATTCCACCGGGAGATGATCAGGAACTTCAAGTGGCTTATCGCAAACACGCCCGGGCATGGGTACACGCTGGAGGCGTGGACCAGGGTGCCCTCGGACCTTGAATCATGGTTCCGCCCGATGACCCTCGCCCGGTCGTACGCCCGGATCCTGGAACTCATTGTGCATGGAACGGCGGATCAACTCGGGTCATTCATCGAGCGTACCGAACTGGACACCAGCGAGGGGAGCAACCTGCACAACCTACTGCACGGCCTGATTGACGCGAAGGAGGCCCGCGACCATCCGGGGCACCCTTCGCTGATCGAGGCGGGCATGGCGGACCTGTCGGTCGCGCATTACAACGAGCACTTCTGGTCGCTGCACGCCTGGATTGACGACCTGTACGCGATGTGGCAGCGGGCTCACGGCCAGATCCCGGACCAGTCCGCGCTCGAGCCCGATCATTCGCATGGCGGTGGGCCGGGGGGTGGGCCGGGCGGTGGGCATGGCCCCTCGTTGCCGCCCGTTCCGGCGCCCGCGCCACCCCCCCCAGCCGGACCACCGGATCACCACCCACCGCATCATCACCCGCCGCATCACCATCCGCCGGGCACGCCGGAGCCGCCGGGGGGAGGGGATCCGACCGTCCACACCCCCGCGCACCACCACATACGCCCGAAACTCTGATTCGACCTGGAACTCTGGTTCCGCCGAAACCAGAATCAACGCGAACCGCTCTCCGAGCGGTTCGGGTCGTGTTGCCTACTGCACCCCGGCGACGTGGTCAACCTCGTCGAGCGTCGTGACGCCCTCGGCGACCAGTCTCCACCCGAACTGGACCAGGGTGGTGAAGTGGCCCTGCTCGATCACACGCTTCATCGCCTGGATCGTCGGTTCACGCAGGACAACGTCCCGCAGGTCGTCGTTGAAATCGAGCATCTCGAAGATGGCCCGCCGCCCGCGATAACCGGTTCGCAGGCACCGGGGGCACCCGGTCGCGGAAAAGACCCGGGTCTTGTTGGAAAGGTACTTGCCCAGCCTGGTCGACTGGCCCGGGGTGACGGCGACCTCGCGGCGGCAGGTTTCGCACAGGACGCGGACAAGCCGCTGCGCCAGGATCAGGTCGAGCGAGTTGGCCACCAGGTACGATTCGACCTTGAGTTCCAGCAGGCGGAAGACCGCGGCGATCGTGTCCTTGGCATGGATGCTGGAGAAGACCACGTGACCGGTCATGGCGGCCTGCATGGCGGTGCGGGCGGTCTCTTCATCCCGGATCTCGCCCACGAGGATGACGTCGGGATCCTGCCTGAGCACGGAGCGAAGCAGCGCCCCGAAACTGTTGCCCTTGTGATCGTCGATGGGGATCTGCGTGACCATGTCGAGTTGGTACTCGACCGGGTCCTCGATGGTGACCACGTTGCGCGAGTGGCGGTCGATCTCGCGGATGCAGGTGTAGAGCGTGGTGGTCTTGCCCGATCCGGTCGGCCCGCAGACCAGCAGCAGGCCGTGGTCCTGCTCGCAGATGCGTCGGACGCGGTCAACCATGTACGGGACAAGCCCCAGTTCGTTGATGCTCCTGGGCAGGCCGCGGGTGTCCAGGACGCGAAGCACGAGTTTCTGCCCGTAGACCGAGGGCGTGAAACTGACCCGGTAGTCAACGCGACGGTCGGGGAAGCGGGCCGAGAAATGGCCCTCCTGGACGGCGTCCCGGGCGGCCATCTTGATCTGCGACGCGGTCTTGATGAGGCCGTAGACCAGTTCTCCGACCCGCGCGGGGAGGTCCACCGTCGTGATCATCTGGCCGTCCACCCTCATGCGGACCTGGCTGCGGTCGCCCTTTGGCTCGATATGGATGTCGGTGGCACGGGCCTTGGAGGCCAGTTTCAGGAGCAGGCTCATCCCGGCGGACCCGAGGCTGCTTCCATCAAGCGCCAGGGATGGCTTGCCGGCCGCGTCGACGATCGAGACGGATTCCCGCGGAGAGTCCCGCGGCGGAAGTTCGTCGATCAGTTCATCCAGTCGCGAGGCCCATTCGACCGGCTCGGAGGCCGGCCGCTCCGACGATACCTCGGGGAAGGCCTGAGGCGTGGGCATCGACTCGGCCTGTTGGCCGCTCTCAACCTCGATCTGGGCAAGCCCTCCGAAGTCCACGTTCTCTTCGGCCTGCCAGGCCGCCGTGCCCGCGTCGATCGAGGGGCCGCCTTGGGGAATGGACTCGTCAGGCTCGACGAGAAACTCGTGCGAGCCGATGCGGAGCACATCGCCCGGGCGGAGCGGGGCGACCGAGATCTTCCGGTCGTTGACCTTGGTCCCGTTGCGAGAATTGAGGTCGCGGACCACGTAGCCCCCGCGACCGTCGGGCTCGATGACGCAGTGGGCCCGGCTGGCGCGGTCATCGCGAAGGCAGATGGTGTTCTCAAGCCCGCGCCCGATGGAGACCGCGTCGCGCCCGATCCGTGTTCCCGACGTATCGCCACGGATGGTCTTGAGGATCAGGCTCACGCGATCGCCTCCACGGTGGGGATGGTCCACCTCCCGGGCGGGATCCGGGGAGTTGGATGCCGGGCCGTCCCCGGGAATCGGTCAGGATACCGCGCCGACCGGGGCTCGACCGGAGTCGAGGGAATGGACGCGGGTCGGGCCTTCTCCGCCGGATTGGCTTCGTATCATGGTTCCCCGCCGCGGGCCGACGCACGGTCCTGAACGGGGCGGTCGCCCGTCTGGGTGTCGTCCCCGGCCGATGGCGATTTCGACTCACGGATTTTTCACGATGATCGACCTTCGTCAACTGCGTGAGAACCCGGCCCGGTTCGCCCTGGGAGCCAGCGCCAAGAACATCCCCGCGGAGATCGACCGCGTGCTGGAACTGGATGCCCGGCGCCGGCAACTGCTCTCCGAGCAGGAGCAACTCCGCGCGGAGCAGAACCGCCTGGCCAGGGAGGTCGGGCCGACGATCGGGCAATTGAAGGGCCAACTCAGGGGCAGGCACGGGGCGGAGGCGGCGGAGATCGAGTCGCGGATCGCGGAACTGAGCGCCAAGCCCTCGGCGCTCAAGTCGGCGATCGCGGAGATCGAAGACTTGATCACATCGATCGACCCGGAACTCAACGCGTTGCTGCTGCAGGTCCCGCTGCCGCCCGACGATGATGTGCCGGTGGGGACCTCGGCCGCGGACAACGTCGAGGTTCGCCGCTGGAACCCGCCGGGGTTTGATACGTCGAGATCGTTCGAGGAAAACCGGGGCTTTCGTCCCCGGACCCACCTGGAGATCGTCCGGGAACTGGGCCTGGCGGACTTTGAGCGAGGCGTCCGATTGGCCGGGGCGCGCTCGTACGTGCTCACCGGCGACGGCATGAGGCTGCACCAGGCGTTGCTGCGCTTCGCGGTTGATTTCATGACGATCGAGCACGGCTTCAAGGCCATGTCGGTCCCCGTGCTCGTCCGGGAAGAGGCGATGATCGGCACCGGGTTCTTTCCCGCCGGGCGCGAGCAGGCCTACCTCGTCGAAGAGACCCGCCGCGGCGGGGGATACGACCTGTTCCTCACGGGCACGGGCGAGGTCGGCCTGATGGGCCTTCACCAGGGGGAAATCCTCGATGAGGCGAGCCTTCCGCTCCGCTACGTCACGGTTAGCACGTGCTTTCGCCGGGAGGCGGGCGCGGCGGGAAAGGACACCGCCGGCCTGTACAGGATCCACCAGTTCGACAAGGTCGAGCAGGTGGTGATCTGCCGGGCCGATGCCGAGGAATCCCGCCGCTGGCATGCGGCGATGATCGGGTACGTTGAGGCGATCCTCCAGCGGCTGCGCATCCCGTACCGCCTTCTGCAGTGCTGCACGGCGGACCTTGGCCCGAAGAACGCGGCGATGATCGACATCGAATCGTGGATGCCCGGCCGCGGGGAGTTGGGTCCGGACAAGTCCCCGCGCGGGGAGTACGGCGAGACGCACTCGGCGTCCCGTCTGTACGACTTTCAATGCCGTCGGCTCGATATGCGGTACCGGGCGGGTGGAGTGGCGGGCCGGGGAGAAACCACGTTCTGCCACTCGCTCAACAACACGGTGCTGGCGAGCCCGCGGTTCCTGATCCCGCTTCTGGAAAACCACCAGAACGCCGACGGGTCCGTGACGATCCCCGAGTCCCTGCGTCCGTACATGGGCGGTCAGGACCGGATCGGCTGAGCGAGCCGGGCGAGGAATCGTTCACCGCGGCTCGTAGCGGGTGGCGCGCCAGGCGGCGTTTGAGTCCGGGAAGATAAGCACCGTGGCGCGGTGACGCTGGTATTCGCTCTCGTCCATGAGGGCGTAATGCATGACGATCAGGGGGTCGCCGACCTCGACCAGGTGCGCGGCCGCCCCGTTGATCTCGATCTTGCCGCTGCCCGGCTCGCCCCACAGGACGTAGGTCTCAAACCGTTCGCCGTTGCGGCAGTTGGCGATCTCGACCGCGTCGCTCGGCCGGATTCCCGAGTCTCGCAGGATATCCGCGTCGATCGTGATCGACCCGACGTAGTCGGGCAGCGCGGCCGTCACCTTGCAGCGGTGGAGTTTGGCGAACAGGACCTTTCGGAGCATGGGTGCAAGCATATGCCGCGGGGCCATGCTCTCGCGGGGAATGAAAAAAGCCCGAGGCGAGCGCCTCGGGCTTTGGTGCGTACGGGAAACTCCGGCCGGCGCCCGGCGAGTCGGGGTCGATCAATAGGCCATGGAGTAGACTTCGCCGTTCTTGATCGAGGTCGAGTCGGTCCGATCGTCACCGCCCCGGCCGCTGGGAAGGTCAACGCCGCGCAGGCCTGAACGGGTCATGGCCCATCGCGTGGGGAGCGTATCGCCGCCCGAGGGCGCGCGCGGCACGGGCATGTAGACGGTCTGCTGCCCGGCGTAATAGTCGTAATTCCAATACTTGACGGCGGGGTTCATCGGAGCGTTGGGGAGCGCGCCGAGGTTCGAGGATCCCACGCGGACGACCTGCACCGAGCCGTCCATCATCGTGGCGGTCGAGCGGCAGTCGTCGTAACCCCAGAAACTTTCGAACTTGCGGTAGCCACGCTCGGCGGTGGTCCACTTGAAGACCTTCTGGCCGGGGAAGGCGACGTCGCCGACGCGACGCTCACCCAGGCGGCAACTCGCGGGGACCGAAACGCTGTTCCACGCGGCGACTTCAAGCCGGGAGCCGACCGCGCTCTTGTCAAACGAGGCCATGACGATCGAGTACGAAGAGCCAAAGGGCCAGCGCTGGTTGTGGGAGGTCGAGCCCAGGGGCCTGTAGATCGTCGGGCAGGCGGCGAAGAACTCCATCGGCTTGACCTTGTCCTCGATGATCATCCGCTGCCAATAGGCCCGGGCGCGGTCGTGGGGGCTGATCACCGATTTCTCGGGCAGGCGAGCCGCCAGGTAGTCCTGGGCGACCAGGTGCGTGTACCAGATGTGCGGGATCCAGCCCGTGATCTTCGGGAACGACCCGGCGTCGTTGCCGGTTCGGGTCCGGATGATGTGGACGGCCTGGTTTGCCGCGGCGGCGACGTCATCGGTCGCGCCAAGAAGGTCGGAATCGACTCCGGCGTAGTTGCCGACGCGCCAGGTGAACCCGAAGATCCGATCCTGGTAGTCGGACGAATACGTCCCAAGAACCGTGCCAAACTGCTTCAGATTGACCTGGTCGATCAGGTTCTTGGCGGACTTGCGAGCCTCCCCGAGCGCCGGGAGCAAAATCCCGATCAAAAGGGCGATGATCGCAATCACCACGAGGAGTTCGATCAGGGTGAACGCACGCATCTTCTTCATTGTGTTCCCCACCTTCATAGGCGGACTCCTTCAGTTGTGCCCCCGACGAATCAGATCATCGTGTGCCAATCTTACCAGAACCCTTATTCGCATCCAATCCCAACTCGGATCTTCAGCAAATGGCGGATCATGAAAATCGGGTCATCTGCACAGAATTACCGAATAATTACCAAACAAAATCACATGCTTCTTTTCAAACTCGATCTGCCTGCCGCTGGAAACTGTTCCTTCGAAATTCCGATTGCGGGACGCATTCCATCATTCTCGGCCGCTCTCTCGCCGCGTTTCAAATCAAGGAAATGTACGGGAATACACGGCGGATTCGCTTCTCCGTGGATCTCGTGTTTTTCATTCGGGATCTACCGGCCGAGAACCGGCCAGTGAGTCCTATCGGGCGTTCAAGCCCACCACGTGTGTTCACTTTACCACCTTTCGATGCAGTCCGCATCCGATTTTGACACCATTCTCGCAGAAAAAACTCAAGAGCCGACCCTTTCAAATCACAAACACTTCGCCGAGAGAACGGATGCCTCCCCTGTCCGTTGTCGTGTCAATCCCCCGAAAGAGAATGAGGCGTTTCCGAAGTCCGAGAGCAAAGTTGCTCTCGACGCGGGCCGATGTTCAGGGGTGAGGACAACGCCCCGGGGCCTCCGCCCCGGCGGTTCGACCCGGCCGCTGTTTCACGGGTCAAAGTCCCATGAGTAGAACGGGCGGTTCGCGCGGCCTTGTTGGCCGCGATGGGGATCGTCCGCGCTGATATTGAAGAGGAGTTTCGCACGATGACGTATACCACGTTCCCGAATTCGACCCCCATCAACACCAACAGCCAGTCCAACGGCGTGACCCCCCACGGGACACCGATCCAGCACGGGATCCCCGGCTTTGCCCAGGGCTCGGTCGCGGGTGTGGCCGGATCGGTGACCCCTTCCTTCAATCAGGCCATTCCCCAGAGCACCGCCGGGTACGCCGCGCTGCCGATCAACTCCGCGTACGCCACGCCCTTCGCGTACCCCTTCATCACGAACTTCGGCCAGACGCCGTGGAACACCGGCATCCCCCAGTTCATCCCGTCGCCCTTCAACACCATGGCGGGCACGAACGGCCTGATCCCGTTCATGGGCACCCAGGGGACCACTTCGCCGTTCCATGCGGCGACGCCCGGGTACTTCAACTCGCTGAATAACCCCTTCGCCGGCGTGCCCTTCGGGCTCAATTACGGGTCCTACGGCCTCAACACGTTCTCGCCCCTTGGCACTTCCACCCGCCCCGTGAATACCGCGTGGCCGACGTCCTTCTCCAACGGCGTGCCCTTTGGCTCGCCCACCTTCCCGCAGAACTTCGGTTTCAACACCCTCCAGCAGCCCTACGGCATTCACACCCCGCTGTGGAACAGCACGCCCTACAACACCACGGCCCCGCTGGGTGTGCCCTCGATCGGGATGCCCTGGAATGTCCATTTCCTCAACGGCCAGACCAACCAGGGGCTCTCCCTCACCAACGCGATCCAGCACACCCCGATCTTCAATGGCTTCCAGAACGGCGGGTTCAACCAGGCGGCCCTGTACCAGAACTGGCTCTCCCAGAACGCCCTGGTTCAGAACGGTCTGCCCGTGAACCTGCCGACCTGGAACGCCTTGCACTCAAACATCCCCGTCTCCAACTCGTGGCTCCCCACGATCGGCGGTCTCACGCCGACCTTCGGGGCGTACACGCCCTGGAACACCGGCTCGTTCAACCCGTTCAATTTCAATGGGACGGACGTGGTCTTCCCCGGGGCGACGTACACGCCGTACTTCAACAGCCAGTTTTTCAATGGCCAGATTGTCAACGGCCAGCCCTACAGCGGCCAGTTCCCGAGCGGCGGGTACACCCCGTGGTTCGGCGGCGTCCCCTTCAACTCGTTCAACGGGCTGAGCGGGATCGGGTACCCCGGCTTCGTCAACCCGCTGGCTCCGTTCGGCTACGGCCAGGCGGTCGGCGGTACGGCCATCCAGCCCACGTCCTTCGTGGCGGCGGCGGGTGAGGGCACGACGATCCGTCAGGCGGCCTGATCCGTCGGCGGTCTCAAATCCACTCCTCGCACCGGCTCGGGTCATGCCCGGGCCGGTGTTGTTTTTGAGCAAGGGGATCCTAGTTCATCGCCCCGGTGAGTGCGGCTGGCCGTGGCCCGGCGCCTCACCGCGCACGGGTCGCAGCGAGAAGGACAAGGCTGGCCTCTGCGGGTCCTTGAAGTTCACGGCGATGTTGAGGGATCCGCCGTCATCGAGGGAGTACTCGCACGAGGCGATGCCACCGACGTCGGACGTATTGCGGAACAACGCCCGGGCATCGCCGGACTCGGCCAAGGGCAGGGAGGCGACGCCGCCCAGTTCGGATTTCCACGGCTCGAACACCGAGTCGAAATGACGCAGCCGAAGGATGGGAACGCCCTCCTCGGCCTTGATGCTCAGGAGTTCGTAGAGGGTGGTTCGCCCGCCCGACTGCCAGCGAAACATGCCGATGATGGAGTCGTGAGCGGGGGCGCTCCAGGTCTCCTCGACGCGGTCGGCGTTGACGTTCCCGACCCACGTGCCTCGCAGCCACGCGAGACGCTGGAGGGACTCGTCCGCGTTGGTCACGCCGTTGACCGCCGGCTCATGCCCCGGGGGACCGTGGATGTCGGTGTAATGGCCCGGCCCGACCGTCCCGGCCGCGAGGGTGACGGCCAGGAGGCCGGCGAAGAGAACGGGCCGAACGTGCGTCGTGGCGGAAGTCGCGTCGCTCATGGGGAACTCCGATAGGAGGTCTTCATGTCAGGGGTTCGCACGCAGTCTACCGTTGGTGCCGGATCTGGCCAGGCCCCTTCCCGGCGCGGGATGGAGGCGATGCCCTGTCGTGCCGGGGACGGGCCGTCGATTCCCGGACGAAGCGCCCGGAGGCCCGCGAAGGAATCAGGACTCGAGCGACCCCATGCCCACGATCACACTGCCCAACGGAGATACCAAGCAATTCCCGGCCCCGGTCACCCTGGGGGAGATTGCCGCATCGATCGGTGCGGGCCTTGCGAAGGCGGCGATCGGCGCGCGGGTTGACCTGGGGGCAGGCCCTGAACTGCGCGACCTGTCGTCGGTCATCGACCAGGACGCGTCGGTGGCGATCGTGACCGCCCCGCGTCCCGGGCAGGCGGCGGCGGCCGATGCGCTCTTCCTGATGCGCCACTCGGCGGCGCACGTCATGGCCGAGGCCATCCAGGACGTGATCGGCAAGGACGTGCTGCTGGCCTACGGCCCGCCCACCGACACCGGGTTCTTCTACGACATGCACCTTCCGGAAGGGAAAAAACTCTCGAGCGATCACTTCGAGGCGATCAACCGTCGCATCGCGGAGATCATCAAGGAAGACCGGCCGTTCACCCGGTACGAGCAGCCGGCCGACCAGGCCCTTACCCGCCTGAAGTCCGAGGGGAACAAGTACAAGGTTGACAACGCCGAGCGTGCGATGGGGGTGGCCTCGTCGGTGTACCGTGGTCCCCGCGCGGCGCCGGCCGAGTCCCCGGGCGCGTCCGGACGCGAGGCCGCCTCGCTGTCGTTCTACGCGACGGGAGAGCCGGGCCGGAACTGGGAGGACCTGTGCCGCGGTCCGCACGTTCCTTCGACCGGTCGAATCGGGGCGGCGTGCGTGCTGTCGCTGGCGTCGAGTTACTGGCACGGTGACGAGACCTCCGACCGCCTGACGCGCGTGTACGGGACGGCGTTCGCGACGCCGGCGGACCTGGACGCGTACCTGAAGCAGCGGGAGGAGGCGGTCAAGCGTGACCACCGCGTGATCGGCCGCTCGCTGCGTCTGTTCCACATCGATGAGGCGGTGGGTCAGGGGCTGATCCTGTGGACTCCCAAGGGGTCGATCGTCCGCAAGGAACTCCAGTCGTTCATCGCGGCGGAACTCAAGAAGCAGGGGTACACGGAGGTCTTCACGCCCCATATCGGGTCGCTGGACCTGTACAAGACTTCCGGGCATTTCCCGTACTACAAGGATTCGCAGTTCGCCCCGATCGTCGAGCGACAGACGCTCGAACGGCTGTGCGAGCAGGGTTGTTCGTGCGCGGAACTGATGGCACGGATCGAGGGCGTGAGCGAGCGCCTGGCGGCGGGGATCAACCAGCGCACCGGTTCGCAGACCATCGCCCCGGACCGCGTGATTCCCGACGACCGCCTGGTCGAGGGGTTCATGCTCAGGCCGATGAACTGCCCTCACCATGCGAAGATCTTCGCGAGCGGCCCGCACTCCTACCGAGACATGCCGGTGCGGCTGTCCGAGTTCGGGACGGTGTATCGCTGGGAGCAATCCGGTGAGTTGAACGGCCTGACGCGTGTGCGTGGTTTTACGCAGGATGATGCGCACCTGTTCTGCGCCGAGGACCAGGTCCCGGCGGAGATCCAGGGGTGCCTGTCGCTGGTGAAGGTCATCTTCAGCACGCTGGGCATGAAGGACTACCGCGTGCGAGTGGGCTTGCGGGACCCTGACGGGGCGAAGTACACAGGGTCGAAGGAGGCCTGGGACAAGGCCGAGGCGGCGTGCCTCGAGGCGGCCCGGTCGCTGGGGGTGCCGTTCTCGCAGGAGCCCGGTGAAGCGGCCTTCTACGGGCCGAAGATCGACTTTGTCGTCAAGGACGTGATCGGCCGGGAGTGGCAACTGGGGACCGTTCAGGTCGATTACAACATGGCCAACCGGTTCGATCTGTCGTACGTCGGCCCGGACAACCGGCCTCACCGGCCGGTGGTCATCCACCGAGCCCCGTTCGGGAGCATGGAGCGGTTCTGCGGCGTGCTCATCGAACACTTCGCCGGGGCGTTTCCCACGTGGCTCAGCCCCGAGCAGGTCCGCGTGCTTCCCATCAGCGACAAGAGCAACGAGTACGCCGCGGCGGTCGTCCAGGCCCTTCGAGCGGCGGACGTCCGCGCGACATGCGATCACTCCAACGACCGGGTCCAGGCCAAGGTCAAGGTCGCGGCGGACGAGAAGATCCCGTACATGGCGGTGGTCGGCCCGCGTGACGCCGAGAGCGGATCGGTCTCGGTTCGGGCGCGCGGCGTCGAGAAGGACCTCGGGGCCATGCCGCTTGAGTCATTTGTGCGTGCCGTGCGGCGGGAGATCGACGCCAGGAGCGCCGAACTGGGGGTTCGACCGTAGAGCACGGCCGGGGTGTCCTGGAGTGTTGTACTCGCCGGGGTCCAGCGGCGGGCCGTGGATGGTCACTCGGTCGGTGGCGAAGATGGCCTCTGCCTTGCGATTTCCCGCTAGACGTGGCCCGCGGTCTGCCAGGACCGGACGGCTTCGATGGGCCACGTGAGCATGAGGACGTTGAGGGAAAGGTTGTCGCGGATCGCAAGCAGCAGGGCAAGTTCAAGAACCACGAACAGGATGAGCGTGCGAGTGACGCCGAGCCAGCGGGCCGTGAAAAAGCCCGCCACGCAGGCGAGTACGTCCCCGATCGCGTTGACCACGCTGTCGCCAAGGTAATCGAGAGACATGGTGACCGTGCGGTAGCGTTCGATGACCCAGGGTGAGTTTTCGACGACCTCCCATACGGCCGCGGCGAACACGGCGGTCACAAGTCGCCACGGGACCGTGAATCGTCTCGCAACCCCGGCGGGCCTTGCGCCAATCCTGGGAGCCCACCGGTCGAACACAACGGCGAACAGGCACCAGAACAAAAGCCCGTGGGAAAAGTGGGTGATGGTGTAGGGGTCAGCCAGGTGCTGAGAGCAGTGGCTCGACCAGACGTCGGACTTCCACAGCGCCCATCCGCCGCACTCGCACCACCAGATTCGTCCCAGGGCACGCATCGCCAGGATCATGCCCACGAATGTGGCGAGCATGGCCAGGGGTGGTTGCCAGTGTCGTCCTGGTCCATCGCGCATGAGCGAGTCCGTGACCGCGTGATCGTCGAGGTGGCATCAGCGCCCGAGTTAGCGGCCGGATCGGCGGTCGTTGCGTTCGTTCTGATCGCCCACGAGCAAGCCGCCGAGCCCTCCCAAGACAGCGCCGACCACGGCGCCCTTGCCCATGTCCCCGGTGAGGCTTCCGATGGCCATGCCTCCCAGCGCGCCAAGAGCCGCGCCGCTGAGCGCGCCTTCGCCCGCGTTGTTGCACCCGGCGGGGCCTGTTGCGAACAGCGCCATCAGAGCCACCAGCATGCCTGGGCGCAGGCCTGTTCGGGAAGACCGGCGAATGTCTGAAGTACGCACGGACATGGCATCCTCCTTTACCGATCGAACAGGGCCTGTTCCGCCGCGAATCGCGCCTCGAACCAACACGGCCCGCGAAAACACGGCCCCTTCACCTCATGGTACGTTTCGGTTCGGACGAAGTTTCGTCGTGAGAGGGCAAAAAGTTTGTGAATACTAGCAATTTGCCGCGCGCGATGATAACCCATTGTGACGCAACCCTATCAGATTACAAACAGAGAGTCTCATGCTCGCGTCGAAGGTGCTCTCTGAGAATCGAAGGGCATTGAGTCGGCATTGGTCGGTCGCTTCGCGGGGGATCCGGACGGCGGCCGAGGCGATGGCGGAGGGAACTGGTGAATCGAAAAAAGCGCCCGTAACGCCTTCAAGGACGGTCTCGACGGCTCCGCCGGCGCGCCGGGCCAGTACCGGCAACCCGCACGCCTGAGCCTCGACGGCGGTGATGCCAAAGTCCTCGACCTGGGGGAAAAGCAGCAGCGCCGCGCGGCGGTACAGGTCTCGCAAATGTTCATCGCTGACGCGTCCGAGGAAAGAAACGCCCGGGGCGCGGTAGCGGCGCCGCAGCGTGGAGAGCATCGACCCGCCGCCGGCGATGACCAGACGGGCATCGGCGACCCACGCGGCTTCGATCGCCAGTTCGGCCCGCTTGTAAGGCTCAAGGGCCCCGGCGAGGAGCCAGAAATCTTCTCGCGGCCGCGACCGATCCGGGGTGAAGTAGTCGGTTCGAACCGGCGGATGAATCACCTGGCTGTCGCGGTCGTAGCAACGCCGGATTTCCCGGGCGGTGTGGCGTGAGTTGGCGAGAAAGGCGGTCACGTGGTCGGCGGTCTGCGCATCCCACGACCGAAGGAACGGCCCGGCCAATGCCAGCCCCGCGCGCGTGGCCACGCCCTGCGAGGCGTACTGGCCCTGTTGCGACCACAGGTACCGTGGGGGCGTGTGGCAGTAGCAAAGGTGAGGAACCCCCGGGGGGGGGCGGATGCCCTTGACGGCGGCGGAACTGGTCGAGATGACCAGGTCAAGAGGCCGGCGTCGATGCTCATCGGCCAGGCGATCGGAGAGGTCGGCGACGGCGCGGGGGTAGAGCGGCAGGAGGTGGCGACGAAGCCGCGTGGCGGCAAAGGGGATCTCCTGGAGGCATGACGTGATGCGCGGCAAGGCATCGATCAGCGGGCTTACGGCTCGCCCATCGTCCACCATGACGAACAGGCCGGCGCATTGGCCAAGTTCAAGCGTGACCCGGGCGATGCGGTCAAGCACCGCCTCCCCTCCGCGGTACCCGCAGAGCCAGTCGTGGACCACGGCGATCCTGGGCCGTGAGTCGGCGGGCCGCGGCCCGTGGCCATCGCCCGTCCGATCGAGCGGCGGGGAGACGGCGAGGGAGGATGAACGGGTCCGGTCTACCATCGCTTCATGCCAAGCGTTGAGTCGTCGAGCGCCGAGAGCCACCGGCCGGGGGTCGTTCGCGATGCGAACAACCTGATTGGACTGGATTACCGCGCCGAGGCGGCGAAGTTTGCCCCTCGCCCACGCCCGATCATCGACATCCACACGCACATCCTTGGCAGCCAGGCTCCCCGTGTGTACTTGGACGTGGCCGCCGCGTACGGGGTGGGGATGACGTACTCGCAGACGCCTCTGCCTGGCGTGGATGAGGTGCGCGACGCGATGGGTGATCGCGTCGGGTTCATCGCCTGCCCGAACTGGTCCTCGCCGGATCGTTCACGGGCGTTCCGGGAGGGGTACCTTGCGGACATGGAGGTGTTTCGCTCTCGGCACGGGGCGCGGATGATGAAGATCTGGAACGCCCCCCGCCTGCGGGATTTTTTCCCGGGCCAGGAAGGGGCGGACCTGGTGACGATCGACGGGGCGTGGCGGGTGAAGCAACTGGAGGCCGCGCGTGACCTTGGGATGGCGGTGATGGTACACGTGGCGGATCCGGATACGTGGTTTGCGACCAGGTACGCGGAGGCCGCGAAGTACGGAGCCAAGCGAGATCACTACATCGGGCTCGAGAAAATGCTCGATCGGTTCGGGATGCCGTGGCTGGCGGCGCACATGGGCGGGTGGCCGGAGGACCTTGACTTCCTGGCGGGTCTTCTGACGCGGCATCCGAACCTGCACCTTGATTGCTCGGCGACGCGGTGGATCGTGCGGGAGATATCGAAGCACCCGCGTGAGGTGTTCACCGCGTTCATGGAGCGTTGGCGGGGCCGGATCCTCTTCGGGTCCGACATCGTGACCGCCGACGACCACGTGCGGCCTGAGAAAAAGACCCCGGGGCATCCCAAGTCGGACCAGGCGAGCAGTCCGTCCTCGGCGTTCGACCTGTACGCGAGCCGGTACTGGGCTCTTCGGACGATGCTGGAGTCCGACTACGACGGCCCGTCCCCGATTGCCGACACGGACCTCATGATGGTTCGGCCGGGGGAGCACGACGAATGGTCGTCGCCCCGACTGCGAGGCTTTTGCCTTTCGCCCGGGGTGCTCGACGACCTGTACCGGGGCGCGGCCGAGCGGTTCTGGGGGACTTTGACATGAATCGGGTCGGGGGGCATCCGATCGGCGATGATGAGCGAAACCACGGCCGATGACTATGATCGGACCAGAATCCACCATGCCGAAGACCAAAGGCAACCCAAGGCGTTCCGCGGGCGTGGACGCGTCCCCGAAGCGGCCGTCGCGAGCGGTTTCGCCGTCCCGTGAGGCGATGCCCGACGTTCAGTCCGCATCCGACCCGCGCAACGTCGCCATCGACCGGGTGGGCGTGAAGGACGTGACGTACCCGATCCGCCTTCGGGAGCGTGAAGGGGGCGAGCAGTCCACGGTCGCGACGATCAACATGTACGTCTCTCTCCCGCACCACCAGAAGGGAACGCACATGAGCCGTTTCCTGGAGGTGCTCAACGATCAGACTCGCGGGCCGCTGCGTCCCGATGCGATCGTGAAGGTCGCCAAGGGGATCCAGGAGAAACTCCACGCCGAGGAAGCGCACTTCGAGGCGACGTTCACGTATTTCATGCGCAAGAAGGCCCCGGCGACGGGGATGCCGGGCCTGATGGACTACCGAGTGACGTTCGAGTGCGTGGCGAACCACCGCGACGACTTCGTGCTCACGGTATCGGCCCCGGCGACCAGCCTGTGCCCGTGCTCGAAGGAGATCAGCCGCTACGGGGCGCACAACCAGCGGTGCCGGATCGAGGCCAAGGTACGTTTCACCGGCGTCCTGTGGATTGAGGACCTGGTCGAGTTGTTGGAGCGCTCCGCGTCCAGCCCCGTGTACGCCGTGCTCAAGCGTCCCGACGAGAAGTATGTCACGGAGAAGGCGTTCGAGAACCCCAAGTTCGTCGAGGACATCGTCCGCGACCTGGCCCTGGAACTCAACGGCGACGATCGGATCACCTGGTATTGCATCAACTCGGAGAATTTCGAGTCGATCCACAACCACAACGCCTTCGCGCAGATCACGCGTGACAAGCGGCCGGGCCGGTGATCGCTTCAGCGTGAGGCGCTCGGCGTGCGCGGGTCGGCGTCCGGTCACGGCCCTTGGGCCTGGTATTGTGCCGGGATGGGGCGGGTCGTGCCGATCGGTATGATGCACAAGGCGATCGACCCGTGGAGGGGTCGCTCGTCACGAGCCTACCCGGTCGCGGCATGCCGATCCTTAAGAACCTGCTCCCACGGATGTTTCACCGGCGAGTGATCCTGCTCTTGGCGGGCGTGGGTGTTGCCTCGTCGGTGCTGGGGATTCGCATGGCGCGGATGGCGTCTGGCTCGGACCAGGCGCTGATGGCCGCCGAGTCACGGCTGGTTCGTCGCCAGATGACCCCGACGGTCCGGGGGAGGATCCTGGACCGCCTGGGGAGAGTGCTGGCCCAGGATCGGCCCAGTTACGACGTGGCCGTGTCGTACGCGGTCGTTTCGGGGGAATGGCCCCGGGAGCAGGCCAGGGCGTTTGTCCGCAAGGCCTACCGGGAGCAGTGGTCCGAACTCACGGCGGATCGCCGGGAAGAACTGATCAACCGGGCGGCGGGCGTGTTCGAGCGGCACGCGCGATCGGGGTGGGAGATCATCTCGGCGACGTCGGGGGTCTCCGCCGCGGAGGTCGAGAAAACTCGGGACGAGGCGTTGGGGTCCGTGATTCGCATGCACGAGGCGATCGGGGCGAGGCGGCTTCGATCCGAACTGGCCGCGTTCCGTTCCCGGACGGGCCGCGACCCCGACGAGCCCGAGATGGCGTCGATACGGCGGAGGGCTTCGGCGCCCCTGCGCGAGATGGCCCAGCCCAGGGTGATCCTGCCCCGGGTATCGGACCAGGTCGCCTTTGCGTTCCAGGCGATGGCCGAGGAACAGGTTGAACTGCGTCCGCTGGGCTCCGATCCGGGGAGCCGGGCGGTGGTCCGGGTTGAGCGTGTGCCCGGCCTGCGTGTGCTGGACGCCGGTGACCGAGACTACCCGCTGGATTCGATGGTCATCGAGTGCGACCTGTCGTCGCTTCCGATCCCGATCCGCGGACGAGGGACCGAGCCGGTGTATCTCGAGGGAGTCGCTTCGCACGTGCTCGGGTGGATGCGGCCGGTCTGGCAGGAGGACGAGCAGGCCCGGCGCGACATGCTGGCCGCCGACCCGCGAGAGTCCGGTCGTGCGCTGCTCGACCTTGCCGGGGGTGGTGAGCGTGATCGGGGGGAGTACCTCGCCGGCGATCGGGTCGGTCAGTCGGGCGTCGAAGGCTCGATGGAGCACCACCTCCGCGGGCTGCGGGGCGTGCGCACGCGTTCGGTCGATTCGGGGGTCGTCGAGGAGATCCCACCCGAGCCTGGCCGTGACGTGCGTGTCACGATCGATGCCATGCTCCAGGCCCGTGTGCAGGCGGCGATGACGCCGTCGCTCGGCCTGGCGTCGGTGCAGGATTGGCACCGCTCGGCGACGGAACTTCCCAACCCGACCATGCCCACGGGAACCCCGATCAACGGGGCGGCGGTGGTGCTTGACATCGACACGGGAGAGATCCTGGCGATGGTCTCGACGCCGCCGGCGACCCCGCGGCTTCGACGGGGAGATCCGGAGGCGGCCTTCGACGACCCCGTCAACCTTCCGCACCTCAACCGAGTGACCGACCGTGCCTATCCGCCCGGATCGGTCGTCAAGCCGCTGGTGCTGGTCGAGGCGGTCAAGCGTGGCGTGCATACGTTCGATCAGCGCATCGAGTGTACGGGGCACCTGCTCCCCAACCGGCCGAACATGCTCCAGTGCTGGATCTGGAAGCGTCACAAGGTGACGCACTCATCTCAACTGGAGCACGACCCCGACGGCGCGGAGGCGGTCATGGTCTCGTGCAACATTTTCTTCTTCACGCTCGGGAGAAGGCTTGGGACCGACGGCATCCGCGCGCTGTACGGGGATTTCGGCGTGGGCCGCACGTGGGACCTGGGGGTGGGATCGGAGAGCCCGGGACAGGCGGGCCGCGGGGCTCGCGGGCCGGACCTGGAACTCGGCGATGCGATCCAGATGGGGATCGGACAGGGGCCGGTGACGTGGACCCCGCTGCACGCGGCCTGCGCGTACGCGGCCCTGGCCCGAGGGGGCGTGATGGTCGAGCCCAGGATCATCATCAACGACCCTCGGGGCGGGCGAGCCGGGAGCACCCGCGACCTGGCGCTCGACCCCGCGGCGGTGCGTGTCGCGCTGGAGGGGCTTCGCCGCTCGGTGAACGAACGGCTTGGTTCCGGGCACATGCTGACGTTTCATCGCCACGGCGTCCGAGAGGAAGAACCGATTTTTACCACGCCCGGGGTCCGCGTGATCGGCAAAACAGGGACGGCCACCGCCCCGGACCTTACGGTGCTGGTTCCCGGGGCCGAGGACCTGGTCGAGGCCCTGCCACGTGAAGACGAGAGCGACGGGGTGAACCCGTCCGAAGCCCGCCGCGCCGATTCGCGGGGTCGCGAAGTGGTGCGTTCGGGCGATCATTCGTGGTTTGTCGTGCTGGCCGGTCTGGAAGGCGAAAACCCGCGGTACGCGATCGCGGTCGTGATGGAGTACGCGGGAAGCGGGGGGCGCGTCTCGGGGCCGATCTGCAACCAGATCGTCAAGGCGCTGGTGTCCGAGGGGTACCTGCGGCCGACGGCGTCGGTGTCGGGCATGGGCGGTGATGGTTTGCCGCGGAAGGCGGGTCAATAGCATGCCTTGGGCGTCGTCCGCGTACCGGTCATGGTCGTTGGCGCCGGTGTGGTCGGCGGTGGGGCGGATCGGTCCGGCGTGGATCGTGGCGGCGGCTTCGCTTGGACTTTCGCTGATCGGTCTGTACTCGATCGATGTGGCGGACTCCCCCGCCGTGCCCGATCCGTGGCGACCCGGGCCGACGTCGTCAAAGCAGGCGGTTTTTCTGGCGATCTCGCTGCTGTCGGCGTGCCTGATCGTCATCCCGAACTATCGGTGGGTGGCGCGGGGGGCGTGGCTGTTCTACGCGGCATCGCTGTGCCTGCTGGTCTTTTTGCTTCTCCCGGGGGTTCCCTGGTCGGTCGTTTCGCCTCGCAACGGGGCCAGGAGTTGGATCAACCTGGGATTCACGGATTTCCAGCCCTCCGAGCCCGCGAAGATCGCGTACGCGGTCGCGCTGGCGTGGTACATGCGATTCAGGACGGAACACCGCCGCTTCGCCGGGCTTGTTCCGCCGGCGATTATCACCGCGGTCCCGATCGGGCTGATCATGCTCCAGCCGGACCTGGGTACGGCCACGCTGTTCGTGCCCGCGCTGTTCGCGGCGCTGATCGCGGCGGGGGCCAGGCTGCGACACCTGGCGATCATCGTGATGCTCTCCGCCACGGCGGCTCCGGCGGTCTACCCGGCGCTGCGCCCCCACCAGCAGCAGCGGATCGTCGGGCTACTCAAGCAGTTGCAGGGAGATACCAGCGAGGACCAGGACCTGAACTTCCAGGCGGCCACGGCCAGGACCCTCGCCGCGGCCGGCGGTCTGACGGGCCTTGCGGAAGACCGGTCGCGCGCCCTGGTCCACTACAACCGCCTCCCCGAGCGTCACAACGACATGATCGCGGCGGTGATCCTCAACCGATTCGGCGTGCTGGGAGGCGTGGCGGTGCTGGGTCTGCACCTGATTTGGTTCGCGGGCGCGCTCGCGTGCGCGGCGTTGACCAAGGACCCGTTCGGTCGCCTACTCATTGTCACCCTCGCCGCCTTCGTCGCGGCCCAGGTCTTCATCAACGTCGGCATGAACGTGGGACTTTTGCCGATCATCGGGATCACGCTCCCGTACGTCTCGTACGGCGGATCAAGCCTCCTGACGGTGTGGGTCATGGTGGGGCTGATGATGAACGTGATGATGCGTCGGCCAAAGTCCGGCCCCAGGCGGTCGTTTGAGTTTGTGCAGGATTGAATCCCGGGATTGACGCCCCCTGGATCACCATGGCCGTGTTTGGAGGCGTCATGGTCGCAGACGCCCGCGGCACCAACGATGCCGGGATGAAGACCCGTCCACGCCCCCGCCCCAAGAAAGGCCCGCCGTACGACCGGACGCCCAGCCCCGGGCCAGCCAAGCCTCCCAGCCGGGGGCGAACCTCCGCTCGAAAGAGCGAGCCCGCGTTGCCCGCGCGGGAACCCATCGGGCTGCCCGACCTGGCCTCGCTCGTTCCCGTCGGCGTTCCGGCCGGCGTCCCTGAAATGGCCGCCCAGATGGGGATCGAGTTCGACCGTGGTGACACGGACCAACTCGGTCGGTACCTGGCGATGCTGCTGGCCGCCAACGAGGTCCTTAACCTGACATCGGTGACCGACCCGGTCGAGGCGTGGAGGCGCCATGTCCTGGACTCGCTGACGCTCCTCCAGGCGCTGGCGGATCTGCCAGACGGATCGCGTGTGATCGACGTCGGTTCGGGGGGGGGATTGCCTGGGATCCCGCTGGCGGTCTGCATGCCCGGCCTGGCGTTCACGCTTCTGGAGGCAACGGGGAAGAAGGCGGCGTTCCTTCGGGCGACGGTGGGCGCGCTGGGACTGGGGAATGTCACGGTCGCGGAGGCCCGGGCCGAGACCGCGGGTCACGACCGTGGTGTGCGGGGGCCATCGGGAGGGCGTACCGGCGGGCACCGGGAGGTGTACGACGCGGTGGTGGCGCGTGCCGTCGGCCGACTCGCGACCCTTGCCGAACTTACCGTGCCCCTGGTCAAGGTCGGCGGGCGTGTGCTGCTCATCAAGGGCGAACGGTCCGATGAAGAACTGCACGAGGCCGCCAGGGCCCTCCACCTGCTCAAGGCGGTTCACGCGGGGACGATCGGCACACCGTCGGGCCGGATCGTGGTGCTCGCCAAGCAATCGGCCGCGCCGCGCGATTATCCTCGCCGGGATGGGGAGCCAAAGAGAGCCCCGCTGGGCGTCGCGCGGGACGAACGCGCGGCCGGCAAGCGAATCAAGAGGGCGTAACAAGCATGTGTTCCCCGGACCGGATGCAGGGTCGCGGCGTGCTTAAACTCCCGCCCGGGTCCGACCGTGCTCGACTGCTTCCACCTGCCCGATTACACGAGGGACGTTCATGGCCATTCTCGTCAACGCCGACACCAGGGTGATCTGCCAGGGAATCACGGGATCCTTCGGGGCGGTGCATACCCAGGGTTGTTTCCTGTACGGCACGAAGGTGGTGGGGGGCGTCACGCCAGGCAAGGGCGGGACGCGCGATGCCAACGGCCTGCCGATCTTCGACACGGTGGACCAGGCGGCCCGTGCGACGGGGGCGACGGCGACGATGATCTTCGTGCCTCCCGCGCTGGCGGCCGACGCGGTCCTTGAAGCGGTGGCGGCGAACATCGAGGTCGTCTGTTGCATCACCGAGGGCGTCCCCGTGCAGGACATGATCAAGGCCCGCGCGATGATCGACGAGATCAACGCTTCTCGGGCGGTGGGGCTGACCACCGGCCCGCAGGTGGTCTTGATTGGTCCCAACTGCCCGGGGATCATCACCCCCGGCCCGCGCACGAACATGGACTCGATGACCGGGGAGCCGGGCAAGCCGTTCACCAGCGCCGGGTGCAAGATCGGGATCATGCCCGGCTACATCCACACGCACGTGAGCCAGAGCCGCCTGGGCAAGGCGGTGGGGATCGTCAGCCGGTCGGGCACCCTGACCTACGAGGCGGTCTGGCAGACCTCCTCGCTGGGACTGGCGCAGAGCACCTGCGTGGGGATCGGCGGGGACCCGGTGCGGGGGCTGTCGCACATCGACACCATCCGGCTCTTTGACCAGGACCCCGAGACCGACGGGATCCTGATGATCGGGGAGATCGGCGGCACCGACGAGATCATGGCCGCCGAGTACATCAAGACCCACGTGAAAAAGCCGGTCGCCGCGTTCATCGCCGGGCGCACGGCCCCCCCGGGGCGCCGCATGGGCCACGCCGGGGCGATCATCGGCGGCGCGGATGACACCGCCGAGGCCAAGATCGGCGCTCTTCAGGCCGCGGGCGTCACGGTCGCCGTCAGCCCGGCGGACATGGGGTCCGCGATGCTCCAGGCGATGCACCGGCACGGCGTCGGCGGCGAGTCCTAACGGATGTCCCGGCCGCGTATGCCGTTGACCGTGTGCATCCCGTAGTACGCGTCGAACGGGTGCAGCATCCCTGGTGACTCTCTGCCCTCTCCGGTCTTGACCCCGGGCAGGAGCCTCCCCGGGTCGTACACCGCGGCCGAGCCGTCGGCCATGGCCGCGGGGACCATGCCGGGCATGGGATCGTGGTCGCGCGACACGGACGGGTCGATGATGACGTGGGCGATGCTCACCAGCAGCGTCTTGGAAGCGGGGAAGAGGATTTCGTCCAGCCGATGCCCACCGTACTGGGAGCGTCCGGTCCTGGTCGATTGATCCCAGAACTCCGGCCTGGCGAAGTAGGCGCAGGGCATTTTAAACCGACTGCCGTACGTCCCGCGTCCGTTCCTGGCGGCGGCAAAGGTGACGGGAGGGTTGAGTTTCCCGTCGAAGTAGCGGTCGCTCATCACGACGTGCCAGAGCCAGATGGATTCGAAGTAGCGAATCGCCGTGTCGGACCATCCCGACGCGAGGGAGATTTTCCAACGATCGACCGACGGATTGAGCGGGAGAGGGAGTAAGTTCCGCTCGTCCGAGGCGTAGAGCATGATGATGGCGGCCGAGTTTTTCAGGCGCGAGAGGGTGGCGACACGACCCCGCTGCGACTGGATGCTTGACAGGATCGGGATGGCGACCGCCAGGAGCGCGGCGACAATCGTGATCACCACGCACGTCTCGATCAGCGAGAATGCGACAAGCCTGGATTGATACCGGTTACGAGCCACGGCGGCGAACCTCCGGCGTGAACCACGCAAGCCCGTGCGCCGCCAACAGGAACACCGCCAGCCACAAGCCCGCTGTCGAGCGATCCAGGTCCTGGTGGAAAAGGTCCAGCAGGCCCGTGCAGGGGCAGTCAGGCGGTTCGTGGGTGGCGAGCATCATGGCATGAAAGCAGATAAAACAGAAACTCATGGCCATGCCGCACATGGTCGCCGAGACCCTCGTGCGGCGGCGGATTTGCGATGGCAAGAGCAAGGCTTCCAAGGCAGGAACGCATATCGCGATCGGCATGACACATGAGCGGGGCACGAACTGACGCGATTCCAGGTCTACGAGGAAAGACGGAAGGTCAAGGAGTTTTTCATAACCGGCAAGCGTCAGTACCGCCGCCGCGGCGAGTCGAACGGAGTTTCGTGCGATGGCAAGGATCACGCTCGACTCTCGGCGCCGCCGGATCACCCTTCGTCCTCAACCTCGCCTTCGCACACGTTTCCCGATAGCGTCGTTGAGGTGCATTCCTGCACATAGTCCGTTCCAACGACGCAACTCCCTGGCGCTGCTCCACAGGTTCTCGGCGTGATGGTGCAACTTCCGACCACCGAAGTGTTTGTCGTGGTGACGCCGAGTTGGCCGGGCATCGCGTCTTGAATGAGCGCCACCTGCACGGCGCTGCCGTTGCTGGCTGTCTGCGGGCAATACCAATGCAGCGGGGGTGTCCCGTTCGTGCTGCATTGCTGGAAGTAAGTGCCGCAGCAGGTGGCGGTGCCGCCGCCAACGAAGCATCCGGCGTAGACGCCCGCGGCCGCCATGACCAGAATGGAAAGGGTGATCGCCGGTTTATCGTTGTGATCTCTCACGAAACCTGCTCCTTTCTTTACGATGACCTGCGTTTGACGAGGTATATCGACGCGAGCAGCACTCCTCCCAGGATCAGCCAGCCGGACCAGCGCAGCCACGACCGTTTCGCAGTGACAGGCGGCGTGACCGACCGGACCAGCGGCATGGTCCGTGTGTCGCCGTCGGCCTCCGTCTTGATCAAGGTTCCCGATCGGTAGTCCGCGACCACGCTCAGGTTGGGCTTCGGCCGCAGCGGATCGGACCCGTCGGCCGATGGCACGCGGGTCAACTCGTCGAAGGTGAGGCCGGTCTCCACCACGCCGTCGAACACCAGCACCCTCCACGGCTTCCCCTCGGCGTCGACGTCCTCGGCGCGAGACGCCACCCAGCAGTTCAGTTCTGGCACTTGCTTCCAGCCGGACATCCTCGTCGCGTATCCGATGTAGCGTGCTTCCCCATGCCGTACGATGCGACACTTCTCGACGAACCCCCGACCGTGCTCCGGGTCCCAGCGTCCATCGAACCTCACCGAGTAGAAAGGCATCCCCGTCTCGTCCCTGCCCGCCATCGACGCTTCCATGGTCCAGCGGTCGCCGTTCACTCGCACCGGATCCGGGATGATCCGCGAGTACGTTCCGGCGTTCAGACCACCAAAGAGAAGGTACCCGGCCTCGGGCAGGAACACGCTCTCATCCCCCTCAAACCAGACCTCGGGGTTGTTCACCATGTCGCGGGAGAGTGCGGGATCCGAGAGAATCAGGGACTCGTGCGTCAATCTCCAGGCACGTTTCTTGGTCAGGGTGGTGTCAAAGAAATTTGTCGGGCTCCGGTCGTAGGCGTACCGCCAGCCAGACCCATCAGAAAACAGCGTGGTCGTCGAGATGGAGGGACCGTGAGTCGCACGAGAGGATTCCGCCGCCAGTTCGTGACGTCGTGGATGCTCCGGGCGGCCTCGAACCTGCTCCTCCAGCCGGGCGCGCTCTTCGTCGGTCAACCTCGCGGGCATCTCCGTCTTGTAGCGAATGCCGGTCCCGCCGAACGCGGGAAGTTTCTGCGCGCGTGCCCACTCCTCTTTCATCCACGCCGCGACAGCCGATGCCTGAGTCGCGCTCGCCGACGGCCCGCCACACCAGGCGGCGATCAACGCAAAGCACATGAGCCATGTTTGGAAGGAGTGCAAGGCCTGCCGGCACGCGGCGGTCTGCTCGATCGGATGGACTTTCCCCGGTTTCACGATGACTCCCCTTGGTCATCCCTCAGCCTGCTGCTCATATTGTACCCCCCCCGAGGATCGATGCAAGCCCGTTGGCGACATGCGAGCGGAGTGAGGAACGAACCGATGAATACCATCCCGTGACCGTGGCCACCGATCAAAGACCACCCATCCACGTCCTTCTGCTGAACCAGGCGTTTTATCCGGACGTGGTCGCCACCGCGCAGCACGGCAAGGACCTGGCCGATGAACTGGTCCGGCGCGGCCACCGCGTGACCGCCGTCGCCTCCCGTTCGATCTACGGCCAATCCGGCGCGGTCCTGCCCCGTCGCGAGAGCATCGAGGTGCCCGGCGGTTCTTCGCCGATCGAGGTGCGGCGGGTGGGGGCGAGCATCTTCGGGAAGGCCGGGTACGCGGCCCGGATCGCCGACTTTGCCCTGTTCTACCTCCTGGCCTTCCTGCGGGTGCTCTCGACCGACCGCCCCGACGTGGTGGTGAGTTTCACGACCCCGCCGTTCATCGGGCTGGTGGGCATCGTGAACCGCTGGCTCCGCGGGAGCAAGGCGGTGTACTGGGTCATGGACCTGTACCCCGATCTCCCGGTGGCGTGCGGGGTGATGAAGCCGCGTGGCCTTTCGACGCGGTTCTTCGAGCGGGTCAACCGGTTCATCCTGAAGCGTTCGGACGTGAGCGTGACGCTCGGCCGCTGTATGCGGGACCGGGTTCTCGACAAGGGAACACCGCCCGGGCGCGTGCGCACGATCTCGATCTGGTCGGACACCGACGGGATGGACCCGATCGAGCCGGGGAAGAACCCGGCCCGCGCCGCGATGGAGATCGGGCCGTCCGAGGTCGCGGTGATGTACTCGGGGAACTTCGGGATCGGGCACGATGCGCAGACCATCTGCCGGGCCATGTCGATCCTGCGGGACGAGCCCGGGCTTCGATTCGTCTTTGTCGGCGGGGGCAAACGCCGCGCGGAGGTCGAGTCGTACATCGCCGCGCACGGCCTGGCCAACGCCCGCTGGCACGACTACGCCCCGCGAGAGAACCTCGGCCCATCGCTCGCCGCCGGGGATATCCACCTGATCTCGCTCAAGGAGGGGGTTGAGGGGATCATGGTGCCGAGCAAGGTCATGGGCATCATGGCCGTGGGCAGGCCGTCGATCTTCATCGGGCACCCCGGGTCCGAGGTGGCCCGCGTGCTGGAGGAAACCGGGGCCGGCCTGGTGGTCCGCGAAGGGGACGCCGATGGGCTTGCCGCGGCGATCCGGCGTCTTGCTTCGGACGCCCCGTCGCGGCGGGTCATGGGCGAGAACGCGCGACGGGCGCTGCGGGGCCGGTACGACACGCCCACGGCCTGTCGCCAATGGGTCGAACTGCTCGAGGGGGTCGTGTCCGGGAAGGCGGGCGAGTTGCCCGCGATCCACGCCACGACGACGTCACCGCCGGGGGCTTGAGTCGTGCGTGATCCGGGGGTGATCCGGGGGTTCGGGCTTTGTCGAGATGGGACGAGATCGGGAGTTGCAAGGAGAGCATGGATGACGGCGACCGCGGCGACTCGAAGCAACGACACAGCCCCGACGGCCGGCCGGGAGTCCGAGGGCAGGCCGTCGATGTACACGCACGGCGGGAACGCGTACATCCCCGCGGGCAGCGAGCCCCGGAACACGCCGCTGACGAAGTACGTCTTCATCCAGGACGACCCGTTCTTCCTGACCAGGGTGCTGGACAAGTACCTCCGCGAATTCGCCGACTCGACGGTGGGCATCAACATCCAGCCCAACACGCAGGGCAAGCGGACGGTCTTCCAGACCGCGATGGACCTCCTGAAGATGTACGGGTTCGGGTATTTCCAGTGGAAACTGCGGCGGTACCTGTGGGCCAAGGTGAAGGCCAAGGTGGTCAACGGTCTGCTGGGTTCGACGACCACGTGCTACACGGTTGAGTCGGTCGCGAAGAAGTACCGCGTGCCCGTGCACCGGACGCAGGACGTGAACAGCCCGGAGTTCCTGGAGCGGCTGCGGGGCCTGGGCGTCGATTTCATCGTGTCGATCTCCGGCACGATGCTCTACAAGAAGGCCCTCCGGGAGCAGACTCCGTACGGCATCGTCAACTGCCACGGGGCCCTGCTGCCGCGCTACCGCGGCCTGATGCCCAGTTTCTGGACGCTCTCCAACGGCGAAAGCGAAGGGGGCGTCAGCGTCCACTTCGTGGACGCCAGACTCGACAACGGGCCGATCGTCGTGCAGAAGCGGTACCGGATCCATCCGCACGACACGCTCGAGGATGTCATGTCCCGGAGCAAGGACCTGGCCGCCGAGGCGATCATCGAGTGCGTGCGGAAGGTCGAAGACGCCGCCCGCCGCGGCGTGCCGCCGGAGTGCATGCCCAACCCGGAGGCCGAACTGACGCACTTCTCCATGCCGACCAGGGCGGACGTGGAGCGGTTCCGGCGCAACGGCCACCGGTTCGTGTAATCAAGGGGAACCCGAGAGCGGCGGAGCGCCGGGAGCCCCGGCGCGTGAGGTCCACCTCGCGGGCGTGTGATTCAGTCTGCCTGCGGCGCGGCGACCCCGCGCTCGGCCATGATGGCGGCCTGCGCCGCGGCGAGCCGGGCGATCGGCACCCGGAACGGCGAGCACGAGACGTAATCAAGCCCGGCGTCGTGGAAGAAGTGAACGCTCCTGGGATCGCCGCCGTGCTCCCCGCAGATGCCAACCTTGAGGTCGTTCCTGGCGGATCGCCCGCGTGAGGTCCCCATGCGGACCAGTTGCCCCACGCCGCCGGTGTCGAGGCTCTGGAACGGGTCGTGGGGGAGGATGTCTCGTCGCAGGTAGTCGGGCAGGAAGGTGTTGATGTCGTCGCGTGAATATCCGAAGGTCATCTGCGTGAGGTCGTTGGTGCCGAAGGAGAAGAAGTCGGCGGACTGGGCGATCTCGTCGGCGGCGACGGCGGCCCGCGGAACCTCGATCATGGTTCCGATCTTGATATCCAGGCGGTTCTTGAACTCCTGCTCGGTGCGGACCTGGGCGATCACGGCTTCGACCTCGCCGCGCAGGACGGAGAGTTCCTTCTTCGTGCCCACCAGCGGGATCATGATCTCGGGGAGTGCCTTGATGTTGCTGCGCAGGCAGTCGATCGTGGCCTCGACGATGGCGCGGACCTGCATGGCGAGGATCTCGGGGTAGGTGACGCACAGGCGGCAGCCCCGGTGCCCGAGCATCGGGTTCATCTCGTGGAGTTGGGCGACGCGCTGGCGGACCTTCTCGACGGGGACCTTCATCGCCTTGGCCATCTCGGCCTGACTGTCGGGGTCGTGGGGGAGGAACTCGTGCAGGGGCGGGTCGATGAGCCGGATGGTGACGGGGAGGCCCTTCATGGCCTTGAAGATGCCGATGAAATCGTCGCGCTGGAACGGGAGAAGTTTGTCAAGCGCCTTGACGCGGTCGGGCTGGGTCTCGGCCAGGATCATCTCGCGCATGGCGCGGATGCGGTCGCCCTGGAAGAACATGTGCTCGGTCCGGCACAGGCCGATGCCCTCGGCGCCAAAGTCCCGGGCGCGCTGGGCATCCTCGGGGGTGTCGGCGTTGGTGCGCACCTGCAGGCGTCGGTGCTTGTCGGACCACTTCATGACCTGGAGGAAGTCGCCGGAAATCTTGTCGGGGACGCGGCGGGCGACCGCCCCGGAGCAGACCTCCCCCGTGAACCCGTCGATCGAGATCTCGTCGTCGCGTCCGTAGGACTTGCCCTTGATCTTCATGACGCCCTTGTGCTCGTCGATGACCATCTCGCCCGCGCCGACGACGCAGCACTTGCCCCACCCGCAGGCGACGACCGCGGCGTGGCTGGTGCGCCCGCCGGTGGACGTGAGGATGCCCGCGGCCATGTGCATGCCCTCGACGTCCTCGGGGCTTGTCTCCGACCGGACGAGGATGACCTGCTCGCCCTTCTGGGCGCGGCGAACGGCCTCGTCGGCGGAGAAAGCCGGACGGCCGATGGCGGCGCCCGGGGAGGCGGGGATGCCCCTGGTCAGGACGTCGGCCTTGCGCTTGGCGGGCGGATCGAACGACGGCAGGAGCAACTGGGTCAGGTCCCCCGCGGGGATTCGCAGCAGCGCGGTCTTCTCGTCGATCAGTTTTTCCTTGACCATGTCGCAGGCGATGCGCACGGCGGCGGTGCCGTTGCGCTTGCCGGTCCTGGTCTGGAGCATGTACAGCACGCCACGCTCGATCGTGAACTCGATGTCCTGCATCTCGCGGTAATGCCTCTCGAGTTTGGACTTGATGTCCAGCAGTTGCTGGTAGACCTTCTTGTTCCAGCGGGGCAGTTCGGAGATGTGCTGGGGCGTGCGGATCCCGGCGACGACGTCCTCCCCCTGGGCGTTGATGAGAAACTCGCCGTAGAACTCGTTCTCCCCGGTGGCGTTGTTGCGGGTGAAGGCCACGCCGGTGCCCGAATCGGCGCCCATGTTGCCGTACACCATCGACTGGACGTTCACGGCGGTGCCGTTGAGCCCGCGGATGTTCTCGATCCGGCGGTACTTGACGGCCTTGTCGCTGTTCCAACTCTTGAACACCGCCTGGATCGCCAGTTCGAGTTGCTTGAACGGGTTCTGCGGGAAGACCTCCCCCACGTGCCGCTGGTACACCGCCTTGTACGCCTCGCAGACCTCGATCATGCCCTCGGCCGGGACGTCGGTGTCAAGCCGGGCGTGGTACTTGGACTTGATCTTCGAGAGTTCCTCGTCGAACAACTTGTGCTCGACGCCCATCACCACGTCCCCGAACATGTCGATCAGGCGACGGTACGCGTCGTACGCGAATCGAACGTTGTTGGTCGCGTTTGCCAGGCCCGTCACCGCCGCGTCCGTGAGGCCCAGGTTCAGGATCGTGTTCATCATTCCCGGCATCGAGACCGCCGCTCCCGAGCGAACCGACACCAGCAGCGGGTTGTCGTTGCTCCCGAATTTCTTGCCCAGTTCCTTCTCGAGCACCGCGATGTTCTTGTTGACCTCGTTCATCAGGCCGTAGGGCAACTGCTCCCCGTTCTTGTAGTACGCCGCGCACGTGTCGGTGGTGATCGTGAACCCCGGGGGCACCGGCAGGCCGATCGAGGTCATCTCCGCGAGGTTCGCCCCCTTGCCTCCCAGGAGCATCTTCATGCTCCCGTCACCCTCGCACTGCGTCCGGCCGAAGTAGTGCACCATCTTTCCAGGGCGCGGCTTGTGGTTTGATGGCTTGTACGGGCCGGCCGATTTGGAGGGCGCCGCCACCGTCTTGCGGGCCACCTTCTTGACCGCCTTCTTCGACACGGAACCCGCCGCGTGATGCTTCAGGGCCACGAGCGCCTTGCTGGAGACCTTCTTGCTCATAACGATGCGTACCTCGTCTGGTTGAACGCCCCGCCCCGGGCCGACCCGGCGCGAGAATCCTCCCCGTCCGGAGTGCGCTGGAATCCTGACAGGATTTCCCGACGCCGAGCACGAGGCAGGGGAAGATATTAGGAACCTTGCGGGGAGTTGACGAATACCAGCAAACGACACGGATAACCCGGCCATTCACCATCTAAAATGCTCACAAATACCGCGTCTGATTGAGGTCGGTCCTTCCGATGGCCGGTCTTCGCCTCGGGTTGGGCTTGCGCCCGATCCGATCGAGGTGCTTCTTCATGCACCCCCCGAGCGATCATTGATCGCGTTATGTTCGGGTAGTTCTTCGCCGATGGCGTGGGGCATCGACTTGGATGAGAAAGCGGCCGGTCATGGCCGCTGGTCGATCCTCGCATGGCCCGGGAAGCAGGAGTCTTCCGCCCCTTGGGAGCCGTCTCTTTGCGGCGATGTCCGATCCGCCTCGCCGGCGCGGGCGTCCGGTCCTCCGTTTACCGGAGGCTGGATCGGCTGGATCGAGTACGAGATGGGCGAGGTCTACGAACCGACCGTGCGCCGACTCGGCGAGGGTTCCTCCGGTGCTTCCTCAGGGTCCAGGTGGTGGCGGTGCGATGAAGCCCTGCTGTTTGATCACGCCGAGCGGCAATGGTGGGCCATCGGACGCCCGCCGATCGATCCCGCTGCCTTGCCCGCGGCACGGGCTGAGGGCGTGGGCTTTGGCGCGGGGCCGCTGCGAAGCCAGACCGGGCGCGACGCCTACATCCAGATGGTCTCGGAGGCGATCGAACGCATACGCGCCGGGGAGGTCTACCAGGTCAACCTGGCGCACGAACTCGCGGGGCGCTTCGATGGAAGCGCGCGGCGGGCCTTTGCCCGGATGCACCGGGCCGCCGACCCCGGGCTGGGGGCGTACATCGAGTCCGAAGGGTCCGAGGGTGGGCGCGTCGCGGTTCTGTCCGCGAGCCCCGAGTTGTTCCTCGGTGTCCTGCCCGATGGCTTGGTCGTCACGCGTCCCATGAAGGGAACACGCCCGGCGGGGACCGACGAGCGAGCGCTTTACGATGCCGAGAAAGACCGTGCCGAACTCAACATGATCATCGACCTGATGCGCAACGACCTGGGCCGCGTCTGCCGGTTCGGATCGGTGCGGGTCGAGCACGCGAGGACGATCGAAAGGCACGGGGGTGGTCCGGGCGAGAGGTCGGGGAGCGAGTCGGGGATCATCCAGGCGACGGGGACGGTGGCCGGGGTGCTGCGCCCTGGGGTTGGGCTGGGCGAATTGATCCGGGAGTGCTTTCCCGGCGGGTCGGTGACCGGCGCGCCCAAGATCCAGGCGATGAAGATCATCGCCGGACTCGAAGGGGTCCCGCGTGGCGTGTATTGCGGGGCGATCGGGATTGTCTCGGACGGCGGGCGGGCGCAGTTCAGCATCGCCATCCGCACGGCGGTCATCACGGGGCGAACCGGGTCCGGGGCCAGCGGCTGGGGTCACTTCGAGAACGGCCGGCTTTCGTACCGAGTCGGCGCGGGAATCGTCGCCGACAGTAACCCGGCGTCGGAATGGGATGAGACGCTTGTAAAGGCCGGCCCGGTGCGATCGATCGCCCAGGTGCTGGAGGATGGTGCGGCGTGATAACTCGTCGGGCAACCCTTGAATGTCGTCGTCGATCGCGCTCCACCGATTGGAGAGGTCGTGGCGTGCAAAGATGACCCGGGCACGGCGGGAGAGTGCCATGCCCGGGTCTGAGAGAGAGTGGAGCGTGTTCAGGCCCGTCTCGAACAGGCGTTCACGGGCGATTCTTCCGGCCGGCGAGCAGGACGAGCCCGGCCCCCGCCAGCAGCGCCGATGCCCCCGGCGAAGGAACGATCGTGTAGGCGACGGTGACTTCGCCCGCGTTGTCGTTGTACGAGCCGGGCAGGTCCGTCGGATCTCCGAAGCCGTAGGCGTCGGCAAATCCCAGGTACAGCCGCGTCGCGGCGGCGGGGACCTCGAAAACCTGGAGTGAACCGCTCCCGGTGCCGGTGAGCCCATCGCCGATGAAGAACGTCTGGAACATAAGTGGGCTGAACCGGGTGTCGGTGTGCGAGGTCGTGACGTTCAGCCGCGGCGGGGCGGGGTCGGCGGGGATGGTCGCATCCGTGAAGACGCCAACCATGAACATGGTCGCGTGGTCGTGGATGATCCCTGAAATGCCGTCGTGCGAGAGGATGTCGGTGTCACCGGTGGCGTACGGCCCGCCGTCGGGCCCGTTCCACCAATTCAGGGAGACCTTTGGCGAGACCAGCCCGGTCACCGAATCAAAGGTGATGGTCCGCAGCGGCGCGAGCGGGAGGTGAATGACCGGGGGTAGGGTCCCCGGCCCGAAACTGCCGGGGTCGGGCGGGATGGCGTGGCCCGCTCCGAATATGTTGGAGGTGGCGGGGACAACAATGGATCGGGCACTGGCGTGCGCGGCGGTGAGCATGATCGCGGCGGCGATCAGGATGCTCGTGGTCGCGGGGCTTGGTCGGCGATGGGGTTCGCGGTGATCAAGCCCCGGCGCGGCCCCCACCCGAGTCCTTCCGACGGGGTTCCGTAGGCGCATGGGACGTCTCTCCGAGATGTCGGGTGCGGCACTTTGTCGTAAAGTGCTTTTCCATATTGCTTTACGCACCGCGCCGGGGATCGGTTCCGGTGGGTGGACATCCGAATGAACCGGGGCGGGGGGTAGAATGGCCGCGATTCGTAAGCGCGGGAGGCCCCTCGGATGAACCATCTGGTGCTTGTGTTCGTCGGGGCGGGAGTGGGCGGAACACTGCGCCATCTCGTCACGGGCGCGGTGGGGCGGTTTGGCCCGCCGTCGTCGTTGCCGCTGGGCACGTTCGTGGTCAACCTCTCGGGTTGCCTTGCGGCGGGGGTTGTCGCGGGGCTTCTGACGGCCGCGTCCGGGGTGCGAGATGAGTACCGTGCGTTGCTATTGGTCGGGCTGCTCGGGGGCTACACGACGTTCTCGGCCTTTGGCAAAGAGACACTCCAACTCATCGAATCGAGGCGCATCATCGAGGCCGTGCTGTACGTCACGCTGACCAACGTGGTCGGCGTGGCGGCGGTCTGGACGGGACATCGGATCGCCGCGGCGATCTCGTAGTTTTTGTCGGCGCGGTCGAGCGTCGGCACGATGTCAGGCGTCGTGGTTGAACCGCTGACGAGCGCGGCGCTTGGCGGCGGCGAGGGAGGACTCCTCTCGATCCTCCGTGTCTTTCGGGGGAGGTGCGGCGATGTCGCGGCCGGAGTCGGCTTGATCGGAAGGGCGTGGCATCGGGGCGGCCCTGGCCCCGGCGAGGCGTTCGGCCATGCGGCGGTCGCGCTGGGCGCGGGAGAGGTCCTCCGCGTCGCGCTGGGTGAAGGCGGCGGGAGAGTAATCGGCGTCGCGCCGGGGCGTGGCATTCGAGGCGGCGAGCCGCTCGGCCAGCGTGCGCACCGAGCCTTCCGCCACCGAGGGACCGACGGTGACCAGGCGGTCCCACGCGATGCGCCGAACGGCGATGTCGAGAATCAGGACCGCCAGGGTCCAGGGGAGCAGGAGATCAACCAGCGGCAGCAAGGCTCGTCGCCGCTCGATCCCGCGGCGATCAAAGAGCGACGTTCGGTCGAGGTCGGCCAGTTCGATGATCCGGCCGCCGGATGCGTCGGCGATGGACCGCACCAGGTCGGGGTCGGGATCGAGGCGGAGCGACTCGATCCCCGCGCGGACGGAGGCGCCGGCGATCACGGGTGGAAACCCGCGTTCACCGGCGGCAGGCCGGAGAACGGCGACGTAGGTGCCCGACTCGGCGGCTCTCGCCGATCCCTCGTACACCCCGCTGGCGGTCTGTCGAAGGACCACGGAAATCTGTTCCCCCGAGGGGGCGTAGATGGTGGCGGGAATTCGCAGCGATTCGATCGGGTTGCCGTTGTCGTCGGCGGCCTCCACGCGCACTTTCAGGGTGTCTCCCCGTGCTTCGAGCCGGGTCTCAAAGAGCCGGTCCTGGGTTGGTCTGGAGAGCGTCCTGGCCATCTGCACCCAGAACTGCGCGTACGCCGGGGTGGCGGACCACGACCTGGCCCATTGTCCCGCGTCGGAGGTAAACGCCGCCGCCTGGCCCAGTTCGGTCCTCCACCACGCCAGGACAGGCTCGCCGGCGGGGGTGGTCATGGCGTTGACGACCAGCGGATCCGGGCGTGGCTGGGTGAGGTTCAGCCCCCCGAGCAGCGCGGGAGCCTGCACGCCGCGCAGAATCGAAAAGGAAGGATCCGTGACAACCGGCTGGAAGGGCTCCTCGCGGTACAGGGGCGTGCGCACGACGCGGATCGCCTTGAGAAAGACACGGGGGAGGATGTTGGGGTTCGTGGGGCTGAAGTGCTCCCCGCCTCCGAGTTCGGCGATGGTCTTCATGGTCTGTCGATCGGCGCCGTCGCCGATGGAGATGGTGGAAACGGTGACGCCTTCGGCCCTCAGGCGAGCGGCGATTGCCGGGAGCGTCTCGGAGTTCTGGGACTTGCCGTCGGAAAGCAGGACGACGTGCTTGACCTTGGCCCGGACCGCAAACAGAGCCCGGCGTGCCTCCTCGAGCGCGGGTCCCGCGTTGGTGCCACCCCCGGCGGAGATCGATCGGATGATCTGGGCGGTGCGCGTCGGGTTGGTGTTGGGTTCGAGGGGAACGAGAACATCCAGCGAGTTGTTGAAGGCGATGACCGAGACCAGGTCGTTGCGGCCCAGCGTGAGCACGGCCCGGGCCGCCGATTCGTTGGCCAGTTCCTGCTGCGACCGGGATGAACCCATCACGCTGCGGCCCATCGACCCGGAATTGTCGAGCACGAAGACGATCGCCGCTTCAGGCTCGACCAGCGTGTCGGGCAAGTCGAGCAGGACCGGCAGGAGCGGTTCGAGGGGAGAGCCTTTCCACCCGCCCGACCCGAACGAGGTCGGCCCGCCGATCATCACAAGGCCCGCGCCCATGTCCTTGACGTGGGTGGCCAGGGCCTGCTGGGCCGGGCCGGAGATCGCATCGGCGGGGACGTCTTCGAGGATGACCAGGTCGTAGTCCTGGAGCGAGAGAAGGTCGGCGGGCGTCGCCCCGGAGGTGATGGTGGTGACGCTGATCCCCGCCTCGCGGAGCGTCGCGGCCAGGGGCGAGGCGGCCTGCGCCTCGCCGAATTCGGAGACGCCGTCGATGTGGAGGACGGACCCGACCGATGGCGTGATGGTGAAGGCCTCGGCGGTGTTGTTGTCGGCGATGCGGTCCATCGGGGGCGAGCCGGCGGCGGGGTCGTCGGGCTCGAAGACCACGGCGAATCGGCTGACGCGCGAGACGCCGGCCTCGACCTCGACGACAAAGAGGTTGGCCCCCGGGTTGAGGTTGACGCGGCGGCCCATTCCCGCCTGGCCGTCACCGATATCAACCGGAGAACCGTTGTTGAAGAGCCGGATGGTCCCGGTCGCCGGATCGGTCGATCGGATGACGGCCCGGATGGTCACGGGCGCCCCGACCGCGGCCATGGGAGGGGCATCGACCGACTCGACGATCACCTCCGGGCCGACGCTGTAACGGATCGGGACCGTGTCGATGACCAGGCGGCCGGCACGCGCTGAACCGGCGGCGGCGATCTCGCGGGCGGCGGCCCTGGCATCTCCCGCGGTTTCGATCCCGTCGGTGATCAGTACGAGCCGTGCGGCGGCGTCGGACGGGACCACCGTCGCGGCCAGGCGGAGCGCGTCGGCGATCACGGTGCCTTCCTCGATACGGAGGTCGAGCGGCCGGTCGGTGACCTGGGGGTCGGCGGAGGGGGCCGCGACAAGCACGGGGCGGCCATCGAAGGCCACGATGCCCAGCAGGTCGTCCGGACTTCTGCCCGCGGACGATCGGGCGAGTTGAACCCGGATCGCCTCGATGGTGTTCATCGCGGCGGGAGGGAGACCGGCCGCGGACGCGACCGAATCGACGCCGTCGGCCCGCTGGCGGAGCATCGACCCGGAGACATCGACCACGGCGATCACGGCCAGGCGGTCGGACGTGCGCACGGCGGCGAGGCCGGCGAGCATGGCGGCGATGAGCAGCACGAGCATCACGCGAACGGCGGCGGCCATGGCCCGCCGGGCCGTGCTCATGGCGGCGAAGGTCGCCAGCGCGATGATGGCCATCGGCGCCGCCACCAGCGCGGAGATCAGCCAGAGGGGCTGTTCCAGATGGATCGGCACGCCCTTGAGGGTAGCGGCGGCGGGTCCGGTGGCGCGGAAGGGACCAGCGGCCCGTATCATTCATCGCATGCGCCCCCGTCGCCCAACCCGCCAGGTTGTGATCGGAGATGCCCGGACGGGCCTTGTCCGCATCGGCGGCGGGTTGCCGGATCGGTCGGGGAACCCGACGACGCCCGCGCCGGTGACGGTGCAGACGATGACCGCGGGGTACACGCACGACGTGGAGTCGTGCGTGACGGAGATCAACCGTCTGGCCGCCGCGGGAGCGGACATCGTGCGGGTGGCCGTCCCCGAGAAGAAGGACACCCAGGCCCTGCGTGAGATCATCCCGCGGGTGCGGGTGCCGATCGTCGCGGACGTTCACTTCCACTTCCAGCGGGCGATCGAGGCGGTCGAGGCCGGGGCGCACAAGATCCGCCTGAACCCCGGGAACATCCAGGACCGGTCCCAGGTGATCGACGTCATCCAGGCGTGCAAGGCCCGCGGGCTGCCGATCCGCGTCGGCGTCAACGAGGGGTCGATCATCGAGCGCAAGGACAAGCAAAGGCGGATGCGGGAACTGGGCCGCGTCTTTGGCGACATGAAGCACGGGGCGATGCTCGCCATCATGGTCGCCAAACTCGAGGAATACCTCGATATCTTCCGTGAGCAGGACTTTCACGATATCGCGATCAGCGCCAAGAGCATGGACGCGTCGCTGGTCATCGACGCGTACACGGTCATCGCCGAGCGCTTCGATCACCCGTTGCACCTGGGCGTGACGCACGCCGGACCGAAGGAAACCGGGTGTGTCCGTTCGGTCGCCGCCCTCGGGGCGCTGCTGGCCGCGGGCATCGGGGACACCATCCGCATCAGTTACGCCAGCGATCCGGTGTACGAGGTCCAGGATGGCCTTGAATTGCTCTGGTCGCTGGGCCTTCGTGATCGCCGGGGTGTTGATCTCATCGCGTGCCCGACCTGCGGTCGGATCCAGGTCGACCTGTTCACGCTCGTGCAGGATGTCCGCCGTCACCTGGCGGAGAAGATCACGGTCCCGATGAAGGTGGCCGTGATGGGCTGCATCGTGAACGGGCCGGGAGAGGCCGAAGGCGCCGACGTGGCGGTCTTCGCCGGTGACCGCCGCGGGATCATCTACGTCCAGGGGGAGCGGGTCGCCAACGTCACCGAGCCGGAGATCCTCGAACGCCTGCTGGAAGAGTGCCTGGCGTTCCAGGATCGCGTGCGGCGAGGCGAGGCGCGCCTGGGCGAGAAGAAGGTCGAGATCATCCCCCCCGACCCGATCGGTGAACCGGGCTCGGGCATCGGAAAGATCGCGTCGGGCGCGGTTGAAAAACCCGCGGCCCTGACCATCGGGCGATCCTGACGCCGACCCGTCCCATCGGCTCACGAACCGATGTACCGCGCGTGGATGCTCCGTGCCAGGTCCACCCGCGTGGTTCCGCGGACGATGGTTCTTCCGTCACCAAAGACGGTCAGTTCGATCGGGCCGTCGGCGTCGGCGGGTGTTTCACGCAACGTCCCCCGCAGCGTGACGGGCGTGAGCGAAAAGGACCCGTGCGGGGAGAGCCGGTTCAGCATCGACCCCAGGTCGACCGAGGCGACTCCGCCCGGCCATATCTGCACGGCGCCGCGCCCGCACAGCGTCGCCGCCGTGTCGGCCGCCTCGCCGTCAAGAAACTCATAGCGTCCTTCCGAGCAGCACGGGCAGTCGGCCCGCCTTGAATCGGACAGGTCGATCGACGTGTGCGTTGACCTCCACAGGTCGAATCGCACCAGGCGGTTCGACACCGCGTCGGCACGCCCGGCCAGGATCTTGATCGCCTCGGCCGCCTGCATCGACGCGGCGAATCCCGCCGCCGGGCCGATCACGCCCGCCGTGTCGCAGGTCTCGCCGGGGGTGGTGGGGGGGCCGTCGAAGACGCACCGCAGGCACGGCGTTGACCCCGCCATCACGGTCATGGCCATTCCAAACGTCGCGAGCACCCCCGCGTACGCGAGGGGGATTTTCAGGCGTACCGCCAGGTCGTTCATCAGGAAGCGTGTCTGGAAATTGTCGGTCGAGTCGAGGAGTACCGCCGGTCGGTGGCGATCAACCATCGAGCGGGCGTTTCTCGGGGTCAGGTCCGTGACCTCGGGCGTGATGGAGATGGCGGAATTGACGCGTGAGAGTCGCCTGGCCGCGGCCAATGCCTTGGGGGCGTGCTCCCGGGCGTCCTGTTCATCGAACAGGCACTGGCGATGGAGGTTCGTCCACTCGACCACGTCCCGATCGATGAGAATGAGCCGCCCGACTCCCGCGCGAGCCAGGTGGTCCGCCGCGGCGCAGCCCAGCGCCCCGACGCCGACGATCATGGCGCAGGAAGAGGAGATGTTCCGCTGCCCGTCAGGGCCGATGTCCGGAACCAGGGCCTGTCGGTGGTATCGGTCGGCGGGGTGGTCCTCGGAGTACACGTGCGATGGTACGAGGGCGTGAGGGCGGGGCGAGAACCGGGCTTTATTCCCACTCGGTGAGGTGCCAGTTCTTCTTGCCGCGGCGGAGGGCAATGAGCCTCCCGTGCAGCAGGTCGGACGACTTCACGGCGTCGTCGGCCGAGGCTTTTTTCCCGTTGAACGACACGCTGCCGGTGGCGAGGAACTCCCGGGCTTCGCGCTTCGATGAGGCAAGGCCGGTCTCGACCAGCAGGTCGAGGACCTTGACCCCGTCTCCCGCCAGACGGTCGGCCGGGCGTTTGGACGCGGGCACGTTGGCCAGCACCTGCCGGAGCGTCGCCTCGGGAAGGTGCCCGATCTCTCCGGAGAACAAGGCCTTGGCGGCCGACTCGGCGTGGTCGGCCTCCGTCTTGCCGTGAAGCAGCGTGGTGGCCTCGCGGGCCAGGCGGCGCTGGGCTTCGCGCCCGGCGGGGTTCTCCGCGGTCTGCCTCTCCAGCGATTCGATCTCTTCACGTTCCAGGAGGGTGAAGTACCTCAGGAACTTCCCCGCGTCGGCGTCGGGCGTGTTGAGCCAGAACTGGTAGTACTCGTACGGTGAGGTCCGGTCGGCGGTGAGCCAGATCGCCCCCGACTCGGTCTTGCCGAACTTGGTCCCGTCGGACTTGGTGACCAGCGGCCAGGTGAGGCCGAAGGGGCCGGGGTCCCGCTCGTCGGTTGGCATGTCGTCGCCTGGACCAGGCGTTGCCCGCTCCTGGTGGCGCGCCGCGCCGGCTTCCATCCGCTGGATCAGGTCGATTCCGCTGACGATGTTTCCCCACTGGTCGCTCCCGCCCATCTGGAGCCGGACCCCCTCGTGCTTCCAGAGGTGGTAGTAGTCGTACGACTGGAGAATCATGTAACTGAACTCGGTGTAACTGATCCCCTGGTCGCGGTTGTGGAGACGGTCGCGCACCGAGTCTCGCTGGATCATCGCGTTGACCGAGAAATACTTGCCGATGTCGCGCAGGGCGTCGAGGTACGAAAGCGTCCCGAGCCAATCGACGTTGTTGTGAAGTTGCCCCTGGTTCGGCCGGCTCTTCGAGAAGTCGATCAGGGCGTCGAAGATGCGTTGCTGGGCGCTGACATTGGCCTCGACCGCCTCGCGCGTCAGCAGTTGCCGCTCGGCGGATTTGCCCGATGGATCCCCGATCAGGCCCGTGCCCCCGCCCATCACCACCACGGGCTGGTGCCCGGCCTCCTGGAACCGCCGGAGGGTCATGATCCCCATGAGGTTGCCGATGGTCAGGGATGGCGCGGTCGGGTCGAAGCCCACGTACGCTCGCCACGGACCGTCGTTTGCGATCCTGGCAAGGAGTTCTTTTTTCCCCGTCGTCTGGTGGATCAATCCTCGCCAATCCAATTCGGCGATGAATTCATCGAGTGTGCGTTGGTTTTTTTCGGCAACGGTCATGGGGATAGACAATACCCTCGGGTCCGCTCGGGAGAGAGGGCCTTGCCCCGTTCGTCCGGCCTCCCTACTTTTTTCTGAGACTGAGTCTCAACTGGAGTACCCGGCATGGGGACCGACCACGCGGGCCTGCAAGAAACAGGTCAGCCGCCACCGAATGAAACCCCGCCGGGGGAGGCGTCTTGGGTTGACCCTCGGAGTGGCGTGAGGAAGTGGTCCAGCCATCCGTGGATGCGGCGGTTCGGGGCGGTCGCGTTCCTGTTTTTCCTGATCAAGGGCCTGGCCTGGCTGATCGTCCCCGCAGTGATCGCCTGGAGCGCGGTCCGCTGAATGAAAGAGGCAATCATGACCGACCATGTGAACCGCGATCCCCATCCCGCCGGCCACGGACATCCCCACGGGCATCCCCACGGCGCCCCGGCTTCGGTGCCCGGCACGATCTCGCACGACCTGAGAGAATCGACGTCGGACCTGCATACCGCCGCCGAGCGATCGGAACTTCAGAGGCTGCTTGTTTCCGGGCGTGCGAGCCGTTCGCAGTACGCCGAGCACCTCTCGCAGATGTTCCTGGTTCATCGGGCCCTGGACGCGGCGTTGCGAGCGGCGAGCGAGGCATCCCCGGCCGTGCGCACGGTGGTGCGTGATGAGCATTTCCAGGAGCCGTACCTGAGAGAGGACCTGGCGTTCCTGGGTGTCAACCCCGAGTCGATCGAGCCCGTCCCGGCAACGACCGCGATGACCGCCCGCATCGCGGGCGTGGCGGCCGCGGACCCCGTCGCGCTGCTGGGCTATCACTACGTCCTGGAAGGGGCCAACAACGGCAACCGATTCATCGCCAGGGCGGTGGCCGGGGTGGTTGGCCAGAGGCCGGGTGGACCGGGGACGCGGTACCTTGATCCCTACGGCGAGCGGCAGCGCGAAGTCTGGTCGGCGTTCAAGCGCGACATCGATTCGGTGGAACTGGACGCCGCGACCCGGGGGCGCATGATCGGGTGTGCCCGGGAGATGTTCGCGGCGGTGGCGACGATCGGCGATGAGGTCATCGCAAGGACCTCGATGGCCTCGGTGTCGTCCGGGGCGCCAGGCCCGGCGTTGTCTTAACATTTCGCGACTGGGCGTGTTCGACGGGATTCATCACCCGAGGGCCTTCGGGCCGTGTCACGTATGATGTTGGCGGCGAGGACGCCGTGTGAGGGCGCACGCGTCGATCGTCTCTGATGAAGCCACGCCGTTTCTCCGTGATCGACATCGGCACCAACAGCGCCAGGTTTCTGGCCGTTGAGATGTGCCCCGACGGGTCGTGGCGGCCGATCGCCGAGCGCCGCGAGCCGTGCCGCCTGGGGGAGGGCCTGTCGGTCGATTCCGTGCTCGGCGACGCCCCGATGGAAAGGGCCGTCGCGGCGGTGGCCGCGTTTGTCGCGGCGGCGGCCGAGGTGGAGGCGCCGATCGTCCGGGCGGTCGCGACGCACGCGGTTCGCCGAGCCCGGAACCGAGAGCACTTTCTTTCGCGAGTCCGCGAGTCCGCGGGGATCGAGGTCGAAGCGATCGCTCCCCGCGTGGAGGGCCGGCTTTCGTACCGGGCCGTCACGGATCTGGAGCGTTCCGGGGAGCGGGCGCGGCTCGAGCGGATCGGCGTGCTTGACACGGGTGGCGGCAGCGTTCAGGTGACCGTCGGCGTGGGCGACGTGGCGGTGGCGTCGGTGTCGATGCCGCTGGGGGCGGTGGCGATCACGGAGATGTTCGGAGGGCCGGAGGTCTCGTCGGGCGAGCGATTCGAGGAACTCCGTGAGCACATCGCCGCGGTCGTGGAGGGGGGACTTTCCCGCCTGCCGCACGCGCCCAGGCGTCTGTACGGCGTGGGCGGCGGATGCACCGCGGCGGGCGAACTGGCGCGACTTCGGGCGGCGGGCGTGCTGGCTCCCGGCGGGATGCCTCTGAACCGGCCGGGTCGATTTCGGGCCGACATCACGATCGAAGAGGCGCGGGAACTGATCCGAGCGCTGCGGCCGATGGGTGTCGCCGAGCGTGCCGCGCTGCCGGGCCTCTCGGTCGAGCGTTCTCAGATCGTGGTCGCGGGACTGGCGGTGCTCGAGGCGGTATTGGAGCGTCTTGGCGGAGCGGGGATGACGACGCTCGACGTGGGGCTTCGCGACGGGCTGGTCATCGAGACGGCCGAGCAGGTGCGGCTTCGTGGCGCGGCCCGCTCGACCGCGACTCGACTCATGCTGCCTTGCTCGGCGTGGGCGCTGGCCCGCCGCTGCCGGGCCGAGGAACCCCACAGCGGGCACGTCGCGCGGCTGGCGCAGAGGCTGCACGCCGAACTGGTGCGCCTGGCGAGAGCCGGCCAGGTGCGCCGGGGCCGGTGGTGCCGCCGCCGTGGCGCGGCCATTCTCAACGCGGCGGCGGTGCTTCACGACTCGGGGATCTGCGTGTCGTACAAGGCCCACCACAAACACAGCGAGGAGATCATCCGCTTCAACGGGCTCTACGGCGTCAAGCATGCGGTGTCGGACCTGGTCGCGACGGTCGCGAGGTACCACCGCCGCGCGATCCCGTCTCGGGCGCACGAGGCCTTCGGGGCGCTTGACCGAAAGGACCGGAGACTTGTCCGAATGCTCGCCGGCATCCTCCGCGTGGCCGACGGTCTTGACCGATCGCACCGCCAGGTGGTCGATGACGTCCGCGTGACCGTGACGGAAGACTCGATCGTGGTGACCGCGTCGGCGGAGGACGAGCCCCGGGCCGAACTGCTCGCCGCCCGCGCCAAGGCCGACCTGCTTGCCAGGACACTCCGCCGCGCCGTCAGCGTGGAGTGGCGGGGGCCTGCGTCGAAGTCCGGGGCGTAGCGCCCCCCGCCGTGTTCTTGCGGCGTTCCTCGATCATCCTCGAGTACGCCACGTACCCCATCGCGGCGGGGAGAAACGCCTTCTCTCCCGCGCTGCGGGAGAGGTCCTCGATCGTGCGGATCCGCTTCTCACGCACGTCCCGGGCCAGGTCCACGATGACGTTGTTCAGGATGGCGATCATCGCCCCGAACACCTTGTATTCCTGGGAGTTCTGCGGCAGGTAGTTCGCCAGGCCCGGGATGTTGAGCGGCGGGACGATGTACCACCGCCCGTCGGCGCTCAGACGCATCACCATGCCCAGCGGGGCCAGGGCGGGTTCCCCGTCCCAGAGCACCGCGGCCATGTCGTCCGAGAGCGGCGTTGTCGAGAGGCGGTCCGCGCCCGAGCGGAGGAAACCGTACGGATCCGCGAACAGGGAGTTGAGCGAATCGCCGAACTGCCGCTCTCGCTCGGCCTGCTCCCGGCGCATCCTGTCGGGATCGCGAGCGGCGCGGCGGGACCGTCCGGCGGCGCCACCGCCGGCCTGGGAAGCGATCTGGCTGAGGAACGAGACCGACGTGCCCTTCCTGGCGGCGTCCTCGGCGCGTGCCTTGAGTTGATCGACCTCCGCCGGGAAATTCTCGCTGACGGCCTGTCCCAGCCTCTGGAGGTTGCCCAGCAGGACTCCGAAATTGTTGAGGACCTTGCGCATGTCCTCGTTCTCGGCGTAGAACAGGCCGCCGAGTTTACGGGCCTCTCCGCGCTCGACCATGAGCCGGGCGGTGCGCAGGACGTCGTCGGGCGTTTCCTGGCTGTATCCTCGGTCGCCGCATCCGCCCGCCCACAGCGCGGCCAGCGCCATCATGGCCGTGGCGACCAGACGCCGAGCGGTTTGACCGTGGTTCATCATCCGTTGATCCTCCGACCCGCGCCAAGAGCGGGACTGTTCGTGTATTGTGCGCCCGTCCGCGCCCCGGGACCACTGGAATCCGTGTGGCGCGCCTGATCGGGGTTCGACGCGTCACCGCCGACCGATTCACGGGTTACACTCACCGGCGTGGTCATTGTGATCAACGGAGAGCGTTCGACCTGGCCAGAGGGGACCACCATCGGCCAGGTGGTCGAACGCGCGGGGCTGGCCGCCGCCGCGTACGCGGTCGAGGTCAACAAGCAACTGGTGCCGCGGCGAAGGCACGCCGAGCAGGTCCTGCGCGACGGCGATGAGGTCGAGATCGTCACGCTGGTCGGAGGCGGATGATCCGGGAGAGCCGGGTCCCGGAGCGGGAGGGACGGGTGATGGTCCGCTCGAAATCGGTCAAGGACTATCGGACGCTCCGGTTCGAGTCTTACGAGGACGTGCGCCGCGAACTGGACTCGCTGGAGGCCGCGAACCGGGCCGGTTCAATCCGGGCATCGGGCAACTGGACCCCGGGGCAGGTCTATTCGCACCTGGCCGCGTTCATGGATTTCCCCTACGACGGATACCCGCCGGTTCTCAAACGGCCCTCCATGCCGCTGCGACTGTTGCTCAGGGCGATGAAGCACCGCTTCCTGAACCAGGGGCTTCCGAGGGGTGTATTCATTTCCGGCGTGCCCGGGGGGACGGTCGGCGCCGACGACGTCTCCTTTGACGATGGAATCGCCCGGCTCCGCCGGAGCATGGACCGTGCCGAGAAGTCCGCGCCGTCGATCCCCAACCTGGTCTTTGGACCGATGACCAGCGAGGAGTGGAACGCCCTGCAACGGCGCCATTGCGAACTCCACCTGGGGTATCTCCACCCGCGATAGAAGCCCTGGCGGGCTTTCAGGGCCGCTGCCCGGCCGCCCGCGTATTCTTGCGCATGCCTGACCAGGAGCACGAGCCGGGGACTTCTCCGTTGACCGTCGCGGGCCGGGCGTTCACCAGCCGCCTGTTCGTGGGGACCGGCAAGTACGCCACGCACGAACGGATGCGAGAGGCGCTGTCGGCCAGCGGCTGCCAGGTCGTGACCGTCGCGGTCCGTCGGGAGCGGCTCTTCAACGACCAGGGAAAGAGCCTGCTCGAATTCATCGACCTTTCGAGGTACATCATCCTGCCCAACACGGCCGGGTGCTTCACGGCGGCGGACGCGGTCCGCGTCGCGAACCTCGGGCGTGAGATCCTCGGGCAACTGGGCAATCCCGGGGCTTCGTGGGTCAAACTCGAGGTGCTCGGGGATACCAGGACGCTGCTCCCCGACCCGATCGGCACGGTCCAGGCCACGCGCGACCTGGTCAAGGATGGGTTCCAGGTGCTCGCGTATTCAAGTGACGATCCGATCGCGGCGGTTCGGATCAAGGAGGCCGGGGCGTCGAGCGTCATGCCCGCGGGCAGCCCGATCGGCAGCGGCCAGGGCGTGCTCAACCGATCGAACATCCTGCTGTGCCTTGAACTGCTCAAGAAGGGCGATGCTTCGTACCCGGTGATCGTGGACGCGGGGGTCGGGTCGGCGAGCGATGTCTCCACGGCGATGGAGATCGGGGCCGACGGGGTGCTGCTCAACACCGCCGTGGCGCACGCGAAGGACCCGGTGATGATGGCCCACGCCATGCGTCACGCGTGCGTCGCGGGACGGCAGTGTTACCTCGCGGGGCGAATCCCTCGGCGTCTGTACGCCTCGGCGTCAAGTTCGTTCGAAGGGTCGATCGCGTCTATCCCGGGCGAGTGAGCACGTGCTCCTCGGAGCCGTCGCGGAAGAGGGGGCATCAAGCGGCCAGCGGGATCAGGAGTGTGAACGACGCCCCGCCCGAGGGGCGGGGGGGATCGCAGCGCAGGTCCCCGCCCATCTGGCGAGCGACGCCGCGCGCCAACGCCAGGCCCAGCCCGATGCCGGGGATCCCAAGGTCGGTGGTGCGGCTTCCCCGGAAGTAGGGCTCGAAGGCCCGGCTCGATTCCTCGGGTGTCAGCCCGGGTCCGTGATCGGTGACGGTGATGGCCGCGTACCGGCGTCCGATCGAGACTCCGAGGTTGATGAACCGAGGTTCGTGTTCACGGGCGTAGGCGCAGGCGTTGTCGATCAGGTTTCCCAGGATTCGCTCGACACCCGCCGCGTCGGCCATGACGACCGCCTGGCCATTGCCGGACATATCGGCCTTGAACTCAAACCCTCTCGTCCGGGCTCGATCCGCGAGCGAGGCGACGATCGGCTCGAGAAGGCGGCGCAGTTCGATCCTCGTGGCCGGAGAAGCCCCGGCCGATCGTCCGAGCCGCGCGTACTCGAGAACGCTCTGGACGATGCCCGCCAGGCGGCCCGATTCCGACCGCATGGTCTCGATGTACTCGCGCTGTCGGGCGGGGGGGACCATGCCATCGGCGAGCATCTGGGTGTAGAGTGAAAACGTGGTCAGCGGTGTTCGCAGTTCGTGCGAGACCGCCGCCGCGAAACGCCCGCGGCGCTCGGCCAGTTCCTCCAGCGCGAGAAGGACCCGCCAGGTCACCGCCAGCGAGGCCAGCACCGCGACCCACGCCACCACCAGGCCCGTGCGCAGGGGCGTCCAGCCGATCACGGGCGTGACGATCGGCTGGCCGATGACGACTTCGGCCGGGATTGACGCGAGCGTCCGACCAAGCGCCTCGGGTGAGCGAGAACGCACCGGTTCTCGAACCGGGCGAAGGTCCGCCCAGGGAAGCAGGTCGCCGATCCCCGAGAGAAGCCAACTGCGGGTCAGTTCCCAGTCGAGCCAGAACCCCTGCTGGAACTCCTCGCCGCCGACGGTGACACGGCGGGTAAAGACCAGTTGCGGCGAGGAATCGGGTCCAATCCACGACGGGGCCAGTTCGGTGGTGACGATCGAGACGTGGTCGGCGGAGACGGCCACGCCCGAGGGTTCTTCACCGCCGTCCCCCTCCGCCTCTTGGTCCTTTGCGAGAGGGGGCTTGGCGGCGAGCGTGAGGTCGCGGCCCAGCCGTACGGTGTCGTTGGTTTCCGTGGCGCGAGACTCCGCGGTGAATTGAGCCGCGTCCCGCGGCGATGTCTCGGCCGCGGCTTCGCGGGTCGCGGACGCTCGCGGACGCTCCCGATCCCTGGCTGTCTGCGCCGCGGCGATCTCGGTCGCCGGTCCGGGGGAGATTGCCAGCGACAGCCGCTCCTGACGCCGATCAAACTCACGGGTGAGTTCGTCGGGGCTCTCCTGGGACATGGCCGTGCGAGAGTCATCAACGGTGGATCCTGCCCGCATCGTCTCATCGTGGCTTGCCGAGGCCTGGCCGGCGTGATCGAGGGGGGAGTTCCGGTCGGCACGCCACAACAATTCAAAGCGCGCGAGTTGATCCTGCGCGGCCACGATGTTGGTGGGGGCGGGTCCGCTGGCGCCCGTGGCTCGCCGCGCCTCTTCGCTCGGGGCCTGCGGGGACGTCATCTCGCCCGCCAGATTTACCTGGAAGTACAGCCGGATGACCCCGATCGGCGCGTCAAGCAGCGGCGATGGCACGAGCACCTCCCCGGGAGCGGCCTGATCGAGCATCCGGGTGAAGGCTCGATCGGTGGGGTAGAAACTCCGGTAGTGAAAAAACGGCCTTGCGGTCTCGCGGGCGATGACGGGCGTCATCGCCGAGTCCATCCGCCACAGCGCCAGGCGGATGGCTTCCTGTCGAGATGAGAAAGCCTGGGAGTGGGCGTCGCGCCGCTCAAGCCGGATGGCCCGGGTCGTCATCCACACCAGCGCCGCGATGACCGCCGCCGAGCATGCCCAGTACACGATCAGGTTCGGGCCGGGGCGAGTCACGACGGGTTGCTCCCGCCCCGGCCGTCGTCAGCCCGGGCATCGGCGGCGAGCATGTACCCCCTGGACCGCACCGTGACGATCACGGCCGGCGAGGCGGGGTCATCGTCAAGGAGTTCTCTCAGACGAGCGACGGCCATGTCCACGGTCCTGGTTTGGAGTCCCCTGGCGTCGAGTTTCCACACCCTGTTGAGCAGTTCCTCGCGAGAGACCGCACGCCCGGGGTTTGAGGCCAGGTACTCAAGAAGCCGTGCCTCCAGGTCGGGGATCGTCCGGCGGCTTGAGTCGCCCAGCGTTATCTCCCGGCGGGCCAGGTCGATGGCACGGCCGGCAACCAGGATCCTCGTCACTCGGGCGGGACGTTCGGCCGATCGGCGAAGCACGGCCTCGACGCGTGCGATCATCTCCCGAGGTCCGAACGGCTTGACGATGTAGTCGTCGGCCCCTGCCTGCAACCCGCGCACTCGGTCTTCCTCCAGCCCCCGTGCGGTCAGCAGGATCACGGGAAGGCCGGGCGTGACGCGACGGATCCCCGAGAGCACTTCCAGCCCGTCCAGACGAGGCATCAGGATGTCCAGCAGCACGATGTCAACCGTCCGCGTGGTGGCCAGTTCCAGGCCCGCCGCGCCGTCGGCCGCTTCAATCACTTCGTAGCCGGCAAAGTTCAGGGCGTCGACGACGCCGCGACGCACCGCCGCGTCATCCTCAACCACCAGCACGCGAGCCAATGACATGCGGGAGGCTCCAATCGGTCGTTTCGCCGTTGCGACCGAACACCAGGCACACGATACGCCGTCGGTGCGGTCGGTTTACCCCGGGGGCCTGCCCGGCCCAGGGCGTCCTGGGGAGGTCATCCCTCACCCTGGTTTATACCGTGCGGATCGATCCGGGTGCGTCACGGGCATGTAACGACACGCCCGGGGATCGGCCCCGGCCCTGGTGGTTACGGGTTCTCTCGTTCGCGGCGCTGGGAACGCGACTTGGCGTGGGCTTTGGGTGTGACGTGAAACTCGGCGACGCACCGGCCGACACGGTGCTCCCGGCCCCGCTTCCTCCCGGCGAACTGCTGGAGGACCTCCATGTCGAGGGTGATATTGAATTCCCGCCTGGAGGCCAGGAGGTTCTGGATATTCTCTCGCGGCGTGATGCGGTAGATCGCCGGCCCAAGGCACGGGCGAAGAAAGCGGTAGTCAAGGTGCCGGCAGACCACCGTGTATTCACCCCCGCAGATGCCAAAGACGTACATGCCCCCGGCGATTTCGCTGTTCCCCAGCAGCGCGGCGCCCGCCATCGCGTTGTACCAGTTCTTGTTGAACCGGGTGAACGGAAGAACCGCCGAAAACGTCTTCTCATCGACGCGTTTCATCCGGATCCCGCTTCTCGCCGCGTACGGAAGCCAGATGATCGAGCATACCCGGTGCCAGAAATTGCTACGCGTCGAGAGGCGGCTGACGAAGGCGTCGATCCGGTCCATTATCGTCCGACGCGGCGGAGAACTCACCCGCCCGGGTGGCGACGCATCAACCGGGTGATCGTGTCCGCCCTCGACTTCGCCAACCGGCGGCATCGGCTCCATCCCGTCCGTCGGGAGTGACTCCGGCTCGGCGGTCGGTGCTGCCTCGTCGGCCGGGTGATGATCCGCGACGGGCGAGACCAGGGGGTCGTGCTCGGATGGAGTGGTGGTGGGTGTCACGTTCGCGCCGGGGGCGTGTCGGGGCCTGGGGTCTGGGACATGATAGAGCGTGGATCGGCTCGACCCGGACGCGGCCCGGTCTCAGGCCTGATCTTCAACAAGGTCGAACCATCCCCGGTCGTTCGATCGGACGCGGCGGACCGGGTTCCCGGGCTCGTGGTCGAGCACCAGCACCCAGCCGTGTTCCTCCGCCGCCCGGAGGAGCCAGTGCCGCGAAACCATGCTGGTGTACGGTTCGACGTCGTACCCGAGGCTGTACGCGGCGCCGACGTGAGCGGCCGTCGGCATGACATCGGGCACGAAGACGATCGTCCGGTCCGACGTGTCGGTGAAGACCACGGCCTGCTGCCCCCACGTGTGTCCCGGGGTCAGAATCAGACCGATCCCCGGGGCCTGCGGGACCGGCCAGATCCGGTTGTGCACGGGGGTCGAGGGGAGTTCGTCCCGGCCGGGGATATAGCCGACGGGAAATGGCCGGGGCGAATCGGCCAGGATCACCCGCTCGCGGATCGGATCGAGGTGGTCGCGGAAGTAGGTCCTCGTCATGACGCTGTGATTCTCAACCGCGTCGATCCACTCGCGCCGTTGCGTATGGACGAGGGCGTTGGGAAAGGTCAGTTTCACCGGCGGACCCTGCGACGGGCTTTGAGGCGTCCAGTCGGGCGTCTCACCGGGCCGGCAGAGGCGGGTCAGGCCTCCGGCATGATCAAAGTGAAGATGAGACACGACGACGGCGCCGATGTCCCCGGGCGAAGCGTCGGCCGCGTGCAGCGCATCGAGGATCGATCGCTCCTGCATCGCGAAGATGTCCTTCGACTTGGCGTCGAGTTTGTCCCCCGATCCAGTCTCGATCAGGACCAGGCCAGGCCCCGGGCCGTCCCCCTCTCGCTCCAGGAGCAGGCAGTTGTGCTCCACGGTGATGCGTCCACGATCGTCCGGCGTGACCGCGCGTGTCCAGACGGTCCTGGGAATCAGTCCGAACATCGAGCCGCCGTCGAGCCGGAACGTCCCGGCACGCAGGAGAGTCCATCGGAACCGAATGGCGGCGGGTTGAAGCGGATGGTGCGGTGGGGAGGTCATGGGGGCATCATTGCCTCCGGATCGCAAGGCCGTCTGCTCACGGAGGGCTGACACCACCACGTCAGTCTTCGGCGGGGCATGCCCTCTCCGGGAGGGGAGAAATCCGCGGATAAACCTTGCGATGCGCGGTGGGATCTGGTATTCCTAGTCGGATGCGGCGTTGGGGGAAAACACATCCGGCCTTCACGCTGATCGAGTTGCTGCTCGTCATCGTGATTGTCGCGCTCCTGGTGGGCATGACACTGCCCGGGCTTTTTCGAGCCAGGCAGGCGGCGTATGCCGTGCAGTGCGCGGCCCGTCAATCGCAGTTGATCGTCGGGCTTTCCCTTCACGCGCACGACCACCAGGACCGGCTCCCGTACCCCAACTGGAAAAGCCCCTTCTCGGAAGAGGTACACGTCGGCTGGCTGTACGAGCCCCCGGTTGCGACGTGGGAGCGCGGGGTCCGGATGCACGGGTCGCTCTGGTCCTACACCCGCTCCCACGACGTGTACCGGTGCGGTTCGCACCGCGCGTTCCAGGAAGGCAGCGCGCAGGTGACCTCGTTCCTGATGAACGGGGCCGTCCTCGCCTACGGGGACCAGGCCCGTGCTCCACGGCCGTTCCGCATCGACCAGTTCCGCTCGGGATCCGCGATCTTCTGGGATGCCGAGGACATCGAATTCCAGTCGGACAACGGTGTCGGCGGCGACCGCTGCGACGGGGCGACATGGCCGGGGATCATCCCCAAGGCCCGCCACGCCAACGGCATCAACGTCGCGCTCATCGACGGTGCCGTCCGGAGTCTGTCGCTCAGCGAGTACCAGGACCAACTCCTGGTCCGGCCGGGCATGCTCTGGTGCGTGCCGACCTCCAGGACCGGGGAATAGCGGCCCCGCGCTCCGGCGTGGGATCACGCCGCGTTACCCGATCCGAACGGTGTTCGCCATCAGCCCGATCCGGTCGATCTCCACTTCGACGCGGTCCCCGGCTTTGAGGTAGACGGGGGGCTTGCGAGCCATGCCGACTCCGGATGGGGTGCCGGTGAGGATCACCGTGCCGGGAAGGAGCGTCGTCCCCTGGCTGCACGCGCTGACCAGGTGCTGCACGCTGAAGATCATGTCCGACGTCGGAGCGTCCTGCATGATCAGGCCGTTGACTCGGCAAACCACCCGCAGGGTGCCCGGATCCGGGATTTTTTCGGGGGGCACGACCACCGGCCCGAGCGGACAGAATGTATCGAACCCCTTGCCGCGGCAGAACTGGCCTCCCGAGCCTTCCTTCTGCCACCATCGTGCCGACACGTCGTTGGCGCAGCAGTACCCAAGCACGTACCGGGCCGCCTCATCCTCGGAGACATCCAGGGCAAGACGCCCGCCCGGCCCACGGCCGATCACGACCGCCAGTTCGGCTTCAAAGTCCACCTGCTCGCGGTCCTGGCAGATCCTCGGGATGACGATGTCATCCCCATCGAGCGACGCCGAGTAGGGATTCTTCGTGAACAGCATCGGCCGATCCGGAACGTCGGCGTTCTGCTCGCGGGCGTGATCGGCGTAGTTGCGCCCCACCCCGATGATGTGCCGGATGGGGGTTGTTTCCCCCGGCCCGGACTGAATCGCGATCCCCAGTTCGGTGCGGATGAGGTTGAACATGGCCCGCAGGGTAGTGCCGACCCGCCGGCCGTGGAACCCAGGCCCGCGGGCGCGGGTTGTGTCGGATTCGCGGGCCATGTACCATCCCGGCCATGCGAGCAACGCCCGGCACTCGATCGACACGCGCCCGTCGCTGGCGGGCGGCACGGGTGGCGGTGGTCTGCGGCTCGGTGGTCGGAGTGGGGACCCCGCTCGCGGCCGCCCGTACGGGTCCTGGCCTTGGCGCGAGCGATGCCTCCGGCGGGGCGTCGGCGATCCACGGCGGCATGGGAAACGGCCTGCACGAGTTCGTGACCGCGATCGGCAAACCCCCTCCTGACTTTGACGTCAACTCGATCACGGGCAGGGACTTTGCCGGGTTGCGGCTGCCGCTGGCGGCCGTCTCGGGTCCGATCCGGTTCCGAGCCAACCGGGCATGGTCCTGGACCGAGGATGATCGGCCCACGTTTGCCGGATCGGTGGACATGCCGGTACACCGGCTGGTGCTCGACGGCGATGTGCGGGTTCGGCTTGGTTTCTACGAGTTTGCGTCGTCGAGAGCCGTGGTGTGGGTGCAGATGGTCCCGGGTCCCACGGACGTGGGAACGATTCACCAGGTATTCCTCTACCTCGATCGCGCGGAAACCCCCGAGGCCGACGCGACCACGTCGTTCTTTGCCGAGCGGCTCCCGGTCAGGGCGGTCATCGATCTTCAGGGCGACCTGGAACTCAGCGCCGACATGGTCACCCGCGGAAGGCCGCCAACCCCCCTGGTGAACGAGGGTGAACAGGCGATGGCGCGTTCGCTGCGAGCGTGGCTGGCCCCGTCGGATGAACCGGCGGACGAGCCGGAGCCCGCTCCGCGCGGGGAGTTGCCTCCGCCCGGCACGCTGCGCGTTCTCCCCCCCGCGGAGAGGTACGAGCCGATCTTCGCCCGCTCGGGGATCATCACGGTCTCGCCGGGCAACATCACGTTCGTCTCGGGCGAGACGGAGAACTCGCTCATCCTGACCGACGGCGTCGTGGTTCACTACAGCGACCTGGGGCGAGGGAAGAGCCTTCGTCTCAACGCCCAGCGGGCGGTGGTCTTCCTTCCCCCCGGCCCGGTCGGCGACATGGCCCGGCTCGACGTCAAGGATGTTCGCGGGATCTACCTCGAAGGCGATGTGGTCGCGACCGACGGAAAGTACACGCTCCGCGGGCCCCGGGTGTACTACGACATCCAGCGCAACCGCGCGATGGTGGTCGACGCCGTCTTCTGGACCTACGAGGCCCAGCGCCGTCTGCCGTTTTACCTGCGGGCCGAGACCATCCGGCAGGAGTCTGCCAACGAGTTCACCGCCACGCGGGCCAGGATCACTTCCACCGCGTTCTTCGATCCCGAGTTGTCGATCGGCGCCACGAGCCTCACGGTCAGGCGAGTCCCCAGGCCGGCGGTCATCGACGAGCAGGCCGCCTCCGCCCCCTGGGGCGCCGGCCCCTCCGAGGCGGGCTTTGCCGGTCGGGGGATTTCCGACGAGCCCGCCGCGCCGTCGGACATGAGCACGATCGTCGACGCCGACCACATCACCCTCCGCGCCGGCGGGTTACCCATCCTGTACTGGCCGACGTTCTCCGGCGATCCCGAGCAGGTCCCGCTGCGCGACATCCGCATCGAGAACTCGTCCGGATCGGGCACGGCGTTGCGGACCACGTGGAACGCGTTCGGCCTTCTGGGGCTCGAGAAGATCGAGGGCCTGGAAGCCGACGTGATGATCGATGCCTACTTCGAGCGGGGCATCGCGCTGGGCGCCCGCCTGAACTGGAAGGAATTCGACCGCCGGGGATCGGCCTTCGGCTACCTTGTCCCCTACGACACGGGGACCGATCTGTACTCCCCCGGGACCGAGAAGGACCGCGACGGCCAGACCCGCGGCATCATCCTGGCCGACCAGAACGAGAAGATCGACGAGAACTGGCGGCTCATCCTCGAGGGCGCGTACATCTCGGACGAGTCGTTCATCGACGCCTATTTCGACAACCTCGGGCGTTCCCGGCGAGAGATGGCCACGCGGGCGAACATTGCCTACCGCGACGAGAGCACGTACTTCTCCTTCGAAGCCAAGGGGACCATCAACGACTTCATCGCCAACGAGTACCTCCTTCAAACCCCCGGCTACGCCACGTCCCGCACCCCCGAGGCCACGTACATACGCCTCTTCGACGACCCCATCGGGTCCGACGATCCGGAGTTGCCCGGCCCGATCCTCTGGACCCACGAGTACCGAGCCGGGCGGCTTGAACTCCAGTTTGACGAGCCCAACGCCGACGAGCGCGGCTTTTCGAGGGATTCCCTGGCTCGGCGGGCCTTTGGCATCGGCCGCACGCAGTCCATCGCCGATCGCCTTCGTTCCAGCGGGTACATCGAGGACGGGATTTTCCGGGCCGACACCAGGCAGCAACTCGACATGCCCCTGCACCTGGGGGAGTTCAACGTCACCCCCTACACCGCCGGCCGAGTCACCGTCTGGGACAACGATTTTTCCGACTTCAGCCCCGGCGAGGAGGACAACGTCCGATTCTGGTACGGGGCCGGCGCGCGTGCCTCCACCACGTTCCAGCGAGTCGATGACTCCGTTGATTCGCGCCTCTTCGATCTGTATCGAGTCCGCCACATCGTCACCCCCTACGCCAATCTCTGGCAGTCGGGGACCAACGTTGACCGCGTGAACCTGCCCGTCTACGACGAGTCCGTCGAGGGCATCGCCGAGGGCGGGATCGCCACGCTGGGCATCGACCAGACCTGGCAGACCCAGCGGGGAAAGGCCGGCAAGTGGCACTCGGTCGACGTCTTCAAACTCAACCTCGCGTACACCAATTCCAGCCGGGACTCGGACCGGGAAAGCCCCATCGGGCGGTTCATCGACTACCGCCCCGAACTCTCGAACGTCGGGAATTTCTTCACATCCGACGGGGTCTGGCAGGTCTCCGACGCCCTGGCCTTGTCCGGCTCCACGGTGTTTGACACCGACAAGAGCCAGCAGGCCCGGTCGAGCCTGGGCGCGATCGTCCAGCACGCCCCCGATTTCTCGAGTTTCATCGAGATGAGGGCCATCAATTCCGAGGATGCCACCAACCTGGGATTCGGGCAGGCCTACCGCTTTGCCCAGAAGTACCGCTTCGCGTGGGCCGGAACCTACGAGACCAACGTGGGCGACTTTGGCAACATCGGGTTCGAACTCCAAAGGTCTCTGCCGACCGCGGAACTGGGCTTTGGCATCAACTACGACAACATCTCCGGGGAGACCAGTTTCGGGTTCCTCTTCCGGCCCGCCGTCGCCCAGGGGGGAACGGCCCGACTTCGCGGGCTTGGGAGTTCCGACCGCCGCCAGTCGGCCGGGTGGTGAGTTGGGGGGGAGCCGGGCGGCGTGGCGTTCAGCCCGCTTGTATACTCACGCCCGATGGGCCCGCGTCGCTGCTTTTCCTTCTCCCTCGCCGTTCGGATCACCGCCCGGCGGTTCCCGTACGCCCTGTCCATCATGGCCGCGGGCATGATGGCCGCCTGCGACACCACCGGCATGCGGCGCGGGACCGACAGCATCCTCGACCTGTTCGCCGAGCCCAGCCCCGCCGAGGCCGTCGAACTCGCGATGGATAAGTACGACGCCGACAAGCGTTACCGGGGCACGCTCATCCTGTCCACGCAGCCGTTTGCCGGAGAAGAGGTGTACATGCGCCTGTTCCTGGACAACGCCCGCGACGCCGATCCCGGGGTTCGCACCGTGGCCACCCGCGCGGTTGGCAACAACGGAGGGCCCGAGCACGCCGCGGTTCTCATCGAGCGACTGACCGACGAGGACCGGCTCGTTCGCATCGAGGCGGCGCGCGGCCTGCAGCGCATCCACTCCACGGCCGCCGTTGATCCCCTCATCGCGGCCATCGATCCCGAGAAAGAGCCCGAGGCCGCCGTCCGTTCCGAGGCCAGCGATGCCCTGGGCCAGTACGCCCAGAACAAGGTCCTCGAGGCGCTCATCTCATCGCTTGACGACACGAACCTGGCGGTCAATTCAAGGACGCTGTCGTCCCTGAAAATCCTGACCGGCCAGGATTTCGGCTTTGATCGCCGGGCGTGGCTCGACTGGTACAAGGTGACGCGGGCGCCTTTCGTGGCTCGCAGCGTCTACACCTTCCCCGCCTTCTCCCGGGAGAAGCAGATCCTCGAGTACCTGCCCTTCTTTCCCCAGCCGCCCAACGAGGCATCAACGTCCCCGGTAGGCATGGAACTCCCGTCGGGGGGGTGATACCCCGATTCCGAGCCTCCGCCGATCGTTCCCTCTCCCGCGGCCCCGTCGCGGGGCGTACCATCGTCCGATCCATCCGGGACGAGCCGTGCCGGTGTTTTTTGAGGGATTTCGTCATGCCCCACGTGATTGCCGAGCCGTGCATCGGCACCAAGGACACCTCCTGCGTCGACGTCTGCCCCGTCGATTGCATCCACCCGACCAAGAACGAGGCGGACTTTGGCTCCACCGACCAGTTGTACATCGACCCCGATACCTGCATCGACTGCGGCCTGTGCGTCGATGAGTGCCCGGTCAAGGCCATCGCCCCCGCCGAGGACCTCCCCGCCGAGTGGAAGCAGTACATACAGGTCAACCTCGATTACTACAAGTCGAAGTGAATCCGCCATTTGAAGTGACGCCGCCGCGGCGCCTCGTGCCGGCGAGCATCCTTCCACGAACGGTCACGATTGTGTAACGCCCCAAGGCGCCTGGCGGAACACCCGCCGCGGCTGGTTGTCCTATGGTCCCGAAAGGAGCCAGTCATGGCCGACCGTTGGGCGGGGCAACCCCTGGAGAACCGGCGAGCGATGCTTGGCACCATGTTCGGTCGAGAGTGGGTCGGGATCGCCGCGGCGATGGTGATTGCCGCCGGGTGCGCCTCCCGAACCGATTCGGCGCCTCTCCCGCCCCCGCTCCCACGCGAACCGCCCGAGGCACGCCCCGAGCGGATTGCGTCTCAGAACGCCTGGTTCGCCTCCGACCTGCTGCGCACGCTCGAGGCTGGCGAATCGGGCAACGTTTTTTTCTCCCCGCACAGCCTCTCCACCGCGTTGGCGATGGCCTGGGCCGGGGCACGCGGGCAGACCGAGCGGGCCATCGCCTCGACCATGCGCTGGTCCGACGGACAGCAATCCACCCACGACGGGTTCGCCTCCCTCGCCAACCGCCTGGCCCCGCCAACTTCGGAGTCGGGCGCCCCGGCGTACGAATGGACCAGCGCCAACCGTCTGTGGCTGGGCATGCCCGTCTCCGATTCCTTCTCTCGAACGCTCGCCGACAGTTACGCCTCCGACACAAGTTCCCTCAACCTGAAAGACGCAACGGACTCGGCCCGGGCCATCAACCAATGGGCGGGCCTGTGGACACGAGGCCGCATCACGCGGATCGTCGAGCCCGACGACATCAACGGCCTTCCCTTTGTCCTTACCAACGCCGTCTACTTCAAGGGCCTGTGGACCACGCCGTTCAATACATCCTCCACCCGCCCCGAGCCGTTCCATACCGCCGACGGGACGGTTGCCGAGGTACCGATGATGCACGCCGTTCGGGAGGTCATGCACGCCGCCGGGGATGGATGGCAGAGCATCTCTCTGCCGTACAACGGGGGGATCTCGTGCCTGCTCTACCAGGTTGATCACGGTTCGATGACCCCGTTCCTGGGCGCCATGGACGGGGATTTCATCGAGCGGTCCCGGTCGCGGATGCGGCCTCGCATGGCCGACATGGCGATCCCGAGGTTTTCGATCAGGACCAAGTTCTCCGCCGCCGAGGCGCTCGGCACGCTCGGCATGGGGGTGGCCTTCTCCGACGCCGCCGATTTCTCCGGGATCACCGGCGCGGCGCCGCTGGCGATCTCGGACGTGATCCACGCCGCGACGATCGAGTTCGACGAGGTCGGCACCGTTGCCACGGCGGTGACGGCCATCGGGATCCGCGTTACCTCGGCCCCCATGCCGGAAGATCCGGTCGTCTTCCGCCTCGACCATCCATTCGTGATCGCCATCGTCCACGACGCCACCGGAGCGGTGCTGTTCCTGGGAAGGGTCAACGACCCGGGCCGCTGACCGAGGGGCTGATTCCAACGGAGCGTGAACCAATGAACGCCATGATCCTGCTCGCCGCCGGTCTGCTGACCGCCGCCGCGTGGTCGGTCCAGCCCACCTTCCCGATCGACCCGGGCCCCCGGAGGCCGACGGAACCGTCCGCGGGCCAGAAAGCCGCGCGATCACCGAAATTGATCGCCTTCAAGTTGTCCGCCGACTGGTGCCCGTCGACCAGGGCGATGGGGTCGGTCTTCGAGGACCTCGGCAAGCGGTACGACGCCGAGCCGGTGCTTTTCTGCCTGCTCGATTTTTCCGACCAGCGAGGACGCTCGCAGGCCGAGTACCTTGTCGCGTCGATTGGCCTTGCCCGAGCCTGGCAGGATTTCGGCGAGGGCAAGACGACCGGTCGCGTTCTGCTTGTCGATGCGGCCACTCGAAAGATCGTGGCCACCATACCGCACGATGCCGGATGGGAATCCGCCCGCAAGGCCCTGGAAGACGCCCTCGCCGCCGCCCGGTGATTCCTTTCCTGCCCGGCCCAGGGGCCCACGCCCGGTCCCTGATCCCGTTCTCGGCACGGCGTACCGTCCATCCGTGCGTGCCGAGAACCAGGACATGGCCGTTCGATCCCCGTGGCGTTCGGTCCTGCTCCGCCCACGGCTCGCCATCGGCCTTGCCGTCATCGCGTTCATGGTTGTCGCCTCGTTCGCCTCGTTGCCGTACCTCCTCGGGTCGGCGGCGGACGACCCCACGCCCCGTTACAACGCCGGCCGTGTCGAGCAGGCCCGCACGCCACCATCGTGGGGCTCGTCGCAAGCCGGCTCGCACGCCGCCTCGATGCTCATGGGATCCGACGGCCTGGGGCGCAGCCTGCTCCATCGATCGCTCGTGGGCGGGGCTATCTCCCTTACCGTCGGGCTGTGCGCCGCCGCCGCGAGCGTGGTGATCGGCGTGGCCTACGGGGCGATCGCCGGGCTGGCCGGGGGCCGCCTTGACGGCGTCATGATGCGAGCGGTCGATGTCCTGTACGGGCTTCCGTACATCCTGATCGTCGTCCTGCTGGCCGTCGCGATCGACGCCGTTGTTGAACGGTCAACCGTCGCCCGAGTCAACCGCATCGCCCAGGCCCGCGAGGCGCACGTTGATTCGGCCGTGCGGGCGCTCCCTCCCGAGCGACGCGCCGATCCGCGGGCTCGCCTCGAACTCGAGCGAGAGGCGATGCTCCTCATGGGCACCGGGGAACTCCCTTCGTCCGCCCGGGAGATCATCAACATCGCCACGCTCCTCCTGGCCATCGGATCGGTCAGTTGGCTTACCATGGCCCGCGTTGCCCGGGGAGAGGTCATCGCGCTCAAGGCGATGCCGTTTGTCGAGGCCGCCCGAGCGATCGGTGTTTCACGGGCGGGCATTCTCTTCCGGCACATCCTTCCAAACCTGACCGGCGTGGTGATCGTGTACGCCACGCTCGCCGTGCCGCAGGCGATTCTCCAGGAGTCGTTCCTGAGTTTCCTGGGTATCGGCGTGCGCCCGCCGCTTCCCAGTTGGGGAAACCTCGCCGCCGAAGGGCTCTCCGAGATCAACCCCTACAAGTCCCATTGGTGGCTGATTGCCTTTCCGTGCGCCCTGCTCGCCGTGACGCTCGTGTCGCTCAACCTTGTCGGCGATTCGCTGCGCGATGCGCTCGATCCCAAGTGGAGGGGGAGGCGGCCATGATCGACGGATCGCCCGTCGCCGCCCGCGAACTCCCCTCGACGGGTCCCCGGCCGGTCCTGGAGGTTGCCGACCTGTCGGTCACTTTCCGAGGAATCGGAGGTCGGAGAGTGCGCGCCGTTCGGGGCGTCACTTTCCAGGTCCGCCCGCGCGAGACCCTGGCCCTTGTCGGGGAGTCGGGGTCGGGCAAGACCGTCACCGCGATGAGCGTGCTGCGCCTGCTCGATGAGCGTTCCGCCGAGTTTGAAGGCGGGCGGATCCGGGTCGCCACCCCGGCGGGTGTCGTCGACATGCTCGGGGCCGACCCCCGGACCATCCGCTCGGTCCGTGGGGCAATCGTCGCGATGATCTTCCAGGAGCCCATGACATCGCTCAACCCGCTCATGACCGTCGGCGAACAGGTCGCCGAGGCCATTACCCTCCATGCGGCGGACCGAGCCTTGACGCGAGAGGGGATCCGCGCCGCCATGATCGACGCGCTGGCACGAGTCGGCATCCGCGAACCCGAGGCTCGCCTGCGTGACTACCCGCACCAGTTCTCCGGCGGCATGCGCCAGCGGGTCATGATCGCCATGGCCCTGGCGTGCCGGCCCTCGCTGCTGATCGCCGACGAGCCCACCACCGCCCTTGACGTGACGGTCCAGGCGAGGATCCTCGATCTCATCCGAGAGCAGGCCGAACAACGGGACATGGCCGTCCTGCTGGTGACCCACGATCTTGGAATCGTCGCCGACCGGGCCGACCGTGTCGGAGTCATGTACACGGGCCGGATCGTCGAAGCGGGGCCAGTCGCCGATGTGCTGCGCGACCCGATCCATCCCTACACGCGCGCTTTGTTGAGGTGCAGGCCCGAGGTCGGTCGGCGGCGGGCTCGCCTGGTGACGGTCGCCGACACGATCGGAGATCCCCGGGCGTGCAGGATTGAGGTCAACGGCCAGGCCATGAGCATGTGGATGCCAAAGACCCAGGCCGACCAGCCCCTGGGTGATACGCCCGTGGAGCCTCGTCTTCAGGAAGTGGCGCCAGGAAGGTACCTGTGCGTCTTGCCGGTCGAGCCCGAACCTGGGCACGACGCCAGCCCCGCCCGGCGGGCGTAGAGTCGCCGTGGCGGTGTGTACGACCGTGGCGAGCGACCGACGCGGGAACCGGGCCCGGAGCGATCCATGAAGGTCCTCATCCTCACCGATGAACTGTTCGCCACCCGTGAGCGAGCCATGATCGGGCGGGTCGAACTCGGCCTTGCCGACGATGGATTCCGCGTCATACACGCCATGCCCGCGGGGATCAACCTGGGCGAATCGGGACCGGTGGTATCTCGTTACGTTCCATTTGAGACGTCGCCCCTGGCCGCCTTCCGAAGGATCATGGCGCGTCGGCTGGCCATGACGATCGCGGACCCCGATGCCGAGGAAGACGACCAGCCCGTTTCGGTCGTCCACGTCTTTGGTGGATCGGTCTGGGACATCGGCCAGGAGATCGCCTCGGAACTGGAGGCCGAACTGGTCCTGGAACTGTGGAGGCCGGCGCTGATCGACAAGGCCCTTCGCGTGGCTTCTTCGATGACCACCGGCTCTCCCCCGGTCTTCACCGTCCCCGACGTTGCCGCCGAGCGCCACGTGCGCGAACGGTGCCCTCGGCTGACGGTCCGAGCCACCCCGTGGGGGGTCCACGTCGAGGATCCCGCCCACCTCGTTCTCCCCCAGGGGAGGTCACCCGCGGCCGTGATGATCGGCAGCGGTCAGGACCGGCCCGCCTGCATCGCCGCCCTGACGGGCCTTGCCCAGGTCATCCCGACCCGCCGTGACCTCATGATCTTCATCGATGCCCGCATGGTCCGGCGCGGCGATCTCTGGCCTGTCGCCAAGAAACTCGGCCTGCTTCCTTCGCTCTCGCTTATCCAGGACATCGAGGCCCGCCGGGACCTGCTCACCCAGGCGGACCTGCTGATTCTTCCCGAGGCACGCGGGGAACACCACAGCGTGGTCCTGGAGGCGATGGCGGCCCCGATGGCGGTCATCGCCGCCGATGACTCGATCGGGGCGATCATCCACGAGCGAACCGCCCTGCTGGTCGCCCGGCCCGACGCGGCGACCTGGTCGGACACGATCCGGGGGCTGTTGTCGGACCCCGCGCGAGCCAACGCGCTGGCGAACTCCGCTCGGGAATACGTCCGCCAGGAGAGGACCGTCTTCCGGCATGTCCGCGGCGTGATCGAGTTGTACCAGTGGATGACCAGCCCCTCGTCGATCCCCATCCGTTCGGGGCATGGTCGCGCGGAAGGCCCCGGCGATGATTCGGGAGCCGCAAGGGCCACCTGACTCGGCTATTTTGCGTCCGCTTCAGGGTCGGGGTTGACAATCGTAAGTTCTGGTGCATCTTTGGTTTAGGAGGAAGGGAAGCGCCGAACCGGCCTCGGCCGGATCGGCGCGATTTTCTGACGTACTTCGCCCGATCGCGGCGGCGCGTGGCGACATTGAAAGAGAGGTCCGCGATGGCCCGCAAGAACCTGTGGTCGGTGGCAGCCGTGGTCGCAGGCGCGACGGTGGGGAACTGGTCACCCGCGTCGGCCCAGACGTTCTCTGGTACGCCCCGGCAGGGCGAGCGACACCTGGCGACTCGTCCTGTGTACCCCGAGCGGATGGTTGACGACGTCCGGCGACCCGGATCCAACGGCCGTCACTGGATCAGCCGGGGTTTCATCGGCGACCCGCAGTCACGGTACGAGAAGCGATGGCCCCTGGCCTGGGGCAATCCCGGTCCTGCCGCCTACGGCGCGGACGAGGAAGACTTTTCGGTCGCGTACGTCCGCGTCGCCCACACGGCCGTGTCGATCTCTCCGTGGGAATCCATCGACATGGCCGGATACCAGAACCTCGAGCGGGGCCGCCAGGAGTGGCTCAAGGAGCGGGGATACACCGGCGGCGTGCGCACGTTCACGAACCCTCTGTACCGGCGCCGGCCGGTCGATCGGTCGATCACGGCCATCCCCGCGGAACAACTTCCCCAGCCCCGCATGGTGATTGAACTCCCGCCGGACATGCCCCGGTTCAAGAAGCGCCAGGAAGTGCAGGCCGTCCCCGCTTCCGAAGGTTCGAGAGACGTGCCGCGAGCGATCGTGGTGGTACGCACGAAGGATGACCGTCCCGTCAGTCCCGTCGTGCCATCCGATGAGAAAGCCCGCGTGGTGGTCCGCGAGGCCCGAGCCGGTACAGGACCGCTCCCGCGAGTCTCCTCGGCGGACCTGGCACCTCCGGTTCATGGCAAGGATGCCGTCACGTCGGCAAGCGGCTCGGGAACCTGATTCACCCCCTTCGCGTTTGAGCGGGTGACCGACTACCGTGGCACGTGGAGCGGCTTCCTTTTGATCCATCGAAAATGGCGGCCAGGCGTCTGCCGGCGCCAAGCGCATCAAGCGCGGGAAGCGATGCCCCGCTGACCGTTTCTCAGTTGTCCGCCCGAATCGACGGCGTGCTGCGAGACGGCATTCCCGCCGCGGTCCGCGTGCGTGGGGAGGTTTCCGGCTTTCGCGATCGGACGCACTGGTACTTTGACGTCAAGGACACTTCGGCCGTCCTGAACTGCGTCATGTTCCGGTCGGCCATCCGGCGTGGCGGCGTGGCGCTGCGCGACGGCGTTGAAGTGGTCGTTCGAGGCCGAGTCGAGTTCTACGCCCCACAGGGGCGGGTGACGATCGTGGTCGAGTCCATCGACCCGGTCGGTGACGGGGCCATGGACGCCGCCCTGCGGGCCCTGGTCGAGGAGGCCCGAGTTCTCGGATGGCTCGATCCGGCCAGGAAGCGATCGATCCCTCGATTTCCTGCCCGCGTCGGCGTGGTGACGAGCGCTTCGGGGGCGGCCTTGCAGGACGTGATCGTGACGATGCGGCGGCGATGCCCGGCGGTCGGGCTGCTGGTCGCGGACGTGCGCGTCCAGGGGGCCGACGCGGCGGGGGAGATCCGATCCGCGATCACGGAGTTCTCATCTCGTGCCGCCGAACTTGGGATCCACGCCGTGCTGGTCACGCGGGGCGGCGGGTCAAAGGAAGACCTGGCCTGCTTCAACGACCGAGAGGTCGCGCAGGCGATCGTCACGTGCTCGGTCCCCGTGGTGGCGGCGATCGGGCACGAGACCGACACCACGCTGGCCGAACTGGTGGCCGACGAGCGCTGCGCGACGCCGACGCAGGCGGCGATGCGACTCACCCCGGACGCCGGGGAACTCGTGCGGCAGGCCGATTCAATGCTCCGGCGGATCGAGGCCCAGGCCCGTCGCGTACTCGCCGCCGAACGGCGTCACCTTGAATCGCTGGCGACGCGGAGCATCCTCCGTGACCCGATGTCCTGGGTACGGTCGGCGTCGTCCGAAACCACGGTCATGGCCGATTCGCTGCGAGCGGCCGTTGAGCGCCGGATTGAGTTTCTGGCGGGTGAGAGTCGCCTCGCCGCGGCCAACCTCGAACGACACAGCCCCAGGGCGGTCAACGCCGCGCGCCGAGAGCGCCTCGGGGCCATGCGGTCCCGCCTGGCCGCGGCGGCCCGGGAAGTGATCGCCCATCGGGATCTCGCGGCTTTCTTGGAGCGCAGCGGGAGATCCATCCGCTCCGCGCTCGAGCGGGCGTCGGCCCGTGCTGGCGCCGCCGACGGCCGCCTGCACGCCGTCAGCCCGGCGAGCGTCATCGAGCGGGGGTTCAGTGTCACTACCACGGCCGATGGCCGGTTGGTTCGATCGACCTCGGGCGTGCGCCCCGGAGATCGCCTTTCGACCCGTGTCGCGGACGGGAACATCGCTTCGGTGGTCGGTTCGGCGATGCGCGAGGCCGATCCAGCCGCGCCCCTGAGGCGGGATCGCCCCGCCAGGCCGCGAGATCCCGGCGATTCTGACCCCGGCCTGTTCGGCTCGGCGTGACAAAGCCCCGAGGCCCACGGGATTGGCTTACCGAACCGCGGGTTTTTCAGCGATGGCGCGTTCCGATGTCAGCACGACCAGCCACGTGACCCCGATCCAGGCCAGGATCGCCGGGTACTGGTTCCACGCCGGCAGGCTCTTGTCGTGCATGGCGAACATGGTGAGCATGAACGCGCCGAAAAGCCCCGCCGACAGCCCGAGCCCGAACCGCGCGAGCGGGAGCCTCCGTCCTGGCCAGAAGGCCGCGACCAGGAGCGAGGTTCCGATCACGCCCTCCGTGACGCCGATGGCGACCTGCGACCCGACGGCCAGCGCCTTGATGATCCCCTCCGCGGGATTTTCTCCCAGGTACGGCTTGGCAAGGAACTTCCAGACCGGGATGAACTGGTAGGGGACGCGATCGTGAACGAACGAAGGGATCAGGGTGCCCAGCGAGGCGATCGAGTGGAAGAGCCCCATCACGACGAGCATGACCGCGGGCAGCGTCGGCAACTTCATGGTGTTTCCTTCACGAGTGATGTGTCACCGCACCGCAAAGGATCCGGCGCATCGTCGTGGCGCCATGGCATCGCGCGGCATGATACCACCGGCCCCAGATGCGTGAGCGGCGTCATCGTCGATCGTCATGGGTATCCCGAGAGGTGGCGGGGATGTTGCGTTCAACCCAGTCCGCGATGAACCTGGCCTTGTTGGGCAGCAGGTAGAAGAGCAGTTCGTGACCCGCGGAAATACGGAGCCGATCGGGCTTGCCAAGGCGTTCCCAGAGGAGTTCCCCGCACTGGGCGGGAACCCACGTGTCGGAGTCGGCGTGTACGACCAGGACGGGGAGGCTCGACAGCAGCGGGGCGGTGTGGTAGGGGTCGAGCCGTGAGTGATCGAGGTAGAGGCGGCTCATGGAGGCCACGCGGTCGCGAGGGAGCGTGATCCGGCGCGTCGGATCGGCGGCGGTCGGGCGTATGGTCAGCCCGCCCGTGCTGAACGTGCTGCGTTGCGAGGCGGTGAAGCAATCGGCCCCGCCCCCGATGATGACGACCGCGTCGAGGTGATCCAGCACGCGGGCCGCGGACGTGGGAGCCGCCAGCCCACCCGCGCTGAAGCCGATGAGCACGAGCGGCAGGCCGTGCAGGTCCGGCCGCTGGGCGGCAATGTAATCGAGCACCGCCTCCGACGCGTACGCGCTGCCCGCCTGCGTCTGGTCGAGAAGTTCGGCCACTTCCCGCGCGACCCGCTCGGCATCCGCGTCATTTTCCACGATGTAGGCCCCGCCGCGCATGGCGTTGATGGTCCGGGTCAGCCGGTTCAGTTCACCCGACAGCGGGTGCGACTGGAATCGCCGGCTGAGCCGCTCCAACTCAACGAGCGAGGAGGCTTCGCACAGGCGGGCCGAGCACAGGTCCATGCAGATCCGGGCCGTGATCTCGACGCGCCGGCGCTGGGCCTCGACCAGGGCCTCGTGCCACTGGATCGGGATCGGGGAGCGCACCTGCGCCGAGGGCTTGAGGTCGATCACCGCCCATTGACGACGGCGAAACTCGTCCAGCGTGCGTACCTCGTACTCGTTGCCGAACATCGCGTTGAGGTGCAGCACCACCCCGCGGTACGGACGGCTGGGCTCGGCCTCGGGCGGAAAACGGATGTCCATGCCCATCCACAGCAGGTATTCCCCGTACCGCGGGTTGGGCATGATCGCCGGTGGCGTGGCGGCGGGATCGATCGCCAGGGTGAGCCCCGCGGGCTCCAGGTCGTCGGGAAAGAAACTCGACGCCCGCTCGATCTCCTCCCGCAACCCGTCGATCGTGCGGGACGTGAGCCAGTGGGCGTTGGGAGTGAAGCCCGTGAACAGGAACCCAAAGTACGACCGCAGCGCCGCGGCCTGCTCATCCTCGGGCGTGATGGTCACGTCGCGGGGGTCGAGGATCCGCAACAGGCCCAGGCCGTGGATGCCCTGGTACGTCACGTTCACCACGGAGGATTCCAGGGAGACGCGGTCCTGCTTCGAGATCGAGTCGAGGTCGGAGCCCGGCGAAAGCACCCATCGGTGGATGACCTCCGGTGTGCGATCGGCCAGTTCACGCGCGGGAGATATGTCTCGTGCCGGCCATTTGTCGGCGTTCCACGTGGTCGGCGGAACGTCTCGCGGGAGGTTTCCAGGGCCGGCCTGGTACGACCAGCACCCTGTCAGGAAAGCCAGTCCCGCGCCGGCGGCCGTCAGTATCCAGGACCGTGCCCCGCGCCGATCCCCGGGGCGCTGGCCCTGAGCCATGGTTCTGGGGGACGCGGGCGTCGGTTCCCCCGGCCGCGGTCGTGGACGTTTCACCATGGCGCTGGGGAGGAACAACAGGGGCGGGCGCACACCCGTCGCGTTCGGGGAGAAACACGGGCGGGCATCCCGCGCCCGCCAGTCAGTGACGCCACGCGGCGCCGACAGGCACATCAAAAAGCAAGGGAGAAGCGCGGGCGGTAGGAGTCGAACCCACAACCCCCAGATCCGTAGTCTGGTGCTCTATCCAATTGAGCTACGCCCGCTTCTGGTCATCGGCAGGGTGAGGACCGATCGAGGAGGATAAGCCGCTCGGGGCTGACCGGCAAGTAGAATCCCTCCGCCGGCCCCTTCCAGGAGCCGACCGGAACATCCAGGGCTTGATTCCGCCCGGTAGACCACGAATCATTGAGGCCCGGCACATGGAGTTCCGGGGCATGCCGCCACGGGAACCGATGGCCGGGGCCGTGGCGGACCCAGCAAGGGAAGCAAGAACAGATGTCGCACTCGTCGTCGGCTCAGAAGCGTGTCCGTCAGAACGTCAAGCAGCGCGCCCGCAATCGCTGGCGCATCAAGACGATGCGTGAGGCCATCAAGGACTTTGAGGCGTCGCTCGCGTCGGGCAAGGCCGAGGACGCCCAGGCGGCCTTCCTCAAGGTCCAGAAGATCATCGACCGCACCGCGCAGCACGGTGTCATTCATCGCAATCAGGCCGCGCGCCGCAAGAGCCGCCTCAACTCCAAACTGGTCAAGATGGGCTCGGCCCCGGCCGTGCCCGCCACCAAGGCGCGTTCGTCGGCACGCCCGGCCGCCGGCCGATCGTCCGCCAAGAAGTCCTGAATGCCCGTCCGCCCGCCCTGCCGGGGCGGCGTGGCACGAGCCAACCCGTTCGTCGCCGCCCGGCGCGAGGCTCTCCGCGCGTGACTCGCGGGATCGGGCCGTACCCTCCTGACATGCGGCGAGCCCACTCCGACAGACCGGACTCGTCACGACGCCGAACCTGGGGAGCGAGCCGCGCGGCGGTGCCCGCCAGGTACCTGGCGCTTTCCACTCGCCCGCTTCACATCCTGGCGTTTCTTTCGCCGCTGATCGTGCTCTACGAAGTCGGGTCGATGGTGTACCTCTCGGGGATCTCCTCGGGCGTGGACGTGAGCGCTCGCCGGCTGCTGCGGGTCTTTTTCGAGCATTTCGGCGCCTTTTCTCTGCACCTGCCGGGGATCGCCCTGGCCGTTGTCCTGCTGCTCTGGCATGTTCTCGAGCGTGACCCGTGGATGGTGCGAGGACGAGTCCTGGCCGGGATGTTCGTTGAGTCGATCATCTGGACACTGCCGCTGCTGGTCCTCGGGCTGTTCTTCAGCCAGCGGGCACCGTCGGCGGCCGGCGCCGCTCTGCTCGCCGCCGACGGCGGGGTCGCGTCGATGGCCTGGCAGGCCAGGCTCACGCTTTCGATCGGGGCGGGGATCTACGAGGAACTGCTCTTTCGCCTCATCGCCATCGCCGCGCTGCACGCCGTGCTCGTGGACATGATGCGGATGCGAGAGCGAACCGGCTACATCATCGCGGCTCTGGTGGCGTCCGCGGCGTTTGCCGCGTACCACGACGTCTGGACACCCGGCGGGTTGGATCTCGCGCTGGCCGCGTACTACATGCTCGCCGGCGCGTACCTGTCGGGGGTGTTCATCGCCAGGGGCTTTGGGCTGGCGGTCGCCGCCCACGCGTGGTACGACATAGTCGCCCTCGTGCTGTTGCCCGCCGACGGCGGCGCGGCGTGACAACCGATCACCGGGCATCATGGCCCGACGCCGGGCATCACGGCATGGATGCACAAGATGCCCCGTACGGATGGGCTGCGCGGTCGAGTGAGCGGCCCCGCGTCTCAGGCGCTCGCGACCGCCGCCGCGAAGACCCGCCGGCGCAACTGTGCCAGCGCGTACACCGCGGCCTCCGCCTCGCCGCGGCCGACGACGGCGCCGGAACTCTCTTCGTCGCGCCCGGTCCATTCCGCACGGAAGCAATCAAAGAGTTGGACGTGCCGGATCGTCAGGTCGTACCCGGCCTCGGCGAACTCCCGGCTCACGCGAACCGGCCGGGGGTAACAGCGGCCATCGGGGAGGTAGTCGCAGTCGTTGGTGTCAAGCGCGGACCAGCCCGTGGAATACAGTTCGTCGATCGCGAAATCCAGCCCCATGATGACCGTCCTTTCGAGGTCCACGCCCTTTAAGGCCCACGCCCTGGACATCGGCCCGTCTGGCCTGTTGATTCAGCACGCCGCGTTGCGCTCGCGGTGAGCATCCTCGCGCGGGGGTGCTCACCGATCTCCAGGCCAATCCCCGTTGAACCTCCGCATTTTATTCCGAAAGACCCGAACCGCCGGGATCACGGCGCGGGATCGTGAATTCATCGTGAAAGTATATCGGCCGAGGATGTCCGGCGAAGTCGGATGTTGGTAAGGTTTTTATTTGGGCACCCCCCCATCCTGCGTGTGTTGTGCGGGATCGGTTCCTGCTCGTGTACGTTGGCGAGCCCGATCAGGGCGTGACTTGCTCCGTCCGGTTGACGGTCGATCCAAGACGGCTATCGTCCCCACCGAGAACCTGGGCTTTTTTTCAATGGCCCCATCGTCTAGCCTGGTCCAGGACGCCAGGTTCTCATCCTGGAAACAGGGGTTCGAATCCCCTTGGGGTCACTGGCACGCCCCCCGAGCGATCGGGGGGCGTTGCACTTTTGAAGGTCATCCAGATGAAGGTCAGCCAGGGCGTGGGGGGCGATCGACACGCCGCACGGCGCGCCCGAAATGTACATCAAGCACCAATGACCAAGCCGAGCGGTTGCAACGCCGGTTCTGAACGGGAGGAACGGTGCGGCGGCCCATCCTGTTTCTACCGATTTGCGTGCCGCGCTGCGTGCTTTCCGGGTCTTTCGAGACACGGAATCCGCCCGGGGCCTGTGGGGCACGGGTACGACTAGTTTCAAATACATGCATTACATAGACTTACATAAAATCCAAGAGGCTCGGGAACGCGAAAACGCGGTGGCGGAGGTCTTGTACTCCAAGCGAGAGGTTTCCCAATTTTAGGGAAATTTCCTGGATTGGTGAGGCCCAGGGACGCTTCAAGAGGTATAGAAAACGCGTTCGTTCATACAGGATGGACGAACAATAACCGTCGTGGTTCAAGGGAGAGTAACAATGAAGACTGTTTTGGGTATTGCGGTTCTGGCCGGTCTTGCCATGTCCGCGTCCGCTCAATGGAGCGGGGTGCCGTTCTATCACAGCGTCCACAACGGCGATTTTGTCGCGGCCGGGGCGTCGACTCGGTCGCTCGCGGGTGATGCGACGATCGGCCTTTCCGGGCTGCCCGCCGGGGCCACCGTCAAGGCGGCGTACCTCAACTGGAACTATCTGACCGATTCGCTCGGGGCCGGCAACCAGGCAAATGTCGTCTTCAACGGCAACGCGGTTTCGGCGAACTGGGGCCTCTCCGCCTCGCCGGACCTTTGCTGGGGATTCGGTTTGACGGCCGCGTACTACGCGGACGTGACGAGCCTGGTCACCGGCAACGGGGCGTACACCCTGGGCGGGGCGAGCGATGACAACGGCCTGGGCGAGGGCGCCACGCTGATGGTGGTGTACGATCTTGCGGGCGATCCGCTCCGCGAGGTGAACCTGTACGACGGCGTCGTCTCGACCGACACCTCGGGGCAGATCATCAATATGCCGCACAACTTTGTCAATAACTACATGGGCGGACGCCTGCACTTTGCGATCAACGCGCTGGACGGCCAGACCTTCGACCCAAACGGCGACGAGAACTTCTACATCAACGGGCTGAACGCCGACACGTACGGCGGGTCGGGGTTCCTCAACAACCCCTTCGGCGGGTTCTCCGACAACCTCTACGACCTCAAGGATGGCGATGCCCAGGCGTATGCCCTCGTCAACGACCCCGGCCTGCTCGCCACCACGCAGATCTGGAACGACTGCATCGGTCACACGATGTCGGGCATCTCGTTTGTGATCCCGGCCCCTTCGTCGGCCGCGCTGCTCGGCCTCGCGGGCCTGGTCGCGGTTCGCCGTCGCCGCTGATCGCGCCGCTTCCAGGTCTTCCTGGAGTGCGAAACGCGTGAGAACCTCACAGACCGCGCGCCCCGGCGCGCGGTCTTTTCTTGCGCCCCGATCGCACGTCGGTGGCGGATCGCAAGGTGGTGGCGGGGCCGAACGCTCGAGGGCGGATTCGAACCGCCGACCTGTCGTTTAGGAAACGACTGCTCTATCCATCTGAGCTACCCGAGCACGCCCGGAGTCTACGCATGGGGTCCACGACATGGGGCCGGTGCATGGGGGGTCCGAGCGGGGGGCTTTGGTCCCGCGAGGAACAGGGCGCGGGGCTGCGCGAGGGTCCGGGGAAATGTTCGCCCCGACCCGAACAGGTGCCTAGACTATTCTGGTGGGTCGGCCGTTCCGATTTGCCCCGTGTTCGCGGGGCCGGATTGACCACATAACCACGTACCGCCCCGCAGGGGCAGGCGCCTCGCGACGACACGGTCGATCGCGGGAGCCTTGACCGCCGTCACGCTCGCCCGACCGGCCCGGTCGAGCCGGTGACGCCGGACATCTGGAAGAACACGCCCATGATCGATGAATCCCTGATTGCCTCTCTTGGAGTGAACGACGCCGAAGCGCAGGAGATGATTTCCGCGGCCTACGGCCAGACGTTGTCCGGCGGGCAGGGCGAGTACATGGACTCGCTGCTGGGGCAGCAGATCGACGAACTGATCCCGGGCAAACTCATCAAGGGCAAGGTGATCGGCTTTGCCGGCGACGACGTGGTGGTGGAGGTCGGCCTCAAGTCCGAGGGGTTGATCCCCAAGGAGGAGTTCGAGGGCATCGAACTCAGGCCCGGGGACATGGTGGATGTCCTGCTCGAGGATGTCGAGGGGGAGGAGGGGCTTGTCCAACTCTCCAAGCGCAAGGCCGACCGCATGCTCTCGTGGCAGCGGATCATGGACACGACCAAGGAAGGCGACGTGGTCGAGGGGATGGTCACCAAGAAGATCAAGGGCGGCCTGCTGGTGGATATCGGGGTGCCGGTCTTCCTTCCCGCGTCGCAGGTGGACGTGCGCCGCCCCGGCGAGATCGGCGACTACATCGGCAAGCGGATCCGGGCGAGCATCCTGAAGATCGACCTGGAGCGCCGGAACATCGTCATCAGCCGGCGCAAACTGATCGAGGAGGAGCGCGACTCGGCGAAGCGGCGCCTGCTCGACAACCTGAAGGAAGGCGAGATCATCACCGGCACGGTGAAGAACATCGCCGACTTCGGGGCGTTCGTGGACCTGGGGGGGATCGACGGCCTTCTGCACATCACGGACATGTCGTGGGGCCGGATCAATCACCCCTCGGAGATCCTGCGGATCGACCAGAAGGTCGAGGTCAAGGTTCTCAACATCGACCGTGAGAAGGAGAAGATCGCGCTTGGCCTCAAGCAGCGCGAGGCCTCCCCGTGGGAGGAGATCGAGAAGAAGTACCCGGTCGGCTCGCGGATCCTGGGTTCGGTCGTGAACCTGATGTCGTACGGGGCATTCGTGAAACTCGAGGACGGCATCGAGGGCCTGGTCCACATCTCCGAGATGTCCTGGACGCGGCGGGTCAACCACCCGTCGGAACTGGTCCAGCCCGGCCAGGAGGTCGACGTCGTGGTCCTTGAGATCAACAAGGACAAGCAGGAAATCAGCCTGGGCATGAAGCAGACCGAGGTCAACCCCTGGGAACTGGTCAGCGAGAAGTACCCGCCCGGGACGGTCATCGAGGGCAAGGTCCGCAACCTGGCCAACTACGGGGCGTTTGTCGAGATCGAGCCGGGGATCGACGGTCTCCTGCATATCTCCGACATGTCCTGGACCAAGAAGGTCACGCACCCCAACGAGGTCCTCAAGAAGGGCGACAGCGTCCGGTGCGTGGTGCTCGACGTGGACCGCGATAAGCAGCGGGTCAGCCTGGGCGTCAAGCAACTGACCGAAGACCCGTGGCTCACCGCGATCCCCGAGCACTACAAGCCGGGCATGGTGGTCCGCGGCGTGGTCACGAAGATCACCAACTTCGGCGTGTTCGTGGAACTCGAGTCCGACCTCGAAGGCCTGCTCCACATCTCCGAACTGTCGGACCACAAGGTCGAGAACCCGCAGGACGTGGTCAAGGCCGGGGACGAGATCGACGTCAAGATCCTCCGCGTCGACAAGTCCGACCGCAAGATCGGCCTGTCGCTCAAGAGGGCGCAGTGGGGCGACACCTCCGGCGCCGAGGAGCCCCGAGAGAAGCGCCGCGACATGCCGACCAAGGGCGGCATGGGCGCCCACGACGCCATGGGCACCGACAAGATCCGGTTCCAGTAACATCGCGGCCTCGCCACGGGCACGCGGCGACGGGCAATCCAACGATCGACACAAGGCCCCGGTACCGACCGGGGCCTTTTTCGCGCCCGGTGAGCGAGCGGCTCGACCGCCACGGCCCGGGTCAGGTCACGCGCCCGAGCAGGACGACCGCGTGGACCTCGACGGCCTCGCCGCGGCCGATCGGGCCGATGGACTCGTGCGTCTTGCCCTTGACGTTCACCCGGGACAGGTCGGCGCCGGCAAGAGCCGCGAGGCTCGCGCGGATCGCGCCCTTCACGGGACCGATCTTCGGGCGCTCGAGCACCACCGTTGAATCGATGTTCACGACCGCGTACCCGGCTTCGCGGGCCAGCCGTACCGCCGAAAGGAAGAAGTCCGCCGAGTCACGAGACTCGTTCCGCGGATCCGAATCGGGGAAGGCCTGCCCGATGTCGGGCATCCCCAGCGAGCCGAGAATCGCATCGGTGATCGCATGGAGCAGGGCATCGCCGTCGGAGTGCGCCACCGGGCCGCGGTCGGACTCGATCGCGACCCCGCCCAGCCGCAGCGGGCGCCCCGTGCCGACGGGAGCGATCGGTTCGAGGCGGTGAAGGTCGTACCCGTGGCCGATTCGGATATCCACGTTGCTCCTTTCATCACCCGTCGGCCACGCGCGGCCGTGGTGATCCGCCGCCGGCGGGGAGTGACTATACGGGAGGCGGAAAGACCCGACACGGAGGGCCTTTGGCACGGGGCGCGAAGCACGATCAGGCGCCGCGTGATCGCTCGCCGCCGTGATGATTCACGGGCCGTCAAGGCACCGCGCCGAGCGCTCGTCGCGGAGGATGCCGAACATGGCCATGTCCTGCCACAGGCCCCACTTGAGGATGTGCCGGCGGAGGACACCCTCGGGTTTCATCCCGATTTTCATCAGCACGCGGATGCTCGATGGGTTGGAGGCAAACGCGTGGGCGTGGACGCGCTCGAGACCGAGCGTCGTGAAGGCCAGTTGCAGGAGCGATTCCGACGCCTCGGTGGCGTACCCCATTCCCCAGCGGTCAACACGCACCCAATACCCCAGTTCGGCACGGCGGTGCTCGGGCTCGATCGTCAGGCCCGCCGATGCGACGAGCGTTCCGGTTGAGGACTCGACACCGGCAAAGACGGCGGCGGTGCCGTCCGCCCACCCCCGGTTGACCGACGCGATGAACTCCTCGGCCATGCGCGGGTCGTATGGGTGGGGGATACGGAGGGTCGTCCGGGCGATCTCGCACGACCCGGCGGCGGCGGTGACCTGCTCGGCGTCCTCGGCCCGGAAAGGACGTAAGGTAAGGCGAGCCGTCGCGAGGGTTGGCTGAGGCTCCCGCGCCATGCGCCGGGATAGTAGGTAGAGTCCGTGTATGTTCCGTGCCTTGGATTTGTCGGCTCGCGCGGCCCCACGTATGCTTGCAGCCGGATTCCCCCCGCAAGCCATGGCTCTTTCAAGTCGCCCGTCGTGACGCCGTCCCCCTCCAAGCCCGGCCTGACCTACGCCACGTCGGGCGTTGATATCGACGCCAAGGATGCGTTTACCGAGTCGCTGGCCTCGGTCATGAGGCGGACCTACACGCCGCGAGTGATCGACAACCCCGGGGGGTTCGCGGGGCTGTTTCGGCTCGATTTCAAGCAACGACTCTTCGCCCGCAACTACCGGGAGCCGGTGCTGGTCTCCTGCTGCGACGGCGTGGGAACGAAGGTGAAACTGGCGAGCGAACTGGGGGTATTCGACACGGTGGGGATCGACCTGGTCGCGATGAACGTGAACGACCTGATCGTCCAGGGGGCCGAGCCGCTTTTTTTCCTGGACTACATCGCGGTGCCGTCGGTTGACCGGGCGATGCTCGGGGCGCTGGTGCGCGGGATCGCCGAGGGGTGCCGGATGTCGGGGTGCGCGCTGCTGGGGGGCGAGACGGCGAACATGCCCGACGTGTACGCCCCGGGCGAGTTTGACCTGGCGGGCTTTTGCGTGGGCGTGGTGGAACTCAAGCGCGTGATCCGCCCGGAGCGGGTCAAGCCCGGCGACATGATCCTGGGCCTGGGGTCGTCGGGGATCCATAGCAACGGGTATTCGCTGGTCCGGCGGGTCGTCAAGCAGGCGGGGCTGGATCTTCTGGCGGTGTACGACGACCTTCGATTGCCGGCGGTGCCCGCCGGGCGCAAGGCGGTGCGGCGAACACGCCCGGGCTCCGCGAGTCGGAACGGGAAAGCCAGGATCCGCGCGGGCGCGGGCGCGGCCCGGCCTCGGGCCGATCGCACGCTTGGGGAGACGCTGCTGACGCCGACACGCATCTACGCGGGCTCGATCGTGAAACTCCTGCGCGCGTACCCGGTCAAGAACGTGATTTCGGGGATGGCGCACATCACCGGGAGCGGGCTGGCGGAGAACCTGGTGCGATCGATACCCCCGACCTGCGATGCGGTGATCGATCGATCGGCGTGGCCGGTGCCGCCGGTGTTTGGCTTCCTCCAGCATCACGGCCGGATCGACGACGAGGAGATGAAGCGGGTCTTCAACCTGGGAATCGGCTATTGCGTGATCGTCAAGCCGGCGTACGTCTCGACGGTTCGCGACCGCCTGGGGCGCCTGGGCGAGTCGGTGCATGTCATCGGGGAGGTTGTCCGGGGACAGGGCCGCGTCCGGGAGAAGTGAGTAAACCCGGTTCTTTCAGGCGACCTTTCCGGCCTGGGCGTCATGCTCGAGCCGGCGGCGATCGTTCTGGGGAAGGCGATGGAGCAGGTCGAGCGCTTCGAAGGTTTCCAGCCGCGACCGGGCGTCCATGCCGCGGTAGACGGCGTCCGCATCGACGATGCGTTTGCCCATGATCCTCTCGAGTTGCTCGCGTGAGTACTCGGGGCGGACCGCGGCGGTCGAGGCCGTTCCGTACTGGTTCAGGTTCGACGCGAAGATGCCCGCCGCGCTGACGGGAAGAAAATCCTCGTACCGCTGACCCTCGCGGCGGACGTGACCAAGGCGGACCAGTTCGTGCATGTCGGTCGTGTCGAGGGTTCCGCGGGCGGCCCGGCCCGCCGGGGTCGGCTCGTAGACGGCGAACACCAGGTCGCGCGCCAGCAATTCATCAAGGGTCTTGGGGAACGCGGCGAAGGCGACGGCCTGGAGGCGTTCGAAGGCCTCTTCGTCGCGCGTGGCCAGGCCGGGATCGGCGGCTCGGGATTCCTCGAAGGCGGCCTGGCACCGGTCGTAGAGGGCCCGCCCGGCGGGCGTGGTCGCATAGAAGCGCTGCTCGATCTCGCCGAAGCGGGCGGTGTGCTGGGAGGCGACTTCCCCGCCGTCGGCCTCTCGGAATACGACCGGCTCGGTGAGCGCCTTGTACGCGTCCTGGCGAAGCAGCACCGGCGTGTCGGAGGCCGGACCCTCGGTAAAGTCCTTGAACCCGGCGTGCGGCCATCGCGACAGCCCGAACGCCGGCTCGGAGAGCCGGTCCGCCACGCCCTTGACCACCGGCGTCACCGGCGCCTCCCCGATGGCCGCCTCACCGAGGCCATCCACCTGGGCGCGGGAGAGCGGCTTGAAGTGCAGCGCCAGCCAGTCGGGTCCGCTCATGGCGAGCAGCCGGTTGAGAGCGCGAGCGGCCCGGCGCTCGAACACGGCGCGGTCGGACTCGCCCATGGCGTATTTCATCGCCGCCGTGTAGAGGTCCATGCAAAGGGTGTTGGGCGTGAGGTGGTTGAGGTGGTGTCGCTCGAAGCACGCGATATCCGCGGCGATCTTGAAGCCCGCCCCGCAGAGTTCCTGGTACAGGCGGTGGTCCCTGGCGCGGCCGGTCCACTTGAAAACACGCCCGGTCGCCTCCCGGATGAGCGCGTCGGCATCCTCACGCGACAGCCCGCCGTCGCGGTCGTGGCGGTCGAGCAGGGCGATGGCCTCGTCGGAAAAAACCCGCCGCGATGCCAGCAGGCCTTCGATCCTGGCTCTTGTCGATCCATCGAAGTAGTCGGTCATGAGCAGCGAGGTGAAGACCCGATGCCCCGGCCGGTACACCGAGCGGAACGCCGTGGCGATCACCGGCTGGCTCCTGGCCCCGATCACGGTCATGTCGTAGAAATTGTGCGGCTCCATCCCGAAGCAGGCAAAGAACCTCGCCATCAGGCGGTACTCGTCCGGGCGGCCGATGCGGATGGCCCCGTGGCGCTCGCTGCTGGTCCGCCTGAGGAGTTCATCGCTGACCGAGAACCCCGGGTGCAAGACGGCGAGCAGGTCGCACACCGCGCGGTTGCAGATGAAGTTCACCGCGAGCGACTTGTCGTAGAGCGGGACTTCCTCCGCGAACATCCGCGAAAGTTCGGAGAACAGCCTGTTCTGCATCTCGACCTTGTCCGCCAACGTGCCGGGCATGCTCCACTCCCTGTCCCTTGCCCCGTGGATCGCCCCGGCCTGGGCGTGTATCACGGGCGCCGCGATCGCCGTCGGGTATCGTACGTCCGGCGGCGCGGCGTGCCCCTCTTCGTATGGGCGACCCCACGTGTGATGGACCTGAAGCGCCAGCGGCGCGGCCGCGGCCCGTGCCCGGGCATGGCCGGGCACGTCCTGGGGCGATCCGGCTACGGGCGAGAAAGGCGTTTTTCGCCGCTGCCGGCGACCGCGCTGCGCTCGTGATCGGCGGCGTTGCGGCCGTCCTCGGTGACTCGGTAGACGACGCCGGTGGTGGTTTCCGCTTCTCCAAGAAGGAGGCGGTTGATGAGTTCGACGCCCTGCATCAGGGAGTGGTCGGTGTTGGCCACCTCGTACTTCCACATGCCAAATCGCCCGCGCGAATAGAGGCCGCGGGCCTCGAGCCAGGGGATGACCTCCGAGAGGATCTCGTCACGGTCGACGGTGGGGGTGGGGTAGGAGTACGCGGCCTTGTAGGTCCAGACGCTGACGATGTCGGCCCGCTCCTCCTCGGTCAGCAGGCCCGCGTTGATCAGGCCCCGGATCGTGTCCTCGACAACCGCCGATTCGTCCACCGGCTTGAACTCGCTGGCGGAAATCTCGCACAAGAGCGAGTAGTACCGCCCTTGGCGCCTCCCCGACTCGTCGGTCACGTACGGCTCGGGAGTCATGTGCGGGGAGTAGTTGCTCAGGTACGTCACGCGGTAGAAAGGGCAGTCCGGGTCGGGGAAGTACATCCACGATTTGGTGGAAGGACACGGGCGGCGGATCCCGATCCCGACCATGTACCCCGACGAGTGCCGCAGGCGGCACGCCGTCTCCCGGATGCGATCCGGGATCGAGCCTTGCTCGGAGACCAGCACGTCGCGGCAGAGGATGTCGAGCGGGATCGTCGAGATCAGCGTGTCGTACCGGTCGGTCGTGCCGTCGGCGAACGTGACCACCCGGCGGTCCACATCGATCGACTCGCAGCGCGTGTTCAGCCGGTACGTCCCCCCGATCACCCGGTCGAAGCGCCTGTAGAACTCTCCCGTCCCGCCCCGCAGCGGGAACTTGAATCGGTTGTTGGGACCCCAGCCAAAGTCGTCCGTGCCAAGCACGACGTTACGCAGCGCCCGGTCCACGTCGAGGACCGCCACCCGCTCCCCGATCCACTGCTTGTTCATCATCTCCGGGGGATAAGCCCAGACCTTGAAGTTGTACGGGCGCATGAAGTGCCTGGCGATCCCCTCCCCGAAGACCGCGTCGATGAACTCACCGAAGTTCTTCGCCGCCGCGGGGCCCGGGATCTTCCCCTTGCCGTTCTGCGCCTTGATCAGCCCCGAGAGGCATTCGAACGTCACCTCCGGGGGCAGGTGACGGATGTTGTTCTGAAAGGGGTACGGCACCCACCGCCCCATGATCCGCACCCAACTCTCCCGGTCGTTGAGCGTGTACTCGTCCCCCATCAGGCGGTCGAAGACCTCGTTGTAGTACGTGTAGTGGCTGAACATCACGTGCCCGCCGATGTCCCAGGTAAACCCCGCTTCATCCACGAACGAGTGTGCCAGTCCCCCCAGGTAGGGGTTGCGGTCGTACATGAAGAAATCGTCGTGCCCGAGTTCTCGAAGGCGGTAGGCCGCCCCCAGGCCCGTCGGCCCGGCCCCGAGGATCAGGATCCGACCCGGTGCCGCGGGCACTCCCCCGGGGGCTGAGGCGGTGGGTTTCACTTCGACATGCGGGCTGGACATGCGGGCCATTCTCCGAGCAGGCGCCGGTATCGGGCGTGACCGTGGCGTGGGCGAACACGTTGGGTCCATCGTAGGTGACTCGTTGGACGCTTCCGACGCCCCGGCCTCGGATCGCCGCCCGGACCATGGCTGAGAAAAAGGCCGCTCATCGCCGAGCGGCCCGATGGCGTCATGCCGCGTGGCTGTTAATTGCCCGGGCATGAGATGCGGTTCCCGAGAGAGTGACGGAGATCCACGCGTTGCCTGAACCATTGGCCGCTCGGGCTTTACTCCGCCGCGTGGAACCCGACCAGCGCCCGAGCGAACCTCGAGGCCTCGTCGAGCAACCGGTCATCCACCGGCGTCTCAAATCCGGCAACTCGTGCAATGTCCACGATCGCTCGCGTGGCGATGTTTCCCGGGGCTCGGTGGCCCGGCGTGGAGGCGTACGGGCATCCACCCAGCCCGCCCGCCGATCCGTCGAACGACCGGATCCCCTCCCGCAGCGCGGCCGCGACGCTCGCCCCGGCCTGCCCGTTGGTGTCGTGCAGGTGCAGCGTGATCTCCACGCCCGGCATGAACTGGTCGATCGCCCGGCGGGCGGCCCGGATCACCGGGACGATCGTATCGGGCGTGGCCGCGCCGACCGTGTCTCCCAGGTCGATCTCGTCCAGTCGGCCGGCGTTTTTCACCGCCGCGAGCAGGCCGATAACCTTTGCCACTTGTCCGGGATCGATCGCGCCTTCGAACGGGCATGCGACGACGCACGAGATGTACGCCCTGAGCGGCATCCCTTCCCGGGCCGCCGCCTCGGATACGGGGATGAACCGTTCGATCGTTTCGGCGATCGTCGCGTTGGTGTTGCGGCGGGCGAAAGTCTCGGAGGCGGCCGTGAAGACCGAGACTTTGTCCACGACGCGGATCCCCGCGCGTCGGTTCACCTCGATCGCCGCGTCCATTCCCCGGCGGTTGGGGACCAGCGCGGAAAAAACGGGCCGATCCCGGCCTGGCGCGGCGTGGCCGGCCAGTTGGGAAAAGACCTCGGCCGCGTCCCCGAGTTGCGGGATCCACGCTGCCGAGACGAAACTCGAGACTTCGACCTCATCGACCCCGGCGGCGCACAGGGCTCGCACCAGCGCAACCTTCTCGGACGTCGGGACCCGCCGGTCTTCGTTCTGCAGTCCGTCGCGGGGGGATACATCGGTGATGCGGATTTGTTCGGGCATGAGCCGGGACATGCTAGCCGGGTCGGGCTTGGGCGAACGCGTGGTCATGCCGATACCCGGTTCACCCGCCCGCACCCCTCCGGAGGTCTCCAATGAACTGCCCCTGCTGCACGCACACGCTCCGAACCATCGAATACGAAGGTGTCGAGATCGAAACCTGCGACGGGTGCGGCGGCGAATTCGTGTCGGGGGAGGAGATCGGGCACATTGTCCGAGTGCGCGAGCAGCGGTTCGGGCCGTCCGATCGGGCCGGGGTCGCGGGCCTCGGCCCGGTCTTCGGGATCGCCGACACGGACGCGACGACGCGGTTCATATGCCCGAGGTGCGCCAAGCCGATGAACCCGATCAACTACGCGGGCGACACGGGCGTGGTGGTGGACCGTTGCCCGTCGTGCGAAGGGCTGTGGCTGGAAAACTCCGAACTGGAGAAGATCCAGGTGCTCCTGGAACGCTGGCAGGACGAAGCCCCCGGCCGGATCGCCGGCATCGCGGGTGAACTCGACCGATCGCGGTCCGAAGCGCTGGCGGGGGTGTCCCAGGCTTTCCGCGGTTCTCGGTTCTCGTTTGTCAACGCCGTGATCAACCGCCTGCTTGAGGCGGCGTGAAACGCGCGCCTGGCCGCGGTCACGCGGTCATCGCCGGCGGTCGTTCCAGGATCCTGGCGACCACGAGGGTCTGGTCGTCGGCGCGGCGCGACAGGCCCACGAACCGGCGGATCTCCCAGACCACTTGCTCGACGATCTCCGCGGCGGTTATGGACGGTCTTTCCGACAACAGCCGCAGGAGCGTGGACCGCACGCGGGCCTTGCCGAATTTCTCGCCCGAGAAGGCCATGGCGTCGGTGACGCCGTCGGTGTAGGCGACGAGTACATCCCCGGCGGCCAGTTGAAAGACCCCCCGCTGATACCGTTGCGTCGGGTCGACGCCGACGACCATGCCGCCGATCGCGAGTTCTTCGACGTCGCGCGGCGTCGGTGCTCGTCCCGGCGCGGGGTGGATGACCATCGGCGGATCGTGCCCCGCCGAGCAGTACGTCAGGCGGCGGGTGGCCGGATCGATGACGCCGTACCACAGGGTGGCAAACTCATGGTCGAGGGTGTCCCGGCAGACGGCCTTGTTCACCCGGGCCACGACCTCGTCGAGGTCGTACAGGTCCTCGGCGTGGGCCCGGAGCATGGCGCGGACGGCGGACATGAGCAGCGCGGCGGCGATCCCCTTTCCCACGACGTCACCGACCACCACGCCCAGGTGTCCCCCCAGGGCGACAAAGTCGTAGAAGTCCCCTCCGAGTTCGAAACTCGGCTCGTACGCCGCCGCCAGGTCAATCCCCGGCACCGATGGCACCTCCCTGGGCAGCATGCGGCGCTGCACGTCGGCGGCGAGTTGCACCTGGCGCTGGATGCGGCGCTCCTGCTTGCGGGCCTGCTGCAGCCGTGCCTGCTGGACCGCCACCGCCGCCTGCTGCGCGATTGACTTGATCAGTCGGCGGTCCCAGTCGCTAAAGTCGCGAGGCCGCCGCTTGTACATCCGCATCACGCCGATGGGCCTGCCCTGGAAGACAAGCCCCGCGTTGATGAACCCGGCCAACCCCTCCTGTCGAGCCCGGTCGGGGATCAGCACGCGGGAATCGACCCTCACGTCCGAACTGACCACGGTCTCCCCGCGAAGCGCCAGGCGGTCAAACAGGCGGTCCTTGCTCAGCGGCAGGGGTGATTCAAGCCATTCTGGGCTCAGGTGCCGAGAGGCGGCCGTCACAAGGTCCTTCTCGTGCTCGCTCAGGACGCCGTCGGCGTCCTCGGGCAGGAGCATGATCGCCCCGGCGTCGAGTTCCATTACGTCCAGCGCCGAGTCCAGCGCGGATTCCAGGATCGTCGTCACGTCCTGCGTCCTGGCGACCAGCGAATTGAGGCGGTACAGCACCGTCAACTCGCGCAAGCGGTGGCGGAGTTCGAGCCCGTACTCGCACAGTTCCGCCGAGGCCGACGCGATCAGCGTGACCACGTGCTCGAGCCGCAACCGGGCGTCGTCGGAAAGCGTCGGCTCTCCGGGCGCGACCGAGAGCCACCCGATCGTCTCCCCCGAGACGCGGAGCGGAAAACGAGTGTCGCGCGCCGCGGCCGGCGAAAGATCATCGAGAACTTCCCACGCGCGGCGGCCATCCCCCGACACGATGGAACGCCCGTCACGGTCGTGGAGTTCGACGCGCACCCCCGACATGCGTGTCAATTCAGAGCACAGACCCGCCAGGGAGCCATCGGTCAGGAAGTCGGTGATGGACGTGGGGCCGTGTTGGCCGATCGGCCGCGTCCCAGGCGCGGGTGATCCGGGGTGCATGTTCTCGACCGTGGGTGGTGGCGAACCAGACGGAACCGGATCCGGTCCATCGGCGCGGGTCGTACCGGGAGTGTTGATCGGCGCCGCCGATGCCCCCTGACCGCTCGGCGGGTTGGTCATTTCCCAGGGTTCTCCGGTTCGACGCCGGGCTCTTCGCCACGCGGCTCCCCCGGCTCGGAATCGGGTTGCTCGGCATTCCGAGTCGCTTCTTGCCCGTCGCCCTCGGGCGCGGGTGGATGCGACCACACCTCCCGCAGGAACCTGGCCAGCACGCCGTCGCGAGGGTCGGTGTCGGGGTACTCCGTCGAATTGGAGAGCGTTTCGAGCCTGTCCAGGCCCCTGGCCCATGCCGCGGTGTCCTCGGACTGGTACCAGACGTACGAGGCGAGCAGCGCGGCGTCCCGCGCGGACTGGTCGGTCCCGGTCATCGCCGTTTCAAATCGGCGAAGGACTTCTTCAAGGCGGTCAGGGGCGGGAAGCAACTCGGGGTCGAAACGGATCGCGGAGAGTTCGGGTCTGGCTCGGATGATCCGGCGGAGGTTGTTGGCCCCCGAACGGAAGATCGCCCCGCCGATCTGCGCGTGGATCCGCCCGAAGTGACCGGCCAGTTCGTTGGGCTTGCTCGCCACGGCGCTGGCGAATCGATCATCGGCTGTGAAGTACTGCCCCTTGGCCATCGCCTCCTGGGCCGAGCGGATGTGCTCGACATAGGGATCCCGGGCGCGTGGGTTTACCGGGAGGTACGAATCAACCACCCCGCCGACCTCGCGAATGGCCCGGAGCGTATCGGGGTCCAGTTCGGGAAGAGGCCGGGGAGCGGTGGGATCCTGAGCCTCCCCCGCTTCGCCGGGGACCCGGATCGTCCGGTCGAGTCGCGTCCGAGCCGAATCACGGGCCGCGCGTTCCGATGCCGAGAGCACCGCGCCGGACTGGGTCAGGGTGGGGGATTTTCTCGTCAGCCAATCGGTGCCGCCGATCAGGCCCGACACGGGCTTGATGCTTGACGGGATCGCATCGGTGGTGGGAGAAGGATCGAGGGATTGGCCACGCTGGAGTCGAGAACGGATCTCGTCGAGATGTCCCGAGATTCCACGGTCCGCCGGCTGGGTAACCCGCGGCGTGAGTGTCGCCGAGCCGGGTCGGCCGTCGCCGTACGCGGTTGGCTCGCGGGTTGAGGCATCCCCGTCTTGAGGCTCGCGGATCGGGGCGAAGCGGTCAAGCCTCTGGATCAATTTCTCGTACGAGGAGCGATCGGTCGGGGAGGCGGCCTGGAAGCGATCCGGATCTCCGGTCGGATCCGAGACGCGGGTGTCGATGCGGGTCTCCACGCGTTCGGCCGCGGCGGTCGCCCGGGTCTTATCGGAATCCCTCATGGCACGCCGGGATGCATCAAAGGCGCGCTTGGTCTCGTCAAGCGTGCGAGGACCCAGGCCCTCGGACCCGGGAATGGGGGGGATCGCGCCGGCTCCACGGTCTTCGAGTCCTCGGCCGGTCATGCCCGAGAGTGTGTCGGTTCGTGACGACCTGGTTCTCGCCGATGGATCGCCCCCCAGGTCCGCCATCGGGCTTTGCGGGGCTGACAGACGAGTTGAACCGTAGGCGTCCGAGAGCGATGAGAGCCCGCGACCACCCGAGAGTCCGGCCGTTCGCTGTGACTTTGTTTCAGCCGTCCGCAGCGGATCGGTGAGCAGGCGGTTCTGGTTCCGAGAGGCGGATCCGCGGGAGCCGATCCCGCCCATCCCCGTGAAGTCGGGCGACGTATCGAACTCGAATGATTTGCTGTAGGAACTCGACGGAAGTTCCATCGTCCCCTGGTACCCGGTCGGCCGGCGGGTGCCGGCGGTGAGGCTCTGGATGTACGAGGAGGTGTCCGCGACTCGGGCCCCACGGCCAGCCAGGGCGGAGCCCTGGCTGCGGTTGCGAAAATCGCTCAGCGCATCGGATCCAAGCCCGCCGACAAAGTCGCTGTAGTCCTTGATTCCGGTGTCGCCCTGGAAGGCATACCCCGAACCGGCACGACCGAACCCGACATTCCTGGCGAAGCGGAACGTGGACTGGAGGTCGCGGCCGGTGAGACCGCCGGTGTTATAGATACCCAGGTCCCGCTCCAGCAACCGCCCGTCGCCTCCCCGGTAGTACTGAGCCTGCAACGAAGCCGACGCCCCTGCCAGGGCGGTCAAGGCGAACATGAAACGGACACCGCGAAGTCGTGAGATCATTCCCGCTTCCTGCCGGATCGGACCACCCGTTATTGTAGACCGAGGTGACCACGCACCCCCTGGCGTGATACGCCGGGCACGATCGGTAGATCGGGCAATCGATGACGGTTTGTGATGCTTTTTCGGCCCTCGAAGAGGATCACGTACACAGCCTGGTCAACGGACCCCAAGCGGGGCAGGCCAACCAAGCAGTTCGGCAACGAGGTCCGCCGCGTGTTCGGATTCTGATTGGATATTGTAAATAAGTGGACCGATCTGCCGCATCCGCCAGTGAATATCGCCGTGTTCGCGTTTGACCACGACCGAGGGATCGAAGTCCGTGTCGTGATTGGCCTGGATAACAAGCGGTGCCGGGACGGAAATGGTCTTGCCCGCCCCCGAGGGGTCCGGCACGCGTACGAGGTAGACGAAGGTCACCGTTCGCGGCTGGGCATCGGCTTGTCCGCGCAGGTAGCGAAGCGGTCGTACGTCGGACGAACTCGGCAGCGTGATCGGGTGGCCGAGGAAGCGTTCGGCTTCGGTGACCGCCCCGAGGTAATAGTCGTCGGACAACGGGCGATCGGACGATCCGCCCAGAGTCGAAGCCGTGCCGGTCGGCCCCGTGAAGTCGCGCTCCTGGGGGGTTCGGTCGGTCACGCGGGCACCGATGAACCCGGCGAGCACGAGTGTCGCCGCCGCGGTCAGCCGCCAGAACGATAAACGCCCGGAGATCCGATCAGGCGTCGATGCCTTCGGGGTGCTTGCCAGGGAGAGTTGCTGCCGGGCATCGGATTCGCCGCGAAGGCGGAGATGGACCGCATGCATGACGCGATCCCGCACGGCGGGGTCTACCGGCACCACCGACATGACGCGAGAGCAGGCCGCGCGCAGCGCCTGCTGCTCGGCGACGCGAGAGGGACCGTCGGGCATTGAGGCCACGGATTCCTCGACCCACGGGCGTTCGTCGGGCCGGATTTCCCCATCGGCCAGGCGCTCCACCAGGTGGGATAACGCCAGGTCCCGCGTGAGGTCGTGAGGGGATGAGGATGGGGCCGTCGGCCCGCCGTGGGGAGAGTCGTCTGGGTTGGGTGGTGTGGTGCTTGGCATGTCCTCTCTCTCGCTTCACTCTTCGGGAATCGACTCGTGCCGCCGTCAGGCGGTCCCGGTCGAAGGCGCGACGTTGTCGCGGGGCGGTTTCCAGCAATCCTCCGCGGACGTGGATCTTCCCAGGGCGTCCGCAAGGGCTTGCCTTGCCCGGAAAAGTCGGCTCATCACCGTCCCGATGCGTACCCCCAGGATCTGGGCGATCTCCCGGTACTTGAGCCGATCGACGGCCCAGAGCAAAAGGGCGACGCGGAAGTCCTCGGGAAGATCCTCGATGGCTCGTTTCAGTCTCTCATCCACGTGCTCCCAGTCCATCGCGGCTCGACCTTGACCCTCGTGACCGGCCTGGGCGCGGTGGTCCGGAGGATCGAAATCGGCAATGACCGTCGCGCCATCGCGAGCGGACTTCTTGAGATTCGAGTAGTGGGCGTTGTGGCAGATGACCAGCAGAAAAGACTTCATGCCCCCGCCGTGGGGACTGAACGACTCGACGCACCCGGGCCGAAGCGCTCGGACGTATACGTCCTGAGTCAGGTCCTCGGCTTTCTGGTGGCTCCCGGTCAGGTGGTAGGCCATGCGGTAGACGGCGTCGAAATGCTCGATCGCCTGGTGTTCGTATTCCCTGCGATCCAAGGAACGCTCCTGGCATGACTATGAACCCGACCGGCCTCTGGGATATTCCCGTCAGGACGCCGGACTTGCCGCATCCTATCACGAACTTATCAGGAACCTCGCACGATCCGCAAAAACCATGCACCAATGGCCTCAAACAGGACCGCGGTGGGCGGTTGCTCGCCTGCCCCGGGCCGCGTGGTGTCGCCGGCGGGGAGTGTCTCGTAGAGTGTTACGCCCCCCTTCGCCGGCGGTTCACGTGGCCTTCTATTTCCCGAACTACACTCCGATCCCATGACCGACACGACCCCCTATTACGTCACCACGCCGATCTACTACGTCAACGACCGTCCGCACATCGGGCACTGCTACACCACCCTTGTCGCCGACGTCGCCGCCCGGTGCGAACGCCTGAGGCGAGGGTCGGGTGACGATGTCTTCTTCCTCACGGGCACGGATGAGCACGCCGAGAAGGTGGTCCTGCGGGCCGCGGAGAACCAATGCTCGCCCATGGAGTGGGCCACGCGCAACGCCGACGAGTTCAAGGCCGCCTATCGCGTGCTCGACCTCTCGTACGACGATTTCGTGCGCACGACCGAGGAACGTCACAAGGCCCGGGCCGCGGCGTACATCGCCCGTCTGATGAAGTCCGGGGACATCGAACTGGGCGACTACGAGGGGTGGTGGGATGCCTCGCAGGAGGAATACCTCACCGAGACGGCCGCGAAGGAATCGGGATTCGTCAGCCCGGTGACCGGCAAGCCCCTCGAGCGTCGCCGAGAGCAGAACTATTTTTTCCGACTCGACCGGTACGAGCAGGCCCTGCTTGACCTGATCGACCGTGGGGACCGCGGGGAAGCGGGTGGGATGCGGATCGCGCCCGAGGCCAGGCGCAACGAAGTCCTCGGACGCATCCGTGGAGGGCTGCAGCGGGTGCCGGTCTCCCGGAGAATCAAGGATGGCGACGTGGACTGGGGTATCCGCATGCCGGGCGACCCCGGGCATCGCGTGTATGTGTGGATCGAGGCGCTGTGCAACTACCTGACGGTGGTGGACAACCAACTCGAGCCCGCGACGGCGGTCAACGAGGGGGGGGCGCGACGCCGGTTCTGGCCCGCCAGCGTCCATTTCATGGCCAAGGACATCCTCTGGTTCCACGCGGTGATCTGGCCCGCCATGCTCATGGCGATGGGAGAAAAGCCGCCCCGGACGGTGTACGCGCACGCGTACTGGGTGCGCGACGGGCGGAAGATGAGCAAGAGTCTGGGGAACTTCATCGAGATCGAGACCCTCGAGGCGTACGCGAAGCGGTACTCCGCCGACGCGGTGCGGTGGTACATGCTCACGCAGGGACCGCTGGGGGCGACCGACGCGGATTTCTCGCACGCCAAGTTCGTCGAGGTGTACAACTCGGACCTGGCCAACGGGATCGGCAACTGCGCCAGCCGCGTGTCGAACATGATCGAGAAGTACTTTGGCGGTGAGGTTCCGGAGGTGGACCTGCCGCCGCTGGCCGCGAAGTTTCAGGACGAGTGCCGACCATGCCTGCGTGATTATCTGGCCGCGCTGGACGGGTGCGACCTGCTCACGGCGGCGGCAAGCGCGATCTCGATGGTCCGAGGCGTCGACCAGTTCATCGCCCAGACTCGACCGTTTACGCTCGCCAAGCAGATGGACGTGCATGGGAAAAGCGTCGCGGGGATCCTGTACTACTCGGCCGAAGTGGTGCGCATCGCCTCGGTTCTGCTTTCGGCGGCGATGCCATCGAAGATGCGGGCGTTGCATGATGCCTGGGGGTGTCCGCCTTCCCCGGGGGTGTCGCTCGCGGCCCTGTGCGAATTCGGCGGGCCGTACGGCCTTCGGCCCGGGCACCGGATCGTGAAAGGAGACCCCCTGTTCATGCGTGCCGACCCGAGCGAGCCCGCGCCGTCGGCGGTCCAGGCCTGAGTGAGAGAATTGGCGATCGGCGGCTGTTGGGGTTGGGGTGCGGCGGAATCGGCGATGCGTGGCGCCGTCGGAGGAATGGGTCGTGGAAGAGCAGGACCTGGGTTCCTAGACTCGTTTCCTGAAATCGGGGCCGAGCGTGACGGACGGCTCGCACCGGTCAGCCTCTTGGCTGCTCGGGGCGGACCCGAGGCGCGTTCATGAGTCTCCCTTCGCGGCAGAAGGGAGGGTCAGCCTCGGCCCGCGGCGATGTTCGCCCGGGCACCGATGCCGCGGCCTCCGACGGCGCCACCAACGGCGCTGCCACGGACCGCGACAGTTCTTTGTCCGTGGTCCGGTGGTCGTCCCCCGCGGGTCGGCCCGAGCAATGGAGGTACGAAGCCCGCTCAAACGGTGATCGAACGCGGCCGCGGTGTCCGATGGGACGCTTGACGTTCCCGCGGATCGGGTCGTCCCGACCCGGCGGTGGATCCGAAGCGTTGATCTTCCGCGAATGGTCGATGGTGTAATTGGCAGCACAGCAGATTTTGGTTCTGTTAGTCCTGGTTCGAGTCCAGGTCGACCAGTTTCCCACTCCCGGCCCGTGGTCGTTGGGGCGGGTGGGAGAACCGAACCGCCGTGCGGCCGCGGGCGACTCCAGAGCCGTTTCAAGCCCATCCCAACGCCCCGCGCCGACGCCGCCGTGTTCCCGTACGGAACCGTGGTTTCGACGCTCCGCCCTGTACGCCGTGGTTTCCAGTCCGCATGTCCAGCGTCGGAGAGGATCGATGACCACCGCCGTTTCCGCCCAGTCGGGCGTCGCGGGCCAGCCGCCGCATTCCAAGGTCCAGGAAGGTTCATTGCCCTCGTCCAAGCCGACATCCCCCGCGAAGAGTGCCCCGTCGGCGGTGATCCTTGCCGCCGGACGCGGAACGCGCATGAACTCCGACCTTCCGAAGGTGGCGCACAAGGTCGGCGGGCGTCCGATGGTCTGCGCGGTGGTGGATGCGTGCCGGGCGGTGGGGTGCGAGCGAATCGTCGTCGTGGTCGGGTACAAGCAGGAAGTGATCCGCCGCGCGCTGGAGGGGATGAACGTCGAGTTTGCGGTGCAGGAGGAGCAACTGGGGACCGGCCACGCGGTGCGGTGCGCGGCCCCGCTGTTCGAGAAGGAGTCCGCGAGCCCTGGCCAGGACGTGTTCGTGCTGTGCGGCGACGGCCCGCTGATCCGTGCCGAGACGCTCAAGAAGATGCTCGACTGCCACCGCGGCCAGAAGGCCGCGATGACCCTGGCCACTTCGATCATCGAGAACCCGCAGGGGTACGGTCGGATCGTGCGGGACGCGTCGGGGCGGTTCCAGGCCATCGTCGAGCAGAAGAACGCCAGCGACGAGCAGTTGAAGATCAAGGAAGTCAACCCCAGTTACTACTGCTGCGATTCCCGGGACCTGTTCTCGGCGCTCGGGAACGTGCAGCGCAACCCCGTTTCGGGCGAGTACTACGTCACGGACGTCCCGGAACTGCTGCTGCGGTCGGGCCGGCGCGTGGAGGTCCTCCCGGCGGTTCCTCCGGAAGATGTGCTGTCGATCAACACGCCGCATGACCTCGAGGTTGTTGACCGCCTGTACCGGTCGCGAGGCGGGTGGAGCGCGGAGGACATCGACACGCTCAAGATTTTCGCGGCCAGCAGCGCGGTCGCGCTGACGCACCGGATCTGCGAGCACCTGCTTCTGCCGGTGGGGATGTCGCGCACGGCGATGTTCCCCGACGGCGAGATCCTCGTGAAGATCGAGGAGGATGTTCGCGGACGGGACTGCTTCGTGGTGTGCTCGACCTGCCAGCCGGTCAACGACAACCTGATGGAGTTGCTGATCTTCATCGACTGCCTGCGGCGGGCGAGCGCGGATCGGATCACGGTGGTGCTGCCGTATTTCGGCTACGCCCGGCAGGACCGCAAGGACGAGGGGCGGGTGCCGATCACGGCGAAACTGGTCTCGAACATGATCACGGCGGCGGGGGCGCAGCGGGTGCTGGCGCTGGACCTCCACGCGGCGCAGATCCAGGGATTCTTCGACCTGCCGGTGGACCACCTGGCGGGTTCCCCGGTGTTCGTCCGTCACTTCCAGTCGATGCGGGATCAACTGGGGGACCTGTGCCTGGTCAGCCCGGACGTGGGGAACGTGAAGGTGGCCGAGTCGATGGCGAACCTCATGGGAGGGGATCTTGCGATCATCAACAAGCGGCGGTTGTCGGGATCGAAGGTGGAGACGGGAAACCTGATCGGCGCGGTCGAGGGCAAGACGGTGCTGATGTTCGACGACATGATCTCGACGGCGGGGACGGTTCACGAGGCGGCGAGGCTGGTGCGTTCGCGCGGGGCGGCGCGTGTGATCGCGGCCGCGACGCACGCGGTGCTGGTCGGCCCGGCGGTCGAGAGGCTCGCGTCGGACGACTTCGACCGCGTGGTGCTGACCAACACGATCCCGCTGGGGGAGCGGGTTGCCCCGATGCGGCACAAACTCGACGAGTTGTGCGTCGGGCCGCTGCTTGGCGAGGCGATCCACCGCATCCATCACAAGAAGTCGATCAGCGCGTTGTTCAAGAGCGGGGGAGGCACCAAGCGGTAGTTGTGTCGAGCGTCGCCGGGCCCTGGAGCGGGGAGCCCGGGCGGCAAGGTCAGCACGCAGGCCCCGCGAAGTAGAAGCGAAGCAAGATACCCGGTTCGTGCTCGAACCGGCCATAGGGAGAACGTGATGCACGAGAAATCGCCGATTCTGAACGTCGCCCGACGGGAAAAAGTCGGGACCCGTTACAACAACCGTCTTCGCGAGAAGGGGAGCCTCCCCGCGGTCGTCTACGGCCGGGGCCGCGACCCGGTCTCGATCTCGCTGAACCACCGGGATTTCACCCGCCTGGTGACCAAGGGCGAGAAGATCTTCCGGCTGGATGTGCCGGCCAGCGCGGACCTGGAAGCACAGCAGATGGTGCTGCTGCGGGATCTTCAGTTCGACTACCTGGGCACGAACATCGTCCACGCGGACTTCACGCGGGTGAGCCTGACCGACCGGGTCCGCACGCGAGTGCCGGTGCACCTGGTAGGCGAGGCCAAGGGCCTCAAGCAGGCCGGCGCGATCCTGATGCACCCGGTCTCGGAACTCGAGGTCGAGTGCGTGGTGACGGAACTGCCCGACTACCTGGAAGTGAACATCGCCGACCTTGACGTCGGCCACGCCATCTCCGTCGGGGAGGTCAAGTCACCGGTCGCGTCCATGAAGATCCTCACCGATCCGCACGCCCTGGTTGCCCAGATCGTGATCCAGCAGGAGATCGTCGTCGCCGAGGCCGCCGCGGCCCCGACCGGCGATGCGGCCCAGCCCGAGGTCCTTACCGCCAAGAAACCCGAGGACGCCGCCAAGCCCGGGGCGGCCCCCGCCAAGCCAGGGGCGGCCCCCGCCAAGGACGCCAAGTCGGCCCCCAAGAAGTGACCACGCCCGGGCGCGGCGGCCCTCGCCGCGCCCGGCTGCTTCCCCGGCCATCCCATGAAGATGATCATCGGACTCGGCAACCCAGGGATCGAATACGCCAGGACCCGGCACAATGTCGGGTTCATGGTCGTCGAGCGCCTTATCGGACGGCTCGGCGTCGAAGGCGTGGTCCGCTCCCGCTTCCATTCGGCCTGCGTCGACGCGAGCATCGCCGGTGAGAAGTGCCTGCTCCTGCGTCCGACCACCTACATGAATCGGTCGGGGCTGGCGGCCGCCGAGGCGATCGGGTTCTTCAAGGTCGATCCCTCGAAGGACGTCATGGTCGTCGCCGACGACCTGGCCCTGCCGACAGGCATGATCCGCCTGCGATCGTCGGGCGGCTCGGGCGGCCAGAAGGGGCTCGACGACATCACCCGCGCGCTGGGGACCGATGCCTACCCGAGACTCCGGGTCGGGGTCGGGATGCAGCCGTCGGGCGGGAAGCCCGCGGTCATGAACCAGGCCGATTTCGTCCTCAGCCGCTTCATCCCCGAGGAGTCCCCGCTGCTGGAGAAATCCGTCGGCGACGCCTGCTCGGCGATCGAGACCTTTGTCGCCAAGGGGCTTGATTCGGCGATGAACGCGTTCAACGTCAGGAACAACCCCTCGCGTGACGTCCCAGGCTCTGGTGACGGCCGCGATCCGGATAGCCCCTCGGGGGGCCGACCTTCCCGCGCCGAGCGGAAGCCGTCGGATCATGCATCGAGCGAGTCGAAACCCTCATCAGCACCCGAATAAGGAAGGAATCAGTACCCATGCCCGGACGCCGTGAATACACGTACGAAGCCATGTTCCTGTTCAGCCAGGGGGTCGCGGCCGACCTGGGCGGAGCCATCGATCACCTCAAGGAGATCATCGCCCGCGGCCACGGCGAAATCCTCGCCATGCGCAAATGGGACGACCGCCGACTGGCCTACGAGATCGACGGCCAGAAGCGAGGTGTCTACATCCTCGTCTACTTCAAGGCCCCCAACGATCAACTCTCTCACATCGAGCGTGACTGCAACCTCTCGGAAAAGGTGCTCCGGGTTCTCATTCTCCGGGCCGATCACCTCTCGATCGAGGAAATCCAGGCGGCCGATGCCCGCAAGGAACTCGACGCCGAGATCCGCATGCGGGGCTCGTCCCTGGCCGACGCGGGTTCGCCCGCTCCGGCTTCCGCTCAGGCCGCGGAGTCCGCGGAACCCGCCGCCGCGAATTGATGCGTGTGCGCCGATCGAGTCGCCGCCCGGTCGGCGGCGAGCGCGGCGTTCACCGAGAGGTATCCGGCAGGTCAGGGGCGGGGTGGCTCACGGGGGGCGCCCCGTCCGTGTTCCGGTTCGTCCCGGCTCGCCCGGGAGTCGGTGTTGCGGATGCCGCGCGGCTCAGGAGCGTGGATACCTTGTCTCGCCGATAGGTCTCGTCGCCGAAAATGGACGGCCTGACCGGGGCTGGCCGGGGACCGGCCGCGAGCCGTGCCGCGTCGGAGGCGCGTGCCGCCTCGGATCGTGACATCGTCCGCGCCGGGTCCGCGCTTCCGGACGCGTCGATCGGGGAGGGAATCCCTGCAATGCCGGCCCTGTTTTGCGCGGCATTTGTGCCGGGAACAGGCGTGGAAGCCCCTGTCGAGGTCCGTTCAGAGGCCGGCCCGGCGGAGAAGGCATCCGCCAGGTCAACCCGAGCCGACCGATCGATGTAATTGTTCGCGTGCCGACGCGTGGCGGCGGGTCTTTCGGCACCGGTGAGTGAATCGGGAAGGCCGCCGATGTAGAACGTCGTTCCGGCGGGGATTTCAGGGAACAATCCGCTTCCTAATTGAATGTACTGAGATCGTGGAAAGACCGCCGTGAGGCCGCCGCTCTGGCGGGCAAAGAGATCGCCGGAGCGGCCGCGCCGTCCCGACCCCTCGATCCGATAGACGCGGTCGAAGCCTATGGGCAGCCGCAGGTCAAGAGGCGTCACGCGGTTGCTGGTGGCCAGCGGCCCGGTGTCGCCCCGCCCCTGCTCGACGGGTGTGAGGCGCGGACCGGTGGAGGCGGGCTGACCCGACGCGGAGGTGTTCATCAGCAGCGACGCGACCGCGGCGGCCGTGATGACCCCCAGGCACGTCGGAGGCTTGCTGAAATCCGGCCGCGTGCGCCGCATCGAATGGACTCCCGAGAAAACTCACACGCCTCGAAGCGTGATGCGCATGGTAACGGTGATGCCGGCGTCGGGCCCGTCGGGGATGGTTCGAAGCAGTTCTCCTTCGGCTCTCCATTCGTGGATGGCGTCCAGGAGAGGCCCGTCCACGTCGGGGGATCCGGCGTTGTACCCGCGGAGGAACCCCGCTCGGATGACCTTGCCGGACCTTCCGAACGTGATCGAGACGATCGGGTTCCGCACGGCGCGGACCAGGGTCGTGGTGACGCTCCAGCGCGGCGGGGTCGTCCTGATCTTCAAGCCCCTGGCCGCCGCGGGACGCCCGGGCACCACGTCGATCACCTCCCGGAGTGTCGAGGTCGCGTCCGAGTGCTGGTCGGTTCGCTCCCCCGGCCGGCCCGATGTCCCGGGCCGAGCGCCGATCGACGTGGATATCCCGCGGCGAGCGGGGGGCGCGGATGGGGGCTGAGGCGGCGACACGGCGGGGGCGGTCTGGGAGTCCGGCGTGCCTGGCCTGCTGAAATCGGGCGCGGGGGAAGTGCGCAAATCCCGCTCGCTCGATCGATCCTCCTGGTCGCGAGGAGGTTCATCGTCTTGCGTCTGGGCGGCCGGACGGTCCTGCTCGTCGGAGATCGCATCCTTCTTTGCATTCGTGCCCGGCGAGTCGTGTTTCTCGAGCGGATGGGCCTCGGGAGTTTGTCCTGGAACGATCGAAAGGGCCTCGTCCGAATCGGATTGCTCGGTGATGGGAGTGGATTGGGGGACTGGGTAGGTGGCGGCCGCGCTTCCGGAGTCCACGATCGGACGGGCGGATTGACCGGTCGGCTCCACATTCGCCGGATCGGCCATCGGCGGCGGGAGGTCCTCTGGACTGGGTGTTGACGGCGTCGGCACCGCCGCGGACTGGAGCGGTTCGGGCGGGATTGTCCGCTCGCCCTCGCCCTGGGCGGGCGCTTCGGTTTCTCCGCCGACGATGCCATCGTTGATCGGGCCCGTCGCGATCGTGAAGGCCGCCTGGTCGATCGTGGCCGGGGTGGCGGCGTGGCGAGTCGGATCCTTGTAGCCCAGCCAGGTCGGCGTTTCGGCGATGCCCTCGGCGATGCCGAGCCGAACGGGATCGCTCTCGGGATCGTCCGGCGTGGCCTGGACGGGCGGAGGCGTCAAGGGGATCACGACTCCGGAGGCGTCGGCCCTGGAACCCGAGAGCAGCGCATCGCCGTGTTGCCAGAGCACGACCGCGACGGCCGCGTGAAGGAACACGCTCGTCACCAGCCCCGCGCCCATGGAAGTTGTGGTCTGAGCGTTGTCCACGGTGAACCACCGAATTGTTGGCCTGGTTCATGCGGCTCGCGTCCGGGGTTCTTTCCCATCGGCGTGATCCGTTCCGTCTCGGGGGAGTCGGTCGTTCCGGGGGCATGGACCCGAACGCAAGGCGATCAGCGGCTGGCTCGCTGGTACGTTCGCCCTCCCCAGTACGTCGGAACGCCCGACTCGAGGTCTCGGGCGGCTTCCAACAGCAGGTCGGCCACGATCCATGATCCGACGGGGTGCGCGAGCACGGACCACAGCGGCGAATGGCCCCGGATGGAGATGCGCACAAGGGCGGTGATCCACGTGAAAAGAGCGACCGCGGCGAAGCCGGCGGGCCAGATGTCGTCGGGCTCTTGAAGCGGAGCGGTGATCACGGCCCATGCAACGCACAGAAGCAGGACGCCGACCGGAGCGATGGCCCAGGTGAAGCGAACCGTGCGTGCGGCTTTTCTCAGGCGGGAAGCCTTGCGATTGAACCCCTCGGTGAAAATCCTCTTCCATCCACGGCGGAACGCGGCCCAGTCGCCGTACATGCGGCAGTGCATCACGCCGTCGGAGAGGAAGATACCCGCGGGAATCGAGTGCCGAGCCGCGAGCCTGGCGAGCGCCACGTCCTCCAGGATTTCGTTCTGCACGGCGCGGTGTCCGCCGATGGCTTCGTACGCGCCCCGGGTCATCATGATGAACTGGCCGTTGGCAAATGGTCTTCTGGGCGTGCGGCGGTTGGCCTGTATGAGTGGAAACTGGTTGATGAGTTTCAAGGTTGCGGGTGGCTGGGCGATCATTTCAAACCATGCCCGGTGCGTCAGCGTGCTCAGAAGACTGAGCATCTGGAGTCCTCGTTCACGCATCATGGCGAGGGTGGCGCTCACGCAGGAGGGTGAGAACGCCGTGTCGGCGTCGGCGAACAGGAGGACGTCGGCCCGCGCCGCCTCCGGTGTCCCGTTGACGCCGGACCACAGCGCATGGACCTTGCCGGCCCAGTCGGGCGGGCACTGCGTCACCTCGTGGATGTGGAACCTCGGATCGCTCCTGGCGATCCCGAGGATCACGTCCCTGGTGTCGTCGGTGCATCGGTCGAGGCAAAAGACAAACGACAGCCGTGGGTAGTCCTGATTCAGCAGCGAGGTAACCAGCCCGCCGATCACCGCCGCCTCGTTGTGCGCCGGGACCACGACGCACACCGATGGGAGCGTGGAAGGATCCTGCGCGAGCAGGTGACGGGACATCGCCACTCCCGCTCGTGCGGTGGGAACCAGCCGCGAGGTGCGTGTCACCAGGTAATGCACCACGGTCCAATAGGACAGCACAAAGGCCGACGTGATGACCAGAAGAGCCGCAACTGCAAATTCTGCCGCGGAGTGCATGGGGAAATCGGCCAGGCCCGACTTACTCCGCGTGGGGCTTGGGATGAGGTTGAGGGGTGGACTCGACGGCATCCACGCGGCTGACGCGGGCGTCCTCGCCGGAGGCGGTCAGCGGCGGGCGGTAGGCGGGGGCATCCCGTCGCCCCGACGACTGCGTCTCGACCTCTTCCTCGATGCCTTTGAGGCCCTTCTTGAACTCGACGATCCCCTTGCCCAGGCTCTTGCCCACGTCCGGGAGCCTCTTGCCAAACAGCAGGAGCGCCACCAGCAGGATGATGAGCAACTCCCACATGCTCAGGTTCTGGATGAAGCAAAGGGTGTTCATGTGGCTCCGTTCGACGGGTGAGGCGTCCCACCGGCTCCGCCGCGTTCCTACGGGCAATTCAAGCGGCCCGATCCGCGGGAGTCAATTCGGTGGCCGAGCGGGAATCGCGCTCCCTGGCGACAGGATAGGGCGCGACCGGCTACAGCCCCAGACGGCGCTCCGCCGCCTGAACGACGTTGAGCAACAGCATGGCAACGGTCATCGGCCCGACACCCCCGGGAACCGGGGAGATCCACCCGCAGACCGGCGCCACCTGATCGAACTGCACGTCTCCGACGGTCCTTGCTTTCCCGTCGGGAGTACGGACGCGGTTGACCCCCACGTCGATCACCACGGCCCCGGGCTTGACCATGAACTCGGTGATAAGCCCGGGCACGCCCGCGGCGGCCACCAGCACATCGGCGCGGCGTGTCAGGTCCGCCAGGTCCTTCGTCCACTTGTTGCAGGAGATGACGGTGCAGTCCTGGCGCATGAGCAGGACCGCGATGGGCTTTCCGACCACGTCGCTGGCGCCGACCACGACGGCGGTGCGGCCGCGCAATTCCATGCGCGTGTGCTCGATCATCGTCGTGACGGCCAGGGCGGTGCATGGGGCGAGCGACGACCGCCCGTAGACGATGTTGCCGATATTCGCCGGGTTGACGCCCTCGACGTCCTTCTCCGGGGCGATCAACTTCTGAACGCGATAGGGATCCACCCCCTGGGGCAGGGGCATGTGGAGCATGATCGCGCTGACGCGGTCCTCGGTGTTGAGAAGCAGGACGCGGCCCGCCACGTCGTCGTATCCCGAGGAGGCCGGCAGCGGGTGCAACTGGTAGTCGATCCCCAGCGCCTGGCAGGTCTTGCCCTGGTTATCCGCGTAGACCCTGGCCGCGCTGTCCCCCGAGTCAACGAGCACGGCGTCCAGACGAACGCTCCCTCCGCGGGCGCGCACCGAGGCGACCCGCTCGCGGATAAGGTCGCGGTGGGTCTTGGCCAGGGCGTTGCCGTCGATGATCCGCGCCGTCATGGAGGGATGATACCGACCGAGCCCCCGTCGGACCCGCCGGCACGCGACGATCGGCCCTGGCAGCGGACGGGTACCATGCTCGCCGTGACCAGCGGAGTTGATCCATCGTCGGCGGCGGCCCGCGTTCTCGAACTGCGCCGGCTTCTCGACAAGGCCAATCGGGCATACTACGTCGAGGCGTCGCCCATCATGCCCGACGCCGAGTTTGACCGCCTCCTGGCGGAACTCGGCCGGCTCGAGAAAGACCATCCCGAACTCGATGTTCCCGACAGCCCGACGCACCGCGTCGGAGGCGAGCCGATCGACGGGTTCCGGTCGATCGAGCACGCCGTCGTGATGCGCAGCATTGACAACAGTTACGACGAAGCGGCGGTGGGAGAGTGGTACCGGCGGTGCCTTCGCTCCCTGTCGGGGGGAGGGCGAGCCTCGGCCGGCGCCGTGTCGCTCTTCGGCGACGCGGGGGATGCCGGGAGAGCGCGGCAAAATCAAGCGGGCGAGGATGGCGAACTCGTGACCGTGTGCGATCCCAAGATCGACGGCCTGGCCCTTTCGCTGCGGTACGAGCGTGGCCGGCTTGTGCATGCGGTGACCCGAGGCGACGGTGTCCGCGGTGACGACGTAACGCACGCGGCACGGGCGATCCGGGCGATCCCCCTTGAACTGGCGCCCGCCGAGGGGGACGGGTCTGCTCCGCGGATCCCCGAGGTCCTCGAAGTCCGCGGGGAGGTGTACTTCCCGCTGTCGGAGTTCGAGCGTGTGAACGCCCAGCGCGAGCGGGACGGGGAAGAACTCTTCCGAAACCCGCGCAACGCCGCCGCCGGGACGATCAAGCAACTCGATCCCGCCGCGGTCGGGTCTCGCAAACTGGCGTTCAGCGCGCACGGGCGCGGCATTATCGAGCCCGACGGGGTGTTCCGCTCGCATTCGGACCTTTGCCGCGCGATCCGGTCGCTTGGCATCCCCGTCGGTTCGCCGACGACGCTCTGCCGGAGCCTGGATGACATCCTGGGCGCGATCCGGGCGTTTGCCGCGATCCGTTCCGGCCTTGACTACGCCACCGACGGCATGGTCGTTCGTGTCGATTCGTTTGAGGAGCAGGACAAACTTGGCGCGACCGCGAAAAGCCCCCGATGGATCATCGCGTACAAGTACCCCGCCGAGCGCACGTTGACACGGCTGGTCCGAGTCGAGCACCAGGTCGGCAAGACGGGCAAGATCACGCCCCGGGCCGTGATGGAGCCGGTTGAACTCTCCGGCTCGGTTGTCCGCCACGCCACGCTCCACAACTACGGGTGGCTCCGGAAGGTGCGCACGGGGCCGGATCTCGACGACCCCGCCAACCCGGCCACGCCCCTGTGCGAAGGGGACACCGTCGAGGTCGAGAAGGCGGGCGAGGTCATCCCGTACGTGGTCCGCGTGATCCTGGATCGCCGGCTCGTCGGCGCCAGGCCGATCGAAGCGCCCGACCGCTGCCCGGTCTGCGCCGGCCCGGTCGAGATCGACCCTCCCGAGGCGGTCGCGGATCCCACACTCGAAACCGAGCGACGTTGCCTGAACCCCGAGTGCCCGGCCCAGTTGCGGGAAAAACTCGTGTGGTTCGTGGGACGCAAACAGATGAACATCGACGGGCTGGGGGAGAAGACCATCGACCTGATCCTGGCGACGTCGCTCCCGGAGGATGACCCGCGGCGAGCCGAGGCGGGCGTACCGCCGGGCGTGCTTCCCATACCGCTGCGTGGTTTCGCCGATGTTTTCCGCCTTGCCGCCGCCCGCGACCGGCTGCTCGATCTCGAAGGGATGGGAGAAAAGAAAGTGGCGTCGATCCTCGAAGGGATCCAGGCGGCCAGGGGACGGGGGCTGGCCCGGGTGCTGGGCTCGATGGGGATCATGCACGTGGGGGACGTGACCGCCAAGATGCTCGCCAGGCAGTTTCGCGATATCGACGACCTGCTCGCCGCGGATGAGCCCCGCCTGCGGCCAAAGTCCATGAGCCGGGACGAGGCGGCCCGCTACGGGATGGACCCCGACCCCGCGGCCCGCCCGGAGACCGGGCTGGGAACCACGACGGCCCCGGCGGTGTACGCGTACCTGCATTCAGAGGCGGCGAGGCGCACGTTCGAGGATTTGAGAGCGGTGGGGATCGATCTCACGTCGCACGATTACCGGGGTCTGGACAAGGGCGCGGCGGGCACGGCCGGCCCGCTTGCCGGACGGACGTTTGTCATCACGGGGACGCTCGCGGAGTTTGGCCGGGAGACACTGACCGAGGAACTCGAATCGCTGGGGGCGAAGGTCAGCGGGTCGGTGTCGCGCCGGACGACGGCCGTGATCGCGGGGGAAAGCCCGGGGTCCAAACTCGACAAGGCCCGTGAACTGGGCGTGGAGGTCTGGGATGAGGTTCGGCTGCGGCGGGAACTGCGGGCGTTGAAGTAGCCGGGCGGACGGGCCGATGGGTCAGCGAGGGATCCTCGGGCGGGGAATCAGGGGTGGTTCTCGGACGCGGCGGTTCGCGGCCCATCGCGGCGCGGTACGGGCTTTTGGCGCGGGTGTCGGATCGGACGTGGCGAGGTGTTCATGCACAACGTCGAATTCAAGGCCGAACTCAGGGACCTCCCTCTCGCCCGGTCGATCGCCAAGGCGCATGGGGCGGCGTTCATCGACGCGGTCGAGCAGACCGACACGTATTTCCGCGTTCCGGCGGGGCGTTTGAAGAAGCGTGAGACCATGGGAGAGCCGGTCGAGTACATTTTTTACGACCGATCGGATCGCTCGCCGCCCAAACTCAGCCACTTCACGATCTACACCGAGGCGCAGGCGACGGCGAGGTTCGGTCTGGCGCCGATGCCCGTCTGGCTGGTGGTCAAGAAGGTCCGGGAGATCTACCTGCTGGGCAACGTGCGGATCCACCTCGACACGGTCGAGAAACTCGGGGTCTTTCTGGAGTTTGAGGCGCTGGTGGGGACGAACCACTCCGTGGCGGCATGCAACCGGTCGCTCTCGGACCTGCGTGAGATCTTCGCGCCGGTGCTCGGTGAGCCGATCTCGTGCGGATACTCCGATCTCCTGGACCTGGCGGGGGAAGTGGCCCCCCTGGGTGGGGGGTAACCAAGCCGGTGTCGGCGGCGGATCACGGAGCGGGGAGACACGGCCCGCCGGATGAAACCAGGAACTCATCCCGCGGATGGCACGGGATCGTGGAAATCGCCCTGGGAGGTCGTTTTTTCATGGTATAATGCACGGGAACTCTCGTATTGCCGAGGAAATTCTGATGCCTCCGACCAAACAGTACGTGCCCACCGACCGCGAGCGTCTCTTTCTCGCTCGGGTCGTCGACGCCCAGTACAAGCGTGAGATCATCAACGGGCTGGCGCCGTTCATCGATGAGCGTGCCCCAAGCGACATGATGAATTTCTACAGCCCCGCCGAACTGGTGCAACTGGGCGGCCTCAAGGGCACTCCTCGCGACGTTGAGAGGCGCATGCCCGTGAAGGTCACGCGGCACTACTTCGACCTTGCAACCAGGAGCAAGCCGATGCAGCGCCTGGTCAAGGCCAGTCCCGATGAGACGATTGACCTTGCCGGGTCGGAGGATCCGGGTCACCAGATGGACTACAGCCCGGTCGAGGGGCTCTTGCACAAGTACGAGATGGGCCTGCTGTACGCCGTCTCGACGTGCTCGGCCCACTGCCGTTTTTGCTACCGGGAGGAACTGATCGCCCGGAAGGAAATCGAGCGCAAGGATGGGACGGTCGCCAAGAAGGGCCTTGCCGAGATCCCTGACGTGACCGAGTACATCCGCGACTTCAACGCCAAGGTCGCCGCCAACGGCGGGCGCCATCCCGATTCGGGCCGTGAGAAACTGCGAGAGATCCTTCTCTCCGGCGGCGATCCGATGGTGCTGAACAACTCGAAGATCGCCGCCTGGCTCGCGGCTCTTGCGGAGGCGGGGATCGAGTCGATCCGCATCGGCACCAAGGAAATGGCGTTTTATCCCAGGCGATTCGACGAGACGTTCCTGGCGATGCTCGACGCGTTCCACGAGGTTTACCCGGAGGTCGGCCTGCACGTCATGGTGCATTTCGAGCACCCCGACGAGTTCCTGGTGAAGAACGACGACGGGTCGTACGTCCAGGACGAGATGGGCTTCTACCGGTGGGTTCCCGATACGCTGGCGGCGATGCGCGGCGTGCTGGCACGCCCGTGGATCACGGTCGAGAACCAGACCCCCATCATCCGGGACATCAACGACGATCCCGACGCCCTGCGGATCATGCAGCGGGAAATCAAGCGCGTGGGCGCGGACAACCACTACTTCTTCTGCGGGCGCGACATCGTCGCGTACAAGGCGTTTAATGTGCCCATCGAGCGCGCGTGGCAGATCCTCAACGAGTCGCAGAAGGGGCTTTCCGGCGTGGAGGCGCACGCCCGACTTTCGATCACTCACTACAAGGGCAAGACCGAGGTCGTCGCCGTGACCAACGAGCCCATCCCCGGGCTCGCGGGCGCGGAGAACGGCGTCTTGATCTTCAAACTCCTGCGCAGCATCGGCAGCGCGCCGGACCGCTGCAAGGTCTGCATCGTCGGTCGCAACCCCAAGGCGATCTGGTTCAACGACTACGAGGACCGCGTGCTCTTTGACGAGGCTGGTTTGTACGACTACTCGCGCGTGAAGGATGCCATGACGCTGGCGACGCATTGAGCGGCACCCGACGATGATCGACAAAAGTGTCCCAGGACCCGCCGCGGCCGTCGCGGATATCCGTGATGGCGCCTCCGTCATGATCGGCGGTTTCGGCGAGGCCGGCAGCCCGATCGAACTCATCCATGCGCTGATCGACCAGGGCGCCCGGGGCCTGACGGTGATCAGCAACAACACCGGCAGCGGCGAGGTCGGCCTCGCCGCGCTGCTCAAGGCCGAGCGCGTGTCGAAGATCATCTGCTCGTTCCCTCGCACGGCCAACTCGACGGTCTTCCCGGAGTTGTACCGCGGCGGCAAGATCGAACTCGAACTGGTCCCCCAGGGAACCCTTGCCGAGCGCATCCGCGCCGGGGGAGCGGGAATCCCCGCGTTCTACACCCCCGCCGCCGTGGGCACGCCGCTGGCCGAGGGCAAGGAATCGCGGCTTTTCGGCGGGAAGGAGTACCTTCTCGAGCATGGGCTCCGCGCCGACTTCGCGCTGATCAAGGGCCGCCGGGCCGACACGCACGGCAATGTGGTCTACCACAAGACGGCCCGCAATTTCGGACCCATCATGGCCATGGCCGCCGGGGTGACCATCGTTCAGGTCAACTCGGTGGTGCCAGCGGGCGGCATCGACCCCGAGGTCGTCGTCTCGCCGGGGATTTTCGTTGACCGCGTCGTGGAAGTCGCCGAGCCGGCGCACGAGTCCGAACTTGTCGCGGCGGGAGCCACGTACCCATGACCCGGGACATCGACCAGGTCGGCTGGACCAGGGACGAGATGGCCCGGCGCCTCGCGCTCGACATCCCCGACGGATCCTACGTGAACCTCGGGATCGGCATCCCCGAACTGGTCGCCCGGTTTGTTCCCGAGGGTCGCATGCTCATCTACCACACCGAGAACGGGCTGCTGGGAATGGGGCCATCGCCCGAGAAGGGCGCGGGGGATCCGGAACTCATCAACGCCGGCAAGCGACAGGTCACCGCGCTTCCCGGCGCGGCCTTCTTCCACCACGCGGACAGTTTCGCGATGATCCGCGGAGGGCACATCGATTTGTGCGTGCTGGGCGCGATGCAGGTTGCCTGCAACGGCGACCTGGCCAACTGGTCGACCGGCGAACCCGATGCCATTCCCGCCGTCGGCGGCGCGATGGACCTGGTCGCCGGCGTCAAGTCCGTGTACGTCATTACGCAGCACGGCACGAAGTCCGGCGAGCCCAAGTTGGTTGAACGATGCACGTACCCCCTCACGGGGCGCGGGGTGGTCAATCGCGTCTACACCGAACTCGCCGTGATCGACGTGACGCCGGCCGGGTTCGTGCTGGTTGAGTTGAGCCCGGGCGTGGACTTTGAGCATGTGCGCGAGCGCACCGGCGCGCCCCTGCGGCGACGTTGACCGCGTATCCAACGGACAAAACCATGGGCACCCACGTTGAAGCCAGCCGAAGCGCCGCACTCTACGAGCGTGCGCTCGATGTCCTTCCCGGCGGCGTCAGCCGCAACGCCGCGCTGCACGATCCGCACCCTCTGTACGTCGATCGCGCCCAGGGATGTCGCCTCACGGATGCCGACGGCGTGACCCGCATCGACTTCGCCAACAACATGGCGTCGCTTGTACACGGGCACGCGGACCCCGACGTCGCGCGAGTTGTCACCGATCAACTGCGGCGGGGCACCGCGTTCAGCGTCGCCACCGAGATCGAGATCCGCTGCGCCGAGCACCTGCGATCCCGCAACCCGGGGTTTGAGAAGATGCGATTCGTGAACTCCGGCACCGAAGCCGTCATGGCCGGAATCAAGGTCGCTCGCGCCGTGACCGGTCGGCCGATGATTGCGAAGGCCGAGGGTGCGTACCACGGCGCGTACGACTCCATCGAGGTCAGCCAGGCTCCAACCCCCGCCAATTGGGGGAGCCCCGACGAACCGAGCAAGGTGCCGCTGGTCAGGGGCACCCCTCGGTCGGTGATGGACGAAGTGGTTGTCTTTCCGTTCAACGACATCGACCGAACCATCGCCCTGCTCGATCGCGCGAAGGATAAACTCGCGTGCGTCGTCATCGATCTCATGCCCCACCGCATCGGTCTGAACCCCGCCGACCCCGCGTACGTGTCGGCGCTGCGCGATTGGACGATCCGCCACGGCGTGCTCCTGCTGATCGATGAAGTGATCACCTTCCGCTCGTGCCACGGAGGCCTGCAGCAGCAGTACGGCGTCACGCCGGACCTCACGGCCCTGGGGAAGATGATCGGCGGTGGGTTCCCGATCGGCGCCATCGCCGGGCGAGCCGAGTTCATGGACGTTCTCAATCCGCGCTCCCCGCGATACGTCTATCCCCATTCCGGGACCTTCTCGGCCAATCCCGTCAGCGTCGGCGCCGGGCTTGCCGCGATGGAGAAGTTCGATCGATCCGCGTCCGACCGCCTGAACGCGCTGACCCGCCTCGCCATCACGAAGATCGAGGACGCCATCCGCCAGGCCGGTGTTGCCGCCAGCGTGACCGGCACGGGCTCGATGTTCCGTGTCCACCTCAAGGCGACACCGCCGCGGGATTACCGCGAGGCGTATCTCTCGCCCGAGGAAAACTCGCGCCTCAAGGCTCTTCTGAGCCACATGCTGGATGAAGGGATCATTCTCATCAACTCGTGTTCGGCCGCTCTCTCGACGCCCATGACCCAGGACGAGGTCGATGCCCTCGTCGCGGCCTTCCGTAGCGGGTTCAAGAGGATTGCGGCTATGAGATGAAGGGCGGCGGCTCCGTGCCCGGCGTCTTTCTTCAGGCACGCTCGAACACGGTCGCGAGCCCTTGTCCCACGCCCACGCAGAGCGTGGCGACGCCGTGCCGCACGCCGCGCCTTGACATTTCATGCACCAGCGTCGAGGCGATGCGTGCGCCGCTGCACCCCAGCGGGTGCCCCATGGCGATGGCTCCCCCGTTCACGTTGACCACCGACTCGTCGAGGCCCAACTCGCGCATGCACGCCACCGACTGCGCGGCGAACGCCTCGTTGAGTTCAAAAAGCCCGATATCGTCCAGCGAAAGACCCGCCCGTGCCAGCGCCTTGCGCGTCGCGGGCACCGGCCCGATGCCCATGTGAGCCGGGTCAACCCCGGCCGAAGCGCTCGCCGCGACAAACGCGATGGGTTTAAGGCCGAGCGAGGCGGCCCGCCGTGCTTCAACCAGCAGCAGCGCCGCCGCGCCGTCGTTGATCCCCGACGAATTGCCCGCCGTCACCGTGCCCGGCCCCCCGTCGGTAAACGCCGGGCGGAGCCTGGACAGTTGCTCCGGCGTCGTATCGGGGCGAGGGTGTTCATCGACCGATACAACAACCCGCTCTCCCTTGCGCTGCGGAATCTCGACCGGCACCAGTTCGTCGGCAAACCGACCGGCTTGGTTCGCGGCGCCCCATTTACGCTGGCTCGCCAGCGCGAATCGGTCCTGATCCTCCCGGCTGATGCCGTGCGCTCGGGCGACGTTCTCGGCCGTCTGCCCCATGGAATACGGGTGATGCATCGCGGCGAGCGAACGGTTGACAAACCGCCACCCGATCGACGTATCGACCAATTCCTGCTCGCGGTCGAAGGCCGCCTGAGCCTTGCTCAGCACCAGCGGGGCGCGGCTCATGGACTCGACGCCACCCGCGATGAACACATCTCCGTGATCCGCCTCGATCATCCTCGCCGCGAGGTTGATCGCCTCCAGCCCCGAGGCGCACAGCCTGTTGACGGTGCAGCCCGGCACGCTCGGCGGCAAGCCCGCCAGCAACGCGGCCATTCGCGCGACGTTACGGTTGTCCTCTCCCGCCTGGTTCGCCGCGCCGAAATACACGTCGTCGACAAGCGAGCCGTCGATGCCGCTCCGGGCGACCACCTCGCGGATCACCAGCGAGGCCAGGTCGTCCGGCCGAACCGATGAAAGGGCACCGCCGTACCGGCCTATCGGGGTTCGAAGGGCGCCGATGACGGCGGCTTGCCTTTGCATGGCGGGATCGTATGCGAGCGGGTCAACGGCGCGGCCGGCGGCTGAACGGGCGCGGCGGTGATCGGCGATTCCCGGATCTCGATCCTTCGAGGGCGAGTTCCCCGGCGGGCCGACGAAGATGGACCAGCGATCCATCGTTCGCGTTTGTGCTCGCGCCGATCGGTCGTGACGTCTGAAGGGGAACTCAACGAAAGGGCCGGTTCCGGGTTGGCCGGACACCGGGCGATGGTGGGTTTGATCGCCAGTATCTCACGTCCGAGGCAAGCCACCAACATCAACAGTTCGGACGCGAGGCCGTCGAACCGCTGGTTCGGCCGTGAAACCCATCGACCCGTTCTCGTTGGCCCGCCGTCGTGGCCGCGCGGGCCTGCTGGATGGTGGTCAGAACGTCGGCCTGGTGGTCGGCGTGGTAACTCGAACGCACCAGCGGGCCGCTCTCGACCACCTTGAACCCGGCGGACAGGCCCAGGGCCTTGAAGCGGTCGAACTGCTCGGGGGTGACAAATCGGTCGATCGGCAGGTGGTTTCGCGTCGGCTGGAGGTACTGGCCGATGGTGAGGATGTCGCACGAATCGGCGGTGGGATCGCGCGGATCGGGGTCGGCGGCGCGTTCGGGTTTGTGGGTGAGCGATTCGGCGTTTGCCGCCCGGACGCGGGTGGACCGCTGGATGTCGCCGATGAGTTCGGCGATCTCATCATCTTTCTCTCCGATGCCGACCATGACGCCGGTCTTGGCGACCAGGCCCTGCTCCTTGACCCGGCGGAGAAGTTCGAGGGAGCGATCGAACTTGGCGCTTGGGCGCACGGCGGGGTACATGCGGCGAACCGTCTCAAGGTTGTGGTTGATGATGTGCGGTCGGGCGTCAATGACCATCTGCAGGGCCGGCCAGTTGCCCTCGAAATCAGGGATAAGCACCTCGATGGAGAGGCCGGGGCAGGCCTCTTTGCTTCGCGTGATGGTTTCGGCCCAGATCCCCGCCCCTCCGTCGGCAAGTTCGTCCCGGTTGACGGACGTGATGACGATGTGGCGAAGCCGGGCGCCTTCGTACATCAGGCGAAGCGACTCGGCGACTCGGCGCGGCTCATCCTTGTCGAGCGATGGAGGGCGGCCGGTCTTGACGTTGCAGAACCCGCAGGCCCTGGTGCAGGTATCGCCCAGGATCATGATGGTGGCGACGCCGCGCGACCAGCATTCCCCCATGTTCGGGCATCCCGCCTCCTCGCAGACGGTGTGCAGGGAGTGCTCGGTCAGGATGGACTTGAGCCGGTTGTACCCCTCCCCCCCGGGGACGCGGGCACGGATCCACGAGGGCTTGCGCTTGGGGGCGAGGTGGTCCACCCCGCCGTGGTTGTTCAGGACCATCGGCGTCAGGCTGACCACGGGCGGGTCGATCCGGCGGAGCGGGTCTCCCCCGAGTGGGCGAGGGTGTCGGGATTGCGTTCGATCAAGCGAGGACTTGGAAGCCGTGGCGAACGCCGCCCGCGGCTGGGGCGTAACTCCAGCGTCGGTGGGACTCTCATCACTCCCGTGGTCCGGGGTGAGATTGGCGTGATGAGGCCGATCGTTCATCGTTGTAGTTTAGACTTCGCTCCTCCTGCGCCGGAGACTCGGAACGGCCGATATCAGGCGGCATGGCGAGAGGCGTGAAAATGCGAGGACTGGGTAAACCGTTGGGATGGGGGCGGTCGATGCAGTTGTCGGGCCGTGGATGACCGGGGGATTTTGGAAGGAATGTGTTTGGCATTTCTGGTGATTCGTTGAGTCGGCGGTGTCCCGATAAGTCGGGAACACTATGATTCTCTCGTCGTTTTTGTTTGTATTTTGATTGGATGCCTCGCGGTGACCGGCAAGCGTGACGATCGGTTCTTTTCTGGTTCAGCGCGGGTTACGAGTGAAAGGTGAACGCATGGGATCGGCGGCACGAGCGAGAAAGCAGTCGGAGTTCGCTGCGGTCGGGCGCGGGCACGCGTTGACGATCCGTGGCGTGGCGTCGTGCTGCGGATCCGCGGTCGCGTTGACCGGGCTCGCCGCGATCCTGTCGGGCTGCCAGGCGGATTCGTTCCTGGATCCGAGCGTCACCGGACGGTGGGAGCCGACGCCGACCTCGCTGCCCATTCTCGACCGGATCAGCGTGATCGAGGACGACCTGGGTGAATTGATCGAGACGACGGACGTGATTCCGGAGGACCTTGTCGCCGGGGCGCAGGAGTACCGGGTGGCCCCTGGCGACCGCCTGTTGATCACGTTGTACGACTTTGAGACCCGCCAGGGCGGGACGGAGATTCCGCGCGACGTGGACCTTCAGGGAAACATCGATCTTCCCCAGTTGGGCCTGGTGAACGTCGCGGGGCGGACGGTGGCCGAGACGCAGGCCGAGATCGTCCGGGCACTCTCGCGTTTTATCCGGGAACCGCTGGTGTCGATCGTCCCGCTGGCGCAGCGGCAGCAGACCTACGCGGTGATCGGGGCGGTGGAATCTCCGGGACCGTACTTCATCCCTCGCCCGGATTACCGGCTGCTCGAGGCGATCACGGCGGCGGGGCGATTCCCCGAGTCGATTGAAGAGGTCTTTGTGATCCGGCAGGTGGCGCTGGACGACTCGGTCCGCGCGGGCATGCGCCCGACCGGCGCGGCGCCGGCCCCGTCGCCGACGACGGACCCGGCGCTTCCGACGGAATCGTCGCCCGCGCCCAGGCAGACCGAGAGCCTGATCGACCTGATCGACGACCTGACGGGAGGCGGAGCCCAGACGCCTGGCACCTCCGTGCCGAATCCAGCGAAGACGCCGGATCGGTCGGAGATGGAGGCGCTCGAAGAGGCCCTCGATCCATCGGGAGAGTCACCCAAGGGGGAACAGGATGCGGGTGATGGCACGGGGGGATGGGACTCGGGCCGTCCGATGCCGTCGGTGCTTTCAGCGCCGATCGACCTTGTGGGGGCGGGGCGGGGCGCTCAGCCGGTGGAGGCGGGCCGGAACGATCGTGAGGGCGGCGCCGAGCCGGTGATCGACCTGGTGAATCCCGCGACCGACCGGTCGCCGTCGCGCCCGATGACCGATTCGGGGGGCGGTTTATCGTCGGAGCCGACCTGGGTGTTTGTCAACGGGGAGTGGGTGCTGGTCAAGAGCCAGCGGGGAGGGGCTTCGGATGGGCGGGGCGGCTCGTCCGGGTCGCGCGGAACCGATGATGGGTTCTCGGCGATGGTGACCCAGCGCGTGATCAGGATCCCCGTCAAGCCGCTGCTGGCGGGCGATGCACGGTACAACATCGTGGTTCGGCAGGGTGACACGGTTCGGGTCCCCGCGCCGACGGCGGGGCTGGTCTACATGGCCGGCCAGGTGCAGCGTCCCGGCCCGTACTCGCTGCCGGACGTGGGCAAACTGACGCTGCTTCGGGCCCTGGATTCGGCCGGCGGCCTGAACGCGATCGCGATCCCCGAGCGTTGCGACGTGACGAGGATCGTGGGCAAGGACCGCCAGGCGACGATCCGGATCAATCTCCGCGCGATCGCCGAACAGACCGAGCCCGACCTGTACCTGAAGCCCGACGACCGGATCAACGTCGGGACCAATTTCTGGGCATTGCCGCTCGCGGTGCTGCGGGGCGGGTTCCGGACCAACTACGGGTTTGGCTTTGTGGTGGACCGCAATTTCGGCAACGACATCTTCGGTCCCCCGCCGGAAAGTCGTGGATTCTGACGGATTCGCGACATGGTACGGGCGTGGAGACCAAGGCCGTGTCGGCGTGGGCATGAACCAACCGGGCGGCGGGTTCGTATAGGGAAAGAGCCCGCGGGGATGGTCGGTGTGCATGGTGGGTTCGGTAGGGTCGAGGGAGGGCATCCGCGATCGGCGGGAAAGGCCGGCCAAGCCCGAGGTTGTCCGAGCGGCCGGAGATGGTTGTTTCCCCTCGTCGATCGCGGGGCGTGGCCCAGGGTATCGAAGAATCGGGGTCTCCAAGAGTTGGGAACTCCAAGAATCTGAACGATGGCGACGATCAGCACACCGCGGTCGGATCCGACATCCACGCTGAGCGAGCGTGTGGGTCGCGGTCCGTCTCGGCCGGGGATCCTGTCCCGGGCGGGTCTGACGATGATCGGGCTCCTGTTCGCGGCGTTTGTCGCGTTGTTCTACCGCTGGTTCCTGGTGCAGAACAGGTTCAGCCTTGAGGCGATGGAGGACTGGGGACACGTCTACCTGATCCCGGTCGTGAGCGCGGGGCTCTTGTGGATGCGGCGTGAGCAGATCCTCAAGACCGAGCCGGTGGTGTTCTGGCCTGGGCTGGCCCCGTTCGTGCTCGGGATCGTGGCGTACTTCTTCTGCGTGGTGGGCGTGAAGAACCACATGCTCCAGGGCTTCTCGATGATCCTGACGTTGTTCGGGCTGGCGCTGCTGATGGCCGGTCCGGCGATGATGCGGTGGCTGTTTCTGCCGATCGCGTACCTGGGGTTCGGCGTCTCGGTCAGCGAGATGATCATGAACTACCTGACGTTCCCGCTGAAACTGATCGCGTCGAAAGGAGCGGGGCTGATCCTGACGTTCCTCGGGGACATGGCGGGGTTTGGGGTGCATGTCGACGGGAACAACATCACGGTGATCAATTCGGCGGGCGTGGCGGCCCCGATGAACGTCGCGGACGCGTGCTCGGGGATGCGGATGGTGATCGCGTTCATCGCGCTGGCGGCGGCGGTGGCCTTGATACGGTGTACCTACTGGTGGCAGCGCGTGGCGGTGGTGCTGCTTTCGATCCCGGTGGCGGTGGGACTGAACGTGGTGCGCGTGGCCGTGCTGGGGATCGCGTCGTTGTTTGATTCGAACCTGGCGACCGGGGATGCGCACATGCTGATCGGCATGCTGCTGCTGGTCCCGGGGTTCTTCCTGTTCCTGGGGGTGGTGTGGGTGCTGGAGCGGGTGGTCCGCGAAGACGACCCGCCGGTCGCGGGAGCGACCGCGAAGATCAAGACCCAGGCGGACGCGAAGGCGTCGATCCCGTGGCCGGCGTGGTTTGCTCGCCCGGTGGCGTGGTCGAGCCTTTCCCGGGCGTCCTTCGTGGTGCCGCTGGTGGTGATGGCGGCGTCGGCGGCGGGGTTCGGGGCGGGTATCCGGATGACCGGGATCTACCTGCAGAAACTGCCGATCCACGCCCCCGAGAATCGAGCGGTTCGGGCGATTCCGCGGATCACGGCCTCGTGGGAGCAGGTCGGCGAGGACCGCCTGGAGAAGCCCGAGGTTCTCAAGGCGCTCGGGACGGAGAACTACGTCACGCGGACGTACCGGGAGCGATTCCCATCCGATCCTCGCAAGCCGGCGACGCTCGAAGTTCACATCGCGTACTACACGGGGATGATCGACACGGTCCCTCACGTCCCCGAGCGTTGCTTCATCGGGGGCGGTCTTGACATGATCTCGGCGTCGTCGATTTACCCGGTGACGCTCGACCAGTCGGACTGGGTGGAGGATGAGACGGTCCCTTCCTCGCTGCGAGGACGGATCTTCACGGCCAACGCCATGGACCACAACAATAACCGGATCCGGCGGGTTCGGTTGCCCCGTGATCCCGGCTCGATCTCGATGAACATCTCGCAGTACGCCGGGCCGGGGGGGCTGGTGTACACGGCGGGGTACTTCTTCGTCGCCAACGGGGGTACGGTGGCGAGGGCGGAGGGCGTTCGGCTGCTGGCGTTCAATCTGGAGGACGACTACGCCTACTACATGAAGGTGCAGATTTCCAGCCCGTTCGTGTCGGACGCGGCGGAACTTGCGGCCTTGTCGGGCCGTCTGCTTGACGACCTTCTGCCGCACGTGATGATGTGCGTTCCGGACTGGATCGATGTGGAGGCGGGGGCATACCCCGAGGACAACCCGCGGCGGGCACGGGTGGCCGCGTCGGGCGAAGGATGATGACACGATCGTCTCGCCGGGCCGGATGGCCCGCGGACGACGAGGGAGTTGAGCGCGATGGCGGCCAAGGTCAATACTCGTTTCGTCGTGACGCTCGCGGGCGTCATTGTGCTTGTCTTTGTCGGCGCGGCGGGGACGTACCTGTGGCTCAAGAGCCGCACCGGCGACGAGAACGAGCGTCGCGGCGACGAGGCCATGGCCGCGGGCAACTACAAGGACGCCGACGTGTACTACGCCAAGGCGGTGAACCGCCAGCAGAACAGCGCGGTACGCCTTGCCAAGTGGCGGGAGGCGCTCTCGAACCTGGTTCCCGAGACCCGGACGATCTACGAGCAGAAATTCCTGGGCGACTACACGAAGGTCACCCGGAACCTGGCCATCATCAAACGCAACGATGTCGAGGCGCACCGCAACTGGCTTCAGATGATCGACGACCGCATCGCGTCCCAGCGATTCGACCTCCAGCCCAACCTGGACCTGGTGACCGAAACGGACAACGCGCTGCTGAACTACGACCCGGCCAATCCCGGACCCGAGCAGGCGCTCCGCCGGTTCAGCGGCCGTGCCCTGGTCCGCATCATCGCCAACGCGTCGGATGTCTCCGAGACCCAGATCACCCGTGCCGGCGAGGACCTCCTCACGGCGATCAAGGCCGATTCGCAGGACGTCGAGTCGAGGATCGGGCTGGTGTATTACCACGGGGCCCGGGCGGCCCGGGCGGCCAAGGCGCGGCGTGACGAACAGGAAGCCGAGTGCCTGGCGCAGGCGCAGCAGGCTCTCGCGGAACTGTCGGCGGCGTACCCCGATCACCCCCGGGTGGTGCTGATGAACATCCGTTCGAAGGCCGAGCGGATCCTCCGGGAAGGCGGCGTGACACGAACGGCGTCGCGGGAGGATCGCCGGGACCGGGCGGCCGCGCTGGGGGACGACATCCGGACGCTCATTCCCGATCTTGACGACGCGGCGAAGCGTCTTGGCTCGATGAGCGATGTGGGGGTGGAACTGATCAGCGATCTGGCGTCGCTGGAACTGGGCGTGGAGGGGCGCCCCCTGTACACGCGGTCCATCCCGATGGCGAAGGCAAGGATCCAGTCGCACCCGGACGACGCGGCGACCCGGAATTTTCTGGCGTCGATGCTCGGCCAGGCCGGTCGCATCGACGAGGCGATCGCGGAGTATCAGGCGATCCTCGAACTGCCGCCCCGCCCACTGGGGATCGAGGGGCTGCGTCTGTACTCGATGAAGGACTCGGCGGTGATCGCCCAGGCGGACCTCACGCTGACGGACTGGTTCGGTCAATCGGATCCCGTGAGAAAAGCCGAGACGCTGGAGAGGTTCAAGAAGTACCGCGCCCAGGCGGAGGCCCGCGGGATCCGCGCGGACGTTCCCGCGCTGCGGCTGCTGGACGCCAAGTTCAAGGTCGCGCAGGAGGACTGGCAGTCGGCGAACAAGTTGCTGCGGCAGTTCTTTGATTCGATCGGCACGGATCGCCACGCCGACGCGCTGCTGATTCAGTCGCAGGTGCAATTGCGTCTCAACCAGCCGGGCGCGGCGATGGCGACCGCCGAGAAACTCATGGCGATCGAGCCTCAGAACCTGATGGCGATGCGCATCCACGCGCAGGCCGTCCACGCGATGGAGGACAAGGAGCGGGCGATCGAACTGGTCCGTGGCATCATCGAGCGTTATCCCTCGGACGAGGAGTCGGTCCGGATCCTGGCGTCGTGGGAGCAGGAGGCGGACCCGACCAAGATCGCGGATCCGGTGGCGCGCGACATGGCGATGCTCGAGGCCGCGATGTCCTCGTCGCGGCTGAACGCCGGCGAGGTGGCCGACCAGTTGCGCGCGATGGCCGATCGGCACGGGCAGGATCCGCGTGTCGTGACGGCGCTGGCGCAGGCCCTGGTGGAGAACAACGACAAGGCGGGCGCCGAGGCCGCGCTTCGCCGCGGGATCGAGGCGCACCCGGACCACAAGGACCTCGCCCGCCTGGCCCGCGCGTTGTCGGCCGAGGATACGGCCGGGGCGCTGATCGCGCTGCTGGACGAGTCGAACCTGGCCCCGACGGACAAGGCCTTGCGCAAGTACGCGATCCTTCGCGGGTACCGCCGTCTTGACGAGGCGTCGCAGGTGCTCCGATCCGAGTATGCCCGCAACCCGTCCGACTCCCGTGTTCTGGAGTTTTCCTTCCTCGAGGCGATCGAGCGCCGGGATGTCGACGCGGCCAACAGGTTTGCCGCCAAGGCGCAGGAACTGGACGCCGACGGGGCGGAAGGAATGACCTACCGGGCACGCGTGTTCATCATGCAGGACCGCATGTCGGAGGCGGCGGCCACGCTTCGGCAGGCGACGCTCCGCAACGTGGTGAGTCCCGAGGCGTGGCGCCTTCTGGCCCGTGTGCAGCGGCAGATCGGACGGACCCCCGACGCGCTGCGTGCCTACGAGGAAGCGCTGCGACTTCGACCCAACGACCGGGAAACCCTGCGAGAGTACATCGCGTTCCTGAGCGAGGAAGACGCGTCCCGGGCGCTGCGGGTGGCGAGGGACAACGAGCGTTTCGCCGCCAACGACCCGGCCTTCGAGGAACTGCTGCTGCGGCTGGAGGGACGTGTCGGGGACAAGCCTCGGGCGATCGAGATGCGGACCCGCATGCTCGAGCGCGACCCCGAGAACATCAACAACCTCGGGACTCTTGCCACGCTCCACATGGACGTCAAGGACTACCGATCCGCCCGGGCCCTGATCGACCGTCTGCGCGCGCGGGCCGACACGCCCCAGGTGACGCTGCTGGACGCGAGGTGGTACCTCGAGCAGCGCCAGCCGGACCAGAGCCTGAAGGTGATGGAGGACTACCTGGCCGCGCGTGAGGCGTCGTCGCTGACGATCGACCCGTTCCTGGCCTTCGGCCAGTTCCTGGTGCAGCGTGGCAACCTCGAGGCGGGCGTGCAGATGATGCAGCGAGGGCTGCCCTACCAGGACGCCAAGCGTCGCGAGGTGGACCGGACCATCGGTGATACGCTGGCCAACCTCGGGCACGACGCGGGGGCGGCCGAGGCGTACGAGCGGGTGCTCGAGGCCGGGGGAGAGGACTCGGGGAATCTCGTGCGGCTGCGCCTCGCGGAGATGTATCTCCGCGTGAGCCGTTGCAAGGACGCGGACGAACTGCTCACGAAGATCCAGGCAGGGACGCAGAAAGAGAACGCCACGGCCGTGCTCCTGGCGGCCGATGGGGCGTTGTGCGTGGGCGACACCCGCCGGGCGCGCGAGTTGCTCGACCGTGCCGTCGTGGCCTATCCGGAGGACCCGCTGGTCTTCGTCAAGCGGGCCGAGTTCCTTATGAAGGACCCGGCTTCGCAGCGTGACGCGATGGCGGACCTCGACGCGGCGCTGCGCCTTCGCCCCGGGCACGCGAGGGCCCTGCAGGCCCGCGCCACCATGCACAACAACCGCGGCGACGTGGACAAGGCCATCGCCGACCTCCAGGCACTGGTCAAGGCCAACCCGGGGATGACGGAAATCCGCGACAACCTGATCCGTGACCTGCTCGGCAGGGATCGTCGAGACCAGGCCGTGCAGATCGCCGACGAGGCGATCGGCGTCCGCCCCGGGGATCTCCAGACCATCACCCGGATGTCGGACCTGTTCCGGTTGTCCGAGTCGTACCCGGACGCGGCGCGGTACGCGCTTCAGGCCTGGGCGATTTCCAAGGAGTACGACATCGGCATCCGCTGCCTGGAGTCAATCCTGAACAACCCGGCCGGGAACGTGATGCAGGCCGAGGAGATCCTCCGGACGTTCCAGGCCGAGATTTCCCAAAGGCCGGCGCTGATCATCTCGCGGGCCAAGATCGCGATGCGTCGTAACGCCAACAATTTCTCCCGCGTCCAGCGGCAGGTCAACGACGACTTGACGATGGCGCTCGACCTGATTTCGCCCGAGCGGACCGATCAACTCTCGGCCTGGCGACGGGATGTACGGGTCATTTATCCGCGCCCCGCCGACACGGCGGCGTACTACGCCGCGGCCGCGACCCGGAGCGTGCATCGAGACTGGGTCCAGTTCTTCCGGGCCGAACTGCAGATCTCGGAGGCCGGGAATTTCGAGGACGGAATCAAGGAACTGAACGCGCTGATCTCCGGGGCCTCCAACGACGATGTCCGGGTTCTTTCGTATCGACTGCTGGGGACGACGCTTCACACGCGCCAGGAGCACGAGCGGGCGGCGGAGATCTGGAAGGCGGGCCTTGGCAAGTACCCGCAGGACTGGGAGATAAACAACAACCTGGCGTACGTGTACGTCCGGTATCTCGGCCGGGCGGCCGAGGCCCTTCCGTATGCCGAACAGGCGGTCAGGAGCCGTGCGGAGAGTTCGGATGCGCTCGATACGCTCGGGGTGGTGTACCTGGCGCTTGGTCGTGCGGAGGAAGCCCGCCAGGCCCTGGAGGCCGCGATCGCGCGCGCGGGCATGACGCTTTCGCGTATCCCTCCCATGATCCACCTGGGCGGGTATTACTTTGCCAAGGGCGACACGGAGACGGCCTCGCGTCTGGCTCGCGACGTGGAAGCGATTTTGAACGCCGTCGGCGTCGAAGGCCCGTCCGAATACCGAACCGACCTGGATGAGTTGAAGAGGAAGATTGCTGGCAAATAAGCCGTCAAGAGGCCGTGATGCGACGTGCTCTTGTGCCGATGTTCTTAACGCCGCACGGGACCGGGCAGGTCCGAAAGAAACGTGCGTGATCAACAGGAAGCAGCCATGACAACCGTTCCCGCGACGACCCGGCCGCCCGTTCCGGCTCCCCGAGCCGCCGGCCCGGCCACGCCGGCTCCGGTCGCGACGATCGACCCGGTCAAGATGTTCCGCAAGTACAAACTGGTGCTGGCGATCGCGGCGGTGCTGGGGTTGATCGGCGGAGCGGTGTTGCACTTTGCGTGGATGGCGTTGTACCCCCGGTGGACGGCGCGGGTGATCTTCCAGGTGTTCAGCGTGCAGGCGGACCCGACGCAGCCGGAGGGCGCCGGGCAGGTCGACGACGTGGCGCTGCAGCGTTACATGATGACCCAGCGGGCGATCATGACCAGCGACCTGGTGCTCTTGAAACTGGCGGAGGACCGCCGGATGACGACCGAGGCGCCGCGCTGGGCTTCGAAGTTCGAGGAGAACGGGGTCTACAACCCGGCCGAGGCGCAGCGGTACCTCAAGGACATAGCCAGCGCGCGGGTGATCCCCGAGACGCGGTTCATCGAGATGTCGATCAGTTGGAAGGACCGGGAGAACGTGACCGCGCTGGTGAAACTCTGGCGTGAGACGTACGAGACCGAACTCCGCCGGCAGATGCTCGAGACGAGCAGTTCGCAGCGTGACGCGGTCACGCGGGCGATCGAGGATATCACGCAGCAGGTCAACGAGTCCCAGAACCGCCGCGCCAAACTCCTGACCGACAAGAAGATCGACGTCATCAACAAGCAGCACATCGACACGCAGCAGAACCTGGGCGTGATCAACCAGCAACTGGTGAACATCAGGCTTGATCTCGAGGCCCTCAAGACGCGGATGGTCAGTTACGAGGACGAACTGCGCAACCCGGCCGGGCCTCAGTTCGGGGAGGCGCTGCGCGACGAGGTCGAGTCCATGCCCGAGATCCAGCAGATCAAGGGCGTGATCACGACACTGACCTCGGAGCGTCAGGCGATGCTCCTGAAGTTCACCGAGCAGCACCGCATGGTGCGTGAACTGGACATCCAACTCCAGGGGTACCAGCAGAGCCTCGATCAGAAGCGGGCCGAGCGCATCGAGCAGCGTTTCCGGGCCATGGTCGACGCCACGCGGATGGGTGTGGCGCAGTTGGAAGCCCAGCAACTGGACCTGTCCGACCGGCAGGCGGTGCTGAGCGAGCGGCTGCGCGAACTGACGCAGACCCAGGCGCAACTCGACGACATCGACCGGTCCATTTCGCTGGCGATCGAGAACCGGAGCAAACTGGAACTCCGCCAGAGGGAACTCAACGCGTTGCAGAGCCTCGATAGTTTCATGCGAGTGCTGGTCTTCCAGCGTGAATCGCTGCCGACGGAGGTGTCGTTCCCGAAACTGAAGTTCCTGCTGCCCGCGGGCCTGTTCTTCGCGCTCCTGGGCACGTCGGTCTTCCTGATCGGCCGCGAACTGCTCGATACCCGCATCAAGGGGCCGTCGGACGTGGCCCTGATCCCCCGGGCCCGCGTGGCGGGCCTGATCCCGGCGGCGTCGGAGGATCCGTCGGCGCCCGGCGCGGTGGAGACGGCGTTCCGTGACCGTCCCCGCGGGGTGATCGCGGAGAGTTTCCGGCAGGTCCGTTCGGCTCTGTCCAAGAGGATGGACCTGGCGGCGCACAGGACGGTGGCGGTGGTCGCCGCGTCCCCGGGCTCGGGTGGCACGACGGTCGTTTCCAACCTGGCGCTGGTGAACGCGGCGGCGGGTCAGCGGGTGCTGGTGATTGACGCGAACATGCGCCGACCCGCGCTCCACCGGATCTTCGGCGTCAACGAGGGGCCTGGTCTTGGCGATGTCATCATGGGCGGAGCGGCGCTGGAGGGCGCGGTCCAGCGAGCCGGGGACGACCGCCTGCATGTTCTCTCGGCCGGTTCTCGTGAGCACCGGGCGAGCGAACTGCTGGCGACCGAGGCGATGACTCGCCTGGTGCGCCAGGCTCGCGAGATGTACGACATCGTGCTTCTCGACGTGGCTCCCGCGCTGGTCTCGGGCGACGGCATGGCGGTGGCCAACCGCTGCGACGCCTCGGTCCTGGTGGTCCGGGCGATGAGCGAGACGCGCGGCATGGTCGCCCGCCTGATCGTCGATCTCAACGACGCCCGTGGAGAACTCCTGGGCGTGCTCGTCAACGGCGTTCGAGCCTCGGCGGGCGGGTACATGCGTTCGAACATCAAGGCGACTCACGAGTATCTCAACACCTGATCCCGCGGCCGTGCGCGGCGGTCCTTACCTGCCTTGCGGGCGCTGGGGTTCAGGGTCGCGAGCCGTGGTCCAGGGGCCTGACGTGCCGTGGGTGAATCGTGTCGGTCGTGCGTACTGTCTGATCGCCCTCCGATGAAGGCCCCCGATATCCCATCCACCAGTGCTGGCTCCGGCGTTGAATCGCTTGTCACGGGTGGGGCGGGGTTCATAGGGTCCCACCTTGTCGAACGCCTGCTTGAGCGGGGTGATCGCGTGACCGTGGTGGACGACCTGTCGACGGGGCGACGTTCCAATCTTGAACGGGCCATGGGCATGTCGGGAGGAAGGCTGCGGTTCCTGGAGTCCTCGGTCGCGGGGGCGGTCGAGGCGTTGAGCCCGGACGCGCGGTTCGACGAGATCTATCACCTGGCGGCGGCCGTGGGGGTTCGCCTCGTCGTTGAGGACCCCATCGGATCGATCGAGACCAATGTCGGGCAGACGGCGGCGATCCTGCGATTCGCGCACGAGCGTCGGGCGCCCGGGGCCTCGCCCCGGTTGCTGATCGCGTCCAGTTCGGAGGTCTACGGCAAATCGGGGAACACGCCGTTTGGCGAGGACGACGATGTCGTGTACGGCCCGACGACGGTCTCCAGGTGGTCGTACGCGCTCTCGAAGGCGATCGACGAGCACCTGGCGCTGGCGTACCACGCGGCGGGCGGGCTTGCGGTGGTGGTCGTTCGGTTCTTCAATACGGTGGGTCCGCGGCAGGTCGGGGACTATGGGATGGTCCTGCCCCGGTTCGTGCTTGCCGCTCTGCGAGGGGATGACCTGGAAGTCCACGGCGATGGGGAGCAGGTGCGGTGCTTTTGCGATGTCCGGGACGTGGTGGGTGTCCTGCCGCGCCTTTTGGCGGAGAAGGCCTGCGTGGGCCGGGTGTTCAACCTCGGCTCGGACCGGCCGATCTCGATTTTGGGGCTGGCGGACCTGGTGATCCGTACCCTCGGATCGCGCTCACGAGTCCGCCGTGTACCGTACACTGAGGCGTACGGGCCTGGGTTCGAGGATCTTCGTCGGCGGGTGCCGGACCTGTCAAGAATCCGTGCCGCGGTCGGCTTTGAGGCCGGCCTGTCGATCGAGGACACGATCCGCTCGATGGCGGTGAGCATGCAGGCGGACGGGGTGCCGGAGTGCGGTTCGTGAGTCTCCACGAAGGATTGACATCACCGTCCCTGATCCCCCAGCCCGGGTTCCTGGCTCGGGAGGATGTCCTGGCGATCCGGGCCGACGTGGAGGCGATTAAGTCGGCGGTGGCGGAACTGGACCAGAAGGCCGAGAGTTTGTCGGTGGCGGCGGGGGGTGCCGGGGCGGAGTCGCTTTCTCGGCTGGATATATTCCACAACTACAGCCCGATCCTGGTGATCGCGTTTCTTGTGACGCTGGTGGCGACCCCCTTGATGCGTCGCCTGGCGCTGACGCACGGCGTGATCGACCGCCCGAACGAGGCTCGCAAGATTCATCGCGAGCCGGTGGCGTACCTGGGCGGCGTGGCGGTGTTCCTGGGCGTGATGGCGGGGATTTTGTTCAGTTTCATCGCGCACGCGTTCGACGGGGTGATGGAGTTTCACACGGTTCGCTCTCCGTCGCACCTTGACATGGACGGCAACCTGTTCCCGGTGCCGCCCTCGATCCTGCTGGGCATGACCGCGATTGTGCTGGTGGGCCTGCTGGACGACGTGATGGGGATCAGCCCCCGCGTGAAACTGGGTGGTCAGTTGCTCGCCGCGGCGGCGCTGGCGATCGATGACGTCGGCGTGCGCGTGGCGGGCGGGATCATGAAGCCGATCGGCCAGATCTTCGGGGACCCGAATCTGGTCTACGACATCCCGCTGGGGCTTGCGGTCCCCTTTTTGGCCCCGACGGGGTCGATCCACATCGACCTGGTGTACTGGACGGGAACGGCGGTGATCGCGTTGTTCGTGCTTGGGGCGTGCAACGCGTCGAACCTGATCGACGGGCTTGACGGCCTGCTGACGGGCGTGACGGGTATCGCGTCGTTCGGGCTTCTCATTGTCGCGCTGGGGATGGCGATGATGGACGATGGCCCCCGGGACTCCCAGCGGATCATCCTGTGCCTGGCGCTGCTGGGAGCGTGCCTGGGGTTCCTGCCGCACAACTTCAACCCGGCCACGATCTTCCTGGGTGACGCGGGATCGTTGCTGATGGGGTTCACGACGATCGTGATCATCCTCACCCTGGGCGACAACGAGCAGACGCAACTGGTGCTCGCGGGGATGATCATCTACGCGATCCCGCTGATCGATACGACGCTGGCGATCGTGCGTCGGAAGATGGCGGGAAAGAGCATCTCCAGCGCCGACAGCGACCATCTTCACCACATGCTCAAGCGAGCGTTCGGGGTCAAGGGGGCGGTTCTGACGCTGTACGGCCTGGGCGTGGTGTTCGCGGGGATGGGGATCTGGCTGAGCATGTCGCGGGCGCGGGTGGTGTACATCCTGGCGCTGATTTTCGCGTCGTTCATCGGCGTGACGGCGATCAAGATCGCCCGGCGCAAGCAGACCGAGTCACAGGCCGCCGCGGCGGCGAATTCCGCACGGCCTTTGCCGGTCAAGGCGCCCGGTCCCTCGGCCGCCCCTCGTGACGACGGCGGTGCGACGGGCCAGACGTCGGGCAGTCCCGTCCAGGCGGGCACCTCCGGCGCGGCGGCGGAAGGGGAAGTGGTGGCCCCCGTCGTCGAACCCGCCAAGGCGTCCTGACCACGGCCGGGATGGCAGGCAGTCCGGCGAAGGTTCGCGCCCGATATACTCAGGCCCATGACGGTCCCCGCCACGCGACCGACCCGGCTGATCGCCCTGATGAACCAGAAGGGCGGGGTCGGTAAGACCACGACCACGGTGAACCTGTCGGCGGCGTTTGCGCGGGCGGGTCGCCGAACCCTTCTTGTCGACCTTGATCCCCAGGCGCACGCGTCGCTGCACGTGGGGGTCGATCCCGATGGGGTTGAGTCGTCGGTGTACGACGTGATGCTCGACCCGGCGTTTGACGTTCGTTCGGCGATCCGCGTGGTGTCGGACAATCTGTCGATCCTGCCGGCGCAGACCGACATGGCGGCGGCGGAATCGGAACTCTCCTCGGAGCAGGACCGATTCATACGGCTTCGCCGGGCGCTCGAGTCGCTTGGCGACACGTACGAATTCGTGATGATGGACTGCCCGCCGTCGCTGGGGCTTCTGACCATCAGCGGCCTGGCGGCGGCCCGGGAGGTGCTGATCCCGATGCAGGCGCATTTCCTGGCGCTTCAGGGGGTGGGGAAACTGCTCGAGACGGTGACGCTGGTGACCGGCGGTATCAATCCTCGGCTGCTGGTGTCCGGCGTGATCCTGTGCGCGCACGACCCCGGGACGATGCACGCGAGGGAGGTTGTGTCGGACCTCGACCAGTTCTTCGATTCGGCGCGTGGGAAGCAAGTCCCGTGGCGGCACGCCCGCGTGTACCGTCCGGCGATCCGGCGGAACATCAAACTGGCGGAGTGCCCGAGTTACGGTCGGACGATCTTTGACTACGCCCCCGAGGCGTCCGGGGCGGTGGATTACGCCGCGCTGGCGGGCGTTCTGCTGGCGGATTGGGACGCGATGCTCGCGCGACAGGCGGACCCATCGGGGACCGCGGTGGTGGTTCGCGAGGTCGGGGCGGGTTCGGGTTCCACGGCCGAGGTCCGGGCGTGACGGCACGTGCGTGGCGTCGATGGACGGTGTTCGCGTTTGGCGTGTACGCCGGCGTGGTGTTCATGCTGACGCACTACCCGCAACTGACGATTCCGGTGCCGGGTCGGCCGGACCTGGTGGCCCACATGGGCATGTTCGGGCTGTGGACGATCCTGCTGGTGCTGTGCGGCGCCTTTGGCGAGCCGCTCTCGGAAATCAACATCTGGAGGTCGGGCGGGGTCGCGCTGGTGTACAGCGGGCTTGATGAGTGGTCGCAGGCCTTTGCGCCTATCCGCCGGGTCGCCGCGCTGGACGACTTTGCCGCCAACGCGTTGGGGGTCATGGTCGCCACGGCGGGGCTGCTGATGGTATCGCGGCTTGTGGGCGGGCATCGCGCCGGGGCGTGACGATTGCAGTGTCCTGCACGAGGAGAAGCGACATGGTTGCCGCCGGCCCGACGATGATTGCTTCCTGGAACGGGATTCCCGCGGTCGTTCGGGCGGCCGAACTGGTTTCGTCCGGGGTGGGCATGCTCGAGGCTCTCGTGGCGGGCGTGGGAGTGGTCGAGGATGACCCCCAGGAGATGTCGGTCGGGTACGGAGGCCTTCCCAACGAGGACGGCGAGGTCGAACTCGACGCGGCGGTGATGCACGGGCCGACGCATCGCGGCTCGGCGGTGGCCGGCCTGCGGGGCGTGCGTCGCGCCGCCGCCGTTGCCCTGGAAGTGATGCGCCGCACGGATCATTCGCTGCTGGTTGGCGATGGCGCGAGGGCTTTCGCGCTGGCGCTTGGGTTCAGGAGCGAAGACCTGCTGACTCCCAGAAGCCGCGCCGCGTGGCTTGCCTGGAAGGCGGCTCTCTCGGACCGCGACGCGTGGATCTCGCCCGATCAGGCCGTGGGCGGCTTCGGGCAGGCGATGTGGGCCGGCTCGACCGTTCCGGGTGCTCGCGCGGACCAGCCGCCCGGTGGATCGCCGGACGCGGGAGCCGCTTCGAAGCCCGCGACGGATCACGTCCCGGCCCCGGGAGACTCACGGCTCCAGGCGCCCGGGATTCCCTTTACATTCGGCACGATTCACGTCTCCGCGCTCGACGGTGCGGGAGACCTGCACGCGTGTACGAGCACGAGCGGGCTGAGTTACAAGATCGCGGGGCGAGCCGGTGATTCCCCGATCATCGGGGCGGGGCTGTACACCGACAACGCCGTGGGGTCGGCGGGCTCGACCGGGCGCGGGGAGGCCGTCATGCAGGTGTGCGGGTCGCACGCGGTGGTCGCGGCGATGGAAGCCGGACGGACGCCCGGTGAGGCGTGCCTGGAGGTCCTTCGGCGGATCGCCGATCGGACGCGGGAAAAGCGCCTGCTGGACGAGAAGGGGCGGCCAAACTTCAACGTCACGCTCTACGCGATACGAAAGGACGGCGCGACGGGATCGGCCTCGATGCACGAAGGGTACGAGTACGTTGTGTTTTCAGACGGGCGGGCATGTTCGCAGCCGTGCGGGTTCTTGTTCGAGAAGCGTGTCAACTGAAATGGTCCGCGGGCCGGCACCGTGAATCATCGCCGCCGCCGCTCGATACGGACCGTGCCTTTGCTGGAGATCCGGACCGAGGCGCCTTCCATATCTCCCGAGAGGGTGAATCCCTGGGTCTGTTCCATGGATTCGAGAGAGCCCGACGCGCTGTCCCAGAGGTAGGCACCCTTGTAGACGGTGTCGGAGAGGCGGATTCCCCTGGGCATCGCGGCGGCCTCGGAGTCGAGTTCCATGCGGCCATGGAAGTCGATGGTCGCGGTATCTCCCTTGACGGACTTGAGCGAGTGGTCCGTGGTCAGGCGCAGGCGGCCCAGCAGCGCGAGGTCGATCACGTCCTCGTGCCGCCACGATTCTCCCTGTTTGGCCGTGGGCCTGGGGCTGCGAGATGAAAAAATCGGGCCGAAGAGGTCCTTGACGCCCTGGGGATCGGCGATCGGCCCGGCGAAGCGCCCCGCCAGCGCGCTCGATAGTTCGCTGCCGCCCGAGACACGGGTGATGGACCCGTCGGGATGAACGGTGAGGGTGAGGGTCGTTCCGACAACCGGGGCGAGGGCCTCGGCCAGGGCCGCGGATGGATCGGGGAGCGCGGGATCGGGGGCGGGCACGCGGGACCTGGGACTCTTGGCGGGCGTGGCGCTGTCGTACTCGATCCTGGTGTCGCCCGAGTCGATCGTCACTCGTATGGCCTCGTAGATCAGTTGGACGGTGGAGCCTTTCTCGGGGTCCGTCTCGACGGTACGAAGGCGGAACTCGACCCGCTGGCGGCTGCTTTGCTTCGATGATTCGAGCGGCGGCATTTCGGTGACGCCGTCGTTTTCAAGCACCATCACGTAGCGAAGATCCTCGCCGACACGGAATCGAGGGCGAAGGTCCACCTCGCGGCCTGTCCCGGGGCGGATGGTCTTCGCGGGCTCTCGCTGGGCGGGCTGGGCGAATCCCGGGATGGATTCCGGCGCGACGTGGGCCGTGGCGGTTCGGGCGATCATGGACGACCCGGCGACGACCGCCATCATCGCAAGGAATCGGATCGAGCCGGTTCGGTGTGCCGTTGGCATGTCGTCTCCGAAGGTGGGAGTGGTGGCCCCCGTGATACCCCGATCGCGTGCCGTGGTTTCAAAATCGCATGTGAGCCGGGCGATCCTCCGGCCCCTTGACGTTGAGAATCGCCCGGGCCAGGGCAAGATCCCCCGGCCGCGTGATCTTGATGTTCCGAGTATCACCATCGACCAGGACGACCTCACAACCGAGGCGCTCGACCTGGGCCGCGTCGTCGGTGGCGGCCGATTCGGCCTGTCCGTAGGCACGTCGGAGGAGTTCACGCTCGAAGACCTGGGGGGTCTGGGCGGCACGGAGTCCGGCCCGGTCGATGGTGGCCTCGACGACCACCTTCTGCTTCGCGGCGGGAGCGGACAGGGGACCGAGGATGGCGGCGAGTGGGTCGTGGTGCCCGGCGTCGTCGGTCTGGCGTGATTTCTTAAGGGTGTCGGCGACCTCGACGGCGGGCACGACGGCGGGGAAGCGGGCCGCGGCATCGAACACCCGCTCGATCATCTCGATCGGGGCGCAGGGCCTCGCGGCGTCGTGGACGGCCACGTGCGTGTGGTCGTCGGTCACCAGCGCCAATGCGGCGGCGACGGATTCGGCCCGGTGAGTCTCCCCGCCTCGGCAGAGCGTGACTCCGAGGAATCCCAGGCGGTCGCCGTGGCGGGCCTTGAATTCAGCGAAGGCCTCCTCGCCGAACGGGCCGGCGACGATCACCTGGCCGATCGACCAGTCGGGGGATTCGGCCTTGCTGAAGAGTTCGACGCAGCGCTGGAGGACGGACTTGCCCCCCAGGTCTTCGTCGAGTTTGGAGCGGACGCCCCCGTGGCGTGTGTAGCGGCCCGATGAGCCGGCCGCCGGGATGATCACCGCGATCTTCATGGACATGCCCGAACGCTAGGTGGCCCGGTTTCGGCCGGCCCGAGAGGCGAACCAATTCAGCGGTTTCTGTCTTGGAATGGGGACCGCGGGAGAGAGTGGAATGGTCATGGCTCCTCGGGCGCGGGGAGCGGGATGACCTGGGTCACGAAATCGGTGGTCAGGATCAGCCGACCATCCATTAACCGGGCCAGGACCGTGTCCGGCTCGCCGTGGACGACGACCGCGATCGTGCGCAGGAGTTTGGCGCTGTCGGCGGTGACCAGGGTCACGCGGATGGTCAGCCGCCCGTCGAGGAGTTCGTCGGTTGAGGATTCGACCAGGGCGATGACGTCGCGACCGGCCATGGCGGGCATGTAGGGACGCCTGCCGGAAAGCGTCGTGGCCCCGACGGGATCACCCGACGGGGTGACCAGGAAGATCCCCTGCCTGGAACTGAAGCCGATGTTCTTCCCGACGCGACCGGCGGTGATCTCCCCGCTCTCGGCGAGGCGGTCGATCGTTGAGAGGTCGATGGTGGTGATTTCGCCGGTGGACACGGCAAGTCGGTGCAGTTCGCGGCGTCGCGAGAGTATGTACACCGAGTCGTCGAAGACCCACCCCTCGGCGGTGTGGGTCGCCAGGTCACCGACGATGTCCTCCCAGACCGGTCGCCCGGTCGCCAGGTCGAGACCTCGAATCGTGCGCACAAGGGCAACGATGAGCACCCCGGACGATGAGCGGATCCAACGGACATCGGATTCGGGGTGGATGGGGTCGTAGGCGGGCCGGCCGGTCTGGGTGTCCAGAACGGCGATGGTGGGTTTGGGGGCTGGCCGTGGCTCCCGGCGGTCGCCGATGGGTGGGCCGAGTCCCTCGGATGAATCGGCGGCTCCGGAAAACGCGATTTGCTCGCCGGTGAGCGAGAGGTCGTAGAGGCGGGTGAGCGGGAGGCGAGCGGTCCAGGTGACCCGGCCGGTCCTGGCGTCGAAGCGGACGGCCGCCCCATCACGCTGGGCGATCACGAGCGATGCGTCGTTCAGGGCGGCGACGATGTCGTCCGATCGGACCTGTCCGTCAAGGGGCGTGTCGAAGATGCGGACCCCCGCCTGAGGATTGGTCGGGAGTATCCGTCCCAGCGGCTGGGAACGCCAGAGGCTATCCCCGGTGGCCGGATCGATGCGTTCAACGGTGGCATCGTCGCTCCACAGGACGATGAACTGGTCGGGCGATGCCTGCAGGACGGTGGGGGGGCTGGCGGCGTAGCGGCGAGTCCATATGGGCGAGAGTCTGCCGGATCCCAGGTCGCAAAAGACGCCCAGCCGTCGGTTCGCGGCGTGGATCATGACGGCCCACTCATGGGAAACGGCCGGGGAGACGTCACGCTCGAGGACCGGGGTGACCAGGCTCCACCCGACGATGACGTCAATGTCGCCGGTGGGCTGGGATCCGATGATCGGGGCTCGGGCGCCCGACTTTGCCAGGCGGCGGAGTTCAGGGACGAGAGAGCCGGGATCGATCGGGGACCCGTCGGCGGTGATTTCCATCCCGGCCCGTGTCGCCGCGGCCCGTTGGAGGACGTGGACGGCCGACAGGGGGCGTCCGAGTTCAGCGAGGATCCTGGCGTGTGCTCCCACGGCCTCGCCGAGCATGGCGCGGTCGTGGAGGATGCCGACCGACACGAGGAACCACGCGGCTTCGGAGGCCCGTTCAAGCGAGGCGGCGGCCAAGAGGCGGTTTCCGGCGGATCGATGCCCGAGGGCGGCCCTGGTGAGCAATTCCGGAGTCCGGGTGGCGAGGGGGTACCGAGCCGCGAGGGATTCGAGTTCGGCCGGTGACGGCTGGACCGCCGCCACGGATAGTTCACGCTCGAGTTCGGCGTTGAAGGGTTCGTAGGCGGCCGGACCGAACGACTGCACCACGGCCCGCAGGCGTGTGATCGCCAGCGTCGCGCCCAAGACAGGCGGAGACTCTTCACGCCAGGGGATCGCCGCGAGGCGCGAGTCCTCAAGGATCCGCTGATAGGCCTGGCAGGCGGCGACGGGGTTGGATTGAAGTTCCCGGAGCGAGCCGAGCGAGATCAACCACTGGACGGTCTCGACGGGCGAGTCGGCGAGGCGCTCGAGTCGCGACACGAGTCTGTCCACCAGGACCATGTCCTCGATGCGAGGCGAAACCGAGGCGGCCAGGGCTTGCGGGCCCTGGGGCACGGCCCGGGTCGATGATCGGACCATCTCCAGCAGGCTTTCAAAGAGGCGAGGGCGGACCTGCTGGGCAACCGGGGATCGCGGATCCCGTGCCAGGGCGGAAAGAGCCTGGTCGGCGGCCGGGACGATGCGGTCGAAACGCCTAGCGCGGTAGGCCAGTTCGCACAGAGCCAGCGCGGGTCTGGGGTCGGAGGGATCCGATCGGATCCGGGCCGAGAGGAGTTGATCGGCGTCCTCCCAGGCAAGGTAAGAATGCAGCCGCCACGCGTCGGCGACCAGGAGGTTGCCGCCGCTGGCGACGATGTTTCCCGTGTGGTCAAGAGGACGGACGGCCGGGTTGGTCGCGTCGGTGACGGGGACCATCAGCACCCCGCCGAGGATCGGGGCGGCGATCGTGTCGCCCATCGCCACCACACGCCCGCGGAAGCCCGGCTCGGTGACGCGAGGAACCAGCGAGGGCCTGGCCACGTGAAACGTCGCCATCGGTAGAACGGCCATCTGTGACTCGCTGACGCAGACCAGCGATCGGGACTCTCCCCGGCCCGCCGCCAGGAGGTAGTGGATCGGCAGCGGGATGCCGGCGGTGTCGCGCGAGGCGATCAAGGACCCGTCGTCGATCGAATACCGATGGATCGAACGCTGGGACGGGTCGAGCGCGATCAGGGTGCTTCCCTCGATGACCGGGGCCTGCGAAGCCCACGGTGGGCTTGACTCGCTCGCCCGCATGAGCAGGTCGTTGCGTATCACGCGCATCCACCGGACTCTCCCGGTGACGGACTCGATCGCGCTGATCAGGCCCGATTCATCGGCGCGGTAGATGATGCCCTCGTGGGCGACGGGCGTTTCTCCGGGGCGAGTGCCGAACGATCCGAGCGAGCCGGCACTGCCGATCAGCCGTATCCATCTCGCACGCCCCGTCCACAGGTCCAGCCCCGCCAGGTACGTGCTGGCGAGCCTCCGGGCGGCCGATTCCTTGCGGAATGCCTGGATCGCCACGGACTGATCGATCAGCGAGGGGCCGCGGAACTCCGCCAGGCGCAGGGTGTCGGCGATCTCGCCTGGTGTCAAGGCCCAGAGGTCTCGCCCGGTGGCGACCTCGACGGCCCGAAGGCGGTTATCTCCCTCTCTCAATTGCTGCGAGAGCAGCCCCATCGCCGCGACCGCCACGCCCTCGGCGGCGCTGACGGTCGCCGCGTCCTCGACACGGACCGCCGAGTGGATCGTGCGTATCGCGTCCCGGGGGCTGTCGAACGAGGCGTCGGCGGCGCTGAGGCTGAAGTCCCGACGCCATCTCGCGGCCAGGGTGTAGCGGTCGAAAGCCGTCAGAGAGCGGCCGTCGTTGACGATGACGTCGTCGCCGACAACCGTCGGGAATGCCCACGACAGGATCCGCGTCGTCAGGTTTTCATCCGCGGGGAGTTCCTGGAACGCGCGAAACTCGACGGAGGCGTCGCGCGAGAGGAAGACGGATTGCAGCGGGCCCTCAACGAGCCGGTCGAGCGCCGGATCGGGACCCGCGGACGCGCTGTCACGTCCGATCGATTCCGACCAGCGGATCGGCCACGTCACGGGGGAGAGATCCGGTTCGGGCTGTCCGGCCTCGGCGGTCCAGCGACGTGCCATGTCGATCACGCGAGGGCGGGGAAGGTACCTCGCCACCCGGCAGGCCGCCTCCGCCGCAGCCGCGGCCAGGCGTGGATCGACGCGGTCGGGGTGTCGCCCGAGTTGCTCGAGCGTGAGGCGGGCGGCCTCGAACCGGGCGGATTCGAAGTGCTCCTGAGAGATCCGCAACGCCGCCTCGAATCCCCACCGCGTCAGAAGGCGTGACCGCTCAACCTCATCGGCCCGGCCCTCTCGCATCAGGGCCTCGGCGACCGGCTCCTCCCGGCGCCGGTACCGATCGAGGACCTCCGGCCGGTCGAGCAGGGCGGCGTGAACCACGTCTCGCACGCCCAGGAACAGCCCGCGATCCGAGGGAGATTCGATCACTCGGTCCGTCTCGGTGTCGAGGATCCCCTGGATCACCCGGGCCGCCTCGTTCAGGTTGCCCGCCGCGATCAGGTCGTCAACTCTGGAAAGCGATTCCCTGGCCAGGATGGAATCGTCCACGTAACTGTTCGTGATCTGCGCCAGGGCGAGTGGCGAAGGCGCCAGCCATGCCATCGCCAGCAGCACGGGCATCCAAATCCGGAGCAGCCACGGATCTCGCGCCGCGCTGCGCCGTGGCGGGGGATCCGCCGGCGCTGGTCCAGCGCACGCCGGCTCCGGGCGGGGATTTGACGCTCGGGCCACCATGTGAAACGACTCCGGGTCTTTCATTCGATGCACAAGCGTATGGGACGTGCCGAGAACCCGCTTTTCCGCCCGGTGGGCGGGGTTGGAGGTGGGTATCGACCCGCTGGCGTGGGTGGTGAACCGCTATCCGGCCGTCCAGATCCGTGTCGTGGTTTTGAGACGTGCGTACTCCTTAACTCCGCGGCGCCGATGGCCGATGCCTCTTGTTCATGGCGGTCTGTATCCCGGCATTTCCCGCGTTTGATTCTTCCCGCCCCGTGCCCGTGAGCCGGGTGGAAAAGGGGCGTTCGGTGCGGGTGACGTGCCTGGTCCTGGCGTGCCTGGCGATGGGGGCGGCCGACCTGGCAATGACGCTCACGCACGCCCGGATGATCGGGTTTGCGGAGGCCAACCCGATCGCCAGGATGCTGATGGGCACGGGATCCTCGGGCCCGGTGACGGCGTGGAAGATCGCGTCGATGGTGGTCGCCTCGGGGATTCTCCTGAAAATACGCAAGACGAGGGTTGGGGAACTTGGCGCGTGGCTGAGCGTGGCGATCCTGCTGTGGCTCATGGTCCGCTGGTCGGCGTACAACGATCACGTCCAGACGCTGACGGCGGAACTGGCCCAGGGGTCGGCCGCTTCGAATGTGTGCTGGGTGCGGCTGGACTGATTTTTTCTGGCTCCCGATCCGTGCCGTGCGCCCGGGTCCGGGGTCCGAGCAACCCGGGCGGGCGGAGCGGGAGAGCCTGGTGGCGGGGTGCCGCACGGCCCGGGATGGCCCACCGTCCGGAGGGTTGACGTTGCCCGGGCGCTGGTCGAGCCTAAACTTGGCCAACGCCGAGGTAGCTCAGCTGGTTTAGAGCGCTGGATTCATAACCCGGAGGTCGGCGGTTCGAGTCCGCCCCTCGGCATTTTCGCAGAAGCCGGTTACGTCTCGCACGGCTTCGCATTTTCCCGTAAAAAGCAGAGTATTCTCGAAGTCGGCGGCGTCGTAAGTCCGCGGGCCTACATCGCCCGCCGCCGCGTCGTGTCGTAGCCGATTCGCGTGGGCTTGCCGCGCCAACTCCTCGACCAACTCCTCGACCAACTCCCCCGCCATGCCTGGCGTGGGGCGGGTCATTGCTGGTGTTCTGTCACGGGGGGGACAAGCGATCGTGCGGATCGCTTCGGTCAAAGCGTGGCATATTCTTGTACCGGAGGTAATTCCATGCGACCAATGTTGACGGCTTGTGTGATGATCTGGTCCATCGGCGTGTCGTGGTGTCCCCCCACGGCGTTTGCGCAGCAGTCAACGGCGCAGCCGCCGGGGACCAAGACCGCCATCCCGGCGACGGTCAAACTCTCCGCCGGTGACCTGGAAGAACTGCTTTCTCCCATTGCTCTTTATCCCGATTCGCTTCTGGCCAATGTCCTGGCCGCGAGCGTGTATCCCGACGAGGTGAAGCAAGCCGCGGATTTTGTGAAGGGCGGCGGCACGACTTCCCAGATCTCGAGCAAGCCGTGGGAGGATCCCGTCAAGGCCATCGCCGCGGTTCCGGACGCGATCAAGATGATGAGCGAGTACCTCGACTGGACGACCGCGCTCGGTGCGGCGTACATCAATCAGTCGAAGGATGTGATGGACGCGGTGCAGCGCCTGCGAGCGCGAGCCAAGGCCAACGGCGTGCTTACGACCGGCGAGCAGCAGGTGGTCAAGACCGAGGGCGACACCATCATCATCCAGCAGGCCGACCCCGAGGTGGTCTATGTTCCGTCGTACAACCCCGGCGTCGTGTATGTCGACGATGACGATGACGAGTGGGCGGCGGCGGCGATCGGATTCGGGACCGGCATCGCCGTCGGGGCGATCCTTTCCAACATGAACTGTCACTGGTACGGCGGCTGCGTCGGTTGGGGCGGTGGATACCACGGCGACATCGACATCGATCGAAACACGAACATCAATATCGATAACACCCGGATCAACAACCTGAAGAGCGGGAACAGGTGGCAGCCCAACCAGGACAAGTTGAATCCACGGAACAACGCGGCCCTTTCCAACTACCAGGGAGCGGGTGCTCGCGGGTCGGCCGGTGGCATTCCCGGTCGCACGGCCGGCGCGAGGCCGATCGCTTCGCGTCCCGCGCCACGGGCCTCCGCGACGCCGGCCACCAACCGGAGTCGTCCTGGCGCCCCCGCCACACGCCCCGCGCCGCAGCCGCGTCCCGCAGCACAGGCCACCCCGCGGCCTGCCACACCCGGACGGTCTCCCTCGGCCACCGGTCGCACACCGGGCGCTAAGCCCGCGATTCCACCGCCACGTCCTGCCCCGCGCGCGACGTCGAGCGGAGGCGGTGGTTCGCGAAGCGCGTACAGCGGGGGGGGTGGGTCAAGGAGCGCGTACAGCGGTGGCGGCGGGAGCAGCAGCCGCGCGACCAGCCGAGGTGGTTCAAGCCGGGGCGGTGGGGGTCGCGGCGGCGGTGGTCGTGGGGGTGGCCGACGCTGACCCCATGTTTGGCCGATTGGCTTTTCCCCATGTCGAACTTCAAGAGTCCGTTCCTCCCTTTCCGCGAGCAACACCATGGCACGTTCCCAGAACATGTTTCCCGGCCTTGCCCTTCTTGCGCTCGGCGCGGTCGCCGCGTTGATTTCATGCTCATCCAGCGGCGGCAAGGACGAAGGCTCATCCGCGAATAGAAAGTCCGAGGTGATTACCCAGTTGTCGTTCGAGACGGCCAACGACGCGCTGTCCGCGCTTCGCATCGCCGCCGATGAAAACGACCTCGAGTATCTCAGGGAGATCTTTGGACCCGAGGCCTCCGAACTCTCAAGCGACGACCCCGAGCGAGACAACGCCGAGCGACTGCGATTCGCCGCGGCCATGCGAGAGTTCTGCGAACTCAGGCCGATCGAGGGCGGGGTCGGAGGTTTTCACGTCATCGTCGGCGCCAGCCGCATCGAGTTTCCCGTCCCGCTCATGCAGCACGACGGGCGTTGGATGTTCGACACGCTCGCGGGTGTCGAGGCCATGATCGACTACCGCGTCGGCGTGAATGAAATCCGTACCCTGGCCGCGATGCGAGACCTTCCGGGCCTGCAGCGGGAGTATTTCGCGGTCGATCGCGACGGCGACGGCATCCAGGAGTATGCCCAGCGGATGCGGTCGTCCCCCGGCATGCGAGACGGGCTTTACTGGGAGTCCAGGGACAACGAGCCGGATTCTCCGCTTGGCCCGTACGCCGCGAACGCGGCCGAAGCCTACCAGGAGGGACTTGGGTACAACGGCTACGAGTACCGCATCCTAACCGGCCAGGGCGCCGGCGCCCCCGGCGGCGCCAGGTCGTACATGAAAGGGAAGGACATGGTGCACGGATTCGCGTTCATCGCCGTGCCCGCCATCTACGACCGGACCGGCGTGATGACCTTTATCGTGGGGCCGGACGGCGTCGTCTATGAAAAAGACCTTGGCCCGAACACCAAGGGCGTCGCGGCGGCGATCTCCCTCTTCGACCCGGCAGGCTGGAGCAAGTCGGAGGACTGATCGTTCCCTCCCTCCGGCGGATGGGGGCGCCGTTCCGATCGTGGTGCGTTCATTCCAGGCCCGAGGTCGCCCGCGGGAGGGCGTCTTTGCTTGGTTCGCCGTGGATCATGAAACCCAACCCGGCCCTTGCGCCAGCCGCTCGACGCGGCCCTCTCAAGGCACGCTTACCGGCGGCTTGAATCCAGCCGGGCGCAAGCCTCAGACACGCTTGAGGACCACCGCCGTCATGTCGTCGGACTGGGGCGTGCCGGCGGCGAACGCGGTGACCGCTTGATCGATCGCGTCGATGATCTGCTTCGCGGAGAGCGCGGCGTGCCGTTCGACCAGTGAGATCAGGCGATTGGTGCCAAAGATGCTACCGTCGGCGCAAGCGCGCTCCATGAATCCGTCGGTCAGCAGCACGAGCGTGTCTCCCGGGTCAAGTTGCAGGTGCGACGTCGGCCCGTAGCGTTCATCTTCGACGATCCCCAGTGGGAGCCCGCTCCCGCCGAACTGCTCCACCTTCCCGGTTGAAGCCCGATAGAGGAACGTCGGGCCGTGGCCGGCGGAGATCATCTCGGCATCGCCGCCGGGGCCGAGGACCACGACGGCCATGGTGATGAAGCGTCCGCCGCTGACATCCTTGGCGATGAGGGCGTTCATGCGTTCAAGGAAGGACGCCGCGCTGATCGCGCTGGGGGCCGTGGCCCGGGCGTAGGCCCGGCAGACCGCCATGACCAGCGCGGGACCGATCCCGTGTCCGGTGACATCGGCGATGGCCACGACCAGGGTGCCGTTGGGAAGCGGCTGCCAGTCGTAGTAGTCTCCACCGGCCTGCGTCGCGGGGCGGGCCATCCCCGCGATGTCGAAGCCGGGCATCTCGGGAGGCTCGGAAGGGAGAAGATTCCGCTGGATATCCCGGGCGATGTCCAGTTCGTGGGCGATGGCCGCCAGTTCCCGGGCGGATCGCTCGGCGGCGCCGGCTTCGCGCACGGCCTCCTGGATATACCTTCTCACGATCACGGCCAGCACGCCCGCCGCGAAGCCGTGGATGGCCAGTATCACCGAGTACGAGTACAGTCGAGGGTACTCGTGAGGATCGATCCCGCCGGATCGGTGGGTGTCAAACGTGAGCAGCGCGTGCGCCACGGCCGCGAGCAGCCCGAGCGTGACCGAGAACGACGGCCGCAAGCGCAGGACCGACAGCATGATCACGATTGGAACCACGAGCAGCGCGGGACCGGACAGAGCGGCATGAGCCCCAAGCGGGGAGTTGAAATGCAGCACGACCAGGACCGCGTAGGGCACGCACAAGTCCATGGCGGCCCCGATGAGAACTTTCCAGCGTGGGAAGGCAAGGCCGCGACGTAGGCGCCACGTGGTCTCCACGATCGCGCCGCACAACGAGACGCAGGCGAAGATCAGGATCCCCATCACCCATGGAAAGACCGAGTCGTCGGACGCGACGGTGCCACCAAGGGCTCTGCGAACGACCATCATGACCGACAAAGCCATGCAGCACGCCAGCATCAGGCCCAGTCGCCACCGTTCGGCGTGGAGCAAGCGGTTCTGGAATGATCGGGTGGCGGTGATGGAGTGCGTGTCGGGCATCTGAGGCTGGCGAAAAGGAGTGGAAATTCTCACGGCTTAGAACCGAGGCGAGAATCCGAGAACGAGGCCGCGCAGGACGATATTCAGAGAAATCGACTCTTCGCCGCGGCCGCTCACGCATTCCCAGTCGATGGCCCGGGAGCCGATGATGACCCGGGCGGGGTGGTCGCCCCGGTGCAAGTCGTGCCCGATCAGGACCATGGCCTGACCGGGTTCGGTCGCCAGCGACGCCGAAGCCGCCCGGTTCGCCGTCATGTATCAGCGTCTGCCCCGAGACATTTCCGGAGTGACCAGCAATTTCCAGGAACCGGGCGTCTCCCCCAGCGACCGGCCGACCCGTGCCAGCGACTGCATCGTTTCCTGCTGGAACTGACCCTCGACCGGGGGGCGCCAGTCGTCGGGGATGGCCAGCACGCGGACCTCGATGTTCGTGCCGAGCAGTACATTGGTGTAGTCGGCTTCCGCCGCGAGCCACCGCACTTCGGCCAGCGTCGCCGAACGAATGGCGATCTCGAGACTGGGTCCGATCACGGCCGGCCACTTGCGCTGGACGGTCTTGGGGATGTGCGACAACTGGTTGTTGATGACGATCCAATAGCGGATCCTGGGCAAAGGCGTGCCCGGGTGCTTTTCCTTCCATTTCAACACGAACGAGTCGGGAGATCGAGGATCGAGGCGGAGAAAGACGTTGGCGCTCACGCCTCCATCGCCGTAGATCGAGTCGTCGATCTCGATGGGCGGGAAGATGGCCGGGATGGCCGCCGAGGCGAGCATGATCCGGTGTACCTTCTCGTAGTCTTCGGTTCGGACGGCTTTCACGGCCTCGGCGCCCACATCCCAGAACTTCTGCCGTCCCAGGTCAAGGTCCGTCGAACTGATCGCCAGCACCTTGCCCTTGCGGGCTTGCTCGGCCATCCTGGAGATCATGTCGCGATCGATTGCCGCCCGTATATCACGCTCCAGTCCCGGGATCTGCATGAAAGACGGGTTGAACGGGAGAAAGAACAGCAGGCCGTTGTCCTTGAGCCAGTCTTTCTTCGGATGGCGGTAGAGGTGTTCGACCGCCATGCAGGCTTCGTCGGTTCCCACGAACGCGAACGGGGCGAGCAAGGCCCCCGTGCTTACCCCGGTGACCACGTCAAAATCGGGTCGCTTCCACTCGGGGTCGCTGATCGATCCCCAGCCGACAAGGACGCCCGCGCCAAAGGCGCCGTAGTCGCCTCCGCCCGACATGGCCAGGAAATCCAGGGTCGGGGTCGAGCCTGCCGCATCCGAGGTCTTGCTCTGGGCGCGAGAAAGCAAACTGTCAACCGCTCCATCAAATGTCTCGCGTGTTTCAAGCAGGTCGGCGGCGGACCTTTCCGAAAACTGGGCATCGGTCCGCACCGGTCGCATCGGAGCCCCGCACCCGGCCGTCACCACCGGCGCCATCGCCGCCGCGGCGAGCAACATCATGCGACCGGCAAACCTCGATAGGACGCTCAGAAGCCTCGGCGTGTGTCGGTCGAATGGACACAGGCGTGTTTCACGTGGCAACGGGTGGTACTCCTGGCATATGGGTGCGAATCGAGTCCGCGGGGCTGTTTCGCTCACGGGCTTTCGGTGGGATCCCCCGATACGGACGTTCTTGTTGTTCTCAACGTACGGGAAGGGATAACCCCTCCTTACAGATCGCGCGTACCGCTGGTTGACGATTCAGAGACGGAGCGATTCCGAGCATGAAGCCGATTGTAGTCGTTCCGGTACCAGACAAAGGGTGAGTCGCTTGGCGTCATCCGGCGGTGCCATCCCGGACCCGGCGTGGCCTGCCGACCCGGGGGCCGCCGTTCGGGGCCGTGCCGGATAGCCCACGCTGTCCAGAAGCGTACCGAAGAGGCAATGCCGGCAACCCAGGCCGTTCATGAGGTTCGATGGTTGTGAGATCCACTCCCTCGAAACGCGCCGGGGCGTTGTGTGCGCGGAGCCGCGGATACCCATCATTCAATGTCGCCCTGTTGGTGTCCGGATTAGCGCGGGGAGAATCCTCGCTGGAATTGATGGGGATGCCTTGCGGCGAGCCCGATGGCGGCTCTCTACTCCTCGTCCCCGGTCCCGACCACGACCAGGCCGAGCAGGAACGGTTCATCCGTCGGGCCGGTGGTCTCGAGTTGGGCCAGCACCAGGCGGTCGGGCTTGAGGGTTGCGAAGAACCCGCCCTCCCGGTAGGCCTCGTGGTGCTGGTCACGGAATTCGCGCAGCCGAAGCGTCATCGACTCGCCGACCGCAAGCCCGGGAATCGGCCGTGAATACCGGCCGTTGAGCCAGAGCGTGCTCGGCCCGTACGCGGTGGCCGTGGTGTTGGTGAACTCGATCTCCTGGGCCCGTCGGAAGACCTGGATGTCCAGGGTCGCCCCCCGTGTGGCGGCTCTTGGGTAGGGACGGGCATAGTCCACCGTATCGGGAGTTGACGAGCACCCCGGCGTCGGGGCTATGAGAGCCACCGCCACGACGGCCAGCAAAAACAGCCCGCGACGCCTGGACGCCACGCCCGACATGGTGCCGTTCCTCATCATCGCCTGAATATAGTCCGGTCGTGTCGTGCCAGACCAACAACGCCACCGCGCCAAGCCCGGCCGTCGCCCCCGGCCGGGAACGGATCGACCCTCGCCGGGTCGTTGAATGGCTGGTGAACCGGCACGGCCCCGTGGCGACCGATCCTCGGCTTGCCCAGGTCGCCCCGGGCTTTGATGCTCCGTTTTTTCAGGCGGGCCTGGCGGGATACAGCGACGCCGCGATGCGGATCGTCGCCCGCCGCCACGGCTGTCCTTTCTGCGTCACCGAGGCGCTTCTTGATCGGACGCTCCTGGCGGGCGGGCGCGGCTTTACAAAGGCCGATCTTGGCGAACTCCACGACAACATCCCCGGCGGGCCGGAGGATCACCCCCTCGCGGGGCAGATCATGGGCTCTCACCCCCTGGAAATGGCCGCCGGGGCTCTCAAAATGGCCGAACAGGGCATCCGCGGCGATCGGGCTTACCGCGCCATCGCCTACGACCATGACCCCGAACTCTGGGCCGATGTGATCGAGTCGCACCTGCGTAACCCCGGCGGTGAGCAGGTCCGCGTCGAGGACGATGCACGATCGGGCGTCGGCCGTGGAGTGGACCCGGGTGACATCGATGGTGTTTCATCGGGCGGCGGGGTTGACGGGGAGGGTTCGTGGCCCGGCCTGGCGGCCGGTGACGGGCCTGCCGCGGCGGGTGCCGGGGCGTCTTTCCAGGTGATCGACGTCAATCTCGCCTGCCCGGTCAAGAAGATCAAGAACAAGGCCCGCGGGGGGCACTGGCTGACCGATCCGGCCGGAGCGATCCGCATCCTCGAAGCCGTCCGGGACGCGGTGCCGTCGCATATCCCGTGCAGCGTCAAACTGCGGCGGGCCTACGACGACACCCCCGAGATGGCCGATCATTTCGAACGCATCTTCGATGCGGCGTACCGCATCGGGTACTGCTGGGCGACCGTCCACGCCCGAACCGTCGAGCAGAAATACATCGGCCCCTCCCGGTGGACCTTCCTCCGCGACCTGGTCGCCCGCCACCCCGACCGCATTGTTTTCGGTTCAGGGGACGTCTGGGACGTCAACGACATCTTCGCGATGATCGGCTACACGGGTGTTCAGGCGGTCAGCGTCGCCAGGGGCTGCATCGGGAACCCATGGATCTTCCGCCAGGCCAGGGACATGATCGCGGGAAGGCCCCCCCGGCCGCCGACGATGGCGCAGCAACGGGTCGCGCTTGAGGAGCATTTCCGGCTTTCCCTGGCCGTGACCAGGAAATTCAAAAAGGCCGAGGAGCAGTCCAGCAAGATGATGCGCAAGTTCGCCATCCGCTTTGCCGCTCACCACCCCCGTTCCCAGGCCGTCCGAGATCGGATGATCGCCGTGCGAAATGCCGCCGAGTGGCTTGGGGTCCTCGACGAGCATTACCCGGCGGAGGATGCCGCTTCTTCCGGCCGGTGATCTCGCCGCGGCCGGTGACTTCTTCCCGATCGGTCTTCCGTGTACCACACGGTGCCGCGCGTGGAGGTATGGTACTGTCAGCCCGGGATCCGCGATGGCCCCGCCACGATGACCGACACGCCCTTCACGCGACGGACTTCGGAACTGCTGGCGCGTTTCGCGTCGCTGGTTGCCGACCGCGCCGCCGGCATCGACCAGGCCCGGCGCCACCACGATGAAGCCGTCAAGGAGGCGACCCGCGCCCGTTCCGAGGAGGTTGCCTCGGCGCAGGCCCGCGCCCGGCTTGACTCCGAGAGTCTCCGTTCACGACACGAGGCGGCCATCGCCGAACTTGACCGGGGCCACAAGTCGGAGATGGAGGCCGCCCGCGAGTCGTTCGGCCGCGAGATCAAGGAGTTTCGCTCCAGGACCGCCGCGATCGAGACGACGGCGGCGAGGAAACTCGAGGACGGACACTGGCTTGTGGACACGATGGTCGAGTCCGGGGAGGCGCGCCTGAAGAAGGACCTCGACGCGGTCCGCCGGTCGCTGACCTCGCTGGCCACGCGCCTCGACGAACAGGCCGCCGCGGCCCAGACGCTGCTGGAAAAGTTCTCGCACCGGCCGCTGCCACCCGCCCCGGGCGACGTCACGCACTGGGCGTTGCCCGATGACCCGCCGGCCATGCGAGATGCCTGCGAGAAACTTGTCAGGTCCGCCGGGGAATCGCTCGCGGCGATGGAGCGGCGCGTCAAGCCGCGGAGGCTCGGACCAGCCCTGTTTGTCTTCGGGCCCATGGTGCTTCTGGGCGCCGGGGCGGCGGCGCTCTCGGCGTGGCTCGGGCCGCCATTCCCGCGTTCGGCGGGGATAGGGGCCGCCGCGGGAGGGATGATCTCGCTGCTGATCTTCGTTCCCTTGCGATTTGTGCTGCGACGGCGTGTCTCCCCGGCCGCCGCGGAGTTTGTCCGGCGCGTGGCCGAGGCACGTCGGACGATCGATCACGCCATTCGGCTCGCCGATGCGCAACTCGACGGCCGCAGGGCCGCGCTGCGGACCCAGGCCGAACAGGAATCCGCCCGTGTCAAACTCGAAGTGAACCAACTCCGCTACGAGGCGTACCGCCGAAAGACCGAGGAAGAGCCCGTCTTTGTTCTTGACCACGAGAGCACGATTGTCCGGCTGCGTGAGCGTATCGCCGCCGAGTCGGCCGCCGCCATCAAGGAATACACCGATGCTCTGGAGGCCATCGGCCATCGGAGAGATGAAACCGTCGCCCGCGCCGACCAGGACCTGGCCAGGGTTCTCGAACGCGAGTGGTCCACCCTCGAAGACACCACCGCCCAACTCTCCCGGCGCTGGCGGGAGGGCTTCGAACAGGCGTATGCCGAACTCGGAGCCATCCAATCCGTCGCCGCCCAGGGTTCTCCTTCGTGGGAACACCTCGCCCGGGATCCGTTCAGTCCCGCCGTTTCGGTCCCGGGCCTGGTTTCGATCGGCTCGCTGCGGGTTGACCTCTCGTCCCTGCCCGGCGGTTTTCCCGACGATCCGCGGTTCCCCGTCATCAGGCCGACGTCGTTCGAAGTGCCCGCTCCGCTCGATCTTCGCGAGCGGGGAAGCGTACTCCTTCAGACCGGGTCCGACTCCCGCCACGCGGGGCTTGCCGCGCTGCGGGCCATCATGCTGAGGCTGCTGACTTCACTGCCACCGGCCAAGACCCGGTTCACGATCCTCGATCCCGTGGGCCTGGGGGAGAGTTTCGCGGGCTTCATGCACCTGGCCGATCACGACCCCCGGATCGTCGGCGAGCGCATCTGGACCGAATCCCGGCATATCGAGCAGCGGCTGGCGGACCTCACCGAACACATGGAGACGGTGATCCAGAAGTACCTCCGCAACGAGTTTGCCACCATCCAGGACTACAACGAGCAGGCCGGGGAAATCGCCGAGCCGTTCCGGTTCCTCGTCATCGCGGATTTCCCGGCCGGGTTCTCGGAGGCGGCGGCCAAGCGCCTGGCGAGCATCGTCGCGGCCGGGCCGCGCTGCGGCGTTTTCACCCTGATCGCCATGGACACCCGGCAACGCCCGCCCGCCTGGTTGCCGCTGGCGGACATCGAGCGAGGGAGCGCGACGTTCGTGTTCAAGGGCGGTATCCCGTCCTGGAGGGAAGATCCGTTCAGCCGCTGGCCGCTCACCCTCGACGGCGCACCTTCCGACGTGGTGTTCAATCGGCTGATCCACGAGGTCGGACGACACGCGAAGGACTCCGGCCGTGTGCAGGTTCCGTTCGACACGATCGCGCCCCGGGCCGGGAGCGCCTGGACGCGGTCGGCCGCCGAGGAACTGAACATCCCGATCGGCCGGTCGGGAGCGACACGCATCCAGCACCTGGCGCTCGGGCGCGGCACGGCTCAGCACGCCCTGATCGCCGGGCGCACCGGATCGGGAAAGTCCACGCTGCTCCACGCGATGATCACCAGCGCGGCGCTGTGGTACTCCCCCGACGAGGTCGAGATGCACCTGGTCGACTTCAAAAAAGGCGTGGAGTTCAAGACCTACGCCGCCCATTCCCTGCCCCACGCCCGCGTCATCGCCGTCGAGAGCGAGCGAGAATTCGGCCTGTCCGTCCTGCGCCGACTCGACGCCGAACTCACCCGGCGCGGGGAACTTTTCCGCCGACTCGGGGTGCAGGACCTGGCCGGGTTCCGTCGAGCTTCCCCACCCCCACCCCCGGACCCGGACCCGTCCCCGGGCGTCGAGGATTCCTCCTCGGCGATGCCTCGCATCCTGCTCATCGTGGACGAGTTTCAGGAGTTCTTCGTCGCCGACGACAAGATCGCCCAGGAAGCCGCCCTTCTGCTGGACCGCCTGGTCCGGCAGGGAAGAGCCTTTGGCATTCATGTCGTCCTGGGGTCGCAGACCATCGGAGGCGTCTACAGCCTCGCCCGCAGCACCATCGGCCAGATGGCGGTGCGAATCGCGCTCCAATGCTCCGAGGCCGACTCGTACCTCATCATGTCCGAGGACAACGCCGCCGCTCGCCTGCTTTCGAGGCCCGGGGAAGCCATTTACAACGACGCCAGCGGAATGGTCGAAGGCAACAGCCCCTTCCAGGTCGTCTGGCTTCCCGACGAGGTACGAGAGCGGCACCTGGAGATGGTCAGGTCCAGGGCGGGTGATCGCCGCGCGGCCCCCATTGTCTTCGAGGGAAATGTACCATCCGATATCGCCGCCAATGCCCTGCTGGCGCGGTCCGTGGCGGCGAGCGGCGCGGACGGAGGCGGGGGTAGGGGCGGCCCTCCCCGGGCGTGGCTGGGTGAGGCGATATCGATCAAGGATCCGACCTGCGTCTTCTTCAAGCGGCAGAGTTCATCGAACCTGATCGTCGTCGGCCAGCAGGATGTTCCCGCGACCGCGCTGTCGATCGCCGTAATGGTCGGGCTGGCCGCGACCGCCACCGCCCCGTCGGCAAGCCCGACCGGCAAGGATGCCGTGGCGCCTCCGATCACCATCCTGGACGGGAGCGTCATGGAGGAAGGCACGGTGAGCGTGTTCGAGCGAGCCGCCCAGGCCCTTCCCCGGCGGATCCGGCGTGCCGGTGTGCGTGAGGCCGACGCCTTCATCGCCGACCTTTACGAAGAACTCCTCCGACGCCAGCACCCCGACGCCCCGGAGGGGTCCTCGCTGTTTCTGCTGGTTCACGGCCTTCAGAGGTTCCGATCGCTGCGACGCTCCGAGGAGGACTTTGGCTTCGGGGCCGCCGCCGAGGGGACGGCGGCCTCCACCGACCAGCGGTTCATGGCGATCATCCGTGACGGGCCGGCGCTGGGGATTCACACGGTTGTATGGGTCAATACCGCCGCGACCCTGGAGCGGGCGCTCGAGAGGCGAGCCCTGAGAGAGTTTGACTCCCGAGTCCTCTTCCAGATGAGCCAGGCCGACAGCGGCGCGCTGATCGACGGGCCGCAGGCCAGCCAGTTGGGTTCGCACCGCGCGCTTCTGTTCAGCGAGGAAACCGGCGTGCTCGAAAAATTCCGGCCCTACGCCCCGCCGTCGGAATCCTGGGTCGGGGCGGTGCTCGCGGGGCTCGCCGGGTCCTGACCTTCGCGCGGCCTCCCGCGGCAGGGGGTGTACACTGGTCGGCCATGCGATACGTGCATCATGCGGTCAGCGCGATCCTGTGCCTGTGGATCGGCGGTTGCGTCACCGGGCCAACACCTCAAGCGGCCGGGCCTGGCCTTACGACCGACTCGGACTGGTTCCGCCGTTCCGAGCCGCTCGACCGGGGCACGATCTTTTCCGCATTGAATCTTCCCCAACCCACGCCCGCCCGATCCGCCTCCGGCGTGCCCGGCCCGGCTTACTGGCAGCAGCGGGCCGATTACGTGATCCGTGCTTCGCTCGATGATCGGGAGAACGCCGTCAGCGGCTCGCAGCGCGTGATGTACACCAACAACTCGCCCGACCCGCTCTGGTTCATCTGGATCCACCTCGAGCAGAATTACTTTCAGGATGACAGCCTCGGTTCCCTGATGCGAGAGGACGCCGGGCGGTTCGGCAACCGCGCCTCGTTCCGGGGGGGCTTTGAGGGCGTATCCGTGCGCGCGGGCGGGGTTGACCTGCCGATGGCCGTGTACGACACGATCGCCCGCATCGACCTGCCCGCCCCGATCCCGCCCGGCGGCGGGCGGTTCGAGTTCGAGATGGAGTGGTCCTTCCGTATCCCCGAGTACGGCGCCGACCGCCTGGGCATCGACCCGACCTCCAACGGGTTGATCTACCAACTCGCCCAGTGGTTCCCGTGCCTGGCGGTCTACGACGACGTCCACGGGTGGAACACGCACGGGTACCTGGGCCAGGGGGAGTTCTATACGGACTTCGGGGACTACGAGGTCTCCATCACCGTTCCCCGTTCCCACCTGGTCGCCGCCACGGGCGTTCTCCAGAACCCCGCCGAAGTCCTGACCGCCGAGCAGGTCGAGCGCCTCGATCGTGCCCGGTCGAGCGAACAGACCGTGGTCATCCGATCGGCCGAGGAGGTCACCGATCCATCCTCGCGCCCGCCGGGAGACGGCCCGCTGACCTGGAGGTTCATCGCCCGCGATGTGCGCACCTTTGCCTGGTCGAGTTCACCCGCGTTCGTCTGGGATGCCGCGTCCATTCCCACGCGAGGACGTTCCCCCGCCGACCAGGATCCCACCCGAGCGCCGCCCCCGGGCACGCTGGTCCAGTCCGTCTACCCCGTCGAGGCCCTGCCCCTGTGGTCGCAGAGCACCCAGATGCTCAGGTTCGCGATCGAGGGATACGGCCGGCGTTGGTTCACGTACCCGTACCCGACCGCGATCAACGTGAACGGCCGTGCCGGGGGCATGGAATATCCGATGATCATCTTCTGCCGTGAGCGCCGCCACGACCGCGGCCTCTACGGCGTCACCACCCACGAGATCGGCCACAACTGGTTCCCCATGATCGTCAGCACCGACGAGAAGCGGCACGCCTGGATGGACGAGGGGTTCAACTCGTTTATCAACTACTACAGCAACGCCGAGTACTGGAACGAGCCACCCGCCGGGCGAGGGTCTTCCGCCGATTTCGCCCGCGTCATGACCGAGCCGGACCAGCAGCCGATGGACACGCCCGCCGACCGCGTCCGCGACGGCCGCCTCGGGTCGCTCCAGTACGCCAAGCCCGCCGTCATGCTCGTGCTGCTCCGCGAGGTCGTGCTTGGGGAGGACCGTTTCGATGCGGCTTTCCGACGCTACATCTCCTCGTGGGCGTTCAGGTCGCCCCGGCCCTGGGATTTCATCCGCTGCATGGAGAACGCCGCGGGAGCCGACCTGGCCTGGTTCTGGAGGGGATGGATCTACGGCACCGGGACCCTCGACCACGCCGTCACCGGCGCCGAGTTTGTCGAGTCGTCCCGCCGCGCCCGGGTGACCTTCGAAAACCGCGGGGAACTGGTGATGCCCATGACCTACCGCGTCACCTACCACGACGGCAGCGTCGAGGATCGCCTCCTCCCCGTTGAGGCGTGGTTCACTCGGACTCGTTTCTCCGCGACCTGGGATTCGGACGGCAAAACGCCCGTCGAGGTCGTCGTGGACCCGGGCGAGAAACTCCCCGATGTTGATCGCGCCAACAACGTGTGGCGCGCGAGCACCGCACGCGGGAAGTGATCCCCCTGGGCGATCGGGTTGTCACGGTTGCTCAAAGACGATCGGGACGCTGACCCGGGGCGTCCACGCGCTGGGAGGACGAGTCCACCACAGCACCTGCGATGGATCGAACAGCCCATCGCAGGCGATGGCCTCGGGCAGTTCCACGAACTCGACCACGGTTGATCCACGATTGGTCAGCGCGCTGCGCAGGGAATCCATGACCTGGGCCGACAACTCCACGTCGATCGTCGCGACGGCGCGACGCGGGGATTCGGTTCGCGGCACCGACGCCCGCGGCATCGGGCTGATCCGCACCGTTGGCGGGGCAAACCCGCCCGCGTGGCTCACGATCAGGGCCGACGAAGCCGCATGGGCCGGTTCAAGATAGTCCGAACCGGCCAGGGATGTCCGACGAGCCGGCAGCGGGCGAAGAGACTCGGCGGCCGACTCGATCCGCGCTTGCGCGGGGGGCGTGGTGTTCACCGCCGACGCGAACTCAAAGAGGCGACGCTCACGCCCATCCCGCAGGCGGTCCATCGACGCCGTGACGCTCCCCGTCACGACGCGCACCATCAGACGGCCTTCGCGGGCCAGTTCGACCGCGCGCTCGGCATCGATCGGCGAGGAAACTTCCATCGGGGCGATGTTCATCGGCGCATCGTGCATCGCCAACACGGACCCCGGCGGAACCTGCGAGTCCGGCCCGGGCGACGCGGCCAGGGTCGCGGCCGAATCAGCCGAGACCTCGCGTCCTGCGTCCCCTCCCGCCATGGCCGGTGCGATCGACTCGTTGGTTTCGATGCCCACCTTCGAGGCAATCGACGGACCCGCATCGGCGTGCCTCGCAAACCTGGCCGATTCATCCGGCGATGACCCGGGATATCCACCCGTGGAGGATGTCCCCGGTCGCATGGACAGGAACGCCGCCGATCCCGCCACGATCAGCAACGCCGCGGCCACGGCCAGGCGCCCGCCCGTCCAGAACCGCGAAACTCCCGACGAAGGCGGTACGTACACCGCCGGGCCGGGGGAAACCAGCACCCCGCTCTCCACGCCCGATGAGAACGAAGCGTCCCCCTCCGAGCCGAGCAGCATGTGGTGTTCAAGGACCGCCTCCACGCCCTCGAGCAGGCCTGCCGGACATGGGACCTCCGCCACCGACGACAGCGACACGCGATCGCCGATCGCGGACTCGACGAACCGGATCACCTCGGGGCGAGATTGCCAGCGCACGATCGCGGCCCGCTCCTGGTCCGGCGTCAGGCGACCTTCGACCAGGGCGAGCAGTTCGTGCTCATCGCGCTCGGACAAGCCCGCGGCCCAGGGCGTGCTGGCGGGCACGGGTCGGAGTGGGGAAGATGGTTCGCGTCGATCGGGCATTTGAAATATCTGAAAACTCAACGAGCAGGCAGCCAGCGGGGCGGCGGTGGGGGTGGTAGGGGTACCGCGGCCCGGGAACTAGGGATTCTCCGGCTCGGCACACGAGCCATCCCCCGATTCGAGTTGTTCCAGAGCCGTCCGCAACGCGGCGCGCGCCCGAAACAGGCGGCTCTTGACCGTGCCGACCGGCACGTCGAGGATTTCAGCGATCTGGTCGTAGTCGAGGTCCCGGGTGTCGCGTAGAACCAGGATCGCTCTTTGTTCGGGTTCAAGGGTCCCAAGGGCGGACAGGACGTTCCGTGAAAGTTCCGCTGATTGGACGCTCGACATCGCGCCCGGTTCCCGGCCGGCGATCATGGCGGCATGGGAGGTGGTCCCGTCCCTGGGCTGGTCGTCCAGGCTCGAGTGCCGCCGCACTTTCTCGGCCCTGAGTCTCGAGAGGCAGACGTTCATCGTGATCCGGTACAGCCAGGTGGAGAACTTGGCCCGGCCATCAAATCGTGCGATATGCTGCACGATTTTGACCAGCGTGTCCTGGGCGAGATCCTCGGCAAGGTCCCGGTTTCCAACGAGTTTCAGGCACAGGTTGTAGACGTTGGCCTGGTGGCGTCCGAGAAGCAGCCGCCACGCCCCGGCCTCCCCGGAGGTGATCGACCGCACCAGGGCAAGGTCCTGCACCTCATCTCCGGCGCGGGCGGGAGATGTGGTCACGGCCCCCGCTTTGGTGGCGGCGGAACCAGCGCGGGGTGCTGACCCGGGTCGGTCTGGCATGAGGGCGTGCCATGATACGTGGAGCGGCGGGTTCGAGCCGATCGGGGTGGGGCGGCCTGCCCACGGTCGGCCGCCGGTGCGTTGCTAAAAATCCGCGCTCTTGGGCGTCCGCGGGAACGGGATCACGTCCCGCACGTTCTGCATTCCCGTCAGGAACATCATCGCCCGCTCGAACCCAAGCCCGAACCCCGCGTGCGGGACGGTCCCGTACCGACGCAGGTCGCGGTACCACCAGTACTCCTTCGCGGGGAGTTTCATCTCCTCGATCCGGGCATCCAGCACCTCGAGCCGTTCTTCTCGCTGGCTGCCGCCGATGATCTCGCCCACCGCCGGGACCAGCACGTCCATCGCCGCCACCGTCTCGCCGGGGGCCGAGTCGGTCCCGGGGTCGTTGACCCGCATGTAGAACGCCTTGATCTGCTTGGGGTAGTTCATCAGCACGACCGGCTGCTTGAAGTGCTGCTCGGTCAGGAACCGCTCGTGCTCGCTCTGCAGGTCCGATCCCCACTTCACCGGGTACTCGAACACCTGCCCGGCGGCGATGGCCTTCTCCAGGATGCGGATCGCCTCCGTGTAGGGAAGGTGAAGGAACGGTTTTTCGAGAACATCCCCCAGGCGAGCGAGCAGCCCCTTCTCGATGCGCTCCTCGAAAAACTTCATGTCGTCGGGCCGCTCGTCGAGCACCGCGCGGATGAGATGCTTGATGAAATCCTCCGCCAGGCGGGCGTCGTCCGTCAGGTCCGCGAAGGCGATCTCGGGCTCGATCATCCAGAACTCGGCCAGGTGCCGGGAGGTGTTGCTGTTTTCCGCCCGGAAGGTCGGGCCGAAGGTGTACACGCGCGAGAGGGCCGAGCAGTACGTCTCGACGTTGAGTTGCCCCGACACCGTCAGGTGCGCCTCCTTGCCGAAGAAATCCTGCGAGTAGTCAATCGGACCGGGGGTGTCCTTTCCTCCCGCGCCCGCGACCCTCGGCGGGTTGAGCATGTCGAGCGTGCTGACGCGGAACATCTGCCCGGCCCCTTCGCAATCGCTCGCCGTCACGATCGGCGTGTGGACGTAGAAGAAGTCACGCTCGTGGAAGAAGCGGTGCATCGCCATGCTCAGCGTGTGGCGCACGCGAGCCACGGCCCCGAACGTGTTGGTCCGCACGCGCAGGTGCGCCTGCTCCCGGAGATACTCGAACGTGTGCCGCTTGTTGGAGACTGGGTACGTGTCGGGGTTCTCGACCAGGCCCACGACCCGAACCGCGCCCCCCGCCGAGCCGTCCACCAGCACTTCCACCGACTGGCCCTTGCCCTGGCTGGCCACCACCGACCCGTCCACTTCCACCGAGCACCCCGTGGTCAGCCTTTGAACCTGGTCGAAGTTCCCAACCGCCCCGGGGCCGCCGCCCTTGATCACGCACTGGATCGGGTCGAAGCACGTCCCGTCCGATACCGCCAGAAAGCACAGCCCGCCGTCGGCCTTGGACTCGCGGTTGGTCCGGACCCACCCCTTGAGGGTGACGGGTGTCCCGACGGGGGAGGCAAACGCGGACTTAACGGTGATCCAGGACATCGAGCACTCCAGTACAGGTCGAGATTCAACAAGAAACGGCCGGCGCGCGGACGTGTCAACACCCGCCGGACCCGCGGACTCCCCGGAACCGATGGTAGATCGCCCGTCCGCCCGCCACGGGCTTAGAGTCCGGTCCATGACCGACCCACCATCCGACCGGTTCGACGATCTTTCTCCCCCGGTCCTTTCCGCGATCGCCAGGGAGGCCTTCACGACCGGGCCTGTACTCAACCGTACTCTCCAGCGCTGGCGACCGTACATCGTCCCCTTCGACCAGATCCTGCGGTTCATCCCCGAGGGGGCCTCGATCCTCGACGTGGGGTGCGGCGGGGGGCTGCTGGGGGCGCTTGTCGGCGCGACGCGCCGGCCACGCCGGTTTGTCGGGTTTGACTCATCATCCGACGCGATCGCGGTCGCGAGGGCGATGTCCGGGCGAGTCGGGTCCGAACTTCCCGGCGGCGCCTTCGCGCCCGAGTTCCTACGGCTTGACGCCGGCGAGCCGTGGCCCGCGGGAGAGTTCGACGTCGTGACCATCATCGACGTGATCCACCACGTCCCGCCGGCGCATCAAAGGGACGTGATCCTTCGCGCGGCCTCGCGGCTGGCGCCGGGAGGTCGGCTTATCTACAAGGACATGACCCGCCGAGGGGTCGTCCGACCGCTGATGAATCGCCTGCACGACCTGGTCCTGGCGCGGCAGTGGATTCACTACGCCGACATCGACCTGGTTCAGGCCTGGCTCACCGGTTCGGAGGCCGGGATGTCCGTGACGCACCGGGCGTTTCACGCTCGCGGGTGGTACGGACACGAACTGCTGGTGATGGACAAGCCCCGCTCGCCCCCGTGACGCGAGGCCCCCGCCCCAGCCTGTCCCTTCCCCCGGCCTATCCCATCAACCCCTCATGCCGTCCTTGAGTGACTTGAGTTCGGCGAGCGTGGACTTCAACTGCCCGCGGAGTCGCCGAAGTCGCAGGAACGACCGTGTCCTGGTCAGGAGTTCAACCCGGTGGACGGGCTTTGTGAGGAAATCGTCGGCGCCGCAGTCCACGGCCCGCTCGACGTCGCTGACCTCGTTGAGCGCGGTCACCATCACCACGGGGATGTCGCTGGTCGCGGGTGATTTTTTCAGCGTCGAGCAGACCTGGAACCCGCTCATGCGCGGCATCATGATGTCGAGCAGCACCAGGTCCGGCCTGGATTCCTCGACGGCTCGCAGGGCCTCGTCCCCGTCGGTGGCGCTGACCAGGCGGCAGGGGAGTTCTTCGAGGTATGCCTGCAGGAGTTCGATATTCTGCGGGTTGTCGTCCACCAGCAGGATCGTCATGTCGGCGAGGTCCGCGTCCGACTCACGGGCCGCCGCCCCCGCCATCGAGGCGTCGTGTGGATGAGTCATCGAGTTGTCCTCCTGATGCCCGACCGCGGATCCGAGCGGTCCGAATCGGAGGGCCGCGAGGGACCCGATGGGATCGTAGGGCCTCTCCCCCGCCTCAGGGCGTACCATACGCGGTCATTCGACCCGGTGGCCGCGTGCGTTCGGGCCTCCGGCGCCGTGCGTTTGGCACGTCCGCCCGCTCGCGATTCGGAGTTATGCAGGCATGTCCACGTCCGGTCAGCGTACCAGATCCGCCTGGGAAGACCGGTTCCGCACGCCCACGTACGAGGACCTGCGCGACCAGTGCAACAAGCAGGTCGCGGGGGTCTTTGATACCGCCAGGACCAGGCTGGGCGCCATTCCCGGCGTGCGGGAGTCTCTCACGTGGCTGGGCATCCCCTGGCGATGGAGCCTCGAGTACCGGCTGGCGCTTGATCCGGCTCGGGCATGGGCCGTCCTGGTCCTTCAGCCCAACCGCCCGATCATCGCGGTTCCGATACCTTCCCCGGTCCTGGCGCGGATCCAGGTCGCTCGACTTCCGCGGTCGATCCGCGAAGGCCTGCGTGCCGCACCCCCCGTCGCGGGGGTCTTCTGGCCCGCGTGGGAATGCACGTCAAAGACCCTGGTCGACGAGGTCGTCAACGTGCTCGACCTGAAGAGGTCCGTGATCGCCGAGTTGCCCCTCTCCAACGGGACGAACTCCTGATCGATTTTCATGGCGAAGGCCAGCGGGTTTTCGGTCCTGGCAGGTCCGGCGACCGGGTCCATCGGGTGTTATTGCTCGGACTCACGGGACCGCACGATCCGGCGGTGTCGCTGGAGCCGGATCCGCCCATCGCGTTCGCGGCCGTGCGATCGGCCGCCCGAGCGTTCCCGGACGAGGGACCGGCCGATGCGAACGAGCCAGCCTTCCGATCGTCAGCACCGGACTCCGCGAATGTTCGTGGCCTTGCGAAGAACCTGGGTGAACACCCCCCCGATTCGAGCCGATTCAGGGTGTCGAGAAAGCATGGCGGATCCCAGACCCAACCCACGGTTCATTGTCAGCGAGTTCGCGGACGACCCGGATATGCGCGAACTGGTTGCCATGTTCCTTGATGAGATGCCGGATCGCATCGGCATGATCGAGGCCGCGTCCCGCGAAGGACGCGTGGGCGACCTCCGGCGACTCGCGCATCAACTCAAGGGGGCGGCGGGCGGGTACGGGTTCGGGGTGGTCGGGGAGGCGGCCGGTCGGCTTGAGGAAGCCCTCACCGCTGAAGCGTCAGGTTCCGAGCCGTCGGCGGACCTGGTCGCGATCCGTGCCCAGGTCGAGGAACTCCTTGACATGTGCCGGAGCGTCCGTGCTCGGGCGTCGGGATGAAGTGTTCGCGGGGTGTGTTCGAAATCGTGATGTCCCGGGGTCTTCGAGGCGGTGGCAATCGTGACCGAAAGCACCAGCAACAACCCGGTCGATGAGTTCAAGCCGATCGTCCTTGTCATCGATGATTCGGTGGACGTACACCGGCTCCTCAAGGCTCGCCTCCGAACGGAAGAACTGGAATTCCGTGAGGCTCTCGACGGCGAATCGGGCCTTAAGGTGGCCCGAGACGACTCTCCGACCGTCATCCTGCTCGACCTGGACATGCCCGTCATGGACGGTTTCGAGGTCCTGCGAGTGCTCAAGGAGGATCCACGCACCCTCCAGATACCCGTGATCGTTCTCTCGGGGCTTCAGAGTTCCCAGGACAAGGTCACCGCCTTCGACCTTGGCGCCGTGGACTACGTCACCAAGCCCTTCGACCTCACCGAGTTGCGTGTCCGCGTCCGATCCACCATCCGCATGCAGCGGCTCATCCGGATGCTCGCGCAAAAAGCCCAGATCGACGGCCTCACCGGCCTGTGGAACCGCGTCTATTTCAACACGCGGTTGACCGAGGAACTTGGGCGGCTCTCTCGACGCGAAGGGAACCTGTCCCTGGCGGTGCTCGACATCGACCACTTCAAATCCATCAACGATACCTACGGGCACCCGGCCGGAGACGGCGTTATCCAGGGGCTGGCCAAACTCCTCCAGGGCGAGTTCCGCCACACCGACTCGGTCTGCCGCTACGGCGGGGAGGAGTTCGGGGTCATCATGCCCGATACCACGCTGGCCGACGCCGCGAGCGTGGCCGAGCGGGTCCGAGTCGCCTTCGAACGCATGGTCTGGCCGCGGCATCCCGAACGCAAGACCACCATCTCCATCGGTGTCGCCGCCGTCGGGGGATCCGGCACCCTGACCGTCGAAGCGATCATCGAACTGGCCGACAAGAACCTCTACGCCGCCAAGAGCGGCGGAAGAAACCGTGTCGTCGCCACCGTCGCCGATCCGCGGTCGGTCGCCGGGCTTCGTGCCGCGGGGTGAACCCCGGCCGCCTTCGCTTTTCTTGAGTCAGCCGTGCAAGGTTCTGGCATCCTCCGGCAAGTCTGGGTGTCGGGTATTCAGTGGCCGAGATCGGCCGCGCCCGATGACTGGGATTTGCTTAAGGAGAATGACATGAACCGTTCGCGACTGCACACCTCTTCGGTGTCCGGCATGTTCGCCGTGATGCTCGCCGCGTCGGGAGCCGGAGCCGTTGAAACCATCACGCTGCGCAGCGGCCAGGTGGGCGGCCTGCCGGGCCTGCCCACGCAGATCGACGATTCCGTCACGTACGGGAACACGGTCGCGTCCGGCCCGCTCAGCGCCAGCCCCTTCGCGGCGGCCGACTACAACGCCTCTTCGGCCAACCCGGCCATCGTGATCGCGGCGTATTCATCCTGGCTTGGATCGTTGACGTTTGACCCTCAGGCCCGTTGGATCGGCACGGGGCTGTACAACGCCGACCCGTTTCAGCCCAACCTCGGGGCACCCTCGTCGGCCCTGTACCGGGTGCCCTTCACCGTGACCACGACGGGCATCACCAGCGCCACGCTCTCGATCGCGTGGGCCTGCGACGACTCCCTGGGTGACCTCCTGTGGGGCGGGGCCAACACGGTCGGGGGCTATCTCCGGGATCCCAACGGCAACGTCACCATCCTCACCCCCGTCGCCGGCGGTGGCTACGCCATCGAAACGCAGGTGATCAATCTCAACATCACCGGGGCCATCGATACCGGCCTGAACGAACTGTTCCTCTACCAGCGCGACCAGGGCTTTGGAATCTCGGGGCTGATCTTCGGCGCCGAAATGAGGGTCGTTCCCACCCCGGGGCCCGCCGCCCTGGCGGGACTGGCCACGCTCATCGCCGCCTCCCGGCGCCGCCGGGCATGCTGAGCGTGCCCGTCAGAACGGGAAAATAAGCCCCGCGTACAGCATGGCCCCGTCGCGGGAAGGGTTGTCGTCGTCGCCGTGGATGCGGGCATTGGAGATGTGATGCCAGCGGATGCCCACGTCCAGACGAAGGCCATCGTCGGTCAGTTGCTTGGTCACCCCCACCCCCGCGCGGGGCAGCAGTCCGAAACTCGTGCCCGTGTCCGGGACGTTCCCCGTCGCCCCCAGCACGCCGATCCCGGCCGCCAGGTACGCCGTCCAGGTCTCGGCCGTGTAGAAGTGCCAGCGGAAGATCAGCGACCCGCTGAGCCCGGCCTCGTTGTCTCCCGGTTGATTGAAGTACCACACCCCGGCCTCGAGCCCCAGTTCGACGTCCTTTGCCAGGAACGTTGACCATGTAAAAGAGACATACTGGTCAACCGCGTTCTCAAAATTGTCCGCCGCCCCGTAGCCGAACGTGACCCACTGGCTTCCCTCGGCCCCGTAGGCCAGGAGGGGCGGCGCGGGCGAAGGCTCCGCGTCGGAGGGCGCGGCGGGCTGGATCGAAACGGCGGCGGGCGTCGTATCCAGAGAAGAAGACCCGCTGGCATGCGAAAACGCCGCGCAGGATCCCAGGGCAACGGCGGCGGAGAGCAGGCGAGGTATCATGCCGCCAGCGTATCGTCCCGGCAAACACCAGGCGCGGCCGACCTGTCTCCAACAAGACCAAGCCGGGGGCCTCACCGGGGTATCAGGAGGGACTCCCCCGTCATTTCCGCCGGCTTGGCCTCACCCAGCAGATCAAGGATGGTCGGAGCGATGTCCGCAAGTCTCCCGCCCGAGCGCAACGCCCGCCCCTTCCAGGCCTTTCCGACCAGGATCAGCGGGACGTCGTAGGTGGTGTGGGCCGTGTGGGGCTTGCCGGTGGCGGGATCGAACATCTGCTCGGCGTTGCCGTGATCGGCCGTGACGATCACGCTCCCACCCTTCTGGATCGCCGCGTCGGTGATCGACCCGACGCACTCATCCACCACCTCGCAGGCCTTGACCGCCGCCTCGAGGCTGCCGGTATGACCGACCATGTCCCCGTTGGCGAAGTTCACGATGATGACCCGCTCTCCGGACGGATCCGCCAGCCGCCGCAAGACCGCATCCCGGACTTGGCGCGCGGACATCTCCGGGCAGAGGTCGTACGTGGCGACTTTGGGGCTTTGCACGATCTCACGCGACTCACCGGCAAACGGCTCCTCGCGGTAATCGTTGAAGAAAAACGTGACGTGGGGGTATTTTTCGGTCTCGGCACAGCGGAACTGCGTCATCCCCAGGGCGGCAAGGTGCTCCCCCAGGATGTGCTTCATGCGGGGGGGCTTGGGGAACGCGACCGACACGTACGGATCCAGCGCATCCCAGTACCGGGTCATCGTGACCATGCTCACGTCCAGCGGCTCCCCGCGGTCAAACCCGCGAACCCCCGAATCGGGAGAGGGGGCGACGGACCCGAGGAACTCGGGCAAGACCATCGCCTGGACCAGTTCCCTCGGACGGTCGCCGCGGTAATTGAAGAAAATCACCGTGTCGCCGTCGGTGATCCGTTTCGAGAGCCCGGCCTGGGGTGATGCGGCGATCCATCTGGGCGTGATGAACTCGTCGCCCTGCTGGGTCGGCGAGAGCGGCCGGTCGTAATAGTCCTGGATCGCCGAGGCCGGGTCGGGGAAGGTCTTGATCGCGTCGATCGTCCCTCCCCGGGCCGTCAGCGCGTGGTATGCCTTATGCACGCGTTCCCATCGATTGTCGCGGTCCATCGCCCAGTACCGGCCAATCACCGTCGCGACCGACGAGTGCCCGACCTGGGCGCACCGCCGGGAGACCTGCTCCACGAACCCCTTGCCGCTGAACGGGCCCGTGTCCCGGCCGTCGGTGAACAGGTGGACCGCGACCCGCGTATGGCCAAGTTCACGGCACAGGTCGAGGATGGCGAACAGGTGTACCAGTTGGCCGTGGACCCCCGCGTCGGAGGCGATTCCCATCACGTGTACCATCTTGCCCGCGTCTCTCGATCGGGCGATGGCCGACGCCATCACGTGGTTCTCCCCGAGGCGTCCCGACCGGCAGGCCTTGGTGATCGCCACCGACTCCTGGTCGACCACGCGCCCCGCCCCGATGTTCTGGTGACCGACCTCGGAATTGCCCATCGTTCCCTCGGGCAGGCCCACGTCTTCCCCGCTGGTTCGCAGAAGCGTGACGGGAAACTCGGACGACAGCCGGTCGGACACTGGCGTGCGGGCGATTTTTATCGCATTGAACGGGTCGTGATCGGGGTTGGGATTCTCCCCCCATCCGTCACGGATGATCAACACCACGGGTGCTTTTGTAGCCAATCACATTCCCTCCACGCCGACTCGACCCGGATCCGGGCCGGCCGGCGGAAAGATACGCCGCCCGATTCGCAAGAGGCGCGACGCCGGAGCCACAGGATCTTCGAGATTGCAGGCGCGGCCCGCAATGGGGAACACACCCGAAGATGACCTGGCGTGCCGCGGCCACCCGGTCCATGTCTGGATGCCAGGCGAGGATGTACCCTCGGTTCGGGAACGAGCCTCAGACCATTTCCGGCGGCCTTGCCACCGCCGGGACGCCATCTCCGGGGAATTGCCGGATCCCGTCCTGGCGTGGCAGCCTTCCCTTGCCGCGCAGCGGCGTGGGGGTGCGCTCGGGGATAATGAAAAGGTCCGGCGGCATCGACTCGGTGTGGGTGAGGGCCGCCTCGGCCGCCGTGAGCATCGACTCGTCGGCGTTCTCGTACAGGCCACGGAAGCACTCGTGGACCGCGCACTCGGCCAGGTCGAAGAAATGGAACGCCGCCGCCTTGTCGCGCTGGTACTCCGCGTCCGCCGAACCGTTCCCGCGGTGGTGGCGCATGTCCATGTCGAGTTTGCTCAGCGTGCATCCCCACGCGTGGAGCCACATCGCCGCGTCCGCCAGCCGGGCCTGCACCGCCTGCCTCTCGAGCAGTTTCACGTCCCACTTGTACGACATGATCTTGAACTGGTACGTCAGTTCTCGCACCAGACGGCCGATCCGGTCGGCCTGCGGGCGAAGGTCCGGAAGGCACCTGGTCACGCCGGGCATCCGGCGGCGGATCCCCAGGAACACCTCCAGGCCAAGCGGGATCGCCAGACGCATGATCCGCGGATTCAGCGAGTTGCGTATCGCCTTGGCGACAAACGACCCGAGCGGCTCGTCGGGGTCCTTCAGCAGCGCCTGCTTGACCCCCAGCATCTGCTCGGCCAACTGCTTGCCGCCGTACCCGAAGACGTACGACTGCATCACCTCGTTGGCGCCCTCCACGATCAGGTTGATCCGTGAATCACGGAACACCCGCTCGACCTCGTTCTCCGTCATGTAGGACTCGCCGCCCATGATCTGGACGCCGTCGTTGACGACCCGCCACCCCATCTCCGAGCAGAAGACCTTGCAGATCGCCGTCTCGACCTGGATGTCCTCGTCGTGGCGGTCGAGCATCCCCGTCGTCAGGTACAGCACCGCGTCCATCGCGTAATCCAGCGCGGCCATGCGGGCGATCCGCTGGCGCACCAGTTCCTGCTTCGCCAGCGGCGCCTGGAACTGGTACCGCGTCATCGCCCACTTGGTCGCCTGGTCCCGCACGCGCCGGGCTCCCCCGAGCATCCCCGCCGACAGCGTACACCGGCCGTAGTTCAGGCACGACAGCGCCATCTGAAGCCCACGCCCCTCCTTCCCCAGGAGGTGGCTCCTGGGAACCCGCACCCCATGGAAGCGGATCCTCGCCTGCCACGTCCCCCGGATCCCGCACTTGCTCCGGTTCTTCTGGAAAATGTCAACCCCCTCCATCCACGGATGAACGACCAGCGCCGAGATCTTCCCGTTCCCGTCCGGCGTCCTCTCCCTGGCCATCACCGTGAACAGGCCCGACAACGCGCCCGACGTCGCCCACTTCTTCTCGCCGTGGATCACGTAGTCGTCGCCGTCACGCTCGAAATACGTCTCCGATCCACCCGCGTCGCACCCCACGTTCGGCTCCGACAGGCAGAACGCGCTCAGCCAGTCCTTCGCCAGGTGCGGAAGCCACTTTTTCTTCTGCTCATCATTCCCAAAGAGCATCACCGCCTTGCAGCCGATCGACTGGTGCGCCGAAACCATCACCGCCGTCGATCCGCAGTACATCCCGATCCGCTCCAGCACGCGGTTGTAACTGGTGATCCCCATCCCAAGACCGCCGTGCTCCTTCGAGATCGTCATCCCCAGAACCCCGATCTCAAACAGCCGGTCCACCACCCACCGGGGGATCTCCTGCTCTTGGTCGATCTGGATCGAGGGATGCTCCTGCCGAAGGTACTCGTCCAGCCTCGCCAGCAACTGGTCGCACTCGGCCTGCTCCCGCGGGTCCTGCTCCGGATACGGGAAGTAGAACTCCTCCTTGATGTTTCCCCAGAACAGGTTCTTGACCGGGCCGAGTTTGGTCGGCTCGGAACCGAGCCACTCCTCCGCCTGCTCGAGCAGTTTCTTGTCGGCGGCGGAGATTCCTTTCAGGGACTTCAGGTCGGCCATGGGAAACACCTCATCAATGCGGGACGTATCAAACCGTTGCGCACGGCCGTCAGGACCGGCCGGAAGATCTTGCGAAGAACGCCGCCAGCGCCGAACGGGCCGCGGGCAGGTGACGAAGCCGGACAAGGTGATGACGCTCGACCTCCAGCGCGGCGGTCCACCCGCGCGTCAGGCCCGCCTCCACCGCTTCAAAGACCGCCGAGGATTCCGCGCTCAACGTCGTCTCTCCCCGGATGCGATCCAGCGCCTCGGAAACCGACGCGAGACAGGCCGGACGGCCGATCCATCGCGGCGGTCGGCCGTCTCGCTCCACGCGAGACGATGAACGCTCGGTGATCCAGCGCCCGGCGCACGAAACCAAGTCCCCCGGGCCGCTGGCCACCGCGTCGAACAGCCCCGCCCCGCGAGCCTGGTCAAACGACATCGTCGTGCCCGTCGCCGTCATCGCGATCGCCCGCCCCGGCTCCATGCGGGCCGGCAGCAGGTTCGTCCCACCCCACCCGGGGCAGATCGAAAGTCCCGCCTCCGGAAGCCCGACCGGATAGGGCCTTCCCGGTTGCCCGTCCTTCTCCGCGGGCGGAGAGGCCACCAATCCGTCGCAGTGCATCGCCAGTTCCAGCCCGCCGCCCAGGACCGCCCCGTTGATCGCCGCCGCCGTTGGAAACGGCAACTGGCCGAGCATTCCGAATACCCGCGAACCGTACTCCAGGTACCGGTGCAACTGGTCGTCATCCCACTCGCTGATGGTCTTGAGATCGGCCCCCGCGACAAACGCCCGCGGCGAAGCCGAGGCCAGAACCAGCCCGCGAAGGCCCGAGGGCAAGGCGGTCAGGGTGGCCTCAAGACGCTGGATAAGGGGAAGGTCCAGCACCACCACCGGCTTGCCCGGCTGGTCCAGTGTCAGGACGCCGATCCCGGCAAGGCCGCCATCGGATTCGACGCGTACGCCAAACGGCTCGGCGGCGCCGGGAGGTGATCCGTGGGGTGTCGGGGCGGCGGTGGACATGCCTGGGAAAGTCTAGACGCCGAACGCGCAAGGATCCCCGGACAGGGTCGTGTTCGGGTTCCGAGGCACGCTATCCCCGTTTGTGACAGGGCCATCGGATCGACGGTCCCTTGAATTCGGATCGTCCCATCAGCATAAATCGAGGATGTCGGGCAGGAGCGACGTTGCCACTTTTTTCTTGGTGGCTTGCCATTTTATCTCGTTTGCTTCCATGAACTTGAGCACCACCCTCGTGGGATTGGCAGCCACCTGGATCGTGCATCGAATGGTCACCCTGCGATCCGTCATGGAATGACGCCGCCGTGAGGAGTGGCCGTGCCGGACAAAGATGTGCCAGGCCGCCTTGGCGAGCAGTTCCCCCAGGTCCTTCCAGGAATCGGAGTCTTCGATGTAGTCGCGGGTCGTCAGTTCCGCGGTCATGGCCTGGTCATCCCACGACTCGGAATGCCACCCGTACCACCAACTGTCGAGATTCTTCCTGAGGCGGGCGTACAGCACCGCCGGCGAGGCGTTGGAGGCCACCTCGAAACGCCGCAGAGACTCGATCGTTCGACCGATCTCGGCCTCGTTCATCGGCCAGTGCCTGGTTTTCTTCAGTTCGTCAAGCAGGCCGAGCCAGTCGTCGTGATTCCAGCCTTGGGGATGGCGCATGACCCACATCAAGGGCATGTCGCTACGCCTCCAGAAATGGAGGTTGTTTTTCTCGATCTCGAGCCGCCGGGCCATGTCGGATTCGCTTGGCATGAGGATCTATGGAAAGAGCGGGTGCTCGGATGGACGCCTCGTGGGGTGACTTGGAAAACGCACGTGCTTGTTTCACCGGCGCCTTGCCGTGCGCCGGCGCCTCACGGCGAAGCGTCCGGATCGGTCCGTGGCTTCATAATCTCGCGCAGCACCACCGTTGCGAATGAACCCCTGGGCAACTCGAACGATACGCGGACATACGGGCCGTGCTCGTCGGCCCCGCCCTCGGCGTCGGGGTCGATCAGCGGGATGCGAAGAGGACGCCGATCCCCTTCCAGTCCACGGCCCTCTCGGCGAGAGAACGCCTCCAGGTTCTCCGGCGTGAGGCCAAGCCCGGCGAGCGCGGCGACTTCCGCTTCGTGGACCGACCCGGACGCCGTCGGCATTCCTTCGGCCCACATGGGGCCGGTGGGGCTGATCTCGATCCGCCGCAGTCGATCGGGCGTCGCCGGATCTTCGATCACGCCGCGATCCGCGGGGAACACCGCGCGCGAACCATGTACAAAGGCCAGGTCGCCCTCGACCAGTCGATCGAACGTCTCGTCCGACACGCGACCGTCCAGAACCGCATTGAAGACCGCGGACTGCATCGCGCTGAGGAAGAACCCGCGAGCCTCCTCTCGCATGCCCATCGACGCCCGGCGGGCATCCGCCCCTCTCACCAGCAGGCGCAGCGCCTCGCGTTCGGTTCCCAGCGAGCGGGGCATCATGTGCAGCGCGTCCGCCAAGCGTCCCTCGGCGTACGCACGCCTGGCCTGGGCCTGTGAGTCCGGGTGCGACGGGTGAGGGCCGAGCATCAGGTCCAGGGCCGACTTGTCGTCCCCCAGCACCAGCGCCCGGCCGATCAGGTGGTTGATCTGGAATTGCCCGAATCGCTGCTCTCCAAAGCGATTGGGAACGCCCGTCCCCGCCAGCCGCGCGAGTGTCCTGGCCGCCGCGATCGCCGAGGCCGGATCCACGCCCCGGATCCGGATCGAAAACCGGTTCCCCGACAGGTGTCCACGCCTCAACTTGTTCACGTGCTGATCGGCCCACAGCACCGTGAACCGTTCGTGGATCAGTTCAGGGAAATCCGCCGCCGACTTGCCCGGCACATGCACCGACACCACCTGCCGAGTCACCGCGTGCTTGTCCTTCAGGCCCGCGTAGCCGACCGCCCGGCGAGAAACACCAAAGTGCCTGGCCACCACGTCGATCATGTCGAGCGTGGAAACACCCCTCTTCTCGATGAAGAGGTACACGTGCTCGCCTTCCCCGCGAGGCGTGTACAGCGGGATTTCCTCGACGAAAAAATCCTCCGGCCGCTGCTTGATCACTCCGCCGATCCCGGGGATGTCCCGCGTCAGGTACCGCGGCGGAGAGACGTGTGTCCCGGCGTCGGGGACTCCCGGCCCGGCGCGGCCTTCCGGACGGCGTGGATCGACCATGCTCAGGGGGTTTCCTCGTCGTCCTGCGCGGCCGATGCCAGCACGTGCTCGGCCACGTAGATCGGGACGCCCTCGGCGATGCCGATCGCGATCGCGTCGCTCGGCCGCGCGTCGATCCGTCGCATCTCCCCCCCGTGCATCACGTCGAGCGTCGCGAAGAACGTGTGCTCCTGGAGGTCGCTGATCGTGATGGATTCCAGCGTCCCCCCGAGTTCCGAGATCACGTTGGCCAGCAGGTCGTGCGTCTGGGGGCGCTTGACCGTGCTCCCCTTCAACCGGCGCTCGATCGCCTGCGCCTCGGGAAGGCCGATGACGATCGGGAACGTCCGGGGGACCCAGTCGCCGTTTCCCGGCGCGGCGTCTGGCGGGGCCGCTTCCCGCAACTCGATGATCTGGTAATCGTTGAGTTCACGGATCAGGATCCGCGACAATTCCATGCGAACGACCATGGGACGCTCCTGTCCAATCGTGCGCCGGCCGCCGCCGCGGGTCAAACGCGCCGTGTCACGAACCGACGCGAACGCCCGCGAGCCCCGGATGCGCCCCCGATGCGGACCCGGCGTGGTCCGGGTGCGACCCTGATCGCTCCGGATTCGGCGCCTCTCCACGGTCAATCAACCTCGCCCGGACGTCGCGCGTGATCCGTCGATCGAGGAGGATCGGCCTCGCTCACGCCGGGATGGCTCGTGAAGCGACCGACCTCGCCGAGCGAATCGGCCAGTTCGCGGGGGACGCCGATGTCCGCGACCACGACCTCCCCGATCAGCGGCTGGGCTTCCAGGCTCAGGAATCCCCGCTTGAGACCCACGAACGTGACCGTCGCATCCGCCCGTACGCACGCACCAGGCGCCCGGCCGCTGTCGGCGTCCAGGCCGGAGGGAATGTCCGCCGACACCACCACCGCGCCACGCGACCGCGCGCGGTGGCACCACTCAATCATGCCGGCGACCGCCCCGGTTGGGAGTCGGTCCAGGCCCGTTCCCAGCAGCGCATCGACCACGGCACCAGCCACGCCCACGCGATCATCGATCGCCGCCCCGTCGATCGTGCCGTCGTCGCCGACCTGGTGTATCTCAAGACCCATCGCGATCGCCACGTGCAGGTGCAGGCGGGCGTCGTCGCTTTGCGATGACCCGGGCGTTGTGAGGATGACGACCTCAAGGCCCGCGTTGTGAAGATGCCTCGCCGCCGCGAGTCCGTCCCCGCCGTTGTTGCCCGGCCCGCACAGCGCGACGACACGTGATGAACCCCTGCCCGCCCGCCGACGGACCACCTCGCGAGCCAGGGCGCCGGCCGCGTTCTCCATCAGCAGACACGTCGGGATCCCGTACCGCTCAACGGCCAGGCGGTCGATCTCCCGCAGCGCCGACGATCCGTAGATCATGGCGGTTTGAGAAGCCCGATCGGCTCCGCCCCGATCGCCGCCTTCCTCGAAGCGACTTGATCCCATGCCATCATCCTACCGGATGAACCTGCCGGGGTGATCGGGTCTTCCCTCGGCGCGGCTCGTCTCGGGCGGCGATTTCATTGTCCGGGCATCCCGGTCCCGGCCACGGCGGCCGCCGCGGCACGGCCGGCCACGTATCCGGAGGCCCAGGCCCACTGAAAATTGAAGCCGCCGATCCTTCCATCCACGTCGGCGATCTCACCGCAGATGAAAAGCCCCGGGCACACACGGCTTTCCATGGTCTCGAGCCGGATCTCCGAGAGCGGGACGCCCCCGGCCGTGACCTCCGCGTGGGCAAAGCCACGGTCGCCGGTGATCGGGAGTTCCAGCCCGGTGAACGTCGCGGCGGCTCGGCGTCGCACCTCTCGCGGGAGCGACGAGAGCGAGGCCGAGGGGTCCGCGCCGGCGTGTTCGCACACGGCCCTGGCGAGCCGCTCGGGGATATCGCCCGAGAAGGCTCTCCAGAGCACGGGGGCGCTCGGGGATCGGCCCCGTTCCGAGAGGGTGCGGTCGAGTTCGTCGGTGGCGCGACCGGGAAGGAAGTTGATGGTGAGAGGCGAGCCAGGGGCGGATGGGCCTGATTCTTGGCCATGCGGATTGGTGGCCAGGTAGTGACGGCTGATGTCCAGAACGCTCGGTCCTGAAAGCCCGAAATGAGTGAGGAGCGTGGAGTTGGTGAAGTTGGCGAGCGGGCGGCCCGCCTGGGAACGCAGTTCGACGGCGGCGTCGATGGTGATCCCCGACAGGGCGCACAGGAAATGGCTCGGCGGAAGTGTCAGGGGCACCAGCGCGGGAAAAACGCGGTCGGTGACCGAGTGCCCCAGGGCTCGGGCGATCGAATAGCCGTGCCCGTCCGACCCCGAGCGGGGCATGGCCATGCCTCCGGTGGCGAGGATTACGGCCCTGGCGTGGAGGCGATCGGCGTCGCGTATACCGGCCGGGTCGCGGGGGACGGGGTCGTCGGGCTGGCGGCGCCGCTCGATGATGAAGGCGCCGTGCTCGCGATGGACGCCGGCGACGCGCCAGGGATGGATGAGTTCGGCGCCGGCGCGGGCGGCCTGGCCGATCAGGGCGTTCAGGACGGTTCTCGCATCGTCGGTGACGGGGAAGAGTTTGCCGGTCTGCTCGCGTTTGAGTTGGACGCCCAGGTCGGCGAAGAAGGCGATGGTGCGATCGACGCCGAATCGTCCGAGGACCTTGCGGATGGCGTGGCGGGAGGAGCCGTTGTAGGCGGATTCGTCGACGTGGTGGTGGGTGACATTGCAGCGTCCGCCCCCGGCGACGAGGATCTTCACGCCCGGACGCTTGGCGCCGTCGAGCAGGATGATCGAGGTCTTGGGGGTGGCGTCCTGGGCGGCCTGGATGGCGGCCATGAGCCCGGCGGCCCCGGCCCCGATGACGGCGATGTCCGCGAGGTGGGGCATGTGGGGGCGCGGGTCGGTCTGTCCGGCCGGGCACTGATTGTCAGGTCGCTCTTGCCGGATCATCTCGGTCTGTTCAGGGCTTGCGGATGTCGCCCAGATCGATGATCGCGCCTCCGGGCTGGTAGTAATCGACGTTGAGGGTCTCTTCGCTGATGCAGGTGAAGACGATGCACGAGCGACCCGAGGAGGTGGCGAACTCGAGGTCGCCGTCGCTTGGACCGGCGTAAACCTCGTTTCGGAATCGCTGGGCGTGGAAGTGGTAGATGACCAGGGAAAGGTCGGCGGCGTTCATCATGTCGGCGCTGGCGACGAATTGCTCGTCGGAGTACCGCTGTGAGGTCCTGGGGGGGAAGAGCCTGGCCCGCCAGCCGGAGGTTGACGCGGCGGCCTCCTTGCCCCACGCGGAGTCGGGGGGGGCATGGGCGGCGTCCTCGATGATCCCGCCGTATTCGGTCTGCTTGTCCTGATGGTCGAGGATCATGTGCCGGAAGATATTTGACCGGATGCCGGGATCGGAGACGGCCTCGTCGATGACCAGGATGGCGAGCAGGTCTCCCCAGGAGAGTCTGGCTCTCCAGGTGTCAAGATCCTGCCGGACGGGCTTTCGGTTGGACGTCTGGTCGATGGCCCTTCGGTGGGAGCGGCGGTCCTTGAGCCGGGACTCGAGCGTGGCGGCCAGTGAAGAGCGGGTGGAGTCGATCCACGCCGGGCGGTTCCGAGAGGCCCATCGCAGCGGCTCGAGATGACGCAGGCACAGCCCCGCGCGTTGTTCGCCCGACAGGCGTGACGAGAGCGAAGAGACTTCCGACCACCAGGCGGTGTTCCTGGTTTTTTCGCTGGACAGAAGCGAGACCAGCCAGGGGATCTCGGAGCCCGAGATGGGGATGACGCCGGCTTCGCGAGAGGCACGTTGGATGGCGGCGAGGATCGTGTCGTCGGCCGGTACGGCGGTCTCGGCCAGGGCCTGCTGACGGATGGTTCCGGACGGGTCGAGACGACCGAGCAGGTCCCAGGCGTCGGTGCGCAGACGCTCGGTGGTGTTGATGCCCGGGATCTCATCCATGGAGGGCGGCCTGACGAAGGCCTCGTAGACGGTTCGCTCGACGGATCGGTCGGGGTGGAGGGCCAAGAGCGCCCCGCGCTCGGACCGCTCCTTGTCGGGGACCATGAGCAGCGGGCGAGCGTAACTTCGGATGAGCGGACCCGTGAAATCGTCCCAACCCCGGGCGCCGACCACCGAGCAGAGGTAGACGAGCATCGCCCGGCTGGGCTCCTTGGGGATCATCAGGCGTGCCATCGCGCGGGAGTCGGCGAGGTTTTCCGGGTCCGGGTCGCCCAGGAGTTTTTCCATGATGCGGATGCGCAGGTCTCCGGGGGTCTCCTGGCTCCAGACCATGTCCTTGAGCAGGGCCCGGGCCTGTCGGCGTGACTCTGGTGTCTGGCCGGACTGGTCCCAGAACAGGGTGAGGGCCTCGGCGCGGGTCTCGGAACGGATCTGCGGGTTTTTGAGGTCGGCGGCGTGGTCCCCGGTCAGCCGAGAGGGAGAGCACCCGGTCACGGCCAGCGAGAGAGCGGCGAAGAGCGCCGGCGCGAGAGAACGAACGGCGCGGGCGGCTCGGTCGTGGTTGGATCGGTCCGGACGATCGGCGCGGCTGGTGGGCATGACGCAGTCTAAGCCTCGCGCGGGAAGGCCGCGCGCAAGAGATTGGTTCGGCGGGTCTACCATTACGCCTCCATGACGACCGCTCCGGTCACCAACCAGGGTTCGGGCTCCACGCGTGAGAAGGTGGCGCGGATCATCGCGCTGATTCGCCCGGCGGTTCAGTCCGACGGGGGCGATCTTGAACTGGTCGATGTAACACCGGACGGGATCGTGCGGATCCGTCTTCATGGGGCGTGCGTGGGTTGCCCGTCGAGCGCGGTCACGCTTCAGATGGGTGTTGAGCGGAACCTCAAGGCCCATGTTCCGGAAGTCCGCGGTGTCGAGTCGGTGGCCTGACAAGAGCATGCGAGGGTGCGTTTTTTGACTCGGGCCGGGAGCCTTGCTGGGGCCGGGCGGTGACGGGGAGCCGGCTCGGGCTTGATGATCGTATTTTGTTTGGACGACAAATGCTCTGGCGTTTCACGTCGCGCTCGTGTACGCTCGGTGCGGGTCGGTTCTTCATGCACGACGCAATACGTGGCGCGCCGTGCCGGGGGAGTGGTGGTTCGCGGCGGACGCCGCGATGGACAAAGACGTAGGGAGCGTCGGCAATGCTTGTTATCACGAGGCGAGAGGGCGAGGAAATCGTGATCGGGGATCCGAAGAACCCGATCGGCGTCGTCCGGATCGCCTCGATCAAGGGCGAGCGGGTGCGCGTGGCGTTCGACTTCCCACGGGAGGTCGAGATCAACCGCCGTGAGATCGCCAACCAGATCGTCTCGGCGGGCGTTGCCGAGCCGTTGGCGGCCAACGCGACCGAGTGAGCCATTGGGCGGACGTGTTGCGCGGACGTGTTGGGTTGTCGGCAGGGTCTCTGAGAGGCCGTGCGTGGGTGCCATTGGCGCCGTTTTCGGCCGCGTCCAGGAGATGTTTTGACCTATAGTTCGGGTCTGACGCCGGGTCCGGCCGACCGATCGGCCGGGAAAGGAATCCGCTCGCATGGATGACGCCGCCGACCTTCCGAATTCCCCCGAGGCAACCCCTTCCGAGGACGGTTCATCCTCGGCGGCGGATCGTCCGGCGGGGGGGCAGGTGGTCGAACAGGACATTCGGCAGGAACTCAAGGACAGTTACCTGACGTACGCGATGAGCACGATCATGGATCGTGCGCTGCCGGACGTGCGGGACGGTCTGAAGCCCTCGCAGCGGCGGATCCTGGTGGCGATGAACGACCTGAACCTGCGGCCGGGGCGCAAGCATCTCAAGTGCGCGAAGATCGCCGGCAACACCTCGGGCGATTACCACCCGCACGGAGAGGCGATCGTGTACCCGACGCTGGTGGGGATGGCGCAGCGGTGGCGCATGCGCGTGCCGCTGGTGGACCCGCAGGGAAACTTCGGGTCGATCAACGGGGACCCCCCGGCGGCGATGCGGTACACCGAGGCGAGGATGACGCACGCGGCGGTGGACATGCTGGCCGACCTTCGCCTTGAAACGGTGGACTTCCAGCCCAATTACGACGACCGACTGCTCGAGCCGATGGTGCTCCCGGGGCGTTTCCCCAACCTCCTGATCAACGGCGGGATCGGGATCGCGGTGGGGATGGCGACGAGCCTTCCTCCGCACAACCCGGTGGAGATTTTCGACTCGATTATCCGCGTGCTTGCCGACCCTTCGCTGACCCTGGCGGACCTGATGTCGGACGTGACCGATGAATCGGGGGCGGTGATCCGCCGGGGGATCAAGGGTCCGGATTTCCCGACCGGCGGCGTGATCATGGGCCGCCGCGGGATCGTCGAGGCGTACGTGACGGGCCGTGGCCGCGTGGTGGTGCGAGGGACGTGCCGGGTGGAAGCGGTGGAGGGCAAGGCCGACCGCCAGCAGATCGTGATCGACGAGATCCCGTACAACAGCAGCCAGGAACTGCTCCTCAAGAAGATCGTGGAGGCGTACGACGAGGACAAGATCCCGGACATCTCGGACGTGCGCGACGAGTCGGGGCGCCAGGCGCCGACTCGGATCGTGATCGAACTGAAGCGTGGGGCCGACCCGGCCGTGGTCGAGAAGCAGTTGTACGAGTTCACGTCGCTGCAGGACACCTTCAGCATCATGAACATCGCGCTGGTCAATCGCCAGCCGCGGACGCTGGGCCTGCTCGAACTGATCGCCCTCTATATCGACCACCGCCGGGACGTGATCCGCCGTCGGACGGCGTTCCTGCTGCGCGAGGCGAAGAAGAAGGCCCACGTGCAGGAGGGGATGATCTACGCCGTGTGCGACATCGACGAGGTGATCCGGATCATCCGCGCGAGCCGTACCCGCGAGGAGGCGATCTCGCGGCTGATGGAGCGCCGGTTCCGGATTCCCCCTTCGCATCCGCATTTCGCCTCGCTGCCGGCGCGCCTGCGTGGCGTGCTGGAACGTGCCGAGGCGTCGGGCGGCGTGGAACTCTCCCGGACGCAGGCCGAGACGATCGGGGCGATGCGGTTGATCCAGTTGGTGGGCCTGGAGATCGAGCGGCTGGTCGCCGAGTACAACTCGCTGGTGGCGCAGATCGAAGACTACGAGGCGATCCTGGCCGACGAGGCCCGCGTGCGGTCGATCATCCACGAGGACTGCGAGGAGATGCGGTCCCGGTACGGGTCGGGGCGTGCGGGAGAGCGTCTGACGCGGTTTGACGAGGGGGACGCGGACATCGCCCTGGCCGAACTGATCCCCCGCGAGGACGTCGCCCTGACGATCAGCCACGCGGGGTACGCCAAGCGGGTCCCGCTGTCCACGTACCGCTCGCAGGGCCGGGGCGGCAAGGGGATCCGGGCGTCGGACACCAGGGACGACGATTTCATCTCGCACCTGTTTGTCGCGGGCACCCACGACGACCTGCTGTGCTTCACCAACACCGGCCGGGTCTTCAAGATCAAGGTCTTCGAGGTACCGGAGATGTCCCGGACCAGCAAGGGTCGGGCGATGGTCAACCTCCTTGACCTCAAGGATGGGGAGCGGACCTGCGCGTACCTGTCGGTGACCAACTTCGAGGAGGGGAGCAACTACCTCACGTTCGTGTCGCGCGGCGGGATCGTGAAACGCACCGCGCTGAAGGACTACCGCAACATCTCGCGGGCCGGCTTGATCGCGGTGGGCCTCAAGGACGGGGATCAACTGCTGGATGTCACGCTGACCGACGGCCACGACGACCTGCTGCTGGTGACTTCCCACGGGATGTCGATCCGGTTTGACGAGCGAGACGCCCGCCTCATGGGACGGGCCGCCGCGGGGGTCAAGGGCATCGAACTGGCCGAGGGTGACCACGTCATCGGGGTCGTGCGGATCCCGATGTCGCGTGGGGAGGGTGACGAGGCGGACCCCGGACGGACGGTGGATCCGACGGCGTGCCTGCTGACGATCACCCAGAGCGGCTACGGCAAGCGCACGCCGGTGGACGATTACCGGGTGCAGTCGGAGGATGGTTCGGTGCGTTCCCAGTCACGCGGGGGCAAGGGCCGCGTGGACATCCGCGTGACGGACAGGAACGGGCCTTCGGTGGCGGCGCTGCTGGTTCATCCGGGCGACGGGCTGGTGGTGATCACCAAGGGAGGCCAGTTGGTGCGCACGGCGACGGACTCGATCCGGGAGGTGGGCCGCGGGAGCCAGGGCGTCCGCGTGGTCTCGCTCAGGGATGGCGACCGGGTGATCTCGGCGGCGGTGGCGCCCGATGACACGGGGGATGTCTCCAGTGAGATCGCCGAGTCGTGACCTCGCTCATGGCTTGCCGGCACGCGATGGTCGTATTGTGTTTGTATGGCCAAGTTGTTTCTTGCCATGACCGTCGCGGTGGAATCGCCGATGGAACGGTGGGTCCGTCCACACCTTCATGCCCTGAGCGGATGGAATCAGGAACATCGCCCGCACTCGGACGGTTGATGTTCGTAGGATAAGCAGGGGGATGCCCCGAAGTGGGACCCGCGCCAGGAACGGTGCCTGAACCCGGATTCATGATGAGCCAGCCGACCCGTAAGCCAGACCTGACCGAGACTTCGAGGTTGTCGCCGTCGGCGGCGGGTGGTGGAGATCGCGGCCGGTCCGGGGACACCAAGCCGATCCCCAGTTCACCGCCCGCGCGTGCTTCCGATGCGCCGCCGCCGTCGGTGGCGGACATCGAGGCGGCGATCCAGGAATCGGCCAAGTCCGGGACGAACGTGGACACGGTGGTGGGGCGAGCGGTGGTCGACCAGGGTTTCATCACGCGTGAGGAACTCGACGCGATCCTGGGTCGCTCTAGGATCGGCCCCGGCCCCGGGACTCCGGTGGATCGGAACCAGATGTCGCTGGCGACGATCCTGGTGAGCGAGGAGTACATTACCAAGCGTCAGTTGGCCCGCATCCAGCAGCAGGTGGAGGCGGACCGGACGGGTCAGAAGATCCCCGGGTACAAGATCCTGGGCAAACTCGGGGCGGGGGCGATGGCGACGGTGGTCAAGGCGCGCCAGTTGAGCCTGGACCGGCTGGTGGCGATCAAACTGCTCCCGCCCAAGTACACCAACCCTCAGTTCATCGAGCGTTTCTACGCCGAGGGTCGAGCGGCGGCGCAACTGAACCACCCCAACATCGTGCAGGCGTACGACGTCGGGAAGGTCGGTGAGCAGCACTACTTCGTGATGGAGTATGTGGACGGTCGGACGGTCTACGACGACATCACGTCGCACAAGCGGATCGTGGAGAAGGATGCGATCGACATCGCGATCCAGATCGCCGGGGCGCTGCAGCACGCGCACGAGAAGGGGCTGATCCACCGCGACGTGAAGCCCAAGAACATCATGATCACAAAGGAGGGGGTTGCGAAACTGGCCGATATGGGGCTTGCCCGGGCGATGAACGACCGAGAGGCCGCCGAGGCCGAGGCGGGCAAGGCCTTCGGAACGCCGTACTACATCAGCCCCGAGCAGGTTCACGGCCGGATCCAGATCGGCCCCCCGGCGGACATCTATTCGCTGGGAGCGACGCTGTACCACATGATCACGGGGGTGGTCCCGTTTGACGGGAAGAACCCGTCGGCGGTGATGCACAAGCACCTCAAGGAGCCGCTCAATCCTCCGGACCAGGTGAATCCGCGGCTGTCGGCGGGCATCGCCGAGATCGTCGAATTGATGATGGCCAAGTCCCCCAAGGACCGCTACCAGAACTGCAAGGACCTGATCCTGGACCTTCGTTCGGTCCGGGAAGGCAAGACGCCGATCATCGCGCATAAGGACGTTGCGGGGGCGGACCTGGCATCGCTGGCGCGGGTGGAGGCGGCGGCGGCCCCGCTGGAGGTGGCATCGGCCGACGCGGGGCGAGGCGGCTCGGACCTGGGGTCCATGTTCGCCCAGTGGCCGGTGATCGTGATACTCGGGCTCCTGGTCATCAGCCTGATCATGAACGTGATCCTGTGGATGAGCGGGTCTTGACGGGTCGGGAAGGGGGTTTCTCGTGGGGCGGGGTGGGGGGGTGGATTCTTGACGGATGGAATCCGAACATCGCTTGCAATGACGGGGGGACCGTGGTTAGGATTCGGCATGGCTTGGCGGGGGTCGCCCGAGCCTTCGAACCGCCGCATGGAACAGACACGCAACGGCATGAGTGATGAACGATCGTGGGCGATGGTTTGGATGCTCGGGCGGTCCGCGCCCGTGGTGTCCGGCGGTACGCTCGCGTTGGCGTTTGCCCGGTTCGGGCACCCACAATGAACCGGCCGGCCCCTTCCAGGTCCGGCTTGCATGGCCAAAGCCCGCTTCGCCGCCTTGCGCGGAGGCGTCGGAGGGCGTGTCGAGGCAGTGACCGCGCGAGAAGGAGTTGACACATCGCATTCGGACGATTCCAGCGTGACGCGGGCCCCCCGAGGATCCGCATCAACCACATGATCCGCTTCAGCCCGATCCGCCTCATCGGCCCCGAAGATGAGCAGATCGGGGTGGTCGAGACCAACGATGCGCTTCGCCGGGCGCAGGAGGCGGGGCTTGATCTCGTGGAGATCTCCCCCGACGCCAGGCCCCCGGTCTGCAAGATCATGGACTATGGGAAGTGGAAGTACCAGCAGTCCCAGAACCAGCGCAAGCAGCGGGCGGCGAGCAAATCGACGGAGATGAAGGAGGTCCGCCTCGGCCGATCGACCAAGATCGGGGAGCACGACATCCAGATCCGCATCGACCAGGCGCGGCGGTTCATGATGGCGGGCCACAAGGTCCTGTTCACGCAGCGTTTCAAGGGCCGCGAGATCGCTCACCGGGAACTGGGGCTTGAGAACCTGGCCAAAGTCAGGGACCAACTGGCCGACATCTCGAAGGTCGAGCAGACGCCCCGGTGGATGGGCAAGCAGGCGAGCATTATCCTCGCCCCCGACCGTCCCAAGGTCGAGGCGATCAAGCGCCGCCTCGAGAAGGAGCGAGCCGAGAAACTGGCCCGCGGCGAAAAGGTCGAGGAAGAAAAGCCGATCGAGCAGGTCGAGGCCGAACTCGAGGCGCAGAACGCCGCCGAGGGAGACCACGACGAGCGAGAATGAACCCCAGCGCCGTCGGGGCCACTCGCGTGTGAGCGGTTGATGATGGCGTGATGGACTGATGGAGCGGCACTTGTGGAGCGGCACTTGGCGTCGGCCACCGCCCGGTGGTCGGCGGCATCGTTCGCTCGCGACCATGCGATGCTCGAATGGCATCGTGCGTGAGCCGTGATTGGTCGAGCCCCGCCGAGGAGAAGGTCATGGCCCCGGGAACCGCCGACGTCGAATCTCTACGCCGCCGCCTCGACGCCGTCGGGCAGGGGCACCTGCTCAATTTCCACGACCAACTGCCGGCGGATCGGCGGGCGGCTCTGCTCGACCAGGTCGCCGGGCTGGAGATCGAGTCTCTCGCGGAACTGGTCGAACGGTACGTGAAGAATAAGCCGGCGTTCTCGCTCCCGGCGGGGGTGCAGCCGGCGGACTATTACCCGTTTGATCACACGTCGGGCCGACGCCCGTGGGACCGGGATGGGTATCGGGCCGTGGGGCGCGACCTGCTCGCGGCCGGAAAGGTCGCGGCGTTCGTCGTGGCGGGCGGACAGGGAAGCCGCCTGGGGTACGAGGGTCCCAAGGGGTGCTATCCGGCGGGGGCGGTGAGCGGGCGTCCGCTCTTTGGCATGTTCGCCGACCAGGTGCTGGCCACGGGCCGGCGTCACGGTCGGCCGATCCCGTGGTACATCATGACCAGCCCGTTGAACCACGAGGCGACGATCGAGTTTTTCCGGGAGAACGGTTTTTTCGGCCTCAACGAGGCGGACGTGATGTTTTTCCCGCAGGGCGTGATGCCGTCGCTGGACATCGAGTCGGGGAAGGTGCTGATGTCGTCTCCGCACGAGATCGCGACCAATCCCGACGGCCACGGCGGGTCGATCCGGGCGATCGTCGGCTCGGGAGCGCTGGCGGACATGAAGCGGCGCGGCATCGAGCACCTGAGTTATTTCCAGGTTGACAACCCGACGGTCAAGGCGCTCGACCCGGTGTTCCTGGGCCTGCACGCGAAGGCCCCGGATTCCTCGGGGCAGATGTCAAGCAAGATGGTGGCCAAGGCGTATCCGGAGGAGAAGGTCGGGGTCTTCTGCTCGATCGGCGGGCGTACGCAGGTCGTGGAGTATTCCGACCTGCCGATGGAGTTGCAGCGAGAGCGTCTTGCCGACGGCTCGCTGCGATTCATCGCCGGTTCGATCGCCATCCACGTCATCTCGGTCGGGTTTATCGAAAAACTCGGGACGGACCCGTCGTTCAGCCTTCCGTACCACCGCGCGGAGAAGAAGATCCCGTGCATCGACCCCCGGACCGGGGCGCCGATCACGCCGGAGCGGAACAACGGGGTCAAACTCGAACGATTCGTGTTCGATGCCCTCTCGCTGTGCGGATCGGGGGATGGGCGTGGGTCGATCGTGTACGAGACCGACCGTGTCGAGGAGTTCGCCCCGATCAAGAACGCGCAGGGCGCCGACAGCCCCCTGACGAGCCGGGAACTCCAGACCGAACGGGCCGCGCGCTGGCTCGAACGGGCGGGGGTGAAGATCCCACGCGGGCCCGACGGGAAGCCCGACTGCGTGCTGGAGATCAGGGCGACGACGGCGCTGGACGCGCAAGACCTGTCGGGACACCCGATTCCGGAGATCCGCGCGGGCGCTTCCGTGGTGATGTGATCGGGGCGCGGGTGGTCGCGACTGGCCGAGCCCAGGCCGTGGATCGGGCGGAGGTTCACGAGATCCCGATGAGGCGTCCATCACGTCGATTGCCTGGCCTGGGGGGAGCCTCCCGGTTTCTCCGGGAGTTTCTGGCTCGACCCCGGGTGGTCGGGGCGATCGCGCCCAGTTCGCGGGCGCTGGCGCGTCGGATGGTGGAAGGGCTGGATCTTGAAACGGCCCGGGCGGTGATCGAGTTCGGGCCGGGGACGGGGGTCTTCACTCGTGAGATCCTGCGGCGGGTTGGTCCTGGGACCCGCGTGGTGGCGATCGAGCGGAGTTCTTCGATGGCGGCGGCGCTGCGTTCGGAGTTTCCCGGGGTGTTGCTGCACGAGGACACGGCCGCCAACGCGGAAGCGATCTGTCGGCGGGAGGGGATCGAGCCGGGCACGGTGGACAGCATCGTGAGCGGGCTTCCCTTCGCGGGCTTCCCGGGGCCGTTGCAGAAAGAGATCCTCGAGGCGGCGATCGGCGTGCTGCGGCCGGGTGGCCGGTTCGTGACGTTTGCGTACTACGGGGCGCACCTCAAGCCCGCCGGGCGGCGGTTCGGGCAACTGCTCGAATCGCTCTTCGCGTCGGTCGAGCGTGGGGCGGGGGCGATGATGAACATCCCCCCGGCGTTCGTCTACCGTTGCCAAAAGGCGGGGTGAGGGAAAGCGGGGATCCGAAGGGAGAATCCCTCGCGGCGGCGACAACGCCGTTCGGGCCGTGTATCCTCCACGAGTTTGCGCCGGGCGAGGTTGTGGTCCATCGGCATCCGCCCCTGGCCGCCTTCGCCCCGTCGCCGAAGAGGAAGGACCGCGATGCCCAAGCGGACGGACATCAAGACCATCCTGATCCTGGGGTCGGGTCCCATCGTGATCGGCCAGGGGTGCGAGTTCGACTACTCGGGGACGCAGGCGTGCAAGGCTCTGCGGTCCGAGGGGTACCGGATCGTGCTGGTGAACTCGAACCCGGCGACGATCATGACCGACCCGGCGCTGAGCGACCGGACGTACATCGAGCCGATCACGCCCGAGGCGGTGGCGAAGGTCATCGAACTGGAGCGCCAGCGTGGCCCCCGGATCGACGCGATCCTGCCAACGCTTGGAGGCCAGACGGCGTTGAACTGCGCGTGCCGGCTGCACGACGACGGGACGCTCGGGCGGTTCGGGGTCGAGATGATCGGGGCCAACCGTGAGGTGATCCACCGGGCGGAAGACCGGCGTGTTTTCAAGGAGATCTGCGAGGGCCTTGGTCTTCGGATGCCCCGGTGCCGGACGGTGACGTCCCTGGACGAGGCGATGGACTTCATGCGGGGGATCGGGCTTCCGGCGATCATCCGGCCGGCGTTCACGCTCGGGGGGAGCGGCGGTGGGATCGCGTACAACACGGAGGAATTCCGTGAGATTGTCTCTCGCGGGCTTTCGGCGTCGATGATCCGCCAGGTGCAGATCGACGAGTCGGTGATCGGTTGGAAGGAATTCGAACTGGAGGTGGTGAGGGACCGCCGTGACAACTGCATCATCGTGTGCGGGATTGAGAACATCGACCCGATGGGGGTTCACACGGGCGATTCGATCACGGTCGCGCCGATCCTGACGCTGACCGACAAGGAATACCAGGCGATGCGTGACGCGGCGCTGGCGATCATGCGGGCCGTGGGCGTCGAGACGGGGGGGAGCAACGTCCAGTTCGCGGTGAACCCGGCCCCCGCGCCGCGCCCGGACGGGACCCTCCCGTTCGAGATGGTGGTGGTGGAGATGAACCCGCGGGTCTCGCGGAGTTCGGCGCTGGCGTCGAAGGCGACGGGGTTCCCGATCGCGAAGATCGCGGCGAAACTGGCGGTGGGGTACACGCTGGACGAACTTCGCAACGATATCACGGGCTCGACCAGCGCGTGCTTCGAGCCGTCGATCGACTACGTGGTGACGAAGATGCCGCGGTGGACGTTCGAGAAGTTTCCCGAGGCCGACGAGACGCTGACGACGCAGATGAAGTCCGTCGGGGAGGCGATGGCGATCGGCCGGACGTTCAAGGAGTCGCTTCAGAAGGTGATCCGTTCGATGGATGTCAAGCGGTTTGGCCTCGGGCTTGACCGCAACGACAAGTGGCTGTCGGCGATGCGGGCGGTGGAGCGTGACCAGTTGGTGCTCGACGTGTCGTCGGGCGCGGTCCCGGGGACCGGGAGTTCCCCGACGGGCCTGCGGACGGCGGACGGGCAGCCGATCGAGTGGCCGATCCCGCTGGACAAGTTGGCGAGGAAACTCTCCGTTCCGTGCCAGGGGCGGCTGTACTACGTCCGGTACGCGTTCAAGATGGGGTGGTCGGTCGAGCGTGTACACGAGTTGTCGCGGATCGACCCGTTCTTCCTTGACCAGGTGAGGCAACTGGTGGAGTTCGAGGACGTGCTGTGCTCGTTCTCACGCCTGGAGGATGTTCCGGCGTCCACGTTCCTTGAGGCCAAGCAACTCGGGTATTCCGACGCGCAACTGGCGAACCTGTACCTGGGGAAGATCACGACCGAGACGATCCTGCGGGTGCGTGGCCGGCGGCGGGGCCTTGGGATCGACCCGGTGTACAAACTGGTGGACACCTGCGCGGCGGAGTTCAACGCCGTCACGCCGTATTTCTACTCGACGTACGAGCGTGGTCCGCGGTCTTTGGGCGGGCGGGCGCAGGACGAGATCCGGGTGTCGGATCGGAAGAAGATCGTGATCATCGGCGGCGGGCCGAACCGGATCGGCCAGGGGATCGAGTTCGACTACTGCTGCGTTCACGCGGCGCTGGCGGCCAGGGAACTGGGCTTTGAGTCGGTGATGATCAACTCGAACCCCGAGACCGTCTCGACGGACTACGACACCTCCGACCTTTTGTTCTTCGAGCCTCTGACGCTCGAGGACACGCTGAACGTGATCGAGCGTCTTGACGGCGGCGGGGATGGCCGGGTGGGCGGGGTGATCGTCCAGTTCGGCGGGCAGACGCCGCTCAACCTGGCGCGCGGGCTGGTCTCGGCGGGAGCGCCGATCATCGGGACGACGGTGGACTCGATCGACCTTGCGGAGGACCGGGACCGGTTCGACGCGCTGCTGGGGCGGCTGGGCCTGGCGCGGCCGCCATCGGGCATCGCGTACTCCATCGACGAGGCGCTGGCGGTGGCCGATCGGCTCGGGTACCCGGTGCTGATCCGGCCGAGTTACGTTCTTGGGGGGCGGGGGATGGAGATCTGCCCGGACGAGACGGCGTTGAGGAGTTTCATCGCGACGGCGATCAAGGCGTCGGACCTGGAAGGCGCCCCCGTGCTGATCGATAAGTTCCTGGATGGGGCGATCGAACTGGACGTCGACGTGGTGGCGGACTTTGACGTGTCCGAGGGCCGCGGTGGGGGGGGGCAGGCGATCATCGCGGGGGTGATGCAGCAGATCGAGCAGGCGGGGATTCACTCCGGTGACTCGGCGTGTACGCTCCCGCCGGCGTCGATCCCGGCGGAGATGCTCGACCGTGTCCGGGCGGCGGCCAGGACACTGGCGAGGGAACTCCGCGTGCGTGGGCTGATGAACGTCCAGATGGCGATCAAGGACGACCGGCTGTACATCATCGAGGTCAATCCCCGGGCGAGCCGGACGGTGCCGTTCGTGGGCAAGGCGACCAACACCCCCTGGCCCGCGATCGCGGCGAAGGTGATGATGGGCCGTTCGCTCGGGGAACTCGGCTCGCGGGAGGTCGAACTTGTCGGACGTCACGCGATCAAGGAGTCGGTCTTCCCGTTTGGCAAGTTCCCCGGCGTGGATGTGGTCCTGGGTCCGGAGATGCGTTCGACCGGGGAGGTGATGGGACTGGACCGGAGTTTGCCGATCGCGTTTGCCAAGGCGCAGATGGCCAGCGGCGTCCCGCTGCCGATGTCGGGGGGGGTCTTTATCTCGGTGCGAGACGCGGACAAGGACGCGATTGTGCCGGTGGCAAGAACGCTGAGCGACCTTGGTTTCACGATCTATGCGACGGCGGGCACGGGGGAAGTGCTGTCGCGGCACGGGGTGGAGTCGGTGGCGCTGAAAAAAGTGGGAACGGGGTTCCGGCCCAACGTGGTGGACCTGATGACCGACGGCAAGATCACGCTGGTCATCAACACGCCGACGCGGACCGGGTGGCGGACCGACGAGGGAAAGATCCGTGCCAGCGCGGTGCGGCTTGGGGTTTCGATGATCACGACGGCGACGGCGGGCGTCGCCGCGGCGGACGCGATACGGGCGATGAAGCGGAGCGGGTGGGGCGTGGCCGCGCTCCAGGATTACAACGAGCGGGTGTGACCGGGGGGCCGATCCGTCGTTACACCGCCCGCCGCACGAGCGGGAGCAATGCCCGAAGCCGCCTGTCACGCAAGTACAATCCAAGCCAGATGGCCACTCCGATCGCGGCCTGCGCGAACACCGGCTCGAGCAGTCGGGCGTGCGTGGCGATCGCGCCGCCCATGTACCCCGTGAGAAGGACGGCCCCCAGGACCGCCGTCCTGGGGAGCACGTAGAGAAGGGCCGAGACGATCTCGACGATCCCGATGGGGATCGCCAGCGACGGCGGCCACTGGATCTTCTCAAAGCCTTCGATCATCTCCGAAGAGTTCGTCAGTTTCATCGTTCCACTGAACACGAGAAGGGCCGCGGCCGCGATCGTGAGGGCCCATCCGGCCCGGCGTGACCACGGCGCGGGCATGGCCGGGACCGAGGGGTTGTCCGAAGGATCCATGAACGTGACTCCGGGTGAAAAGACGTGGGAACGACGGTGGTTTGATTCAGTTTCCCGCGGGCGGTTTCAGACCGTCGGAGGCGGGCGGTCCAAAGAGAAATTCCAGGGCGCTTCCGAACAACATCCGTTCGCGGTCGGCGGCGTCGATCCCCGCGGCCGTTCGAACAAGTTCGCCGGGGCGTGACTCTCCCAGGGGAAACGGGTAATCGGATCCCACCGCGATCCGCTCGGCTCCGAGGGTCTCGACCAGCATCGCCAAGGCTCGGGGGTCGTGGACCAGCGAATCGACGAAGAACCGAGCCGGCCGTCCGGTGGCATGGTCCTTGGCGTAGGCCCCGGGTGAGACCCGGCTTCGGACCGCGCACAGGTCCGGGCGGGCCTCGAAGCCGTGGCGGATGCGTCCCAACCCGAAGCAGAACGATCCACCCCCGTGGGCAAATCCCAGACGAAGGGATGGGAGAGATTCCAGCACGCCACCGAAGAGGACCGAGCAGATGGCCAGGGAGGTCTCGGCGGGCATTCCCACGAGCCACGGGAGCCAGTACCGCGGCATGCGGTCGCGGCCCGAAGCGTCGTGACGGACCATGTCCCAGGGGTGGACAAAGACACAGGCTCCCAGGTCCTGCGCCGCCCGCAGCACGTCCACGACGCCCGGATCGTCGAGGTTCCGGCCCTCGACGTTGGTGCCGATCTGCACGCCCGGCATGCCCAGTTCGCGGACGCAGCGCTCGAGTTCCCGGCTGGCCAGGGCGGGGTCCTGCATGGGAATCGTTCCCAGGGCGACGAACCGGCGAAGGGGCCGAGCGTGGGGATGATCGTGCGGGGCCCAGGGCGCGGATCGGCAGACCTCGGCGAGGTGGTCGTTGAGCAGGCGGGCCAGGTCGAGGGCATCGGCGGGCCTCGCTCCGTACGAGAACATGACCGGCACGGTGGAGAGGACCTGCACGCCGACGTCCGCGGCGTCCATGTCCGCCAGGCGAGCGGCGGGATCCCAGCAGTTGCGGCCGACCTCGCGGAAGGCGATTTCCGCGCCGCCCGCCGTGGATTGTCGCATGACGGCTTTTCCGGGGGCGGCGTGGTCGAGGCGTACCCAGCCCGGATATCCGGTCCTGGCCGTCCAGTCGGGCCAGCGCTCGGGCAGGATGTGGGTATGCAGGTCGATGGTCGGCACTTGGGAGAGTAGTTCACGGGCAGGCGAGGCGGTGAATCCACCGGGCGCCGGGTCCCGAATACCGCCGCGAAAGGATTTTTTCCATGAAGAACCTGTATCTGCTCGCGGTGGTGCTGCTGGTCGTCGGTGGCCTGAACTGGGGCCTTTGGGCCGCGTTCAAGTTCGACCTTGTCGCCGCGGTCCTGGGTGAGTATTCGATGCTTGCCCGGATCGTCTACGGCCTGGTTGGCCTCTCGGCCCTGGTGGTTGCCAGCCGGATTCCGGCAATGCTCAAGCCCGCGGTTGGTTGAGGACGGCTCACCGTGCCGTGATTGGCGGTGACACGCTCTTGACCCAGGCGACCTCCACGCCGGCGCGCCGCAAGTACGCGGTGAGTTGGCCGACGTGGTGCTGGACATGCCGAAGGTTGTACAGGTGGAGTTCGATCCTGGTGAAGGCAAGCCAGGTGAAGCCGGAACCTCCGGACAGCGATTCGGGGCTCGGCGCCTGGGGTCCACGGCCAAGCACGCGTGCCGCTTTTTCCTGGCAGTACGCGGCGTACTCGAGGAGTTCGGCCTTCGCGAACGAACGGCTCGGGTACTCATCCTCGAGTTCCTGGCGGCCGTTTGGATGGAAACGGGGCGATGGTTCCCACTGGTCGTTTGATGGTGAGAGGTAGCAATCCACGAAGCAGAGGGTGTGGTACGCGACCATCCAGAACGGGTACCGGGCGATGCGGCGCTGGGGATCGGCGGCGTCGGTCCAATGCTCGTCGGGACATTGCTCAAGGCACGCGCGGAGCATCGCCAGGGAGGCGTCGAACTGTCCGCGGAGGGCCGCGAGGAGGGTGTCGTGGTTCATGTCGTCACGCTCTGGCGCCGCGGGCGTGAAAAAGCGATTCAAGCCCCGGGCCTTGCCGCCTTCTTTACCTTGCCCTGCCGGAGTTCGACCGCGCCGGCCCGTTCGATCACGGTTCCGCAGGCCCGGCAGGTTCGCCGCTTGGCGGGACCTCCCCAGAAGTCCTCCATGATGATCTTCAGGTCCTCGTCGATCTTGCGCAGAACCCAGGTGGCCTCCAGGACGAGTTCATCGCACGCCGGGCAGTACCAGCGCAGGGCGTCCTTGAGCGGGTGACCGCGCTGGTCGGTGCCCCGCGGAAACTCGACGATCAGGCCGACGGTTCCGGCGGGCCGCTGGGGGCGGTGGGGAACCCACCGCGGGAGCAGGAACAGTTCCCCTTCCTTGACCACCACGTCGCGGGGTGGCGACCCGTCAAGGGGTCGGATCCGCACGGCGATGTCTCCCTTGATCTGGAAAAAGAGTTCCTCGGTGGGGTTGACGTGGTAGTCGTTGCGCGTGTTGGGTCCGCCGGAAACGAACAGGATCATGTCCTGGCTGTCCCGGAACAACTGGCGGTTGCTGACCGGTGGCGTCAGGTTGGCGCGATTGGCCTTGATCCAGCGATCAAGCGGGAGGCGGCCCATCCGCGTCCCGTCCGAGATCGCGTCGGCCCGCCTGGCCTGGGTTCGGAGCGATTTTCGCGGATTCGCCGCCTTTCGAGCGGCGGTCCCGGGGCGGCGCGCGAGCGGCGTGGAGATTGCTTTTTTCGCCATGCGTGAGGATAGACAAACCGGCTGTGCCTGGGCGTGATGGTACAACCCAGGACCAGGACGGCCAGGACATGGAGTGGCACTATTGACGTCGGTTTCCCTGGCGTCGCCCAGGGTGAGACTCCCCGGACTTCAAGCCCATACGCGCACCGCAGATCAAGTCCCTCATCGACCGGATCGAGGCGGTTCGGGAGGGGGCCTTTGCGCCCTGGCGAGAGGACCCCGTCGTCCGGGGGATCGTGCTCCCGGTGCTTGGGGTGCTGGCCGTCAAGGCCGGTGAGTTCATCTGGTCCTCCGATCCGCGGGTGTAGCGCGGGGATGCGGGGTGGGTATTTCCCATCGTGGAACGGGGAGTTGGCGGAGCCTTCGGGGAAACGGCAATCCGCGGCGGGGGATCCCGCTCCCGGCCAGGAGTCGCTTCGAGGAAGGGAGGCGTCGAGGCATGCCGGCGGATGCTCCGTGCCCCTCCCGGGCGTATCGTTGGATCTCCTGGGACTTTGGAGCCCCGCTTCGAACGATCGATTACGATGGGATGCACGGGTCTTGGCGAGTGCCAGGAGGTCATTGGGGATGAAGATCGTTCGATAAGGTGTGCGTAGGCGCGAGGGGACAGGCATGCGAACCGCCCGGGAATGGGTAGTCAGCGTTTCGGCGGTGCTGGCGTTGGGGGCCGCGCTGGTGGTGGCGGCGCTGGCGTTCAGCGGCCGGTTCGACCGTGTCTCGACCAAACTTCCCCCGCCGCGGAAAGTCGTGCTCTACACCAGCGTGGACGACCCGATCGCCCGTGCCGTGGTTGATCGTTTCCGGCTCGATATGCAGATCATCGTTGAACTCGTGGGGGACACGGAGGCGACCAAGACCACCGGCCTGGTCCAGCGCCTGCTCGCCGAGAAGGACTCTCCGCGGGCCGACGTGTGGTGGTCGAGCGAGCCGATGGGGACGATCCTGCTGGCGAGGGAGGGGGTCCTGGCCCCGATGGAGTCCCCGCCGTACAACATCGAGACCGGGGAGGCCTGGCCCGAGGAGTTCAAGTCTCCGGACGGGACCTGGCACGCCTTTGCGCAGCGGGCGCGGGTGATCGGGTACAACTCCCGCTGGGTTCGTGCGACGACGACGCCGATGACGCTGCGGGACGTCGTGGACCCCGAGTGGAAAGGCCGCGTGGGGATCGCGCGGCCGCAGTTCGGGACCACGAGAACCCACATGGCCGCGCTGGTGGCCTGGCACGGGCCGGAGTTGTTCCGGGAGTGGCTTGAGGCCCTGCACGCCAACGAGGTTCGGCTGTTCGATGGCAACGCGTCGATCGTCCGGGCGATCGCGATGGGGGAGATCGACCTGGGCCTGACCGACACGGACGACGTGTGGTCGGGCATGAGAAACGCGTGGCCGGTCGCGATGAACTACGAGATCGTTGACGAGCGGGTGTCGCGGACCAGGGGCGGGCAGGAAAGCCCGGGCGGGGCGCTGCGTCGGCCGGCGGCGGCCGGGCTGCCGAGCATGGGCTCGCTCACGATTCCCAACACGGTGTCGATCGTCAGGGGGGGTCCCAACCCCGTTCAGGCAAGGATCCTGGCCGAGTACCTGCTGTCGGAACGGACGGAGATCATGCTGGCCCAGTCCGAGCAGCACACGATGCCCATCCGCCCGTGGATCTCTCATTCTCGTGAGTTCAGCACGTACGTGATCCCCACGCCGGCGGCGGTCGACTGGGAGCGCGTGGCCGACGCGATGCCCGAGGCGATGCGTATCTGCGAGGAGGTCCTCGGGCGATAGAGCCGGGTGATGTTCCGCACGAGCCCGCCCGGTGGTGGCGGGCCTGGTTTCTTCGCGTCCGTTCACGGCGGGCGATTCCGCCGCCGCCATCCAAGGGAGCCGTTCCATGCCGTCATTCAATTCGATCCTGGAGGCCGTCGGCCGCACGCCGATGGTGAGGCTCAACAAGGTCGTCGGTCCCGACGACGCGGCGGTGTACGTCAAGTGCGAGTACATGAACCCGACCGGGTCCATCAAGGACCGCATGGCGGTGCATGTGCTCAACGAGGCGGAGAAAAAAGGGCAGATCCGCCCGGGCGGGACGATCGTGGAGAACACGTCGGGCAACACGGGCCAGGGCGTGGCGATGTGGGCGGCGGTCAAGGGGTATCGGTGCGTGTTCACGATGCCCGACAAGATGAGCATCGAGAAGGTCAACATGCTCAAGGGTTTCGGGGCGGAGGTGGTGATCACGCCGACGGACGTGCCCGGAGACAGCCCGCAGCACTACGTCGAGACGGCCAGGAGGATCGCACGGGAGACGCCCAACTCCTTCTACGTGAACCAGTACCACAACCCCGACAACATCGACGCGCACGAGAAGACGACGGGGCCCGAGATATGGGAAGACACCGGCGGGCGGGTGGATGCGGTCGTGGCCGGGGCGGGGACCGGGGGGACGGTCTCGGGGATCGGCCGGTTCTTCAAGAAGAAATCGCCGTCGGTGAAGATCGTCGGGGTCGACCCGATCGGGTCGATCCACTACCACTATTACTACACCAAGACGATGCCCACCCCGCACGTGTACAAGGTCGAGGGAGTGGGAGAGGACATCCTCTGCCAGGCGATGGACTACTCGGTGGTGGATGAGTTCCACCAGGTGAACGACAAGGAGTCGTTTACGATGGCTCGCCGCCTGGTGCGTGAGGAAGGGCTTTTCTGCGGGGGGTCGTCGGGGTCGAACGTTCACGTGGCGGTGAAGATCGCCCGGCAACTTGGCAAGGGCAAGACCGTGGTGACCGTGCTGCCCGACTCGGGGACGCGGTACATCACCAAGTTCCTGCAGGATTCGTGGATGAAGGACTACGGCTTCATGGGCGGGGACCGCGACCTGGGAATGGTCGAGGACATCCTCAAGGCCCGCGGCCAGGCCCGTGTCATCACGGCGGGGGAGTCCGACAGCGTGCAGGGAATCATCGACCTGTTCAAGAACCACGGCGTCTCGCAGGTGCCGATCGTGGACGACAAGGGACACCCGGTCGGGATGGTCCACGAGGTGGACGTGCTGCGGGGCCTGAACGAGGGGCGGGTCACTCCCGGGAGCCGGGCGAAGGAAATCGCCTCGTCCGTCGGCGGCCTGATCTATCCCAAGGCCAGGATCGAGGAACTCTTCAGGATCTTCGAGACCGACCAGGTGGGCGTGGTGGTGGACAACAACACGATCGTCGGGATCATCAGCAAGGTTGACGTGCTGGAGTTCATGACCCGGCGGGCCTGATGGTTTCCGTGGTTCCTCATCCGTCCTTTGCGGACCCGCCGCTAAGGGGACTGGCCCGAGAGTGCTTCCATTTCACGCCGGGTCGGTTCGTCCATGCGTCGGAGCGGATCAAGCGAAGCGGCCCGGTCGAGTTCGAGGGCCCGGCGGGCCCAGCCGCGGACCTGATCGCTCCCGCCCGCGGCCGAGTGCAGGCGGGCGATTCGGACGGCGTGCTGGTGGTTGAAGGGATCGGCCTGGGCGGCCCGGGTCAGCAGGTCCAGGGCTTCGCGTTGGGCTGTTTCCCAGGAGAGTACTCCGCGCTCGGCCAGCGCCAGGCGTGTCGTTGCCGCCCATGCAAGGCCGGCGGCTCGCTGCCGGGGAGCGTTCGCCGCGGCGCCGGCTTCGTCGAGCGCGACGCGCACGAATCGGTCGGTCTCCCGCGGGTCACGGCCGAACTCCGCCAGGCGAATGGCGAGCGAACCGGCGGCGCGGCGGGTCGGGCCGTGGCTGGGCAGCAGGCTTGCCGCGACGAGCAGGTCCGTCAGCGATTGCTCCCACGCCTGCAAGCATCGCTCGCGGACCTGGTCTTCAAGCAAGGCGCCCGGGCGTGGGGGCGGCGTGCCCGACGCGGCTCCGTACTCATCGAACGCTTCGCGGATCGCCTGGTCCCGGTCCGCGGGATCCCGCCATGCGTGGGCCAGGTCGATGGCGGCCATAAGCCTCGTGACGTTCAACGCCCGTTTGGCCGAGCGTTCGAGCAGCGCGGACCACGTGGAAAGAACGCTTGCCCGTGCGGCCATGGCAACGACGCACGCCGCCAGCACCGCCAGGGCGGTGTAGCCGGTCGCGGCGGGGATGCCTGTCCGCGGCCTGGCCCGGACGGGCTCGCCGTGCGAACAAGTCGAGGGACATCCCCCCGAAGCGGCCAGGCCGATGATCGCCATGAACCAGGCACTGGACCCGATCCAGACGGGGGTCATCTCGACCTGGGCATGCAAGGCAAGGACCGCGGCGGCGGCGGCAAGAGGAATCGCGGCGGCGGCGTGCCGGGCCGCTCCCCAGGCCGAGAGCGAGACGGCGATCCACGCGGCCATTCCGACGAGTTTCATGGCGGCAATCTCAGGGGTCGTGGCTTCTCGCTCGATCCAGACCGACGCGATCACGGCCGTGACCGCCGCCAGCGCGATCAATCGAACCGTGGCGCCCGCGGCGGGGTGGCTGTCGGCCGGGTTCGTGACGACGCCGGGCATGACTTCCCGGACCGGGGCATCATGGCGGGCGGCTGATCGCGCGGCGGACCGGCCCGCCATCCAGACCCACGTGATCCAGAGCACGGTCATCGCCACACCGCCGACGCCGAGCGCGGAGGTGAAATCCCACGGGAGTGAATGCGGGCTTGCCACGTCCTCGGGGCTGATGGGAGGCTTGGCGATGAGGTAGGCGTCCTTGAAACCCGCCGGTCCAACGCCCGTCAGGGGGTTGTCGGCGATGATCCGGGCGGCCCCTTGCACGTAGAACCAGCGGAAGAGCAGGCTGAGTTCCGAGATTCCGGTCGAGAGGAACCCGCGCAGGGCGATGACCGCCTGGCCTGCCACGACCAGCGCGACAAAGGCCCAGGGCGTGAGTTGCCACGCCCGGCTCGTGATCCGTCGGTTCGAGTCCGAACGGTGAGCCTGGTGTCGGAGCATGAGCAGGGCGCCCAGGACGCCGATCCCGGCGGCGGTGGCAATCAGGCCACCCTTGGAAAGCGTCAGGATGAGCATGACCCCGCCCAGCAGCGCGGCGGACCACAGGACCGCCCTGGCCGCGAGAGAGTTGGCGGCAAGCGCAAGACCCGCGAGACCGACAAGCCCGGCGCCGACGACCGAGGCGAAGATGTTGGAAAGGCCGAACCAGCCGGTCGGTTCGCGCTGGAAGAGCCGGCGCTCGTACGCCAGCGCGGAGGGTGAGTCGGGAAGCCACCCGTTGGCCGCGAGTATTTGCTCGCGGGAATCCATGTAGGCGCGGACCGTCTGGCCGTGCTCGACGGAGTACTGGAGGGCTCCCTTGATCGCCACGAGGACGACGACACCGGCCAGAAGGGCCACAAGGGCACGATGCGAGGATCCGGCCGGATCAAGCCTGACGCACGCGGCCCCGGCGCACACGGCGGCGATGAGGTCCGACCCCGCGGTCCAGTCCTCGATCGTGGCGGATCGATTGAAGGCCATGTGATACAGGAGCGAACCCAGCGTCACGGCCAGCAGGAAAGACCCGGCCGCGCTGGCCGGGAACTTGCCGGCCGGGTGCCCGGTAAGAACGAAAACGAGCCCCGCCAGCAAGGTGATCGCCGCGTTGATGGCGACCTGAAGGTCCGGAGAAAGCGAGACGCCCAGGGCCGCGTCGTGCAGCGTCGGATCCGAGCCCCATCCCGGGAGCGGGTCGTACGTGGTGAGCATCTTGATGCACACCAGGGTTCCCATGGCCAGGGAGGCGACCAGGCTCGCCGCGCCAACCTTGTCGGAATCAACAAGACCGGGCGTCCGTGGCGAGATGGCGCGGCTCATCCGCTCGCCTCCCGGGCGCCGTCATCCCGCCGTGGCTCGGCCGATTCGCCGCGTCGGTCGGGGACAACGCCGACGGCGTGGCGGGAGGCGTGCTCAACGGCGAAGAGAACCCCCAGGATCATCAGTGTCTGGGCGACCACCAGGGCGGCCCTCCAGTCGTCGAGTGACCGCAGGGCGACGGCACCGCAACTGGTGGCGGCGGTCAGTGCCCACAGGACGTAGACGGCCCCGCGACGGGAGAGACCCCGTCTGGCGAGCCGGTGGCTGACGTGCTGCAGGTCGCCGACCAGGGGGCTCTTGCCCTGGCGCAGGCGGAGCGCCACGACGGTGGCAAAGTCGTACAGCGGGATGGCCAGGACCAGGACCGGCATGAAGACCGCAAACCAGGTGGTCCGGTCGGCGGGGGAGTCCCCCGACGGGGGTAGATCGGCGTAGGTCGTGCGAACCGTCAGGAATCCCAGAAGAAGCCCGATGACCAGTGAGCCGCCGTCGCCCATGAAGATCCTTGCCCCTCGGTCGGACCACGGGAGCGGGGCGTTGGAGATCAGGAACCCGCCCACCGAGCCTATCAGCAGGGCCAGGCAGGAGGCGACAAACCACTGCGGATCCGGCCCGAGGAGAGCGGCCGCGAGGAAAAAGCACCCGGCGATCACGGAGATACCGCCCGAAAGTCCGTCCATGTTGTCGAGGAAGTTCATCGCGTTCATGACGATGATGATCCACGCGACCGTGACGGAGTACGAAAGCCAACCCCCTCCCGCGGGGCCGTCGAGAACCGTCAGCAGGCGCGACCCGGTGATCCCGCACAGCGCGGCCGTCACCCCGATCATCACGGCGAGTTTCGGGAGGGCTTTCATCGGGCGGCGGTCGTCGATCAGGCCCAGCACGTGGATCGCGAGCATCGCCGCGACGAGCGCCACCGCGTCGGGGAACTTGCCGAGCATCCCCGGGATTTGGTCGGCCAGGCCCGGGACCCGCGCGGCGAGCCAGGCGGCCGTCGTGCCGGGGGCAGGCGGCCGGGATGCATCGGCGGGCCAGAGCAGGGCGACCGTGCCGAGCAGCGCGAGCATGGGGCCCGCGATTCCGCCGACGATGGCGATGCCGCCGGTGTTGGGAACGCGACGCCTTGCCGCCTTGACCTGCCCGGGGACTCCGGGAGAGTCGAACGTCTCAAAGCGACGTCCCAGGCGTATGAGCGCCGACGTGAGTGGAATGGAAACAGCCGCGCCGACCGCGATCAGGCTGAGACAGGCCCACAGCATCGGCGGAGTCTATGCGAAGGCGGGAGGATTCACCGCCGCCCCCGCCGGCCTCGAAACGCCGGCCTCGAAACGCCGGCCCCAAAACGCCGGCCCCTGTTATCCAGGCTCAACGACCCGGCGAAGCGGAGTTAATCCTTCACGAAAGGTCAGCGGCCCGGCTTTTTCTGCTCGTCGTCGTCGTCCGAGAAATCGAAATCGAACGCATCGCTGTCATCCTTCGAGTCGTCGTCCTCGTCGTCGTCCTCGTCGAGGTCCGCGGGTGAGGGCCTGGCTGAAGGAGCGGATCGCACGGAGGTCGTCGTGGTGGGGGCCTCCTCGGCCGGTCCCCCCGGCGCGGCCGTGGCGATGACCCCATCCTCGTACGCCTCCTCGGCGTCGATGTCATCGGGATCCCCGTCGATCTGGACGACAAAGACGCAGTTGCCCACGCCGACCAGGTCCCCCGCCCTGAGCGCGGCCCTGGAGACCTTCCTGCGATTGACGTAGGTTCCGTTGCTCGATCCCAGGTCACGGACGGACAGCGTCGCCCCCTCGAGCACCACTTCGCAGTGCTGGCGGGAAACGTTGCCCGTCGGGATGCGGATGTGGCAGTCGGTCTGCCGGCCAATGACGGTGCGCGGACGCGTGAGCGGGATGGGCCGCAGCATGAAGTCGGAGGTGATGAGCACCAGTGTGGTGTCCACGCGGTCGCTATCCTTCCCGGTTCGGCTGCCGTCGAGGCGTCCGTACTCCTGGCGATCGGCGGCGAACCCTATGGCGCACAATACACGGCTCAACGTCCTTCCGCAACGCGACGGGGGCATCGGCCGGGCCACCTTCGGGTCGGCGCTGCCCGCGCCGGGAGGGGATCTCGAGCCGGCACGGTCGCTCTACATCCACGTCCCGTTCTGCTTTCACAAGTGCCACTACTGCGATTTCTACAGCATTGTTGACACCCAGGACCGCCAGGTCGCGTACACCGACCGCCTGATCGGTGAACTCCGGGCCCTGGCCCCCTATTCCCGCGGAGAGCCCCTCCGGACGATCTTTGTCGGCGGGGGCACTCCCAGCCTGCTTCGCGTCGAATTGTGGGAACGCCTGCTGCGGTCTCTTGACGATTCATTTACGATCGTTCGAGATGATGACCCGTGCGCCGTGGGGGACCGGCCGCCCACCGAATTCACCGTCGAGTGCAACCCCGAGACGGTCACCTTCGACCTCATGGCGACGCTGAGGCGAGGCGGGGTGAACCGCGTGAGCATGGGGGCTCAGTCGTTCGACCGGGGCCATCTTCACACTCTTGAGCGCCGTCACGATCCCGAGAACGTGCCGCGAGCGATCGAACTCGCCCGCGGGGCCGGGATCCGGCGGCGATCGGTTGACCTGATCTTCGGGATTCCCGGGCAGTCCATCGAGGACTGGGAGCGCGACCTTGATCGCGCCCTGGCGCTCGACATCGAGCACCTCTCCGGCTATTCGCTCACCTACGAGCCGGGGACGGCGATGACGGCGAGGCTGTCTCGGGGGGAGTTCGCTCGAATGGATGAGGAGGTCGAAGTCCAGATGCACCGGGCGGTGTGGAGCCGGGCTCGTTCGGCCGGGATGGAGCGTTACGAGGTCAGCAATTTCGCGCGGATCGGTCGAGGCGGCGTGTCGGTCGGGGCCGAGTGCTCGCACAACCTTGCCTACTGGCGGCAGGAATCGTGGCTCGCGGCGGGGCCGTCGGCCTCGGGGCACCTGCGAACCGCCGACGGGACCGCCGGGCATCGGTGGAAGAACATCCCGCGGCTTGACGATTACCTGCGCCCCGCCGACGCCGTCGGCACCTCGCCGCTGGCCGAATACGAGCCGCCCGATCCACACCGGGCCGTGCGAGAGCGGATCATGACGGGCCTTCGGCTTCGAGAGGGGATCGACCCTGGGTGGCTGCGACAGGCCTGCGAGCGGGTCCGCCCGGGATCGGCCGAGCGAGTGCGGCGGTCCGCCGAGACGATGTCCGTTCGCGGCCTGCTGGAGATGGAGGACCGGCGTTGGCGTCTGAGCGACGAGGGGATTCTCTTTGCCGACGGGCTGGCCGTTGAGTTCTTTGAGGCAATGGATTGATCGTGGACCCTGGCCGCGTGGCGCGTTGTCCACGTCACCACGGTGAACGCGGGCGCGCGAGTCGCCGAGCAAGTCGTCGATCGGGCCGCCGATCGGGCGAAATAGGGGGCTGGGCCGTCGATTGGACCGTCGATTGGGCCGGATGGCTCGCGGGCTGTCCCGCGGGGATCAGTTCGCGGCCATGCGGGCGGCCTTTTCCTTGGCGTCGTCGAGGGTGCCGACGTACATGAACGCGCCCTCGGGCAGCGAGTCGCCCTCGCCGTTGCAGAGCCGCTCGAACGAGTCGATCGTGGCCTCCAGCGGAGAGTCCACGCCCTTGAAGCCGGTGAACTGCTCGGCGACGTGAAAGGGCTGCGAGAGGAACCGCTCGATCTTGCGGGCGCGGGAGACGGTGAGTTTGTCATCCTCGGAGAGTTCATCGACGCCGAGGATGGCGATGATGTCCTGCAGGTCCTTGTAACGCTGGAGGATGGTCTGCACGCGCCGGGAGACACGGTAGTGCCGTTCGCCCAGGATCTGCGGGTCGAGGATCCGCGAGGTCGAGGCCAGGGGATCGACGGCGGGGTAGATGCCCTTCTCGGCGATCGAGCGGGAGAGCACGATGAACGCGTCGAGGTGGGTGAAGGCGGTCGCCGGGGCGGGGTCGGTCAGGTCGTCGGCGGGGACGTAGATCGCCTGCACCGAGGTGATGGCGCCCTTGGCCGTCGAGGTGATCCGCTCCTGGAGTTCGCCCATCTCGGTCGAGAGGGTGGGCTGGTATCCCACGGCGCTGGGCATGCGGCCCAGGAGGGCGGAGACTTCCGACCCGGCCTGCGTGAAGCGGAAGACGTTGTCAACGAACATGAGCGTCTCTTTGCCCGACGCGTCCCGGAACTCTTCGGCCATCGTCAGGGCCGAGAGGGCCACCCGCAGGCGGGCGCCCGGGGGCTCGTTCATCTGGCCGAAGACCATCGCCACCTTATCGAGCACGTGGGCCTTGTTGCCCTTGTCGTCCGTGTACTCGGCTTCCTTCATTTCACGCCACAGGTCGTTGCCCTCGCGCGTGCGCTCTCCCACGCCGGCGAAGACCGAGTACCCGCCGAAGTTCTTGGCCACGCGGGCGATCATCTCCTGGATGACGACCGTCTTGCCGACGCCGGCGCCGCCGAAAAGGCCGATCTTTCCGCCGCGGACGAACGGGCACAGCAGGTCGATGACCTTGATGCCGGTGGGGAGGATCTCGGTCTTGGGGTTCAGCGAGGCGAACTCCGGCGGGGCCTTGTGGATCGGGCTCCGGCGGACGTTCTGAGGCTCGGGCCCCTTGTCGATCGCCTGCCCCAGGAGGTTGAAGACGCGCCCGAGCACCCCTTCGCCCACCGGAACGGTGACCGGCGAACCCGTGTCGAGGCAGGGCATCCCGCGGGCAAGCCCGTCGGTGGATCCCAGGGCGACGGCGCGGACACGCCCCCCGCCCAGGTGCTGCTGCACCTCTCCGACGAGGAACAGGTTTCCCGTCTTGGTTTGCGTCTTGATCTCGACGGCGTTGTAGATATCCGGGAGTTGGTCTTCCGGGAACTGGGCGTCGAACGTGGAACCGATGACCTGGGTGATCGTGCCGGTGCTGGGCATGGGTACCTCTTCAGGCGTCCTGGTGATGTCGCGGGGCTCGAACCGGCCCCGATGGGGAGCCAAGCGTAGGCGGTCGGAGGTCCATTTTCCGTCCCGTGGCCATCACCTACCGCCGCCGGAAGGGGTGTGTTTGGGGGATGCGGCCGTGCGCCAGGCGGGTCGGACGGGGAGGGAGCCGATTACTCGCGGCGAGCCGGGGCGTGGAGCGTCGGTGGTCGCGAGAGCATGACGACGCGGCATCCGTAGATCGAAAGGACGATCTCGTCGGGTGTGCTTCGACCGTCGAGTTCGCCTCGCGGACAAGGTCATCCGACGCCTGGCCGCGGCGCCAGGCACGACAGGTTCAGCCGGTGCAGCAGGTCATAGACGCCGTTGAGCGAGTACTCGACCCCGAACTCCTCGTTGAGGATGCGTACCGCATCCTTGCCGCGGAGCGTGCAGACCCCGTCGGTCTCCCGGGGTGCCTCGCTGATTCGGGCCTTGAACTCCGCATGCCGTTCGGGGGGCAGGAGGGGCTCACGGCCCGGCGGCTTCTTTGGACGCAACGCGTCGATCCCGTGGTCCCGGTAGCGGTAGGCCCACTGCTCGACGACGCTCCTGGACACGCCCAGCAACTCGGCAATCTTCGCCTTCTTGTGCCCGCGGATCGCCAGCAGCGGCCTTCGGTAGCGGTCACGCTGCTTGGCACCCTGCTCCGACGCGATCAGCTCTTCCAGACGCTTGATGTCGCCCGGCTCCCGTTCCTTCACACGCATCGTTCAGCCTCCTTGCCAGAGGCCGACATCATCCCACATCATCATCTCAAAAAGCGCAAATCCCTATCATGCGCCGTACGCGCTCGCATTCCTCACGGGATTGGTATTAGTGGATGGCTTAGAGGATTGCCCATCTCCACTTAGCGCAATCTTCACGCAAAAAGTTGAAGAGGCCCCTAGCAAAGCAGGGGGGGGGGGTACAGTGCTGTCTCGTACCGGGAAAACTTGAACGATCGCGCGATGTGGTCCGCACAAATGGTCTACGGCCACAATCTGGAGGCTTGAAATGTTTGTCCGCAACTCTTTGCTTACTGTGGCAGTGCTTCTCGCCGCAGCCGGTTCCGCCAGCACTGCCCGAGCTCAGTGGGATCCGCTGACCGGCATCAAGACCGGGCCGGGCAGCGACGTTGAAGGCTCGGCCCTCTATGTCGGCCCGCAGCTCTGGGTGCAGGGCGGCATCCTCGACTTTCTGGGTGACGCCGCCATCAACGGCCCGGTACTGATCGAGGAGCAGAACGGCTGGGGCGCGCCGATCGTCAACATCGCGGGCACGTTCAATATGAACGGGCCATCGTTCCGTGTACTCAACGGGGCACGCTTCACTGTGAACGGCGCAACGCCGGGGACGGTGAACACTGCAGTCTTGGAGGTGGGCGGAGGCTCTCAGGTCACCATCGGTTCCGCAATCGTGGGCAACGGCCTGCTCATCAATGGCGTTGGTTCGCGGCTGTCGCTG
>JAHBXI010000004.1 GCA_019636515.1 Phycisphaeraceae bacterium | reverse complement strand
GCCCGACCCCCCCTCCACGAGCCGGACCTCCACCCGCACCGCCTCCGCGCGGACCGCCGGGAACGACGACACGCTGTACCCGTCGCGAACCACCGGGAACCCGGACCCCGATCCGATCGCGACCCACTCCCCGCCCGAACGGACAGACACCCTCCACGATTCGGGCAGGCGGCACCCGCCGCGTCCCGTGTCGTCAAACCAGTACACCTCGACCCCCGACACGACCCGCGGACGGTCGAACTCGATCGCCACCCACTCGTCCGTCCCTTTCCGCGGCCAGAACGTCAACCGGGGGATCTCATGGTCCCCCGATGAAGTCGGCTCGGCCCCTTCGCGCATGCTCCCCGGACGATCGGCCGGCCAGTGGTACGAAGCGCTGAAGCGATAGGTCCCGGAAGGACCCTCGTCCGCGATCCCCACGCTCTCGGGAAGCCACACCGCCATCGTCGAAGGACCACGGTTGCTCCATGCGAAGTAGGGGATCGCGGTAAACGCGGCCCGTCGCACCTTCGGCGCTGCACGGTACAACTCCCACCCCCAGGGACCGTGCCCGCCAGACCCCGCGCCGTGCTCTCCATCGGGCACCAGCCCATTGCCTTCGATCACCATGACCCCGCCGAGCAGGTCGGCCCGCCACCGCGCCGCGAGCGATTCGCCGGGCGGCACCGCCAGAGAGAGCACGTCGGCCTCGTTGTCCACGCTCTCCACGGCGTACACCATCGGCCCCCTCCGCAGCGCCACCAGCCCGGCGTTGGACTTCACCAGCGGGTTGGATCGAACCCGCTCGATTTCCATCGGAAAATCCAGTTCAACCCGGTCGCCGTCCCTCCAGGCCGAGCCGACCAGCGCGTAGCCTCGCGTCACGGCGGGCTCGACGGATCGGCCGTTGACCGTGACCGACACACGCCCCGCCCACCCCGGAACTCGCACGAAAAGATCGAACTCCGCGGGAACCGCCTCCTCACCGGCGCCCACCGAAACCGCCAGCGCGACGCGGCCATCCCACGGATACTCGGTGGTCTGCGTGATGGTGATTCGCCGCCCGGGATCACCGTTCCCCGACCCGATCCCCTCGAACCGAGCCACCGATTCGTTGTACAGATTGACCCGGACCTGGTCGCGAACACCACTGCCTGCGGAGGCGGAGCCGGGATCCTGTGCCTTTGCCACGGAGTAAAACATGGTCCCGGCGTTCGCGACCAGGCGCAGGATGTTGGGCGGGCAGCACGCGCACTCGTACCAGTCCCGGCGCTGGTGATTCCCGCGGCTCAGCAGCGGGTTTACGTAGAAAAACCGCTCCCCGCCCAGGGAGACCCCCGAGAGCACGCCGTTGTAGAGCGCACGCTCCGCCGCGTCGTAATACGAACCGTCGGCGTACAGCCGCCCGAGACGGTCGTTCCACATCACCGACCCGATCCCCGCGCACGTCTCGGCGTACGCGGTGTCGTTGGGCAGGTCGTAGGGCGTCGTAAAACCTTCGTTGTGCGCGCTGGGGCCGATTCCCCCGGTCACGTAGGTCTTGCGATTGGTCAGGTCGTGCCAGACGTCGTCCATCGCCCGGCGGTACCCCTCATCGGGGACGATCCCCAGCAGGTCCGCCACCGCCATCCACATGTACACCGCCCGCACCGCGTGGCCAACCACCTGGTCCTGCTCTCGCACGGGAAGGTGGTCCTGGGAGTACTCACCCGTCGAACCTCGCCCGGAAGTGTGTCCACGCGCATCAAGAAAATACCTCGCCAGCGCCAGGTACCGATCGTCCCCCGTCACCCGCCACAGCCTGATCAGCGCGACCTCGATCTCCTGGTGCCCGGGCACCGCATGGCGCTTCCCGGGACCGAAGATCGAATCCACAAGATCCGCGAACCGGATCCCCGCGTCGAGCAGCCGCCGGTCTCCGGTCGCCTCGAAGTACGCGATGCCCGCTTCGATCAGGTGGCCGCCGCAGTACAACTCGTGGTCGTGCTCGATCGCACTCCAACGCCGTTCAGGAGCCTTGACCGTAAAGTGCGTGTTGAGGTACCCGTCGGCGTGCTGCGCCGCGACGATCCGCCCGACGATCCCGTCGCACGTCTCACGCAGACGCCGATCGTCCACCGAGGCCAGGATGTACGCCGCCCCCTCGATCACCTTGTACACATCCGAGTCGTTGAACACCAGGCCCCGGTACGTCCCCCCGGAGCCACCCGCCAGCACGCGGGCCGCCTCGTCAAAGTTTCCAAGACGTCCCGTCCGCTCGCACTGCTCGATGTTCGCCCACACCGTCCCGGCACGGTTCGCATCCTGGCGCTGCTTCCAGAAGCCGCCCGTGAACGTGATCGACCGCGGCGGTATCGGCGAAAGCGCCGCAAGCGACCCGCCCACCGCGGAACACCGCGCGGACCCTATCCCCGCCATCCCCGACAAGAGCGCGGACGCAAGAACAAACAACACGGCGGATATCGGCATGAAAGGCTCCATGGCAAGCGGCCCGAGCATACCCGCTGACCACCCCGACGCGCGCCCTTGAAGCACGACTCACGCCACGAAAAACGCCGCCCGGTGCCGGCGGCGTGGAAAAGACGCGTCAAGCACGCGCACGGGAAGCATGCCAAGTCAGCGACGGCGACGGGTTCCGGCGACCACCCCCATCACCAGGAGCACGGCCGGGGAGGGCGCCGGCACCTCCGTCTCGGCGTCGGACTCTATCCCGATGCTCATCTCGTACCCGTTGATGTTCTGCTCTCCAAAGTCAAAGTCGATGTCGTACTCGTTCAACAGGCCAATCTGCAGGCCGCCCCCGATCAGGGTCCCCACATCCGGCAGAATTCCCGCGAAAATCCCGTCGGCAAACGATTCAACAACTTCCCCATCGACAAAGCGAATCAGGACCGAGCCGCCCGCCGACGTGATGAACGGCCCGCCAAGTTGCAGCGAGAACCCCCCGGACAAGCCGCTGAGACTGAGCAGGTCATCCGCCCACGCGATACCGCTCCCGGGCTCAACTTCCGTCGCCACATCCCACGGCGTCGAGGACATCGTTTCCCCGGTATCGAGGTTTACCACCTCGAACGAAAGCGGGTCGCGTGCTCTGGTTTTTCCCTTGAGGCTATCGACCAATGCCCACCCACCGAAACGGACTCTACCCCGCCCATCGACCGTGCCCGTGCGCTTGTAGATCTTCGACAGGGACATCGCCTTCGCGTTGACCGGCTTGGGTCCGGTGAGGACGGCATCCCCCCAGATCCGATGGGAGCCTTTCCCGTCCCCGCCCGCATCAACCTTCGCGTGGGCCTCCGCCATGCAATCGGAAACCACGGACTTGGCGTCGATCCTGTCCGTCGCGGCCGGCGGCCAGTTCAAAGTCCCAAACGTGTGATCAACCACCGGACCCTCGTCGATGTCTTTCGCCCACGTGTCAACCTCGCCTCTCCACTCCCCTTGCCAGACCCGGTTTGGCTTGTTCTTGACCTTGAAATCAAAGGTGTGGGTCACGTCGTAGTGCCCCGCGCTCGCGGTCGAGGCCACCGAAACCGCCAACCCGCCCAAGACAAAAATGATCGATCGGCGCAGGCGATACGCAATCATCTCGGACATCTTTTTCACTCCTGTTCCTCAATGAAACCAGAGCGCGTCGGGCTCCGACACCGACATTACGCCCATATGTATCCATTATGGCCGGGGAGGTTATCGGTTCCGGATAAATGAGTATTTTATTAGCCACCCACTTCGATGATGCGCAAGACCCACGCAGTAAAGCAATTACGTGACCAATCCACCGACCATCTCGTGTTGAAAATATCGTACTGTCTTTGTTCGCTCTCGCCGCCCGCGGTCCTTCTCAATCCCCATTTCGAATCATCAACGCCGCTGGTCCCCGTATCCTCCACCCATGCCCCTGACACGCGACCAGATCACCCAGCGCGCCGCCCGCGAACTCCAGGACGGCTTCATCGTCAACCTGGGCATCGGAATGCCCACGCTGGTCGCCAACCACGTCCCCGCGGGGATGGACGTCTGGCTTCAATCGGAAAACGGCCTGCTTGGCATGGGGCCATTCCCCAGCGAAGACGCGGTGGACGCCGAACTCATCAACGCCGGTAAGCAGACCATCACGGCACGCCCGGGCGCCTCGTTCTTCTCCTCGTCGGATTCGTTCGCCATGATCCGCGGCGGGCATATCGACTTGTGCATCCTCGGCGCCATGCAGGTCTCCCAGGACGCCGACCTGGCCAACTGGATGGTCCCCGGAAAGATGGTCAAGGGCATGGGCGGCGCCATGGACCTGGTCGCGGGCGTCAAACGCGTCATCGTCACCATGGAACACACCGCCAAGGGCGGCGTCCCCAAGTTCGTCCGCCAGTGCTCGCTCCCGCTCACCGGCCGGCGCTGCGTCCACATGCTCATCACCGAACTCGCCGTCTTCGAGTTCATCGAGGCCAGAGGCCGCTTCGAACTCCGCGAGATCGCCCCCGACGTCACGATCGAGGAACTCAGGAAGCAGACCGAGGCCGAGTTCCTCGTCGCCCCGGACCTGGCGACCGTGTCGCTCTGAACGCCTCCCAACACGCCGGGGAGCCACCTCATGGAGACACCACGCGAAGGGATCCGTTCGAGCACGGCTTCCCGCCGGGCATGCGCGGCCGCATCACGCCTGGCATGCCTTGCCCTCGCCATCGGCTTCGCGCAGGCATGCTCGACATGGCCGTCAAGTCGCCCCGCGCCCGCGTACCCGCCCGACACGCGAAATCGACCCGAAGACCCGGCCGGACGGCGCCGTGATCCGCCCCCCCCGCCACCGCCGTCGGCCTCATCCTCCTCGACGCTTACGTTCACACCCAGGGCGATCCTCGCGCAGGCGGGCCGCGCCATCGACCCGCTCGCCGACGCACTCCCCACCGGCCTGACCTTTGAAGGCGTGGTGCGGTCATCCTCCGGGTGGCCGTTCGCCGTCGAGCCGGAACTGGACATCACCGAAGCACGCGATGAACTCGGAAGGTCGCTCGCGACGCTCCGCCACGGGCTCCCCCGCCCGGACACCAGGATCGGCGGGGGACGCGCCGGGTCGTACGTCGACCCGACCGCCGGCCCGCGATGGGTCGTCCCCGCCGACGCACGATCGTCCCACGCCGTCGTCACGGCAAGGATCCTCGACCTCGACGCTCTCCCCAGGAAACTCTCGATCCTGCGCGGCAGCGCGATCGGGTACGTCGTCACGGGCGCCCAGAGCCGCGACGTGGGGATCACCCAGACCGGACGACGATCCGAACTGCTCCCCGGCCTGCACGTCACCATCCGCTCCATCCAGACCTTCAACGACACGATCGCCGTCGAATCCCTCATCGAAACCGCCGCCGCCGCGACGGGGCGCTCCACCGACACCCCCCGTATCATCCGCGCCGCCCTGCTCGACCAGGCCGGCGCGCTCATCGGCGAAGCCCCGGTCCTGGGTCCGACGCAGCAACCCGTCCGCGCCGGTGATCGTTCGTACACGCTCACATTCAGCGTCTTCAAGGGGATCGCACCCCCGCGCCCCACGACGCTCCGGCTCGATATCGCCACGAGGATCGATCGCGTCCTGATCCCCTTCGAATGCCGCGACCTGCCCGTCGGCGACCCGCGCTGAAGCCTGCCTCTGACGCATCCAATCCCCCGGCGGCCTCGCCGTCTCCCGGCGGGCGGGGCCGCATCATCGCGCCAAGGCAGCGATTAATCACGAACAACCGGAACATCGCCGCAAGCAACGGGTTCCTGGTGATCCCGGGGTGCAACGCCGACGCCTTGCGCGATGGTTCCGACGGAATCCCCCTGGATCAACCAGACCCAACGCCGACTCCCGAGTTCTGACAGACCTCGCCCGTTCAGAACGGACGCTTCGTCGGGTTTACCACCACGTTGTCCCGGCCAGGCACCAAAAGGTCCGCCACCTCCACCGCCTCGGCCATGCTCGATCGCGCCCGGTCCACATCCACCGCCGGCGATAACGCCATCCCCCGCTCCAGGTGCTCGACCGTCGGGATCCCGTCCCCGCACACGACCACCGTGTACCGGGGGTGCTCCAGCAGCAGGCCGCACAGCCCGGGGGTCACTCCCGGCATCGGGAACAGGTCCACCTGGTCCGCCAGGCGGTCACCCGCCGCCCTGGTCCGGCGCAGGATCGCCACATCACGCGACAACGCCTCGATCAGTTCCTCATCGCCTTGCGCCTGGGCCTCCTCCTTCAAACGGGTCGCCAGCACCGCCCCCACCGCCTCGCGCTCCGCCTCACCGATCCACCACGACGCCGACTCGAACAGCGCCACCCCACGACGCACGTCCGGTCGAAACGATGTCAGGAACACGTCCGTCACCTCCCCCGGTCGGAGGTTCGCCCGCTCCAGCAGCCGGGCTTCCAGCGCCAACTCGGGCAGCGACGGATCCACCACGATCACCCGGTCCTTCGAGCGGATCAGCGTGGTTGTCGCGTGGCCGGTGCGAACCGGCGCCCGTTCACCCCATAACGGATGGCACGCCAACGCCCCGATGCTGATGATCCGGTAGTCCATCCGGGCATCATTGGTGTCTCCGGGACGCGAGGGCGCCTTGCCCGTTCATCCACCGACTCTCCCGCGCGCTCCACGCGAACGGGACGAACCTTCACGCCCGCCGATGACCCTCGCCGATACCCTTCCCATGACGCCGCCCGTCGCCGAGGTTTCCGCTGCGCCCGACACCACCCCTTTGGCCATGCCCGCCCACGTCCCGCCACCTCCCGAGCCGATCTGCTTCCGAGGCAAGCAGGCCTATCTCATCGGCATCGGCGGATGCGGCATGTCGGGCATTGCCAGGCTCCTGGCCTCACACGGGGCCAGCGTCCGCGGATCCGACATCGCCCCTTCCGAAATCACCGCCGCCCTCGAACGCGACGGGCTGAGCGTCGCCTTCGATCAGTCTTCCGGGCAACTCCCCGAAGGTTGCGACCTGCTCGTCGCCTCGGCCGCCGTCAAGCCCGATCACCCCCAACTCATCGAGGCCACCCGGCGCGGTCTGCCCATCCTCTCCTACGCCGAGGCACTCGGGCAGTGCATGCTCGTGCGCACCGGCATCGCCGTCGCCGGAACCCACGGCAAATCCACCACGACCGCCATGCTCGGCGCCGCCCTTGCCGACGCCGGGATGGAACCCTCCGTCATCGTCGGCGCGACCTCGGGCCAACTCGCCAGGGGATCCCTCGCCGAGCCGGCAACCCCCATCGGACACCGGGTCGGCTCGGACACCGTGCCCCACGGACCGCTCGCCGGACGACCCGGGTTCCTGGTCGCCGAGTCCTGCGAATTCAACCGCTCCTTCCACCACTACCGCCCCCTGATCGCCTCGATCAGTTCCGTCGAGGCCGACCACCTCGACGTCTTCGGTTCACTTGATGAAGTCGTGCGGGCCTTCCACGAGTTCGCCATGCTCATTCCACCCGCCCAGGAAGGCGGACGCCTGCTGATCGCCCACGACGGCGCGCACCGGCGGGAAGTCACCGCGGGCCTCCGCTGCTCGGTCCAGACCATCGGTTTTTCCCCGCAGGCCGACTGGGTAATCGAGGCCGACGCCCCGGCGCGGGCCGTCACCCTCTCGCACGGACGAGAACGCGTCGCCGCCTGGACCATGACCCTCCCGGGAACCCACAACGCCATCAACGCCGCCACCGCACTGGCCCTGGGGACCATGGCCGGCGCCGACCCGGCGATCCTGGCTCGTTCCCTCGCCGCGTTCACCGGCATCGACCGCCGCATGCAGTTCCTCGGTACCCGCCCGATCGGGCCCGCTGGCCACGGCCGAGGCTCCGTCCGCGTCTTTGACGATTACGGGCATCACCCCACCGAGATCGACGTCACCCTGCGGGCGCTGCGTGAATCCGAACGCCCGGAAGACCGCTCGGCCCGGCTCATCTGCGTCTTCCAGCCACACCAGCACAGCCGTACGCGGCACCTGCTCGATGAGTTCGCCGCCGCCTTCTCTCAGGCCGATGTCGTCATCGTCCCACCCATCTACTTCGTCCGGGACAGCCAGGAGGAAAAACTCAAGATCACCGCCGCCGACCTGGTCGATCGCCTGCGCCGACGCGGCACCCGCGCGATGCACCTGCATCCCTTCGAGGCCATCGTCGAGCAACTCGAAAACCTCTGCGGGGACGGCGATGTCCTGGTCGTCATGGGCGCCGGCGACGTCTGGAAGGTCGCGCGGATGTTCCTCGAAACCGACGACCCCCACCGCCACCCAGGCGCCACCACCACCAAATCCCCGGCGTCACCGGATTGAACTCCACCGTGCCCGCGATTCCCGACATCACCATCGACGCCCCGATCCGGACGTGGTTCGGGGTCGGCGGACGGGCCGACCGCCTCTGCCTGGCTCGATCCGAGGATGACCTGCTCCTGGCACTCCACGAGGACCCCGGCCTGCGCATCCTGGGAGAGGGGGCCAACCTGATCGTCGATGACGACGGCGTCGCCGAACTGGTCGTCGCTCTCGCCGAGCCTGGTTTCAACTCGATCGACATCAACCCCAGGACCGGGCTTGTGCGCGCGGGGGCCGCCGCCAAACTCCCCGCGCTGGTCAAACGCACCGCCGAGAAAGGCCTGGCCGGGCTCGAGGTCCTCGCCGGCTTCCCCGCCACCGTCGGCGGGGCCATCGTCATGAACGCCGGAGGACGTTACGGCGACATCTCCGCATGCCTCACGCGGGTCTTTGCCCTCGACCGACAGTCCGGCCCGGTCGTCCTCGAGCGATCCGCCATTGCCTTTGGTTACCGGACCTCCGGCCTCTCTCGCCTCATTATCACCGCCGCCGAGTTCCAACTCATCCCCGACGACCCCTCCGCCGTCCGTGATCGACATATGCGGATTATGGAATATAAGCGGACCACCCAGCCGCTGAAAGCCAACTCCGCCGGGTGCTGCTTCAAGAACCCGACCATCGACCGGATTCTGACCATCCCCGACGGCCAGGGCGGGCACAACGAGTTCCAACCCGGGTCCCGCATCAGCGCGGGGCTGCTCATCGACCGGGCCGGGTGCAAGGGCACGCGCCTGGGATCGGCCACGGTCAGCGACCACCACGCCAATTTCATCACCGCCGACGCCGGAGGAAAGGCGAGCGACGTGCTCGCCCTGATGGACGTGGCCGCCGGACGTGTCCTTGATGCTTTCGGTGTCACGCTCGAACCGGAAGTCGTGATCTGGAGGCGTTCGCCATGACGGGGGGGCACGCGGCAGGGCCGTCCGGCTCGCCTCACCCGCGAGCGCTGACCCGGGGAGCCTCCGTGCTGGTGCTCGGGGGTGGTCCCGACGCCGAGCGCGAGGTGAGCCTCGAGAGTTCCCGATCCGTCGCGCGGGCCTTGGAATCCGCGGGAATCCCGGTCCGGTACGAAGTCATCGACCAGCCGACGGCCATGCAATTGGCCGGGATGCCCGGGGACGTGGTCGTGCCGGTCCTGCACGGGCCGTACGGCGAAGGCGGGCCACTGCAGGACCTGCTCGATCGCGGCGGACGCCCCTACGTCGGGTGCGGTCCGACGGCGGCTCGCGTGTGCATGGACAAGGTGGCATCCAAACTCCACGCGTCGGCGATCGGCGTGGCGACGGCGGCGGCGGCGGTTTTCAACCCGCGTGACACAACCCCGCCGATCGACCCGCCGGTGGTCATCAAGCCGATCCACGAGGGGTCGAGCGTCGGCGTCCATCTCTGCCATACGCGTGCGGCGTGGGAAGCCGCCCTCCCGCGGGTGATCGACGACCTGCGCGCGCACGAATCCCGCCCGTACATGGTCGAGCGGCTGATCACCGGGCACGAACTGACCGTGGGCGTGCTCGACCCGTCCTCGGACGGCGCGGTGGCCCTTCCTCCCATCCGCATCGAGCCGGCCGCGGAGTTCTACGACTACCACGCCAAGTACACGCGAGACGACACCCGGTACACGGTCGATCCCACGCTGGCGCCGGGGGTCTCGGACCGGATCCGCCGAGAGGCCCTGTCGCTGGCCCGTGCCGTCGGGGTGCGCCACCTGTGCCGTGTGGACTTCCTGCTCGACCACGATCATCAGCCCTGGTTCCTGGAACTGAACACCATGCCGGGTTTTACCGGCCACTCCCTGCTTCCCATGGCCGCCCGGCACACCGGCCTGGACATGCCCATCCTGTGCGCGATGCTGGTTGGCTGGGCCATCCGCGACCAACAGCCGATGAACTAAGATCCTGCGTCCCACCCACGGACGGGAGCCGCCCATGACTCGGCGATACGACCAAGAACCAACCACCGCCACCGGCAACGACCGATCCACAACTCGTCGAGCCGTGTTCTCGACCGCCCTGACCGCGGCGATCGTGGCGGGCGTGGGCTTCGGCCTGGCGCGCGGGATCGCGCCGCTGGAGTCGGAAGCGGTGCGGATCATCGGGGCTCGGCCAGCGCACGTGGAGGTTCGCTGGCCCACGATCGGGGCATCCAAAGAACCTGATCGCTCTTCCTGGTCCATCGGCCCCGGGTTGTTCTCGCTGACGTCGGCGACGCTGGAGGACACCCCGACCTGGCTCCCCGAGCAGTTGCGTGAGGAAATCCAGGGCCTCGCGCAACAGCATCTCAACACCCGGGAGTCGCCGTTCTCGGCGGACCCTCTCCGGCGCATCGGGCAGGCGATGGAACGATCGGGGTGGTTCGACTCGCGCCCCGTCGTCCGGCGGGAACACGGCGGTCGGCTGGTGGTCTCGGGGACGTGGCGGATCCCGGCGGCGGTGGTGCGGTCGGGTGGCCGGGACCACCTGGTTTCGTGGGACGGCAAGCCGATGCCGGTGGTGTACGACGTGGGTGCTTCGCGCCTGACACCCATCGTCGGAGCCTCGGCAAGCCCGCCGAAGGAAGGGTCGATCATCGACTACGCGAAGTCGTGGCCCGGGGAGGATGTACACGCGGCGCTTGAACTTCTGAATCTGATCCGTTCGCGGTCCTGGTTCGCGCAGGTGGCCGCCATCGACGTCTCGGCGTACGCGTCCGACCGGACGCTTTGCCTTGTGACAACCGGCGGCGGGCGGGTCAACTGGGGGGGTCGTCCGAGCAAGCCGCGCCTGGGCGAAGCCTCCACCGCCGCCAAACTCACGACGATCGACCGTCTGCAGAAGGGGTACCGCTCGATCGACGCGGGGGGGAGAACGATCGACATCTACTGGCTGGGCCGGCCGCTGGAGATCGACCTGTCCGCGACGGCCCAGCGCCAGGAGCAGCGTGCCGATCGGGCCGCGGGTGCCGCGACACCGGGATCCACTCCGCGCCGCTGACCCGACGGCGTTGCTCGCCGGATTTTTTCTCCATCAGGGGAATCGCATCGCCGTGGAACCGCGGCCCGACCATCCTCCCCTTCCTCCCATACCAATCCCATCCGCCCAGGTGGAGGGCCACGGGACGCCGCCGCCAGGGAGCCAGACAGACACGGCGTCCGAGGTGCCGCCGCTCGCGGGTCCCGGCACGGGATCCTCGCCGCCGGCCTTGCACGCGCCTGCCCGGTTCAGAGGCGCCGACCCCTGGGCGCACCGCCGTGCGGAGCCGCGACCGTTCGCGCTGATGTGGACGGGATACCTGCTGCTGGCCACGGCCGCGGCGCTTGGGCCTATCACCTCGACGCACTTTCTGACCCCCGATGTCTACCGACCGGCCGCGACGCTCCTGTTGGTTGCCGCCTGCCTGGGCGTGGTGGTGTTCTGGCCGATGGTCCGCCTGAGCCAGGAGGTCCCCGGGCGGAGCATCGCCGGATCGGTGCTGCTGGACATCCTGGCGATCCTGGTGCCTCTCCAGGCGACGATCTGGCCACAGGCCATTCCCGCGCTGGCGCACTGGGATGTGCAGGTCGCGGCGGCGATTTCGGCGCACTCGGTCGCGTGGATGATGGCGGCGGGCGGTGTTCTGGTCATCGCCCTGCTTCACGTGCGGCACCGGGAGCGTGCCTTTGGCTGGAATCAATTTCTTCGATCCGGCTGGATGGCGGTCTTTGTCGCGCTGGGGGGCGCGGGTTGGGGTGTGTCGGTTCTCATGACCTTACACCAGGGACCTCAATCCGTCGTACGCCCCGCGCTGTGGTCCCCCGCCACGGCCGTCTTTGACATGACCGCGGATCGGTCGTGGCACGGCAGGGCCGCGGTCATCGGCCCCGAGCACTGGAAGGCCTCGGGCCTGGTCGCCGCGGTGGCGGCCTGTATGTGGATCGCGGCGGCCGCTCTCGAGTACGCCGTGAGCGAGGCGGGGCCGGCAACCGAGAAAGCGACGCGACGGCGAGCCGACGTACCGCGCTGAGGGCGGTGGCGTTACAGGCGGCGCAGACTGTCGACCAGCGTGTCGATATGCGAGGACTCGTGCGCCGCGGAGATCTGAACCCGCAGCCTGGCGTGCCCCTCCGGCACCACCGGGAACCCGAACCCGATGACGAACACGCCCATCTCAAGCAGCCGCGCGCTCATGGCGATGGCCTTGGCGGTGTCGTGGACGATGATGGGACAGATCGCGGTCGGAGAATCGAGGACTTCAAAGCCCGCGGCGGTGATCTTTTGCCTCGCGTAGGCCACGTTCCGCTTCAGGCGGCGGACCCGCTCGGGCTCTCGCATCACGATCTCGATCGCCGCCGCGGCCGCGCAGGCGACGGAAACGGGCAGGGCGTTGGAGAAGAGCGTGGGGCGACCGCGCTGGATGATCAGGTCCGTGACCCGCCGCGGGCCGGCGACGAATCCGCCCGCGGCCCCGCCCAGGGCCTTGCCGAGCGTCCCGGTGAAGATGTCCACGCGGTTCTGGCCGGTACCGGCCGTTGTTTCCATGCCCCAGTACTCGTGCGTCCCCCGGCCGGTGGCCCCCATCACCCCGTGGCCGTGCGAGTCATCGACCACCAGGATCGCCCCGAACTGATCGCACAGGCGCCGCATGGCGGGCAGGTCCGCGATCGAGCCTTCCATGCTGAAAACGCCGTCGGTCACGACCCAGACCTGCCCGGTGACGCCGGGGTTGGCGGCGGCCTCGGCGAGGCGGGCTTCGAGCGAGTCCGGCCCGGTCAGGCGGTTGTTCTTGTAGACCGCCTTGAGCACGCCCTTCTTGATCACCGGGGTGAGGCGGATGGCGTCGATGATGCAGGCGTGGTTGAGTTCGTCGGAGACGATCAGGTCCCCGGCCTCGCAGACCGTCGGGAAGAGGGCCTCGGTGGCCGTCCAGCACGACACGAACGAGTAACTCGACTCGGTCCCCATGTACCGGGCGATCGTCTCTTCGAGGTGGCGGTGCGGTGAGAATGTCCCGCAGATGAACCGCACCGACGCGGTCCCGGCCCCGTAGGCCCTGAGTCCACGGATCGATGCCTCCACGACTTCGGGGTGGTTCGCCAGTCCCAGGTAATTGTTCGAGCAAAAGCACAGCGCTTCGTGGACCGACCCGTCCTCTCGGCGAAGCCGGACCGTGGCGTCCATCGGCCCGTCGATGGTCAGCAGTTTCTTGTAAAGTCCCTGCTCTCGGAGCGAGGCGAGGAGGCGATCGGTGCGGTCGTTGAAGGGGTGATCGGCTGGCATGGCCCAAGTCTAACCCGGTCGATGGGGAGCAAGCGGGTTGGGTCAGGGCCTGATCCGGGGGGGCTGGTTTGGGGGGCTGGTCTGGGTCGTCTGGCACCGCGCCGGCTGGAACCGGGTCGGCTGGAACCGGGTCGGCTGGAACCGGGTCGGCTGGAACCGGGTCGTTCTGGGTCGTGAGCATCGGGGATCACGGTCAAGCCCGCGGGGTATCAGATCACCCAGCGCGTCGGCGTCAGCGCCCCATCGACGGATCGCTTGTGCGTCTCGTACCCCTTTCGTCCCATCAGGCCGAAGGTTGCCTGCTTGCCCAGTTCGACGGCGGGCTGGTCGTAGGCGTCGATGTCGAGCATCAGCCCGGCGTAACTGGTCGCGACCTGCCAGAGCCAGAGGAACTGGCCGACATGCCGGGCGTCGATCTCCGGGAAGCGGATGGTGTAGTTGGGGCGCTGGCTCTCGAGCAGGGCGTACTCGGTGGCTCTCTTTTCGGCGCTGAGGAGTTCGGACATGCGGCGGCCTTCGAGGTACATCAGCGCCTCAACGCCCAGGCCGGTGGGAATCTGGACCTCGCGGCGGAAGGAGTTGACTTCCAGGAACCCGATCACCTTGTCGTTTGGACCTTCCCGGTACAACTGCACCTGGGAGTGCTGGTCGGTCGTGCCCAGCGCCTTGATCGGCGTGAACCCGGCGAAGACGGTCTCCCCGGCTCGGTCGACCCGTTTGCCGAGCGACTCGGCCCACAACTGTCGGTACCAGTCGGCGAGCAGGTAGAGGGAGTTGGCGTAGGGCATCAGGACGTGGTTGGTCTTTCCCTTGGTGGTCCCCAGTTCGACGAGCAGGAAGGCGAGCATGGCCGCGGGGTTGGCGGTCAGTTCTTCTCGGCGGCAGGCCGCGTCCATCTCGGCCGCGCCTTGGAGCATCGCCTCGACATCGATGCCGGTCATCGCGGCGGAGAAGAGCCCGACGGGGGACAGGACGCTGAAGCGTCCGCCCACCCCGTCTGGGACCGGGAGCGTCGCGATCCCCTCCTGGTCGCAGATGCGCCTCATGGTTCCCTGCGCGGGATCCGTCGCGGCGACGATGTTCCCGGCGTACCTGTCTCCCAGGCGTTTCCTGAGGGCCTCGCGGACGATCATGAACTGGGCCGCGGTCTCGGCGGTCTCCCCGGACTTGCTGATGACGTTGAAGAGGGTTTTTTCCAGCCCTCCGGGGGCGGACTCGCAGAAGGAGAGGGTCTGGGCGAAGTACTCGGGGTCCACGTTGTCGATGACGAACATCCGCGGGCCTCGCCGGGGTCCTCCGGGGGCTCCGGAGAGCAGGTTGTGCGTCGGGGGGTTGAGGGCGGATTGAAGGGCGATGTTGCCGAGGGCCGACCCACCGATCCCCAGCACCACCATGTTCTCGAAGCGGTCGGCGCATGCCGACACCGCCGAGCGCACCTGGCGGAGATGATCGGATCGAACCGGGTCGTGCGGGAGAGCCCTCCAGCGTTCCCACCCGGTGCCTCGCGTCTTGTCGAGCGAGGCCGTCAACGCCCGGCATGTCATGGCCGGCTGACCCGCGGGATCAAACATGGCCGCGTCGAGGCCGTGCGAACCCACGCGGTCGGCGAGGCAGTTGGCATAGTCGATGGTGAGCATTGGCGGAGGGTAGCGAACCCCGCGCCACGGTCAACGCAAACGGGCCTCTCGACGGGGGGCGGATCAGCCCGCCCATGCTCGGCGCGGGCCTGGTGATTCGACCTGGCTGGAGGTGTGGAACGGCACGCGGTGCGTGTGCTCCATCACTCCTCCCGACGAGGCCGCGGCGGACATTCCCCGGCACCAGAATTCGAGCACGAGCGTCTTGTAGATGGCCTCGGTCCAGATGGGCAGCCTGAATCGGTGGTTGGTCATCTCGGCCGCGGCCTTGGGAGCCAGGACGCCGTGGTTGACCAGGTATCCATCTTCGAGCGAAAGCCGGTACGCATCGGTCAGCGGCGTCATCCATGACTTGTGCGGCGGCGTAAACCCTTGCTTGGGACGGTTCATCAGTTCGGTTGGCACCAGGTCGTGCGCCGCGGCCTTCAGCCAGTGCTTGTACGGAAGCCGGTGGTCGGGGTATACCTTCCGCAGGCCCACGGCCAGTTCCGCGAGTCGGTAGTCGCACAGCGGCAGGCGCAACTCGACGGAGTTGATCATCGAAAGGCGATCCCCCTGGACGATCCCGTTCTCCAGCAGGTACGTCTCGCACATCAATTCCGTGAACATGACCGGCAGGTTCCCCCACGGCCTGGGTCGGCGGAAGATCTCGGCCGGATCCGTCGCGATGGCCCGGGCGGAGAACTCCGGCGGGAAGACGCGCCGCACCAGCCACCTGGCTCGCTGGTACGACGAGTTGCCGTTGTAGAAAATCAACTGATCTTCCGGGGCTCCTTCGTCGGGATGCCCGCGTGACCACCCCAGCAGCCATTGCGCCGTCCGGCTTGCCATCGAGCGCAGCGACCCGGCGCCGTTCGGAAAGAGCCGGCGGTAGGGGTCTTTGCGGCGTGACGCGGGATCCCCCGACTGCTTCACCAGCGAGGCCTCCAGCGCGCTACGCACCCATCCGTATCCCCAGAACAACTCGTCGGCCCCCTGGCCCTGGAGGAGGACGGGTATGCCGTTGGCCTTGGCGAGCCGGGAGACCGCGTAGTACCCGTGCCCGGCGGTGTCGGCGATCGGGTCGTCTCTCCAGAGCGCCCTCTCGGGGAACAACTCGACGACCTCGCGGGTGTGGATCTCCACCTCGTGGAAGGGCATGCCGAGCCGCTTGGCCGTCCGCGCCGCGACGGATCGTTCATCCTGGTCTGGACGTCCCGGATACCCGACCGTCAGCGCGTGGACCAGGCCCGGCCGGTGCCCGGCCGCTATGGCGGCGATGAGCGTTGAATCGACCCCGCCCGACAGTGCCACGCCGATCGGGACATCGGCACGCGTGACGAGTTCCCCGATCCGGTCGAGTTCGCCGCGTATCAGCCGCACCGGATCTCCCTCGACCGGCGGAGCGTCCGACAGACGCCAGTAGCGGTGCTCGGTGACGCGCCACGGCTTGAGGTCGATCATGAGGTACGACCCGGCGGGCAACTTTCGCACGCCTTTGACCGCGGTGCGCGGCTCGGGGATGTAGTTGTAGTGGTAGTACAGGTTCACCGAGCCCGGGTCGAGTTCGAAGGGAACCTGTCCGCTGGTGAGAAGGCAGCGCAACTCCGAGCAGAACCACACCTCTCCGGGGCGTTCATACAGATAGACGGGCTTTTCTCCCATGCGGTCACGGCCGATCAGCACGCGGCCCGCCCGGATGTCGTACAGCGCGAACGCGTACATCCCCCGCAGGTGGTGAAGGCAATCGGCGCCGTGCTCCTCGTAGAGGTGCAGGATCGTCTCGCAGTCCGAGTGCGTCGTGAACCGGTGGCCCCGGGCCTCGAGCGATGCCCGCAGTTCGACGTGGTTGTACACCTCGCCGTTGGCGACCAGCGCGATCGAGCGATCTTCGTTGTACAGCGGCTGCCACCCGCCTTCGAGATCGATGATCGACAGGCGCCGCATCGCCAGGTGTACGTGCCGGTCCGAGTATTCACCGTCGCCATCGGGGCCACGGTGGACCATGGAACGGTTCATACGGCGAACCGCCTCGGCGTGCTTTCCGGCCCGCTCGGCCAAACTGATATGTCCCGCGATGCCGCACATGCAGGCGACGCCCCAACAAGACCCACGCCGATCCTTGCTTACAGAACGCTCGGGGTTGATCCCGAACTCAAAGAAGGGGTGAGGAACAGGCCGACAATCGCAGGAGAGTCCCTCCCTCCTACCACGCATCGGCGGATGAATTATACTTCTTTACCTATAGTTTGCAAGTGGTCAAATCTATAAATCAAACGCGATTTGGGACCGAACCCGCTACGAACTTCTCGACCCGGCACGCTACCCTCTGCGACTATGATCCATCCCTGGCATGACGTCACCCCGGGCCTCGAAGAATCACCGCTCCCGGAGTGTTTCCGGACCGTAATCGAGATCCCCAAGGGTTCAAACCTGAAATTCGAACTCGATAAGGGGACGGGGCTTCTGAAACTCGACCGGGTACTCGCTTCCGCTGTCTATTACCCCGCCAATTACGGTTTTATTCCCCAGACGCTTGCGGAAGACGATGACCCCCTCGACGTGCTGGTGTACTGCACCGAACCGATCCCCCCCATGACGCTCTGCTGCGCCCGGGCGGTCGGGCTGATGAGCATGATCGACCAGGGAAAGCCCGACCACAAGATCATCGCCGTCCTGATCCAGGATCCGGTGTACCAGGAGTTCGCCGTGGCCAGCGATTTCCCACGCCATATCTTCAAACTCCTGCGGAAGTTCTTCGAGGATTACAAATCCCTGGAAGGCAAGAGCGTGGAGGTCGATGAGATCCTGCCCGCGCAGGCGGCGTTTGCGATTGTGGAGGATTCCCTCCAGCGGTACTGGACCATGCGCCGCAAAGGCCAGATCAAGGGACTGGTCGGCTAACCCATCCGCCGCGGCGCGGATGTTGAACAAGCCACTTGTCGCCCCCGACTTCCCCCGGACCCCGGACCCCGTGACCTGCCCCGCTGGATTCCACAGGACATGTTCCCCGAGATCGACCACATCCTTGTGACTCGCGAACAGATCGCCGAACGGGTCCGGGAACTCGGGGAACGCATCGCGCGCGACATCAACTCCGACCGGGATACGAACCCCGGCGTGGAGGTGGTCATCATCCCGATCCTGACCGGGGCGCTGGTGCTGGCGGCGGACCTGATCCGTGAACTGCCCTTGCGGCTGTCCCTGCGAGTCGTCGCGGTTTCGAGTTACCCGGGGGCGTCGATCGCCTCGAAGGGGGCCAAGATCTCGGGCGATCTCCCATGCGACCTGTGCGGCAAGCACGTGCTGATCATCGACGACATCCTGGACTCGGGGCAGACGATCGGCCTGGTCAAGGAACTGATCGCGGGGCAGGGTCCGGCGAGCCTGCGGACCTGCGTGCTGCTTCGCAAACCCGAGTCCGTCCGCGTTCGTCCGGTCGAGGTCGAGTACGTCGGCTTCGATATTCCCAACCACTTTGTCGTCGGGTACGGCCTGGATTACGACGGCTTCTACCGGAATTACCCGCAGATCGCGACGCTGCGTCCGGAAGCCATCGCCGGCGACGGTTCACCCAGCGCGGCATGACCACGACCGACCGCGAAGACCGCTCCGTCCCCATCGCCGCGTCACCCGACGGGCCGAGAGGGAGTTTTTCGATACGTCCAAGCCCGTGGTTCATCGTGCTTCGCCATGCGTGGTGGTACGCGGCGATGCTCCTGGTGCTGGTGGTCATCTGGTCGGCGGGCCGGGCCTTGCTCCAGGACCTGCGGGGTCTGTTCCTGGGGCTGTGGTGGCTGGCGTTCCTGTTTCGCCTGGTGTGGGACTTTCTCGAGTGGTTGAACCGCCGCTACACGCTCACCGGGGACCGGATCTCGCGGCACTCGGGGGTCTTGCGGCGTTCGCTGGTCGAGATCCCGCTTCGCAACATCCAGTATCTGGCGCTGGACCGTTCCGTGCGACAACGCCTCACGGGCGTCGGATCACTCGCGGCGGGCACCTCGGCGCTTTTGGTTCCCGAAGTCGTGTGGAACGACATCCCCGTGCCACGGCGGTACTTTGACGACGTGCGGGGGGCTGTCCTTGCCGCGGGAGGGAACCCGTCCGGATTGCCTGGTTTGGCCGCCCCTGGCGCGGCGAACGCCGCCGCGGGGCGTGTGATCCAGGTCGGCGTGGCGGGTGGGATCGGGTCTGGCAAGTCCGCCGTGGCGGGGGTGATGCGCGACCTTGGGTGCCACGTCTCCGACAGCGACGCGGAGGCCAGGCGCCTGCTCGACACGCCGGAGATCCGGGACGAACTGACGCGCTGGTGGGGTTCTTCGATCCTGGGATCAAGCGGGTGGCCCGATCGTTCGAAGATCGCGGAGATTATTTTTTCAGACGCGTCCGAGCGTGCCCGGCTCGAATCGCTGCTTCATCCGCTGATCAAGCAGGCGCGTGACCGGCTGGTGAGCCGTGTGCGCGAGGCGGGGGGGGGTGTCGTCGTCGTGGATGCCCCGCTGCTCTTTGAGTCGGGGATCGACCGCGACTGCGACGCGGTGGTGTTCGTCGAGGCGTCGGATGACGTGCGGGCCGGCCGCCTCTCCTCTCGACGATGGAGCCCCGAGCACCTGTCGGCGCGTCAGGCCGCGCAACTGCCCCTGGACCAGAAGCGGGCCCGGTCAACCCACATCATCCGAAACGACGGGGACCTTGCCCACCTGCGTCGATCGGTTGAATCGCTGCTGAAAGCCATCGTGGCGTCGGGATCGGGGGGTCGCACGGCGTTGTCCGCCGGGGACCGCGAATCCCGGTAAGTCCGGGGGAGTTCTCATCACAAGGCTCGGGCGTACCATGCCCGCACGCGGCCTCCCGGCGTCGAATGGTCGGCCCGGGGAGGCCGGCTGGACGGAACCAATCGTCATGGATTTCATCACCCCGACCGAAAAAGCGACCATCGAGCAGCGCATCGCCGCGCTGATCGCCAACCGTCCCGTCATCTCCCAGCGCATCGCCGAGGCCCGCGCCCTGGGGGATCTCAAGGAGAACGGGGACTACCACGCCGCGCGGGAACAGCAGGGCATGGAAGAGGCCGAGATACGGCGCCTCCAGGATCGCCTGTCCACCGTCAGCGTCATCGACGAGCACAAGACCACGGACGTCGTGTTCCTCGGATCGACCGTGCGGCTGAAGGAAGTCGAGACCGACGATGTCGACCTGTACCGCCTGGTGGGTGAGGCGTCGGCCTCGCCTCCGGCCGACTACACCGAGGTGACATCGACCAGCCCGATGGGCGAGGCGCTGATGAAGGCCCGCAAGGGCGAGGTGGTGCGCGTGAACACCCCTCGGGGCGTCAAGCGATTCGAGATACTTGACATCCAGTAGGGGATTGCGCGGCCAGGCCGCCCGGCGCCTGGGAGTGCCGCCGGATCAAAGACCCGAGGAATGGCGGATGAAGATAAAAACTCCACGCCGAGGCTGCCTGTCGCCGTTGGCGGCTTGAGTCACGTCTTTCGTGTGACCCGTCCGGTGGCCATCGCCGCGATCGGCTCGGCGGCGGTGTTTATCCGGTGGCCACACATGACCGAGAGCCTGTGGTTCGACGAGGTGTGGCGGACCAACATCGTCCTGGGGGGCGGGGATCTCGGTCGGCTTTTCTGGCATGATGTCCACAACCCGCTCTACAACGCGCTGATGTACGCCTGGACCGCCGTGTTTGGCGATTCCGAACTCTCGGTTCGGATGCCGTCGCTGATCTTCGGACTCGCGGCGATCGGGATCCTGGCCCGGTGGATGCGGCCGAGGTTCGGGGCAACCCCCGCGGTCCTGGCGGCGGTGCTGCTGCTGCTCTCGCCGGTCCACGCGTGGTACTCGTGCGAGGCCAAGAACAACATGATGGTGATGCTGCTGGCGGTGGCGCTGGTGATCCGCGCCGACACGCTGGCGCGTCGGTGGGCATGGACCGACGCGGCCATGGTCTCGGTGGTCGGCGCCCTGGCCGTGTACACGAGTTGGCAATCGCTGCTGGCCGTGGTTCCGGTCTTTGCGTACGTGATCGCGGCGGCGGGGGTGGGGGTGGGGGCGGGCGTCGCGGATCCCGCGGGCCAGACCCCGCCGCGCGTGAGGTTGATCACCGCCGCCACCGCGATCCTCGGGACGCTGGCCCTGTGCGCCCCGCTGCTGATCTTCAAGGCTTCCCGGCTGGAGGAACTCGAGCGCGCGTACGTCGCCACGGCGACGCTGGGGCGGATGCTCCGTTTCCTCTTCGTGTGGCTCCCCACGGGCAACGCCCTGGTGAGGATCCACGACGGTTGGTGGGCGCTGTGGGCAGGGATTTACGGGCTGGTGGTGCTTCCCGCGCTGTGGCTTGGGATTCGCGGGCTGTGGTCGGTTCGACCGGGCCGTCTGGTCGTCTTGTGCCTGGCGATCCCGGTTGTCTCGCTCCCGGCGATCACGCACCTGTCGAGCCTGCTGGGTCTCGAAGCACCGCGGGTCTATCAGGAGCGCAACCTCCTGGTCGTGCTGCCGTGGTTCTCGGCGGCGGTGGCGGTTGGAGCGTGCCGGGCGCGAGTGGCCGCGGTCGGGCTCATCGCCCTTCTTGTGGGTCTTTCACTGGCCTCGTCCATCGCGGCGGTGACGTGGCGTTCGCACGTGACGACCGTGATGAACCCCAACCCGGACTGGCGGGCGGCCTGCCGGTACATGCGGGCGAGGGCGGAGGGTTCGGGGTTGCCCGCGGTCGTGCTGTCGCATTGCCCGCTGCTGCCGATCCGTTATCACGGTGAGGAGATGCGTTCGATCGAACTCCCGTGGTCACCGGACGTCGCGGTTCAACTGGCCTCGCACCGCGACGATTTCCCGGGGTCGGAGGTGTTTTTCATCAACAACCCGATGTGGTGGGGAATGGGACCGGGAGAACTGGCGGCGTTCGAGTCGGGCCTTGACTATCTTGAACGGCGTGACTTCCTGAGCCTGAACGTGTACCGGCTGGGCCCGGCCGCCACGCCGGGCGACTGAGGCCCTCGGGGAACGGCTAGGCTTTGGGCGCGGGCCTCGGGCCCCGCGCCGGAGATCCTCGCGTGAACACCGTCCAGACCGTCGTCGATGCCATGCAGGCGATCGCCCCGCTCTGCCTGGCCGAGCCGTGGGATCGCGTCGGGGTGCTGGTCGGCCGCACGATCCGCGCGCTCGATGGGCCGGTGCTTCTCACGATCGACCTGACGGAGGCCGTGATCGAGGAAGCCTCGACCCGGGGAGCGGCGGCGGTGATTTCCTACCACCCGCCGATCTGGGAGCCGTTCAAGAGGCTCACCGATGCGACCCCGCGTGAGCGGGTGATCGCGCGGGCCGTGCGCGACGACATCGCGGTGTACGCCCCGCACACCAGCCTGGACAATGCCCCGGGTTGCCTGACCGACTGGCTCTGCGAAGGGGTTTCGGGGTCGGGCACGGCCGGCCGTATCGCGGGGGACTGCCGGGCTCTCTCGCCGCGGGCGCGTCCTTCCCCGACGCAAGAGTGCAAGGTGGTGACGTTTATCCCCGCGGCCGACGCCGACCGGCTGCGCCAGGCCCTTGCAACCGCCGGCGCCGGGCTGATCGGCCGATACTCGGTCTGCTCGTTTTCGGTCCCGGGGACCGGAACGTTCCTTGCCTCCCCGGAAGCCACTCCCGCGGTCGGCCGGGTGGGCGGGCTTGAACACGTGCAGGAAATTCGCCTGGAGATGGTCTGTGGCCGGGCGAGCCTGCCGCTTGTGCTGACCACGCTTCGGCAGTTTCATCCGTATGAAGAGCCGGCGTTTGACGTGTACGACCTGGCGCCGCGTCCGGACCGTTTTCTAGGGCCTGGCCGGCGGGTCGTTCTCGACCAGCCCGCCACGATCCGGCAGATCGCCGCCCGGATCAAGGCGTTCCTGGGCAACGAGGGCCGGCACCCGTCCGTGCATATCGCGGCGCCGGACCCCGACCGCTCGGTGACCCACGTCGGGGTCGTGTGCGGGGCGGGGGCCGAGCAGGCCTCGCAGGCCCGAGCGGAGAACTGCGAGGTCTTTGTCACCGGCGAGATGAAGCACCACGAGGTCATGGAGGCGATCAACAACGGGATGGCCGTGATCCTTGCGGGGCACACCGCCACCGAGCGGGGGTACCTGCCGCGGCTGGCCCGACGCCTTGGGGAACTGATCCCCGGCGGGGAATTCCTGGTGAGCCAGGCCGACAAGGATCCGCTGGTGGCTGTTTGACCGCGTGCCGGAGTCGTCACGAGGGGAGCCGGTAGAGCACCAGCGAACGGTTGTTCCAGGCGCGCTCGATCCTGCCGAACGCCCCGATCGATCGCTGGATGGACTCGGGAGTGATGCGGGGATCGATCCACCCGCTGCGGGTCAGGCGGTCGATCTCGGCATAGTTCACCAGCACGCGCGTCACGCCGCGAGCCAGCAGCGCATCGACCCATCGCGGCGGGGAATCCGGGTGCTGGGTGATCGCCTGGACGATCGCCGACGCGTCGTACGTCGTGTTGTAGAGCACTTTTCCAGAGTAATAGAGTGGGGTCGCGTCGCCGAGCAAGTACAGCACGTCCTGCTCGCGGGCGGTCATATTAAGGTACACGGTCGGTCCCGCCTCGGAGAGAAAGCGTCGGCGTTCATCGGGATCGAGCGCGTCGTACATCTCGCGGCCGATCGAGCCCGTGAATGCCCCCGGGCCGACGGCGAGGAGGACGTTGGGCCCGTGTCCCGCGGGGCCTTCCCGCTTGTAGAGATAAACAAGATACCCAGCCGCCGGAACCAGCAGCCACGCGGAGAGCATGGCGATCGTTCGTCGCCTGGTGTTGGCCACGGCCAACAGCATCCCCAGGGAGGCGGCCCCGGGCACGACCGCCGGGAGCAGGAATCGCGACTGCAGGTGTGTCAGGGTGATCCACGCGAGCAACTGCGTCGCGAGGGCGGCGGCGAGGATCGACCCGGCCGCGCGAGTGCGTGTCCAGGCGATCAGCACGGCCAGCCCCGCCGTCGCGCACGGGAAGAACCACGCCCATTGGTGGTGCATCGGCCCGCGATGGCGTGCGCCGGCGGGATCGGACTGATCGGCAAGGAAAACCAGGCGGAGGCGATCAACCCAGCCTCCCGTGAAGCGATGGGCGGCGGCGTAGCGTTCGACCTGCTCGATCGTCCAGTGTCCGGCGCCAAACAGATCCGCCGCGTGCGGGAAGACCGGGTTTCCCGAGGCGATCCAGTTGCGGATCATCCACGGGGCGATCGCGGCCAGGCCCGCCGCGGAGGCCGCAAGGCAGGCCAGGGCGGCGTGTCGGCCTCCGCCCGCCGCCGCGCCCAGCATCACCGCGACCGCGGGCGCGAACATGAAGATCGCGGTTAACTTCGCGCCGCACGCCACGCCAACGAGCCATCCGGCCAGCGCGCCGCGGACCAGCACCTCCCCGAGGGAGCCCCGTGGTGAACCTTCTGCCTGGCCGGCCGGGCGCTCGAGCGCGACGCACGCCGCGCACGCCCCCAACAGGATCATCGCGCTTTCGCTGTACGCGAGGGAGCCAACGACGACCATCCACGGGACCACCACCGCCGCGGAGGCGGCGATCGCCGCCCCGCCGCGGGCGTGCGCGGCGTCCAGACCCGTGAGACGGATGGCCGCCAGGGCCACCCGGCCGACGGCCCACGCGGCGAGCAAGGCCAGCCCCGCGCTGAGCAACTGGCACGAAATCAGGACTCGTCCATCGCCGTCGAGCAGGTCCGGCGTTCCGGTCATCGCCCCCAGGTGCAGGAACGCCGCCTCGATGTATCCGGGGAGGAAGGAGTACACATTATGTTCAACGGGGCGGAGCACTCCCGAGGCAAGCCATTCCCTGGGCAACTGGAGGTGATAACTCAGGGAGTCGTACCCGCCGAACTCGCTCGACCACAGCACGCCGGGGGGGTTGCACGCGGCGACCACCAGGACGATGCCCCCGCACGCCCACGCCAACGCGACGGGGATTCTCAGTCCCGACGGGATGGGCGCTGCGAGCGTGGCCAGGTCCACCCCGCGGTGAAGGGAACGAATCGCGGGCCACGCCGCCGCGGCGAGCCCAACCGCCACGGGCACGATCGCCCAGTGGCGTCCCGATATCCCCATCGCCCCGCCGAAGCACCCCGACACGCCCATCAGGTGGCTGACCGTGAGCATGAAGGACACGCCAAGCCCGACCGCCAGGGCGGGCCTGTCGCGGAACCCTCCAACGGCCCGGTCGATCAACCGGATCATCAGGATCCCCCATCCGGCCGCCGCGAGCAGGTACACGGCCGCCGCCGGCCCGGATTCGAACAAGGTCCACAGGAGCGCGGCGGCGTTGGCGGGTTCACGGAGGGAAGAGGTGCTGACCAGGGCGAAGACTGCCAGCCCGGCGGCGACGACCACGGCCCACGCAAGCACGCGGTCGAAGTTCGCACCGGAGATGTTGCGTCCGAGATGCTTCATCCGCGAGTTGCTCCGGTCGCCGCCGCGACACGCCGGCGGCGTCGGGTCCTTCTCCGTGGGTAGGATACCGAGATGCCAGGACGTTCAAAGAACGCGACGACGAGCCGCGCCGAGCCGGCGACACGGCCGGACCCGCCGAACGACCTTGCCGACGGGTTGCCCGACGACCTGCGCATCGTGGAACCGCTGTGCGCGGTTTTTCGGCGCAAACTCAAGTCCGAGGGGCTGAAGTACACCCCCGAGCGTGCGTACATCCTCGACGCGGTGATCCGCCTTGACGGGATCTTCGAGGTCGAGGCGCTCATCGATCGCCTGCGGTCCGGGTCGATCCGGGTCAGCAAGGCGACCGTCTACCGGACGATCCGTCTGCTCCAGGACGCGGGGATCATCCAGCGCGTGCTGTTTGACCAGGAGCAGTCGCACTTCCAACTCGTGTACGGGCGCAAGCCGTGCGACATCCTCGTCCGTGTCGACACGCGGGAGATCATCTCCATCGACGCCCCCGAGATCATCACCCTTCGCGACGACTTGTGCCGCCGCCTGGGGCTTGAAGCGCGGGGGCATCGCTTCCAGGTCTTCGCGGTCGCGCGCTGACCCCCCACGACGCATGGAACCAACCGACCACGATCTTACTGGCGATCAGCCACGGCGAGGGCTGCGGGAGCGGCTCAAGTTCCTTCTTCGGCGCGCCATGCGGCCCGCGGTGTGGGATCTTGAATGCTCGATGCGGCGGGTCGAGTCCGCCGTGGAAGAACTCCGCCGCGAGGCCCACCGCGAAGCGAGAGCCCCGGGTGTCGGCGCCGTGTGGCGCGGCGGACCGGAAGGACACGCGGTTGCTCCCGACGGAGGCCCCGACCACGCCGCCACCAGAAAATATCGGGACGAACTGGCCTACTGGATCGCCGCCGTGGGGGGCCGGGATCCGGCGCATGGGGAGGACTTTGTAGACATCTTCGTCACGTGGCAGAAGACCCGACTCAACGAACTGGCCGATCGCCTGGGGATCGAGCGGACGGAGGCGATGGACGCCTGGTGCTCGGGTCGGGATGCCGTTGAGATCGGCGGGGGGCCTATCCCCGCCTGCGCCTTTCGCCCGTGGCGTTCCGCCGTGGCGGCCGACCCGCTCGCGGAAGGGTACCTGGCCGGCGGGGTGGTCCACCCCGAGGCCGCCCGCCGCGGCGTGATCATGCTTCCGGCCTGCGGGGAATCGCTGCCGCTGGCAAGCGGCTGTGCCGACCTGGTGATCGCCGAGAACTGCCTGGACCACACCGACGACCCGGCTCGCGTGGTCGCCGAGATCCATCGCGTGCTGCGTCCGGGGGGCCTGCTGTGGCTGCTGGTGGACCTGATGGACCACGCCGACCACATGCACCCCAACCCGATGTCCCCCGAGCGTCTCGATGCGATCACCCTGCCGCTGGGTTTTTCGTACCGATACCGAGAGTCGTGGGAAGGGGCGAGCCACCCGATGGCCCGCCAGCAACTTCGGGCGTTGCTCACTCGCCCGTGAGCCGGGCGGCGTGACGCGGCTCCCCGGCCGCTTGCGGGAGCACGATCATCGCGTCGCCGTAACTGTAAAACCGGTACCCGCGTCCGATCGCGTGAAGGTAGATCGCCCGGAGCGACTCGACGCCCCCGTCGAGCATGGCCCCCACCATCGCCATAAGCGTCGAGCGCGGCAGATGGAAGTTGGTCATCAGTCCATCGCACCACCGCCAGCGATGCCCCGGGACTATCAACAATCGCGTGGCCAACCGGCGCGGGGCCATGATGGGCGGCTGGTCGGTGGCTTGGGCCGCGCCGCCCTGGGCGGCCATCGCGAACGATTCGAGGGTTCTCGCGCTGGTGGTTCCCACCGCGATGATGCGACGACCCCTGGCGCGGGCCTGCTCGAGTTCGCGGAGCGTCCCGTCGTCGATCGAGCACCATTCCTCGTGCATGACATGGTTCTCGACCCACTCGCTCTCGACGGGCCGGAAGGTGCCGGTCCCGACGTGCAGGATCACCTCGAGCCGCCGGACGCCCACCCGATCAAGCCGTTCGAGCAGTTCGGGCGTGAAATGCAGTCCCGCGGTCGGGGCGGCCACCGAACCGGCCGCGCCCCGGCCGAGACTTGCTTCCTGACGCGCGTAGACCGTCTGGTACCGTTCCCGGTCAAAGTCCTCGTCAAGACACTGGCCCGACCTGCCGCGCGCCCTGAGTATGTACGGGGGCAGGGGCGTTCGACCGAGGAACGAGAGCACCGTTTCGGCGGGCTGATCGGCCGCCGCGCCCAGGACGGCCACGCGCCACGCCCCGGCCTGATCCGCCGCACGATCCAGCAAACGAAGGACGACGCCCGAATCCTCGCCCGCGGGGGTCACCATCGCCATCTCGACCCCCGCCCGCAGGTGCCCCCCACGCCAAAGGCACGTCCAGGTTCCCGGGGAGGACGACGATAGAAACAGGCCCTCGACATTTCCCCCGGTCCCGACGCGCCGACCCATCAGCCGCGCGGGAAGAACCCGCGTTGCGTTGAAGACCAGGACATCTCCTTCGCGGAGCACTTCCGGCAGGTCGCGGACTCGCATTTCATCAAACCGCCGGCCGGAGCGGTCCACGACGATGAGCCGCGCGGCGTCCCTGGGCTCGGCCGGACGGGTCGCGATCAGGGCCTCCGGCAGGTCGTAGTCGAGGTCGCGTACGGGCAACACGGTTGATCCTTGGCAACGCCCGCTGGTGGCCCCGGGGCGACGCCGCGCCCGGGGCCGTGGGCATCGATTCGCTGTCCCTGCCTTACGCCCGTGCCAAGAGGCTAGAAGGACGATTTTCTCGGACCATTGCGTCCGATCCACACCGGGCATGGGGTTCGATTCTTGACCGTCGCCATGTCCGGCGACATCTCAAGAACCGAATCGTCGGCGTGTCGTGCCGCGCTTGCGCGGTGCGCCGGGCATTTCTTGGGTCCCAGGACCTGCCAGGGTCCGCCGCCGCTCGATGTGGCCTACCAGAAGGCCAACCTCTGCCGCGATCAGTATGAGCGGGCGGCGTGCTCATCCACCGTGGCCCCGATGGACGTGGCCCTGGCAGCGCGCGCCCGGGAACTGGCCTTCTCCAGGGCCTGCGAGCGAATCCAATCGGCGGGGATCGGGCCGCGAGACTTCGTCTGTTCCCCGGAGGACATGGAACCGTTTGAGCCAGAAACAAGCGAGGGTGGACCTTCGCCGAAGGCGGTTGATCGACCGAACGCCACGGCCGCGAGCATCGGGGAGACCCCCGAGCGGATCATCACGGCGTACCGGACGATCGTGCGGGCCAGGTCGGGCGGGATCATCGACGTTTTTGTCTGAAGGGCCGGCCGTTGTGCGGACCATTGCCTTAATGCCGTGGAACGGGGCTGTGTCTACGGATTGACCGTTCATCCCGATCACGCCCAGGGGGGGGCTGGTCGAGTTTTCAGCGGTAGGCCCTGACCACCCGAGCCCCGGGATAGAACAAGAGCACCTGGTTTTCCCACGGGACACCCCGGTCGGCCAGGCCTTTGAGGCACCACTGGCACATCCCCACCCCGTGGCCGAAGCCCCGGCCCCGAACCTGGAAGGTTGGCACGCCAGACCCGGCGATGGGTGTGAACTCGAGGTCGTTGCTGTTGACGCGCGTCGGTGGGGTGATCGGCGGGAATCCCTGGGCGGCGAAGTTGCACGCGACGCGTAACTCCTCCCCCGAGAGCGAAAAGGACCGACCGCGATCGTCGATGACCGTGTAGCGAGAAGGACGGCCGGTCTGGTTCAGTTTTTCGACGGCGACGGTGGCGACGGTCCCGACGGATCGGACGGCGTGACCGGAATGACGACCCCAGGCGGCCAGACGCTTGGCGAGTTCCTCGGTGGTTCGGATCGTTTCCCAGCGGTAGAGCCGCGCCGCCTGGCAGTAGTGTTCCCGTGGGGCTCCCTGGATCGGGGCGGCGAGGTTGTATTCGAAGCCCCTGGTCGTCGGCCAGACATCGGCGGCGGAAGCGGACCGCCCCCCGCAGGTGCTTGAGTAGTAGGTCTTGAAGATGGCGCCTTCGTAGGTGAGGAGCATCCCGCGGGTGGACTTGACCGCCTCGAGGGCGGTTCGGTTGGCCGTCGCGCCTCCGAACACCTGGTCGGCCTGGGTGCTCTCGACGTCGTACGCCCGCCCGGCGGCGCGGTCCTGGCTTCGCTGGAACAGGGCGTAGGTGCGGGCGCAGACGGCCTGTGCTTCGTACGCGGCCAGGGGCCAGTTGGCAAAGAGTTCCTTGGAGAGAACGCCGGGCAGGTAGACCTCGATCGGCATGGTGGCGATGACTTCGAGGAGACCGGACCCCGAGTCGGACCTGGGACGGATGGAGATCTGACCTGGGTACTCGGTTCCGTCGATCCGAACCGTGGCTGGGACCTGGGGTCCGTCGGCGGGGGTGATCGTGACGGTCGCGCCCGCCGGGAATTCATAGAACCCGCCGTCGGGGAGCGTCATTCGGACGGCCCCGTTGGGCGCGGTGACCACGGCCGAACCTGTCACGCGTGAAGGGCGCCCCGCCGGAGAGGCGGCCAACAGGCCCGAGGCCGATTCAACGCGCACGGTTTCGATGGGCTCGCGGATGCGAACACGTATTTCGGGCTCTGATTCGTAAAGCGGGGTCACTGGACGATCCGAGGGGGCGTCACCCGGCCACCCCGCGACCGGAGGGCGTCGCTTGCCTCCCACGGGATCGAACGAAGAGCACGACCAGACGGAGAGGACCACGGCCGAGAGGGCGAGCACCGCGAGCGCGGTGGCGGAAGAGAAGGCCGCGGTGGCCAGGCGTCGTCCGCGTCGGCGGACACCGCTGAGTCGCCGCCGACCAGCCGCCGACCGCGAACCACGATTCCGATCCATGACTCGCCTTGCCATCGCTGAACCCCTGTTTCGACCCACCCATCCGACATCGATTCGATCCGGTAGGATGCTGTTCACGGACCAACCCGGAGACCCACGCCATGCACCCGCCGACGATCGGCGTTCTCGCCAGCCTATCGGCACGACGACCGTTTCGACTCCTTATTGAAGGCTCGCGGCGCTGTGCCGTGGTGGCGCTGCTGGCGATGGGGTGCGCGATGCTCGGGGCGTGTTCGTCTCGCCCGGGACCTCCGGTGCCCGCGGAGGGCGCCTTCGGCTCGGCGGGGATCTCGATCGATTCATCGGGCCGTGAACACGTGGTGATTGCCTCGGTGGTCTCTCCGGGGCATTCTCTCGAACTGGATTCGACGTGGGAGGCGTATCGGGGTCGGCATGTGTTTGTGACGATCCGCCGCCCCGACGCGAGGTTTTCCTACCCCCCGGTGCCCGTCGATCTTCGGGTGCTCACGCAGGTTTCCTCCGGCGAGTCGATCACCGTCTTTGCGCGAACGGCCAGCCGCGACGAAAAGAACCCAGAAGACCAGTACCGCCGGGCGGCCTTTTTTGTTCGAGAGGCCGCGGCGGGAGGGGGAGGATCCGGGGGTCCTGGTCGGTAAGGCGATCGTGTGGTCGCCCGCCACGCCGGGGTAACCACACGAGGCGTCAGGCGTGGATCGGGGGCCGGGGCATGACGATCGATCAGACGACGCGCGACCTGTTGCGCCTGACGCTGGCGGAGGGGATCGGCCCGGTCCTGCTCGACCGGCTCCTGGCCGCGTTTTCATCTCCCGGGGCGGTGCTGGAGGCTTCCGCGGATCAACTCGGACGGGTGAAGGGGATCGGGCCGACCAGGTCCCGGGCCATCGCCTCGGCGGTCCTGGACTCAGCGCGCCTGGTCGATCGGGAACTGGAGGCGATCGAGCGGGCGGGGGTCCATTTGGTGGCGATGGGAAGCCAGGGGTATCCCGCCGCGCTCTCTCAGATCCACGACCCACCCCCGTTGCTCTACGTGATGGGGCGGCTTGACCCGGACAGGGAGGACCGGTTCCCGGTGGCGATCGTGGGTTCGCGGGACTGCACGCACTACGGGCTTGAGCAGGCGGGCCGGTTCGCCTCGGAGTTGTCTCGGGCGGGTCTGACGGTTGTTTCCGGAGGGGCACGAGGGATCGACACCGCCGCGCACCGGGGGGCGCTCGGGGCGGGCGGAAGGACGGTCGCGGTTCTTGGGTGCGGGCTTGGGCACCTGTATCCCCCTGAAAACGAGGGGCTTTTTCAGAGGATCGTCGGCGAGGACCGTGGGGCCGTTGTGGGGGAACTGCCCATGCTCACGCCTCCGCGATCCGAGAATTTTCCGGCCCGGAACCGGATCATCTCCGGCCTGAGCCTGGGAGTGCTGGTGGTCGAAGCCGGTCATCGATCGGGATCACTGATCACGGCCCGACTGGCGGGGGAAGACCACGGGCGGGAGGTGATGGCGATTCCTGGCCGGATCGATTCTCCGTCGAGCCGGGGGTCGAACGACCTGATCCGTTCGGATGGAGCGGCGTTGATCACGGAGCCGGCCGACGTCCTGGATATTCTGAAAGGCGCGGGCCGGCGAGTTCACGAGGAGGGTGAAGTCTCATTGTGGAAGGGAGCGGATCCTGCCCTCGCCGCGCTGAATGAGGGTGGGATCGACGTGGCCGAGGCTTCAGCCGAGCCTGGACTGAGCGTGAATCAACGAGCGCTGCTGGCGGCAATCGGCGGGGTTGGGGATGCTGCGAGCATCGAGCAAATCGCTTCCAGAACGGAACTTGCGATTCACGAACTGCGGGCGGAACTGACCGGATTAGAACTTCGTCGTTCGGTGAGACGGTCGGCCGGGAAGTTCGTTCGGATGCGATAGGGGATGGGCTCGATGACCGGCGGTGAAAAACCAAACATCCTCTTGACGTGCGGTGGATGATCGGCTACAATGTACCGAACTGATGGCACGCCGTCTGATCGGACACGATTGATGGCGGATTGCGGGTGGCGAGCGTGGGAATCGCGCTTGATGGGTTTTTGATGGCGTTTTCCGTCGGGGATCGCGGGACTCGCTCAGGCTGGGTTTAGGGCTGGGTTTATAGGGGAATGGCGGATCGCCATTTCCCTTTTGAGCGGCACGGAGGCCCGAGTCATGTCTGTCCTCAACGATGCGGATCGACCGATGGTTTTTCAGGTGTTGGCTTTTCGGATGATGTCCTTGCGCCGGGAGTGTGGGTCTCTTGGCCGCTGGGCGGTCGATCTCTTGGCCTCGATCTTCGGGGTGTTTCTGGGTTCATCGGACTCGGCGGGATCCCGTGGCGGGGGCCCGCCGCTGGGGATTGGGGACACGCGCGAGACTCTTGTGCGTTTGGGGCCGGGGGGTGACTTTATTCGTGATCTGAGGCCGGGGTCTGGTCTTCCGGGACTGGCTCGCTGGTTCGATTCGGGGCGGTTCAACGCGGGCGTTGCAGCGTGGGATGGCCATGCGGGTGATGCCCGGGCGGTTTGCCGGGTGTTCGCGGGAGCGTGTTCGCCCAAGCCGGGCGATGCTCGCACATCGGGGGATCGGGCGTGTTCGCTGGGGCGGATGGTGGCATCGCTGCGGGCGTTGGAGTTCCAGACGTCGGCACTGGCGGCGTGTGCCCGCACCTGGTCGGCTTCCCGGGCGATGGTGCGGGTTTCGATATCGGGGAATGGAGTTTCATCCCGGGTCAGGGGCGTGGTCGGTGTTTCTCCCAGGAGCGCGATCGACACGGCCCGGGGTGTCCCGCTGCGTCGCGCCAGCGCGGAATTCCGGCCTGGTTTCGAAATCGGCGGCTTGGATCGTGGGGATTTGAGAGTTGGGGGGTTGGACGTTGGGGGCGGGCCGACCGAGTTGGATGAGATCGTATTGGAAGGGATCACGGGGGATCGTGCAATCGTTCACCGGGAGTCGATGTCCCCGGTTCAGCCGAGCATTGTTGTTCTTCACCCCGCGTCCGAGCGTCGCGGGACCGATCGTCCGATCATCACACGAACGGACTTGTCCGAGGAGTGCATCCATGAATCTCACGCCCAAGCAATTGAAGATCCTGCAACTCATCCGCGACTGGCGCGTCCGTCGGGGCTATTCGCCGACGATGCAGGAACTCGCCGACGAGATCGGTGTCAGCAAGGTGACGGTCTTCGAGCATGTCGAAGCGCTCATCAAAAAGGGCGCCCTGGTGCGAGAGGCGAACAAGGCTCGCTCTTTGTCGATCGCTGACGGGATCGCGGTCCCTGACGAATCCCGTCCCCTGCGTTTCCCGCTGGTGGGAAAGATCGCGGCGGGGAACCCGATCGAGCGTGTGGCCGACATGGAGGAGATCGACCTGGCGGAGGTGCTGGGGGGCCGCACCGGGAAGACGGAGTCGACGTTCGCGCTCAAGGTCGAGGGGGACTCGATGCGCGATGAGGGGATCCTTGACGGTGACTTTGTGCTGATCGAGCGGAGCCAGGTGGCGCAGAACGGCGACCGGGTGGTGGCGTTGCTTCCGGACGGATCGACGACGCTCAAGACGTTTTTCCGGGAACCGGACCACATCCGACTTCAGCCGGCGAACCCGGCGTTCGAGGCGATCCGCGTGCCGTTCTGCCAGGTGCAGGGCGTGGTGAAGGGGGTCGTTCGCCGGTACGGACGTTAACGTGCCGTGACCGTCCTCGCCGGCTCGGCCGGCATGGTCGGGTGGGCGAGTCGTGCGAACCCGTTTGATCCGGCCCGGTCGATCGTCGGCAAAGGCTGATGGATCGGGGCATCGGCGGTCATCAGGACTTCCACGGCCGGGCTTCCGCCCGGCCTTTTTTTTCGCGCCCGTGGCGTGCCCGTTCATTTGTGCTCGTGCGTTCGCGGCGTGAGCCGATAGGATCGTCGGCGCGAGACGCTCCGCGTCGATCCCGTGGATCGGCGTGAGGCCCGGCTCATTGGGGCGACCCATCCGGCGTCGGTGGGTGGAGCGTGTCGGCCTGGATGACCACGCATGCGATTGCCCGAACTGATCGCCGGTCTGGCCGTGGAGGCACTCGGGGAAGGGTGGGAGTCGGTTCGCGTGTGCGACCTGACGGAGGACAGCCGCACGGCCGTCCCGGGATCGCTGTTCATCGCGAGGGCCGGCCTCAAACACGATGGGCGGGCTTTCGCGGCCGAGGCGGTGGAGGCGGGCGCCTCGGCGATCCTGACGGACGACCCGGGACTCATCGGGCGGTGGGGTTCCGGGGTGCCGGTGTTGGTAACTCGTGACCTCGCGGTGGCGTGCGGGCTGCTGGCGGAGCGTTTTCACGGGAATCCCTCATCACGACTTGGGATCGTGGCGGTGACGGGGACCAACGGCAAATCAACGGTGACCCACCTTGTCTGGCGGATGGCCAACCGGGCGGGAACTCGGTGCGGACTGATCGGGACGGTGCTGACGGACGACGGCCGGGAAGTGGCTCGCTCCTCGATGACGACACCCCCGGCGATCGAGTTGAGCCGGGCGCTGGCCTCGATGACCGACGGGGGTTGCGTGGCGGCGGCGATCGAGGCCTCGAGCCACGCGCTGCACCAGAGGCGGACGGAGGCGCTTGTCATCAAGGTGGCGGTGTTCACGAACCTGACGGGGGATCATCTTGACTACCACTCGACGATGGATGCTTACGCGGACGCCAAGGCGCGGCTGTTCGAGACGCTTGACCCATCCGGTGTCGCGGTCGTGAACGCGCAGGATCCGTACGCGGGGCGAGTGACATCCCACCACCGGGGCCGGCGGCTGGCGTGTTCGATGTGGGGGGATGAGGCGAAGGCCGAGGACGGTTCGGAGCCTGCCCGGGCGCGGATCCTGAGCGCCTCGATGGAGGGGATGCGGCTGTTGCTCGAAGGCCCGTGGGGCTCGATCGAGTGCCACGTCCCTCTGATCGGCCGGTACAACGCGATGAATGTTCTCCAGGCGACGGCCGCGTGCCACGCGCTTGGAATCTCGACGGAGGGAATCCGGAGCGGGCTTTCGGCGGCGACGGCGCCTCCGGGGCGCCTGGAGGCCGTCGGCGCGCGTGGCGTGGATGGGCCGCGTGTGTACGTGGACTACGCGCACAGCGACGACTCGCTGCGGAACGTGCTGACGGCGGTTCGCGGGGCGATGCGGGAGCAACCCGGGAGCGGGCGTCTGTGGGTGGTCTTCGGGTGCGGCGGGGACAAGGACCGGACCAAGCGTCCGCGGATGGGGCGGGCGGCGGCGGAACTGGCCGACGTGGTGGTGGTCACGAGCGACAACCCCCGTTCGGAAAGCCCCGGGGCAATCATCAAGGAGATCCTGGAGGGTGTTCCCGCATCGCGGCGGGACAAGATCGTGGTGCATCCGCATCGGGAACAGGCGATCGCCCACGCGGTGCGGACGGCCGACGATCGGGACGTGGTGGTGATCGCGGGGAAAGGCCACGAGACCGAGCAGATTCGCGCTGGGGTGGACGGGTCGCTGGTGGCGCATCACTTCGACGACCGCGAGCACGCGGTCGAGGCACTCGCCGGACGGTCGCCGGGAACGCCGGACTGCTGAACGCTGGACGAGCATGGAATTCTGGGATCCTCAATCGATTGCGGGAATGGTGAACGGGACGTGGCTGTCGCCGCCCTCCCATGACGCCAGCGGCCGGCGGGGGCCGGGCGGCGTCACGATCGATTCGCGGCTGGTATCCACGGGAAACGTGTTTGTCGCGCTTCGTGGGGAACGCCACGACGGGCACGATCATCTCTTGCAGGCGGCGCGATCCGGTGCGTCGGTGCTGATCGTGGACACGCCGGAGAAGGTTCCGCCGGGCTTGACGCGTACGGATGGCTCGACGGCGGCGGTGCTGCTGGTGCGTGATACGTCGAGGGCGCTGCTTGAACTTGGCGCGGGTCGCCGGGCGGGATTGGGAGGGGTGCCGGTGGTGGCGGTGACGGGTTCAAACGGGAAGACCACGACGACGCGGCTGGTGGAAGCGGTGCTGTCGTCGCTGGGCCCGGGAACGGCGTCGATCAAGTCGTACAACAACCGTATCGGGGTTCCGCTGACGATCCTGCGCTCAACGCCATCCGACCGCTTCCTGGTCTGCGAGGTCGGGACGAACGCCCGTGGTGAGATCGCGGAACTCGCGCCGGTGGTTTCGCCCGACGTGACGGTCATCACAAGCATCGGGCGTGAGCACCTGGAGGGCCTGGGTGGGATCGAGGGGTCGGTGCGCGAGGCGATGGAACTGGTCTTGGCGCTGCGGCCCGGAGGGACGGCGGTGGTCCCGACTGGCTGTGGGCGTCTTGATGAGGCGGTGTCGGCGGCGGGGGTGGGATCGAGGGGCGGCCGTATCCTGCGGTTCGGGCGGGATACCTCCGCGGACGTCGCGGTGGAAGCGGTTTGCATGACGATGGATGGAACGGAGTTTTCGGTGGCCGGATCGGGGCGTTTCAGGATCCCGATGGTTGGCTCTCACAACGCGTTGAACGCGGCGGCGGCGATCGCGGTTGGTCGGATCCTGGGGCTGGACGACGGGGCCATCGCATCGGGTCTTGCGAACTGCCCAGGCCCCGAGATGCGCCTGGAGCGGGTGTCGGTGGCGTGTGGTGAGGGAGAGCGATCAATCGACGTGCTCAACGACGCGTACAACGCAAATCCGGAATCGATGCTGGCGGCGTTCGCGGCGTTCGGGGAGGTCCACGGGGTTGGATCGGGGCGTCTGGTGGCGGTGCTGGGCGACATGCTTGAACTTGGGGAGCAGGAGGAAGCCTGCCACCGGGAAATCGCGGAGGCCGCTTCGGCGTCCGGGCTCTTTGACCTTGTGGTGCTGGTGGGACCGCGGATGTCGCGCGCGTCTGGTTTTTTCGCGGGGAGCGGCGCGCGGGTGGAACGGGTGGACGTTCTTGATGAGGAATCGGCTCGTCGGGTGGCGGGGCTCATCGAGCCGGGTGATGCGGTGCTGCTGAAAGGATCGCGTGGGATGGGCATCGAGCGGGTGCTGACGGCGTTGCGGGATCGTCCCCGCGAACCGGATCGGCGGCCCCATACTGTGTGAGCCTTCGGGGCGGGTGGAGGGTCGGCGCGACGCACGAGATGCTGTACTGGCTGCTGGATATTTCCCGGGAATGGCTTGTCGAGGCGAGACTGTACTGGCTGGTCAGCGTGTTCGACCAGGTGCAGTTCCGAGCACTGGCGGCGGCGTTCGCGGCGTTCGCGGCGGTCTTGCTGCTGGGTCGTCGCGTGATCGCGTCGCTGGTGCGGCTGAAGATCGGGGACACGGGACAGTCCGACGCGCAACTGCTGCGCCAGCAGGCCCAGTCGAAGGCGAACACGCCGACGATGGGCGGGACGCTGATCGCGGGGGCGGTGTTCGCGTCGGTCTGTCTTCTGGCGGACGTTCGGCAGTTCTACGTGTACATGGGGCTGGTGGTGCTGGTGTGGACGGCGATCATCGGGGCGGCGGACGATTGGCTGAAACTGACGGCGTCGCGGCGGGGGACGGGTCGTCAGGGCCTTTTCGCGTGGGAGAAACTGGTTTTTCAACTGGGGATCGGGGTGCTTGTGGGGTACTTTGGGTTCAGCCGCGGGGACACGGCGGCGGAGTTGGACCTGGCGCACGTGGTGAACCTTCCGTTCCAGAAGACCTACGACGGGGGGGAGGTAAACGCGTCGCTGTATTACCTCCCGCTGGCGGGATACATGGTGCTGGCGACGCTGATGCTGACGGGGATGAGCAACGCGGTGAACATCACCGACGGGATGGACGGGCTTGCGGCCGGGATATCCAGCGCGGTGGCGATGGGGCTGTTCATCCTGTGCCTGGTGGCGGGCGAACCGGCGTGGGCGCGGTATCTCCTGGTGCCGTATGTTCCGTTTTCGAGCGAACTGGCGGTGCTGGCCGGGGCGATGGGCGGGGCGTGCCTGGGCTTTCTGTGGTGGAACTGCGCGCCGGCGCAGGTCTTCATGGGCGACACGGGATCTCTGTGCATCGGGGCGTTGATCGGGTACCTCGCGATGATCATCCGCCAGGAGGTCGTGGTGCTGATGATGTCGGGGGTCTTCCTGGTGGAAATCGCCTCGGTGGTGATCCAGGTGACGGTGTACAGGGCGTCGGGGGGGACGGTGGGTTTCTACAAGGTGAGCGGTGACATGCGCGTGTTTCGGTGCTCACCGTTTCACCACCACCTGCACCTGGGGGGATGGAACGAACAGCAGATCGTGGCCCGGCTTTGGATCGTGTCGGTGCTGCTGGTGGTGGTCGCGCTGGCCACGATCAAGATCCGCTGATCGCGGCACGGGCGGGGGGCGTCGTGGCCCGCCGCGCGGCTCATCGTCGGGGGCTTCGCGGACGTCCCTTCGGGCGGACCGATCCGCGCGGCGGGAAGGGGCCGAGGCCGCGTGGCGAGGCCGGGCGCGGATCGTCGTTCGCGGACGATCCCGCGGGGTCGTCGTGGCCGGGATTGGGATTGGGGCCGGGATTGTCCGGCGTGTTTGCGGCGGAGGTGGAATCCATCCCCTGCGCGGCCCCCTGCTGGGCTCCCTGCTCGCCTCCGCCATCGAGAAACGGAGCGTGATCGGCGTTTGGCGGATCGTGCTGATCGAGGGGGACGGTTCTGGCGAACACAAGCCTTCCGGCGGAGGTCTGGAGGGTGGAAATGACCATCAGCGTGGTATCGGAGCCGACCAGCGGCCCGCCGTCCTCGGCGACGATCATGGTGCCGTCGGGGAGGTATCCGACGGCCTGTCCTGGTTGCTCTCCGGGCTTGACAAGGCGGACGGTGACGGTGTCTCCGGCGGTGAGGGCGGGCCTGAGAGCGGCGGCCAGGTCGTTGATGTTGAGGGCGGTGGCGCCCTGGATGGTGGCGATGCGGACCAGGCCGCTGTCGGTGGTGACGATCATTCCTCGCAGGCGGGAGGCAAGTTCGACCAGAGCCTGGTCGGCTCCAAAGCCTCTTGAGGCGGCGGGGTCAACCGAAACGTCGAGCGAGGGGTGCCGCTGAAGTCGGGCCACGATGTCGAGGGCGCGTCGTCCCTTGGCCCTTTTGAGTTTGTCGTGGCTGTCGGCGAGTTGGTGGAGTTCGGCGATGACGAAGCGCGGGACGATGATGGGCGCCTGGAAGAAGCCGGTCTGGAGGGCGTCGGCGACGCGTGCGTCGATCAGGGCTGAGGAGTCCATGATGAGCGGTCGCGGTCCTCGGAGTTGCTTGGCGAACTCGACGTATGGGATGAGAAGCCTGACGTCGTCCTGCGTCTGGAGGACGACCGTGACGCCGAGGTAGCAGAGGCAGATGCCAAGGAGGATCTTGAACATGGTGACGAAGGTGCGGTCGATGGTGTAGGTCTCGGCGACCAGGTCGATGACGAGGCTAACCACGATGGTGGAGACAACGCCCACGAGCAGACCGACGGCCACGGTGACCATGGTGGCGATCTTCTTGGTGGGAGTCAGGATGTCGATGGCGATGAAGAGGGCGGCCATCGCGACGGCGAGGCCGAAAGTGAGGTACCACAGGCGCGTGAGGGCCTCGTCTCCCGACAGGATGACCCGCAGGAGGGCCACCGAGAGCAGGACCACCAGGAAGGAGATGCGGACGGCTCGAAGCACCAAGACCCTGGCGCGGGCGGCAACCTCGACGGGATCCTGATCGGACGCCGTCCAGGCCAGGGGGCGGCGGGGCGCCAATTCGGGTACCCGCGCGGTGTCGGGTGTGGCGTCGGGGCGGCCCCGTGCGGGTGGTTTGAACGTGGACTCTTCGGACACCCCTTGAGTGTACCCGAGGGGATCATGGGCGTACCCTGTCGGTCGTGAGGCGCGGCGTGGAATTCCACGGCTTGCGGGTGCCGACTCGCGGGTGGTGAGCGTCCCTTTGATCGACGGCCGGGCCCGGTGCACGGATGGCCCGTGAATCTGGTCAGGGCTTGACCGCAGCAGCCATAAGCGAGCGTCGTCCGGTGCCGCCGGTGTCCTGGCCGTCGATCAAGGGGATTCAAGGCGACCGAAAGTGGTGTCGAGGGCACGCCCCGCGGGCGGCGGGGCGAAGCCGGGGATGGGCGGAGCGTCGATTGCCCGGACGCTTGCGAACAAGGTACGGATGAACGGACCGAGACCCTCCACGGATGTGAAGTCGGCCGATCGCCTTGACCGCTTGCAGTGGGGTATACTTATGTGTCGCACCCGTCGCGGGTGCATCGAATTTCCCGAGACATTCCGGGAAGCGCACGAGGACGCCGGGCGGGTCGATGTCCCGCCAGCGAGCATCCGTGTGCGGCACTCGCCTGCGTTGCTCCTTTTCCCCCTTTTATTTCCGATCATCCCTCGGCACGGGGGTAACCGGGGGTATTCGGTCGAGGGGGATCCAGTCACTCATTTATTTCATCACGGTTGAGCAGTTGGTCCAAGGATCGATCCGATGGGCAAGGCCACGAATAGTTCAGAGACCGAGACCCGCACGACGAATCCCGAAGGCCCTCGCGGCCGCATTCGCCAGGGAGGCGCCCCGCGACGGGAGACTCCGCGGGAGGGAGGCGAGGGGCCAACGCCGGCAAAGTCCGGGGGCGGGTCGGGAGAGGGTTCGGGACGAGCCTCGTCGGGCGGTTCGGCCGAGGTGCGTTCACCGCGACCGAGCGAGTCTTCCGAGGGTCGGCCCGAGCGTTCCGCGGGTGATCGCGGCGGCGAACGGACGGGGGGAGAGGGTTCCTCAACGGTCTCTGGCGGTCCGGTCGGCCAGGCCTCGGGTGCCGAGTCTTCGGGCGGGTCATCGTCGCCGCATTCGGGTCATTCGTCCGGCGGTGGGCACGGCGGCGGGCATGGCGGAGGACAGGGGGGCGGGCAGGGGGGAGGCTACCCGGGCAACGACCGGGGATTTCGCCGCAAGCGCAAGAAGCGAAAGGGCGGGGGCGGGATGCCCGGGCATATGGGCGGCGGTGGCGGGCGTGCTTCGTTTGACCACAGCCTTCCCAGCGACGAGGAACTGGAGCGCGAGGCGGCGGAACTTGAGCGGATCGCCAAGACGGCGGATCCGGCGGCGTTGAAGGACTCGATCTCGATCGGTGACCTTCAGCGGATGAAGCCCGAGCACCTGTTCGCGGTGGCGGAGAAGGAGGGGCTGGCGGACTTCCACCAGTTGCCGCGTCAGGACCTTGTGTTCAAGATTCTCAAGGCACGGGCGGCCAAGCAGGGCCTGATGTTCGGCGAGGGGACGCTGGAGATCATGCAGGACGGCTTTGGGTTCCTGCGTGCGCCGGAGCAGAGTTACCTCCCCGGTCCGGACGACATCTACGTGTCGCCCTCGCAGGTGCGGCGATTCGGGCTTCGCCGTGGGATGGTGGTGCGCGGGGTGGTTCGTCCACCGAAGGAGAGCGAGAAGTACTTCGCGCTTCTGCGGGTGGACACGGTCAACGGCTTCGCGCCCGGGAAGATCCACGACCTGACGAACTTCGAGGACCTGACGCCGCTGCATCCCGAGCAGCGCTTTGTGCTGGAGACATCTCCCGACGAAGTCGAGGCGCGGATCATCGACCTTGTGGCGCCGATCGGCAAGGGCCAGCGGGCGCTGATCGTGGCGCCGCCGCGGACGGGCAAGACGGTGCTGTTGCAGAAGATCACCAAGGCGATCACGAAGAACTACCCGGACGTGAAGATCATCGTGCTGCTGGTGGACGAGCGGCCGGAGGAGGTCACGGACTTCCGCCGCAACACGGCGCCGTCGGTGGAGGTGGTGGCGAGCACGTTCGACGAGGTGTCGGGCCGTCACGTGGCGGTGGCGGAGGTGGTGATCGAGAAGGCCAAGCGGATGGTGGAGTTCGGGCAGGACGTGGTGATTCTTCTGGATTCGATCACTCGCCTGGCGCGGGCGTACAACGCGGAGATGCCCCACTCGGGGAAGATCATGACGGGCGGCCTGGACTCCAACGCGCTGCAGCGTCCGAAGAAGTTCTTCGGCGCGGCCCGCGCGATCGAGAAAGGCGGCTCGTTGACGATCATCGGGACGGCGCTGGTGGACACGGGCTCGAAGATGGACGAGGTGATCTTCGAGGAGTTCAAGGGAACGGGGAACAGCGAACTGCACCTGGATCGCAAGTTGATGGAGAAGCGGATCTACCCGTGCATCGACATCCCGGCGTCGGGAACGCGGCGCGAGGAACTGCTGCTGGACCCGAAGGAACTCGAACTGGTGCATCGACTGCGGAAGGTTCTCAGCGACATGAACGTGGTGGAGGCGATGGAACTGATCCGTGGCCGCCTGAAGAAGGTGAAGACCAACGCGGAGTTCCTGATGACGATGGCGCTGGGCTGAGTGGTCGTCGCCGCGGGCGCGTGCCCGCGGCCTGGCGAGGGGCCGGTCCATGGCTTTCGTCGTTCTGCTGATGCTGGTGGTGGTGAACGGTCTTCTGGCGTTGTCGGAGATCGCGGTGGTTTCCGCGCGCAAGGTCCGGCTTCGCCGGGAGGCGCAGGCCGGGAGCGTCTCGGCGGCGGCGGCGCTGGCGCTGGCGGAGAATCCGGCGCGGTTCCTGTCGACGGTGCAGGTGGGAATCACGCTGGTGAGCATCGTGTCGGGCGTGTTCGGCGAGGCGGCGCTGGCGGACGACCTTCGGCGGTGGCTGGAAGGGGTCGGGTTCCCGCGGGCGACGTCGCGGATCGGGGCGTCGGTGGCGACGGTGGTGGGAATCACGTACCTGTCGCTGGTGCTTGGTGAACTGGTTCCCAAGCGCGTGGCGATCGCCAACCCGGAAGGGATGGCGAAGGTGGTGGCGCGTCCGATGATGTTCCTTTCGCGGATCGGCGCCCCGATGGTGTGGCTTCTGACGGTGTCGACCAACCTGGTGATACGTCCGTTCGCGCGGAACACGCCTTCGACGGACCGGGTGACCGAGGACGAGGTCCGCGGGATCATCCAGCAGGCGGCCCTGGAGGGGGTGCTGCACGCGGCGGAGCATGAACTGGTGGAGCGCGTGCTGCGCCTTGGAGACCGGCGGGTGAAGCACCTGATGGTTCCACGGACTCAGATCGAGTGGCTCGACGCGGAGGCGACGATCGACCACGTCCGGGTCGCGGTGGCGACGAGCGTTCACTCGCACTTCCCGGTATGCCACGGGTCGCTGGCGAAGATCGTCGGCGTGGTCCACGTCAAGGACGTGTTCCGCCACCTGATGGTGAGCCGGACCGTGGATCTTGCGGAGATTGCGAAGCCGCCGCTGTACGTTCCCGAGGCGATCCCGGCGATCCGGTTGGCGGAGCGTTTCCGGCAGGCGGGGACAAAGTTCGCGTTCGTGGTGGACGAGTACGGCGGCGTGGAAGGGATCATCACGCTCAACGATGTTCTCGAGGCGTTGATCGGGGACGCGGCGTCGCCCGACTCGGCGCCCGAGTCCCTGGCGGTTCGGAGGGCGGATGGATCGTGGCTGATCGACGGTGGGATGTCGATCGATCAACTGACAAAACTGACGGGGCTGAAGGACCTTCCGAACCTGGACGAGGGGGAGTATTCGACGGTGGCGGGCATGGTGACGACGGTGCTGGGCCGAATCCCTCGTACGGGGGAACTGTTCCAGTGGAAGGACTGGCGATTCGAGGTCGTGGATCTCGACGGCCCTCGCGTGGACAAGGTCCTGGCGCAGCAGGTGCGGCCGCGAAGCGGCGGGTAAGCGGGCGTCCTGGGGCTTGGGATGGTCCGTGGCACCGGGCGGTGATCCCCGGCGCCCTCGCGGGCGGTTCCGGCCCGGCGTCGGCGACCCTAGGATCGGGTTCGGCGAGCGTCGGGCGGCCATCGGTCGGGGCTGTCTGGGCCGTTGGCGTGAACAATTCCCGAACCGCGGATCATTGCTGAACACGGAAGGTCGAAGGACCGAAGTAGGTTTACCCATGGCAACACCCAAGCGAGCGCTCATCACCGGGATCACCGGCCAGGACGGTTCGTACCTGGCCGAATTTCTGATCGAGAAGGGGTACGAGGTTCACGGGATCATCCGTCGCTCTTCGTCGTTCAACACGGGTCGCCTGGACCACATGTACCTGGACCCGCACGTGAGCGGGGGCCGGTTGAAACTGCACTACGGGGACCTGTGCGATGCGAACAACCTCTCGAAGATCGTGCAATTGACTCGTCCGCACGAGGTGTACAACCTCGGGGCGCAGTCGCACGTGCGGGTGTCGTTTGACATGCCGATCTACACGGCCGAGACGGTGGCGATGGGGGCTTACAAACTGCTGGAGGCGGTGCGTGAGTTCCAGCAGGAATCGGGCCAGCAGGTGCGGTACTACCAGGCGAGTTCGTCGGAGCAGTACGGGAAGGTGATGGAGACTCCTCAGAAGGAGACGACGCCGTTCTATCCGCGCTCCCCGTACGCGGTGGCGAAGGTGGCGGCGCACTGGATCACGGTGAACTACCGTGAGTCGTACGGGATGCACGCGTCATGCGGGATCCTGTTCAATCACGAGTCCCCTCGGCGAGGCGAGACGTTCGTGACGCGGAAGATCACGCGGGCGGTGGGCCGCATCAAGATGGGCCTTCAGGACAAGATCCACCTTGGGAACCTGGAGTCGAAGCGTGACTGGGGGTTTGCCGGCGACTACGTGAAGATGATGTGGATGATGCTTCAGCAGGACAAGCCCGACGATTACGTGATCGCGACGGGGCGGACGATCACGGTGCGGGAGTTCGCGGAGATGGCGTTCGCGAACGCGGGCCTTGACTTCAAGGACTTCGTCGCGTTCGACCCGAGGTACCTCCGTCCGGCGGAGGTCGAACTTCTGCTGGGCGACCCGGGCAAGGCCCGGGAGCGTCTGGGATGGGTGCCGACGACCACGGTTGAGGAACTGGCGAAGATGATGGTCGAGAACGACGTGGAACTGGCGAGCCGGGAGAAGACGCTGCGTGACGCGGGGCACAAACTCCCCGAGTACGCGGGGCACGACCAGTAGCGGGCGCCGGCCAGGGCGCGAGTCGCGACCGGGAACGGGAGCGGCTGTACCGTCACGGGACGCCCTGGGTCTTCGTGGAGATGACTCCTCCCGGGTGTTCCTCCGGGGTGTCGAGGCTTCATCCCGGGCACGGCTGTTGCGTCAATTCACTGGATGTCCCGGCCGTGGACCCCGTGGATGGTGTGTCCCGTGGGGGGGTAGTCCATGAAGTGAGTAAAGCCATCGGTACGTTCGCCGTCGCCATTGTGGTATCCCGGCAGGACATCCGAGTACCTGGTGGTATGAAAACTCCCGTCGGGCATGACGGCGGGGATCGGCGCCGGTCCCATGTCGCAGCGTGAGATGTGCGTGACCGGGTTGTGGCACAGGATCGACCGCCTGTAGACGTGCCAGGTCGAGGCCAGAAGCGTTTTCTTGGTGGGGTACCGCACCTCGTCGACGCGAGTCCCGCCGTACTGGTTTTTGCCTTCCCGGGTGGTCGGTGCCCAGTACTCCGGCCGGGCGATGTAGACGCACGGGTATTCAAAGACCCAGCGATGGGGGATCGGCGCTTCGGCCGCGCACCAGACCGGGTCAAAGGCCTTCCCGCCGTAGTACGACGACGCCAGCGCCAGGGTCCAGTAGTACGAGGAAATGGAGAAGTACGTCCTGCTGCGATGCACGAAGTCGATCTCGGGGACCGAGAACTGGTAGACCTCGCCCCTGGGATCGATCGGGCATGGCCAGTAGCCGCGATGGTCCCCGGCATAGATCAGGAATATCGAGCCGTTCTGTCGCAGACGCGAGGCGGTGATCGTCGCCTTCGCGGCGGCGCGAGCATGGCTCAGCGCCGGGACAAGCAAGGCGAGAAGCACCCCCACCAGCGCGATGACGGCGAGGACCTCGACGAGGGTGAAGGCGCGGCGCGAGTGGGGCACGCCGTGGGAGGTTGTTTGCGGGTTGCGTGAGGGCATCCTCGACCAGGCCGCCAGCGAAACGACGGCGAGCATGCACGCCGATCGCCCGATGGCCGAATCGGCGTCGGCCTGGAACGCGAGGTATCGCTGGAGAAGTCCGAAGCACCCGCAGCGAGGGGGGTTCGAGGACGTGAGTTGAACGGCGAGCACGGCGATGAAGGCCCCGAGCAGGACGATCATCGCGAGCTCGGCGAGGAGTCGCCGGCGAGGGTCAAACCAGACCGCCCCGGCGATGACCTCCATGACCGAGACGGCCACGACCAGCGGCGGGACCAGCCACGCGGGCATGGGCATGACCGGGAACGCCGCGAAATCGTCGATGGCGGCGGCGGCGTCGAGGAGTTTGCCGATGCCGGCGAGGCACAGAAGCGCGGCGACCCCGCCGGAGGCGAACCGGATCAACCGGCCGGGCATGGACTTGATGGGATGGCGCATGGGTTGCACCTGCCTTGCTCGCGCGGCTCCCCGACGGGCGCGGGGGGCTGGCTCAGCATGCAGGCCCCGAAGGCTGTTCGTTGTAACAACTGACGGATTGCTCGGGACCTTCGATGCACGAGTTCGGCGTGCTCCCGCAGGTCCTTGTCTTCATCTTGCACTTTCCCGCGAACGTCTGGATCGTGCGGATGCTTCCGGGGTTACCCTTTGCAACAACGGCGACGGAATATCCCCCTGAATTCGAAGTCTGCTGGCACGTCCACACGTTGTCATCCTTGTTGCACGAGATGCTGTACGTGGCGCAGCAACTCTTTGTCCCAATTTGCCTGAAGCAACTCTGATCGGGGCCGATGACCCAACTCGCCGACTGGGAGAGCGCGGCCGCCGCGGCCGCGGCCACGATCCCGGCCATCGGCAGGATTCGCGTGAGGAGAGAATGACGGGCAGGCACGGCTCGATCGGCGCTGGTTGCTGTTCCTTCACGGTGCTTCATGGTCGATACTCCGTACATGATGCTGGGGGATTGAATGGAGCCTCAGGACACCTTTGAGCGACGGACATAGATCAGCGCGCCCACGGCGATGGCGGCGAGCGCGGCCCAGCCGATGTACCGCCACGGAGCGCCCTGAGGCGAATCCTTGATCAGGCGGCCTTCGACGACCCGCCCGTCGGCGTCCTGGTTCATCACTCGGCCCGTCCGGTGATCGACGAGCGATGTGATGGCCAGTTCGCCGCGGATCGGGTCGGGGCGTTCGGGCGACGGGATCTTCAGGAGTTCGGGGAGCGGGGCGGGGCTTGGCTCGATGGCGGTGACGCGGTAGGCACGTTCGCGTCGTCCCTGGTGGTTCATGGTCTCGATTTTGTGGGCGATCCAACGGTCGAGTTCGGGCACGTACTTCCAGCCGTCCACCAGGTCCGTGGTCACCGCGGGACGCTGCAGGCCGTGGTGATAGACCAGTGCATGATCGACAAACCCGCGGCCCTTGTCGTCGCTCCATGTCCCTTCGAAGACATGGACGTATTCGGAGTTCGGCTTGTCCGCCAGGGTGGCCGTGACGGTCCAGCGATCAGCGGCCATCAGTCTTGCCTGGTCGATCACCAGGTTGGCGGTGCGGGCGACGCCCATGCCACCGCTGAAGAACCTGGCCACTTCGGGGAGGAGCGTCGAGACTTGCGTGACGGCGATGCGGCCGGCCGCGCCTCGGTCGTCGGGCGCCGAAATCTCGAGCCGGCCGTCGAACCACATCCACGCGGCCTGATCGGACATGACCTCGTCGATTCCGGCGTTGTCAAACCGAGACCACCTCCACCGGCGATCACCGCCCGCGAAGAGCGCTCTCTCGATGGTGAACGGACGCCCGGACGCCACGGATTGATCGTACAAACGAAGCGCGTGATGATCGGGGTGATCGGGCTTGTTGGCGATGCGGCGCCGTAACTCCGCCGCCTCTTCGGGCGTGAGCGTTGAGTGAATCTCGTGGACATAGCGAATGGCGTATCCACGGAGATCGGGTATCGACTGTGAATCGACCCATTCCCGTTCGAGCCAGGTTCGGAAGCGCGACTGGCGATCGCCCGTCGCCTGCGGATACCCCGCCGACGCCATCGCGGTGATCTGCGATATCAAAATAACGATGGTCCCCGTAAGCGCCCCGTTCATGCCGTTCATGATACATGAACTCGATGCCGTGTCAATCGGTAAAAAAGAAAGCCTGCCAGTGTGTACACGAGGTCGGCGCTACGCGGGGACGGGATGCTCGCTCACCCCGATGGCACGCGGGCGTGCATTGCATGATACATGATCTTCGTGATTCCTCGATGAAGTGCCGTGGTTGACGGTGGAAGACCTGTCCGAGCATCGGCATGGCGGCGGCCCTGGAATCGTGAGCGTGATCGCACACCGGAGAGTTGCGCGAGGAAGGCCTCGCGGAGCGAATCCTTGCGGGGCGTTCCGTGCCGGGAGCACCGACCCGCTCAATCCGCCCGCGGAGCCGATCGGCACTCCGGCGCTTGAAATGTCTTCGCGGCGATGCCGGCGGGGCACGGAGCGGGGAATCGACCAATGATCCTCGGCCGCTCGTGGGGCTGTGCTCACCGTCGTCCCAAGATCGGCTTCATGGAGAACGCCAACTCTCAACCCCAGGCCTCCACCGACGCCGGGAGCGCGTCGATCGCCGACCGCCCGCTGCGGGAGATGGTTCGGCTGGCGCTGCCGGTGGTGGTGGCGATGAGCAGTTACACGGTGATGCAGTCGGTGGACAAGTTGATGGTCTCGCGGATCGGCCCGGACCCGATCTACGTGGGCGTGCAGGGCAACGGGGGCCTGGCGGCGTGGGTGCCGATCTCGATCGTGATCGGGATGCTGGGGGTGATCAACACGTACGTGGCTCAGAACCTTGGGAACAAGACTCCCGAGCGCGCGCCGGCGTACGCGTGGGCGGGGATATGGCTGGGGGCCGGGGCGTGGCTGGCGCTGATCCCCTACGCGCTGCTGATGGGTGGGATCTTCGAATGGCTTGGCCACGACGCGGAGCGGGCGTCGATGCAGGCATCGTACGGACGGGTGCTGGTGCTTGGGTCGATCCTGACGATATCGGCTCGCTCGCTCTCGCAGTTCTTCTACGGGATGCACCGGCCGGTGGTGGTGCTGGTGGCGGAGGTGGCGGCGAACCTGACGAACGTGGTATTCAACAGCGTGCTGATCTACGGTCCGACGGCCCCCTCGCCGACGGGGGTGGGGTTGATCGACGGGTGGTTCGGCTGGACGGCGGGCGTGGCGTCGGGCCTTGGGATCCCGCGTCTTGGGGTGGAGGGGGCGGCGATCGGGACGGTGATCGCGACGGTGGTGGAACTGGCGATCCCGGCGGGCGTGTTCCTGTCGGCCAAGTACAACCGCCTGTACCGGACCCGGGCGGCGTGGAGGCCGAGTCGTGGTCCGATCCGCGACATCCTGCGGATCGGGTGGCCTGGCGGCGCGATGTTCGGGAACGAGATGATCTGCTGGGCGTTCTTCATGGTGTACCTGGTGGGTGATTTCGGGACGCACCACTCGAACGCGGGGTGGATCGCGCACCAGTGGATGAGTTTGTCGTTCATGCCCGCGGTGGGGATTTCGTTCGCGGTAACGTCGGTGGTGGGCCGTTGCATGGGCGCCGGGAGGCCGGACCTTGCGAAACGGCGGGCGCTGCTTGGGGTGATGCTCAGCGCGGGGTATATGGGAACGATGGGGCTGCTGTTCGTGGTCTTTCGTGAGGAGATGGTGGGTTTGTATGTGTCCGGAGAGACGGTGTCGGAGGATCGCGCGGCGATCATCCGCCTGGGGTCCGGGTTCATGATCGCGGCCGCCACGTTCCAACTCTTCGACGGGATCGCGATGTCGATCAGCGGGGCGCTTCGCGGGGCGGGTGACACGGTGTGGGTCGGGGTGGTGACGGTGATCCTGGCGTGGTCGATGATCGTGGCCGGGGGGCTGGCGATGGTGCGGTTCCTGCCGGGCCTGGAGAGTCTGGGGCCGTGGATCGCCGCTTCGGGGTACATCATCGTGCTGAGCGTGGCGGTGTCGTTTCGGTTCAGGTCCGGGAACTGGATGTCGATCCGGCTCGTTGGCGATCGGGGAGGGGCGGCCATCGCCGGTGATGCCTCTTGAACGGGACAACCACCGGACCACCCCCGAGACTCTCCCGGCCCGGTGTGTTCGCCGGTGGTGCGCGAGAATCGACTTGCAATCCCGGGGTGAACCCGTATACTTTGTCGGCCGGTGCATAAGGGCCGGAGGGAAAGGGATTTCTCGCATTGCAACTGGGTATCGGCATGCACACCCGCGTCGGCGGGGTGTCGCCTCGACGACGACCAGCCCCATCGTGCTGGTTCACTCCGGCAATCCGTACTGCCCTCGCAACCTTGGACGTTCGGCCGACGCAGGAGCGGAGGCAGAGCGAACCCAAGGACCTAGGCGGCCGCCTCCATCGTGGATGGGCGGCCGCTTTTTTTGTGGTCGCGAACACGGTCCTGGGGCGGCAACCCGTTCCTATATGATCCACGCGAGCGGCGGATCGGCGTGAGCATCCGCGCCGATCGTGCGCTTCCCGATCACGAGTGCCCGCGTTGGCGGTCGATCGGGATGGAGTCTTCCCGGTGAAATCGAATCACCGACCATCCGAACCGAAGACCGAATCGGCACGGTCATCGGGCTGCGATCGTCGGGGGAGATTGCGTATCACGCGTTCTCCCGCGATGACCGGGGTGTGCGCGGCCGTTCTGGCGGCCGTGTACATGAGCATCGGATCGGACTCGGGACGGGCATCGGCGATCAAGTCGTGGATCACGGGAATCGGCCGCGCCGCGGCGACGCCGGCGGTTGACGGGATTCTCGTGGTGGTCCGGGACGGTTCGGCGGTGGCGATGGGAGACTGGATGCCCGAGGCGCCGTGGTCGGAGGGTGATCTTTGGTCGGAGGCGGCGGCGGGGCGGGCGAAGGTGGTCAGGGCAACCTACGTGCGGGTCCAATGGAGGCGTGGTCTTTTTGCCCTGACGGAGCGGGTCGAGGCGCGTGGGGTTGTGTTCGAGCCGGACCTGGCGGGTGAAGACCGGGTGCTGGCGACGTCGGCGGTGATCGACCTGTTTGATCGGAGCGGGGATCGGAGGCTCGGCGGGGCGGCGTCGGAATTGCGTGAGTTCATGGGTGAGCGCGCGGAGGTTGAGTGGTCGGGGTACGCGCTCAACGCGCTGTCGGGGGCGGCGGTTCTGCTCGGGCTCCTCTCGGCGGGCTGGGTGACCGACATTCGATCTTGGGTTCGGGCGTCAATCCGACGTCGTCGCGTCGCTCGCGGGCATTGCCCCGGGTGCGGGTACCCGCGAGCGGGGCTTGCCGAGAACGGGATCGGGAGATGCCCGGAGTGCGGGCACGGCGGTACCTCGCGTGATCTTCCGCTCGTATGATGCGTCGATGTCGTCGATGGGGCGGTACATCTGGCGGGCATTTTGCGCACGACCGATCGGGATGCCCATCCCGCCGAACTGGCTTGGCCTGGCGGCGTTCGGCCTGCTTGGGCTTGTGAACCCGGGGTTCTGGCTGATCGGGGCGGGGCTTGAGGTGGCGTACCTGGCGGGGTGCGTGTCGAGCGCTCGGTTTCGGAGGGTCGCGAACGCGATCGGGGTTGCCGAGGAGTCCCGGCGTTCGGAGGAGCGGCTTGGGCGAGCCATGGATCGCCTGTCTCCGGCGGAGTCATCACGATTTCTGGCGCTTGACGAGAGGTGTCGGCTGGCGATCGGGGACGAGTCTCGGATGGGCCATGAGTGGCACGGGGTACTGAGGGAAAGCCTGGCCCGTCTGCGCTGGGCGTACATCCACCTGCTGACGATGCGACGGGCCGTTGCGGGCGTGATCGAGAACGAGACGGGCGGGGTGTCGGATCGTCGGTCGCTGCCCGAGCAGATCGCATCGATCGAGTCCCGCCTGGGGGATCCGGGCCTTGGGACCGACGTTCGTCGGAGTCTGGAGTCTCAGCGGGATGTGCTGACGGCTCGCGTGGAGGCGCGGCGTGAAGCCCGGGAGCGGCTCGAACAGGTGGACGCCGAGTTGGGCCGGATCGAAGCGCACGTGGAGTTGCTGCGAGAGCAGTCTCTTCTGGCGGCCGGTCCGGAGGCGGCGGCGGCCCGGGTCGATGCGGTCGCCACCAGCGTCCGTGGGACGGCCCGCTGGATCCGGCAGCACCAGACGATTGAACTTGAATTCGAGGACGAACTGGACGCGGCTCCGCCGATGGAGACGCGGCCGGCCTGATGTGCCCCGTGATCCCGGGGAGTTGCTGTTAAACCGCGTGGAGGAAGCGCATGAACCAGACTCGCTCGCGTGAGAACCCCGGGCCGTCGCTCAAGCCGCTCGGCGTGCTGGTGACGTTGTTGATGGTGGCGTTGCTGGTGGGGATCGGGGGATGGCTGGTGATGAGGGGGGGATCGCGTGGAGGAAGCGGATCGACCGTGACGGACCCGATCGCGTCGGCACGCGGGGCGTCCGGGCGGGAAATCCGCGGCGGGTCCGAGTCTGGGGCCAACCCCGGGGGAGAGTCCGGGGGAGCGCGGGGAGTCGCGCCGGACCTGGACCTTGTGCCTCCCGAGCCGGCGCCGGCGCTGCCTCCGCCGGGGACGTACGCGCCACGGGACGGCGTGGTGGACATTGAACTCTCTTCGTACGCGGGGTACGCGGGGCTGATCGCGGCGAACGGGGGGCTTGAGCCGAGCGAATCATCGTTTTTCGCGAAGCGTCACAATTTCAAGGTGAGGATCCGCCTGAGCGAGGAGGAAGGGTGGTCCCGGCTGCAGACGGGTGAATTGGGCGCCAGCGCGACGACGGCGGACGTTCTGGCGGTCTTCGGGCGTCAGTTCGGCGCGGTCGCCCCGGTGCAGATCGCGTACTCGCGCGGAGCGGATGCGATCGTGGTGGCTTCCGATGTGCGCCGCATCAACGACCTGAAGGGACGGACCCTGGTGACGGTGCAGCACACGGAGGCCGAGTTCTTCATCCGGTTCCTGGCGCAGGAGTCGGGGACGGCGGTGAACTCGCTCGACTCGATCGAGTCTCCCCCGAGGCCCGAGGCGATCAACCTTGTGTTCGCGGCGGATGGTGAGGCGGCGGGGGCGGCGTTCGCGGCGGACCTGGCGGCGGGTGCTGGCCGGCTTGCGGGCGCGGTGTCGTGGGAGCCGACGCCGTCGGACGTTGCTCGCTCGTCGGGAGGCAAGGCACGGATCCTGGCGACCAACCGCAACCTGCTGATCATCGCGGACGTGCTGGTGGTGAACCGCGGGTTCGCCGAGTCGAACCCGGGGATGGTGGCGGGACTTGTGGAGGGCGTGCTCGAGGGGAACCGGATGATGCGAGAGGAGTTCGAGGCGCACCTTCCGATCGTGGCGGGGGCGATGGGGTGGGACGCATCCAAGGCCCGCGCGGAGATGGCCAAGGTTCATTTCTCGAATCTCCCCGAGAACGAGGCGTTTTTCTCGGGGGCGATCGACATGGCGGGGAGTTTCGGCGGGATCTACCAGTCGAGCGTGCTGGCGTACGGGCCGGGGGTGATCCCCAGCCCGGTGGGTCCCGAGCGGTTCATGGATACATCGCACCTGGCGGCGGCGCGTGCGGGCGGGCGGTTCTCCGGACAGAAGATCTCGATCGGGCCGATCCGGACGGAGGGACGAAGCCAACTGGAGTCCGACCCGCTGCTGTCGCGCGACATCCGCTTTTTCTTTGATCCCAATTCATCGAACCTCGATCTTGGCGTGGCATCGAACATCGAGGACCTGGCCGGGATCCGCCGTCTTCTGCAGGTCAGCCCGGGCTCGTTCGTGCTTCTGCGAGGCCATGTCGACGACGCGAGGGTCGGGGATTTTCGCAAGCAGGGAGGGGAATCGCTGGTGCGCAAGAAGGCTCTGGAGGCGATGGAACTCTCGACCCGTCGCGCGGCGGAGATCCGACGCCTGCTGGTCGAGATGCACGGCGTGGACCCGGGGCGGATCGAGACGGTCGGGCGCGGGTGGGAGGAGCCCGCGGGACGCGAATCGGATCAGAACCGACGGGTCGAGGTGCAGTGGCACACTCTTGAATAGTGGCGTTCGCCGGCCTCCCGGCCTGTGCGGCAAGGTCGAAACCGCCGGACGGGATCGTGCATCCGGTTCCGGGTTGTTCCGCGGGTTGTCGGGAGGTGCGTCCAGCGCGGCGGCTCGAACGAATCCGACGCGCGGGACGGGTCGTTCGCGGGACGGGGTGAGGTCGGGCGTGTATGCTCCCGGCGGTGGTCGTCGCGGCCGGGTGTCCCGAGCGGAGGTGGCGGCATGAAAACACTGGTGGCGATCCCGGTCTTCAACGAGGCCGCTTCGGTGCGCAAGGTCCTGTCGCGCGTGCTCGACTACGTCGGGAACGTGCTGGTCGTGGACGACGGCTCGACCGATCCGACTCCGGACATCGTGCGGGAATTTCCGGTCGATGTGATCCGTCACGCGGTCAACCGCGGGTACGGGAGGAGCGTGGCCGACGCGTTTCGCTGGGCCGCGGCCGACGGCTACGACTGGATCATCACCATGGATTGCGATGAGCAGCACGAGCCGGACCGCATCCCCGACTTTCTTGGCGAGCAGGAGCGCGGCGGCTCGGACATCATCAGCGGCTCGCGGTATTACTCCGTGCAAAGCCGTCTGACCGCGCAGACGCAAGCCCCGGCGGATCGGCGTCGGATCAACGGCCTGATCACGAAGGAGATCAACGAGCGCCTGGCGACGCGGCTCGGGACGACGCTGACGGACGCGTTCTGCGGGTTCAAATCGCACCGTGTCGGCGCGATCGCGGACCTGGGACTGACCGAGGATGGGTACGCGTTCCCGATGCAGTTGTGGGTGCGGGCGGCGGCGGCGGGGCTGCGCGTGCGGGAGTTGCCGGTGGAACTGATCTACAACAACCCGAGGCGTACGTTCGGGGGGGAACTCGACAACCCCGAGGCCCGGCTGGAGCATTACCGGGATGTTCTGGCGCGTGAACTGGCGGCTCACGCGGAGCAACTGCGCGACGATCCCGATCCGTTCAGCAGCGCGTGTCGCGGATGCGGGTGCCAGTGAACGGGCACGACGGGTCTTCCGAAAGACAGTCCGCCGCGCGCCCGGCGCACGGCGGTATCACGATCGAGCCGACGGCGTCGGACTGGAGGCGGATGATCGGCGCGGCGTGGGGGCGGTCGTCGCGTGACGACACGTGCCTCAGGGCGCGGCGCCTGGCGGGCCTGCCGACGGATCGACCGGTGATCGCGTCGGGACACCAGGCGGTGTTCTGGCACCCCGGGATCCTCGCCAAGTGGTTCGCGGTCGGGGCGGCGGCCGAAGGACTCGGGGGGGGCGTGGCGTGGGTGGTGGTCGATCACGACACGGATGATCCATCGTCGGTGGTTTACCCGCGCCTCGCGCGAGCGGGTCTGGAACGGGCGGCCTGGATCTGGGTGAGCCGGGGGGACGGTCCGCTGCCGCCGTGCCTTGAGCGGGCGAGAGAGCCGGCCGAGCCTCCCGACGACGTCGAGGGGATGCCCAGGAGCGTGATGGAGGGAATCGGCAGCGCCCGGGCCGCGCTCGACGCGTTCAAGGGGGCCCGGTCACTGGCCGAGCAGGTAACGAAGGCGACGGCTCGATTGATCGGCGGGGACGAGCCGGTTTTCCTGTCGGCCTCATCGCTGCTCGGGTCGCCCGCGTTTGACGATGTGGTCGAGGAAATGCAGGCCGATCCCCTGCGGTGTGCGCGGGCGTACAACGAGGCGGTCGCGTCGCACCCGGAAAGCGGGCTTCGGCCGCTCGTGCTGGATGCTGGTCGGGTTGAACTTCCGCTGTGGAACCTCGCGAGCGGGATTCACCGTGAACGGGTCCACGCCGATTCGCTGAAGGGAATCCCGCGTTGGCGGCTCGCGCCGCGGGCAATCCTGATGACGGCCATGATGAGGATGCGTCTTTGCGACCTTTTCATCCACGGCCTGGGGGGCGGGATCTACGACCGGGCATGCGATGCTTGGCTCGCCGGGTGGAGACCGGGACAGCGCCTTGCACCCACCGCCGTGGTCTCGGCAACGGTTCGGCTGACCGGGCTTTCGGACCACGTGGAATCAAGCCGCCGGACTTCCCGACGGGCGGTATGGATGGCCCATCATGCTCGCCACAACCCCGGGGCTTTGGGAGACCGGGATCTCCAGGCCCGCAAGATGGACCTGGTTCGTGCGGTTCTCGCTTCGCCCGCGCGGTCGGTGGAGCGACGGGCGGCGTTTGATCGCCTTCAGGAGTTTGTAAAGTCCGCCCGCGGGAAATACGCGGGGGAACTGGATCGGCTCAACGCGGACGCTCGCGCGTTGGCGGGCGGGGATTCGGCGGACATGATCGCACAGGCCCGCGACTGGCCGTTTTTCCTGTATCCGCGGAAAGATCGCGCCGGGCTGCGCGGCGCGATCCGGGACGAGTTTGGCTTGCGCTAAGAGACAGGGCCACGGCGGAGGATTCCTGGGATCGTCGGGGATGTCCTACGCTGAGCGTCATGGCTTTCATGCTTGCGGCGGTGACGGCGACGGTGTTGATCTGCAGCGCGGACGGGATCCGGCTGGTGAAGACGATCATCATCCCTCACGATGCGACGGATGCGTCCGGGCTGACCGAGACGATCCCCGGTGGTGTCCCCCACAACCGGGTCGGAGGGATCGGATCGGGGATCGACCGGGTCGGCGGAGACGAGTACATCCTGCTGCCCGACCGAGGACCGATCGACGGTGGTTCGCCGTATCGGATCCGCTATCAGGTTTATTCGATCCCGATGGGCGTCGGGACGGAGCCTTCGCTGGTCAAGACCGTGATGCTGGGAGACTCGTCGGGTCGCGGCTTTACGGGTGATGCGTCGTCGCTGAACACGTCGGATCCGTTCAGTTCGCCGAGATACGACCCGGAGGGGATACGGGTGCTCGCGTCGGGGAACGTGGTGATCGCGGAGGAGTACGGCCCTCGGATCGACGAGTTCGACTCCACGGGCCGGTTGGTCCGGCGGTTCGAGATCCCGGCGGCGTTCCTTCCTGAGAACTTCGGACCATCGGCGGAGGACGAGATGCCGCCATCGTCAAACCGGGGTCGGCAGGTCAACCGCGGATTCGAGGGGCTGGCGCTGACGCCGTCGGGCCGCCTGGCGGCGATCCTTCAGGGGCCGTTGATCCAGGACGGGGCGCTGGGGGAGCGGAACTCGCGGATCGGGGTGAATGTACGGGTTCTCGTGATCGACCCGGCGGGTGGCGAGTCACGCCAACTGGTCTACACACTCGCCAGCGCGCGACACGGCGTATCGGAGATCCTGGCGGTCGATGAGACTCGGTTCCTGGTCATCGAGCGCGACGGGCGGAAGGGGTCCGAGGCGCGGTTCAAGCGCGTGGTGCTCGCGGATTTTTCCGGTGCCACGGACGTGTCTGGGATCGAGTCGTTGCCGACGTCGGGACTTCCGCCGGGCGTGGAGGCGGCCGTGACGACGGACTTCATCGACCTGCTTGACCCGGCCTTCGGGCTGACGGGGTCCGGGTTCCCTGAGAAGGTCGAGGGCCTGTGCTTTGGTCCCGACCTGCCTGACGGGAGCCGGTCGCTCCTGGTGGCGACGGACAACGATTTCAAGGACGAGCCGACGTTTCTCTGGGTGTTTTCGATCCCGCGCGACCACGCGGTCTTTTCGGGGCGCGCCGGGGCGGAGGTCGGAACAAACTCCCGGGAATGAGGTCGCGGGCCGGGCATCAGACAGGAGGATCGAGCAGTCGTCGCCACCCCTGGGCGGCGGTTCCTCCGCGCTCGCTGAATCGCCCACTGGCCGCGCGGTGGATCAACGACTCGACATCCTGGCGTGAAAAGACCCAGTTGAGCCCCCCGTGGGAAGGTCCCCTGATCCGGGATGCCTTGCGGATGAGGTCGAAGGTCTTGGACGACAGGCCGCTGGCGTCGAGGAGTTCCTGCTTGGTGAACCCCGAGGCGTCGTGTGTCGTGTCTCTGGGTGTCTGTCCTGGTCGCATGAGAGATTGCCGCCTTGTTCCGAGGCTTGATTCTATTGGCCGGGCTCAATCGAAAACCGGGGATCAGCCGAGTTGCTCGATGGCCTGGTCGATGGTGGCGACGCCGGCGAGTTCGAGGCCGGCTCGTGGCGTGATCGTCGGGACGGAGGCACGTGGCAGGATCACGCGTGAAAAGCCCATGCGGACGGCCTCGGCGACCCTCTGATCGGCGTGGCCGACCGGGCGCACCTCGCCGCCCAGACCGACTTCTCCAAAGACGGCGGTCGCGGGAGCCAGGGCGCGGCGGTGGTGCGAGCCGGCGATGGCGAGCAGGAGCGCCAGGTCGGCCCCGGGATCGGCGATGCGTAGCCCGCCGACGCTGGAGGCAAAGACGTCTCGATCGGCCAGTCGCAACTGGGCGTGCTGTTCGAGGACGGCGATGAGCATGGCGAGGCGGTTGGGGTCGATGCCCGAGCACTTTCGCTTGGCGGCTCCGAGGAAGCCGGTGGCGGTGAGGGCCTGGACCTCGACCAGGACGCAGCGCGTGCCGTTGATGATGGGGCAGACGGCGGATCCGGGCCTGGGCTTCTCGGTGCAGGCGACGGCGGCCACTCCCGCGCCCTCGGGCGCCTCGCGGAGTCCGGCGGCGGTCATCTCGAACAGGCCGATCTCCAGCGTGGTGCCGTAGCGGTTCTTGACGGCGCGGACAATGCGATGAGCGTGGTAACGATCTCCCTCGAAGGCCAGGACGGCGTCGACCAGGTGTTCAAGCAGCCTCGGCCCGGCGAGCGTTCCGTCCTTGGTCACGTGGCCGACAAGGACCACGGCGGTGCCGGTGGTCTTGGCGAGCGAGACGAGGTCGGTCGCGCAGCGGCGCACCTGCGTCACGGATCCCGGCCCGGCGGGCAGGTCGGACTTGTAGATCATCTGGATGGAATCGACGATGAGCACGGCCGGGCGGACGCAACGGGCCTGCTCAAGCACACGGGAGAGGTTTGTATCGGCGAGGACGAACATCTCCTCGGCGGCCCGGCGTGGTGGCGAGGGTTGAATCCCCCCGACGCGTGAGGAACGCATCTTGACCTGCTCGGCGGACTCCTCGCTGGTAACGTAAAGCGATCGGACGCCTCCGGCGGCCCAGGCGTTCGCGGCTTGAAGCAGCAGGGTTGACTTTCCGATTCCCGGTTCTCCCCCGATGAGAATGGCCGACCCTGGGACAAGCCCGCGCGGTCCGCCGGCCGATCCGTGGGTACCGCCCAGGACGCGATCAAACTCCTCGATGCCGGTGGGGAGTCGGGAGACAGTCTGGGCATCTTCGCGGACCTCGGAGAGGGAGCGGGCGGGGTTGGCGGGCAAACCCGCGGGGTCGTCGTCCCGTGCCCATCCGGCGGCGGGCCGGAACGGGTCCTTTTCGGAGGCGGGATCAACGCGGTGTGAATCGAGCGATTCCCAGGCGCCACAGTCGGGGCACTTGCCCATCCATCTCGCCTGGGTGGCGCCGCAGGAACGGCAGACGAAAATAGTCCTGGGTTTGGCCATTGATCGGAGCGTACGCCAACCCGACGGAACCCGCACGGCGGGGCCGGGCCGCGCGTGGTTCGAGGGGTACGATTCCGTTGCTGGGCGTGCCGTGTGGGGAACGCTCGCCCGCGCGAGGCCCGCGGGTCCTTCCCTGACACACCGATGAATCAATCGCCAGGCAACAGTACGAGGCGGACATGGCCGCTCATCACGCGGGGAAGGCTGCGCTGGGGCATCGCGCTGGCCGCGGTGGTGTCGGTCTGGTGGGTGGGGACGCGTTCGCCCTTGGTGCGCTGGGTCGTGTCGTCTCGTCTGATGGGGATCACGGGTGTTGAAATGGTGGAGGGCTCGGTCTCGATCGGTCTTTCGGGGCACCTGGTGTTTGAGGATGCGGTGCTGCGAATCCCGGCGGTGATGGGAACGGCGGGGGAAGTGTTTCGGGTTCGGAGGCTTGACGCGGCGGTGTCGTGGCGGACGCTGCTGGGTCTGGGCGGGGCGTCGAGTCCGTCCATCCGGGAGGTGCTGCTGATTGAGCCGCGGGTACGAGTCAGCCAGGACCGGGAGAGCGGTCGGCTCAACATCGCGGGGCTTGGTTCGCTGGCGGGCGGCGCCGGCTCCTCCGGGGGAACTTCCGGAGGCACGGCCGGGCCGCGCTTGATTCCCAGGATCCAGATCGACGGGGGAGTGGTCGAGATCGGAGAGCATGGCGGTGAAGGATCGCGTGATACGTACACGGTTCTCAAGCACGTCGATGTCAGCGGCCTGTTGACGCCGGGCTCTTCCCGAAAGGACGGATCGGTGGAATTTACGATCCGTGAAGAGACGACGTCGATATCCGCCGGGGAGAAGCGGCCGATCAAGATCGCGGGGACGATGCGCGGCGGGGGGGGCTCGCTTGAACTCTCCGGGATCGACCTGCGCCAGTGGCCGGCCTCGAACTGGCCTTCTCGCATACGGCCGGTGGTCGAGATGCTTGATATCAAGGGGGAGATCGGCCGAACAAACCTGACGTACTCCACGGGTGGGGTCGGCGCCGCGGCGGGGATACACGCGTCGATGGAACTCATCGATGTCGCGGTCAACCTCCCGGTGACGGAGGACGCCCGGGAGGCGTGGAGCGCCGAGAAGCCTCTGCTTCGGATGTCGGGGGTGAACGGGCTGATCGAACTGACGGATTCGAGCATCCAGGCCTCGATATCGGGGGATGTTGAGGAAGTGCCGTACCGTGTGCGGCTCTTGTACGAGGGGACGTCGGCGGACAGCCCGTTCCGGTGCGAGGTCCACACGAGCGATTTCAAGGTCGAGCGTGGCCTTCGGATCCTCCGCTTTGTCCCGCCGATCGTTCGAGAGCGCCTTGCCGACTTCTCGTGGCCGACGGGTCGGATCACGTCAACGGTGGTCATCACGCGTTCGGCTCGCCCCGAGGGCGACGGTGACGCCGGGACCCCGGCGGGTCTGCGGATCAGCGGAGAGATGGAGATCTCGGACGCGGTCTCGGCGTTCGCCCGTTTCCCGTACGAGTTTCAGGACCTGACCGGCAAGGTGCGATTCTCGGACGAGCGGATCGACCTCCTTGACATCCGGGGGCGATCGGCGACGGGGGCGGTGCTTCGGGCCTCGGGCTTCATCGAGCCACCCACCGCCGACTCGCACTGCGTGATCGATGTACACGTGGACGATCTTCGGATCGACGAGGCCGTCCTATCGGCGCTGAGCGTGCGGCGGAAGGGGATCGCGCCGGTCATCTTCAACCGGGAGCAGCACTCGCGGCTCGTGGCGGCGGGGTTGATCGCCCGCCCGGGGGACCAGCACGCCCCGGCGCCAACGCCCCGTTTCGGACTCGACGGCCTGGCGAATGTTCACACGCGGGTGATCCGGCCGGCGGGACCGGATACCGAGTGGCAGGAGGAAACCGCGATCGACTTTGATTCGATCTCGATCCTTCCGGAGTGGTTCCCACTTCCGATGGTGGCCCGGGGCGTCGAGGTGCGCATCGGCGACGACACGATGACGGTGCGAGGTGGGGAGTACATTCCCGTGACGGGCGGACGAGCGACGGCCGACGCCCGGGTCGATTACGACATCATCATCAACCCGGAGACGAAAGGCTCGCCTGAACTGACCGTCCGCGCGGAGGGAGTCCCCGCCAACCGACTGCTGCACTACGCGATCGGGGCGGCGATCGATCGGGCCAACCGCGATCAGGGATCTTCGGGACCGGGCCCGAGACTCCGCGGGATCCTCGATGACCTGAACCCGACCGGCCCGGTGACGGGCGAGTTACGGCTTTTCAACGATGAGCACGGGGATGGGCGTGTCGGCGCGTTGATCCGCGCCGGTCCCCTGACCCTTCGCCCGGCCGCGGCCGAGTTCACGCCAGACTCCGAAGCCCTGGATCCGGCCGGTGGCGATTTGGAGGTCTCGGACGTGATTGGCACGGTCGAGATCACGGATCGCCTCGTCGGGTTCGAGTTCTCGGGAACGATGAGCGGCGGTGCCGAGGCGGAATCGGCGGACGGATCCACGGTTCCGGGCGGGCGTGTGAGAGTGTCGGGCGAATCTGGTCCCGGCGCTGACGGGGAATCGAGTTTGCGGGCGAACGTGGTGGTCGAGGGGATTGAACTTTCGTGGCCGCTGGAACGGGTCGTCGCTCCGTTCTCGATTCCCGCGGCGGAAAAACTGTCCTCGCTGTCACGAGAGTACAACCCTTCGGGCCGGGTGGGGGGTCGGATCAACGTTGAAACCCCCGTGGGAGAGACGGCGGTGACGGGGACGGCCGAGCAGTTCGACGAGGTTTCGCTCTCGATCGAGGGACGATTGATCGCGCTGCACGACGTCAAGGGGGCGATCAGCGTGAACGGGAACGGGGACGTGTCCTTCCGGGAGTTCGAGGCGGAGATGCTCCACGACGGGGCGGCGTGCGGGTCGATCGCGATCAACGGATCGCTCCACACGCAGGAGGGGGATGGCTTCCCGACGCCATCGCTCGACTTTGAGGCACGGCTGCGGTCGGCGCGGGCCGAATCGACGCTGCTTCGTGGATTGGCGGAACGCCGGATGTCCGACCAGAACGATGCGCTGCTGAAGTCCCTGAATCCCCGCGGCGTATTCGACGCGGACTTCGAGGTACTGCCCGGAATCGGGGCGGGCGGGGGGGCGGGACTGTACGGGGTGCTGCGTCCCGGCTCGCTGACGGTCACGATGAACGAGACCGAAGTGGAATTCCGCTCCATGACGGGTGAGGTGACGTTCACGGCGTCCAACGGCCAGGTCCGGGCGGTGACGGGCCATGCGGAGGGGTTCGACCTGAGGGCGGACGGGGCGTGGAGCAGGCCCGGAGCGGGTGACCTGGACATCGACCTGACGCTGTCTGGCCGGAGCCGGGCGCTGCCCAGGCCCCTGCGGGCCATGCTTCCCCGGGCGCTGCGCGACGTGCTCGATTCGATCTCGTTTGATGTTTCCGGGGACGTCGAGATCGGCGTCATGCAGTTGCAGGTGACCGAATCGGACGATCCTTCCCGGCAGCGTCTTCTGGCGGGAGGACAACTGCGGCTTACCGGCGCAAGCCTGGTGATCGGCCTTCCGGTCACGGAGTTTGACGGCGAACTTGATTTCCGCGTCGAGAACAACGACTTTGAGACTCCGGCCGGATTCAACCTCAGGGCGCGTGCGGATCGTCTTCGGCTCTCGGGCCTGGTGATGCAGGCGGGGTTTGTGGAGATGAAGGGGCAGCCCGACACCGGCGAGATCACGATCCCGACGATCACCGCCGATTGCTACGGCGGCAAGTTTGTCGGTCGGGCGATGGTGAGCCGCCCCGGCCCAAGCCCGCGCGAGTACAGCGCGGAGTTCTCGCTCTCGGGGGTACGGTTTGCGCCGACGCTTCGTGACGTCACCGCCGTGCCCGGCAAGGACGATACGCAAGAGAAGGTGGACGACCTTGACGCCAGCCGAGGTCTCGTGGATGCGAGCATCGCGATCGGAGGGCGGATCGATCAGCCGGCATCACGTCGCGGGCGCGGTTCGGCCAGCATCGCGGGGCCTTCGGTTCTTCGGATGCCGCTGGTCATGCCGCTGATTCGTTTCAGCAATCTTCAGATGCCCAGGGACGAGCCGCTGGACCTGGCCTCGGCGACGTTTTACATCGACGGGCCGGTGCTGGCGTTCGAGAACCTCTCGGTCTTCTCGAGCAGTGTCCAGATCCTGGGCTTTGGGACGATGACCTGGCCGGAAACAACGCTGGACCTTCGGTTCAATTCGAAGTCGACGCGCCGGATCCCGGTGGTCAACTGGCTGATCGAGGGGATACGGGATGAACTGGTCTCGACGCGGGTGACCGGGACGCTTTCAAACCCCGAGGTCTCGAGCACGCCCTTCGACTCGACGCGTCGTTTCTTCCTGCAGGTCTTCGGTTCGAACCTGACGGACCACGATCGACGGATGCTTGAACTGGAGAGGGAGTCCGAGCGCGAATCGGGGCGCTGACACGCGGATACCGGCGCGGCCGGTGGAGCGGGCATCCGTCAGACTTTGCGGGCGACGATGCTCTGGAGGTTTCCCAGGGGGAACCGCGTGAAGGCGAACGGCCCTGGCTTGAGCCGCCCGATTTCCGAGGCGGCCCGCAGGAGCGCGGCGGTGACGCCGTTGCGAACCATCCGGATCATCCTGCGGCGGCGGGATCGGTCGAAGCATCGGTCGTGGTGGACGACCTGAAAGCCGGCCTGCTCGACGGAACGGGCAAAGCCCGACCCGCTGAATACGAACAGGTGCTGCGGAGGGGCGTACCACTGAACCCGGCCGGGCAGGAGGCGGTCGAGCCAGTCGTCACCGATTCCGGTATCCAGCAGCAGCACGCCTCCCGGTCGGAGCATGTCGTGGATGTCACGGAGCATGCCGACAGGATCGGGCAGGTGCTCGATCGTGGCCCAGAAGGTCGCCACATCAAAGGCGCCGATCCCGAGGGTGGACTTGAGGTCGTGGATATGGCCGGCGTGCGCCTCGACGCCAAGTTTTTCGACCGCGAAGCGCACGCCGCTGTCGGACAGGTCGCAGCCGACCGCGTGCATGCCCTTCTGTGCGGCGGCTTTGACGAAGTAGCCTTTTCCGCAGCCGACATCCAGCAGGCGCGTCGGTCCTCCCCCACCGCCGGAAGGCGGCGGGGCGAATCGACGGGCGAGTTCGATCTTTGCGTTGAAATCGGCCTGCATGCGGGACTCGACGGCGTCGTACTCCCCGCCCTGGTCGTCGGAAAGGTGATAACTGGAGTAGTACTCTCGCAGGAACTCATCGGACGGGGTCGGGGCGACGTACGCCGTGCGGCACCCAACGCAGCGGTACATTCGGAACTGCCCGGAGGAGAAGCAGGGCGTTGCGGAACTCTGGCAAATTGGACAAGGACGTGGCGCCCTGAGGGACATGCGTGAACTCCTGTTGCCCTCCGCCCGGGAGGTGGCGCGGAGTATATCGGGAACGGGTTGGAGGGCGATGCGCAATGTCGGCACGCTCAAGCCCGGCGTCATGCCGGCGCAGCCTCCGCACCCGCCCCCCGGGGCACGAGCACTTCCATTGATTCAGGGCCTCGATTGGGTATGCTGGGCGTCATGGGCGGTCGGCCTTGGGGGTTTCGGCACGTCCGCGGGAGATACACATGAAACGAGAGCATGTCCTGACGATCGCACTTGGGGGCGCTTTGGGATTGGCCATCGCCGCGTGGTCGCTCGCCGGCCCGCTGGACCCTCCCGCCGGGCCGGTGGCTCCGACGTACAAGACTCTGTCCGAGGTCGAGCCGCGAACAAGCATCAATTCGCTTCCCGGAAACACAAACGCGGTACACGTCATAAGCCAGCCCGGGTCGTACTATCTGACGGGGAACGTTCTCCCGGTGGCGGGCAAGAGCGGGATCGCGATCTCGGCCTCGCCGGTGGTGGTAGACCTGAACGGGTTCACCGTTCAATCGGGCGACCACGGCATCGTGGCCGATGCGGTCGGCGGCATGGTGACCATCCGCAACGGGTCGGTGGCCGAGAACGCGAGAGACGGGATCAATGCTTCGGCGGGGCCGGTGTCGGTCCTGATCGACTCGGTTCATGCCAAGGCCAACGGCCAGGCCGGGATCCGCGCCGATTATGCCGTCATCACGCGATGCATCGCGTCCTACAACGGTGAGGCGGGGATCACGGTCGGGGCCGGGTCGGTGGTGACCGACTGCGTCGCCACCATCAACCAGGGATCGGGCTTTTTCGTGGGAGAAGCAAGCACCGTGGAGCGTTGCACGGCGATGTTCAACGCGGTCAACGGGCTCACGGCCAATTACCGGGTCAACGTGCGCGGCAGCACGTTCTCTCGGAACGCCGGCCGCGGCGTCGAGGTCTTCGCGGGCTGCCTGGTGGAATCGTGCGAACTTGCTGAAAACGGGACCAACCAGGTCTACGCCAACAACACCTGCCGGATCGTCTCGAACATGGTGGCGGTGGGCAAGAGCAATCCGCAGCCCGCGATCCTTGTGTTCGGGCGCTGCGTGATCGAGAACAACTCAATCACCCGCCTGGTGGATCTTCCGGCGGGCATCGGAGTGAAGGCGGACGGTGAACATTCGTTCATCGGCTCCAACCGGGTCTCCAGCCGTTTCGTGACCCCGTTCAATCTTGACCCCAAGAACTCATGGGGACCGATCATCAACGTGTACCAGGCGGGGGACATCTCCGGTACCGCCGGATCCGGGCACCCGAAGGCGAACTTCATCCACTGATCGAGAAAGCGGCCGGGGCCGTTGATCAAGGCGGGGCGTGGGTCCCGCCCCGGGACGGGCGGTGGTATCGGTCCGGCGAGTAGAATCCCGGGTCTTGTTGGCACGGCACACGTCCGGCGGGTGCATGGCGCCGGCGTGTGGTTCCTGTCGGCTGGGATTGGCTTTCGCAGGGCGATTTGCCCAACACGGCGTTCCGTTGGACCGATCCAAAGAGGCACGATGACACCGCAACCCGATAACCCGGCGGATGACCTTCCCGCATGGCTTGCAAGCCCCGCGCTGGCATCCCTGAGAGGGGTCCGAGCGTTGGTGACCGGGGGAGCCGGTTTTATCGGGTCTCACATCGCCCACGCCCTTGAGCGCCTCGGGGCGTCGGTTGTGGTGCTCGACGACCTGTCGGGCGGGTACGAGGCGAATCTGCCTCCGGGAGCGGATTTCGTTCGATCTTCGATCCTTGATGAAGGGGCACTGCGTTCGGCGGTGCGTGGCTGCGGGGTTGTGTTCCACGAGGCCGCGCTGGTGAGCGTGCCGCAGAGCGTGTCCGAACCCGAGCGTTGCTCGCAGGTCAACATGGTCGGCACGCAGCGCGTGCTGACGGCCGCGACGGAGGAGGGGGTCCGCCGGGTGGTGTTCGCGGCGTCGGCCGCGGCGTACGGGAACAACCCTTCGCTTCCAAGCCGCGAGGATCATGTCCCCGATTGCTGGTCTCCGTACGCGGCGAGCAAGGTCGCCGGTGAACTGATGCTTCAGTCGCAGGCGCGGTGTACGTCGCTGTCGACGGTCAGCCTGCGGTACTTCAACATCTTCGGCCCGCGCCAGGACCCGGCCTCGCCGTACGCGGCGGTAATCTCGGCGTTCATCAGGATGCTGCTGTCGGGTCGTGGACCGACGGTCATGGGCGACGGCCTGCAGACACGGGACTTCACGTACATCGACAACGTGGTCTCGGCGAACCTGCTCGCCGCGGCTTCACCACGGCCGTTTGCCGGAGAGGTCATGAACATCGGCACGGGCGTGCGGACCTCGCTCCTGGACGTGCTGGCCCGCATGGGAGAGGCGCTTGGCGTGGATGCGACACCGACGTTTGCCCCGCCGCGGGCGGGCGACGTGCGCCACTCGGTGGCGGACATTTCTCGGGCGAGAGACCTGATCGGGTACGAGCCGGTGGTTGACTTCGCGGAGGGGATCCGCCGTACCCTGGCGTGGGCGCGGGCTTCCCCGGCGTTTGATTCGACGGGGATGAGGGGGAGCGCCGCCTGATGTCGGAGTCGCCATCGAGCGCTCGCCCGAACACGCGGGGCGATGCTTCCGGTCCCGAGCCGGCGCCGGGCGATGCTCCGACTCGCGCGGACACCGCCGTCGTGACGCTCGCCGCGGGTCCCGAAGACGACATGGCGACCGTCTCGCCGCTGCCTCTGCCGCTGCCTTTGTCGGCCCGGGAGTACCCGGCCGGGGAGGAGCCGCCGAGCATCCTGATCCTGACCAAGGATGAGGAAATCAACATCGAGGCGTGCCTGGACACGCTGACATTCTCCGACGACATCGTGGTGTTCGACAGTTACTCGTCGGATCGAACGCTGGAACTGGCCCGGCGGTACCCCAACGTCCGGGTGATCCAGCGCCGGTTCGACACGTGGAGCCGCCACAGCAACTGGGCGCTGGAGCACATCACCTGGAAGCACCCGTGGGTGTATTACAGCGACGCGGACGAACGCCTCCCGGCGGACCTGCGGGACGAGATCATCCGACGCTGCAACCGGCCCGACGGCGAAGAGGTCGCCTTCCGCCTGCGGTACAAGAACATGTTCATGGAGCGATGGCTCCGCCACGGGGGGATCTACCCGGTGTGGATCATCCGGCTGTTCAAGCCGGACATGATCCGCTACGAGATGCGAGACGTGAACCCCCATCCGGTTCCGCGGGGACCGATGGGCGACCTGGATCACGACTTCATTCACTACAGTTTCAACAAGGGATTGATCCCGTGGTTCACCAAGCACAACTCGTACTCGACGATGGAGGGAACGGAGGCGGCGAAGGTCGTCCAGACGAGCCTGTGGTCGCACGTTCGGAACCTGCGGAATCCAAGCCCGGTGCTGAAGCGGCGGGCGCTGAAGAACATCACGTTCTATCTGCCGTTCCGGGGCGGGGTGCGGTTCCTGTACATGTACGTCGCGCGTCTGGGGTTCCTCGACCGTGACGCGGGGTTCCAGTACGCGCTGATGATCTCGATGTACGAGTACTGGATCGAGGTGAAGATCAAGGAGATCAAGCGTCGGTGGGCGTCGCGGACAACGCACCTGGAGCATCGCCTGATGGCGGCCCACCCGGCGACCGATGGGGCGGGGCGGCCGGATTCCGGCACGGCGGGGGGCGGCTTGCAACGTCCCGGGACGGCGCACCCGGTCTCGATCCTGATCCTGACCAAGGATGAGGAAGTCAACATCGCCCCGTGCCTTGACTGCCTCTCGTGGTCGGACGACGTCGTGGTCTTCGATTCATTCTCGGGCGACCGGACGGTGGAGATCGCCCGCCGGTACCCGAACGTCCGCGTGGTTCAGAGGAAGTTCGACAACTGGTCAAGCCACCAGAACTGGGGTGTTCAGAACATCCCGTTCAAGCACCCGTGGGTGCTGTACGTCGACGCGGACGAGCGCGTTCCGCCGGAACTTGCCGGGGAGGTGATGCGCCGGGCGGCCCCCGACGCGCCCGAGTCGGCGCTTCGCCTGCGACGAAAGGACATGTTCAACGGGCGTTGGCTCCGCCACGCGCAGTTGTACCCGACGTGGATCGTCCGGTTCTTCCGGCCTGACCGCATCCGATACGAGCGGCTGGTCAACCCCGTGGCGGTGGTGGACGGGCCGGTGGGCGAACTCCAGGAGCACCTGATCCACTACCCGTTCAGCAAGGGCACGGTGCACTGGTTCGAGCGTCACAACAGTTACTCGACGTTCGAGACGGCGGAGATTCTCAAGGCGCGCAAGGCCGGGCCGGCGATGCGGCTTCTGGACATCTTCAGCCGTGACCCGATCGCGCGGCGCGTGGTGCTCAAGCAGATCTTCAACCGTCTCCCGCTGCGTCACGCGGCCCGGTTCGTGTACCTGTACCTGCTGCGCCTCGGGATTCTGGACGGTCCGCAGGGGTTCCACTACTCGCTGATGATGTCGGTGTACGAGTACTGGATCGAGGTGAAACTGAAGGAAACGTCGGGCGACTGGCGGGGCGTCGGGGACGCGCTGGCGGGTCGGCTTCTGGGGAGGCGGCCGTGGGGGCGGGCTTCCGCGGCGGCCGTCTGCGCGGGACCCGGTGAACGGCCCGGCACCACGGAGACAACCGCATGAGCATCGATGCCCCGAAGATCGAGGTGATGATCCCCACGTTCAACGAAGAGGGCCAGATCCGGGAGGCCATCGAGAACGCGGGCCAGGTCGGCCCGGTCTTTGTGCTGGACTCCCTGAGCAAGGACCGCACGCGCGAGGTCGCCGGCGAGCAGGGGGCGACGGTGGTGGAACACCCGTTCGAGAATTTCTCCAGGCAGAAGAACTGGGGTCTTGAGAACCTTCCGTTCAAGGGAGATTGGGTGCTGGTCATGGACGCCGACGAGCGGGTGACGCCCGCCCTGGCGGAAGAACTCCGGCGGATCGCGGCGGACCCCAGCGCGTTGTCGGGGTACCTGATCAACCAGATCGTGATCTTCATGGGGTGTCGGATCCGGTTCGGCGGGATTTTTCCAAAGAGAAAACTGATGTTCTTCCGCCGGGGGCAGGCCCGCTACGAGGACCGGACGGTCCACGAGGGAGTCGTCTGCCACGGCAAGGTGGGCCGGTGCCGCGCGCCCATGCTGCACGTGCGGCGAGAGACGGTCCACGAATTCATCGCCAAGCACATACGCTTCGCGGACCTGGAGAGCGACCAGTTGATCCGGGCACAGTTTGGAGAAGAGGCGCCGGACCGGCTCCGCCCCCTGGCGTCGCGTGGGCCGGGGCGTGGAGACTCGCTGCCGCGCATCCCGTGGCGTCCGGTGATGCGTTTCCTTGACATGTACATCCTGAAACTCGGGTTCCTCGACGGTCGCGCGGGGTGGCACCTGGCCAGCCTGATGTCGACGTACGAGTACATGACGCTGCTGATGTACCGGGAAAAACTCGAGAAGCAACTGGTGCGCGACGGCCCGCGGCAGACCACGGCGTGACGGGACGATCGGCAAGGGCCAGCAGGCTCGGCGGCCCGGCTCGGCAATCCGGCTCGGCAATCCGGCTCAGCGGCCACGCGTCGGCAGGACGCTGGGCACGTCCGAACGGATCTCCTGGGCGGTGAGCCCGAGGAGTTCCTCGTGAAACTCGGTGATGGAACTCCGCTCGGTGATCGGCCCCTCGGGATCTCCGCGCAGGAACTGGCGGATGAGGCGCAGGTCCTCGGCCCAGCCGGAGGCCTGGTCGTCGGGGGCCTTGCGAATGGAATCAAACCAGTCGCGCGACTCGGCCTTGAGCATGCGGCCCTTGTCGAGCATCGCCATGCGGTCGGCGATGGTGAAGGCCGAATCCATCTCGTGCGTGACGACAACGCTCGTGACGCCGATTTTGCGGGACAGGTCCATGATCAACTGATCGATCTGGGCGCTGGTGACCGGGTCGAGCCCGGCGGATGGCTCGTCGTAGAAGAGCAGCCTGGGGTCGAGGGCCAGGGCCCGTGCCAGGCCGGCCCGTTTCTTCATCCCCCCCGAGATCTGCGCCGGGTATTTGTCGGCGTGCTGGCGGAGGCCAACGAGTTCGAGTTTGATCGTGACTTCGATGTCGATCAGTTCGCTGGGGAGTTGGGTGTGCTCGTGGATCGGGAGGGCGACGTTTTCCTGAAGGGTCATCGAGTTGAAGAGCGCGCCGGATTGGAAGAGGATGCCGAACTTCTTCCGGATCTCGTTGAGTTCGGGCTCGGACATGCGGGTGGTGTCCTTGCCGAACAGGAAGATCTGGCCTTCGTCGGGCTTGATCGCGCCGATGAGCAGCCGCAGGAGCGTGCTCTTGCCGCACCCCGAACCGCCCATGATGACCATGGTCTCGCCGGCCATGACATCCAGGTCGATGCCGTCAAGGACGGCGCGGCCGTCGAACCTCTTGACAATCCCCCGGCACGAGATGATGGGCTCGGAAGGCTTGACCGCCTTTTGTTTCTGGGGACTCTGGGGCTCGGACATGGCGTTGGACTCCGTGGAGGGAATCCGCCGATTCTCGGATCAGCGGCCGCCCTGACCGGCGTCGGTGGAGTCGTCTTGGGCCGTGGAATCCGGGAGTTCCGGGGAATCCGGGGAATCCGGGGGCTGGGGCGGTTCTTTGACCTTGATGGCAGGGGCAATCATGGCGGCGCTGTCGGGGTCGATCAGGTTGATGACCTTCCCCGAGGGCATGATCAGGGCGACGTTCTTGAAGTAGAAGATGCGGTCTTTGCCCGGGACGGCGTTGTTGGATGGCTGTTCAAAGGTCAGCAAGAGCAGGCCGGTCCCCTTCTCAAACGTCGCGGGGAAGGGCAAGAGATCGTTCCTGCCCTGGACACCTTGCAGGTTCTGCATGCTCTGGAACTGGCTGCCCAGGCTGGCGTACGCCATGACCAGGTCCCAACCCTCGGGGATGCTCTTGAAGGCGCCGAGTTCATCGCGGTAGCCATCCCGGAAGGCCCGGCCGGCCTCGTCGGTCGCCAGCGGGCGGGCCGCCACGACCAGGCTCTGCCTGACCGCCTCAAAGTCCTGGTTATCCAGTGACGAGGCGAGGGCGGACGCGGGCGCGACCATCTCCTTGGAGACCATTTGAAGGGCCTTGACCATCCCCAGCCCGATCGCGCCCTGGAGCGCGGTGAAGAGCAGGCCGAGGATGAGGCCGGCGATCGCCATGCCCGTCCCGGCGAGCCGGCCACGGGAACGGTTGATCGAGATGAGGCCGGAGATCCCGCAGACGATGCCCAGGAGCGGCAGGAGCGGGATGAAGCAGATAAGCCCGAAGACCAGGGCGAGGATGGCCAGGATGCTCATGCGCTCGGGCTCGAGTACGTCGGGCTCTGGCTCGAAGTTACGCGTGTCAAACGTCGCGGATGTCATGCGGACAGGGTATCACGCCCGGGACAATCGGGTCGGGACGCGTACGGGGACGCCCAGACGATGGAGAAGTTCGGGGCGCGGGGATGGCGAGCCGGGCGTGCGATCGTGCGCGGCATTTTGATTGAGGCTGGACTTGGCGGCGTTGCCCACGCGCTTCCGCGCGGCGTGACGCCGCGCTGGAAGAGGCGACCGGCCGCTCGGCCGACCGTTGGCAAGTGCTTGCAACTTATTTACACGAGGGTACTTATAAAGAATGGACAGCGATGCGCCGAGGAATTTTTTCTTGGCGGGCTTCGGGTGTGGGAGGTGGAAACGCGCCGCTTGCCGAGCGCCAAGGTGGTTAGGGACGGGTGGCTTGATGGTCAGATCCATGAGCGCATTTCGCGGATCCTGCTCGTGGCTCGTGGCTCGTGGCTCGTGGTCATTGCTCGGCAGCCCGCGGCAAAAGGCGGGCTTGGGTGCCGGGGATGTGAGCGAGCCCCCAGTCACGTATCGCCTCCAGGACCGGCGTGAGAGCACGACCCCGGCTGGTCAGCCTGTAGGTATGACGATCCGATCTCACTGTTGAAGGAGCGGTCTCCACCAGCCCGCTTCCGACAAGTCGGGCGAGGCGATCACTCAGGATGTTCGTGGCGATCCGCTCCGGTGACTCCAGGAACTCCTGGAACGAGGCCCGTCCGCACAGAAGGTCACGGATGACAATCAGCGTCCACTTGTCCCCCAGCACGTCGAGCGTGCAAGCGACGGGACAGACGGAACGCCGTTGCTTTTGCTTGCGAGGCATTGTCACTCCTGGTCCGCTCGGCCTTCGAGCATCCGCTCGGCCTCGGCCCAGTCGAGCGGGATGCGGCTTGCGTCAACCGGCGCGGCGGCGGTCATGAAAGACCCCGCGGCAATAGACCCCGAAGCCATCGCCTTGTGGTGTGCCGTTGACCGTACGAACCGCGTCATGGACCCGCGATCAACCCAGACCGACATCGTCCACACCCGCGAGCCGAACAACTCCCGGCGCACGGAGTAACCAACAAGCCCGCTCTGCTGGTTCATGCTCTCGATGACGTCCCGAAGATGGTTCGCGAACTTCTCGCGGCTTGCGGCCTTGATGTCACCGCGGGTAACCACCACGAGGACCTGACTTCCCGCGTCCGGATGCACCACGCCCCGGTCGGCATCGTAACCGGGGCCGCGGAATGGATAGCCAACTCGGCACCCTCCCGCGACGAGCAACACGGACGCGGCCGCGGCGGCCAGCAGGCGGCAAGCACTTGAAACACGGACGGGCAAGGGTCTCATGCGCTCCTCCCGCAAGCGTCGCGAAGGATGCGCTCGATCTGCGCACGGTGGATGCCCATGTGCATCGCGGACATGGCGTGCCACCCGGCCGCATCCAATGGTCCGAACCACGGATGGGCGTATCGCCGTTGCGTGCGGCGCATGGGCGGCGAAGTGACGATCTGGACCAAGCGGTCGCACGACGCGTCGTATGCGGCGACAATTTCACATCCGACCTGCTCGCTGGGCTTCACCGTGGCGGTGCTCGCCACGCCCTCGGGCACGCGGCCTTGGATGAGTTCCCGGATCACGCCCGTGATGCCGTCGTTGACAATGCGAAGATGGTCGAGCGTCATCCATGCGGACCAGAACCGGCTGCTGTCCTCCAGCCCTCTGAGCCGTGGAATAAGCACCCGGGTGCCCAGTGAGATCGCATCCCGTCCGGCACACAGACCGGCGATGGTCCGCCTCTCCCGCTCAAAGTGAGCCGTGAACTGGGCGGGGGTGCCGAGCAGGCGGCGGATCTTCAAGACGCCGCCGCCAACCAGTCGCTCGATGGCCGGAATGCCGGCGCCGGGCGGCGCGAGCCTGTGGTGCGGGGTGGAATCGCTCATGGGATCAAGTGTAGGAGTCAGACTTGCAAATTGCAAGTGTAACGGCCGCCGAAATTTCCACCACCACGTGGACAACGGGGAACGCGTTCGCCGTGAGCGCTCGCGGCGGGCGAAGGACCCGGGGTGTCTCCAGAAACCGGCCGGCCGCCCGCAACGTGAAACCGGCTCGGGCCTTCTCACCCGCCAGTGAGCAGTTCAAGCAGGGCCAGATAACCCCAGGATGGGAGGATGCCCAGGCCGGACGCGTGCAGATCACGACCAACGGGCACGATGGCGCCGCCTGGTGGAGCCCGAACGGCGGGGAAATCCGATTCGTCGACGGCGAGAAGCAGGTTGTCAGTGTTGGGGTGAAGACCGAGCCGATACTCTCCGTGTCGATGCCGAAGGTGCTGTACAGCATCAAGAATCTCAAGACCAGGAATTCTTCGTGGGCTCCCGACGGACGCTTGATGGTCATCCTGCGAGGGGAGAACGAACTGGCGACCCACATCGACCTGGTCATCAACTTTGCAGATGAAATTCAAGCAAAGATGGGCGCGGCGAGGTAGCCGCGGCTCTTGGGCATGCCGCACTCCCGACGGCAGCAGTGCATCCAACGGATTTTCAATAGCAATCGCTCGCACACGGCGCTCGCGGGCACTCGCACTCAAGCCGCGGGGCGGGGCGCGAGGCCGTGTCTGGCGGCGTGTGCACGCTGCGGGCCAAGGACGCCCAGCGCATCCTGCTCGACGAGTTCGGCGTGCGCTACGAACTCAAGGGCGTGTACGACCTGATGCACCGCCTGCGCCTCTCGTGCCTCAAGCCCCGGCCGCGGCACGAGAAGAGCGACCCCGCGGCGTTGAAGACGTTCAAGGAGGAGACCGCCCCCTTTTGTCCGCGCCGTGAAGCACGCCGCCGAGGGCCTCATGCGCAGGGCTGGCCGCGGCCGCGGGCGCGTGATGTGGATGGACGAGGCCCGCATCGGCCAGCAGGGCACGCTCACGACCGTTTGGGCGTTCAAGGGCTCGCATCCCACGGCGGTCAAGCAGGCCAAGTACGACTGGGTGTACCTGTACGCGGCGGTCGAGCCGGCGACGTAGTGGTGCTGATCATGGACCGGACGGGGTGGCACAAGGCCAAGGCGCTCTAAGTGCCTGACAACATCGTGATCCTGCGCCCGCCGCCGTACTCGCCGGAGCTCAACCCGGTGGAGACCCTGTGGGGGTACATGCGGAGCCACTACCTGAGCAACCGCGCGTACGACGGCCACGACCACCTCGTCCAGGCCGCGGGCGATGCCTACCGCGCCCTCACCCCCGACATGCTCAAGTCCGTCTGCCGCGGCGACTACGCCGGGCGCGCTTCATAGACCGAATCCGTATTCTTGTCGAGGGAATACGAGCCTCCGAGCCTGGAATCCGGGCCTTTCTGGCCGTGAAACTCCAAGTCTACTTCCACGTACCGCTATGCGCGCTGCATGCCGGGTTGAACACTGCCTGCTTGCGGGCTGGCGGTCGCGCGAGCCGCCAGGATGGAATCGAGCTCGTCCACGAGTTCCCGCAGCCGCTTCTCGCTTGTGTCGGGGCTACGCGAACGGTGCTGCTCGATCTCCTGCACCTTCTGGTAGTTGTTGATGACCGCTCCCACGATGAGGTTTACGAGCAGAAAGGTGGCGATGATAATCCATGAGACCTGGTAGGCGGTGAAGGCCGCGGTCGATGATCCGTTCGCCGCGAGGTCGTAGCGCAGCTGCGTCCAGTCATCCCCGGTCAGGATGCGGAAGAGCGTGAAGCAGGCCTCGTGCACGCTCGCGAAGTGCGCGTGCAGACCGTGGTCGTGGGCCCCGAACATCTTCACCCCGGCGACGGCGTACACGTAGAACAGGATGACCGCCAGCAGCCCGACGTACTTCATGCTCCCCACTGATCGGACGAGCACGCTGACGATGAGGCGGAGTTCGGGCAACGTCTTCACCAGACGCAGCACGCGAAAGACGCGGAGGATGCGGAGCAGAGGCCCGACCCCGTTGGAGGCCGGGACGAACGCCGCGGCAACGATTACGAGGTCGAAGACGTTCCAGCCGTCGCGGAAGAACGCCCGCGTCGAGTCGCAGGCGACGAACCGGAGCGAGAGCTCGGCCGCGAACACGGCCACGCACACGCGTTCGAGGATTTCGAACACGCGGAGCACGGCCGGAGCATCGGTGTACGTACCCGCCCCGATGAGCACGGCGTTGAGGACGATGACGGCGATGGTGCAGCCGTTGAACGCTCTGGACTCGACCAATCCGCGTAGGCGCGGCCGGATGCAGTTATAGCCGTCCGCCATCATGGGCTTTCTCCGGGGGCCTAGTTCTCAGCAGCGAAGCAACGACGCCGGCCGCGAGGATGCCGATGATCACCATCAGGGACAGGGTCGTGGCCACCTTGTACGGCGTGTGGACCAGCATCATCTTGATCCCGACGAAGAACAGAATCGCGATAAGGGCCGGCTTGAGGTATCGGAAGCGGTCGATCAGGTTGGCGAGGCAGAAATAGAGCGATCGCAGGCCCATGATCGCGAAGATGTTGCTGGTGAAGACGATGAAGGGGTCCGCCGTGATGGCGAAGATGGCGGGGATCGAGTCCACCGCGAAGATGATGTCGGTGAACTCCACCATGACCAGAGCCAGAAAGAGCGGCGTGGCGGTCCGCGCGCCGTTGAGCCGGACGAAGAACTTCTGCCCGTGATACTCCTTGCTCATCGGGAACAGGCGGCGGACCAGCCGCACGAGCGGGTTCTTGTCCGGGTCGATGCCCTCGCCCTTGATCAGCGTCATCTTGAGCGCGGTCAGAATGAGGAACCCGCCGAACACGTAGACGATCCAGGAGAACCGCTGGATGAGCGCGGCGCCCACGGCGATCATCGCTCCGCGCATGACGAGCGCGCCGATGATGCCCCAGAAGAGCACCCGGTGCTGGTAGATCGCGGGCACCGTGAAGTAGGAGAAGATCATGGCGATGACGAACACGTTGTCCATCGCCAGGGACTTCTCGACGATGTAGCCTGCCAGATAGAGCTTGGCGGCTTCCAACCCATGCACGTCGCGGACGGACCCGTCCAGCTGCGGCACGTCACGGCCGATCCCCAGCCAGTGCGCTTCGTAAGCGAAGTAGACCCAGACGTTGAAGGCCAGGGCGGCGGCGATCCATATCACCGTCCAAGTCAGGGCCTCCTTCAACTTGACCACGTGCGCCTTGCGGTGGAACACGCCAAGATCCAGGGTGAGGAACACGCAGACAAGGGCGACGAAGCCTACGTAGAACCATGCCTTGGGCGTAAAGGAAAACCAATCAGAGAGTTCGGAGAGGAGCGCCATGACCGGTGCTTATCTGCTCTTCGGGGAGGGGCGATCCAGGTCAGTCGAACAGTTGGGCCCACCACGAAGCGCACCGTGACCTGGGGTCGGGCCAGACGCCGCTACGGTTCGTGACGAGGATCTGGGTGCTCGTGCAGGACGAGCAGTTCATGGGGTGGCTCCGCTGCGTCGGCTCCCGCGGTGTGATGGGGCCGCGCGACGGGCGCTGCGCTCGCGGTCGAGACCCTCGCGGACACGCCGACCCAGACGCTCGGCGGCGCGGCTCACGGCGGCGTACAGGTCGGGATCGCGGTCTTCGGCCACCACGCCCCGGCCCGGGGTCATCCGCGCTTCCATCAGACACCGCTGATCGGCGCCACCCTTGGGTCCGTTCTCGTCGCTGAGGCAGACGTGCACGACGCGCAGGCGGGCGCTGAACTGGCCCAGCGCAAAGAGCACCCGTCGCTCCGCCCACTCGCGGATGCTCGGGGTGACCTGGGACGTTCTGCTGCGGACGTTGATCTTCACGGGTCGTCTCCTTGGCCCGACCGGGGCTGTTCACGTGTCGGGCTAAATGTGTACGACGGTCTTCGGGCATCAACAAGACGAAATGTTGGTGTTGATACATCGTATTTTTCGATGTATTGTCCGGGCATGGACCGATTGAACTACGACCACCTGCTGTACTTCTGGACCGTCGCCAAGGAAGGATCGGTCGCGGCCGCCTGCCGCCGCCTGCACCTGGCCCAGCCCACCGTTTCCGGGCAGATTCGCACGCTGGAGCGCTCGCTGGGGCACAAGCTCCTGGAGCGGCGGGGCCGCGGGCTCGTCCTCACCGAGATGGGCCAGGCCGTGTTCGGCTTCGCCGACGACATCTTCTCGATCGGCCTCTCGCTCATCGACGCGGTTCGGGGCCGCGCGCCCGAGGAACGGCTGCGGCTGCGGGTGGGCGTGACGGACGTACTCCCCAAGCTCGTGGTCTACCGGATACTGCTGCCAATCCTCTCGATGCCCGAGAGGGTGCGGCTGGTCTGCTACGAAGGCAAGCAGCCGGAATTGCTCGCTCGCCTGACCGTGCATGAGCTCGATGTGGTCTTGGCCGATACCCCGGTCCCACCGCATATGAGCGCGGGCGTGTACAGCCACCGCCTGGGAGAGTCGGGTCTATCCGTGTTCGGGACGCATGGATTGACACGGAAGCACCGCGCCGGATTCCCGCAGTCGCTCGACGGGGCTCCGTTCCTGCTCTCGACGACCAACACCGTGGTGCGCAGGACCCTAGACCACTGGCTCAAGGCGCAGAACCTGCGGCCGCGCATCGTCGGCGAGTTCGAGGACAGTGCCCTGCTGAAGGCGTTCGGGCAGTCGGGCGCCGGGTTCTTCGTCGCCCCAAGCCTAATCGAGAGAGAGGTCCGCGATCAGTACGGCGTCAGCATCTTGGGGCGCGTCCCCGGCGTCAAGGAGCACTTCTACGCGATCTCCGCGGAGCGGAAGATCAAACATCCGGCAATGGTGGTCTTGACTGACTACGCGCGCGTAAAGCTCTCTTCAACGGGCGGGTAACGCAGGTTGCTCGCCATGCGCCGTGGATTCGTGAAATATATCGCGGTGTCAATAGAACTCCTCGTGCAAGGAACCCGACCCTGGGGGCCGGAAACGCGATCAATACGCGGAGGACGTATAACACCGATGGCCCCGGCACTTGCCAAGGCCATCAAGCCTGCTGAATCGGGGTGACAGTACGCCAGTTGAACTCTTCGTGGACGGAGTTCGGTCCTGGGAGCCTGGAATCCGGGTTTTGCTGTCCGTGAAACAGTGAAATGCGATTCCTGTCAGACGAAGATTCGCATCGCTCCCTGGAAGGACTTGAGAAACACCGGATTCTTCTGGATGCCGTCGATGCAGTCCTGATAGCTCGGGAGGCCGGTCGCAAGTGCAAACCCCTTCACCGCTGGGCCTACTCCCCCTCCGGAACCGTCAATGCAGGGCAAGATGCAATCAAGTCGCACGGAGTCTTGAACCACTTCGCGAACGGACAACTGCGAGCGATTGAGCTGCAGCATTTCGCTCGCCTGCGCGATCCACAACGAGGGCTCGTGCTGAGCACACGCTCGCGCATGTGCGTGTCGCCCACATTGGCCCAGATCGGATTGCCCACACGGCGGCGTCGCATCGAATCGGGCGAAGGTCGCGAGCCAGGCCTGTAATTCCAGAAGTTGGGAAGCCACCGCCGCCGTTTCTTGAATCAGTACATTCAATTGATCTTGGTCAATCTCCACCTCGCCATTGCTGTCTGGCTGACCGAATTCCGCACGGCGTACTCGCTTGGCTTGAACACGAGCGTGGATTGCCCTGTCGCCGTGTTCGAATCGCCAGTACCAGTCTGCGCCGGTCTTGGTCTCCTCGGGCGGGGTGAACAGCGTGATCTCCACGTTCTGCGGAAAGCGCTCCCGCAGCGTTGCGGCCATTTCCACTGTGATGCACTCTTCGCGGTAGACCTGACGAGATGTGGTCGTCTCCGAGCGCAACTCGCGCGCGAGCAACTGGTCGCGAGCCAGAAGACGGTTGACGACCTCGAACGCAGTACGCGCGATGTCGCAAAGAACCTGGCGGTTGGCTGCCTCGCCGTTCATGTTCGTGTCGAAGACGGTCGGAGCCACTGGCAAGCCGCATGCCGTGAAATGCGCTCCGTGAAACTTCCGCCGTGAAATCGGGGTGACAGGATTTGAACCTGCGACCTTCTCGTCCCGAACGAGACGCGCTACCAAACTGCGCTACACCCCGTCGCTGACCGGGGATTGTAGGCGTCGGGTTTTCCGTGGCGCGGGCGGGATCGACCGGCCAGCGGGGCAATCGCATTCTCCGATTTCCGGCCCATTCCAGGTCACATTCTCACTCGCGGTCGCCCAGGAAGGGCAGGCTGGTCAGGTCCGCGGGACAGGACAGCAACGGCCAGGACAGCAACAGCCAGGTCCGCAGCGGCCAGGACAACAGCGGCCAGGTCGGTAACGGCCAAACGGATACCGCGATCGCCCTGGACCGGCCAGGCCCCTCCGCGGAAGATCGGGGCGCCGTCCGGGCTTGTGGGGCCGCTCGCCTCAGAGCGAGTCGTCGAACGCGGCGGTTTCCTCTGGGAATTCCGGCCGCGTGGTATAGACGTTGTCCGCCCGGCGGCCGGGGTCCCCGTCGGGCCCGACGGAGTAGAAGTACGGCCTGCGTGTCGGGCAGATGCCCTCGTCGGCGTCCCCCGTGAGCACGGCCGGGGCCTTCGACGCGGCCTCCGCATCGGTGAAGGGCTGGTACGATCGCCGGAAGTGGAGCGCCGAGGGCGTGTTGCGGGCATCGCCCCAGCGGACGTACGCGGCGTGGTTGAACGGCCGGCGGATCCCCTCGGCCCTGACCATCGCCTTGGCGGATCGGTCGTAGTAGTCCCAGGACCCGCCGTCGAAAAACTCCTCCCCGCCGTAGCCGGGATGGACGAAGCGGATGGGACGGCCCCACGCATCGAGGACCTCGAACGACTGCACGTCGATCGGGCCGGCGGCGTTGGAGGCCGTCAGGATGTCCTTGTACGCGCTGGTGGCGTTCTCGGTTCCGTCGTACCAGTGGTCCAGGAAGCGGGTCCGGACAAACCGCGAAGGCACGGACTTGAGGATCGATTCCGCCAGCGCCGACTGCCTGAGGATCGCGGCGTACGTCGCCACCGATGGGAGGGTTGAATCGTGCTGCAGGTACCAGTTCCGGTCGCGGACAATCGAGGCAAAGTTCCGCGAACCGCCCGGCCGGGCGTCGATCGCCGGGAAGTCGTAGACGTGTCGCACCCCGTTGACCGTCTCCACGTGCGAGTACATCGCCGGCGGGAGTGACCCCTTGTCGGCGACGTAGGAATCCACCGACTGGTCGAGGCTCGTGATCAATTGCTCGGTCACCCGGGCCTTGCCGCCGGTGATCACCTGCCGACCGACGACCATCCCCAGCGCCATCAGCGCCGAGATGATCGCCAGGACGATCAAGAGTTCGATCAGCGTGAAGCCTTGTTCATGCCTGGCCGGGGGTTGCCCGGCGATCCGGCACGAATCGGCTGGCGTGGCGACCCGATCCGCCTCCATAGAGCAACTCCTGTCAACCACCCTCGGGGTATGCTATGCACGAACCGACTATCTGGCCCTTGCGAACAACCCGGGGGCGATCATGCGGGCGCATGAAAAGGCCTTTGCAACCCGAGGTCGCGGGTTTCCGCTGTTCAATACGCGTCCGGGAGGCCTGCTGATTCGCCAAGATATCGGGAATTTACCCGGGTTGGCGATCCGCGAGGCCGACAACCGACAAAATGGCCTTCAATCCAGGCGTTTTTGCTCACCGGGCGGGGGGGAGCGGGCGAACCGGACTCGCGGAGTCGCCAATCCGCGGACGAATACTGCAAAATGGCATTGACAATCGCATGGTACTTGCCCAAGCATAGGATGGGTCAAACAACACGGACCAATTGACCGATCCAAGACCCTGTTCGGGGATTTCTTTCGGATGCGCCGACACTCACGGTGCGGCAGGTCAATTGGGAATCGTTCTCTTCAGGCATAGGGCGCAGGGCATGCAAACCACCATCATTGAACCACGCGGCGAGGTACTCCCATTCGCGACGGAGAAGCCCGTGTCGGAACTCACGCTCGTCGAGATCGCCGAGCAACTCGAGAAAGTCACCGGCTGGATCGAGGCGCAACGCGTCCGTGAGCGTGATGCCCGGCGGGCCTACGAGCAGATTACAGGGCAGGTCGAGTCGAACGTCGACCAGATCCGCCGGTACGCCAACGAACTGCTCGCCGCGCAGCGCCGGCGCATGAACGCCTTTGACGGGCTGCTCGGCAAGCAGGCCGAGCCGCCTTCGGCCAGACCCGGGACGCGTTCGCTCGCGGTTTCGACGGGAGGCGGAAAGTCCGGTAAGAAAAACATCCTCGATGCCATTTACGACGTCTGGTCGATCGAGCGTTACGCCGAGCCGCTGACCACCGAGGATATCATCGCCGCCCTGCCCGACACCGGTTACACGTCAAACGCCGCGGCCTCTTCCCTCAAGTCGAGTGTCAACCAGGCCCTTGCCAAACTCTGCAAGGTCGGTCGCGTGGTCAGGCTCCGGGCCGATGGGTCGGTGATCTCCCCGAAGGACAAGACCAGCCGAGCCCGGAAGTACCTCGCGGCGCACCGCCTCCCGGAGGACCAGATCCTCTGAAGCCAAGGCTCCCTTGCTGGAGGGGGGCCTCCATACGCCAGGTGGCGGTCGCCTCGAACGCGAGCGTCATGGTTACGCGGACCTGGGCTCGCCCCCTTCTCCGCCGGCATTGGCCGGTGAGCCGGGGGTGGGTCCCGAGGACGGCGGAGATGACCCGCCCGGTGATCCGGCAAAGGGACCCGGATCAAGCCCAGGGCCGCTGATCGAGGACGTCACCACCCCGCCGTCGGCGGCGGCCCCCGCCGCCGACGGCCTGCCCGCGCCCCCGCGAGCCGCGGCCGTTCCCATCTCGGGAGGAAGTTGGGGCGACAACTTCGCCTTGAAGACAAAGTCGGTCACCTGGTCGCGTACCGATTCGAGCATGGACTTGAACATCCTGGATCCCTCTCGCTTGTAGGCGATCTTGGGATCTTCCTGGCTGAAGGCCCGGAACCCGATCGAGTCTCGCAGTTGATCCATCCCGTAGAGATGGTCCTTCCAGGACTGGTCGAGCGTCTCGAGCAGCACGGTCCGCTCGAACTGGAGCAACTCGGCACGGAGGATGTTCTCGATCCTGGCGCGGATCGCGAATTCTCGCTCCTCCCCTTCGAGGTACCGCATGTACTCGGTGACCCCGACGCCGTAGCGCGTCTTGAGGTGCTCGTCGAGTTGGTCGTCGGTCTTGCACGCCAGCGCCTCGGCGATGGCTCGCTCGAGCCGGCCCTCGGCCACGAACTTCTCCGCCTCGTCGGCCAGGATCTGCTGGATCTTCTGGGGCGGGTTGGTCTTCATCTGCTCGACGGTCCACCCAATCGCGTACCGCTGGTTGACCCACGCGACCAGGTACTCGGCGCCCTCCCTGGGTGAACGCCGCATCATGAGGCGGGTCATCTCCATGGCGAAGTCGACCGGGTACCGTGCCTCTCGCCTTGAATACAGGTCCCGGACCTTGTCGAGGATAACTCCGGAAACGGACGCGTCCTCGTCCTTGAGGGCCGCGTCGATCTCCTGGTCCGTGACGTCGATGAGCAGTTTGCTCTTCACCCAGGCGATCAACTGCCTCACCCCGTAGTCCGGAGCCGTGAACTCGTCGAGCCCGGCCAGGTCCGCCTCCTGGATCTTCGCTTCCGCGGCCGCCACGAGGGTGTCCCGGATGTGAGCCCGCTCGGCCGCGCCGCCCTCCCGGAGTTCCGACGCGTTGATCTCGACCCCGAACCGGGACCTGGCCCAGTTGACCAGCCCGGCGGAATCGAAGTCCACGCTGATCTCCGATCCCTCCACCGGCATGAACTCGCCCAGGGTCACGTCGATCATGTGGCGGGCGTCGGCCTTGGCGTCCGATCGGATCGTCTCCTCCATCTCGTCACGCTCCTGGCCCTTGAGCCGTGACGGCTCGATCGAGCAGTCCAGCCGCTGCTTGGCGAACTCGGCCGCGCACGTGGCCGGGTACTCGGTGTCCAGGTACGTCCCGCAGGCGTCCTCCACCGCCTCGCTGACGAACTCGAGCATCAGCCCCTTGACGTCACGCCCCTCGAGCACGCGCTGCCGGAGGCCGTAGAAATACTGTCGCTGGTGCTCCATGACCTCGTCGAACTCGAGCACGTTCTTGCGGATCTGGAAGTTGCGTTCCTCGACCTTGCGCTGGGCTCGCTCGACGCTCTTGCTGAGCATGGGGTGCTCGATCGCGTCGCCCTCCTTCATCCCAAGCCGCGCCAGGACCTTCATCGTCGTTTCGCCCGCGAACATCTTCATCAGGTCGTCGTCGAGCGAGACGAAAAACCGGCTTGATCCGCGGTCGCCCTGCCGGCCGCAGCGTCCCCGCAACTGGTTGTCGATGCGGCGTGCCTCGTGACGCTCGGTCCCGATCACGTGCAGCCCGCCCATCTGCTCGATCGTCTCGAACCACCGCAGGCGGTGGAGGAGGAAGCGGCCCGTCGAGTCGAGTTCGGACCGCAGTTCATCGGCGGTCATCCGGTCGATCTTCCGAAGGTCCGCCCACGTGCTCCGACCGGCCCACTCGCGCAGCAGTTCGAGTTCGAGTTGGTCGAATGGCATCGACTCGACCTCGTGCTTGGGACGCTTGAGGAACGTCGGGCCGACCTTCCGGTACACCGCCTCTCGCACCTGGTCGTCGGTCGACTCGACCGTGAGGGTCCGCGGCGCCAGGCCCCGGCGGAGCCAGTGGTCCAGCAGGGTCTCCCGGGTGATAGCCCCGAGTTTGATGTCGGTCCCTCGGCCGGCCATGTTCGTGGCGATCATCACCTTGCCCAGGTGCCCGGCGCTCTCGACGATGCTCGCCTCGCGCTCGTGCTGCTTGGCGTTGAGCACCTCGTGCTGGATGCCGTGCTTGCTCATCAGCATCTTCGACAGGGACTCCGATCGCTCCACGCTGGTGGTCCCCACCAGGATGGGACGCCCGACGTCGTGGAACGCCTTGATCTCGTCAACGATCGCCGACCACTTGTCCTTCTGCACCAGGAAGACCATGTCGTCAAAGTCGCGCCGGACCACGGGCTTGTTGGTGGGAATCGACACCACGTCGAGTTTGTAGATGTCGTGGAATTCCTGCGCCTCGGTGTCGGCGGTCCCCGTCATGCCCGCCAGCCGCTTGTACATCTTGAAGAAGTTCTGGATGGTGACGGTGGCGACCGTCTGGGTCTCCTCCTTGATCGGGACCGCCTCCTTGGCCTCCACCGCCTGGTGAAGGCCGTCGGACCATTGACGGCCGATCATGGCGCGGCCCGTGAACACGTCGACGATGACCACCGTTGGCGTCGGTCGGCCGGAATACTGGTCCGGGACCGTCATCACCACGTAGTCCCGGTCGCGCTGGTAGATCACGTGCGCCCGCAGCGACTGCTCGAGCAGGTGAGGCAGGTCCATGTTCTGATCGACGTAGAAAGAGCCGACCTGCGCCGCTCGCTGCGCCTCGGCGACGCCGTCGTGCGACAGGTGTACCTGCTTGCGCTCCGGCTGGGTCTCGTAGTACCGCGTGAAGCGGTCGCGCTCGGCCTCCAGCCGCGGGAGTTCGCCCTTGGCGGTCGCGAGTTGCCTCTGCAGTTCGGGCACCTGCGATTTGTCACGCGCCTGGCGGATATCCCCCTCGTAGCCCTTGATCCGCTTCTTGCATTCCTGGACCCGCTCGTCGTGCTCGGCCCACGGCTGGTTCTTGCTGACCAGGTGCCGCGCCAACTGATCGGCCAGTTCGTACCGCGGCCGGTCCTGGTGGGCCTGTCCCGAGATGATCAGGGGCGTCCGCGCCTCGTCGATCAGGATCGAGTCGACCTCGTCCACGATCGCGAACTGGCGGCGCTTCTGCACCTGCTGCTCGACCGAACGCTTCATGTTGTCGCGCAGGTAATCGAATCCGAACTCGGCCGTCGTGCCGTACGTCACGTCGCAGCGGTACATGAACCGCTTCTGCGACTCGTCCTGCATGTGCTGCGGGTGGATCGCGCCCACCGTCAGGCCCAGCGACCGGAAGAACGGGAACGTCCAGTCGCGGTCTCGCTGCACCAGGTAGTCGTTCACCGTCACCACATGCACCCGGAGCCGCTCGCAGCACGCCAGGTACGTCGCCAGGGGCGCGACGATCGTCTTGCCCTCGCCCGTCCGCATTTCCGCGATCTTCCCCTGCGTCAGGACCATCCCGCCGATCAACTGGACGTCGAAAGGACGCGCCCGGAACGGAGGCCGGCTCTCGGGGAACAACGCCCTCACCGCCTCGTACAACTCAAGGTCGATGTCGGCCTGCATCCACCCCTCGATCAGGGTGGTGCATCCGAGATACTCGTTGCTCGTGTCCGGCACGCCGTCGGGAGGCGCCGCCTGGGACGCCGTCGGCTGGAATGTCCGCGGCACGATCACCGGAAGCAAGGCCATCGACGCACGAGTCCGCTCGTACAGGTCACGCATCGCCGGGCTCAGCGCCGAGGCGTCGAACTCAAATCGAGGATTGAAGATCGCGCGGATCCCCACCCCGCGATCCATGGCCTCGCGGGCCACCGCGAACGCCTCGACCATCAGGTCGTCCGACTTGGCTCCCTGGTCGTGGCGGCCGCGGAACTCGGCGATCTTGCCGCGCAACTGCGAGTCGGTCAGGCGGCGGATCTCCGGCTCGAGCGCGCTGATCTCGCGCACGCGCTGGTTGTACTTCTTCACGAACCGCTCGTTGCGCGTTCCGATGATCTTGTTCAGGATCGGACCGATGATGGGGATGCCGTTGTCTGCCATGGTCGTGCTCGATGGACGCCGCCGCGCCGAGGCGGCGAACAAACCCGGACGTGCCCGGGGAAGGACCCCTGGCGTCACGTGATCGTGTGGTGATGAAAATCAACGAACCCTCCGTGACCCGGCAAGAGCCGGGCTCGCAGGGCGAAGGCCGCACAAAGGCCGTTGAGGTCCGGTCATGCGCCCGTGCGCACGGCGGAAAGGTCGGCGGTTTACGCCCGGCGCGGCGGCGGAAGGCTGATCAGGTGGGACATCGGAGGCTCGGGCCGCGGCCGCCGACGCCCGCGGAGGATATTTCGCGCCGGAGGCCGATCAACACCCGCTCGCGTGCGAATGCTGACCTCGGTTTTTCGACGGGATCTCTCGCCGATCATGAGCCGGCGTACCGCCCGATGGATGGCCAGCGTCAGATGACGAAGAGTCTGTCGCTCGTGAGACCCGTCCCCGATCGACCCGAGCATCGGACCCGCGGCGCGGCACGTCAGGTTGACCGCCAGGGCGATCGCCACCAGCAGCGAAACCCCTCCGGCCGCCGCTCTCCCCAGCGCGACCGATGCCGGTCGCGCGAGAGGACGCTCGACGGTGTTCCACGGGCCATGGCCGGCAAGACAGGGACGCATCAAGTGCAACAGTATCGGCCCCGCCGTGCCCAGGCGCGAGCCGAGCCGTACGGATTGACAGGTCCATCGGCCCAGGCACGCGAGAGGACGTTCGACGGCCGTACACCATCGGTTGACCCCACATCCCCGAGACCCCAGAATATTGTGGATGCCCGCCCCCGAGGCGTCCGATACCACACCGCGACCTTCCGACGTCGGTGCCGGTCCTTTCGGGCGCCGGGGCGGGTGTGGAACACCCCCTGAGCAATCCGCGTCGGCTATGTTGTCGGTCATGGACACCATCCTGAATTCGCCGCCCGAGCCCCGTCCATCATGGGGGCCAGGCCTCGATCAAGAGACCCCCACCATGTTCGCCGTACGCAACTCGCTCCCCGTCACGCGCGAATCCATCACCCACAAGTTCTCCATTGCCAGGCACGAGGGCTACCTGACCATCGGCCTCTACCCCGACGGAACCCCCGGCGAAATATTCATCAAGATGTCCAAGGAAGGCTCCACGATCTGCGGGTTCTGCCAGGCTTTTTGCCGGGCCTTCAGCCTCGCCATCCAGCACGGCCTCACCATCGAGGCCGCCATCGCCCGATTCAAGGACATGCGTTTCGAGCCCCTGGGCGCCACGTCCAATCCGGACATCCCCCAGGCCCAGTCCGTCATCGATTACGTCGCCCGCTACATCGAACTCCACTGGGGCGGGCGTCCTCGCTGACCGGGTTTGGTTTCCATCCCCGCGTCAGGCGCGCGGCGGATCGCCCTGATCGGGCAACTGCTCGACGACACGGCCGCACAGCACCGTCCCCCGAGTGCAGATCCGATCCACGATCGAGCGGTACAGCCCGAACACAAACAGGCACGGGATCGCCAGGCATAACCCGAGCAAGGTGTGGAACAACGCCTTGGAGATACCCAGCGAAAGGTCCGATGGCCCGGCCTGCCCCCCCGAATCTCCCAGGCTCGTAAACGCCAGGATCATCCCCCACACCGTCCCCGCCAGGCCCACCAGCGGGCCCAGGTTTCCGATCACGTTCAGCAGTTCGATCCGGCGGAACCACCGCGAGGACTCCTCCGCCGCCGCGAGTTCCGCGCTTTCCCGGGCCGCGTCCCGCCCGCCGCTGGTCGCCAGCGTCGTCCGCATCACCCGCGCCACGAACGATTCGTCACGCGCCACGAATTCCCGAAGATCCTGCCAGCGACGGGAGGCGGCCAGGTCCAGGATGCGGTTGCACGAGTCACGCGGCAGGATGCGAGACTCGCGGATGTCGATCAGGCAACTGATCACCACCGCCAGCGCGATCACGGATCCCCCGATCAGCAGCACCGTGAAGATGTCGAACGATTGACGGAACAGCCCCCACAGACCAGACTCGGCCACCATCCAAACCGTGCCCCCCGGACCCGGCTGGGCCTGGACACCAGCGGCCTGGGCCAGGGATGCGAGCACACCCACCACGCCGATCACCGACGCTCCAAACAGCCGTGCCGCGCCTGCCTGCTTCATGGTGCGGATGGTAGACGAAAACGCGAACCTCGCGCCGGCCCCGCCCTTGTCTCCCCCCCAAGACCCCGCCGGGAGGCGCGCTCACGACCCGTCCCGGTCCTCCGGCGAGACCTCCCGGCTGATGCGGTAGCGGCCGCTGAACCATCGGTGAAGGTCCGCCAGGCGGGCACGATCGTCCGCGAACGGATAGGTCGAGCATGTCGGGGAAACCCACGCGCCGGTCACCGGGCACCTGGTCGGCTCTCGCTCGGCCAGCAGCCCCGCCCCCGGCCTGGAACTCCAGGCGTCGGGAACATCGATCGTGAAACGGCGAACCGATGGCCCCTGCGCCTCGATGGCCACTCGCAGGGCGGGCTCCGGACACGAGGCCCCGATCCGCTCGGGCCACTCGATCAACGCGAGCACGCCCCCCAGCGCGGCTCGCCCGCCAAAGTACCGATCCCACCCCAGCGATTCGAGGTCGTCGCGATCACCCAGCCGGTACGCGTCGATGTGCGCGATCACCGCGATGCCCCCAGGCCCGGCACGCGAGGGCGGCACGTCGTACTGGTTCACCAGGGCGAACGTGGGGCTGGAAACCGACGACGGCCCGACCCCAATCGCCGCCGCGATGGCACGGGCCAGCGTGGTCTTGCCCGCCCCGAGATCCCCCGTCAGCGCCACCGTGTCTCCGCCGCGAAGCACGTGGGCGATCCCGCCCGCCAGGGCTCGCGTGCATTGCTCGTCGGGACTCAGCCGCGAAAACGACGCCATTACCGATCCTCACCCGGCGGCAGCGCTCGCAAGAACTCGACCAGCCGACCGGCATCGGGGGACTTCGCATCCCGCACGTACGCCCCGCTCGAGGCGCACCCGATCGCCAGGCATTCCTCGATCGCAAGCCCCAGCGTCCATCCCGCCGCAAAGCCCGCGTTGAAGTGGTCTCCCGCCCCCGTCGACAGCCGGGGCTTGCGTGTAAACGGGCCGTCGAACCACGCCGACTCGCCCGACGACGTCGCCGCCGCCGCCCCTCGCCGGGGATGGATCACCACTCCCTCAAGCCCGGTTCGAGAGCGGATCGCCTCCGCCGCCGAACGAACCGCCGAACCTTGCGTCCCCATACCGGACCCCGAGAAGACGTCCACCCCCAGCGCCGCCGCCAGACGCTCGGCCTCCGCCTGGTTCAGCCCGAGCATCAGCGGGATCCGTTCGTTCATACGCCCCAGAAGTTCGACCGCACGGCGGATGTCCTCGTCCGTGCGCTTCGCCGGGTCGCACAGGTCGATGAAAATCCGCTTCGAACGCGTGTCCGCCACGCGCGGGAACACCTCCTCGCACAGGCCCGCCCAGATCCCCTCAAGGCCCGCCATCATCACCCAGTTCACCATCCCGAGCAGCGACGACGATTCCACAAGCCGTACCACCTGGTCCAGCCCCAACGTCCGCACCACCAGCGGCCACGTCACCGACTGGATGTTCGCCGGCTTGCCCAGCATGATCTTCCCATCATCGAACTCCAGCGCATCGGTCAGCGCGGGAGGCGCCAGCGGGATCACCATCCGGCAACGCGCCGCGAACTCCCGGTACGCCGGATGGATCACGCCGGGATTGCCTTTTTCTCCTACCGCTCCCAGGTACGTCACCGGGGCCCCCAGGCTCCCCAGCGCCCCGGCCATCAAAGGGCCGTTGCCGCCGAAGCGTTCTTCAAGGACCACCAGTTCGAGGTTGGTGCTCTTGCCCGCCGCCGCCGCCGCCCGCGAAGCGAACTCCCCGATCGTGGTGATGCGGTCGTACCCGCCCATCTCCATCGACCGCCGAGTCCCCACCACGTGGATGATCGAGTCGATGAACGCATCGAACCCGACCACCGCGTGCATCCCGGCGAGTCTCTCCCCGCCTCGCTCGATCGCGTCCGCCGCCGCGTGGGAGATTTCCGCTCGTGTTCTGGACATGGGATCCTCATGCTAGGTCGCCGTACGCAGGGCTTGTCCCCGCTCCTGCCGGGGCGGACCATGGACCATCTCGTCCTTGTGCGCACAAAGGCGGGGCGCCCAAAGCCTCTTTTGTGGGAAATTCTCGGCCCGGCCGCCCTGGACGAAGTGCTCGCCACGCGGTCAGGACGGGCAAGGATCGCCGTATCCGGCGTCTGCTTTCAAGATACAAGAGATCGGTGCGGCGGCGGAAGAGGCTCTTGGCCGGGGCCGACACGCCTCACTCCAGCACGTAGTCCGCGATCTCCCTGGCCACGAACCGCTCGGTTTCCTCTCCCGGGCGATGACCCACGCATCGAAAGCCGCACTTCTCCAGGATGCGCCTGGACGGGGCGTTGGCGGTGGCCGCCGTCGCGTGCAGCGGGCGGCGGAGATCCTCGGCGAGGAACATCGCAAGCGCCCGGGACGCGATGCCCTTGCCCCAGTGCGCCCGCGCGATCCAGTATCCGACGCAATCGAGGCCGTCGGACACGAAACGCGAGATGCTGCCCACCCCGACGGGTCCATGCTCCCCGTGGATCTCGATCACCCGCGGGTTGACGCCCGGGTCGGTGAAGTGCCGCTCCCACGCGGCGAAGAAGGCCTCGCGTGTGCGCGGCTTGGTCCCGGCCATGACGTTGCTCTCGGGGTCGGTCTGGAATTCGAACAGCGCGGGCAAATCGCCAGGCTCGACGGGGCGAAGCCGGATCGGGACGGCACGATCGGCGCGGCGTGGCATCGGGGATTGTAGTGGTCGGCGCCCGCTCGCCGGACGGCCGGGAAGGTTGGACGTGCCCCCGCCTGCGCAACTCGCCCGGCCTGACCCGCGAAAGCCCGCGGCCCGCTCGCGGCTCGCTCGCGCCCGGCCCGTCGCGCGGTACACTCTCCCCATGCAGAGCAAGGCCAGAACCGTCGAGGAATACCTCGCCTCACTCCCCGCCGACCGGCGTGCCGCGCTCGAGGCCGTGCGCAAGGTCATCCTCGACAACCTCGACAAGGACTACGAGGAGGGCATGTCCTACGGCGCGATCGGGTACTACGTTCCTCACCGTATCTACCCGCCGGGATACCACTGCGACCCTCGCCTGCCCCTCCCCTTCGCCGGGCTGGGCTCGCAAAAGCACTACATGTCCCTGGGCATCATGTGCAACTACGGAGGCAGCGCCGAGGAAAAGCGCTTCCGCGCGGCCTGGCTCAGGACCGGCAAGAAACTCGACATGGGCAAGTGCTGTGTCCGCTTCAGGAAACTGGAGGATGTGCCCCTCGAAGTCATCGGAGAATCGATCCGGAGAATGCCCGCGAAGAAGTTCATTGAGCAGTACGAAAAGTCGCGTCTGTCCAAGCGCAAGCCCACGGCGACCAGCGCCAAGGGTCCGAAGGCCAAGCCTGGCGCGAAGAAGAAGAAAGTGACCAAGAAGGCGACGCGGAAGGTTCGCTGACGCCGCCGGCGGCACGGTGAAAGAGGCCAAATGCTCGACGCCGTGCGGGAGCGATCAGGCCGTCGCGGCCCAACTTCTACCCTCTCGGGCTCGAATGGCATCGATTCGCTGGCCCGTCTCCGTCTATCTGAACAGAGCGAACCGACAAAGTTTTCTTCACCAAATCATCGCACGATTCAATCGTGCTGATGCCGGAGAGCGTTCCTTGCCTCCCAAGCCTCCACTCCTCCGACCAGTCATCCCCGCGGCGCGGCCTACGCGCCTGTCCGAACCCGGACGGCGTACCTGCGGTATAATTTCAACTCAGTTGGGCGGTGCGCCCAACTGACCGCTCCCGCACGCACGAAGGCCCGGAAATGCCAGAGTACTTGTTCCCGGAGGTTGAACGCGTCATTTACGGCAAATCGCCGTTGGTGGAGGTGATTTGCCAGGTCCGCTTTCCGGCTGATCTTCGGATCGAGACCACCCCGCCAGTCGATTTCCAGCAGCGCATTCGGGCTCAATTCCCGTTGTTGATCCAACGTAATCGCGCTGTTCTGTCAGCGATGCCACCCGATCTCGCCAAGGCCTTCGAGTCCGTGATGCCGCCATCCGGCGGTTCGACGACCTGGGAGTTTAATACCGAGGATGGTCAGCACACGCTTCAGTTGGTCAGGGACACCCTAACGTTGATCTCGCGGAACTACCGGCGGTGGGAGGACTTCTCGGGGCTGTTCCGGGGTCCGTTCGCGGCACTGAATGAACTGTATTCCCCCCAATTCTACACACGGGTTGGGCTTCGCTACCGAGACATCATTCAGCGATCCAATCTCGGCCTCGTTGAGAGGCCTTGGACCGGGCTTCTCGAGCCTCACGTTTTGGCCGAGATCGCACAACCGGGCTTCGAGGCTCGTACAGAGGAGGCATTCCGCAATGTCCTTCTCAAACTGCCCGACCAAGGCGCGAAGGTGCGCCTCCAGCACGGATTCGCGGAGGTCGAAGGGTCGACCGAACAGGTCTACTTGATCGACTGCGATTTCTTTGTCGAACGAACGGAGATTGCCAATGTCGATGGGGCACTTCAATATTTCCACGGCAATGCCGCCCGATTTTTCCGCTGGTGCATCTCAGACTCGCTCCATCAAGCGATGGAGCCCGGGCCGGTCGCTTGACGAGCAGCAAGGCAGTACAACGCGCGTGTTTGAGTCGCAGCACTCACACCCGGGAGTTCAGTTCAGGCTCGTGATGGAGAGCACTGGCGATGCACCCGCGTTCATCCCCGAGGAGACGCTGATGCGCGTTCTGTGCCATGTGCTCATCGAGCGCCTTCCGATCGAAGCGATCCCCGAGGTTTGGGAGAACGTGCGAGAGACGTGGGAGTGGCATTCTCGTCCACGCCTTGCCCCCGCATCTCAGCATCTCATCGCCGGTCCTGGTGTTCCCATTGGCGCGCCTGTCGATGCGCCTCCTTTCAGAATCGAAGAGGAGTAGTAGTTGGCGGGAGACGCTGCAAACACCGCCAGCGCTGCGCCCCCGCCGACCGAGCCGGACATCTATCTGGCCGTCCGAGGCGGGGAGCGGCTTTACCAAGGAGAGATCGTCGAGAAAGTAGTGGAGTGGGTACCCTCGTACGCCGCAGGTGCGCCGGACGCGGTTTCAACGGTGTCTCCAATGCAGTACGAGATTGCCGTCGTCGTGACGCAGGACTGCGATCTGGCTCAAGACTGGTCCAAGCGGCAGGCGGCTTCCACCGCTGAAACGGACCTGTCCTGCGTGCTGCTCTGCCGAGCAGTGATCGCGGAGAGCGCGTTCGTGAGTGATGAGCGAATCAAGGGTAGGGATCTACAGAAGCCGATCCGCAACAACAAGAACGAGCGGTACCAGTATCTTGCGAAGGTACCAACGGCAGCGGACGGGGCAGCGCAAGGGCACGAGGCATTGCTCGTCGATTTCAAATCGCTCTTCACGATTCGCACGACCGAGATCTATCGGCAACTCCGCGCTGGGAACAGTCCTCCCCGGCGGAGATTCCGGCTTAAAACTCCCTGGGCTGAGCACCTTCAGTGCCGCTTTACCGGGTACCACGCCCGCATCGGCCTCCCTCGCGACCACTTCATGCCAGAGACTCGGCGAGCCGATCCACCTGTCGTTCGCTGATGCAGGGGTTGCCGCCCCTGCAACCCAGGCCGGAGAGGAGGCAGAGGTCGTCAGCGCGGGGCAGCGAGTCTTGGACTTTCTGGGGATGAAGGTTCCAGAGAAGGGGGCTTGCCATTGTGGGCGCCTGCGGCAGTAGCGGAAAAGCGGCGGTTCGGCGCGATCTGTCGGCGATGGTCGTCTCTCGGCCCGTGAAGAGAGTCCTTCAAGTTTATTCGTCCGCCTGACGTAGGACCGCCGCGCCGCCAACGATCGTGAGCGACCAAGGCCGCCTCCCCGCCCTTTCCGCTCGACACCCGATGCCGCCGGCGGCACGGTGAACGAGGCCAAATGCTCGACGCCGCGCGGGAGCGATCAGGCCGTCGCGGCCTGGCGAACGCGGCGGGCCTGGTCGGCCTCGTCGGCGGTGGCCAGGCGGAGGATGTTGGCCTGTGTCATGTCGTCTCCGGTCAGTTCTCCGGTGATCCGTCCCTCGCACATCACGACGATGCGGTCGGAGAGGGCGAGGAGTTCGGGCATCTCGCTCGAAACCAGCACGACGGCCGCTCCGTCCTCGGCGGCGGCGCGGACGAGCCGGTAGACCTCGGCCTTGGTTCCCACGTCGATGCCCCGGGTCGGCTCGTCCAGCAGGAGGACCTTGGTCTGCCTGCCCATCCACCGGGCGATGAGGAGTTTCTGCTGATTTCCTCCGGAGAGTTCCCCCGGGAGCGAGGAGGTAGAAGCCGCCTTGACTCGGAAATCGCCGATTTTCTCGGAGACCAGGGCCCGCTCGGCGAATCGCGACCGCAACCCCAGCCGGGAGGCGAGGCGGGGCATGAATGGCAGGAGGATGTTCTCGTCGATTCCCAGGAGAAAAAAAAGGCCCTGGAGGCGGCGATCCTCGGGAACGTAGCCCACGCCGCGGGCGATCGGCCCTCTGGGTGAACCGGCCGACGCGAGCGAGACAGGCTCGGAGTCCACCAGCACCTCGCCCCTCGCGCCGGGATCAAGCGAAAAGATCGCGTCGAGGAGTTCGGATCGTCCGGCGCCGACCAGCCCGCCGATTCCGAGGATCTCTCCGCCGCGGACGGTCAGGGAGACGTTGTGCAGTCGTCCCGGGGAGGAGAGCGAGCGGACTTGAAGCCTGGGACCGCCGCCCGCGGGGGGGCGGTGCTCGCCGCCGGCCAAGGCGCGAAGCGCGGCGGACTCTCCCGCGCCGATGGGCGATGGGGCCGACTGGAGGTCGGAACTCCCCCGTCGCGTGGGGGAGGAAAGTCGTCGTCCGATCATCTGCTCGACCAGGGTCGGCTCGTCGATGTCCTTGACCGGCGTGGTCGCGACGTACTTTCCATCACGCAGGACGGTGACGCGGTCGCAGACCTGGAAGATCTCACCCATGCGGTGCGAGACGTAGACAACGGTGATGCCGTCGGCGGCGAGTCGGCGCGTGATCGCAAGCAGGCGGTCGGCCTCGGCGACCGAAAGGGAACTGGTGGGTTCATCGAAGACGATGAGGCGGGCGGCGTGCCCTCCGGCCTTTGCCTCGTCGATCGAGGCCGCGATCTGGCATATCTGCCGACGCCCGGGGGCCAGCGCTCCAAGCGGGGCGAGGACGTCGATGGACGGGTCGAGTTTATGCACCAGGCGGGCGGCCCGGTCGGCCATGGCCCGTCGATCAACCAGGATGCCGCCCGGCCCGGATCGCGGGACGTCGTGGAGGCAGAGGTTTTCGGCCACCGAAAGGTTCGGGCACTGGGCCAGTTCCTGGTGGACGATACGTATTCCCGCTTCAAAGGCGTCGTCGATCGAGCCGGGCCTGAGGAGGCGATCGCCGATGGTGACGGTCCCGGTGTCGGGCTTATGGAGGCCGGCGATGATTTTTCCGAGGGTGCTCTTGCCGGCCCCGTTCTCGCCCATGAGGGCGTGGACCTCTCCGGCGGCGAAGCGGACGGTCACGTCTTCGAGCGCCTGGGTGATGCCGAATCGCTTGGAGATTCGGGCGGCGATGACGAGGTTGGGCGGGTCGGCGTTCATGCTCACGGGAACCGGCGGTGCCGCTGGACAAGGGAAATCACGGTAAGAAAAACGCCGGGCTATGACAAGCCCGGCGTCGCGTGAGATGCGTGCGGAGGAACACCGTCCGGGGCTGCAATCATGGCTTCTTTTTAAGCCATTTTTGCCAGAGACCTTCGTACTCGGCGACGTTTTCCTTGGTGACGACGGCCAGTTTGAAGTTGTTGATGACCTTCTCGGGGGCTTTGTCGCTGGCGAGTTTGTCGACCAGCATGACAACCGACTGGTACCCCCATCCGTAGCAATCCTGTCCGATCAGGGCCTGGACCTGGCCGGACTTGACGTAGGCGAGTTGCTCGGGCAGGGTGTCAACGCTGACGACCTTGGCGCGGTCGTAGATGCCGTCGAGGGCGTTCTGGGTGAACAGGGGCCACCCGCCGACCATGGCCCACCCGGAGATGTCGGGGTTGGCGTTCTGGACCTGCTGGACCATCGCGGCCGCATCGTTGGCGGTTTCCTTGTGGTAGTACGTGTCCTTGATGCGGATGCCGTCGAATCGACCGAGTTCCTCCTTGACGCCGCGGATGCGTGCCTGGAGGTTCGGTGCATTCTGGTTGCCGCCCAGGATCGCCACGACACCCTTCTGGTCCATCGCCTTGGCGAGTTGGCGGGCCACCTCGCGCCCGGCCTCAACGTCGTCGATGCCGTAATAGGCCATGCGGCGGCTGTTGGGGGCGTCGGAGTCGAACGTGACGACATGGACGCCCTTGGCCACGGCGTCGTTGATCGACCCGGTGAGCAGGTTCGCATCCGAGCAGGAGATGGCGATCCCGTCGGCGCCCTGGGAGACCAGTTGCTCAACGAACTGGGCCTGCTGCTGGGCGTCCTCGTTCGTCGGGGTGCGCCAGTTGGGCTTGATGTCGATGCCGAGTTTCTTGGAGAGGTCCCGGCAGGCGTCCTCGGCCCCTGTCCGGGCGGCCTGGAAAACCGGGTTGGACTGGCTCTTGGCGACCACGCCGATGACCAACGACTTGCGGGGCGCCGAATCGGTTGAAGGTGATCCGAGCCCCATGACCATCGCGCCCGAGGCGACAAGAGCCACACCGGCGAGCAGACGTACCACGGACCTGTTCTTCATGGGCGCACTCTCCGTAGAAAATGGGAAAACAACACCACCATACAGACGCGGAAAGGGTAGGTGGGTTCCCCGTTCGGGGTGCGCACGGGCACGCCCGCGTCGCGCGAATTTCCGGCGGATCACGCGACACGGCGGGCACCTTGGGGGTCGAGAACCCGGATCGGTCGGGTTGGCCCCGTGTCCCGCGCAAGACCGGCGGGCATGGCGGCTCGATCTCCCCTATCGTGAGCGTCGGGTTTTGACCTTCTCGCCCGGACCCCGGTTCGCCGCGTTGCGTTCCCCGGGAGACCCCGGCGGCGAAGGTCATTGGGGAAGGAATCCCGATCCCGAGGAGATCCGATCGTTTCGGGCCGGACGGAGGAGGAATCCGTACGGGCAATGATGGGCTGTGGTCGTCCTTGCACCGCGGGAGGTATCGCGTGCCGCTCAAGACCGTGTACAAAGCGCAGATCGAGAATCTGCAGGTGCTCGACGAGAACGGGGTCTTCGACGAGAAACTCGCTCCCGAGGGCAAACCCGAGCGCCTTGCGGACGACCAGGCCCTCGAAGCGTACAAGTTCATGATCGTCTGCCGCCATCTCGATGAGGTGGCGTTCAAGTTGCAGCGTTCCGGGCGGATGGGGACGTACCCGCAGAACAAGGGTCAGGAGGCGGCCGCGCTGGGGGTGGCGCTGGCGGCCAGGAAAGGCGAGGACTTCTTCTGCCCTTGCTACCGGGAGAACGCCGCGCTGTGGTGGCACGGCCTGCCCATGCACTACATCCTGCTGCACTGGATGGGTGACGAGCGAGGGAACCAGATCCCCGAGGGCGTGCGAATGACGCCGCTGTCGATCCCGATCGGGACGCAGATGCTCCACGCCACGGGGATCGCCTGGGCGTACAAGATCCGCAAGGAGCCGCGCGTCGCCATCACCTTCTTCGGTGACGGGGCGACCAGCGAGGGCGATTTTCACGAAGCGATGAACTTTGCGAGCACCCTGCAGGTGCCGTGCGTGTTCATCTGCCAGAACAACCACTGGGCGATCTCGGTGCCCCGCGAGATCCAGATGAACTCCGAGACCGTGGCCCAGAAGGCCATCGCGTACGGGATGCCGACGATCCAGGTGGACGGCAACGACCTGTTCGCGGTCTATAAAGCGGCCCGGGAGGCCATTGAGCGTGCCCGGGCGGGCGGCGGCCCGAGTTTCATCGAGGCCGTGACGTACCGGCTCGGCGACCACACGACGGCCGACGATGCGCGGCGGTACCGCGATCCCAACGAGGTCGAAGCCTGGATCGGCAAGGACCCGATGATCCGGCTGCGCAAGTACCTCTCCGCGCGGGGGCTGTGGGACGACGCCAGGCAGGCCGAGCATGAGGAGAAGGCGAAGGTCATCGTGTCGGAGGTGGTCAAGACCGCCGAGGGGATCGAGAAGCCCACGACCGACGACATCTTTGACCATACGTTCGCGGGCCCCCTGCCGGTGGAACTTGAGCGTCAGAAAGCCACGATGCGTACCAGCAGCCTGGGGCAAGAGCCCGAGCAGGCGGGTTTGAGCGGCGAGGCACGCCGGATGTAAACCCCGGCACCCGTCGCGCGGTTTCGCACCGGCCACCCTTCGCCGGGCCAGACGGGCCGGAGTCATGTTTTTTCTTCTCAACGAGGTTCCCATGCCACGTTCCGACATGATGATCGAAAAGGGCCTGACGCTCGTGGACGCCATCAACGAGGCGCTGGCCCAGGAGATGGAGCACGACCAACGCGTGATCCTGCTGGGCGAGGACGTCGGCCTCAACGGCGGCGTCTTCCGCGTGACCGACGGCCTGCAGAAGCGGTTCGGGGTCGATCGGGTCGTCGACACGCCGCTGGCCGAATCCGGGATCATGGGAACCGCGATCGGCCTGGCGATGGCGGGCATGCGGCCGATCCCCGAGATCCAGTTCGAGGGATTCCTCGGCCCGGCGTACGACCAGTTGACCAACCACGCGGCCCGGTACCGCACGCGTTCGCGAGGGGCAATCACGATCCCGCTGACCGTCCGCGTGCCGGTGGGCGGTGGCATCCACGCCCCCGAACTCCATTCCGATTCTCCCGAGGCCATTTACGCCCACACGCCCGGTCTCAAGGTGGTCATGCCCTCGACGCCGTACGACGCCAAGGGGCTGCTCATCGCCTCCATCCGCGACCCCGACCCGGTCATTTTCTTCGAGCCAAAGCGCGTCTATCGCTCGTTCCGGGAGCACATCCCCGAGGAGGAGTACACGATCCCCATCGGCCAGGCCAAGGTCGTCAGCGAAGGGACGGACCTGACCGTGGTGACGTGGGGGGCAAGCGTTTTCGAGTGCCTCGCGGCGCTGGATCGCATGCCCGAGGACGTCTCGGTCGAACTGATCGATCTCCGGACGATCTACCCGTTCGACGCCGACGCGGTCGTCGAGTCGGTCCGCAAGACCGGACGCTGCGTGGTTGTCCATGAAGCGCCCAAGACGGCCGGGATGGGCGCGGAGATCTCGTCGATCATCCAGGAGCACTGCTTCCTGCACCTCAAGTCGCCGGTGCAGCGCGTCGCCGGATTCGACACCGTCATGCCCTACTACAAACTCGAACTGGACTACCTCCCCGACGCCACGAGGATCGCCGAGAGCATCCAGCAGACGCTGGCGTATTGACCAGCGCGGGCGAGGCGCGGTCGGGCGTGCGTTGATCCCGTGCTTTTGTGTGCGGAGGGCTTCATGCTCGCACCACGCCGTCTCCATGAATTGACCGAAGGCGACGTCGAGGAACTGACCGACCTGCTGATCGACTGCGTTGAGGGTGGAGCCTCCGTTGGATTCATGCTCCCCTTGACGCGAGAGCGTGCGGCCGCTTTCTGGCGGCGGATCGCGGGCGAAGTGGTGGATGGCCGGAGGGTTATCCTCGTTGCCCGCGACGACATGGGAATCTGCGGATCGGTGCCGTTGGCGTTCGACCTTCCCGAGAACCAGCCCCACCGGGCCGACCTGGTGAAGATGCTTGTCCACCGCCGGGCTCGCCGCCGCGGCCTTGGCGCGGCGCTGGTGCGATCGGCCGAGCGGGCGGCCCTTGAGTGCGGAAGAACCCTGCTGGTTCTCGACGCCGTCACCGACGGCGATGCCGCTCGCCTGTACACACGGCTTGGGTGGAAACGCGTCGGGGACATCCCGGGATTCGCCTTGTTCCCGACGGGTGGGGTGTGCTCGACGACGTACTTTTTTCGCGCTCTCGGAAATCCGGGTTGAATCGCTCGGTAATGATTCATCCATGGCTCGCGTCGGGGGAACGCCTCCGGGTTCGCGTTCGGAAGGCGGGTTCGTCGCTTCGAGGTGCTCGCTTTCGGCTCGGTGAATGGGCCAGGTGAATAGGCCAGGGTCGTGTTGAGGCACGGGCGCGCGGCCGTGGACATGCCCCCTTGCAGGCGTGCCTGGGACCTGGCCGAGCCGGCCCCCACCCGCACCAATGAGAATCGTCGCCGGGGGCTCCTCTGGGCGTGGAGCGCGGGTAGACACGCCGGGATCCCGGGGCTGTACACTCTGGCCATGCGGAACCGAATCGCAGGGATTGGGCGACGGATGGCGGGAGTGCTGGCGGTGTTGTCAGTCACGCTGGCGTCGTGTACGTCGTATACGGCCCCGACGCTCGATGTCTCGTCGGTGCGCGTGCGTGAGCGGACGGCGCAGGGCGTGGTTCTCGATTTCACCTTTGATGCGGACAATTCCAACGCCGAGGCGCTTCCGCTGCAGAGCGTGCGATACACGCTGTATCTCGACGGCAACCAGGTTTTCTCCGGGTATCGGTCGCCCGAGGCGACGCTTCGCCGATTCGGCACGCAGACGATCACGCTTCCGGCGGTGATCCCGGTCGGGGCGGGTGGTCCTCCACGTACCGGCACGGTGGAGTACCGGCTTGAAGGGACGCTGGAGTACGTCACTCCCGGGGAGATCGCGCGAATCCTGTACGATGCGGATATCCAGCGGCCGACGGTGTCCTTCCGGGAAGAGGGCACGATTGAACTGGGTACGTAGGCGCGACCAGGCACGGGCAAGACCGATGAACACCGATCAGTCGGGGACGCGGGAAGCGGCCGACGTGCTCAATCCACGGGTTGGTCCGCTGCTGGTGGTGATCTCGTCGATTTCGTTCGGCCTTCTTCCGTTGTTCTCGATGTGGTCGGAGAGCGGCGGCGGCGCGGTCGAGATGCGGCTGGGCCTGCGGTTTCTGATCGGGGCGATGCTGCTGACAGGGCTGGCGCTTCGTGAGCGTGCTCCCTGGCCTGGAGGCGGGCGGCTGGCGGGCCTGGTGGTCCTCGGGGCGGGCGTGTACTCGGCGCAGTCGTTCTGCTTTTTTACCGCGCTGGATCGGGGGACGCCGTCGGGGCTTGTATCACTGCTGCTGTACCTGTACCCGGTGTCGGTGACACTGGGCGCCTGGCTGATTCTTCGCGAGCGATTGAGTGCGTCTCGCTGGATCGCGGTGGCCCTTGCGATGGCGGGCCTGGTGCTAACGGTGTGGCCCATGGTGTCGGTGATGGGCCGTGCGGATGGCTCGGGATCAACCGCGATCCCCGGCGGGATGGTCGGGATCGGTCTGGGATTGTTTTCCGGGATGGCGTACGCGGTTTATATCCTTGTGGCCAGCCGAGTGGTCACACGGCGCACCGCGCTGACCGCGACGGCGGTCGTGTGCTGGTCGGCAGCGGCGGTGTTCATCGGCGTGGCGGCTTCGCGTGGTCACTCGCTTCCTTCGACGGTGCTTGGCTGGACAGGCGTTCTGGCCCTGGGGGTGGTGGGCACGGCGGTGGCGATGGGGTGCTTCCTTGCCGGTTCGGCGTGGATCGGTCCGGTGCGTGCTTCAACGATCTCGATTCTGGAGCCGGTGACCACGGTGGTGATCGGCTCGCTGCTTCTTGGGGAGGGGTTTGCCGCGGTGCAGTTGGCGGGCGGGGCGCTGATCCTGTCGGGGGCGTTGATGGCGGGTCTGCCGCCGGGTCGTTCGGGGCGTGACGGGGCGTGACGGGGCGTGACCATATCGTGGAAGCGGCGGCATCCGAGCGCCCCGCGGGGCGATCGGGGAAACCGATCAAACTCGGGGTGTGGACAGTGCCCGTCGATGCGCCAACCCTTCCATTCTGACCTGATCGTGTTTCATCGGCCGGGGCGGCGGTGTTTGAGCGCGACAAGATCTGGCATGGAACCGAATCCTCCGAACAAGCCGCCGACCTCCCCGCCTGGCCACGTCCTGGGAGGTCCGCCACGAACGGGTCCGTTGCCCGCGGGTCCGGGCCAGCCCGCGTTGCCCGCCAAGCCGCGTCGCGTGCGTGGTGGCGTGCGTCTTTCGTCGGGATTCAATTCCCCGGATGGCGGCCCGATCCCGTGGACGACGCAGAAGTGGGTCAGGATCGTCGAGGAGGCGGCGTCGGGCCCTCGGCTGATCGAAGGGCTCGAGTATGCCCGCCAGGGTCAGACCAAGCGACTTGAAATTGTGCCCGGGGCGGTCAAGGCGCAGGTTCAGGGACGTGCGTACCGGGCGTACGACACGTCCCTGGGAGTGGCGACGTACAGCGCCGAGCAGTGGGACCGGGTGGTTGAGCAGATGTCGGACCAGGCGGTGTACGCGGCGAAACTGCTGGCGGGCGAGTTGCCGGCGAGCATCGAAGAGGTCTTTGCGCGGGTAGGGGTCCGGCTGTTTCCACAGGATGCCGCGGAGGTGTCGTCGTCCTGCACGTGCGGGGCCGAAGGCGGCTGGTGCAAGCACGCGTGCTGCGTGGCAGCGCTGCTGGCGGACCAGTTGGCGTCCAAGCCGTTCCTGATGTTTGAACTCCGCGGGATCTCTCCCGGGGACCTTCTGGAGCATGTTCGCCAGCGCCGGTCGTTGTCGTTGTCGGGGTCTGGGTCCATGCCGATCTACACCCCGCACGCGGAAGGGGAGCACGTCAGCCCTCCGCTGGAGTCGTGCGTGGGGACATTCTGGGACGCGGGTTTGGAGATCGGTGAGATCGATCTTCCATTGGAGCCCCCGGCGGTCAGCCACCCGCTCCTGAGGCGTTTAGGACCCAGCCCGTTCGCGGGGGCATCGTTCCCGATGGTGGGGCTGCTGGCGACGTGCTACGAGATGGTGTCGCGTGCGGCGCTGTCGGATGATGCGGGGGGCGCGGGCGGTGAGGAATCGGGGGTTTCGGGGAGCGGTGCGGCCGTCGATCCGGGGATCGAGGGCCCGTAGTGTGGTCCCATACATGCCGGGCGGGGTCCGCGCGTCCGGCGCGGGCGTGACCTTCCGCGCACATCCCACGGCGTCCGCCGCAAAGCGTGTCTTCGCCGGTCATCGTGGGGCCGTCAAAGCCGACCTTTCCAGGCGGGCCGCGTTTCGTGGCTCGACGGAGAACTCGCATGAATCGAGAAGGTCGGACTCGTTCGGCGGCGCGGTTCGGTGGAGTGTTCCTGGTGATCGCGATGGTGGCCGGGTGCTCGTCGTCTGGGGACGGCGTGCGGACCGACCGCCTGGCGGCGCAAACATCGCGGCCCGGCATGGTGGTGGGCGATTCGCTGGGGGTGTCTATGGCACAGGGTGCGGGGGCGATGCGCACGGCGTCGGCATCGCGTTCGCGTGGTACGGCCGTGGCGTCAGGGGCGTCCGGGTCGTCAGGCGACTGAGCATCGAGGATGACTGATCCGTCCGCGGCGGCCGGGCTTCGGAGGAGAAGCCCGGTTGCTCCGCGCGCGGCTATCGCATGGCCTGGTCGGGGGTGGAGGCGATGGATCGCGTCGGGGTGGCCGACGGCGTGTCGGGATGGGCATGAGCGGAATGACCGGCTGGAGTCGGCCCGGTCAAGGCGTGGATCGGCGGTAGGACCGAGGCAACTTCCGGCGGCGAGGCCAGGTTTTTCCGGATCTCGGCGAGGATGGCGCGGGAGCGGGGCTCGTCACCCCAAAACCCGACCTTGATGCGAACCTCGGTGACGCCGGAAGTCAGGCGTGTGAGGCTGACGGTGACGCGTTCATCGCGGACGGTCTTGGCGGAGACGGTCGCGAGCAGGCCGTCCTTGGCGGCGCTGATGTCGCGGAGTTCGAGGTCCCGGAGCGCATCTCTCGCGGCGGCGGTGACGAGGTCGATGGCGGCTTGCTCGGCACTGGAGAGTTCGCGTGATACCGAGCCGTAGGTGGCGGGTGCTGGCCTGGGCACGGATGGCGCGGGGGAGGCGGCGGTTGTCGCGGGGCCGACTCGTCCGCTCCTGGCGGGCGATGAGCATGACGGGACGGCGAGCATGACGGCGATGAGCGCCGCGAGCATCCACCACGCGCCGCGAGATGGAGTGGGAACGCTTGCATGGATGGTGCGCATGGGATATCCCCTCGTGTGGCGGAGGCGGGCCGCCGATCCGTAGATGATCGGTTCGACGGGTTTGATCCGATCAATCTTCCAGAGTCGGCGAAGGCGTTGTGGACCATTCGCCGTCATGGAGGACCGTTCGGATGCTGTACACCCTGATCGGCATCGTTCACCTGGTTCTTTTCCTGATCGCGGCGTTCGAGATTTTGCAGAGCGGCCGGCCGTTGATGAACAAGGTCCTCTGGCTGGTGGTCATTCTGCTGCTGCCGATCCTGGGTCTGGTGGCCTACTTCCTGGTGGGGCGGAAGTAGCAAAGCCGGTCTTACTCCTCGTCGGCACGGAGTTTGGCAACGACGCTGAAATCCTCGAGCGTGGTGGTGTCCTGCGTGATTTTTTCAACGCCCGCCGCGACATCGCGGAGGAGTCGCCTCATGATTTTTCCCGAACGGGTCTTGGGGAGCCCGTCGGCGAAGCGGACCTGATCGGGCCTTGCGAGGGCGCCGACTTCCCTGGCGACGTGCGCGGCGAGTTCCTTGCGCAGGTCGTCTCCGGGCTGGTTGCCCGGGTTTTCGGTGAACCACTTGCTCTTGAGGGTGACAAACGCGCAGATGGCGCTGCCCTTGATGTCGTGGGGCATGCCGACGACGGCGGCTTCGGCGACCATGGGATGGGAGACCAGGGCCGACTCAACTTCCATGGTTCCCAGCAGGTGTCCGGAGACCTTGATGACGTCGTCGATGCGTCCCTGGATCCAGAAATAGCCGTCCGGGTCGCGGCGGGCTCCGTCGGCGGAGAAGTAGTACGGCTCTCCGGAGCGGGGGTCCTGGACGCGTGACCAGTAGTTGCTGACGAATCGTTCGCGGTTTGCGTGGACACCGCGGAGCATCCCCGGCCAGGGGCGGCGGATAACGAATAAGCCCCCCTGGTTTGGGGGGAGTTCCTCGCCCTGCTCGTTGACGACGGCGGCGTCGATCCCGGGCATGGGGAGTGTGCAGGAACCCGGCTTGGCGGGAGTCGCGCCGGGGAGTGGGGTACAGACGTGACCGCCCGTCTCGGTTTGCCAGTACGTATCGACCACGGGGCATTGTCCCTTGCCGATGGTGGCGTGGTACCAGATCCACGCCTCGGGGTTGATGGGCTCTCCGACGGTTCCGAGGATGCGCAGAGAGGAGAGGTCGTGGCGGGCGGGGAGTTCATCTCCCCATTTCATAAACGTGCGGATGGCGGTGGGAGCGGTGTAGAACTGGGTAACGCGGTGGCGGGCGATGATGTCCCAGAAGCGATCGCCCTTGCCGCCGTCGAGGGTCGGGAAGTTCGGCGCCCCCTCGTACATGAGGGTGGGAACGCGGTTCATGAGAGGGCCGTACAGGACGTAACTGTGGCCGGTGATCCAGCCGAGGTCGGCCGAGCACCAGAAGAGTTGCCCGGCGTCGGGGATCATGTTGAACGTGAGCCGGCAGGTCGTGTTGACATAGGTGAGGTACCCGCCGGTGGTGTGGACGATCCCCTTGGGCTTGCCCGTGGAGCCCGAGGTATAGAGGAGAAAGAGCATGTCCTCGGCGTCCATGGGCTCGCAGGGGCAGGCGTCGGAGACGAGCGCTTCGATCTCGTGCCACCAGTGGAACCTGGTGGCCGACCCGGGGAGGGTGTCTGGGGCATGGCCGGTATGGAAGCGTTTGCTCGGGGGCTGGCGCCCGGTACGGCGCAGGACCAGGACGTGATTGACGATGTGCGCCCCGCCGCCGTGGGTGGGGTTTGCGAGCGAACGGACGGCCTCCTCGACATTCTGCTGGAGAGGAACGATGTCGCCGCGGCGGTACCCGCCGTCGGCGGTGATGATGACACGGGAGTCGGCGTCCAGGACGCGTTCGGAGATGGCGTGGGGGGCGAAGCCGCCGAAGATGACCGAATGGACGGCGCCCAGCCTCGCGCAGGCAAGAATGGCGATGGCCAGTTCGGGGACCATCGGCATGTAGATGGTGACCACGTCTCCCTTTTTGACACCCAGGCGCTTGAGGACGTTGGCGACCTTGCTGGTCTCGACCTGGAGGTCGCGGTAGGTGAGCCGGCGGACCTCTGGTTCGTTGGCGTAGGCGGAGCCTGGGGCGGGATGGCTGGTCTGGGGGCCGATGGGCTCGGCCTCCCAGACAAGGGCGACCTCGTCCCCGTGACCGGCCTGCACGTGGCGGTCGGCGCAGTTGAAGCAGGCGTTGATGGTTCCTCCGAGAAACCACCTGGCGTCGGGCGGTGTCCAGTCGAGAACCTTGTCCCAGCGCCTGAACCACGAGAGGTAGCCGGCCTCGGAGGCCCAGAAGCCTTCGGGGTCGTCGAGGGATCGGCGGTGGAGTTTGTGGTACTCGTCGAGAGAGCCCACGTGCCAGCGAGCAAAGCCAAGTTCAGAGGCGGGTCTTGGCGGGAAGAGGCGGTGCTCCTGCAGGGTCGAGTCGATCGGCTCGGTGGTCATACGGCGTTGATCTCCAAAGGCGTGCGGCATCGCTCGCGGACGCGGGGGGGGAACGCACGGCGGCCATCCCCTCCCCCTTCGATTCACAAGTCTAGAAAGGCAGCGGGAGCCGGTGACGGAGATCCCGGCCGGCAACCAAGACGGCAAGACGGTGAATCGCCGTGGTTGTCGGCAGAAACTCCTTTCCAAGGGAGCGGTGTCGGGCGAATGTTGCCCGCGTCAGGGCGAAAGGCGTTGGGCGGACCAGGGAAGAAAGCGTGGCGTCTGGCCGGGGGCGACCGGGGAGTCGTCGGCGCGAGAGCGTGTCCAGACCGCCCGGTCGTGGAGCCGTCCGTTGCCGCCGCACCAGAGTTCGAGTCGTTCGAACCAGAGGCGGTAGCCTCCCCAGTGAGGGGGGCGCGGGATGGAGACGGGCGAGGAGCCCGACAGGAGAGAATCAACCGAGATCCGGAGTCGGGTGGCGGCGGCGGCGACGGCGGTGATGAGGTCCTTGCGTGAAGCCAGCGGAGTGCTCTGCCTGCTCGCGCACGCGCCAAGGCGAGAGAGCAGCGCGCGGCGAGCGAAGTACTCGTCGCTTTCGGAGTCGGTGGCGTGGACGACGAATCCCTCGGCTCGTGCCTGGCGTCCGTGGTGATCCCAGTGGAAGACGGCGGCGGCGAGCGGGTTGGCGGCAAGGTGTTCTCCCTTGCGGCTCAGGCGGTTGGTGTAGAAGACCAGGGCGCCGTCGGGGTCGATCCTTCGAGCCAGGACGATTCGGACGGCGGGGGCGGCGTCGGTGGTGGCGGTGGCCAGGGCGATGGCGTCGGGGTTTGGCGTGAGTTTGTCACTCTTGGCCTGGTCGTACCAGGAGGTGAGGATGGGGAGGGGATCCGGGGGGAGCGTCTCGGGGAGGCTCTCGGCGGCGGCGATGCGGAGGATGATGTCTTCGAGCACGCCGGATCGTTGGCGTGTGCGGGCGTGAAGGAAACCGTGGCACCGGGAACGTGGGTGATCGCTCTGGTGGAGCGGGCTCGTCCGAACCAGGATCCGCGGGTGCTGGAATCCCTGAGACGGCCGGATTCTTGGGCTCGCGGCGACCCTGGCTCCCTGGTTCGGGTTGTTGAAGCCGCGCTATGGTTCATGGCGTGTCGTGCCTGGCGGGGCCTGCACGCCTGTCGGTGCAGCAAGGAACCCGATGAGTGACCGGCGGTCAAAGTCGATGGCTCGTTCCCTGGGCGAGTTTTTCGGGCACCTGATCCACGGGATCCGGTCGGACCCGTCGCGCCGGGTGGTTCGCCGAGAGGTGGAGACCCAGGAGCGATCAACGGAGGCGGGCCGCGTGGTGCTTCGTAGGACGACGATTGAAGAGATCGAGATCCGTCCGGAGGATGGGGGAGCGGGCGGTTCGTCCCGTGTCGAGAGTCGAGAGCCGTGATGGGACTTGACCAGATCCGCTGGAAGTTGGAGGACCTGCTGCTTCGGATGCCCGCGGGAACGCGTCGGCGCGGGGTGATCGTGTGTACGTGTTTCGCGGTGGCGTCGGTGGCGTCGGTGTTCGTGTACCGGGCATGGGTCAATCCGTCTGGGCAAGCCACTCCGTCGGCGGACCAGGCGGAGTTCCGGGAGCGGGTCAGCGAGGCGTTGATGTCGGAGGCGGGCAGGACGGATCTGGAGATGCTCAACAGGATGACGGACAAGGCCCTTCGGCGGGAAGTGCAGGGCCGCCTTGATCGACTCAACGCGCTGAGCCGCGAGGACAAGGTGGAAACGCCCGAGGGTCAGGCGGCCTGGGCGGCCTTGCTCCGGGCCTCCCAGGTAAACGACGAGCGGCTTCGCCGCCGCCCCAGCAACGACGACTGAGCCGGGGGGCGCGCGGCGATCGGGCGATCTCGTACACTGCGGCCCGTGAGGCATGAAGCCCCGCCATCGATGCCGCCCGGGCAGGCCCCTTCGGGGGCGGGCGTGGCGGATCTGCCTCGGGTGATCGGGTTCTGGGGGGCCTCGGCGGTGCTCGCGGGGATCATGATCGGTTCGGGCATCTTCGCGACGCCCCCGGAAGTCGCCAAGCACCTGGGGACGCCGTGGGTGATCCTGGCGATGTGGGCGGCGGGCGGGGTGTTGTCGCTGTGCGGGGCGTTGACGTACGCGGAACTGGCGACGATGTACCCGCGTTCGGGCGGGGTGTACGTGTTCATCCGCGAGGCGTACGGGCGGTGCGCGGCGTTCGTGTTCGGATGGACGTACCTGTTGATTTCCAAGCCGGTGGCGGCGGCGGGGATCGCGGTGATATTCGGCCAGCAGTTCAACGACCTGCCTTTCATGGCCGGGTTTGGGTCGTGGTTCGAGGGCCAGACGGGGTTGGCATGGGACCAGCGAGCGACGACCACGGTTCTGCTGACAGGGCTGACGTACGTGAACGTCCGCGGTGTTCGGCTCGGCACGGGCGTGGCGGCGGTGCTGACGGCGCTCAAGGCCGCGGCGCTGGCGTTGATTGTCGCGCTGGGGATCGTCCTGTTAAAGGGTGACACGGCGAACCTGGCGGGTGGGTCGGCGCCGGTTGACGATCGGACGGGGGAGGTGGTCACGTTCTGGGGGGCGCTGATCCCGGTGATGTACGCGGTGCTGTGGACGTACGACGGGTGGAGCGACGTGGGGGCGATCGCCGGCGAGGTGAAAAACCCCCAGCGGAACCTGCCGAGGGTCTACCTTGCGGGAACGGCGGCGGTGATGGGGCTTTACCTGGCGGTGAACGCGGTGTACATGTGGATGATCCCTCTTGACGAGATGCGCGGGGTGTCGAACGTGGCTCCGCTGGTGGCGGATCGGCTTGTCGGCCCGGCGGGCGCGCTGGTGATCGCGGGGGTGGTGCTGGTCTCGACGGCGGGTTCGACTCACGGCTCGATCATGACCGGGGCGAGGATCAGTTACGCGCAGGCCAGGGACGGCCTGCTCTTTGGCTTCCTGGGGCGCGTCCACCCGCGTTATAAAACGCCCGCGGTATCGCTGTGGGCGCAGTTGGTGTTGTCGCTGACGGCGCTGTGGCTTCTGGAGAGTTTCGCGAGACTGGCGGGGACGTTCGTGTTCACGATGTGGATTTTCTACGCGATGGCGGGCGCGGGGATCTTCATCCTTCGGCGGCGGCGGCCCGAGGCGCCTCGTCCCTACCGGGCGTGGGGGTACCCGTTGGTGCCGCTGCTGTTTATAGGGGCGGGCGTGGTGATGACGGTGATGTCGATCGTGCAGGATCCGGGGGGGACGCTGCCGTGGATCGGGGTGCTGCTGCTGGGGATCCCGGCGTATTACGCGTGGGCCCGTTTCGGCGCGTCGGGCGTGCCGCGGAGGCGGGGCGGGTGATTCTCGATGGCTCGTGGCGAAAAAAAACCGCCGTCGGGTGACGGCGGGTCAGGCGGTGGCGGGCGTGATGCGGGTGATGCCCGGGGGCGTTCAGCATCCGGATTCGAAAGCACGGACAAAGGCATCGAGGTCGTCGGTGTCGACAAAGCCGGAATTGTCAAAGTCGGCGGCGTCGGCGCCCATCACGTACAGCATGATGTACGCGTCATAGTCATCGGTATCGACAAAGCCGGAGCGGTCGATGTCGGCGGAGCAGATGACGGAGGCGCCTCCCGGCTGGAACTCGACCGCGCCCAGGTCCACAACGGGGAATCCCAGGCCGGTGTCGGGGGTGAACGGGTCGTCCACGAATCGGGGGCGGCCGTAAACGTCGGTCGTGACGCCGGACGGGACGGCCGCGGAGTTGCCCGCGTCAATAACGGGGGAGGTCGGGAGCGGGACGTAGTTGGCGTCGAGTTTGGGGTTGGCGCGGAAGACCCCGGGGCCGTTGATGGTTTCGTTGAAGGCCAGGCCCTGGATCAGCGAGTACGAGACGGTGGTTTTCCCGGAGCCATAGATATCCACTCCGGCAGAGTCCGGCAGGTCGTGGCCCGCGATGATCGAGTTGGTCATGGTGGGGCGAGCGCTGGAAGAGGTGAACACGCCGCCGTACGTGTTCTTGAAGATGGTGGAGTTGATGAACTTGGGGCTCGAGTCGTTGCAGTAAACAGCGCCGGTCCCTCCCCGGTTGTGGGCGATCACGCAGTTGACGAAATGGGGGGAAGACCCGAATCCGGCGACGTACACCGCGCCCCCGAAAGCCCCGGAATTGTTTTCGAGAACGGAATCGCGGATGGTTCCCGAGGTTCCCGAGGCGTAGATGGCGCCGCCGGCGAGCGGGGAGTAGGTCACGCAGTAGTAGCCGCAGGATTCGACCTTGCCGTTGTCGCGTACGGTGAGGTTCTTCATGTCAAGGCTGGCATGGGCGACGTAGATCGCCCCGCCGAGGCTGTTGGCCATGTTCGACTCGAACCAGGAATCGTGGAGCGTGGCCTTGCCGCCCAGCACGGCGTACCCGCCCCCGTTTTGGGCGTTTCCGTGCATGAAGAGGCTTTCCTTGATCGTGGCGTGGGAGGACTCGATGTACACGTTGCCGCCGGTGAGCGCGCTGTTGCCCGTGAAGGAGACCTGGTGGAGGGAGGCGGCCCCGCCCTTGATGTACACGCCCCCGCCGTAGGCCGGGCCGGCGTGATTGTCCATGATGATCAGCCGCCGGAGCGTCGGGCTGGTATTGAGGATGTAAACGCCCGATCCGATGTTGGCGTTGTTGATCCCTTTCGCGCCGGTGATCGTGAGGTTCTCGATGATGGTCTTGGGTCCTTCACCGTTGCGGATCTGAACGACAAAGCCGGGCGTGCCACCGCCGTCGAGGATGGTGTCTTCCGCGTTCATCGCGCCGCGCACGGTGATCGCCTTGCCCTTGAGGTGGATCTTCTCGACGTACCGACCGGGGGCGATGACGATGACGTCGCCGTTCACGGCGGCGTCGATGGCGGCCTGGACCGTCGGCTGGTCCGCCGGGACGTTGATGACCGCGGCGCCGGCGTTCCCGGCGAGCATCACCAGGACCATGGCGGCCGCGATGGGGGTGCGAGGCGCGTGGATCAGGGGTACAAGGGGCAGGTTCATCGGGGTCATCTCCATTTCAAATACAACAACATCCCCACTGGGGGGGGTTGCCTGTGCAGGACGGATCCGAGTCCGAGAAGCGACTGGATGCAACCGAGGCGAAACTTAATCAGGTCCATCGGTGCGATCGGCGACACGGCCAGGCCGGGAACAAGCCCCTGACAAAGCGAAACTGGACCCATCCATTCGAGACGCGGACGATTTGCGGTCGATCGTGGATAGGCAACGCGTGACGTACCAGCGAGCGAGGCGAGCATGTCGGCCATGACGGATTCGGCGAAGCAGGCGGCGGTGGGTGGATGTTCAGGAACCGTGGGGGGTTCCCTGGCATCGAGCGGCGTGATCGACGGGGCCATACGGACAATCGTGTCCGAAGTGTCTTCCCGGCGCGCGATGATCACGGACGTGCGCGGCCCGATCGATGGCTTGAAGGAGGAGTACGCGGCGTTGATGGCCCGCGCGGCGGCGGTTCGGGGCCGGGGACTTTTGTACCCGTACATCGGATCGGGGATCGGGCACGGGGCGTTGGTTGAACTGGCGGATGGCTCGGTGAAGTGGGACATGATCTGCGGGATCGGGGTGCATTTTTTCGGTCACTCGGACCCGTTGCTGGTGGAGGCTTCCCTGCGGGGGTCCATCGGGGACACGCTCAAGCAGGGAAACCTTCAGTCGAGCATGGAGCCGCACGCGTTTTCGGAAGTCCTGCTGGCGGAGGCGGGCAAGGGGAGCGGACTCAGGCACGCGTACCTGAGCACGTCGGGCTGCATGGCGAACGAGAACGCGCTGAAGGTGTGCTTCCAGAAGCACGCGCCGGCCCGGCGAGTGCTGGCGTTCAAGGACTGCTTCATGGGTCGTTCGCTGATGATGGCGTCGATCGGCGACTCGCACGAGGGTCGGGTGGGTCTGCCGATCGTGGCGGACGTGGACTACATGCCGTTCTACGACGAGGTGTTGGCGGAGCGGATGGGTCCGGCGCGGTTCATCGACCTGTCGCTGATGCACCTGGAGCAGTACGTCCACCGGTATCCGGGCCAGCACGCGTGCTTCATCTTCGAACTGGTGCAGGGCGAGGGCGGATTCAACACGGGTCGCCGGGAGTACTTCAAGGCCCTGATGGAATCGTGCAAGTCGCACGGCATCGCGGTGTGGGACGACGAGATCCAGACGTTCGGCCGACTCCCGAGGATGTTCGCGTACGAGCACTACAACCTGGGTGAGTACGTGGACGTGTTGTGCGTCGGGAAGATGACGCAGGTGTGCGCGACGCTGTTTACCGAGGCGTACAACCCCAGGCCGGGCCTGCTCTCGGGAACCTTCGTGGGCGAGGGGGTGTCGTTCGAGGTCGGGAGGCGCGTGATCGAGCGGCTGCGCGACGGGGATTACTACGGCGAGAACGGGCGGATCGAGCGTCACCACGCGGCCTTCCGCCGCGAGGTGAAGTCGCTGGCTTCGCGGCACCCGGGCTGGTTCCCGGAGGTGGCGGGGGTCGCGGACGTGGCCGCGGGGGTCGGCGGGATGATGCGATTCACGCCGCTTGGCGGGAAAAAGGAGAAGATCCAGGCGGCGTGCAAGGCGATCTTCGAGGCCGGCGTGGTGCTGTTTTACTGCGGGCACGGCCCGTACCACCTGCGGATGCTCCCGCCGCTGGGGGTGATGAAGGAAGAGGACTGGCCGCGGGTCTTCGCGTGCATCGAGGCGGGGCTTGCGAAGGTCGCGCCGTGAGGCTCGTGAGGCGGTTCGGGTCGGGGGAGGGCCGGGTGTGTCAACGGACTCTTGGATGGCCCAGCCACCGCTCAACGCGGCGGCCGGCACGCGAGCAAGACCGCTGACGCGGCCCGAGGGACGCCCGCGTTGCTTTGCGTACATGGCGTGGGGCGCCATGAGAGGCCCGACGGCTACCGGAAGCGGCCAGGAGACTCTTGAGGTTGAGGAATCCGAATTCGGCGGGCCGTAGAATCTATCAAGAGTCCAATCTATCCACATGTTTTACACATTCGGCATCGCCTGTTTGCGTCGCCGCCGGTCGCTTTGTATACCGGTTACAGTAACTTCTCGAAGGGGGTATATCACATGATAAAACAGTTCGTGTGGGCGTCCACGGCGGTCCTGGGCCTGTGCGCGGCGGCTTCCGTCGGCCATGCACGCCCCGAACCTTGGGTTTCGCCTCCCGACGGCAGGCCCGAGCCGATGGAGGTCATCGAGGCGCCGGACCTGACGGGGGACGGCATCCCGGACCGTATCGAACTGCACCCCAACCGCGTGCAATACGGGGATCGCCTGGGGTCGGCGGCGATCATCAGCGGGAAGCACAACCTGCCGATCGGCTACTACGGGCCGGCGCGGGGTGAAGCGGCAGGCCTTCGAGCATGGTTGATCGACGACCGCAACGGCGATGGCAAACCCGATATCGCGTTCGAGTGTTACTTCTTGACCGCCGACGGGGATCTCGCCGCGTACGACACCATCGTGTGGACAAGCCCCTGGCAGCGCGATCCCGCGAGCCGGGCCAGGACGCCCAGCAGGATTCTCCGGCAGGCCGGCGATCTGAACGCGGACGGCGTGGTTGACGGCCTTGACCTCGCGTTGTGGGGCGAACTCTCCGCGGCGGAAGACCCGCTCGCGGACGTCACGATCGACGGCCGCATCGACGCCGAGGACCTTCTTGCCATCGCGGCCCGAGCCGATGCCGGGAGGGAGATCACCCCGGATGAATCGTACGACCGCACCCGGCTTGATACGGCACACCGATGGATGATCGAGTATCGCCGTACACACGTCGCCACCGCACGATCGGCGTCGTGCGACCGATTTTGGGTTGACAAGTCAAATCGTGATTACCAGGAGATTCGGGCGTTCCTCCCCGGCCCCACGCAGCACGTCGATGTCCGCCTCGAATTGCCGGATGTATGCTCGTGCGACAAGCCGGAACACGACGGCCCGGCGCAGTGGATGGTTTATAAAGCCGGCTTGGGCATCGGACACTGCTGGGATTTTTGGGACGACCCACACATGTCGGGGTGGACTCTTCTTGAGGAGGGGGAGCGCCACGCGGTCCTGCGGCTCTCCGGACCTCCCGGGCTATGGCTTGTGTACTACACAAAGTACTTTCCCTGGCCGCCCCACAACCCGGTGTGGTCCTGGTATGCGGTGTACGCCTTCACAATCGCAGTCTGGATGAACGATGTGGACATCGGATACCAGTACCGACCGGCCTCGGACGAGCCGGAGTACAACGACATCCCGGCGGCGTACCTCCCGAACATGGGATCCTTCGGGGAGGTCGAAGAGGATTTCATCGACCAGCATCCCGAGGACGCCCGCGTGGTTCTGGTCGCCGATCGAGACGGGGATGGTGACGGCGTGCCGCAGTACGCGGATTCGGTGGGGCTTTTCACGGACGCCGCGGGCATCGATACGGCCATGCGGCCCGCGGTGACACCCATCCATGTTTCCATTGCTGGCGAGGTACTCGCCTCGGATTTGCGGTGGCCGCTGACTCGGCTCACGTACCCGCAGTCCAAGCCGTCGGAGATTACGACGACCGAGAGCGAACTTCTCAGCCCGCCGCCGGGGGTGCGCCTCTGGTCCGCCAACTCGCTGACGCAGCGATCACAGGACGCGATCAACCCCATCACCGGGTACGGATGGCTGCTGGAGCCGGGGGTTTACGCCAATCCTGTATTTATTAACTATAACCAGCATTGCATCGCACTTCCCGACGATCCGACCCCCGGCAGCGCCAAGGTGGCCCAGGCGTACTGGCTCGAGGCCGTCACGCCGAGCCAGATCCCCGGCGACATCGAGATCAAACTCGAGGTGGACCCGTCGGGAACCGGCGAGGAATGGATGTGCTCCGATTCCGTCCGCGTCACCGCCGTCAAGGCCGAACTGTGGGGCCAGGGGTGGAAGGAGCAGGAGTGGCGCCGGGTCTCCGGCCTTGTCCTCAGCCGCCTGCCCGACCTGGTGGAGGACCCCGACGACGAATACTCGATCGGCCGCTTCGAAAGCCTGACGAGCGGCCCGTGGATGATGCACAAATACCGCATCTACGACCCGCGCGAGAACATCGACCCGATCGCGTGGGTCGGCCCGAACCCGGTGCAGATGCTCAGGTACGGGTCGTACTGGGAGACCGACCCATTCCTGATCCCCGAGGAGGTCGCGGGGAAGAAGGTTCACCCCGACGCCCTGCTTATCCCGCCGACGATCGTGAATGGCAAGATCCAGGTCTCGTACAATCCCGAGTGGTGGGAGCCGACGGCGGGGAAGGCCATCAGGTTGCCCAAGTTCGAGTACGACCTTGCCCAGGCTCTTTCGGACGTGGTCAAGAAACTGGAGGATGACGGATGGGTCCCGATCAACCCCCAGGATTCCGGTGCGTTCGGGAAGAAGGTACACTTTGAAATCGCAAAGAAACTGACTGGGGATCGGTGGCTGCACGACTACTGGATCGAAGTTGGCACGGGGAAAGTGCTGGGTATCGGACCCGCAGCGCCGGCGGGATACGGGGGTGGAGATGCACGAGGCGCGGTGTGTCAAGTCGATATCATGTACGCGAAGAAGGGGTACAAACCGCATGTTGGCGACATTCTGGATACCTCCAAGATCGAGGGGTTGTACGATGTGAAGACGAGCAGAGACGGCGTAATTCCCGGGGAGCAACGCGACCGTTTGTTCAAGGTCATCAAAGATGAACAGAAGATCAAGGTAGCCGCGAGTTTACGCCGGTATTCGGCAATGGGTTGGGCGGAAACGAAGGCATTGAAGCACCGCCACAAGATCATGCTCGCGGCAGGGATCGCTTACGCAGCGCACGCGTTCGTGGCCAACGCGTCGGAGACACAGGCGTTCAAGGAGAGAGTCGAGCCGCTGGTGAATCAACTCCAACGCACGACCGATACCCTGGAGCGGCGATTGACCTCGGTTGAAATTGTCGAAGCGGTCTCGTCGCACTTCAAGCGGTTCTTCCCGATGAGCGAGGCGGTGGACCTGGTGGAGATCATCACGATCTACCGGGAACTTGGAAAGGATGAATAATGGGATGCGAAGGTCATGCGGGCTGGTACCAAGACACCAATACGAACGACGCCGAGCGAATCGTTGGCGTTCTTGCTCGCGTCTTGGTATCGACGCAATTCTCGCAGGTTTATCGGAGCATGCGGCCGGACGATTCGTGGAACCAGGCTGTTGACTTTGATCCCACCCTTGCGAAAGGAGCAATCGTCTCTGGAGCGGCCGTCGTGTATCCAGCGGGAGAGCGGCGTAGTGTGGAGATCGGGTCGCCAGTGACACCGAACCAGTTTGTGGCTGCCTGTGGCGAGAATCATTACGTCAGAGGCTACGTTGACATTCCGCGTCCCAATCCGGTCGAACTGGAGACCACGGAACGGATTCCCGAGAGCATCCGCGATCAGTGGCGGGCAAACACACCCTATTTGAAGATGGGCTGGCACGACCTTTACGAGGGCTATGACGAACTGCGGTACATCGCCCGGGCGTGGTTCAGCATCTCGTTCTGGGATTACGGATTCCCGTGCGATCGCGAGGAGTTCAAGCGTCTGTTCTTCGATCTCCCGAGCGTCCAGAGAGTGCGTGCCGCGCTGGAGTCGGACCTCGGCCCGCTCAAGGAATTCGGTATCTGGACAGGCTGAAGCGAAATCGCGTTCGAGCGGTACATCGAGTTGCCGGTGAGCAAATTGCAGCGATCCGCGGACCCGCTGGAACGCGGGCTCGCCCGCATGGAACTGTTGCAGGCGGTCTCGGCGCACTTCAAGCGGTTTTTCCTGATTTACGAGGAGGACTGGCCGCGGGTCTTCGCGTGCATCGAGGCGGGGCTTGCGAAGGTCGCGCCGTGAGGCTCGTGATGCGGTTCGGGTCGGGGGAGGGCCGGGTGTGTCAACGGATCGTGGGGCGGGTCGGTATCGGACCCGCAGCGCCGGCGGGATACGGGGGTGGAGATGCGCAAGGCGCGGCGTGTCAAGACGATATCACGTACGTGAAGAAGGCGGGCGTCTGATTTTTTGATTGAGGACCAAGGCTTGTCATCGGGGGACCCGCCCTGATCGGTACGCGCGGACGTGCTGGACGGGTCCGAGGGCCTCGTATCGGATCGTCATCCATTCACCGTCGATCTCGACATCGGCGAGGGCTTCGGTGGGTTTGTCTTGATCGGCCCCGATGCTGATGCGTCGGAAGGGCATGCCGTCCTTTAGCCCGGCGTCCTGGGCGGCCGAGCCTTCGCGTACGCCGACGATCCGGCGCTGTTGGCGAGAGGCATCGAGGTCGAATCCCGGGTCCATGGAGCGTCTCCCGACCGTGGAGAGCGAAGCGTCTAACTCGTCGAGTGAGTCGGGAAGGGGGGCGTCATGCCCATCAAGTACGAATCGACGTACCGACTGGGCCAGTTCGGGACCGGCCTCCACCTCGAAGAATCCGAAGAGGGCCTCCTGGTCAGGCATCTGCCGACCCGCGTGGGCTCGCATGAGGTCCCGGAAGGCGTCGTCGAGCGTGCGTTTGCCGCCCGAGCGGCGTCGGATTTCCTGATCGAGGGCCAGGGCGGCGAGGTCTCCGCGGCGGTACGGCAGGTCGGCGATGTCGCGGTCGGACCAGAAGGCGGCGATGACCTGGTCGTTGGTGGCATGGCGAGCGGGGTTGGTGTCGTACCGGGCGAGGGAATCGTTGATGTCGGCGAGGATGTCCTGGTCGGTCCACCGGCCCGCGAGCCGGAGCATTCGACGGGTGAAGTAGTCGGTGAATCCCTCGGAGAACCAGTAGTTGGAGCCTTCCGGCCCACGGACGTGGAAAGCCACGCCGTTCCACGAGTGGAAGTACTCGTGAGCGAGCAGGCGCTGGACGTGGGCGAGGTGCGGGGAGCCCGGGCGCAGAGATGTTCCCGTGTCGCAGAACAGGGCGAAGGCGTTGGTGAGGGCGGTGCCCCCGAGCGAGAAGGACCCCGGGGCGGCCGGCTCCAGCGGGGTGACGCACACGAGGTACCACGGGTGCGAGTGGTCGTCGAAGAAATCTCGCTGGGCGGCGACGATGCTCGCGGTCAGGTCGGCAAACTCATCGGGCGTGAAGCCCCAGTGGTCGCCCGCGATCAGGACGGCGAGGCGTCCGCCCATTATGTCCCGTCGCGCCTCGGAGAATCGCCCGGCGACGTAGATGGAGTTGATGAAACGGTCGGCGGTGATCGTCGCGGACTGGGTCGATCCGTCACCAAACGAGGAAGCGCAGACAAGTCCCGATGAATCAAAGCCAAGCCATCGGATGTCGTGGCGGCGAGGAGTGGCGTCGCGCAGGTGTTGCGGGTAGAGGAATCCCAGAGGGCCGAACATGCGGAAGAGATCCGGCCCGACGGCGGTGCGGTAGTCGTTGCGACCCGGCGGAAGCGGCTCTCGGCCCGGCGAAGAAGGCTCGCGGAGTGTGTACGAGAACAGGACGGTGGCGGAGGGCGGATGCTCAACCGACCAGCGGAGGGCGTCGATCGCCGCGATGGGAAGCGAGGATCCGTCCGACACGGCGGCCATGTTCGTGAAGTCGGCGGGATCGGGCTTGAATCCGCCCCAGGCGGAATCGTGGGCGGCGACCTCCGACCGGCCGTCGGCGTCCCCGGTGAACTCGATGGTCACGGTGACGCCGGGGGTTTGCGGGCGCCGTTCAAAGGTCACGAGGACCGGCCCGGCGTTGTCCGTGGCGCCCGCCGTCGCGGCAAGAACGGTCGCGAGGAAGGTGGCCAGAGCGCCGGTCACGGCTTGCTTCAGGGCCGCGGGACGTGGTCGCGTGTTCTGGCGCGTGTGCCTGGCGTGAGATATCGGCATGGCAGACGAACTCTGGGCGTGCATGAGGACACAGGGATGACGCGTGGTGATGGATCCGTCACGGTTTGGCCCGGGTTGGGCGGTCGTGCCGATCGGGGCGGCTACGCTCGGCGGTATGGGTGAAATCAAACTGGTGTGCTTTGACTGGGGCGGGGTGATTCTTCGGATCCGCCGTTCGTGGTCGGAGGGGTGCCTGGGGGCGGGGCTGGGGGTGCGCGGGCAGAGCGCGTCGGAGTCCTGGGCGGATCGTCGCCGTCGTCTGTCTCGCGTTTTCGAGACCGGTGGGATGTCGGAGGCGGAGTTCTATGAGGGGATGTCGGTGGCAATGGAAGGGCTGTATACGCCCGAAGAGGTGCGGCTTGTCCACGCGGCCTGGCTTGTGGAGGAGTACGAAGGGATGGGGGGCGTGATCGACCGCCTGAACGCGGTTGAAGGGTTGGAGACGGGCCTGCTGAGCAACACCAACACCGCGCACTGGGCAAGGCAGCGGCCGGATCCGGACGGTGCGTGGCCGCACTTTCCGACCGCGGGTCGGTTGAAGCACCGCCACGCAAGCCACCTGCTCGGGTGCGCCAAGCCCGGCCCGGAGATCTACCGGGAGTTCCAGCGGCGGGTGGGGCGCAGCGCCGGTGAGATCCTGTTTTTCGACGATCTGGCGGAAAACATAGCGACGGCCCGCGGGGAAGGCTGGCACGCGGAGTTGATCGACCACACCAAGGACACGGCGTCGCAGGTGCTGGGACACCTGGAGCGGCACGGGGTCGTGTCGTGCGGGGAGAGGCCCGGGGCGACAACCTTCAGACGCCCCGGAGTTTGTTGAGGCCGTTGAGGGCGGCGACCTTGTAGCATTCGGCGAGGGTGGGATAGTTGAAGACGGTGTTGACGAAATATTCGGCGGTGGCCTTGAAGGCGATGGCGGCCTGCCCGATGTGGATGAGTTCGGTGGCGCCGGTGCCGATGGCGTGGACTCCAAGGACGGTGTGGGAGTCCTGGTGGATAAGCAACTTGAGCATGCCGATGCTGTCTCCGAGGAGTTGACCTCGGGCGATCTCCCGGTACTGGGCGACTCCGGATTCGTACGGGATGCCCTCGGCGGTAAGGCGTTCCTCGGTCCAGCCCACCATTGAAATCTCGGGGATGGCGTAGATGCCATAGGGGAGAAGTTCGTCCATGCGCTCGCAGCGTTCATTGAAGATGTGGCAGGCGGCGAGGCGGCCCTGCTCCATGCTGGTGCTGGCGAGTGCGGGGAATCCGATAACGTCGCCGACGGCGTAGATGTTGGGGACGGCGGTCTGGAAACGGTCGTTCACGGAGATTCGGCCGCGGGAGTCGGCGGCGAGGCCGGCGTTCTCGAGGCACAGGCCATCGGTGGCTCCCTGCCTTCCGACGCAATAGAGCAGGGCGTCGGCCCGGAGGATTTTGCCGCTTTCCAGAACGGCGTCGACCATGATCCCGTCGGTGGACCTGGCGCCCGTCGGGGCGTCGACCAGGTCGATGCGGACGACTTTCTCACCGAGGCGGAGGGTCATGCCTCCCTGTCGGGCGTGGTACTGGAAGGCTTCGGCGATTTCGGCGTCGATGAATTCCAGGAGCCGTGGTCGCCCTTCGATCAGCGTGGTCTTGACGCCGATGGTCGAGAGCATGGAGGCGTACTCGCTTCCGATGACGCCTCCGCCGACGACGATGATCGACCTGGGCAGGACGTTCAGTCGCGGGATCTCGTCGGAGGTGATGATGTTGACGCCGTCGAAGGGGACGGACTCTGGCCTGGCGGGGGTGGTGCCGACGGCGATGATGGTGTGGTCGGCCTGGACGGTCTCGCTGGCGTGCTCCCCGATGACGTCGACGGTGCCCGGGTCGCGGAACTGCCCGCGTCCTGTGACAAGGTGGATGCCGTTGGAGGCAAAGTGCGATCGTACAAGGTCGATCTCGGCCTTGATGACCGTCTGGCAGGAAGCCATGAGCCGGGCGATGTCGAGGCTGCGCGCGGCGAGGAAGTCGGCGGCACCGGGGACGGCGGCTCGACATCCGGCGGCGTGGAGGATGGCCTCGCGCAAGGCCTTGGAGGGGATGGTGCCGGTGTTGACGGCGGCGCCGCCGACCACTTCGTTGCGTTCGATGACACAGACCTGACGGCCGAGTTTGGCGGCCTGGATGGCGGCCCTCTGGCCGCCCGCCCCGGAACCGATGACGCACAGGTCGAAGTGTCGCATGGGTGGACAGGCTAGCGGGGGATCGGGTGTTTCGCGCGAAGGCAACGCGGGGGGTCGAGGATTAGTCGTCGCTTGGGAGTGCCGCGGGATCGGCGCGCCGGGCGATTCGGAGCCGGACGGTGGTGCGGTCGGTCTCGAATTTCAGTTCGGTCGGAACCTCGGAGAAGAGGACATCCTTGCTGGAGATACCCCGCTCGAGTTCGTCAAAGGACAGGGTGAGGACGGCGGTGAGCCTGATTTCGCCACGGCGGACCCGGGCGACCATGTCGCTCGGCCCGCTGACCGTGACGTCGCGGATGAAACGATCCTCATCAGGAATGGTGATATCCCAGCGTCCGTACTCTCCGGCGGCAACCTTCACGTGGACGGGAACGCTGGTGATGGTGAACGAGTCGGTGCGGGTACGGAGCGTCAGGACGGCGTCGGCTCGCTCGGGCTCGATGGTCACGCGCGGCCGCCCCCGGACCTGTGGCGGGGGGAGGATAGGGATGCCCGCGATGGTCTCGGACCGCCCGGGGACCAGCGATCCGATGGTCTCTTGCGGGATGCGGGCGGTGAGGGCGATGTCCGCGGGGAGGAGCAGGCTCAGGGATCGGGGGAGCGTGATCCTGGCGTTGGAAGGCCGGCACTCGACGGGACCATCGACGAGCGCTCCCTGGGCGTCGGCGATGACCTGGAGTTCTCGCGTGACGAGGGTGTCCACCACGACCAGCAGGATCGGCGGATCGACCTTGGCGATGGTAACGCCCCGGTTGACAATCTCGGGAGCGGCTCGGAGGACCTGGTTGAGGTCGATGGAGTACTCGCCGGGCTCGGTGGGGATCCCGCTCATGCCCGGCCGAATGGAGACGCCCCGGCGGAGGTTGAACTCGACATCGCCCACGGCACGGTTGGACCCTTCGATGGTCACTTCGACTCGTCCGGTCCACCCCTGGACATCGGCGGGGTCGGCAAAGAGCCGGGTCTGGGGGTCGGCCGTGAAGAGCAGTTCGAAACGCAGGACCTTGGTGGTAAGGCTCTCGGCCTCCGCGAAGGCCCAGATGAGCACGGTGATGATGGTGACCAGGGCGAACGTTCGAATGCCGGAGAGCATGGCGGGTTCCCCGATAAGGTGAGCCGGGGGGCACGGGCGTGATCGGCGCGGTGTTCAGGCGACTTTCTGGGGATGCTGGTCGTCGTCCCGATCGATCGGGCCGCCGGCCTGCTGGTTTTTTCCGTCGGGCGTGTCAGCGGAATCGGGGAGGGGATCCGAATGATCCGTTGAATCCGGGGTGTCCTGTTGCTCGCCGGTCGGCCGTTCGCTCTTGGCGGCCGCGGCGGCGGCTCGCTGGGCGCGGGTGAGTCGCGACCGGAGTTGCTCACGGAGGGTATCGTCGTCGAGTGGGGGTGAGAGCCTTCCTCGTTCAGCGATGCGCATGGATCCCGTTTCTTCGCTGATGACGACGACGAGGGCGTCGCACTCCTTGGTGAGCCCGACCGCCGCGCGGTGCCTTGAACCAAAGGAAGGATCCGGCATATCGGTGGGCTCGGCAAGTGGAAGTTGAACCCCGGCGGCGTAGATCCGGCGTCCCTTGACGATGACGGCCAGGTCGTGGAGGGCTGATCCGGGGAAAAAGATGGTCTGGAGCAGCCTCGCGGAAAGGTCGGAATTGAGGATGGTGCCGCCCTCAAGGAGCCCGGCGAGGCCGACGCTCCGCTCGATGACGATGATGCCTCCGAATCGAGCGCGGCCGAGGAAGGACGCGGCCTCGACGATTTCGCCGACGGTGAAGGCGATGTCGGAGGGAGTGGATCGGAAGAAAGGCGTTTCGCCGATGCGGACCAGGACTCGGCGAAGTTCGGGCTGGAAGATAATGACCAGGGCGATGGCGACCAGGGCGACGAATCGTTCGTAGAGGTAGGACAGCCTCTGGAAAGCCTCGGTAACGCCCAGGATTCTGGAGACGACGGCGGTGATGATCAGGACGAAGATCATCCCCTTGAGGGCGCCGGCGGCCCTGGTTCCCTGGACGAACCTGGCGACACCGTAGACGACGAGCCAGATGAGCAGGAGTTCGGTGACAACGACCGCCGTCGGGTAGGCGGCGATACGATCGAGCAGGTCGAGGATGGGGGTCAGGGAATGCACGTGGTCACCGGTGTCCGGCCGATTCCTTCACGGGCCGAACCTACGCTCCTGACAGTGTATTCGGCGATCGGGTCCGAACCATCGTCGAAAGACGCCGAGAATCGCGCGGGCGTCGGAGGTCAGCCGGGCCGTGAAGCACCCCTCGATCACGTATCAGCAGACCCCGAACCCCGATGCGATCAAGTGCGTCGTCGGCGTGCCGATCCCGCCGCTGCCCGGCCGGTCCGGACCTCGCTCCTACGGGCCGGGATCGGACGCGTCGGGTGACCCGCTCGCCGCCGCCCTGCTGGGGATCGATGGAGTGACCCAGGTCTTGATTCTCGACGGGTGGGTGACGGTGAACCGCCGGCCCGGGGCGGACTGGCGGTCGATCAAGCGCGGGGTGGAATCGGTCTTGCGTGGGCAGGTTGTCCAGAAGATGTCGGCCGACGAGTCCGGATGATCGCGGCGACCTCGTTGCCCGGCTTGCCGACGGAGGATTGATGGCGGGGTCGTCGAGTGACATCATCGTCGGGATCGATCTTGGGACGACCAACAGCCTGGTCGCGTACTGCGACCAGCAGGGACCCAGGGTCCTTGTCAACGAGCGTGGGGAACGCCTGGTCCCCAGCGTGGTGCGGTACGAATCGACGGCCGGCGGGGAATCAAGGGCGGTGGTGGGAAGCGAGGCCCGCGCGGCGGCGGGGGAGTTCCCCGCGACGACCATATCGAGCGTGAAGCGGCTGATGGGGCGTTCGGTCGATGACGCCCGGGCCGACCTCCCGTACTTTTCCTTCGACGTTCGTGCGGGCGAGAGGGGAACGGCTCGGCTTGCGATCCCCACTCCATCAGGGGAGCGAATCGTGTCGCCGCAGGAGGTGAGCGCGGACATCCTGCGGACGCTTCGCGAGCAGGCCTCGGCGGCTCTGGGAGCGGAGGTTCACCGGGCCGTGGTGACGGTCCCCGCGTATTTCGACGATGCACAGCGCCAGGCAACGCGGGAATCCGGGCGCCTCGCGGGGCTGGAAGTGGTGAGGATCCTCAACGAGCCGACCGCCGCCGCCCTGGCGTATGGATTGGGTCTTGATCGGCAGAGCGAGCGGAACGCGGCGAAGGAGCCGGTCGCGGTCTTTGACCTGGGCGGAGGGACCTTTGATGTTTCGATTCTGAAAATCCTGTCCGCGGGAGGGCCCGCGGGGGAGGAAACGTCGGTGTTCCAGGTGATCGCCACGTCTGGAGACACCCACCTGGGAGGAGACGACGTTGACCGCCTGCTGGTGGACTATGCGCTGGACGGCCGGCCGGTCGGATCGGTCGCGCCGGGTGACATGGCTCGGCTGGTGGCTTCGGCGGAAGCGGCCAAGCGATACCTGAGCCAGGGCGACCGGGCGGTGATCGGCGTCGATCAAAGCGAGGGGCCGCGCGTCGAGAGATCCCTGGATCGGGGTGCGTTCGAGCGCCTGATCGAAGGCTGGGTCGAGCGGGCGATCACGTGCTGCCGGCGCGCGATGGGGGATGCCGCCCGAGTGCTGGGGATGGACGGCGGGTCCATGCGGGTCGGGGCGGTGGTGATGGTTGGAGGATCGACGCGCATCCCGCTCGTGCGGCGCCGTGTGGGTGAGTTCTTCGGGCTCGATCCCTACGTGGCGCTGGATCCCGACGAGGTGGTGGCGCTGGGTGCGTCGGTGCAGGCGTCGATCCTGTCGGGAACCACGCGGGGAAGGCTGCTGCTGGACGTGATCCCCTTGTCGCTTGGAATCGAGACCGTGGGAGGGGCGGTGGCCAAACTCATCATGCGCAATTCGGCGGTGCCGACGCGCGCGACGGAGATGTTCTCGACCAGCGTGGATGGGCAGACGTCGATCGCGATCCACATCCTGCAGGGCGAACGGGAGTTGTCCCAGGATTGCCGGAGTCTTGGGATGTTCCACGTGCGTGGCATTGCCCCCATGCCGGCGGGAATCCCGCAGTTGCAGGTCGAGTTTGCCGTGGACTCCAACGGGGTGCTGAGCGTGTCGGCGGTGGAGCGTCGCTCGGGCCGGCGGGCGGCGGTGCAGGTCATCCCCAACCACGGGCTGACGGCCGAAGAGGTGGACCGCATCGAGCGCGAGTCGGTGGTGCATGCCCGAGAGGACATGGCTCGACACCGCGTCATCGACCTGGTCGTGAACAGCCGCCTTGACCTGAAATGGATCGGCGACCGGATGGAGCGTTTCGGGCACCTTGTGGAAGCCGATTACCTGGGCCAACTGCGCGAGGCGGCGGAGGCGCTGGCGGCGATGGTCGCCCGGGCGGAGTCGGACTGGAGGAGCGTCGAGGCGGGCGAGTTTTACACCGCCAAGGAGTTCCTCGACCGGCTGAGCGTCCGGCTTCAGGAGGTGTCCATCACCGAGTCGCTCCGGGTGGATCCGCCCGGAGCGCTACCCGGCGGGGCCTGACCGTTCGGTCAACCGGGGAAGCGGGTTTGGATCGCCCGGTGTATGCTCTTGCCTCATGGCCGCGTCATCATCCCGCAACAACCTTCTTGCCGGGTCGTTTCTGCTGGCTTCGGTGGCCCTGGCGGTCGTGGCAAGTTTCATTCTTTCGGACGTGGGCGAACGGATGCGTTCGACCAGCGAGTACGTGGTTCGTTTCTCGATCCAGCAGGGCGCGGCGGGGATCAAGGGCGGTTCCCCGGTGACGCTGGGCGGTCAGCCGGTGGGAAAGGTGATGAGCGTGGCCGTGGTGCCCGACGCGGCGTCGGCGGGGGAACGGGGAAGCGTGGACGTGACGGTCCGGATCGATTCGCGGTTCGAGTTGGCGGATAACGCCCTGTTCACCCTGGAAAAGCCGCTCCTGGGGTCGTTGACGTCCATCAACATTGTTTCGATGGGCAACCCCGCGACGGTCAGGCCCGAGGAACGGATCGGCCCGGGTCCGCAACTCCTGCCCGGGGAGCGGATTGAAGGTTCGGTGGCGCCTCCGTCGTTCCTTGCCGACGCGGGGCTTGGATCCGAGCAGGTGATGGACCTCCGGAGCATCATCGAAAAGGCCAAATCGGCGATGGAGAAGGTGGACGAGTTGATCGAAAGCAACGCCGCGCTGGTCAGGGCGGCGCTGGAGGATGTGCGTTCGGCGACGGGGAGCGCCCGTGCGTCGATCGAGACGATCTCCGAGAAGGTCCCGGGCTGGACCCTGCATGTGGATTCCTTCCTGTCCAACGCGGACGACGCGGGATCGCGTCTGCCGGCGCTGGGGACGAGCGCGCAGGGCGTGATCGACGATAGCCGGGGGCTGGTCGGAGACTTGCGCGGGCTGGTGAACGAGAACCGGCCGAAGATCGACCAGTTCTTCGAGAGCCTCGACGCGGCGGCCGTCTCGATTCGCGAGACGATCGAGCCCGCGGGGGAGCAGGCCCGCCGCACCATGGAGAGTTTTGAGAGTCTGGCCACCCGACTGGACACGATCGTGGCGACCGAGTCGTCCACGGTCCGGCGTACGATGGCCAACGCAAGGCTCGCGTCGGACCAGTTGAAACTGGCCATGATGGAGATCCGCGCCCAGCCCTGGCGGCTGCTGGTCCAGCCGGATACCAAGGAACTCCAGCAGCAGTTGCTGTACGATTCGGCGAGGAGTTACGCCTCGGCGCTGAGCGACCTGCGTGCCTCGGCGACGGCTCTCGAAACGATCACGGCGTCGGGCGTACGACCGGGGATCGACCCCGCGGAGGTCGCCCGGCTCAAGCGGGAACTCGACGAGGCGCTGGAGAGGTACCGCGTGGCGGAGAGCCGCCTGTTCGAGCAGATCGGCAAGACGGAGCGCTAGAGGTCGGGTGGACGGGGTATTCCCGAAGAGGCGGTTGCCGGGTGTTCGGTTCGCGTCGTTTTCTTCTCGGTTGACCGCATGGGGGGATTGCTGGGCATATGGTGAGCGATGCGCTGGAGTTTGCGGTGGGCTTGGTGCTGCTGCTGGTCGGCGGGCGCCTGCTCGTGTCGGCCTCGGTGGATACGGCCAAGCGGCTCGATGTCTCGCCGCTGGTGGTGGGTCTGACGCTGGTGGCGTGGGGAACCTCCGCGCCGGAAATGGCGTTGAACCTGATCTCGGCGTCCAAGGGCCGGGGCGACCTGGCGCTTGGGAACGTGGTGGGCGCCAACATCTGCAATATGGCGCTCGTGCTTGGGGTGTGCGCCCTGATGCGTCCGCTGCTGGTGCAGGAGCGGCTTGTTCGGGTGGAGATCGTGCTCAACGCGGTCGGGCTGTCGATCATGGCCGCGCTGGGGCTGACCGTCGGCTTTGAGAGGTTCTTCCCGGGTTTGCTGCTCCTGGCCTTCGGCGTGTACAGCACGTGGACGGTGATGTCGGCGCTTCGCGGGAATGGGCCGGGGGAGGACGCTTCGCACGCGGGACTGGGGGATGACCCCACGCGCGAGAAGCACCCGATGGGCTGGCTGATGATCGTGTCCTGTTTCATCGGCGGGCTGACGCTGCTTTCGATCGGGGGATCGCTGGCGAGCGACGGGGCCTCGGGCCTCGCGATCAACCTCGGGGTCCCGGCGTCGGTGGTCGGTGTGACGATCGTCTCGATCGGGACGACCCTTCCGGAACTGACGACCTCGTACTTTGCGATCCGCCGAGGGCAGACCGACCTGGCGATGGGCAATGCGATCGGGTCGTGCATGTTCAACGCCGGGGCGATCTTCGGGATCACCGGGCTTATCGCCCCGCCCGAGACCGGGGCGGCGATGACACTGCCGATCGCCTACATGGGGGTGCTGGCGGTCGTGCTGGTCCCCATCAGCCGGACCAACAAGAGAAGGGTTTCGAGGATCGAAGGCACCGTGCTGCTGGCGTCCTACGCGGCGTTCTTGCTGGTATCGGGGCTTTCCGCGCTGAGCGGGCGGTGAAGGGGCTCGGGCCGCTCTGGCCGGGCGTGTCCCGATCGCACGCCGCGGGTTCAGTGCGAGGTGCCCGCGGGCTGGTCGAATCCCTCGGGCTTGACGGTCAGGATGCTGCACGGGGCGGCGCGGACCACGCGTTCGGCGGTGCTCCCCCAGAACGCGTCGCGCAGGTTCCACCGTGCCCTGGTTCCCAGGACGACCAGGTCGGCCTTGGTCTGGTTCACGAAGTCGATGATGCCCAGCCCGTGGTCCGCGGACTTGAAGGCATGGAAGGTGGCCTTGAGCGCGGCCACTTCATGTCCCAACGGGTCGCAGAACGAGGCGAGGCGCTCGACGACCGCCTTCTCGTACGCGGGCCAGAAGTCGGGCATGTTGGCCTTCATGTCGTCGGGAGGCCCAAGCCCGCCCCAGGGGTCCTGGTAGACGTGGAGGATGTGCAGGAAAGAACCGTCCTGCGCGGTGATCCGGATGGCCTGATCCAGTGCGATGCGGGAGGTCTCCGAGAAATCAACGCAGGCCACGACGCGGGTGAACGGCCCGGCGGCGCCCTCTCGGATGACCATGACGCGTGCCGGCGCCCGCTGGACGCAGGCGGCGGCGGTGGCGCCGATGCCGCGAGCGGCATCCTGGTCTCCGTGCGCCCCGACGACGAGCAGGTCCGGACGCTCGGAGCGGACCCGCTCGACGATCTCCGAACGCGGGCCGCCGACCACCACGGCCAGGTCGGTGGCTCGCCGCGCCGGAGCGTCGGGAGCGAACCCTTCCCACCGGCGACGGGCTTCACCGACGAAATCGCCGGTGGTCGGGACGTCGATGGGTATGAAGGGGTATGGCGTGTGTGGGTGGCCCGGCAGCGGGACCGCGTGCATCGCGGAGAGTGAAGCCCCGTTCCATTCGGCGATGCGAGCGGCCTGGCGGAACGCGTCGGCCGAGCAGGCGGAAAAATCGACGGCGACCATGATCGACTTGAGGCGGTCCATGGTGGGATCTCCTTGTGTGCCTGGGCTTGCGAACGTGTCGTGCCGGTGTGCGGCTGGTCAGGACTCCGCTCTGGCGAACTCCGCTGGTCGTACGGCGAGAATGGATGAACGAGAGTCTCTCAGGACCCGCTCGGCGGTGCTGCCCAGGAGCGTGTCGCGAAGATTCGAGCGTCCCCTGGTGCCCAGGACGATGAGGTCGGAGCCCAGAGCCTTGGCGCACTGAACGATGCCCCGCCCGCAGGACGCGGCATCGACCGTGTGAAGCGTCGGGGTGGTTCCCGGGAAATCCGGCCCGGCCCTGGCGATGAACCGATCAAGCCGCTCGCGAACCAGGGCGGCCGTCTGGGCGTTGGAATCGTCGATGGCTCTTTGCAGGGATGTCGAGAACGGGAAGGGGTTGGCGGTTCCCTCGTACACGTTGATGATGTGCAGCGCCGCTCCCTCCCGCCGTGCGAACCGCGCGGCGGCGCCCAGGGCCCTGAGGGCTGAATCCGAGAAATCCACGCACGCCAGAATCGTCCGGTACGGTCCGCGGTGCGTGTCCCGCACGAGCAGCACGTCGCAGGGAGCCTTGCGGACGCACCCGGTGGCAACCGTTCCCGCGCCCACGTCGGGCGCCTGGTCTCCCAGCGCTCCGACGACCAGCAGGTCGGCGTTGGTCGATCGGGCGTGGTCGATCAGCCCGACCACCCTGTTGTTGATCCGTATGTCAAGTTCAAGGCCGGCCGCGTCCGGCGTGTCGGGGATTGTCGAGGCGAATTCCTTCCACGCCAGGCGGGCATCCCGGACGAGACTCTCCTGGATCGATACCTGCAAGGGAGAGAGTTTTCGTTCAAGATCCGTCACGACGAGGGTGTCAAGGACATGCACGACCCGGGGGCGCGTGCCCGACAGGCCGGCCAGACGGACGGCCTGCGCGACGGCGACCGCCGAGCACGCCGAGAAGTCCGTGCCGACGGTGATCGAAGAGTATGGGCTCATGGATCAACCCTTCTTCCGCGGCGGCACGCCGGGCGTGCGTTGATACGAACACCGCGCTCCTGGACGCTCACCGCGGAGCACTCACTATCATCATAGAACGGACGGATTGTCCGACCAAGCCGCGCCCGGCGCATCGCCGCCTGGAATTGCCTTGGAAGCGAAGTCTTGCGGGGTCATGAGGAGCGCATCGCTGACCACGGCCATCACCATTCTCGGTGGACTTGGGCTTTTCCTTCTGGGCATGAACCTCTTGACCGACGGCCTGAGGGGCATGGCCGGTACGGACCTGCGCGGGCTGCTTCGGCGAGCGGTTCGGGGACCTTGCTCCGGGGTGGCAACCGGCGCCGTGGTTACAGGGCTGGTTCAGTCATCGAGCGCGACGACGATGATGACCATCGGGCTCGTCAGCGCCGGGCTCTTGACGTTCAACCAGGCGGTGGGCGTGGTGCTGGGGGCGAACGTCGGAACGACCAGCACGAGTTGGCTCGTGGCGCTTCTTGGGCTGAAATTCTCGATCGGATCGGCCGCCCTTCCCTTGATCTTCGCGGGCGCCATGCTCCGCATGATGGGCCGTGGGCGGGCGGTTCCAGGTGGCCTGGCGATGGCGGGATTCGGGCTTCTGTTTGTGGGCATCGGGATGCTCGCCGATGGCATGTCGGGGATTGCCGAGCGGTTCTCGCCTTCGGACATGCCCGGGGCGACGCTGGCCGGGCGTGCGGCGCTGCTGGGAATCGGCTGCGCGCTGACCATCGTGACACAGTCATCGAGCGTGGCCGCGGCGGCGACACTCTCGGCGCTGCACGCGGGCGCGATCGGGCTCGACCAGGCGATGGCGATGGTGGTCGGACAGAACATCGGGACGGCCGTGAGTTCCGCCGTGGCGGCGATCGGATCCACGACGCCCGCCAAGCGAACCGCCGCGTCCCACATCATCTTCAACGTCTTCACGGGCGTGGTCGTCTTCGCGCTGCTGCCGGTGGTGACGCCGTTGCTGGTCGAGCGATCGGCATCGCTGGCCGGCGCCGGGCCATCCGATGTCCCGCCGGGGCACGCTGTTTCTCCGCCGATATTGCTGGCGGCGTTTCATACGGCGTTCAACGTTCTGGGCCTGGCGATCATCCTGCCCGTGATCGGACCATTTTCCCGGTTCATCGAGCGACTCGTGAGGCAGCGCGGGCCGGAACTGACGCGCCATCTGGACCGCTCGGTAGCAACGATGCCCGCCGTGGCCGTGGAGGCGGGGCGACGTTCGGCACTGGAGGTCTTCGGGCTGGTCTTGGAGCACCTCTCGGGCCTGATGCGTCACCGCGAGTCATCGTCGAGCGGTGACCGGCTTGCCGAGGCGGGGTCCGCGCTCATGGAGACGGCGCGGTTCCTGGGAGCGGTCGGACGCGGCGACGAGGCGGGCAGCGCCGGCGAAGGCGAGGCTCGGCGGTTGTCGGTACTCCACGCGATTGATCACCTGCTTCGGTTGATCGAGGCCAGCCAAGAGACACGGTCGGCCCGGCTTGCCGCCGATGACCCCTCGCTGGTCCTGAGCCGCGCCGAGTTGCTCGGGGCGGTTGAGGCGGTCACGGTGTCGATCCGCTCCGCACTTTCGCAAGCGACGGGGACGGAATCGGTGGAGGCTGCCACGGTGGTCCGGATCGAAGGGGTCGCGAGAGATATCGCCCAGCGTCGTCGCCGGGGGCGTGAGGAAGTACTCGCCCAGACGGCGGCGGGAGGCATGAGCGCCGAAGAGGCCATCGACCGGATTGAGGCGAAGCGCTGGCTCGACCGCGTTGGCTACCGGGTCTGGAGGGCGGCCCGGCACCTGTTGTCCAGCCCGCACGCGGCCACCCTGCCGGAATCCGTCGAAGAGCGTATCCCGGCTCGGGAGACGTTCTGAGTACGCCCCGCGGTACGGCTCTTCACGGGTGACCGGCGACCGAGACGATCGACCGGACGCGGCGAGCGCGGCTATCGTCCTGAATGGAGCCGGGCCTGGTGGCGCGGCTCGCGGATCACGAGATGACCAAGGGAGCATCGTGACATGAACGGCATTCGACTCGCGGGACTCACGGTCGTGTTCGCAACGCTGGCAATCGTGGGATGTCAGGCAACCAAGACGCCGGACGACGAGAATTGCCGCCCCGCCGTGCCGGGAGCCGCCCCGGAACCCGGGATGATCAACGCCGCGTGCCCGGTGATGAGTAATGAAGATGCCCGCTCGACCGGGGCGTCGGTCGCCTACACCGGCGGCCGGGCTGATTGGAGCGGCAAGCACGTGGCTCTTTGCTGCAAGGGATGCATTCCCAGGTGGCAGGAAATGTCGTCTTCCGAGCAAGAGGCCGCCCTGGTTCGCGTTACATCCCGTTGATGGACACCCCCGACCGCGCGGCGCGGAGTTGACCTGCCGATGCTCGACCTGAACTCCCTGTCACTGGCTGAGTTGTACACCCATTTCGCAAGAACGGGGCTGGTGCGACGGCTGATCGAGATCGCACGGGACGAGGACCTCGGCCCGGCGGGTGGCTTCGGCGGGGCATGGGGGACGTTGTCGGGCGACGTGACCGGGGCGTCGTGCCCTTTCGACGGCCGGGAAAGGCTCGCGTTGCTGCGGGCCAGGTCGCCCGGCGTGGCGTGCGGGCTGGCCGTGGTGCCCGAGATCCTGTCGCTGGTTTCCCCGGGATGCCGGTTTGCCCCGTCGAAGCGCGACGGGACGGAGATGCGGGCCGGGGAGACCATCGGGGAGATCGTCGGGCCGATCCGTCAGGTCCTCGCGGCCGAACGGATGATCCTGAATCTGGTGGGTCGCCTGTCGGGCGTCTCGACGCGGACGCGCCGGTTCCTCTCGGCGATGGGGGGAGAATTCGCCTCGACCGCCACGCGGCTTTACGACACACGCAAGACCACCCCGGGGCTTCGCGTGCTGGAGAAGTACGCCGTGCGGTGCGGGGGAGGGTGCTGCCACCGGGTCGGCCTGTTCGATGCCGCGCTCATCAAGGACAACCACATCGCGCACCTGAAGTTGGAGGACCTCCCCGAGTTCATACGGTCGGCGGCGGAGGCGGCCCGGCGGCAGACGGGTGGGCTTCTCTCGTTTGTCGAGGTGGAGGTTGATTCGCTGGCGCAACTCGACGCGGTGATGACCCTCGAGCCCGGGGTGGTGGACGTGGTGCTGCTCGACAACATGGGCGCCGAGGCGCTGACGCAGGCGGTGGCGATCCGTGATCGCCGGGGTCCGCGGCCGGAACTGGAAGCCTCGGGCGGCATCACGCTCGAGACAATCGCCCAGGTCGCCCGCACGGGCGTTGACCGGATCAGCGTGGGATCGCTGACGCACGGGTCCGCGTCCATCGACGTGGGGCTCGACCTCCAGCCGTGAATCGACGGCCCAGGCGTGATTACACGTCCACTCGCTCGAACGACAAGGACTTGTCGTTCAGGCGGGCGTAATAGGCCTCGATCGCGTCGATCCCGGTCACGCGATGCGCGAACGCGGCGGCACGTACGAGATCGGCCCTCTGAACGAGTTCAAGCCTCGGCTCCCTGAGTTCAAGCCGGTTGCCGTAGAACGCACAGCCCGAGTGGGCGATCAGGACGATGCGTCGCAGTTTATGGACCTGCACGAGAAACTGGAGTTCATCGACGACGCCCTGCTCCTCGAGGTGCGCCTGGGGATGACCGGCCAGGCACGCCGGCCCGCCGGGAAGGCACAGCCGGTCGTACCTCGGAAGCAACAGGCCGTTGTGCAGGAAGTCGTCGAAATGCTCCCCGACGCGGCCGTCCGAGCAGTACAGCGCCGCGGCGTGCATGCGCGATGGATCGTAACGGATCGGGCTTTGGTAGCAGGCGGGGGGGGACATCTGGCTCATGCGCCAAGCCTACGCGATGGGATGACCGCTCGCACGAAAAAAAGGCCCGCGTCGCTGGCGCGGGCCCCTGACGTAACAGTCGCCGCCGGCACGCTTCCCGTGGACGGCTCTCCCCGTTCCCTCAGCACCCCTGCTCGAAAGCCCTGATGAAGGCGTCAAAGTCGTCCGTGTCGGTGAACCCCGAGCAGTCGAAGTCCGCCTCGCCCAGTTCGAAGTCCAGCACAAAGGCCGTGAAGTCCTCGATGTCGCTGAACCCGCTGGCGTCCCAGTCACTCGGGCAGTACGCCCGGATCCCGATGATCATCTCCACCGCCGACCCGCCCCCGCAGGGCTGGACGTCCACGTGTACGTAGATCATCCCGTCGTTGGCAAGGTCAAGCCCGGGAGCGATCACGGACGAGGCGTTGAAGTCCGTCACCACCCCGTCGCAGATGCCGTCGCCGTCAAAGTCGATTTCATCCCCGGTTGACAGCAGCAGTCTCGACGAGTTCTTCAGGTCCTCCCCGGGCCCGAAGAACAGGCGCTCGGGATCGGTCGTGGCGGTCCCGCAGTCCCACAGGTGCGCGATCTGCCCGCAGTTGTTCAGACTCACCATGATCACCGTGCCGCCCAGCCCGCTCGCTCCGGCCAGCGGCACCCCGTCAACCACATCGCCCTCTCGCAGACGCACGACATCCTTGTAAACCAGCACCTCGTCGCGGTCGGTCGCGGCGTTGGTGTCCCCCGCGTACGCCACATCCCCGTGCCAGTTCACCGACGGGATGCGGAACGTGGAGGTGAAGGACTCGTTGTTCGAGCCGGGGATGAAAAAGCCCTCCCTCGCGATGACCTCGCTGCCGTTGGGCCCGGTGAGCATCAGATAGACGTCGTTCGCGGTCGGCCCGGTGTTGGTCAGGTTGTTGACGAACCACAGGCCCGAGTCGTCGGCGTCGTAAGCAAAGTTGATGCCCGTCGCGGTGATGGTCAGGCCCGCGTAGGTCTGGCCCCCGACCAGGACCGCGCTGAAAACCGGGTTGGCGGGATTGGGGACGCGGTAAAGGACCCGCTGGTTCGTTGAACTCGTGGCGGTGTCGCTCAGGCCCGCGACCCAGTACGCCACCCCGTTGGGCGCCATGCCCGGACGGCTGTTAAAGGTGCTGAACTTGGCGAATCCCGGGGCCGGGTCGTTGTCGGCAAGGAGATACCCCGCCTGTGTCCAGACCCCGTCGTTGCCGTCGATCGACGGGGAGTAGATGAACCGGCCGCCGTTGCCGACGTCCATGGTTCCCTCGGCGCCGGTCAGGGTGTACGCCGGAGCCGCCTCGCTGTTGAGCCAGATGACTCGATCGTCGTACCACACAAAGTTGTTGTCCCCGGTACCGCGGCCCGTGAACCCCACCACCCCGTATCCATCGGTGTACGGATCGTTCAGCGATTCACACGCCAGGCCCGGCGTGCCGGGCAGGATGTCCCCCACCGCCGCCACGCGCCGGACAAACGTCGCGGGAGGTACAACGGGGTAGCCGATGATCTCATACGTAAGCCCGCTGTCGCTGACCAGTACTTGCTGCCACGCCCCGTCCGGTTCTGACCTCCGGGCGTGCCCGGTCACGGTCCCTTGAGCCCAGCCCCAGTGGTCGCAGAACTCCTTGATAATGTAAATCCCCATCACCGATACCCAGTAGTTCCCGGCGGGAAGCGTGGGAGGAGACGAGAAAGCCGCCGAATGGGTGTACAGGTTGAACGTGTCGGGCAACACGGCTGCCAAGACCGGGTTGGTCTGCGCTTTGGTGAACAACTGTTCGTGGACCACGGCGCCGGGCACGCCACCCGCGTCAGACAGGATCATGACCCGGAAATGAGAAATATTTGTAAGATCCTTGTAAAAGCAACCCGCTGCGACTATGCGACCGGCAAACGTAACATCGGTTACGACCGACTCCTGAGCAAGGGCGAAGCCATCCGCGCTTTGTCCGAAGAAAAATCCCGGCTCCCCGCCCGAAATCCAGGCATTCTCGTAGTAAAGCGTCGTGAAGTCCGGACGGATGGGGTTTGAAGCCAGGATGTCGGCTGGTGCGACGGCAGAAGAGCCCAGGACCACGACAACCGCCACGCTTGAGAGCGCCAGAACTCGATCCATCATGCTTCTCCTTCTGATGGCGGGGGTGGTACCCTTCGCCCGAATGTTGCCTCGACCGTTCGCCGAAAGCGCGGACACTCCCGCGAACGCGGGCGGAACAATGGAGCCATCCAACCCCGCGGCCGACCGCCGGCGATAATGCGGACAATTATATCAAGAAATCAAAGGTCCCACTCTCGCCACGCCATTGACTGCATCCGACCCTTGGAACATACAAGTACAAGCGGACCACGGCATTCGTACCAGAAAGCCGGGCCGTGTTCAAGGCCATTGTGCGGAGCCGAGCGAATGGGTGTTGCGAACCTTCCGCGGATTCTCCCCAAGCCCAACCTTGCGGCGAAACCGTGAACGCGTGAAGAGTCACGGTCCCTGTCGTTCGGAATGCGCGACCGAGGGTTGTGCCGCGCAGAGGGAACACCAGGCACTCGGGTCGGAAAGATCGATTGCCAGGGGCGTTGAGGCTCTCGGATCGGAGGGGGGTGGCCGCGTGGCCAGCCGCCGGAGAAACCGCTCGCGGTAGCGCTGCTCGTGAAACTGGTACTCGGGATTGTCCCGGGTGAAGGCGTAGTCACGCTGGAGTTCCTGGGTGATGCGCTGGATCCGGGTCTCTGGCAAGGGGTGGGTGGACATCCACTCGCTTGACCCCTCCCCGCCGGAGGCCTCCTTGAGGATCTCCATGACTTTCAGCATCGCCCAGGGGTTGTAATTTTCCTTGGACATATACCGAAGGCCGAGGGAATCGGCTTCGGATTCCTGGTCACGTCCGAACTTCAGGGTGACAAGTTGCCCGCCGACGTTGAGCGCCGGGAGCAGTTGCCCGGCGCCCGAGCCGCCCGCCGAATCCGCCGCGACGCCCGCGATCTGGACCGCGCCCTGGATCAGCGTGACCTGGCTGATGCGCTCGGCGGTGTGACGGGCCGTGACATGGCCGATCTCGTGACCCAGGACACCGGCCATCTGCGCCTCGTCGGTCATCCTCGCGGCCAGTCCGCGGGAAAAGAAGACCTTGCCGCCGGGGAGCGCGAAGGCGTTGATGACGTCCGAATCGAGCAGCGTGAAGGTCCAGGGGAGACTCGGGAAATCGGCCTCGGTGTGCCGGGCGAGCCTGGCCCCGATGTCGGCGACGTAGGCCCGCAGTTCGGCGTCCTTCACCTCTCCGCCGAACTCCTCGACCAGGCCTGGGGCGGCCTGCTGGCCGATCTCGATCTCCCAGTCGCGCCCGAAAAAGGCGAGTTGCGAACGCCCCGTGGCGGGGTTGGTGCTGCATCCGGCGAACATGCCGGTGAACGCCGCGGCGAGACCGATCAGGGCCGTCATCAGCACGTGGTGTCTTGTTGCGGTCATCGGGTCACCTCGGGTACACATGATCGAGCCGGACGAGGGGACACATCGCCCGGCAAACGCCGCGGTCACGAGCCAAGGCGAGTCAATCGGAACTCCACGTGAGATGTCGGCTCGCCACGCGTCATCGATTGCCAGCGCTGGGTGATATGGTCGGCGTCGGTCATGTCGAGTTCGAGCCTCGCCATGTACTCGATGTCGGACGCGACCAGGTTGGTGACGCTCTCGGGCTCGAAGGCGATCAGGTTTGCCGAGGCGCGTGACCGCGCGGCCATCCGCGGCTGGTTGCCCTGGGCGCAGTAATGCGTGACCAGGACCCGGTCGCCGTCGAGGTGGTACATGTTGATCATCTCGTGGTCGGACCCGGGAAACATCCGCTCGCACACCGCCGAGCCCGCCGAAACAACGCGGTAGATCGCGCCGGTCATCCGTTGCCCGCTCTCGTCGGTCATTTCCCAGGTCCCGGCGAGGCCCTTGATCTGGTCGAACATCGCCTGTGCCTGGGGAGTGGCGGGCCCCACCACGCGGACACGCTCCGATGAACCCGATGCCGCGCACCCCATGATGCCGACCACTGCGAGCAACACGGCCACGAGCCCGATCCGAACTTTCATGGTGTTATTCATGTGAGTACTCCCGCGCGAACCGCCATCACGCAACCACGCCTTGCATGCGAGTATATCGAACAGAAACCTTCCAAGCAACGCCCGGCGCGGACGGTCAGTCGGGCTCGTCGGGAGACTTGGCGGTGAGGTTGCCGGAAGCCCGGGGGTTGGAGTGGCGCCCGATGACGGCCCGTGTTCGCTCGCGGATCATGCCTTCGATTCCGAACATCTGCCACGAGGCCCAGGCGAAGGCGACGGCGGCCATGGCGAGCGGGACCGAAAAACTCCCGGTGAGCCTGTAGATAAGGACCCCGAGCCCTTGGAATACCGCTCCACGCAGCCCGACCAGCGTGGCGTGGATCGCGACGTACTGTGGCACCTTGTCCTGCGCTGGAGCCAGGGAAACCGGCCCGAGGGTCCATCCCAGGTGCGTGCCCGAATGCGCCAGGCCGTAGATGGCGCTGACCACGGCGAGTTCCATCGCGCTGTCGGCGAAGGCCAGGCCGACGGGGTAGACGGTGAGCGCGACGAAGGAGATCGCGCTGGTCCGAGCCGCCCCCAGTCGGTCCATGAGCAGGCCGCAGGGGACCAGGGCCGCGACCAGGACCACCAGATAGGCCACGTGGGTGGACCGGGCGACCTCTTCGTAATTGAGTCCCAGGCGGTTGGTCACCAGCAGCGGCAAGAGGGCGTAGCAGATCATCCACCCGACGCCGTAGGTCATGTACGACGCCTCGTAGCGGTAGAAGACGCGGTCCTCCCGAAGGACCTGGCGCATATGAACGACCGGGTCGATCACCCGGCGGAGGACCGAGGCGGCGGTCGAGTCACGGACGGCCCGAGTATGCAGCAGCCCGGAGCGGTGTGCCAGACACCAGAAAACCGCCACGCCGACGCCCTGAAGCAGCGCCGCCAGCGGCATGTACCAGCGGAATGAGTCGGCGTCGAAGTCGAGGATCACGCCCACCACGTACCCGCCCGCGGCGGTGAGGAGCATGCTGACCGCCGAAAGCGTGGCAAAGATCCGTCCGCGCGAGGCGTCGGGGTACAGGTGCCTCAGCAACTCGCCCGCCGCCGGGTGGTACCCCGCGATTCCCACGCACACCACCAGGTGGACCGCCAGAAGGTGCCAGTACGCGTCGATGAACGGGGCGGCCAGCAGCGGTGCGCCGCAGACCAGCCAGTAGGTCCACAGGTAGCGGCCCAGTCTCGACCGCCGGAAGACGTCGTTCCAGAAGATCCCGGTGACAAACAGGACCGTCGGAGCGGACGTGATGAGCACCGTTTCCCAGTCCGTCGCGCTGAAACGCTTGCGGGCCATCACGGCGAGGATGAAAAACACGGCGTTCTGCGAGGACTGGATCAGCACCACGCCCGCCGCGTGCAGCGAAAGCGTCCCGGGCGACCATCGGGACGAGTCGTAACGACGATCCGGCGTTTCCGGCGGTGGCACGGGCGGGCTCGCGTGAACGGGGTGGCCGATCGGTGCCGACTATACGCCGCGGACCTGGCCGTGCCGAACCGCCGGCGCGGGTGACTATGCTTGGTGGTCTGGATGATTGGCATGGCACGGCGGCTCGCGTCGCAGGCCGGAGATGGGCCACCGCTTGGGCCGCTGTCGGGGCCGCTGTCGGGGCCGCTGTCGGGGCCGCTGTCGGGGCCGCTGTCGGGGCCGCTGTTTGGGGCCGTTTCCGGGCAGACCGCTTCTGGCGGAGAACGGAGATCGAACATGAATTGCTGCTGCGTCGGGATGAACAAGGTCGCGCTGATCGGGGGGATCATCGCGGCGGCGTGCGCGGGGGTGGCGATCGTGTCCGCCAGCGCCGACGCCCGGCCCGGCCAGGCGTCTCGACAGGAGGCAAAGTCCGTGCAACCCGCCGACCACGGCCATGAGCCAAAGCCGACCAGGGGCGTCCCCCGGATCAACACGCTGACCGAGCAGGAGAAGGCCGACGGCTGGATCCTCCTGTTCGACGGGGCGACTCTTGAGCACTTCAAGGGATTCAAGTCCGACGCGGTGCCGTCGTCATGGACCATCGCCGACAACCAGACGCTTGTGGTGCTGGGCGGCGGCGGCGACATCATGACGCGCGAGCAGTACGAGGACTTCGAGTTCTCGTGCGAGTGGATGGTCTCGCAAGGCGGCAACAGCGGGATCATCTACCGCGTCTCGGAGTCGGGGAACGCCACGTACGAGACGGGACCGGAGTTTCAGGTCCTCGACAACGCCCGACATCGCGACAACGCCGATCCCAGAACGATGTCCGCCTCCTTGTACGGCCTCTACGCCCCCACGAAGGACATGACCAGGCCCGCCGGCGAATGGAACACGGCGCGGATCGTGGTCAAGGGAACGCTCGTGGAGCACTGGTGGAACGGGGAGAAGGTCGTCGAGGCGGACCTGGGCTCCGAGGAGTTCAGGAAACTGGTCAAGGCGAGCAAGTTCGATGCGTGGAAGGGATTTGCCGTTCAGCCGCGAGGGCACATCGCGCTCCAGGACCACGGCGACAAGGTCTGGTACCGCAACATCAAGGTGCGTGTCATCAAGTGATCGTGCCGGGGAGCCCGCAAGGCGAATGATCGGCGGTCAGCGAGTCGAGCCGCACCAGCAAGACCACGCGATCCTCAGGGCCTCTTCAAGCCGGCGGGTGTATCCCTCGGCGTCGCACAGGGGGGACGACCCGAGCCGGCCCCTGAGCGTGGTCCGGTAGGTGTTGATCCGCGAGAGGTCGGCGGCCAGTTCGCACGCTGTGCGCACGTAGTCGTCGGTGTTCCGAGCGATAAGCAACGGCTCACCCAGCGCGGTGAGGATGCTCGCCCCGACCCGCCCGGCGTGGGTGATCCCGGCGAGCGTGACCACGGGCACGCCCATCCAGAGCGCCTCGTACGTGGTGGTGGTCCCGTTGTAGGGGAAGGGATCAAGGGCGATCGCCACGCGGCCGTAGACGGCCAGATGATCCGCGACCCCGGGGAGCGGCCCGAGGAGTTCCACCCGATCCCGATCGATGCCTCGGGACGCGAAGGACTCGGCGTACCGACGCCGCACGGAGGGCTCGGCGAGCGATCGTGCCTTGAGCACCAGGCGCGATCCCGGGCATTGCGTGAGGATACGACACCACGTCTCAACCACCGGCGGCGTGACCTTGGAAAGGACATTGAACGACCCGAAGACCACCGGCGTGCCCGTGACCAAGGGCGCAGGCTCGGGCATCCCCGGCGGCGGGGCATAGCAACTGAAACTCCCCGGCGGTCGGAGGTAGAGAAGCCGCTCGACGCAGCGGGATTCCGATCCTGGAGGGTCGGTCACCTGGTCAACCAGGCGGTAATCGACGGCGGAAAGCCCCGTCGTGCTCGGGTACCCGCAGTAGGACATCTGGACGGGGGCGGGTTTCAGGGCCAGCAGCCCCAGGCGGTTGTTGTGGGTAAGACCCGCCAGGTCGACGAGGATGTCGATCTGGTCGGCACGGATCATTCCGGCGGCCGAGGTATCGCCCGTGCGGGCGATGTCACGCCAGTGATCCGCGATGGACTTGAAGACCTCGGTGCGGGCGTCGGGGGCGGCGGCGTTGGAGTACGCGAAGACTTCGAATCGCTCCCGATCGTGCCGGCGCATGACCGGCTCGATGAAGTAGGCGACCGAGTGCTCCCGAAAATCCGGGGAGAGGTACGCGATGCGCAATCGTCGATCGGGGTCGGGGAAGTTGGAGTGGCCGCCCGATGGCACGCGAGCGGCCTGCGCGGCGCGTTCGATCCATTCCCCGTGGATTCGATGGGCCGCCAGGCTCTCCCCGGGTCTTTGCTCATCGACGTAGTTCAGGATGTTCGCCAGACATCGGTTGATGGCGGGGTCGTTCGGCTGCGACGAGGCCTTCTCCCGGACCAGGGCGGCGGCCTCGTCGGATCGGCCCGAGTCGAGCAGGAGCAGCGCGAGGTTGTTGTACGCCTGGAAGAGGTCGGGCCTCGCGGCGGCGGCGTGGCGGAGGTGCTCTTCCGCCTCGTCAAGGACACCACGTCGGATGAGGAGGTTGGCGAGGTTGATCCGCGGCGAGTAGGAAGATGGAACGGAGGCGATCACGGATCGGAAGGATCGCTCGGCATCTTCGAGCCGGCCCGAGTGCATCTGCGCTTCACCGAGGATGGAACGGGCAATCTCTCCTCCCGAGGGTGATGCGGCGGCTCGTTCGAGAAAGTACAGGGCCTGCTCGGGCCGACCCATCTCGACGAGCACGCCGCCCATGAGCGTGTTGAGGTCCGCATCGCCCGGGGTCCGGGAGATGGCTCTCTGGAGGGAGACTCGGCACTCGTCGAGCCGCCCCTGGTCGTAGAGTCGTCGGGCGGCAAGGTACGCCGGGGACGTGGTGGACATGGTCGCTCAGGGCTTGCGGATGCTCGACACCAGGGATGCCCACCCATCGGAGATGGACCGCATCGCGGCGGCGGGGCCGGTCATTTTAATGAAGACCGTCGCGGATCCGGGATTCTCGACAATCGCGCCACGCATCATCCACTCGGGAAGCGGAGCGGGATCGGTCATGCCCTGGTACGAACCCTCCAGCACGACGACGTGGACCTTCAATCCGCCCGACTCGATGACTCGGACATCGGGCTCGGGGGGCTCTCCGCTCGGGGTTCGCATCTGGCGGGTCCAGCGGTCGATGTTCATGTCAATGTCGCCGCCGGCCGTTGAAACGGTCAACAGGCAGTCCCTGGAAGCGTCGCCCGAGGCATCGGCCACGCGGACCTCGGCCAGACGCATCGGGTTGGCGGGGGCCACCTGCTTCCACCCAGGGGGGGCGTCAAAGACGATCCCCGCGGCAAAGACCATCGCCGGCGGCGCTTCGTCGGAGATCGCGGCGGGCGCCGCGGCGGCGGCCGGTTGATCCGTCTTTGCCGGATCGTTCGCGGCGGGCGTCGGCGTTGTCGGTGAGGGCTGGGACCTCTCGCACGAGGCGAGAAGCAACGCCGCGGCCACCGTCACCGATCCCATGAGTCTTGTCTTCATGGATGCATCGTACCATCACCGGGGCGACGGGTTCAGCCGACGATCCGCTTGATCACCACGGCGGTGGTGTCGTCTTCCTGCGGGGTGCCCTGCGAGAAGTCGCTGGCGGCGCGGTCGATGCCTTCGAGAATCTCACGGGCCGTACCGGCGGCGTGCGCGCGCAGGGCGTTCTGAAGTCCCTCGAGCCCGAACCGCTCCCGGTCCGATTGCCTGGCCCACTCGATGAACCCGTCGGTGGCCAGCAACAGGACGTCTCCGGGCTGAAGGTCCCGTTGAACGTGCGGCCCGTAGGACTGCCCGGGGCCGATTCCAAGCGGAGGGCCGTCACCCCCGAACACCTCGATCCGGCCGGTCGCGGCCCGGTACAGCAGGGACGGTCCATGCCCCGCCGAGAGCAGATTCAATCGACCATCGCAGGTGAGCACGGCGACGGCCATCGTGATGAAACGTCCGGACTCGGCCAGGTCGTTGTAAACCAGGTCGTTGAGAGCATTCAGGAGTTCCTCGGCGTTCCCGGCGTCCGGGGCGGTCGCCCGGGCGTAGGCACGACAAACGGCCATCACCAGAGCCGGGCCGATCCCATGGCCGGTGACGTCGGCGATAAGGACCACCGTTCGCTGGTCGTGCAGGCGGTGCCAGTCGTAGTAATCGCCCCCCGTCTCCTGCGCCGGCCTTGCCAGACCAGCGATATCAAACCCGGGGGCGTCCGGAGGGGACGACGGCATCAACCCCTGTTGGATCTCGCGGGCCACCTGAAGGTCGCGCTCGACAAGGGCCAGGTCGCCCCGGGAACGCTCCGCCGCGACGGCTTCTCCGATCGCGTCGAGCGTCGCGGAGCGGAGGTTCGCCGCGACCGACGCGCACGCCACGCCGATAAGCGCCAGGAAGATACCGAAGGTGAACAGCGCGGGCCATCGGTGGCTTTCAATCTCGCCGAGCCGGACCGCGTTGAGAACCAGGCACCAGTGCATCACCAGGGATGTCAGACCCATCGAGAGCGACACCCTGGGGCTGAGGCGCAGCGGGGAGACCGCGATCAGCAGGACGTAGGCCAGGATGACCGGCGCGGTCAGGACTTCCTGTGCATGCCCGGGGTCGTGCTCCTGGATCCAGGCGATGAAGGCCGTGGGGAACGCAAACTCCACGGCGGCGATCACGATCCATCGTCTTCCCGGCACGTCGTCCCCGCGACGGACGCGAGACCTGAGGTCGAGAAACACCCATGCCTGGAACGCGACGGAGGCGGCGGCGATCAGCAGCGCAGTCGCGAAGACCGCCGTGTCAGCCAGGGCGACATCGCCGAGCATCCTTCGCAGCACGACGGTGGCCAGGACCATGCCCCAGACGGAGGCAAGCACGGCGGCTCGCCAGAGGTCGCCGTGGAGTACCCGGGACCTGAACGCCGTGGAGGATGCGATCTGGGATGGAGTCATGAAATCCCCGTGCAGGCGCCATGTCCGACGTCCCAAATCCCTGAATGAGAGCCGCGGGGCGGTCAATCCCCGATGTTCAGGACCACCTTGATCCCCTCGCCGGAGATCATGGTCTCGTGCGCCTTGACGAAGTCCTGGAGATCGAACTCGTGGGTGATGATGTCGTCGAGTTCAAGGCGTCCGGAGAGGAGAAGTTCCTCCATCTGGTACCAGGTCTCGAACATTTTTCGGCCGTTGATCCCGAGGACCGAGCATCCTTTGAAGATGACCAGGGAGTTGATGTCGAAGGTGATCGGCCCCCGGAACAGCCCCAGCAGCGCGGCCGTGCCGCCGTTGCGCAGCGCGGACAGGCCCTGGGAGAGGGCGGGTTCGGCGCCGGACATCTCGAGCAGGACATCGGCCCCTTCCCCGCGACAGGCGGACCTGACCTCGCGGATCCATGCGTCGTCCCGGGGATCAAACGCCTCGACCGCGCCGAGACGCCTGGCAAGTTCGCGTCGGCGGGGATCGATGTCCGTGGCGAAGATCCGCCCCGCCCCGGCCGCTTTGGCGACCGTCACGGCCATGAGACCGATGATCCCCGTCCCCGTGATGAGCACGCTGCGGGCGCTCACGCCGGCGGCCATGACGGTGTGGACGGCGTTGCCCAGCGGGTCGAGCACGGCGGCGATCCGGTCGGGGATTGTCGGATGCACCGGCCAGACGTTGTCTTCCGGAACGACCACGTAGTCGGCGAAGCATCCGTCGCGGTCGATGCCGATGATCTTTGTGTCGCTGGCGATGTGGGCGTTGCCGGTCCGGCTGTTGTAGTCCGTCCAGGCGGTCACATGCCCCTCGGCGGAGACGCGCAGCCCCGGGGCGTACTTGGTCACGGCCGACCCGACCTCTTCGATGACGCCGACGAACTCGTGCCCGGTGACGATCCCCACCGGGATCCGCCCCGCGGCCCAGGCGTCCCATTCCCAGATGTGGCGGTCGGTGCCGCAGATCCCGGCCTTCTTCACTCGGATCAGGACGTCTCGGGGGCCGGGGATGGGTCGGGAGCGGTCTGGGACGAAGGCCAGGTGCGGCCCGGCGTGGTGTTTGATAAGTGCTCGCATGGAGTGTGCCCGACTGCTGATCGGGTCCTGTACCGGGTATTTCCCGGACGTAAGCGTGGCCATCGTGAGCGTCCTGGAAAGGGGTTACCGTCAGACGTGGTGAATTGTGGGCGCGGCTGAGGGGGGTATCAAACGCCTTCCGCGAGGATCGTGGTGAATCACTCGTGCGGGAGAGGCTCCCTCCCTCCGCGCGATAGACTTGCGCTGCGGGTTGACCCGAACCGATTGGCCGTGTTCGACCCGTCCGGCGTCCGGGTGGGGGGTGTGGGCGGGCGATCCTGGAATTGTCGGCGCTTCCGCTGATGGCACTTCTTCGATACTCAACCCCGGCCCGCTCGATGGCGATCGAATCACGTCGCGGCGCCGGCGGGCTTGCCACCACCTTCGCCTATATGGCCGTGACGGCGTCCGGAAGCCGGCGGTTCGGGATCCGTCGGGCACGAGACCGCCGCGACCTGGCAGCGCATCTTCGCTCTCGGCGGCTGGTGCCGATCCGGGCCTGGTCGCTCCCTTCGTGGGTCGGAGGAGAATCGGACCTGTCGCTGAAGGATCAGGCGGAGATCCATTTTCAGTTGGCGCAATTGCTGTCCCGCGGGGTTCCGTTGGTGGAGGCGCTGGACGTGACGGCGTCATCGGTGACGACCGCGTCTCGACCTCGGGTGGAGCGCCTGCGTGACCTGGTGGCCTCGGGTTCGTCGTTCTCGGAGGCGTGCCGGAGCGTGGGGAGTTTCGACGAGGTCACCGTCGCGGTCTATCGAGCGGCGGAGCGGACGGGGGAACTCGCCGGCGCCGCGCGGCAACTGGCCACCTCGGCCCGGCGGCAACTGGCCATTTCCGGCAAGGCGGTCACACTCTTGATCTACCCCGCGATCGTGATGACGATCAGCCTGGCGGTTTCGGTGTTCATGCTCATGGTCATCGTTCCGAGGATCGCCTCGTCGCTGGCGAGCAACAACTCCCAACTTCCCGGCGTAACGGTCTTTCTCTGGAGAACGGGCGACCTGATGCGCGAGAACATGGGCTGGCTCGCGATGGGAGTTCTTGCGGCGGCGGCGCTGGCCACGGCCTGTCGTCGGTCGCTCGCGGCCGCGGCGCTACGCCTGATGCGGCGGCTTCCGATGGTCAAGGGCGTGGTGCTTGCACAAGAATCGACCCGGTTCTTCACGGTCATGGCGGCGATGTCACGCAGCGGGGTGACGCTGGCGGATTCTCTCGGGGTGGCGGTGGGAGCGCTGGGACACCCGACCCTGAAAGGGCAGATCACGCGGCTGCGGACTCGCCTGATCGAAGGCGGCGTGCTCCGGAACCTGATCCAGGACGTGGACGCCTTTCCGGTGGCGACCAGGCGCCTGATGATCGCGGCCGAGCGGTCGGGCGATCTTCAGTCGGCCTTTGACACGCTGGCACAGGACATGGCCGAGGAAGTGGAACGTCGATCGACGCGCCTGCTCGCCGCCCTCGACCCCATCCTGATTGTCTTCATGTTCCTGATGATCGGATCCCTGTTGATGTCCGTGATGATTCCCCTGATGAACATGACCGCCAGTGCCGTCGCGTGAACCCCCGGGCCCCGATGCCGGCGGCAAGGCCTTCCGAGGTGAAAGAGAAGCAACCAAGGAGCGATCTCGATGAACCCGACCAGACCCGTGAGATACACCCGCCGCGGCTTTTCGCTCCTGGAACTGAGCCTCGTGCTCGCCATCGTCGGGGTTCTGATGGCCGTCGCCGCGTACAACTTCATGGGCGCGGGAGAGCGGGCCAAGGTCCGCGCCACCAAGGCGACGCTGGGCACCATCAAGAACATTCTCCAAACCTACCAGGTCGACCACTCGGTCTTCCCGCCCGACCTCCAGACCCTGGTCGTGAGCAAGTACCTCGAGGACAAGAAGATCAAGGATGGTTTCGAGCAGCCCCTGTACTACGCCCCGGTCGGACGCGAGGGGCGACCGTATGAACTGCTCTCGTCGGGACCCGACGCCAAGTTCCAGACCGCCGACGACATCGACGTGTGGACGATGGACAGGTAACCGATGACCACGGACCGCCGTGGGCCATTGGCGCCGACACGATGCAACCAACCACACGAACCATCCCGGCACGACGCGGCATGACGTTCCTGGAGATCGTCTTCGCGGTGGCGCTGCTGGGCATCCTGTCCGCCACCCTGCTGGGCGCCGCCAATTCGATGCTCTCCAGGCAGAAGCACGAACAGCGGTCGCTCGCCTGCTGCGAACTTGCCAACCGCCTGATTCTGCAGTTTCTTGACGACCGGGACGGGATGCCGGACCCCTCGCAACCTCTCACCTACGGCGGCGACCGGTACCGTTGGAGTCTGGAGGAATCGTACCTGTCATTCCAGCCGTCCCGCCCCCCTCCCGCGGTGGAGGGACGGCCGCAGAGGGGCTTCGAGAACTTCAGGATTTTCTACGTACGCGTCTGGCTTGACGACCCGTCCGGCTCTCCGGGCTCCGTCACGCCCAGCGTCGAGGTATCGCGCATGTACGACGTCACGGCCGTGTTCCGAAATCCCGACGCCCTCGAGCACATGCTCGGCACGGAGGCGGGAAGGCGCCGCATCACCGAGTCCTCAACCGGTGTTCCGCTGGGACTTCCACCCCTCGCCCCGGCGTCCAATGGAGGGGGCGAACGCCCGCGAAACAACCGATGACACGCCGAGCAACCATCGAAGGGCGGCGTCCGGGCTTCTCCATGCTCGAGGTGTCGCTGGCCGTTTTGATCGGCGGGATCATCCTCATGGCGACGACCGGCGTCTTCAACGCGCTGGATCGTGCGGACCGGACGCTCAAAGCCCGATCCGAGCAGTCGTCGCAATTGAACCGGCTGCACACGATCATGCGTCGGACGTTCGTGAACCTGGCGATGTCGTCGAGGCCGATGCCCCGGCCCAGGCCGGCATCCGCCACGCCAAGGCCCGGCCAGGACTCCGGGGCAAGCGCCGCCGGACGTTCCGCGACGCGCCCGGACCCCGCGGCCGACGCGCCCCCGGAACCGCCGCGAGTGATCCTGACGGAGGATCGCAGAGTCTCCGCGACCCTGATGCGCAAACTGGATGGACCCGGCGTCGATGCATCGTCATCCCCCGCGACCTGGGCGCCTCAGCGCCTGGAAGTGGTCTTGGGCCGGCCACCGGTCCCCATCCGACAAGGTCCCGGGGATCACGCCCGAACCGTCTTCCCCGAGGCATCGGCCGGCCGAGACGACCCGACCGACGAGAGGATTTCCGGCGCCAGGTTGTCCCGTGGAGTCTTTGAATTGCAGCCCGTCGAGCCCGGCGCACGAGGCCCGGGGGACTCTCCCGTCCGGCCGATCACGACCTGGACGCTCTGGTGGCGGCCGCTGCCGCCCGGCGCCACGGGAGGGGCCCCCGCCGAGGGTTCGGTGCGCGACCATGATTTGCCGTCTCCGACTCTCATCGTGACGGATCTGACATACCTTCGGTGGCAGTTCTTCGACGACCGCGTGCGCAAGACGGAGTTCGCGACCGCCTACGTCAACGGCCTGCCCGCGTACGTCGAGTTGGAAGTTCAGACGGCCGCGGGGTTGTGGGCCAACTGGATCTTTGAAGTGGATTTCATCATGTCGAGCGAAGAGGAATCATCCACGCCAGACGCCCTGCCGGGCGCGGGTTCGGGCGCTCGCCCGGTGGTTCGCCCTCCGGCCGGCCTGCAACGTCCTCCCACACCGCCTCCGGGCGGTCGTGGGAGCGGCCGAGGGGGCGGCCGATGACCTTTACCGCCGCCGAGTTCCGCTCACGTCGGTCACCCTCAAGGCGTGGATTCGCGATGCCGCTGGTGGTGATGCTTGCCCTGGCGGGCACGTTGCTGCTGGCCGTCATGCTCGACCGCCAGAGCGGGCGGACTCTCGAACTGGCCAGGGAAATCGAGGCGACCCGCTCGTTCCATTTCCAGCGTGGACTCCGGGAGATTTTCCAGGCCTGGGTGAAGGAGCATTCCCGGGGGGCCGGTCGGCAGATGCCGCTTCGCAGCGCGATCGACCTCGACGGCCGGGTCGGCGAGATCTCCCTGGCCGACGGGACTCGAATCACGATGTACGCGTTCGAAGTTCAGGGGACCGTGCGCACGGACATGACGGGGCTGACGCAGGCCGAACGGGATGACGCCGTATCGTTGATCGAGGCGGTCGGGCCGCTGCGGCCCACGGAGAGGGTGCTCCGGACCAGGTCGTTCGGCCCCGTGCCGGTGAGCATTTACACCTCCCCGATCGAGACGCTGTCGGACATCGTCAATCACGTCACCGGGGGGATCAATTCGTCGGAAGTAATCGAGGCCATCCTGGCTCTGCGCGACGATCCGAACCCCTCGCCGGCGGGGCTCTCCAAGCCCGAGATCCTGCGATTGATGGACGATGACCACACAGAGCCGTTCCTTCGCCTGCTGACGGCGTCTCCGCGGTTGTGGGAGGTGGTCCTTGACGCGGAACTTGGCCCCCAGTTCTCGCGGGTCCCAACCCGGGCCCGCTACTGGGGACTTCTCCTGCTTCCCGATTCTCGGCAATCGGCGTCGGTATACGCCAACCGGATCAACGTCCTGACATGGAACCATGTGGATCTTGGCCGGTCGGGGGATGCTCGCTCAATCGAGCAATGGCGGCGCGCTCGGGACTCGGGCCTCGAGTAATCTATGTCGGACGGCGGAGTATCCCGCCCGGGCGACGCGACTGACGAGGAGGCGACTTCATGAACCGGACAACCATGTCGCGATCACTGGCACTGTCGCGGGCGCGGTACGCGCGGGCCGCCTTCGCCGTGGCGGCGGTTGGGTCGGTGGCCGTCGCCATGCTGGTCCTCCCGCGGTTCACGGCCCGTCCCGCCCTTGACGACGATCGGCCCGCGCCGGCGGCGACGACCGTGTCGGTGTCGGCCGCTTCAGGGCTTGTTCCGGGGCAACCCGTCAACTCCGCGGGCATTTCCGATCGCTTCATGCAGTTCTCCAACCGCCCGAAGGTTGAGCCGCCGCCCGAGTTACCCGTGGAAATGGGCGACGATGAACCGCCCGCTCCCGCTCCGTCCGAGTCGGCGAGGTTCCTGGGCGTGATCCGTGAGCCCGGGCGCCTGCTGGCGATGATCGCCATGGGCGGCCGGCAGCGGATCGTGGCCGAGGGTGAGGAGGTCTCGGGGCTGACGGTTGTTTCCATTGGCGAGGAAACGATGACCGTGCGGGAGGGCGGTGTCGAGAAAAAGATTCATCGGAACCAGAGATCCGGCGGCACGAGTACGACCCTTGTCAAGGGGCGTTCACCCGTGAACACCGGTCATGCCGGTGCCGAGTTTGACTCCAGCGCGGCCGAAGGCCGGGCCGCCGCGGCGCAGCAGCAATTGCAGCAGATGCAGCAGAGAGGTCGCGGGCGGCCGAACCTGCAAGCGATCCCCATGATCGGGGGGGGGCGAAACCGCGAACAGCGATCGGCCCCGGGGCAATGACCCTTCGGGTATTTCAGGAACACGAGTGACCACACGCGTTGTCTACATCGAGCGGGCCGAGCGAGGTTCACGGCTGACCGGCGTGCGACTGGTGACGCCTCGCGGCGATGAACGCTGGTCGGCGGTGTCGGTTGGTTCCGCCGAGTCGGGGGGCGATGAGTCGATCGGTGACGCCGCTCGCTGGATCGCTTCCCGAGTCTCCCCCGCTCCCCAACTGGACCTGGTTGTTCTCGATGCCGATGGGTCGGTATGCCTGTGGTCGACGGTACCGGGGTCGGATCCCGCCCTGGTCGAGGCCGTGGTCCGCCAGCACGCCGATTCGGGGTCGGAGGCGGGCGGCGATGGATCGGACCCGGCATCGTCGTCGGGTCGCCTGAGCGTGATCGGGTACTATGCCCCCGGCGCCGCGGATTCGACGATTCAGCCGTTGGGTTGGACCACGCTTCCGCCACACGCCGCGCTCGACGGCCGACGCCGATCCGCGATACTCGCGGTTGGTGACGGTGTTCCCAGGCTTCTGATCGACCGGATCGACGCCCTGGGCGTGGGCTGCGGCATGGTCGTGACGATCTGGCATGCGATGGCGAGGGCGTGGGATCCCTCCGTGCCGCGTCTTCGCGGCGCCGATCCCGGCGACCCGGTTGTCTTGCAGTCGCCGGCCGGTCCGACCGCGATGATCCTGATCGAACCCGGAGGCCGAGTCTTGTGGGCATGGTCCCTGGAGGGGCGATTGGTGGCGGGCGGCGCCATGCGAATGCCGGCGCGCCGGCATTCTCCGGACGCGGCACCGGATACCCCGTTGCTGACCGCCGACGCGGCGGCAAGGCTTGCCTCGGACTGGCTCGCCTGGTCGGCGCAGGTCGCCCTGGCCCCCGAGCGAATCATCGTGCTCGCGCCGTCGTCCGCCCAGGAGGCATCGCCGGGCTCGATCGGGGCGGCCCGGTTCGGGCAAGGCATTGCCGCCGCCTGGCCGACGGCGACGGTTGACCTGGCTGTTCACGACGACCCGGTCGGGGCGACGCTTATGCGCGTGGCCGAGCACCTCGACGATCGTGACGGGATCATCCCGGTCGAAGAGGCGATGGACCCATCCCGATCACTGGTTTCGCTCTCCACGCGTCCGGGCGGTTCTCACCGCACGCTGATCCTGTGGTCATCGCTGGCGATCACGGCGGCCGCGGCCGGGGTCGGGGTATTCGCCTGGGGACTTCGGGTACAGGCATCGAATCTTTCCTTGCTGGCAAGGCAGGTCGAGGGATCCTGGAAGGAGGCTTTCTCGCAGGTAACGCTCGCCAAGCCGCCGATGCCCGGGCTTGAAGTCATGGAACTGCGGACGGAGGTGGAGCGGGCGCGGAGGGAAACAGCCCCCCTGGTGGGAATCGAGCAGGCCCGTCCCATCCTGAAGGAACTCGAAACGCTCAGCCATGTCCTGGCACTGCCCGATTTCGAACTGACGAACATCAGCCTCGATTCACTGCGGTCGTCGGTGACCATCCAACTCAACGCGCCGGACCTGGCGAGCGCCGAAGCGCTCAACGAGGCGCTGGGACGGATCGCCGGAAGCGATATCGCGACCTGGACCTTTGTTCCGGGGACGCGCACGCCCGGAAGCGACAAGGTTCCCTGCACGTACTCCGGGGTGTTTGCCGCGGCAACCCCCTCCGGGCCGGGGCCGGGAGGTTCGCCATGACCTCCATGCCCGCGTCGGCGGGGATAAGCCGCGTGGACGAGCGTCGCGAGCAACTCGCGGCGTCGGCGGCGATGGGCGAGCGCCGGAATCGCCCCATGCACCTCCTGGTCCTGTCCTCCGCCTTGCTCCTGGTGTCGTGCGTGACCATGCTGTGGTCGATGAGCGCCCGCAACGCGGCCCGGTCGGCCCTGCGTTCGGCTCAGGATGAGGCCCGAACCGTCAAGGCTCTGGTCGCCGAATGGAAGGGCCTCAAGGCCGACACGTCGTCCTCCTCGGGAACGCGGCCCAACGAGCCTCTGACGACGTTCTACAGCCGTATCGAGTCGGCGGCCGAGCGAGCCGGGGTGCGGGACAAGATTCCTTCCGCGCAGCCGCAGTCCGACACGCGTGACGCCAGGACCGGGGCGGTCCAGAAGAAAATCCGCTACCAGCGGGTCAACGACCCGGACCTTGGCGCCCTGGTGCGATGGCTTGAGTCGGCGTGCCAAGACGTCCCGGGCCTTCAGGTCTATTCGGTGCGGATTCAACCCATGACGATGCAAGGGATGTGGCAGATGGACGTGACCTTCTCACGCTGGGAGCGACCGAACCGATGAGCAGGCGAACGATGGTCACCGTGGCGTCCTGGCGGCCGGTCGTGGCCAGGAGTTCCTTCCTGGTGTTTCTGTCGGCGACCGTGGCGGCGGCGTCCTTGTCGGCGGCGGTTGCGGGACTCTCCGGATGCTCGCCCGCGCCGAGGAAAGCGGTCCTGCCCGACGCCGCCGAGATTGAAGACCGGCTCCGCCAGGCGCGCGAACTGCAAACCAGGGCCGACCAGGCCCGGCGAAAGGGCAATCAGCCCGAGGCGATCGACCTCTACCGCCGGTCGCTTGGGCTGGACGGATCCAACTTCGCCGCCTGGCACAACCTGGGGACTCTCCTGATGGAGCAGAAGGACTACATGGCCGCGGCCGGGGCGCTCCGCGCCGCCGCGGACCTTGCCCCGACCGACCCGCGACCCCTCGAAAGTCTGGGCCTGACCTATTTCCGGGCCGGGTACGACGAGCAGGCGCTGCGTCACTACATGGAGAGCCTGGATCGCGACCCTACGCGTGTGGAGTCGATCCGGGGCGTGGCGATGTGCGCCTACCGCCTCAACCGGGCGGACGATGACATACTTGAGATTCTCCGGCGGGGATCCATGGTCGAGCCCGACTCCAAGTGGCGGACCATGATTCATCGCGAGCGCGTCCGGGTCGAGCAGCAGATCAAGGCCGAGAAGGAATCCGCCCGCCGCGAGGGCCGTTAGGCGGCTTTGGCCGGTTCGCCGTGAGGCTCGGCCTCGGCGATGCCGCCGGTGACGGCGCGGAACTCGTTGAGCATCGTCCGGAGTCGCTCCCGAATCGCCCGCTCGCGTTGCTCGGCGGCGGCCGCATCGGCCGTCGCGGCCGCCTCGTCCCGATCCGAGCGTGCCTGGACCTCGACCATCGCGCGGTGCTGGGTGATGAACTTGTCCAGGTCATCCTGGAGGCTGCGCAGCATCTGCCCCTGCTGCACGGTTCGGTTGTTCAGGCGCGAGATCGTCTCGCCGTCGTGCGCCTGGCGCTCATCGGACGACTTGCGGACCCTTGCCAGTTCATCCGCCAGCGTCGAGCATCGCCGCTGCGCGGTCCGCAGCGCGTGGACCATCGTCACACGGCTGCCCAGGGACAGGATCGCGATCAGCGTCGATCCGAGAACCAGGATGGTCGCGATGGTCAGGTTGCCGTCCATGCGTGGCGTGGCTCCTCCCTCCCTCCTGCATCGTCACGCCGCGGGCGGGGTTGCACCCAACGGCCCTGTTTCCGTGCCTATCGGACGATCGCCGACAACAAGGGCCGTTCTCGGACTTCGCGGCTCGCCAAGAACGTGAACTTCGCGCGTTCGTCGCGCCGAGCCGCCGCAGTGACCGCCGCGCCGAGCCGATAGTCGTCTGGCCATGTTCCTGTAGACGGAGAGCCACCGCGTGAACCTGCACGACATACTGAAAGCCGCCATCGATGCCGATGCCTCCGACGTCCACCTCATCGGCGGCGAGGCGCCCGTGATGCGGGTCCATCAGGTCATGACCTACATGGACTACCCGGTCATCACGAAGGAGCAGTCTCGCAAGTTCCTCGAGCAGATGGCGTCTCCCGAGGCCGTCGCCACCTTCGACCGTCAGAAGGACTCCGATTTTTCGTACCAGTTCGAGAGCCTCGCCCGCTACCGCGTCAACGCGCACATGCAGCGCGGCATGATCGGCATGGCGATGCGCATGATCAAGACCAAGGTCCCGCCCCTCTCGAAGTTGAGCCTCCCGGAGGTTATTGCCAGGCTCACGTACCTGCCCCGTGGGCTGGTGCTGGTGACCGGCGACACCGGATCGGGCAAATCCACGACGCTGGCCGCGATGATCCAGGCGATGAACGAGCGATACCGAAAGCACATCATCACCCTGGAGGACCCGGTCGAGTACATCTTCAAGAGCGATCAGTGCGTGATCGAGCAGCGTGAACTGGGCGCGGACATGCCGACATTCGCCTCGGGGCTCAAGCACGCCCTGCGCCAGGACCCCGACATCATCCTGGTGGGCGAGATGCGCGACCTGGAGACGACCGGCCTGGCGATCTCCGCCGCCGAGACCGGCCACCTCGTGCTCTCAACGCTCCACACCGTCAACGCCTCCCAGACCGTCGAGCGGATCATCGATATGTACCCCGGCGGACAGCAGAACCAGATCCGGTCGATGCTCTCCAACACGCTGCAGGCGGTTATCAGCCAGACCCTTTTCAGCCGGATCGACCGTCCCGGGATGGTGCCGGCCGTCGAGGTGCTGCTCTGCACGCCGGCGGTCCGGAACCTTATCCGAGAGAGCCGGACGTTCGAGATCCCCAACGTGATCGAGACCAACCGCGCGATCGGGATGTCGACGCTCGATTCCTCCATCGCCGAACTCTACTTCAACGGCATGATCTCACGCGAGGACGCCATCGCCTCCTCGGCGTACCCCGACAAACTCGAGCGGCAACTGGCGGCATGACTCGGCGGCCATCGTCGTTCGATCGTTGGAAGTGGACCGGCCCACGTGGCCTTAACCAGAAGGAGTAGGAGCGTGATCCGCGGAAGCACGGCGCCCCCGCCACCGACCCGTCGGCGGAACGGCGCGACCCGCTGACTCACCCCCGCGCGGCCATGGCCAACTACCGCTACCAGGCTCGCAACCCCCAGGGCCAGACCCAGTCCGGAACCCTCGCGGCCGACAACGCCGCGACCGCCGCCGCGCTCCTGCGCAACCAGGGACTGCACGTGCTCTCGCTCTCGCCCCTGGCCGGCGGCGGCTCCTCCGCCGGGCTCATCGAGCGATTCCGCGACTTCAACGCCGGCAAGCCGGGGGAGAAGCATGTCCTTGATTTCACGACCCAGTTGGCGGTCATGATCCGCGCGGGCATCAACCTGCGGGCGGCCCTCGACGGCATCGCCGACCAGACCGAGCACCGCGGGTTCAAGCGGGTCATCACGACGATCAAGAACGATGTCGAGTCGGGCCGCCAGTTTTCCGAGGCCATCGCCAAGCACCCCAAACTCTTCAACCCGCTCTACATCAACATGGTGCGCGCCTCGGAGGTCTCGGGCGCGTTCTCGAAGATGCTCGACCGCATCGCCGGATACATCGCCCAGAGCATCGAGACCCGCAAGATGGTGGTCGGGGCCGCGATCTACCCGGGCATCATCGGCACGCTGGCGGTGGGGGTGACGGTGTTTCTGCTCACGTTCGTGCTCCCCAAGTTCAAGGCGGTCTTCGAGGGCAAGGAGGACGTTCTGCCCTGGGCCACGACGTTCCTGATGTCCCTGTCGGCGGGGGTCGTGAACCACTGGGTGTACATCGTCGGGTCGATCGCCCTGGTGTTCGGGGCGTTGTACGCGTTCACCCGAACCGAGGTCGGGGCGTTCTGGGTTGACCGTGTCAAACTCACCTTCCCGGTCGTCAAGTCGATGTTCCGGTGCCTGTACATCAGCCGGTCGCTCCAGACGATGGGACAGTTGATCAACGCGGGCGTGCCCATGCTCGATACGCTGGCGATCACCGGGGACATCTCCGGCAACGCGATCTTCCGGGGCCTGTGGAAGAAGGTCTACACCAACGTCAAGCAGGGCAAGAAGATCACGCAGGCCCTGGCGAAGGACGACACGCTCCCCCGGGCCGTTACGCAGATGATCTCCGCGGGCGAGGAGTCCGGCAAACTCGGCGAGGTCCTTGACGAGATCTCGGCGTACTACGCCCGGGAACTCAAGGACAAGATCAAGGCGGTTACCGGAATGATCGAGCCCATCATGATCCTCGCGATGGGTACAGTCGTGGGGTTCATCGCCATGGCCATCATCCTTCCCATCTTCAAGATGAGTCAGATCGTGAAGTAACCGATCTTCTCCGGTGACGGCCCGCGGACCCGAATCGTCCGAGAACCGCGGCCGCGCGGAGGTCCGGATCGATGATGCCACGAACCGCCAGCAGCCGACGACCGCTCCCCCGACGGGCGGGCCGCCGAGGCTTCACGCTCCTTGAAACATCCATGGCCCTGATCATCATCGGCGTCGGCGTGCTGGCCTTCGTCGAGGCCCAGCGGTCGTTCATGTCGAACAACGAGTGGTCCAGCCAGACCGCCCGGGCCATGTACCTGGCCAACGAGATCCGCGAACTCAGCCGCCGCCTTCCCCGGCACGACCCCGTCACGGGCCTGTACCTGGAGACCGTGGATGGCAACCCCGTCCTGCGCGGGTGGGGTCCGGAGGCCGGAGAGATCGACGCGGGAGACTTTGACGACATCGACGACCTCGACGGCGCGGTCTTCGGGCTCGAGGGCAACCACGCCGGCCCGATCGATTCCTACGGCAACCTGATCCCCGAGACCAACGCCGCCGGCGTCGTGGCGCTCGACGAGGAGGGACATCCCTACGGGCTGGCCGGGTGGACCCAGTCGGTCAAGGTCGAGAAGGTGGACCCGTTCAACTACTCCACGGTCCGCGCGCCGGCGTTCAAGGAGGATCCGCAGGGCTCCTTCCCGGGCCGGCGTGTCGATCAGTACCCGCTGCGCGTCACGGTGAGCGTGACCTACCGCGGGATGTTCGATTCGGAACCCCGGGAAATCGCCGCCGTCTCGTGGATCGTCCCGTGAATGGGGGCTCTCGGCGGCGCCGTCGTGAACGACAGGCGCCGGCAGGCGGCGGGCAATGCAGCGGCGGAGCAAGGAGCGCGAAGGTGACCAGCCATCCACGCACAGGGCACGTTCATGGGCGGCGTCGGCGATCAGGGGATCGGCGGGGCGTCGCCTCGATCCTGGCGATGATGTTCCTCATCCTGTTCGGCTCTCTCGCCACCGCCATGGCGATCGCCAGCAAGGGGAACATACGGAACTCCGCGACCCACCTGCACGTGATGCGGGCGCTGGGGGCGGCCGAGACGGGGCTTCGCATCGGGCAGGCCCGCCTGGCCGAATCAACCGGGCGGTTCATCGTCTCTCACAGCGAGATCAACGCCGCCTTCGGAACGGCGATCTGGAACGGTACGTGGAGCGATCCGGACGATCCGGCGCCGCTCGCCTCGCCCAGCGGAAACGACGAGGCCTCGGCGCCGGCGGGAATCGCCCAGGCGGTGGCCAACCTGCACGCCGCCGACCAGAATATCCGGACCGACCTGGGTGTCTCGGTCCCGACGATCGGGGCCGCGGTCACCGACGCCGACCTGACGGTTTATGCCGAGGATGGCTGGGTGTACACGCCGATCGTGTGGCTCGACACCGACTCGGGCGGCGACCACGGCCGCCCCCTGGCGTTCTCGGTCACGTACGCCCCGCTGGCCAACGGAACGGACGTCCGTGTCATCGCCACCGGGTATGACTTTGACTACAAGGGGAGCCGGCCGATCACCCGGACGGTGACCCAGGACTTCCGACTGGTCAAGCGCGTGAACAGCGCGATCAACGCCCCGACGAGGATCATGGTCGGCAAGAACGTGCAGGTCGTCGGAGACCTGGCGGCACGGTACACCGATGTCGAGCAGACCCACGGCGACCCCATCGTGATGCGTTCGGACTTCTTTGGACTTGACCCGACGCTCGACAGCAAACTCACGGATTTCTTCAATGCCCTGGCGAGCCACGACGTTGACGGGGACAACCGCCTGCGGATCGGTCACTCGATCGAGGGCGCCGGAATCCCGCTGGACAAGGACTACGACGGCGACGGGCACATGGACGGCGCCTTCGCCGACGTCACGCAGGACGGTTTCCTCGACGAGTTCGACATCTTCCTGAAGCATTACGACAAGAACGGGGACGGGATGGTCGTGCTCTCGGCCGCGCTGAAAGCCGGCACCCCCGCCGCGATGCTGACGTCCGAGTTTGTCGGCTCCGGCGGGCTGCCGGTCGACGACGACCTGGCGTACCTTCTGGACACGGCCAACCCCGACCGAAACCGCAACGGACTGCACGGGTTCATCGACACCAACGGCAACGGGATCTGGGACGAGGGGGAGGCGTTCGTCGACCGCGACCAGGACGCGGGCATCAACCGGGACCAGGCGCTTGGGTACCGGGACGGCGTGCTTGACCGCCGCGACCAGTACGCGAAAGTCCGCGGTCGGCTTGTGCTCAAGGTCAGCGATGCGTCGTGGAAGGCGGCCCGTCCCGACTACGACTCCCGACTCAGGGGATCCCTCAAGCCCCGGACCGGGCAATCGCCCCGTCTGTACGACGCCCCCGACGACGTGCTGCCCGACATCGGCGTGGGCAACTTCAGTTCGTCGATGACCGCGCTGAAGGCCGCCGCGGACGGCGAATCGTTCGCCGCCCAGGTGGCGGCGCAACTCGGGATCTCCACGGGTGCCCTGGCCGCCTACGTCGAGACAAAGCCCGAGAGCAGCGACCAGCCCCGGTACCTTCGGCTCGACCCCGACAACACCCTCGACGGCCTGCCCGACAACTGGGAGACCGCGTACTTCGAGAAGATGCCCTACAACAGCCCGAACTTCTCCGACTACTACTACCGGCCGGTCTACCAGAACATGACCTTCAAGGACGTGCGGATCCCCATCGGGACCAACGCGCTGTTCCGCAACTGCACCTTCGTGGGCGTGACGTACGTGCGAACCACCACGTCCAACGGGGTGTTCCTCTGGTCGGAGTACGGGCGCATGGACCTGGACACGGGGAGCGGGCGTCCCAAGCCCCGCGTCTCGAGGATCGTCTACGGCGACAGCGTCGGGGAGACGAGTTACCCGACGATGCTGCCGTCGTCGGCCATCCCGCCCAACCAGATGATCCTGATGGCGTTGTCGAGCCCGCTCGACAAGGCCGACATCCCGGACAACATGACCGGCTCCATCAACGGGTACGAATCACTCCCCGAGCCGCTGGTGATCGGGGGCAAGCGCGTCACCGACACCAAGCCCCACTCGAACAACATCCGCTTCCACGACTGCCTGTTCGTGGGGTCGATCGTCAGCGACTCCCCCTCGACGTACATGCAGGTGCGCAACAAACTCCAGTTCACGGGCAAGACGCGGTTCACCCAGCGGCACCCCGAGTTTCCCGACGATTCGTCCCTGAATCCAAAGTCCTCCGACCTGGCGGAGATCGCCAAGAGTTCGATGATGCTCCCGAACTACTCGGTGGACATCGGCACTTTCAACAGCCCGTCGGGGCAGAACGTCGCGCTCAAGGGCGCGATCATCGCCGGCGTCATGGATGTCCGCGGCAACACGTCGATCGACGGGGCCTTGCTGCTGACCTTCTCCCCGACCGCCGGGCAGATGCCGCTGGTCGATGCCCTCGGGAATCCGGTCGGCAATCCGGCGGGATTCAACACGTCGCTCGGGTACTTTGGTCCCGAGGACGGCGACGAAGAGTCACTGGATCCCGACACGCTCCCCATCATCGGCGGCGTCCGCATCGCGGGCTGGGATACCAACGGCGACGGGCTCGCCGACGTCAACGGCAACAAGCCCCAGCCGCCGGGCTCGACGCCGGTTCCCTTCCACGGGTACGGACGGATCATCATCCGGTTCGATCCCGACATGGTGCTCCCCAACGGCGTCAAACTTCCGCTGCGCATCCAGCCGCTGTCCGCTACCTACCGGGAGGGCCGCCTGTGAACCACGCATCTTCGCCCCGTTCTTGGTCCGCGCCGGCCCGGCGCCGAGGGTTCAGCCTCATCGAGATGCTCGTGGCCCTGACCATCACCGCCACGCTCCTGACGGCCTCCCTGGCCGCGCTCGACGCCTCGTTCAAGGCCTACAAGCACACCACCGATGCGGTCTCGACCCACGTCGTCTCGCGCATCGTGATGGGCCGGCTCACCGCCATGATCCGTACCGGCGACGAGTTTGGGCCTTACCCCATTGACATTTTCAACCCCCTCGAAAACCCCGTCGACTCGACCTTCATTGAGTTCACCGCCCTCCGCGACCACGACACCGGGCAACGGAGGATCGTCCGCGTCGAGCGGCGCGACGCGCTCTCCGCCGACCGCGGCCCGTACGAACTCTGGTACATCCAGCAGGACTTTGTCGGGGATGAACTCCAGGCCACCTCCGAATCCCCGCTCATCACGAATCTTCAGAGCATCGGGTTCCGGCTCGAGTACGAGGCCGGTCCGCGCCTCGTGCGGGCGACGATCGACATGATCGTGGAGCCAGACGACGACCAGGCCGGCAAGATCCACACCTCGCTTGCCTCCGACAAACTCCGGCTTGTCGCCTCGGTGGTCCCCAGGAGGCTCGACGAGGTCGATTGACCGTTGGCGCCGACCACGCCCGATCAATCGTGCCGCAGCGCGACGATCGGGTCCTGCGCCGCGGCCTGCCGTGCCGGGTAGATCCCGAAGATCAGCCCCGTCGCGACCGCCACGCCGAAAGAAACCAGGATCGACCACAGCGTCACCGCCGTCGGGAGCGCCACGTCCGACGGGAAAAGCCCGCCAACCAGCGGGAGAGTCGGCAGCCTCGGCACCACCCACCCGATGAACACGCTCGCCCCGATGCCCAGCGCCACGCCGACCACCCCTCCCAGCGAACTGAGAACGCCCGTTTCCACCAGGAACTGCATCAGGATGTGACGGCGGGTCGCGCCCACCGCCCGGCGGATGCCGATCTCGCGGATCCGCTCGGTCACCGTGGCGAGCATGATGTTCATGATCCCGATGCCGCCCACCAGCAGCGCGACACCGGCGATCGCCCCGGAGACCAGGTTGAACGTCAACGCGGTCTTGCGAGCACTCTCGAGCAGTTCGTACGGGACGATCATCCCGATGTCGGTCAGCCCCGGGTGCCGGACATCCATGATCCGACGCAGCCGCTCCGCGTCGACCATCACCCGGTCCCGCGTCGGGACCGAAAGGTAGATCTCCGATACCTGCACCTCGTTGGCCTGGAATGAGCCGGAACTGAACCTCCGGACCAGGTCGGAGAAGACCGCCCGGGCCGCGCTGATCGGCACGTGAATGTCGAGGTTCATGTCGCGGCCGACCAGCGCCGCCCCCGCCCCCCCCGACAATCCGATCGGAGCCAGCACCCCGACCACCGTGAACGGCTTGCTGTCGATCCGCAGCGACTGGCCGATCGGGTCTTCGAGCGGGAAGAACTCCTTGGCCACCTCCGCCCCGATCACGCAGACCGTCGCCGATTCGGCCATGTCCGCCGGCGTCAGGTACCGTCCGCGCCCGATACGCAGGTTGGCCACCCGGAGCAGTTCGGGCGTCGTCCCGTACGCCTGGCTTATCTTGCGCTTGTCCTCGCGGAGGATCTGGCTGCCGATCTCCTTGAGCGGGACGATGTGCTCGGCGTCGGGAAAATTCTGCTGGATGACGTCCAGGTCGTCCCGCGTGATGCCGTACCGGCTGATCCAACTCTGGCGCTGCTGTCCGGATGACTGTGCCTGCTGTTCGGCCGGCTTCTGCGAGCGGATGATGATGTTCTTGGCGCCCAGGCGCTCGATCTTCGTCAAAGCGTCCTGCTTGGCGCCCTCGCCCAGGCTCACCATGGTGATCACCGCCGCGACGCCCAGGATGATGCCCAGCGTGGTCAGGAACGCGCGGATCTTGTGAAGCCGCAGATTCGACAGGCCCAGGCGGATAATCTCGATCAGGAACGCCATCGTGTCAAACGCCTGAAAAGCAAGGAATTCGTCCCCCGTCGAGCCGTCGGCGGGTTGCGGCTCAAGGCGATACGCTCAACGGACGAAGTGTAGGAAGAGGATCGCGGTGGGCGATGAACGCCCCGGCGCGATCCCCGAGGGGCCGAGCCGCCACCCATGAGCAAGGTTGACGTCCAGACCGAGATGGAAAACACCCGGCAGAAATGCTGGGACTACACCGTCCTGGTGCGCCATGACTCGGGAGACACGACCCAGCACCGGGTGCGGCTGTCCTGGGCCGACCATGAGCACTGGTCGGGCGGGCGGATCCCCCCCTCCCGCGTCGTCGAGACGGTCATCGATCACCTGATCGCCCACGGCGTCGATACCACGCTTCCCCCGCGATTCGACGCCGGGAAGGCACGCCGATGGATCCCGGGCATCGATCGAGAATTGCGATCCGCGCTGTAGAACGCTACGCCTGGGATTGACCCGCGATCAAACCGTCCACGAGTCCCGCGAAACGCAGGTCCTTGCCCGTCATCCCGCCCGCATCGTGCGTGCTGAGCGTCAGCGTCACTTTGTCATACCGGATGAGGATGTCGGGGTGGTGCTGTTCGCGTTCGGCCTCCTCCGCGATCCGCTTCACGAACTCCATCGCCGCGACAAAGTCCGCGAAGCGAACCGTCCGCTGGATCGACTCCCCCGTGGAGGTCCATTCGGGCAGATCCCGCAGCCCACTCTCCACCTGCTTCGCGGTCAGTTTGGCCATATCGTGATCACCTGTTCGCGAATCGCTCGGTCACGGACGGGGCGTGTCGGAACGCGAACCCCGTATCCCGGAAAGGCAGTGTAGCGTTTCATTCATGGAGCAACCTGCAAGCCGAGCCAGTCATCCGGCCGCTTCACGGCGGGAACCTCCCGGCGAGGTTCCGACTCCCGGTCACACCACGCGCCTGGCCCCATCACCGACCGGGGCATTGCATCTTGGCAACGCCCGCACGTTTCTCATCAACTGGTCACTGGCCCGCCGTCAGAACTGGAAAATAATCCTCCGCATCGAGGACCTGGACGGACCCAGGATCAAGCCCGGCGCCGTGGACCTCACCGTCGATCTTCTCCGGTGGCTCGGCCTTGACTGGGACGAAGGACCGATGGTCCAGTCACGCGACCTGGATCCCTACCGACAGGCGATGCGGAGGCTAGCCGCCCAGGGCCTGGTCTACCCATGCGAACTTACCAGGGCGGAAATCGAGGGCGCCGCCGGCGCGCCGCAGGAGGGTTCCGGCGAGACCGTATTCCCGGCCTCCATGCGTCCGGCGGTCGTTGCCTCACGGTCGTTTGACGATGAGCACACGAACTGGCGCTTTGTTGTTGATGAGGGTTCCGTGAAGTTCACCGACCGATTCGCCGGGCTCAGGATCATCGAGCCGGCCCGTTCGATCGGGGACTTTGTCGTCTGGACACGCCGCGGCATCCCGGCGTACCAACTGGCCGTCGTGGTGGATGATCACCGCCAGGGCGTGACGCAGGTGGTACGCGGCAACGACCTGCTCGACTCGGCCGCCCGGCAGATCCTGCTGTACCGGGCCCTGGGCCTTGGCCCGATCCCAACCTACACGCACCTGCCGTTGGTCCGGGGAGTCGACGGTCGCCGACTGGCCAAGCGACATGGGGATACCCGCCTTGACTCCTACCGGCGGATGGGCGTCCCGCCCGGACGGATTTTGACGCTCCTGGCCCGGTGGTGCGGCGTCGAGACCATGTCCGGCACCATCGATGCCACGGAGTTTTCGCGGCGATTCGATCTCACTACCATGTCCCCGGGCGATGTGGTCTTCCGGGTGGAGGATGAGCAATGGCTTCGATTGCCGGTCTGAGCGGGCGAGCCTGGTGGTGCATGAACATCCGTTCCGTGACACCCGTGGCCGTTGCCTGGGCGGCGGTTCTGGTCTTGTTCATACTCCCGGGGTGCAACGATAAAACCTCCGACGGCACGCACGAGAAGGTCACCATCTCGGGCCGCGCCTACACCCTCGAACTCGCCCTCGATCTCGAAAAACGCCAGAAGGGGCTCTCCGAGCGGGAGGTCATCCCCGACGGGACGGGCATGCTCTTTGTCTTTCCCGATCGTGAGGTCCGCGTCCAGGAATTTGTCATGAGGGATTGCCGAATTCCGATCGACATTATTTTTCTCGACCGATCCGGTCGCGTCACCGCGACCCACGCCATGAAGGTCGAGGAGGCTCGCCGGCCCGATGAGCCAAAGCCCGAGAACCCCCGCGTTCCCGATCCGTACGAAGCCCGACTCAAGAGGTACTCGAGCCGGTACGCCGCCCAGTTTGTCATCGAATTGGCGGGTGGTGAACTCGACAAACTCAAACTCTCGGAAGGGCAGAAGATCCCTCTCGACCTTGATGGTCTGAAGAAACGAGCCCGCTGAACCGATACCAACCCGGTGACGTTCTTCTCCGTCCCGGCGTGCCCGCGGCGCCTCCCGATTCGCTCCCGCGAGGGGATCCCGCGTTGACACCTCCGGCGGATACCTTCATCACCGTCGCCTTCGGAGACACGACCGAGCAGGTTGTGCGTGACCGCTGGATCGATCCCATCCGCGGGTCGTGGCCCGATGGGCCGGCCGACTCGGTCGTGGTCACGCCGCTGGACCTGACGATGAGGCTCGAACTGGCCGCACGGGGGATCGAGCCGGACGTCATGGCCCCGCTCCTGATCGTCGCGCCGGCGGCAACGGACCGAGATTTGGCTCTCCTGCTCGACACCCTTCAGGTCCATCTGCTCCCGGCGATCCTGCTCACCCACTCGACCGACCAGAGCCTCCAGCGGCTCGAGTCAGAGGGCGTGGTGGTGACCCGTCCGGACACGCCGCCGGCCATCCTGGCGGCGATGCTCTTTGCACTCTCGCGTCGTCAGAGGACCGTTCAGCGCATCGCGGTTGACCTCCGGGTCTCCCGACGCGCCCAGGGCGGTGTCAGCGGTGAAATGCAGCGGCTCCAGGAAGAACTCGCCTCCGCCGCCGACGTCCAGAGGGAATTCCTTCCCCGGACGCTTCCCGACGTTCCGGATCTTGACTTTGGCGTCATTTTCCGGCCCGTGGGATATGTCAGCGGCGATGTGTACGACCTGTTCCTCATTGATGAACAGACGGTCGGCTTTTTCATCGCCGACGTGGTCGGTCACGGCGTTCCCGCCGCGCTGCTGACCGTGGCGCTGTGCCGGGGGCTCCAGGCGCTCGATCGACGCGACGACGGCTGGACGCCCCGCCGACCGCGCGACGTGCTCGCCAGGCTCAACGAGGACCTCGTCTCCCGGCAGTTCTCCGGGCAACGCTTCGCGACCGGCGTCTACGGCATCATCGACCGCAAGACCGGCGAGGTCTCGCTCTCGTGCGGTGGTCACCCCCCACCGATGATCGTGTCCCGCGAAGGCGCGGCCGAGATCGAGGCTTCCGGCCCGCTCCTGGGAGTCTTCGCCGACGCCGAATTCGACGAGACCACGTTCACGCTTGAACCGGGGCACTCGCTGTTGCTCTACACCGACGGAGTCGAAACCGCCTTCTCAACCGTCGCGGGTTCCGCCAAGCCAACCAAGGCCTACATGGGCGTCTTTTCCCGCGTTGGACGACAGGCCGCCAGCCGAGAGATCACCGTGGCCGCGGTCATGCCCGAACTGGCCGAAGAACTCGACCGCCAGTCCGGTTCGCTCCACGGTGTTGACGATGTCACCGTTCTTGCCATCTCCCGGGCCGCGGTGGTTGCTTCCCTCCGTGCCGCGTGACCCGGACCTGTCCGCCTCGCGGCGCTACGGTGGCGTGGTGAGGCGGAGTTTCCCGTCGGCAAGACCATCGGGCATGGGGCGGGGCCGATCGCCAGGGCCCAGGGGTATATTCCATTCGATCGTGTCGTACGCCACTTCGATCACGTCGTACGCCATGTCACGGCCATGCACGGGCAGGCGGTTGACCGATCCCAAGGCAAGATTCACCGCCGTGAGCGAAGCCTTGAGCGAGTTGAAGTGGTCAAGCCGCGACGCCCGCACGTCCGAGGCAACGTCCGATTCAAGGATGCGTTGCCGCTCCCTGGAAAGCGTGTCCGAGATGCGAACGGAGCGGTCGCGAAGCCGTTGCTCACGAGAAACCGAGCATCCCGCCAGGATCGGCGGCACGCAAACCGCGAGAACGAGGATGAGCCGGCGACTCAGGCGTTCCATGAATGAACTGTAGACAAACCTCCGGCGACCGTCGCCACGCGGCCGGAGCCCGTCATGGATTCTGCCTGACGGATCACCGCTTTGAATCGCGCGGGATGCCGCCGCGGGCGCCGACGGATCGGAGCACCACGGACGTGAGTGGCCGCCGGGTGACGGGGTGGTCGTGTGCAGGCTCTTCGCGGGCCGAGCCGATAGTGTCATGGCATGATCCGCCCCGGCCAGGCCCTGGCGCTGTGTGTCCTCGCCCTGCTGTGCATCGGCGTGGTCATGGTCAATTCGGCGGACATGTCCGTGACGGGCGTGGCCGGGTCCGCCGGCCCATCGGTGACGGCCGGGCCCAGCCTCGACGCCGCCCCCGAGATGGCCCCCGTGACCCGGGCCGAATCGGTGACGCTGCGATCCATCCTGGCTTCTCGTACGACCGTCTACCTGGGTCTTGCGGTGCTGGCGCTGGGGGTGGGGTACTTCTTCCCGGTGCGGGCCGTCTCCTGGCGGCTGAGCCGCCCGCTGGATCCGCCTCGCGGGCTTCGCGGGATCAACGGCCGGGGCACCCTGGTGAAACTCGCGGCGGTGTCGGTTCTGTTGGTGGGGGTGACGCTGCTGGCGTACGCCCCGGTGATCGGAAAGGAAGTGAACGGGGCGTACCGCTGGCTCCGCCTGCCGGTGCCGGGACTGGGTGATGCGCTGAGCGTCCAGCCCAGCGAGATCGTGAAGTGGTCCCTGGTAGCGGTGGTGGCCTGGTACGGGGCGACCAGAGCGGCGTTCATGCACCGATTCTGGACCGGACTGGTGCCGGCCCTGGTGGCGGTCGGGGCGGTCTCGGCGGTGGTGGTGCTGGAAGACCTGGGGACGGGGGTGCTGATCGCGGCGGCGTCGTGCGTCGTGCTGGTGGCGGCGGGGGCGCGGGTCTGGCAGTTCCTGATGCTCCTGCCTTTCGCGGGGGCCGGGCTGGCGGCGGCGATTATCTCGAACCCGTACCGGATCGAGCGCATCCGAAGTTTCGTGGACCCCTACGGAGACCCGGAGGGGTCGGGGTATCACATGATCCAGTCGATGCTCGCCGTGATGGGGGGCGAGGGGCCGGGCCGGGGCCTGGGGCACGGCCTGCAGAAGTTCGGGTACCTTCCCGAGGACCGGACGGACTTCCTTTTCGCGGTGATCTGCGAGGAACTCGGGATCGCCGGGGCGGCGGTGGTGATCTTCCTGTTCGTTGGCATGGTCTGGGCGGGCGTCTCGATTGCTCGCCGAGAGCGCGAGGTCTTCCTGAGACTGTCCGCGCTTGGCCTGGTTTCGACGATCGCGCTCCAGGCGCTGATGAACCTGGCCGTGGTGACGGGGCTTGGTCCGACGAAGGGGATCGCGCTGCCGCTGGTGAGTTCGGGTGGGACGGGGTGGATCCTGACGGCGTTCTCGATGGGGATCCTGGCGGCGATCGACCGGACGCAGCCGGACGGGGAAGCCTCCGAGGATGTTCTGAGGGACGGAGGCGAACTTTCGGGGGCGGCGTAGCGAAGAGAGTGGGCGGGCCGTTCATCGCCCGTGCGAAGGTTCGGGACAAGGTTGGCCTGACGCGTGACCGGGTCTAGAATTTGTTGAAACAACTAAACTGTCCGGGCCGGATCGTGGCCCGCGGGCTCCTCGTGGTTCGCGTTTGGTGGTTCGTGGCGTGGATGTGGCGGGAACGGGATCGGCGGGTTTGCCGGAATGAATGGTGGGTCGGGTTTGCGGAATTCAGGAGATAGGAACATGCATCGACGAGCGTTTGGCGTGGTCGGGGTCGCGGCGGCGATCGTGGCTGGATCGGCCTTGGCATTGGCGTACTCCTCCGGGTCGTCCGCCGACGGCGGGCCGGTGTCGGCGTCGCCGGCGGCATCGCCCACTTTTAAAGTCGATGCCGTCCACTCGTCGGTCCTGTACCGGATCAAGCACCTCAACGCCGCGTGGTCGTATGGACGCTTCAACGACATCTCGGGGACATTCAACATCGACGACGGGGGGGCGATCGACGTGACGGTCAAGACGGCGAGCGTGGACAGCGCCAACGCCAAGCGCGATGGTCACCTCCAGAGCCCCGATTTCTTCTCCGCCAAGGAGTTCCCGGAGATCACGTTCAAGTCAACATCGATGACCAGGACCGGGGACGACACCTTTGAGGCCCGCGGGCCGCTGACGCTCCGGGGCGTTACGCGGGACGTGACGGTGTCGATCGAGAAGACCGGGGAAGGCCCCGGCCAGCGCGGGCAAGGCAAGGTCCAGGGCTTCGAGGCCCGGTTCACGATCAAGCGGACCGACTTTGGGATCAACTACATGGTGGGTCCGCTGGGCGATGAGGTGACCTTGATCGTGTCGCTGGAAGGAAACGCCTGAACGGCGCGGGAACGGACCGGCCCCAACTCGACTCGGCATGACGGACATGGCACTCTCTCTCCAGGCGTCCCGGCGCGGCAACCCCGCCACCGGGACGCCTTTTTTTCGATCGATCGGGGTGGTCGGTTCCAGGCACGACCTCCGCCTGGAGAGGCGACGATGGACTCCACCGTGATCAACGCGATCCTGTCGGCCCTGCCCGCGCCGGCGATCACCGCGGGGGTGGTCATGCTCGCGGGGGCCGTGGTGCCCGGGAGTGGCCGGCGGGTCCTGGCCGTTCGCCGCCTCACTCCCGGGCTGGCGATCGGCGTGGGGATGGTCGTCGGGTACGCGCTGAAGGGAACGGGTGGCTGGCCTGTTCCGCCCGGACGGTTTGAGCACTGGGTGGCGATCGTGGGCGCGTTTGCGGCGGTCGTTTCGTTCTGGGCGGCGGTCATGCCCAGCGGCCCGGCGTGGCGATGGGGGATGCGTGCCCTGGCAAGTTTTGCGGTGTCCGCGGGGATCTCGTGGCGACTGGCGAGGGAGTCGTGGTCGGTAGCGGAGGCGGTATTCTGGATCGGGGGGACCGGGCTTGGGATCATGCTCGCGTGGGCCGCCTTTGACCGGATCGCATCGTCACGCGCGGGCGGTGGTGAGGGCGATGGCATCCGTGGTCGGAGTGAGGGAGAAAATGCCCGCGTAATGCCCGGGTGGTGCGGGCCGCTGCTTCTTTCGGTGTGGGCGGGGATGGCCTCGCAGGCACTGGCGGCAACGGACAGCCTTCTCCTGGGGTCGTACGGGGCGATGGTCGCGGCGAGCGCGGGGGCACTGGTGGTCGGGGCGGTGGTCCGGCGCACGATGGATGTGGCCGGGGGCGGGGCGAGAGGGGGTATTTCCGGGGGTGGCGTGGTGGCGATGTTGACGGGGATTTTGGTCTTTGGTGGGCACCATTACTCGGGCCTGGCGTTGTGGATGGCCTTGATGGTGATGGCCGGGCCGGTCTTTGCGGCCGTGCTGGATCGTTTGATGCTGGGACGGGTTTCCGGCCTTCCGCGTGCCGCGTGGCGGATGGCGGCGCTTGGCGTGCTGCCGGGCGTGGTACTTGGCGTGGCGATCCCGGCGGCGATCCGCGCGGCGAACGACCTTGGGTATTGAAGCGTGGGATGGCGGCGGGAATCAGGGCTGGTCCGGCGACCAGAACTCGACGAGGTTCCCGTCGGGGTCGTAGAAATACCAGGAGTCGGCGAGCATCCATTCGAGGCGGACCGGTCCGTAAACGGCCACACCCGCCGAACGGACCCGCTCGACCTGCGAATCGAGATCCTGACGGGGGACCTCCATCGCGAAATGAACCCTGCCGAACCGCTCGCCCGGCGGGCGCGGGGAGTGCTCTTCGAACAAAAGTGGGCCGCGATGCAGCGCCAGGCGTTGGCGGCCCGAGGTTGGCCCGACGGTAAACCAGGCCCACTGGTCGGTGGCGGGGCGCTCGAGTTTCAGCCCGACGATGTCCGAGTAGAACGCCGCGGAGCGTGAGACATCCGCGACGATGAGCACAAGTTCGCTGAGTCCTCGGATCACGGCGGATTGTTGACTCGCCGTCGGAAGCGCACGGGTCGGCCCTGGCGGCGCGGTCCGGGGTCGGGTAAGCCGTACGATTTGTCCAGTGCCCCGCGGAACCGACGATCCCGATCTGCCGATCCCTGACGAGCAAGGCTTGCTCCCGTCCGATGTCCCTCCTCCGTGGGGGTCGGAGACGATGGACCAGCGGCTTGCACGCCTCCTGGCCAAGTCGCGGGGTCTGCCCGACTCTCCGGGGGTGTACCTGATGAAGGACGGGGCCGGGGTCGTGGTCTACGTGGGAAAGGCGGGCCGGCTTCGGGACCGGGTGTCGAGTTACTTCGTACCGTCGGCGGATCTTGGGCTCAAGAAGCGGCCGTTGCTCGACGTGGTACACGACATCGACACGCTGGGGTGCGACAGCGAGTGGGAGGCGCTGTTCACGGAAAACCGGCTGATCAAGGACATCAAGCCGCGGTACAACGTGCGCCTGGCGGACGACAAGACGTTCCCGTACCTGGTGGTGACGCAGCGGGAGGACTTCCCCCGCGTCTTTGTGACGCGGAACCCTTCGGGCGTGGCGGAGGACGGCCGGATCGCGGCGGAGATGAAGGGGGCAAGGGTGTACGGCCCGTTCGCCGGCGCCGGGGCGCTGCGCGAGGCGGTCCAGTTGCTCCAGCGGGTCTTCAAGTTCCGTACGTGCCGGCTCGATATCGTGGACGGGGACGAGAAGAACCGTTTTTTCAGGCCCTGCCTCCTGCACGCGATCAACCAGTGTACGGCCCCGTGCGCCGGGAAGATCTCCCGCGAGGCCTACGCCTCTGACGTCGAGCATTTCACACGGTTCCTGGGGAGCAAGGGAACCTCGGTCGTCAACGAGATGCGTCGCGAGATGGAGCGTGCCGCCGCGGACCTGCGGTTCGAGCGTGCCGCCGCGCTGCGCGATCAGGTCCGCGCCATCGAGAAACTCGGGGAGCGTGCCAGCCGGTCGGACCACTGGCAGCCCGAGGCCGAGATCATGCCCATCGATCCCGCCCGGGCGCTGCGGTCGCTGAAAAAGACCCTGGGCCTCGACGAGCCGATCCGCTGCATCGAAGGGATCGACATCGCGCATCTTCAGGGCGGCGAAACCGTCGGCAGCAAGGTCTGCTTTATCGACGGGAGGCCCTTCAAGAGCGAGTACAGGCGATTTCGGATCCGCGCGTCGGCATCGGCGGACCATCGCCGCCGCTGGTCCGCCGGGCAGGCACGGGAAGGCGATGAGTTTGTCCCCGACGACACCGGACCCGGCTCCGGGGGGTTTGTGCCTCCCACGGTCGGCGGGGTGCCCGTTCCCGCGTTCACGGCCGGCGAGGCCCCGGTCAACGACGACTACGCGAGCATCCGGGAGGTTGTTTCGCGGCGGTACCGGGAAGCGGGGACGGGCCACGAGTTGTACCCCGACGTGATCCTGATCGACGGCGGCCTGGGCCAGTTGCACGCCGCGCTGGAGGCCTTTGAGACGCTGGCCGTCAAGCCCCCGATGGTGATCTCCCTGGCCAAGAAGGAAGAACTCGTCTACACGCAGCGCGAGTCGGCGCCGATCCGGCTGGGGAGGGAGAACGCCGGTCTGCGGCTTCTTCAGGCGATCCGTGACGAGGCCCACCGCTTCGCGCAGCACTACCACCACATCCTTCGTCGCAAGAAGACCATCGGTGAATAAGCCCGAGGCCCGCTTCAGGTCTGAAGCACGCCGGTCCTCAACGGCCTGGAGTGGTCCCAGCCCTGCGCGGCGGCGTCGAGCGCGGCCACCAGTTCCTCGCGAGTCCGATGCGGCTGGATGATCCGGTCGACCCACCCGCGGGCGGCCCCGTGGCGGATGTCGGCCTGCTCGGTGTATCCGGCATGGATCGCGGCCAGGATCGCCTTGTGCGTCTGCTCGTCGATGGCGTCGCCGCGGCGCCGACGGGCGGCCTCCTCGATGGTGGCGAGGGTGCCGGTGGCCTGGTTGGCGCCCATGACCGCGCAGCGCGAGCCGGGCCAGGCGAGCGTGAGGAACGGATCGAAGGCCCTCCCGCACATCGCGTAGTTCCCCGCGCCGTACGAGCCCCCGAGGATCACGGCGATCTTGGGCACGACGGAGTTGCTCATCGCGTTGACCATCTTGGCTCCGGCGCGGATGATGCCTCCCTGTTCGCTGTCGCGGCCGACCATGAACCCCGTGGTGTCGTGCAGGAAGATGATCGGGATCCGGCGCTGGTTGCAGTCCATGATGAACCGCGCGGCCTTGTCGGCCGAGTCGTCGTAGATGACGCCGGGCATGTTGGTGAACCGGCCTGGGCCGGCTTTGCCCCCGGGCATCTGCCGGTGCGTGGTTTTCTTCTGGTTGGCGACGATCCCGCAGGGATGTCCCCCGATCGAGGCGTACCCGCAGACGATGGACTGCCCGTACTCGGCCTTGTACTCGTCAAAGTCGGATGAGAGCGACTCGTGCCCATCGGCGTTGGGCTCGGCCCGCGGATCGACCAGGCACGCGATCAATTCCTTGACGTCGTACTGTGCCCCGGGCTTGTCGGTGAAGATCGAGTAGGCGTCGGCCCCGTCCCGGGCCGGCGCCGTCCGACGGGTTCGGTCGGGCTGGGTGGACCCGGACGTGGCCCGAGCCGATTTGGCGATCAGGTGCCGCAGGCGCTCGATGCACGATTCGTCGTCTTTTTCCTTGAAGTCGATGGTCCCGGAGATCGAGGCGTGCATGGAGGCGCCGCCGAGTTCCTCGTCGGTGACGTCCTGGCCGATGGCGGCTTTTACCAGCGCCGGACCCGCCAGGTACAGCCCGCTCCCCTCGGTCATCAAGAGCGTGTCGCACAAGACCGGCAGGTAGCCGCCTCCGGCAACGCAGTAGCCCATGATGGCCGCGATCTGCGGGATCCCCTCGGCGCTGATCACCGCGTTGTTGCGGAAGATCCTTCCAAAGTCGTCCGTGTCCGGGAACACATCCTCCTGAAGCGGGAGGAACACGCCCGCCGAATCCACCAGGTAGATCAGGGGAAGTCTGGCCATCTGCGCGACGGCCTGCGCCCGGATGATCTTCTTGCAGGTCATCGGAAAGAACGCCCCGGCCTTCACCGTGGCGTCGTTGGCGATGATCATGCACCGCTTCCCCCCGACCAGCCCGATCCCGGTGACGACGCCCGCCGCCGGGGCTCCGCCATGCTCCTTGTACATGTCCCACGCGGCCCACAAGCCCAGTTCCTGGAAGACGGCCGGATCCGACCCGTCGGCACGCGCGGGATCGGCGCCGACCAGGCGAGCGACACGCTCCCGGGCGGTGAGGCGCCCCTTGGCGTGCTGGCGTTCGATGGCCTTCGACCCGCCCCCTTCCCGGATCGAGGCCTCGATCTTCGCGTAGAGCGAGGTGATTTCCTTGAGCGTGGGGATCGGTGCGTCGGTCATGCGTCGGGCCTCGCCTGGAGATGGGCCGGAAGCATAGCGACCGGTCGTCGGCATGCCCGCCCCCCGGGAATCCGGCCTATTTTCGCGTCGAGATCATCTCGACCATCATGGCCCATCCTTCGGCGTCGGCGTTCGGGGCGTCGAGCCTCTTGAACCACACCTGCGTGGTCCCTCGCGTGTCGTTGTCTTGTCGGATGATGATCTTGAACGGGACCATGCCAATCCCCGGCTCCTGGTTCTCGCCCAGCAGCGTGAAGGTCCGCGAGTCGGGGTCGTAATTCCCCTGGGCAAAGACGCTGTAGGTGTCGGTCGAATCGATGGCCCACCAGAAGTACTTTCCCTGGCGTTTGTCGTATCCCATGTACCCGATCGAGGAGATGCCAAGTTCTTCCCCCGGCGCGGGGGTGCTGCGCAGTTCGATGAACCTCCCGCCCAGGACCCATCGGGCCTGCCCGACGGCCCGGGCGATCATGGGCGGCGTGCCGGGCATCATCGTGATGCGGACCTCCATGTCAGAATCGCCGACGAGAGGCTCCAGGTTGGCGTGCTCGGCGACGGGTCCACCCACCTGGTCGAACATCGCCGTGATCGTCTTCTTGTCCAGGTCGGGCTGGTTTCCCGAGACGGCCTCCGCGGAACGAGCCGCGATCGCGCCCCCCGCCGTTCCGACGCCCAGGAGGGCGGCCGCGGTGGAGATCAGCCGGAAAGGCCGGGACGAGCGAGCACTCATACGGGTGTTCATGATGATCCTCCAGGAGGTGCGACCGGGAAAGCGATCAACCGCCCGCGGGCGGACGCGCAAGAAGAAGGGTACGGACGACCCCACCGGATGGGCGCGGGCTACGTCGTGCTCAGGTCGCGGCGGAAGAACCAGGCCCCCGCCGCCACCCACAGCGCCAGCGAGGTTCCTCCCAGCACGGCCATGTCCTTCCAGGGCCATTGCCCGTCGCGCAGCGGGATGATCGGCCGGTAGTAATCAAGGATGCTCAGGAACGCGATGTGCCGGGCCGGCTCCCACAGCAGACGCAGGTAGTTGATCAGCAGCGAACCGACCACCACGATCAGCACCGCGGCCACCGCGTGCATCCGTCGTCCCAGCACCGCCGAGCACCCCATTGCAAACGCCCCCACCGCCACGTTCAGCAGCAGCAGGTTCACGGCGATGATCAGGACCGGCGGCAGGTCCGGAGCCATCCCCAAGGGCGCCATCGTGTTGCCGATCCGGCTCCCGGCGACCGCCAGGCCCACCACCACCGCCGAGGTTGCCACGCAGACCGCGGTCTCGCTGAAATACAACTGCGACCGTGAGACCGGCAGACCCAGCAGCACGTCCATCGTGCCTCGATCGAGTTCCGCCGCCGGGACGCGCGTGCAGACCGTGATGACCTGCGCGAAGATCAGCGCCAGAAAGAACGGGTGCGACCACGCGACTCCAGCGGCGATCTCTCGACCGCCCGCGTTGCTGACGTCCGCTCCGAGCATCGCGTTGCGGATGTTGTTCAGGTTGGTGAGCCTGGCCGCCGGGAGTTGAAACGCCTCCAGATTCTTCTGGAACCGTGGGAGCGCGAAATGCAACAGGGTGGAGATCAGCAGCACGCACACCCCGAAGACCAGGGTGGTCCAGCGTGTCTCCAGGTACGCCCGTCGCAAGAGTCCCGCGTTCAGCATGTCGCCCATGTCCCTTGCGTGGTATCCGGTGAAGAAACGAAGGATGCGTCCGTTGCGGCGGCGGCCCACGTCGGAATGGACCGATCGTATGAGCCATCATCCGACGGATCGACGGACATACTCCCTCGCCTGCCGTTCGGCTTCCAGGACATCGCCCAGGCCTCGGACCTCGGAGGACCCGACCGACCCCAGCGCCCCGGCCACAAGTTCGCTGATCCGCCCGAACCGGATCCGGTGTTCCAGGAATGCCCGGACCGCTTCCTCGTTGGCCGCGGTCAGGATCGCGCCCGAGGTCCCCTGGGCATGGCGGGGCTCGATCACCAGGCGAGCCAGCGCCAGGGCCGGGAACCGATCAAGATCGGGCGGCTCGAAATCCAGCCGGCCGACCCCCCGCCAGTCCAGGCGAGGCCAGGCCCCGGGCAGTCGGCGCGGCCACGCCAATGCGTGCTGAATCGGGAGGCGCATGTCCGCCACGGCCATGTGGGCGATGACGCTCCCATCGGCGTACTCGACCATGCCGTGAACGATCGACTGCGGGTGAATAACCGCCTCGATGCGGTCGCCCGGGACGCCGAAGAGCCAGTAGGCCTCGATGACCTCCAGCGCCTTGTTCATCAGAGAGGCGCTGTCGATCGTGACCTTGGCCCCCATGCTCCAGGTCGGGTGGCGCAGGGCCTCCTCGGGCGTGGCCAGGTCGATGCGCTCTTTGCTCCACGTGCGGAAGGGGCCACCCGAGGCGGTGAGGATGACGCGGCTGACACCCGGCCCGACCATCGTGGGCGGCGCCGGCCTTGCCTGGACGCCGTCACCCGGGGAGGCGTCAAGGCACTGCCACAGCGCCGAATGTTCGCTGTCAAGCGGAAGAAGGCAGGATCCGGAAGATCGGGCGGAAGGAACCAGGATCGAACCGGCCGCGACCAGGGACTCCTTGTTCGCCACCGCCACGTGACGCCCCAGTTCCACCGCGGCGACCGTGGCCGCAAGTCCCGCCGATCCCACGATTGCCGACACCACCACATCGCAGCCTACCTCGCGGACCAGCCGCTCGGCCGCGTCGGGGCCGGTGAAGACAGCCCCGCCCCGCGTCAGTCCGGCAATCCCGTGGACGCCCAGGTTGTCCGAGGCGACCGCGAGACGGGCCGAGGAGAACTCCGACCATTGACTCGCCAGCGTGTCCAGGCGGCTCCTGGCCGCCAGCCCGACGACCTCGAAGCGAACCGGAAAATCACCCCGCGCGTGCAGCGCGTTGAGGTGTCGGATCACGTCGATCGCCTGCTTCCCGACCGAACCGGTTGAGCCCAGGAGGATGACTCGCCGAGTCGTCATGCGGCCCCGCGATCCGGCACGCTTGCACAAGAGCGGGACTGCCGCTTGATGAATCGCTCTCGCATGGCGCGAGTCGCCACCGCGGGCTCGACGTTCTTGGATCGTGGCGGGTCGGTCGTCATTCCGGCTTGGGGCGTCGGTTCAGTTCGCTGGCGGAGAGTTTGCGACGGAAACTGTACAGAAGTTTGGGCTTCGGTTCGGCCGGAGGTACTTGTGGAGCCGGGCGTGTCCCCGCATCCGTCGGCGGGCGGCCTTGTTCCCCGGATCTGGAGCCATTGGGGCCGCCGCCGGCGGCGCCCTCACCGCGTTGATCACCACGCCCACCGCGTCCCCCACGCTCCCCACCCCCCCCACGTCCGCCGCGTCCACCACGCCCACCGCGTCCCCCACGCTCCCCACCCCCCCCACGTCCGCCGCGTCCACCACGCTCCCCGGAGTTTCGCCCGCCACCATCTCCCCGCGCCGTTGGCATTGATTCGGCCGCCGCGCGAGTGGCCGTTCTGGGCGGTCCCTCGGCGAGAACGTTGGATGGATTGGCGTGCTCGTCGGCGCCGCCTCCCACGCCACCTCCGGTCATTCCCCCACCCGCCGCGCCGCCGCGACCGCGACGCTTACGCCGTCTCCGCCGCTTCTTCGTGCCGGGTCCATCAGACTCCCCGGGTTCTCCCGATTCGACAGAATCAACCCCCATGCCTGAACGAGAGGAGCCGTCGTCAACATCCGGCCCGTCATTGCTCATGCCGTGAGAGTCGGAACTGGCCGCTGACGCCCGGGATGACCTGGCGTGGGCATGATCGCCAGGTGCTCGGCTGTGAGAATCCGCCGGTTGCTCGTCGTCCGATGGCGAGCCCGCGTCGGACATTCCCTGGCCGTTTTCGGCGGTGGCACCCGCTCCGCGACCGCGCCGGCGCCGCCGACGACGGCGACCTCGGCGGGGTTCGCCGTCGGCCTGGCCCGCCGCGGCGTCCTGGGATGGCTCGGCGGGGGGGGTGGTCGCGTTGGTACGCGCGGATGGGGCGGTGGACGGATCCCGGCCGGGTGTATCGCGTTGCTGGTCTGCCTCGCGACCGGATCGCCCGCGGCCCCGGCGACGACGACGACGCCGACCGGATCGCTCACCGTCGCCGCTGAACTCGCCCGCCGCCGTGGAAGCGGAATCAGACCCACCTTCGTCGTCGTTGAGAGGGGCCGGGTCGTCGATCTCGATCGGGTGCGGATCGTCCTCGGGCGCCTCCGCGGAATCCGGCTCGGCGGCGTGCCGGGTCTCCTCGTCGGTGATGGACCATCCCGCCTCGGCGGCGTCCTTCTTGGAGTCGGGTTCCTCCCAGACGATCAGGTCCCGGGGCCGGCGGGGCTTGGGAAGATTGATCATGTCGATGTCGGCGCCCTGGGCGTCGTACGCGTAGAACGAGACACGGTCGGCGGCCAGCGTTTCGCTGACACGGACCTCGACGCGTTTGCCGCTGTGGCGTTCGATCCTCGAAAGAGATTGCCGCTTGGCGCTGAGCAGTTCCCCGGCCACGCGGGGCGGAACCACCAGTTCGACCTTGCGCACCCGCTCGACGTCCAGGATCGCCGCCAGTTCCCGCAGCGCATCGGCGGCCACCGAGTCGGGGCGCTGGACCAGCCCTCGCCCGCGGCATCCGGGGCAGTCGTGGAAGTGAACCTGTTCGTGGCTTCCTCGCATCCGCTGACGGGTCATCTCAAGGATCCCGAACTCGCTGATGGGGGTGATGGTGCTGCGTGCGCGGTCACGCCTGAGACGCTCCCGGAACCGCTGCTCGATATCCTTTCGGTGCGAGGCGTGCCGCATGTCGATCAGGTCGTTGATGACGATCCCGCCCAGGTCCCGCAGGCGAAGTTGACGGCAGATCTCGTCCACCGCCTCGATGTTCGTGCGGTACGCGTTGTCCTCCGCGTCCCGCGCGTCACGGGACTTGCCCGAGTTCACGTCGATCGCCACCAGCGCCTCGGTCTGGTCGATCACCAACCGCCCCCCCGACGGGAGCGGGACCTCCCGGGCGTTGATCAGCGCGATCTGCTGCTCGACTCCAAAGGCGTGAAAAATGGGCGACTTGCCGGGGTAATGCAGGAGTTTGGTGGACGTCCGCGGGGCGACGATCTTGAGGAATCGGCTCGCCCGCCGCAGCGCCAATTCGTTGTCAATCACGATCTCGTCGGTCTCGGTGGTCAGCACGTCCCGCAGGCAGCGCACCAGCAAGTCGCTTTCGGAGTACAGCAGCCGTGGCTTGCTCCCGGTCGCGAGCCGACGGTCCATGTCCTTCCAAAGCCGCTGCAGGTAGGCCAGGTCTCGCTTGAGTTCCGTCTTGGTCCGGTCCATCCCGGCGGTGCGGAGGATGAACCCAAAGCCGTCGGGCAGTTCGAGTTGGTCGAGGATCTCCCGCATCCGGTGGCGGAGGTCCTCGTCTTCAACCTTGCGCGAGACCCCGACGCGGTCCATCTGCGGCATCATCACCAGGAACCGACCGGGTATCGAGAGATAACTGGTCAGCGACGGGCCCTTGGTTCCGACGCCTTCTTTCAGCACCTGGACGACGATCTCCTGGCCGCGCCGCAGGCTGTGCTGGATCGGGGGGCGCTCCCGGCGGGGGGTCTTGTGCCCGACGCGCTCGGTGGTCTCCTCGACGTCCTCTCCGGGGAAGTACCGCGGATGAAGATCGGAGATGTGGAGAAACCCGTTCTCCTCGACGCCAAAGTCGATGAACGCCGCCTGAATCGACGCCTCGACGTTCGATACACGGCCGAGGTAGATGTTTCCCACGCGTGAGGCCGAGGCGAACCGCTCGGTGTGGAGTTCCTCGAGTTTGCCGTCCTCGACGACCGCGACGCGGCACTCTTCGCCGGGGACATAGTTGATGATCATCTGGGTGTGGGGCATGATGCGTCCTCTGGCCGGACGCCCGCCTCGCGTGTGACTCGGAAACCCCCGAACCCTCGGCCGCCGGCGGTGCGTATGCACGGCGTGGCGGTCGCGAATGCCGCGGACGTAAGCCCTGGAAGCCAAGCGGCTCGGGCAAACACCCCGCGATGCTCGACGCTCGGAAGGGACGGGCGCTGGCCGCGTGGGCCTGGGACCGTACGCTCGACACGAGCGGAGGACACTGGACTTTCCGGCCGCGCGCCCGATCGGGCGACGGACCCATGTTCTTTCCCAAAGCCTCGATCCGCACGATCCGCGGACCCGATCGGCGCCGCCCCGCCGGGGGCTAATCGTCCGATCGGTCGTCGAAGGCTTCGGGCACGATCTTGCGTGCACAGTCCCGCAAGTACGCGGAAACCTGCACGTCCGAATCAAGCGAGATCACCTTTCGGGCGATCCGCTCGCATTGCGAGATGCTCACGCTCCCGATCAGCCGCTTGAGCGGGGGGATCGCGGAACTCGTCATGGACAGCGTACGCAACCCCAGACCCAGAAGCAATAACGCGTACTCAGGGTCCGAGGCCGATTCCCCGCAGCAGGACACCGGTATGCTCCGGCGTCGCGCCGCCCGGACCGTGTCCCGGATAAGGCGGACCACCGCGGGGTGCGCCGGGTTGTAATACCCCGCGACGCGCTCGTTGGTCCGATCCACCGCGAGCGTGTACTGAACCAGGTCGTTCGTGCCGATCGAGAAGAAATCAGCCTCCTGCGCGAAGGTATCGGCCATCAGAGCCGCCGAGGGGACCTCGACCATCATCCCCACCTTGACCGATCGGTCGAACGGGATCGCCTCCTCCTCCAGGTCCTCCATCACGTCGTTGACCAGGTACTTGGCCTGGCGAAACTCCGCCGTCGAGGTCACCAGCGGGAACATCACCTTCACCGGGCCCAGCGCGCTGGCCCTCAGGATCGCCCGCAACTGCGTCTTGAACATCGGCTGGCGCTTCAGGCAATACCGGATCGAACGGAGCCCCAGGAACGGATTTCGCTCCGGGATCTCCTCCCGGGACTGTGTCAGTTTGTCCGCCCCCAGGTCGAGCGTCCGGATGGTCAGCGGCTTTCCGCCGAGCAGTTCCACGCACCGGCGATACGCCTGGAACTGCTCGCGCTCCGTTGGCTCGTGGTCGCTGGTAAGGTACAGGAACTCCGTCCGGTACAGCCCGATCCCCTCCCCGCCCACCTCATTGACCGCCCGGACCTCGTCGGGAAACTCGATGTTGCCAAGGATCTCGATTTTCGCCCCGTCGACGGTGACCGACGGCCGGTGCGACAATTCCGAGATCGACAGGCTGTAGACGCGGGCCTGCTCAATGTACCCGCGGTACTGCTCGAGTTGCTCGCTGTCGGGGCTGACGATCACCACGCCCCGTTCCCCGTCGAGGATCACCACCGAGCCGTCCGTACACGCCTCCGTGACCGACTGGCACCCGACGACCGCGGGCATGCCCAGGGCCCGGGCCACGATCGCCGTGTGGCTCGTCCGGCCGCCCAGGTCGGTCGCGAACGCCGCGATCTTGCGGCGGTCAAACCCCGCCGCCTGGGAGGGCGTCAGGTCTCGCGCCACGATCACCGTGTTCTCACCCGCCGATTTCACCCGCATCACGCTGTCGCCGATGAGGTGGCGCAGCAGGCGTATCGACAGGTCGTCGATGTCGTTGACCTTCGTCGTGAACGCCGAGTCGGGGATCTTGCGGAATTTCGACGCGATCTCCGAGAACGTGTGGTAGACCGCATACTCCGCCGTCACGGTCTCCGATTCGATCATCCGCCGGATCGGGCCCACCAGCGACTTGTCACGCAGCATCCCCTGGTGAACCGCGAAGATCTTGGCCGTCTCGTCCCCCATTTCCCGGGCCGCCTGCTTCTGGAACGCCGCCAATTCCTCGATCGAGGACTTCAGCGCCTGGTCGAACTTCATCAACTCGACCTTCACGTGCTCGGGCGTGATCACGCGCCGGTGAACCTTGCCCAGCCCGGAATCAAGGACGATCGCGCGCCCGATCACGATGCCCGCCGAGACGCCCAGGCCCTTGAGCACGCGTGGCGGCTCGGCCGGCTGGGGAATCGGAAAACGCCCCCCCGCCAGGGCGGGAGCGACCACGTCGCTCGAATTGGAACGGGGCTTTTGCGGCACGAACAGGCGAGTATATCGGCCCGGGATGCGCAACCCGGGCCGCGCCCCCTGAAGCCTCGGGCACTCGCGGCGGCAACCCCAAACGAAAGCAAAGAGGATGCCGTGGGCGGGCGGGCGGCTTGATCGGAGGCCGGATGCGACCTTTACTTCCTCCCCCGCGCCGTGGTGGAGCGGGGGGTTTGCGCATGGTTCGGGCTTTCAGCACGAGGTTACGATGGCGATTCGGGTGAAGTCACGCGGCGGAGAGACGGTCGAGCAGATGCTCCGCCGATTCAAAAAACTCTGCGAAAAAGAAGGCCTGACCAAGGATATTCGCCGCAAGGAGTTCTTCGAGAAGCCCTCCGAGCGTCGCCGCCGCGCCGCTCGCAAGAGCATCGCCCGTCGCCTCAAGGGCGACCTGCCTCCGGTGAAGACCGAACGCCCCTGACCCGGCGTCCGCCCAGGGGCGAGCCGCATGGGTGGTCAAACCGATGGATTCAGGCCGGGCTTGACCCGGCTTTTTTTATGCTCCGGCACGACAAGTACCCCGGGGCACTTGACCTCCGGCGATTGCTATCTCACACTAACACCCCCTGGCGGTTTGCGCGAGGGCCGGTGTATTCATCGGCTCCTTGATGTCCGTATTTTGTTCGTGTTGCCCGGGGGGCCGATTCGTTCCGATCGGCGCATGCGTGGTGATCGGGAGTTGATTGTCGGTACCGGTCGGTCGCACAAACGCGACCGACGCGAGTGGATCGAACGCGGTTCGCTCGCTCGGTATCGCCGACGTTCTGGCGTGGGGCGGGGTTCCCTCCAACAGGCCCGCCAACAGGAGTGATCCAACGTGAAAGAAAGTCTGATCGTTCGTCTGATGGCGCCCGCCATCTCCCGCTGGATGAGTCTGGCGAGATCGGTTCCGTCGCTGGTCTGGGTGCTGGCGGCGGCCGCCGCGATCGCCTTGCCGGCGTCGCCGGCGAGTGCGTCCGCCGAGGGCCACGTTCCCGGCGGCGAGGTCAACATCAAACTCCCCGACCTGACCAACACCACGGTGAAGGCCGAGTTCCTCGGCGGTCAGAGCGGCCACAACATTCTCCTGGGCGGGATCCTCGTGAGCCTGCTTGGCCTGGGCTTCGGGGTGATGATCTCGGTCCAACTCAAGAACATCCGGGCGCACCGCTCGATGATCGAGATCTCCGAACTGATCTACGAGACGTGCAAGACGTACCTGCTGCGGCAGGGCAAGTTCCTGCTGGTCCTGTGGGCGTTCGTGGCGGCGGCGATGACGGCCTACTTCCTGGGCCTGGTGAAGGTCAGCGTGCCCGACATGCTGACGATCCTGCTCTTCTCGCTCGTGGGGATCGGGGGTTCGTACGCGGTGGCGTGGTTCGGGATTCGGGTCAACACCTTCGCCAACAGCCGGGCGGCGTTCGAATCCCTGCGTGGCAAGCCCTTCCCCTGCCACGACATCCCGTTGCGCGCGGGGATGTCCATCGGCATGGCGCTGATCAGCGTCGAACTGTTCATCATGCTGGTGATCCTCCTGTTCCTGCCCAGCGAGATCGCGGGCAAGTGCTTCATCGGCTTTGCCATCGGCGAATCCCTGGGGGCGGCGGCGCTGCGCATCGCGGGCGGCATCTTTACGAAGATCGCCGACATCGGATCGGACCTCATGAAGATCGTCTTCAAGATCAAGGAAGACGACGCCCGCAACCCCGGCGTGATCGCCGACTGCGTGGGTGACAACGCGGGCGACTCGGTCGGTCCGTCGGCCGACGGCTTTGAGACCTACGGCGTGACGGGCGTGGCGCTGATCACGTTCATCATGCTCGCCATCTTCCCGCGGCTGTACCTGCCGCCGGGCGTGGCCGAGGCCGCGGCTTCCCCCGAGGCGATGGCGGCGGCGGAGGCCGCGGCCGGCACCGTCCAGGTCCAGTTGCTGGTGTGGATGTTCATGATGCGGATCATCATGGTGGTCGCCTCGGCGGCGGCGTACTTCGCCAACCACGCCTGGGCCAAGTCGCGCTACTCGTCATCCTCTCGCATGAATTTCGAGACGCCCCTGACGTCGCTGGTGTTCCTGACCTCGTTCCTGTCGATCGCCCTGACGTTCCTGGTCAGTCGGTTGTTGATCCCCGACATCGCCGGCGACACGTCCCTGTGGTGGAAACTCTCGGCGATCATCACCTGCGGCACCCTCGCCGGGGCCATCATCCCCGAACTGGTCAAGGTCTTCACCTCGACCGAGTCGCGTCACGTGCGCGAGGTGGTCACGGCCTCCGAGCAGGGCGGGGCGTCGCTGAACATCCTCTCGGGATTTGTTGCTGGAAACTTCTCGGCCTACTGGCTGGGCATCGTGATCATGGGCCTGATGGGCTCGGCGTACTACATCTCCGGCATCACGTCGGAGACGGGCCAGGCGCTGGGCGATCTCATGGTCGCGCCGGCGGTCTTCGCGTTCGGCCTGGTCGCCTTCGGCTTCCTGGGCATGGGCCCGGTCACGATCGCGGTGGATTCCTACGGCCCGGTGACCGACAACGCGCAGTCGGTCTTCGAACTCTCGACGATCGAGTCGATCCCCGGGATCAAGGAAGAAATCAAGCGCGACTACGGGTTCGAGCCCGACTTTGAAAAGGGCAAGCAGTTCCTCGAGGAGAACGACGGGGCGGGCAACACGTTCAAGGCCACGGCCAAGCCGGTGCTGATCGGCACGGCGGTGGTCGGGGCCACGACGATGATCTTCGCGCTCATCATCGGTCTCACGCAGGGCCTGGAACTCCAGGACGCGATCGCGAAGATGTCGCTCCTGCATCCCCCGTTCCTGCTCGGCCTGATCGCCGGCGGCGCGGTGATCTACTGGTTCACGGGCGCCTCGACGCAGGCGGTCTCGACCGGCGCCTACCGCGCGGTGGAATTCATCAAGGCCAACATCCGCCTCGACGGGACGACCAAGGCCTCGGTCGAGGACTCCAAGAAGGTCGTCGATATCTGCACGAAGTTCGCCCAGGCCGGGATGTTCAACATCTTCCTGGGCGTCTTCTTCTCCACCCTGGCCTTTGCCTTCTACGACTCGTACTTCTTCATCGGATTCCTGATCTCCACCGCCCTGTTCGGCCTGTTCCAGGCCATCTTCATGGCCAACGCCGGCGGGGCGTGGGACAACGCCAAGAAGGTCGTCGAGACCGAACTCAAGATGAAGGGAACCCCGCTCCACGATGCCACCGTCGTCGGTGACACGGTCGGCGATCCCTTCAAGGACACGTCCTCGGTTGCCATGAACCCCGTCATCAAGTTCTGCACCCTCTTCGGGCTACTGGCCGTCGAACTGGCGATCAGCATGAAAGTGGCGGGTGAGCACACCACGCTGACGACGTTCCTCACCGTCGCCTTCTTCGCCGTCTCGTTGTTCTTCGTCCACCGGTCGTTCTACGGGATGCAGATCGCCTCGGGCAAGCACGCCTGACGGAGAGCGCCTTCCATCTCAAGGGGCCGCGCCCGGGCGCGGCCCTTTTTCATTCCCGGTCGGCACAGGCGCGACGGAGGCGGTCCATCACCGCCTCCCAGACCTCCCGGTCCTGTCCGCCGGTCTCGGGGACGACCACGGCGATTCGTCCGCCCGGCGGACATGCCGCGTCGGCATCGCGAAGCGCGCGGTACAGGGCCGCCGCGTATCCGCGGGCATCGCGCGGCATGACCACCGCCATCCCTTCCCCCGAGGTGTCAAAGCCGATCACCACCGTCCCCGGGGGCAGCGCCGCGACCCCGCTTGCCGTGACCAGTTGTGCCCGTGCGCGGGGGGCGTAATGCTGGTCGAGCATTCCCGGACTCCGGACGGGAATCTCCGGGTTGTCCCCGGCGGCCGGACCGGCCGCCACGTCAACACCCAGCACCGACGAGATCTCCGCCCGCGTGATCACGCCGGGTCGAAGGATGATCGGCGGGTCACGGGAAAGATCCAGGACCGTGGATTCGATCCCGACGGAGGACGGTCCGCCGTCCAGCACAAAGACCTCGTCCCCAGCAAACGAAGCCCTGACATGCTGGGGCGTCGTCGGCGAGACGCGGCCGGACCGGTTCGCACTCGGGCCCACCAGCGGCGAACCGTACGCCTCGATGAGCGCCAGGGTGAGGGGGTGATCCGGGCACCGGACGGCGACCGTTGGTCCGCCCGACGTCACGATCCTGGGGAGATCGTCCGCCGCGGGCAGCACGATGGAGAGCGGGCCGGGCCAGAACGACGCGGCAAGCCGGTCGGCCTGTTCGGGCCAGTTCTGGACTACTCGCCGGGCCATTGACGGACCGGAGACGTGAACGATCAGCGGGTTGTGCGCGGGTCGTCCCTTGGCGGAGAAGACCCGCGCGACGGCCCGAGGGTCGAACGCGTCGGCCGCCAGGCCGTAGACGGTCTCGGTGGGGAACGCGACCAACCCACCCGACCGGAGCCTGTTGACAGCGAGGGCGATCTCTTCGGGTCCGTGGTCCATCGGGGCAGGGTCCCCCCGGGCGGTGCCGTGGCGAGGCGAAGACGACAATCAGGCTTTCGCGGTGGGCGGCGAACCCCAGGACCGGCGAGTCCCCGGAAGGACGCCCAGGTGCTTCCAGTACCTGCCGGGCGGCTGGATCGTCCGCTGGAATCGAGCCCACATCGCGCTCTTTGGATGAAGGAAGACCACGTCGCGCTCGTGACGAATCCACTCACGCGGCATGGGATGGAGCCAGAGTCGGTGCCGGGAGCGGAACCCGCCCCGGTCCATCGCAAAGGGCATGTATCCGACGCGAACGAACATATCCCACATGAGTTCGGGAGGCGTGCCGTTGAGGTCCAGAAGTTCGGCGTTGGCCTCGGCAACGACGGCGGGGAGCCGCTTTTCAATGACTCGGGCCAGGCCCCCGACAGCCCTGACCTCGAAGCCCTCAACGTCGAGTTTGATCATCAGGGGCCTGGGGTCGTCGGCGTCGATCGCATCGTCGCCCCGGACAATCGGGATCACACCTCCCGACGAGACGACGCCCGCGTATCGGTCAGGAATGGGGCTGAAGGTCGCGGCGGCGAGGTTCCCGTGTCCGGGCAGCCGGATCTCCATTTCGGAGGGGACGTCGGAAAGTCCCATGCGATGGAGGCGAACCGTGGTGAGGCCGTTGACCTCGATGTGGAACTGCAATTCATCGAAGATCGGCGGGAAGGGCTCGAAGGACTGGACCAGCCCCGATCGGCCGACGATCCCGGCGGCGAACATCGAGATCAGGCCGATGTTGGCCCCGCCATCGACAAAGCAGTCCCCCGGCCTCAGGCCGGCCTTGATGACCGAGAGGATCTCCAGTTCGTGATAACTGCCGAAGTAGTACCAGATGCGGTGGTAGAAGTCCCTGGGATTCAGCCGAACGCGGTGCCCGTGGAAGCGGTCACGGATTTCGACGATCGGTGCATCGTTCCAGAAGGCAAAGTCTTCAAGCCGTCCGTACCGGGTGACCAGTCCGCCAAACCGGGGGAGTTCGCGCCGGGCGTACCAGCGAAGGGCCGAATCACCGATCCGCCTCATCGGCGAGAGTTTGCCGTGCTGCCACTTTCGCCACCGCTCGACCGTTTCTCGGGAAAGGGCCGGATCGAAACGGTGCCGGGTCGGAGTCGCGGGACATGGATCGACCGGCACGGAGGAAACGCCGGCGACCTGGTCGAGCGTCCGCGCTGGCGTGGAGGCGTCCTGGGAGGTCACGGTCACGGCGGATGGTAGGTGGATCGCCGTCGATTTCGACGGTCTCCGGGCGTTACTCCGGCGTCGCGGCCAGGCGTGCGAGATCCTCCCCGTCGAGGCGGTGGATGGTCCACTGGTCCATCGGCCTTGCCCCGATCGATTCGTAGAAGCGGATCGCGGGCGTGTTCCAGTTGATGACAAACCACTCCATGCGAGCGCAGCCGCGATCGACCGCGATCCGAGCCAGCCGTTTCAGCAGAGCCTTGCCCAGGCCGGCCCCCCGGCTCTCCGGACGGACGAACAGGTCTTCCAGGTACAGCCCGGGCCTTCCCGTCCACGAGGAGAAATTGAGGAAAAACAGCGCCAGTCCGCACACTCGTCCATCCACCTCTCCGATCAGGCACTCCGACAGCGGGCGTCGGCCGTGGGTGTCTCCGAAGAGAGCCGCGGTCATCAGTTCGGGCGTGGCGACGGCCTGTTCGGGGGCTCGCTCGTACTCGGCCAGGTCGCGCACCAACTGGAGGATGACCGGGACGTCGTCGCGAGTGGCCGGGCGTATGGAGAGGGTCGGCATCGGCGATCCTACGCCGGCGAAGAGCAAGCCCCGTCGGCGCCGGCGATCACCTCCGCGGCCAGTTCGATCGGGTGGACCGCCCCGCGACCCGCCGCATCGTGGATCTGGTGGCGGCACGACGACCCCGCCGCGCACAGGATGGCCCGTGGCGACGCCGACCGGGCGGCGGGCAGAAGCGACAACTCACCGATCCGCATCGAAAGATCGAAGTTCGCTTCGAGAAAGCCGAAACTCCCCGCCATGCCGCAGCAGCCGGTATCGAGGGTCCGCAGGCCATCTCCAAAGAGACGCTCGAGCAGATTCCCGCTTGTCCGGATCCCCCAGAGCGCCTTCTGGTGGCAATGCCCGTGCAGGAGCACGCCCTCGGGCGCGACGGCGCGCGCCCGGCGGATCACCGCGACGGGATCGGGCCGAACGGGGTGCGATTCCCAGGCCCGGTCGGCGAAGTCTTCAGGGAGGAAGCACCTTTCCGCAAGCAGTTCGCGGCGGTCGGCGGGCGCGGAGAGCCGCAGTTGCCGCCAGTCGTCCTTGATCGCCGAGAGGCACGAGGGCTCGGCGACCAGAATCGCCTTGACACGTTCGTCGTCAATCCACCGGCCGAGGCGATGGATCGTGGCGTCGATCGTCCGCCGCGCGTGGTCGAGCAGGCCCGTGGAGATCATCGCCCGGGCGCAGCACCCCGGATCGGCGAGTTCCACCCGGTAGCCCAGCGCCTCGAACAGCCGCCGGGTCGCCAACCCGATCCCGGTCTCGTTGTACATGGTGAAGCAGTCGCCCAAGAGTACGACGACCGGGCGGGCGTCGGGAATCGGCGGTTGGCCACGTGGTCCGCGTGAATCCCCCGCCGATGTCCAGCGCGACCGCAGCGACCGCTCAAAGGCCGGGATCGACCGGCGGGGATCGATGCCCAGCAGACGCCGGGCCACCCACCTGGCCGGGCGCGTCGTGTTGAACCAGTTGGCCAGCCCAGGCGTCAGCGAACCCAGCCGGTTGACCCACCGCACATGACCAAAGACCAGTGCCCTGAGCGGGATCCGGCCCCGTGCCTTGTAACGCTGGGCCGTGTATTCGGCCTTCAGGCGCGAGATGTCCACGTTGCTCGGGCATTCAGTCTTGCACGCCTTGCACGAGAGGCACCAATCGAGCGTTCGGATCGTCTCCTGGTCGTTCCACACCCCCTCTTGGGACTGGCTTGCGGACCGACCGGCGAATTGGCCCGTAATGGCCAGCCGCAGCGCGTTGCCTCGCCCACGGGTCGAATGCCGTTCATCGAGCGTGGCCTGGTACGACGGGCACATCGTCCCGCCCTGCTTCTTTCGGCACACCCCCGCCCCGTTGCACATCTCGACCGCTCCGTCGAACCCGTGCTGGTCGGAGTATTCGAAATAGGTCTCCGCGTCGGGGAAGGCAGGGGCGAGGGGGTTGTTGCTCGATTCGTCGTGGCCCGGCGCGGGTTGCTCGGGAAGCACTCGCAGGTTTGCCGTGATCGACTCGATCCGCGTCGAAGTGCCCGGTCGCGGCACGATCATCCCGGGGTTCAGGATTCCCGCGGGGTCGAACGCGGCCTTCACCTGGGCGAAGGCACGCATCAACTCGGGCCCGTAAAACCGCTCCAGCAGCGGGCCTCGGATCCTTCCGTCCCCGTGCTCGCCAGACATCACACCGCCCAGTCCGCGCGCCAGGTCCGCCACCCGGACCGCGATCGACCGCATCGACTCCCGGTCGGCGGGATTGTGGACGTCGAGCAGGGGACGGACGTGAAGCACGCCGACCGAGGCGTGCGCGTAGAAGGCCGCCCTCGTCCCGTGTTCCTGGACGATGCGGCGGAACTCGCGCACGAACTCGGGCAGGCGATCCACGGGAACGGCGTTGTCCTCGACAAACGTGATCGGCTTTCGTCGGCCGGGAATGCCGTGCAGCAGCGGCTCTCCGGCCTTGCGAAGTTTCCACGCGCGGAGCATCGCCCCGGCGCTGGTATGGAACGCGGCCGCCACGCCGGGAACCAGGCCGCGGAGTTGCTCGAACCGCTCCGCGATCTGGTTGTCTCCCTGGGCGGAGAAGTACTCGACGTACAGCACGGCCCTGGGATCGCCCCCGGCCGCGCGCGGCATGAGATCCACGTACGACCGGCATTCGATGTTGGCGCGGGCAAGGTCAATCACCGTGTCGTCGAGCAGTTCCACCGCCGAGGGCCCGGTCGTCAGGATCGGGTTCACCGCCTCCATCGCCTCGTCGAGGGAGTCAAAACTCAGGCACGCAAGCCCCTTGGCCCTTGGCTTCTCTCGAAGGCCGAGCGTGGCGCCAAGCGTGACGGCGAGGGTTCCTTCACTCCCGCACAGCAGCGGGGTCAGATCAACCGATCGCGCGATCGGTTCAGGAACCAGCGGCGCGTCGCCGGCGGCCGGATCGGCATGGCCGGCCGTCGGTCGCCAGCCGGCCGACTCCATCTGCCCCAGGATCATGTCCAGCCCGTACCCGGCGTTGCGGCGGAGGGTCCTGGGATACCGCTCCCGTATCAACCCCGCGTGGCGTGCCACGATCCCGCAGACGGCCGACGTCAGCGAGTGGACTCGGCGGTCGCTTTCGGCGGCGCCGGGAGAGAACTGCACGACGGCGCCATCGGCCAGGCATGCCCGTACGGCCAGGAGGTTCTCGCTTGTCCGCCCGTAGAGAATCGACCGTGCCCCGGCGGCGTTGTTCCCGATGCACCCCCCGATGTTGCAGTGGCGGCTGGTGGCCGGGTCGGGGGCAAAGAACCACCGGGTTGCCGAGAGGCGGTCGTTCAGATCGTCGATCGTGATGCCGGGCTCGACCCGGCAGGTCCCGGCGGACTCATCCACGCCCACAAGAGCATGACAACGCGGAGAGAAGTCGATCACCACCGCCCGGTTGGTGCACTGGCCCGCCAAACTCGTTCCGCCGCCTCGGGGCAGGATGGGTATCCCCCGTTCATGGCAAAAACGCACCGCCTCGACGGCGTCGTCGGTGTCGGCCGGGATGACCACGCCAAGCGGCTCGACCTGGTACAGCGACGCGTCGGTGGCGTACAGCATCCGGTCGTGGACACCAAGCCGAACCTCTCCCCTGACCGCGCAGGCAAGGTCGCGGCCCAGGCTCCGCATGTCCGGGTCGAGCAGGAGAGTCGGTGGCTCATCGTCACGGGCCATGAACAGGACTGTAGCGGAAGGTCGCCGGGATGCCCGGACCATCGGTCTTGCCCGGCCCCGGCTGGTAGACTCCGCGAGGGCGACGATCGGCTTGCTCGGCAGGCCGAGGGACGCCCGACAGCGGCGGTGTCGGAGTCTCGATCATGAGGACGTGGCATCGCTGGGTACCGGGCGTGGTGATGGTCCTGTCCGTGGGCAGCGCCGCGATCCAGGCGGCTCAAACCCCTCACGGGTCCTCCGATCAGGCCCCTGGCCATCGCGCCGGCCATCAACCCACATCGGATTCCGGCGAGTTCTCGCGGTGTGTCGTGGCGGGGACGACATCGCCCGAGTCCGTCAAGATCGGGCTGGAGGTTCTCCAAAACGCCGGGAGTGCCGCCGACGCGGCCATCGCCACGTCCATCGCCCAGATCGTTCACGCGGGCGGGGCATGGAACAGTTTCGCCGGCATCTTCATGATGCTGTATTACGACGCCCAGTCCGGCCAGACCCACAGCCTCAACGCCGGGTACAACACCGTGCTTGCCGAGGATGATTCGCTCTCCATCCCCGTGGCGGGGACCCCCTCCGGCCGGGCGACGCTCGTCCCGGGTTTCATGGCGGGCGTCGGCGCGGCTCATGCGCGTTTCGGCCGACTCCCCCTGGCCGACCTGATCCGTCCATCGGTCGATATCGCCGAGGGTGGACTCGTGATCACGCCGATCTTCGAGGCCGTGATCGCGATGAGGGTCGATGTCCTGCGCCGCCGAGACCAGACGTGGCGGATCTTCTCGGACAGCCACGGCCGCCCCCTCCGCGCGGGGGACCTCTTCCGCCAGGAGGATCTCGCGAGGACGCTCCGCGCGGTGTCCACGGATGGGGTGAGGGCCATGTACGTGGGTGACTGGGCCGAATCGCTTGTGGAGGCGGTGGGTTCCGAGGGCGGCCATCTCTCACTCGAAGACCTGCGCCGGTACGAGGTGATTTGGTCCGACCCGGTCCGGACAACCTACCGCGGCCACGAGGTTGCCGCGATCGGCCTGCCGGAACTGGGCGGGGTTCAACTCGCCGAGGCATTGAACCTGTGCGAGGCGATGATGCCCGGGCGTGCCGTCGATCCTTCGAGCCCCCGGGACCTGTTCAGTCTCATGCAGATCGCCCGGTTTGGCTATCTCCCAAGCGCGATGGTCCCGACGGTCACCGCCGAGGAGCCCGCGGTGGACGGCCATGCCCAGGCGGTGGGTCGGGCCGCGTTCTGCCCCCGGCGACGCGCCGGCAAGGAGCACGCCTCCCGCCACGTAGAACGATTCGCCAAAGAGGACTGGGAGCGGACTCTGACGCTCGAACTCGGCCGCCCGAATGAGGTCCCCAGCCCCGACGCTTCGGGGCACTCCGATGCGGTTGTCGCGGTCGATTCCCTGGGGAATATCGCCGTGGTGGTTCATTCATCGAACAACAACCTGTGGGGATCGACGGGGATCTTCGTGGGCGGCGTCTCCATCCCTGATTCAGCGAACTTCCAGCAGCAGCGAGCCCTGCTGACGGGTCCGGGGCGGCGGCTTCCGAACGCGAGCAATCCCGCGATGGCGTTCAGGGACGGCCGGCCGATCCTCGCGTGCGGGGCCATCGGTTCGGGCCTGAACGAGGCGACGCTCCAGAACATGATCAACGTCCTTGACCTGGGCCTTGATCCCGCGGCTTCCCTGCGAAGACCGGCGTTTCTCACGCCCGACTGGAGCACGCTGATGGCCAATCGGCCCGGGCGCAACGCCCAGCAGGTGACCGACGGAGATTTTCCCGCGGACCTTCTCGATCAAGTCCGCGCGATGGGACAGCCGGTGATCGAACTCTCCCCGACGGAGGCGATCGGTTCTCACGGATACTGGGCGGGCGTCTGGTTCGGACCCGATCGGCGTATGCGGGCCGGCGTTTCGACTCTGATCTCGGTGCCGGGGGCCGTGGCGGGCGAATGAAGCGCCCCAGGTGAAGCGGGGAGCGAAAAATGGCCCGGACAGGCCGGGCCACGGGATCACCAAGGGTGTCGATTGATCGCCGGCCGCGGTCAGTTGAACGCGGACGATGAGAGCGTGGTCACGACCGACCCGGCGATGGCGGAGGTCACGACCGGCCCGGGGACGGCCTGGGGCGATCCCGGAACAGGTTTGCCTTGTGCGGCGGCCTCGGCGGCGGCCTTGGCCTCGGCCTCTTCGAGCATCTGGCGATTGCCCAGGAAGTTCGCCTCCAGTTCGAGGCGGATCTTCTCCATGGCCTTGTTCTGGATCTGGCGGACCCGCTCCTTGGTGACCCCGATGATCTGCCCGACCTGTTCGAGGGTCATGGGCTTCTCGTTGTCACCCGACTCGAGACCGAAGCGGTGCTCGATCACGGTTCGCTCGACGTCGGTGAGGTCGGCGCGGTTCTCCAGAACGATGCGTTTGACCTCCTCGGCGGCGTCTTTCTCGAATCCCGAGCGCTTGGTTTCGAGGTAATTGGAGCGTTCGAGTTTGGGATCAAAGTCCGTGGGGAAACGCTGGCGGTACTTGCTGAGTTTCATCCCCTGGCGGCTGAAAGCCTTGAGGATGGCTCGGCAGGCGTAGGTGGAGAACTTGTACCCGCGGCCGGCGTCGAACTTGTCAACGGCTCGGAGCAGGGCCATGTTGCCCTCGCTGACCAGGTCCGCGAAGTCAACTTCACTCATGCGGGTTCGCTTGGCCATGGCCAGTACGAGCGCCAGGTTGGTCTCGGCGATCTGCTCGCGGATGCGCTCGGCGATGCGATGCCACCGCAGGACATCCTGAGCCTGCTCGGGCGTCGGCTGCTTGGCCGGCGAATCCCACACATCTTTCTGGATGCGGTTGACGGTGCATCGAGCGAAATTGAACTGGTGGAAGAGGATCTTCTCCTCCGCGCCGGTGAGGATGACCTGCTGCGTGCTCTTGACCGTGCGGTTTCGGCTGCTGGACAGGTCGTCCATGACCGGGTGATACCAGGACGTGTCGGGCTTGGCGACGTCGGGAACGTCAACGTAGATCTTGTGTTCGGCGGACTCCTCGTAGAACGCGGGGCTGTCGATGAAGTCCTGCTCCTGGGCCATGATCTGGGAAAGGAGTTTCTCATCCTCCTGGCTGAGTCGCTTGCGCACGGATGCCTTGCCCGCCGCGCGGGCGGGCTTCAGGCCGGCCGGGGGTGCCGCGTCGGACGCCATGCCGGCGCGGTGCCTCCGATGCACCTGCTCGGCGGGAGTAATTGCTCGTTTGCCGCTGACCTGCCTCATCGTTGCCCACCTGCCTTCGAACCCTCGGGGGTTCGTTTCATTCGATGCCCTGGATGAACCCTCGCCGCGGCTTTCCATGCTTCGAGCGCCGGGATCTCGTACATTGTTCGTGCGTTTCAGGACAATATCCTAACATATTTCAAACAAACACCTGGTTCCCAATCCGCGCGAAAGTCTCAATGGACGACGATACGCGAACTCACATCGATACCGATCCAAGCCAGCCGCAAGCCTCACGCCGGGCTCGTGCCCGAGTGTTCTCCATGAAAATTCTCAGACTGGGAAATCGCACACTCCATTGACGGCCAGCCCACACCGGCCGTTGTACGAAGACTCATGCCCCGAGTCCCCGTGCGATCGCCTCCCATCATACGACAAAACGCCTTTCGTGTTTCGACGTGTACACCGGACTTTCAAAGAATCCGCAATCATCCCTATCCACAATGGAAAAGCGGCAGGTCCCATACATCGCGGGACACGATCAGACCCCGTAAAATCACCGAGAAGGCCGCGTTGACTGGGCGATTCTCGGACCCTAACGTCACTTCAAGCCATCGGAGCCGCTTTCACGCGGGCCGATGTCGCGTCATTTCCGCCAGTGTACAGGTTCCTGGGTCCCCCGCAAGGCCTGGACAGGTTTTCAACTGGGATAACAGGTGTTTTCCCCAGCATGGGCTCGGTTTGGCCGCGTCGGATAATACCCATCCCCAGGACTTTGCTCGTTCGAGGCGGTTGAAACGATCGTCATTCGGAGACATGTATGCCTTTTGTACTGCCCACCTTGCCGTACGCCACCAGCGCCCTCGAGCCGCACATCGATGCGACCACGATGGAGATTCACCACGGCAAGCACCACCAGGCGTACGTGGCCAACGCGAACAAGGCGCTTGAAGGGAACCCGCTCTCCGAAGCCGACCCGGCCGACGTGATCCAGCGCCTGGCGGACATCCCGGCGGACAAGGTGACCGCCGTGCGGAACAACGCGGGCGGGCACGTGAATCACTCGATGTTCTGGTCGCTCATGGCGCCCCCCGGCGCCGGTGGTGGCGGCGCTCCGACCGGGGCGATCGAGACCGCGATTCGTGTTTCGTTCGGTTCATTCGACGCCCTGAAGGAGAAGTTCGCGGCGGCCGCCGCCGGGCGCTTCGGCTCGGGGTGGGTGTGGCTTGTCGTTCGCGGCGGCGGGCTCGAGGTCTGCTCCACCGCAAACCAGGACAACCCCCTGATGGGACGTGCCGTCGCGGGTTGTGAGGGGGTGCCGGTGCTTGGCCTGGATGTGTGGGAGCACGCGTACTACCTCAAATACCAGAACCGCCGACCGGACTATGTCTCGGCGTGGTGGAACGTGGTGAACTGGTCGGGGGTGAACGACCGGTACGCCAGGGCCACGCCCTGATCGTGACTGGGCCCTGATCGCGACTGGGCCGCCGCCGGACTGGCCACAACGCGCTGGCCAGCGCATGACTGGCCAGCGCGTTGTGCCCGCGCGCCATGCGTGTGTGCGAGAGGTCACTCGCCCGGCCTAACCATGCAGGCCGTGGCTGGACGCGGAGCCGATGGGTTTCTCGTCGAGTCGTTTGACGGCCTCGGCCGGGGTCAGCCATTCGTGGAGTTTTTCGTCCACCAGCATGACCGGCGCGGAATCGCACGAGCCAAGGCATTCGACCTCGACCAGGGTCCATTCTCCATCGTCGGTCGTCTCGCCGACATCGATCCCCAGGCGAGCCTTGATGGCCTCGGTGATCTCCGGCTGTCCGCAGAATTCGCAGGCGATCGAGCGGCAGACCGCGATCAGCCTCTTTCCCTTGGGGCGGAGCCAGTATTCCTCGTAAAAACTGGCGGTATCGATGACTTCGGCGGGCGTGAGGGAGAGGAAATCGGCGATCTCCATCAAGGCCTGGTGAGGGAGCCAGCCGTGTTCGTGCTGGACGGCGTGGAGCGTGGGGAGCAGCGCCCCCATGGAAGTCTCGTATCGGGGGAGAATCTCCGATCGAAAGCGGGCCTTGAGCGTCTCGGAGAGGTACGGCTCCGAGCGTTTCTCGATCTTCATTCCGGCGGAGTTCTTGGTGATCCAGGCCATGGAAGGGCGTTTCCTCTTACCTCGCCGGTCGCGGCCGCTCAGGCTCCGAAGGTCCGCGACGGGAGGGCGGTGGTTGTCTCGGCGGGCCTCCCGCCGGGTCTGGCGAACCGGCGCTTGGCTCGGAATTCCCCGCCTCTTCGTTTGCCTCGCGGGACGGCCGGAGGGCCGCGTCGAGGGGGTAGAGACCGGGGCTGAACAATATCACCGCGCCGTCCTGGGAATTGCCGGACCTTCCGAAGAGGGACGCGGGCAGCGGGGGGTGGGGGATGAACTCGGCGAAGGTCATCGCCGGAGGGGGGTTCGGGGCGGAGTTCGAGGCGGGGGCGCTGCGAGGCTCTCGTCGCTTGTAGGCCGGCAGCGCGGGCCGAGTCTCCCTTCTCGACGCATCATCGGGGGTATCTGGCCGGGGGGGCGTTCGCGGCTGGCGAGTTCGTGTTGATTCCGAAGCGTCTGTTTCGTCGTGTTCAATGGACTCTTCGAGGGGTGACGTGGTGGTTGGCGCGACCGGGTCAATCGCGAGGTGGGTGGCCCTCTGGACGCTGCCGCGGGAGATGGCGGGGGCTTCTTCGAGAAGCAGGCAATGAGCCGGCGGCGTCTTTTCACCGCCCCAATGTACGCAGGCGATGGGAGCACCCGTCGGGGCCAGCAGCAGGGCATAATCACTCTTGTTGGCAAAAGAGGCCCGCGAGGATGACGTTCGGGCGTTGAAAACCAGCGCGCCGTGGAAATCGGGATGTCCCCGGGGGGGTGCGTTCTTCGCGTCCCCAACGGGGCCGGGCATCCGGGGTCCCCCTCCGTTGAAGACGACGACCACCTGGCCGGGGAGTACCTCGACGGGCGGGAAGGTGAACTTGAACTTCGATTTCCCCTCCCCGCTGTCGGTGATGGTGTACCCCTTGAGGTTGATTGGGCGTCCGTGTGGATTGACCAGTTCGACAAACTCGTCGGTGGAGGCATCGCGCACGCCGTCGCGATTGGCATCGCCTCCCCGCGTGGGAACGGCGTAGAGAACCTCGGTGATGACCGGGTGCGGGTATGGCAGGGGCGGCGCGATGGCGACGGCGAGCACGGCAAGCGCGAGTGGCATGTGTTTCTCCCGGAACGTTCCTCGGACGGTGGCATACGGTGATCACTAGGCCGAAAGACGGCCAGGGCGCTTTCTGGCCGGGGCCTGGGTGGACGCCTGGGTGGACGCCTGGGCGGACGAAGAGGCCCGCGGTGATCGGCTCGGGGAAACGTCGAATTCGTCAAGCGGATACAGCCGGGCGAGGCGACGTTCGACGGCGGCCACCACGGATTCGCGGTCGTGACGATGGACCATCAGCAGCGAGGCAAGCCATCGGCGGGCGAGTTCCGTGCCCGCGGGTTGGAGGAGTTCAACCAGGAGGCGGAGGTGGTCGTTTGGCACCAGGCGGGCGCGCGGATCCTCTCCGCGGTGGGAGGGCCGCCCGGCGGCTCGGCTGCGTGTCATGGCGTACCCCCGTTCGAACCGTCGTTCTCATCGCCCGGTTCTCGCTCGCCTCGTCCGTCACGGCCGGCCGATCGGGCAAGATGCCGAGATGGTACCATTTCCTGGGCTTTGCGTGGGCGCTCGGCGGGGGCGGGGGGAGTGGCCTCGTCCTGCGTGGCGCGGACGCGTGATTCGAGCGTCTGCATGTAGACCTCGACGCGTTCGACGCGGTCGATGAGGCGCTCGAGCGTGTCGGACATGGCGGTGAGCAGTTCGGACGTGTCGGCCGTGGCGAGGGCGTGGGCCTTGAGTTCCTCGCATTTCATGGGTCCCCGCCCGGTGAGGATCCAGTCGGCGTTGATGTTCAGGGCCTTGCTGAGCGCGGCGACAAACTCCACGCTTGGCGCCTGGCCCTGGAGGTAGCGGCGCACGGTCTCGGGATGCGTGCCGGTCAATTCCCCGACATGGCGGTACGTGCGTGACCCGACCGCGGTAAGCAGACGATCGTGCATGGCCGGATTCCCCCGTCCATGAATGCCAAGACGCCCCCGGACCCCCCGGGACGGCCGTAGGCATGGTAACGGTGCGCCGAGAAATGTGCGAATGAGGACGACAACGCCACAATTCCGTGGTCGGTCGGCGTGGTGCCCGGCTCGCGTACGCCCAGCGCATCGGCGGCGTGCGACCAAACAGCAAGCCGACGGATGCCCGCTCGATGACGAATCGACGAGTCGATCAAGGGCATCGACTGAACCAGCCCCTCTCCGGCGGACGGCGTTCCGCGGCTTCCGCAGAAAACCCGCTCGCCGCCTCCTCGCACGTTCAGCGCTCGGGGCGGGCCGCGGGGCGTGAAACGGCGGAATGATGGGCCTCCGGTCAAGGATGCCTTCGATGCACGTCCAGGGAAAGCACCGCGCCCAGCGGTTGTGGCCGATCTGGTCCGCAACAAGAGCAACGCACGCCTCGCGACGGGTACCCATCGTGCCTCGGGCCTCGCGGCCGTGCCAACCGACGGACGACATCGGTGCCGAGCCTGCGTGGGCGGGGGTCAGCAACCCGCCATGAACGCGTGCATGAACGCATCAAAGTCGTCCGTATCCACAAAGCCGCTCCGGTCGATATCCGCCGATGGATCACCCTCTACAAACGCGTACATGTACGCATCAAAGTCGTCCGTATCCACGAAACCGCTCTCGTCAAAGTCGGCGGAAATAAACGCGAGCATCAACGCGCCGTAGTCCGTCTCATCGAGAATCCCGTCAACGTTATAATCAAGAGTCACAAGATACTCAGGATCCGACAGAACCGTACCTTCGAAGAGAGCCGGCGTCGCGCGAATGGTGATGTAATCGCCGCAATTGTATTCGCCGTCCCCATCGACATCGCCAAAGACGCCCTGGTCAAGGGCCATGTCAAGGAACTCCTGGAAGATCCCGGCGTCGTGCCCATCCACGATCCCGTCGCCGTTGAAGTCGAACTCGGGTTCAAACGAACCCGTGAATTGCAGGAGATATTCCAGGTCGTCGTTGTTGGTCCGACCATCCCTGTTGAAATCGAGCCCGGAAGCACTCGCGCTGAGCGTGACCACGCTGACCGTCAGCGGCCCCGCGGGCAAGTCGATGGGGCTGGACCGCTCCCAGTACCCCTCCGAATCCTGGTCAAGGCCGCCAACACGCGAGCCGTAAGGACCGTTGTGGCCCCAGTGCCCGGAAACAACCTCATCGTCAACGCGAACGAACCCCATGCTCCACCTGCCGGCATTCGGGAGCGAACTGTCGTTCGCGAACGCGATCGATGACGTGGCGAGCGCGCAGCGGGCACCCGGCGAATCCGTCAGATAAAGCGCGTACGACACCGACCACGCGTAACCAACCGGATTAGTACCATAAGTCGCGCCATCGTCCGGGCAATTCGATTTGTGTGGGCCGCATAGACTAATACACAACTTTGTTTCACAAATTATTTCCGGGAGATTCCCGAGCCACGAAGCGTACCCGCATCGCCGGCTCAGGGCGCTGCCGCTCGCAACGTAGGCGCACCTCGGGTCATAGGGAACACTCGCCGATGCCTCGCTCCCGGAATCGATCTCGCATTCATGATCATGCTCAAATCTGAAATATGGACCAAAGGGGTCCCACGAAATGCCATCGCAACGAGTAATACGGTACGGGTGATAGAAAGAGGCCGCCATCGCATGCGCGCACACAATTGTGTCCGTCTCGGCCGCGTGCGGGCACGGGCACGTCTCGGACATCGCATCGAACAAGTCGACCACGAGCCGATTGGTCGAACACTGCTGCGCGACCGCGGACGATGCATGAAAAAGAACGCACAACGCGCCAACCACCGGATATGCCTTCATGATGTTTCCCCTGAAATTTGACACACTCAAGGACCTCTCACGATGCTCGTGAGCACGTTATTTTTTCCCCGCCCTGGCCTTGTACGCCTCCACCATGAGTTCCGGGGGAGGCATCGGATTGCGCCCGACTACCTGGCGACCGCAATCGTGACAGAATGTCTTGCCTGGTTTACCGACGAGGTCATTCAACAGCACCGCAGTCGGTTCGGACTTTGCCTTCCCATCCTTCGTCCAGTAGCACAACTCCGCGGGATACAGCGTCCGTTCGCCCGTCTTTGTGTTCCGCCACGGATACGATTCCTGCATGTCCAAACGGTAACCTGCGAACACTTCCCCCGAAACAGCATCCACGGCCGTTACACGTCGAGAATCTTCATTCGGCGAGATTGGTGCCCACACCAAGCCGCGCAGCACCGAAAACAGAAGCACGCCTATCGCGACCACAACCCCGACAATGGTTAAAATGATTTTCTTTCGATCCTGATTCGCAGTGGTGCGGTTCAATACATTTGTGGCTGACTGCACGATTACCTCCGCTGGCGCCGTATTCTATGGCACATTGTATTGACCTGAGGCACCCGTCTGGTTGGGGAAATCACGTATTGTTGAATTCCACGCCTTGAGTTTTCTGTTGTTGATGTTTAGGATGGTTGCCGTCGGAAACCAATAATCGGGTCGCGTCGCCTGCGCATCATCGAGCAATTCAACCCGAGTATCAAAGAACGCAACGTGCCCTCGACATGACACACCCGAGGTTCCGGCATTAACTCCGCTCGACTTCGAGCCGTGTCGGAATGCGTATCGTCGCGGATCAAGTATGTTGAGATTCCACTCTCCGTAGACCTCGCCAGGAGCCATCTGTCGATTTAGCGCTGCGCTTTCACGGAACCATGGGCCGACATCGGCAAAAATCCCTCCAAAATTCGCGGCGATCTTGGGATCAAAATCGGGCGGTTCGCTCTTGCTCTCCTTGTACCGCGACCCCTCGAAAAGTATGCCCTTCATGTGGAGAGTTCCGACACGAAATAAGAAGGGCTTGTAAAAACGACGATCAATCCCGTCCGACGCAATCCGCTTAAGGCGGTCACCTGCACCTTCTGGCGGATCGACTTCGATCGAAGTGAACTGCGTGCTGGTTACATAGGAAAGCATGCGCCCGGTGGTCCACGGCGTGGACGCCTGAAATGGCTTGGCAAGAATATTGTTTTCGGGGCACACCGCTGATTTCAGGCCCTCGCGGTAAAAATTGAGGCGATCCGCCCTGGAGGCGTCGGCCTGATCGTTGTAGGTTCCTTCTGGCTCGATGACCTGCTCGCTTCCCAGATGTTCAAGCAATGGACCGAGGTAATCCCAAGTCTGCATGGCGGTGCCGTTGTAGACACCCTTTAGGGCTGCATGGCCGCTCGTTGTCGGCGAACCGGCTACGGCTTCCTTGTTTTCGTTCGCATAACTAACGAATGCAATCGCCATCTGGCGTATGTTGCTCCGACAAACAATGATTTTCCCCTGGCGGCGGACCTCGCCCAGCGCCGGCAGCAGGATGCTGATCAGCAGGGCGATGATCGCGATCACCACCAGCAATTCGATCAGCGTGAACCCGCGAGCCCCGTTGCGGCCGGACCACGGCAAGCGCCGGCTCGCCAGATGGAACCATCGACCCGAAAGCGAACCCGCTCCCCATCCAGTCACCGGCCTGGACTCTGACCCGGATTCAAACCCAACCCCCGACCCGGCCCCCAACCCAAACCCAAACCTAAACCCTGGTCGGGCCGCAGCACCCCCCACCTCCTCCGATCGCGCCTCGCCGAACCCAGCACCCTTCGCGTCTAAGAATCTGGTCGCGCTCATCGCTTCAAAACTCCTTCAGGGTCAGCCGCCCGAACGCTCAGCGCCACGCCAAGCCCCCTTTCAGCCCGGCCCACCAGATGCCCCCGCATGAATCAACACGAAAAATCAACCCGAAGAATCAACACGAAAGCCTGTCACCCGGCTTGCGCCCGCGGAACGCGGACGCGGAAAGCGGACGCGGAAAGCAAGATCGCGGGGCGGTTATCGTACACAAACAAGCCACCGCCAACCACCCGAGGGCGAGTCAAGATCGCGTTCAGTTTCATTCCCCGCCCCCTGACCGGAGGCCTGACCGGAGGCCTGACCGCGGGTCGGTCCCCGGGCGCCCGATCGGGGTCGGTGTCAGTTCCGGGAATCGCAGGTCCACCACGACCGGGTAGTGGTCGCTCGCGTACCCCTCCGGAGGGGGGGTGGTTCGCCAGTCCGCCCCGGCGGGCCGGGCCGGCACGCCCATGATGAACCGGGACTCGGTCACCACGCTCCCCATCAGGATCGAGTTCCCCATGATGGTGTCGATGACCCGCCCGGACTCGTGCGTCACCCAGGCCGGATCGCTCTCGACGCGGTCGGAGAACAGGTCGATCAACCCGCCGGTGATGTAGGCCTGGTACGCAGGCTGCCCCGGCATCGCGTTGAAATCGCCCAGGATGGCGATCGGGCGGTCCGGATTGGCGGAGACCTCGGCCTTGTACAGTTCGACGACCTTCGCGGCCTCGGCCTCTCGCCAGTACGCGCTGCGGGCGCCCGACTTGTGGTGGACCACGAAAAGGGTCAGCGTGACCCGGGGAACCTCATGGTTTGCATCGCCATCGCTCAGGGCGTGCTTCGTGTCGATGTTCGCGTCGTTCTTCGCGTCGTTCTTCGCGGCATCGCCTACGGAGCCGGTGATGACGACATCAACGGCCAGCGGCGAACGGTGCAAGACCATCGGCTCTCCCGGCGTGGCGTCCGGGGCACTGTCGGGGTGGACACCGGCCAGCGGCTGGCGCGGCCAGTTCACGGCCCTGGTGATCGGGTACCGGCTCAGGACGGATTGCTCGATCCCCCGCTCGTCCCCGGCGTCGATCGACGCGACGTGGTCGTACCCAAGATCCGGGATCCATCGGTCGCGGAACCAGAGCAGGGCTTCGAGGGACTCGATCTCCTGGAGGGCGACCACGTCGGCATCGAGTCGGCGAAGCGTATCGGCCAAGGCCCGCAGGTGGGCCTGCGGCTTGGTCATGTTCTTGTCTTCGTGCGCGCCGGAGAGGGCCGGATCGTCCACATCGTCAAACAAGTTCTCGACGTTGTACGACACCAGCCGCACCGTGCCGGGCGTCCGCGGAAGGACCTCGCGACGGCCGAAGCGGATCAGGTCCTGGTCGGGCCTGGGCGAAGCGCCATCCTGCACATCGACAACCGGGACATCGACATCCTGGACATCGACAACCTGGGCATCACGCGGCTCGGTAATCCCTGCCAAACCCCCCGGCCCGGCTGGCCGAGGTCTGGTGCCCAGGAGGGACGGGAGCCAGTACCCGGCCGAGGCGCCCGCCACCAGGAGAAGGGCCGCCACCGGCAGGGCGATATGACCGAATCGCATGCGACCCATGGCGGAAGGACCTTGTGACACTCGGCGTCGGGGGAGTTGAGAAGCAACGGCCGGAAAAACCACCAGAGAACGCGGAGTCAAGCGTATTCCGGCGGGTCTGGGAACGCAAATCCCCCGCGAACGCGGTGGGTGAATTGTCGATTGTTCAACTGATGTCAAGGTGGCGGCGCGGGGCGAGGCGGGCAAGGGGGGAGTTCCCAACCCTAACATCCGGGGTGAAGATCATCCTGGTCCATCCGCGAGGGTTCTGCGCCGGCGTGCGCATGGCGATCGACGTGGTCGATCGGGTACTCGAACTCTTCCCCGGCCAGACGATCCATGTCTTTCACGAGATCGTACACAACACGCACGTGGTCGGGCGCTTTGAGCGGCGGGGTGTGGTCTTTGTCGATTCGCTCGATGACATCCCCTCGCCCGCCGGAAAAATCGTCGTCTTCTCCGCGCACGGGATCAGCCCGGCGGTTCGACGGCGGGCGTCGGAACTCGGGCTTGTGGCGATCGATGCGACCTGCCCGCTGGTGACCAAGGTACATTCGGAGGCGGTGCGGTACGCCCGCCAGGGATACCAGATCCTGCTGATCGGCCATCGGGACCACCAGGAAGTGGTCGGGACGTCGGGGGAAGCGCCCGACGCGATCCAGGTTGTGGAACGTCCCGAGGATATCCCGTCGCTGCGTATCCGCGACCCCGATCAACTGGTGTACCTGACGCAGACGACGCTCTCCACCGACGACGCGGAGGTGATCATCGACGCGCTGCGGCGGGCCTTCCCGGCGATCAAGGACCCCCCGTCGAGCGACATCTGCTACGCGACGACCAACCGCCAGCACGCGGTGCGAAAGGTCGCGCCCGAGTGCGACCTGGTGCTGGTGGTGGGTTCGAGGACCTCGAGCAACTCGGTGCGGTTGACGGAGATCGCCGCCACCGCGGGCACTCCCGCGAAACTGATCGACGATGTCTCGGAACTCGACCCGGCGTGGTTCCCGACGGGGCGCGAGACCGTGATGGTGACCGCCGGGGCCAGCGCCCCCGAGGACCTGGTCGCGGACATCTGCAAGGACCTGGTCGGGCGGCATGGGGCGGTGATCGAGCAGAGAGAACTGGTCGAGGAGGATGTCGAGTTCCACCTCCCCGGGGCGCTGCGCCGGGCCATGGTGGAGCGGGGGCTCTCCCCCGGTCCTTCGCGGATCTCGATGCCCCTGGTGACCGCGGATCGTTACGGGGCCGTCGCCCTGACCATCGACGGACGCGAGGCCAGGGGCCGGCCAGAGGCGTGACGGCCTGTTTTTCGCGCGCGGGAGTTGAGCCCCCCCGTAGAACAGCACGCCCCGCGGTCTCCCGCGGGGCGTGTTCACCTATCGATTGATCGCGCCGTGAATCCCGCGGCGCGGGGGTGATTCAGCACCCGGCCTCGAAGCCGAAGACAAAGAAGTCGAAGTCGTCGGTATCGGAGAAGCCCGAGCCGTCGAAATCGGTGTCGCAGTAGTAGGTGTCCACGCGGAGCATGACGTTCGCGGGGTTCGACGGACCCGTGAAGACCCGGTTGCACTCGGTCTCGGGGATGACGCCGTTGCCGTCCACGTCGCGGCCGAACCGGTCCTCGCTCCAGCCCACGAGCGAGCCGTTCTCGGTCGTGTTGAAGATCTGAACCGCGGAGACATCACGGAAGTTGCCCGTGTCGTCGTACACGTCGATGGTGAAGCCGAAGAAGTTGTCGGTCAGCACGATCGGGCTGCTCAGGCCGGACAGGCCGACGACCGTCCACAGATTAAACGTCGGGAAGGTGGCGGTTTCGGCCGGCAGCGCGACCCGGAAGCCGCCCACGACCGTCGTCGAAGAGGCCTGGAAACCCCCGGTGCCGGCAACGCCGCCGACTTCCCAGATGCGCGGATTATCCCAGAAGACGATTTCCACGACATTGAAGAAGCCAACGAGGTTGTGCGAGAGGCCGAAGGACACCTCGTCCACCACGTTCGGGCGCGGTCCGAAGAGACCCTCTCCGACACGCGGCAGATCCATGTTGCCCCAGTCGGCAACCCAGGCCTGCGTGAAACCGGAGTACGACGGGGCGTTCACCCCGTCGATGTCAACGTTGTCGTACACCGTGGTCAGGCTGCCGGTACGCGTCGTCGTGCCGCTCTCGCCGTTGATGTTGATCACGCGGACCTGGCCCATGACCGCGCCGGTCATCGGGGTGTCCTCGTTCGGGCCACTCGCCGTCGCGATGGCGGTCGTACCGGCCAGAAGGGCAAAGGCAATGGTTCGAGAAATAGTCGTCATGGCACTCATCTCCACAGGTAAAAAAAACACACAAATCCTTCACTTGGAAGGCACGCTACGACACAACGCACACCCCGAATCCAGGGGCATCCGGCAATCCACGGGAATCCTCGATGCGGGGTCGCTTCATTCTCGGACCAGGGATCTTTCGAAACAGACGCATGAAAACACCGCTCAATGAAAACACCGTGTTCGGATCCGCGATCTATCACCTTTATACACAAAACCGAATCCGAATCAAGAGAATCATGGGCGGACTTGAACAACGCTCACACGTTCGGTCAGCATCTCGTAGACCAGGGCCACGTCTTCATCGAGCATCCGGACGCACCCCATGGATTCCTGCCTGCCCACGGACGACGGCTCGATCGTCCCGTGGATGCCAAAGCCCCTGAGGCCGGCGGACGGGCCGACCCCCTCCCATCCGATCCAACGCTCCCCGATCGGGTTCTTGGGATCATCGGCGGCGAATTTCTCTCCGGTCCGGGGGTTGGTCCAGGGCGGGTTGATCTGCCGGTTTCGGACGACAAATGTACCGACCGGGGTCCCGTTTTCGGCTCCAAGCCCGACTCGGAATGAACGGATATAGAGCCAACTCTCCCGCTCATCGGGAGACCCGGCGAACAGGTCGAGGCGGTAGTCGGACTTGGTCACGACGGCGTGAAACGGCCCGCGGACCAATTTGACCTTCTGGCCGATCTTGAGCCGGGAGAGGTCGGCGTCGGAGATCCCGTTGATTCGCTGGATGAGGCGCCAGTCGGTCAGGAGTTCCCTGGCTCGGGGAAGCCGGGCGATGACGTCTCCCGCCTTGATGGTGTAGACCTCGGCCAGTGGGTCGCCGGGGGTTACACGGGGGGAGAAAACCAGTTCCGCGTTGAGTTCCGAGAGTTTCTGCCGAAGCGAATCCTGGTCGGCCTTCGATACCGCCGGGTGCATCAACGCCCGGCTGTAAAGTTGGCGGGCCTGGACCCGGGATCCCTGTCGGGCCGCCTCGTCCGCCCTGGAAATAATTGCTCGAACTTCCTGCGTCGAGCCCGAGGGCGCGATCGCCTCGGCCGGGGCCGGGGGCCTTGAGTCTGGTGCTCCCTCCTGGGCGCCTGGGGAGACGGCCGCCGGATTCGAAAGATCGATGGGCCGCGGCTTTGATGAATCCGTCGAGGGGTCCGATTCCCCGATCGGCAAATCCGATCCGGAGGACGACTCGGCCGCGACGGCCGGCGCATCGGCGACACCCCGCGGAGTGATCGGGCGGTTCAATTCGCCCGCGGGGTCGGCCGCCGAACTCCGGGAATGCCCGGGATCCTCGGGGGTCTTTGCGGCGGAGTCGGTTTCGGTCCTTTCGCCGCGCCGGGGAGGCCTCGACCCAACATCATTGGTTTCAAGCGGCGGGGCCTTTCCACCGACCACGGGCTGGGCACCGGAGACCGCGGGTCCGGCCACGGTCCGGTTCATGACGTAGAGCAACGCGATCGCGCCTCCCGCCAGGATGACCACCGCGGCCGCGAGCAACACTTTCCTTGCTCCGGCGCCACGCGATCGAGAAGCCAGGACGCGGGAATTGGAACTGGATCGTTCGGTCTGAGAGGGAAGTGCCATGGGTGTTTCCTGCCAATCGGCGATGGGTACCTGGGCGACGAGTCGGGGATCGGGAATACAACGATGCCAAGCGATCACGCCCGACCGGTCGCTCGGATAACCCGCGACGGGGTGACCACCGCGTCCATGCGAACATCGTGCGCGTCGGCGGGGATATCCGGGACAACCTGGAAATCGAACGCGATGCCGACACGGAGCGCGCGAAGTTCACCGCGTGCGAGGAACCGATCATAGAACCCGCCGCCACGGCCGAGCCGTTCGCCGCGTTCCCCGAAGGCGACGCCCGGAACCAGCACCACGTCGATCGACCGAAGCGCGGCCGGGGGGCACCACGATCCGGGTTCTCGGATCCCGTGCCGGGACGGCGTGAAGTCGGTCGCGGGATCGGCGATCAGGGCCGGATCCAGCCGACGGGCCTCCCAGTCGATCCTGGGAGCCACGACATCGATGCGCGCCCCGACACAAGCGTGGATGAACTCCGCGATATCCGGTTCATTCGCCGCCGGGATATACACCATGACGGCGCCCGAACAGGGCCACCACCGCTCATGGGTCATTCTCCGGCAGATGGAACGCGATTCCTCCATGACCCGGTCCTTGTCCAGGGAACAAGACAGGGCGGCGATTGATTTTCTCAGCGCTGACTTTGCCCGCCCCATCGGCGTATCGACCGTCCCCGGCGCCCACCGGTGGCCACGACCCGGCGAATCGCTCCGCCCGTCATGCGGGTCGGGGTCCTCGGGAGCCTTCGATCCGTTCACATCGCTTCCCTGAGGGTCCTGGCGACCGCCTCTCCCGCGTCGTCGTCCCGGGCCATGGCCCAGTCGAGAGCGGACCGGCCGCTGTTATCCTTGGCATCGAGGGGCGCGCCGGCCTTGATGATCGCGGCGACACGGGCCGAGTTACCACGATCGGCGGCTCTCATGAGCGGGGTAACCCCGTCCGAATCGGCGATCCTCGGATCGGCCCCCGCCTCGAGCAGGGCGGCGACCACGGGATCTGATTCCTCGGATCCGCCGCAGGCAACGTTGAGGGCGGTGAGCCCGCCGGCATCGGTGGCGTTGAGAGGCGAGCCTCTCAGGAGCCTTTTGACCTTCTCGACATCGGCCACCAGGGCGGCGCCGATCAGCGCGGTCTGGCCCCAGCGGTTCTTGTATTCCATGTTGGCGCCGGCGGCGATCAACGCGTCGAGACTCTCGATGGTCCCGCGGCTGGCGGCGAGCATCAGGGGGGTCCATTGGTCCTCGGAGCGGGCGTCGAGCCGTGCCCCCGCATCAATCAGGGAACGAACGGCGGCGGCATCCGACCATCCCGCCGCGTACATGAGGGCGTTTCGGCCGTCCTTGGCGCGGGCGTCAACCTTGGCCCCGGCTTTCAGGAGCACCTCGACCGCATCGGCCTTGCCGCTCAGGGCCGCGAACATCAGCGGCGTCATCCCCGATTCACCGGGCTGGGCCAGCGAGTCGGGGATCGCCGCGTTGACATCCGCCTTCGACGATACGAAGCGCTCCAGTTCGCGAGCATCTCCCTTGCGCGCGGCCGCGATGATGCCCGCCGTGCCCGGTGGCTGAGCCGGTGAAGCCTGCACCTCTCGGTTGAGGCTGTTGACCTGGATGATGAGGACCACGCCGGCCGCGAGAAGGCAGACGACAATCAGAAGGAACGAGACGGATTTGCGCTCGGCCATGGAACTCCCCTCTCGCCGGTGTCTGCCGCCGGTTCGACGCGGCACCTATCACCCCTCGTTGAGTGTACCTCGGGGGAACAACCCTTGACGCTGCGACACGGCGTCAAGGGAAGCGTGATCGGATTTTGTCTGGGTGAACGCCCTGGCGATCCTTATTCCTCGTCGGCCTTTGGCTTATAGGCGGCGACGACGGCGGCCTGGATGTTCCCGGGGGTGTGCTCGTCGTGGCTGTATTCCATGGTGTAGGAGCCCGCCCCGCCGGTCATGCTCTTGAGTTCGTTGGCGTAGTTCTGGAGTTCTCCCAGGGGGGCGACGGCCTTGACGACGCAGACATCTCCGCCCAGGACATCGGAACTCTGGACTCGGCCTCTCTTGGTGGAAAGGTGGCCTGCCAGGTCTCCCATGTACCGGCTCGGGGCGGTGATTTCGAGGTGGACAAAGGGCTCAAGCAGGACCGGGCGTGCCTTCTGCACCGCGTCGATGAAGGCCTTTTTGCCCGCGGTGATGAACGCGATTTCCTTGCTGTCCACGTCGTGATACTTGCCGTCGTAGACCTCGACACGGATGCCCGTCATGGGGTACCCGGCGACCGCGCCCTCCGAGAGCATCATGCGCACGCCTTTCTCGACGGCGGGGATGAACTGGCGGGGAATGGACCCGCCGACGGTGGCGTTGGCGAACTCGAATCCCTCGGCGTGGTCCGGGGGCAACGGCATGACGCGGAGGTACACCTCCCCGAACTGGCCCGCGCCGCCGGTCTGCTTCTTGTGGCGGTGGTGTCCATCGGCGTTGGCGGTGATCGTCTCCTTGTACGCGACCTTGGGCTGGCTGGTGATCAGTTCGAGGTTGTAGGCGTGCTTGAATTTCTCGATCACGACACGCAGGTGGAGTTCACCAAGGCCTCTCATGACCGTCTGGCGGATGGCCGCGATCCGCTCGATCACTAGGCTCGGGTCCTCGGCCATCATCTTGTGCGAGGCGGCGGCGAACTTGGCCTCGTCGGCGTGATTCTTGAGTTCGATCGCCAGGCCGTACATCGGCCCCGGGAGCGGGAGCGGGATGAGGCGGACCGAATCGAGTTCGTGGCTGTCGTGGATGACGCCGTTGAAACGGACTTCATCGACCTTCGAGACCCCGGCGATCTCGCCCGGGCCGACCTCGTGGACCTCGACGTGCTCTTTTCCCTGCAGTTTGAACAGGTGTCCGACCTTGAAGGGCTTCTTCTGGTCATCGATGAAAAAATCGGCCTTGTGCCGGACGGTCCCCTGGTGGACACGGAAAATCGCGAGTTTGCCGACAAACGGATCCGTGGTGACCTTGAAGATGTGGGCCAGGGCCTTGGCCGAGGGGTCCGGCGTGGCGTGCCACACGTGCTCCTCGCCGTCGGCCGACTCTCGCCTGTAAAACTCGGGCGGATTCACTTCCACGGGGCTTGGGCAAAGGCTGGCGAAGACGTGCATGAGGTCCGAACAGCCCGTGCCGGTCTTGGCCGAGCAGTAGCAGATCGGGACGAGGTGTCCTTCTCCGAGGGCTTTCTCAAACGCCGCGTGCAGTTTCTCGGGATCGAAGGCCCCATCACCTTTTTCCAGGTACTGCATCGTCAGTTCGTCGTCAACCTCGATCACCTGCTCGACGATCCGCTTGTGGGCCTCGTGCACCGAGAGGAACTCGGCGGCGTCGCCTCTCGCGTCGGTGCCGTCGTGCTCGAAGACGTTGATCACGTCTCCGCGGCCCGGGACGGGGAGATTAATGGGCAGGCACTCATGCCCGAAACTCTCGCGGATCTGCTCGGTCAGCATCTCCAGGTCGGCCTGGAGGTCGTCGATCTTGTTGACGATGACCATGCACGGGATGCCGCGTTCCTTGGCGACGGCCATGAGGCGGCGCGACACGCTCTGGATGCCCTTCGAGGCGTCGATGACGACCGCGACGGTCTCCACCGCCGGGAAGCACGCGATCGTGTGACCGAGGAAGTCCGACAGGCCCGGCGAGTCGATCAGGTGAACCTCGTGGCCCTCCCAGTCGAAGTGGAAGAACGCCGGCTGGAGGGAGTGCTTGTGATGGCGCTCCTCCTCGGTAAAGTCCGAGTGTGTATTGCCCTCGTCGACGGTTCCGAGCCGCTTGATGACACCGCCGCCGAACAGGAGCCTCTCGGTCAGGGTCGTCTTCCCGCCGCCGGCGCTTCCGCACAGGAGGATGTTGCGGATGTCGGCCGGTGACCGTGGTTCGGGCGTGCCCATGGCGTCAAAACCTCCGTCGGCGCCGCTCGACGGCGGCGAACCGTTGTACGACGTACCCGGGATGGACGGGCGACCGCGGAAACCAGCGCGCGGATCGCCACCCTCCCAAACGGAGAGTGTACCCGATGCGAAGAGATCGGCAATGCTCAATCGCTCCCGCCGCGGCGGGGCTGCTCGACGACCCCGAGCGGGTCGCGATCGCAAGCACGGGCCAGGCCATACCGCGCGATGCACCACAACGCCCGGACGCCGTCCGACCATCCGATCTTCTTCCCCTGCGACCGGTCTCGACCCGCGTACGAGACCGGCACCTCGGCGACGCGGACCGGGCGCGTCCGGCCGGAGTCCTCCGGCAGGCGCAGGCGAGCGACCTTGGCCACCAGTTCCGGCTCGACACCGAATCGGTCCTCCTCGATCCGCACCCGTCGCAGGACGGCGGCGGAGAAGACCTTGGTGCAGCACTCCATGTCGGAAACGCGAAGGCCGGTCACGGCGTTGCTCAGCGCCGTCAGCAGGGCGTTGACGAGGCGGTGGAACCGGGTCGACCCGTCGGGCTTCCCGCGCGCGAACCGGGTGCCGATCACCACGTCGGCCTGCCCGCGAAGGACCGGATCGCACGCGGCGGCGTGATCGGCCGGGTCGTACTCAAGGTCCGCGTCGTGGACCAGAACCACCCCCGCGCCGAGTCTCAGGGCGGCCTCGAATCCGGTGCGGAGGGAGGCCCCTTTTCCGTGGTTGTTCCCGTGGATCACGACCTCGAACCCCCGAACGCCGCGGTACGACTGGACCACCTCCCGGGAACCGTCGGTCGAGCCGTCGTCGACCAGGACGACGGTGCGATCGCACCCCGCCGGTGGAGGCGTGGCCACGAGACGGTCGATGCACGCCCGAAGGAGCCTGGCCTCGTTGAAGATCGGGATGACGATCGCAAGGAGCACGCGATGATCCCCGCCGATCAACGGCCTGTCCGTTGGTCGGCCATCTCGGCGGGATCGGGACGGCCGGGATCGGCGCTCCGGGCCCGCGGAGGCCGGACGACGAGGACCTCCCTGGCGTCGGGCACGACAAAGTCGATCCGGTTTCGCTCGAGCGAGGTTCCCATCGAGGCGTACAGGTCCGCGATGGACGAGTGGTAGTCGGTCAGGGCGGAGATTTCGTCGCGCTCGGCCTGGGCCAGGGCGTCCTGGCGGCTGAGTTCGAGGTCGAGCCGCTCGACGGTGTACCCGGCGATGGTCTCTTTTTCAACCAGGAGGGTGCGGAGTTCCTCGGCGGCGGCCACGCGCGCGACGCGCTGGAGTTCGATCAACTCGTGGAAGGTGGTCACGTTCTCCAGCGATCCCTTGACCTCCTGAAGGACCTGCTGGAGCGTGTTGCGGTAACTGATGACGGCCTGGGAACGTTCGAGGCGGCGGGCACGGTACTCGGCCTCGGCTCGCCGGTTGCCGATGGGCTGCTCGAACGCCAGGCCCACGATGTAATCGACGAAACTGCCGTCAAAGACCTCGTTGTACGTGTTCCCGGCGTGCTCCTGCAGCGCCCACCATCGTGTCTGGAGGCGCAGGTCGAGTTGCGGCAGGCGGCCGCTGTCGGCCACGGCCTGGCGGATCGAGGTGTCGTCCATGGAGAGAATGGACTGCTGGACCTCGGGGCGGCTGGCGATCGCCGTCTCGATCGAGTCGATGAGGCTGTACTCGATCGGCTCGTCGGAGGGATCATCGAGCGGGATGATGATGGCCTCGCCGCCCACGGGCAGGTCCGGGTCGTTGATGAGGAGTTTGAGGCGGTCGCTGAGTTGCCTCAGGGCGTTCTGGGCTCGGCGGATGTCGGCGCGTCGCCGCTCGACGCGGGCGGTGGCGGCGGCGAGTTGCGCCGGCTGGACATCGAATTCCCGGGCCTGGAGTTGGTCGCGGACTTCGACGCCGCGTTCGAGGAGCCGCTGGAGGATGAGCAGGTCGCGGTACGCCCGCAGCAACTGCCAGTAGTTCTTCTCCACGTCGTTGACGGTGCGGATGAGGTCCCGCTTGAGTTGGGCGACCGCACTTCGCTCGGCGTTGCGGGCCAGCCGGACCTCGGAGAGGGCCACGTCGGACCCGAAATTCCGCAGCAGGGGCTGGTCGAACTGGATCGAGACGGCCAGCGCGCTGTTGGGATCCGGCGCGACAACCTGGCCGGGCGTGTTGCTGTCGGTGTAGGTGAGGTCCTGCTGGACCGTGAGTTGCCCCCCGGTGGTCAGCCGTTGGCGAAGCCCCGTCGCCGAAATCACGTTCTGCTGCTGGTCGGAGGTAAGCCCGGTGGTCGAGGGGAAGAGCGAGGTCCTGGCGCGGGGCTGGTCGATGTTGTTGTACGTCAGGTTCTGGAAGAACGTCCAGTCGAAGGCCGCCTCGGCCTGGACAACCCGGGCCTCGCTGACCGCCGGGGCGATCCTCGCAAACTGCACCTGGAGGTTGTTCTCGACGCACGACTTGACCGCCCTCTCGAGGCTGATCGCGACGATGCGGCGCTGGTTGCCAAGCAGGTTGTCGGCGGGCGCCAGCAACGCCCCACGGTACGACTCGGGGCCGGAGGTCCGGTCGATCTCATCGAGGACATCCTGCGAAAGCCGCAGGCGACCGACGCCGCCGGTCTCGCGGCTCATCACGCGGCGTTCGGGGTATTGAAGGGCTTCGGCGGACTCCCGGCGAATCGACTCCCGAACCGCCCGGCGGAGTTGGTCGTCGCTGTCCCGGGAAATCTCCGAAGAGGAACAGCCACCCGCCAGGATCGCCGGAAGAGTACACGAAACCCCGAGCGCCCACCCGGCGCATCGCAAGGCCTTGAGGTACCGCATGCGACAACAACGTAGACGCCCGGGGCGCGGGGGTCAAAGAAGCCCGGCTGCATGTGAGGCAATGGTTGGCGGACAACGGGCTGTTCACGGCGAACAGAGGGTCATTGGTCGGTCCGACCCTACAGTCCAAAATGCGAGCCATCGTCGTCGAGAGGCAGGGAAGTCCGGTCACGCCCAACATCCGCCTGCGGGAGGACTGGCCAGACGCCTCGGCGGGTTCGCTTCCCCACGGGTACGCCCTTGTGCGAACACTGGCAACCGCGTTGAACCACATGGACCTGTGGGTCGGGAGAGGGGTGCCGGGGCTGTCGCTCACCTACCCGCGCATCAGCGGATGCGACGCGTGCGGGGTGGTCGAGGCGGTCGGGGCGGGCGTGGACTCGTCGTGGATCGGTCGCCGGGTGATCGTCAACGCGGCGATCCGGATCCCCGATCGCTCGCGGCCCGACGACCCGCCGGGGTCGTCGCTGGCGCCCGACTACGAACTGGTCGGGGAGCACCACCACGGGATGCTCGCGGAAAAATTCGCGATCCCCGCGGCGAACATGGCGAGGGTCGATGATTCGGCGGACCCTTCGCACGCGGCGGCGTTCGGGCTGTGCGCCCTGACGGCGTACTCGATGGTCCGGACCAAGGCCGATCTTCGTCCGGGCCAGAGCGTACTGATCACCGGGATCGGGGGCGGGGTCGCCACGGCGGCGCTGGCGATCGCCAAGCACCTGGGTTGCCCCGTGGCGGTGACGAGCCGCCACGCGTGGAAGATCGACCGGGCACGCGAACTGGGCGCGGACCTTGGGATCATCGACCAGGGCCAGGACTGGTCGAAGCAGGTCCGGGCGTGGACGGGCAAGCGGGGAGTCGACCTGGCGGTGGATTCGTCGGGCAAGGCGACGCACCTGAATTGCGTGAAGTCGCTGGCTCGCGGGGGGTGCTACGCGACACCGGGATGCACCAGCGGGCCGGACGCGGTGACCGACCTGGCGCGGATCTTCTGGAACCAGTTGCGGCTCCTTGGTTCGACCATGGGGACCAACGAGGAGTTCCATGAGGTGGCCGCGCTCTTCCGAGCGGGCCACCTGGCCCCCGTGGTTGACCACATCCACACCCCGGATCGGTGCCAGGAGGCCTACGCGCGGCTCGAAGCGGGCGAGCAGTTCGGGAAAATCGTGATCCGCTGGTGATGCCCGCGGGATCGGGGCTCGTCCCCGATCGACCAAGGACAGCGGGCCACGGCCGGCTTGACGTGCGGAAGGCCCGTGCCGTCACACGTTCGTAACGGGGTCTCGCCACCGAGAAACCCGCGACCGGCCCGCGCGTTACATTGTGCGGCGCCCCGTCGCCGAAAGGAACTTCCCCATGCCATCCACCCCTCGCCGAGCCGTCATCGTCGCCCTCGTTGCCACCTGCGGCCTGGCCACCTCGCTCTTCCCCGCCGTGGCCGCTCCCCAGCCCGAGACAACCGCGGCCGCGCGGTCGCCGGCGATGGCCGTCCGCGACGACTCGCTCCCGGTTCGACGCATCACGCTGTACCGGTCGGGGGTGGCCTCGTTCGAGCGGCGCGGCACGGTCCGGGGCGACTCGGTGGTCCAACTGCGCTTCGATGCGGACCAGATCAATGACATCCTCAAGTCCATGGTGATCCTGGATTTCGGCGGGGGGCAGATCAACGGCGTCTCGTACGCCTCTCGAGAGCCCCTGGCCCGGCGGCTGGCCAGTTTCGGCGTTGATATCTCCGCCAACCCGTCGATGATGCAGATCCTGGGACAGTTGCGCGGGGCACGCGCCACGGTCGCCACGCCCGAGGGACAGACTCCCGGGACGATCCTGGGAATCGAGTCGCGGCTGGAATCCCTGGGAAACGCGCACGAGCCGATCGCCGTCCCGTACCTGAACATGGTCACCGCCTCGGGGATGCAGTCGATCAGTTCTCGGTCGATCAACGCCGTCGTCCTCGACGACAAGGAACTCAACGAGGAACTGACCAAGGCGCTGGCCGCCCTCGCCGAGCACCGCGCCGAGAAGACCCGCACGGTCGATCTCTCGCTGAGCGGGGACGGACCCCGCGAGGTCGCAGTCGCCTACGTCACCGAGATGCCCGTCTGGAAGACCAGTTACCGGCTGGTCCTGCCGGACTCGACCCCCGAGCCATCGCGCGGCAAGGACCAGCCGGCGACCATCCTGCAAGGGTGGGCGATCGTCGAGAACACAACCGACGAGGACTGGACCAACGTGACGCTTTCGCTGGTCTCCGGCCGTCCGGTGAGTTTCCGCATGGACCTGTACGAGCCGCTGTTCGTGCAGCGTCCGCTCATCCCGGTTCCCATGATCGCCGGCGTCGCCCCGCGGTTGTACGCCGGAGCGGTGCCGATGCCCGGGAGCGGGGGCGGGGAATCGGTGGACCGGGACGATGGGGTGATGGTCGATCTGAATGAACGGGTTGCCCGCCGGAACGCCCCGGCCGCGAAATCGGCCCCGCGCGATCGCGCCGTGATGCTCGGCCGTGAAGTCGCCGAGTCGGCCTCCTTCTCCGCCGCCGACATGGCGGGGTATTCCGCGGCGGCGCAGGGGATGGCCGTCGAGTCGGGTGAGGTTTTCCAGTATCAGATCGACCGACCGGTGACCGTCGAGCGAAGGCGGTCGGCGATGCTGCCGATCCTGTCGTCGCCGATCGACTCCCGGCGCCTCAGCGTGTACAACCGCGCCGACGGGTCCCAGCACCCCATGCGGGGGGTGCAGATCACCAACACGTCCGACCTGCAACTGCTCCCCGGCCCGTTGAGCGTGTTTGATGCGGGCGCGTACGCGGGCGACGCACAGATCGGCCATGTCCCCCCCGGGGATAAGCGGCTCCTGGCGTACGCCGTCGACCTTGACCTGTCCGTGACGACCGTGGATTCCTCGACGTCGGTGGTGCAGAGGATCCGCCTGGTCAAAGGCATGATCGAGCAGACGATCAAGCAGGTCTCCACGACCACGTACGAATTCGCCAACAAGGACCTGAAGCGGCCTCGCACGCTGCTGGTCGAGCATCCACGCATGTCCGGATGGACACTCCCGGAGGCGACCAACACGCCCAGGCCCGTGGAGAAGACCGACTCGCTGTACCGGTACGAACTGACTCTCCAGCCCGGGAAGCAGGCCGGGCTTGCCGTCTCGCAGGAACTGACGACCCATCACTCGATGGGGGTCTTTGATCTTGACCTCAACTGGCTTGTGCAGCAGCACCAGGGCGGGCGGATGTCGAAGGAGGCGATCGACGCGGTACGCGAGGCGGCCCGCCGCCGGGGACTGCTCGAAGAGGCCAACCGACGGATCGCGTCGCTCGAGAACACCCGCCGCGAGATCGAGCAGGACCAGGGACGGCTTCGCGAGAACATCCGTGCCGTCGAGCGGGCCAGCCAGTTGTACACGCGGTACATGACCAAACTGACCGAGCAGGAAGGCACGCTCGACAAACTGCTGACCGACCTCGATACCGCCCGGTCGGATTCGAAGCGTCTGCAGAAGGACCTGGAGGATTTCATCGCCTCGCTGAACGCGGAGTGACACCCGCTTTCGTCCGCGACCCCGCGGGCCGCCGGGGGATCGGGCCGCTCACCCACAAGGCCGCAACCGCGCGCCCGGGCGGCGGTAGAAGGCTCCTGCATGACCACACCCGACTCCCTGTGCCCTCGCTGCGGGTACGACCTTGCGGGCCTGATCGCCGGGTGGAAGGACCGCTGCCCGCTCAAGGGAAGGTGTCCCGAGTGCGGGCACGACTTCTCATGGGGCGACCTGCTTGATCCCAGCCGCAAGATCCCGTGGTGGTCGTTCGAGCACGCCGATCGAAGGATCGTCCGGGCGTGGGTCTGGACGCTGGCGCGAACGTTGGTTCCCTGGCGGTTCTGGGCGTCGATACGGCTGGAGTTCCCGTTCAGGCCCGCTCGCCTCGCCGTGCTGATAGCCGCCGCCGCGCTGGCGATGCACGCCGGGTACAACGCGGCGTACATGCTGTACCGGGCGATACTCGGTGTTCCGCCGGTGGGCGGCATGAGGGCAGCGCCCTTTCTCAGCATCGAAGACGCGTTCTACATGCTGTGGCCCCGGACGTTGCTGGGGGAAGCGAGCCTCTACATCGCACCGAATTTCTGGTACGTGTCAAACGGGAAGACCCCGGCCGTCACGCTATGCCTTCTTGCCGCATGGGCGATCACTCCGGCCACGTTCGCGCTGCTGCCAGAGACGCTGGGCGCGGCGAAGGTGCGGGCGAGGCACCTGATCCGCGCCGCGGGGTACGAACTGCCGGCGCTGCTGGCGCTTGCCACGCTGCCGTCCCTGGCCCGTGACCTGCTGACGGTGAGCCAGACGCTGGCCGTGGCGTTTGGCACCTCTATCCCGTTCACAACCTCCAGGCCGATCGAGTTGGCGATGGGCACCTACAAGTGGCGCACGACCGGGCTGCTCATGGTCGCCTGGCATGCGTGGTGGTGGCATTGGGCGTGTGCGCGGTACCTGCTGCTGCCGCGCCCGGCGTCCGTGGCTCTGGCGATGTGCCTTGTGGCGATCCTGGCCGCTCTGGTCGTCATCGTGTTGTGCGGCCCGCTTGGCCCGCGGCTGATGGACCACCTGCGATTGTGATCGCGGCGGATGGGCCGGCCGTCGGGTGGTCATGCCCAAAGCATCGGCGAACTTCCCGACCCTACCATGCGGACATGCCGCACCGCCGCGTCGTCATCACGGGGATCGGGTCGATTTCCAGCCTGGGCCTGGGTTCGGATGCGCTGTGGTCGGGCTTGATGGAAGGCCGGTCCGGGATCGGGCCGATCACCCGTTTCGACGCCTCGGGCTACGAGTGCCGCCTGGCGGCCGAGGTTCGGGACTACTCCGCGCGTGACCACGTCCCCAAGAGTTACCGCAAGGCGGTGAAGGTCATGTCCCGGGACGTGGAACTGGCCGTCGGAGCGGCCAAGGCCGCGGTCGAGGACGCGGGGATTGCCACGCGGGGCATGGTCAACGAAGGGCTCGCCGCCGCGATGACGTACCCCTCCGAGCGCGTCGGGTGCCACGTGGGGGCCGGCCTGATCGCCGCCGAGACGGACGAACTCTCCTCGGCCCTGGTGACCGCCCGGGAGGAAGCAACCGGCGAGTTCAGTTTGCGGGCGTGGGGGACGGCCTGGGCGCCCGACGGCACCCCGGGCGCCGGCGCCATGAACAACCTGCCGCCGTTGTGGATGCTCAAGTACCTGCCCAACATGCTCGCCTGTCACGTGACGATCATCCACGGGTGCGAGGGCCCGAGCAACACGATCACGTGCGCGGAGGCGTCGGGGATCCTGTCGATCGGTGAGAGCATGCGCGTGATCGAACGCGACGACGCGGACCTTTGTTTTTCCGGTGGCGCGGAGAGCAAGGTGAACCTGATGGGCATGCTCCGCATGGCGATGGCGGGGCGGCTCTCGCCGACGCTCGACCGCGCCGATACGTCCGTCCACCCCAGGCCGTACGACCCCTCGTCGCCCGGGACGGTCGTGGGCGAGGGGGGCGGCATCCTGGTGCTGGAGGACTTCGACAGGGCACAGGCCCGCGGGGCCGCGATCCACGCGGAGGTCATCGGGTTCGGGGCGGCACACTCGCAGCCGATCGAATGGTGGGCGGGAATCCCCGGCGAGCCGGTGGGCGCCGACGAAGGGCTCCAGTTTGCGATCGAGAACGCGCTGGCCGACGCGGGCCTGTCGGCCGACGACATCGACGCGGTTGTTCCGCACGGGTCGGGCCTGCCGTGGCTCGACCAGGCCGAGGCGGGGGCGCTGCACCGTGTCTTCGGATCACGGATGAATGAACTCCCGGTGGTGGCGGTGACGCCCAACATCGGGTCGTGCAACGCGGGGATGGGCGCGCTGCTGGCGGTGGTGGCCGCGCGGTGCATCAAGCACCAGAAACTGCCCGCCCAGATCAACGCCGGCGCGCCAGCCATCGCCGGCGCCACGGCTCGACCGCCCCGAGACATGCGATTGAGGCACGTCCTGGCGTGCTCGGGTTCGCTCGGCGGTCAGAACGCCGCCGTAATCCTCAGGTCCGTGACATGAAGCCGCGCCAACTCGCGGCCGGTGCCAGGCGCCGGGCGTCGTGGATCTCCCGGGCGCTGGTCATCGCGGCCCTCGCGCTCGGAGCCGTCCCGGCATGCACGACCGGCGGCCCCGGGCAGGACCCCGATCCGCCCATCTCGCTGACGGTAATGGTCTGGAACATCTGGCACGGGGGGCGCCATGATGGCGAGGAGGGGATCGACCGCGTGATCGAGATCATCCGGGAGGCCGATCCCGACGTGGCGTTCATCATCGAGACATACGGATCCGGCGAGACGATCGCCGCGGAACTGGGCCGCACCCTGGTCATGCACGATCCGGGCAATCCGCGCGACAACCTCTCGATCCTGACGCGGTTCGACGTGGTGGACACCCCGGCACCGTGGCGCGGATTCCACGACCTGGCCGCGGTCATCGACGTTCCCGGCCTCGGGCACGTGGCGGTCTGCGCCGTGTGGCTCTCGTACGCCGCCGAGATCTGGGAACCGGGGACGCGTGAGCGGTACACCATCTCTCAGATGCTCTCGCAGGTCGAGCAATCGAGTTTGCCCGAGTTGCGTGGAATTCTCGGCACGCTCGATGAACGCCTGGGGACGACGCCTCCCGTTCACACGCTCGTCGGCGGAGATTTCAACAGCATGTCGCACCTGGACTACGCCCCGCACGCGGTCGGACAGCACGGGGCGGTCATTGCCTGGCCGGTGAGCATGCTGATGGCCCAGCGCGGCTTTGAGGACGCCTACCGCGTGGTTCACCCACGGCCCGACCGGGCCGCCGACCGCACCTGGTCACCGCGATTCCCCGAACAGGAGCAGGACCGGATCGACTACCTCCACGTCCGATCACCGACTCTTCGGCCGGTGCGAGCCCGGGTTCTTGACACCCATCCCGTGTTGTTCCCGTCCGACCACGCCGCGCTGGTCTTTGAACTCCACGCGGAGCGGGTCGCCAAAACCGGCGGGTGACTCTCCCGTATAACGAGGTGATGGAGACGCTCGTTTCGATCTGCGTAGGACTTGGACTCGCCGCCGCGTGCGGATTCCGGGTATTCCTGCCCCTGGCGGTCATGAGTTGGGCGGCCAGGGCCGGGATGGTCACGCCGGCCGAATCCTTCGCGTGGGTTGCTTCGTGGCCCGCGGTGCTCGCGTTCTCCACCGCCTGCCTCGCCGAGGTCACGGGGTACTACATCCCCTGGGTGGATAACGCCCTGGACACCGCGGCCACGCCCGCCGCCGTGGTCGCGGGTTCGCTGGTCGCGGTCTCACAGTTCGCCCATCTCGATCCGCTCCTGGCCTGGACCACGGGGATCATCGGCGGCGGAGGACTGGCCGGCGCCGTCCAGGGGCTGACGGTCCTGACCCGCGCTTCTTCAACGGCCACGACGGTCGGGGTGGCAAACCCGGTCGTATCGACCGCCGAGAACGGGGCCGCGGCCACCGTGGCGGTCGCCTCGATTCTCTCTCCGATGGCGGTAGGCGTGCTGATACTGCTGGTGGCCGTGATGACGGTTCGCTGGGCGTGGCGGCGCAGGCCGCCCAGGAGGCTCACTCCGACGCGGGTGATGCGGCCCGATCCGGCATGAGGCGCCGACTGAACGCGCGGGAGTTATCCTCCCGGCACGTCCTTCCATGCGGGAAAAACGCCCCGCCACCGTCGTACCTCGCTCGGGTCAACGTCCACGGACAAGATGCCTTCAAACTCACCGAGTTCTCCCAGCACCTCGCCTCTCGGACAGACGCCGAGCGTCCCGCCCAGGTACCGGGCGTTGGGGTCCGACCCCGCCCGGTTGACGCCCAGCACGTACGCCTGGTTCTCGATCGCCCGGGCGATGAGCAGCGGCCGCCAATGCGCATGACGTCCCGCAAGCCAGCACGACGGAACGATGAAGGCCTCCGCCCCGGCCGCCAGGCCCGCTCGAAAGACCTCCGGGAATCGCAGGTCGTAGCAGATCGCCAGGGAGAAGATCATGCCCTGCTGGTCACAAGGCCAGCGGAAGGTGACCGCTTGATCTCCCGCCCTGAGGTGCCTGGACTCCTCTCCGAGCGGAAACAGGTGCCTCTTGGCGTACTGCGCCAGTATCGGGCCGGCGGACTCGCCGGGAGCGGAATCTCCGGGGCCGACGGCCGTGGCGACGTTGCGACAGTGACCGTCCGGCCCACGAACCGTCCGACCGGCCACGACACACACCCCCCATTGGTCGGCGAGGGAACGCAGAAAGCCGAGCGTCTCCCCGGAGTCGTCGGCGGTCACGGCCGAGTCCCACGAGAAGCCCGTATCAAACATCTCGGGGAGGACGACCAGGTCTCCGGCCGCCGGGCTCGACGCTTCGACCATCCGCCGTGCCGATTGGCGGTTCCAGGCCTTGTCTTGCCACCGCATATCCAACTGCATCAGGTGGGCCCGCATGAACCCAGCGTAGCCCCGGGCCGTAGACTCTCCCATGCGCCACGGTGATCGCCACAACCCCATCGGGGGCCACGACGCCGTGGCACTCGGGACCACCGACGGCGCCCGTCGATTCGGCCGTGTCCTGCTGGCGAGCCGATCCCCTCGACGGCGGGAATTGCTTGATTCCCACGGGTACGACTTTGAGGCCCGCCACCCGGGAATCGACGATTCGGTGCTGTCTCCGGGGCGCAACCCCCCGCCCAACTGGGTCACATCCCTGGCTCATCTCAAAGCCCTCGCGGGGCTGGAATATCTCCGTGAATCAGGGCGGGTCGGCGAGTTCGCCTTCGTCATCGGGGCCGACACCACCTGCGTGCTCGACGGGCAGGTCATCGGAACCCCCGATCGCGTCCAGCACGCCGAACACATCCTTCGTTCCTTCCGGGCAAACTCTCACGCGGTCGTCACGGGCGTCTCGATCATCCGCACCGCGGACGGGTCGAGAACCCTCTTTGCCGACCAGGCCCTTGTCACGTGGGGAGATGTCTCGGACCGCGATATCCGTGAGTATCTCGACTCGGGCCTGTGGAGGGGCAAGGCCGGGGCGTACAACCTGGACGACCGGATCTCCGCCCGATGGCCGATCACGTTCGATGGCGACGCCGCCACCATCACCGGACTGCCGATGGGTATGCTGGCGCGGGTGCTGTCACGGCTGACCAGCCCGGACACGGCGTCCCCGGCTTCCACGCCCGCCGCGTGACCGGGCAGCCGCCCGGACGACCGGGACGCGCCGGACCGATCCCCCGATGATCGAACCGACGGGAAACCTCGTCCTTCTCCTCTCCGCGGGTCCCGCCGGAGACCCTCGTTCTCCGCTGGTGCCAACCTGGCTGGCCATCACGGCGGCCATCATCACGCTCCTGGCGCTGGCTTTTCACATGACGGCCCTGCGTCGCGGGCGCATACCCGCGAGCCGCCGCCGCATCCGCACGGTCAATGGATGGTTGATGCTGGCGGCGATTCCCGTGATCACCTACGCCTTCGGGGTGGCGGTTCCTTCGCAGACCCGGTCGTACGTGCTTGTCTGGACGGCCTGCATCGGCCTGCTGACGATCATCGTCGTGATATCGCTGCTTGACGTCATGAACAACATCCGGCTCTACCGGCGATCCGTCGTCGCGCTGCGCCGGGAATTCCACGGCATGGCGCCTCGGCCATCATCACCGGAACATCGAGACGGGTCCACCGATGCCCACGATGACACCCGGTGAACCTCACGATCTCCTTCCTCCTCCTGGACCTATACCCGGGCCGATCGGTCGTGCCGCCTCCGCGATTTACATGGCCGTCATGCGGAGGCGGAACCGGCTCTACGACCGCGGGGTCGGTGTGGCACGGTTCCTCGTCCCCGTCGTCAGCGTCGGGAATCTCTCCGTCGGCGGAACCGGAAAAACCCCCGCGGTGAGGGCCTTTGTCCGGTGGATGCTCGAGGACGGCCGCAGGCCCGCCATCGCCATGCGCGGGTACCGGGCGCCGCGCTCGGCCGATCCGCTCGCCTCCACCAGCGACGAGGCGGTCGAGTTGCGTCGAACGCTCGGGACATGGCCCGACGGCACGCCGGTTCCCGTGCTGGCTCACCCGGATCGGACCGCGGCGATCACCTCGTACCTCGGCTCCCCGGCCGGGTCACTCGCCGACCGCATCGTCCTCGACGACGGGTTCCAGCACCGCCGCATCGCCAGGGATCTCGACGTCGTCCTGATCGACGCCACGCGCGACCCCTGGCGGGACCGCCCGTTGCCGCTCGGCTTGCTCCGTGAACCCGTGAAGAGCCTCGATCGGGCGGGGGCGATCGTCGTGACGCACGCCGAGATGGTCCCCGAAGGATCGGTCCGGGGCATGCTCGATCTCGCCGCAAACGCCTCACCCCGGGCCGTACTGGCCTCGTGCCGTCATGGCTGGACCTCCCTGGTCGTCGAGTCGCCCGAGGGGGCCGAGTCCCGCCCGGTACGTTGGCTTCACGGAAAACGAGTGCTGGCCGTGTGCGCGATCGGAAACCCTGCGGCGTTCCTGGCGGGGATGGACCGGGCAATCGGCGGCCCTGTCGCCGGGTCGGTCATCCTCCGCGACCATGACCCGTATTCGCCTCGGACCATCCAGAGGATCATCGCCGCCGCGCATCACGCCGACGCCGAGGTCGTCCTCACCACGGAAAAAGACTGGGGCAAACTCGCTCGAACCGGGATCGTCGGCCAGGCCCCGCCGATCGCCCGCCCGATCCTGGAACTGTCCTTCGACACGGGCGGACCGGAACTCCGACGGGCGATCCTCGCGGCCGGGTCGTGAACCCGGGCCGGAGCGACGGGCATGATCCAAAAACGATCGCGGGGCCCGCCGGCCCCGCGATCACCTGATTGTTCGTTGGATTCCTCGGTCGCCGAAACGTTTGGCGGTCACGAGGCTCGGGGAGCGTCACGCTCACCCGCCCGCATTACTTGCGGGCCTTTTTCTTGGCGGCTTTCTTGGCGGTTTTCTTGCCAGCCTTCTTCGCGGTCTTCTTAGCCATTACGGGAACTCCTCGTAACGAGATGTGCCCGGGTCGCGCCACGCACTCCAACGTGCGGGCATCCGGGCGAAATGGATTATCGGAATGACCATGCGGGAGACTTGAATACGACGCGCATCTTTTGCATCGAGCATGATTCGGCGCGCTCGATACGTTCGACCATCACCGGATCAGCATACAGAGTCTCGGCGCGTCACGCACGCAAACTCGCGCGCAAACGACAGGTCATGCACGCCTCAGGGTTGACCCGCGCCACCCTCATCGCGACACTTCCACGACCCCGCCCGACACAGCGATCATCCACGGGCACGCCACGACCGACACGCCGGAGCAACCCATGAACAACGTCCAATCTCGATCGCTCAGCCACGGCGCACGGCTCGTCGTCGAGCCGATCGACGGTGTCCGCAGCGCCGCCATGTGCTGGATGGTGCCGGGAGGATCGGCTCACGACCCGCCCGATCAACTCGGGCGTTCCTCCGTGTGGCAGGAACTCTTGATGCGCGGGGCGGGCGGCAGAGCCAGCCGAGACATGGCCGACGCCATCGATCGACTGGGCGTCGGGAGATCCGTCGACGTGGGGACGTTCTACGTCCGCGTCGGCGCCACCATGCTCGGAGATCGGCTTCTCGACACCCTCACGCTCGTGACGGACATGGTCCTGGCCCCCGCCCTGGCCGACGAGGACTTCGCCCCCGCCGTGGACCTGGCCCTTCAATCCATCGCCTCACTCGCCGATAACCCCCACGAACGCTGCGCCATCGAGGCACGCCGACGGCACATGCCCGATCCGATCAACCGTTCCGGGCTCGGCACGCCGGAGGGGATCGCGCGGCTCACGCCCGCCGGCCTGAGGCGCGACTGGGCCGCCACGGCCAGGCCCGGCGGCTCCATTCTGGCCATCGCCGGAGCCGCCGACGCCGACGCGATCGCCGACACGCTCGAACGCCTCCTGGCTTCATGGGAAGGCTCAACGCCCCTCCCGGACCGAGGTCCGCCGCCGCCTCGCGGGTACGCCCACGAGACCGACCAGACCAACCAGGTACAGGTCATTGTCTGCCACGACGCCCCGCCCGAACCCCACGGTGACTCGATCCTCGAAAAAATCGTGTTGAGCGTGCTCTCGGGAGGGATGTCGGGACGCCTTTTCACCGAGGTCCGTGAGAAGCGCGGTTTGTGCTATTCCGTCAGCGCGGGGTACCGCGGCGACCGTGACTTTGGCTCGGTGACCGCGTACGTCGGCACCACCCCCGAGCGGGCCCAGGAGTCCCTCCGCGTGCTCATGGCCGAACTCCGCCGCATCAGCGACCCGGCCCCCGAGAACCGGATCAGCCCCGACGAATTCCAAAGGGCCGTCGCCGGGATGAAAAGCCGACTGGTCTTCAGCGGAGAATCCACCGCCGCGCGGGCCAGCGCGCTGGCCGCCGATCTTCACGTCCACGGCCGACCCCGGACGCTCCGGGAGATCGCCGACACCATCGACCGGGTAACGCTCGATCAGGTCAACGACTATCTCGGCCGTCGAACCCTGGGTACGCTCACCATCCAGACGCTGGGGCCGGATCCCCTGGACGCCGGGGGGTTGTAGGCCCACGCCCGGGACTGGGCGTCGGAAGTACAACGAGGAATAACCCCACAGCTCCCTGGACAACCCGATCCCCAGGGAGTTCGCTGCGTCCAAGGCTCGGGAATGGCGGCCGGCTGAAGCGAAAACTCTCGCCCTGCAAATGGCACCGGATCGGGGAGAATCGCAAGGTCGGCCCGAAGAACAAAGGCTGTTCGCGAAGTTGGACAAGACGCCGTTCGAGATGCGAGCGGCCCTATCGCGTTTGAGCGAGGCGGACGTGCTCCCGTTGCTCGATGAGCCGGCATACTTCGACCTGCTCAAAGTACCCTTGCCGGAAAATCGCGCGGCAATCTTGGGGCAACTCGCCGCCGACCGGCTCATCCGTTCCAAACCGGATGGCTGGACAATCACGAATCTCGGAGCATTGCTGCTTGCGAAGTCGCTCAGTCGCTTCGATGCCCTCGCGCGCAAGGTCGTTCGCGTTGTCGTCTACAGGAACGATGGCCGCTCGGAGATCGTCAAGCAGCAGGCCGGTGACAAGGGATGCGCCGCCCGGATCACGGGATTGATCCGGTGGATCAACGACCAGGTGCCGCAGAACGTCCACATCGGAGAAGCACTCCGGACCGAGATCAAGATGTATCCGGAAGTCGCGGTGCGCGAACTCGTCGCGAGCGCGCTCATCCATCGGGACATCGCGATCACCGGCACGGGGCCGCTCGTCGAAATCTTCCCGCATCGCATCGAGATCACGAACCCCGGCGGGCCGCTGATTGAACCCAGGCGGTTTCTCGACATGCCCCCGATCTCTCGCAACGAGAAACTCGCGTCACTCATGCGCCGCATGGGCATGCGCGAGGAACTGGGCAGCGGCATTGACCGGGTGCTCACGGCCATCGAGATTTTCCAACTCCCTGCGCCCGACTTCGCGGTGACGGACGGCAACACGCGCGCGACGCTCTTCGCGCACCGCTCGTTCGCCGAGATGGACAAGGACAAGCGTGTCCGCACGGCGTACCAGCACGCCGGGCTGATGCACATCACGCAGAAGCGCATGACCAACGCCACGCTCCGCGCGCGGTTCGGACTTCCCGACCATGAGTACACGAAGGCGTCCGCGGTGATCCGTGACGCGCAGGACGCGGGGGTCATCGTCCCGGACGACCCGGAGAACAAGGCAAAGCGGCACGCCAAGCACGTGCCGTTCTGGGCTGCCCGGCTCCCTTCCGGCGCCGTGGCAACCGGAGGGCCAACGTGACCCAACCGCTACCCCGCCCAATGTGTGCTCAATGTCATCGGAGCCCCCCGGGACGGTCAACCACCGATCGGATCCCCTCTGGAACAGCCAGAATCGCACGTATGCGACCAGGACAATGTGTGTCCAATGTCATCGGGGGCAATCTCGAAGGATCTATAACAGAATCCGGACCATCCTGTGCCCCAAAGCCAAAAGCGGGAGACCCGAACACCGTCGAGTCTCCCGCTCAAGCGGAGAGGGGGAGATTCGAACTCCCGAAGCGGCAAGCCGCTTACTGGTTTTCGAAACCAGCCCATTCAACCGCTCTGGCACCTCTCCGAAAGAACCGCGGAACGGGAACGTGATCCTTGTCCCGCTCCTCCCGGTCGTCAAACGGGGCCGCTCGGAACGCAAAGCCACCGCTCGGATCCCACCGAGCCCTGCACGCGGACCCCCGGCCACGAACCCCCAGCCACGAACCCCCAGCCACGGACCCACCCACGGGGCCGCGCAACCGGCACGCCCCGGTTGATCCCGGGCCGATTCTCGCAACGAAACAGGCGGAATCCGAAGGAGGATCAGATCGCCGGCGGGGCGGGGAAATCGACGGGCGTGTCGTTCACGTGGTTGAACGTGTTGGTATAGATCGCCAGGGCATAGCCGGCGATCGCCTCGGCGACGTGCGCCTCGGTGTACCCGGCGGCCTTGAACCGGGCCAGGTCGTCGTCGGAGATGTGGCCTTTCTTCTCGTGAACGGCGAGCACGAACTTCGCCAGGGCATCGAGTTTAGCATCCGATGCGACCGCTCCACGCCGAGCCTCGACCGTCTGCGACTCCGACAGGCCGACCATCTTCCCGACCGCGGTGTGGGCGGCCTGGCAATACGCGCAGTTGTTCGCCGACCCGATCGCCAACTGGATCACCTCACGCTCTTTGGCCGAGAGCGACGCTTTCTCCAGCGCGCCGGCCATCCCGAGGTAGGCCTCCAGCGCGGCGGGCGAATGGGCCATCGAACGGAAGATGTTGAAGTGCTTCCCGGCGAGCGGGCCATCAAGGATCTCGCGAACCCGGCCGGTCGCGGCGGCGGGATCAACAGGGGTCAGGCGCGGCATGGGTTTCTCCAGGTCGTCCGGGCAAAGCCCCGGACACGGTTGATTCATCGAATCCGGCTATGCGGGACATCGTACGACGCGAGAGCGGTCCGCGGAGTATCGGACTCGCAAGAAACCCAGGGAGGCCGCGCCCGCCCTGGATGAGATGATCCCGGCGCGGCGGGGTTACATCTTCGGCTTGGGCACGGTCCTGGGCGGGACCGCCGGGGGGAGATCCGTGAAGAAACCGCGAGGGGGAGAACAAGGGCGAGTAAAGAATGGCGCCACCACTCCTGCTTCGCGTCGCGTTCTTACGATGCTATTTCTATGCTTATCTTCCGACGACGCACGGAGGCGTTGTTTCCGGGAGCCACGGAGCACGCGCCGATGTATCGGACAGAGGCTATTCCTTGCTGCGACATCGCCCTGCGCGACGCCCGGGAAGTGCCCGCGCCCGCCGCGCAACCGTCGGCGGGGGTTTCGGCCCACGGCCGGATCGTCCGTTGTGACCTGCACGCCCACACGGTCGCGTCGAGCAAGCCGGCGGTCCCCGCGCTGGGTTGGATCTCCTGCCCGGAGTGTTACTCGGAGCCCGAGCAGGTCTACGACCAGGCCCGGGCGCGGGGAATGGACCTGGTCGCGATCACGGACCACGACACGATCCAGGGCGCGTGGCGGCTGGCGGAGCGTGGTTTCGAAGGGTTGATCGTCGGCCAGGAGGTGACGGTCTGCTTCCCCGAAGACGGCTGCCGCCTGCACGTGCTGGTCTGGGGGCTGACGCCCGAGCGGGATGAGGAACTTGGCCGGCTGGGCCTGCGCGAGGACGTCTACTCGTTTGCACGGTGGCTGAGGGGTCACAACCTGGCGCACTCCCTGGCTCACCCGCTGTACTCGCAGAACGGGCGCTTGACGCGCTGGCACCTGGACCGCTGCGCGCTGCTGTTCAAGGCCTTTGAGGTGCTCAACGGGGCGCACGCGGGCATCCACCGCACCGCGCTGGAACGGTACATCGCCTCGCTCACTCCATCGGCCATGCACCGGATGGTCGAAGCCCACGGACTCGAACCTCTCTGGCCGCGCATCTGGGAGAAGGCCCGCACCGCCGGATCGGACGACCACGGGCTGTTGAACGTCGGCCAGACGTGGACCGGGGTCGCGACCGACGCCCGTGCCGGATCACGGGCGGATCCCAGGGAGTTCCTCAAGGCGGTGATGAGCGCGCGGGCGGAGGTGGGGGGCGTGGGAGGGCATTCAAGCCTCCTGGCACACCAATTGACAACCGTCGCGGCCCACTACGCGGGCCGCACCCTGGTACCCAGGGCTTCGGCCCGGGCGAAGTACGCGGCGTCGAAAATCCTGAGGTTCGCCGGCGTGCCGTGCCGGGCGCCGTCGATGGCCGCGGTGGCGTGGGAGACGCTCACCCGACGCCTGATGCGCACAAAGCGATCGCGCCTGGGCCCGCTGGCCGACGCGCTGCGGGCGACGGCGTCGGAGGTTCTGGAACGGTACCCGAAACTCCGCGAAAAACTGGACGCCGCGGACCGGGCGGGCGGATCGGCGATGTCCGAGCACGAGGACATGACCGCGTTCTTCGACGACCTGTACGCCGCGGCGCACGCCTGCCTGACCTCGGGGACCGTCCGGGCGTTCCGCTCCCGTGACTCGTCGGGGGTTCTCGACCACCTGGTATCGTGCCTGACCCTTGAACTCACGCAGGTGCCGTATATCTTCAGCCTGTTCCACCAGAACAAGGACCGTGCCTTTGTGCAATCCCTGGATCGATCCGTGTCCGCCGCCGGCCGAGTCCGAGGCGGCGAGTCCATGAGCACCGGAGTACCCTCGGACGCCATGCGGGTGCTGCTCTTCACGGACACCTACGCGGATGTCAACGGGCCGAGCCGGTTCGTGCAGAACATCGCCGACCAGGCACGCCAGACCGGCCGGGACCTGCGGGTTTTCACCTCGACGAGGCTGCCGCACGACCCTCGCGACAACGTCGTGAACTTCGACCCGCTGCTGGCGATGAAGATGCCACGGTACGAGAACCTGGACGTGGTCTTCCCGCCGTTGACGCGGATGCTCCGCGAGGCGGACAAGATCCAGCCCGACGTGATCCATATCTCGACGCCCGGGCCGGTGGGATTGGCCGGGCTCCTCGCGGCCAGGATGCTCCGGTGCCCGGTGGCGGGCGTCTACCACACCGATTTCCCGGCGTACATCGACCGTCTCTTCGACGACCATGTCATGACCACGGCGTGCGTCCGGGCGATGCGGCTGTTCTACGGGGGGTTCCGTGCGATCTTCACCCGCAGCGACGACTACGCCCGCGGCCTGGCGGAGATGGGCATCGATCCGGCCCGCCTCACGAGGCTTCTGCCCGGGATCGACCTGTCGGCCTTCACGCCCGCCATGCGCGACCCGGCGGTGTGGTCGATGCTCCCGGGACACGCCGCATCGTCGCCGACGGCCATCCGTGTCCTGTACTGCGGTCGCGTGAGCATCGAGAAGAACCTCCCCATGCTCGCCAGGGTCTGGAAAGCGGCCCGCGCCGTGATGGACCGCTCGGGGTTTGAGGCCGAACTGGTAATCGTCGGTGACGGCCCGTACCGCGAGGAGATGCAGCGGGAGGTCGGCCCCGGCACGAGGTTCCTGGGATTCCGGCACGGGCGCGAACTCTCCACGATCTACGCCTCGAGCGACTTGTTCGTCTTCCCTTCCGTCACCGACACGCTCGGGCAGGTCGTCATGGAGTCCCAGGCCTGCGGTCTGCCGGTACTGGTCACCGATCAGGGCGGGCCGAAGGAAGTCGTCTCCGACGGCGTTACGGGCCTGGTCCTTCCGGCGGATTCTGACCGGGCATGGATCGACGCGATCGTCGGGCTGGTCCGCGACACGCAACGGCGACGCGCCATGGGACGGGCCGCGGCCGAATCCATGCAGCGAAGGTCGATCGCCGCCTCGTTCGACCATTTCTGGTCCGTCCATGAGCAGGTCCTGTCGGATGCACGGGCCGCCCTCGATTCGCATCGGGCCGTCGTCTCGATCCCACGGCCCGTCTCCGAGGTGGCGGGGGCTCGCTGATACGGGCTTGTCCGCCGACGGGCATGCACGCATACGCTCCGCCCGTGAGTACCCCCGTGCTTCGCGTCAAAAAACTCCACCCGTCGGCCGCGATCCCCGCCTACCAGAGCGAACAGGCCGCCGGGCTCGACCTGTCGGCATGCCTGCCCGCGGGTGAGGTGGTGATCGAACCCGGATGCATCGCGGCGGTGCCCTGCGGCCTATCGGTCGCGATCCCCCCCGGCCACGAGGGACAGGTGCGACCCCGATCAGGCCTGGCGACCCGCCACGGCATCTCGATGCCGAACACCCCGGGAACCATCGACAGCGATTACCGGGGTGAGGTCGTCGTCCCGCTGATCAACCACGGCCGGGAAGCATTCAAGGTGACGCACGGCATGCGGATCGCGCAGATGGTGATCGCCCCCGTGACACGGGTCGAGATCGAGACGGCCGACAGCCTTGATTCGACGCGCCGGGGAGCGGGCGGCTTTGGCTCAACCGGGATCACCTGAACCGAGAGGGGATAAGCCCCGGGCGTTCTCGTCCATGCCGTCCCATCCGCGCCCGAACCTCGCGGATCAGGTATTCCCACCGCATCGCCGGGCCCGGGTCGATCTTGTTTTCCTGGACATGCCAGTGTCCCAGGATGCCGCGGAAGGACCCCCACTGCTCCGCGGTCAGCGCACGGTCAAGGACGCGACCGTCCGGTCCTCGGGGATAGTCCGGGTTGATCGCCGGAAAGAGCGAGCACAACGCCGCCGAAAGGTGTACGAGCGAACGGTACTGCTCGGGCGTGAAATCCCACATCTCGACGCGTGATCCGTTGATCGTTCCCGTGACCGGCCCGGACGTGGCGGGGTACCCGACAAAGCCGGGCGTCCGGATCCCCCCATCGCCCAGTCGATCCGGGATCGTGATCCGGGTCCGACCGGAGGCGTCGATCGCGTACCAGTGCTTCAGCGGGGACGATTCACTCCCCGGGGGGTACGCCCCGATGCCGGCGATCTCGACGCCGATCGAGCGGTCGTTGCTGATGGTCGCGTGCCAGGCCCGCTCCTTCACGTCAAGGGTCTGGTAGATCGTCCCATCGAGGTCGATCATGAAGTGAACCGACAACCCCCGCAGGTCGTGAAGCACGCGAAAGCACGTGCGGCTCGTGCCCGCCGCGTCGTAATGAAGCACGAACTGGTCCACGCTCCGGCGCAGCGATTCGAGATCCCACCCCCCGCCGCGCACACGCTCCAACTCGGCGGATGAATAGCGCTCCGCCGCGTTCTTCCCGTGGCGAAGCCCGTATCGGGCGGGCTCGGGCGGTTGACCGTGGCGAGCCCCCCATCCCGCCTCATCCCACGGCACGAACCGCCGTTCGACGCGGTACGCGTCGTACCCGCCGGGGTCCGTCCACAGCACGACCGGCGCCCCGATGTCGTAAAGTTGACCGCAGACCATGATCTCCGTCCCCTGGCGGGGCAGACGCTGGGCGGCCGGCGTCGCGCACCCGGCCAATCCCCAAGACAGGATCGCGATCACCATGAAGGCCAGAGCGGTGTGCCGATGGGGCGCGTCGAGCGGGTGCGGCGTTCGTGGAATCATCGAGCAGAATGTATGCTCGGACGCCGCGACCGCCACCGCTCCCCTGGCACGTTCACTTTGCGACGGACAACCACAATGCCCGAATCGATCAACGCCATCCGCGAGGACGAACAGTTCGGTCCCTGGGGCGTGCGGATGGCGGGGCTGATTCTCGGGCCGCTCCTTGCCATCGCCGTTCACGCCCTGCTCCCCGCGGCGGATCTCGACGACGCCGGACGCGTCGTATCGGGCCTGACATGGGAAGGCCGGGCCGTGGCCGCCATCGGGGCCTGGATGATGACCTGGTGGCTGACCGAGGCGATCCCCCTGCCGGCGACCGCCCTGCTCCCGATTGCCGTATTCCCGGTCCTGGGCGTTTCGACAATCAAGGCGGCGGCGGCCCCGTACGCCGACGACGTGATCTATCTGTTCATGGGTGGGATGCTGCTGGGCTGCGCCATGGAGAAATGGGGATTGCACCGGAGGATCGCGCTGCGGGTCGTCAGGGTGGTCGGAACAAGCCCGGTACGCCTGGTCGGCGGGTTCATGATCGCCTGCGCGCTGGTGAGCATGTGGGTCTCCAACACCGCCACCGCGGTGATGATGCTCCCGGTCGCGATCAGCGTGCTGGCGATGGCCCGGCAGGGGCTGGAGGGAGAGCCGGGGCGTCCACCGGCGGACGCGGCTCACCGGAGACGCGCCGACCAGTTCTCCGCCGCGCTCCTCCTGGCGATCGCCTACGGGTGCACCATCGGAGGCCTGGGCACGCTCATCGGAACACCCCCGAACATCGTGCTGGCGAACTTTGTCAGCCGGACGTACGGGCAGGAAGTCTCGTTCCTGCGCTGGATGATCCTGGCCATCCCGCTGGTCATCGTCTTCCTGCCGATCGCGTGGCTGGTCCTGACGCGGGTGGCGTTCCGCGTGACGTCGGAGGAAATCCCCGGGGTCCGGGAAGAGGTCGAACGAAACTTCCGCAGCCTGGGGCCGATGTCCCGGGGAGAGCGCACGGTGTTGATCATCTTCCTGGCCACGGCCGCCGCCTGGGTGCTCCGTGAACCGCTGGGCGGCATGGTCGGGATCATCCGTCGGCTTCCCGACGGGAGCAAGGTTGAACTCCTGACCGACCCGGGTATCGCCATCATCGCGGCCATTGTGCTGTTCGTGGTCCCCGTCAACCTCCGCGGGCGGGAGTTCGCCCTTGACTGGCCGCGCGCTGCGCGGATCCCCTGGGGGATCCTGATCATGTTCGGGGGCGGGCTGAGCCTCACCTCCGCCGTCACCCGCCACGGCGTGGACCTGTACATTGGGTCGCTGCTCGCCGGCCTTGGCGGCATGCCCTCGTTCGCGGTGGTCGTGATCTTCATCGGGGCGGTGGTCTTCGCCACCGAGTTCGTGGGCAACACCGCCCTGGCGGTGGCCATGATGCCCATCGCCCACGCCGCCGCGGAACCTCTGGGGGTTCACCCGTTCCTGCTGGTTTTCCCGTGCGCGATGGCGGCCAGTTACGCCTTCATGATGCCCATGGGCACGCCCCCCAACGCGATTGTCTTCAGCCCCGGACACCTGCGAGTGGTGCATATGGCGCGGGCAGGGCTGCCGCTGAATATCGCCGCCATCGCGTTGATCTCCGTCGTCGGGTACTGGATCCTGCCGCTGGTCTTTGATTGCTCGATCCGCTGACTCACGCGGCGGCGCCATCACCGAAGGCCGCCTCGACGATGGCGGGCAGGATCCGCCCCGACGGGCCCCGCGCCGCGTGGTCGATCCAGCCCGTGATGGCCGTATCCTGGGGATTGATCTCGCACGTGACCGCCCCGGCACGCCTGGCCTCGAATACAAAGCCGGCGGCGGGCTGAACCAGGGCGCTGGTCCCGACCGACAGGAACACGTCGCACTCGCCGAGCGAGGACAAGGCGGCCTCAAGCGCGGACTCGGGGAGCATCTCCCCGAACCACACGACACACGGGCGAAGCAACCCGCCGGCCTCCGTGCGCGTGGGGTATTCCGACATGGGCGTTGGCGGAGGCATCACCTCCCGGCCGGTCTTCGTGCAGCGCCACACCATGATCGTCCCGTGAAGTTCGACCACGGCGTTGCTCCCCGCGCGCTGGTGCAGCCGGTCGACGTTCTGGGTCAGGAGCAGGAACGATCGGCCCGAGCCAACGACGCGGCGTTCAAGTTCCGCCAGCGCCCGGTGCCCGGGATTGGGCTCGCACGCCATGCACCCAAGCCGCCGATGGTCGTACCAGCGGGTCACCAGTTCGGGATCCCGGTCGAAGGCCTCGGGCGTGGCGAGTTGCTCGGGGTTGAAACTCGCCCACAGGCCCGTCATGGCGTCGCGGAATGTCGGCGTGCCGCTTTCGGCCGAGACGCCCGCCCCGGTCAGGACGACCAACCGACAGGCGTCACGGACGGCCCGGGCGATCGCCCCGATGGAGTCGTTCTCTCCCATGCAAACCCACATTAGGACAGACGACGATCTCGCACGGCGGCTTTCTCCGGCCCGATCGATTACACTCCCGCCATGACGGAGTTCAACCGGACGCTGGTCGTCGGCGACGGGGGGCTGGCCTCCATCCTGGCATGCGCCGCGGCGGCCGATGCCTCCCTCCTGGCCGAGCCCGACGCCGGGCAGAGGCAGGCGATACGCCCGATCCTGTGGGTTCCCGCATGGGCCGGCCATACCGCCCCCGCGAGGCGCTGGGCCGTCCAAAGGCAGGCCGAGTTTTTCGAAATGGAACTGGTCGAGGCGCCAGAAAAGGCAATCCCCTCGGGCGATGTCGATCCGAGCGCCCAGGAAGTCCGCCACGACTGGTCGGCCGACTCGCGGATGCTGGTGTCGGCCTCGTGGGCGGGTATCGAACGCGGATGCACGCGCCTGGTCTGGCCATTCCATTCGTCGCACGCTCAATGCCCGGATATTGACGAAGTCTCCCGGGCCGTCGACCGGGCCCTGCTGGTTTCCCGGCTGGTCAGGCTTGACGCACACCATCACGGCATCGACTCGTTCCGGATCGACGTTCCCATGGTCGATTTTTCCGACCGGCAGATCGCCGACCTGGTCATCGACATGGACCTCCCCGTGCGCCTGTGCTGGTGGTGGCGCGCGGAGATGGCCAGGCCCGGCACCCCGGATTTCCGGCGCGAGCATGAGCGGTGGACCCCCATCCTGAAAGGCGTCGGTTGGAACGAGGGTGTCGGCGCCCCGGCCCCCGCACAGTCCCGGCACGGGGCTGGATGATCCGTCAGGGTCAGGCCGGGGTCACGGCCTCGCCACCAAAGAACAACGCCACGGTTTCCCGCGGCGTTGTTGAGATTCATGGATGCGTCGGCCGAACTCAGCGGCGACGGCGGGCGGCCATCAGACCCGCGAACCCGAACAGCGCCGCAGCGCCCGGGGAGGGGATCCGGCTGGCGCGGAACGCGATTGTCCCATCCTGGAAACCGGTGGGGATCTGGATGTTGCGGAAATCAACGTCGTGCGTACCCGCGGGCAGAATGAACGTGCCCTTGCTGAACAGGTCGCTCAGCCAGGCGACATCGGGATCACTGGTGAAGGTGGCGCCGAAGGGATCCACGCCCAGGGCGTCGTAATCGGGGAGAACGGGCGTGGCGCCAACAAAGCCGCCGTTGAGGTACACCTCGAAGACGTCGGTGACGACGAACAGGTCCGTCACGTCCAGTTGGACCGGCAGCGCGGAGGTGTACGTCCAGGGCCCGCTGAAGAAATCACCGACGTTCATGAACTCGTCGAGGATAATCCACGTGCCGTCGACAGGCAGCACGTTGCGCTGGCCGTACTGCGGCTCGACGGGGGACGTGCCCTGAGTGGCCGCGAGGGCCCCGAACGACGTCAAGGCAATAACCGCGCCCATTCCGAGAACATTGGCAACCTTCATGTCTTTGTCTCCAGTCTCTCATCCGCACCAGCCATCGGGTGGTGCATCCCGCTCTCCCAATATCAGGAAGATGACGTTTGCTATTCGCCTCTGGGGTAGTTCCCTGTTCCCCAAAAGAGGAAGAATGCTGAATCTATAAAAGACAATAGGGTATTGTTATTGGACCTTGGTTGTCACGGCCGTCGATTCCGTTGGCTTGGCAATTTCAATGGCTGGGCGGCGGGACCGAGGCAATCACCTTCACCATCCCATCGAACCCGGGATCAACGACACACCCGGGGACCTGCTCCAGGGTCAGGCGGGATGCGACCAGGGGCGCCACCGGAATCGAGCCCCCCGCGAGGATCGCGACCCCGCCGGGGAAGTCCTCCCCGCGCACTCCTCGCACCGTCAGTTCCAGTTCCGCGATGGCCCCGCAGACATCCTCCGATGGACCCGGCCCGCCCGCCCGACCCGTGGTGCGGGAGACAAAGACCATCCCCCTCGGGCGCGCCAAACCAACCGCCAGGGACATGCTCGAATCCGAACCCTCGGTATCGACCACCAGGTCCTGGTCGTGGCGGCGTCCGGCTTCGCCGGCCGGGCGGTGGCGAAGCCCCCACTTCTCGCACACCATCGCGGCGGACGATCGAAGAGTCAGGATCCGAACGGTCTCGGCCCGGCTCGCCAGGAGGGCGGCGGTCACAAGTCCGACGGCCCCATCCCCGATAACCGAGACCAGGATGCGCGGCGAGATCGGCACGGCCCGGGCCAGGTGAGAAGCGGCCGCGAACGTCGAGGAGAGAACGGCCTCGTCGTCACCGATGCCCGGGGGAACCTCAACCAGGCTCGACACGGGAACCGTGAAATAGTCGGCAAAGCACCCCTCCGTGCCAGGTTCACCGAGTGTTCGCCGGTCACGGCAGTGCCCCGACAACCCGGAACGACAACGGTCGCAAGACCCGCACGCGCGGCTGGCCGATCCGACAACCCGCTTGCCAACCAGATTGGCGCCACTTCCACGTAACGGTCCGGGGCCTGAGCCGGGGCCGATTCGCTCGACGGTGCCCACAAACTCCCGCCCGAGAGTACGGTCGGGTCCTCGTGGTGCGCGTATGGAATCCGCGGCGGCGTGGCAGACCGCGACCCGCGTGGTTCGCACGATCGCTTCGCCCGTACCGGGCACGGGAATCGGCGCCTCACGTTCGAAGGAAACACGTCCCTGGACCACGCGGATCGCCCTCACCGATCAGCCCCCGATCTCCCGGGCCGCGGCCTATGGGGATGGTTCATGGGCGTGGTCATGGGACGACGATGGCCTTGTTCAACCGGACTCCCGTCACGACGTCTTCGATCATGACGTACACGCGCTGCCCGCGGAGTATCGACGCGTCGCCGTACCGGAAGATACGGGTTCCCACGGCTCCCGGCTCCATGTTCGAGATAACCGCGCGAAGCCGAGCCATGCCCGGCGCAAACGCGGTCAACTGGACATCCAGCGGATCACGCCCGCGATTCGAGACGTACGCCTCCACCGCGACACGGTTCTCACGGTCGATCCGGGTGGAAAGTTCCAGGTCAAGGCGCTCGGAACCCAGCACCACCTCCCGGCGGACCCGCATCGATCCGAGCGACTGGTCCGAGGCCACGTCCACGTCGATGACGAATTCCTTGGGACCGGCTTCCTCCCCGGGACCAAACGTACATTCGACAGGAACCCGCTGCTCTCCCCCCGCGGGAACCGTCACGCGGGCCTGGCGGGGCGACACGCGCCACGTCCGGTCGCGCCGCTGGCTTTCCCCCTCCACCCCGCCCGGCTTGACGATGCGCAGCGCGACGTCGATCGCCACCGGCCAGGGGTTTCGAACAACAATCGCGTGCTCGTGGGTGCTCTTGCCAACGTCGATGAACGACGGCTCAACCCCAAGACCCGCATGGAACAAGGCCATGCGCGGATCAACCCCTTCGATCACGATCAACTCGTCATCAAGACGCAGGAGGACCTCGGGGGAGGCTCCGGCGGAGGCCGGCGGCTGACGGAACACGGCGGACTCGTCCGCCGGTTCGCCTCGCGGAATCTCGTTGCCGAACACATCGAACGCACGCACGCGCCCGCTCCCGAGGTAGGCATGGGCCGGCGAGTCGGACGCCACGGACGCTCCCGACTCATCCCACGCGATCACGACTCCGCCATCGGTGTCGTCCATGCCCGCCGACGGGGCAAAGAGCATCGCGCGAATCCCCGGACCCAGCGGCAAGTCGGCCGCAAATCGCCTCCCCGAGAGCCTCGGGGCGAGGTTGGCAAGCGCGGCCAGTTCCGGCCCGGGGCTGATCCCTCCGCGAGTCGGCTCGGGCCACGTCCAGGGTTCAAGAAGAGCCACCGATGCCGTGGAATCACCTCCGAAGGAGCGCCAGAACTCCACGAGGCGCCGCCCCGCCTCCGACGCGGCCTCTCGGCGAGAAGTTCGATCGTCGGTCGGCGAGGCCAGCACGATCCCGACCCCGCCGGGGATCCCCCCCGGCAGCGAACCGATGGACCGCGCCACCGAGGCGATGGACCCGCCGGGCATGTCGCTTGGCACCAGGATCCTGAGCATCGCATCCCGTGGAAGTTGCGACACGACTTCCCCCGTTACCGCAAGGTCCGCTCTCCAGGGGATGCACAGGATCGGCCCGGGCACTAGTCGCTCAAAGACACGCCGGACGTTCGCTAGGGTCCGGGCTCGCGCCGGGTCCCAGAACACGCGGTCATCCCAGGACGGCCCGACCTCCCACCGGCGGACGCTCTGCCCGTGCCGGTCGAGATACGCATCCACGAACGGACCCCACAGTTCGGGACCCCGGCGAGCCAGTTCCCACGGATCCCCGGGATCCACGCTGACCGCGTCGGCAAGGGATTGGGGAACACGCGGAACGCCGATGGTGATCCTTCTTCCGCGGTCGAGTAATCCGGCGATGAAAGACCCCGCCCCGGTCGATCCCGGCTCGATCAACCCCTCCCAGACCGGGACGGTCACCGCCCCGGCGCGGACTCGATCGGCCAGGTCGGAGATCCGTTCACCAAGCCGGGGATGCGGCGTGGTCGCGATGATCTCGAACCGACGCCAATCCCCGGCCAGGCCGGAGAGATCGCCGCGGATGCCCCCCGGATCTCCCTCGGCGGGCGCCGGGATCCAGAGAAAGTCCGCGTGCGCGGTGGCCAGCGGAGCAAGGTCCGATCGGACCGTAATCTCGGCCCGGTACCACCCCAGCCGCTCGATGTTCGGCTGCCACGCCGCCATCGTTCTCCCGGACGTCAGCGGGCGGGACTGGCGATCCACTTCCACGCCCTCGGAGTCCTGAACGGTCAGGTCAACCGCCAGCCGCTCGCCGGTCAGATCGCGAACCGCGAAATTCAGGTCCGGGATCGCGGGGTGTACAAAGATATTGCACGCCGACGCGGTCCCGATCTCGACCCTGGGCAGTTGCGACACGGCGACGTCGTCAAACCACGCCGACCCGTGGAAATCCTCGTCGAAGACCTGCCTGGCCCCAAGCGTGCGCGGCCGGAACTGCTCGGGCTGGAGGACAAGCAACTCGATCTGAAGGAACGAGACGCCCTCGTGCTCCCCGGGCATCTCGACGCGCACCGGGGTCCAGAACCCCTCCGAGCGAACCAGGTCGCTCGACCGTTCGCTCCCGGGAAGGACCTCCCCATCAGCCCCGAGGTAGCGGGCGACGACCCGGGCCCTGGCGTGAACCAGCCCCTCGGTGTACACCCGTGCCGTGATGACATAGTCCGCTCGCTCAAAGACCGGAAGCACCCCCCGCTCCAGGAGCAAACTCGCGCTCCCGCCCGCGATCGGCAGGCGGACCGACCCGACTCCGCCGTGGGCGCGCGAGCCATCGAGTTCCGCCGCGTTCCATATCGGAAATCCCGGACGCACGCGGCCGGCTTCGGGAGAATCCTGGGCTCGGACCCAGTACATGGGCACCGGGGCGGGGGTGGTCTCGATCTCCTCGAAATCAAAGATCCGCACCTCCCGATGCGCAAAGACCGGACGCCCATCGGATGCCAACTGACCGGCGCACAATTCGGGCGCGATCAACGCGCTCGACGCGCAGAAAACCACGCCGGCGAAACACCCGGCCCTCGCCACCAGCCCTCGCGCCCGCGTCTGGATTGCCATCATGGTTGATATCGGACCGATTCGTGCCCAACATGCACCGCGTCCGAAACCCCCTGCCTCGCAGAACGCGTGCCGGGGCGGGCGGCCCGAGCGGACTCCCGTGAAGGGACCCGATCCGGGTCAGTCACACGTGGACCTTCCGGTTGTACACGAACCACTCCAGCATGACGACCGCCAGGGCCGCCAGCAGGAACCACCGCCACAGCGGGCGATCCGATTCGACCGCCGAGCCGGCCCGAGCCCGAACCACCCGTGACGCCAGCGCGATCTCGTCGGACGCCCCAATGTCCGATTCCGATGGATCCAGCAGATTCGCGGCGTACATCCGCCGAGAACTCCCATCGCCGACGGAATCCCCCGCCGCCGCCGGGCCCGTCCATCCAACCTCGTACAGGCCCCGGACACGGATCGGGCCGTAGACAATCCGACCATCCGGAGCGACGGACAACGACTCCTCCGACGGACCGGATCGGTCGGAGGACGCGGGCAGGCGGATCTTCGCATCGCGCGCCCCGACCGGAAGTCGATCTGAAAGGATCGTCCCGGGCTGCACCATCCCCGGCGGAAGTTTGCCGGCTTCGATCGTCACCGGGCCCGAGTCCGAAGCCCCTCCCAGGTACTCGACCGCGGACGCCATGAAAACCACAAAACTCACGTCAAAGGCCCAGTTCCCGCGGGCGATGTCGAACGGCACCACGATCGCCCGCCACTGCCCGTCCGACGACGAGGCATCGATGATCCCAGGCCCCCGGCTCGTCTGCGCCATCACCACCGCCCCGGAACCTCGCTCGACCTCGACCATCCGCATCTCCGTGATGACCACGGGGTCGAGCGTGAGATTGCGGAGCACGGCGTGGTCCCGCATCCAGTCGATGAACACCGCCTCTCCCCCGAGGCGCGAGCCGGGCGTCGCGCCTTCCTGCCCGGCCATGCCCCGATCAACGATGCCCAAATCCGGCGGAACGGACCCAAGAATCAGGTAGCGCCCCGCCGGCAGCGACGGGGAAGACCCCCCCGGCGTGCGGGACTCGGGAAGCCAGGAATCAAGGATGACCACGTCGTATCCGACCTCCTGGCCGGACGTGATCGTTCGCTGGAACTCCTCCGGGGTACGCGTGTCGAGCCTGGCGAGCGGCAACCCCTCCAGCGCGGCGGCGAGGAACAGATTCCCACGTGTCACCGCCGCCACGGACAGTTTGCGGGCCGGGGGTATCACCATCGAGGCCGAGTTGTCCGCGGCCAGCATGTCGCCCGCCGGCGGCTGGTCCGAATTGGTCGCCCGCAGCCGGACCTGCGCGATGGCGCCCGACGATCGCTCAACCTGGAACACCACGCCAGAGTTGGCCGGCGCCACCGTCCGGATGATCACTCCCGCCTGATCGGACGGCCCCTCGCCAGACGCACGGGACGTTCGCACCTCGGCGGCGGGCAATTCGAGTGTCCGGATACCCGCGATCTGTCCCCCGATCGAGAGTTCGACATCGATGCGGCGCGCCTCGTCAAACGTGGACTGGACGCTGGCGAAGATGCTCAACTGCGTTGGGTCTTCGTACGACCGCTCCCATCGCAGCCCGACGATACCCATGTTGGCCGATTCGGGACGACCAACGCGATGGAAGACGACCTCGTCGCTCAGGCCGGGCTTGACTTCCGCCAGGTCGGCGACCTTGCCGTCCGACCAGATATGGACCGTGACGGGCTCCCCCGCCTCGACGCCCTCGATGCTCATCAGTTCCCCGCTCCGAGGGTCGGCCACGGTGCCCCGCGTGGGGGAGTGGGCCTTGGCCAGGCGCATGGCCTCGCCCATCCTGGTCGGGGCATCGGTGGGGAGAATCGCATCGATCGCGGCCCGCAGCAGCGACTTATCCCCCGTGAACTGCTGGCGGACCTCCGCGGTCGTGTCAAAGACAACGACCATCGCCTCGGACCCCTCCCGGCCGCTGAAAACCCCCGCCTCGGGAAGGGAATCGACAAGTTTCCTTGCCTCTTGCTTCGAGACCTCCAGACGCGTGCGAGCCCTGGGAGAGGCGGGATCGGCCGCGGACGATTCATCTCCGTCCAGGGCCGACATGCTCGCCGACCGGTCAATCATGATGATGTGCCGGCTGTTGAGATGCTCCCGACCGGCCACGCGGGGCGTTCCGACCGCCACGAGCGCGGCCCCCAGCGCCGCCAGTTGCAGGATGAGAAGGATGTTCCGGCGAAGACGCTGGAACGGGGCATTGGCCTGCAGGTCCTGGATCGCCCGCTTCCACAGGAGCGTCGTCGAAACCTCCACCTCGCGGCGTCGGAGTTTGAGGAAGTACAAGGCCACCAGCGCGGGGATCGCAATCCCCGCCGCGATCGCGGCGACCAGGGGAGTCAGGAACGTCATGGCTCGGCACTCCTGGCCGGGCGACCGCCACTCGGACGTGTGAACCGGACTGATCCCGGGGTCATCGCACCAGCCCCTTGCGGCGAAGAAGATCGAGAATCAGCGTGTCAACCGGCGTGGCCGACGAGATCCGCAGGTACGTGATCTCCCGCCGGGCACAGTAATCCCTCAGCCCGTCCGTGTACGCGTCGAGGTTGGCCTTGTACCGCTTGAGCAGCGGTTGCGAGACCGTGACCTCGGCCGCATCCCCGTCCTCGACGTCCCGGAGCCGAAGATCACCGACGATCGACGGATCGATCTCCTGCGGGCTGAGAACCTGGATCGCGAACACGTCGTACCCGCGCCCCACCAGCAGGCGTAAGCCGTCCTCGTACCCGTCCTTGAACATGAAGTCGGACAGGATCACCATGACACCCTTGCCGCGCCGCATCAGCGCGATCCGCTCCGCGGCGGATCGAAACAGCAGCGGCCCGGACGGGCGGGATGCGCAGATGAACCTCGCCAGGTCGTGCGTTCTCCGCCGGCCACGCAGGTCCCTGACCGCGGAGACTTCCCCCGGCCCGACGGCCAGGTCGGCGGGCTCGTCCGCGACGCCCGGGTCACCCCCCTCAACGCGCCGCGGTACGCCCCCACGTGCCCCTCCCATGATCGTGCACGCCACCCGGTTGAGATTGACCAGCCCGACGTACCCGAGCGCCATGGCGGATCGTTGCATATGGGCGAACTTGCTGGGCTCCCCGCAGTCCGACGACTCGCTGGCATCGATGACCACGTGCAGCGCCAGGTCCTCCTCCTCAAGAAAGAGTTTCAGGAAGAGCCGGTCGAGACGGCCGAAGATGTTCCAGTCGATGTGCCGGAGGTCGTCGCCGACGACGTACGGACGGTGGTCCGCGAACTCGACCGACTGCCCGCGCCGCTTGCTCCTGCGTTCACCCCTGAGTTTCCCGGCAAAGACCTTCCGTGACGCCAGGTCGAGCGGGTCGAGCCGTGCGATGAGTTCCGAATCGAGCAGGTCCTCGATCCCGGTCGGTCGTTTGGAGTTCGTTGTCCGCAGCATCTCTTGGCCTCGGTTCAGTTCTTCACGCGGACAAGCCGCTCGGCCGGGCCCAGCGCCGCCGGGTCCGACGCCGCCTTGCGCAGCAGTTCAAGCATGGCCTGGCGCTCACGCACCACCACCCCGCCCGACCCGGGTGAGGACTCCGCCGTGGATCGGTAGATCGCCTCGGGCATCCCCGCGCTGGCCGAGGCGAGCCAGTCGGCCCGGATCGGCCGGTGGGTCATCACGTCGCCGATCCGCTCCACCGCCGCGTAGTGGTACACCGGCACCGATCCATCCCGGTCCGGCTGATGCACCGAGACCTCGATAAACCTCATCCCGGCCACTTCAAGCAGATGCCCCCGGTACGTCGCCGAGTCGTCCGCCGAGCGGATCTTCACGATAAACCCGGCGCGGCCCAGGGAGTCCACGCCGATCTCCACGCCCTCATCGGTCCTCCAGTCCCCGAGCATCCCGAGGTCCGCGACCTGGTACGCCGGGTCAACCCCCGCGGGCGGCGCGCCGCGGCAACCGGCCAGAAAAACCAAGAGCACACACCCGAGGCACGCGAAGGCACGAAGCACGTTCATGGTCGATTCTCCTGATAGGCCTGAAACTCGTCCTTGTCGGCGGCGTCAGACCGCCCCCACCCTGGGCGGATCCGACGGGTTCAACTGCATGATCTTGGCGACCAGGTCGTCCGGGTCGATCCGGTCGGCCTCCGCCTCGAAGTTCAGAATGAGCCGGTGCCGCAGGGCCATGGTCGCGATCGCCTTGATGTCACCGTAACTGACGTGGTACCGGCCATCGACCAGAGCCTTGACCTTCGCCCCAAGCAACAGGGCCTGCGCCCCGCGCGGCGACGATCCGCACCTCACGTACCGGTTGGTCACCCCGGATGGCCCGCCCGCCGCCGTCGCCGATCCGGGGTGCGTCGCCAACACCAGCCTCGCCACGTACTGCTTGACGTGCGGAGCCACCACCACCCCGCGGACCAGCGACTGAAGCGAGAGGATCCGCGGGCCGTCGAGCACCTTCGCCGGCTCGGGCGTCGCGGTCCCCGTCGTGCGGTCCAGGATCGTCATCAGGTCGTCCAGTTGGCTGTAGCCCACGTTGATCTTGAAAATGAATCGGTCCATCTGAGCCTCGGGCAGCGGGTACGTTCCCTCCTGCTCGATCGGATTCTGTGTCGCCAACACCAGGAACGGCAACTCCAGCCGGTAGGTCGTTCCGCCGCTGGTCACGCTCCGCTCCTGCATGGCCTCCAGCAGCGCCGACTGCGTCTTGGGAGTCGCCCGGTTGATCTCGTCGGCGAGCACCACCTGCGCGAAAATGGGACCCCGCTGGAACTCAAACTGCCGACGACCCGTCTGCGGATCCTCGGTCACGATATTGGTCCCCACCACGTCGGCGGGCATCAGGTCGGGGGTGAACTGGATGCGGCTGAAGGGCAGGCTGAGGGTCTGCGCCAGCGTGCGGACCAGCAGCGTCTTCCCAAGACCGGGAACGCCTTCCAGCAGGACGTTGCCGCCCGCGAACAACGCGATCAGAACACCCTCCACCGCGTCGGAATGACCGACGATCACCTTCCCGATCTCGTCCCGGAGAGCCTGGAACGTCCGTCGGAACTGCTCGCACTGTTCTTTCACCTCCGCCGTCGTCGCCGGGGCCGTTGCTTCGCCGTGCTGGCTGGACATCGCTTCATCTCCTTGCTTCGGCCTTTCCCGCCGCCGCTCGGGCGCCCGGAGGGATCGGCCGCTCTTGCCTCATTCGTCCGACATCTCGTCCCGTGCTTTTTTCTTGGCTTTCAGGAGGCGGGACATGCCCTCCTCGGGATCCGGGGCCTTCCCCGCCGACGCGGAGGATCCCGCATCGGCCGGCCGCGCCGCGACGTCGGCCCGCCCGCGATCGCGCGACGCCGCATCGGCGGGCCGATAGTCCGGGGGTGCTTCAAACTTCGCCGACGCCTTCGCCTGTATTTTTTCTCGAAGCGCCGATTCACCGTCGGCCGGCGCGTCGGACCGCGCGGCGATCCGCTGTCGCGCTGTATCCCGGGCCGCCCGCAGACCGGCCATCTGTCGCCCGGACGGTGCCTTGCCCGGGCTGACAAGCATCCGCAGCCGTCCGGCCAACGCCTTGACATCCAGGCGCACCCGCCGGATCCCGACATCGATCACGAACAACCCGATCGCCGCCAGCGCCACGGTCAGCCAGATGGGACGCGTCGCGACCGGCATCGTGAGCCCGTCACGCGACCACAGCCGGTCTCTGACCGGATCCCCCGCGAGCACTCGACCGCCGGTGAGTTCGGCGACCTGCCGCAGCAGGGCGGCGTTGTCCTGGAGCATCCGGAACTCGTCGGCAAAGGGCTTGGAGATCGCGGCCTGGACGCTTCCTTCGACCACCCCGGCCGTTCCATCCTCCCCGGTCATCGGCGCCACGTACCGCAAACTCATCACGTGCGAACCGGCCTCGGCCGTCCGGACTCGCCCTTCGTACCGCCCCGGGCCGACCTGCCGCAGTGTGATGTCCTGCGCCGAGCCGTCGGGGGATGCCACGCGACCCTGAAACCTCGCGAAGTTCAGACGCTCGCCCTGCGGATCAAGCGCGTCCACGGACACCAGCGTCTCGTCGCCGCGCGTCTCGGTCGCGACGCGGATGGTGGCCGACCCGGTCGGGCGCATGGCCCATCGCAGGTGCTGCTCCCAGAACTGTCGGTACGCCGGCCACTCGATCCACTGAGGGTTCCATCGGGAGGCCGCGTCGCTGGTGTACGTGATCACGCGACCCAGCCCGTGCTGCCACTGCGCCAGGATGGGATCGTTCTCCATTCCGCGCATCGTCACCTGGGAAAGCCCCTCCCGGTCGGCGGCGACGACGTACCCGGCGACCGGAGGAACCGACGAAATGCCCCGCATCGGCTCGCTCCCGGCGGAGGCAACGGCGGGAACAAAGGGCGTCCCCTCCCAGATCAGCGACCGCTTGACGGTCTGCGCCTCCTTGATGAAGATCTGCGGGATCTGCACGCCCGCGTCCCGGGGATCGATGTTGTAGTACCGCCCGCCGGTGTAGTTGGCCATGTACTGCATCGTCTGCTGGTCCACAAACGAGTGCGTGGCACACGCCACCGCGCTGATCGTGATCTTGTCGTTCACGAATTTCTGAAGGAGTTGCCGAGACGGCGGCGACGGGTCGCCATCGGAAATCACGATCACGTGCTTCTGCCCCGCCGGAGCCGCCGACATCGCCCGGTGCGTGAGTTCAAGGGAGGGCGCAAAGTCCGGCATGTCCCCGAATTTCAACTGCTGGATCGCCCGCTTGACCGCCGTCCCATCCCCCACCTCGCTCAGCGGGTATACCCAGTCGACCCCCTCGGCCAGCCGATACTCGTTGATGCCGATCAGGTCAAGCCGCGAGAGCGAGTTCGCCGCCGCCTCGCAGATCTTCTTCCCGAGGAAGGTCCCCTCGGGAATCTCCACCGAGTGGATCACCAGCGCCAACGCCCCGCGCGGCATCTGACGCTTCTGCGGCGGGTCCAGCCGTATCGGCAGCGCATCCTCCAGCGGTGAACCGATCCAGCCCCCGGCCCCGAAACTACGCGGCCCACCCACCATCACCAGGCCCCCGCCCGCGTCGTGAACGTACTGCCGAAGATCCTCCTGCTGTCGGATGCTGAACAGGTCGACCGGCTCGTTCACCAGGACGATCGCGTCGTACCCCGCCAGTTCCGCCAGCGTCGGGGGCACCTGGTCCGCCGTGCGCACGTCGGCCGCGATCCGTGCGTCGGCCAGCGCCTCGACCAGCGCGGCCGCCTCGAGATCAACCTCTCGCACCACCAGCACACGGCCCTCGCCCGACACGAAGGAGATCGCCTCCGCGCGGTTGTTCTGCAGGATGGAATCTCCGATCACCTCGCCCCCAGGGCCGACCAGCGGCTCGAAGACCGCCTCGAACTTCTGAGGACCCGCGTACCGTGTGCGCAAGGGGACCGTCAGCACGTTCGGGCCCGCCTTCAGTTCGACCGGCGTGCTGAGGTCCGGGCCGTCGGGGTCAAGATCAACCTGCGACCCGTTCATGAAAACCGCCAGCCTTCCCCGGGTCGCTCGCGTCGCCTGCAGCACGACTCGAACCGCGACGTTCTCACCCATACGCGCCGTCGCGGGCGCGATCAGACGGTCAACCATCACCTCCGAGTCATGCTGGTAGGTCAGCGGCAGCACGTCGACGGGGATCCCCGCGGCGCGGGCCGCCTCGGCCGTCTGGAGCACGCTCCCGATCGTCTCGTTCCCGTCGCTGATGATCAGCAGACGGTTCACCGCGTCGGGCGGAAGCACCGCCATCGCCAGGCGGACTCCCGCCGCAAGGTGCGTCCCGTCGGGAGACCCGATGTGCTGACGCTCGACCCGGTCGGTCTTATCCGACGGAAGCGACTGAACGAACGAGTCGCGGGCGATGGTGACCACGCCAAGCCGGTCGCCGGGGTCGTCACGGCCCAGCGCCGCGGCCTCTTCCACGTACCGATCGACCTCTCTTTGCACGTGCCCGGGTATCGACTCGCTCGCGTCCACGATCACCGTAACCGATACATGCTTCGAACCCGTCCTCCAGTGCGGCTCGGCCATCGCCGCGGCGAGAAGGCCGATGACCACGATCCGAGCCGACAGCGCCACCCACCGGGTGACGGGGCCAAGACCCGCCAAACTTCGACGCCCCATCCACCACGCCGCCAGGCCGGCCGCGGGCAGCAGCAACAGCCACACGGGCCGATCGAACTGGATCGGACCCAGGCCGATCACCGCGACAAGGCCGGTCATCGCCCAGCCCCCGCCACGATCCGACGCGATTTCACGCCAGGAAGCCTCGCCACCACCACCCGGTTGTTCTGAGAATCAAGAACAAAAACGGCGCTCCCCCAGGACGTCACTGCCCAGGGATTGATCAGGTTGCCGGGCCTTCTCCCCGCCCCGCCGTACGACCCGAGGCCCAAGCCCGTCCGAAGATCAATCCGCTGCACCCGGTTATTCCCGAACTCCGCCACCAGCGCGGTCCCATCCCCGACCACGTGAACTCCGTAGGGATACTTGAACGACCCCGACGCTTCACCCGCCGTCCCTGGCGAACCGATCCACGCGATCAGTTCCCCGTCGATCGTGAAACGCCCGATCCGATGGTTGCACGCGTCCGCGACGACCAGTTCGGCGGTCCCGTCCGGTCCCGGGGCGATCTCGATCGACTGCGGACGGTTGAACTCGATCCGATCCGCCGAATCACTCGATCCAAAGACCCCAAAGGCAAACGCCGGCGCGAAACCGCCCGAACCGTCAGGCTCCCAGACCGAGACACGGTCGTTTCCTCCGTATTCGCTGACATACACGCGTCGAACGCGCCGGCCGGAAGAATCGGTCAGCACGGCGACGTCCGTTGGATAGATGAACTGGCCACGCCCTTCCCCGTAGGACCCGAACCGGGTCACCTCGGCAGGCTGACCGGCGAGAAAGGCCTGGCGGGGGGTCATCCCATCCGCCGGCAAGGGGGGAATCCGGTGAACGATCACGCGGTGGTAGTGCGTATCGGGGATATACACCGCGGGTTCACCGTCGGGACCGCTCGCAACGGTGATGCCCGTGGGCTTTCCAAGCAGGTACTCGGGCATCGTCCACCCGCCCGCGCTGCGTCCGCTGACAGGATCAAACCGCTGCACGCGGGCGGTCTTGTCGACGATCCAGAGATATCGACCATCAAAGTCCATCGCCCGCGGATAGGACATCTGACCCGGAAATGTCCCGACCTCGCCGATGATCCGATCAACCGCCAGCAATGTCGTTTCGTCGGGGTCGTGGGCCGGAGAGCACCCCGAGGCGCCGGCCATGACCAGAACCGCCAACAGCCCCGGGGTCCATGCACGAACGCTCGGCCTGCACGGGCGGGGACTCCCCGGTCCCCCGGAACGGGTCCGTCCGCCGATCGCGCCGACGTGCCTCTGCTCGTGCATGCCGTTCACATGGTACTTACTCGCCGACCTTCACGAAGATGCGTTCCGCGGCTCGATCCTTCTCAATTCGAGCCTCAAGTCCCGCTTGGCGGAGATCCCGTGTCGTCCCTCCGCGCGGTCAACGCCAGTACGCCCGCCGCCAGGCACGCCAGCACCAGCCCGCCGCCGACAAGCCAGACCCCGGCCGCCGACAGGTCCTCCATGCGCGAAAAGTGCAGGAACTGGAGTATCCGCCTCGAAAGGCTGTCGATCCCGGGAGGCTGCACCATCACCGTGGACTCGATCTCGTGCATGCTCAGCAGCCCCGTCAATACGCCCGCCGACACGATCATCCCCGCCCCGGGCGCCCCGCACGCCAGCCACCACCCGCGCCACCCAGTCGCCCCGTCGAGCCTCCGCTGCCGCCGACGCTCCTCGGGCTCGGCCCCGGCCAACAGGCAGCCGATCAACGCGGGCACCCACGCGAACCGGGCCAGGTGCGCGAGCGTCACGATGGCGAACGAATCCGCGATCGGCCGCGTCCATTCCCGCGAGGACCACGCCTGGTTGACCAGCGCTCCGACCACCACCCCGGGCGACAACCCGATCGCCACCAGCGACGCGACCACCACGCGCGTGAACCAGGCGCCACGGCCAGACGACCCGAGCATCCACACCGCGGCGCACGTCGCCGCGCCGATCGCCCCGGTCGTCACCCACACCGCCGCGCTCCACCCGACCGCGTCGGCGTTCACGATCCAGAACGTCGCCAGCGATCCCCACCGGTTCAGGGACCACGCAAACAAAGCCACCGGCGCCACCGTCGCCAGAAGCCACACCAGGATCGTCAGCCACGTTGATGCTCGACCACCACGCCTGTCCGGTGGACACCACTCGGGCATCTCCGATCCGCGCCCGGCCCACGCCGCGACACGCCATCCCGCCGCCGCCGCGATCCCCATCACCGGCGCCGCCAGCAGCCACACCCGCCATCGCGAATCCCACGGCGTCAGATCCAGGGCAAACCACAACGCGATCGACCACGTGTCCGCCTGGGCCAGGTGCAGCGGAACCGCCGACCCGATCATCACCAGCGACACGATCCCGACGCTCGACGCCAACGGCCGCGCCAGGATTCTCGCCAGCATCGCCGCGCGCCGGAACGGGCCGATGCGGTCCATCGCCATCGCGTCCAACACCCCGGAATCCACGCGCGACACCGCCCACCCCATCACCAACGCCGGGATCGGCCACGACCACAGCGACAGACCGGCAAACGCCAGCGCCTTGCCCGCCACGATCGGCGCCCAGTGCCACCCCTGCTGCGCCATGCCGGACAGCCAGTCGCCAAGCCACGTCCCGGGAGATCGAACCAGGCCGTACCCCGCGTACGCGAGGTACGAAGGCATCGTCATCGCCGCCGCGATCCACGGCAACACCACCGCGCCGTGACGACGAAACGCCCACGCCGCCGGCCACGCCAGCGCCGTCGAGCAGGCCCCGATGCCAATCGCCCATCCCAGCGTGCTCGCCACAAGCCCCGGCCGCAACGTGATCGGCGGCTGATACGCGGTGGCCGCCACCCGGCCTTCATCCATCAGCCCCGCCGCGATCTCGCGGACCCCGTGCCCGGCGGGCCATGCCACCACCACCACCGCGAGCACGGCCAGGAAGCACCACACCAACATCTCGCCGGGTCCAATTCCCCGCGGCATCGTCTCACTGTACACGCCCGCGGCCTTTGACCCGGCTCGGCGGGTCCCGCACGCTCTTCACCACCACGGACGTACCCTACTACAGACCAACCGTGGCCGCCCTCGACACCATCCTCGGCCCCGATGGACCACTGGCCGCGGTCCTGGGCGATGCCTTTGAATCACGCCCGGAGCAGATCGCGATGAGTCGCGCGGTCTGGAACACCCTTGAAACACGTTCCCATCTTCTTGTTGAGGCCGGTACCGGCATCGGAAAGTCCTTCGCGTACCTGGTCCCGGCGATTCTCCGAGCGATCCACCACGGCGAGACCGTCCTGGTCGCCACCAACACCATCGCTCTCCAGGAGCAGTTGATCTCTCGGGACATCCCTCTCCTGGCTTCCATCCTCGACCCATCGCCCGACGGCGACGCCGACCCGCACGATCACAACCCAGAGGCCGCCCGGGCGCTTCGACCCGTGCTGGTCAAGGGAAGGGGGAACTACGTCAGCATCCGCCGCCTCCGCCTGGCGAGCCAGCGCCAGGAGCGACTGTTGGCGGACCCCGCATCGCGCCGATCCCTGCACGTCATCGAGGACTGGGCGACCGACACGCTCGACGGAACCCTCTCGACGCTTCCACCGATCGAGCGCCCCGGCGTGTGGGATAAAGTGCAATCCGACTCGGGAAACTGCATGGGCCGCAAGTGCCCCGAGTACCAGTCGTGCTTTTACCAAAATGCCCGCCGCGCCATGGACGGGGCCAACCTCCTGGTCTGCAACCACGCGCTGTTCTTCTCCGATCTGGCGCTGCGCTCGCAGGATGTGGGCTTTCTTCCCGCGTACAGCCACGTCGTCCTTGACGAGGCGCACGGCGTTGAGGACGCCGCCTCGGACCACTTCGGCATCTCCCTCTCCGAAGGGCGCGTGATGCACCTGCTCACCACCCTGTACCACCCCAGGACCGCGCGCGGCTACCTCCCCCAGTTGGCCCTCTCCGCGGGCGATGCCCAGACGATCGACCGGGCCATTCGCGTCACCCTCGACGCCATGGAGGCCACCCGCGCGTTCTTCGAATCGCTGGCGGAACTCGCCCGCCGAGGCGCCAACGACCGGCACGACCGGCCATTCCCCGCCCGCGGACCCGGGGGGGCCCCCGGATCCGCGTCGGCACGGATCAGGTCCCCCGGAGCGGTCACAAACACGCTTACCCAAGCCATGAACGCGCTCACGATCCGACTACGCGCCATGCGAGAGGGCGGCGCCTCCGATCAGGACCAGTACGAACTCAACGCGTACGCGATACGGGCCTCCCAGATCGCCGACGACGCCGCCACGCTGGCCGACCAGGCCCTGCCCGGGTATGCCTACTGGGTCGAGACCGGAACCTCGGGCGACGAGGCGGCCTTCCAGAAAGTCACATACTCCTGCTCCCCGGTGGAGGTGGCGCCCCTGCTCAAGGAACGGCTCTTCTCTCGCGAGCACAGCGTGGTCCTGACCAGCGCGACGCTCGCCACGCGCTCGGTCCGCGGCGATGAATCGACCGAGTCCTCCGAAACGGCGTTCTCGCACACCATCGCCCGGCTGGGATGCGAGGGAGCCAGGGCCTTGCAACTGGGAAGCCCTTTCGACCATGCCCGCCAGGCCGAACTGGTCATCGACCTGACACCGCCCGCCCGCGACGATGAAGGCGAGTCACCCTCCCACGCCGAGCACCTCGCCGACCGGATCATCCATCACGTGCGAGAGACCGACGGAGGGGCGTTCGTGCTCTTCACCAGTTTCGCCACGCTCAACGCCGTGGCCCGGAGCCTCCGCGGCGCCCTCGAATCCGCGGGGCACCCGGTGCTCGCCCAGGGGCTCGACGGTTCGCGGCCGTCCATCCTCGAACGGTTCCGCGCTGATGAACGCTCCGTGCTGCTTGGGGCCGCGTCGTTCTGGCAGGGAGTGGACGTGCGAGGCCGCGGGCTTCGCAATGTGATCATCACCAAACTCCCCTTCGACCCGCCCGACCGCCCCTTGACCGAAGCCCGGACCGAACTCATGCGATCCCGCGGGCAGGATCCGTTCCGCGAGGAGGCGCTCCCGCGGGCCATCATGAAGTTCAAGCAGGGATTCGGACGCCTGATCCGGTCGCGGACCGACCACGGAAAGGTCGTGGTGCTCGATCCCAGGATCGTCACGGCCCGCTACGGGGCGATGTTCCTCCGCTCGCTGCCCGAGGGCCTCAAGGTAACACGAGTCGGGGCCGACGAGTAATTGGAGCGGTTGGATCGGGTTTTCTTCCCTCCGTCCCTATTCTCCGCCCATGCCGCAATCCTCCGCTTTCGGATCCGCGCCCCACATGCCCTACCGCCTGGCCTGCCTGTGCGACCTGCGTGATGAGCGGGGCCGCATCCTGCTCCTTCGTCGCGCCAAGGCTCCCAACCAGGGCTTGTGCTCCCCAATAGGCGGGAAACTCGACGTCTCGACGGGCGAATCACCGGCCCAGTGCGCTCGCCGGGAGATCATGGAAGAGGCCGGCATCGACGTCCCCATCGACCGCCTGCACCTGCTGGGCCTGATCAGCGAGACCGCGTTCGAGGGACGCGGGCACTGGCTCCTGTTCTACTACTTGGTGAAGGGACCCGTGTCGGTCCCCGCCCGGGACATGGCCGAGGGACGCCTGGATTGGTTCAATCCCGACGAACTCGACGCCCTCCCGCTTCCCGAGAGCGACCGCCTCATCATCTGGCCCATGGTCCGCCGCCACGCCACATCCGGGCCGGATGGCTCCCCGGGCTTCTTCGCCGTTCACATCGACTGCACCCCCTCGGCAATGACCTGGTCGGTCGAGCAGCAGACCCCCACGGCCTGAAGACCGCCACGCGCGCCCACCGCGACGGGCTTACGCGGTCCACTCCCCCGCGTACGCAACGGCGTACGGGGATCCATCTCGGGCCGCCAGGCCGTGCAGGCGCTTGGCGATCTGTCGCAGGTGCAGCGCATCGTGGGCGGACCAGGAGGCGAGCAGTTCACCCGCCCGGATCGGGCCGAATTTCGGGTGTTCATGGGCCTTCGAAAAATCGGGTGACGACAGCGAACGCAGCCATGTCATCGATTCGGCTCGCTCGGCGATGAACCTCGCGACGGTCACTCCCAGGTCTTTTTCGTTGTACCCGCGCCGCTGGGCGATTCCCTCCAGGTCGAGCGCGGGCCACGCCCGGCCGGGGTCTTCCAGCGTGCTTTGCAGCCGCGGGCGGAAGTCCTCCCGCTCCTCATCCGCAAGGTGCCCGCAGATCTCCAGGATCGACCAATGCTCGGGGGCGGGTTTCCATCGCGCATCCTCATCGGGCAGCGACATCAGCAGCGGGGCGAGCGTCCCGGGGAAGCGTTCGAGCCGGTTGATGATCGCCGCGTGGTTCATGGGCGGCATCCTACCGCGCGGGGCCGGATCAGCCCGGGGCAATCCGCGGGCGGTCGGGATCACGAACTCCCCGCACGCATCCGTTCCAGCCCGGCGGGAAACGGGTAGTTCGGGAAAACCCCCACGGTTCCGAACCTCCAACTCGCCGGGGAGGGGTAGACATCCCCGCGGAAGCCGGCCTGATACATCGTCCGCAGGACGGTTTCGAAACTCGGCTCGGACCCCTCGCGCGACACCAGACGGTTCGCCCGGGCGTTCAGGAAACTCACCGTCGCCACCGGCAGCCGCTCCCGGCGGCCCTTGAGCATCCGGGACGCGGTCTCGAACCCCCGCGAGAGGTCGTCGATCGTAAAGTGGTCGCGCCCCGACGGGCGCAGGATCGCCAGGATGAGGATCGAATCCAGGTCGAACTTGAGCACATACGGCTCCTTGTCCGCCGCCGCGTGAACCGACACCGATTCCTGGAACATGCGGGCGTACGACGTCACCGTCTTGGCGGTCCACTGGCTCGTCGCCATCATGTCCACCAGTTGCGCGATGATCCCGTGCGAGTTGTCCTGCGTGTTGACGCCGCAGATCACCGAGCGGTACCGGCCGTCGAGCAGGTCGCGGAGCATGTCCTGACCCCACATCACGCGAAGTCGCTCGTCCGGGGCGATCTTGCCCCCCGTCCCCGGCAGCAGGGTCACACGGTCGGGGAACTGGTCGCTGGTCATCAGGCTCTCGGCGCCCCCGTCGTACAGGCGGATGGTCGGCTCGGTGTCGTGCTTCATGGCATCGCTCCCCGCGGTCGATCGTGGCGTCGATCCCGCACGCGACTGTAGGGGCATCCGGGCGGTTCGCGAGCCCACGCACCAGCACCGGGGCCGATGGCGTTACACTCCCGCCATGCCCAACCTCCTCCTGTTCGACGACGGCCGGGGGATCCTGTCGCCCCTGGCCGACCTGAGGGCTTCCTTTGATGTCCGCACGGGCGCGCTGACGACCTTTCACCGGGCCGCGGCCCTCTACGGCCTGCGCCCTTCGGCGCTGTTCGTTCCGCCGGCCATCGCAAGGATCACCTCCCAGGCGCACACCGACATCACCATCAACGGCTCCCCGATCGACGAGCCTTCCCTCCTCATCAACGGCCGATGCCCGGCGCTGGACCCGGCGTGGATGGGGCTGGCCATCGGCGAAGGGGTCCTCGATCCCGAATCAGGGGACCTGGCCGCCGCCTGCGTCGCGGGGAGCGATGCCCCTCGCGTGGCGGCGGGCGACCTGGCCGGCCTCTCCACCAGCGCCCTGGCTTCCCCCGCGCTCATCTCCCGCCCGTGGCATGTCCGCCGATTCCGTGAACCGTCAATCCGGATCGACCTTGAACTTCTCACGCGCGACTGGAAACCACGGACGCTGCCGGGGGTCATCGCCTGGGGCCCGCACCCGGTCTCGATCCACGGATCGGCGCGGGTGGCCCCCACCGTCGTGATCGAGGCCGAGGCGGGGCCGGTCGTGATCGACGAGGACGCCGTCGTCCGCCCGGGATCGATCCTGATCGGACCCGCGTACATCGGACCCCACTCCACCGTCATCGAACGCACCACCATCAAGCCCTTCACGGCGATCGGACCCCACTGCAAGATCGCGGGCGAGGTCGGCGGCACGATCTTCCAGGGTTACGCCAACAAGGCCCATGACGGCCACCTGGGCGACTCGTGGATCGGCGAATGGGTCAATATCGGCGCGGGGACCACCAACTCGAATCTCCTCAACACCTACGACCAGGTCATCTGCCGAGCGACCCCCGGCGGACCCAACGAACGCACCGGGGAGCAATTCCTCGGGGCGATCGTCGGCGACCACGTCAAGTTCGCCATCGGCTCAAGGATCATGACCGGCTCCATCCTCAACACCGGCTGCATGTTCGCCCAGACCACGCCCATCTCGGGGTGCGTCCCCGCCTTCACCTGGGCGACCGATTCGGGGACCCGGGCCTACCGGATCGACAAGTTCATCGATGTCGCACGAACCGTCATGGCCCGTCGCGGCGTCACCCCGTCCGACGCATACCTCGAACGAATCCGCCAGGTACACGCCGCCGCCACGGCCTGACACACACTCCCCCACTCCCCGCATCCGGGGCGCGGGGGCGAGCCATTCCATGCGCACCCTCTATCTCATCGACGGCTACGCCCAGTTCTTCCGGCACTACCACGCCATCCGCACGCCCATGACCAGCCCGGTCACCAAGGAGCCGACGAACATGACGTTCGGCTTCGTCGGGCTCCTCCTGCGCCTCCTGGGCTCGGGGGGTGACGCCGACCGATCGCTGTGGGACCGCTTGGGCGGCAAGCCTGATCATGTCGCCGTCGCCCTCGACGTCTCCGGCGATCGAGGCACCTTCCGATCCCGGATCTACCCCGAGTACAAGGCAACCCGTGCCGAACCACCCGAGGACCTCGAACCCCAGGTCCGCCGATGCCTTGCCCTGCTGGAGGCGATCGGGGTCCCCGTGCTGGGGGTCGAGGGCTTCGAGGCCGACGACGTCATCGCCACCGTCGTCACCATGATCCGGCGTGGCCACCCCGACGTCGCCGTCCGCATGGTGAGCAAGGACAAGGACCTCAAGCAGTTGCTCGACGAGCCCGCCCAGGTCCCCGACCCGAGCAACCCCGCGCTGGCCACGCCCGGCGTCGCCCTGGTCGATATCCACGCCGGCACGATCACCGACGCCGCCGCCCTGCGGGAGCAGACCGGCCTGAGGCCCTCCCAGGTCATCGACATGCTCACGTTGATGGGCGATACCGTGGACAACGTCCCCGGTGTGTCGGGCGTGGGCGAGAAGACCGCGGCAAAACTCATCGCCGAGCACGGCTCACTCGATGCCCTGCTGTCTCACGCCGATCAACTCAAAGGCAAGCAGGCCGAGAACGTCAAGGCCGCGATCCCGCACCTGGGAATCAGCCGGGAACTGATCACGCTCCGACACGATGTCCCGGTCTTGTTCGATCTCTCCGCGGCCTCGGCCTCGTCGTTCCGCCTCGAGCGGCTCCTGCCCATCCTCAAGGAACTGGGTTTCAACCGCTACCAGGACGACGTGCGGACCATTCTCTCCGCACGCGGGGTCTCCGCCGTCTACGACGCCGGATCCACCCACCCGGGAATCTCTCCCAAAGCGCGGCCCCAGGTCTTGTCCACGGGCACCAATGCCGGCGCCGGCGGCGCACGGGCATCTCGATCCCGAAAGCAGGCCGATGGATTCGGTGGGCTTTTCGAGGCGATGGAACAGGACCGCTCCCCCGACGCGCCGAGCGTGATAAGCCCCGCCCACGCGGGCCCGCCAACACACGCCGACCACGGGAACCCACGCGACCAAGCCCAGATCCCGGCCGCCACCGAAGCCATCTCCGGCCGATACACCTGCGTCAGAACCCGAGAGGAACTCGATGCGCTTGTCCGCCGACTGCATGCCTCGCCCGCCCTGGCCATCGACACCGAGACGACCTCGCTCGCGCCGCACGACGCGGACCTGTGCGGGATCTCCGTCGCCGTCGTGCCCGGCGAGGCGTATTACATCCCCATCCGTTCCCCGGAACCTGCCCGGCACCTCGACGAAAAAACGATCCTTGAAGTTCTTGCCCCGGTCCTGACCGACCCGGCCAGGTCCCTGTACGCGCACAATCTCAAGTACGACCTGCTCGTCCTGCGCCGGGCCGGGGTGGCGATACGACTCGCCACGAAAAACCACTCCCCGCGCGCCGACGAGCCCGCCGCCGCTCCGACACCATGCGACACGATGGTCGCCAGTTACCTCATCGACTCGTCCCGCTCGAGCCACAGCCTCGACGCCCTCGGACAGGTCTATCTCGGGCGGTCAAAGCAGTCCATCAGCGAACTCATCGGGGCGGGGAAAACGCAACGCTCCTTCGCCACCGTCCCCGTCGAACTCGCCACCCCGTACGCCGCCGCCGACGCCGACATGACGCTTCAACTCGCCCTCGCCATGCTCCCCCAACTGCGGGCGATGGGCCTTATGCCCCTGTTCGCCGGCGTCGAGATGCCCCTGGTCGAGGTCCTGGCCGAACTGGAATGGAACGGCATCCTCGTCGATCCGGACGAACTCGACCGTCAGCGCGTCCGACTCGTCGAACGGCTCCAGGCAATCACCCATCGCCTTGACGAAGAATCTCAACGATCCATCGGGAGAACCTTCGACCCCGATTCGCCGCGCCAACTCGCCGCCGCGCTCTTTCACTCGCCGGGAGACCCCACGCCGGGCCTGGGCATAAAGCCCGTCAAAAAAACCAAGACCGGCTATTCAACCGACGCGGAAGTCCTCGAAAAACTCGCCGAGAACGACGCCGTCACCTCCCCGATCCCCGCCCTGATCCTTGAGTACCGGCAACTCAGCAAACTCGTCAGCACCTACCTCGTCGCGCTCAAGGAGGCGATCCACCCACGCACCCGACGCGTCCACTCGAGTTTCAACCAGACCGTCGCGGCGACCGGACGCCTCGCTTCCAGCGACCCGAACCTCCAGAACATCCCCATCCGCACCGAGATCGGACGCGAGATCCGCAAAGCCTTCGTCGCCGCGCCGGGACACGTCCTGGTCACGGCGGACTACTCCCAGATCGAACTCCGCCTGCTCGCACACCTCTCCAAAGACCCCGGCCTGATCGAGGCGTTCCGCACCGGGGCCGATATCCACACCGAGGTCGCCGCACAGATCCACGGCGTACGCCCCGAACAGGTCACCCGCGACCAGCGATCCGGGGCCAAGATGGTCAACTTCGGCATCGTCTACGGCATCACCCCCTACGGACTGGCGCGACGGCTGGGAGTCACGGACAAGGCCGCCGCCCAGATCATCGACGGATACAAACGCCGCTTTGCCGGGATCACCACCTTCCTCGAAGAGTGCGTCCAGCAGGCCCGTCGCCTGGGCTACGTCGAGACCATGCTCCACCGCCGACGCATGATCCCCGACATCGAATCGAACAACCCCTCACGCCGATCGCTCGCCGAACGCACCGCCATCAACAGCGTGGTCCAGGGCTCGGCCGCGGACCTCATCAAACTCGCGATGGTGGACCTGTACCGGGTCTTCAACGATCACCAGGCATCAAACGCCCCCGCCGGCGTCCGCATGCTCCTGCAGATTCACGATGAACTGGTCTTCGAGGTGCCGCACGAATCCGCCCTCGCCGCCCGGGACCTCGTCGTTGACCGCATGCAGCGGGCCATGGAACTGTGCGTCCCCCTCGTGGCCGACGCCCACATCGGCAAGGACTGGTTCGAGGGCAAGTAAGACAACACCCTTACTCCCCCGGAACCTCGACGACCTCCCGCAGCGACCGCATCACCCCCCCGTAGACCGCCAACGCGGACCGCGCCTCCTCCGCATCCTTGTTTTCGACCGCCGCCCGCAGCAGCGGAAGCATCCACGCGGCGTACCCCGAATCACGATCGGGCGCGGCAAACGTGTTGCGGAACCACGGGCGGTCGGGCAGGCCGCCCGGCGCCACCCACGCTCGATCCGTCGCCAGCAGGCGACCCGTGCGGTCGATCCGTTCGGGCTCGCCCAACGCCGCCTCGGACCCAAGCCAGGGCAACACCGCGCGACGCACGACCGACTCGGTTTCTCGGGCGTCATCATCGATCCCCGCGAGCGGCTCGGCGACCGGGCCAAGCGGATCCGGCGACCCGCTCGTTGCCACCGACGGGGCTTCCCACAACCCCGCCGAGGCGCCGCGGGCCGAGATATCCCGCAGATGGCGTCGAAACGATGCCACGGCCGCGTGCGGCTCGATCGGGGCAACCGGCTCGTCGGCCAGTCGCAGCGCGGTCCCCGCGGCCATCCGGGTGATCATCGCCGCGGGCTCGTAGTCGTTCCCCACCACGCGCCGGTACCATTCAAGCGTGTCATAGATCGAGTGGTAACTGGTGCCCAGCGAACCTCCGGCCCCCAGACCCGCCGATGCCACCCCGACATGGCACCAGAACGCCACGTGGTCCGAACCGCCGCCCAGGTCGCCAAACGCCGGCATCCCCGGATCGCCCGCGTCCTTCGACCGGGCCATCCACGCCTCCAGCACGCTCCGCGAAGGGTCGCGCGCCTGGCGAACATCCGCCGCGGTACGCGCGATCACGCGCCGGATCGAAGGCCCCGATGACGCCCCGAATTCCACGCCCATCGCCGCCATGTCAAGGTTCAGATACGCGACGGCCTCCGACGAGAGCATGTCGCGGTGCCCCTCGACCCACTCGGTCGATCCGATGATCCCGAACTCCTCCGCGCCCCAGGCGCAAAAAGCAATCGTCCGACGGGGCGCCCGCCCGCCCGCCGACGCCTCCGCGATCACCCGCGCCGCCTCCATCAGGGTGATCGTCCCCGCGAGCGGGTCCGACGCCCCGAAACCCCAGGCGTCGTGGTGGCACCCCACCACCACCATCCGGTCCGGCTCGACGGCGCCTTTCAACAGGCCGATGACGTTCGCCGAACGCCGAACCTCGCGGTCCTGCTCGACCTTGATCCGCACCCGCAGGGTCTCCCCACCGGTGAAGCGGTACGGCACCGGCAGACCTCCCTGCCACGAACGGGTCGTCGCGTGCTCGGCCACCGCGGAGCCCGACATCCGCTTCATGATCTCCAGCGCCGCTCCGTACCCGATCGGCTGCACGGGGATCGTGCACAGCCCCACCGCCGACACGTCGAGCCGGGGCGCCTCACGCGTCGCCTCAACAAACGGCGTCAGCGCATCGCCCACGTACGGGAGCGTCAGCAGGGATCCTCGCTCGATGCACGTCTCGTTGGCGTATCCGCCTTCTGGATATACCAGGCCGCGCGTGTACCCGCCGTCCGCGGGATCGGTGTAGATCACCAGGCCCGCCGCGCCCGCCTCCTGCGCGAACTTGGCCTTGAATCCGCGGTAATTGCCTCCGTATCGCGCGATCACGATCCTCCCCCGAACCGACACCCCCAGGGACGCCAGACGTTCAAAGTCCTCACGACGCCCGTAGTTCGCGTAGACCACCGGGCCGGTGGCCTCGCCGCTGCCGCTGAACGCGTTCCATCCCGGGTCGAGCGCGGGATGCCGCGTGAAACGGTCGTCGTCCAGGGGGCTCTCCTGCAGGATCAGGTCGCGCGGCTCGGGAGAGAGGATCTGCAGCACCGCCGAGAGAGGACGAGGCAGGAGCGCCCAGAACTCGTGCCGCCGGACCTCCAGCCCCATCTGCTCAAAGGCGCGCTCGATCCGCTCGATCACGCGCTCGTCGCCGGGAGTGCCCGCCACGTGCGGCTCCGAGCCCAGCAGGTCGTGCCACCCGCTCAGCAGGCCGTTGTTGACTCGATCAATGACGTCGGTGATGGAACGGGGCATGGGCATCGTGCGGGACGGCTCGCGGCGAGCGCCCCGACCTCCTTACAAAGCCGCCGGCCGATCGATCGGCCGCCGGAGTGAACGCACCGCCTCCACGACGAACACCCCGGCAAGCACGACCAGCGCCACCGACACCCCGCCGTTCATCCACGCCACCCACCACGCCGAGGACCACGCCTCGATCCCCGGCTGGCGCACCGTCCGGGCCGCCTCGGCGACCTGCATCACCAGCGCCGTCAGGGTCACCGACATGACGAACACCATCGGAACCGCCGTGTACCAGCACCGCTTCCCCGCACGCACCAGCCAGACGCTGATACCCAGCAGCGTCAACGAGGCCAGCAACTGGTTCGACGTCCCAAACAGCGTCCAGTACCGCTGGTACGAACCCGGCTCCGAGATTCGCAGAACCACAAACGGGGCCGAGACCGTTGCCAGAGCCGCGAAAAAGCCCGCCACGCGCGACCGGATCCCCGTCAGTTCCTGCAGAAGGTACCGGCCCAGTCGCACCGACACGTCGAGCGTATCGAACACGAACGTCGAGAACGCCATCGCCCCGAACGTCGCCGCGAACACGAACAGCGACGGTCGCACCGACTCGGGAAACAGAACCGTCAGGAACGTCGCCAGCCCGTCCCCGTACAACTGCGACGGGCCGCGACCGCCGACCTGGTCCTGCGCCACGATCATCACCGTGCCCAGCGCGATGACCGCCACGAAACCCTCCAGAAGCATCGCCCCGAACGCCACGGGCTTGCAGTGCGACTCCTTCGCGACCTGCTTGCTCGTCGTTCCTCCGCAGATCAACCCGTGGAAGCCCGAGCACGCCCCGCACGCGATCGTCACGAACAGGAACGGGAACATGTGCTGCGTGAGTTTCATCACTTCCGGCGCGGGCATCGGCTTGATCGCCGGCTGGCGGATCTCAAAACCGCCCAGCAGAATCCCCGCCACCCCGATCCCCAGCGCCAGGTACAGCACGAAGCCGCCCAGGTACCCCCGCGGCTGCTGCAAGAGCCACATCGGGAGCATCGCCGCCACAAGGCAGTAGACCAGGATCGCCACGTGCCACACCGGAGCGTCAAACGACAGGACCGTGTCTATTTTCGTCCCAAGCCACACCACGCCAAGCGTCGCCGGGACGAACACCGCCGTCAGCAGCCACATCGGCGGTCGCAGCACCCTTTGCACGATCCCCATGACCAGCGCCAGCGCCAGGTACATCGTGCTGGCCGCCGCCACGGCCCCGCCCTTGTTGAACCTCACGTCCAGGCCGGCCAGTTCCTCCGACACGCCGCGGAACGTATCCGCCGTCACGCTCGTAAAGGCCACGATCACGTACACCAGCGCCAGCCATATGAACAGGACCATCGCCAGAAACGCACGCTGACCGAGGTGCTCGCGTGCGATCTCCGCCACCGAGTTCGCCTTGTGACGCACCGACGCCACCAGCGCCGAGAAATCATGGACCGCCCCGATGAACACCACTCCAAGTACAATCCACAGCATGCACGGAAGCCACCCGAACGTCATGCACGCCACGATCGGACCCACGATCGGACCCGCCGCCGCGATCGCCGAGAAATGCTGCCCAAGCAGATAAAACGGACGGGCCGGAACAAAGTCCACCCCGTCGTTTCGCTCCGTCGCGGGCGTCACGCGAGCATCGTCAAGCCGGTATTGACGCGCAATGAACGACCCGTACAGCAGGTACCCCGCCGCCAGGATCGCCAGGACACACAATGCCAGCGCCATCAGGCTCATCCGATTCCTCCGCAATAGACCAGGACGCGGACACGCGAGCCCGCCAGAATACACAATCATGAGCGAGCCATCTCACGCCACGACACACGCCATCGTCAACAGGGTCCGCCGCCCCGCCGTCGCCCTCGAAACCACCCTGATCCTCCACGGCGTTCCGCGTGAGGCCGCCCGGCCCCTCGCCCACCAACTCGCGGGAATCGTCCGATCCGCCGGGGCGACTCCCGCGTTCATCGGCCTGGTCGCGGGAATCCCCACCGTCGGCATGACCGACGAGGAACTCCGCATCCTCATGGACGCCGACACCATCCCCAAGGCCAACACCTCGAACATCGGCGTCCTGATCCACCGCCGTTCGCACGGCGCCACCACCGTCGGAACAACCCTTGAATTCGCCGCCGCCGCGGGAATCCGCCTGTTCGCCACCGGAGGCCTGGGCGGGGCTCACCGCGACTTCGGACGCCGCTGGGATGTCAGCGGCGACCTGGCCGCGCTGGCGAGGTTCCCCGTCGCCGTCGTCACCAGCGGCACCAAATCCATCCTCGACGTCGGCTCGACACGCGAGATGCTCGAAACCCTCGGCATCCCCGTCGTGGGCTTCGGGACCGATCGATTCCCCGCCTTCTACCTCCGGGAGTCCGATTCGCCCCTGGACGCACGATTCGACCAGCCCGAAGACCTCGCGGGGTTTATCTCGGCGGAACTCGCCCGCACCGGCCGGGGCATCGTGATCGCCAACCCGATCCCAGAACCCGACGCGATCGACCCCACCCTATGGGAACGCTGGCTGCAAGAAGCCGTTTCTCGCGCCGCCAATGCCTCTGGAAGGGACATCACCCCCCGAATCCTGGCGGAACTCCACACGATTTCCGGGGGCCGGACCCTGCGGGCCAACCTCTCCCTTATCCGCTCCAACACCGCGTTGGCCGCGGAACTCTCTGTTCGGCTATCAGAACCCGATCATTCATAGACGCCGTACGTCACGGGTATGTCAATCTGGGAAAGAGCCGTTCGTCGGGACTGCTTCGACCGGTCGCCTCAAGCGGGATTTAGAGCAATCCAAATCAAAACACACTGGCCGACCTCGCGCGGCCTCCGTAATGTAAGGCCTCCCGTGGGATACCAGTAAACCCGGCGAGCCAGGATGGCCCGTCCGCCATCGAACGGCTCCGCATCACGAGTCACGCATCACGTTGAACCCTTCACGTCGCGATGAATTCCCGTCGCGGCGTGATGGTCACCGATCGTCCCGCTGGAGTGTGAACCGAGTGTCGAGAGAGACGAGTTCAGGATCAATTCAACAAGGAGTTTCGAGAATGAGAGCACGCAACATGGTTGCCGCGGTCGTGGCCCTCGCCGGCCTGGCCGCCCCCGCCCTGGCCCAGGACAGCGTTTCCCGGACGCCCGGCCTCCCCGGCGATGCGGTCAACGCCTACGGCACCGCCCCCACGACCCAGCGCCTGTCGTACGTGATTGACATGGGCGAACTCTTCGGTTCCTGGAACACCAAGTTCGGAATCGCCCCGCTCATCAAGACCAACAAGAGCACCACCACGTTCTTCAACAACTTCCCCTCGGCGGCGGGCCTGAGTTCGTCGGCCATCAAGAACCTGACCCCGCCGGTCGCGTCGTACGGCGAGTGGTTCGGGCCGGGGTTCGGCGTGAACCCGAACGCCGCGATCAACTTCATCCCCGGCCAGACACCCGCTCCCGAGTCGTACACCGGCCTGGCCGCGATCGTAGCCGATTTCGGCCGTGACACCGGGCAGTTCGAGTACAACGGGATCATCGGGGCGATGTTCGGGTACGAGACGACCTACCCATCACGCCTCTACGTCACCCGCTACCAGGTCGCCCAGAACCAGCCCAACTTCGCCAACCCCGACACCGCGCAACTCGGCCTGGGCGGGGTTGATGCGATGGGCAACGTTGCCATGCGTGCCGACAACTTCGGCATCGCCGACACGGTCAACGGCATCACCGGCACCAACTACTTCCGCGTCAAGATGCCCGCCCGAAACCCCGCGAGCATCAACCAGATCCGCAACATCGGCGGAACCGACGCCGCCGCGACGGACTGGATCGACCTGGTTCCACCACTCGACGCCAACCGCAGCGCCACCGTCCAGCACAATACCCCCAACATCCTCGCCCAGAACCTCGCGGGCGTCTCCCGAGTCCTGGGGTCCAACTTCGACCGCCTCCACGTCTTCGAGACCGCCGTGAACGACACCGCCAGCACCGTCGCCCACCGCCCGGGAACCGGCGACCACCGCGGCGGCGTCCACGTGTATCCCGTCGCCCTGATGGGCGGTCCCAACGAGGTCGCCACCGGCGGAATCCTCTCCCAGTCCAACGCCGGAGGCGGATCCACCGATTCGATCAGCATCTGGGGCATCCGGGCCAACGGCTTGGTCGGCAACGCGATCACCAAGACCCCGGCCCCCGGGATCAGCGATCCGTGCGACCCGTTCGCCTACACCGGCGTCTTCGAGAATTACCGCAGCCAGGTCGCCGCTCGCGGCGGAAACTCCCAGGTCGCCCTCGGCCAGTCCGCCAACTACACCCGGCTCGCCGCCGCGATGATGGCTTCCTCCGCCACCGCGACCAACCCCTTCAACGCGATCGCCGTCTTTGAAGACGATGGCGGCGCCCCCTACGTCAACGGCACGTGGAAACTCGCCGCCTGGGTCGATACCCCCGGCCTCTCCGGCAAGCCGATCTACGGAGATTTCGGTAATGACGGCATCGCCTTCACCGGCGACCCCGGCGAGTTCGACGGCGTCGTCGACCTGAATCCCCTCTCCCCCACGTACGACGCCCCGATCGGCCGGCTCGCCAGCCTGTTCGAAGTCACCGGTGGCTCGCCCGTCGGGCCGTCCCTTTCCTCGCCGATGATCGACTCGGCCGGGAACATCTGGTTCACCGGCGCGGTCGCCCTGAACAAGGCCGACTCGTTCGGCAACCCCTTCATCGATTTCGACAGCGCCCTGATCCGCGGCATCTACGACCGCGACAACAGTTGCTGGAAACTCGAACTGATCGTCGAACTGGGCGATACCTTCGACGGCATCAACTCCGGCCGCCGCTACCAGGTCCAGTTCATGGGCGTCGCCGACAGCAACTCGATCGACTCGGCCACCACCTGGTCCAACATGATCGTCGCCGGCGGCTGGAACGACCAGCCGACCTGCCCGACCCGCGACACCCGCAGTTCCCTCAACCTCGGCGGCCTGGTCTTCAACGCCAAGATCGTCTACGACTACAACAACGATGGGACCTTCGAGGATCCGACCTCGGGCAGCGGCAATCCACTCAGCCCCGACCAGTCCTACCACGCCCTCCTGTACATCGGCAACACCCGCTGCCCGGCCGATTTCGACGGGTCGGGCTTCGTGGACACCGAGGACTACGACGCCTTTGTCCGCGCCTTCGAGGATGGCGACGAGTCCACCGATTTCGACTGCTCGGGCTTTGTTGATCTCGACGACTTTGTCTCCTTCGTCCTGGCGTTCGAGCAGGGCTGCTGATCCGAACGGGCCGATCGCCCCATGCTTCCCACAAGCCCCGGCACCGGCCGGGGCTTTTTCATGCGCCCGGCGGGCCGCTCGCTACCATCCATGCCACCACGGCGGCGACTCACCAGGTCACACGGAAGCACCACGCTTGATCGACATCCGCGACATCTTCGCCCGGCGACGAACCACCTTCTCCTTCGAGTTCTTCCCCCCGCGAGGGCCCGCCGGCGCCGAGGACCTCTTCCACCACATCGCCGAACTCGAGCAACTCCGGCCGACCTTCGTCTCGGTCACCTACGGCGCCGGGGGATCCACCCGCCAACTCACCCACGACCTGGTCGTCCGCATTCGATCGGAGACCGCCCTGGACCCGATGCCCCACCTCACGTGCGTCGGACACACCACCCAGGACATCGACCACATCCTCGATCGCTACGCCCAGGCCGGCATTACCAAGATCCTCGCGCTCCGCGGAGACCCCCCGCGAGACTGGGACCGCCACGCCCAGGGTGATCCGTACAGGGACTATCGCTTCGCCGCCGACCTGGTCGGACGCATCAAGGACTTCAACGAGAAACGACGGCACCCCGCCCCGCGCGGCTTTGCCATCGGCATCGCCGGATTCCCCGAGGGACACCCCGACACCCCCAACCGACTCACCGAACTCGACCGCCTCAAGGCCAAGGCCGACCGCGGCGCCGATTTCATCATTACCCAACTCTTCTTCAACAACCGCGACTTTTACGACTTCCGTGAGCGATGCGAACTCGCCGGAATACGCATCCCCATCGTCGCCGGCATCATGCCCATTACCTCCATCGCCGGCATGAAGAAAATGGCCGAACTCGCCCTGGGCGCCAGGTTCCCCGCCCCCCTCATCCGGGCCGTCAACCGGGCCGGCGGGGACGATGAGGCCGTCAAGCGCGTCGGAGTCCACTGGGCTACCGAGCAGTGCCGCGACCTGCTCGACAACCGCGTCGCCGGCATCCACCTTTACACCCTCAACAAGAGCACCGCCACGAGGGAGATCTACGCCACCCTGGGCGTCAAGGACTCCACCGGCCTGCTCTGAAACGCACGACGGGAAACGCACGACGCGCCGGGCGCTCACTCGGGCAGGCTTTCCAGTTCCCGCTCCACGCGGTCCACGATCCGCTCCATGGCCGCCGGGCCGAAATCAAACGCCAGCCCGGCCGCCGCAAACAACTCCGGCAAGGGGCGGCTGCCTCCCAGGGACAGCGCCCGCAGGTACGACTCCACCGCCGCGCCGGGGCCTTCCTCCTTCGACCTCGCCCACAAGCCAAGCGCCCCGATCTGCGCGATCCCGTACTCGATGTAGTAAAACGGATGATCAAACAGGTGGCCTTGCCGCTGCCAGACCTTCGACTTCACCCCTTCGATCCCCTCCCACGACACCGCGTGACCGAACCGGCCGTCCAGGCCGAGCCAGAAGGCCGCCCGATCCTCGCGAGAGTGGTCGGGGTTCGAGTACACCCAGTGCTGGAACGCGTCGATCGTCGCGATCCACGGCAGGAGCGTCACGCCGTCCTCGATCTGCCGACGCCTCGCCCGCGAAAGGTCCGCCTCGGTGTCGTAAAAGACCCCCCAGTGCGGCATGGTGAGAAGTTCCATCGACATGCTCGCCACCTCCGCGAACTCGATCGGCGAGTGCCGGTACGCCAGAAGGGGCTCATCCCGGCACAGCATCGAGTGGAACGCGTGGCCCGCCTCGTGCAGCATCGTGGACATGTCCCGGTGAAGCCCCGACGCGTTCATGAATATGAAGGGCCTCCGTGAACGGTCCCGCATGTACTGATAGCCCCACGGCGCCTTGCCCTTGCGAGAGTCCAGGTCCAGGCACGCGCCCGCCGACGGGCCCGACGAATTCCCCCCATCCCCCAGTTCCGCGAGCATCCCCGACAGCCTCGGGTCGAGCCGCTCAAACACCCGGATCGATCGTTCCATCAACTCGCGCCCGCCCGTGAACGGCCGCAGCGGCGGACGGCCCTTCACGTCCACGGCCAGGTCCCACGGACGCAGCACCTCAAGCCCCATCGCCGCACGGCGACGCTCGTCGGCTCGCCGCATGAACGGCACCACCACCTTCTCGCACGCCTCATGGAACGCCCGGCACTCCTCCACGCCGTAGTCAAAGCGATGGCCGCTCCGGAACGCGTACCCCACGTAGTCCGAAAAGCCCGCCTGACGGGCAACACGGTCTCGCTTCTCGATCATCCGCTCGTACAGGTCGTCGATCGCGTCCGCGTCACGCAATCGACGACCCGCCACCGCCCGCCAGGCCGACTCTCGAACCGTACGATCCGCCGATTCCTGGTACACGCCCATCTGCGGGAGCGTCCGCTCCGCCCCGTCGAACTCGACGGTCATCGCCCCGACCATCTGTTCGTACGACTGGGACAACAACCGGAGTTCCGCCCTGATCGGGATGTTCTCCTCCCGGAACAGGTCAACCTCGACGGCCGTATCCCGCACCAGCACGGCGTAACGGCCGCCGCGGGCCGACTCCAGGTCAAGCAGACGCGACAACTCCGTCTGGCGGCGGTCCAGTTCGAACGACGCCTGCTCGAGCCGCGGAGAGACCGCCTCCACGTACCGCCGGTAGGCTTCCTGCGCCGCCACGTCGTCGGTCGCGCAGGTCATCCTGATGTACAAGTCCGCGCGAGATTCCGAGCACGCCGCGTCCAGTTCGCTCCGATCCAGAATCCACGACTCCAGGGCGTCGATCGATCCGACCGGACGCTCCAGCAGCGATCGCCAGTAGGGCTCGATCACCTCCCATGACGTGGCGTCAAGATCGGCGGGTACAAAATCACGCCCAGCGGTGGTGGTCATGCCACGATCGTACTGGCCGTCGCCGGTCCACGCCCGTCCCGGCCCCTCCGCCGGGCACTACCGTTGCGCGTGAACGAGGTCGATCTTCTCCGACATATCCAGACCCGGTCCGCCACGCCCGCCTCCCGGGGAGCCGTCGAGATCGGCCCCGGGGACGACGCCGCCGTCATCCGCGTCGGCGACGAACAGGTGCTTCTCACCGTCGATCACCTGGTCGAAGGCACGCACTTCAACCCGATCGGGCAGGTTCCGCCCGACGCGATCATCGACCGGATCGCGCGGAAGGCCGTCGCCCGCTCCATCTCCGACATCGCCGCCATGGGCGGAACCCCGATCGCCTCGCTCGCCACCGCATGCTTCCCCCCCGATTTCCCGCAAGAGCGAGCGAACCTGCTCTTTGACCGCATGCATGCCTGGGCCATCCGTTGGCAGGCGCCCCTGGTCGGCGGGGATATCGCCCAATCACCCTCCCGGGAAAATCGCCCGCACGACGCCCTCGTCCTGACCGTCACCGTGGTCGGCCGGCCCCACCCCGCGCGAGGACCGGTCCTCCGCTCGACCGCCAGCCCCGGGGACTCGCTCTGGGTGACCGGGCGCCTTGGCAATTCGCTCCGCTCCGAACGGCACCTGACCTTTGAGCCCAGGATCACCGAGTCCACCTGGCTCTGTTCCCGTTCATCGTCCCGCTCCGGGCGGCCCGTCCCATCGGCCATGATCGACCTCTCCGACGGCCTGGGACGCGACGCGGGCCGCCTCGCCCTCGCCTCGAACGTCCGAATCGAGATCGACGCCGACGCGATCCCGCGCCACGACGACTGCCGCGACTGGCAAGCCGCCGCGTCCGACGGCGAGGACTACGAGATCCTGTTCACCGTGCCACCGGAAACGGACCTCTCCGCGATGCTCCAAGCCACCGGCACCCCCGCGACCCGTATCGGCATCGTCGCCGCGGGCGAGCCGGGGTGCTCGGTGCGCACGGGCGCGGATACCACCATCGACGCCGCCTCGATGGGATGGGATCACGGGACACACTGATCCCCCAACGGTTCCCGGACGCCGTGTTGCTTCGGTGCAACACAATCCTCCCAGATACCCCCTCGCCTGTTTACCCCAGGCGACACCCACGGCGCCTCGGGCCTGTACGGTGTCCCCGCGGTGATTGGCACGCGACTTGTCCCTTTCCATCTCGGTGAGAGACTCCAGGCACAAGATCAGCACTCCCGCGCGCGGCCTGCGCGCGCTCGCCACGAACTCGTGGGTGTTCATTTCCCTCACGGTGGCCGTATCGCTGCCTGGTTGCTCGCACGGCAACATCACCCGTGAGGCGGCGGGCAACCCGGACACCAGACCGATTGACGACACGCACCAGGGATCATCCTGGGATACGGTCCTTCCGGCGCCGGCCGTCGATCGTTCCGTCGCGGGAATCAGCCCCGAATACCTCCCTGAGTACGGGCGTCGCGACTCCCTGCTCGCCATGCGAGGCCAGGACAACGCCTATCCGCTCGACTCCTGGCCCGCGCCGCGGGCTCCCTCGGTCTTTCACAGCCGGCGCATCCGGGTCTCCACCAACGCGGACAACTTCTATCTCTTCGATTACCCGCATTACCACGTTCCGTACCGCGATCGGAGGCGGCCATGACGGGCGGCCCGATTCATGAATGCCCCGACCCGGCCAGCCCCGCTGGCCGACGCCCCACCGGCCACGTACACTCCCAGCCCATGGACCGTCTGGATGGAGTCCAATCCGGCTTCACGCTCAGGCTTGCCCAGTCGTACGAGCCCGAGCGATTCACCGCGGCTCGGCCACCCGCCGGCCGGCGGCCAGACCCGGCTCCGCTTGTGCGCTCAACTCCGGACGTCAACGCGGTTCGTCCGAGCATCCGGTCGGCGGGGATCGACCGCCTGGTTGCCGGAAGAGTGATTGACACAACGGCCAGGCAAGAGCACCTCGGCCCGGCAAGGTCGGCCGTGTTCTCTGCTTCCCGTGGTGACACCCTCCCGATGCACCTCCATCCGGCCGATCGCAACAGCGCGGCCACCGGCGTCTCGGTCGGCCGGTCGATTGACGTCACGGCATGAAGGATCGACCGGGGTAATGAAGCCGCAATGGCAAAAAAGCCGCGAGCGCAAGCGATGCGGGTCACCTCCTCCTTGAACCCGTCGCCTGCGCTCGTGGCTCGTACCAGAGTTCGTGCATGGAACAGGCGCACGGACTCCGGCGAACATTCGCTTTGTCGGCATCGCGCGGCCCGTGTCCGGGCTTGACGCTCGCCATGAACGGGCCGCAAGGACGCCCGAACACCTCCACTGTGCCACACGCCCGCGGAATTGCCACCCTCTCGGGCGAATAATCTGCGTAGGCGTCACGGCCGGCACCCGCGATGCGAATGGACCCGGGTAAGCCACCTTCCGTCCTGGCGTCCAACCCGGCGCATGAAAACGCCCGGGCGAGCCGGGCGTTGGCGATCTTTCCAATTCGTCAGGCATTCACCCGCATCGCCGGCGGCGCCCGGCCACCAGGAGCCCCATGCCCGCCAGTGCCAAAGCCCCGGGCGACGGAACGAAGTAGGCGCTGCCGGAATACGAGCCCTCGGAGTACCACCGGTGCAGCGGGAGGAACGTCCGATCGTCGAGGGCGACACCCGCGCCGAATTCGGTTCGCAGCACGGTCAAGGTGAACGCGGCGGTGTCGATGTCGATCGACTGGCCCGTGAACAGCCCGTAGGCGGGGTCATCGGGCCCGTGCCACGTGTAAATCACAATCCCGTAGTCGTCGCTGGCCTGGATCGTCGCGGTCGAATCCCACGTCGGTGGCTTGAGCCCCCCGTTGCCGACCGTCGAGAAGAGCCCATCACGCACCACGCAACTCAGGATCGGGGCACCCGAGACCGGATCGGAGAAGACGAACGACCCGTTGAGGACGTACGTGTGCGTGAACTTTCCGGCCACGAACGGCAGCGATCCCAGGTACGACAATTCAAAGTCCGCATCAAACTCAACACCCAGCAAATGCGGAGGCATCGGGCCGTTGTCGTCATCGATCAGCAGCACCTGGGGGTCAAACGGATCGGCCGCATCGGCCACGGAGGCACCCACCCCCGTGAAAGTCCATGAAGTGTGGTCCGCATCGGACGGGAAACTGAAGATCGCGGCGGATGCGGGCAGGGACACCGCGGCGACGACGATGCCGGGAACAACACTTAATCTCATGGACTCATCTCCCATCCAGCACGGTGCCAACAACGCATGGCACCACCCCGGATTGACTCTCGCACGCCTATACGCGTCGAGACTCCGCGGCGGTTCCACCGTCAATCACCAGCACCAATAAAAAAGGCCCGCGGGGGCGGGCCTTCGACAATTGGTTATCCGGACCAGGTCACCGCTTGCGGCGAAGGACCAGGCTCCCGGCGATCAGCGTCAGTGCCATCGCCCCGGGGGCGGGAACGGCCTGTGCCGACCAGGACGCCTCCGCCTTCCACAACGACCTGGGCGTCCCGTCGGACTCGATCTCCACCAGGCCTCCGCCGTTCAAGGACCTCAGGTCGGTGAGGGTGAACGCGAAGTTCTCGGACGAGGACAAGTCGATGAAGCCCAGGGGGGCGCCCGATGCAAACGCGATCGATCCATCGATCTGTTCCGAACTCTGGAGCGTCGCCGTCGAGCCCCAGGTGAATTCACTGGCGGAAACCGACGTCCACACCGCCGATCCGAACTGCACCGCCATCACCAGAACGTTGTCCGATTGCTGGCGGAACTCGTACGAGCCTTGGAAGGTGTAGGTGTGGATCCAGATGCCCGCGACGTTCGTCTTGCTGTACAGGGTCGAACTCGCCAGCAGTTCCAGCCTCGAGGGAATCACCACCGACCCGCCCGGGCCGTCACCGTCGGGATCCCACGTGAAATTGACCTGGACCGCCCCGTCGGAGTTCTGGGAAGATCCATCACGGATCAACGACGTGTTCGAGGTCGTCGGTCCGCCTTGCAGGATCGGGCCATCGAAATTGGAATCCGCCGCGAAACTGAACGTGCTCGCCTGAGCCGCGCCGGCGATCGCCAAGATCACCCCGGAACCGAACAAAGATCGATAACCACTGCGCATTTCGACACCTCCACCCCCCTTGGGCGGGTCCGCTCACTTCACCGAGGTGAGACGATCCGGCCAAGCAGGTCAAAGGTGCCACACGAATCGGGTTATGCCACCCGCACCGTCTGTTTCTTCTCGGAAACATGGAGAATCACCGCCGGGTGCCGGGGCCGTCGATTGGGTTTTTATTGGTCCGCGGGCTTGCCTGGTTCATCAGGCAAAGAGGCCGATTTCGCCCAGGACCGATCGCTCGAATTCGATCAGCCACCGCTTGCGATCAAGTCCACCGGCGTACCCCGTCAGGGATCCATCGGATCCGATAACACGGTGGCAGGGGATCAGGAGGGCAATCGGGTTCAGGGCGTTGGACCGGGCCACCGCGCGGACGGCGGTCGGGCGGCCGATGCTCCCGGCGACGTGGGCGTAGCCCCTCGTCTGGCCAAACGGGATCTGCATCAACCCGGACCAGACGCGGTGTTGGAACGCGGTCCCCGCGGGGTCGATCGGCACTCCGAAGCCCGTTCGACGCCCGGCGAAGTACTCCTCCAATTCGGTCGCGAGGCGTTCGGCGATCGCGAGGATCTCGGCCGACCAAACCGCGGAATCCGGGTCGGATACCTCGTTCACCGGCCCGACGGGTCCCGTCCTCCCCTCTTCCACCGTGGAAAGGGAATCGACAAATCGCAACCCGGCCAGGCCCAGGTCGGTCAGGTGGGCCTCCATGAGCCCGATGGGGGTCGCCAGAAGCCACTTCCACGACGATCCGTGGGGCCGAGCGGTCCGCGGTTGCAACGCGTCGGCGGGACCAACGGCGTTCATTTCATTTTCCCGGCGGCCCACGTCCGCGGCGTCACATCGGCTTTTTCCCGATCGTCAGGTCGTGGATGTGCAGGAGTTTTTCCTTGTCGAACACCATCTCCTGTCGAGAGAGCCCGACAATGTCGTACTCGGTCGTCAGTTCGATGGCGTCGACCGGACAGGCCTCTTCGCACATCCCGCAGAAGATGCACCGAAGTTCGTCGATCTCGAACTTCTTCGGGTACTTTTCGCGGTCGTCCCACGGCGCCTCGGCGGCCTCGATGTGGATGCACCGGGCGGGGCAGATTGTCGGGCACATCATGCAGGCCACGCAACGGACACGTCCGTCTTCATCCCGATTGAGTCGGTGTACGCCCCGGAAGTTGCTCGCGTTGATTCCCCCCTCTTCAACCGGGAGGTTCTCTCGTCGCTCCTCGGGGTACTGCATGGTCCGACTCGTCGGCCCCTGCCCGAAGGACGTAAAGAAATGCCGCATCGTGGTCCCGAATCCCTTGAAGATTTCGGGGAGGTAGGCGCTCTCCAATCGGTTGAGAGGGCTTGGGTTGACGTTGGTGATCTGGTTCGCGGGGATCGCCATGGCCGGTCAGTGTAGGAGGATCCCCTCCGGGCACGGACCCGGGCTCAGGTTGGGTTGTCGGACCCGAGCCACTGGCCGCATGCCGGGCACCGGATCGCCCCATCGGGACCGGGAACGCCCCCCAGGACCGGCGATGCGCACGCCGGGCAGTGGTTGTATCGGTCGGCGTGCCTCAGCGATCGGATCGCCCCGGCCAGCGCGACGGCAAACCCGGTCAAGGCCAACCCTCCGGCGACGATGAACTCGAGCCCCGGCGCGGGAACAAGCACGTGGAGAATCGTCCCGATGATCCCGGCGATGGCGATGGCCAGAAGAGACCCGAACACAAAGATCACGGCGGCTCGGACGTACCTCACGGGATCAGGGTAGCGAGGCGGCGACGTCGTCCGGGGTGTTCGTTACGGGACGGCGATTCACTCACCCCGCAAGAATGGCCACGATGGGCGCTCGAATGTTCCGAACACCCGGGTACGGTTTGGCCGATGAGAGTCTCGCCGTGCTGATGGAAACGTCCTTGCAATCTCCTGCCGAGCCTTCACCCCTGATCCCGGGTCGCGGGGCGATGACGGGGTCGACCGGCAACCCGGCGTGCATGCCGAACGATGACCTTTCGCCCGACCCTCGCCCCGACCCGGGAGCCTACCAGGCGGGGTGGCGGATCGATCCGGACCTGTGCTTCCTGAACCACGGGTCGTACGGGTCGGTGCCGGCGGCGGTCCACGGCGCGCAGGTCGCGCTGCGCGAACGTGTGGAACGCGACCCGGTCCGGTTCTTCAAGGCCGATCTCGAGGGCCTGATGGACGAGTCCCGCCGCGCGCTGGCACGCTTCCTTTCATGCCGCCCAGGCGACCTGGCTCCGGTGCGAAACGCGACCGTCGGACTCTGCACGATCTTCGCCAACCGACCCTGGAAACCCGGGGACGAGGTGGTCGTCACGGACCACGAGTACTCGTCGGGCCTGCACGAACTCGAACGCATCGCGCCTCGGGCGGGGATCCGGATCGTCACCGCCCACGTCCCGTTCCCGATCGATTCCCCCGATCGCGCGATCGAGGCGGTTGAGGGTGCCATCACGTCGCGGACGAGGCTGGTCGTGGTAAGCCACGTGACCAGTTGTTCCTCCCTTGTTTTCCCGGTCGGGAGGATCGCGGACCTGTGCCGCCGGCGGGGGGTCGACGTGCTGATCGACGGGGCGCATGCCCCCGGACAGGTTCCGGTGGACATCGCGTCGCTTGATCCGGCGTATTACGTCGGCAGCCTGCACAAGTGGGTCGGCGCCCCGCGCGGAGCGAGTTTTGTGTATGTCCGCGGGGACCTCCAGGAGGGGTTCCGCACCATCGCCCTGTCGAGCCGGGCCAGGAAGATCCACGAGAATCGGTCGTTGTTCCTTCGCGATTTCGATTACATGGGTACCGACGACTACACCCCCTTCCTGGTGGTGCCCGACGCCCTGGACGCCGGCGAGCGGCTTCTGGCGGGAGGGTGGCCGGCACTGATGGCCCGCAACCACGCCCTGGCCCTGGAGGCCCGGGCGATCGTCTGCGCCGGGGTGGGGCTGTTGCCCTCGTGCCCGGACGAGATGACCGGGTCGATGGTGAGCCTGCCGATCCCCGATGCCCACCCCGCCCACGCCGGGCGCCCGACGCGCTACGACGACCCGCTCCAGGATGCGCTGCTTGACCGGCACGGCGTCCAGGCACCGATCTGGCGGCTGTGGGAGAACCCCGGGGTGCGTCTGGCACGCCTGAGCGCCCAGGCGTACAACCGTCGGGGCCAGTACGCGCACTTTGCCAAGGCGCTGGCCGAGGAACTCGGGCGTGAGCGCCGCCCGGTCGATTCATCGATCTTGATTCATCGATCCTGTTAATCAACCTTGTCAATCAATCTTGTCAATCAATCTTGGGGTCTTCTTCGAGCCCGGTTCCCAGGGGCTTCCCATCACCCGCGTCAACCTCGCCCGCTTGACCGATTTCAACGTCGTCGGGCTCGATCCGCCGCGAGGCCGTGTCATACCGCCACCCGTGGGTGTGCGAGCCGGCCGGCGCCCCGTTGATCCGGATGGTCGCCCGCTGGTTTCCGGGGTTCACCGGGATTTCCCTGAGGTACGGCCCGTACGCGCCCGACGCGTCGATATGGCCGTTCATCGTCGTCTTGCCGACAAGGCGCTGCTCAAACTCCGCCGAACTGAGGCTCACGATCCCCGAGGCGTTGACGGCGGGGCATCGCTCGGCGTGCTCGGCGGTGTAGAGATCAATCGCTCGCTGCATCGCGGCGACGCTCCCGGCCTTGGCCGCCTGCTTCGATCGCTGCGCCGCGTGCATGACGCGCGGAACCGCGATCGTGGCGATCGTCCCGATGATGAGAACAACAATCACCAGTTCGATCAGCGAAAACGCGCGGCGTGGAGCGGGCAAGGAAAGGCGTTGGTGTCGGCGCGACATGACCGATCCATGCATCGGCCGATCACGACGGCCGGTCCTGCCCCCGTCGCACGGGGCGCCTTCTCCCGAGTCGATTTCACGGCAAGCGGCAAGGCGGCGCGCCATGGGTGGGGTGGTCAACGCCCGATAATCTCACCGGGAGCGTTCATTCGTCGAAGGCCCTGGGCCGCCGGGCCGCCCCTCCCCCCCACCGGCCCGGGTTCTCGAATTTCTCGGCCCAGACACCGCCGACGAGCCGCACGCTCCCCGGGCCGAGCCAGTGCTCGAACTCCTTGTGGACCGATGAATCAAAGCGGATGCGCACGTTGGATGGCAGCGCCAGGTGCGCGATACGGTCGATGGCCGCGACGGCGATCTCGACGGGGAACAGGGATGCCGTCTCGTCCGGTTCCCCGGCCTTGCCGCGAGCCCGCGATGATGGAACCGGGGGTGACGCGACATCCCGGATCATGCCCGCGACCCGCTGCAGAGCCGTGGAGGCCGACTCGGCCAGCCGCGCCTCGTCGATGGTGACCTGGAGTCGCCCGGGCTGAAGCGGGACGCCGTCGATGGGAACCACCCGCTCGACAAGCACCTGCACATCGCCCCTGGACGTATCGACCCGCCCGAGGATGAAGACGATCTTGTCGGCCTCGGCCAGGTGACCGAACTTGGCATAGGCATCGGAGAACATCACGCAGGGGATGGTGCCCGACTGGTCCTCGACGGTGAGGGATGCCATCTTCTGCCCCGCGGACCTGCCGTTCTTGACGATGAGCGTGCGCACGGCGGCGACCATGCCGGCCATGACGACACGTGTGTCCTTGGGCATCGACTTGGCGGAGGACGTGTCGGCCGTGGCAAAGGCACGAGTCCAGTTCATCCACGCATCGAGGGGATGGCTGGAGACATAGAAGCCCAGGGCTTCTTTTTCGAAGGCCAGGGCTTCGGAAGTGGGCCAGGGAACGGCCTTGAAAAGGCCAATGCCGCCGGCCTCGCCCGAGCCCTTGGAGACGGCCGTGTCCGGGGCAAGTCCAAAGAGGGCTCCTTGACCGGCCGCCTTGTCCGCGGCGGTTTTCTGCCCGGCGGCGATGGCCTGCTCGATGGTGGCGACCATGGCGGACCGGGCGTGCGCCCCGTGGACGCTGTCAAAGGCGCCGCATTTGACCAGGGACTCGATGGTGGCCCGGTTGACGATCCCAGGACCCCGAGCCAGGAGGCGGTCGCAAAAATCAAAGAGCGAGACGAAGGGCCGCGGCTCGATCGAAGATCGTTCGGCCGGCTGGGACGCCCTGGGGCGGTCGCGTTCTTCGATGATGGAGTCGATCGCCTTGGCGCCGACGCCCTTGACGGCGGCGAGGCCGAAGCGGATATGCCCGTGCGCGGCGGTGCGCGGCTCGCCCTGGTCGAAGACCACGGAGAAGGCGGCCATGGACTTGTTGACGTCCGGGGGGCGTACGTCAAGCCCGGGCCGTACAACCCGGCCGTGGTCGGGGTCGATCGTCCTGGCCTTGCGGGCGTCCTCGACGTAGGGGATCCAGTCGGCGATCGCGCTGGCGGCGGACTCGTACGTCAGGAACGCGGCCATGTACTGCGCGGGGAAGTACGTCTTGAGGTAGGCGGTCTGGTAGGCGACGATGGCGTAGCCGGTCGAGTGACTCTTGTTGAACCCGTACCCCGCGAACTTGAGGATGTTCTCGAAGAGTTCCTCGGCGGCATCCTTGCCCAGGCCCTTGCCCCGAGCGCCATCGAGAAAGACGGGCCGGGTCTTGGAGATGTCTTTTTCCTTCTTTTTGCTGATGGCCTTGATGAGCGAGTACGCGGCCCGGAGCGGGATGCCGCCCAGTTCATGCACGATCTGCATGACCTGCTCCTGGTACACCATGACGCCGTAGGTCTCGGCGGTGAAGCGGTCGGCGATGGGGTGTATGGAGAGGACGGGGGCCTGGCCGTGCTTGCGGCGGTTGTACTCCGGGATCAGGTCCATCGGCCCGGGCCGGAAGAGCGCGTTGGCGGCGATAAGGTCCTCGACGCGGTCGGGCCTCATGTCGATGAGCAGCCGCCGCATCCCGGGGGATTCAAACTGAAAGACGCCGGTCGTGTCTCCCCGGCGAAAGACCTCGAAGACGTGCTGGTCCTGGAAATCAAGCCGGTCGAGGTCGAGGGGATGCGAGATGGCCATGCCCGCGCGGGCGGCGCCCCGGCGAGACGGCGCCTGTCCCGGCCGGCCGACGGCGCGCCAGACCTCGTCCTCGGGCAATCCCTCGGCGATCAGCGCCTTGCACCGCTCGATCACGCTGAGCGTGCGCAGGCCGAGAAAGTCCATCTTCAGCAGGCCCATCTTCTCGCACGTCGGCCCGTCCCACTGGGTGACAATCTCGTTGGTCGGCGCTCCGGACGGGCGGTAAAGGGGCACGATCTCGTCCAGCGGGCGCGTGGCGACGATGACGCCGGCGGCGTGGACGCTGGCGTGTCGGGCCTGGCCTTCGAGGGTCCGGGCGTTGTCGATCAGCCGGGCGACCTGGGGATCCCCGTCGTACAGGCGGCGGAGGTCGGGCTCCTGCTCCAGGGCGCGTTCGAGGGTGATGTTGAGTTGCTCGGGGATCAGTTTGGCGATCCGATCCACGTCGGGGATCGCCATGCCAAGCACGCGGCCGACGTCGCGGATGGCGGCCTTGGCCTTCATCGTGCCGAAGGTGATGATCTGGGCAACATGGCCGTACTTCTCGCGGACGTAGGCGATCACCGACGATCGGCCGTCCTGGCAGAGGTCGATGTCGATGTCGGGATACTCGCTGCGGTCGGGGTCCGTGAACCGCTCAAAGAGAAGGCCGTACCGGACCGGGCAGGCGTTGGAAAGCCCCAGGACGTACCCGACCATGGTGCCCACGCCCGATCCCCTGGCGTTGGCGGGAATGCCGCGCTGCCGACCCCAGTTGACAAAGTCCCAGACAATCAGGAAGTACGCGGAGATGTTCTTGTCGGCCAGAATCGCCAGTTCGCGTTCGAGTCGGGCCATTCGCAGGGCACGGTCGGATTCGTGGCCTCGGTCGGCCGACGGCGGGGGGTCGGGAGCGTCCGGGCCGTAACGCCATACGAAACCGGCCTCGGCCAGACGCCGCAACGCCTCGTCGCATTCGCGCTTGGCTTGCGCGAGAAGTTCCTCCCGGCGGGACTCGCTCGCCGACTCATCGACACGGAACGGAACGGCCTCGAACCGTGAGCAGTACGCCTTGTACCACGCCGTCAGGTCGTGGCCGAAGACCGGATCATCCCAGTGGGGCAGGTCGTTCCACTCTCCCTGACCCGTGACCGGCGGGGGGTCGGCCCCGAGCCGAACTCGCCGCACGCGGACCATCGGGGCGTTGCCGACCCCGATCGGAAGTTCAACGTGGCAACGGTCGGCGATACGGACGGTGTTGGCCAGCGATTGCTCTCCGGCCTCCCCGTACGCCTCGAACATCGACCTCATCTCCGCCGGGCTCTTGACATACAGGTCGGGCGGATATTCAAGCCGGTTCTTTTCGGACTTGAGTTTGCCGGTCGAGATGCAGACCAGCGTGTCGTGGGCGTCGTGATCCTCGGCCCGCAGGAAGTGGGCGTCGTTGTCGCAGACCAGCGGGCAGCCGGTGTCACGGGCCAGCCGGATGAGGTGCGGGTTGATCGCGTTCTGCTCGGGGACGTGGTGCTGGAGTTCAATATAGAACCGGGCATGAGGATCGTCGGCGCTCCGGGTCCGGAAGACCCGCTTGCACCAGGTCGCGCTCTCGACGGCCGCATCCCAGTGCCGCTGATCGCGGGAACGGTCGAAGGCGAGCAGGTGGTCCCCGATCTCGCTGCCCAGGTGCCCGTTGATCGCGATCAGGCCCTCGGATCGCCGCTCGAGTAATTCGCGGTCGATGCGGGGTTTGTAGTAAAACCCGGTGAGGTACGCCTCCGAGCACAGGTGGAGAAGATTATTCCAGCCCGTGTTGTTCTCGCACAGCAGGACCAGGTGGTAACCACCCTCCCCGCCGCCCGAGTAGGTCCGGTCGGTCCTGGGCTTGCCGGGGGGCGTGACGTACGCCTCGACTCCCAGGATCGGCTTGATCCCTTTGTCAAGGCACATCTGGTAGAACGCCACCGCGCCGAACAGGTTGCCGTGGTCCGTGATGCCCACGGCCGACATCCCCAGTTCGGCCACGCGGGCGACCAGTCGGTCGAGCCTGTTCCCGCCGTCCAGCAGCGAATACTCGGTGTGCAGGTGAAGATGGACGAACCGCTCGCCGGTCACGACCAAAGGTACCCGCGCCGCGCGACCCGGGACACAATCGACAGAACCCGCCCGGTCAAGAGGGGGAAAACCGCCTACGCGAGTGCGTCGGTCAGGCAAGCCGCCGGCGCACCTCATCCCCGAGCCGATCGATCGGCGTCCGGGACTGGTCCTGCGTGCCGGTCCGCATGTCCTTGATCGTCGCCTCGGTCGGGGATTCGAGGATCACCGCCAGGCGAGCCCGGACCTCGGCGGCCTCCTGGAGGAGTTTCCCGATTTTTTTCGTGGCCTTGTACGAGCGGCGGACATGCAGGGCCGCCGACCCGGGTGGCGTGGGATGGACCTGGGCCCAGGGACGGGGCTCCTCCGAAGGCGGCCGCGGTGACCCGGCCGGAAACGGTCCAGCACCACGGCGAAGCAGTGCCACCACCGGCCCGAGCATGGCGTTGGCCTCGGGGGTTCCGTTGGAAATCACGAAGACGTCCGGGCGAAGACCCGCGAACTCGACGAGTTCCTCGTCGGCGGGCATCAGGCCCTTGTCCTGCAGGACAAGGGAGAGGACCACGTCTCCCATGCCAAAGCCCACGGCGGGGGTCGGAGGCCCGCCAAAGAGTTCGATGAGGTTGTCGTAGCGGCCGCCACCGGCGACGGCGCGCTCCCCATCGACGATGACTTCAAAGACCATGCCGGTGTAGTACGCAAGACCACGCACGATCCGGTTGTCGAACTCGCACCACGAAGCCAGGCCCCTTTCCTCCAGCGCGTGCCACAAACTTCCCGGCGACCTCTGGAGTTCCACATACTCGGGTTCAAGGCCCTCGCCCGGCGAGACGGCTCCCCCATCGGAGTCCAGCCGGATGACCTCGCGCCGGCCCGGGTCAAAGTACGCGAGCAAATCCGCCGAGAAACCGAAGGCTTGCGCGCGAGCCATCCACTCCCGAGCGTCCAGTTTTTCGCGCTGATCGAGCAGGCCGAAGGCCTCGGGGAGGCGGGCGTCGGGCACGCCGCCGGCCCGCAGCCTCACGGCCATCGATTGGCGGTTGTTGATCTTGACCCTGGCCGTTGTCGGATTCAACCCAAGCGCGGCGAGCAGGCCGACACACGCGGCCACGACGTCCGCGTCGGCTTCGCGGAGCATTTGGTCCGACTCTCCGCCGATCACGTCGCAGTTCCACTGCAGGAACTCGCGCAATCGCCCTCGCTGGGGACGCTCGGCCCGAAAGTACGGCCCGCACGAAAACCACTTCGTCGGCGAGGGAAGACTCTTGGCCCTCGCGGCGTACATCCGCGCCATCGTCGGCGTGAACTCCGGCCGAAGGGCGAAGTCCTTCTCCCCGCCCGCCCGGCGAAATGAAAAAAGTTCGGAGACGATCCCTTCGCCGGACTTGACGGTGTACAGGTCGAGGTGCTCGAACGTCGGCCCGTCGATTTCCTCGAACCCGTGGCAAATCGAAACGCGGCGCCAGGCTTCGGTGATGAAGCGGCGCCGGGCCGCCTCGATCGGGTACAGGTCTCGCGTGCCGTTTGGGGGTTGAATCACCGTGGACATGCGAGGTAAGCGTAGGGGCGAGATACCAGGGCATGGCCGGCGCGCGTGGACATCACCCGCTCGGCATGGCGGTCCAGCCCGGTCCCGGCACGTTTCATGCCATGGCCCCCATTCGCCCCGCCGACTCGCTCACGAGTTCGAAGGGTCCCGCAAGGATTCGAGCGATTCGGGGATCAGGTCGGCCAGTTCATCGGCCAGCAAGCCCGCCTGCCCATGGCGAGCCGCCCAACTTTCTCCCGCCCTGGCGTGGGCCTCGACGGCCAGGCGTGAGCAGTCGTACAGGTCGAGGGTCGCCCTTCCAGCGCCCTTTGCATGAGCGGCCGTTTGGGCGCGGAGATGAGGGGGAATCGCGGCGAGCATCCCGGCTCGGGCGGCTTCGCCGGCATCCGGAGCAAACTGCGCCACCAGGCCCGCGATCACACCCGCCAGGACGTCCCCCGTGCCCGCCGTGGCCAGGCACGGATGCCCGGCCGTGCATGTCCAGGTCCGGTGCCCGTCGCTGACCACGGTGCCCGCGCCCTTGAGTACAACCACCGCGCCCAGCCGCTGCGCCAGGCGCTCGGCGGCGGCGGGGCGTGCCGCGGGGGCTATCGGGTCGGCGTCGATCTCCAGGGCGGCGGCCATTCGGCGGTACTCTCCCGGGTGCGGCGTCAGGATCACGCGCCCACGGATCTCCCGCCAGAACTCGGGAACGGCGCCAAGCAGGTTCAGTCCGTCGGCGTCGAGCACGACGGGGATGTCCTCCTGCTGGACAACACGCAGGACGGCGGCGGTCGGCCCCGCCGGATCGGGCCCGAGAAGGCGATCCCCGGCGATCGACCCCAGGCCGGGCCCCGCCACGACGCACGCCGTATCCGGCAGCAGCCGGTCGATCTCGATGGCGGCCTCGTGGCCGAGGATCTCCTGGTTCTGATCGACGGGGAGAGCCACGCCGGTCGCGGACGGGCTGGCGGCGATAACCTGGCCGATGATGGGCCTGGGAGCGGCGATACGGACCAGCCCCGCGCCGGCTCGCAGCGCGCCGCGAGCGGACAGCGCGGGCGCCCCGATCATGGTGGCCGCGCCTTTCCGAGAACTGGCGCACCCGCCGAGGATCAGGACGGTTCCGAAGGTACCCTTGTGTCCGGTCGGGTCACGCCTGGGCACCAAGGGAAGCCGCGGGAGCGCGTTTTCGCCGCCGTTGGGGGCGGTCATGTTCAGTTGGTCCCGATGGTCAGCCCGACGGGCTGCGGGCGGACAACGTGCGTGGGCTCGACCACCAGGCCCAGCGGGGCTCGCTTGCCGCCCGCGGGGGGAAGGCCGTCCCGCTCGATGATGCGGTGAATGGCCATGATGCCCTCGAGGAGTTGCTCGGGACGCGGCGGGCAGCCCGGGACATAGACGTCAACGGGGATGTACTGGTCCACGCCCTGGACGACGGCGTAGGTGTCAAAGACGCCGCCGGTGGAGGCGCACGCCCCCATCGACATGACCCACTTGGGCTCGGTCATCTGCTCGTAGATCCGCTGGAGGACCGGCATCATCTTGACGGCGACGCGGCCGGCGACAATCAGGAGGTCCGCCTGACGCGGGCTGAAGGACATGCGCTCCATGCCGAAGCGGGCCATGTCGTAGCGGCTCGACGCGGTGGCCATCAGTTCAATGCCGCAGCAGGCGGTGGCAAACGGCATCGGCCAGACCGAGGACTTTCGGCACCAATTGACCAACTTGCGGAGTTGGGTCGTGACGAAAAAATCGTTGGAGAGCGCGGCTTCAAGGCCCATGTCGTGATCCACCGGCCCGCGAAAGCGGGCGAAATTCAACCCGTTCCCCGCCACCCGCGGGGCGTTTGTCGAATCGTAGGCTCCGGGCGGAGAATCAACCGCCCGCCGATGAATCAGGTGGCTCTCGGCGACGGGGCGGCGGACGGAGCCGACAAGGTCCCGGAATCGGTCGCACTCGCGGGCGAAGCGGGCGGCGCCTGATCCTGGATGCGAGGCGGGGTCGGGTTCGGGGTCGCTCCCGGGATCCCGTCAAGGAAATCGGCGAGCGTGCGGCCGCGCGTCGCGGCGGTCCTGGCTTCCTCGAAGACTCGCAGAGCCGAAACCAGCGATGCATCCCGGCCGCGTAGCGCGTCGGTGTCCGCCTGGTCGGCCAGCGAAGACCCCGCCGCCAGACACTCTCCGACCGGGATCGCCTCGGGAGGCTTGGCCAGCGCGTACCGGTCCTCATCGCTCCCGGCCGCGACGTGGTGCATGAGACCGTGGGAGACCAGGGCTTCAAGCATCGAGACCGCGACACCCTGCTCGAGTCCGGTCACCCGGGCGACCTCCGGGGCGCTCACGGATCGGCCGGACTTGAACTCCCTCGCCGCCGCCGTCGCCACGACCAGGACCGCGGCCGGATCGACAATCGACGTCCTCCCATCGCCAAAGACGGAGATCAGGCTCGTCCCTCGCGTCTGAAGCCTGTGGCATATGAACAACCCCAGGAGGATGATCATCCAGGCGATGTAGATCCACAGCAAAAAAAGAGGGAGCAGGGCCAGCGCCCCGTAGATCTTGGTGAAAAACGCGCTCTTGACGTAGTACGCAAAGCCCCACTTGGCCGCCTCCCACAACAGGGAGGCGACAAACGCGCCGCTGATCGCCGACAGCAGGCGCACGCGGGCATTGGGAACCACGCTGTAGATGATCGTGAGAAAACCAGTCGAGATCAGCACCGTCACCGCGTACCCCACCACCGCCTTCACGCTCAGCATCCCCGACGCCGCGATCGGGGCGCGGCCGCCCGTCGGCGCGGTCGGCAGCGAGGTTGTCGCCTCGACCGGCCGGGCCACGTTCGTGCTCGCGGCGTCGGGCTCGGCCACGGCGTCGGCCGGGATCTCACCAGACACCCATCGCGATACGGACCACGAATCGACCTTGTCGATCCGCGACAGGAACGCGTCGGTGGCATAAAAAGTGACGAACAGGCCGATGCTCCCGAGCGTCAGCAGCGTCCAGTACCGGGTGATCCGGCTCCACCACGACCGGCCGGCCGGGACCCTGTAGATCTGGTTGAAGGCACGCTCGATCTCGACCAGCATCGAGACCGCCGCGTAAATGAGCGCGATAAGGCCCACGATCCCGATCGTCCGGAACGGAATCGACCGGACCTGGGTTACCAGGCCACTGATCCACTCGTCCAGTCGCTGGCTTGCGGCCGTGGTCGGCGATTCCGTCACGGGATCCCCCGCGGCCCGCGACCCGTCCGCCTCGGGCACGGATTCCGACCCCGTGTCGAGGGCGACCTGGTCAAGCCCCGCGTAGTGAAGAAGCCGCGAGACGGCCGCCGTGATTTCCTTTTCCTGCGCGTACGCCCCGATGACCATAAGTCCGATGACGAGCATCGGAACCAGGCCGAAAATCGTCCGGTAGGCAAGCGCCGCCGCCATCACCGGGAGTTGAGAGGACAGCACCGTCCATCCCGACGGCGCCAGGATGCTCGTCGCGAGTTCCCTGGTGATCGTCACCGGCTTTCCCGCCACGGCCGGCGTCCCGTTCCCCGGTCGGTGCGGCGCGGAGATGACCCCGGCGGGAGCCTGGGGGGGCGTGGAACTTCGAGTGGTTCGCTTGGCGATCATCGGCTGGTGGTTCCGCGTGGCGATCGTGAACGAACGACCGACTGGCCGGAACGCCCCGGCCGTCCCTGGCGGGTCGGGCGGGTCGGGCGGGTCGGGCGGGTCGGGCGGCCGTAAAGACCGGAATTCGCCGCCGTCGGCCGTGGATTCGCGGCGGGTCTCTTTGTCGTCTCTGGCCGATCCGCGGTGGATCGGCGGGGGCGCTCCGCACGCTTGTTCGCGGTCGAAGCATCCCCGTTGCAGGCCTGGCGGAGAGTCTTGACTTCCTCGCGGGTCAGTTCTCGCCAGGACCCGAGCGGAAGCCCTTTCAACTGCAGCGGCCCGATCGCCACGGCCGCGATTTTCCGGACAGGAAATCCAGCCAGGCCCAGGACTTCGGCCACGTAGCGGTTTTTTCCTTCGCGCATGACCACGCGAAGGGTCGTTTTGCCCGGCTCCCTCTTGTACACGGACATTTCAACGTGCGCCCCGCGCGCCCGGCCCTCCTGGCGGGACGACAGGCGTTGGAGTTTGAACATCCGCCGGCCCAAGCGGTGGAGATCCTCCTCCGAAACATCACCCTTGACGATGGCGAGGTAGGTCTTTGGTATCCCGTACCGGGGATGGGTCAGCCGGTTGGCAAGTTCACCGTCGTTGGTCAGCAGCACCAGGCCGGTCTCATCCCATCCGAGCCGGCCGACCGGGAAGAGCCTGGGGCTGGCCGGATGGACCACCAGGTCCGTCACGGTTCTGCGGTCGAGCCCCGGCTCGTCCGCCGAGGTCGTCAGGACCTTCTCGGGCTTGTGGAGAAGGATGTAATGCCGGCGAACCGCGCGGCTTCCCGCCGCGGCGACGGGCTTTCCATCCACGCTGATCGCGTCGCGACGCGGATCCACGAAGACGGGAAGCGTCGTGACAACGCCACCGTTGACCTCGACCCTCCCCTGCTCGATCAGCCTCTCGCACGCCCGGCGGGAAGCGATGCCCGCGTCCGCCAGAACGGTCTGAAGTCGGACCCGGCGCCCCGCCGCTGGACCAACGCCGGGGCTTCTCGATGATGGGCGGTCGGGCTTCACGGTGAGAGTTTATGCCGTGGACTTTGTCCGCTCGTCCGCGGTGAGAATGTCGAGCGCCTGCCGGTACTTCGCAAGCGTCGCGGCGACCACCTCCCCGGGCAGGGGAGGGCCGGGCGGGCTCTTGTCCCACTGGCCGCGAGCAACCAGGCCTTCGAGGTACTCGCGCACGTATTGCTTGTCGTAACTGGCCTGCGGACCCCCCGGCCGATACGTCTGGGCGGGCCAGAACCTCGAACTGTCGGGCGTGAGGGCCTCGTCGATCACGATCGGGTCCGAACTCCCTCCCGGGGCATCGAGGGGAATCCCGAACTCGAACTTGGTGTCCGCGATGATGATGCCGCGCTGCATGGCGTGCTCGGAGGCGGCCCGGTAGATCGCCAGCGACCAGTCCCGCAGCCTCTCCATGACGGGCTTGCCGACGAGTTCGCACGCCCGCGCGAAGGTGACGTTCTCGTCGTGACGCCCGAGTTCCTCCTTCGTCGCGGGCGTGAATATCGGCTCGGCAAGCCGGTCGCACTGCCGCAGCCCCGCGGCAAGCCGCACCCCGCAGACCATGCCCGTGCTCTGGTACTCCTTCCACCCCGAGCCCTCGAGGTAGCCGCGGACCACGCACTCGACCGGGATCACCGAGCACGCCCGGACGATCATCGATCGCCCTTCCAGGTCTTCACGCAAGGTCGATCCGACAAAAGCACGGTTCGGAACCAACCCCGGGTCCGTGCCCAGCAGGTGCGTCCCGCAGATCCCGGAACGCTCGATGAAACGCAGCCAGAACGCCGCCAGTTCCGTCAGGATCCTCCCCTTGCCCGGGATCGGCGTCGGCATCACGACGTCGAAGGCCGAGATCCGATCCGTGGCGACCACGAGAAGGCGGGAGGCCGACCCCGCCCGACCCGAGCCGGGCTCCCCTTCCGCGGACGGCACCGTGTAGATGTCTCGCACCTTCCCGGCTCTCCGGCCCGGAAGGTCAAGGTCGGTCGAAAGAACGGGGCGTGGATCCCGAACCGGATCGGGGATTGGTCGCATGACCAAACCATACGACACCCCGGACGTATCGGGGTGTGATCCTCGCCGCCCCGACCCCATCGCGCCTCTACACTGTCGGTCCCTGTTCGACGGGTTCCTTCGGGAGGATTTCACCCGGGATGCTGTCTTTCGCCGTCTTTGAACATCATCCCGCCACGCCCTCGGAAACCACCCACGCGTGGTCGAGCCGGCACGCCCACATGGTCGGCCCCGACGACCTCCCGCTCGCGGGCAATGTCCGGTTCGAGGGCGGTGTGCTCGTGTGCGAGAAGCAGGGGCAGGACGCCGCCGGGCTGTGCATCCAGATCCCCGTGTACCTGCCGAAGCCCGCCGCCGCGACGGATACCCAGGGACCGCAAGGCCGAGCCCTGGGCGTTCTCACCCTCAAGACGTGCCTCCTGCCCGAGAGGGCGGCGCCTTACCTCCTGATGCTTGAACTGGCACGGCATCAGATCATGCTCTTCCTGAACAAACTCGAAGACTGGACGCTCTTTGACCTGCCGAACGACGACCCGGTCATGGCGGACTTTGACCGGGCGCGCCGGACGTTCACCGCCGCGCTGGTCGCCCAGCGATCCGCCCCGGGCGCCGGCACCACGGAGGCCCACCACGGCTTTTCCGCCCAGGCCGATCGGCTCGCGCACGACGCCCTGGCCCTGGCCATCGACGCGGGAGAACGCCTCGCCCTGATCAGCGCCGAGCGGTCGATGGCCGGAAGAACCTCCGGACATACCTACACCGCCGCCGTCACTCGCGTCGCCGCCTTGACCCAGGAGCCGCCCAAGCCGCTCGCTCCCGCGATCGTGCCCGGCGCCGGCATGGCCGTGGTCCCGGGGACGCCGCTGGTGGGCTGCGCGGTCAGCCCGGCCCACTTCTCCGAATCGCTCCAGCGGGTGGTCGCCACCGCGTGCGACTTTGTCTGCATGCCGATGCGATGGAAGGACCTTGAACCGCAGGAGGGAAAGTACTCCTTCGCCGGCACGGACCACTGGATCGAGTGGGCCGTGCGCCAGGCGCGCCTCCCGGTCTGGGCGGGACCCGTGATCGACCTGCGGCCCGGGTGCATCCCCGAGTGGCTGTATATCTGGGAAAACGACTACGAAGCGCTGCGCGAGTTTGTCTTTGAGCACGTCCAGAGCGTCGTCACCCGCTATCGACGGACCGTGGCCCGATGGACCATCGTCTCGGGCCTCAACGTCAACACCAATTTCAAACTCGGCTTCGATCAGATCATCGACCTGACACGCCTGTGCGTCATGCTCGTGCGAAAACTGCACCCGGCCGGAAAGGTCCAGGTCGAGATCGCCCAGCCGTTTGGCGAGTACCACGCCATCAACCGCCGGTCGGTGCCCCCCCTGCTCTTTGCCGACGCGATCGGACAGGTCGGGATGCACCTGGACGCGATCGGGATTCGCCTCCAGTTCGGACAGCCCGTCGGAGGGCAGTCCGTCAGGGACCTGATGACCCTCTCGGCCATGCTGGACCGCTACGCCGCGCTCGAGAAGCCCATCGCCATCAGCGCCCTGGGGGCGCCAAGCGCTGAAATACCTGACCCAGGCCACCCACCCGCCGAAGCCCCGCCCTACCCCGCCAGCCCCACCCTGCACACCCCCGACGGGGGGTGGTGGCGAGCACCCTGGAGCGATTCGTCACAGGCCGATTTTCTCTCCCGCGTCATGCAGGTGTGCCTCTCCAAGCCGTACGTCACCAGCGTCTGCTGGCAGGAACTCGTCGATTCACCCCTCTCCCCGGAAATGACCAGCGGCGGCCTGTTCACCGCGGGCGGGATTCTCAAGCCCGCCGGACAACGCCTCTCGCAGATCCGCCAGGCGATCCGAGAGGGCAGGCCCCTGCGGTCATGGCCGGCGGGGTCGTAGAAGCAATTCATCGCGCTCGCCAAAAATCCCGGGCGCCTCGTGGTCGTGATGGCGGCAAGGTTCAGCAGCCGTCTTCGAACGCCCGCACGAACGCCGTGAAGTCCTCAAAATCGACGAAGCCCGAGCGGTCAAAGTCCGCCAGGTCCTCTCCGGCCTCGAACGCTTGGATGAAACAGTCGTAGTCATCGGTATCGACAAAGCCGGACAGGTCAAAGTCGGCGCCGCAGTACGGCACGAGGTTGTCCATCAGCCACCGGCGAACCTCGGGATCGGTCAGGCTGATCGCCCCGGACCCGTGGTACGGCACGCCGTTGTTCAGGGAAGCAAACCCGTAGTCGGGAAGGACCCCGTTCGATGAGTTGAATGCGTACGAAATCACGCCGACGAGTTTGTCGCCGACAAAGACACCGCCCCCCGAGTCTCCCGAAACAGCGGCCGCGTCGCCGTTTCCCTTCAGGTACGAAATCAAACTCGGCCCCCACCCCGGGAAGTACCACTCAAGATCGACCTGGTTTGGGGCCGCAAGGCGGGTTCCACCGCTCCACCAGTAGATGTCGTAGCCGGTTCCTTGCGGGTTCAGGATCCCCGTGCGCCCGTAGCCAACCCAGGTCACTTCCGATCCCACCGGCGCGGACCCGCCGATCGCATGCCAGCCCGGAAGATCCTGCCCGAAGACCAGGATCGCCAGATCCATGGTCGGATGGTGGATCCTGTACGATGCGGTATGGACGTTGCCTAGCACGCCGTAGGTGCTGCCGCCGACGTGCTTGGCGGTGATCACCGATCTCCTGGCGATCGCCGTGCCCGACGCGCCACCCGTGGGGCCGACCCACTGAAAACGACCATCTTCTCCGAAGTTCGGCACGATCGCCGGGGATGTCGCGGCGATCGCCGATGCAAGAACGCCCGGGAACAGCACGGTGAACATCGAAGTACTCCCGCCTGGAAACCCAGGTGCCGCCGGTCACGCCAAAGACGCGACGTCCCTTTCAAGGTACCGCATGGCCGCGAGGGCGACAAGGCGATTTCGCGTGACACGATCGACCCGGTGGGGCTGCTTTTCGGCGCCTTTGCGTGGCCCTGTCGGCGCGGACGATCTCGACGCCAGACCCGCGAGGAGCCGTGCCGGGGGCCGGAAACGGCGGCAAAAAATCTACCCCAGGCGGTCGATCCATGATTGAACCAGTTGCCGGCGATCCTGTGCGCCGATCGTGCGGAACAGTTCGCAAGACAAAGTAAAGAGGCGACGGGCTTCGGCCAGATTCCCGCGAGTCTGCTCGATCAGGCCGAGGTTGCCGTAGACGCTCGCCATCCCCTCCGGGCGGCCCAGTTTCTCCTCGATCGCCAGCGACTTCTTGAGGTACGCCTCCGCGGCCTCCAGATTCCCGCGAGTCCGCTCGATCACGCCGAGGTTGCCGTAGACGCTCGCCATCCCCTCCTGGCGGCCCAGTTTCTCGTTGATCGCCAGCGACTTCTTGTGGTACGCCTCCGCGGCCTCCAGATTCCCGCTCGCCCGCTCGATCACGCCGAGGTTGCCGTACTGGTTCGCCATCCCCTCCGGGCGGCCCAGTTTCTCCTCGATCGCCAGCGACTTCTTCAGGTACGCCTCCGCGGCCTCCAGATTCCCGCGCGCCCACTCGATCAGGCCGAGGTTGCCGTAGTCGCTCGCCATCCCCTCCGGGCGGCCCAGTTTCTCGTTGATCGCCAGCGACTTCTTGTGGTACTCCTCCGCGGCCTCCAGATTCCCGCGCGTCCGCTCGATCAGGCCGAGGTTGCCGTACTGGTTCGCCATCCCCTCCGGGCGGCCCAGTTTCTCCTCGATCGCCAGCGACTTCTTGTGGTACGCCTCCGCGGCCTCCAGATTTCCGCGCGTCTGCTCGATCACGCCGAGGTTGCCGTAACTCGCGGCCATACCTTCCGCCCGACCGAGTTCCTCTTCGATTGCAATGGCGCGTTTCAGGTGTCGTTCGGCCCCATCCAACTCACCCCGGATACGAGCAATGTACGCAAGATAGCCGTACGCCGAGGCGATGCCCTCCTTGCGGCCGATGCGTGTTTCGATCTTCAGAACCCGGCGGAACAGCCGTCGGGCGCGGGTGAGGTTGCCGCGATTCAACTCGAACAAGCCGAGCGTGGCGTACGCCGAGGACACTTCTTCCAGAGTTGGAGAATTCGTGCCGCTCAGGCCATCACTCGCAACGCTCGGCGGCGTGTCCTGGGACCCTGGGGGGGCATGGATCGGTTCCTCACGGGACATCACGGCATCGCCAATCGGACGCCGCCCGGCATGTACACCCCCTCATCGCAGCGTACAGGGCGAGTAGGGCGGTTGGCATTGAGCCGCCAAGGCCCGCGCACGTATCCACCCACTCCGGCGACCGATCTGTATGGCGAGCGAAGCGGTAGCCCCACCGGAACATCATCGAGGATCGGAGCCGCGGGATCGCCGGACTTCCCGAGACGCACAAACACGGCCTGCACCAGCGTATTGGTCACCGTGGAAAGCGCGTGATGCACGACACCGAGCGACACCAAGAAAAACACGGGCGCCACCATCGCGTGCGCCCACCACCGCCCCGTCAAGAGCGACAGGGTCGCATGAAGGCCCAGTGAGAGAGTAAAGGCCACGGCTACGTTTGCGAACGCAAACCACCACACCGGCGCCATCGCGGATGCCCGCACATGGTCACGAGCATGTTGAGACTGCCTGGACATCGGCGAGCAGATCCTTGGGGCACGGACGAAATAGCGGATGATCCGGCCACTCCGACCTTCGTACCACTACTGTATACGGCGGAAAAACCCGTGCAACTTTTGAAAAATCCTGTTTCCCGAGCCGTTTTATGGGCACACGGACCGGGCAGTTGTACTGGCCCCACAGCCATATCTTCAGCCAGCCAGGCGGGTTGGGCAATGTCCCCGCGTACACCCCGGGACCCAGCCACCCGCTCCTGGATTCTCGGAACCCGCCCTGAAGGATTCCCTTGCACGCCCGTACAGACGTAAAGTGAAACACCGTGCTCAGGTCGCTCAACGGCCCGATGTTGCGGCGGTACTTGGCTCGATCACTGCGACACGACCGCTTGGGAACAAACTGGCGGCGTAACACCAGCAATTCGAGCCGAACATAGCACAAGAGCCGCTTCAAAGACACGCCGTCCCCCTTTCGACTGCACGATCACGATAGAGGGTACACGAAAACACCGGCGGAGTGGTTTGAAACCGCAAAACGAAAAGAGCCCCGTGAGGTTTACCTCAAGGGGCTCAAGAGTCGGCGATGACCTACTTTCCCGCGATGCAGTATCATCGGCGGCATCGGCTTAACTGCTGTGTTCGGGATGGGAACAGGTGTTTCCCGATGCCTGTGATCACCGACAAAACCCCGCTCGCCGCGATTGACGGCGGCGGGATTGAAGTCCGGTTGGACGAACGTGTGGCGAGCCGGGCACTGGCGTACCCCGGAGGGGAACGACAAACGGCACCGACCCGCACGAAATGCATGGAAACCTGGAGGGAGAAGATCTCTTGCGGACGGTCATCGCCGGAGGGCGATGACGTTCCACTTTGCCGACGCGGGAACCGCGGCCACGGAAGAATCGCTGGGATTCTCGGTGGCGCCGATCCGGCGTCTGGTTGGTGTGATCGAATTTGACCGTTAGTACCGCTCGGCTGAGCAGGACATTTCTGTCCTTACACCTGCGGCCTATCAACCTGGTGGTCTACCAGGGGTCTCTCGCTTACGCAAGCAGGCCTCATCTCTGGGGGGGCTTCCCGCTTAGATGCTTTCAGCGGTTATCCCTGCCGAACGTAGCTACCCAGCGGTGCATTTAGCAATGCAACTGGATCACCAGAGGTCCGTCCAACTCAATCCTCTCGTACTAGAGTTGATTCCCATCAAGCCTGCAACGCCCACAGCAGATAGGGACCGACCTGGCTCACGCCGGTCTGAACCCAGCTCGCGTACCACTTTAATCGGCGAACAGCCGAACCCTTGGGGCCGCCTTCAGTCCCAGGATGTGATGGGCCGACATCGAGGTGCCAAACCGCTCCGCCGCTATGGACGCTCGGGAGCGATCAGCCTGTTATCCCCGGGGTACCTTTTATCCGATGAGCTACGACCCTTCCACACGGGATCGCAGGATCACTAGAGCCCACTTTCGTGACTGCTCGACCTGTCGGTCTCGCAGTAAAGCCGGCTTATACTCTTGCACTCAACACACGGTTTCCATCCGTGCTGAGCCGACCTTTGCACTCCTCCGTTACTCTTTAGGAGGAGACCGCCCCAGTCAAACTACCCGACACCAACTGTCCGTCGCCCTGATTCAAGGGAATCGACGTTAGGCCACCAACGTACACAGGGTGGTATTTCACCTGTGGCTCGTCCCGGACCGGAATCCAGGCGTCAAAGCCTCCCACCTATGCTACGCAGTGAATGCTAGTGGCCAATAGGAGCCTATAGTGAAGGTCCACGGGGTCTTTCCGTCTTGCTGCGGGTAGGCGGCATCTTCACCGCCACTACTATTTCACCGAGTCGGTCGTGGAGACAGGAGTCCAGTGATTACGCTATTCATGCGCGTCGGAACTTACCCGACAAGGAACTTCGCTACCTTAGGACCGTCATAGTTACGGCCGCCATTCGCCGGTGCTTCGGTCGGGATCTTCTCTTTCGATGAACCCCTTCCTTGACATTCCGGCATCGGGCAAGCGTCACTCTGTATACATCGACTTGCGTCTTAGCACAGAGCTGTGTTTTTGATAAACAGTTCCCAGACCCTTTTCTCTGCGCCCTTGCGGGCCCCCTTCTTGCGAACTTACGGGGTTAACTTGCCTAGTTCCTTCACGACCGTTCTCTCGAGCGCCTGAGGCTATTCGCCTCGCCCACCTGTGTCAGTTTTGGTACGGGCTTGTCATCGTTTTTTCTAGGAACTCCATCCACCAACATCGGCCTTGCGGCCTGGACATCTGACAGTCCCGTTGATCTCAGGAATCCGTTCGCGATGACGGTTCAGGAATATTAACCTGATGTCCATCGACTACGCCTTTCGGCCTTGCCTTAGGTCCCGACTAACCCTGGGCGGAATTACCTTCCCCAGGAAACCTTGGGCTTACGGCGAACGGGATTCTCACCCGTTTTATCGTTACTCAAGCCGGCATATTCACTTCCTGGCGCTCCACGACCCCTTTCGGAACCGCTTCACCGCCCCAGGAACGCTCTCCTACCGCTCTTTCGAGCCCGCAGCTTCGGCTCCATGCTTATTCCCGATAATTATCGGCGCCAAGTTCCTCGACCAGTGAGCTGTTACGCACTCTTTAAATGGTGGCTGCTTCTAAGCCAACATCCTGGCTGTCATTGCAACTTGACTTCCTTTCGAACTAAGCACGGATTTGGGGCCTTAGCTGGCGATCTGGATTTTTCTCCTTTTGACGACGGATATTGTCACTCGCCGTCTATCTCCCAGACCTTGATCACTGGTATTCGGAGTTTGGTTGAGGAGGGTAGTCTTGCGACCCCACCCCTCATCCAGTAGCTCTACCCCCAGTGACTGCCGTCTGAGGCTAACCCTAGAGTTATTTCGGAGAGAACGAGCTATCTCCCAGTTTGATTGGACTTTGACCACCTCCCCACAGTTCATGCCAGACCTTTTCAACGGTCACGGCTTCGACCCTCCAAGCGGTTTTACCCGCCCTTCAGTCTGACCATGGGTAGATCACAAGGTTTCGCGTCTGGCCCGTACGACTCGGCGCCCATTTCGGACTCGCTTTCGCTCCGCCTCCGCCCCGTCAGGGCTTAGGCTCGCCGTACAGACCAACTCGCCGGCTCATTATGCAAAAAGCACGCCGTCACCCCGAAGGGCTCCGACCGCTTGTAAGCGCACGGTTTCAGGTACTCTTTCACTCCCCTCGTCGGAGAGCTTGTCAACGTTCAGTCGCCTTACTGGTTCGCTATCGGTCATCGAGGAGTACTTAGGCTTGGAGGGTGGACCCCCCATGTTCAACCCGGGTTTCCCGAGCCCGAGTTTACTCTAGGCCTCACCGGCTTCCATCTACAGGGCTTTCACCTTCTTTGGCCGCCCATTCCAGGGCGTTCGGGGTTCCGCCGGCTTATCCGCGTTCGCTCGCCGCTACTTGCGGAGTCGCTGTTGCTTTCCTTTCCTGTGGATACTGAGATGTTTCACTTCTCCACGTTCGCTCCTGACGCCTATGCATTCAGCGTCAGGTACCCTTGCGGGTGGGTTGCCCCATTCGGAAATCCCAGGATCAGGGCCTAGTTACCGGCTCCCCTGGGCTTATCGCAGGTTCTCGCGTCCTTCATCGCCTCTCGATGCCAAGTCATTCACCGTGCGCCCTTGATCGATCACACCAACCGGACGCCGCGACCACGGCGACGGTCAAACCCCGTCGCCTTCCCCGTGCTGCATCGCACGGAGTCGCGGTGTATCGCCGCCATCCGAACAACCCGTCCTTCGACGGACCGCTCGCATGATCGACGACCCGATTGCGCGTTGCCTGATGAGTAATTTCAGGCCACCGGCCCGGGACACCGACGTTCCCTTACGGGATCGCCTTGACCCGGACAAACCGGCCAACCACAAAGTGGCGCTGCAAGAGAATCTTCAATTCTCGCAGTTTCCGTCGGTATCACCCGATCCGGCCGCGGACCCCTTTCGGGATGCCGAAGACGGCGGGCGCACCGACACATACACGTTCGTCCATATCCGGATGTCAAAGAAAAGAGCCGGAGACGGGTTTTCACCCGATTCAGACCCACTCAACCGCCTCCCGGCGGCCTCCTCAACCCCCGCAAACTTCCTTCATCCGCCAGAAGCCACCACGGTTCCGGCAAATGACACGCCCCGAATTGGGCGGAGGTGACTCTAGGAACAACCCCCGATGAGTCAAGAAGGTTCCAACCGATTTTTTCGATCGGCCCCGCGAACCGTTCACTCCCGCCACCCTCTCAACCGCCCCCACCCCCGCCACCGTCGCTATGGCCATGCGATTCACGGCGGGGCATTTCGCGGGGATTCTCTTGCTTTGTTTGTTCTGGTTTTGGTTGGCCTTGTGTCTGGCCTTGCAGGTCCGAGGCCACGACCAGGCGGTACAGCGAGGAGGCCCTCTCGGTCGCCGGGAACCGGGTCGTGAGCCGCCCCTCGGCCGTGCGGAAGTACGCCGCGACCTCTCCGCGGTTGCCGGTGGCACGGCCAATGCCGATCTCGGGCTGTTCGTTGGCGTCAAGGAAAATGTCGTTGATGACGACCGGGATTTCCTTCGCCGCCGGGATCAGCAGGCCGTTCATGTCGTCGAACGGCTGGGGCTCCCGGGTGGTGGTCTGGGCGGGACGGCGCGGGTCCATCAACTCGCGATCGTCGGACTCGATCCGCGGCGATGGCTGAAGAGGGATGGCGCCCGGACCTCGCTGGGCGAGGACTTGCTCATTGAACGTAGCGAGGTTCGGCGGGGTCCTGGCAACCGTCCGGACTCGATCGCCCGGCTCGAGAGAGGTGGTCGCCCGACGGTAGTAGCCGTAGTAGAAAACGAAGCACTCGGCGGCGGCGGTCACCGTCCCGCTCGCCGGGCTTCGCGGCGAGGCCCCGGTCACGAAAAACACATCCGTGGGCATGACCAGAACCGCGTCGGTCCAGTCCGACCACTCCCCGTACACGACGGGGATCTTCAACGCGGCGTCATCACCGATGCCTGACCGGCCAAACAACGGGTTGTTGATGACGACACGGACGCGGTAGCGGTAGACCTCGCCCGGCTCGGCCGTGAGGTCGTGGGTCCAGACCCGGATGGCCGGGTTGGAAAGAACGAAACGCTCTTCCATCCGCTCATCGCGCCGCGTCCGATCGAGGCCTGACTCGATCGTGTCAATCTGGCGCTGAAGGTCGGCAATCCGAAGGGTGATGGTCTCGCGCTGGGTTTCGAGTTGACGGATCTGCCGCTCGTTGGTTCGCGGCCTGCCAGTCGAAGCCGGACCGCCCCCACCACCACCGGAGGATGAAGGACGGCCGCCCCCATCGCCGCCGTGGCCGCCGTCGGGCCGGCGGCCGCCGCCACCCGCCTCGGCCAGCCGGCGGTCCACCGCGCGGAGTGCCCGTTCCTGCTCGGTGATTCGATCCCTGAGCACATCGACGGGGTTCTTGCCTCCAAGCAGCGCCTCGGCCTGGCGAGCCTCCGTGGGGGGGGTCCACCGTGTTCCGGCGATGGTGGAGAAGAACTCCGGCCTGATGATCCGCTCGGGATCGGACCGCAGCACGGAGAGCGTGTTTGCGATATCGGACATGCTCTTGGCGTTGGCGATCAGTTCACCGACCAGGTCCGCCGCTCCCGGGGGGGCGGGCACCAGGGCGGCCGGGCCCCAGGCCTCGGGATCGATCTCGGAAAGCCCGCCGAACACGGCCGACATGCTGTCGGTGGAGAGTTTCTGTCGTTCGAGTTGGACGCCGATGATCTCGATCGAGTTGTCGATCCAACCGCGTGGAACGGCCCTCGCGGGCCCGGCTTCGCCGTCCGGATCGGCCTCGAGCGCGGCCTTGAGCGCGGTGCCGTCGAGAACCGCTTCCACGCTCACCCACTGCTTGTCGTACGGCTGCGCGGCGGGGAGCAGGGCGGCGAGTTCCTTGACTCGCATCTTCTCGACCGGGTCGATGGTGGCGGCGTAGCCCTGGACGGTGGCCGAACGGGGCGCCGGAAGAGACGCCATGCGGATGGGGGCTCCGGCCCGATCGCCCGCCGCGATCACCGTGTCGCCGAGGTTGACCGACGGCCCAAGCATCGCGATGCGGGGACGCGGGGCCACTCCGGCCCGGACCTTTGCCTGGTACTGGGCGAGCAAGTCAACCCGGGGCGGCTCGGGCACAAGAGAATCGGCGGCCCTCGGGTCGAGTTTGCCCAGCAGGGAGTGGGCGGCCTCCTCGACCGGCCGGTACGCCTGGCCGGGCGGCACGGGCTGCCCCTTGCCGACGGTGACCATGTTCGGCTCGAACAGGAACTGAGCGGCGAGCGTGCCGATCAGGAGAAGGCCGACCACCCCGACGATGGCCTTCTCGAAATTCTGCTCAACGACGCCGATGCCTTTGAGTTTCATGTCGCGTTCCCGTCCCGCGGCCCGATCCGCCGCGAATAGGCGTGCTTCTTGCTTGAAGAACGACGCTTAGTCCCTTCCCTGGTTCTCGGAGGAGATCCCCAGGTACCCGCGGACCCGCGCCGGCATCAGCGGTTGTGTCCAACTGCGGAGCCATATGGTCTCAACGATGAACTTGGCCCGTATCACGTGTTCCGATCCGTAGAAGTACCCCTGCTCCAGGTCCGCCCACACGTCGACCTCGGAGAGGTCGAGGTCGGTCACGGTCATGAAGTTGGTCCTTGCGAAGGCATCCATGAGTTCGGGGAGACGCGCCGACGACGCCACAAGCGTGACCGCCACGTTGCGCACGTCGTAGACCGCGTTGCCCGGCCCGCTCCACCGGCCGGTGATGGATCGAGAGAACTTCGGTTCGATCAGGGCGTCGGGGCTTCCTGAATCAACCGTGCCCACGCTTTCGCCCATCGAATCCGACCCGCGAGCGGCGAACGCCATGACCCACTGGTCGCTGGTTTCGATACGCTCGAGTCGCTTGGCGACCGAGCGATCCACGGGGCTTGGACGACCGTCCGGGTCGGTGTTGGCCAGCGCGATCGCGTCGAGTACGTCCGAGACAACCCAGTAGTCAAATTGCCACATGAAGCACTCGTCGAGCGCCGGCGGCTGGGCCGGCATGACGCGCGGGACATCGCTGCCCAGGCCTCGCCCGCCGGCGGGGAAGACCTCCATGGTCGCGTAGACGGAGATTTCGGACGCGCGGGCGCGGTACTCGGCCAGCCGACGCTCGACCAGGGCTTTCGAGACCCGGTCTCGCTCGTCGGGGGTCAGTTCTCGGCGAGTCCCGGCGGTGATCTGCTCTTCCATTTTCGCCCGCTCGTCGGCGACGATGGTCGCCACGCTTGACGGCTCCGGGGGCGTCCCCGCGCCGATCTTCCGCAGGAGCATCGGGTACGCCGATGTCGGCGCCCCGGTGTAGACGATCTTCTCGGCCAGTTCGAGCGCTTTGACCTGCGCGGCCTGCCCGGCCGCGTCGGGGAAAAGCCCCTCGACAAGCGGGACGTGGCCGCGCCGGTTCATCCGCTCGGCTTCGCGGACAATCCCCTGCGCCTGGGCGATGATTTTCTCACGGTGCGCCTTGAACCACTCCGTGAGCGTCGAGTTCGGGGCCGAGGTGACCTCAACGGCGGGCTCGTCCGCCGAAAGACGCGGAAGCCGGTAGGTAACGCGTGACGCCGACTCGACGGCGTTGAACTTGTCCTTGGCGGCGTTTTCCTGCTTCTGGCGGATCTGCTTGTTCCAGTTGGAACTGAAGTACCACGCGACGGGGACGGCGACGAGGATCACCACCGAGCACGACACCACGGCCAGGTGCCCCTTGATCCATGAAACGGCATTGCTCACGCGCCACCTCCGACCGAGCCGTCACCCTCGGGTCCATCCCTCTTGGACGGGTCTTTTATTTCCACGTGCCACTGGATCACGAACGTGGCCCTGGTGCTCCCCGGAGGATCCTTTGGCTTGAGCGAGTCGAGCGGGGGGAGCGAGCCCGCGGCGACGCCCGAATCACCCGCCGGACCGCCGCCGTAGACGATGACGTTGGTTGGCTGGACACCACGCATCACCGATTCCCGGGTGTCGGAGAACCCGCCGCCGTGGCCGCCGCCTCCGTGTCCCCCGCCGCCGTGGCCTCCATCGCGGCTCTCGCCGAAGCGGTCGGGCGGGCGGCGTGACGCATCGGCCGTCGAGGCGTCGGCCCGGGTCTCGTCGCGCATCGTCCACGGGTTTTCTTCCACCACGATCGTGTAGGGAACACCCGGCCTGACCTTGTTGTCCCGGAGCCAGCGGTCGATGGTGGACAGCATGAACTTCCGGGCGTCGGGCTGCGTCGTGGTGACCACGAGTTGGCACTCAACGACCCGCCTGGAAGCGGCGGGGGTCGGCTCGGCCTCGTCAAAGCCGGAGAACCCGCCTCCGTGGCCCCCGCCGTGACCGCCGCCCATCGCGCGGCCGGGAGCCGTGCCTCCGAACTCGCTCTCCACGATCCCGCCATCGGCGACGTACGCCGTGGTGAAATTCCGAACGACGTACGGCGATCCCTCGGCCATGCCCGCCTTCTTCGCGGAGTCCTCGAGCATCGCCGACAGGTCGTTGAGCAGGTGCGCGTGGATGGACTTGTTCTCAAGGAGCGAGATCATGTTGACCGGGCCGTTGTCCACCGACGCATCCCCGATGACCGCCGCCTCGCCCGCGGCTCGCTTGAGGTCCGCCGCTTCTCGGATCGCCGACTCGATGACCGGGTCGGGGGAAGCGCCGGCGACGGCGAAGTTGTCGGTGACCGGGCGTATGAACATCGCCGCCCCGGTCGCCACGGCCAACCCCGCCGCGATGCCGAACCACTTGGCTTTGTCCCTCCACACCGACCTGCGGATGATCTCCGTCGGCATGAGGTTCGCGTTGACGGTGTTCATGCCCAGGCCCTGGAGCGCCAGGCCGTAACAGGTGGCCATCGACAGCACGTTCGCCCGCAGTTCCTCGGCTCGGCGCTCGTCGGCCAGGCCCGTGTACCGCAGTCGCTCGAACTCCTCGACGCGGGTCACGTCGATCGGGCCGATCGAGGCCGACAACTGCTGCTTGAGGAACTTGCGGATGCCGGGCATCAGGAAGGTCGAACCGATCCCGATCAACCGGGTCAGTTTGGCTTCCTTGTGCAGACTCTGGTAATAGCCGATCGACCGCTGAACCTCCTGGGCCAGGTCGCTGAACACCGGTCGCATCGCCTGGGCGATGTGCTTGGAGTTCGCCCCGCTCTCGACTTCCTTCTTCAGTTTTTCCGCCTTGGGATAACTGAGTTTGAAGGCGTTGACCAGCGCTTCGGTGAAGTGGTGCCCGCCCAGGGGAACCGTTCGCACCCACACCCGCGCCGAGTCCGCCACCACCACGTCCGTCGAGGTCGTCCCGATGTCGAGGATCACCGTCCCGGGCGTCTTCTCCGTGAACTGGCGGTCGAACGCCATCGCGTTGTACGCCGCGATCGGGCTCAGCGTCACGTGGTCGGGAGTAATCCCCACGTCCTGCAGCAACAACAGCCGGTCCATGATCCGCTCGCGGGTGATCGCGAATATGCCTACTTCGATATCCGGCGAATCCGGGCTGACAAAGGTCTGGTAGTCCCATTCAACCTGGTCGAGCGGGAACGGGATCTGCTGAGCCGCCTCGAACCGCACGATGTCGGGAACCTTCTTTGGCTCGACCGGGGGGAGTTTGGCAAACCTCGCCAGCGACGACTGGCCGGGCACCGAAAGCGCGATCGACGCCTTTGACAAGTCCCACTGCGCGACCAGTGTCCCCAGCGTCACGCGGATCGCGTCGTTCTGGTCAATCCCCGGGGTCGAGAGCACCTTGGCGTGGGGGATGATCGCAAAGTCAAGGACATTGGCGCCCTGGTCGGAAAACTCGAGTTTCAGCGCCTTGACCGCGTACGACCCGATCTCGATGCCCCAGCATACGTTCGAAACCGCCATGATTCACCTCGTCGTGACGACCTCACACCGGCACCGCCGGCCCGAACCATGAGCCAGGCACCCATCGCCCCTGGCCGCGCCGGCCCGGGACGCCGCAAACCCCCGTACCTCGCTTCCCGAAACCGGGCAGGCGCCGGGTGATTCTCGCGCGGGCCAAATGAGCCCCCTTCACGGGCCTCAATCCTACACGGCCTGATGACGGCCCGCCGACCTTTCCGAATCCCGGGCCACCTCTTGCCGTACCCCCAGACGCGATCTTGACCATTCCCTGGCCGCGTTGGCGTGCATGGCCGCTTCCGGACGCTCGCGCGATTCGGTCCATGCACACGCCCAGAGCGGTACGCGACCATCCTATCAGGCGGTTCGACCCGTCAGGGCGTTTGTGTGCCCATCGTTACCCGGCCGTGACATATCGCGGCGGCCATCTTTGTGGATCGATCGAGGCGCCTGGAGGCTCCCGGTCGGGGCCGTGGGTTCCTCGGCTCTTGTTCGATCGGATCAGATCGGGCGTCGCTCCCGGGCCGTCGCCATCGCGGGGACCGCCCGCCGCGACGAGGGGATCGGCGTGGCGCACCGCGGACAGACCGGGCTGGTCAGCCCCGTCAGGTCCGTCCCACACGAGCGACACCCCGCTCCCGAGCGCCGCACCGATTCGTCCACCGCCCACACCGCCAGCCAGGCGGTCACCAGCGAGATCCACCCCGCCGCCGCCCAGGGAAGGGAGGAAGCAAGATCGTCGGAGAACATGGGCACGGCCGACGCGATAAGCGTCGCCACCAGGCACCCCCACGCCACGCGGCCCGATCGCGTCGCCAACAGCAACAGCGCCGCGCTGACAGCCCCCGCAGCCGCGATCGCCGCGGGAACGCCCAGCGACTCAACCATCCCGCGCGTGAACAAGCCGGTCATGGGAAGAAAGCGGTCGACCGACATGGCCCACAACTCAAGCCAGCGGATGCACCACATCCCCATCGTCCCGCCCCAGGCGATCACCAGCAGCGTGCGGGCATCCCGGGAACGCCCGGCAATGACCCCCATGCTCAACACCGATCCCGCGAAGATCAGGCCCAGTTCGATCATCTCTTCTTCAAACGAGTCGCGCTGAAACCCCAGCAACGCCAGGCATGCCGCCAGGCCCGTGGCGAAGGTCCACACCGTCCACGCGCGAGCCTGTGACCGCCTCAGATTCGTGGGCATGAACCCTCCCGCGCGAGCCGGATCGGCCCGCCGTGGGTTCATCGGGCATCGGTGAGCCGCCAAGCATCCGCTCGACCCGCCGACCTCGGGCCTGTGTGTCGGTCACGCGGCCTGCGCGGCCTGCGCCGTCGGCAAGGGGGCCGTGATCGGGGATCAGTCGTCGTCGAGAGGAACGCGGCGGGCGGGGGTGTCCAGGTCGTCGAACTGGCCTTGCCGGGCGGCCCAGAGAAACGCCCATACCGCCGCCCCCGCCAGCAGCACGGCCACCGGGACGATCACGTAGATCACACTCATCGGCCGCCTCCGAAGGTTCTCGACCGAAAACAGATCGTCAGCACGGTGAGGGAACTCGCCGGCATCACCAGCGCGGCGATGAGCGGGCTCATCAGGCCGGCCGCCGCGATCGAGCCCGCCGTCAGGTTGTACGCCGCGGAGACCACCAGGATCGTCCGTATCAGCCGCATGGTCCGTCGGCTCCCTTCGATCAGGTGTCCCACGCCCGCGATGCCGGGGGAGTTGATGTACACATCCGCCGCCGCCAGCGATGCTTCCGCCCCGCCATGCACGGCGACTCCCACTCCCGCCGCCGCCAGCGCCGCGGCGTCGTTCACGCCATCACCAACCATCACGGTCGGCCCCGTGGCGGAGAATCGCCGCACCGTCTCCAGTTTGCCCTCCGGCGACATGCCGCCCAGAACGCGGCCCGGCGCGACGCCGACCCGCTCCCCGATCCCAAGGGCCACCCTGGGATCATCTCCCGAGAGAATCCATGGCTCCCACCCGAGCCGTTCCAGGTCGCGGATCGACCGGCTCGAATCGGCACGGGCCGAATCACCCAGCCCCGCCGCGGCCGATACCACCCCGCCGACCGCGACCAGCACGGGCGTCAGCCCGTTCAGGGCCATCGCCTCGGCGCGACCCTGGTACCCGATCGGATCCGTCGCCCCGATCGACCGTATGAACGCAGGCGACCCGACCGCCACGTCGAGTTGACCGACCCGCCCCCGAATACCCCCGCCGGTCGTCTGCTCGCCACGGACCAGCACCATCTCTTCTCCGCCCAGGTCCCTGGCCATCGCCATTGCGATCGGGTGGTTCGACCCGGCCTCCAGCGCGGCGACCGCCTGCTTGATCGAGTCATCGCCATCCCACCGGACCACCGCCGGCCTCCCGTGCGTCAGCGTCCCGGTCTTGTCGAGCAAGACCCGGCCGGGAACGCTCAATCGCTCGATGACATCACCCCCTTTTATGAGCAGCCCGAGTTTCGCGGCACGGCCGATCGCCACCGTCAGCGCCATCGGCGTCGCAAGCCCCAGGGCGCACGGGCATGTCACGACCAGCAGCGCCACGGCGTTCTCGACCGCGTGCGCGGGTTCCATCCACAGCCACGCCGCGAGCGTCGCCCCGGCCGCCGTGATCATCCCGTAGGTAAAGAACACCGAGGCCCGGTCGGCGAACCGGACAATCGGGGCCTTGCGCCTCGAACACTCCTCGACCATTCGCATCAATTGCCCGACGCGCGTGGCTTCCCCCGCGGCCGTCACTCGCACCCGCAGGGCCGACACGATGTTGACATCGCCCGCCGCCGCCGCGGCGCCCGGGGCCACCGCCAGAGGTCGGGATTCCCCGGTCAGCAGCGAACGATCCACCCGTGACTCCCCCGACACGACCACGCCATCGGCTGGGATCGAATCTCCCGCCCGCACCTCGATCACGTCCCCCGCCCGCAGCGCCTCGACCGCGACATCATGCACGGACTGAAAGCCTCGGGCATCGGTCTCCACCCGCCGAGCCGATGTCGGCGTGAGCGAGAAGAGCAATTCCACCGCGTCCGACGCCCACCGTTGCCGACGGCGCTGAAGGAAACGCCCGACCAGGAGCAGAAACACCAGGACGCTCAGCGTGTCGAAATACACCTCCCCGTCCCCGCGGATCGTCGAGGCCACCGACCAGGCGCCGCCCGCCGCGAGCGCCAGCGCGATCGGGACATCCAGGTTCGCGGTTCCGGCCCGCAGCGACGCCCACGCGCTCGTGAAGAAGACCCGACCCGGCCACGCCAGCGAGACAAGCGTGACCGCCATGCTCGACCATCGCATCAACTCGACATGGCCGGCGTCCATCCAGTCGAACAACCCGGCGTACAGCGCCACCCCGAAGAGCATCGCGTTACCCGCGCACGCCCCCGCCACGGCCAGCCGGACCATCGCCCGGCGGTCCTCGAGCGTCCGGACACGCCTGGCCTGGGTGTCCCTCGCCGGGTGCGGGCGGTGCCCCAGCGACCCGAGCAGCGCCGCGATCGACGACAACGCCGCCGCGGCCGGGTCCCACGTCACGCGGAGCGTCGATCGTCGGAAATCCAGCCGCGACTCCACCACGCCGCGCGACATCGAAGGAAGTCGCTCGAGCAGCCACACGCACGCCGAGCAGTCGATCCCCTCCAGAACCAGATCCGTCGTCATCAGGCCGCCGGGAACCTCCCGGCAGTGCAGGGCATGGAACGCGGGGTCGTCGAACGCGCGGTACTTCCCGCTCCCCGCGGGGGCTGGGGCGGCAAACACACCTCCGCCGGCTTCCATGTCACGCAGCCGGTAGTAGCGATCAAGCCCGCACGACCTGATAATCCGGTACGCCGATCGGCACCCGTGGCAGCAGAACTGCTCCTCCGAGCCCTCTTCGGTCAGCCCCTCGGGCACCGTGCCGCGGCAGTGCGAACACCGGACGCCGGCCTCGATGGCGGACACGCTCCCCAGGCCCCGCGCGCGGCGCAGGCCCGCGCGTTCGGACATCGTGATGGTCGCGTCATTCGGCATGGCAGCACGGAAGTTCAACCTTGCCTGGAACCGGGACCTTCGCTTCGCGGACGCGGGAACCTTCGTGCAATCCCCCCGAGAGTGGGCCGACGCCGATCCGGCCAACGATCGTTGCACAGCCGACCGCCACAAGAAACACCGCCGTGATCGCTGGAAGGCGGTCGCGCAGCGGCCCGGCGACCCCGCGGATGCCCGCTCCGATCGAGGCCATCACCGGAAGCGTGCCCGCCCAGAACGCCGCCATCGTGGCGGCCCCCATCAACGGATCCGCCGTACCCGCCGCGGTCACCGCGAACGCGTAGAGCCACCCGCACGGAAGCAGCGTGGTCAGCAGTCCGATGACCAGCGCGCGGCGCCGCGGGTTCAACCCAAGCGCGGCCCGGTGTCCCGCGGCGACCACCCGGTCCACCATCGGGGGAAGCGGCGCCCGCGCGATGCGCACCCCGAGCGCCCGGAGGGTCATCACCACGCCAAAGCACGCCATAAACGCCCCGGCCGTGATCGCCGCGGCGTTGCTGACGCCCACCGCTCCGCCGCCCAGGTCCACCGCCGACCCCACCGCGCCGGCGATCGCCCCGAGGATCGAGTAGGTGACCAGCCGTCCCCCGTTGTACGCCGCGTTGAGTATCCAGGAAGGCGCGGCGGGCGAAGAGCCTTCAAACCCCGCCACGGCAAACGCGACAAAGGCCCCGCACATCCCGGCGCAGTGCATGCTCCCCAACAGGCTGGCCGTGAACACCGCGGCAAAGAGGGGTGTCATCTCCCGTTCTCCCGTGGCACGACCCCGGGAACACCGACTTCTTGGAACGCCTGGTCAAGTTCCGTCACAAACACGTCGGCGCCGCGTCGGGCCATCAACCGCAGCCGCCACGTCCCGCCGCGCACCGGCCCGAGCCGTCCCGCGTAGACCCCTTCCCCGCGCGGCTCAAGCCGCGGAGTCCACCGGTCGCCCGCTCTTGCGTGGTGGAACATCTCCACCTCGACCCGAGCCCCGTCGATCCCCATCCCGTCGGCGTCGCGCAGCGTGGCCAGCAGTTCACGGCCCTGGGCGGTCGGGCCGAGTTCAAGATGGACACCCCAGCCGAGACGGCCGCTCGATGCGCGCCGTGCCGCCGACTCATCCCAGCGCACCGCCTTTTCGTAGTAGTTCGGCTCTATCGACGCCGAGGGGTCCGTGACCGCGAAGTACACCGTCACCGCGACCACCACGACGTTGACCCCCAGGAGCGCGAAGATCGCCCCGGGCCAGATGCCTCCCGACTTGGCGCCAACTCCGCCATCAACCGGCGTGCTCATCGCGGAGACTCCTTGTCAAGACCAGGCCCGCGGTTCCCGCCCGACGTACTCCCACCCGCCGCCGGCCCCTGAAGGCGGTGGACCCGGCGACCAACCACCCGGGTTCCGTCGTGTACCACAATGTCAACCTCTCGAAAGCCAGACGAGAACGCCCCTCTTGGAGCCGCCACCACCGCCGAGGCCAACTTCATCTCGCCCGGACCAAGCCTCAGCGGGAACGCCTCGGACTCGACCTTCGCCCCGTCGAGCCCCTCCGCCGTCAGCGTGTAGGTTGACTCCGTATCCCGACGATTCACGATCTTGACGCGGATCTGGTTCCCGATGGTTCCGTCGGGCATCGTTGCGAACGGCGCCCCCAGGCCCCGCATGACGGTCACGTCCGTGTCGGACTTGGTCGCCAGCACGGCGATAAACGCGGTCGTGACGACGGCGAGAACCGCCGAATAGACCATCACCCTCGCGCGGATCGTTCGCCGCGGGGAACCATTCATCTCCGTCAACGACCCGTACCGGATCAGCCCGGTCGGCCTCTTCAGTTTTGTCATCACCGCGTCGCACGCGTCGATGCATTGCGCGCAGTTCACGCATTCCATCTGGAGTCCCTCGCGGATGTCAATCCCGGTCGGACAGGTCGTCACGCACAGCCCGCAGTCCACGCAGTCGCCGGTCCTGGGAGCGTCTCGGCCGATCACCGGGAGCGCCACATCCCCCGCCGCCGCTTGGCGCCTGCCTCGCGGCTCTCCTCGCCTGGTGTCGTACGCGATGATCCGAGAATCGCGGTCGAGCATCACCGACTGGAATCTCCCGTACGGGCAGGCCAGGATGCACGTCTGCTCGCGGAAATACACGAAGTCGAACATCATCAGGCCGGTCGTCACCGCCATCACCAGGAACGGCGTGGGGTGCCTGGCCGGGGATAGCCGCACCCATTCCGCCAGCCGGTCGATCCCGACGAAGTACGCCAGGAACGTGTGCGCCAGGAAGCAGGAAACCACGAAGAAAACGGCCAATTTCAGGGCCTGCGCCGCCGGGGAACGCTGGAACGCCGTGGGCGTCCGCCCGGGCGCCCCCGAGAAGAACCGCTCGATCGGGCGGTACACGAACTCCATGTACACCGTCTGCGGGCACCCCCACCCGCACCACACGCGCCCGCTCACCGCCGTTACCAGGAACACCGCCACGAACACGCCGAGCATCATCAGGGCCAGCAGCAGCGTGTCCGTCGGCAGGAAGGTCTTGCCGAAAAGCGTGAATCGCCTCGCGGCGATGTCGAGCAGCACCGCCGGCTTGCCGTTGATGGAGAGGTACGGGAGAAGCGTGAACAGCGCGATCAGAAAAAACGCCACCGCACGCCGCCACCGCCACAGCCGCCCGGGGGAGACGCGCGGCGAAAGCCATCTCCTCCGGCCATCGGCCCGAAGCGTGGAAAGGACCTGATCCCCGCCGGGCTCTCCCGCCTGGTTCCTGGCTTCGAACTCGTGCCGTGGCAAATGCTTCCCCTGGGCGCGGTTCAAACTCCTCGGCGGGCCGCGCGCGCCGCGCGGTTGCTCACCGGACCTTCCTCACTCCGGGGACGTCACGACCGCGGGCCACGGATCGATCGGCCTCTCCGCGGGATCCGCCGCGCGGGGGCTGGCCGGGGACGTCCCACGCAGGTTGGCCACGTACGCCGCGACCAGCACCCGTTCGTTCTGCGACAGTTTCGCCGACCACGACGGCATCGCCCCGTTGTTCGCCCCCGTCGTCATCACGGCGTACAGGTCCTCCAGGCCCTTGATGTTCTTGTAGAGGTCGTCGGTCAGATTGAACCCGTTGATCCCACCGCCGTCGCGGGCGTGGCACGCCGCGCAGTTGCTCTCAAACAGGCCCCGGGCCACCGCCATCAGGCGGGCGTCGCCCCGCATCTTCTGGATCGTCCCCGCGTCGGCCCCGAGTTCCCCGATCCCGCCGAAGATCCGCCGGTACTCCGACAACTGCTCCCGATCCCAGTCTTTCTCCGGCGAGGAGGACAGCGGCGAAGCGTGATACCAGAACATGTAGAACACCGAGAAGACGCACGAACCCAGGAAAATCACGTGCCACCACCCCGGCGTGGGGTTGTCGTACTCGCGAATCCCGTCGTATTCGTGGTCGAGCAGGTGGCCGGACTTGCCCGGTCGTGCCTCATCTCCCGGCGCCTTGCCGTGCATCACGCTCATGGTCAAGCCCTCCCGCGGCCCGTGCGGCCGCTCGATGTCGGATCACCGCGGTGTGGTCCGGCCTTGCCCCGTGCCCCGTCCTCCAGCGGGAGAAGCCCGCACGCCTCGGACTCCCGTGACCAGCCCAGCGCCGTCCGGCGCAGCACGGATGCGAACACCGCCACGAAGATCACCAGCGCCACCTGCGGGTAGACCGAGAGATCGAGGTTTCCCATGATGTCGCTCAGGCTCATCGAACAATCCTCTCCCGCGCCCGCGTCACTCGCCCGTCGCGGCCGGGGCCTGGGGCGTGACGGACTCCGAGATGTCCTTCCCCAGGCGCTGCATGTACGCCACCAGCGCGATCACTTTCTTGCCCGCCATCCCCGGGTAGCCGCCCTGGCTCTCGAGTTCGGCCGCGATCACCCCCGCCTGCTCCCTCGCCATCGCCGCCGCGCGGCCGTCCCTGACGGCCTCCCCGTACGGCACGCCGAGCATCGCCATGGCCCGCACACGCCCGCCGATGCCGTCAAAATCCAGGTCCTGCGCAAGCAGGTGCGCGTACGACGGCATGATCGACTGGCCGACCATCTGCCGCGGATCCTCGAAGTGCCGCACGTGCCAGTCGTGCGACCGCGCCCCGCCCTCCCGGGCAAGGTCCGGACCGATCCGCCGGGAACCCCACTGGAAGGGGTGGTCGTACACGAACTCGCCGGGCTTGCTGTACTCCCCGTAGCGTCGCGTCTCGTGCCACAAAGGCCGGATCATCTGCGAGTGGCAGTTGTAACACCCCTCGGCGATGTAGATGTCGCGCCCGGCCAGTTCCAGCGGCGTGTACGGCTTCACCGACGCGATCGTCGGGACGTTGGACCTGATCAGGAAGGTCGGGATGATCTCCAGCGCCGAGGCGAGCAGCACCGCCAGCGTGGTCATGACCGTGAACCTCAGGGGCTTGCGCTCCCAGACCCGGTGGAACCACCCCTGCAGCACCCGCGCCTCGAACTTTCTGGCAAATTCCGTGTTGGCCTCCAGGCTGCTCGCCGGCTCCGGGCCGTCGTCGTACGCCGCCGACAGGGCCGGCGCCTGGTGGACCGGCTCTTCGTACCGCGGCGGCCTGTTCCGCCAGGTCATCAGCGCGTTGTAGATAAGCAGCGCCATGCCCGCGATGAACAGCGTCCCGCCGATGATCCGCAGCCAGTAGAACGGCATCAGCGCCATCACCGTCTCGACAAAGTCCGGGAACTGCAGGCTCCCGCTCTCGTCGAACGCCCGCCACATCAGGCCCTGGGTGATCCCGCCCGCGTAGATCGGGATCACGTACAGAAGGATCCCCATCGTCCCGATCCAAAAGTGCCACTCCGCGAGTTTGCGGCTGTAGAGGTCCGCCTGGAAGAGCCGGGGGAGCAGCCAGTAGATCATGCCGAAGGTCATGAGGCCGTTCCACCCGAGCGCGCCCGCGTGTACGTGCGCAATCGTCCAGTCCGTGTAGTGCGAGAGGGCGTTGACGCTCTTGACCGACAGCATCGGACCCTCGAAAGTCGACATCATGTAGAACGTCACGCCCGCGACGAAGAACTTGAGCACGGGGTCGTCTCGCAGTTTGTGCCACGCCCCCCGCAGGGTCAGCAGGCCGTTGATCCCGCCTCCCCACGACGGCATCCACAGCATGACCGAGAAGACCATCCCAAGCGAACTGGCCCACCCCGGCAGCGCCGTGTAGTGCAGGTGGTGCGGGCCCGCCCATATGTAGAGGAAGACAAGGCTCCAGAAATGCACGATCGACAGGCGGTAACTGAACACCGGCCGGCCCGCCGCCTTGGGCAGGAAGTAGTACATGAGCCCCAGGAACGGCGTGGTCAGGAAGAACGCCACCGCGTTGTGGCCGTACCACCACTGCATGAACGCGTCCTGCACCCCCGCGTACACCGAGTAACTCTTGAACAGGCCCACCGGCAACGCCAGGCTGTTGAACACGTGCAGCACCGTCACCGTCACGATCGACGCGATGTAGAACCACAGCGCCACGTACATGTGCCGCTCTCGACGCCGCAGCAGGGTCATCAGGAAATTCGTCCCGAAAAAGCCCAGCCACACCACCGCGATCATCAGGTCGATCGGCCACTCCAGTTCCGCGTATTCCTTCCCGCTGGTGATCCCCAGCGGGAGCGTCAGCGCCGCGCCGACGATGATCAGTTGCCATCCCCAAAAGTGCAGCCGGCTGAGCGTGTCGGAGAACATCCGCGCCTTGCACAGACGCTGCGTTGAGTAGTACACCGCCGTGAAGATCGCGTTGCCCGCGAACGCGAAGATCGCCGCGTTGGTGTGCAGCGGCCGCAAACGACCGAACCCCAGGTACTCCACCCCGAAATTCAGTCTCGGCAGCGCCAGTTGGAACGCGATCAGCAGCCCCGCCAGGAACGCCACCATCCCCCACACGATCGTTGCCACGAGAAACTTGCGGACGATGTCGTCGTCGTACACGAACGACTCCAGGCGTCCGCGGGCCTCCACGCCCCCGGAAGGCCCCGGGCCGTGCCCGCCCCACGATCCCGCCGAAGAGCCACCGTCTGACCCGTGTTTCATGCCGACACTCCACCTCGCGGACCAAACCGGGCGCGAGCAGGGTCAAGAATATGAATTAAAGGTCGATATGTCAAGAATGTTTCGCGACACAATTGACCCCTTCGGCGTCCTCCCGTTCGAGAAGCCGTCGTTTATGCTCGAAAGGGGCACGAAACGACCCGCCAGTGCGCCTGAAACTGTTGACTTGTTGGTCGTTTACTCCCTAGAATGGGGGTTTGCCGGAGACTCTCATGCTCAGCCAAGGCGTCGGGTATGCCATCCTCGCGCTCGGCCATATCGCCGCCTCGGGTGGCAACCCCGTTCTGGTCAAGGAGATAGCAGAAGCAGCCTCCATCCCCCCGGCGTACCTCGCCAAGATCATCCACGCCCTGGCGCGACGCGGCCTGGTCTTGACCCAGAGGGGCGTCGGCGGGGGAGTCACGCTCGCCAGGCCCGCGACCGAGATATCTCTTCACGATGTATGCCAAGCCATGGATGACCCAGTGGTCAAGCCCACCTGCATGCTCGGCAACGCCGTCTGCTCCGACGAGCGGTCCTGCCCGGCCCATCGGTTCTGGACACAGCAGCGCAACAAGGTTTTCGATTTTCTGAGAACCACCAGCGTCGCCGACATCGCCGCCTTCGAATCACGGCGTCGCGTTCGCCTGGGCATACCTTCCCCCGAACGCCCATCCCCCGAACGATGAAGCGACCCCGGCGACCGTGGAACCTCCCGCCGCGAAGAGTCGGTGGAGACCTCAGCCGGTCCGCGTCGGCCAGCGGAATCGCGAGAAAAGCGACCGGACCGGACCCGTGGGCTTTGGCTCTCGGATCACCGGCTCGGCCGATGGGAGCACCGACAACGCTTCGTCGGCGGTCTGGAATCCATCGAACCCGCTCAGGCCACGGTCGAGCCAGTCATCCCACGCCGGGTCGATCTTCTTGACGAGCCGACCCGCCGAGATCCGAGGCTCCTCCGCCGGAAGGCCCGTCAGCAATTCGTACGCGATCTCCACCACCGACCGGACCTCGTCCTGGGCCAACTCCGGGACCGGGTCGGTCATGCCGCGCATCGCCCGGCGAAGTCCGTACAACTCGATCCACACCCGTCCGTGGCGATCAACCAGCAAGCCGTCCATCCGCACGGGCCCGTGGGACGGCCCGATCGAACGGTGCGCGGCCCGCAACCCCTCCAGGACATGGACCACCGCTCGCTCGGTCTCCAGGGGAGAAAGACGACCACCCTTCATTTCCGCGAGCGAGCGCAGGCTGACCAGCCCGTCGTGATTCCCAAGGTACGGCGTTACCACGCAGGGACGGCCCACCGCATCGAACGAAAAATACTGAATCTCCAGCAGGTGGTGATCCCTGAGCGACTCGGCTCGCTCGGTCGCCGAAAGGAACCGCCGCTGGCCGGCCTTATCCGATATCGCACCGAATCGGTACACCACGTGGCTGGTGTGGTCGTCTTCGTGCAACGAGAGCCACCGCTCGGCGTAGGACGCCGGCGACAGGGGCCGTACGAGGCGGAACCGACCGAATGATGGCGCTTCTGACGTCACTGACTGCGTACTCATACCCCAGGAATCGAAACACCGCCACGACGGGCATCCGCCAGTTCGTGAGGGATGGATGATATCGGGCGGAATGGGTGTTGTCGCGGGAAAGAAACAGTCTCATCCAAACAAAAACTAAACCTTGTGGGCGACGATGACGCGATCATGGCCATCACAGTCCTTCATAACCCGAACATTCTCCATTTCCGCGCTGCCGACCACCAGTTGCATGGCCTGGGCAGCCCGTGAAGCCGCGACTTCAATAAGCAGCAGTCCTCCCCGGCGGATCAACGACGGCCCCTGGACCAGGAGTTTTCTGACATAGTCCAGTCCGTCCGCACCACCCCGAAGGGCCTGGGTCGGCTCGTGGTCGCGGACGTTGGGCTCGACCTGTTCCCACTCATCATCGGGGATGTAGGGTGGGTTGGAGACCAGGTAATGCAACGCGCCCCGGGGCGCGGTCGCGGGGTACGAGAGCAAGGGATCGGTCATATCCCCGGCGAGCAGGTCCAGGCGATCGGCAACCCCGTGCCGACGGGCATTCGAGGCCGCGACCTCCAGCGCTTCAGGGGAAATATCCGTCCCGACCGCCCGGGAGCCCGGAAGGTGCTTCAGCACCGCGATGGCGATGCACCCCGACCCGGTGCAAACGTCGGCGATCAACACGCCCCCTCCCCCCATTCCCAGGCCAAGTCCACCGAACCCCGGCTCCGAACGGGCGTGCTGGATCACGTGCTCCACGATCGTCTGGGTCGATGGGCGGGGGATAAGCACGCGGCGGTCTACCTCGAACGCCATGCCGAAGAACCAGCCGTTCCCGGTGAGGTACTGCACGGGCTCGTGATGAAGCGCCCTGGCAACCAGCCCCCGAAGCGTCGATCGCTCGATCGGTGAGGCCGGGCGATCCTGGTCCATGTACAGACGGAGACGATCACAGCCGATGACATGGGCGAGCAGGTCCTCGGCGAATCGACGAGGGGCATCAAGGCCCCGATCCTCGAACGCCCGCGTCATCCACGCCAGAAGCCGTCGAGTCGTCCACGCCTCGCCTGGTTCGGCCTCCGGTCGCATGGCGGCAGTCTACCCCCGCGCCGGGACGAGCGCAGGAAACGAAAAAAGGGCCGACGCCCGCGCGCCGGCCCTTCGTGCATGCTCTCAATCCTCCGGGGGCGACTCTGGATCCGGACCCTTGCGGTCACGATGCAAGGGGGGTCAGCAGCCGTCCTCGAACGCCTGAACGAACGACGAGAAGTCCTCGATGTCAACGAAGCCCGACCCGTCGAAGTCCGCCAGGTCATCGCCAAGTTCGAAGTAGAAGATGAACAGCGAATAGTCCTCGATATCGACAAAGCCCGACCCGTCGAAGTCCGCCGGGCGGAACGTCTCGAAGTACCACGACAGCGGCGAGGAATTGGTCGTCGCCGTCGAGTTCACGGCCTGGACGCCCCAGTAGTACTCCGTACACTTGGTGAGCACGCCGCCGGGGACGATGAACGACGTCGAGGCCACGCCGCTCTGCGTGAACAGCGGCGAAGTCAGCGAGGGGTTGTCCGCGATCCGCACCGTGTACGTGGTCGCGTCGGACGAGACGGACCACGACAGCGTCGGCGTGAGTTCTATGCCCAGGCTGCCGTCGGCCGGGGAGACCAGCGAGAACGACCCCGGCGGCGGGCTTCCCGTGCGGAAGCCGGTGTCGGGGTTGGAGATCGGCCGGTTCGTGCCCGAGCCTTGCGTCGTCGTGACCCAGTAGTGGTACGTCGTGCTGGCCGCGGCGGAGAAGTCGTCGTAGGTCAGCCCCGCGAGGCCCGTGGCGATCTGCGTCGAGGTGTCGTAGTTGTTCGTGGTGTTCCGGCGGACGCTGTAGGTCCCCGCGTTGGGAACGCTTGTCCAGGTCAGGCGGACGCGGTCGTTGAACGTTCCGTCGGAGGCCGACAGAGTCGCCGCCGCCGAACCGACGATGTTGAGCGTGTACAACTGGCTCTGCGTGGGGGAATCGGTCTCGTAGACGCGGACAAAGAAATCACCCGCCGGGGAGATCAGGACGCTCGCCACCGATTCGGCCAGGCCGATCGCGGCCGCCGAGGCCTCCGCCAGGACCGTCGTGGTGTTCTTGTCGATGACCTGGATCGCAAGGTTGGCCATCGAGAGCGAGTTGGTGTTGTTGGTGGTCGTGTTGCACGCCGAAGTCTGCGAGTAATTGGCGTAGTTCAGGCCCTGCGGGGTCACCGTGACGTTCACCAGGATCGGCGTGGAACCGACCGCGAACTTGAAGTAGTCCTGCTCCCCGTTGGCGTCGATGCTCAGCGTGGAACTGTTCGCCGGGGAGGTGCCCGTCAGCGGGGCGGGCACGGTGCCGAGCGTGATGTTCGATCCGACCGCGACCGTCCCGATGAGGGTGTTGGCCGTCGCCGCCGTGTTGTCCGGCTCGGCGATATCGCCGTAGTGCCGCTGCGCCCCGCGGATGTCGTCGTGCCGCACGCCGTCGTACGCGGTCGAGATGAATGGCTCCATGAGTTTTTGTGAGTTGGCCGGGCACACGTGGTTGAAGCCCAGGCCGTGGCCGTGCTCGTGCTGGACGACGTTTCGCAGGAACCTCGCGCTGTTGGTCAGGCTGAAGAAGTTGGACGACCCGGTCATGTCCCCCGAGTCGAGCACCATGTCCCCGTTCTGCGGAAAGTAGTTGTACGCAAGGATGCCGTTCAGGCCGTCGATGGGCTTGGCGGAGATGCGCACGTCGCCGCGCGTCGTGTCGTTGCCGCTGGTTCCCCACGATGCCCCGTCGTCCCAGTCAACGCCGGACGCCGTGACGCGGAGGTACGTGGTCCCGCTGACCGCCGCCCACCGATCAAAGCAGTTCTGGAAATAGCCGATCCAGGTCGCCCGGGCCCAGCGCGTGTCCATCTTCGCGAACAACTGCGAAGGGCCGACCGGCTCTCCAGTACCGCTCGAAATGCTCAGGCCGTCGGGGACAAAACTCCAACTGATCGTGTACGGGTCGCCCTGCGAACCGGGCGACCAGCGCGTGCCGAGTTGGTAATTGTCGCCCCAGCCGCTGTCGTTGCTGAGCCCGCCCGCGTAGAGGTTTTCCTCCATCCAGGCCATGACCTCCGCGGACGGGGGGTTCTCGGGATCAAAGCACGCCAGCACGGCCACCGTGCGCAGGTAGTGGTCGGAGTCATCGGGGGCGGGCACGAACATCGGTCCCTCGTCCGCCATGACCAGGCGGACGTGTCGGGGGGCCACCTCGCCGCCCTCGAAGGCCGAAAGATCCTGCGGAAGCCACGCCGTCGGGAACGCCCGGGGAGCCGGGGAACACTCTCGATCACCACCGGCCATCGCTACCAGGGAAGCCGCCGTCAAAACGCCAGAAACGCCCGCTATCAGTTTTCTGTGCATGGATTCGCTCCGAATAGCCCTGTCAAGCCGAGAACGTTTCCGCCCATCAACACCGCGGACCCCACGTTATCGACGCGGTCACGCGTGCCGGGAAGATGGGCTCGCGTGAAACAACAAGAAAAAAATCAAACAAAAAATCCTCGCCGCCTCGCACGACGAGGCTCGCATTGTGCAATCTTCGATCCAACAACGCAAGAGCATTTCGAACGGTTACTCTGAAGCGAGTAAAATCCAAACGGGCGGCACGGTATCCCTATACGACTAAAAACCGTTCCCTGTTGCCGAAGATCGAGCGAAACGAACATCCCTGGATGTGGGACAGGATGCCCGCGGACAACCCCGACGGCCGCGCGGGCAGCCGCCACGTTCAGGGCGTGACATTCATCGGGCAGGAGACCGTGCCACCGAGCCGCGAGGGCCTCTCGGCCTCACAAGGAAGGTCCGCAAACCCCTACCATCACGTCCTTGTCGGACAGACCCGCGCCATCCCCCACGACAACACACCCGGTCCTGGTTCGAGCGGTCATCCCATGCCACGCCGTCTCATCGGATCTGGACCGGATCATCGGGGACTTGTCGAGGTCGGATTCCGACACCGACGACCGGGCCGGCATCCGTCTTGAAGCCCTTGTGATCGACAACGGCGCCTCTCCCGCGCTGAACGTCCCTGCGACTCCGGGGGTGCGGGTCCGCACGATCCGGCTGGAATCGAACCAGGGGGGAAGCGGCGGGTTCAACGCGGGCATGATGGCCGCCCTCGACGATCTCGCCGCCGACTTCGTGTGGCTGCTGGACAGCGACGCCAGGGTCGAGCCGTCAACCCTCCCTCGGCTGGTCGAAACGCTGCGACGCCACCCGGATGCCTGGGCCGCCGGACCGTCGATCGCCGAGGATGCGTCGGGCACGCCCCACGAAATCGGCGGCCGTGTCGACCGCCGCCGGGGAACCCTCGGCCCCGCGTTTGTCGCGGGGAACGCCCCTTCGGTGCCGACGGAGGTGGATTACGTCGCCTCGTGCTGTCTTCTCGCCCGGGCGGCGGTGGTCCGTGCGCACGGACTGATGCCCGACGTCTTTCTCAATGCCGACGACGCCCAGTGGTGCCTCACGATCTCACGCCGATCGGGCCGCCGTGTCCTGGTGAACCCGGCCGCGCGGGCCTTCCATCCATCGTTCCACCGCCCGGCAACCTGGCAGCGCTTCTACCAGGCGCGCAATGCGTTCGGGCCACTCGCGGCGCTCGGCCTGCCGCGTCGGGTCGTCTTTCGCAGGGCGATGGTCGAGGTGTGCCGCGCGGTCAACCAGGGGTTGATCGGACGCGAGGACCTCGCCGGATTGCATATGAACGGGCTGGCCGCGGCCGCGAGCGGAGACCGCACGGGACGAGGACCCGACCCGCTCACCCGAGTCGAGCCAACCCGCCCGATCGAGGAACTCCGGGCGAATAGGCCAACCGAGTCGCCGGATGGATCTTCCCCGGACAAACCCTCGCCGGGGCGCTCGCTTGTCTCTCGCCTGGTGTTCGGACCGACCCGGGAATGGGCCGAGGTGGACCTCAAAGGCGGCCGCGAAGCGTGGGTCGCCGCCCGGAACGTGATTGTTCGAGAAGGTGACCGTGGTGTCCTGGTCCGTACGCGATGGCCGTGGGTGATGCTCTCGGCCGGCTCGATCCTGCTTCGGGGGATGTGGCTCGCGTGCCGGCTCTTTCTCTCCCCGCCCGGCGAGCACCCGCTCGCCTCGGCCAGCAGTCAAGAACACGCTCCCGACCAAGACCGGGTCGGCTCGCCGCCACTCCCGTCGTTGTCGATCATCGTCCTGAGTTACAACCGTCGCGACGATCTTCGCCGAACACTGGCCGACCTCGCCGCCGGGCCCGCGACGGCCGGGTTGGAGGTGATCGTTGTTGACAATGCCTCCACGGACGGGAGTGCGGGCATGGTTGTCGGCGAGTTTCCCGGAGTCCGTCTTCTGGCGCTGCGCCAGAACATCGGCGTGGGCGGTTTCAACCGCGGGGTTGCCGAGTCATCGGGAGATATGGTGCTCGTGCTGGATGATGATGCGAGGCCCGATCCCGGCTCGCTGGATGCGGCGCGGCGCTGGCTGGCCGATCACCCCCGCGGCGGGGCGGTGGCGCTCCTGCCCAGGCACCCGGTCTCGGGACAATCCGAGTGGCCTTTCGCGACCTCCGCGACGTGCCGCGCGGGGTCTTGCCGAGTCGATTCCCGCTGGCCCGTCATGGGGTCTGGGAATCTTGTCCGTCGAAAGGCGTGGGACGCCGTCGGGGGGTACGAGGAACGGTTCTTCCTCTACCGGAATGACACCGACCTGGCGATGAAACTCCTCGCGTCGGGACGGGAAGTCGCGTTCTGCTCGTCGTGGATTGTCTGGCACGACAGCCCGGCCGCGCGGTCAAAGAGCCGGATGTGGTGTCGGCTGGCGACCAGGAACTGGGTCTACCTGGCGCGGCGGCACGGCCGGGGCTTTATGAAGATCTTCGGCGGTGCCGCCGGCTGGGCATGGGCGCACCGCCTGGCGGGGTTCCGGCCCGGGTGCCAGTGGGCTGCCCTGGCGGGGGCGATCGAGGGGCTGTTCACGGCTCCGCCGCCGTTACCGGAAGGCGTGATCCCCGACGGAACCGCCTTCGACCGCCTGGTTCGGCTTCAGGTTCGGCCTTCGTCGGCTGGACGTTCGGCCCCCCCGGCCTCGCCCTCGATCGTCAGGCCGACGCCGCGCACCACGGCCGACGGCCCGGCTCCGATGGAAGGGGAAAGCCCGCCGGGCACCGACACGACCGTGGGAGCGTCGGCGGCGATCTCGGCAAACACGGCGAGCATGGCTCGCCATTCCGCATAGAGGTACGGCAGGCCCGAGCGGTCGTGGATATCTCGCACCGACCGCATGTATCGCTCGTAGGTATCTTCCTGCCACGACTGGGCCGTCTGGTCGCAGTAGTACACGCGACACCCAAGAGGCCGGATCGCGTGGACGCCGCACAGCACCTCGCGCTGGAACGGGCAGCCGCCTCTCGCCCTGGCGGACTGAACCTCTCCCGGTCCGGGGCGGCAAGACGCGTCAAGGCGGCACCAGGCATACGCCGTTTCAAGCCCCGTCACGTACAGGCGGTGCCCCCAGGACTCAAATCGGCAGCACCGTCCGGACGTCCGGCAGATCGGGGATCGACGGACCACGTCGCCGGACAACGCGAGGTAGAGCGATTCGATTTCTTCCGCGACGGTTCCCGACGAAGCCGCGTGGAGCCACGCCCGCACCGCGTACTCGTCGGCAACCCGCGGGGATGTGCCGCCTCCGACATCCGGCATCGCCTGATCCTTCGCCCTTCAGCACCCGGCGTTGAACGCGAGGATGAAGTAGGTGAAGTCGTCCGTGTCGACAAAGCCGCTGCCGTCCACGTCGGACGACGGAGATCCGACCTCGAAGGCCGAAACAAACTCGGTGAAATCGTCGATGTCGACAAAGCCGCTGTCGTCAAAGTCGGCCAGGCATCGAGAGGCGATCGAGAGCGAAGAGACGTAGATCGGGTCCGTGCCCGTCGTGTGGACGGTGATCCGCAGCGCGAACCACTCATGCACCGCCTCGGGGGGAAGGTCCCACGCGTGAACGATCGGCCCTTCGATGGTCGAGGCGGGTTCGATCAGCGACATCCATGCCCCGTCCTCGTTCAGGTACTCCACCGCCAGTTCGCCCCAGGACGTCTGGAACGTCGCCAGGCGAAGTTGCGTTCGGCGCGGGTCGAGCCCCGTCAGATTGATCGTTGAACTCTCCAGGCGCTCACCGTTGGTCATCGCCACCGCGAGCGCGTTGAGGTCCGACCCGAACTGAACCGGCTTGACCAACGCCGCGGGACGGATCGGCCACAGTTCGACGGACAATGGACCCTCCTCGTCCAGCGAGGTCAGGGGGGCCTGGAAAACATGCGTCCGGCGCCACGTCCGAAGAACCATCTCCCGGGCGTTGACCACTCCCCGGCCGAACACATCGTCTTCCCCGAACGGGCCGATGTCCTCGCACGAGATGGAAAGGTCGTCAAGGATGCTCGCCCGGTCGATCGACGGACCGACGGACCAGGCCAGGGCGATCACGCCCGCCACCAGCGGGGCCGAGAAACTCGTGCCGTTGTGCGTGCTTGATCCCCCGTTCTTTCCCGTGGTCGCGATCTCCACCCCGGGCGCGACCAGGTCCAGCGCGGGACCGTAGTTGCCCCATGAAGGCCGCAGGTCCTGGGTGTCCACCGCGCCGACAATGACCACGTCGGGCCAGTCGGCCGACGAGGGAAGAAACTGCCCCGAGTTTCCAGCCGCCCAGACCAGGATCCCGCCCTGATTGCGGATGTACGCCCCGGTGGATTGCACGCTCGCCGAACTCACGCCCGCGTAACTGGAGTTGACCACCCGTGCCCCGTGTTCGGCCGCCCAGCGACACCCGGCCAGTACCGTGCTGAGCACGGCCGAGCCGCTGGGTTCGTTGGTCACCCGGACCGGCATGATCCGCAGGTTCCAACCCACCCCCGCCACGCCGTACCCGTTGTTGCCGATCGCCCCGACGCACCCGGCCACCGCGGTCCCGTGTCCCGCGTTCGAGACATCCGAGACATTCCCACCCTCCCACTGCGCCAGTTTCGAAACCGCGTTGTAACCGCCGACAAGCACCGGCGCCAGGTCGGGATGAGAAAGGTCAACCCCCGAGTCGGCAATCGCCACGACGATCGCGGGAACCCCGGTCCACAACGTCCACGCCGACGGCGTCGAGATCCGCGGGTGGTGCCATTGCGATACGTACAGCGGGTCGTCCGGAAAACCCCGCGGGTACACGATCCAGTCCGGCTCCGTGTATTCAAACGCGCCCGTCGACGCCAGGCGCACGGTCATCGCGCCGTCGGTCATGCCCGCCGGGGTCTTGATGATCCACTCGCCGGTCTGTTCGATGAACGCGACCAACTCCGATCCCGGCACGATCGAAACCGGGTCGATCCGCTCTCCGGCACGCGGCTTGGCGATCACCTGGCCCGAGAACTCCCGGACTCCCGGCTGCGGGGATGGGATGATGTTCCACAAGGCCGGCGGGGCTCCCGCCAGCGCGGACCCCGAAGCCAGAAACAACACCAACGCCTGCGGAATCCAGGCCGAGAGCAACCCCGTCGCCTCTCGGCCAAGAACCGACGAATCGTGCGTGTCCATGAAGTTTGCCTTCCGAGCCCGGAACTCTCTCTCAGCCCACGAGCCGCTCCAACGGTCTCGGTCACCCCAAAACGATACGGCAAACATCGCCCGACTGTTCCGCACACACACCCGCGACATTCAGCAGACTGGCTTTGTTTGGTTTTTTTCTTGCCTCGCGTGGTTGTTCCCCCAGTCTCACGCTTGATCCTGGGGGACTGGGAAAAGGCACAATGGCAGATCGTTCCCCGCCGAACAAGCACTTTTTCAGAAATGCACGCGGAGATTCAGCGGAGTTTATCATCCACTTTCCCGTGCAGTTCCTTGAGTTCCTCGGCCCTTGAGCGAGGCATCACCAGCGTGGCGTCGGGCGTATGCACCACGATCAGGTCGTCAACACCCAGCACGGCCACGGTATGACCGGGAACCGAACTCACGATGAGGTTGTTCTTCCCTTTTACCACCGTCGGCAGGGACGGTCCAGCCAACCGATTTCCGAACTCGTCGGGGGGCACTGTTTCTCCGAAACTTGGCCAACTCCCCACGTCAAGCCAGCGCAGGTCCATCTGGACCGTGCAGACCGAGAACTGCCGATCCTTCGCTCGCGTGATAGGCTCCATCACCCCGTAGTCAACGCTTGTCCTGACCAGCGCGGGATATATCTCCGAGAGGACCCGTGCCTGATCGGGCGTGCCCCAGGCGTCCTGGATTCGACGGATGGCCTCGTGGTTGTCGGGCATGTACTTGCGCAGGGCCTCGAGAAAGACGGACGCCTTCCACACGAACATCCCGCTGTTCCAGCCGAACGCGCCGGACTCGACGTACGCCTGCGCCTTTGGCAGTTCCGGCTTTTCCACGAATCGCTCGACATGGAACGCGAGCGGCTCTCCTCCCGCTTGCGCCCGGTCGATGCCGCGGATCGGCGTCCCTCGTTCCACGTACCCGAAACCCGTGGCCGGGTAGGTCGGCTTGATCGAGAAGGTCACCAGGCGCCTGGGATCCTGCTCGACCAGGCGAAATCCAAGGTCCATGCGATCTCGGAAGACCTCCAGCGGCTCGATGATGTGGTCGGCGGTAAGAACCGCAAAGACCGCCTCACGATCGGCCTTCTCCAGGACCGCCGCCCCCAGCGCGACCGCGTTCACCGTGTCACGCCCGACCGGCTCTCCCAGGATCCGACCGTCCGCTTCCTCGCCCTCAAAGCCCGGGATCTCCCGGCGTATCGCCTGCCGGTACGTCTCCGAGGTACACAGGTACCGATGGGCGGGGTCGATCAGGCCCTCCAGCCTCCTGGCCGCCAGGTCGAGAAGGGAAATCGGCGTGTCCCCGGGCTCACCCCCCGGAGGCGCGATGAAGCGAATCAACTGCTTTGGCAGGTCCCGCCGGCTCATCGGCCACAACCGGGTCCCCGCGCCGCCCGCCATGATCATCGCGTAACGCATCACACGAGGATATCGGCGCCGCATCACGCCCGGTCAATCGGACCTTCGCGCTTCACGCATCCCCGCCCCCGGGCAAGCCGGAGGCCCGAGCGGCGTCTGATCGTGATCCTGAACGGACCCCGTGCGACGGGCCCTCCCACGCGGGGAGCACAATCGTGAAGTCGGTCCCCTTCCCGGGCTGCGTGTACACGTCGAGCCGCCCCCCGTGCGCTTCGACCAGGCGCCGGGTCGTCGGAAGACCAAGGCCCGTCCCGCCGGACTTGGTCGTGAAGTAGGGCTGGAACACCCTCGAGTAAATATCCGGGGGGATGCCGGGTCCCGTGTCGATCACGTGCAGGCGAACCACCGCCGCCGCCTCGGGGTCACGCCCACGCTCGCATCGCAGGATCAGGTCACCCGCCGACCTCTTGCCCTGGCCCTGGGCTTCCCCCCCCGCCATGGCCTGCACGGCGTTGAGCATCAGGTTGAGCGCGGCCTGCTTGATGAGCGGAACATCGACCAGCGCCCGGACCGGCTCGGCCCCGGTCTCGACGCGGAGCCTCACGCCGTGGTGCTCGGCCTGCGGGAGGAAAAAATCGGCGAGTTCTCCGACCACGTCGTTGAGATCCGCCGGCGTGGTCGTCAGGCGCAGTTCTCCCGCGAACTGAAGGAAGTCCGTCAGGATGCCTCGCAGTCGATCAACCTCTCGTCGCAACGACCCGGCACGGCGTGCCAGGCGGCCCCTGGCGTCCTCGGGAAGTCCCGCCTCGTCGATCCCCTCGGCCAGGAGTTGCGCATTCATGCCGATCGTGGACAGCGGGTTCTTGATCTCGTGCGCCAGGCCGCTGGTCATCGCGCCAAGATGGGCCAGGTTCTCCGCCTCCCTGGCTCTGCGCTCGGCGGCTCGGACCCGTCGGATGACCCGGCGAACGGCCCAGCGAGCCACCAGCGCCGAAGCCGCCGCGCCCGCCGCCGCGCCGAGCATGAAGATGGATGCCTGATCCATGCGAGATCGTTGGCTTGCGATCAAGAGCCGGCGTGGGCCGGCCTGGAGCCCGGTCCACCCTGGAGCAAGGCCGCCCTCATCGCCGCGGAGAACGGGTGTACCCACGCCGCGGAACCACCGTCACTTCGACGGATTCAACCCGGATCACCCGGGTCGCTTTCCAACCTTTGTCGGATCGCTGCGCGTCGTAGGAGACCTTCGAACCATCCTTGAGCACTTTGTACCCATCCCCCTCGATCACCGAGTAATGGACGAAGATGTCCTGACCCTCGGGACCGACGATAAACCCGAACCCCTTGCGCGGGTCGAACCACTTGACCGCGCCCTCCTGGCCCTGGAGTAGTTGGGGAGATTGGTCGCTCATGTGCCCGGCCCTTTACGAAGAGAGAACGAAGGCACGAATCGGACGGCACGAAGGCCGCCCCCAACCCGCCGTCGCCGACGCGCGCCGGACCACGGGCCGACACACGCGCCGAGCATCCTCTCTCTCTACCGCCATCACACGAACGAGCCGTCCAGGCGAAGGGGCATGAACGACACGACACGCGCACGGAGGTCGCTCCGACCCCCGCCGCACGCCACAACAATGTACCATTCCCGCCGACCGGGTCAACGGAGGATTGCGACCTCGTATGCGCACGAGGTCGTCCGCTTCCGGCCCGACCGGCCGTTGCGGGGGTGGCCGAACCGGGGGCAACCCCCGCCTGTAAATCAATTCAGATCCAACACTTGCTGTCCGGCCGCTCGCGCCGACCAACAACGGGGCGCCCGATCCAGAGATGATCACTTCCTGGCCATCGTCACCGTCCCGTCCACTCCGACCTCCCCTCGAACGCGGGACGCGTGGTTTCCCGGGTATTCCCAGAAGAGAGGCTCGTCGGGCATGTTCGCCAGGGTGATCGAGGCCCCCCGCTGTTTCTCGACCCCCGGCCACGTCGCCATGACCATCCATGGCATGTAGGTGTACGAGATGCCCGATGGCCGACGCTCGAGCCGATCTCCCGGGCACCACAGCGGGGCGGGGGCCTGGCGCGGCTCTTTGACTTCCCCCGGCAGCGAGAGGCCCAGGTACGACGCCAGCGCATCGTACGGCGCGTGCAGCGATACCGGGTACAAACTCGCATCGCTCTCCGCGTACGGGTACAGGTCCGCGTGGTCGTTGCGGTACATCTCCACCGCGTCTCGGAGGGTTCGGAGGTTCGCCAGACACTTGGCCTGGCGGCCTGAATCGCGGGACCGAGCCAGGACGGGAAGGGCGATGGCGAACACGATCGCCAGCACCGCGAGCGACACCAGCATCTCGATCAAGGTCAGCCCGACCGCGCGACTTCCTTCTTCCCGAACCTGGTGCTTCACATCCCCACTCCATCTTCCCCGTCTTGCCCTAATCGCCCCCACTGAACCAGGGCGTTCCGGCGGACCCGCGGCCGAGGATCCGACGCCGCTTCAAGGAGAATTCCCGCCAGGCGTTCCGATTCGTCCGCGTCGATCCCGCCGTGGACCAGCAGGTCTCCGCACGCACGCACGGCGAACACCGCCGCGTCGCCGTCGTCGCCATCCCCCGTGAAACGGATCATCGCCTCGATCTCATCAACATGCGCCGGAAGCAAGTCGCCCGCGCGAGCCAATGCGGCGATCTCACTCAGGTAGACGCTCGCCGCCACCGTCGAACGCGCCAGGACGGGGTGGAACGTGGATCGGGACCGAAAACTCCCGCACGAGATGCACGCGGCGGCCTCGCCGCCCGAAACCCCGGCGCCCCATGCTCCGGCCGGGTCCGCATCGGCGGCAAACACCCGCCAGGCAAGGCCGGCCGCCGAGATGGTCAGCGCGGAAACGGTCACCGCATCCGCCAGGCGGACCCGGCGGCGAGGCGGGCGCGTGGATCTCACCCGGTCTCCCATCAGTACCCCCGGCGAAGCCAGAACTCCTCACACTTCTTCATGTACACCTCGGAACCGAACGCCTTGACCGCCGCGCGGCTCCCGGCGGCGATGTCCGGCTCGGGATCGTGAACACCCCGCTCGATCGCCTCGCGAAGGGATGGGTTATTGAACATCTTGCCCCTCTTGATGTCGCCGAACGCATACCTCCGGATGTCGACATATGGAGAACGGGCCATGTCCAGCAACTCGGCGTGAATCGCGGAGACCGCATCCGCGTCCATCGGCGCCCCGATGCGGAAGCGAGATGATGCCGCCGATGAGGCATTGAGCATGCGGGTCAAGCCAAGCCCGATGCGGGATTCAACCTCTTCCTCGCCGCGCCGGCCGCGCGCCGCCTCCTCGACCTCACGCCGACCCTGGCGCATGAGTTCGATGATGCGACCCGTCTCCGCCATCCCCCAGCGCTCTCGCGGAAAGAGATCGTTGTTTACCTCGGCCATTTCCTCTTGCAGCGGCAGCGGGATCCGGCCCTTGGGATCGACGACCCAGTGATACTCGGCCGCCTCCTTGCGCAGTTGCTTCCTCCACCCGGCGGGGCCACCGTCCCGGTCGGCAGTCACGTAGATAACGGACGCCACGACCGCCGGCACCGCGACGATCGCCGCCAGGGAGATCAACCGACCTCGTGACAACGTGATTCCCATGCCGTACAACCCCAGGACTCGCCCACGGTGCATCAACCCTGATAAAGGTCCCAGTGAACATCGCAGAAGTGGTAACATCCGCCAACGGTGGCGGGAGTCAGGTGGCCGTCCTGCAAGCCGCGCTCACAATATTTGAGACACAATGCGTGTGACAATACCTCCGGCTCTGAAAAGCGGGCGCAATTGTCCCGCCCGTACTTCCAGCCCGGGTGCGTCACCGGCACCGGGCCGTACGGCCCCGCCATCACGCAGGCGCACGCGAAGACCGACAACGCCGCGCACGCGACACGAATCCCAGGTCGTTCATTCATGTTGATTTTCTCCCGGAAGCGGGCGGGTATCGCCCGAGCCAAGTCACTGTACCCCCACCCCCCCCCCGCGTGTCAAGCGAAATATACACCCCTACGCGGGCGGGGCCTTGCCGCTTGTGTCTTTGGTTCCAGGTCGGAACCTCTGACCAATGCGTCCCGTCCCGCGCGGGAATGAAAAAAGGCGGGCCGCGTGCGACCCGCCCTTCATCGGTTGTTCCGCGACGACGCCCCCCATCTCACGCGCTGGGGACGGGGTTCTTGGCTTCCTCGGCCTTCTTGTCATCGGCCATGGCGGCCTTGCGGCTGAGTTTGATGCGTCCCTGGTCATCGACCAGGATGACCTTGACCTTCACCACATCGCCGATGCGCACCACGTCCGAGACCGACTTGACGTAGCCGTCGGCCAGTTCGGAGATGTGGCACATCCCGTCGGTCCCCGGGGCCAGTTCGACAAACGCCCCGAAGTCCTTGACGCTCACCACCTTGCCGGTGTAGACCGAGCCGACCTTGATCTCGGCGCACATGGCCTCGATCTCCTGCTGCGCCCCGCGGAGCGCGTCCCCGTTCGACGCGGCGAGCATGACGCTGCCGTCGTCCTCGACGTCGATGGTGACGCCCCACTTGTCCTGGAGGCCGCGGATCATCTTCCCGCCCGGTCCGATCAGTTTGCCGATCTTCTCCGGGTCGATCTGGATCGTCACGAGGCGCGGCGCCAACGGGGAGATCTCGGCACGCGGGGCCGCGATGATCGACTCCATCGTGTCGATGATTTCGAGCCGGCCCTCCCGGGCCTGGGCAAAGACACGGCCGATCTGGTCGAGGCTCAGGCCGCGGGCCTTGAGGTCGAGTTGGATCCCCGTGATCCCCTCGCGGGTCCCGGAGACCTTGAAGTCCATATCGCCGAAGAAATCCTCCTCGCCGATGATATCGGTGACGAAAACCTCGTTCTGGTCGTTGTCGTCGCTGAAGCGCCCGACGGAGATCCCCGCGACCGTCGCCCGGATCGGGACGCCCGCGTCCATCAGTGCCAGGCACCCCCCGCAGACCGAGGCCATCGACGAACTCCCGTTGGATTCGGTGATGTCGCTCACCACCCGGATCGTGTAGGGGAACTGGTCCGGGCTGGGAAGCACGCCCAGCAGCGAGCGCTCGGCCAGGGCCCCGTGGCCGATCTCGCGCCGGCCCGGCCCGGTGATCCTTTTGACTTCGCCCGTCGAGAACGGCGGGAAGTTGTAATGAAGCACGAACTTCTTGCTGTACTCGGGGATCAGGCCGTCGACGATCTGCTCGTCCTTGCCGGTGCCGAGCGTGACGGACACCAGGCTCTGCGTCTCGCCGCGCTGGAAGAACGCCGAGCCGTGCGTGCGGGCGAAGACGCCCACCGTTCCGGTGATGGGGCGGATCTGCCGTGGGCCGCGGCCGTCGGCGCGGACCTTTGATTCAACGATCAGCCGCCGCGTCACCTTCTCCTCGAGACGCTTGAGGGCTTCCTTGGCGTGCGAACGAGCCTTGGCGCTACGGGCGTATTCCCCGTAGGTCCCCGACTCGTTCACCTGGAAGTGCTCGTCGAGGATTCGCTTCTTGAGGGCGTCTACGGCCTCGTTTCGGGCCTGCTTGCCGGGGATCCTGCGCGCCTCGGTCATCGGCGCCTCGGCCAGCACGCGGACCTTCTCGACGATGTCGGCGGGCGGCAGGTGCAGAGTCCCGGCGACCTTCGGCCGGCCGGCACGATCCGTCAGTTCGCCGATGAGAGACAGGATCTGCTGGATCTGCGAATACCCGAACTCGATCGCCCCCATGACGCCCTGCTCGTCAACCTCGGCCGCCCCCACCTCGATCATGTTCATGCCGTCGGCATGCCCGGAGAGAACCAGGTCAAGATCGGAGTAGTCGAGTTGGGAAATCGTGGGATTGAGGACGTACTGCGGGCCGGCGTCGGTGTGGATCCGGCCCACGCGAACCGTCGCGATCGGACCCTCGAACGGGATGTCGCTCAGCGCCAGCGCGGCCGACGCCGCGGTCCCCGAGAGCACGTCGCTGTCGTTCTCGCCGTCGTGGCTCATCACGAAGCACTGGATCTGAACCTCGTCGAGGAACCCGTCGGGAAAGAGCGGACGGATCGGGCGGTCGATCATCCGCATCGTGAGGATTTCCTTCTCGTTGGGGGCTCCCTCGCGCTTGCGGAACCCGCCGGGGAACTTCCCGGCGGCGGAGGTCTTCTCCCGGTAGTCGACCGTCAACGGAAAGAAGTCGATCCCCTCCCTGGGCGCGGCGCGAAGAGCGGTCGCGAGCACCGTTGTGCCGCCGTAGGTGGCGATGACCGCCGCGCCGGCCTGGCGGGCGACGATGCCGGTCTCAAGGATCAGGGTGCGACCGCCGATCTCTCGCTCAACACGGTGAACGTGGGGAAGGGACGATTGAAATGTGGACATGCAATACCTCTCGGGGCGGGCCCTGGCGGAGCGTGTCCAAGACAGCGGATCGACCACGCCGTCCGTCCGGGCGACTTTGGATGAAGACCCGGCTCCCCGCCGCAACTGAGAGGCAGAAGGCAGAACGCAGGCCGCCGCATCACGCCGTCGAGTACGGCGCCTTGCCGATGCGAACGCGGCTGCGCTTCGCCCACTGCCGCTCGGGACGAGACACATCAGCCGGGAAACAAAGCGGCCCGTCGCCATCGAAGGCGGCGGGCCGTGGCGTTGACTTACTTGCGAAGTCCCAGGCGTCCGATCAGCGTCTGGTACCGCTGAGGGTCGGTCCTGGCCAGGTACCGAAGCAGGCGGTTGCGCTTCCCGACCATCATGATCAGGCCGCGGCGGCTGTGGTAGTCGTGGTCGTGGATCTTCAGGTGCTCCGCAACCTCCTGGATCCGGGAGGAGAGCAGGGCGACTTGCACCTCGGGCGAGCCGGTATCGCCGTCGTGGGTCGCGTAATTCTTGACGATTTCGGCGCGTTGCTCGGTCAGAACTGCCATGTGAAATCCGTATTGTGTTCGGTTCTCAGGACTCAGAAACGAGACACAACCTTAGCACGCGCCCGCAAGGGTATCAACGACCCGCTCACGGGGTTTGCCGATCGGCGGCAACCTTCGACAAGCACGGTTACGCCCCCGCCGTGACCTCCTGCGGAGCCACGAGGAAGAACCGATCGATCTTGACCTCCATCAGTCGCCCATCTTGACACAACATCTGGTAGGCACCCTCCATGGTACCCCACGGCTTGGTGAGTGGGCAGTGGCTGACGTAGGAGAAACTCTGCCCGGGATCCAGTTCGGGCTGCTGGCCAACCACGCCGTCCCCGGTCACCTCGTCCCGGCGACCGGAGGCGTCCACAATGACCCACCGGCGGGACATCAGTTTGACCCAGGATGGACCTTCGTTGGTGATGGTCACCCGATACCCGAAGACGAACCTCCGGTCGTCGGGGTCGGAGTGGTCGGGGAGGTACGAAGGCTCGACACACACCCGAACGCCTTCGGTGACGCATTCGGAACAGTGAGGCTTGCCCATGATCGCCTTCCTCTGGATTGGACGAACCACTTCATAGTATCCATGCGGGCCACCCGAAGAGCCAGCCAATTTTCACTCAAAAGACCGGCCTTTCTCTCGGGGACACCAGGCCGGGAACCGGCTGACTCTTCGGCCGCCCTCATCACCCCCCACCGCGGTACAGCCCGTGCTCGCGTGCGTATCCAAGCACCCCTGGATCCAGGAACTCGGCCGCTTCATCGAAGAGGCCCCGGGATAGCAACTCTCGCACGCGGCTCGACGACACACCGTCCACGCCGACGCGAACAAGCCGGGATTTCCACCGCTCGATATCGTCCTGGCTCCAGAACCCCGACGCCCGAAGGGCCGCGCCCAATTGCTCGGCGGTGGAACACTCGCCCCGGGGAAGCACGGTTGCCTCGGCGAGGCCGAGCACTTCCCGCGGCTCGCGCCAGCGGTGAAACCCGCACGCCTGATCGGCCCCGATGAGAAACCGGACCGGCCGGTCCTCGCCGACCAGCGACCGCACGCGCCGAAGCGTCTCGACCCAGAAACTCGGTACGCCTTCCTCCTGGCGATCAACCTCGTCGGTCCACACGCTCGACCGCCGAAGCCCCGCCACCGCACGCCGGACCATGGCCACGCGATGATGGGCCGGCGTCCCCGGCGCCACGCCCTGCTTGAACGGGGAGCGGCCCGCCGGGACAAAGACAAGCCACGCACCGTCCAGGCCGAGCGAGCGGCGAGCGGCCTCCGCCAGATTGGCGTGCCCTCGGTGCGGGGGGTCGAAGGTCCCGCCGACCAGGATGATCCCAGGTTCCCCGGGCACAACGTCGAGCGGGGTGACCGCCTTCATGCGTGATGGTACGGCGCGATCGGCCACGCACGGCCCCGCGCGTCGGCGCCCTGTCGCGGCAGGACGGCGGCGGGTCTTACGCCCGCGCCTTCCACCCGTATTCGATGTACCGGCGTTCGACCGACCCCTCGTCGTACAGGTCGATCACGGCGTAGCCCTCGGAAGCCTCGTGGTGCGCCCCTTTCCACCAGTTGCCCGAGACGGCCCCGTTGCACAGGTGGGTCACCCCCTGGAACTCGACGCGGTCGATCCGATGCATGTGCCCGCCGGCGACGCACCGCACCTGCGGGTTGCGGTTCAGCAGCCCTTTCACCCGCGGCCAGTCGATGAAGAGCAGGCCCCCGCCGATTTTCATGTCCCCGCCGGGCTCGCGCTTGCGGTCAAGCGTGGAAGCCGACAGGATCGGGATATGTGTCAGCAGGAGCGTGTTCATCGCTTGGTGCGATTCGAGGTCCGCGCTGAGCCATTCGAACTGCTCATCGTCAAGCCCCCCGACGTACCCGTTCGGATCGTCGGGATCATGCCGGACGCTGTCGAGGACCACAAAATGCCACCCGCCCCGGTTGAAACTGGAATACGGCCTGTCCATCTCCAGTTGATCCATGCAGAGGGCTTTTCCCCAGCCCGGCTCGTCGCCGGCGGTCGCGCTCTTTGGCTTGTGCCACCCCCAGATGTCGTGGTTTCCGATGCACGGGTGAAACGCCAGTGAGTTCTCGTCCTTCATGACCTTGCGAAGGAGTTCCCACTGCTGCCTGGCCCTTGACAAATCGGTCTCGAAGGAATCCATGATGTGGTCGCCGCCGCCGAGGATGAGATCCGGCGGGTCGTCGAGCGACTGGACGTGCCGAAGGCACGCCGCGACCCCCGCCACCGCGTCGCGCTCGGGTTGGATATGCAGGTCCGTGAGGTGGGCGACCCGGAGGGATCGCCGGGCCTCGGCCGCGGAGGGTCCGGTGGAGGGTGCTCGCGCGGGGATGCCCGTGGATCCCGGCGCGGCGACGGTCAACCCCGACAACCCGGCCAGCCCCATGACGCCCATGGCCTGAATGGCCCGCCGGCGATCGATCGTCCGCTCGTGTTCCATGGTCGAACTCCCTGAATGGCCGTCTCGGATCGCCCGCTCGGCGAGCACCCATTCTACAGAGACAGGTCGATCCGCATGAGGTTCACGCCGCGTTGAGAGTGCCCGCGCGACCAGTTTTCATGAAACCTCAAGAAAGACACTTGCGAATATGGGAGGTTCGGGAGTCCTAACGGTTCGCCGCGGTGTCTTCGCATGGCGTGCATTTTGGACCTTCGGCGGCTGCTTGTTGTGGTGCGCAAGGACTCGTGGACACACAAGGGAGAGAAGAAACGATGAATCTCACACGCAACATGTTGGTGGCCGTGGTGCTTGCGGCGGGCGGGGTGGCCGGAGCACAGAATATCCTGGCCCTGGTCTACTCGGCTGGCTTCACGGGCGATCCCAGCATCGACAACATCCGGCAGTCGCTCGTCGCCACCGGCGCCTCGGTCACCTGGAAGGACGGTGCTTTGCCCGGTGACCTGGCCGGATTTCTAAGTAGCGCGGCATACGACTCGGTTTTCATCCACGATATCACGGCAACGGACGGGTTAACTGATTCGGGAGACGCGAGCGCCTTGAACTCCTGGTACAACGCCGGCAAGAGCGCGGTGCTGGATGGACGTTCCTACGGATCGTTGTTCCAACCGCTCGGGGGTGGCAGCGACCTGTTCCTCCAGAACGTCGCGACCTTCTTTGGCGCCAACGGCGGCGGCTTGTACATCGGTGGCGATGATCATCCCACATGGACCAAGAACGCCAACGCGCTGCTGAACGCCGCGGGCTTCTCCTCGTTTTCCGGCCATTTTGTCGAGTACCGCACCTACGCCGCCGCGAGCCCCCTCTACGCCGGGATGGCCGACCCCAACAACGACCCGGCATGGGATTACGGCCCGGGAGATTGGACGGTCTCGCAATCTCCCGTCGGGCCTCAGGTCAACGGAACGACCCTCGAGGGCATCTTCTTCAACGGGAACGACGTCCCGCTGATTTCGTCGTACCTCGTTCCCGCTCCCGGCGCCGTTGGACTTGCCGTGCTCGCGGGACTGATCACGAGCCGTCGTCGCCGGGCATAAAAACCGGGCACGGTTGCTCTCGAACACCTCGGCATCGATTCACAAAGGCCCGCGGAGAGACCCCGCGGGCTTTCTTGTTTGCGTGAGTACTCCCCGGGCGACGCGGGCCTACTTCTTCAGGAATGTAAAACTCTTGCCCTGGTGGTCCACCAGCACTCGGTCACCGGGTCCGAATTCTCCAGCCAGGATCCTGGAGGCCAGCGGGTTCTCGATCCTCTGCTGGATCGTGCGCTTGAGCGGCCTGGCTCCAAACGAAGGGTCCCACCCCTCGGCGGCGACGTGCTGGCGAGCCTCGAGCGTCAACTCGATCTCCATGTCTCGCTCGGCGAGCCGTCGGCGAAGCCGCTCGACCTGGATATCCACGATCCGTCCCACCGACTCTCGTCCGAGCGGGTGGAAGACGACGGTCTCGTCGATCCGGTTCAGCAGTTCGGGCCGGAAAAAGCCGCCGGTCGCGCCGATGAGGGCGTCGGTGACCTTTCCTGGGACGCCCGCCGCGTCGGCAACCTGGGCCATCGGGCCTCGGCGGAGGATGTCCCGAACCGTGGCCTCAACCTCCCAGTCCTCGGCGCCCTGGGCCATCATTTCCTGGATCCGTTGGCTTCCGATGTTGCTGGTCATCACGATGAGCGTGTTCTTGAAATCCACGGTGCGGCCCTGCCCGTCGGTCAGGCGGCCGTCGTCGAGGACCTGGAGCAGGACGTTGAAGACGTCGGGGTGGGCCTTTTCCACCTCGTCGAGCAGCACGACGCTGTAGGGGCGCCGGCGAACCGCCTCGGTCAGCACGCCCCCCTCGTCGTACCCCACGTACCCCGGGGGCGCCCCGATCATCCGGGCGACCGAGTGCTTCTCGCCGAACTCGCTCATGTCGATCCGGATCATCGCCTCCTCGGTATCGAACAGGAACGAGGCCAGGGCCTTGCAGGTCTCGGTCTTTCCAACGCCCGTCGGCCCCAGGAACAAGAACGACCCGATCGGCCGCGCGGGGTCTCCGAGTCCTGCCCGTGATCGCCGGACGGCGTTGGAAACCGCCGCCAGGGCGTGGTCCTGCCCGATCACGCGCTCCCCGAGTTTCTCCTCCATCCGCTGGAGTTTTTCCCGTTCGCTCTCCACCAGTCGCGAGACGGGGATCCCCGTCCAGCGGGCCACGATCTGGGCAACCTGCTCGTCGTCGACGTCCTCCTTGACGAGGGCGTCCTGGGATCCCAGCCTTGCCGCGAGGGCCTTTTCCGCCTCGGCCAGGCGGCTCTCCAGGTCTCGGACCTCTCCGTAGCGGATCCGCGCCGCGGTTTCGAGGTCGCCGCGGCGCTGCGCCTGCTCGACTTCGACTTGCCTGGATCCGATCCGCTCCTTGATCGACTTGACGGTGTCGAGTTCCTTTTTCTCGGTCTCCCACCGGGCGGTCAGGGCTCGGTTACGCTCCTGCAATTCGGAGACCTCGCGCTCGATGCGGTCGAGTTCCCGTCGCGTGCCATCCCCGGCCGCGGAGTCGTTGAGTTCAATCTTGAGCGTCTCTCGCTCGAGTTCGAGTTGCATGATGCGCCGGCGGAGTTCGTCCAGCGCGGTCGGCATGCTGTCGTTCTCGATCCTCAGGCGCGAGGCCGCTTCGTCGATCAGGTCGATCGCCTTGTCCGGAAGGAACCGATCCGCGATGTAGCGGTGCGACAACTGCGCCGCCGCCAGGATCGCCGAATCGAGGATTCTCACGCCGTGGTGGGCCTCGTACCGCGGCTTGAGACCCCGCAGGATCGCCACCGTCTGCTCGACCGAGGGCTGGTCCACGTACACCGGCTGGAACCGCCGCTCGAACGCCGCGTCCTTCTCGACGTGCTTGCGGTACTCGTCCAGCGTCGTGGCGCCGATGCAGCGAAGTTCTCCACGGGACAGCGCGGGCTTGAGCAGGTTCCCGGCGCTCACCGCTCCCTCGGCCGCGCCGGCGCCGATGATCGTGTGCAACTCGTCGATGAACAGGACGACCTTCCCGTTCGACGCCTGCACCTCGCGCAGCACGGCCTTCAGACGCTCCTCGAACTCGCCACGGTATTTCGCGCCCGCGAGAAGTTGCCCAACGTCCAGCGCGATGATCCTCTGGTCACGCATCCCTTCCGGGCAGTCGCCGTTGACGATCCGAAGCGCCAGGCCCTCCGCGATCGCGGTCTTCCCGACGCCGGGCTCCCCGATCAGCACGGGGTTGTTCTTGGTCCGCCGGCTGAGCACCTGCATGCACCGGCGGATCTCCTCGTCCCGGCCGATGACCGGGTCGAGTTTGCCCTGCTGCGCCCGGGCCGTCAGGTCGATCCCGTACTTCTTGAGCGCTTCGAAGGTGCTCTCGGCCCCGGGGTCCGCGATGCTCGTCACGCCCGAGGAAGCCCGGATCTCGCGCACGGCCGCCTCGAGCCGGGGTCGGTCCAGCGCGTTGACGTTCAGCACTTCCCTGGCCGCGCCCGGCACGTCCGCGAGGGCGATGAGCAGGTGCTCGCTGGAGACGTACGCGTCGCCCATTGACTTCGATGCCTGCTCGGCGCGGGACAACATTTCGATCACCGCCCGGCCCGTGGATCCGGCCCCGCTGGTGGTCTTGGACAGCCGCCCGATCTCGTCATTGGCCATCGAAGCAACGCGCGCCGGATCCCCGCCCGCCTTTGTCACGACCGACCACGCCGGACCCGCCCGATCCATCAACAGCGCTGACAGCACGTGCAAACCAACCACCTCGGGGTTTCCACGCCCCACCGCGTCGGTCTGTGCCCGGGCGAGTGCTTCCTGCGCCGCGGTCGTGAATCGATCCATTTTCATCGCCGACTCCCTTCCACGGGTATCCCGCGGGATAGGCCTTGGTTCCTATCACATCCCGATCGAAGTACATAAGCAAGCCGCGGGCCTGACCCTCGACACCGCGGAAAGCCTCCAGCACCCATAGAAACCCGCCGGGGGCCATCGGAGCGACCGGAGCCTGTCGAATCGACAGTGCCTCGGAGCCGGACCCCGAGATTTGCCCGTGGCGCGTGGGAAAGACTGAAGCACCCCGGGCTTCCGTGGACGCTTACAAAGCCCTTATTTCCATTGCGGCACGCATCGCCGGGGGTGCCCGGGTGAGCCTGACGAGCGATTCGGATCTCGGCGTCCTGTCGTTTGACGTTCCGCCGGCTCGCGGTTATAAAATCCGACGGGTGCAAGGAGCATGAATATGTCGAACAACCGCTTCGCGGTTCGCGGGGTCTTCGCCGTGATCGTCGGCCTTCTCGGGACGAGCCTGTGCGTCGGCGGGTGCGCCTCGCAGGACTACAGCCACCAGGCCGCGGCCGAGATCCGCGCGAACGCCACCCCTGAACTCGACACGCTCTACCAGCGTCCGGTGGACATCGACAACGCCATCGCGTTGACGTTCGACGAGAACGGTCGCATGATCAACCAGGACCTGGGGAGGTTCTGGCTCCTCGACCGTCCGTCCCGATTGTCACCCGACCAGATGCGGCGCTGATTCCCCCACGAAGGTCGGTTCATCCTCGCGGACTCGCAAGTCCAGCCCTTGAATCCCAACCCCCGCCATGGCCGGCGGGGGTTCTTGTTTCGTCGTGGCACCGACCGCCGCGGAACCAGGCCGTGCCCGGATCGCGCGGACGCCGCGCCCACGCGCCGACATGAATGGCCGCTGCGCCGAAAGCGGTCTGGGCGGGGATCGCTGAACCGGCAAAGCCGGGCCGACCGATCAGGCCGCGGTGTACTGGCCTCGGCCGATTTTCTTGAACACCTTGGTGTTCTTAATGAGAGCCTGGTTGACGATGGTGCGGAAATTCGCCGCGGTCGTCTTGTATCCGGCGGCTCGAACGGCGGCGGCGACGTCCGTGACGGACATCGTCTTGCCCCGGAGTACCTTGGCCAGGGATTGCACAAGGTTCATTTCGTTCCTCGGACGGGCGCCGCCCCGCGAATTTATCTTGGCGCCGGCCTTGACGATCGCCGTGTTGAGTTCGGCGAGTTGATCAAGCAGTTTCTCGCGCTTGCGCATCATGGATCCGACCGTTCGTTCCCGACGACGGATCTCGGCGTGAAGGTCCTTGATCGACATGGTTTTCAGCCCCGCACGCGAACCGCTCTTCCTCGCCATGAATGCCCTTTCAATGCCCGGAAGGGCCGCCCGGCGGAATCGCCGAACGAACACACGTTGCCATAGTCTAATCCCAGACGCTGCTCATATCAAACATCCTCCGCGGCACTCGTGGGATGCCGTGACTATTGCATCAAACCGGCGAGGGAGCGAGCGTGAATACCCGGTAAATCAGGCAAAAAGCAAAGAGCCGCGGGCGACACACCCGCGGCTCTCTGGTGGGGAATATACCTGTTCGTGCGGAGTTACCGCCTGGAACGACCCTCCGGCACTCCGTCCGGCGACCCGCCCTGCATTCGGCGCTCATGCTCCATGAGACGTTTTTCGAGCCGCTCGAGTTCCACCAGGCGCTGATCGAGGCGCTCGATCGTCGCGCTCAGCCGGTCCATCATCTCCGACGGCGCGCCCGGAACCGGAGCAATGAAAACCTGGGGACGGACCGACTCGGCTCGTCCCGCAACTTCCGGGGACGATGGGGCGCCCTGGATTGACCGGCGCCGGACTTCGCTCTGAAGACTCGTCGCCTGGAGGGCCTCGATGGCTCGTTGCATCCCCTCGATGGCCTGCGTCTTGATGGACTCGGCGGTCATCTCGCCGGCGGCTCGCAGCCGTGCGATGGCCTCCTCCAGCGCGCGACGCGCCTCCTCGATCTTCTGGGGCACCGGACCGGATCGATCCGTGAAGAACTCCAACAATTCGCCGGCACCCTCCGCCTCGACATCGGAGCGCAAGTACGGGAGGAAACGGCTCGTGCCCCCACCCCTGGGCAGCGCGGTCGTCCATCCGGACAGCCGCTCCTGGTCGAACGACGCGAGCGTGACGCTCACGTCCTGCGTCTTGCCGCGAGAGATCACCGTCAGCCGCATCGACTCGCCGGGCTTCTTTGACCGCAACGCCTCGCGGAGGCTTGACTCGGAGATGGGCTTTGAACCGTCGATCGCGACGATGACGTCGTTCTCGCGCAGGCCCGCCGCGGCCGCCGGAAGACCCTCGATCACCGAGTCGACACGGACCACCTCGTCGGCCTTGACGCCCAGGTGCTGGGCAATGGCCTCGTCGGGTCGTGACATGGTGATCCCGAGCATGACCGGAGGAGGCGAAATCTCGACATGGATCTCGCCGGGTAGCGTCGCCATCCGGTCTGCCCAGCGCTCGTCCAGCCCGCGGATATCAGGGATAGACCGCCTTGCGGATGGGGCCAGCGGGGGAAGCGGAGGAGTCGGAGGCGAAGCGACTTTCATCGAATGCAGGACCGATCCGTCGCTCCCGAGAAACTCGATCGATGATGGACCCTGTCGTACCCGGTCCGGGGGGACGTCCGTCCCGTCGATCTGCGCCGAAACGACCTCGCCGTTCTCGATGCGGGCCGTGTACGTTCGGCCGTTCTCCGACGACTGGTACATCGCGACCGAATTGGAACGCGGCCTGACCTGGGCCGGCTGGGGCGTGGCGTTCGCGGCGCCTCCCGTTAGCCTTCGATCGTAGTTGAACCTCGACGGCGCTTCCTTGCCGTCGCCCGGCTCGGCTCTCCCCGCGGCGAACTGCCCGTGCGCGGCCATGCCCGCGCACCCAAGAACCACGGCGGCGGCAACGATCGACACCGACCTACCAACTCCTGCTCGATTGTGCGGGCGCGACGTCGACATTTCAGCGGCTCCTTTCAGGCGATCTTCCCGGCTGGCCGGTTTCTCCCCACCACGGAAGGGACGGCCGCGAGAACGGACATTTGATTGCTTCAAGACCGGCCGGATCGCGGCCCGGTCCGGATCGTTTCACTCCAGGGGGTCACATCGGGGACCGCGAAACCACGCCGGACGGCAGCCTGGATCTCACGGGAATCAAGGTACCCGCCTCGTCGGTCGTGAGGCGGTACACATCCGGGAGTGTTGCTTTTTCAAAGATGACCCGGGCGTAGACGACCTCGTACGCGGTGCCTCCGTCGACGGCCATCGGCCGCATCTCGATCACCGGGCGTCGGTCCATCTGGCCGACCACCGTGCCGTCCTCGCGCCCACGCTCGATGTAACGCCTGAGATAGTCATCCGCCGAAGAGGACGAGACGGGCAGCAGCGAACCGGGGCCGAACCCCGCCTGGCTCACGATCTCCGCGGGAGCATGGACCTGCGACGAAATCCAGCCCGTGCGTCCGAAGGACCAGGCCAGCGCGACCAGCGCGGCGGCGGCCCACCCCGACCACTTCCAGGATGCGCCCGGAAACCGGATCACCGCCGGGCGCGTGTCCGGGGCATCGACGCGCTCCGACGCGCCGACCTCGCCCTCAACCACATCGCACAGCAACGCCTGATGGCGCTGCGCCACCACGACTTCCTTCCAGACGGCCGGGTCGGCGCCTCCGAGGCGGTCGAGTACGGACCAGTCCTCGCTCGTGGCCAGGCCGTCCACCACGCGGCTGATGATGATGTCTCGATCCGTATCCATCGTTCTCATTCCGCTCGTGCGAGCGCCTCCAACAACCTCGCGGCACGCGACTCCACCAGAGCCTTGATGCGCCGGCGGCGTGTTTCCGTCCGCGCCCGCCGTACACGAGCCCCAACAGGGTGCCCGGCCGCATCCTCAACGCTCAACCGCCCCGATCGAGCCCGCCGCCGCTCCACGACCAGCGATGTCCGCCGCGGCCAACTCGGGCGGTTTCTTGCCTGCGGCGAGTTCCCGCAACATGCGGCGCCCGCGGGCGATCCGGGTTTCCACCGTGGTCTCCGGCAGGCCGATCAACTCTCCGATCTGCCGATAACTCAGGTCTTTGAGGCACTTGAGGAGCAGCGGTTCTCGATACCCCTCCGGCAATCCCATGGCCAGAGCCATCAGGCGGCCCGCCTCGTCTCGGCGATCCGCGCCGCGGGGGTCTTCGCCCCGATCACCCGCGTCCGCCGCGGGGTGTACCGCTTCCTGATCCACAAGCCGAAGCCTGGTCGCCCTCCCGGGATCCCGGCGGTTCCCCTCCCTCGCCGCGGCGCGGGCCGCGTTGATCGTCACCGTCCGGAGCCACGGCTTGATCGCCGCCGGATCGCGCAACTCCCCCACCTTGCGCACAAACGTCAGCGCGACCTCCTGAAGGAGGTCTTCGAGATCCGCCCACCGTGGCTTGTGCGCCAGCAAGATGGCCGCCACCCAGCGCCGGTGAGTGATCCACAGGTCGCGGAGAGCCTCGCTCTCTCCGCGCATGGCCGCGAACACCGACGCCTCGCCGGCGGCCGTGGACCGATCACCCTGCGCTGTCTGGTTCATCAATCACGGCTCCCCAACATCCGGCGTACCTACAAGGATGCGCCGGGGCGCCCGTTCCGTCCGAACGCCGATCGGTACTTCGTAAATCAGGCCTTGGGGGTTCACCTGCATCGATCCGGCAGACCGGGAAACGGCAATCCGTACCCGTCCGACCCACCGCAAGCGTTGTGCTGGACAGCCAAGACCGCGCAAAATCCGAACATCGCGGCGAAATACGGCGGACGGGTTTGCCCATTCGGCCGGGCAGCGCCTTCCAAAGGCTCACCCACCCGACCGGACTAAGAATGGCTCCGTGCCACAAGCCAACAACCAGCACAACCACGCCATGAGTTTCGGCGACCACCTGGAGGAACTCCGGCGGTGTCTTCTGGCGGCCATGCTCGGCATCGTGCCCATCTTCATCGCCTCCCTCTACTACAGCCGGGAACTGATCCGGTTTGTCACCTATCCCGTCCGCGCCGCCCTCAAGGAGGCGCACCTGCCGGCAAGCCTCCAATCGACCGGCGTCTTTGAGACGTTCAACGCCTCCATGCAGATCGCGCTGGTCTTCACGATCATTCTCGGAAGCCCGTGGATCCTGTGGCAGGTCTGGCGGTTCATCGCGCCCGGGCTGCACGACTACGAGCGCCGCTTCGTTCACGTGCTTCTCCCGCTCAGCGCGGTCCTGACCATCGCCAGCGCGGTGTTCTTCTACACGGTGGTCCTTCCGGTCATCCTCACATTCATGATCCGCTGGGGCGTGATGTCGGACCTTGAGACCCGGCAGACCGCCCCGCTGCCGCCCGGCATCCAACTGCCCGAGTTCCCCGTGGTGGAGCGGGATCCGGACAATCCGCCCCTGGGCAGCGCGTGGATCAACCGGGGGGACCAGCGGTTCAACATCGCCATGCCCAACGATGACGGCGGCATCCGTGTGTACGGCGTCGACCTGGCCCCGACGGCCACCATCGCGCCCGGGTACCGGGTCCGCGAGTACCTGGGGATGCTCATCACCATGGCGTTGAGTTTCGCGATCGCGTTCCAGACGCCCGTGGTCGTCTTGATGCTCGGCTGGGTCGGGATCATCGACGTGAAGTTTCTCCGCCGCTTCCGCCGGCACGCGATCCTTGCCTCGCTCATTGCGGGCGCGCTGCTCACGCCGGGCGATCCGGTGACGTTCGCGCTGGTCACGGCGCCGATCTACCTGCTCTATGAACTCGGAGGCCTGTTGCTCCTTCTGTTGCCCGCCAAGCGACTGGCGGCTCGCGCCGGAATGGCCGCGGCCGAAGACGACATGTCGGAAGACCCCCCCGCCATCAAGGAGACTCGCGGCACTCCCGACACCCTCGACCACGCGGCTCCGAGCACCGATCCGACCGACACCCGGAGCGATCCGTGAGACCGCGACGCCCGTTGATGTGCTGGCTCGCCCTTGCCCGCGCGGGGCGCATCCGCCGACGCCCCGCCGAAGCGTCGGCGGCCGAGCCCGCGGATCTCGACGTGGCGATGATGCGCCGAGCGATCGAACTGGCTCGCCGCGCCGCCCTGCTTGGGGAGGTTCCCGTGGGCGCGGTGGTGTACGGCTCCCCTGGCACGCCCGAGGAAGGCCGCGTCTTCGGGGAGGCCTTCAACCGCCGTGAATCGGATCAGGATCCCTCCGCGCACGCGGAGTTTGCCGCGATCGTGGCGGCCTCCAGGGCACTTCAATCGTGGCGCCTGGTCCGGTGTTCGGTCGCGGTGACGCTCGAACCGTGCGTGATGTGCGCGGGGTTGATCGTGAACGCTCGACTCGGGAGGGTGGTCTACGGCGCCGATGATGCAAAGGCGGGCGCGGTGCGTTCGCTGTATTCCATCCTGGGCGATCGGCGGCTCAACCACCGTCCCCGCGTGATGCCGGGAGTGCTGAAGCCCGAGTGTTCGGAGATGTTGACGACGTTTTTCCGCTCAATCAGGGCGGGCCGCTGACGAGCGGGAGACGCCGCCGCGTGCATGCTGGAGGGGCCGTTATGCCCGAACTCCCCGAAGCCGAGACCATCCGCCGTGCGTTGGCACGCTCCATCCTGGGAATGAGAGTCGTTCGAGCCGTTGTGCGGCGGCCCGACATCGTCACGCTCACCGAACCGGAACGCCGCGTCCGCTTGCCGGTGGCTCTGCTCGAAGGGGAAACGATCGAGAGCATCCTGAGGCATGGCAAGCAACTGGCGGTCGTTTCTCGGAACGGCCGTGCTGTCGGGATCCGCCTGGGCATGACCGGGTCCCTGATCGTCCGGGATCGCCCAACCTTACTCGACCGGCATGACCATGTCGTCTGGACACTCCAGGATCGCGATCAATCAACGCGTGTGATCTTTCGCGATCCTCGACGCTTCGGCGGGCTTACCTGCTTTCCCTCTCGCTCGGACCTGAACGACGCGTGGCGCGCGCTGGGACCCGATGCTCATACGATCAGCACCGGGCAACTCCACCGGATCCTCTCCGGGCGGCGCCTGCCGATCAAGGCGGCCTTGCTCAACCAGCGGGTCATCGCGGGGGTTGGAAACATCTACGCCGATGAATCACTCCACCTCTCCGGTCTGAACCCCGGGATCATGACCAACGATCTTCAACGGGAGCATGTTGTCAGACTGGCCCGGGCGATCAGGATGGTCCTTTCGTCGGCCATTCGCCATCACGGGTCAACGATTGGAAGTTTCTCCGATCCGGCCGGAGTCAAGGGAAATTACCAGGATCGGCATCGCGTCTATGGGCGAGCCGGATTGCCGTGCCACCTGTGCGGCAAGCCGCTTGTTCAAGGCGTGATCGCGCAGCGAACGACCGTGTACTGCGGTAAGTGCCAGACAATGCCGACATTGGAGCCAGGCAGCCCGGCATGACACACGACGGCGCGTCCAAGCAGGCCGTGTTTCGCCAACCGCCCGGTGCTGTTTGAAAGTACGAGAAGTAAGAGATGGAATTACCCGTATTCGTAATGGGGGCGCGCAAATTGTGGGCGAATCCGTGCGGACATACATAACACATTGATCTAAAAGGACTAACAGACAGAAGCGGGTGTGTACAAGGTGTTGACTACCGGTGCCGCGGCGCGGTGCGCGTGTCGAGTGCCATGCCATGGCGCGATGTGATCTTCGGTTCGAAGAGCGGCCCCCGCGTGTGCCGACAGGAAGCGACACAAGCCGCCGTACGGCTAAAACCTTGTCCACCGCAGGCGTGCAATTCCCACCCGAGACAGGGATTCGTGGACGAGACCGCGAGGCGTGAGAGCCCGCTCGAGTGAGAACCGATCGGTTGCATTCGATGCGGAGAGTGTCAGGACATCCCCGCGAACACGCACGATGCGAAGCCTCATCCACGTGGATTCGCCGATGATGTTCTGTAGTGCGGCGCCCGCCGACCTCATGCGGGCATTGGTTTGGCGCATTCCCTGAACAAGGGGAACGGCCAGGTGCCCCACCGTTGTTGGTGATGAAGGGGGGACGCGGAATGCCCGCAGGCGATCAATGGATCGCGCCGACTGGTGAATATTCGGGGAAGAACAGGTTGGTCGCATGCACTGCTCGCGGTAATTCGCCGGCGCGGCTACATTGCGGGCCATGACGGCCACGCGAATCACCATAGCCGGTTTGGAAAAGGAGTTCTCGCGAGCGGGACAAAGCACGATGGCCGTCGATGGCGTAAGCCTTGTCGTTGAGCCCGGGGAGATTTTTTTTCTTCTCGGGCCATCGGGATGTGGAAAGACAACCCTGCTCCGGATGATTGCGGGGTTCACAGAACCAACCAAAGGCCGAATTTTATTCGATGATGTGGAGGTGACGTGGCTTGCCCCAAATGCCCGGCAGGTCGGGATGGTCTTCCAGTCCTATGCGCTTTGGCCGCACATGACCGTTGCCGAGAACGTGGCTTTCGGCTTACGTATTCGGAAACTCAGGTCGCAAGAGATTCAGCGGCGGGTTCACGCCGCCTTGGATGTGGTTCGGATGCGAGAGTATGAATCGCGAAGGCCAAACGAGTTGTCAGGGGGCCAGCAGCAGCGGGTGGCACTTGCGCGGGCGCTTGTCGTTGAACCGAAAGTGCTGCTGCTTGATGAGCCGCTATCCAATCTTGACGCAAAACTCCGCAACGATCTTCGTTCCGAGATTCGTAGGATTTGTAAGCAGGTCGGCACGACCACCGTGTACGTGACGCACGACCAGAAGGAAGCACTCGCGGTTGCGGATCGGATAGCGGTGCTTCAAAGCGGGCGGGTATGCCAGATCGACTCCCCCCATCGACTGTACTCGAATCCATCCTCAACGTTTGTCGGTGGCTTTCTCGGGGAAATCAATCTTCTGCGCGCCAAGGTTCATCAGAGAGGGCCCGGTCAAGCGGAGATGACGACCTCTTTTGGGAGGGTATTTTCCAGGCACGAGAGTGCCGATCGAGCCATCGTCGGTAGTTCAATTTCTATCGGAGTGCGACCGGAGCGGATCGCCCTGGCAGAGTTCACCACGTCCGAGGTCGGCTTTTCAGGAACGATAACGACCGTTCTCTTTCTTGGCGACACAACCCTCCTGAAGATCCAAGTAGGCGAAGATCTAATCCGCGTATCCGCGCCTTCAAGCCGAATTTATCGGGAAGGGGAAGTGGTGAGAGTAATCGTGGATCCATCCGACGTGATCTGTTTCGAAGGTCCCCAGGACGATCCCGCTTCTACCTAAGCAGGCTTTATACCCCTGTTCCACGTGAAACACCACAGCCAGATCGTGATACTCTAAGGCCATGAGCAATCCCATCAAAGTCAAGAGGCTTGGCCGAGGCCTGAGTGGGTTACTTGGACAATCCGCGCCTGTCTCGCTCGATTTGCCAACGAAGCCCACAGATTTAGAACAAAATCAAGTCAAAAACATAAAAATTTCCGAACTTATTGCAAACAAATCCCAACCAAGAGATTTTTTTGATGAGCAGTCGTTGGATGAACTTTCGTCTTCCATACGCCAGCACGGTGTTATTCAACCGATCATCGTCCGGCCCATTCAAGGTGGCTTCCAGGTGATCGCGGGGGAACGTCGCTGGCGAGCGGCGGTCAAGGCGGGTCTGGATTCAATCCCCGCCATCGTTCGGGACGTGTCGGATCAGGAGTCCGCGGAATGGGCCCTGGTCGAGAATCTCCAGCGTGAGGACCTTGCTCCCATGGAACGGGCGAGGGCGTTTTCCCGCCTATCCAAGGATTTCGGTCTCTCCCATGCGCAGATTGCGGATCGCGTGGGCATGGATCGCTCGACCGTTGTGAACTTTGTGCGACTCATCGAACTCGAGCCGGAGATACAAGACCTCTTGAATGCGGGAAAACTCTCGGCCGGGCATGGAAGGGCGATTCTTGCAGCGCCACCCGGACCTGGGAGAATCGCGATGGCACGCGACGCGGCCGTGGGGGAGTGGTCGGTTCGGCGGCTCGAGCGAGCCTCATCGGCCATGGCTCGCAGCCGCCGTCCGCGGGAGCAGCCGACGGCGGCACCAGGATCCGGGCTGAATCCGGGCTCGGAGGCGGTGGTGATTGATCTTGAGAGGCGGATCGGTGAGTACCTGGGAACCAAGGTGTCCATCCGTCGCGACCTGCGGGGGGAGTCGGGCCGCCTGGTGGTCGAGTACTACACGCACGATCAGTTCGAGGGGATCCTGCGTCGGATGGGGTTTGAAGGGGTTTGAGTCCGCGAGCATCCGGACCGCCCCACCGACCCCGCGGGGTTCGTACGATGCGGACAATGATGGGGGCCTGTCGGGCACGAATGCCCGGCGTCATCCACGGCCGCTTGCCGGAGGCATCGTGACACCAACGGAACCATCGATCGTGACGGTCGCCGCTCCCGAGTCCGCGCGGGAGGCGTATGCGCGCCTTCGCGCCGAGATCGGGAAAATCATCGTCGGCCAGGACGAGGTGGTCGATCAGTTGTTGATGGCCATCTTCAGCCGCGGACATGCGGTGGTGGTGGGGGTGCCGGGGCTTGCGAAGACGCTGCTTATCTCGACGATTGCCAGGACGCTCTCGCTGGACTTCTCTCGGATTCAGTTCACGCCGGACCTCATGCCCAGCGACATCACCGGAACCGAGGTGATCCAGGAGGACAAGTCAACAGGGCAGCGACAATTGAAGTTCGTTCGAGGCCCGGTATTCTCGAACGTGATCCTCGCCGACGAGATCAACCGCACACCTCCCAAGACGCAGGCCGCGCTGCTCGAGGCGATGCAGGAGCGTCAGGTGACGGTGGGGGGGACACGCCACCTGCTTCCCGAGCCGTTTTTCGTGCTCGCCACCCAGAACCCGATCGAGCAGGAGGGAACCTACCCGCTCCCCGAGGCGCAACTCGACCGGTTCATGTTCCAGATTCACATCTCGTATCCGACGGAGTCGGAGGAGTTGGAGATCGTGCGCCGATCGGGGGAGAAAACGCACGGGCACATTTCGCCGGTGCTGGATGCGCTCGGGATCTCCAGGATGCAGGACCTTGTCCGCAAGACGCCGGTGGCGGACCACGTTATTCGCTACGCGCTGCGGCTGGTGAGGGCGACGCGCGTGAAAGAGCCGATGGACGGCGGTGTCGAGCGGCCGAGACTCGTGCATGAGTATGTGTCGCTGGGCGCCGGCCCGAGAGCCAGCGAATACCTGATCCAGGCGGCCAAGTCCAGGGCCGTTCTGATGGGAGATCCGCATGTGACCCCGGAGCACGTGCGGGCGGTGGCCAAGCCGGTGCTGCGTCATCGTCTGCTGATGAACTTCAATGCCGAGGCGGACCAGGTCACGACCGACGCCGTGATTGAGGGTCTTCTGGCGTCCGTCCTGGTCGAGGGCACCAGCGGCGAGGAACGCCGTCAGATGGAAAAAGTCATGCGATAAGACCGTGGCGGCGGCGCGCAAAGACCTTTTCGTTCGACCGCGTGAGGGGGATGGTGCCGACGAGCGAGTGTTTTTGCCGCGCCATTTTTCAACAGGCGCGGCACGGATGAAAAAACACCCCGGTCGGTTGACCGGGGCGATCGTGTTGCGGGACCAGGTGCCTGGAGGGAGCAAGAAGCCCGATCTCCATCAAGCGCGGCGGCGGCGAGCAGCGGCCAGGCCGCCGAGCCCGATCAACACCAGTGACCCCGGGGCGGGCACGCCGGCGACCGACATCATGGCGTCGGTAAGGAAGGCCCCACCCGAGAAGGTCGTGGCGACCAACGTGTAGGTGTTGCCGCCGGTAAGGCTGAGCCAGAAACTCGAACTCTGTGACAGGCCCAGGTCTCCATCATCGTCAAGCCCGATCAGGTTGGTCAGCGGGTTGTTCGGATCGAATGCGCCGTTGTAGGCGTAGAGGTAACCGTCGCCGCCGTTGGTGTGCAGGCCGATGTGGAAGGGGTTTGCCCCGACTCCCGGAGCCGTGAAGGTGTGGGACTTGTAGTAATAGGGTCCCGTCAGGGTGGTGTTGCTGGTGAGGGAATTGGGGCGGGTGGTCATGCTGGGGCTGTTGGCGTCGGTGCTGAAGGTCACGCTCGGGATGGCGTCGGTGAACAGGTGCAGCGCGCCGTTGGTCAGCGTGGCCCCCGACCCGGAAAAGGACTGCCAGAAGGTCAGGCTGGTCGTCGCCGCGATGTCGGATGAGGCGGCGTTGGCGAGGAACGTGCGGGGGAACTGGCCCTGATCGGATGTCGTGTTCGTAGGGAAGGCGAAGGTGAAGGGGTTGCCGTTGCCTGCTCCGCCGTGCGCCCGGCTCAGATCGCCTCCGCCCTGGTCGGTAACGCCCGAGATACGGGTTCTGAACTCGTTGGACCAGGGCCCGCCGCTTCCAGCGGTCCAGTCGCCGGTGACGACGTAGGCGCGGGCGCGCTGGCCGATCCCGGCGCTGGTGTTGAGTACCGCGGTGTTCGGCGCCGCGTTCGTAAAGGAAATGGGGCCGGCCAGGTTGGCGGTGATGATGTCGGCCTGGGCGATGCTCGCCAGTCCAACAAGTGCCAGAACAGATGCAACAGTCTTCATGTCCAATCCTCCTCGCAAAAAAAACCAGGCCAACCCGAAGCCCCCGCCGCACTGCGGAAACAGTGCCATCCGGCCAACCATCCATACGACACGCACGGCCAACGCGCCGTGACGTTTCAACGCCGGAACATCCGGTCGTCGCGCAATCAGACGTGCCCGAAGACACGATGATTGTTGTGCAAAGGCACCAAAATCGGACTTTACGCGCAGACGCCGACAACGCCTCGTGTCGAGCATCCGCGTTTCGGACCGCGGGTGTTCTGATTTCCCTCTCCACATCCCTATGGAAAAAACCACAGGTTCCTATGTGCAGGGAGTTTAGCGATAATTGACACGATCTCAAGACGGTCTCGACGCCACCTCGGTCAAATCAGACGGACCTCTGGACTAGCACGAAGTTGTTTTTGTTATAAAAACGCTAGGTAGAAAGGTGGGCGGACGTGAAGAGCCGGCCGGTCGAATCGCGTCGCCAGGTCCATGCGGGGCCATGCCTGGATTCATAAAACCGCCACAACTCAAACCAATAACTCCGGAATGCCTGATCGCCCATGGGCACGAAATGCTCGCGAACCCGCTTCATGACCTGTGCCGGGGAGCCCTTGAACCCCAGGATGGTCTTTCCGTGGCGGACGGACTCCGTATCGAGGGGCAACCTGGAGTAGCGGCCGAGGAGTTGCATGATGTTCGCCGCGGCGTAGGGTCCGATCCCCGGGAGTGCCAGGAGTGAATCAAGCACGGCCTGGTCGGTCGTGGCGGGGCTTTCGAGCGTTTGGGCGTCGACGGGTGGGATTCGCCGCGGCGTGGCGCCCGTGGTAATGGCTCGTCCGGTGAACAGGCGGGCGATCTCGACGATGCGCCGATCGCGGTACCCGACCGAGCATCGCCCGCGGAGCAGGGCGGGGGGCGTGCGTGCCAGTCGCGGGGCGGTTGGAAACGAACCTCCGCGTCCGAAGCACTCGCACAGGCGTCGGTTCATCAGGATCGTGCTGGTCCATGTCACGTTGCAACTGGTGACCGTCTTGATGACATCCTCGAAGAGGGTGGGAGATCGGAAGAGACGGAACCGACCGGATTCCTTGAATCGCGGGTCCAGCGAGTGAAACCTCGCGGCGTGCGAGGCGTCTTCGTCGAGCCGGAGCATCCGGGTGACCTGGGCGCGAACCTCCGCGCGCTCGGCGGGATCGAGCGTCCGGTCGGTGTCGACGCGAAGCGGGCCACCGGGCCGCGATGGCTGACGGATGCGAACCTTCGCGGGTCCGCCGTCAAGGTCGAGCGGCCGTGAGAGGGAGAGGTCGTCGGGGTTCCAAAGGTTCGGGGCGAGAAGGAAATAGCCGTACGAGCACGCATCCCTGGGCAGGTCAAAGTCGTCGGGGACGGCGATGGACAAGCGGGTCGGCATCGCGTGCGCGGGATGGTCAGCGCCGTGAACCGGGGAACAGGAGGGTGACAAGGTTGAGGCAGAGCCGGTCGGCCAGGCGCGCGAACATCTCGCCGTGTCGATCGGCCTGCTCGGCGATGTCGCCCTGGGTCAGCCCGGCGCGCCGCATGAGCGAACAACCGGAGCAGAAGCGATCAATCATGGCGCGGTCGCATTCGGGGTGGTACTGGACGGCGAAGGTGCGGAGCCCGGCGCGGAAGCACTGAATCTCGCACGAGCGTGACGAGGCCAGAAGGGTGGCGCCGGCGGGGAGTCGCTTGATTTCAAACCCGTGGGAGCAGAACTGCGGGGAGTCCCACGCGATGCCGGCCAGGAGGGGATCGACCTGACCCGTGGTGTTGATCGAAACGGTGTGGAAGCCAACCTCGGGGTTCTGCATGGGTCCGACCGAACCACCCAGTCCGTGGGCGACGAGTTGGGCGCCCAGGCAGATGCCGATGACGGGGATCTCTCGCTCGTGCGCACCCCGGAGGTACGCGGATTCGTCGTCGAGCCAGGGGTGCGGATCGCCGATGTTCTGCTCTCCGCCGAGTGAAAGAACACCTTCGACGTCGTCGTAGTCAACCGGGATGGTTGACCCTCCGGCGGCAGGCGGGAGGTCGAGCCGGCGTATATCGAGTGAAAAGCCGTGGTCCCGGAGGGTGGCGCCCATGCGACCGGGTCCGACGTGTTCACCGTGCTGAAAAACAACGATCTTCATAGGGGCAGGAGTGTAGAACCGGATCCGCAAGGGGCGTGGCGACGAATCACGGAATACGGACCATGTCGGCGTACTGGCGGATCCGGGTGTCGAGTTCGGAGCGGGTCAGCGTCCTGAGTCGGTCGAGGCTGAACGATTCGATATTGAAACTGGCGACGACGGTCCCGGCGGCCAGCGAACGGCGGATGGTGTCGAAGGAAGCCGGGTCCGGGGCGTTCGTGGAGGCGATCCAGCCCATCATGCCTCCGGCGAAGGTGTCTCCGGCGCCGGTCGGGTCAACGACGAACTCGGCGGGGAAAGCGGGAAGCGCGGCCAGCCCGTCGCGATGGGCCAGGAGTGCCCCGTGCTCGCCCTTCTTGACGACGACGAAGCGTGGACCCATCTCGAGGATGTGCCGAGCCGCCGCGACGCTGTTTGACCTGCCCGTCAGGAGTTCGGCCTCGTCGTAGTTGAGTACCAGGCCGTCGGTCTTTCGGAGCAGGACGAGCAGGTCGGCCTTGGCGGTGTTGATCCATAGGTCCATGGTGTCGGCGACGACGGTTGGCTTGCCTCGGATCTGCGAGAGCAGGTTCAGTTGGACGGCGGGGTGGGAGTTGGCGAGAAAGACGTACCGGCTGTCGGCGAAGGCTTCGGGGACGGTGGGGGGGTGTTCGGCCAGGACGCCCAGTTCGGTGAAGAGCGTCTCTCGGGTGTTCATGTTCTGGAGGTACTTGCCACCCCAGGCGAAGGTCTTGGAGTTGGGGCGTGTTTCGAGACCGCGCAGGTCAACGCCGGCGAACGAGGAGAGGACATCGCGGAACTCCGAGGGGAAATCACCGCCGACGGCGGCGACCATCCGGACCGGCGAAAAGAAGGAGGCGGCGGCGCAGAAGTAGGTACACGAACCGCCCAGGACGCGCTCGGCGTGTCCGGCGGGGGCAAAGACGGTGTCGATCCCGATGGTTCCGGTGCAGATGAGTGGCATGGGAGGAGAGAGTAGAAGGGAGATGGTGGCCGGGCGTGCGGTTCGGAGGTCCGGGATGCGGGTAACGAACGTGGAAAGCCTGGCCGGTGGAGAAGAAACGCCGAGCGGGGGTTCGAGGGTCGTGCCCCGAGTCCGCGGTCGCCTAGAATCGGGCCGTACAGGCCCCGTCGTCTAGCCTGGTCCAGGACACCACCCTTTCACGGTGGTGACGAGGGTTCGAATCCCTCCGGGGTCACTTGATCGTCAAGCGAAGAAACGCAGCCCACAGAAACGGGCTGCGTTTCTCGCGTTTTGGAGGGCGCGGGGGTCTTCGGCTTCTGGTCATCACAGCCGGTTTCTGGGGGTTGCTGCGTCGCTTTTTGCGTCACACCCCCGGCACCCTCTCGGACGGCCCTTGTGAAGTGCTCATCCGTGACCTGCAAGTAGTGCTCCCGAGCCACGGACTTCGTGTTCCCAAGCCACTCGCAGACCACGTGCGTCGGGTAACGGTCGCAGAGTTCCGTCTGGCGCGTGGAGCGAAGATTTTGGAACAACTTGGGCCACGGCTTCACGCCTGCCCGCTTGATGATCCGCTCGAACTGCGTCCGCAGATTGGCATTGGAATCCCTGTACCGCGAGATGACCCACTCCGTGCCCGGCTCAGCATTCTCAAACGCCACTCTCAGATACGGCTTCAACTCGGGGAAGAGCGGAATCTGGCGGGTCTCACGGCCTTCGTAGCCTTCCGTCTTCATGCTGGTCACAGTGATGCACTCACGCTCCCAGTCAATGTCGCCCCACCGCAACGCCAAGTGCTCGCTCGGGCAGCGGAGACCGCCGTATCGAGACCCAGCGATGATGAGCCGCCACTCGTTGTCCGGGCACGCGGCGAGCACCTTCTCGATGTCCGCTTGCGAGATGAACCGCAGCCGCGTTCGATTCGTTTGGGAACCGGCCTTCACGCCAGCGAAGGGGTTCTCTTTCACCATGCGCATCTTCTGACCAGCGCGAAAAATCGACCGAGCCGTCTTCACGCGCTTGCTGACGGTCGCGGCAGCGTACTTCGCATCCACCATCGACTTCCGCCAGCGTTCGGCCTCTTCTGGCGTGATGGTGCTGATTGGGCAGCCGTCCTTGAAGAACTCACGAAGGCTCTGCTCAGTCTGCTTGTAGGTCGTTAGCGTGCTCGCTTTCACGGCAGCCTTCTCGAAGAAGCCCTTGAGTAACGAGTCGAGCGTCGCCTTTGCTCGACCGCGTGGCGGCACCAGCCCAACGTCCACCAGCCTGCTGTACATCTCATCGGGCAGATCGGCGATCCAGCGGGCGGCATCCGGCTCCATGATGCCGGTTTCCTTTGCAGACACCAGTTGCCCGATGAACACCTTCACAGTCTCGCCCTGCTTACGCGACACTCGCCCCAAGCGAAGTGTCTGCCGCTGACTGCCCTTCACCTTGAACTGAATACGCCAGTTACCAGCGACTTTGTTGAGGCTCGCCATCTGGTCAGCCCTTCCTCTTCTGCGTCTTCGTAGACGGCTTGATGCTGCCTTGAGTCACAGTCGGCACGAGTACAAGTCCCAAGTAGCCCGCGAGCCGGTCAAGGCTCGCCAAGTTCAATCCGCCGCCGTGAACGAATCTGCTCAGTCCGCTCTCCGTCATCCCGGTTTCTTGGGCGATCCGGTACCGGGTCTCGCCAGAGTTCTTGACTGCTGCTCGGAGTGCATCGCTCGGCTTCATGGCACAATCATAGGGGCGTACTTCACGTTTTGGTAGTATTCGGGATGTCGGCTTCTTGGTCACTTGACGCTCTCCTGATTTCGGGCGATCCACTCTTCCAGAGCCTTGACTGGGTAGAGCACGCGACCCTCCAGCCGAACGCAGGGGATAGCGCGGTCTTTCGTACGGGATGCGAGCGTGCGCTCGCTGATCCCCAACACGTGCGCGGCCTCTCGCGTGCTGTACATCAACGGTGGAGGAAGAGGACGCTTCTCAGACTGGAGCACAAACTTGTTCATGGCGACTCCGGGCAACTGCTTCGGCTGCCGTCCGTGAACACTCGTCACGGCACGTTGCCGACGCATACATGATGCCCGGAGTCTGGCCGAACTCAATCAGCGACAGTCGATCTCGGTCGCAATGTCCGGACCGGTCCAGCCTGTCCGCTACCTGTCCGCAACCTGTCCGCCCATCCGCGATGCCACGCTTTCGCGTAGTAACGGCACGGTTTCCTTGCATGTACTTCGACTCGTCTCAAGCCAAGATGCGAGTGCGGCGATATGGGCCAGAGGAATCCGTCCTTCGGGATGCGCCGCTATGCCGGTCTTCTGCCTCCAACGCTGAAACCAGCGTCGCACAGTTCTGTCAGTCATCGCCGCCTTCCGTCGCTTCAACTCGGATACGAGCAGACCCATCGGGAGCGACGGCTCAAGTGGCAGGCGGACAGTGGATGCGGCGCGATCGAGTTCCGTCCCGCTGGCTCGCGGCACTTCGATGTTGACGGGGGCCAACTCGCACCGCGCCATGTCGCTCAGCACCATGCAGGCTGCCGCCGAGTCTTCCGCAAGTTGCCGCCACCGGAGGGGTGAGTAGTACACGCCCTTGACCTCAAACTCGTCCCGCCGTCGTCGCCCGCCAGTCCGCCCACCACCAATGACGTTGAGGCCGGGCAATCCTTCCATTCGATGCTCGACGGCAAGTTTGCGCAAAACCAGAATCCACGGCCTGAGACTCGCGTGATCTTGCTCTTCGGCAATGTCCGGGTCCGTACGGCGCAATCGCCCCAGAGTTGTATCTGGTCCTCTGACTACCGCCCAAATCCGCTTGCTGAACCCATCAAGCCCCTCATGTGCGCACTCCGCATATCGCTCAACGGCGATGGCCGCGTACGCGCGCGCGGCTCGGAAGCCTTCGTCGTCAGTGCGTCGGCCCTTCAAGAGCGATGAGAAACGCCTTGAGAGTCGAACGAATCCGGCTTGATGGCGCGATTGGTCGGCTTGACGGCCTGTAGATGTGCTTCGATCCGACATAATGGCTCACACCCAAAGGGACTGCCCGACGACTATTCATCCTTCGCCAAAATCTCTGCGAAGACGGCATCAACATTTGCGGCATGGCACGCTATGTCGCCGGTCACGAAGTGCTCGTGACCGTGGGCTTTCTCCCACTCGATTTGCTGGACCATTTTTGCGTAAGCAGGCTCATCCGGCTCAAGTCCACTTTCCATCACGTGAAGCGTGAGGGCTGCGATCAGATTCAGAATGGCAGGGTTGATGTTCACGCACGGGCCATACCACTTGAAACACTGCTCGGCTTGCGTGCGCTCGACCGCGCGTCTCTTCTCTGGAATCGCGTCAATCGCGGCGTCAACCACTGCACGGTCTACAAGGCAGAGAATGAACAGGTCCGTGATGATTGGGTACTTGTTTGCCGGTACGACCTTGAGGCGATGGCGCACTTCCGCTTCATGCTGGAAGTAGTTGCGGAGAGCCTTGAGTGACACGAACTCTGAGCGCGAGAAGAGGAACTCGCGGGTCTCCGGCGGACACCGATCATGGAGACTGTGCAGCGCAGAAAGCAGGGCAAACACGCAGTCTCTATCCGGCGTCGTGCAGAAGTTGAAGTATGCCCGATAGACTCGCGAGAGTGCATCACGAGCATCAGATTGCGATGTATCCGTCATGCTCATTTCCCTCGTGCTTCACCCGGTCTTCGACGCCTCAAACACCTGCTGCCGCATCCAAGTCAGCACCACGGCTCTCATGCCCTCATTGCTCAGTAACTGAGACGAGATGCTGTCGTTCCGCTCCACGCGGCTCAGCAACGCTTCCATCGCCTTCGGATCGAACGCGAACTTGAACTGTTCGAGATCGTTCTCGCGAGCCTGCTGCGCGAGATCGGTGTCCTTCTTCAAGTCGGCCACGACTTGATCGAAGAGCAACCGATCCGCATCGGTGAAGTCCGTCTGGAATCGGTCATTGAGCGTCTGGATGATCTCGGAGAGTCGAGCGCGTTCGCGCTCATTGTCACCGCCCGTGCCGACTTCCGTGGGACCGGATACGGGAACACCCTCGCCGGGCGCGAGAGATGCTGAACCAACGAACGTTTGGTTTGCCCGGTAGTACGCAAGGCGCACTTCGTCGTCGAGCACCAGCGCGCCGCCGCCCGTGCGCTGTGGGAGTCGAGTCAGCAGTAGCCGTGCGAAGACGTACAGGCGTTCAAGGTCCGCGTCTTGAAACGTCACGATGTGGCACAGGAAGGCGTAGAGGCGCACGAACGTCGCCAACTCGCTTCGGAACTCTTCCTTCTTGTCCTCCGGCAATCCCTTGAACCGCTCCACCGCCGGGTTGATGTGCTTGTGCAGCATCCCCTTGTCGGCCTCGCGCTGCTTCTCGGCGGGCTTGAAGAAGACCTTCGCGAAGTCGGTCACTTCTTGCTGCCAGTACACCTGTGCGCTGTCCAACTTTGTCTTGAGCGAGTACAGCAGGTTGGGGTCAACTCGCTCTTCGATCTCGGTGGCTTCGTAGTACGGCTTGAAACCATCGCGGATGTCATCGACGGTGTTGCAGAAATCGAGCACGAAGGTGTCTTCCTTGCCTGCGCAGGTGCGATTGAGCCGAGAGAGCGTCTGCACCGCCTGCAAGCCCTTGAGCCGCTTGTCCACGTACATCGTGTGCAGCAACGGCTGGTCGAAGCCGGTCTGGTACTTCTCGGCCACGATCAATAGGCTGTATTCCTGCCCCTCGAACTTCTTGGGCAGTTCCTTCTCCCCGAAGCCGTTCATGCCCGGCTCAGTGAACTCCATCCCTTCGTGCTTCACGGCTCCCGAGAACGCGACGAGCGTCTTGATCGGGTTCATGCCCCGGTCATAGCCCTTCTCGCGGATGTAGCGGTCAACCTCTTGCTTGTACCGCACAGCGTGAAGGCGAGAGCGTGTCACGACCATCGCCTTCGCACGCCCACCGATTTTGTGCCGTGTGAATGCGCGGAAGTGCTCGATGATGATCTCGGTCTTCTGCGCAAGGTTGTGCGGGTGCAGGCTGACGTACTTGACGGCTGCGGTCGTCGCCTTCTTCTTGTCGAGTTCGGGATCATCCTGCACGCCTTTGGCGAGCCGGAAGTATGTGGCATACGTCGTGTAGTTCTTGAGCACATCAAGGATGAACTCTTCCTCGATGGCCTGCCTCATGCTGTACAAGTGAAACGGCTTCGGCTTGCCGTCTGGTCCGTCACGCCCGAAGACTTCGAGCGTCTTGTGCTTCGGGGTCGCTGTGAACGCGAAGAACGACAGGTTCTTCTGCGGCCCACGACCCTTGATCGTCTTGAGAATCTCGTCCTCGATCTCATCGGCGGGATCGGGGTTTTGCGCTTCGACCTGCTCCTGCTGCTTCTCCGCTTCTTCGAGCGTCGCTGCACTGAGCACCTGCCGCAACTGAGACGCGGACTCGCCGCTCTGGGAACTGTGCGCTTCATCGACGATGATCGCGTACCGCCGTGCGCCGCCCATCGCTTCCTTCACCGACCCCGGTCCCTTACCGCTCGCCTTCGCCTCTTCCTCCATCTGCTTGCGGAGTTGGCCCATGAAGAACGGGAACTTCTGGAGCGTCGTGATGATGATGCCCGAGCCGGTCCGCACGGCCTCAACGAGTTGCGCAGTGTCGGTGTCGATCTTCTTGACGACGCCCTGCTTGTGCTCGAACTGGTAGATGGTGTCCTGCAACTGCTTGTCGAGCACGCGACGGTCGGTTACGACGATCACAGTATCGAAAACCTTGCCGTTCTTCGCATCGTGAAGGCTGGCCAGCCGGTGGGCCGTCCATGCAATCGTGTTGCTCTTGCCGCTGCCCGCTGAGTGCTGAATCAGGTAGTTGTGTCCCGCGCCTTCCGCTTGCGCCGCGTCGATCAACTTCCGCACGGCGGTCAACTGGTGGTAGCGCGGGAAGATGACCGATTCCTTGCGGATCGTCTGGCCGTCGCGCTCTTCTTCGCGAACTTCGATGTGGATGAAGCGTGCAAGAACATCGAGCCAACTGTCGCGCGTCAGCACGTCTTCCCACAAGTACGCCGTGCGCCAGCCTGTTGCGTTGTTGAGCGGATTGCCTGCACCGCCCGCGTCGCCCACGTTGAACGGCAGGAAGCGTGTGCCGCCGCCCGCCAAGCGCGTCGTCATGTACACCAAGTCAGGGTCTACCGCGAAGTGGACGAGCGCGCGGGTCTTGAAGCGGAGCAGAGCCTCGCCCGGATCACGGTCGTTCTGGTACTGACGCTTGGCGTGCCCGACGTTCTGGCCGGTGAAGGGGTTCTTGAGTTCGACGGTGGCGACTGGCAGGCCGTTGAGGCTCAGCACCACGTCGATGGACTTCTCCGGCTCTTTGACGCTGTAGTGAACCTGCCGGGTGATGGTCAGGATGTTCTTGCCGTACAGGGCCAGCGTGTCCGCGTTCATCGTGGTGGCCGGGCGGAAGTACGCCAGCCGGAGCGAGACGCCCCGGTCGGTGATTCCGTGCCGGAGCACGTCCAGCGTGCCGCGCTGGTCAAGGCTCTTGGCGACCAACTGGACGACCTTCGCCTCCACGTCGGCCCCGTAGAAGCCCTCCAATCGCTCCCACGCCTTCGGCTGTGTGTCCTTGAGGAACGCCACGATCTCAGCGGGGGTAAGCCCCAGCGTGGCGTCAAACGCGGATGGCACGCCCTTGCGGTACCCGCCAGTCGTGGTCAGGACGTGCTCGATGGCTTCCTCGAAGCCCTTCTCCCGGTGGTCAGTTGGCATGGTCCCTCCGTTCGGGAGTTACTTGGACCCCGCCTAGCCGCCGATGACATTGGGCACATATTGGACTCGTCGCAGAAATGGGATTCTGGCCGTCCCAGAGGGGGTCCGGTCGGTCATCCACCCTCCGGGCGGGTCTCCGATGACATTGGGCGTACGTTGGCTGGAGGCGCGGGCCGGTCACTAGGCACCGCCTTCCGCGACGGCGACAGTCGGAGGTTCCCACACCGGAATGCGGGCAAGGTTTGCCTTGTTGAGCATATTGATGTCCTCCGACACGATTCCCACGCGCGAGCGCACATGCTGTCGCATGATCTCGATCACAGACGCCAAGAAACGGTCGTCCGCGTTGCTGCTGTCTAGCCACGGAAGTGATTGCTCTACTCGGGGTTCTGTCGCTACCGAGCGGAGCATGATCCGGTCTCGGACGATGGGAACTCCCACAGCGGCGTCGCCGCGACGAAGGTACTCCTTGAGCCGATTGGTTATGCTCTTGATCTTGTTCCGTAAATCCTCATTGCGGCCTCCCACCTTCAACCCATCAAGTTCCTTGAGGACGGTCGGCGTCAGCACGAGCGTAAAACGATCCGCTCCCTCGAACCCCCACCCTTCCACATTCGGAGCCGCAATCAGCGCGTTCGTGTCCGGCACCACGAGCCACTCGCCTTCGGTGGAGTAGAGCCGGGAAAGCAGTGCTTGGGACGCATCGAGTGCGTCAAGTCCGTCCTTCAACACCTTCGACTTTGATCCCTCCCACTCGGAACGAGTCTGCTCGATGATCGCCCGCACTCGTTCCTCATGCTCGCGCAGTTCAGACTTCGCGTCCTCTGTCAACCCACTCACCAGAACGGCGAGCACTGCGAAGTAATGCTTGTGCTCCTGGACGAGTCTGGACTGCAATCTCCGACCGTCAACCGAAAGAGGCTGCCAGTCGTTCTGTGCGCCGATAACGACCACGGAAGAATGAGGATCGTCCTCCCAGTGCTTGAGCGCAGAGTGATTCTCAATGAGATCGCGGAGCATCGCTTTGAGAGCCACGCAGTCATCGGCGAGTTTGTCGGCAACGGTCTTCATCGTTCGTCTGTCTGTCAAGATTGCCTATGAGGCTGCCTTCGCGATCTTGTCCGGAGTGACGTTGATCCCACTGAGTTGCAATCGCTCGGCCAACTTCGGTACCACTTCCCGAACGTCGTCGTTGAAGTGCAGGTAAATCACACCTTGCAGATCAGAAGGCAGTTCGACATGCCCCTTCACGAGAATCGCGACATGCTGCCTGCCCAGTGAGGACAGAAGCATCCCCGCCTCAAGCACGACGTTTTGCCGGGCACGTGCCTGTGCGACTTTGGCTTCCTCGCCGGGAGCCTTTACATCCTTGCGTGCGTACCCCATGTCATCGGGAGTCATCAGGACGATGCCGAACTGCGCGATCGGGTTCTTGCCGATCTGTCTTTCAAGAGCAACGATCAGAGTTTCGCCACCGCCCGACGTGTTCATCAACACATAGGGGTCCAGATCAAGGCGGTGCAGGATCAGTTCGAGTTGCTCCCTCGCCTGCTTGTCATGGCCGTGAACGACGAAGATGCTTGCACTGGCCGCAGGGGAGGCCGCCGCGACCGTCACCGCAGCAGTTGCACCATTCAAGCACGCGCTAACTCGCTGTTCCATCAGAGTGGACGCTGACTTTGGACCCTGAAACGAGAAACTTCCGGTATGGCTCCACCAGTTCACCACTGCACCATCCGGGCAACGTAGTTCGTGCTTGTTGTCACCGCAATCTCGCCACTCACCGGCAATGCCCGCGCCGGCAAAGCGAGACTTGAGATCATCCAGTGTTGTCTTGAACTTCAATGCCACGATAAGCCTCCCTTCGCTGAGTCACGGCCACGTATCGACATCCACTTTCTTGAGTTCGATCTCCGTCCCGTCCATGCCGATGATCGTCAGCGAGCGGAACATGTCCTTGCCCCACATGGTGCCAGAGCGGAGGTTGATCTTGTCGAACCGGCTAATCTCGTCGCGAAAACCGCTGCCGTAGTAGTTCTTGCGGCCCATGACCTTCACGGCGAGCACTTCACGGTCGAGCGAATACTTGTCGCCTTTGATCGTGGCAGTGCCGACCACTTCAACCTCACTCCATCCCTCGTTCTCCATCTTTCGTATCGGGTCTTCCTCCCAACCCTGAGCCGTGAGGTACTGCACCGCCTCGTGCCGGAGCAACGATGCTCGCGCCTCAAACTCGCGTATCGGTGCGGCGAAAGCCGCGATGTTCTCTGCGAGCCGCTGCTGTTCTTCGGGAGTCAGTTTGTCCAGACCCATCGCCTTGCGTGAGGCTTGGTCCTTGAAGATCGCCGCGAGAGTCGGAGGTTCCTTCTTCTTGACGGCTGGAGTTGCGGGTGCAGTCTGCTGCGCGGGTTGCGGGGCAGGGGCCGGGCTTGCGCCGGGCTGGAGCACAGCAATACCAGACGACACGACGAACGCGGCTGCAAAGAACAACGACTTGGTCAGCATGAAACAGGCTCCTTCGCACGAGTGGAAGTTGCCGCAGGCATCATGCTCTCCCCAAGCCGACCTGCAACCGCTTCCGCAATCAACGCTTGCCGTTTCTCCTTGAGCAGCGCGATCATCCGCTCATTCTTCGCGATCAATGCGTCGATCTCGGCGGTCTTGCTGTCGAGAAAGTCAGCGATACGACGTTGCTCTTCGAGCGGTACCGCAGGCAGCGGCAGTTGCCCGACCTCTGAGGCGTTTATTGCGGGGTAACTGACCCCAGTAGAACGCGACACCACTTCTGCAACAAACGGTTCGCTGCTGCACCAGTGAAACAAGAAGCGGGGATGAACACGCTGGTCCGCGCGCAGCACAGCAAAGCCGGTTGAGCAGATCAGGTCGCTCGCTTGTTCGTCGCAGTAGCCGATGGCTTTCAAGTACGTCCGCACCGTTGACACGAATACATCGCCCGATTTCAAGCGGCGACGTGCGCGTGATGGCGCGTTTCCGAACTCAAAGTCCTCCGTAGAAGTACGGCCCGTTCCAGACTCGACGCTGCTGATGTCGATGTACCGAATCGGAGTGTCGAGCGGTGTCGCTTCATCCAGCACTTCCGGATTGAGCCTGACGGAGTACTTCAACGGCACGTAGTGTCGGCCTGCGATTGCATCAAGCAGATTCGGGGCCTGCCGATCTCCGGGGACCATGACGTGCCGCTGTGTCATAATGCTGCTCCCTTCAACATTGACTGAATCTCCGCCTCCAGATCAGCGATCTCTTTTTCAATCACATCGAGCGGGCGCAGCGGCGTGAACTCGTAAAAGTGCCGCGTGAACGGAATCTCATATCCCTTCTTGGTCTTGTCGCGGTCGATCCACGCATCCGGCACGTGCGGCAGCACTTCACGCTTGAAGTAGTCGTCGATGTCGTCGGTGAGCGGCACATTCTCGTAGTCGCGCAGATCAGCATCCGGCTCGGGGTTGCCGTCGCTGTCGCGGCAGATGTCCGCCGTCTCATCACGCTCGCCGAGACACGCGACGATGTTCGCGAGCAGGGCGGCGGGCACTTTGATGTTTTTCGCCTTGAACGCCGCCTTCAACTTCGCGACGAACGGCTCACGCTGCCTTTCGCTGACGGTGCCCAACCCCGCGAGCGCGGCGAGAATCGCCTCTTGGAGTTGCTGCCCTTCCTCGATGTCACGCAGCCCTTCCTTGCCCTTCTTCTTGCTCTTTGCAAGATTCGTGAACGGTGTCGCCGCCTTCAATCGCTCGATGCGGTCTTCACTCGCGCAGAAGTTCAGGCGCAGCGGGCGTTCAACGGTGATGCGCCAGTAGCCGAAGTCCTCGTTGTTGAAGACCTTGACGTGCTTGTTCGACTTGGCGGCGTCGATGAAGTCGCCGTAGAGCCGCGTGATCTCGGCGATCTGGTCGGGCTTGCCGTTCTTGCCGTCGCCGATCTCGTTGCGCTTGTTGCCCAAACTCCTGCGCATCTTGACGAACAGCGACGACGCATCGACCAACTGCACCTTGCCACGCCGCTCGGGGGCTTTGCGGTTGGTGACGATCCAGATGTACGTGCTGATGCCCGTGTTGTAGAAGAGTTGGTCGGGCAGGCCGATGATGGCTTCGAGCCAGTCGTTCTCGATGAGCCAGCGGCGCACTTCGCTCTCGCCCGAGCCTGCCGCGCCGCTGAACAGCGGTGAGCCGTTGAAGACGATGGCAAGACGGCTGCCGCCCTTCTCCGGTTCTTTCGGGCGCAGCGACTTCATCTTCGAGACCATGTGCATCAGGAACAGCAGCGAGCCGTCACTGATTCGCGGCAGGCCCGGCCCAAAGCGGCCTGACATGCCGAGTTCCTCATGCTCTTTGATGATCGGGTCGGCGTACTTCTTCCACTCCACGCCGAAAGGCGGGTTGGCGAGCATGTAGTCGAACTTGGTGCCGGGGAAGCCGTCTTCGGTGAACGAGTTGCCGTAGACGATCTGGCTGGCGTCGTGGCCCTTGATGAGCGTGTCGGAGATCGCGACGGCGAAGGTCTCGGGGTTGAGTTCCTGCCCGAAGGTCTTGAGCATCCCGCCGGGGTTGAGTTCGCGAAGATATTCCTCGCCCACGGTCAACATGCCGCCGGTGCCGCAGGCGGGGTCGTAGAGCGTGCGGATGACGCCCTTCTTCGTGAGCGCATCGCGGTCCTCGCCGAAGAGCAGGTTCACCATGAGTCGGATGACTTCGCGCGGCGTGAAGTGGTGACCGGCGGCTTCGTTCGTCTGTTCTTTGAACTTGCGGATCAGTTCCTCGAAGATGTAGCCCATCTGGAGGTTGCTGACCGTGTCGGGATGCAGGTCGATGTCGCAGAACTTCTTGACGACAAGGTAGAGGATGTCGGCCTTGTCGAGCCGATCGATCTGGTTGTCGATCTCGAAGCGTTCAAGGAACACGTCGCGAAGGGTCTTTGAGAACCCGGCGACGTAGTTGTGCAGGTTCGCGGCGATCTGGTCCGGGTCGTCCTTGAGGCTTTCGAATGTGAACTTGCTGAGGTTGTGGAACTTCTGCCCGGCAGCGCGGTTGAGCAGTTCCTCCCGCATCTCGTCGTCTGCCTTCTTGGGAAGTGTTTTCACCTTGGCGAGCACGGCGGTCTTTGTCTTCTTCAACACACAGTCGAGTCTCCGCAGCACTGTGAAGGGGAGGATCACCTTCTCGTAGTCGGCTTGGGAGTAGTCGCCGCGCAGCAGATCAGCCACGGACCAGATGAACGAGACTTTGTCCTGAAAGTTCTGCAAGCGGACCCTCGGCGCACGTTCGGTGAACAGGTGGACATTCCCGATTCGGCGCGAGAGCAACAGGCGGGTCCGTGCAGGGCCGTCCGCAGCGTGCTTTCCGTGCCCCATCGGGAAGACAGGCGGAGAGGTAGGGTAGCCGAACGCCACCCGGTTTGCACGACCAACGGTCTGTTGGATCGGCGGTGAACCTATCGCCAGCAGGCAAAGCAGTACAGCAACCCACGGCACTCGGCCATGCGTAAAGCGAGTTCGACTCGGGCCGCGTCTGGCCATGAGCGTGGCGTCTCGAATGCGAGCAGTTCGGCGAGTTCGATGCAAAGGTGCCGTTCCATCGCTCGGAGCGGATGGACCTCTTCAGCAATGCCGTCGCCCTCTACCGCGTGCAGAAGGAAAAGTTGCCGCGACAGCCCTCGCAACCCTTGATCCCACGTCGCGCCATCGTGATCGACCAGCGGCGGGTCATCCTGCACGCGGGCATCCCACTCGCTCTGAGACTTGGGCATCAGCGAGTACGCACGCCTCCATGAGCGGTAGCAAGAAGCGTTTTCGTAATCGAAGGAGTCCAAACTTCCAATGTGCGACGCCGCCCAAGTGTCCCACGGGTCCATGAGCGCAGCGAGCCACTCCGGCGGGTCATCGGGGAGGATGACGCCGTCCGGCAGCCGATGGGCGACATTTGGGAGGAAGTGGTCTCTCACGGCGGCCAGAGTACCGCGCCGGGCGAAACTTCGGCTTGAGACGCACGACTGGCCCCGATAGTCCTTGGCGGTCCCACGCGACGGGTCCAAGAACGGACGGCCAAAGGCGGGGCTGGCGTCTGTCCCGTAACCTCCGGGAATGGCTTTGGAGGCTTTGGAAGGGCTTGGGTGCCGCCATTCCATGCCCGCGACCGTCCGAACGCGGCAGACGGCCTCTAATGGGCTGCTGGAGGGGAGAGAACGGGCAGGGGCGGACCTGATCGCACCGTTGGGAGTCGATTGGGTCCAATATCCGCCCCGGCTCGCTCGTCTGTTCGTCCCGGAGCCGGAATGTCGCCGCGGCTGAGGGTGCCGACGAGCGTGCGTCCCGAGCCTGTCAATCTCGATACGCTGCCCCTGAGCATGGCCCACTTCCGCCCCCGGTTCCCTCTCGACGAAATCCCCCGGTGGGCGGAGGCGTACACGTACCCGCTGGGCGACACGGAGCCTGTCGAGATCGGCGCAGCGGCGAAGGCTCAGGGCTACCTGACCCGGCCCCAGTTTCTTGCGATTGCACGGTGGAAGAGTCCACGCCCCGCCAAGCACCATGAGAAGAACGACGCGGCCACGGTCGAAGCGGTGACGCGGTTCGCGTTCACGACGCCGGTCGAGTCACTGCGCCTGAGCGCGCTGACGCTCTTGAAAGGCGTCCAACCCCGAACCGCTAGCGCGATCTTGCACCTCTGCCACCGTGATCCGTACCCGATGATGGACGTGCGGGCGTTCTGGTCACTCGGCATCGACGAAGAGCCGCGAGACTGGGCTGCGGTCTGGGCGGAGTACACCGACACTTGCCGGTCGATTGCAGCGGAAGCGAAGACTGACCTGCGTACTCTTGACAGAGCGTTGTGGGGCTTCTCGGATCACAGCGGACAAGTCGCGATGCCAGCCGCGAAGCGCGGGTTGAATGTCAAGAAAGATTCGCCTTGAAAAAAGGGGCAGTGCCACCCGCAGTGTGCGGCGAACCACCCCGCCATTCAATAGCCCCCTCCCTCTATCGCCAACGGGTGGTGGGTGGATCGCCTTCGTGCGCTGTGTTCATGGCGTTCATTCTGCTTGTCGCGGGTACGCGGGCGCACGCGAGAGCAATCCGCTGCCCGTGGTGGGACGTTTCGGCATGGCAACCACGACCCGCCAACTCACCGGCAGAACTCATCGAATCGTTGCCGCGTCGATCATTGAGGCGCATCTCGATCTCGACTTTGGCGTCAAGGTGTTGAAGCGGCTGCACATCACGAGTGCCCCTCCAGTTTGCAGGCTCGACTTCGAGAGAGCATTGCACGCGACGATCATTCTCTGCGGCGGGAAGAGGCTCTTTGTTGAACTCGACACGACGCAGAGAGACTTCGATGTGCAGGCCACGGTGCGAGTGAAGCGTTGCCAAGTTCCTCTGCGCTGGAGGTTCGGTGACTCCGATGACTCTCATCTCGATGTGGGCTGCCTGCTGCGCCGCGTGTTGAGCACCGAGTCTGAGTCTGCGCCGACATCCGCACTCTCGTGTTCTACGCCAACTCCACCGACTGCTCGCATTCGTGTCGCGACCACAGTCGAAGCATTCACGAGCAGTGGTGAGCAGTGGTGAGCAGTGGTGAGCAGTGGTGAGCAGTGATCTGGGTACATATAGGGGCTGATTCCTGTGGTGCGCAGTGGGCCATGTGTGGGTACATACAGGACGGGTACATACAGGACGGCGAAGCGGTTGGCGACGACCACAGATTCGCGTCACTGCCGATCTCGCGGCGGATGCGTTTTGTGATTCCACGTTTGGAACCAACGCTCCAAGCGCGAGAGTGGGTACGCATAGTGCGCGAGCAGTGCCGCCAGAATCTCTGGCGAAACCCGATGTGGGCCACGGAAAGCATCAAGCACTTTCGACGTGGCGAATCGGGAGTGTCGCCGCACGCCAAGCAGGTACTCGGCCATCTGCACTTCGGTACCCGGCTTCACTTTGCGTGGTCTATCTCCAATCGTCGTGAGGTTGGCTCCATCGCTGCGAGACGTGAGCCGGTGCCAGCCGCGCGCGATCGCCACTCTCGTCAGCAACGGCGTACAGGGATGGTCGGGGTCGTACTCGACGGTGAGATGCGGGTGCATCAGCAAGCAGGGGCCGAGTTGATTCGAGTTGCTGATGCAGAGTTCAACGCCAATCTGGCACCCGACCAGCCCGCGAGCCGACAGCCACGGGAGCAGTTTCATCACCAGCGACTCGCACTCAAAACGCGCGATCCAGACTTCAATCGGACTCGGCGGCTGATCCAGCGGCCATCGCTTGAAGTGCAGCGAATATGCGAGCAGGCATGAGCGAGTCGCCAACCACTCACTCTTTGCTGTGGGAAGTGCTTTGGCGACTTGCTCGCGGGCGAGCAGAGGCGACGCCAGTTTTGCCGCCGGAGGCAGCCCCTTGAAGCGTGGGCGAGCGGCATTCATGTGTTTGCCCGTGACTGGCGGCAGAAGACCCGTCTCTAGCAGTTGCGCGAGAGCCGGGCAATCGGAGATGGCAAGCGCGAGCGCGGCGACGCTCATGTCCGCGATGCCTGCATCGTCCTTGTCAAAGCCATCTTTCGAGTGGAGCATGAGATTGTCGCGCTCACGAAACTCGCAAAGCACATTCTGGGCGCGCCTCAAGAGGCTGGATCGCTCAACCCGATCCTCACGGTTCAGGTCCGATGCGGCGACGACCTTCGCCGCAGTTGCCTTCAACTCCAAGATCGCATCGAGCACGCTGGGCTTGACCTTGAAACCAACAGTCTGTTGGTTTTGGTGGCGGGGCTTGCGGGTCATGGCGACACCGCCGCTTTCACCATCGCGACAATGCCCGCCTTGACCGGCCCCGGCAGTCGGCTCCAAACCCCGGAGACAAGTGCCAAGTCCGGGTCAGGGAAGGGTTCGGGGGTCGCAGGCGTCGAAGGACCGGATTTGGCCCCCCTTGCGTCGCTTTTTGCGTCACCGGAACTCGAAACACCCGTATTTCCCGTGTGTTTTGGGGGTTGTTCTGACCCCTCCGGGGTCACTTGCATGGTGGGTTCACGGCCGGCGGTCGGGGGCTTTGGGGGGGCTTGCCGAGATGATCAGTGCAGGACGCGGAAGACCTCGGCCTCGTCGGTGAGCCCCGCGGCGATTTTCTCGGCCGCGTCGGTTCTCATGTCGAGGAAGCCGTCGTCGCGGGCGGCGGCGACGAGTTCCATCGCGTCGGCGTTGCGGTTGGCGAGCGACCGCATGCGGTCGGTCATCCGCATGATCTCGTAGACGGCCAGGCGACCTTTGTAGCCCGATCCCCAGCACGGGTCGCAGCGTGATCCATCGGCCTGACGGCCCGAGCCGCCGCAGAGCGAGCAGCGGCGACGGACCAGTCGCTGCGCGAGGACGGCGAGCAGGGACGAGGTGATGAGGTACGGCTCGACTCCGATGTCGATGAGGCGGGTGATCGCGCTGGGGGCGTCGTTGGTGTGAAGGGTGGCCAGGACGAGGTGCCCGGTGAGCGAGGCCTGGACGGCCAGTTGGGCGGTTTCCTTGTCTCGGATCTCGCCGATGAGGATGACGTCGGGGTCTTGTCGCAGGAGGGCCCGCAGTCCGGTCGCGAAGGTGACGCCCCGCTTGGGGTTGACCTGCATCTGGCTGATTCCGTCGGTGTGATACTCGACGGGGTCCTCGATGGTCATCACGTTGCGCGTGGCGCGGTCGATGCGTTGCAGGGCCGCGTAGAGCGTGGTGGTTTTTCCGGACCCGGTCGGACCCGTGACCAGGAGGATCCCCGTCGGATGATCGACCAGGTCGAGCAACTGGGCCTGCATCCGCTTGGACATGCCGATCTGATCGAGCGACAACTGCACGCTCGACTGGTCGAGCAGGCGCAGGACAAGCCGCTCGCCGAAGACGGTGGGGATGCAGGAGAAGCGGATGTCGATCTTGCGGCTTCCGATGCGGACGGTCGCGTGGCCGTCCTGCGGGCTGTGGCGGTTGGCGATGTCCAGTTCGGTCATGACCTTGAGGCGCGAACTGATGGCGGGGGCGAGTGAGATGGGCGGGCTGAAGGCATCGACGAGGAGGCCGTCCACGCGGAAACGGATGAGGAGTTTGTTCTCGAGGGGGTGGACGTGGACGTCGGAGGCTCGCCGTCGGAGGGCCTCGAAGAGGATCATGTTGACCAGGCGGATGACGGGCGTCTGTCGGGCGAGTTGGAGCAGGTCGTTGGACTGTCCCACGCCGGCGGCGGCCGAGGCGATCGCCCGCTCGTCGAGGGGCATCTCCTCGATGATCTCGGTGACCAGGTCCTGGCGCTTCTCGTAGCCTCGGTTGACGAGGTTGGCGACCGCCGCCCGGGGGCTCAGGACGATCCGGACGGGCGAATCAAGCATGTCCTCGAGCATGTTGATGACGGCGGGGACCAGCGGCTGTGCCGTGGCGACGGTCATCGCCACGCCGTCGGACTCGACCCCCGCGCACAGGTGGGTCCTGGCGACCTCCGGCGGGATGATCTCGTAATAGCGGGACGCGGATTCCGAAAGTCGCGGCTCGGCGACCAGGTCCAGGCCCGTGCGCTTCGAGAGCATCTCCAGCGCGTGGTGCTCGTCGATGGCGAGCATGGAGAGCATCACGTCCCACGGCTCGGTGTCGGACCCGTCGATGGCCCGGAACTGTCGCAACTGTTCCGGGGTGATCTTCAGTTCGCCAAAGAGCGGTGCCAGGCGAGCAAAGTCCGCGGACGGCGCGGCGGCAGCGGGGAGCCGGCCTGGCGTGCCGTTGCCGCGCGGCTTGCCCGAGGGCAGGAGCCGCCTCATCGCGCTGAAACGATCGGATGGTCCGCCGGGATTCGCCATGGTGGTTCGTGGCCGCGTCGGATCAGCGCGGCGGTTCCTCCGTCGATCGGCGCGGCTCGAACGAGTCGATGTACGTCGGGGCAAGGGTCGGCATGTCGTCCTCGATCCCCACCGCGGCCCGCGGCCCTTCCTGGGCGAGCCGGAGGTCGGCGAAGTTGGGGTCGCGCATGATGCGCGGGGTGAGGAAGACGTAGAGCGTGGTCTTGCGCTTGGTCTTGTTGAGATCCTGGAAAAGCAGCCCGAGGATCGGGATGTCCTTGAGGATGGGGATACCGCTGCTGCGGGTTGTCTCGCTGTCGAAGGTGAGCCCCCCCAGGACGACGGTCGAATCGCTGGGCACGGTGACGGACTTGGCCATGAGGGTGTTGGTCTGCTTGGGAGGCGGGACCCCGGCCGAACTCTCGCCGGTGAAACTCGAGAGATTGATCTCGTAGTCGAGGCGAACGTACCCGCCTTCGGAGATGGTGGGGGTAACGACGAGTTTGGTGCCGGCCTCGACGTACTCGTTGAAGGTGGTGGTGTTGGGGTTGCCGCCCGAGCCGATGGTCGTGGTGGTGGTCGGCTGCTCGTCCTTGGAATCGATGGTGGCCTGGGTGTTGTCGTCGACCAGGACCTGCGGCGTGGAAAGAAGTCGTCCCTCGGCCTCGGTCTGGAGGGCGTTCATGACGATGGGGACCTGGTCGGACTTGATGATCGCGGCGGTCAGGCCGGCGAGGTTGACGTTGACGGTCTTGGGGTCGGTGAACGTCGCTCCGGTGCCGAAACTCGACAGGCCGAAGTTCGTGTTGAGCACGCCGCCGGACCCGCCGGCGTTGATGAGTTGGGTCTCGAACGCCAGGCGCAACTGGTCGCTCCAGTTGACGACGATGATCTTGGCTTCGATATAGACCTGGGGCCTTCGGAGGTCGAGTTTGGAAATAAGGCGAGCCAGGGATTCCTGGTCCCGGATGGGGGCCTTGACGATCAACTGGTTGTGCGACTGGTCGGCGACGATGAAGATGTCCTCGGCATTCTCGATGCTCAGGCCGTCTTCGGTGCTGCCCGACGCCATCGGCCGGAAGGTGCTTCGCCGGGAGGATGACCCGCCGGTCATGTCGCCCAGCAGGCCCGACGACCCGCGCGATCCGGATCCTCCGGTTCCCGAGCCGCCGTCCGTGCCGGACGCGGAATTCAGGACGGGCGTCTGGTTGTTGAGGACTCCCAGGATCAACTGGGCGACGTCGTCGGCCCTGGCGTTCTTGAGTTTGTAGTTGCGGAACACGACGCGGTCGTCGTCGGTGCGCAGTTCATCGACCAAGGCCTTGAGCGCGGCCTGCTGGCTCTCGGTGCCGTAATACACGATGAGCCCGCGCGTCTCGTCAACCACCATGACCGGGCCGCCCAGGGTCGATGTTCGCTGGCCCTGCGACGACATCGACGGGTCCTGGAAGGTCAGGCCGCCGCCGGCGATGCCGAGCGGGTTGTTCGGATCCTGGGAGCGGGTGTCGGCGATCTGGGTGACTTCTCCCAGGCCCCGCTGGCGGGCGATTTCCGCGATCGGGCGTGCCGAGCGTCCAACCTCGTGCTTCCGGGGCAGGAGTTTGCTTGGCACGTCGATCACGTCAAGCACCGCCTGGACCTGGACGACCTCCTCGGGGAGACCGCGGAAGATCAGCGCGTTTCCCTGCGGGTCGATCGTCAGGCGATCGGCGAGGTTGTCGAAGGTTCCTCGGCTGCCCAGCCCTGCCCCGAGGCCCTGCTGCTGGAGTTGCAGGTTGATCATCTGCTCCTGGGGCGATCCCTGGCGTCCGCTTGACTGGCCGACGAGTTGGAGCGCGCGTTCCCGGGCCACGGGGGCGGCGACGTAGTTCAACTCGATGCGTATGAAGCGGGTCTTGGCGTGCTCGGACAGCAGGCGGTTGATGAGCGACTCGACCTGCGCCAGTTTTCGCGGCGAATCGGTGGCGACGATCACGCCGAGTTCATCGACGTAGGCGTACTGGCGCATCCCCGGGATTCCCTGCTGGGGAGAGCCCGGGACGCCCCCGCCGGTCCCGAGTTGCGCGTCGATCGCGACCTTGAGCGCGCTGGGACGGACGTTGGGGGTGGCGAAGACCCGGGTTGTCGCCGCCACGCCATCGACCAGCGCGACCGGCACTTCCCCCGATGGATGGACCGAGTAGAACTGCGAGGCCGGGTCGTAGGTGATCGTGTGCCCCTGCTGCTCGAGCAGCGCGTCGAGCAGAGCGAGCAGCCGAGCACGCGGGACCTTTACCGGGGCGTTGAATACCACGGACCCTGTCAGCCCCGTTTTAATCGAGATGTTGATGCCCAGCGCCCGCGCCGCGTAGTCGACCAGCGTGGTGAGTTCAACCGGCTCGGAGAACGCGGTGAGTTCGATCTCGTCGTCGTCCAGGTCTCCCCCGGGGTCGATCACCCTCTGGCCGTCGGCGGGTTCAACTGGAAGGGCCGGCGGACGCGAGCCTGGTTGCGCCGGCCGAGCCGTCCCCGGCGGGCGAAGCGTCGCGGGGACCGCCCCCCCCCCGGTCGCCTCGGGCGGGAATACATCCGACTCGGCATTCTCTTCCGGGTCGCGCCCGTCCTGTTCGGGCTGCCCGTGGAGGGGCAACGCCAGGGCCGTTCCGGCGGCGAATATCATCGCGTGAATCACCGACATCCCCGCGACCCGATTCCTTGTCCGGTCCATCGTTCCTCCGGCTGTGTCCGCCGCCATCGCGTGCATCTCGCGTGCGATACATCCGTGTATGGGTACAGGATACCACCGAGCCTTCGAGTTCACGCGGAGCGGCCAGGCGGTCCGAGGGGGCTTCCCGGGCGGTACGCTCGTCGTTGCGGCCTGGTCGGGGGGTGGCGCCCGCTCCTGAATGAACGCGGGAAGAGGCGGCCCGGGCCATCGCCGAGGGAGGCGCATTGACCAACGATGGCTCATGCCGACTCGCGAGCAACTACGCCCCAACCCCGGATCCAACCCCGGAGCGGTCCCCGGCCGCGCCCCGCGAATCGTCAGCCTGGTGCCCTCGGCGACGGAAATTCTGTGCGCGATTGGGGGCCGGGAATTGCTCGTGGGGCGTTCCCATGAATGCGACCACCCCTCGTACCTGGACGGCGTCCCGGTCGTGACGGGGCAGACGACCCGGGGTTCATCACCAGCGGAGATTGACCGGCAGGTTCGGGAGCAACTCGCCACGGGGGCGTCCCTGTACACGCTCGACGGGGGGTTGGTCGAGTCGCTGCGACCCGACGTGATCCTGACGCAGGATCTGTGCGCGGTGTGCTCCATCGACCTGGCCGCCGTTCAGGGCATGGTCGCGCGGTGGGAGCGCCCGCCGCGGATCGTGAGCCTGAACCCCACCTCGATCGAGGATGTCCTTGATGATGTCCTGAAAGTGGGTCGGGCCGCCGGGCTTGCCGCCGAGGCCTCTCGGTTCGCCGTGGAACTCCGGGGGCGTTTTTTTTCCGCCCAGGAGCACGTGAACCCGTACGGCGATGGTCCCCGCGTCGTCTTCCTGGAGTGGACCGATCCGCTGTTTGTCGGGGGGCACTGGATTGCGCAGATGGTCGAACGGGCCGGCGCGGGGCACCCGCTCAACCAGACATCCGCGGCCGAAGGCTCCGGGGCGGCCGCGGGGCCGCAGCAATCCTGGAGGCGGGCGGGCAAAAGTATCACGGTGAGTTCGGAGCAGGTCGTTGCGGTCGATCCGCAGGCCGTGGTCATCTGCCCGTGCGGGGTTGGATTGGCCCAGGCGCAACACATGGCCGAAGAACTGGCGAACCAGGCGTGGTTTTCGGGGCTTCGGGCGGCTCGGTCTGGCCGGGTCGCGGTCGTTGACGGAAACCAGATGTTCAGCCGCCCCGGTCCCCGGCTCGCCGACGCCATGGCGTGGCTTGTCGGGTGGCTTCACGGGCTGCCGGGACTTATCCCGGAGGGATTCCCGTGGGCCGAGCGCCCGCCCGCCCGCTGAGCGGGATGGATGGCACCGATACGCGGGGAAATAGACTTGTTGAAACAGGGTTCTGGGCAGTACAGTGATGGTCCGCCGATTCAAACGGACGGCCCTTCTGGCCGTTTGCGGGCGTGTGTCATGGGTGCCGATGCCGGGCCTTGCCCGTGCCGGAGACCGCTTCGTGAGTCCACCAGCCACCGCTTCGCCGCGCCCGATGAGCGGTCCGCGTGAACGGACCCCGGCGTTCACGCTGATCGAACTCCTGGTGGTGATCTCGATCGTCGCGATCCTGATCGGCCTGCTGTTCCCGGCGATCTCGAAGGCCCGCGGGGCGGCCCGCGCGGGGGTGTGTCTTTCCAACCAGCGGCAGATCGGCATGGCGCTGGTGATGTACATGGACGAGAACAGGGAATGGACGCCGCGTGAATGCGGGAGCAGCGAGGCGTTCGGGAAGCCCCTGAACCCGGGCTGGGCGTTCGTGCTGCGTCCGTACTGCGACCCCAGGACGCGCACGGATCGGACGGACCACGGGGTAGCCGACCGCTACCGCGACGCGGCGTACTACCGCGACCCGGCCCGCCCGAAGGACCTGCACAACATCCACTACGTGAACAACGGCCTGTTCTTCACCAAGCCGGGGACGATCACCGAGGGCCGCGGCAAGCCGCCGACCAGGTTCGGCAAGTACCCGCGTCCGGCGCAGGTGATGTACCTCTCCTGCTTTGCCGACGATCCCGGCGGCGTCCAGGCCAACGCGTGGTACGGCAACAACAACGACGAACGGACCATCGCGATCTACTACGACACGCAGTACAGTTCGCAGGTCGTCGGCGGGCCGCAGTGGGAGAGCAATTCGCTGCGTCGCCAGCGCATCGCTCCGCGGCGGCACGGCTCCACGACCAACGCGGTGTATCTCGACGGGCATGCCTCGCCGGTCCGCGACATCGCGATTCTCGACATCGCGTCGTGGGATGACGGCGATTATCCGACGCGGGCGAAATAACGACGCGGTCACGCGCGATCACCGGGGAATTCCGGGACACGGGATCCCTCGTGGCGGAGCCGAACCTATGGCCGGCCGAGCCGCTCGCCGGGAAGTCGTCGTCGGGCGTGGGCGATCGTGGGCGGCGGCGGGGCGGGGGGCGAGGTCGGCAAGTCGAGGCAAAGTCCCCACGGGAGAAAGGCAACCCGCGCCGCGGTTGCCGCGAATGGAACATTGAACGCGAGCGGACGGCACGGATGACGATCGCTTGCTTCCCGCGCACGGAGGCGCGAGTCGGAAGGCCAGGACCCGAGCCATGACACCACGCCCATCGACGGCTCCCGTGAATCAAACCAGCGCCGAGAACGACGCGGAGTTCTCCGCCTCCGGGATTTTGGCCCGGGCTCGCGCGACCAAGACGCCCGTGAGACCGGCTCCGTGCCCGAACGTGCCCGCGCGAAAGTCCTCGCATCGAGAAGGTGAAACCCGCTCGTTCGGCCGTTCGGCCGGGCGAAGGTTGACGTGAACGTATCCGCCCAAGTCCTCCCAGCGACTCCACCACCCCCCCGCACGACCCGCCGGAGGGAAGGAGAGACTCCCCCGCGCCGCGTCCGGCGATCCACGATGGATCCGCCGGGCGCCCCGCCGGGCCGACCACGCCCCGTTCCCCAGGTCGACCCGGCGGCTTGCTTTTTCGAGAGATGGCGAAGGACTCGCAACCACTCTCCAGCGTCTTCGGCACGCGAGCGTCCCGTCTCTTGAGCGGCTCCCCCGCCCGCTGCTCGCCTTCCGTGGCCCACCGATGGCCGGGGCGAAGGAACGGGCGGGGGAGTTTTTTGCTCGGCACGCGATAATCCGGGCATGTCGCCGGACTTTGGGTTGATATTCCCCGCGTCCGCCGGGATCATCCGGATGTGTCGGGGGTGACCCGTTCCATCTTCAAGGTTCTCCAACGCTGCTTCGCCGTCGCCGATGCGGGCAAGGACGCCCTTGTCAACCGGGGCTTTGCGCACGGCCTGGGCGGGGATGCGGCCTCGGCGATCGCGGACTTCACGCGCTGCATCGACCTTCCCGGGGCGCCCGCCGAGCGGGTGGCCCAGGCTCATTTGGGGATGGCGATGTTCAAAGGCCCCGGGGGCGATCCAGCGGGATTGAGGGGGCACCTTGCGCCCGCGGCGGACCTGGCGAGGCGGGTGGGTGATGCCGCGCTTTGTTCCCTGGTCATCACGGTGATCGAGGGACTCGGCATGGATCCGAAGGACTTTGGTTTTTAGGTCGGCCCGGGCGTGTCCGCGAGAGGTGGTTCGAGGGGTGGTCATGGTCCCACGAGTTGTTCCCGTGCGGCGACGGCCAACTGGTCGCAGCGCTGGTTCTCGGGGTGGTCGGCGTGGCCCTTGATCCAGTGGAAGCGGATGTGGTGGATGGACTTGAGCGCATCGAGGCGTTCCCAGAGTTCGCGGTTCTTGACGGGCTTTTTGCCGGCGGTGCGCCAGTTTCGGGCCTTCCAGTTGGGCATCCACTCGCGCAGGCCGTCGAGGACGTACTTGGAATCGGAGTAGAGGTCGACGGTGGAGGGCCGTGAAAGCGACGAGAGGCCCTCGATGACCGCGCGGAGTTCCATCTTGTTGTTGGTGGTGTCGTGCTCCGCGCCGCTGGCTTCGCGGCGCCTGGAGGTGGAGGGGTGGATGAGGATGTAGGCCCATCCGCCGGGTCCGGGGTTGCCCGAGCAGGCCCCGTCGGTGTGGAGTTCGACGGTTGGGCGTTCGCTCGCGGGGCCGGGTGGTGTCTTGGCCAGGGGATTGGGTGCGGGTGTCGAGCCGGGTGTCGAGCCGGGTATCGAGTCGGGTGTCGAGCCGGGGGTGGGGGTGGTGTTGGGGGTGGTCACGGGTGTGGATCCTGGTCGAGTTCGCGAGCGGCGCGGTCGATGGCCAGGTCGTGGGCGCGGTGGTAGGCGGCGGCGAGTCGTGACCAGTCGAACTCCCAGGAGTGGCGATCGACCTCGTTGCGCAGGGCGATGCGTTGTCGTCGGTCGAGTTTGCAGAAGGCCAGGAGTCGCTGGGCGAGGTCGGCGGCGGCGTCGAAGTAGCCTCGGCGTCGGCGCGGCAGGACGGTCAGCCCCCATTGGTCGTGGTCCTGGTGCTGTTCCTGGACGTATCGTCCGAAGCCGGCGAGGTCGCTGGTGACGGCGGGGATGCCCATGGCGAGGCATTCGAGCGGGGTGTATCCCCAGGGTTCGTAGGCGCTTGGGAAGACACCCAGGTGGCAGCCCCGGACGAACTGGTCGTAATCAACGCCCCAGAGGCGGTTGGTGGGGGAGATGAAGTCGGGGTGGTAGACGACCTTGACGGGGTCTTCCCTTGTGTTGTGGAGCCCGAGCATGCGGATCTGGTTGAGGACGGGGTCGTTCTGGTCGTCTTCGAGGATGTGGGTGACGACCATGGGCAGGCAGTGCTGCTTCATGGCCTGCTGGGCGCGTCGGTAGCGGAGCATCCAGTACTCGTCGACGAGGTCGTCGAGTTTGAGTCGTCCCCCGGAGGCGGCCCTCCAGAACAACTGCTCCATGACGCCCTTGGTGATGTGCTCGCAGACCTCCTCGAGTTCGTTGAGGACGCCGCGCTTCTCCATGGCCAGGGGGTTGATGCTCTTGGTGGCGCGTCGGCTGACGATGAAGAAGACGACGGTCTTGCCGAGGCGGGCGGCCTTGAGTTCGGCGTTGAGGCGGGCCATGGCCTCGAGGCACAGGTCAAAGCCCTTGTTGCGCGGCTCGTAGCGTCCGCTGGTGAAGAAGTAGAGGGTGTTGTCGAGGTCGAAGGAATAACTGGGGAAGAAGTACCCGCAGACAAAGCGGTGGAGGGCCTGCTTGAACTCGCCGTGGAACCGCTGCTGGTTGTGGACCTTGTTGTAGTGGGCGACGTTGAGCCCGTTGGGGGTGACCAGGTCGATGGGCCTGCCGAGCAGGTGGGCGCACTCCTCGGCGGTGATGGACGAGACGGTGGTGAAGACGTGGGATCCGTGGGCGCAGGCACGCTCGATCGAGTGCTGGGCGCGGACGTTGTACTGCGTGGCGGACTTGTCCTGGTCGACCCAGGGGAGCCAGTCGTAAAACCCGTCCTCGGAACTGGCCATGTAGCGGCCCAGGAGGGTGGCGTGGGTGGTGAAGAGGGTGGCGGCGGGGAGGCGGGCGCGGCGGATCATGGGGATCGCCAGTCCCCCCATCCATTCGTGGAAGTGGGCGACGACCATGCGTGAGACGCCCTTGTTGCGTCCGGGGACCAGGGCGCGTTCGTTGCACAGGGCCTCGACCAGCAGGCGAGACGCCTCGGCGAAGGTCACGACGCCGTCGATGAGGCCGTCTCCGCCGGGGGTCTCGATGCCGTGGTCGCGCCAGAGGCGGTACTTGACATCGCCCAGGCGGTCGCGCAAGGACGAGTGGTCCAGGAGCATGACCCGCGGCCGACCGGGGATAAGCCAGCGTCCGTGGTGGATGGTGACGCCGTGCTGCTCCCTGAGTTGGGTCAGCGCGCGACCGACCCACCCCGCGCCGCGCATCATCTCGAACTCCAGGTCGGCCTTCGCGCCTTCGTAGGGACCGACGGCGACGTAGCGGTCGCCCCAGCGGGCGACCATCTCGGGGGCCTTGGATCGGATGACCTGGTAGATCCCGCCGACCTGGTTGCAGACTTCCCAGGCGAACTCGAGGACCAGGGCGGGGCCGGCGGCGCGCGAACCGGGAGCGAGGTCGCCGGCCTCGTCTTCGGCCGTGGCGGGATCGGGGGCGGGAACGGGATTGACGGTCGGATCGGCGGTCATGCAAGCGGCCTGGTGACGAAGCGAGCGAGGCGGTGAAGGGTCCGCCGCCTCGCGGAGCGTGAGGATACGTCGCGGCGCGGGATCTCGCTCCGGATCGATCGCGCGGCCCGGGTCCCCGTCACAGGCGGCGCAGGTTGATCGGCCGGGGCAGGCGGCGTGCCCGGCATTTTCGCCGCGGGGTTTTTCATTCGCGGCTTGCGGGCACGGGTTCTGTATTGAACCTTCGTGGTGCGTGATCGACGGGCCGCGTCCCCGGGCCACGGATGGTCAGGGACGGCACCGACACACGCGAATCGGGACACATACACCATGAAGACCGGAACCATCGTCGCTGTCGCCGCCCTTGTCGCCGCCGCGTCCGCCCACCAGGCCTCGGCCGCGTTCGTGAACGTCAAGTACCTGGGCAAGGGGAACGGGCAGAACGTCAAGATCACGGTCGGATCGTCGTCGCAGGACGTCTTCGCGGGCCAGTTGAAGCACCTTCTCAGCGACGCCGACGCCCCCTTCGAGTCCGCCAACGGCACGCACGTCACGTACTGCACGGACGTTCATCAGTATGTCTCGTCGAACACGTCGAAGTTCGAGTTCGTGCCCGTCTCCGCGATGCCCGACGGCTCGCCGATGGGCGAGGACAAGGCCGCCGCGATCCAGAAACTCTACAACGGCGCCGCCGGGGCGCAACTGGCCCCCGGGGCGACCAACAACTTCGCCGCCGCGTTCCAGTTGGCCGTCTGGGAGGTCATCTCGGACTACAACACGAACATCGGCCTTTCGAGCATCACCCTGACCGGCGGCACCTTCAAGGCCAAGAAGACCGACGGTTCATCCCTGAGCAGCGGCGTCATGTCCGCCTTCAACACGATCATCGGCTACCTGTCCCAGGACTACCAGGCCAACACCCCGATCATGGGGATCGCCAGCGGGACCAAGCAGGATCAGATCATCGAGGGCGTGATCCCCTCCCCCGGCGCCGCGATGCTCGCCGCCTGCGGCCTGGGCCTGGTGACCCTCCGCCGTCGGACGAAGTGATCCCCCGAACGCGGCCCATCTCATTGCAACCAACTCCGATCCCGCGGCCGCTCCCACGATGGGGGCGGCCGCGGCTCTTTGAACACGCCGCCCTGGTTTTATTACCATGTCGCGGTGAGGAGGTGGATCTCCATCGCGGAGCATGGGGGCCGGCCCGGCGGGGCCGGGCCGTCGTTCATCGGGGTTCTTGTGTTTCTCGCGCTGATCCCGATTCTTGTGCTCGTGGGACTGATGGCCTTGTTTGTCGGGATGCTCGCCGCGTTGGCGGGCCTGTCGATCGGCGCTCTCAACCGCCTTCGGGGAGTCGTGGCGCGTTCGTCTGGCGATCAGCGCCGCAACGTCCGGGTGATCCCGCGGGAGGAATGATCGCGGCGGGGGTGTCCCTCACATACCCGCCGACTCGATCAAGGATTTCCACGCCTCGCGCAGGCTCGTGGCGACCCGCCCGACGGAGCCGGATCCGATCGGCCGGGCCTCCACGCGAACCACGGGGAGCACCCCCCAACTGCTGTTGGTCAGGATGATCTCGTCGGAGTCGAGGACCTGCGAGATTGTCACCATCCGACGGGAGACGCGAAGCCCGTTCGAGACCGCCCAGCCCAATGCCCATTCGCGGGTGACCCCGGGCAGGACAGGGCTTGGAGCGGCGAGGCCTCCGCTCGCGGCGCCGGTGACGGAGTTGTCATTGCCGGCCGCGCGATCGGAGGCGGCGGCGACCTGCTCCTCTTCTCCGCGGGCGATGGGGGTGGAGAGGGTCCCGTCCTTGACGACCAGGGCGTTGCTTACGCACCCGCCCGCGAGATGGTTGGTGACTTGCAAGACCAGTGCCTCGGCCGCGCCCGCGTCGGCGGCGGCCCGGAGTTCTCGGAGTCGAGGCCAGTAGTTCAGCGTCTTGTGGCCGGCAAAGGGGTCGAGCGGATTGGTCTTCATGTCCGCCACGCGAACCGAGACCCCTTCACGAAACATGCCCTCGGGGTACATCGTCGCCGGTTGAGCCACGATCATCAGGGTCGGGCGCGTCGCGGGCCTTGCGTCCGCGCCGTCGGAATCCGCGGGGCGTCCTGGTCCGGGGCTTGCTCCCGCACCCTGGCGCAAGAGCATGTTGAGGTCGCCGCCGGTGATCGTCAGCCGCACCCGGCAGAGCGAGGCGCCATCGTGCTCGATCGTCTTGAGGACCGCGTCGGATAACTCCGCCAGCCGCAGCCCCGATACAAGACCGAGTTCCGACGCGGACAGCGCCAGGCGTTCAAGGTGCTCCTCAAGGTGCAGCGCCCACGGGGCGCCGTCCGAGCCAACACCCCCGGTCAGCGACTCGAACAGACCTACCCCGTGCTGCAACCCCGCGTCAAAGGCCGAGACACGGGCTTCATTCTGGCTGATGAAACGACCGTCGAGAAAGACCGTGGCCATGGACGACCCTACGCCGCTCCGCGAGCCGGGGCGACTCCCGGTCGGACGAGGATGCCCGTGCGCCAGCACATGCCCGGATCAAAGAAAAAACGCCGCGGCGAGGCCGCGGCGCGAAAGTTCAAGGGAGGATGGAAGCGGATCAGTTGACCGAGAGCCACGATGGGCGCGGGGCCTGTTCGTCTCTGGGAACAACATGGACCTTGCGGCCACGGAATACGACCGTTCCATCGGCCACGGAATACAACGTGTCGTCGCTTCCGCGGCGGACGTTGAAACCGGCGTGGAAGGGAGTGCCAGCCTGGCGGACGATGATGCACCCGGGACGGGCGGCTTCTCCGCCGTAGAGTTTGACACCGCGGAACTTGGGATTTGAGTCGCGGCCGTTCTGAGTCGAGCCCTGACCCTTTTTATGTGCCATGCGTGATGTCCGCCTTCGCTAAAAACGCCCTCGGGGAGGGATTCAATTTACGACCTGCAAAATCGACTTCCTCGTTCCCCGTGGCGAATCCCGAATCGGGCTTGGATATTAGGCGTGCTTCGGGGATCGTCAAAGGCGGGTGCGCAGGGCGCGTGTTTGGGTTTTATAAGGAATCCAAAGTTGACATGCTCACCGGCGATCGGTGTCCGCTTTTTGGACCTGGGAAGCACAATGGAATCAGGACGATTCAGCGCATGATCCAGCGAACCTCGTAGGGTTCAAAGGGGTCGCTGCTCGATCGCTCGATATCGCCCGGGGTCTGGTAGCGGGCCATGATGGTCTTGCGGAGGAGGATCTTCTCGCGTTCGCCGGTCTGGGTGTTGAGGACATCGAAGGGCTTTGCCTCTCCGGAAAAGCCCGCGCCGTAGACGGAGATCTCGTCGAGGCGGAAATCGGTGGCGGTCCAGACGACCAGGCCGTCCTTGGCGTTCTCCTCGCCTTGCATGAGAATCCCGATGATGTCGATCTGGTCCTGCAGGTAGGGGTTTTCGAGTCGAGTGATGAGTTCGCGCGTGACCGAGGCGGGCACGTTGCGTCCAGACCGAATGATGTGTCCGTCGGAGGTGGCCAGGTCCCACGCGGGGGCCAGCAGCACATCGGCGCCGCTGGTGTTGGTCACCGTGTAGGTCATGTAGAAATACGCCCGCGGCCCCGTGCCGGGCACGTCCATGCTTGCAAAGCGCAGCGGTCCGAGTTTGACATCGAGTTGCCAGCGACGGGGGACCGGGTCTGGCTCTGGGGCAAAGCCCGCGAGCGTGACGCCCAGAAGCGCGAGCAAGGCCAGGCGCGAGCGAGCACCGATGGACGCGGAGTGCGCGGTGCTCTGGCCGGCCACGGTCGCCGTGGTGGCGCACGGTTCGGAACCAGCGGTCGTGACGAATCTGCTCATGGACGTCCTCAAGGTGTTGGTCAACCGTTGGGCCCCGAGACCAAAGCGGATCGACGGATTGGCCGCCCCGGATCCGGCTCGGTGATCTTCGGGGGTACTTCGAATGCGGCCCTCGGCGGCAAGGCGCGGTCGCCTCGTCGGGCCGGCTTTGAGGTGCGGGGTCAAAGTTCCGGATCGGCGCGGCTCCTAGTCTACAGACGTCAGCCCACCGGTCAACGGGTATCGGCCACTCCGGGAGGGTCGTGAACAAAGTTCGAACAGCACGGCAGGCCGTGCTTTGGAAGGCGTCGCGTGACCTCGTCGCCGAACAATCCGTCGAGCGGATCCGCCGACGTGGCCGTGCGCGCCGGGATAGACCCCACGACGCCCGCCCAGGGGGTTTGGACCTTGCGGCCCGAGCGCATTACTCCGGAAACGGAACTGGCGGCGGCGGGCCGGTTGGTCTCGGTGGCCGAGGGGGATCGTGAAGTGGCGGCGAGGCGGCTGCTCGCGGCCGCGCCTCGTCACGGGATCGATTTTTCAATGGCGTGGGGGACTTTCGACCTTCCCCGCGAAAACAGGGGCGTGATCCGGTGCAGGCAGGTGTGTCTTACGGTGGCGGGGTCCGGCCGTACGGCGATGATTTTTCTATCGGGTCCGCTGCCGGGGGGCGATCCCGGCGGTCCGGCGGCGGGGCTTCAGGAACGCGTGGCGTGCCTCACCGCGTCGGTGGGATCGATGAGAGCCGTGGTGTGTGAGAATGGTTCTCGCCGGGTTGACATCTTTCAGGCCCTGCCGGATCCGTCCGAGGATTGGTCGGTACGAGCCTGCCGAGAGGCCGGTTTTGTGCAGGTCGGACTTCTTCGGTACATGCGGGTGGTCGTGCCGGCCGCGCGTGTCCCGATACCGGATCCTCGCGACCGGTGGCCGGCCGGGATCGAGGTGGTCTCGGTGGCGTCGATACCGCGGACCCGCCGCGACGGCGTGCTGCTGGAGGCCCTGGAAGCGACGTACGAGAGGACCCTTGATTGCCCGGAACTGTGCGGCATGCGCCGGACGTCCGACATTCTCGAATCTCACCTTCAGACGGGCGTACACGACCCGGGGATCTGGTGGGTGGTGTTCGACGGGGGCTGCCCGCGGGGGACCATGCTGCTGTCGAGGTGCCCCGAGCAAAAATCGATTGAACTGGTGTACCTGGGGTTGTCTCCCGACCTTCGCGGGCGAGGGATCGCGCGGCGCCTCATGGGGTTGGCGTTCCGCGCGGTCTCCTCTTCTCGCTTCAGGGCCATGACGTGCGCGGTGGACGAGCGAAACGTTCCGGCGGTGGCACTCTACGAGTCGTGTGGTTTCGAGGGGGTATCGCAACGGGTTGCGCTGGTGCTGCCGGCGTGATCGGCGTTCGAGTTTTGCACAGACTTTGCGCAATGTTCACGTGGCGCGTGCAAAAGTTTTTTTATAGTCGCGCAAGTCGTTACAGAGTCAGAGTCAGCGGTTCGGCGCGGTCTCGGAGAAGAATTCACCCCGTTGCCTGAACGAGCGCCAGGCTCTACTTTGTTGAGCATCGGTCATGGAGCGGCCGGTCGTCGGAAGAACATTCGGGTTCGCGCGCAACTTTCGGGTTGTTCGGAATTCGTGCTGGGCGTCCGCGGCGGAGGTATCCGCACGCCCTCGGTGGTGTTCTTTCTTCGAGGGGGAATGGATTCGCCGGATCGGGAGCACACACGATCATCGACGGGCGTGACGCCTTGTCCGCGCGTTTTTTTCGCGGTAAGGCCGTCCATGCGCGTCCATTGACCGTTCACACCCGCTTGCGCGGGACAGGGGTGGGCAGCGTGGAGACGCGGCGCGCATCAGTCGTTCAGGATGTACGGCAGACCCATCGAACGGGGCGGGATCGCGGGGGCCATGCCTCGGATTCCTCGGTGGTTCCCCCGGAGGCTGGTCCCCCGGAGGACGCGGTTTGCCACGCCGGCGCGACGGCGGACCTGGCCGCCGGGTCCGGCTCCGGGTCCCCGCTCGACCGGATCCGCGAGCGGTTGTCCGAGGAGGTTGGGAAGGAGCGCCTTCGCCGGTATTTCGCGGATGGAACGACGATGTCGCTTGAAGGAGAGCGGCTCGATGTCACGGTACCATCGAAATTCATGGCGGAGTTTCTGGATCGGCGATTCGGGGCCGCGCTTCGGAGAGCGGCGCAGGCGGCGGAGGTCGATGGCGGCGGAGGTCCGGTGACCCTGCGATTCCGGGTCGATGAGCGAGTGGCGGTTGATGGTCGTTCGGTGGTGGCGGCGTCCCCTGGTCGGGAGGCGCAGGCTCGCGGGAGATCCGCCACCGTGGACGGGTCCGGCATTCAGCAGGCACGTTCCGATCGCCGGCGGCCAAAGGCCGTTGGCGTTCCCGTTCTGCGGCACCGCCTGGACGACTTTGTGGTGGGTGAATCAAACCGCCTGGCGCACGGGGCGGCGCTGCGGCTGGCGGAATCGTCCGGGCGAGAGAAGTTCAGCCCGCTGTTCATCCACGGATCCTGCGGCCTTGGCAAGACCCACCTGCTTCACGGCCTGGCGTCGCGGTACCTGGAGATCCACCCCCACGCGGTGGTCCGGGCGATCACGGCGGAGGAGTTCACCAACGACTATGTGATGGCGGTCAAGAACAACCGCCTGGACGAGTTTCGTCGTGTGTACCGCGGGGTCGACCTGCTGTGCCTGGACGATGCGCACTTCCTGTCGAACAAGGAAAAGACCCAGACGGAACTCCTTCACACGTTCGACGCGATCGACCTGGGCGGCTCCCGGATCGTGCTGGCGTCGGACGACCACCCGAGAGAGATCCGGAAGATGAGCGAGCAACTGGTCTCTCGCTTTTTGTCGGGCGCGGTGGTGCGGCTTGACCCGCCGGACCCCGCGACACGTCTGAACATCATCCTGGCGATCGCGCGGCGCCGGGGCCTGCCGATTGACCCGGCGGCGGCGGACCTCATCAGCGAACGCGGGGCGAGATGCGGCCCCGGCGGGACGCCCGGCTCGGTCCGGGATATCGAAGGGATGCTGACACAGGTGGAGGCGTACTACCGCCTGGTGCCGGAGATGGTGGTCTCGGGGAGCGTTGGCGTGGTGCTTGTTCGCCGGGCCTTGAACATCGGCGAGATCGACGGGCGCGGCGAGCCGGCGCGTTCCCGCCGACCCGTGGAAGTCGACCGGATCAACGCCGAGGTCTGCCGGACGCTGGGAGTGACGGTTCAGGAGATGATGGGAGTCGGTCGTCACCCGAAGGTGGTTCTGGCTCGTTCGGTGATCGCGTTGCTCTCCCGTCGGCTGACAAACCTGAGTTTCCCGGAGATCGCGCGTCGGATGGGCCGACCGAACCACTCGACGGTGATCACGGCCAAGAAACGGCTGGAGGCGACGATCGCGGAGAATCAATCGGCTCGGACGGCGGACTGGGCCGGTGTTGACCTGGGCGTGGAGTTTGAAGGGACGACGGCGAGGGAGTTCGTGGAGCGGATGGCTCGGATTCTTTCCCGATCGTCGGATTGACGTCAGGGCTACGCTGACCGCCGGGAGACCGGCCGGTCGCATGGCCGAGAGGATCTCCTCATCACTCTCCCGATTCCCGCCGCGAGCGGCAGCCAGCGCGCGGCGGGATTGAGTGCGATCCGTGTGACGCCTCGCGGCCGGTCGTGGTCGCGTGGCCGGTGAAGGTGGTCCGCCATCGTGCCGATGTACAGGGACATGCCGCGCGAGATTCCGCTGAGCAAGCCGGACATCACCCCGCTCGAGGAGAGCCTGGTGATGCAGGTGCTGCGTTCAGGCCGCCTGTCGATCGGGCCGATGGTCGAGGAGTTCGAGCGGCAGGTGGCGGATCGTTGCGGGTGCCGCCACGCGGTGGCGGTGAACTCGGGGACGAGCGGGCTTCACCTGGCGATGCGGGCTCTCAACATCGGCCCGGGGGACCAGGTGGTGACCACCCCGTTTTCGTTCATCGCCAGCGCGAACGCGATCCTGTTTACCGGAGCCACGCCGGTGTTCGCGGACATCTGCCCCCGGACGCTCAACATGGACCCCGCGAAAGTGGAGCGGGCGATCAACGCCAAGACCAAGGCGATCCTGGCGGTTGAGGCCTTCGGCAACCCGGCGTACATGGACCAGTACCGCTCGATCGCGGCCAGGCACGAGGTCTCCCTGATCGAGGACTGCTGCGAGGCGCTGGGCACGACGCACAAGGAGGACCGTTGCGGGTCTTTCGGGCGTGTCGGGGTCTTCGGCTTCTACCCGAACAAGCAGGTGACGACGGGCGAGGGGGGCATGGTCGTGACCGACGACGAGCGCCTCGCCGACATGTGCCGTTCGATGAGGAACCAAGGCCGTCCGATTCCCGCGCGAGGGCACTCTTCACCGTCGGCGCCGGGGTTTTCGTCGTGGCTGCGTCACGAACGGCTGGGGTACAACTACCGGCTGTCGGAGGTTAACGCGGCCATCGGGGTCGGCCAGATGCGTCGGCTCGACGCGATCATCGAGCGGCGCCGAGAGGTGGCCGAGCGGTACATTTCGAGATTGGCGGGGCATCGACACCTGATCCTTCCGACGATCGACCCCGAAACACGGATGAGTTGGTTCGTCTTTGTGGTGCGGCTCGACTCGTCGTACACCGGGGAGGAGCGCGACCGGGTGCTGTCGGGACTTCGTGGACACGATATCGGCTGCGGAGACTACTTCCCGTGCATTCACCTCCAGCCGCACTTCCGGGAGCAGTTCGGGTTCGAGGTCGGGATGTTCCCGATCGCCGAAAGCGTCAGCCACCGGACGATTGCGCTGCCGTTTCACAACGGCCTGACGGACCGGGAGGTCGAGGTTGTGTGCCAGACGCTCGACGTGCTGATCGCCAGGGAAAACCTCACCAAGCGGTAGCACGCCCGCACGCCCCCGAGCCGGTCGGATACGGGGCCGATGCCCGGGATGCCGATGCCAAAGGATGCCGGGGTGTTCCGCGCCGATCAACGCGATCGCCGGGGGCTGGTCTGGTGCGAGGCGTCGTGCGCCACGCCCGTCAGGGCATCCTCAAACCTGGCGCGGATCATGTACGGGCGACCACGCTCGTCGGCCGAGGCGGGAGCGGGGAGTTCGACCGAGTAGTGAGTCCCTCCGAACCCCGAGCGGTACGCGGAGCGAAGGTCCGCCGGCCCAACCACGGCGGAAGCGACCACGCGGGCCGGTTCTCCGCGGACCGGCTCGTCGAGTTGGAGCACCTCGACTCGGAGTGTGCCGACGGCCTGAACGAAACGGCGTTCCCCGTCGAGGGTCCGTATGTAGAGGATGAACCCGGATACCGGCGCTTCGGGGTCGGCCGGGGCGACCCCTGAAAGAGAGTCGATCTCGATCCCGGCGCATCGTGGGATGGCGGCAAGGACATCCCGGCCAACCACGCCCTCACGGACGCGCTGTTCCTCGGCGAGTTTGGCGGCCAGTTCGTCCCGCTGCGCGGTCAGGAGACGGTTCTGACTTTCAAGCGTGGCCACCCTGGCTCGCAGTTCATCGTTTGCCGTCGCGAAGCCCCTGGCTCCCCCGATCGTGGCGGTGCCGCAGCCACACAGGCACGCGAACAGCGCAAGAACAAACGCGGCGGCGGGGTGGTGGTTCATGGAATCATTCTATGAAGTCGGGATGGGACAATTTTCCCCCAAAATCGATCGTTTCGAGTGACGGTCCTGCGCCGGGGCCGTTCCCATGGTGGGCTCGCCGGAGACTATCCCATGAACCATCTGATGGCTTTTCGGGCACGGATCGCGTCGGGGCTCCTTGTTGTGCTTGGTTTTCATGGCCTCGTCCTGGCACAGCCGCGGACCACGGAGGTCGGCGGGCGTGACGTGAGCGAGTGGTTTGATCGGGCATGGCGAGCGGCACTGGAATTCCCGTCGTTTCGCGAGGTCTCGTTCGCGTGGCGATCGGAAGACCTTGAGGCCCCGACGGCGGCTCAGATCGAGGCCCTGCGTCGCGAGACCGCGCGGCATCCCGAGCATCCCGAGCGGGCCAACCTCCCGCGGTACCTTCGGCATTCCTCGGGAAAGCCCACGGTTCACCGCCACGTTCTGTTCAGCCGGGGAGAGGGTCTGTGGCGGTACAACACCACCTTTGACGACGGGTCGTTTGGCGATTCGGCGATTGGTCCGTCCGAGGGATGGCGTATGTCGGGGACGACACTCAAGCGGATGAGCCGGGCGGAGGCGATGGGTGATGATCCGGAACAGGCACTGGTCCTTCACGAGCGGGAATTCGTCTCCCCGGTCGGCATGCTTCTTCACGGGTATTTGTCGGTGGGAAGAACGGCGGGGTTGAAGCCCGGCCCGGTATCGGTATCAGGCTCAACGTGGAGCGTGCGCCTCTCGACTCCCGCGGAAAAGCCCGAGGACCAGGCGATCGTGCTCGACGTGTCGGGGCGATGGGCGGCCACGGAGGGTCGCGGATTCGTGGAGCGGGTGGTGATCGCGTCGAACGGGTACAAGCCCGAGAGCGCGGGAAGGCAGTTCCGGCTTCGCGACTGGAAGTACGTCGAAGGGCTGGGAACGCATGTCGCCTCGCGAGTGGACGAGTACCAACCCGATGGGGCGCTGGTGAGATCCCTGGTCTTCGAGGGGTGTGATCCGCTTCCATCGGGGGGGTTCGAGGCCGTGACCGCGCCGCCCTGGTTGCCGGGAACGGACGCCGTGCGAGGCCCGATCGATATCCGCTTTGTCGGCGACTACCGGACCGGGGAGATCCGGGAGTACTCGGGCGGAGCGCCGGTCGCGACGTACGAGATGGAAGAGGGTGAGTGGAGCGAGCGCCGGGCGTTTCGCGACCGGCTCCGCTGGGCGGGGTGGGCGATGATCGTCGCGGTTGTCGCGGGGGGGTTTGGGGTCGTTCGCTACCGGGGCGTGCTGAGGAACTGAACCGGCGGCGGTCGCGCCGCGGGGTTGATCAAAGCCGCGCCTCGTCGCGGCGTGCCCGCCGGGCGGCGGGCCCCCACGGGCACCGTGAAAACAGGTATCGGCCGGTTGTTCAGGAGATGCGTCCATGGAATCGAGAATCAACCATCAGGGAGGTCGTCGCGGACGGCTCGTCGCGTCCGCGGCGTGCCTGGCGATCGCGGCTTCGTCGGCGCTGGCGGCCGACTGCTGGATCGCCCGGGATTTTTTGTGCTGCAAGTCGATGTCGATAGCCTGCGAGTTCAAGGAGGGCCAGCAGTCGATTCGGTGGTTCTGCGCCCAGGCCTCGGATCGTCCCGCCGGCTTCAAGGTCAAGGTGATCGCGGCGGCCGGTAAAGGCGCCAAGGGGAAGAAAGACATCGGGCCGCCGTCGGTGGTCGGCGAATGCAAGATCACGCGCACCAAGTGCGGCCAGATGCCCGGCGAGTGCCTGGTGACCGCCATCGAGACCGTGGTATGCACGCAGGTGCAACCCGAAGGGGGATCGTGCGTCGGCGGCGAGTGATTCTAACGAGGCGGGTTGGCGCGGTCGGGATCCCGATACGTCGATCGATCCCGACCGCGCCGGTTCCGCGGCGCGTCCACGCGAGGGAGGCACGATGACACACGATTCGATCGCGGGCACGGGGAGGGCAAGGGGCGGCGTCTGGGTGACCGGCGTTGTGATGGCGGTGATCGGCGGCGCGGGGCTCCTCAAGGCCATGGACCTTCCGGTCTTCCTGGACACGGTCGAGACCTGGACGCTCCTGGGTCCGGTGACGAGGTGGACGGCGGTGATCGGCCTGCCGCCGGCGGAGATGGGGATGGCGGTGCTGTGGTTCGCGGGCGTGCGCCGGGCACGGCTCGAGGCGGCCGCGGCCTCGCTGCTGATGGTCTTCGGACTGACGTACGGGCTGCACCTGCTGCTGGCCAAGCCCCCCTCGTGCGGGTGCTTCGGCCTGGTTGATGAATATTTCAAGAGTCTCTCGGAGGGGCGCGGCGCGCTGTGGCGCCACGGGATCCTGCTTGCCCTCCTGGTCACGGGGAGTTGGCTGACCCGCCGCGCGCCCGGGGCCGTGAACCAACCCACCAGGCTCCCTCGAGAAAGGACGATGAGTCATGCGATCCAGTAGCAGGGGACCGGGGAGGAAGGCTCTTGGCGGGTTTACGATCATGGAACTGCTCGTGGGCGTCGCGGTCATCGCGCTGCTTCTGGGGCTCTCCACACCGCTGCTGGGCAAGGTGCGTTCCAGGGCGATGCAGGCGGGGACGCTCTCCAATCTTCGGCAATGCGGCCAGGTCCTGAGCGTGTATGGCGGGGATTGGCGCGGGTCGTTTCCGGCGTTCCTGGACCCATCCCGGACACGCTGGACGATCGAGGTCGCCAGCCAGGGCGTGTCGATCGATATCGAGAAGTACTTTCTCGGCGGGATGATCTGGAACGTGGCGCTGGCGGACGCGTATTTCGATGGCAGGACCACGCACGAGGCTTTTTATCCCGTCGAGCAGGCTTCGCGCGAGGGACCCGGGGGGACGCCCTTCCTGCTGCCGTGCGTGTACTTTGCCGATCCCGCGTACTGGAGGCTTGAAACCCGGACGGGTCGCGAGCAGTATCGCGCCACGTTCCAGCACCAGGTGGTGTACCCGGCGAACAAGACGCTGCTGGTCGGTGTCCACGGCTTGCTTGTGGGGGATGAGTCCCCCGGGCATGCGGCGGGGGGGGCGTTGGTTCCATCCGCGAAGGCCGACGGCAGCGCGGGGTCGGCGACGGAGGCGGACCACAAGCCCGGGTGCGCGTCGGGGGAGGGTGTTTCCGACCAGTCCATCCACTTCTTTGACACGTTCGTGGGCCTGCACGCGGTGGGGGGCGTGCGAGGCCGTGACCTGCAATGAGAGGGACGGGTCACTCGTCGTCGCGCGACCGGGCGGTCATCGGCATGCGGCTTAGGACGCCGTCGACGAGCCCGTAGTCTTTCATTTCGTGGTCGTCGAGCCACTTGTTGCGGTCGCAGTCCTTGGCGACGCGGTCGATGGTCTGGCCGGTGGCCTGGGCGTAGACCTGGTAGATGCGGTCTCGGAGGCGGAGCATCTCGCGCGCTTCGATCTCGATGTCGGTGGCCTGCCCCTCCATGACGCCCGAGAGGAGGGGTTGGTGCATGAGGTTGCGTGAGTTGCGGAGAGTGAACCGCTTGCCCCTGGCCCCGCTGACGGCGATGAGGCTTCCCATGCTGGCGGCCTGCCCGATGATGTAGGTACACACGTCGGGCTGGACGAAGGCCATCGTGTCGATGATGCCCAGGCCGGCGGTGACGCTCCCTCCGGGGCTGTTGACGTACATATGGATGTCGTTCTTGGGGTCCTCGTTGGCCAGGAAGAGCAACTGGGCGACGACGAGGTTGGAGAGTTCGTCGGTGATGGGTCCGCCGACGAAGATGATTCGATCCTTGAGCAGACGCGAGTAGATGTCGTACGCGCGCTCGCCCTTGGCGGATTTTTCGATGACGATGGGGACTAGGTAACCGGACATGGGGCGCTCCTTCCGAGCGGGCACGAGACGTTGGGCACGAACGGGTCGAGGGCACGGACGGGATCGGGACGGTTGCCGGAACAAGATGGGTCGCGTGGAGGGTTTCCCGGCGCTCGGTACCGCGCGTCAAATCGGTACCGGGCGTCAAAGTGGTATCAGCGGACTCCGGGGGTGGCGACGGATTTCTGTGGCTCGCGAAGAACCTCGTCAACCAGCCCGTAGTTCATGGCCTCTTCGGCGGAGAAGTACTTGTCTCGCTCGCTGTCTCGCTGGAGGTTCTCGATGGACTGACCGGAGCACTCGGCGAGGATTCGGTTGAGTTCGGCCTTGGCCTTGATGATCTGCTCGGCCTGGATGCGGATATCCTCGGCCTGCCCGGTGACGCCGCCGTAGGGCTGGTGGATCATGACCTTGGCGTGCGGGAGGATGTAGCGTTTTCCTTTTTGCCCGGCCGCCAGGAGTACGGCGGCTCCGGAATAGGCCCGGCCCAGGCAGTAGGTCGAGACCGGGCTGCTCATGAAGCGGATGGTGTCGTAGAGGGCGAGGGTGTCGTCGACGGCCCCGCCCGGCGAATTGATGTAGAAGTTGATGTCGGCGCCCCGTTTTTGGTTCTCGAGGTAGAGCATCTGCATCATGACTCTTGCGGCCGAGGCCTGGTTGATCTCCCCGATGAGGAAGACAACCCGGTTTTCCAGGAGCAATTCGTCGATGGTCATTTCGCGCGTGCGTTGGTACGTGACGCTGGCGGCGGGCATGCGATCTCCCTTTCTGGCCGCTCGGAAGGATGCCGGCGACGATCGTGACAGGTCGCGGGCAACGTCGAGAGGTGGACCGCCCAAGGATGGGCAAAGTCCGTGCCGAAGATTCCGTACGGCCCCGAGAGGCATGGTAGCCCCCGGTGGCCATTTGGACGGGGTGACTATCGGTCCGCGGAGGCCGCAACCTGACCCAACCCTGCCGGATCGACGGGGGACCGCACGACGGGCATCATGGGACTTGTCCGGATATCGTCAGGGAGGGACCATGCTTCTTTATATTGCCCGGTTTGGGGAAGAGTCGTAGCATCGTGACCCGATTCGCCGCGCGGCGTCGCATGGAGAGAGTCCGAATCGGCGTCGATCCGGGATGCGGGAGTCAGCGAGACAGGCCACGACCCAAACGGAAAGCCCCTTGTCAACCGCCGTCATCAGTGATATCCACGGGAACGCCGAAGCCTTGCGGTCGGTCCTGGCCGACATCGACTCCCGGAAGGTCGATCGGATCATCTGCCTGGGTGACATCGTCGGGTATGGACCAGAGCCCCTGGAGTGCGTCGACCTCATCCGAACGAGGTGCCAGTGGTCACTCATGGGGAACCACGACTTTGCGGTTCTGTACGAACCCACCAATTTCAATCAGGACGCCGAGTCGGCGGCGTACTGGACGCGGGATCGCTTCGACCACGAGCCGGACGACCAACTCCGTACCGAGCGGTACCAGTTCCTGGGTCGGCTGCGGGTTCGGGTGCTGGAGACCCTCCCCGACAACGGCTCATCCGTCCTGGCGGTGCATGGCTCTCCCCGGCGTCCGATCAACGAGTACATCTTCGCGACCGACCCCCGGATGTACCCGGACAAGATCCGCGCGGTGTTCGACCGGGTCGAACGCCTGGCGATCGTCGGCCATACGCACGTGCCCGGGGTGTTTACGGACGAGCCGGACTTTTATCCACCCGACGAACTCGGGGAGGAGCGGTCGTACTCGTTCCGAGACGACGAGAAGGCGGTCATCAACGTGGGCTCGGTGGGACAGCCGCGCGATGGCAACCCCAACGCGTGCTACGTGATCCTTCACCACAACCGGGCCGAGTTCGTGCGGGTCCCGTACAACGTGGACGTGACGGCGAGGAAGATCCGATCGATCCCCGAGTTGAACGACCGTCTCGCCAACCGCCTGTATGAAGGACAATGAGCCGCGACCGGCGCGCCCGGGCTGCGATCGCCGCGGATCGCCGGCGCACGGATTCTCGGGGACCCTAGACTAGACCCTTTGCCCCGGGGTTGGGATTGCCGTCGGGGGTGGCGACGCGCGACATGCCCGGGCACGACCCGCTCGGCAGGCGGGCGTCCGACCGGCGATCCCCGCGTCGGCCTGTCTCCTACGTCCCGAGAATCCATGCAGCAACAGCCTTCATCGCAGAACGTCGGGCTACGGATCGTGGTGCTCCTGGTGATGATCCTGGCGGGTCTTGGCGTGGTGTGGTCGGTCGGGAAGAACTCTTCCCGCCAGCAGCAGCCCCAGCCGCCGGCTCCCGCCGTCGAGTTGCCGTCGCCCGAGCCGCGCGCCGGCGACGCCGCGCCCGTCACGGGGCCGGATCAGGCGTCGGACGCGTCCCGGGCCACCCGCCCGTCGATGTCGGGCGTTGAGCCCCCGGAGCCGGAGGCTCCCATGCCCAAGGCCGGCGCTCCCCTTCGGGGTCTTCGGGCGTCGGTGTTCCCCGGCGATCCACTCGCGACGTCGTACGCGCGGGCGGGTTCGGTGGATCCACTCTGGGCCGCCGGAGTGATCGAGTTTTCTCCCATCGGCGCGGGGATCCGCGAGTACCGGCTCTCCGAGCATTTCGTGGACTGGCGTCGATCGACGAACTACACGATCCAGTCTGAGAAGGTCGTGCCGCTGTCGCGCCAGCCGGACGGTTCGGTGGCCCCGGCGACCGTCACGCCGATGGCGGCGCTTGGGGTGGAGGTTGATGGGTCGTTCGTGGTGCTGGCGGCCAGCGCCGGCGGGCCGACGTGGCGGCAGGTCGCGGCGGAGCGTCCCGGCGTGTTCGAGGCGTTCGTGGAGGACGAGTCGGGGCGACGGGTCTTGCGCGTCGAGCGCGAGTACGTGATCGGCCGGGAGCACGAAGTCGGGGTTCGGCAGACGATTTTCAATCTCTCGCCCGCGTCGATGACGGTGCGTTGGCTTCAGTTGGGGCCGGTTGATCTACCGCAGGACTCGGACGGGTACGGCGGCGATCGGCGCCGCGTCCCCATGGGCTACCTGCTGCCGCCGTCGGTGGATCCGGCTCGGCAGACGGTGATGGCGGACGAGTTCGCGGGGCGCCTGAGGTCGGAGTTGTTCGGCCGGGCGTCGGTCGTGGGGTACCCGGCGGAATGGGACGTCTGGCCCGATTCGATCATCGCGGAGAAGCGTCTCGAACTGTGCTGGTCCGGGATGACCAACCGGTATTTCGGCGTGGCGGGCCACCCCGTGGTCGACGTGACGTCGTCCCAGCCGGTGAAGACGTGGGGGTGGGTCGAGGTGGTCAAGCGGGTGCTGGTCAACCCCGTGGATGCGACGGGTGAGTCGCTGGACCCGATCATGGCGTACCGGTTCGATTCGCGTCCGCTGGTGATCCCCGCGGGCGCCTCGGCGGATGTTTCGATGGGCCTTTGGATGGGCCCGTTGTCCAAGCCGTTGATGAAGTCGGAGCCGGTGGCGGACGCGATGGGTATTCGCGGGATGGTGGTGTACAACATGGGCGGCCCGTGCGCGTGGTGTACCTTCGAGCCGGTGACGTTCGTGCTGCGCCACGTGCTGCACTTCCTGCACGACCGGGTGTTCCGGGACTGGTCGATGGCGATCATCTTCCTGGTGGTGTTCGTGCGGACGTGCCTTCACCCGCTGACACGGTGGTCGCAGATCCGGATGCAGCGATTCGGCAAGCAGATGTCGCTGATGCAGCCCAAGCAAAAGAAGATCCAGGAGCGTTACCGCGACGACCCGAAGAAGATGCAGGCGGAGATGGCGGCGCTGTGGCGGGAGGAGGGCGTCAGCCCGTTCGGGATGCTCGGCTGCCTGCCGATGCTCCTGGTGACGCCCGTGTGGCTGTCGTTGTACGCGCTGCTGTTCTACGCGGTGGAACTGCGGAACGAGCCGGCGTTCTACGGGGCCGTGCAGTGGATCACCGGCGGGAACTGGGGCTTTCTGGCGGATATGTCGCACCCCGACGCGCTGGTGAGTTTCGGCCGGTCGTTCCACGTGCCGCTGCTGTCCTCGCTGATGGGCCCGATCGGGTCGCTGAACGTTCTGCCGCTGCTGCTGGGCGTGGTTTTCTTCTTTCACCAGAAATACCTGACGCCGCCGTCGGCGACCCCGTTGACGCCCGAGCAGGTGATGCAGCAGCGCATGATCAAGTTCATGTCGGTATTCATGTTCCCGGTATTCATGTACAACTCCCCGGCGGGCCTGGCGCTGTACTTCACGACCAACTCGGCGCTGGCGATCGTCGAGAACGCGTGGATACGCCGCCACATCAACAAGCACGGCCTGCTCGACGAGGATAAATTGCGCCGCGCCCCGCGGGACCCCAACGCCAAGGGCTTGCTCGCGCGCCTCACCGAGGCCGCCGAGCAGAAGCGACAGGCCGCCGAGGCCAAGGCCCGCCGCGACCAACTGAACAAGGGCCGGGGCCGGAAGTAAGCCCCGCGAGGATTCGGTTCGGGCGCGGGAGACGGCGGAGGTGATCCGATGAAAGCGATCGTTCTGGGCGCGGGGATGGTGGGTTCGGTCATGGCGGCGGACATGGCCCGTGACTTTGACGTCACCATCGCCGACGTGAACGAGGGCAACCTCGACGCGGCCCGGGCGCGAGGCGGCGGGAAGATCGCCGCCCTCCGGGCCGATCTCTCGGACCCCGCGGCGATCGCGAGGGTGGTCGAGCCGTTCGACATCGTGCTGGGGGCCCTGGCGAGCCGCCTCGGCTTTGCCGCGCTGCGGGCCGTGATCGAGTCGGGAAAGAACTACTGCGACATCTCGTTCATGCCCGAGGAGGCCCTCGACCTGGACGATCTTGCCAGGAGCCGCGGCGTGACGGCGGTGGTGGACATGGGCGTCGCCCCCGGGATGTCGAACCTGCTCGCCGGGCACGAGGCCTCTGGGCTTGACGAGTGCTCGGAGATCGAGATCTACGTCGGGGGCCTTCCCCGGGAGCGTTCGTGGCCGTTCCAGTACAAGGCCGGGTTCGCCCCGTCCGACGTGATCGAGGAGTACACGCGACCGACGCGGCTGGTCGAGCACGGCCGCGTGGTGGTGCGCCCCGCGCTGACCGAGCCTGAACTGATGGACTTTTCGGGCCTGGGCACGCTCGAGGCGGTCAACACCGACGGCCTGCGGAGTCTGGCCAGGACGATGGCCGTCCCGTTCATGAAGGAAAAGACACTCCGCTACCCCGGGCACTACGAACTGATGCGGGTGCTGCGGTCGATCGGGCTTTTCAGCAAGGAGCCGATCGAGGTTGGCGGAAAGGCGGTGGTCCCGCTCGAGGTGATCTCCCGGCTGATGTTCCCGATGTGGACGTACCAGCCCGGTGAGGAGGACCTGACGGTGATGCGGATTGTGACACGCGGGAAGCGGGGCGGTCGATCGGTCCGGGTGTGCTGGGATCTTCTCGATTTTTTCCACGGGCCGACGGGGGCGACCAGCATGTCACGGACGACCGCGTTGCCGTGTACGGCCACGGCCCGCCTGATCGCGTCCGGCCGGCTGCGTCGCCCCGGGGTGCTGGCTCCGGAACAAATAGGATCGGACGCGGGGGTTGTCGAGGCGATCCTGGCCGAACTCCGCGCCAGGGAAATCGTTTACTCGCGAACCGAGGGCGAGGCCAGCCCGCGTTAGCCGGCGGCGTGCAAGAATGGTGTCGCGTCAGCGCGTGGCCGCCCCGGCAAACGAGACGGGCGACCGATACCCGTCGCGGTCGTAGGCGCGAACACCGAAGAACCAGTCGTCCTTGCTGAGTTCCACAACGGCCTCGGTCGTGGTCCCGACGTCGCGGGCATGGTCCCAGGTCGGGCTGGTGGTCTCGCGCCAGACGATTTCGTAGCCCGCCACATCCGGCTCCGGGCTTGGTGACCAGCGCAGCGTGGTGGGGTTTTCAAGTTGAGCCGTGATCACGCGGACGTCGGCCGGGGCCGACGGGGCGTTGGCCAGGTGGACCAGGACGGCGGCGTTGAGCCTCGCCACGTCCGCGAGGTACTCGGGGTTGACAAAGCGGGGGAGGTCGCCGAACGTGATGGTCGATCCATCGGGCGCCGTCTCGACTCGAACGTCCTGGTGCTGACGGTTGTAATCTTCCTTGGGCGCCGTGAATCGGACGGCGGAGAATCCCGCGTCGTTGAAGCACGAATGGTCGCCTCCGCGGAGGAAGCGGTCGTGCCGGTAGGTGATCCTGGGACGGATCCCCGTTTTCTCGACGGCGGCGATCTCGGCCACGAACCGGGCGAGTTGGCGGCTCGTGGAGTCGTTCTCCGCGCCGATCGCCCGCAACTCGGACAGGCGCTGTGCCGAGGGGTTCCGGGGCAAGCCCTCCGAGAAGACGCGGATGGACGACCGGTCGGCCGGGTCGGGTGCCGTGCTCCAGCCGTACGGGTCGCCGACGATGTCGTTGTTGAGAACGCCGTTGATCGTCCATCGTCGCTCGGCGGCCACGACCTCGGCGTGGGCCCGCGCGCCCAGGAGCCCCTGCTCCTCGCCGGCGGTGGCGAGAAAGACGATCGTGGCGTCGGTGGGGAGCAAGGCCAGGACGCGGGCGCACTCAAGCACGACGGCGGTTCCGCTGGCGTTGTCGTTGGCGCCCGGGGCGTCACCCGAGGCATCGAGCGGCTCTCCGTTGCGGCTGTCGTAATGTCCGACGACGTAGCAGGCCCGGCCGGCGGCCTCGGGCATGACGCCGCGAAGCACCGCGACGACGTTCACGATGGTCGCCCCCGCGGGCACGCGAGGCCCGGGCGGGATCTCGAAGGTCTCGAAGGAGGCGGTCATGCGGCCGTTGGAGGTGGCGGCGATGGCCTCGAACTGCGATTTGATCCATCGCCGCGCCGCGCCGATCCCCCGCGTCGGGGAATCGGTGTCCGAGAGGGTGTGGCGGGTGCCAAAGGCGGCGAGCGTTTCAACGTCGGCGGCGCACCGTTCGGCCGAGATCGCCGCCATCGCGAGGGCCGCGTTCTCGGAGGCATGCCGGGGCGGCGTGGCCGCCATCAAAGAGAGGATGGCCGCGAGTGGGATCATGTCGGATCATTCGCCGCTCGCCGGGAGCGGTCCTTCGGGTTCGTCGGCCGCTGAAACCGATGGCTCCGGATTCCCGAAGAAAGGTCCGGCGCGGAGGGTGCGCGCGGGAACCAAGCACGGCTCCTCCCGTATCATCCGCTCGTCCTGGGTGGGAAAGCGGTCGGTCGCGAGGCCCGGCCGAAGAGAGAACGGGAGTGGTTATTTGGAACACGCGATTGAACTCAGGGGCGTACACAAGACGTTCGGTCCGAAGGTTGCCGTGAAGGAACTGGACCTGGTGATCCCGACCGGGAGCCTCTGCGGCTTCATCGGCCCCAACGGGGCCGGCAAGACGACCACCATCCGTATGATCATGTCGATCATTTTCCCGGATCGCGGGGAACTGACGGTGCTGGGCCGGTCATCGGCCGTCGAAAGCAAGGACCGGATCGGGTACCTGCCCGAGGAGAGGGGCGTCTACCGGAAGATGAAGGTCGGGCAGTTTCTCGTGTACCTCGGGCGACTCAAGGGGATGCCCTCGGCGGGCCTGGAAGGCAAGGTCAAGGACTGGCTCGCCCGCGTCGGGCTGGGGGACTGCTTCCGAAAAAGGTGCGAGGAACTCTCCAAAGGCATGCAGCAGAAAGTCCAGTTCATTTCGGCGGTCCTCCACGAGCCCGACCTGATCATCCTCGACGAGCCCTTCAGCGGGCTCGACCCGATAAACCGACGCCTGCTCCGCGACCTCATCAACGAGCAGCACGGGGCGGGACGGACGGTGATCTTCTCGACGCACGCGATGTTCGAGGCCGAGCAGTTGTGCGAGCGGGTCTTCATGATCAATCGCGGAGAGAAGGTTCTCGACGGGACACTCGCGGAGATCTGGGAGAAGTACGACCCGCGGTGCCTGTTTGTCGAGACGATCGGTTCGACCGACGACGCGATGCTCGCGTCCGTGTCCTCGATCCCCGGGGTTCGCGAGGCGGCGGCCGAGCCGCGCGGGATTGACGTGCGGCTGTTGCACGAGACCGACCCCGGCCCGGTGATGTCGGCGATCGCCGGGCGAGTGCCCGCTCGCCGGGTCGAGATCAAGAGGCCGAACCTCGAGGATATTTTCATCGACCTGGTGGGCGGTTCGGCGGAGGCGATCCGGGCGGAACTGGCGGACCTTCACGGTGGAGACACGACGGCCGCGATTCAGGAGGCATCGGCGTGAGCAAGATTTTCTGGGTCGCCTGGCGCGAGTTTTCCACGACCGTGTTTACCAAGGGGTTCATCCTCGGCGTCGTGATGACGCCGGTGATGATCCTGATCGTGGCGGGGGCGGTTGTATGGATGAAGGACTTCAAAGGTCCGCAGATCCGCGGGACCGTCGCGGTGATCGATCAATCCGGACTGGTGACCGATCGCGTCCGGGAGCGATTCAGCGACGAATCGGCGCGCCGGGAGGCGGAGGAACTCGCCAAGGCGATTGCCGCGGGGATGGAAGCGTCGGCCGTGGGCAAGGCGGCGGGAGAACTGGCCGGTCCGGCGATGCAGGATGGTCTCAAGACCGCGATGGACCAGGCGGTTGCCGCGGGACCCAAGATCACCCTTGAAGTGCTCCCCCCCGACGCCGACCCGGAAGCCGAGAAGGAGCCGGTCAAGAAGGCCGAGATCAAGTCCGATTCCTCGTCCCGCGGGGATGGGCCCGGCCCGCGCCTGGCCTTGATCATCATCCCCGAGGGATCGGTCCGCAAGCCCTCCGATGGGGGGTACGCCGCGATCGAGAGTTTCTTCGTGCAGCGGCTTGACGGAGAGGTTCAGTCGAAGATCGAGCGGAGGGTGCAGGAGGCGGTGGTGGACGCCCGGCTCGATTCGGATTCTCGGCTCGCCTCCTCGGGCATGAACCCGGCGGAGGTGCGCGAGATCATGGCCCGGCCGCGCTCGGAGTCCAAGACCCTCACTCCGGGGGGAGAGAAGAAGGCCCTGGGTGAATTGACCATGCTGATCCCGATGGGGTTCATGATCCTGATGATGGTGTCGGTGATGACCAGCGGGAGCAGCCTGCTGACGACGACGGTCGAGGAAAAGAGCAGCCGGGTGATGGAGGTGCTGCTGTCGGCGGTTTCTCCCATGCAGTTGATGTCGGGGAAGATCCTGGGGCAGATGGCCGTGGGCCTGTTGATCCTGGGGTTGTACTCGGGGATCGGCGTGGCGTCGATCATTTTTTTCCTGAAGCGCATGGACCTGGTAAGCACCGAGTCGCTGATCTACCTGTTCGTGTTCTTCTTCATCGCGTACTTCCTGATCGCCTCGATCTTCGCGGCCATCGGCAGCGCGGTGAACGACATGCGAGAAGCCCAGACCCTCATGGGCCCCGTGATGCTCCTCATCATGATGCCCTGGATGATCTGGTTCGTGATCCAGCGGGCTCCCAACTCGCCCCTGGCCGTGACCCTGAGTTTCGTGCCGGGGATGAACCCGTTCATCATGGTGATCCGGCTTTGCGGGAGCGAGCCGGTGCCGGCGTGGCAGATCCCCGTGGCCATCGCGGTGGGGGTCGGCTCGGTCGTGTTCGCCGCCTGGGCGGCGGCCAAGATCTTCCGCGTCGGGGCGCTGATGTACGGCAAGCCGCCGGATTTCAAGACCCTCATCCGCTGGATCCGCATGGCGTAGACGTCCGCCTGGTTCAACGGCGAGCGGGCCGCACGACGTACTCGTACGTTTTTTCAAACCGGATTGCCGCCAGGCCCGCGGTGTCGAGGTCGTCGCGGTCGGTCCCGCGGATCTCGACGAAGAACCGCGCGGTGGCGCGGGGCTCCCCGCCACGGTCGAAGACCACGGCTTGCGACGAGATCATCGGCGTGCCGGGGCCGAGCGTGACCATCTCCGCCTCGTATCCGTCGCCCTCGACCGTCAGGCCCGCGTATCGCGCCTCGACCAGGCGCACGCGCAGCCCAACCGCGGTCGAGGCGCCGACGCGGGTGATCTCGACGCGGAGCACGGGGGTCGCGTCGGTCAAGACCGGCTCAGCCGCGAAGGCATCGTCGGGATCGGCGGCGGCTTGGCACCCGACCTTGACACCCTGTTCGAGAAACCGGCGGTAGCCCTCGGGTGACAGGTGCCCCGCATGCCAGACCGACTCGACAAGGTCCCCGTACTCGACGATCCACGGGTCGCGTGGATCGGCCTGGATCTCCAGCACGCGATTGGCCAGGCGAAGGGCCGCCGCGGCGGAGATGGAACCACCGGAAACGCGATCGGAAAGTTCCGTGAGCGCGGATCGTTTGAGGGCGGTTCGCGACGATTCGAGGTGCAGGCCCAGCAGCCACGTCGGAGCGACACGATGCCACGCCGCGCCCCGCCCGGCCACCACCAGGACCGATCCCAGGGAAAGCACGGAAAAGGCGGCCAAAGCAACCCCGACCACAACCGCAGTCCGTCGCCTGGATCGGTTTCCCACTCTGATGGACCGCCGGCAGGAAACGTCCCGCCCACATTCGGGGCACGTGATGTTTCCCGCGGAAGCCGCCACGCCGGCGAGACCCACGAGATCGAACCCGCACCCGCGGCAGAGGGGGTTGTCGTCGGTTCGGCGTCCGCGACAGCCGACCCACAGGGCGACCAGGGCGGCCGCCAGGGCCGGGAGCGAGAGAAGCCCGGCGGCGGTGAGCACGGTTTGGATGATCTGGTCCGGCATGGCGGCGGTCGGCGTGAGGGGTGGTGTGTTCGGACGTTTCTCCGGTCGATTCGTTCCGTTGAAGGGAATTTCCCGCCGCGCGGTGGAAGGGCGGCGCGTCGGCGGGGGCGCGTAAAGTCATGGCATGAGCGCGATCCCCGCCTCCCTCAAGTCCCCCCCCCCCGCCCGGATCTCGGATGTCCCAACGCCCGATGGGCGATTTGGTCGCTACGGGGGCCGGTACGTCCCCGAGACGCTGATGGCGGCGCTTGATCAGTTGTCCGGGGTGTACGCCGCGGCGTACGACGACGAGAAATTCTGGGACCAACTCGACGACCTGCTCAAGACCTTCGTCGGCCGTCCGACGCCCCTGTATCGGGCGACCCGGCTGACGCAGGCGGCCCGTGAGCGCTCGCCGACGGGTCAGGCGGCCACGATCTGGCTCAAACGCGAGGACCTGGCGCACACCGGGGCGCACAAGATCAACAACACGATGGGTCAGGGCCTGCTGGCGATTCGGATGGGCAAGAGTCGGATCATCGCGGAGACGGGGGCGGGCCAGCACGGGGTGGCCAGCGCGACGGCGGCGGCGCACCTGGGCCTTTCGTGCGACGTTTACATGGGTTCGGAGGATGCTCGCCGGCAACGCCTGAACGTGGTGCGGATGAAGATGCTCGGGGCGCGGGTGATCGAGGTCGAGGCGGGGTCGCGCACGCTCAAGGACGCGACCAATGAAGCGATGCGTGATTGGATGGGGTCGGTCGAGGGGACGCACTACATCATCGGGAGCGTGGTCGGGCCGCACCCCTTTCCGATGATGGTCCGGGATTTCCAGAGCGTGATCGGCCGCGAGACCAAGGCGCAGTGCCTGCGGCTGCTCTCGCGGCTGCCCGACGCGATCGTCGCGTGCGTGGGTGGCGGGTCCAACGCGGCGGGGATGTTCTACCCCTTCGTGGAAGATGCGGCGGTCGCCCTGGTGGGGGTTGAGGCCGGCGGGCGGGCCTCGGCGCCCGGGGAGCACGCGGCGTCCATTTCCATGGGCGAGCCGGGGATCCTGCACGGGTCGCTGAGTTACGTCCTGCAGGACGGGGAGGGCCAGACGGCCCCGGTACACTCGTGCTCGGCGGGGCTTGACTACCCGGGCGTCGGACCCGAGCACGCGTACTGGCACGAACGTCGGCGGGTCCGGTACACGTCGGTGACGGACGCCGAGGCGTTGCAGGCGTTTACGCTCCTGGCTCGCCGGGAGGGGATCATCCCCGCGCTGGAAACCGCCCACGCGATCTCCGAGTCGGTGCGGGTTGCCGCGTCGATGAACGACAAGCAGCATGTGGTGGTCTGCTGCTCGGGGCGTGGAGACAAAGACGTCGAAGAGGCGTCGCGGCTTCTGAATTCCCAGGCGTGAAGGAGCCGCCCCCCGGCGGGTTGGTTATCTCCGGCCCGCGGCGCGGGTGAGACGCGCGACCAGCGAGGCGACGTCGATCAGCCTTCGCCAGCGGATCAGGACACGCAGCCGGCGGAGCGGGGCGTCGTCGGGCGCGGCGCGAAGGCCCCTGCGCACCCAGTATTTGGCCCGGCGCCACTGCGACATGTTGACGTAGGCGATGGCGAGGTTGTGCATGGCGGGGACGAGGGATGGATCGAGTTTGATGGCCTCCCGGGCGGCCTCCATGCCTTCGTCGAGTCGGCCCATTTCGAGCAGCGCGACCGATCGGAAATGATGGGCGAGGGCGTCGCCGGGTTCTTCCCGTGTCAGGGAGGTGAAGATCACGGTCGCGTCGGCCGTCTGGCCGGCTTCCAGGAGAAGTTCTCCGAGTTCACGGGTCGAGGATCGGTCGAAGACGGCCGGGTCCGAGTCGAGGGCCCGGCGCTCGCTCACAAGGATTTCGCGGGCGCGATCGATGTCCCTCCAGGGCCGCCGCTCAAGCAGGAGGGCCGCGATTCGCCTCCGGACGCCCGGGTAGGCCGAGTCGAGCCGGTGGACCACATCGAAATGCCGCAGCGCGGTGACCGGCTGGGCCGTGGCCAGCGCGAGTTCGGCCATCGCGAAATGCGCCTTGGCGTGGTCGGGTTCGATCTCAAGGATGCGACGCAGTTTTTCCTCCGCCTCGGCGTGGCGGTTCATTTCCCGAAGGACTCGGGAGAGCGCCAGCAGGGTGGGGATGTCGCCGGGGTCGCGGCGAAGTTCGAGGAGGTACAACTGCCGTGCCCGCTCGTGGCGTCCCGTGGCGGCAAAGGCGTCGGCCAGTTTGGCCTGAACACCTGGCAGGTCGGGATCGAGGCGGGCGGCCTCGCGAAGGCACCAGACCGCGCGGTCGTGCCGGCCGCGCGCGATCAGCGAGTCGGCCATGCACGCGAACAGGTCCGCGTTCCTGGCGTCAACCTGCTGGGCCATGTAGAAAATCACCTCGGCCTGGTCGTGGTCGCCCAATCGTGTGTAGGCCTCGATGCGGTGGATGTACGCGTCGATGAGCGAGGGATCGATCGTGACAGCGCGTTCGAGCCACTCGATGGCCTCTTTGGGCTGGTCAAGCCTCAGGAGGTTGAGCCCGATCATGAGCGAGGCATTGGCGTCGGAGGGCGACAGCGTCGAGGCTTCCTTGAAGCATCCGATCGCGTCGTCGAATCTCCCGGAAGCCTGGAGGGTCAGGCCGAGGTTGAAGTGCCACTCGGGCTGGTACGGATCCAGCGCGATGGCGTCTCGAAGCTCGGACTCGGCTTCTTCCCAGCGGCCGGCCTCGTAGAACCGGTGTGCCCGCTCGACGTGATGTTCCGCGTCGAACCAGTCCTTCATCGATCGTCATTCTCCGCCGGCACCCGGCCCGCGCCTGGAAACCGACCCTCAACCCCGTAACTCTAGAGAATCAATCGGTCGGGGGCGAGGAAAAGGTCTAGGATTCGATAGTGGCCACTAACCGAGTCCATCCCGGGTTCTTCGTCCGCACCCTGGTCGTGCTCCAATTGACAGGCCCGGCGTTGGCATGGGCCGCGCGGCCGATCGGTGCCGAGGCGCTCGGCCGGCTCCCTGGGGAGCATGCATGGGACAAGCCCGCCCCCATGATTCGCCAGGCATCCGAACCGGTCAGGTCAACCAGAGCCGACCAGCCGACCATCGAGGCGCTCCTGGCGATTGTTCACGATGCGCAGGCGGCGGCCGCGGCCCGGTCGGAAGCCGCCGTTTCGCTGGTGACCAGGGCGATGTCGTCCGACGAGGCTCAAGGGTCGGTGAAGGCAATCCTTTCAGGCCCCGCGACCGAACTCTCGGCGTCGTGGTTCATTCTGGGGGCGTTGTCGCGGCAGTCGTCGCTCCCCGAGTGGCTGCTTGATCCGGTCGCGGGCGTGATGGCTCGGGCCGACGATCGCACGGCGGCTCGTGCCGTGATGGCGATGTCCTCTCTACGGACTCGCGCGACGGTTCGCCGGATCCTGGCGATGGGGGCGCCGGATCGTCCCGAGGTCGTGCGTCGATCGGCCTGGTCGGCCCTGGGGCGGCTGACGGGCAGGACGGAACTGGGCGATAGCGCGGCGGCGTGGGGGGAGTGGATCGATCGCGCGGACATGCTGTCGGAGGAGGAGTGGCAGCAACTGCTGTCGCGCGGGTTGGCTCGGCGAGCCGACGCCATCGAGGCCTTGCGTCAGGCGACGATCGTGAGGCTGGTCGAGGCGTACCGGCGAGTGCATGTCTCGCTCCCGTCGGACCAGCGATCGGAGTTCCTGGCGGGCCTTTTGCGGGACGATACCGACGAGGTCCGGGCGCTTGGGTTTGAGTTGGTATCTCGCGAGTTGTCCGAGAACTCCCGGCTTGGGTCGGCGGTTGAGGCGGCGGCGATCGCGCTGCTTGACTCTCCATCGGCTTCGGTTCGGGAGCGAGCGGGGATATTGATTGCGCAACTCGGGCCGGCGGAGGCCCGCGAGGCGGTATCGTCGGCGCTGGGCCGGGAGACGGACCCTTCGGCGGCTTCGGCGCTGCTGCGGGCGGCGTCCCGCTGGCCGGATGAATTGCTGACCGGCATCGCGCTTCGATGGATCAACTCGGACGGTTCGGCGCGAGATTCGGCGGCGGAGTACCTGCGTGTGGCGGCGCGGGCCGGGCTGCTGCGATCCGAGACGGACCGGGCCAGGGTTCTCGATGCGCTGCGGTCACTCCCCCCGGAGCGGGTTCCGCCGGGGGCGTGCGACCTGCTGGTGCAGTTGGGTGATGAGGACGACGCCCGCCGGGTGGCAACCCTGCTTTCGGTGGCCGGGGCCTCGGTGCGCATGGCGGCGGCCCAGTCGCTGCTGGTGGTTCCCGAGCACCTGGACGACATCCTGCTCGCGGCGCAGAAGGACCCGGAGTTGTTTGACATCGCGGCCCGCGCGGTGTCGATGTACTGGCCGACGGCGCCGGGATTCCGCGCGGTGTCGGCGCTGCCGGCCCCTTCGGACGACGCGTGGCGCCGCGGCCTGCTGCGCGTCGCGGAACTGATGTCATCCCCCGATATCGTGGCCGTGTCCCGGACCATCGACCCCGCGCTGCGGGAGCCGGTTCTGGCGAACCTGGCCTCGGTCAACCGCATCCTGTCGGAGCGTCTCAGCGATCGGACGTTCACCGCGCTGGGCGAGGGGTTGGTTGACCTGGCCGCTCTTCGGATTGAATTGAACCGGCCCGATGCCGCGCTGGCCGCCCTTGACGCCATGCCCGAGTTGCCGATCCTGCGTGGCGAAGCGGTCGTCAGCGCGCTCCGGGCCGAGGCGCTTTTGTGCCTGGGACGGGTCGTCGAGGCCGAGCCGATTGCCGTCGGGCCCGAGGTCTGGATCTCGGCGCTCGCCCGCTGCGCCGACAAGCCCTTCGCCTCCGTCATCGCCGCGGGCATCCGGTCACGCTACTCGGACCGCCTGACGCCCGAGCAGGCGCGGCGCTTTGCCTCGCTGTCGCGGCACCTGGGTGACGAAGACCGCGACGATGAAGACCCCGAGTCCCGCTGAGCGACGGGCTATGCTCAACGCCGTGTTCGGCTCGCACCTTTCCATAGCCGGATCGATGGTCAACGCCCTCGGCGAGGCGAGCCGGCTGGGGCTGGAGACGGTCCAGGTCTTCACCAAGAACCAGCAGCAATGGAAGGCCAAGCCCCTTGACAAGCAGGCCGCGTCGGATTGGCGAACCGAGATCGACCGTCTTGGGTGGGCGGGCCGGACGGTCTCGCATGCCTCATACCTCATCAACCTCGCCTCCCGTGACGACGAGTTGTGGGAAAAATCCGTCGCCCTGATGCGCGAGGAGATCGAGCGATGTGAGCAACTGGGCATCTTGTTCCTGGTGCATCACCCCGGGTCGCATGTCAACTGGACCCGCGATGAGGGGATCGGCCGGATTGTCGAGGCGTACGCTCGCCTGCTGAGGTCGACCGCCGGGTACAAGACGGTGATGTGCCTGGAGGGGACGGTCGGCGCGGGGTCCACGCTCGGAGGCCCGTTCGAAGACCTTGCGGAACTGCGTTCCCGCATCGTCGAGAGGGCCGGCGAGACGGGGCGCGTGGCGTTCTGCCTGGACACGTGCCACCTTCACGCGGCGGGCCACGACCTGTCCACTCGAGAATCCGCCGCCGAGGTCTTGAACCGCTTCGACCGGCTGTGCGGACTCCGGCACGTTCGAGTCGTTCACCTGAACGACTCGAAAGGCACGCTTGGGAGCAAACTCGACCGCCACGAGCACATCGGGGAGGGGTGGATCGGCGGCGGGGCTTCCAAGCACACCGGGGATGGGGCGTTTTCGGCCGCGAGCCTTCGCCGCAGCGGGTTTGTCGAGTTTGTCAATCACCCGGCCTTCCTGTCCATTCCCAAGATACTCGAGACTCCCAAGACCAAGAACGCCCAAGGGGTGGACATGGACGTGGTCAATATTGAGCGATTGCGAACGCTGATCGAGGCGCCCGGGCCACCGCCGCGCAAGGTTCCACCAACGAAGGCGCCACCACGCGGCTGACCGACCCGGGAGAGGCGCCGTCGGCCATGAACTCTCTTGAACTCTCGCTCGCGGACTCGCGTAGGGTTGATCCGGCCTGAAAGGCCGCGATAACCAAACAAAGACCTACAGGCCGGTTGCAGCACAACCTTTCGAAGATCCGGGCCGGATCGAGACGATGTTGGCTTGTTGCGGCGAATCGTCCGTGGGCATCCGGCACGTTGGCGGGTTCAAGTGTTCGCGGAATGATGTGACCCCGTCCGCTGACCGCGCGGGCGATCACTCCGATCGAGGTTGGCGGCGCGGGGTCCGGCGTGAGTCAAAGGAGCATGACCCGTTGATCGAAATCCCGTCTCCGAGCGCGGCGTTGATCATCACCCGATGTCGTGGTCTGGCGCGATCCGCGGCCGGCGGTTTCCTGGCCGGGGTCGTTGGTCTGGGGCTTTGCGGCTGCGGGTGGTCGCGCGAGGGGGGCGAACCGACGACGGGCGGATCGGCGCCGACCCAGAGCCGATCGTCGTCCGAGGCGATGGCGATGCCCGACGCCGTGTCTCAGGCGATGCAGGCACGCCAGCGGGGGGACCTTGATCGTGCCCGTGCGGAGTTTGAGCGTGCCATCGCCGAGAATCCGACGCTGACGATCGCGTACATGGGAGCGGCGGACATCGACCGCGAGCGTGGGGACTACCGATCGGCCGAGCGGAATTACTCCAAGGCGTCCGAACTGGAGCCGGGGAACTTCGACGCGCAGTTCGGCCACGGGCTGTCGCTGCAGATGCTCAACCGGCTCACCGAGGCGGTCCGGGCATACCTGCGGGCCTTGACGATCCGCCCCGACGACCTGAATGCCAACTTGAACCTCGGGACGACGTACCTGCAGGTCGGGGAGCCGGCCCAGGGCCTGTCGTACGCGCAGCGGGCGGCGAGGATCGACCCCAGGAACGCCGCGGCCCGGACCAACCTCGGGGCGATTTACGCCTCTCTCGGCCGTCACGCCGAGGCCGTGGTCGAATACCAGCAGGCTTCGGAACTCACGGAACTGACCCCTCCCTTGCTGCTCAACCTCGCCGATAGCCTCGGCAAGGTGAACCGGCTGGAAGAAATGGTCAACACGCTGCGGCAGGCGATCGATCTCGAACCCAGCGCCACGGCGTACGAGCGGCTTGGATCGGGGCTGTTCCGCCTGCGGTACTACGACGAGGCGCTGACCGCCTTCCGCAAGTCCATGGCCATCGATCCGGGGTTCTACCCCGCGATCAACGGCGTGGCGGTCTGCCGTCTCAACCAGTTCGTATGGAGCGACCGGACCGACCAGGCGGCCCGGGATGAAGCCGTCCAATTGATGCGACGAAGCCTCCAGATCGAGCGACGCCAGCCGCGGATCGTGGACCTGCTCAGCCGCTACCAGCCGTAGCGGCTCGGCCCGGCGTCCGTCGGCATACCGTCCCGCATGCCCGACGCATCGCTCCTTGAAGCCTTCCCCACCCCCTCGGATTCTCCGTTTGTCGTCGAGCATGTTGCCGAGGAGTTCACCTCGCAGTGCCCGAAGACCGGGCACCCGGACTTCGGAGTGGTCACGGTTCGTTTCCAGCCACGCCCCGGGCGCGACCAGGGCGTCTGCGTCGAACTCAAGAGTCTCAAGATCTACCTGCAATCGTTCCGCCACGAAGGCATTTTTTACGAGGCGGTGACCAACCGGATCCGTGACGACCTGGCGGCGCTGATGGACCCGGCGTGGATCATGGTGCGCACCGACTGGAGGGGGCGAGGCGGCATCCGATCGACCATCCGCGCGGCCCGCGGCGAGCCCCCCGCCGAGTACCGGCTGTAGCGGCTATCCCCCCTTGGAGTACAGCGGGACCGTGGGGAGAACGCGGGCGCCGTCGCGGTCGCGAACCGCGAACGAGCCCTCGTAGAGAGAGGCCGCCCCGTACGCCCCATCCTTCCGCAGCGCGTAGAAACTGACGTTGAATCGCGGTCGCCCGTCGGCCCCTTTGAGGCGGCTTTCCTTGCTGCGGTCCACCATGCGACGGGCCGCTTCAAAGGCCGCCTCGCCCGGGGTCTTGCCCATCTCCATCAGCATCACCATCGTGTACGCCGAGAGGTTGGTGATGCAACTCTCCCCGCGACCGGTGCAACCCGCCGACCCCACCTCGTTGTCGCAGTAGTTCCCCGCCCCGATGATCGGAGAATCCCCGACGCGGCCGGGGATTTTCCACGAGAGGCCGCTGGTCGTGGTGCAGCCCGCGAGGTCTCCCGCCCGGGTGACCGCCGAGCAATGGACGGTGCCGGTGAGGCGTTTCACCCCGTCGGGATCGATCGCGGAGAGTTTTCCCGGCCCGTCGGAGACCCAGACTTTTCCCGCGGGGGGGTCTCGTTCCGCATCGTCGAGCCAGAAATCTTCGCGTGAGGCGTTGGCTTTCCATTTCAGCCACGCTAGGCGTGAGGCCTCGGTCAGGAGGTTTTCCTCCTGGAATCCCATCTGCCGGGCGAAGCGCAGCGCGCCCTCGCCCACCAGAAGGCAGTGGTTTGTTCGTCGCAGGACCAGCAGGGCGACCTGGGCGGGGTTTTTGATGTGACGCAGCGACGCGACCGCCCCGGATTTGTGCGTCGGTCCGTGCATGACGGAGGCGTCGAGTTCGACAATGCCTTCCTCGTTGGGAAGCCCGCCGTACCCGACGCTGTTGTCCTCGGGATCGTCCTCGTTGATACGGACCCCCTGGACCACGGCGTCGGCGGGGTCGTACCCCTGGTCGAGCAGTTCCATCGCCCGGGTGACCGCGGCCAGCCCGTTGCCCGAGGCGATGACGCACGGCCCGCGGTGGGCGTCGCCCTCGCTCGCCGGCTGGGACGCGGGACGTGGCCGCGCCCCGAGTACGGAAGCGGCCATCCCCAGCGAGGCGATCGGCACAACCCCCGTCGCGGCTCCGACACCAACCCCTGCCCCGGCACCGGATACGGCGAGAAAATCTCGGCGGGTGATCATCCCGCCAGTATGTCACGGGCGGGGGTGAGGGGCAAACGGCCGGGAGGGCCGGTTTTCGGGGCGAGTCACCGGCTTGCTACGCTGGGTGCTGACCATGGCCGATCCGCGTGAAACCCCCGCGATGCAGCAGTACTACCGCTTTAAGCGGCAGCACCCCGGGTGTCTCCTTCTCTTTCGCATGGGGGATTTTTACGAGACCTTTGACGAGGACGCCGTCACGATCTCCCGGGCGATCGGGCTGACCCTCACGCGCCGGTCCGAGGGGCTCCCGATGGCGGGTGTCCCGCACCACCAGTTGGAAAACTACCTCCGCCGCCTCGTGCAGCAGGGGTTTCGCGTGGCGGTCGCCGACCAGTTGCAGGATCCCAAAGAGGCCAAGGGGATTGTCGATCGCGGAGTGACAAGGGTCGTGACGCCGGGAACCCTGGTCGACGATGCCCTGCTCGACGGGGACTGTTCGAACATGCTCGCCGCGGTCGCGTTCGTGGAGTCGGGCGATTCGTCCCGGGCGGGCCTGGCCTTTGTGGAGGCCTCGACGGGTGAGTTCATCGTGACCGATGGCGCGGCGGACCAGGTCGCCGACGAGTTGGTCCGCCGTGGCGCCGGGGAACTGATCTATTCCGCCAGCGCGGACGGATCGATGCCCCCGCGGGTCGAGCGGGTGGTCCGTCAACTCGGGGTGTCGGCGACAGGGCGTCCGTCGTGGCAATTCCGAGCCGACGAGGCCCGCGAACTGCTGTTGTCGCATTTCGGGGTTGCTTCGCTTGCCGGGTACGGCCTGCGGGAAGATGATCCGGCGATCCCCGCCGCGGGGGCCGCCCTGGCATACCTGCGAGAGACCCAGGCGGGAGAGGTGGGGGAAGACACCCGCGCGCGGGAGGTTGTCGGGTTCGTCGGACCCTCGGGTCACGGGCGGTCCGCCGCCGCCGCGGGGGAGGAGGTGGCCGCGTCGGCGGCGATGTCCACGTCTCGGGGGCGGGCCGAGCAGCAGCGGATGCGGTCCCGGCGTCTGGCCCTGGCCCACCTTCGCCCGCCGCGGAGAGAAGACGCGTCCGGTCGCTGCGTGGTGGACGCGGTCAGCCTGAGGTCTCTCGAAGTCGAGCGCACGATCCGGGGGGGATCGATCCGCCCGTCAAAGGACGCGGTGGGAGACGGGACGCTCGTGGGGCTGTTCCTGGGACCGGGTTCGAATTGCTGCCGGACGACCATGGGGCGAAGGCTGATCCGCGAGTGGTTGTGCGCTCCTCTTGGGAATCTGGATTCCATTGCGGCTCGACAGTCGTCGGTGGCGGTCTTTGTCGAGGATCGGGTCCTGGCCGAGCGGATGAGGACCGCGCTCGACGGGGTGCAGGACGTGGCCCGAATCGCGGGCCGGATCGCGCTTGGCCGCGCGACCCCGCGTGACGTGTGCGCCCTGGGTCGGTCGGCGGCCGGGATCGCGACCCTTATCGACCTAACGCGGGGCGTGGCGGCGCTCGCCGCGCCGCACGCGGGCCTGGTCGAGGCACGAGACCACCTGCATCCGCTCGCGGAGGCGATCGGCTCGCGGTGCGTCGATGACCCCCCCGCGCATCTCCGAGAAGGGGGGCTGATCCGCGACGGGGTTGATGACGAACTGGACGAAGTTCGTCGGCTGCGATCCGACGCGGGGTCATGGCTCGCGGATTACCAGGCCGAACTGACCAAGCGCCACGACCTTCCGGGATTGAAGGTCGGGTTCAACAAGGTCTTCGGGTACTTCATCGAACTTCCCGCCGCGCAGGCCAGGCGAGCCCCGGCGGAACTGACGCGCACCCAGACCCTCAAGAACGCCGAGCGGTACACGACCCCGCTCCTGCGCGACTTTGAGAACAAAGTCACAACCGCGGGCGCGCGAGCGATCGAGCGTGAGCGGCAACTCTTCGAGATGCTCTGTTCCGAGGCGCTGGCCGTCGTGGAACACATCGCCGCGTTCGGGCGGGCCGTCGCCGAGATCGACGCCATGCAGGGGTTCGCCGAGCGGGCGGTTCGCAAGGGCTGGGTCCGTCCGGAGGTGGTCGAAGAGCCCGTTCTACGCATCCACGGCGGTCGTCACCCGGTTCTGGAAGACCTGCTCGGCGGGGGGTTTGTGCCAAACGACGCCGAACTGGGTCCCGGAGGCTCCGAGGCGGGGGCATCCCCGGCCTCGCTCGCGCTTATCACCGGCCCGAACATGGCCGGCAAGAGCACGTACATCCGGCAGACGGCCCTGATTGTCCTGCTCGCCCACGCGGGCTCGTTTGTCCCGGCCGACCGCGCGGTCATCGGCTTGTCGGACCGTGTCTTCACGCGGATCGGGGCCGACGATGCGCTGCACTCGGGCCAGTCGACCTTCATGGTCGAGATGACCGAGACGGCCAACATCCTGAACCACGTGACGGGGCGTTCGTTGGTGATCCTCGACGAGATCGGCCGCGGAACGAGCACCCTCGACGGACTCTCGCTGGCGTGGTCGATCACCGAGTTCCTCTCGACCCTCGGCGGTGACGGCCCCGGCCCCAGAACGCTCTTTGCGACGCACTACCACGAACTGACCGAACTTGCCGACCGGATGCCCGCGCGTGTGAAGAACCTGCATGTCGCCGTGCGTGAGTGGCCCAGCGCCTCCGACCCCGGGCACCACGAGATCATCTTCCTCCACCGGATCATCCCCGGACGATCGGATCGCTCGTACGGGATCCACGTGGCAAAACTGGCGGGCCTGCCCGGTCGGGTGGTCGAGCGAGCCAGGGACGTGCTCTCGTCACTGACCGTTCACCAGAACGGGACTCCGGCGGGCGGTTCCGACCACAAACCCGGCTCGTCGCCGATCCCGCCCCGGGCGTCGGAGCGGTCGGCGAACGACGGGCAGATGACCCTGTTCACCCAGTACGTGTCCCACCCGGCGGTGGAGCAACTCCGCGAGATCAAGATCGAATCGCTGACGCCCATCCAGGCGTTCGACGAACTTCGGCGGATCAAGGGGATGGTCGAGTCGAACGGGAGTTCGTAACCCGCGGCTCAGGGGCGGTGGGAGGCGGTCCCCGTCGCATCGCCCCGTTTCCCGGGCCGCGTGCTCTCCCAGCGGGTCGCCAGGCGATGCTCGACATCCAGGAGATCCAGGACCTTCCCGACCATGAAATCCACGATCTGACCGATGGAGGTCGGGTGGAGGTAAAACCCCGGGTTGGTCGGGCAGATCACGGCCCCCGCGAGGGAGAGCGTCCGGTAGTTTTCGATATCCACGAGCGAGAGGGGTGATTCCCGGTGGCAGACGATCAGGCGACGGCGCTCCTTGAGGCATACCCCCGCGGCGCGCGTGAGGAGATTCGAGCCCGCGCCGGTGGCGATCGCCCCCAGCGACGAACTCGAACAGGGGATGACGGCCATGCCGTCGTGGAGGAACGACCCGCTGGCGATGACCGCCCCGACGTCCTTGTTGGGGTGTATGAAAAGCCGTCGGCGGATATCGTTGACCAGCGGGTCTTCGAGCGTGCCGGGGGGCACGACCGTCTCAAACTCGATGCGGGTGATCCCCGACTCCTCGGCGAGCAGGCGCTTGCCGTACTCGGAGACGACCAGGTGTACCTCGTGGCCGTGGACGACCAGGAGTTCCTCGATGAGTCGCAGGGCGTAGGCCGCTCCCGAAGCGCCGGAGATCCCCACCACGTACCGCCGGGGTCGAACGGGGGCTGGATTGGCGGGGAACGGGAGCGGCATGAAGATTCTTTCGCAGTGTACGTGCCCGTCGGATGCCCGGGCGGTGGCGTCGGCTCCCCGGGCGGTCAAGAATCGCCGGTGCGGGTGGTGCTCGGCGGGTCGGTTGAACGAAAGGGCTGCGATGATCAGGTACGCGTCGTCTGGTCGGCGAATCGGGGGAGGTCTGGCGCTGGCGGCGGGGATGGCCTGGGCGGCGTTTGTAGCCGGGTCACTGCCGGGCTGCCTGCATTCGAATCTTCCTGGCGAGACCGAAAACCCGGTCGCGTCCGTCGATCCAAACATCCATCCGGTCCCCAGGTTGATGGCCATGTCCATCGAGTACGTTGTGAACCGGTATCCGCCCTCGGGCGGGCCGGGCGACGGGTCCTCGCCGACGTTTGCATTCAATCTTCCCGAGGGGATGCGGCCGGGCAACGTCGCCCTGATCGAGTCCATGCTCGGTGGCCGGGGCGTCCGGGTCTTGCCCGAGAACGCCTCCACGATGCCCATCTACCACGTCGCGACGATGTGGGTGCGGGGCCACCGTGCCGAGTTGGAGATGGTCTTCCCGGTGCCGTCGATGGGGATAGTCCCGGGCGCTGATCCGGTCTACCGCGGGATCTCGCTCGAACTCGAGAACAACCTGGGGTCGTGGCGAGTGAAGCGGCAGCAGTTGTGGAACGTCGGCACCATCCAGGTTCCGCCGATCCGATTCGTCACGGGCTGGGAGGCTCCAGCGCAAGACCACCCCGAGATGCCGCAAGAAGCACCGGTGGACGGCTCGGCGAGTGATACAAACTGGTGACGGCTCGTTGTCCGATCGGCGGCATCCACGCCGACGCGTCGAAACGTGACGCCGGAGAACGCGACCGATCCGCTAGACGGCCCGCGCGGCGGTGCGGGCGCGGCGTGGCTTGGGTTCGATCACGGGCGTCGAAAGCGGCGGCGAGAGGTGATCGAGCCCCTCGCGAAGCAGTCGGCCGACCTTGAACTTGACGGTCCGCTTTGGCGGCACATCGACCCGTTCGAGAGTCTTTGGGTTCTGGGCTCGCCGGGCACGGCGGGTCTTGACCTCGAAGATGCCAAAGTCACGGAACTCCAGTCGGCGCCCGTCGCGGAGTTCCTCCGTGATCTGGTCGAGGAACATCTGCACGACCTCTCGGACGACCGGCCTCTTGTGTCCCGTCAGTTCGGAGATCCGGTCAACAAGGTCCTTCTTCGTGGTTGTCGTGGCCATGGAAACCCCTTCGCGTCCGGCCGTCGGTGAAGCCGCCGGCCCCTCTTCAGGCGCGACCCCCGTCGCACCCCCACACCATCAATCCCCGTCCGCCCGCCGGAAAGACCCGGGTTTGGCGGCACCACTCTCCAAGACACGCCGGCATCGGTCCATCGGGGCTTGACGCCCACGACGGGCCGTGCTTCACGGTCGGCATACGACTGGAACAAGTCGATCCATCCCGCCCGCTCCACCGCGCGATCCGGCCCTGAAGTCATACCACAGCCAGGACCAGAACCGCAAACCACCACCTCCGGACTGCCTTGCCATGACCTGCCCAGTATCCCGTGTCGAGCCCTCCGGGTCAACGCTTCTCGCAAGGGTTCGCCGCGGTCTTCACACGAAAAGCACCGCGGGAAGGCCTCAGAACCGCACTTCGACCCCGACAAACAGGCCCGCGAGCGATCCGTCAAACTCAAATTTCTCCGACCCGTCCCCGGACTTGAGGTCGAACAGAAGGTGCTTGTAGCCGATCCGGACCCCCAGGTTGGGGATCGGGCGCCAGGTCCCCCCCACGAGCATGTCCCACGAAAAACTCTCGGTGTCGCCCCAGGGGCCAATCCCGAATCCCGTCTGGACATCAATGGTGAACTGCTCGGCAAACTCGCCATCGAGGCGGATGCCGGCGGTGGGCTCGAAGAAAAAATCGTCGTGCGACGTGGAGGTTCCGGCCGACGCGCCCGTGACGGCGCTGACTTGCGCGTCCACGCTGTACATGCGAACACCCACCACGGGTTCGAGGCCAAAGACCAGGCGCGGCCGCCCATCCTGCATGACGCCGAGCGGCTCATGCACCAGCCGATAGGCGGCCTGGAACTCGAGGCTCCAGAAGTCCACGGAGGACCTGGCCGTGTCTCCGGCCGCGAACATCAACCGACCCAGGCCCCCGGATTCGGAAACGGTGGCCTGGTTGTCATCCGTCGAGAACGCGAACCCGCCCGCGCTGAACCGCCACCGCCCGGCCTGGACATGGACCGTTCCCAGTGGAGCCCAGGTCGGTTCATCCAGGTCAAACGAACGGAAGTCAAACTTCGACTGGGAACTTCCGGCGGTCCCCGGCATGCGAAAGTCGCCCCCCAGCGAGGCATACCACGCGGCGGGCTCGAACTTCAGCGTCCACGCAGGATGGTCGGCAAAGGAGGTGGCCGTGGGGGTGTTCCCATCGGCCCCGGCCTGCCGCCCCGCGGCCTTGCTCGCCGGGAAGGCCGCCGGCGTCGCCGCCAGCAGGGCAATGATGATCGTCCGAGCCGGAAGGCGGACACGCGAGGCATTCGTGATGACTGGTCCCATTGAGCGCAGCATAGCCAAAGGCGAACCCGGAGGGCAGGATCGGGGTCGCGTTGCGGGTTCGGGCGACGTGGAGATCGCCCCCGGTGTCTACGTCCCATCCGACGCGCTGGTCTTTTCGTTTTCCCGCAGTGGGGGCCCCGGCGGGCAGAATGTGAACAAACGATCGACCAAAGCCGAACTGAGGGTGTTCCTGGCGGACCTGCCAATCACGCCCGCGGCGGCTGGTCGCCTGGTCGCGTCGGCATCCCGCATGGTAAGCGAGGCGGGACACCTCATTATCACGTGCGACCAGAACCGTTCTCAGGAGCGCAACCGGGCGGAGTGCCTGGACCGGTTGAGGAAGATGGTCCGCTCGGCGATCCCCGAGCCCCGGGTTCGCCGCAAGACCCGCCCGACGGCGGGTTCGCAGGCCAGAAGACTGGAGGGAAAAAAACGTGACTCGGCCATCAAGCGATCCCGCAAGGGGCCGGGTTCGGAATAGCCGCGGGCCTCCCCGCCATCCGCCCGACGTTTCCGGCGATCCACGGTCGAGCCCAGGGCTGCCGAGCGGGGTATTGGCCGGGTGAACCGGCGGAGATCGTCTTTCGGGTGGGCGATGGGGTGGTGCGGTGTTGTTCGGGCGCGTTATAGTGTTCATCCCCGGCGGTGGGTCCGGGAATGTCGGCCGCCGCACTGGTGGGCGAGCGGAAGGTGATTCGCCAGCGAAGGAGCGTCGTATGAAGTCCACGTCGAATGGGCGCCGGTTCTCATCCTGGATCAAGGCCGGGTTGATCGTCAGCGCGGGCACCGCGCTTGTCTTGCCTTCGGTTGGGTCGGCCGGGTGGGCACAGCCCGCGTCGGAGGTTGACCAGCCGCCCCCGGGCTCGAATCAGAACCCCCTCGAAGAAGCCATGAAGATGGCGGCGGCCGCCCAGGGCGCCGGGGGCGACTCGAAACGATCGGACGATTTCCGCCCGTGGGCCGAGGTCTCCAAGGACTACGAGCGGGTCATCTCAACCACCGACGGAGAGACCTTCTTCGGGCTGTACCGTCGCTCGCGCGATAACCAGATGCTCGCGGAACTTCCGCGTGGGTGGCAGGGCCAGAAGCATTTCATCGCCATGACGCTGCCGACTGGCGAGATCTTCGCCGGCCTTCAGGCCGGGGACATCTACTGCTACTGGAAGCGGATCGACAAGCGGATGGTCCTGATCGCCCCGAACCTCGACGTCCGCTCGACCGGCGACCGCGAGAGCAAGGCCGCGATCCAGAACCACTTCACCGACCGGGTCATCATCGACGTGCCGATCGAGTGCATGGGACCAAACGGACAGCCGGTGATCGACCTTGACCAGATGCTCGTCGGGAACATCGGCACGTTCTACGGCGGCACGGCCGCGGGGGCCAATCAGCGCCTCGCGACCATCGCGGCCGCCAAGGCCTTCCCCAAGAACATCGAGGTCGCGTTCAACCTTCCGACGGCGGGTGGTCGCCTCAAGACGTTCCACTACTCGATCAGCCTGATCGAGGAAACCCCGGGGTACAAGCCCCGCGTCGCCGATGAACGCGTCGGCTATTTCACGACCGAGTTCCGCGACCTGGGCAAGTTCCGCGATGACCAGGTCGCCATCCGCTACATCAACCGCTGGCACCTGGAGAAGGCCGACGCGTCGCGCAAGATGAGCCCCCCCAAGGAACCCATCATCTTCTACGTCGAGCACACGGTCCCGATCCGCTACCGCCGCTGGGTCAAGGAGGGCACGCTCTACTGGAACAAGGCCTTCGAGCAGATCGGCATTTCCGACGCGATCGAAGTCTATTACCAGGACAAGACCACCGGGGCCCACATGGACAAGGACCCCGAGGATGTCCGGTACAACTTCATCCGCTGGCTCTCCAACGACATCGGAACCGCCATCGGGCCCAGCCGCGCCCACCCGATCACGGGGCAGATCCTCGACGCCGACATCGTCCTCACCGACGGCTGGATCCGCCACTTCTGGTACCAGTCCAACGAGTACCTGCCGCAGGTCGCGATGGAGGGGTTCAGCGACGAAGAGATCTCCTACTTTGACGAGAACCCCCAGTACGACCCGCGCGTCCTGCTGGCCCGCCCCGAGGACCGCGAGTCCATCCTCGCCGATCGCTTCCGCCGCGGCGTCGCCCGCTTCGGCGGACGCGCGATCGCTTCGACGGACGCCGCCGTCAACGCCAACGACGAACTGGTCCGACTCAGCCACGTCCTGCAACCGCGGCTGGGCCTATGCATGGCCGCCCAGGGCATGGCCCGGGACATGGCGATGATGGGGCAGTACTTCGAGGTCATGGGCCTGCTTGACGATGCGTCCCAGCCCGAAGCCGGTGAACCCGGCAAGGACGATGGCAAGAAAGGCGACAAGAAGGACGAGAAGAAGGACGAGGGCGACAAGATCGACGACATCCCCGAGTGGTTTGTCGGGCCGGCCCTCGCCCACCTGACCGTTCACGAAGTCGGGCACACCCTGGGTCTTCGCCACAACTTCAAGGCCACGAGCATCTATTCGCTCTCGCAGATCAACACCCCGGAGATGAAAGGCAAGGCCTTCACCGGGTCGGTCATGGACTACACCCCCGTCAACATCAACCTGGGCGACGGCGCCTTCCAGGGCGACTACAACCAGATCGGCATCGGCCCGTACGACCTGTGGGCCATCGAGTACGGGTACACGCTGGGCGATACCAAGGAAGTGCTCAAGAAGGTCAGCGACCCGATGCTGACCTACGGCACCGACGAGGACACCGGCGGCCCCGATCCCCTGGCCCGTCGGTACGACTTCACGTCCAACCCCATCGAGTACTCGCAGCAACTGATCAACCTCGCCAACCTGTCTCGCCAGCGGCTGCTTGACAAGTTCGTCAAGGACGGCGAGCCGTGGTCCAAGGCCCGCCGCGGGTACGAGATCACCCTCTCGACCCAGACCAACGCGGTCTCGATCGTCTCCAACTGGATCGGCGGCGCGATCGTTCATCGCGATCGCAAGGGCGACCCCGGCGGACGCAACCCGGTCAATCCCGTTCCCGCCCAGACCCAGCGAGACGCCTTGAAGTTCGTCATCGACCACTCCTTCAACGAGGCCTCGTACGGCCTGACCCCCGAGATCCTCGTCAAGATGACCGTCAACAAGGACGAGTCGCCCCGGACCGACCCGACCTGGCCCGTCTCCGATCGGATTGTCGGCGTCGCCAAGTCCGCCCTCTCGATGGTGATGAGCCCGACTCGCCTGCGCCGTGTCTACGACAACGAGGCCTACATCGATGCCGGCGCCGACGCGTTCACGCTTCCCGAACTGCTCTCCAGCATCACCACCTCCATCTGGTCGGAACTCGACACCACCGGCGGGTCGTTCACGCCACGCAAGCCGATGATCACGGCCTTCCGTCGCGCCCTCCAGCGCGATCAGATCGACCGCCTGATCGATCTTTCCATCAGCGGAGGGTCCAATTCCTCGTCCCAGGCCGTCGCGAGCCTCGCCACGATGACGCTCCGCGACCTGAAGGACCGCGTCACCAAGTCCGCCGATCGATCCGGCATCGACCCCTACTCCAGGGCCCACCTGGCGGAAATCGGTCAGCGCATCACCAAGGCGCTCGATGCCCAGTACACCTACAACGCCGGTGGCGGAGGGATGGCTTTCCCCTCCTGGCTCTTCTTCATGCGGGAGATCGAGCAGCACAAACTCCAGCGAGAGATTGAATCCCGCTGACGCGTGCCCCCGGCTCGCGGGTTGAGCCCCCGAGCCGACAACCTCAATCGTGATCGGGCCGGCCGCCACGCCGGCCCGTTTTATTTCTCGGGCGATAGTTCTCGGGCGAGCGCTCTCCACCCCTCGAGCCGTCCGCGTCGCTCGGCCAGGCGGATCCTCCGTCGCGTCGGGCGCCAGTCGAGCAGAAGCGTCTTGAGGTACCGCCGCGCGGCAAGGCCGGCTTCCCTGTCCGCCAGGTCCTTCCAGGAGGGGTCGGCCCCGTGCGCGATCCAGCGGAGTTTCGGCTCCCCTCGGCAGATGCTCTCGCGCAGCCTCGCCAGATATGGCGCCGTCTGCCGTTCGGCGGGGATGCGGTGGAGCATCGGCGCGCCGGGTTCCCACCAGACTTCCCAGCCGGCCTGGCGGATGAGAAAGCACACCTCGGCGTCCTCGGCCCCGCATTCGAGGGAGGCGCCGGTGCGGGCCACGAGCCTCGAGCCGGTCATCCACCGGGACTCGTCCAGTGCCTTCCGCCGGATTCCCAGCGAGGCCCCCATCAGGAATTGAGCGGGATGATCAAGAACCCGCCGCTGGGGTCCCAGATCCTGGTCGCCAAGCGACCGGACGTAAATCTCGGCCAGACGCGTTGGACCCGACTCCCACCGCGGCTTGACCGGCCCGCTCGCGATCCCCGCCCGCGGGACCTCGTCGAGCAGGTTTGCCAGCGCCGCGGCCCATCCCGGAGAAGGCAACGTGTCGTCGTCCGTGAGCATCAGGTACGGCTCGTCGGTGGAGCGGATGAGCGTGCGCATCGCCTCGACCTTGCCGGGCCGCGGTTCACGCACGACCTCAATGGGCATGGCAAGGTGGCGGGCCGCGAACGCGGCGACGGCGTCGGCGGTCCCGTCGGAGGAGTTGTTGTCAACGACCACGGCGCGGGTGACGCGTCCGTCCAGGCGGTCCTGGGCGGCCAGGGCCTCAAGCGTGGGGATGATCCGCGTCGCGCCGTTGTACGTGCAGACGCCGATGACGATGGCCGGGGACTTCACGCAACATCCTACGAGGCGGGACGGGGCCGGGTCACGAGGGTGGTTGTTCGTGGGCCGAGCGGCGCATCGCCAGCGCGCCGACCTCGGCAACGGTCAGCCCACGCTGAGCCAGTTCGTTCTCGCCGCCGCATTCCGGGCAGCGCAGGATCAGGCCCGCCTGGCTCATCGACGCGGAAAGTCCCAGGAGTGAGTACCCACACCCGCCGCACGTGGCATTCAGGATCCGTCGGCGGAGCCAGGCCCGCAGGAACGCATCGCGGACGATCATCGCGGCCAGTACCCCGGAGGGAAAAATCGCGAACAGCACCGCGGCCATGAGCAGGGGGTGAGAGTCCATTTCCATCGCCAGGCCAACCACGATTCCCAACGTGATGATTGTCAAGAGCAGGGTTCCCAGGCATGCAAGGGCGGCGAGGAGCCTGGACGGCCACCCTTTTCGCGCGGCGGCGACATACCGAACGCACTGATCGTCGGTGAACGAGTCGAGTTCGGGAAAAGCCCGGTAGATCTTGGATAACGGAAGCCTCATGTCCGTGAGTCGCGAAGGCGAGGCGGCGCTTGCGTACCCCGCGGTGACGCCCGCGTGCCGGTGGCAGGCCCGGCGTGGAGCGGTTCATCGTACCGGCGTCGGGGGTGATGCCGCCCGGTGGCACCATATACTCCCGTGTGTATGAATCGGGAGCCCGGGACGCGGGTGCGGAATCGGGTGTTGCGAGATGGCCGGATTCCCAGGGCGAGCCCCAGGACGCTCATCACCCCGTGCCGGCCGGAGGTATACGACATGGCCACGATCACGTCCAAGCCCGCCGTCGAGGTCTCCGCGACGACCGATCCCTTGCAGTTGATCGACGTCGATCACGTGCGGTTCCACGTCGGCAACGCCAAGCAGGCGGCGTTTTTCTACGCGCACTGCTTTGGTTTCCAGATCGAGCAGGTCAGCGACCTGACGACCGGCTCTCGGGATGCCTCACACTACCTTCTGACGCAGGGCAACATCCGGTTCGTGCTGACCAGCGGACTGTCGGCCGAGCACCCCGCCTCGCTCGAAGTGGCGATGTACGGCGACGGGGTCAAGGACGTCGCCTTCACCGTCTTTGACGCCGAAAAGGCGTTCGAGAAGGCCGTGCGCAACGGGGCGACGCCCGCGCCGGGCGGCGAGCCTCGCACGCTGCGGGACGAGCACGGGGCCGTCACGACGGCGACGATCCGCACCTACGGCCGGTGTGTCCACACCTTCGTCAGCCGCGCCGGGGGATACGACCTGGTCAACGTCAAGAAAGGCGGCGTCTTTGCCCCGAGGTTCCGCAGGGCCGACGGACCCGGGGCGTGCGCCCCCGCCGGAGGGTGCGCCCCGCCGTCGGGGATTACCCCGGTCCTGGCGGTCAACGAGCACAACCGCAAGAACCCCTGCGGGCTCAAGTACGTCGACCACCTGGTCGGCAACGTCGAGATGGGCCGCATGAACCACTGGGTCGCGTTCTACGAGAGCGTGCTTGAGTTCAGCATGTTCAAGCACTTCGACGACAAGGACATCTCGACCGACTACTCCGCGTTGATGTCGAAGGTGATGGCCAGCGGGAACAACCTGATCAAGATGCCGATCAACGAGCCGGCGCCTGGTAAGCGCAAGAGCCAGGTGCAGGAGTACCTCGACTGGCACTGCAACACGCCCGGCGTCCAGCACCTTGCCCTTCGCACCGACGACGAACTGCACTCGATCGCCGCGCTTCGGGCTCGCGGGGTCGACTTCCTGACCCTCCCCGACGCGTACTACGACCGTGTGTGGGAACGCGTGAACACGATGCTCACCTCCCACGGGCACGAGGCGGTCCGCGAGGATCACGAGGCGGTGCGCAAACTGGGGATCCTGGTCGACGCCGACGACGAGGGGTACCTGCTGCAGTTGTTCACCAAGCCCCTGCAGGACCGGCCCACCCTCTTCTTCGAGATCATCTGCCGCCGCGGTTCGCAGTCCTTTGGCAAGGGCAACTTCAAGGCCCTGTTCGAGGCCCTGGAACTCGAGCAGGAACGCCGAGGGAACCTGTAGATTCTCCTCTTCGTCAGGGAGGGGGTTTCCGGCGCGACGGGCCTGCAAACGGCGAGGGGGCGAGGGTTCGTGGGCCGACGGCGGGGTTGAACGTTCGTTCGCATCCGGGTCAGGCTCCGCCCGCGCCGCCGAGCGCCGACGCCGCGTGCCGCTGCGCCGTTTTCAGCCGACGATTCAATCGGCGTTGGAGCATCACGATGCCTTCCCTGGCATCCCCGCGGGCTCTTCGCGCCACGCGGGTGAGCAGGTCCGACAAGACGGCGAGGTCCTGGGCTTTGCCGAGGAGGTCGGCAAGCGCCTTGGCGCGGTCGGCCGCCGGCGCAGCGCCGGGGACCACTCCGACCAGGAACGCCGCGGTGTCGCGGTGCCCCTTCACGGCCAGGCGTAGTTTGTGGAGTCGATCCGCGTGGTCGGGTTTATCCACGACCCGGCGTGCAAGAGCGACAACCCGGCGACGGCAGCGCTCCAGGGCCGCATGAGCCCGCGATTGAGGTATGGTTTTCTTGCCAACCGCCGCGATCAGTCGCGCGGGCAGTTCGCGTGACAACAGGAGGGCCGATGCCTCGACGAGTTTCCGGGCGGCCCGGTCGCGACGCCGTCGGAGCCGGCGGCGGATCTCCCGTGAGGCATCACCGGCGGGCAATTCGCGTTCGACGATCTCCAGCGATACATCGCAGTCCCGGACCTTCCCGGCCCGCCGTCGAAGGAGCCGGATCATCGATCGGACTCGACGCCGACGGGCGCTGCCGCCCGGCCCCGGCAGGTGATGGAACAGCGCCGCGAGTCGCCGAGAACCCGAGCGCAGGCGGTGGACGTCGCGGGCCGAGACCTTTTCCCTCGCCACCCGCGTGAGGCGCTTCGCGAGGTCGTGGGCGATTGGACCTCCGGCCCGGGCGAGAAGAAGCCCGGTGTCGGCCATGCCGGTCGTTGTGGCCATCACGGATGGTACCTCGCGGGAGCGAGAGGGCGTGGCTCGTGCAGCCCGTGGATCGCGACACCCCCGATCTTCACCCGTCCCGCCGCGTGTGTCCGATAGACACTGGAGGGGACCATGGCGCGGGCCGCATCGCGTGCCCGGCATGGCAGGGCGGGCGCGGGGTAGGCGAAGTCATTCCCGGGCCAGGAATCTCGAATCGGGAACTTCAAGTCAGGAACCTCGATTCGGGAAGGTCGAACCAGCACCCTTGATCCAGGAGCCTCGCATGGAATTCATCACCCAGTTGTGGCTTCCCATCCTCGTGTCGGCGGTGGTTGTATTCATGGCATCGTCGGTGATCTGGATGGCGACCCCGCTTCATAAGAAGGACTACGGCGAACCCCCGGACAAGGACGGTGTCCTTGAAGTGATGCGGCGAGCGCCGTTTCCCCCGGGGGTGTACTGCTTCCCCTGGACCGCCAACTACGGGGCGGCCATGAAGGACCCCGCCTTCATGGAAAAATGGAACAACGGCCCGTGGGCGACGCTGGTGGTCCCCCCCCGGCAACCGAGTTTTGCCCGGAGTTTGGTGCTGTGGTTCATCAACCTGGTGGTGGTCGGGGCGCTGGTGGCGTACGTCGCCGCGGCGGCGCTGCCCATGAACTCGATGGTCGGTTCTCCGGAGTACCTTCACGTCTTCCGCGTGGTCGGAGGGGCGGCACTGCTCGGGCATGCCGGCATGGCCGCGTGCGAGAGCATCTGGATGGGCTACACCTGGCGATACTCCATGACCAAGGTCATCGACGGGCTGATCTACGCCCTGCTGACGGCCGGCGTCTTCGCCTGGCTATGGCCGCGGGGCTCGATCCTGGGCTAACCCCCGTGCCGGGGTTCAGGCGATCCGGTTGGGCGGCGGGGTTCCGGCCAGCATCGCCCGGGCGTTCTCGCCGACCATTTCGGTCATCATCCGGCGGTACTTCTCCTCGGCGCTGCCGATGTGCGGGGTGAGGGTGCAGGCATCAAGCCCGATCAGGTCGGGATGAACGACCGGCTCGCGTTCAAAGACGTCAAGCCCGGCCCCGAAGATCCGCCGATCCCGAAGGGCGGCGGCCAGGGCGGCCTCATCCACGACCGGGCCGCGCGACGTGTTGATCAGGATCGCGCTGGGTTTCATCAGGGCCAGTGCCCCGGCGTCGATCAGGTGGCGGGTCTGCGGGGTCAGCGGGGTATGGATGCTTACCACGTCCGCTTCGCGGAGGCCCTCGTTGAGTTCGACCCGCCGAGCCGCCAGCGGCGCCAGTTCAAAGTCCAGGTGGCGTGATCGGGCCGTATACAGGACCCGCATCCCCCAGCCGATCGACCGAAGCGCGGTGGCATAACCGATACGGCCGGCACCGACAATCAGGAGTGTCCGCCCGGTCAGGTCCGCCCCCAGAAACTCGGTGATCCCCAGCGGACCCCGGGCGGCGTACTCGGGCGACCGTGCGAATCGGTCGGCTTCGACCACCCGACGGGCAACCGCCAGGATCAGCGCCCACGCCAGGTCGGCCGTTCCCTCCGTGACCGCGTGCGGGGTGTTGGCGACCATCACGCCGCGGTCGCGGCACGCCGCCAGGTCGATGTTGTCGTACCCCACGGCATAGTTGCAAATCCCTTTCAGGGAAGGACCTGCGGCTTCCAGGAAGGCCGCGTCCACCCGGTCAAAGTACATGGTCACGACGACCGAAGCACCGGCGATGGCCGTCAGGAGGGTGTCCCGCGGGAGGCGGTCGTCACCCAGAACGCGGACGATCGCCCCGGGAACGGCGACCTCGCCCGGGACGCTTCGGGTGACCAGGACCATCGGCGAAGGCAGAACGATCGGCGTCGGCGTGAGCATGGCCCGAGGGTAGGCCTCCAAAAACAAGGCAAAAAAGCGAGAGTTTCAATCAAATCAACGTGTTTCTCCGATGAGAAGCGCGGAATAATCCACGGGAGCGAGTCGGGCGCGATCCGGCGGAGACCGGAACGCACACCAACCCCGTCCAAGCATCCTCGCTCCATTCGGACGTTCTGGAGATTCAACGATGGCCAAGAGCAAAGCCAAGTCCGCCCCGAAAGCCCCGAAAATCACCGGCTCCGCGAAGCGCCGGTCGAAGGGGGAGATCTTCTCGACGATCGCCGAGCACGTCGGCGTGACCCGCAAGCAGGTCTCGCAGGTCTTTGACGTGATGGGCACGATGATCGGCGCCGACCTGACCAGGTGCGGCGAGTTCGCGGTGCCGGGCATGATGCGGATCAAGACGATCAAGAAGCCCGCGACCAAGGCGGCCACCAAGCCCAACCCATTTAAGCCGGGCGAGATGATGACCGTCAAGGCCAAGCCGGCCCGGACCCTCATCAAGATCCGCCCCCTCAAGGGCCTCAAGGAAATGGTCTGACCGAGCACGCCCGGTTCAGGTGAAAAAGCGTGATCGACGCGACGCCGCCCGGCCGGGCGGCGTCGTTCTTTGATGGAGGCCGGTCCGTGTCCGACGCTTGATGTCCACGGTGGACCAGGAACTCATCGGGTCTCATCTCTGACACGCGGGAACCACGCCTGAACACCACCCAGGCCTGACTCATCCTCCCGCCCATACCTTCCGCCTCCACCGAATCCCGCGAGCGCCACCGGACCGGGAGTACCGCGCGATTCTCAAACCCCGGCGATGGACAAGCGGCTTGTGCCTGGGGTGGGGCGAATCGCTCTCGCTCCTGGCGTTGCCCGCCGAGCCCGAGATCCCGTCGAGGCGCGGCACGGTTCTCGGTCGGCGCTCATGGCCGCCGGTCTATCGCTCGCCTCTGAAGCGGTGGGGAGGGGATTCGAACCCCTGATGCCCCGAGGGGCATACCGGATTTCAAGTCCGGCGCGTTCAACCGCTCTGCCACCCCACCCGGTCGGAACCACTTGGGAATGGGGGTTCCGTCGATGGTGAATCCACGCCCCCGCGCCTTGCCGGCGACGATGATCACCGGCCCTGGGCGGCCGCTCCTCCCGCGGGAGAAGAGACCTCGCCGCCCCCTCCGATCGGAACCGCTCCCGCGTACGACGCCCCGGCCATTCGGGTCCGGACGTTGTCCAGGACGTTCATGAAGTTGATGTACGAATCGTACGGCGAGTCGTAGGGGTTGAAGTACTTGTGGACGTCGCCGTCGGCGAAGTACTTGGTACACATGTAGTAGAAATGATCGCTGGTGGTGAGTTTCCGCCAGTCGGTCAGGAGATGACCAAAGTGCGTGACCGCCGCCTTGTCGCCCCTTGCCGTCGCCTCGGCCAGCGAGTGCTTGATGGCGTGCTCGAGGCGATACGTCTCCTCCAGGGCGTTCCACTGCATGGCGTTGCCACGCCAGGCGGTAAGGTCGCGCTCGGTATCGGCCCACGAGATGAAGTCGTGGACGTCGTACGAGCCCACGGGATTAAACCGGGCCAGCGCTTCCGACGGCGTATTGAAGTGGTTCTCCCCCGGGGCGATGTCGAAAATCGCCTCGGGGAGTTTGGCCAGAAAGTCGAAGATCCCGGTCTCGGCCCACTGGTGCTCCCCGAACGTCTCGTAGTCCATGAACAGGTTGCAGAGGTACCCGTCGCCGTTGATCTGGTGAACCCAGCGGGCGAACTTCTCCGCCGAAAGCGGCCATTCGGCCCATCCCCGGTTGCTGAACCGAAACGCGATGTCGTCGCTCAGCCGGTAATTCTTGAGAAGCAGTCCGAACGGCCGCCCGCCGACGGATCGCAGGTCGCGGCCGGGCATCTCCGGGGGCTGGTAGACGTAGTTTGGCGAGCGGAATCCCAGGTGCCGGTCGACCCCCTCGCACAAGGCCCCGAGGAAGCGAGGCTCCCCGCCGGGCAGGCGCATCTCGGCCAGGTGGGCCGCCAGTTCGTTGTTGAAGATCAGTTCCGTGTTGCGGAAGACCCGGGGGGTCTGGCCGAACAGGTCCTGGACCAGCCGAGTGTGCATCTCCACCTGCTCGCTGAATTCCCGCTTGCTGTACAGGAAAGAGAGCGAGTGGTGGTAGGTCTCCCCGATGAACTCGCAGCACCCGGTGTCGGCCAGGGCCTTGAACAGGTCGATCACGTCCGGGCACCAGGACTTCATCTGGTCGAGCACCACGCCCGTGATCGCGTAACTGACTTTGAAATTGCCCTTGTGACGCCGGACCAGGTCAAGCATCAGCGCGGTCGCCGGGCGGTAGCACTTGTCGGCGACCTTCCGGCAGATCTCCGCGTTCTTCGCATCGTCGAAATAGAAAGGGTCGGTGTGGAAGACCGAGTACCGCTTCAGCCGGAACGGCTGGTGGACCTGAAAATAGAACACAACACTCGCCATGAGGCGATTGTAGTGGAACGGGAGTGCCCGAGCGCGGGGAGGAAGCGACCCCGCCCGGCGTGACGGGGCTCGGGCGAGTTCGAGCGGGACCGTCCGGACGCCCGCACCCTACAGTCGCCCCATGAGCATGACGGTATTGGAACGCCTTGGCCTGGACCGCCACCCCCGCGTGGTCACCGGGCAGGGGGTGAAGCACGGCGTCGCCGGTCAGGTGGTCGTGACCAACCCCGCGACCGGACGGCCCATCGCGGCGGTGATCCTCGACGATGAACGCACACGGGAGTCCGTCGTCGCCGAGTCTTGCGAGGCGTTCCGGGCATGGCGCGAGGTTCCCGCTCCCGCCCGAGGGCAGGTGGTTCGCGCGATCGGCGACGAGTTCCGCCGCCACAAGGAAGCGCTGGGCGAACTGATTTCGCTCGAGGTCGGCAAGATCCGCCAGGAGGGCCTGGGCGAGGTCCAGGAGACGATCGACATCGCCGACTACGCCGTCGGACTCTCACGGACGCTCTCGGGGCCGGTTCTCCAGAGCGAGCGTCCCCGGCACCGGCTCTACGAGCAGTGGCTCCCGCTCGGACCGATCGGCGTCATCTCCGCGTTCAACTTCCCCAACGCGGTGTGGGCCTGGAACGCCATGATCGCGGCGGTCTGCGGCGATGTGGTCATCTGGAAGCCCAGCCTGCTCGCCCCGCTTACCGCCATCGCCTCGAACGCCATCGCCGAAAGAGTCTCCGCCGAGATGGGGCATCCGGGGGTCTTCCGCCTGTTGATCGGGACGGACACCCAGATCGCCGAGTCGCTGGTCGAGGATCGACGACTTCCGCTTATCTCGGCGACCGGGTCGTGCCGGATGGGCCGGCGCGTGGGAGAGGTGGTCGCCCGCCGCCTCGGACGGTCGCTGCTGGAACTGGGGGGAAACAACGCCGTGATCGTGCATTCCGACGCGGACCTGGACCTGGCCGCCCGGAGCATCCTCTTCGGTGCGGTGGGCACCGCGGGTCAGCGATGCACGACGACCAGGCGGCTGATCGCCCACGAATCGGTGGCGGCCGAGATCACGCGCCGCCTCGCCGAGGCGTACGGAAAGGTCGCCATCGGTGATCCTCTGAACGAAGGGACGCTGGTCGGCCCGCTGATCACGCCCGCGGCGGTCGAGACGTTCCTGGCCGCGATCCGCCGCGCCAGAGACGAGGGGGGCGAGGTCGTTGCCGGAGGTGAACGGGCATCGGGGCTCCCTACCGAGATTGCGGGTGGGAACTTCGTGCGTCCGGCCATCGTGCGAGCCCCGTCAAGCAACCGCCTTCCGATCGCGCTCGAAGAGACGTTCGCTCCGATCCTGTACGTCTTCACCTATCGGACCCTCGACGAGGCCCTCGCCATGCATAACGGCGTGGACCAGGGGTTGGCGTCGGGGATTTTCACCGACAGCCTCGCGGCCAGCGAGACTTTCCTTTCCGTCACCGGGTCGGGGAGTGATTGCGGCCTGGCGTATGTGAATCTGGGGACGAGCGGGGCCGAGATCGGGGGGGCGTTCGGGGGAGAGAAAGACACCGGAGGGGGGCGAGAGAGCGGGTCGGACTCGTGGAAGGCCTACATGCGGCGGCAGACCGTGGCGGTCAACCACGGAAAACAACTGGCCCTCGCCCAGGGCATCCGGTTCGGCGAATAATGACCGGTCCGTTCCGGAGTTCGTGTGAAAGGGGCTTGGGCGGCGCGTTGCACGCGCCTTGACGCGACAGGACGCGGGCCGATGCACGTCGGCCGTGCGAGCGGGTGCCTGATCCATGGGATATGCGTTTGGATTGGATACAGTCGTACTGAAGGGACCGACCGTGAACGAACCCAGACTCGCGGATCCACTGGCAGAATCGGCGGTAGCGGATGTCCAGACCGGCATGCTGGTCGGGCTCGGCGCGGGCCGCACCGCGTCACGAGCCGTCATCGCCCTTGCCGAACGCGTCCGGGACGAAGGGCTGGATGTGCGGTGCGTGGCGTCGAGCCACGCGACCGAGACCGTCGCCCGTTCGCAGCGGCTGAACCTCATGGACTTCACCCTGGTCGAGAGGGTTGACATCCTGATTGACGGGGCCGACGAGATCGACTCCCGCCTGCGGATGCTCAAGGGACAGCACGGGGCCGTGCTGCGCCAGCGGCTGGTCGCCCACGCCGCCGACCGGCGGATCTACATCGCCGACGAGAACAAACTGGTCGAGCACCTGGGAAAGCGCTCCGCGTTGCCCGTGGTCATCCCCATGTTCGGGCTCTCGGCGGTTCGCTCCCACCTGAGGAACATGGGCGTCATTGGCGTCGTGCGCCGGACTCTCGACGGCCAGTTGTTCCTGACCGCCGACGGGCACATGGTTCTGGACTGCATGATCGGGGACCGTGATGTCGAGGACCTTGCCGCCGAACTCGACCGAACCCCCGGTGTCATCGATCACGGTCTGTTCCTGACCGAGGCCGACGAGGTCCTCGTCGGAGCGCCCGACGGGTCGGTCCGCCGCCTGGCCCGTCCCGGGGCGTGATTCTCCGCGCACGATGGTTTTCGATCCGCGACCCCGCCGCGACCCGCGAGCACTTTCCGGCATTGTGCCTTGATTTCGCCGACCGAGCCGATCTGAAGGGACGTGAGCCAAGGGCCGCCAGATCCCGAGGTCAGTGTTCTGCTGCCGGTGTACCGCATACGGGATGAGCCGTCGGCCCGCCGTGGCTTGGCGAGCATCACCGGCCAGACGTTCGACCGCACCGAGATCCTGCTGATCGCCAACGGGTGCGGAAGATCGACGCTCGACCTGCTGGCCGATATGGCCCGATCCGAGCCACGGGCGAGGGTGCTGGAACTGTCCGAGGCGAACCTGGCGGCCGCCCTCAACGCCGGGATCACGAGCGCTCGGTGTGAACTGATCGCCCGCATGGATATCGACGACTGGTCCCATCCCGATCGGCTCGCCGAGCAACGGTCCTACATGATCGAACATCCCGATGTGGCGCTGGTGGCCTGCGGTTGGGTGCGGGTAAAGCCCTCGGGCGAGCGTGAGGCCCGCACACCGCCGTCCGACCCGCGCGACATGAAGTGGAGGCTCCTGGTCGAGAACCCGATCGCCCACGGATCGGTCATGTTCCGCCGCTCCCCGGTTCTCGATGTCGGGGGGTACGACCCATCATGCTTGCGGGCACAGGACCACGACCTCTGGCTGAGGCTTTCCGAACGCCATCCCCTCGCCGCCGTGCCCCGAGACCTGTACGAATACCACGCCCGTCACGCGGGCGGGCAAGAGGCGCCCGTCGCCGATCAAGCGCTGACGTCGAGCCGCTCGATGGTCCGGTCGTGGTCAAGGCTCTCGCCCGCCGGGGAATGTGCTTCCCAGGAGGTGGCTTCCGCGATCGCCCCGCTGGTCGCCGGCGCCAGAACCCACGACCAGGCCCGGGTCGAGATCGAGAGAATCCTGCGTGAACACGGAACATCCGCGGAGGCGATCATCGGACGATTGTGGGTGGAATGGAGCGACTCAAAGCGTTCCGGCAGGACCGATACCTTCTGCCGTCTTTCGAGGATTCGTGCGGTGACGGGCCGCATGAAGAACCAGGGTGCTTCGAGCCTTTACCTTTGGGGTGCCGGGCGACATACACGGTGGCTGCTCGAACACCACGGCGAATTACGCATCCCCGTGGCGGGAATTGTGGACGACGTGGTTTTCGGAACCACCCGCCTCGGGTTCGCGATCGGCCGGCCTGAGGATCTTTCCCCGGGTGACTGGGTGCTCATATCGAGCGACGGGTTTGAAGATGAGATCTGGGAGTCTTCCGAGGCCGTTCGGCGGCGCGGGGTGAACGTCTGGAGGATGTACGAGCGGAACCCGGGCGAGTAACCGGTCGATGAATTTTCCTGGAATGGTGGTGCGGCACGGGAGGCAAGTCGGTATCGTGCCCGCCTTGCGTTGCGGGACGGGTGCATGCCTCAAACACGGGCTTTGTGCGCGCGGCGTGCGACCTTGCGGGTGTCGGGTGACGAAGGAACGGATGTGATCACGTACGTCCTGCCAACCCATGAGCGTCACGATCGGCTCGCGTCCACGCTGCGCGCCATCGGCGATCTCGGGCCGCACCGGGAGGTCGGCGGAGCGGAGGTGATCATCGTGGACAACGCCTCGCCGACGCCCGCCGTGGCTCCGGGGGCGTTGACGTCGGGCGTTTTTGTGCGGGTCATCCGCCTGGAGACCAACGAGGGGGCGGCGGCGCGAAACGCCGGGGTGGAGGCTTCGGACCCGTCGAGCGACTGGGTGGTCATGCTCGACGACGACTCCCACCCGGTGGGCACGCGGTTCCTGTCGGCCCTGTCGTCGAGATCGTCCGAGGTGGCGGCGGTCATGGCGGATATCCGCCTGCCCCGACTCGGGACGCGTGAGGCAGGCGGGTTGCCCGAGGTCTTCATCGGGTGCGGGGTGGCGATCCGTCGGTCGGCGTTCCTGGAAATGGGGGGGTACGACCGCTCGTTCAACTACTACGTCGAGGAGTACGACCTGGCGGCCCGGCTCCTGCTGGCCGGATATCGGGTCGAGTTTGATCCGGCCTTCCGGATTGATCACGCCAAGGACGTCACCAACCGCGACATGAACGAAATCCTCCGCCGCCTGGTGCGCAACAACGGCTGGGTGGTGCAGCGGTACGCTCCGGAGGACCAGCGCCGGGCGGAGTTGCGAGAGGTTCGCGGTCGGTACCGTTCCATCGCCCGGAAGGAAGGCGCCCTCGACGGATTCGGGCGGGGCCTGGTTGAACTCCGCCGGACGTTCCGCGCCCAGCGGCGCACGCCCTTTCCCCGTGGCTTGTACGAGCGATTCACGGGCAAGGCCCACGCGCTGGAAGCCCTGGAAGCCGAGCGTCGCCAGTGCCCGTTTCATACCGCGGCCGTCGTGGAGCCGGGGAAGAACGCCTGGGTCGTCCGGGAAGCCCTGGCGGAACTGGGTGTCCGGGAGGTCGACGCGACGGACGATCCCGAGGTCCTGGTGATCGGGACGATGTCTCCCGGGCCGATGATCGACGCGGCCGAGCGGTGGTCCGGACGATCCGATCGGTGGCGGGTGGCCGCCCCATGGCGGGTCGTTGGCGAACTGATGCGCCGGCCGATGCGCCTGGGGGCGGCGTAAGCACCCCCGCCCCGGAGAGGGGCCCGCCCAACCTCCCTTACGCCAGGCGAGGGGCGGACCAGGCCGCGATCGTGAAGAGGGCAAAGACGACCGCCGCCACCTGGAACGGGATGTCCCGCGAGGCCAGTTCCGTCGGGTCGTCGTAATCCCCCCGCTCGACCAGCACAATGCACCGCAGCAGGCCGTACGTCGCCGGAAGCATGGTCATCCAGAGCACCCCGAAGGACGGCCCGGTCGGGGAAGCCCGATCCGCCCGGAGTTCAAACGACTGGACGTACCCGGCGTAGGTCAGCAGCGTGGCGACCGCCGTGACAACCACGAGCATGCGCAAAATATCATCGGTGTATTTGAACTGAACCGTCCGGGCCGTTCCCGCCGCGTCGGCGCTGCCCATCGTCCGCCGTTCACCCAGGCGCTTCGAAAAGGCCAGGAACATCGAGATGAAGAAGGTTGAGTTGACCAGCCAGGGGCTGGGCTCGATCCCCCCGGCCGCGCACCCGGCCAGGACGCGGACCACGAAGCCAAGCGCGAGGCTGATCACGTCGGCGACGACGCGGTGCTTGAGCCAGTGGCTGTAGGCGGTGACGTTGGCCCAGTACAGGCCGACCATCGCCGCGGGCCAGATCCAGCGTCCGTCGTTCGCGGTCCCGTGGGTTTGCCATGCCCAACCCAGGATCAGCCCGCCGGCGGCGGCCATAAGGGCGACCGCGAAAACCGCCGCGGATCGCGGGGGGATGCGTCCCGACGCGATGGGGCGGTGGCGTTTTCGTGGGTGAGCAAGGTCGAGTTCTCGGTCCCTGATGTCGTTGAGAACGTATCCCGCGCTGGCGACGAGGCTGAACGCGATCGTGACGACCGTGACACCGACCCAGTCGACCTCGGTGCCGCCGGCGAGGGCGTACAGGGGCCCGACGAGCACGAACGCGCTCTTGCTCCACTGGGCGGGCCTGGCGAGTTTGAGGAAATCCACAATCATGCAACCGCCACGCGAACATTCATCGTACAGCCTCTCTGTCGGTTCGCGCGGGACGCTCCCTGCAAGGAAGTTGTTTTCCTTTCCGGGGCGGTGCTCCGGGCAGAAGCCGATTGGCCCTTCGGGGCGGGAGGGCGTGATGCGGACAAGTCCGTTGGCGTACCTGGTGGCGGCGGGTTCGATGGGCGCATGGGCCGGGTTGGCGGGGGCGGCTTCCACCTACAACATCATGCTCACGGGGTATTGGCCACCGACCAACGAGATGGTCCGCCACTTCAGCACCAACCCCGACCAGAACCCGGGAGGGTGGCAGGGGGGCAACTGGCAGGGTCGCGGGTACAACGTGTATTCGTATTTTCCCGAGTTTCCCGGCGGGGCCGGGGTGAACTCCAAGGGCGAGGGGGACTTTGAGGTCGATTACCAGGACACCACCGCCGACTGGGCCCGTATCACCGGGCAGGTCAAGCCGTGCGCGATCGTTACGTTCAGTTGGACCAGCGGGAGGATCAACGGCGGCGGAAAAGACTGGGAGATCGAGAACCGCAACCGCAACCGCACCTCATGGATCAACGACTACGAGGCCCCGTACCAGCCCGACCGGGTTCCGCCCGACGATTCCATGGCCCCCAACGCCTGGCGGTATTCGTCGCTTCCCACGCTGGCGATCCAGAACGCCGTGAACGCGGCCGGGGTGGGAGTGTCGGCGTACATCGACAACAACGGGGGTGGGTCGTTCCTGTCCGAGTTCATCGGCTATCACGGCCTTTGGTACCAGGCGCAGCACTCGTCCCCGGACGATCCATTCCAGTGCTTTGCCGCCGGGCACGTACACGTGGGGTCGAAGGTCACCATCGAGGAGGGCCGGGCCGCCACCCACATCACCCTGGACCAACTGATGAACTACCTCGACACGGTGATCCCGACGCCGGGCACGGCGGCGCTTTGGGGGGTGGCCGCCGCGTGGACCATGCGACGCCGCCGACGCTGACCCCCGGCCCGCACCGGCGCGGCGGGTGCCTTTCAGAGGATCCTGTACACTCCCGCAATGATGACTACTTCGCCGTTTGTTCGCGCCATGGCGCTGGCGGCTTTGGCGTGCCCGTTCGCGATCGGGCAGCCGACCTCGCGTTCGCCTCTGGACCCGCCCCCCAATTCGGTTCGGAGATCGGACCCCACCTGGCATGCGCTGGTGGGAGGGACCGTGCATGCGCAACCCGGGCGAACCCCCCAACAGGCGACCGTCGTGATCCGCGACGGGAAAATCCTATCCGTGACGCCGGGCGGCCTGGCGCCGGCCGGGGCGCGGGTCTGGGACTGCACGGGCCTGCACCTCTACCCGGGGTTCATCGAGCCATACCTGGAAGTGGAGGTGCCGCGTCCGAGCCGCGACGATCCAGGTCGGCATTGGAATGGGGCGGTGACTCCCCAGCGTCGCGCGCACATCGGCGGCGTTGTGAGCGAGGCGGCGGCGAAGGAACTCCGAGATCTTGGGTACACGGCGGCGGTCATCAGCCCTCGCGGCGGGGTGGTCCGGGGCACGGCGTCGGCGGTGTCGCTGGCCAGGCGTGACGCGGACGCTTCGTCGGGCACGCCGGCCATGTACGCGGGGGACGTGTACATGACGGTCTCGTTTGAAACCGGCGGGTCGCAAGAGAGCCTGGCGTGGACCGGATACCCGGGGTCGCAGATGGGAGCGATCGCGCTGCTGCGCCAGACGCTCCTGGATGCGCAATGGCAGGGAGAGAGGCGGGCGTCGGGGATGGACACCGGGCCCGCCAACGCGCTGGACGCCCTGTGGCGACAGCGCCGCCCGGGCAGCGGGCCGGGGATCTTCTCACGATCGGCGCCAACGGGGGACCGTCCCGAGGGCGTGACTTCCGCTCCGCCGACCATGCCCCTGCTCTTTGACTGTGCGGATGAACTGGATGCACTGCGGGCTATCCGGCTCGCCAACGAGTTCGAGCGGGTGGCCATGATCCTGGGCTCGGGATTGGAGTTCCGCCGTCTGGCGGCGATCGGCGGCCCTCACACGCCGATGTACATCCTGCCCGTGAACTACCCGCAAGCGCCCAAGATGGAGTCGATCGCCGAGGCGGACTCGATCGAACTGCGGGAGATGATGACGTGGGAGCAGGCGCCGACCAACGCCAGGCGGCTTCGCGACGCGGGGATTCACGCCGCGTTCACCACGAGCAAGTCGCGTACGCGGGGCAGATTCTGGGACAACGTCCGGCTGGCCGTCCGGCACGGGCTCGATCCCGACGACGCCCTGGCGATGGTCACGACCTTCCCGGCGATGATCGCGGGAATCCGGGACCAGGTCGGCGTGGTTTCGGAGGGGTTGCGTGCCAACCTGACCATCACCGACGGAGACTGGTTCGATCCCAACGCGACCGAAGGGCCGGGATCTCGCAAGGCGAAGATCCGAGACGTTTGGATCGACGGGGTGAGGCACGAGGTCTCCCCGGCGGTCGACCGCGGTCTTGCCGGGACATGGGACCTTGAGTTCACCCCCGCAAGGCCGGGCTTTGCCGAGGGACGCATTCGGGTCTGGCTCACGTTTGACGAGGATCACAAGTTGTCGATCACCCGGGCCGAGGTTGGCTCGGACGGCAAGGCCTCGTCGCAGACGGTGAAGCCCAGGGAACAACGCTACGATCAGCAAAGGCTGAGTTTTACGTTCGAGCACGAGCCGTTCGGCGAACCCGGGGTTTTCATCACCCAGGCGGTGGCCGAGGGCGACGTGATGCACGGGGAGTTCATACGTTCGAGCGGCGTTCGCATGAAGTTTGTGGCCGCACGGCGGCCGTCCCCGGCGGCGATGGGGGAATGGGTGGTCGAGAGCCCGGGCGGTGGCGCCCTGGGCGCGCCGGCCGCGACGCGGGCGAGGATCTCGATCACGCGTGACGCGGTTTCGCTGGCGTTCCTGGCGCCCGATGGTCGCCGGACGCCGGTCAAGGCGGAGAAAGCCGCGGTTGGCCCCGACATCAAGAAACGAATGGAAGCGGACGCGGGAACTCCCGGGGACGGGCCGGCCGACCCGACGCTTGCCCAGGGGTTCGCGGCGTCGTTCGTGTACGCGCTGGACAAGGTCGGGGGCAAGGGCACGGCGTCCGTGACGATGTCGCTTGATGAATCACCCGCGGACGTTGTGCGAGGAACGGTCGCGCCGTCGAAAGGTGACGACCAGGAGGAGCCGGCGGCGGTCGAATTCACGGCTCGTCGGATGTCGGAATCGGACCTCGCGGCCGAGCGCCGTTCGCAGCGCCCAACCGGCATGGAAGGGACGTGGCGTTTGACATTGGTGGACGACGACCCGCGTCTGGCGTCCCCGCGGCCCGAGAGCCCGACGCACATCGTGGTGGATCCTTCCGGGGCCGTGACGATCAAGTCGGTCGGATCGGACGGCTCACCGAGCGAGATTCCGGCGCGGGTCGATTCGGTGTCGGATCGCCGAGTCTCGTACACGCTTGACGCGGGCGACGGAGGCGTGACACGCGTGGAAGGCCGGCGGTTCAACGACCTTTTGATCGGATCGATGGTGACCGCCGACGGCGTGAACCGGACGTGGAAGGCCGGGCGCGTGGCGGTCTGGGGAGACGAGGCCGGGGACGACGACGCGGAGATCCTCTCCGTGGCCTCGACGCCGGAGGCGATCGTGTACCCGTTCGGCCCGTACGGGGCGCTCGCGCCTCCCGAGGCGCGCACGGTGGTGGTCCGTGGGGCGACGGTGTGGACCTCGGGCCCGGCGGGGATCATCGAGAACGGCACGGTCGTATTCGAGAGCGGGAGAGTGTCGCGGGTGTCGGGGCAAGGCGAGTCGGTCTTGGTGCCGGACGGGGCGCTGGTGATCGAGGCGGCGGGCAAGCACCTGACGCCCGGGCTGATCGACTGTCACTCGCACACGGGGATCAGCCGCGGCGTGAACGAGGGCGGCCAGGCCGTGACGGCGGAGGTCCGGATCGGGGACGTGACAAACCCGGACGCGATCTCGTGGTACCGGCAACTGGCGGGAGGCATCACGACGGTCAACAGCCTGCACGGATCCGCCAACGCGATCGGGGGGCAGAACCAGGTGAACAAGAACCGCTGGGGGGCGATGCGGCCGGAGGACCTGCACTTCGAGGGGGCGATGCCGGGGATCAAGTTTGCTCTCGGGGAGAACCCGCGGCAGGCGAACAGTTCTCGATCGACCCAGCGATACCCGCGCAGCCGCATGGGGGTGGAGGCGCTCCTGCGCGACCGCTTTACGGCGGGGCGCGAGTATCTTCGGGATCGTGGCTCGCCGGGTTTCCGCCGGGATCTGGAACTCGAGGCCCTCGGGGAGATCCTTGAGGGCAGGCGTCTGGTCCACTGCCACAGTTACCGGCAAGACGAGATCCTGATGCTCTGCCGCCTCGCCGAGGAATTCGGTTTCAAAATCGGGACGTTCCAGCACATCCTGGAGGGGTACAAGGTCGCCGACGAGTTGGCGAGGCACTCGGGAGGCGGATCGGCCTTCAGCGACTGGTGGGCGTACAAGGTCGAGGTGCAGGACGCGATCCCGCAGGCCGGCCCGATCATGCACGAGCAGGGCGTGGTCGTTTCGTACAACAGCGATTCGGACGAGATGGCCAGGCGGATGAACGTCGAGGCGGCCAAGGCGGTGAAGTACTCCGTGGGTCCGGACGCGGTGCCGGGGATCTCCCCCGCCGACGCGCTCGCGTTTGTCACGATCAACCCCGCTCGTCAGTTGATGATCCACGACCGCGTCGGGTCGCTGGAGGTGGGCAAGGACGCCGACTTTGTGATCTGGTCGGGAGATCCGCTGTCGGTCTTCTCGAAAACCGAGGAGACATGGATCGACGGGCGCCGGTATTTCTCGCTCGAAATGGACCGCGCGAGCCGGGAGCGGATCGCCGCCGAGCGGACCCGGCTGACCCAGAAGATCCTCGGAGGGCTCACGTCGAGCAAGGCGGGCAAGTCCTCGCCCGGCGAGGAGGCCGCGTCGGAATCGCAAGCCCCACCGACGGAAACCCGCCGCCGACGCCGGCCCTCGTCGGAAGGCGATTCGGATTCGCTTGAGTCGGCCACGGCGGGCGCGCTGTCGGGTCCGCCGGTTGATTGGTGGCTCCGTCGGTATTACATGGACCTGTACCTTCGCGGCCTGCCGATCGAGTCGGCTCGTCCGGGCGAATGCGGCTGCTACGAGAACTGACCCCGCGGCACCCGCGGAGCGAGGACGATGGTCATGATGAAGAAGATCCTAGAATCGGTCGGCGCGCGTGGTTTGGGGTGGGGATCGGGCCTCGGTCGCGCGGCTGGGCTCGTGCGGCGCATGGCCGCGGTGGTGGTCGGGGCGGGTATTTGGTCCGCGGCATCGGCTCAGGACCTGACGCACAAGGCGCCTCCACAGCGCGGCGCGGTCGTGCTGACCGGCGGCGTCGTTCACACGATGACGGCCGATCCCATCCCGGATGGGTACGTGTACTTCCGCGACGGTCGGATCCAGGCCGTTGGTCCTTCGCCGATGCCCCGGCTCGCGGGGGATGGCGCCCGCATCATCGATGTGTCGGGACGGCATGTGTTTCCCGGGATGATCTCGGGGGACACGCAACTGGGCCTGGTGGAGTTTCCGCCGGTCCTGCCGACGGTGGATACGACCGAATTGGGTGATGTGACGCCCGAGGTGCGGCCGATCTCGGCGGTGAATCCGGATTCGACGCTGCTGCCGGTCACCCGGTCCAACGGGGTACTCGTGGTGGGCGTGATGCCCTCCGGTGGAGCGATCCCCGGGCAGGTGTCGGTGATGCGACTGGATGGCTGGACGTGGGAGGAGATGTCGGTGCGCGATTCGGCGGGGGTGCTGGTGAACTGGCCCAACGTCCGGCCGATCACGGCGTGGTGGATGGACCGCTCGTCGGACGATCAGATGCGGGAGATCCGGGCCAGGGTCCTGGCGATCGAGGAGTCGTTCGAAACGGCCCGCGCGTACCTGCGAGCCAGGTCCGCCGACCCGTCCGGTCCCGCCGACCTGCGATGGGAGGCCATGCGAGGAGTTTTCAGGGATGAGCGTGCCGACGTGCCCGGAGAGGACCCATCCCCCGATCGGTGTGTGTTCATCACGGCCAACGAGCGGGACCAGATCACCGCGGCGGTGACCTGGGCGGCCAGGGCGGGGGTTCGGGCCGTGATCGTCGGTGGCCGTGACGCGGGGGATTGCGCGGACCTGCTGGTCCGTCACGACGTGGCGGTGATCGTGGACGGGACGTTCTCGTTTCCCCGGCGAGACGACTCGCCGTACGACGCGGCGTTTACATTGCCGGCCCGTTTGCACGCGGCGGGGGTGCGGTTTTGTCTTTCCAGCGGGGACCGGACGGCCAACGAACGGAACCTGCCGTACAACGCGGGCCTGGCGGTGGCGCACGGGCTTGATCGTGCCGCGGCTCACCGGAGCATCACGCTCTGGCCGGCGATGATCCTGGGGATCGAGGACCGGTACGGGTCGATCGAGGCGGGCAAGTCGGCGACGCTGATCGTGACGGACGGGGATCCGCTGGAAGTGAGGTCGAACGTGCGGATGGCGTTTATCGACGGGAAAGAGATCGATCTGCGGAACAAGCAGTCGGACCTGGCGGAGAAGTACCGGACAAAGTACAGGCAAAGAGAGGGGGGCGATGACCGTTGATCGTGCCCCTTCGATCGAGTGCCCGAGCCTGCGTGCAACGATCCGCGCCGGAGGCGACGCCTCGCGGTCTTGACGGACGAACCGGGATTGGTTGACGCCTAGAGTTTACGTCGGAACATGGAGATTCGCCGAGAAAGGCGTGGAAGACCACGATCCGGTGTCTCGACCGCAAACGCAAGCGGCTGGCCAAGGTACGTTGTCGCCGGCGCGTGTCATCGACCTCCGGATCGCTTCACGACCCGACCATCGATCGGGTCGTGTTCGCGGGCCGGTACGCTCCCCGGCCACTCGTGCCCGGCACCGCGTCTCGAAGAATCGCCCAAACGGCGTAGGCCGGGTCGATTCCGCGGGCTTTGGCTGGTCGGCAAGCCGCGACAGGGACGGTTGATTGCACGGGGTCGATGGGGAATGGCAGTTTGTCGATGCGGCACGTCACCATCATCACGACCGGGGGCACGATCGAAAAGACGTACGACGAGGCCTCCGGGCGGCTTGAGAACCGCTCCTCGGTCGTCCGGGGCATGGTCCAGGGCCTGCGGCTTGAGGACTGCACGGTCTTCATCGTCGAACTGCTGAGCAAGGACAGTCTGGAGATGACCGAGGAGGACCGCGCGCGGATCGTTGAGGCGGTTCGGGCCGTCTTCGAGGGGGGTGATGGCGTGCCCACGTCGGGGATCGTGATCCTGCACGGGACGGACACGCTTGCCGTGACGGGGGAGTGCCTGCACGCGGCGTTCCCCTCCCCGCCGGTCCCGGTCGTTCTGACCGGGGCGATGCGGCCCTTTGAACTCGTCCGCAGCGATGCGGTACAGAACCTGACCGAGGCGGTGTTCGCGACGGGCCTGGTGGCGCCGGGGGTCTACTGCTCAGCGCACGGGCGACTCCTGCGATTTCCTGGCGTGGTCAAGGACCGTGCCCGCGGGACGTTCGTGAAGCCCTGACCGCGGAATCGGCGGCGAAGAGGCATCCGGGGGGAGCCGGCCGGATCGGTATCCGCGTGCGTTGGGGGCCTACGCTGCCGGCATGCCGATCCGAGTCGAAATGAAGACTTCCCGTGGCGCGATCCTCATCGACCTCGACGACCAGAAGGCCCCGGTCTCGACCGCGAACTTTCTTTCGTACGTCGATGCCGGCCACTACGACGGGACCATTTTTCACCGCGTCATCGAGACGTTCATGATCCAGGGCGGGGGGTTCACCAACGAGATGTCGCAGAAAAAGGCGTCCAAGCCGATCGTCAACGAGTGGACCAACGGGCTGAAGAACACGCGCGGCACGCTGGCGATGGCTCGCCTGGGCGGTGATCCGGATTCGGCGACCTGCCAGTTTTTCATCAATGTGGTGGACAACGGGTTCCTGGATCGCCCGCAGCCCGACGGGGCGGCGTACGCGGTCTTCGGAAAGGTCGTCGAGGGGATGGACGTCGTGGACGCCATCCGGGCCGTGCCGACGGGGAACAAGTCCGGCCATCAGAACGTTCCGCTCGATCCGGTGGAGATCAAGAGCGTCCGCCGCGTCGAGGGCTGACAGGCGTTTCGGGTGATCGGGGAAGTCGGGTCCGGTGCATCGTGCCTGGGGCGGGGGCGGGCCATGGTGTCGGTGGTTGCCCCCGGGGGTGTGACCGGGGTACCGGGGTGCCGGGGTGCCGGGGGGGGCCGAAGTTTGCTATGGTTGTCGCTCTTTGGTTTTCCGGAGGTTGGTTTTCCGGAGGTGGGTTTTCCCGAGGCGGCTTTTCCCAGGGCGGGTTTGCAGGGTGGGTTTGCTCGGAGCGGTTGCCCTGAATCGTCGAGCCCGTGCATGGTCGTCAATGGGCGAGCGTGCCGTCCCGCTCGGTTTCTCGGAAAGCCCGCGTGCGGAGTCTTCGGCATCGGTTTGCGCCCCCGTGGGCGGCGGACCATGGAAAGGAAGCGTCATGTCGGCGATACAGTTGATCGCTCGTGCGGCCGCCGTGGTGATGGTGGGCCTGTCGCTGGTCGGGTGTGGGAAGTCCGAGGGAGGAGCCGGCGGAGGCTCGGGGGGCGGCGGAAAGGGCGCGGCGGGCGCCTCGAATACCAACGATCAGGGCACCGGCGACATCGTGATCGGCCACTACGCGTCCCTGACGGGGGCGGAGGCGACATTCGGGATTTCGACGGACAACGGGATCAAGATGGCCGTGGCGGAGCGGAACCAGGCGGGCGGTGTCCGCGGGCGTCCTATCCGGCTCATCACCTACGACAACCAGGGAAAGCCACAGGAATCGCAGACGGTGGTTACAAGGCTGATCGAGAGCGACCGGGTCGTGGCGGTGCTTGGAGAAGTGGCCAGTTCGCGTTCGCTCGCCGGGGCTCCGATCTGCCAGCGCAAGGGGGTGCCGATGGTTTCGCCGTCGAGCACGAACCCCGACGTGACGTCGGTGGGAGACATGATTTCGCGCGTGTGCTTCATCGACCCCTTCCAGGGGCTGGTGGGCGCGAAGTTCGCCCGCGAAAACCTTGGGTTCACGCGCGGGGCGACGCTCTACAACCGTGCCCAGGCGTACTCCGCGGGGCTGAACTCGAACTTCGTCGAGGCGTTCAGGACCCTGGGCGGGCAGGTACTGACCGAGCAGGCGTATTCCGACGGCGACAACGATTTCTCGGCCCAGTTGACGGCGATCCGGGAGCGGTCTCCCGAGTTCATTTACCTTCCGGGGTACTACACGGAGGTGGTGAACATCGCCCGCCAGGCGCGTCGGCTGGGGATCGACATCCCGCTGATCGGCGGGGACGGGTGGGACTCGGAGGAACTGAAGAACGCGGGGGATTCGCTGAACAATTCCTACTTCTCGAACCACTACTCGCACGAGGACACGCGGCCCGAGGTGCAGGACTTCGTGCGTCGGTACCGAGAGGTCTATCAGAAGATCCCCGACGGGCTCGCGGCGCTGGGGTACGACGCGGCGAGGCTGCTCTTTGACGCGATGGAGCGTGCCGAGTCGCTTCACGGCCGCGACCTGGCGTCGTCGATCAACTCGACGACGAACTTCGCGGGCGTGACCGGGATGATCTCGATCGACGCGAACCGCAACCCCACCAAGGACGCGGTGATCCTCGAGGTGGTCAACGGTCAGCCCAAGTACAAGGCGACGGTCCGGCCCTGACCCCGGGGTCCGACCCCCCGGCGGGTCCAGGCCCCGGTCCCTGCCCTCCAGGCGGCGCGTCATGGGCGGCGTCGGCATCCGGGCCCCGCGTGGCGTGCCCGATGAACTCTTGACCGTGGAGCGTGTGCGATCTCGGGATGACGCAGTTTCTCCAGACACTCTTCGACGGCGTCACGGTCGGGTGCCTCTACGCGCTGATCGCGCTGGGGTACACGATGGTGTACGGCATCCTGAAGTTCATCAACTTCGCGCACTCGGATGTTTTCGCGCTGGGCGTGTGGATGTCGATCACGATCGCGGGGTGGATGGGGATCGGGGCCGCCGGGCAGCCCACGCCCCCCCTGTACCTGGCGCTGCTCGTCCTGCTGGGCACGATGGTGACCTGCGGGGCCGTTGGTTTCACGGTCGAGCGCCTGGCCTACCGGCCCCTGCGCCGGGCGCCCAGGCTCAACGTGCTGATCACGGCCATCGGCGTGTCGCTGCTGCTGCAGAACCTCGGCCAGCGTCCGTTCATGTTCGGCCCGTACCCCCGGAGTTTGCCGACGCTGGTGGAATCGGGGACGCTTTTCACGGTGATGGGCGTTCCCGTGCGAGTTTCGGACGTGGCGGTCATCGGGATGGCGCTGGTGCTGATGACCGCGCTTCAGATCCTGATATTCCGGACGAAATTCGGATCGGCGATGCGGGCGGTCTCGTTCAACACCCGGACGGCGAGCCTGATGGGGATCAACGCCGACCGGGTGATCAGCATCACGTTCATCGTCGGGACGATGCTCGCCGCCGCGGCCGGGTTCCTGTACGGGATGAAGTACGGGGGCCAGGCCAAGCAGACGGCCGATTCCATGTGGGTCATGCTCGGCCTCAAGGCGTTCGTGGCGGCGGTCGTGGGAGGGATCGGCAACGTCCGCGGGGCGGTGCTCGGCGGCCTGCTCATTGGCCTGATCGAGTTCTTCGGCGTGGCGTACCTCTCCAGCCAGTACCGTGACGCGTACGTTTTCGCCATCCTGATCGCGGTCCTGCTCCTTCGGCCCGAGGGCGTGCTTGGCCGTGCCACCGTCGAAAAAGTCTGACCGGTTCCATCCTGTTGCGTGCCCGAGCCCGACATCCCGATCGTGAATCCGCGACCTTGAAAATCCAGACGTGAACCTCCAGCCGTGAAGACCCTGATCAACCAAGCCCGTGCCCTCTCTCCCGCCGCGTGGTCGGTCATCCCCCGCGCGCTGTGGCCGGTCGCGGCGGGCCTGGCCGTGGCGGTGCTGATGCACGCCGTGGTCGGTCCCAACGTCCCCGGGTTTACGGCAAAGATGATGCTGGTCGCGGGGATCAACATCATCCTCGCGGTGAGCCTGACGGTGGTGAACGGGTTCACGGGTCAGTTCTCGATGGGGCACGCGGGGTTCATGGCGGTGGGGGGGTACGTGGCCGCGTCGATCACCTATTACGGGTCGATCAAGTTCTTCGGGTCGGCGGACTTTGCGGGCGGCGCTCTCTCTTGGACGGGCTCGGGACCGCACGGCGGAGGCCCCCTGGGGAAGGGGGATCTGCTTTTCATGGGTTCGTGCCTGGTCGGGGGCCTGGCGGCGGCGGGGGCGGGGTACATCGTGGGCCTTCCGAGCCTGCGCCTGCGCGGCGACTACCTGGCCATCGTGACCCTGGGCTTCGGCGAGATTGTCCGCGTCCTGTTGCAGGGGACTCCCGATCAGGTGCAGCCCTGGCGGGCCGCCGAGGCGGCGGAGACCCCCTGGTATTCGTTGATGCTCAAACTCGGCGGTCCCAAGGGGTTCAACCTCCTGCCGACGTACACCACGCTCTTTTGGGTCTATCTGTTCGTTACGATCACCCTGATCGTCTGCTACCGACTGAAGAACAGTTCGACGGGCCGGGCGTTTCTGTCGATCCGGGAAGACGAGATCGCCTCCCAGGCGATGGGCGTCGATGTGACACGGTACAAGGTTCGGGCCTTTGTGATCGCGAGTTTCTTCGCGGGCACCGCCGGCGGCCTGTACGCCATGGACATCGGGGCCATCAGCGCGAGCGACCTGGGCTTTCTCAAGTCGTTCGAGTGCATCATCATGGTCGTGCTGGGCGGCATGGGATCGATCTCCGGGGCCACCCTGGCCGCGATCATCCTGACCGCCCTGCCCGAGATCCTCCGTGAACTGCCGCCGGTGTGGCCGGCGGGCCTGGCCTTGCTGGCCGTGATGGCCGTGGTCCAGGGGGCTCATCGCCGGTGGCATCCGCGTTCGCTGGTCGTGGTCGCCGCGGTCACCCTCGTGGCCGAACTGGGTCGTCGGTACTGCGCCAGCCAGGGGATCAACCTCGCCGAGTACCGGATGATCCTGTACGCCCTGCTCCTGATCGTGATGATGATCTCCCGGCCGCAGGGCCTGCTTGGGGTCCGGGAGGTGTGGGAGATCTTCGGCCGCCGCGCGCGTCGGCCGGGGGCGGTGGCGAGTCCGCCGGGGGCGTCGTCGGGGGTCTCGCCATGACCGATCCGAGCCCGGCCGTTCTTGATGTCCGCGATATCTCCATCTCGTTCGGTGGTCTGAAGGCCGTCCAGGGCTTTTCGCTCCGGATTCCCCCTCGCGCTCTGTACGGGCTGATCGGGCCCAACGGGGCCGGAAAGACAACCTGCTTCAACCTCCTCACGGGCGTGTATCGGCCTGACAGCGGGACGGTCGCCCTCGATGGTCAGCGGCTCAACGGCCGCAAGCCGCACCAGATCGCGGCGGCGGGGTTGTCGCGCACGTTCCAGAACATCCGCCTGTTCGGAGACCTCTCGGTTTTCGATAACGTGCGACTTGGATGTCATCTCAGGGGGTCGCATTCGATCTCCGGGACGGTGCTTCGCACGTCGTACCACGTTGGCCAGGAGCGGGCGATCGCCGAACGGACCTTCGCCCTTCTGGAATTGTTCGGCCTCGCGGGCCGGTCTTTCGAGCAGGCACGGAATCTCCCGTACGGGGATCAGCGGCGGCTGGAGATTGCCCGTGCCCTGGCCACCGAGCCCAAGGTCCTGCTGCTCGACGAGCCCGCGGCGGGGATGAACCCGCAGGAGAAAGTCGAACTACGTGCCCTGATCCGCGACGTTCGAGACCGGTTCGGGCTGGCGATCCTGTTGATTGAGCACGACATGGGCGTGGTGATGAACCTGTGCGAACACATCACGGTCCTGAATTTCGGCGAGACGATCGCCACGGGTTCCCCCGAGGCCGTGCAGAACGATCCCAAGGTGGTCGAGGCGTACCTGGGAACCGAGTAGCGAGCGTGGCCGGCGGCCTTCGCCGCCGGGTCCCGGAGCGTGGAGCGATGCTGACGATCTCGAACCTGGTGGTGAACTACGGCGCGATCCGCGCTCTGCACGGGGTTTCGCTGCGCGTCGACCGGGGAGAAATCGTCACGCTCATCGGGTGCAACGGGGCGGGGAAATCAACCACGCTGCGGACGGTCTCGGGGCTGCTGCGCCCGGTCTCGGGATCCATCGAGTTCGAGGGTCAGCCGATCACGCGGATGGCCGCTCACACGATCGTCCGGCGGGGGTTGGCCCAGGCTCCCGAGGGGCGTGGCATCTTCGCCAACATGTCCGTCGAAGAGAACCTGGACCTGGGAGCCTACGCCCGTCCCGCCGCCGACAGGGCCAGGATCGCCGAAGACCGCGAGCGAGCCCTGGGCCTGTTCCCCCGGCTCCGCGAGCGTTTGAAGCAGAACGCCGGCACGCTCTCCGGGGGAGAGCAGCAGATGCTTGCCATCGCCCGGTCCCTGCTGGCCAACCCGAGATTGCTGCTGCTGGACGAGCCATCGCTGGGCCTGGCGCCGCAAGTGGTTTCGACCATCTTCAAGATCATTCGGGAGATCAACCAGGCGGGGACGACGATCCTCCTGGTTGAGCAAAACGCCCATATGGCTCTGCAGGTGGCACACCGGGCGTACGTCCTGCAGGTCGGCCGAATCGTGATGGAGGGGGATGCGAAGGAACTCGCGTCGCACGATGAGGTCCGGCGCGCGTACCTGGGACTTGGCTGAAGGAGAATGTGGCCAAGAGCCACGACGGGCGGGAGGCGATCGTCCGGCATCGTCCCACGCCCCGCATTGACAATGGGGCTCGACGGCCAGACACTCACTGTTCCCGGCCCCCGCCGAGTCAGGTTTGTCGCGCGGGTGTTGGGGTGGTGTTGTCAATCATCGGGTCATCGGAGACCCGGTCATCGGAGACCCGGTTATCGGGAGACCCGGTTCCGAGGTACGGCCGGGTGGAGAAGCGTCGCGTGGTTTCCCCGCAAGTGCTCGCATCGGTGGTCTCGGCCGGGGAGGGCGTCCCCCTGCCGGAAGGGTTCGCCGCGGTCTCGATCGAGGCCGAAGGTTCGGCCGCGCTGATCCCCTTGTGCGTGGTCGTCCGAACGGCGCCTCCCGCGGCGGGCACCATCGACGATGGGCCGCTGATCATCCTGAGTGAACGGCTCGACGCCCGCTGCTACCTGGGGTGCATGACCGACGGGAGCGCCCGGGTGCTGCGGTGGATCGAGTTGTGGGTGCAGGATACCGACGGCCTGATCGATGTTCCCCCGGCCTACCGGGACGCCATGCACAACGCCCGGATCGATGATCGCTGGCGCCGATGGTGCCGGATGGTCGAGGCCGCGGGGAGAGCGGACGGGATCGTCTGCGCCGGGTGGGAACACCAGCACCCCGCCCCGATTCTCGTTGACCTGGCCGACCTCCGATCGATCCGGCCGGTCGAAGGCGCGAGCAACGGCTACTGGCTGCTGTGCGAGAACGACTCGCTGCTGACCGAACGCGGGTTGCCCGCGTACGGGCCCACGACCCATCGATACCTGTACGTCCCGGAACTGGGGAGCGAGACGTACTTCATCCCCGTGACTCGGGGCGCGCCGGTGAACGATCGCTGCCTGACGCCCGAAGAGGCACTTGGCATCGGCCCGACGCGGGTGGGCCTGAATCTCGGCGCGGGCATGATGATGGCCCGGGTCTGGCAGGGGGTTCTCCTTGACCAGCACATCGACGAGTTGAGCGGCGAGAAGGTCGTTTCTTCCGGAGGGGCGGGTTCGACCGGGGCCCTGGGCATGAACGGCGGGCGGTCCGTGCTCGACCGGGGGCTGGGCCGTGGGTTGATCACGGTCGGTCGCGCGGGCCGGCTGGTCGAGACGCTGCACCTGAAATTGAGGTTGCTGGCCGACGCGGTGGCGAGCGTGCGTGACGCCGTGGCCGACATCGGGGCTCCGATGCTCAATGTACGGTCGGAGAGTTTCGCCGTTGCCCGCCCGAGAGAGTCGTTCGGCCTTCCGTCGGAATGGGCGGCGCGGGTGACGCTCCGTGAACCCGGGGTTGGCGTGGGTATCGACCTGGCGGGGGGTGAGGCGACGCTGTACATGGGCCCCGGGGGGGCCACGTCGGTGTACTCACCGGGGGTCACGGGCGCGAACGTGGCGGGCGTCGGGGCGCTTCGCATCCGGCAAGTGCTGGCCGATTCCGACGGTGCGGTGATCGAGGCACGGCTGGTCATGCAGGAGCGGGCCGTGCTTGGTCCGGGTGACCTGGTCTGGCTGCGCGTGAGCGTGGGCGGGCAGCGGCTGGACCTGTACGCGACCCCGGATTTCAAGAAGAGCACCGCCGCGACCGAGATCCCGCTGCGGACCATCAAGCAGCCGCTCTCCGACTCGCTGAGGCAGAAAATCAAGTCGGCCGAGGGAGTGAACATCCCCGGGACGATGTTTGAGACGCTTCCGATGGCGAGCACGCCGCACGACCTCTACTCGCTCGCCGTGCTGGGTGTCCGGATCCTGCTGTGCGCGGACCGGCCCCTGGGGACGGCGTGTTCGGATTTCCAGGACTTTGCCCGGTACATCGAGGACTCGGCGGCCAACGAGGACGACGACAAGCGCACGCCGCTGGAGGAGCGGGTACGGCGTGTCCTCGACGGACGGGATCCCGACGGGGAAAAATGGCGGGACGCGATCGGACCCCAGCATCTGCGCCGGGAGCCGTGGGATGCCGCCTCAGCGCTCGCGGTGGTGACACCCGGGCTGTGGTGCGGTGTGCTGGCGGCGCTGGTTCGCTCGATCCCCGGCCTTGGACCCGACAGCACGTCGAAGAACTATGCCGAGGCCCCTCCCAAGGCGCCCGAGCGGGTCTTCGATCCCTTGCTGGCCGACCTGCGGCCCCTGGTTGTCAAGTCCCGATCGCTCGTGGTGAGCGACACGGGGTCCAACGCCGAGATCAGGTCGTTGATTCTGAGTAAATCGAAGCGATGATCGGCCATGCCGGCGTGCTCGAACAACGCCCCGAGCCAGGGAGGGGGGGCGGGAATCGCCGGTCTGGGACTGGCGGGCCGACCCCGGGGGCTGTAGCCTTGAATTCCCCATGGGCGTGGCGAGGCCGGCGGTGTTCGCCGGACGCCGTGGTCGGCGCGGTTTTGGATTCGAAGGAGCCCGCGATGAATGGCGTGATCAACATCGGTGCCCGGTCGGTGCATTTTCTCGTGTGTCTTGTTCTGCCGGCCGTGATGGCCCTTCACCTGGGTGGGTGCTCAAGCGGGCCAAGTTACGGCCGCCATGAGATCGAGGTCTGCCTGAGCGATCAACTCAAGGGCAAGACCGTCGAGGTGGACCTGATCCCGGTGATGAACGAGGCCGACCTGGCCGACTGGCAGATGCAGAACGTGACCCAGTATTTCTCGACCGGCAACAGCAAGCGCCGCGAGACGGTCGGTCGGCAGGAATTCAAGTTTTCCTCCGGCGACTCCGGGTGCAAGACCGTGTCGGCCCGTGATCCCGGCTGGGACGCGGCGTGGAAGGGCGCACGGTCGATCGTGATCCTGGCCAACATCCCGTTCCTCGAGGGTCAGGGCGGGGTGCCCGGGGATACCAGGCGCAAGGACGTCACGATGCAGAAGGGGTCGTGGGAGGGTGATCGGGTGCAGGTCCAGATCGGGGAGAGCGGCGTGCGAATTCTCACGCCGCAGAAGCAGCCGAAATCCTAAAGGCACGAATCCGGATGGTCCCGTGGTTCGCCCCGGAGGATCCCCTGACCGCGCGTGGCGGGGCGGAACATAGAATGATCGGTGGACGCCAGCGGAGCCGAGATCGTCTCGGCTCCGTTTCTGTCTGGCGCGGCAGAGGGTACGGATGGAAGCCTTCGGCTCGTTCGAAGCGATCGACGTCGCGCGCGAGGGAAACTTCGGCGCGGTGATGTATGCGCGCCGGGCCGGCACGTCCGAGAAGCGATTTGCGGTCAAGGTCTTCCGTCCGCCTGAACTCCTCATGGACGACGACCAGATCGAACGGGAGGCGGCCTGCTTCATCGAGGCCGCCCAGAACCAGCAGCGGGCCCACGGTGCCTTACCGGCCGGGTGGGCGCCGGTCCATGAATTCGGCCTGTGTCAGGGCGGGGCGTGGTACGCCACCGACCTCATGGAATGCAGCCTCGAGATCCTGAGAATCACCCAGCGCGACCTCGAACCCGATCACATCCGCAAGATCATCGAGCCCGTTGTCCAGGGGCTGGTCGCACTACGCCAGACCCAGGGCCGCGCCCACGGGAACATCAAGCCGACCAATGTTCTCATCCAGGGACGGGCGGACCTGTCAAGAGCCCGCATCGTCCTGAGCGACCCCAAGCCGACGTCTCGATGCCGCTCGCCCGAGGACGACCAGCGAGATGCCCGCGACCTGGGCGATCTGGTCCACCAACTCGTTCTGCACAAGCCGTTCCAGAACCTGACGGAGTGGCCGATCCAGAACACCGACCGGTGGCAGCGTCTCGGCCGGGTCGGCGCGGCGTGGCTCGAACTGGTCAACCGGCTCCTCGACCCAACCACCACGTCGAAGCCTTCGATCGACGAGATCGCGGCCTCGCTGCCCGGCGGTCCCGTGAAGGTATCGCCCACGGCCAGAGATGCCGACCGGGCCGAGGCCGAACGCAAGGCCCGTGAAGAGCAGGCTAGGGAAGAGGAATCACGTCGTAAAGCCCGCGAAGCCGAGATCGCCCAGCGTGTCCGCGCGGAAGCGGAAAAGAAGGCCAAGGAAGAGGCCGAGCGCAAGGCCCAGGCCCAGCGGAAAGCCGAAGAAGCGGATCGTGCCGCCCGCGAGGCCGAGGCACGCCGCGCCGAGGAAGAGCGCCGACGGAGCGAACAACAAGCCCGCGAAGCGGCGGCCGCCGCTGAGAAGGCTCGCCGTGAACAGGAGGAAATTGAACGAAAATCGCGGGAAGAGAAGGCCAGGCAACAAAAGGAACAGGCCGAAAGAGCCAGGAAGGAACAGGAACAGGAGCAGGCACGACTTCTCGATCGGGAGCGTGCCGAGCAGGAAGCCCGTCGCAAGGCCGATGCCGAGATAGCCGAGAAAGCCCAGCGAGCCGCCCGCGAAAATGCCAGACAGGCCGATGCGGAAGCAAGAGCCGGGAAGCAGGCGGAGGAAAGTGCCGCGACCTCGCCGGCCGCTCCGGCCGTTGGGACGGTCGATACCCCCTCTGCTCCCGCGCCGGGGAAGTCCGGGGGTGGTTCGAAGAAAGCCATCCTTGCCGTGGCGGCGATGGTCGTCGTGGGAGGCGGTCTCGCGGCCGTGTTCTTTCTCGGAGGAGGTCCAAAGAATGACCCTGTAACCGGGGATGGTGGCGGGGGAGGCCAGAGCCCGGTGGTTGTCACCGATCCACCACGTCCGACCGATACCTCCACCGCAGGCGGCTCGGGAACGATCGATGCGGGAGGTACTCCGCCGACGCCAACGCCGACACCAACACCAACCGTTCCAACAACGGCTCAGGTCGAGGAAGCGGTGCGCCGGAACATCGGGATGTTTGAGCAGCGCCTCGTGGCCGACCTTGCACAGGCGGCCACCGAACGGGCCGGTGAACACGAGCGATTGGCGGCTGATCGTGTTCGCCAGGCGGCGGCCGGGGCCGCGCTGACACGAGCAAGCGAGGCCGATGTGGCCTCGTCGGAAGGCGTTGTTTCAGCCGCCGCCCGGGCCTCGGCCGTGCAGGCCGCCCGGGCCGCGCTTGCCGACGGGTACTCACCCACCGCGCCCCCGTGGACCAGCAGACCCGAGGTCGGACGCGTCAGGTCGGACCTCATCACCCGGGTGAAGGGCGAATTCCCCGATGCGCCCGATGACGCCACGATGGCGGCGACCACGGCCGCGATCCAGGGGCTGATCGACCGCGAGTGGAAGCGTCTTGCCGACGAAGCGCTGCAAAGCCAGGCGGATCGCGTGTCGGCCGCCGCGGCGGATGGCGCGATGGAGCCCGCGAGACAGGCGTTCGCCGCTCGCGTGGAGGAAGCCCGCCGGATCGCCGCCTCCTCGGCGCCCGCGACCGAGCCGACACCCGCCGCCCCAACCCAGCAGGAATTGGCCGCGCTCATGGCCGCGGCCAGCGGCATCGGCCGTGACCTTGATTCCGGTTCCGGCGCGGACGATGGCGGCGAGCAAGCACGGGCGGCGATGACCGCTCTCGAGCGTTCACCGTGGTTTGATCGTGTCGCACAGGATGGAGCGGTCACGCGAATTCGGGCTCGGATCGAGGCCCTGGAGCGGATCGCCTCCGCCGACGCCGTCCGCGCGATCCCGGAGGCCCGCGGGGCGATTTCGTCCGTCGGTGGGGCGTCCGAAGCGCTCGCCGCGTGGACGCGTATTTCGTCCGTGGGGGGGGCGGCCGACCTGAACGAGATCGCCGCTCTGCGGGAGGCCACCGTTGATTGGGCGGCGAACCTCCCCGACCCGGCCGTTCGGCAGCGGATCGAACGCGCCGCGAACCAGGCCGCCCGTGACCTGTGGAGCGCCCGTGCCGTCGCGGCCCAGGACGACGCGGCCATAGACGCCGTGCGGGCGCTGCGCGAGAGGATGGCGGTCGGGGACGGGGATGTTCCTCCCGGCGTGGCGTTCAACTTCGCGCTGCGTGATTTCAAGCAAGCCGTCGCCGGCGCGACGGGTCCGACGAATCAGCGGGTCGAAGCGCTCAAGGCGCCCGCGCGGGCGTTCGTGGACGTGGTCGGCACGCTCGGTCCGGTCGCGAGCCAGCAGGTCGTGGAGGCCTCGGTCGCGGCGGCCCGTGAGATCCTCGACTGGCAGGATCCCGGACCGGCGCCGTCCGGTGGCGGTGGAGATCTCACGCGGGCGGGTCCGGGCTCGGTCGGCTGGGTGGCCGCCCCCGCGGCCGACGGGATGAGCGTGACGTACACATGGCCAGCCGAGGGAGCCACCAGGCCCGAGCAGCGACTGACGTTCCGCCGGATTGACACCCCGGGCGGCCGGTCGGTGTACCTCGGCGAGACGGAGATCCCGGTGTCACTCTACCGGCGACTCTTCGGACCAGACTTTGCCGCCAACGACCGCGAGTTCACATCGCCGACGTCGGGCTTGAAGGCGTGGAGTATCGACCGGGGAACGGTGGTTCTCGCGGCGGAGATCATCGAGCACCCGACGATCACGCTCAGGAACAACCGGCCCCTGACGCTCCAGAACATCCAGCGTTGGTCCGGACTCGCGAACCTGGATTCAATTGCTCCCGCCTGGACATGGCCGCTGCAGTACATCTCGCCGCGAGCCGCGGTGGTGATTGCCGGGAAAATCGGGTGTCGCCTGCCATCGGTGGATGAGTGGCGAGCCGCGTCCCGGCGAGCCGCCGGCCAGGAACCCAATCTGCGGGACGCCTCGTGGTTCGGCGTTCTCGATGCCGCCAGGAACTACGACTTCAAAGGAAACCCCGTGTACCCGGACCACGGGTCGATCCGTCGGCAAGGGCTCAACGCCGACGGGAGAGACGCCCGCGACGACGGCTACCCGTTTTTTTCGCCAGTCGATACGGGTCCCGATGGCACCTGGAAAAACCTGATCGGCAATGTCGCGGAGTGGGTCTTTGCGGACCCGATCACGGGCTCCGATCCGATCGCCGACTCGTTTGACAAGGTTGATCGGGGTTGGAGGTTTGCGGTGGTAGGGGGGTCGGCCGTCGGTCCGGCATCGATCGCGGGGGTCGAGGCCGAGCCCATCCTTGACCATCGAAACGGCTCGTTCTTCGATGTGGGTTTCCGCGTCGCGTTCACCGCGACGCCGGGGGGCGCCCCGGGCCCGGTCTTTGACGACACAAAGATCGCGGCCATCTCGGGGGCCGCGTATCTTCCTCCCGGTCGGTGACCAGGGGTGGATCTTGCCCGGCGTTCGACCTTCATCAGGGTCCGGCGACGCCCAAGCGACCGATTCGTGTATGATGGGCGACGGTGGATATCGCCCGGGCGCGGGTACGCCCGGGGTGGTGTTTCATTCCGTCCCCCCGGCGTGAGGGGGTGTTCTGGAGCCAGGGAGGCGATCGGCACAGTGGCCGACGGGAGTTCGAGGTGGCCGTGTCTTTTGCAGATCGAACCACGAGGGTGTCCGCGTTGGCGGGGCGATTGCGCGTCTTGCAATGCGAACTCGCCGATGAAGAGCCCCGCATCCGCGAGGAGCAGTTGGTCGCGGTCCTGGATCAGGCGGTTGCCTCCGAGCAACCGCAGGATGTGCCATCCTTCATCGAAGAACTGCTGACCTGGTTCCCCGCGGCCGGAGATGGTTCCGGATCCGCGCCTACCCCCGTGATCAAGACCAAGGCATCCGAGCCGCGTTCTCCCGCCGAATGGGCAGGCGGGCTGATCAAGGCGTGGGATTCGCTTTCCCCGCAGGATCGTGACGCCCTGACCGCCACCCTGGTCGAAGGGGGGGTCATCCAGCCGACGCCCGCCGGGGTGGGGATGCCCCCCGAGGTCGAGCAGGACCTGCGGTCAAAGCTCCAACTCCAGCCCGGCGATCGGCTCGATGCCGCCCGCGTCATGGCGCTGGTCACGATTCTAATGGACTTTCTGTCGTTTTGCGATCAGGCGGCGTGGCGGCTATGGAGCGGGACGGGGGCGAGCATCGCTCCGCCGGGGACCGACGTGCGTTCCAACGGTCCGATCCTCAAGTTCGTTCGAAACTACGTCATGGGGACCGACGTCAACCTGCCGGGTCTTGGCCTTGCGCCCGAGTTGCAGCGCCTTCAGCACCTTATGCGAGGGGTGATGGGGGGCATCGGGGAGTCGGGCCGCGTCTACGGCGAAATGCTCTGGACGGTTCTCTCTCCCGAGTCCATCAAGGCCACCGTCGGGACGGGGTTCACCAAGAGCAAGCAGGACTATTGGGACCTGTTCGAAGCGCGGGCTTCCAAGACCCTCGACCGCGACGAGATCAAGCGCGAGATTCGCCTCGCCATCGGGCGCTACGTCGAGGACTGGATGAAGAAGTTCAACCGCTGACCGTCCCGCCGGATTCCCCGGCGGAGCCGCGCGGCGGTGATGGGGTGCTCTCATGGTCGGAAACGGGACAACGAGCGTCATGAACGGTCAGATCCACTGGCACGAAGGCCTGTTCCTCCAGCCGCATCACCTCCAGTACCTGCAACGCCAGGTCGCCGACGCTCTCGCGGCCGAGAGGCGCTTTGGCATGGCCTATCCCTACGGCCTGATCGACGCCCGACTTTCGCAGGACGCCCTGGAGAGCATGCTTGTCCGGTTTGACCACCTCCGGGCGGTGATGCCCAGCGGCCTGTACATCGATGTCCCCGGCAATGCGGACCTCTCGGCCATGGACATCAAGAGGGCCTTGCAGTCCAGTTCGTCGCCCCTGACGGTGAGCATCGCCGTGCCCGCGTGGCAGGCGGCACGCGCCAACACCATCGAGGGAAAGTCGGGCGAAGGCTCGCAGATCAAGCGGCTGTTCCGCGTGAGCGAGGTCGATCGGACCGACGAGAACACCGGCGAGAACCGCCAGCCGATCCAGGTCCGGCGGATCAACGCCCGTCTGGTCATCGATGGCGATGACACCGCCGACATGGAAGTGCTCCCGCTGGCAAGGATTGTCCGCGCCTCGGGCGACGACCAGGGCCGTCCGATGGAGGACAAGCAGTTCATCCCGCCGTGCATGTTCCTGACCGGCTCGACGACGCTGCGTGCCCTGATCCGCGACCTTGGGAATCACATCGAGACGCTCCGTCGAGAGACCCTGACCGCGCTCACTCGGGGCGGGGCGTTCAGCCGTGAGAACGTCCGAGGGGCCCAGATCGCCCAGTTGATGCGGCTGACCGCGCTCAACAGGGCCGCCGCCCGCGTCCCCATGCTCGCCACGACCCCGTCGGTGACTCCCCTGGACGCGTACCTCGAAATGCGCGATGCGCTCGGAGAACTGGCCGCCCTGTTCCCCGAGAGGGACGCCTGGGATGCCCCGCGGTACGACCACGACAAGCCCGCGGCGGTCTTCACCGACATCGACCGGCGGATCCGCTCGCTGGGTTCGGAGGGGACGCTGCCGGTCTGGAGAGTTGAATTCAAGAAGGACGGGGGGGTGCTGGTCATCGACCTCGAAGACAAGCACGTCACGACGCCCACCGAGTATTTCCTGGGGATCAAGACCAAGCAGGACCCCGTCGCGCTCGCGCGGTTGATCGAGAGCCAGGACAAGTTCAAACTCATGCCACGGAGCATGGAGCGGCTCATGGTCCTGGGGGTCAAGTTGGAGGAGGAACGCCACCCGCCCTACGAACTTCCCTCACAGCCGGGGCTTCACTATTTCCGCCTGGTTCGCCCGGATTCCAAGACGATGTGGGAGCGGATCGTGCAGGAAAAAAAGGCCGCCATCCGCTGGCCCGAGGGGGAGGCGTTCGATTTTTCCGAGGTGGCGCTGTACATGACGATTCCCGCCGAGACCGAATGATCGGGTCCGGCTCCACCGGCCGATCGCCCATCGCCGAGAGTTCATCCCATGCAACGAACGTCCGTCACGCTCGCCGACATCTGTGAACCGCTCTTCCAGTACGTCTGCCGGCAGAACCGCGCCGCTCAGCGCGGCGTCAACGCCGACGGGGCCCAGGTCCGCGGCGAACTCAAGAGCATGCTCGCCGACCTGCGCATGCAGGCCGAGTCGGCGGCGCTGGGAGAGCAGTTCGGGCAGGTCCGGCTGCCGCTGATCGGGTTTGTCGACTTCATGATGCGAGAGAGCCGTCATCCCTTTGCAAGGTCCTGGAAGTCCCTGGCCGAGGAGGAGAAGCAACTGGGCCTTGACCAGAGGTTCTTCGAGATGCTCGACGAGACGCTCGCCGACCAGTCCGACAAGGCGTCGGAGCGCCTGGCGGTCTTCCACACCTGCATCGGGCTTGGGTTCACCGGGATGTACATGGGCCAGCCCGACGTGCTGCGCCGCAAGCAACTGGAGATCACCGCCCGCATCCGGTCCCGTTTCGACACCGACCCCGCGGCCCGGATCACCCCCGAGTCGTACGAGCACACCGACAAGCGGGTGCTGCAGCAGCCGGTGGCGCAGGGCGTGGTTTCGTGGGTGATCCTGCTGGTCGTGCTGAGCGTCGGGGCGATTGTCGCGAACATCGCCCTGTACCGCACGGCCGCCAAAACGCTCGAACAGGCGCTGACCGATGTCGCGGCCCGCGCCGCGTCCGGCTCTCCCGCGGAGGGTTCGTAAGCCATGTCCATCCTTCGACCAATCTCGGGGCTGTCCCCCGCCGGCAAGACGGCCGTCGGCGCCGGAGGCGCGGGAGCCATCTTCACCACGGCCGGGTTTCTTACCGGGCTGTGGATCTACATGGCGTACATCGCCGCGGCGCTGGCGGCCGCGGTCGCGCTGGTCGTCGCGTTCCGCCTCTTCCTGAAGTGGCGGCAGAAGGGGCGGTCATCTCCGTTTGTCGGGCGTCTCCTGGGGGCGACCTCCGGCTCGCCCGCCACCGCCGACCCGGCCCTTCGGGCCAGGATCGACGATCTGCGCAAGCGGTTCGAGGAGGGCATCGAGAAGTTCAAGGCCGCCGGCAAGGACGTGTATTCCCTGCCGTGGGTCCTGATGGCCGGACCGTCGGGATCGGGAAAGACCGAGGCCGTCCGCCACTGCAACGTCGGGTTTCCCCCGGGCCTGCAGGACCCGCTCCAGGGAACCGGCGGCACCCTCAACATGAACTGGTGGTTCACCAACCACGCCGTCGTCCTTGACACGGCCGGCAAACTCTTCATGGAAGAAGGCGGTGGCGAGTGGAAGGAGTTGATGAAACTCCTCAAGGCCTGGCGACCGCTTCAGCCGGTCAACGGCATGATCCTCGCGATCGGCGTCGACAGCCTCATCAAGGACTCCGCCGAGAAGATCGAGTCCGAGGCGTCGAAGGTCGCCCGGCAACTCGACGCGATTACCCGCGACCTCGACGTCCGCTTCCCGGTCTACGTGTGGGTCACCAAGTGCGACCTGCTGATCGGATTCCGCGAGTTCTTCTCCACCGTCACCGACCCGCAACTCCAGCACCAGATGCTCGGGTGGTCCAACCCGGCCGACCTGGACGAGAAGTTCCAGGCCGACAAGGTCACCGAGCATCTTGAACAGGTCTGCAAGAGGCTGGCCCGCCGTCGCGGAGGGCTGCTCTCCGATCCCACGCCCCAGAACATGCAGTCGGTCAACCCTCGCCGCATCGACGAGACCGACGCGCTCTACGCCCTGCCCGAGAGCCTGGCCAGCATCGGCTCTCGCCTGCGCCGGTATCTCGAACTCATTTTCGTGCAGGGTGAGTGGTCGGCCAAGCCGCTGTTCCTGCGGGGCATCTACTTCACCTCGGCCCTTCAGGAGGGAGCCGAACTCGACGAGGCCATCGCCCGAGCCATGGGTGTGCCCGTCGACGCCCTGCCCGGGGGGAGCCAGTTCACCAACACCAAGAAGTCCTACTTCCTGCGCGACGTCCTGATGGCCAAGATCTTTCCGGAAAAGGGCCTTGTCACGCGGGCCACGAGCGTCAAGCAGCAGCAGCGAGGGCGGCGGTTGGCGCTGCTGGGGTCGGGGATCGGGGTCGTCGCTCTCTGCATTGCCGCCACGATCTGGGGGTATTTCACCCTCGCGGGCAAGGTCGATCGCCCGGCCTCCACCTGGAAACAGGTCCACGAAGAGATCGCCCAGGGAGACCGCTTCGTGCTCTTCCGGCCGTCGGCCGGCGCGTCCGTCGAGGTCAACACCTCCGAATCGTCGTCGGCGCTCTGGAAGTCCCCGGCCCAGTTGCTCGCCCTCACCGCCGAGCAGACCACTCCCGAAAGGGAAATCCGCCCGCCGGTTATCTTCAAAGGCCTTGCCGGGCTGCTCTCGTCGGATCTCAACCTCCGCGTCGGGCAGGCCCACGCCGCCGTGACCGACCTTTCCGTCGTCCGGCCGCTGGTCAAGGCCGCCCGATCGCGATTTGTCACCGGGCAGGAGATCGACTGGGCGGCCGATGACGACGCCGCCGTGAAAACGTTCGCGTCACTCATGCAGATCGAGCGGTCGATCCCCTCCGGCAAGGCCGAAGGGAGGGTTGTCTTCCCCGTCGGGGCGTACCTGCGGCTGCTCGGGACCGATCCGGCCGAGATCCAGAAAATCGGCGGGGACGTCGAGATGCGGCGCATCGAAGACGCCGTCGACCGTGCCGCGGCATCAACCGGACAGTGGCCACCCCAGGGAATGAGAGGGCTGTCCGACCCCAAGGCCATCGAGATGGCCGCCGCTTCGTTCAACCGGCACTGGGCTTCACGGCTTCGAGCCACGCCGGGCGTCGGACCTCTGGTTGAACTCCAGGACGCCATCACGCGGTTTGACGTCGCGGATAAGGAACTGGCCGCGCTGGCCGGTCGGCACGCGGCCGCGCCGCCGGTCAGCCGGGCGCAGTACGACGAGTTCAAGGATCGCTGGATCAAGGGCCACGCCGAACTGACCGCCGCCTGGGAGAATGCACGGAAAATCCTTGCCGCGGTATCGATCAAGGACGCCGACGCCACCATCGCCAAGGCCGGGCAGACCGTGGCAAGGTCCGTCAATCAGTCGTACCGGCTGGTGCTTGGCGTCTCCGGTTCGGATGGGGCCTTGGACAAAGTCTCCGCGGCCGCCGCGGACAAGGCCAAGGTCTCCGACCCGAAGGTTGATGCGGCCTCACTTGGCGACATGGCGACCCGTGCCGCCGACGAGATACGGATCGCGGCCTCCCCGGATTCGATCCGGCCCGCGGTCAAATCGCTCTTTGAGTCGTGGCGGTCGTTGTCGCCCAAGGAGGACACCCCCGGCGGCGAGATCGCCGCCGCGCTCGACCGATTGCGTGATTTTTACGGCAAGGGGCTCGGGTCCGAAATGCTCACGGCCGTATCCGGAGACTCGGCGATACGCCACACGTTCGAGGCCCGGTTCGAGGTCTACCGCCAGGCCACGGAGATCTTCACGGCCGCGGCCTTCACGGTCGCGTGGGGCGCGGTCTCCTCCGGCCGAGAGACCAGTCTCAGGGACGCGACCGACGCGATCGAGTCCGATCTTGCCTCGAGGATGGCCGTGATCGATCAACGCTCCAGGCTGGTGACCAAGTCGGCCGCCAATGACCCCGAGGCGTTGAGGTCAACCGGGCAAGTGGCCGCTCGCATCGCGGCGATGGGCCGGAGAACCCAGGCGCTCCAGGGGGCCCTGGCGGCACGCGGACAGGCCGATCTCGCGTTTGTCCGGTCGCGCGTGGAGCAGGTGGCGCGTGACCTCTTGCAATCTCCGGGATCCGATCCTTCACCGGCTCGACTGCGAATCCCGACACCCATTTCTCCCAGGGAAGTGGAACTCGCGCCCGCGTTCGATCCCGAGGCGGCCCGGCGCGTGATGAACGATGGGGCGGAGATCATCCGCCTGTCAGGACAGGGCGCGCGGGAAGCGGGCGGCCAGTCCTCCGATCCCCTGGTCATCGAGCCGGCTCTTCTGGCCGGTGACGCACGTTCGGCCGCCGACGCGGTAAGGGCCTACGCCACCCTCTACTTCAACGACTGGGCCGGCAAGCCGGCGACGGTGATGGCGTCGGTGAGCGAGCGAACATGGCCCGAGTACCGGCGAGCGGTGGAGCAGGCCGTGGCGGCGAACCTCGCCGGCAGCGATCTTTCCGCGATGGGCGCGGTCCTGTTGCGTGCGTTCCAGGCCATCCCCCCGGTGTTCGATGCCGACCTCACGACCAACCGCGACGCGGGGCGCGACAAGTGGATCGAAGCGCTCCGAGCCGAGGCCGATCGCCCACCCCTCGATACCACCATCCAGTCCGCGCGCAACTGGGGGCGCCTGGACGACGATCCCCGGCGGGCCTTCGCCACGCTCGCCCCGATGTCGGCCGCCGACCTGCTCATGGACTACTTCGCGAATTTCTCGGGCGGCGACTCCCGCCGACTGCCGACCCCGTCGGTCGCGTACTGGGACTTCATACGGCTCGAAGCCCTCTCGATCCTCACCCAGGAGGTGCGCCGGGGTTTCGAGGGGTTGTTCGACAGCCTCGCCGACAACCGAAAGTTCCCGCTGGCCATGGAGCCTCCGGCCCCGTGGAACGGCAACGCCGCCACGGTGGCCGGCATGACGATCGAGAAGGTGCGCGAGTTCCACCGCGGTCTGGATGCCCTGGCCGGGTCCACGGCGTCCCGCCCGGCCGCGACGGCCAAACGCATCTCCGCGGGGGATCGGACCAGGGTTGAACCGATCGATCGACTCCTCGATCGTCTCTTTGGCGCCAACAAGATGATGGACGACCCGCGGGCAAGCCGCCTGGTTGAGTCCTGGCAGCGGTGGATCCCGCTGGTGGCCGGCGAAAGCGAGCCGTTGAGGGCCGCGATCATCGTCGTCTCGTCGCCCGAGCGGGCCCTGTCCGCCGAGGCCGAGGGGTTCACCTCGGCGGGAGGGCTGACGACCTGGTTCCGCCTCACGCGTGACGGCGCCGAGCCCGTGGTCCGGAACAACACCGACGTCAACAGCACCTTTGGCGATGCGTTCCCCGTTCACGGGTCCGCTTCGGTCAAGTTCGAGTTTGCCGACGTGGATCCGCGCGCGGGGGGCGGTCCGCGGCTTGGAGGGACACGGGACCTGGTCTCCGGCTGGTCCGTGCTTGAACTGCTCGCCGATCCCGACGTTCGACCGATGCCCGGCGACACCGAGGGAAAGCGGTGGATGGTCCCTGTCCGGTTCAACGGGACCAACGGCGGGACTCCCGCGAAGTATTACATGTGGATGGGCATCGAACTCAACAAGTCGATCGGCAAACAGGACACCTGGCCGGGCACATCGATGTGGCGCGGCTGAGCATCGTTTCCCGCCGGGGCGGTTCCGCTCGCGCGGTACCCGGGAATTCTCGGACCTTCCTGTGGAGTGACGCATGGCGCTCGGGCAAGGCAAAGGACAGGCCAGGGACTCGGCGGCGATCTACCTCGCGGCTTTCGGGAAGCATCCGGGATGGGATGACCACATCGAGGACATCGGCATCGAGACCGAGACGCTCGCCACCGTCCGGCGCATCATCTACACCGAGTGCATCTCCGGGAACATCGACTCGGGAGCCTGGGAAAAACTCTCCGACGACCAGCGGTTGCCCGCGTTTGCTCACGAATTTGTCTGGTGGCTCGCCCCCTCGGGCAAGGAGCCGCCCCGCGTCATCGTCGGTCGCCTCTGGTCAAGCCGTGACGGCAAGGGCCGGTCAAAGTACCCGATGGCCGTGTATTGCCAGGGAGACGGCATCCCGCTCTCCGTCATGGCCAGGGAGGTCCCGCCCGCCCTTGCCGACGTTGAACGGGCCTGCGTCGAGGCATCGTCGGCCGACGCGGTCCGCGCCGCGATCGACCAGGCCCGCTCGCAATTGCGGGCGCGATTCGCGAAGCCTTCCGATTCAGCGCCCGGGCGCGTGCCGACACCCGCCGAGGCGATCGCCCCGCGGGAGATCGCGGCCCTCCTGGATCGACCGGAGTTTGGAGATCGGGTCGGACCGATCCGCGAGGGACTGGCCAGGGCGTTCTACGCGGTCGAGCGCGAGATGGGCGTGTTTATCCCCATCGGCTCCGATTCGAAACGGTCGAAATCCGCTACCAGGAGCGGTGCCGAGGTTCGAGCAGCGCACCTGCGGCTTCCGGCCCTGGGCTCGACCCCCGCCCAGTCCGCGATGGTCTGGATTTCACTTCTTTCCCGTCGGCTCGCGGAGAGCGCGTCGATCCTCGCGATCTCGCCCCGGGATGGCGCGTTCGTGGACGTTGTCGCGGGTGAGCCCGGCGTTGCCCACCTGTTCGGCATGCGAGCCTCGGCCACGGGCTTTCCCCTCACCACCGACGTGCCTTACGCCATCGACGATTCGTTCCGTACACGTGTGGCGGATTGGTCGGCCCGGTGGTCTGGCGCTGAACCCGTCAGCGCGCCACCACCTCCGCCCCCGCCCGCGTCCACGCCATCACCAAAGCCGTCGCCGGCGCCCAGCCCGTCTTCTCCGTTGCCACCGGCCCAGGGCGCGGCCGCGAAGGACTCGTTCGAACCAGCCACGTCCGCGTCACCATCATCCCCGCCGCCCGCTTCTCATCCTCCCGTTGGCGCTGTTTCCACGCCATCCGTCGGTTCGCGTTCGTCACTGCCGCGACTCGTTGCGGTCGCGGGCGTCGTGGCGGCGGTGGGGGTGGGAGCCTGGCTTGTGAGCCGTGGCGGCGAAGATCTCAAGCCGGTTGATCAGGGACCTCTGGTCGCGGGCGAACCGGGCAACAAGACGCCGGATTCAGGCTCGCCACCGGTGATGCCGGACATCGACACCCAGCAGCAGCGACAAGAGCGGGAACGCATTCAGGAAGAAACAAGGCTTGCCGAGCAGCGCGAAGAGCAGGATCGCCAGGTTCGCAAGGCCGCCGAAGACGCCGAACGGGAACGGGTGCAACGCGAAGCGCTCGCCGTCCAGAAGGCCGAAGAGGATCGGCGTCGGCTTGAGGCCGAACAGGTCGCCCAGCGGAAGGAACAAGAGGCGATCGCCGCCGAGCAGGAGATTCGCCGTATCGAGGCCGAGCAAGCCGCCGAACGGCTGAAAACCCAAGCCCTGGCCGCCGAGCAAGCCTCGATCGAGCGGGCCGCGATGGTCTCGACGCTCGAACTCGTCGGGCGCATCATCGCCGGCGGCGGAGGCCTGGGTGACTCCCTCCCCGACGGGCGAACGGTTCGAGACGCGATCGATCAGGCAAAGTCCCGCCCATCCTTCGCGGAATTGTCGGATGAGCCCGCCGTGAAGTCGGTGCTGAGTCGGGTTTCGCTCCTTGAGCAGGTCCGCGCGGCGGAAGACGCGGAAGTCCTCCTTCGGCTGGCCCGCCCCCCGAGCGATGGTTCGTTTGGTGTCGTGCTTGCCGCGGCGGAGCGGCTCACCGACCTGGGCTGGCCCGCCGGCCTATCCGACTGGAGCGCCCCGGTGTCGCTGGCGCAAGAACTCGGCAAGGTGGCCGGGTCGCCCGCGCCCGAGCACGCCGTACCGGGCATGGCCGAGCGCGCGGCGGCGGTTGCACGCTCGATGTGGACCTTCCAGTGGCGGTCGATCGATCCCGGTGATCAGTCGGCCCTGGCCGCGGGGGTCCTGGCGCTGGCCGAGATGGGCGTCGATCCGCGCTCGCTTGAATCGATTGATCGCTACAACCTGATGGTTGTTGAACTCAGAACAATCGCATCGAGTCACGACGGTGATGTTCGCGCCGGGGCGAACGACTTTGTCACCCGCGCGGCGAGCCTGAACGGGCTTCCCGGCCCCGCCCAAGACCAGATTGTACAGGTCCAGGCCGCGATCACCTCCGATCAATCGAGCGCGGCCGCCGTTCCCGTGGTCGAGCGCCTCGGCCCGGGTTCGCTTCCCGAGGGGCGTCGGTGGTCGGTTCAGGCCGGCGGTGATGGATGGGTGATCTATGCCCCCCCGCCCGGGTCGTCCATTTACTCGCCGATCTCGTTTGTCCGCGTCGAGACTCCCAGGGGCGCGTCGTACGTCCAATCCAACGAAGTATCGCTCGGCCTGTTCGCTTCTCTGGTTGATGCCGCCGATGCCTGGGGTGATGTCGCTCGGCTCGGCCGTATCGAGGTCCGGGCCGATCCCGTTCGCCAGGGACCCGCCGTCTGGCAGTGGGATATCCGGCGGGCCGGGCAGGTCTCGGGCATGATCCCCGCATCCCCACAGAGCCGGCCGACCAGCCGCGGGTGGTTTGATCACGATAACTACATGGCCAGGGTCGCGTACTTCGAGCCCGGACGGGAGCCCGATCCTCCGTCGCGCGACCACCCGATGCAGTACGTGTCGCCATCCGCGGCGTTTCATGTCGCACGCCTCGCCGGGTGCCGACTCCCAACCGTCGAGGAGGCCGCCGCGGTCCGCGCGATCGATGCCGCGGACCAACCAAACCGGCGGGATCAATCCTGGGGATTGGCCAACGATTTTCTGTGGAGACGAACCGCCGGTCGCGACATCAGCAAATGGCTTGACGGCGGCATTTTCGTGCCGCAAGGCGAACGCCCACCCCGGCGGGACAAGGCTCTGCCCGCGGTCAACACGGACGACGGGTTCATTTTTTTTCGACCGGTGGGAAGCACGACCGATGGATTTTCTGTTCGGGATGCGATAGGAAACGTGGCGGAATTTGTGTTTCTTGATACGTTGGCGCAGGATCAACTTCCGTTGGACCCGGTGGCCATGCGTGAGGCCATTAACCGATCGGAATCCATACAAATTGTTGGAGGCTCGGCCCTCTCTCCATCCGAGGTCGATCCAAACCGTCCATATTCCGTACAACCCAGCGTCGCCGACGGTGGATTCAGCGATGTGGGGTTCCGATTGGCGTTTGATGCGACGGGATCGATCGACCTGGCCTCGTTGACCCAGTCGCTACGCGAGAAGTGTCTCGGACTACAGATCGTCCAAAAAATAGATAAATAAATCCGTAATCAGCGCAACCCTTCCTCCGGGCTTGACGGCCCATCTTCCCTCGTGTTAGTGTTCACGAGGCAGGAGGTTGGGGTTCCCACCCGGGGATGGTCACGTCTTGGACGTCACAGGTGGGGTTTTTCGTGGCGGTCTGGGGGGCGCGTCCGCGATGCACGTGGTTGCGCGAGGACACCTCTCGATGGCGAGGGTGGATCTGGATCGCCTGTCACTTGCGCGGGACTGAACCGTTCGGTTCGAACTATCGCAGTTGAAGGGGTTTGTGGAATATGAAAGCAGACCGAGGGCGGATCGTCTCACGAATGCTCGCCTGCGCCGGCATGGCCGTTGTTCTCGGACATGCCTCGGCCGTGTTTGGGCAACCCGCCACCGGGCCGGAGCGCGAGGTCAAGCAGGCTGGGACCCCGGCGCCGCCCGAACCTCCGAGCATGAAAGATCCCCCCGGCGATGAAGAGTTCGCGGAGGGGGAGATCCCGATTGATGACGGGGTTGCCTTCACCGTGTCGCAGTTCATTTTCGAATACGCCGATGCCGGTCGGCCCGGCCTGCCGTTGACCGGCTCTTCATTTTTCGATGACCTGATCGTCACGTGGGGCGTGAACGAGGCCGGCGCGTACGTCACGCCCACCCGGGAAATCAGGACCGAAGGTGGCGCGGACGTGGTGAAGCGGGAGAACGTCTCGATCGTCCGGATGACGCTCCGGGAATTCCGCGAGCGAGGAGGCGGGGTCGTGCATCAGTCCGGCATCCGGCAGGTGCAGGCCGAACTGACTCGTCGATTCAACGACGAGGCGGGGATCCTCGGGATGTTCAGCGTCCCGGATCCCGACGACATCAGCCTCTCGAGCGAGGACCTGCGGGAAGGGAGGACCTCGCTGCGGATGCGGATCTACGTCGCGTCGGTCTCGCGGGTGCGGTCGATCGCGGGCGGCGAGCGGATCAAGGGCGAGAAGATCGATAACCCGGCCCACGCCCGGATCCGGGAGCGTTCCCCGGTCCAGGCCGAGGGCCTGCTGTTGAAGCGTTCGATCGACGAGTACATTTTCCGGCTGAATCGCCACCCCGGCCGCCGGGTTGATGCGGCGGTGGCCTCGGTGGGCGACGAGGAAAACCCCGAGCAGGTGTTCTTCGACTACCTGGTCAGCGAGAACCGCCCGTGGACCGTCTACTTTCAACTTTCCAACACGGGGACCGACAGCACGGGACGCTGGCGCGAGCGGTTTGGCTTCACGCATAACCAACTGACGGGCCGCGACGACATCCTGCGACTCGACTACATCACGGCGGGGTTCGAGGATTCCCACGCGGTCGTCGGCTCGTACGAGATCCCGCTCGCGGAGGCGCTGTCGGCGCGTGCGTACGGGTCCTGGAGCAAGTTCGACGCCTCCGAACTGGGCGCGGCCGGCAACGAGGAGTATTCCGGTGAGTCGGCGTCGGCCGGCGCGGAGTTCACCTGGAACGCCTGGCAGCGCAACGAGACGTTCCTCGACCTTTTCGCCGGGGCGAAGTGGCAGTTCGTCGCGATCGAGCAGACCACCCTGGGGACGTTTGTCCCGGGGACCAACGAGAGTTTCTTCCTTCCGTACGTGGGGGCGCGGGTCCAGCGGGACACGGACGCGAGCAGTTCGCTGCTGCAGGTCTCGTACGAGTTCTCGATGTCGGACGTTCTTGGCTCGGACGAGAACGACGTCTCCAACGGGCTTGGTCGTCTTGGCGCCAACACCGACTGGCACGTGGTTTCGTACGAGGCTTCGACGCAGTTCTACCTCGAACCGCTGTTCAACCCCACGAACCCGAAGTACATGACCCTGGCGCATGAACTGGCCTTTTCCGTCCGCGGCCAGTGGGTGCCGTACGACGACCGCCTGATCCCGTACTTCCAGCAGACGGCCGGTGGCTTGTACACGGTCCGCGGCTACCCGGAATCGGTGGTCGCCGGCGACGACATCGTGATCGCCAGCGCGGAATACCGCTTCCATTTCCCTCGCACCCTCCGCCCTTCAACGGATTCGGAGTCGTCGTTCGCCTGGAGGCCCCAGGGCCCGTACGGTCGGCCCGACTGGGACCTGATCTTCAAGGCGTTTGTTGACGCGGCCCGGACCAAGAACTCGGACATCCAGCCGGCGTTCGAGAGCGACGAGACGCTGGTGGGCATCGGTATCGGAGCCGAACTGCAGATCGCTCGCAACTTCAACTTCCGCGTTGACTGGGGCATCGCGATGAAGGAGATCGACGGCCGCTCCGAGGACGGGTCCGTGATCGACGGCCCCGTCTCGAAGGGCAGCAGCCAGATCCACATCGCGCTGACGCTCTTGTATTGACGGCGATGGTTCGGGCGGTCGCCGGCTCGGCGCGCGCCCGATCGGGAATATGTTCGACGGAATTGCCGGATGATGACGGGTTGGTCGCGCGGGCTTTGATCGAGGTGTTCCGCGAGACCCCTGAACAACGATTGGACTGGCCATGAAAACGTCCCGGACCGCCTCGCGTTTGAACCTGAACTCCTTCCCCGCCCCCCGTTCGGCAAGGGCCGTCGGGGCCGTGGCCGCCGTCGCGGGCGAGCCGGTGGGCCTTGACCGTTTCGGCCGCCTGGTCGGGGGCCTGGCTCCGGCGGTGGTCGTGGCGCTGATGGCCGCCCGGGTTATGGCCGGCCCGGACGGGGCGCAGGTCGCCAACGGGAACGTGACGATCCAGCGGCAGGGTGACAAGACGGTCATCCACGCCTCCAACAACGCGATCATCAACTACCGGAACTTCGACATCGCGCGGCACGAGACCGTGCAGTTCGTCCAGCCCGACGCGCTGGCGAGAGTTCTGAACCGGATCAACTCCCCCGCGCCGACGAAGATCGACGGCCGCCTGCTCGCCAACGGCCGCGTGTTCATCGTGAATCCGGCGGGCGTTGTTTTCGGCAAGGGCGCGGTCGTGAACGCGGCGGGTCTCTTCGCCGCCGCCGGCAACATCACCGACAGCGATTTCGTCAAGGGCATGTACCGCTTCACGGACGTGAAAGGATCGGTGGCGAACCACGGAACGATCCAGGCGGGCGATGTCGCGTTGATCGGCAAGTCCGTCTCCAACGCCGGGACGATCGTTGCCGATCGCGGCTCGGTGGTCATGGTGTCGGGAGACTCCGTGCTGGTCGGCGAGGTCGGCGGACGGATCTACGTCCGGCTTGAGAACGACCACGCCGGTCCGGGCCGGGAGGCCGCGTCCTCTCGTCCCGCGGCCAACAACCCGTGGGCCGTGGGTGACATGTACTCGATGGCCATCCGCCACGCGGGGAACGTCAAGGCCGGCAAGGTTCATATCGAGTCCAAGTCCGGTGTCGTGGCGGTTGAGGGGACGATCGATGCCTCCGACACCGCGCCGGGCCGCACCGGCGGCGATGTCAAGGTTCTGGGTCCGTACGTGGGTGTTTCGGGGTCGATCGACGCCTCCGGGGCGGCGGGCGGGGGCCGGATTCTCGTCGGTGGCAACTTCCAGGGCGACGGGCCCGAGGCCAACGCGATCCGCACCACGGTGACGTCTTCCGGCACGCTCCGCGCCGACGCGACCGAGGCGGGCCACGGCGGCACGGTGATCGTCTGGTCGGACGACCAGACGGATTTCGCCGGGCGCCTGTCGGCTCGCGGGGCGGGGTCCGATGGCCTGGGCGGCTTTGCCGAGGTCTCGGGCAAGCAGAACCTGCGTTTCCGCGGCGAGGCCGACCTGTCCGGACCCTCCGGGAACGGGTCGCTGCTGCTTGACCCGGCGATCGTCACGCTGACGGGAGGGACTGCCGACGGAGCCGCCGACGGGGACGACACGTTCTCGGGCGATCCCTCGGGCACGGCCGGGTCCATCGCGTTTGCCGACACCGGCCCGACCACCGTGTTTGAGAGCGAGATCGAGGGCCTGGTGGCGAACGCGACGGCGAACATCGTGATCCAGGCGACCGAGAGCATCAACGCGACCGGGACGTTTACCAACGGCCTTGAACTTGGCGCGACGAATCTGTCATTGCAGACGAGCAACGCGGCGGCCCCCGGGACGATCAACCTGTCGGGCGTCTCGATCTCGTCGACGACGGGGAACATCCAGGTCCTCGGGTCCACGTCAGGGACGGAGATTTCGACGGTCACGCTCGGGCCGATCTCCACGGGCACGGGTGGCGTGACGGTCAGCAACGGCCGCGGCACGGTGACGGTTGGAGGGGTGATCGAGACGCTTGGCGGGGGCATCAACCTGACCACGCTCGACGGGGCGCTGAACGTCAACTCGGCCATGGCCGTGACGGGGGCGGGGAACATCGTCCTGAATTCCACGGGCGGGACGACCGCCATCACGAGTACCCTCACGACGGGCGGGGCGATCACGCTCGGGAACTCGGGCACCGGGGCGGCGTCGATCTCGGGGAACCTGACGGGTCAGACCGGGGTCACGCTCACCAACGCATCGACCCTCAGCGGCAACGTCACCCTGCGGAGCACGGGCGGCCCGGTGACGGTTTTGAACACGCTCAACACGGGCGCCGGCGGCGTGACGATCCGCGGTGACCAGGTCGATTTCGGCGGCGGGGCGGGCACGGTGACGGGCACGGGCGCGCTGGTGATCAGGCCCGAGTCGGATTCGGTCTCGATCTCGATCGGCGACGCCGCGACGGGCACGTTTGAACTGGACACGGCGGATATCGACGCGCTGGGATCGACGTTCTCGGCGATCACCATCGGGGCCGCCGCGGGCGGCGGCCTGGCGACGATCGGCAACGCGGGGTTCAATGCGCCCGTGACGATCATCCAGGGCGCGGCGGGTGGACAGATTGCCCTGGCCGCCGGGGCGGCCCTGACGACCAGCAACGACACGCTGACCCTGACCGCCGGGAGCGGTGACTCGGGGCTGCTGACCAAGCCCGATACCGCCACGATCGACACCGGCAACGCCCTGATTACCCTGACCGGGGACCGGATGGACCTGGGCACGGCCGCGGGGACCATCCTGACGACCGGGGCGGTGATCCTGCAGCCGCTGTCGCCGACACGCGACATCGTGATCGCCGGCGCGGACAACGCGACCCAGTTCGCCCTCTCGCAGGCGGAGATCGCCGACGTTATCAGCGGGGAGTCGGCGCTGACGATCGGGCGCTCGAACGGGCAGCACGCGATCACGGTCGGCTCCGTGGCGTTCGATTCCCCCACGACGATCCGGACGCCCTCGGGCGGCTCGATCACCGTGAACGGGACCGTGACCTCCCCCAGTTTGCGCCTGCAGGGCGCGAAGACCTTTGCCACCGGGGCGAACATCACGGGGAACGCGGACCTGCTGCTCGACGGCGGCTCGAGCACCGTCACCGGGGCGTCGGTCAGCCTCAGCGGCGGGACCGGGACGCTGACCACCGGCGCGATCAGCATCGGGACCAACGCGCTGACGCTTACCGGCGACGAGATCACGATCAACGGGGCGATCACGGGTTCGGGTTCGAGTTCGCTCGTCCTCCAACCTTCGGCCCCGAACGTCTCGATCGACGTGGGGATCAATTCGGGGGGGTCGGGCACGCTCGACATTTCCGACGCGGAGATCGCGAACATCACGGGTGTCGGGTCGCTGACCATCGGCAATTCGTCCGGGACGCACGCCATCGAGATCCGCGACGTGGATTTCTTTGTGCCGGTCACGATCCGGACTCCCTCGGGCGGGTCCATCGCCGTCAACGGTCACGCCAACGCCCCGGCGATCCGCCTGCAGGGCGTCAAGACATTCGGCGCCTCGGGCCAGGTGACGGCCAGCGCCGGGACCGTCACGCTCGACGGCGGAGCGGCCACCATGACCGCCAACCTCACCGTGACGGGCGACGAGATCAACCTCGGAAGCGCGATCGGCGGGGCGTTTACGCTGACGCTTCGTCCCAACACGGACGTGTTCCCGATCATCGTGGGCGGCGCGGAGGGGACCCCGGCCACGCTCGATGTTTCGGACACGGACCTCTCGTTCATCAGCGGCGTCTCTCAGTTGAACATCGGTCGCGGCACCGGAACGCACGCGATCACCATCGACAGTTCGACCTTCAACGACCCCGTGCTGATACGCGGCGGGGCGCTCTCAACCATCGGCGCCCTGACCGGCACCGACGACGCGACGGTCACCCTCACCGGGTCTTCGATCAGCCTTGGATCCAACATCGTCACCAACGGCCGGGCCGTGAGCCTTCAAGGTCCGGTGACGCTGACCAGCGTGCTGCCGCTGATCGACACCACCAACTCGGGCGGGGTCCCCGCGGGAGCAAACGTCACGGTCAGCGGCGCGATCAACGCGCAGACGGCGGGCGTCCAGGGGCTTTCGGTCACCGCGGGGACGGGCGGGACGGTCAACCTCCAGTCCGCGGTCGGGTCCGGTGCCTCACCGGCGTCGCTCTCGCTCGATGGCGGGACGCTGACGTTCGGGGCGGTGACCACGTCGGGCGACGCGACGTTTGTTTCGCGCACCGCGCTCTCGCCCGCGGGTCTGCTGACAATCGGTGGGCAGGCGAACTTTGAGACGTGGAACACGCCCGGGGTCAATATCTCCGTGACCAACGCGGGTAACCAGTTCGGCTCGGTGTTCGCCAGGACCCGGTCGGGGGATGGCTCGGGTTCTTCGGTGGTCGGCAACATCCAGATCGTCGAGAGCGGCAACACGAACCTCATCGAGGGCAGCGCGGGCGGGTCGTTTACCCTCGCCTCGACGGGGAACATCCTGCTTTCTGGGCCGATCAGCGCGGGCACCGACGTGACTACGTCGGGCGTGAACTTCACCTCCAACGCGGGGGCGTTCATCCAGGCCACCGACGGGAGCGTAACCCTGAACCACTCCGGGGCGGTGGTGATCGGCGACGAGATCAACGCGTGGCTCAACGCGGGCAACCAGAGCATCAGCGTCACCGGATCCTCCCTGGCGGTCAACGCGACGGTCAACGCCGATGACGACGTGTCGCTGACCGCGTCGTCGGGCGATGTTTCCATCGCCGCGGGGGTGATTTCCGACACGTCCTCGGTCACGGTCTCGGGCGCGAACGTCACGATCACCCCGGGAGGCCAGGTCACCGCGGCCACGACCGCGGCGGTGAACGCCTCCGGTAATCTCCAGGTCGGAGGTGACGTCGCCGCGATGACTTCCATCCTCCTGCACGCCGGCAACGATGGAACGGGCGACCTGACCTTCACCGCCGCGGGCGTGGACCTTTCTTCCGACAGCATTACCCTCCGGGCCGGTGACGGCGCGGGCGGTTCGACCGCCGCGCTGGTCAACGCCCTGAACAACGCCCCGTCCTTCCGCGGGGCGGCGGGGGGAGCCACTTCACCGACCACGTACGTCCACCGCCAGGATTCGTCGATCCTCAACTCCCAGATCGCCGATGCGGCGCAGTTCCAGGCCGCGACCAACGTCCAGGGCGTGAATTACACGCTTCGATCGGACGACGGGGCGGTTCAACTGACCGACGTATCCAAGGTCGCGGGCTCCATCCTCACGATCATCGGGGCCTCGCCCTTCGTGATCGCCTCGAACCTGGACTTCGGCAACTCAACCATCACCCTGGGTCCCTCGGAGGTTCAGGCCTCTGGCGTGGAAGTGAGCGTCGGGACGGGCACGTTGACGTTCACCGGAACGCTCGCGGTCAATTCCAACAACCTCACGCTCACCGGCGACGAGATCGACTTTACCGGCGGGGCCAACTCCGTGACAGGGACGGGCGGGCTTGTTCTCCAGCCCTCCACGGGAGGTCTGGCCATCGGGGTCGGGACAACCGAGGCCATCAACCGCCTGGACCTGACGGACACGGACCTGGCCGCCCTGGCGGGGAACTTCAACCTGGTGACGGTCGGCCGGGCGGGCGGGACGCACGCGATCACGGTCGATTCGGCGACGATCCGCAACCCGTTCGTGTTCAGGGGTTTGTCGGCGACGCTGATCGACAATCCAGGCGGGGCCGCCCTGATCGGTCTTGGGCGCGGATCGGCGACCTTCAGCACGGCCACGATCACGCTCAACGACGACATCCGTACGCAGGGCGGCGTGATCAATCTCGACGGGAACGTGATCCTGGCGCCCACGTCGGGCAACTCCATCACGGTGCTCTCGACCGATGGCGGCGATCCCGGCGCGGACATCCTGTTCGGGGGTACGACCAACTCCGACGCCACGGCGCGCGACCTGATCTCCGACGCGGGGATTGGTTTACTGACCTTTGCCGGCGCGGTCGGATCGACGCCCCTGGCCTCTCTCACCGCCACCGGCTCTTCCATCAACCTGCCGGCCGTCACCACGACCGGGAGCCAGACCTACACCGGCGCCTCGTCGCTGAGCGGCAACCTGTCCAGCACGGCCGCGGGCGCCATCGCGCTCAATGGCGCGGTCGCCCTGGCCGCGCCGGTTGCCATCCAGACCGCCGGCCTGGCCGGGACCGACGACATCACCGTCACGGGGGCGATCACCGGGGCGGGCAACGGTCTGACGCTCAACTCCGGGGCGCAGGGCGATATCGCCCTCCAGGGGGACGCTTCGGGCCTTTCCACATTGACGGCGACGGGTTCATCCATCGCGACGCGGAACGTGACGAGTACCGGGTCCCAGACGTACACCGGCCCGACGACCGTTACCGGGAACATCGCGACCACGGCCGCGGGAGCGGCCACGTTCACCGGGAACGCCACGGTGACGGGGAACGTCTCGACCACCGCGGGGAACATCCTGTTCAACAACAACGCGGCGATCGGCGGAAACCTGGCCACCACGACCTCCGGCCTGTTGACCGTCACGGGGACGACCACGCTGACCGGGGCTTCGCAGACCTTCCAGACCGCCAACCAGAACATGACGCTGGGTCCGGTTACGGGGGCCTCGGCGCTCACGCTCAACGCCGGATCGGCGGCGATCACGCTCGGCCAGGTCGGGGCGACTCCCCTGACTTCGCTGGCGGCGACGGGGTCGTCGATCACGACCTCCTCCACGGTCGCCACGACCGGCAACCAGGCGTACACGGGCGCCGCGACCTTCGGCGGCAACCTGACCACGTCGGGCGGATCGGCGACGGTGACGGGCGGCACCACGCTCGCCGCCCCGGTCACGATCCAGACGGCCGGCGGGGCGATCAACCTGGCCGCGATCAACGGGGCCGCCAATCCTCTGATCCTCAACGCCGGGTCGGGCAACGTAACCCTCTCGGGGAACGCGACGGGTCTGTCCTCGCTGTCCGCCACCGGCGCGAACATCGCGCTGCGGGCCGTTACGACCACGGGCAACCAGTTGTACACCGGGTCAACAACCCTGGGTGGCAATCTTTCAAGCACCACCGCCGGGTCGATCGCGGTGACCGGGCCCGCGACGCTCACCCAGTCCATTCTCATCCAGACGGCGGGAGGGTCCGCGACCGACGACGTCACGCTCGCGGCGGTCACCGGCTCGGGCAACGGGCTGACGATCAACACGGGGTTGGGCGACGCGGCGATCACCGGGGCCGCGGCCGGGTTGTCCACGCTCACGATCACGGGCGCGACCATCTCGCTGAACTCGGTTTCCTCGACCGGCAACCAGGCGTACAACGGCGTGACGACGGCCACGGGGAATCTGGCGACCACCTCCGCCGGATCGGCCACGTTCAACGGCAACGCGACGCTCGCGGGCAACGTCTCCACCACGGGCGGCGGCATCCTGTTCAACAACAACGCCTCCCTGGCGGGCGACCTGACCTCGACCGGCGGCGGGATCACGGTGGTCGGCGGGACGACGCTGAGCGGGGCGTCGCAGAATTTCGCGAGTGCTGGCGGTGGAATCACGCTCGCCGACGTCACGGGTCCGGCGAACCTCTCGCTGAGCGCCCCGGGCGGGGCGATCACGGTCGGGCCGGTCGGAGCGACCCCGCTCCAGTCGTTCGCGGCCTCGGCGCCCACGATCACGATGCTCGACGCGGTCCAGACGTCGGGCGGACAGTTGTACGATGGGGCCACGGCCTTTTCCGGGAATCTGACATCGGTTGGCGGCGACGTGCAGGTGGTGGGTGACGCCACCGTCACGCCCCTGAACTTCACCATCGCCACCGGCGGCGGTTCGGTGACGTTCGGCGGCAACGTGACCGGGGCGGGTTCGAACCTTCTCGTCAACGCCGGGGCGGGCGACGTCGATCTTCGTTCGATCCTTCACAACCTGGATGTCCCGGCGCTGATCTCCCTGGGCGTGAACGGGCGTGACATCTTCATCGGCCGCGTTTCCACGTCCGGCGCGCAGTCCTACGCGGCGACGCGGACCGCCGAGACGTTCGGCCAGTTGCGGACGGCGGGCGCCTCAAGCCTGACGCTCAACGGGGCGACCTCGGTGCGCCTGCGTGACAGCCTCCGCACGGGCGGGTCGGGCGCCATCACGGTCACCGGCCCGGTGATCATCGACGCCGGATCGGTTGCGCTTTCGACCGGCGGGGGCAACATCTCGGTCATCAACGGGATCAACTCGTCGTCCGACGGGGTCGGCGCGCTGACCTTCAACGCCGGAGCGGGGGCCGTTACGCTTGGCGGCGACGTCGGGACTTCCCCGGGCGGGAGGCTGGCGTCGGTGTCGGCCACGGGTTCCTCGGTGGCGCTGCGTTCGGTCACCACGTCCGGGGCGCAGCAGTACACGGGACCGGCGACGCTCGACGGCGACCTGTCCGCCGGCGCCCTGGTCAACTTTGCCAACGCCCTCACGCTCCTGCGTGATGTCCAGATCGCCGCGTCGGGTGGGGCCACCTTCGCCGGAACCGTTGATGGTCAGTCCGCCGGGCAGCAGGCGATGACGATCACGGCCGGCGTTTCACCCGTCACGTTCCAGCAGGCCGTTGGCGGGTCGGTGGCGCTCGAGGCGTTGTCCGCGACCGGCTCGGTTTCGGTAACGGCGGTCACCACCGCGGGCAACCAGGCCTACACGGGGCCCTTCCAGGCCTCCGGGGCGTTGTCCAGCACGGGCGGCTCGATCTTCGGCACGGGCGGCTCGTTCAACGCCGCGGGTGACGTGAGCGCTCCGGGCGGGCAGGTGGCGGTTGACGCGGGCAATTCGGCCGTGGTCTTCGGCGGCGGATTGTCCGCCGGGACGGTTGCCATCTCGGGTTCGTCCATTTCCCTGAATTCCGTGACCTCGACGACGGGCGGTCAGACCTACAGCGGCCTGACCGTTGCCTCGGGGAACCTTGTCAGCGCGGGCGGCCTGACGGCCAACGGGGCCTTCACCGCCAACGGCGACATCAACGCCGCCGGCCCGCTCGTCGCCGGGGTTGCCGATCAGAACGTCTCTCTCGGCGGCACCACGAGCGCCTCGGCCGTGACGATCCAGGGGGCCAACATCAGCGTCGGCCCCGTCGCGTCGACCGCTGGCGGACAGTCCTACACAGGTCCCACCTTGTTCTCCGGGAACATCTCGGCCAACGGAGGCGGGATCGCGGTCAACGGGCTTGCCACGCTGGCGGGGCCCGCGACGCTCACGTTCTCCGCCCCCGGCCAGAACGTGGCTTTTGGTGACATCCTGGGCGATGGACGGATCATGGCCATCACGGCGCCCGGAGGCAGTGTCAATCTTCAGGGCGCGGTCACGGGGCTTAACAGCCTTTCGGCCGAGGCGGGCTCGATCTTCCTCTCTTCCATCAGCACACTGGGGAACCAGATCTATACCGGGGACACATCCCTCTCCGGAGACCTGGCAACCACATCGAGCGGCTCGATCTCCATCGCCGGCCTGTCGGCGCTGACCGGACCTGTCTCGCTTACCACCACGGGCGGCGGTATCACGCTCGGGGCCGTGGCCGGCGGCGGGAATCCCCTCTCCCTGAACGGCGGGGGATCTTCGGTGGTTCTGACCGGAGACGTCTCCGGGGCCTCGGCGTTCAACGCCGCGGGCTCGGCGATCTCGACGCGGAGCATCACCACAACCGGCCCGATCAGCCTGGCGGGTCCTGCCCAGGTATTGGGCAACCTCTCGGCGACCGGCGGCGGGATCCTGGTCCAGAACAGCCTTTCGATCAGCGGCAACCTCATCACCGGCACGACCGGCGGGATCGAGATCCTGGGTCCAACGACCCTGACCGGCACGAGCCAGGAGTTCCGTTCCTCGCAGGGGGCGATCGTTCTTGGCACGGTGGACAGCCAGGATTCGACCCGTCGCTCTCTCACGCTGATATCCGGGGCGCCCGCGTCGGTGGACTCCGCATCGGCACGGATCAGGCTTGGCGGTTCCATCGGGTCTGCCAACCCGCTGGGTGTCTTCCAGATCGGATCCCCCGATTCGGCGGAGGGTGTCCCTCCGATCTCGACGGCCGTGTTCGCCCCGCAGTTCGACGCCGCGACAGGCCGCGTGCTCGCCTCTTCGGTGGACCTGGCAAACCCGGCGTTGTTCACGATCAACTCGGACGAGTTCATCATGAACAAGGGGGAGAAGATCACGGCCTTCGGCGACCTCACGATCAACGCCCAGTCGCAGACGCTGCTCCGCGACGTCAACACGACGGGCTCTCTGGTCGTGGTGTCTCCGACGATCCGCCTGGCCGGACGTGCCCGATCCCCGCTCGTGGCCTCCGGGTCTTCCGCGCCACAGGCCGATATCGGGCTGGACCTTGTCGGGAAGAACGGGATAACCCTGAACGGCGGCGTCTCCATCGAGGACCTGGACGGCGGCAACGAGGTGACCTTCGGGGCCGACCGCATCTCCTCGCTGCCGACGGTCACCGGCGGGACAAGCCAGTTCCTGCAGTTCGAGAAGGGCGTGTCGCTCGACAATTTCCGTCGAACGGGCGGGGATCCGGCCTTCCTTCTGCCGCTCGATCTTCGGGCCGACGGCCGCACGGCGACCAATGTTGCGACGGCGATCGCCGGGGCAACACCCCGCGAGGCCGACGTCGGCCCGGATCAGACGGTCGGTATCTCCGCCTCGCTCAAGGATCAACTCCAGGAGATCGGGATCTACATCAAGGAACTGCCGCTGGATCAGCAGGTCGAGTTCCTGACGGGGCGGGCGATCTACAACGACCTGCCCCTGACGGCGAACCCGTCGGGCGGAGACTTCCAGATCACGCCGAACCGGCTGGCCGTTGATCGAGTCCGTGAAGTGCTGGAAGCGTTCCGCGCCGTCAAGGAAACGGCGATGCTTGGAGCGGACGAGTCCGATCAGTGGTCGATCCGGGCGTCCGAGATTCTTTCGGATTCCGCGATTGCCTGCGAGTCCGCGACCGGGAAGGAAGCGCCCGATCTCTCCGGCGATGAACTCGCCCGTTTCATACGCACCGATCCGGGGCAGTCCCAGGCGAGGAACCTGTTGGATGCGATTGCCCGGTTCCTGGGGGAGATCGACAGCCTCGGGCTATCCCCGGGCGAAGCGAGCGTTCCTCGGCAGTCGCTGTACGGCAATTTGACGCAGACGCAGGGCGGTTTGCGCACCGACCAGGTGGCCGGCCTGATCGCGGCCTACGCACGATCCGATCGGTAAGGCGAGGGAGAATCCGCGCGTGAGCGAGATCGATGTCGCACGACTGCTTGAACCCGTCTCCGCCGAACAGCCGGCGGGTGATGACCTTCGCTACGACCAGCGGTACATGGAGGTCATGCGAGCCGCCGAGGGGACCCCCGAGGACCCGTTTTCCAATACGCCCGCGGTTGATCCCGACTGGCGAACCGTTCGCGACGGCACCCTCGAACTGCTGATCCGGACCAAGGACCTGCGGGTCGCGCTCCTTCTGGCGGCGTCCGAACTGCGGATGTCCGGATACCCCGGCCTGGTCGGGGGGCTTGCGGTTCTTCGAGGTCTGGTGGAGCGGTACTGGGATGTGCTGTACCCGCAACTCGACCCCGACGACGGGTACGACCCGACCGAGCGGGTCAACATCCTGGCTTCGTTGCTGGCCCCCCCGGGGACGATGGGCGATTCCATTCGGTTCATCGAAGGGGTGCGAGATCTTCCCCTGGCCGAGTCCCGCATGCTCGGGCGCGTCGGGTACCGGGAGATCCTGGTCGCCATGGGCGAACTGCCTCCCAGGGAGGGGGAAGGGGCGCACAACCCCGATGCGTCCGCCATCGACGCGGTGTTCCGAGACGTCGAGCCCGATGCTCTTCTCCTTCGGCTTCAGGAGATCGACGCCTGCATCGATCATGTCAAGGCGATCGAGGCCATCCTTACCGACAAGGTGGGCCACGGCCGCTCGGTCGATTTTTCGCCGCTGAGAAACTGCCTTTCGGAGTCGGCCAAGCAGATCCGCAAGCGCCTCCCCTCGGCCCCCGGGACAGAGCCGGGCGAGGATGATGGCTCGGGCTCCCTTCAGGGAGCCGGCCAGCGGATTGCCGGGGAGGTGGGGTCCCGCGACGATGTTCTGCTCGCTTTCGGCAAGATCGTCCGTTACTATGACCGAGTGGAACCTTCCAGCCCCGTCACGCTTTTTATGAAGTGCGCCGAGCAGATGGTGGGAAAATCATTTGCCGACATTGTTCGCGTCCTGACCCCCGACGCGGTTGCCATGCTCGTGACCATCAGCACGCCACCGGACCAAAACGCGAGTTCGTAATGCGTTTGTTTTCGGGTGGGCATCGATCCGGAGGTGGCATCGCGCGGCGCTCGGGAGTCCCCGGGGGTGAGGAGGAATTGGATACGCTGCGGCGTACGATGTCCGGGTTCGCCGCGTGTTGGTTTTCTGGTCGTGTCGAGTCGTGGCTTTGTTCGTGAGGGCGGGTTTTCCGCTCATTCCAGCGGTCGTTTAATCCCGGTCGGGTTCGGCATGGTCGCGGGTAATTGGCCCGCGTGATCCGATAGTCCCGGTCGCTTTCCAACAAGGAGCGGGTGATGGCCAAGGCCAGCAGTCAGAAGTTCATCCAGCGGAACCGCGCCCCGCGCGTCCAGATTGAGTACGACCTCGAATTGTACGGGGCGGAAAAGAAGATCAACCTGCCGTTCGTCATGGGCGTGATGGCCGACCTGTCCGGCAAGCCCGCCGACCCGCTTGCCCCCGTCGCGGACCGCAAGTTTCTGGAGATCGACGTCGACAACTTCGACGACCGGCTCAAGAGCATGAAGCCCCGGGTGGCCTTCCAGGTTCCCAACGCGCTGACCGGCGAGGGGAACCTCGCGGTCGACATCACGTTCGAGAGCATGGCGGACTTCTCGCCCGCGGCCGTGGCGAGGAAGATCGAGCCGCTCCGGCAACTCCTGGAGGCTCGAACGCAACTGTCCAACCTTCTGACGTACATGGATGGGAAATCGGGCGCCGGGGACCTGGTCGCCAAACTCCTGAGTGATCCCACGCTGCTCAAGGCTCTGGCCGCCCAGCCCAAGGCGGAGGATGGAGGTTCCAATGGCTGAGGCTCAATCGCAGGGACAACTCGACGTCGGGATGATCGAGTCGGGCGGGCTTTCCGACCTTCTGAACAAGGAGTTCAAGCCCAAGACGTCCGGCGCCAAGCAGGCGATCGAGACGGCGGTGAGGACCCTGGCCGAACAGGCCCTGGCGACCACCGCGACGGTCTCCGACGACGCGATCAAGACCATCGAGTCGCTGATCGCCGCGATCGATCAGAAACTCTCCGAGCAGATCAACCTGATCCTGCACCACGCCGATTTCCAGCAACTCGAATCGGCGTGGCGCGGCCTCTCGCACCTGGTCAGCAACACCGAGACCGACGAGACGCTCAAGATCCGCGTGCTGAACATATCGAAGAAGGACCTTTCCAAGACGCTCGGCAAGTTCAAGGGCACGGCCTGGGACCAGAGCCCCGTTTTCAAGGCGGTGTACGAGCAGGAGTTCGGCACCCCCGGCGGGCAGCCCTACGGGTGCCTGGTCGGCGACTATTACTTCGATCACACGCCCCCGGATGTCGAACTCCTCGGGCAGATCGCCCAGATCGCCTCCGCGGCGCATGCCCCGTTCATCTCGGCCACCAACCCGAGCGTGATGAACATGGAGTCCTGGGGTGAATTGAGCAACCCCCGGGACCTGACCAAGATATTCCAGTCCCCCGAGTACGCCGCCTGGCGAAGCCTCCGGGAGAGCGACGACGCCCGGTACGTCGGCCTGACCATGCCCAGGTTCCTGGCGAGGATCCCCTACGGGTCCAAGACCAACCCCGTCGAGGAGTTCTCTTTCGAGGAAGACACGGCCGGGGCCGACACGTCGAAATACGTGTGGGGCAATTCCGCCTACGCCATGGGCGTCAACATCAACCGGTCCTTCAAACTCTACGGCTGGTGCGCCAGGATCCGTGGCGTGGAGTCGGGCGGCATGGTCGAAGGTCTCCCGTGCCACACCTTCCCCACCGACGACGGCGGGGTCGACATGAAGTGCCCGACCGAGATCGCCATCACCGACCGCCGGGAGGCCGAACTGGCCAAGAACGGCTTCATGCCTCTTTCGCACTGGAAGAACACGGACTACGCCGTGTTCGTGGGCGCGCAGAGCCTCCACAAGCCGGCCGAGTATTCCGACCCCGACGCGACGGCCAACGCCAACCTCGGCGCCAGGCTGCCCTACCTGTTCTCGACGTGCCGATTCGCCCACTACCTCAAGTGCATGGTGCGTGACAAGATCGGCTCGTTCAAGGAGCGGTCCGACATGGAGCGCTGGCTCAACGACTGGATCATGCAGTACGTTGAACCGGATCCGGGCGCCAGCGAAGACGCCAAGGCCCGTCGCCCTCTTGCCGCGGCGGAGGTTCAGGTCGCCGAGGTGCCCGGCAACCCCGGGTATTACTCCTCGAAGTTCTTCCTTCGTCCGCATTACCAACTCGAAGGACTCACCGTTTCCCTTCGCCTGGTCTCGAAGTTGCCCTCAGGAAAGCAGTGAGGAGGTCGCCGGTGCCGCCCCGGGTGGCGAAAGTATGCACCCCCCGGCGAGATCGTCGCTTCTTCATGCGAGGAGAGAGTAAGAGAGTTCCCGAATAATTCCCGCCCCGGTCGTGATGGCGGCTTTGTTCGGGTTTAGTCTGGAAAACAGGGCAGGTTCGAGGGGATCCGTGTCCCCTACGAATGCGTGCACCACGGTCTTCACGACAATAGGGAGTGTCCCATGGCAGTTGACCTGTATCTGAAACTCGACGGCGTGCCCGGCGAATGCATCGACAGCAAGCACAAGGAGTGGATCCAACTCCTCTCTTTCAGCCACGCGATGAACCAGGCGGGCTCGATGTTCTCCGGTGGCGGCCAGTCCACGTCGGGTCGCGTCGATGTCGCCGATGTCTCCGTGATGAAGCGGGTGGACAAGGCCACGCCCAAACTGAGTTGGCACCTGGCCACGGGCCAGCACATCAAGAGCGGGATCGTCGAGTTCTGCCAGTCCTCGAAGGAGAAGCATGTCTTCATGAAGTACACCTTCGAGGACATCGTGGTTTCCTCTCTCAGCCCGAGCGTCTCCCATGGCGGCGACTTCCCGGTCGAGAGCCTCTCGTACCGCTTCTCCAAGATCGAGTGGGAGTACACGCCCATCGACGAGAAGGGCGGGAAGCAGCCCTCGGTCAAGGCCTGGTGGGACGTCAAGGAAAACAAGGGCGCCTGATCGCGGGCGAACGCCCCTCGACACGTCCTCATGAGAACTTCCACGCCCGCCGTCGCCAGACCGCGACGACGGGCGATTGCATCGTCGCTTCGGCCTTCGGTTCGCCGTATCCCTCCCGGATACGCCGGGTCTTGCGGACGCGGTCGTGGCCGCGGTTGGGTTTGGCTTTGTCCCACGGGAGTTGAACCATGCTCGCCGAGGACCTCCTCAAACAGGCACGACTCCCCGAGGCGCTGGCCGCGCTGCAGGACGCCGTTCGAAAGGACGCCTCGAACCCTCGGCTTCGGGTTTTCCTGTTCCAGTTGCTGTGCGTGATGGGGGACTGGAAGCGGGCCGTCGACCAACTGGCCGTCGCCTCCCAGATCGACCCGAAAAACCTCCTGATGGCGCAGATGTACAAGCCCGCCATCATGTGCGAACTGCTGCGAGCGGACGTGTTCAAGGGCCTCCGCTCGCCGATGATCCTCGGCGAGCCCGAGCCGTGGATCGGCTCGATGGTTCAGGCCCTGGGGCACGACGCGCGAGGCGAGCACGCGGCGGCCGCGCAACTCCGATCGACCGCGCTCGACGCCGCCGACGTGCACGCCGGCACCATCGACGACGCGCCGTTTGAGTGGATCATGGACGCCGACTCCCGACTTGGGCCCGTCCTTGAGGTCATCATGGACGGCAAGTACTACTGGGTCCCCTGGTCGCGCGTGAGCGAGGTGGTGATGGAGCCTCCCGCCGATCTCCGCGACGCCGTGTGGACGCCCGCGATGGTCACGCTCGCGACGGGCGCCACCCAGCCCGCGCTGATCCCGACCCGGTACCCCGGCTCGGAGGCCTCGGAGGACGGGGCGATCCGGCTTGCCCGCAAGACCGACTTTGCGGAGCCCGTGGCGGGGTCGTGCCTGGCGACGGGTCAGCGGGTCTTTGCCACCAGCGCCGACGACCACTCCATCATGTCCGTCCGGCGCATCGCGCTGGAAGTGCCCGTGGTCGAGGGCGGTTCGGCACGGGGAGTCGCCGATGGCTGAACTCACCGCTTCCGAACGACTTCAGCCGTCGCTGCTCGATCGCCTGATCGACGACGAGCCCGACAAGAAGGACGAGCCGCTGTCGCGCCGCGTGATGTCGATGGTGATGCTGCGTCGCGCGGTGCTGCGCGACCTTTCCAACCTTCTGAATTGCCCGAGCAAGCCGCAGTTCGACGAGATCAACGAGTACCCCCTGGCGGCCCGGAGCGTGCTCAATTACGGGATGCCGGACCTGACCGGGCTGACGGCCAGCGGTGTCTCTCCGTCGCGGATCGTGTCGATGGTTCGAGACGCGATCCATCACTACGAGCCCCGCATCGTCGGCCAGACGCTCGACGTGCGCGTGGTGGAGAGCGCCGGGTCGGACGGCGTCCGAAACGGCTTTGCCTTCGAGATCAGCGGCCAACTGTGCCCGCTGCCCATGCCCGAGGCGCTCTACGTCCGCACCGAGATCGACCTGGAGACCGGGCGGTTCGACATCAAGGAGCGGCGCGCCTGAGCGCCGGAGAACCCGCGCATGGATCGCCGACTCCTTCGCTACTACGAACAGGAACTCCGGCACCTGCAGGGCATGGCCAGGGAGTTCGCGCGCGAGTACCCGAAGATCGCTTCGAGGCTGGCGATCGACGACCTCCAGGACACGTGCGTCGATCCGTACGTCGAGCGCCTGCTCGAGGGGTTCGCGTTCCTGTCGGCCCGTGTCCAGTTGAAACTCGACGCGGAGTTCCCGCGATTCACGCAGAACCTCCTCCAGGCGGTCTTCCCGCATTACCTTGCGCCCACCCCCTCGATGTGCGTGGTGGAGTTCACGCCCGACTACGGCGACCCCGAACTGGCCGCCGGGTACCGGATCCCCCGGGGATCAACGCTCCGCAGCATCATCGGCAAGAGCGACCGGACCGGGTGCGAATACCGCACCGCCCACGACGTATCCCTGTATCCCCTGAAGATCATCCAGGCGCAGTACTACACGCGCGACGTCGGTGTCCTGGACCTCGGCCACGCCGCCGCGCCGGCCGGGGCGATCCGGGGCGCGCTGCGCGTCCGGCTGGCCGCCACCGCCGACCTCACCTTGTCGAAGATCCAGGCCGACCGACTCGTCGTGCATTTCCGCGGCGGCGGCATGATCCCGACTCGCCTGTTCGAGGAGGTCCACGGCCACTGCACCGGGGTGATGATCCGCCCCGTCCTGCCCGGCTCGCGGTCCCGCCCACGCGCGGAGTTCCTGCTTCCCTCCAGCGTTCACCGGGTCGGATTCGAGGAGCACGAGTCGCTCCTGCCCTACGACTCTCGGAGTTTCCAGGGGTACCGGCTCCTGCACGAGTACTTCTGCTTCCCGCAGCGGTTCTTCTTCGCCGCGGTGCATGGGATCCGCGATTGCCTG
>JAHBXI010000003.1 GCA_019636515.1 Phycisphaeraceae bacterium | reverse complement strand
CTCCCCGACTAGGACTCGAACCTAGAACCTACCGGTTAACAGCCGGTCGCTCTACCATTGAGCTATCGGGGAATGGACGGGGGAAGCCTATCCCACCAACGCCGAGCGTCAAGCATCGGCTCGCCGCGCCCGCCGGCCCACCGTCAACCCCACCTTTCTTTCTCCGGGGTCGCCCGCCCCCCACTTTTCTACCTTTCATGGCCACCGCGACCCAGACCCGGAAACCCCGGTTATCCCGCCACTCCATCCCCCCAAAACCGCGCCTCCGCCTCGCTCAGACACCGCTCCGACACTTCGCCGCCCCATCCCCGCTCGCCTGCCCTCCGCCGACCCATGCGGCCTCCGGAAACCCCGGCTTTTCCACCCACTCCATCCCCCCAAAACCGCACCGCCGTCTCGCTCAGACACCGCTCCGACACTTCGCCGCCCCATCGCCACTCGCCTGCCCTCCGCCGACCCATGCGGCCTCAGGTGGCTTTGCGCCTGCCTCGCGCCTGCCTCGCGCCTGCCTTGCGTCTGCTGGGCGTCTGCTGGGCGTCTGGCTCGGCGTCAGCCACACCCTCCGGCTTCGTGTCCGGCTCGGCTTCCGGCCGCGCGAACGATCCGGGTGCCCGGTCCATGAGTCCGGCCCGCGCGTACGGTTGAGAAGCCTCCTCGCCGCGTGGTTCAATCGCGGCCACTCTGGCTTTCATGCGGACCGCCGACGTCATCATCATCGGGGCGGGGATCATCGGGTGTGCGTGCGCGCGGCGGCTCTCGTCCGACGGGCTTCGCGTCCTGGTTCTCGACGCGGCCTTTCCCGGCGCGGGGGCCACCGCCGCGGGCATGGGCCACATCGTCGTCATGGACGATTCCCAGGCCATGTTTTCCCTCACGCTCGCCTCCCGAGAAGCCTGGGCTCGCCTGGCACCCGACCTGCCGCCCAGGGCCGAGTACGCCGCCGCCGGGACACTGTGGGTCGCGGCCGACCAGGAAGAACTCGACGCGGCTGGGCACAAGCACGCGTTCCTCCGTGAGCGGGGCGTGAAGGCGGAACTGCTCGATCCGGATTCGCTGCGCGGTGCCGAGCCGAACCTCCGCCCGGGGCTGGCGGGTGGCCTGTTGGTCCCCGACGACCTCGTCGTCTACCCCCCCACCGTGGCGGCGTGGCTGCTCGGCCAGGCCGTGCGGCTTGGCGCCCGGGCCGTGATGGGATCCCGGGTGGTGCGCGTCGAGTCCGGCCGCGTGACAATCGCGGATGGGTCGGTCTTCGAGTCGCCGGCGATCGTGAACGCCGGCGGGCAGTGGAGCCAGGACCTGACACCCGGCCTGCCGATCCGCCGCCGAAAGGGACACCTGGTCATCACCGACCGCTCGCCGGGGTTCTGCCGTCACCAGGTCATCGAACTGGGGTACATCAAAAAGGCCCACGCGAGCGACGAAGACTCCGTCGCGTTCAACATCCAGCCTCGACCGACGGGGCAGGTCCTGATCGGGTCATCCCGGCAGTTCGACCCGATCGATGAGCGGGGGCACGGGCGCCCGCTCGACCATGGGATCGATCACGCGATCCTCGCCCGCATGATCCGCCGGGCCGCGGAGTACATGCCGACGCTGGCGGGACTTCGGGCGTTGCGCGCGTGGACCGGATTCCGGGCCGCGACCCCTGACTCACTCCCGCTGATCGGACCGCACCCGCGGATCCCCGGCCTGTGGCTCGCCACCGGTCACGAAGGCCTGGGCGTGACCAACTCACTGGGCACGGCGGACCTGCTCGCCGACCTGATGGCCGCCCGGACACCAACGATCCCGGCCGAGCCGTACTCGCCATCGAGGGTACTCGGTGACGGGTGATCCCAACTCGCCTCACGCACGCATCGGCGCGCGGCACACCCGGGCTGCCGTTACGGCCTGGCCTCGGGGTTCGCTTCCTGGGGCACACCGGGGTTTGTTTCCGGGTTTGCTTTCGGGGGTGCTTCCGGGGGTGCTTCGGGGGACGCTTGCGGGGGTGCTTCGGGCGTCAGGGCCGGAGGCGTGGCCGAGTCCATCTCCACGGATTCAGGAAACGCCGTGCGTTCCATCGTGAGCACCCATTCTTCGAGCGGGGTATACCGCAGGAGGTCCAGGCAGATCTCCCGGCCCCCGAGCCGCTCGTGAGACGGCCTGATCTTCAGGTAGATCAGGAACTTGTCCCACTTGCGCTTGTCGAAGACCTCCACGTCGGCGGGCACGAGCGTGGCTCCGCCGGGCAGGTGCAGTCGCTGATGGTCCGGCTCCCAGCCGTAGCGGGTACGCCTCACGACAACCAGGAGCGAGAAGAGATACAGCCCGAACCCGACTCCAACGGCCATGATGACCCACTGTGCCGGGATGTCGTACCAGGAGAGTTCGGAAGGGGCGCTGGCCCGGCTTGTGCTCCAGATGTTCCGAAGTTCCTCGAGTTGCGCCCGGGCATCGGCGGTGGTGGTGTACTCCGGCTTCAGGCGGCCGATGAGGTTGAGTTGCTCGAGCCAGGAGAGTTTGGACTGATCGTCGCCGGCGAGCGTGCCCGCCTGGCGAGAGGCGCGGAGTTGTTCGTACTCGGCCCGCGGATCCGCGATCGAGGCTCGGGTGATGAGGCTGCCGTCGGCCCGGGAATCCAGCAGCGTGTAATACTGGTATCGATGGAACGACGCGGCCTTTTCACCACGGTCGGGGTAGGCAACCAGCGCATCGTAAAGCCCCCACAGCCCGAAGGCGAACAGGAAGGCGCCGATAATGACCATCTTGGTCATCCACCCGCGGTTGGTGGCGGTCCAGAGCATGTTCTTTGCTGATTCGGTCATGGAGGTGTGCCCTCGGTCACGGATGTTCGGCCCGCTTGATCAGACGATCCGCACGGTCGGCCTGGTATGGACCCGCCCGCCGCGACCTGGCCAAGAACGATGTCCCACCACGCTTCGGTCACCCGCGCCCCGTACGCCGTCGCCCGCAGGGATGAGAACCCCCCGCGATCCACCCGGCGAATGGGAATCCGCGGCAGAGGCGCTCCATCGGCCAGCGCCCGGGTCAGCCACGCGGAATGAAGGCGGCGTGCGGCCTCGCCGCGCTCCAGTACCTTTGATTGACGGCCAAAGAGCCAGAACATTCCACTGGAGTGTACCACGGGAGGCATCGGTTTGTGCTTCGGTAGGATCCGCCTTTGAGTTTCACGCGTGACTTTCAAACAAGTACTCGGCACATCATCGATGAACGGCCGATCTCCGGCGGCAATCCGAATAAAATGCAAAAATACAGAAAAGCGGACTGCATCCCCACGGATCAGCCCGGAGGCCCGGATTGACCCGAAGACCCGAACATCTAGAATACGGCCGGTGCGGGATGGTTCCCGCACGCCGCCGTGGTTTATCTGCTTCGAGGTGCGTCATGCTCGCGGCTTTCAACCATGCCCGGTAAGCGGTCCACACCGATGACTGATCGCGTGCGCGATCGGTGTGACCCCGCGGCGTCGAACGCCGGCCGGCGTCTTTCTCCGACCAAGGGGGGGCGCATGGCCTGAGTTTCTCGCCGAGGAAGGTGGCTCTCCCGGATCCGGGAGGGCCGAACGCCGCCGGGCCGCGGGTGATTCACGATCACCGGCGGCCGTTGTGTTTTTGGGATTCTCCCTCTCCGGCGGGGCGCTGGTGCGGGAGACACAGTGGACGGGGCGACGGGGCGGCGACCGACTCGACGAAGCGGCCGCAAACCGGGCCGTAGTTGGAAAACCAGACATCACGAGACCGTGGAAAGGATGGGGTCGATGGCCATGAACGCACAAGAGATGCTCAGGATCCTGGACTCGATCGCCCGCGACCGGAACATCGACCGCTCGCTGCTGATTCGGGACCTGGAAATGGCCATGGTGTCGGCCGCGCGCAAGCACTTCAACACCCTCGACCCCGAGGAGTTCACCTGCTCGGTCGATGCCATCTCGGGAAAAATCGACATCCGCCGCCACGGCGAGCCGCTCGACATGTCCCCGGAGACCTTCGGCCGCATCGCCGCCCAGACGTTCAAGCAGGTCATGATCCAGAAGTTCCGCGACGACGAGCGCTCGAGCATCCTGGAGGAATTCACCAAGCGAGTGGGAGACATCGCCACCGGCGTCGCTCAGCGGTACGAGGCACGGTCCCTGATCGTCACCGTCGACCGCGCCGAGGCGTTCATGCCGCCGAGCGAGCAGATCCCCGGGGAGCAGTTCCAGCCCAACGACCGCGTGCGCTGCCTCCTGCTCGACGTGCGCGACGCCGGCTCTCAGGTCAAGATCGTCCTCTCACGCTCACACCCCGATTTCATCAAGCGGCTCTTCGAGGTCGAGGTCCCCGAGGTCGCCGAGCGCGTGATCGAGATCAAGGCCATGGCCCGCGAGGCCGGGTACCGGACCAAGATCGCCGTGTCAAGCGTTGACTCCAAAGTCGACGCGGTCGGGGCGTGCGTCGGCGTCAGGGGCAGCCGCATCAAGAACATCGTCGACGAACTCAACGGTGAAAAAATCGACATCGTCCGCTGGAACGAATCGAGCCAGATCCTCATCCAAAACGCCCTGAAGCCAGCCGAGGTCGCCGAGATCTCGTTGTGCTTCGAACTCGGCAGGGCCACCGTCGTCGTCCGAGACGACCAACTCTCCCTGGCCATCGGCAAGCGAGGACAGAACGTCCGCCTCGCCGCCAGGCTCACCGGATGGGACATCGACATCCTCACCCCCGAGGAATTCACCAAGGGCCTGGAGACCATGGCCCAGACTCTTCTCCAGGTCGAGGGCGTCACCGAGCAGATGACCGACCGGCTCGCCGCCCTGGGAATGGTCAGCGTCTTCGACATCGAGGAAGTCGGCGCCGAGGTCCTCGTCACCGAACTCCAGATCGCCGAGGAACTCGGCCGGGCGATGGTCGAACGCGCCTCGATCCGCGCCAAGGAAGTCGCCGAGCAGCAGCAGCGGGACAAGGAAGCCAAGGAGCGGCTCGCCAAGGCACAGGCCGAGGCCGACCGGCTCGCCCTGCTGTCCGACGAGCCCGCGGGATCGGTCGAGGCCGGAGAAGCGGCCGCCGCCGCGATCCTGGGCGGAGCGGCTCCCGTCGAGACACCGACAAAAGACGGACAGCCAGCCGACGCCGGTTCCGGAGAGGCGCGGGCGGCGGACATCCTCGGACAGTCCTAGAGACACACGCCGCCGGCCCGGACGAAAGTTCCTCCGGCGGATTCGGAACGTAAACGGTTCATTGGGCGGTCTTGTGGACGGCCCCCACGCGGAGACAGCGTTTGGCTCAGAAGCGCATTTTCGAGATCGCCAAAGAACTCAACGTCGAGTCCAAACTCATCATCCAGAAGTGCTGGGATGAGGGGATCTCCAAGGACGTGGTGAAGAACCACATGTCCGCGGTGACCATCGGGCTGGCCGAGTCGATCAAGGAGTGGTTCCACGCCGGCGGAAGCCAGGTCGCCACCGCGGTCGAGACCGCGGCGAAGATCGACCAGGCGGCCGAGGCCGCGCACGAGGCGCGCAAGACCACCCCTCGACGCGCCAAGGCGGCGTCGGCCGGGGCCAACGGCCATCGCCTGTCCGGGGATGCGGAGTCCGACGGATCCACCGCGCAGGCCGTGGCCGAAGCGCCCCCTCCCGTCGCTCCCGTGGTGCCCGCCGCCGACTCCTCGGGTGCTACCGCGGTGGTCACTCGCCCTTCGCACGCTTCGGCCGCTCCCACTCGCCTCACCCCGCCGGAACTCGACCGACCCGGCCGCTCGGCCGAGACACCAACCCCGCCCGCCGCGCCGTCACCTCCGGTCAAGCCCGCGCCGATGAACATCCCGACGCGACCGACGGTGGTTTCTCCGGCCGGGCAGAAGTTGGAAGTGCAGAAAGTCCGCCTGAGCGGCCCGAAGGTGGTTCGCGTCGAGGCGCCCGAACAGGTCGAGTCTCCACGTCCCCGCCGGCCGGCCGGCCCGGGGACAGCCGGTTCCGGACCCCGACCCGGCGGATCAGGATCGGAGGAAGACGACCGCGGACGAAGCCCCCGCCGAACCAAGGGCCCGGCTCCCGCGCCCGTCGGCCCCAAGCGCACGACCGGAATATCCCCCAACCGCCGGGCCAGCGCGGACTGGTCGACCCCGGGCATCTACAGCGAGCAGGACCTGATCGAACGCGAGGCCAGGCTCGCCCGCGCCGGCGGAACCATCCGCAAGCACCGCCAGGACCTCAACCGCGGACCGTCGCAGCGCGCGGAGACCGCCGCGGAAACCGGCGGCGTCGTGCGCATCACGGCCCCGTTCACGATCAAGGACCTCTCCGCCGCCACGGGGGTCAAAGGCGCCGAGATCCTCAAGAGGCTCTTCAACCAGGGGATCCTGACCACGATCAACGCCGGGCTCGACCCCGCCAAGGCCCAGGAGATCATGCTGGACTTCGACATTGAACTCGAAGTCCAGGAAGCCCGCACGGCCGAGCAGACGGTCCACGCGGATTACGAGCAACGCAAGATGGTGGATGAGCGCCCCCGTGGCCCGGTCGTGACCATCCTCGGGCACGTCGACCACGGAAAGACGTCGCTGCTCGATCGGATCCGCAACGCCAACGTCGCGGCGGGCGAAGCCGGAGGCATCACCCAGCGGACCAGCGCGTTCCGCGCGAAGGTCTCCGTCGGCGGCGATACGAAGGAAGTCGTCTTCCTCGACACCCCCGGCCACGAGGCGTTCACCAGCATGCGCTCCCGCGGGGCGACGATGACCGACGTGGTCGTGCTGGTCGTCTCCGCCCCCGAGGGAGTGATGCCCCAGACCGTCGAGTCCATCAACCACGCCAAGGCCGCGAAGGTCCCGCTGGTCGTCGCGCTCAACAAGATCGACCGGCCCGACGCCACCGAGAACGCGATCCAGAAGACCCTGGGCCAACTCGCCGAGCACGGGCTCAACTCCGTCCAGTGGGGAGGGGACACCGAGGTTGTCAAAGTCTCGGCGGTCACCGGCGAGGGAATACCCGAACTTCTTGAAACTCTCGATTATCAGGCCCAACTCCGCGACCTCAAGGCCGATTTCGGCGGCATGGCCGCCGGGACCGTGATCGAGGCCCGCACCGAGGAGGGTCGCGGCGCGGTCGCGAGCCTTCTTATCCAGCAGGGGCGGCTGAAGGTCGGCGACTTCATCGTCGCCGGAAGGGCCTACGGCCGCGTCCGCGACATGACCGACGACACCGGCGTCCGCGTGCGGGAGGACACGCCCCCGCACCCGGTCGTGATCTCCGGCATCGACGAGGTCCCCGACGCCGGCGACCGCTTTTACGTCGTTGACTCGCTGAAAAAGGCGCAGGACGCCGCCGAGCAGCGGCGCCGGCGCGAGCGAGAGCAGCAACTCGCCGCCCCCAAGGTTACCCTCGACAGTTTCTTCTCCCAGATCGCCGAGAAGGAGACCAAGGAAATTCTTATCGTCCTCAAGGCCGCCGAGCAGGGCACCGTCGACGTCCTGCGGTCGGAGGTCGAGAAGATCAAGACCGACGAGGTCAAGGTCCGCGTCCTGCACGCCGCCGTCGGCGGAATCACCGAGAGCGACGTGGTCCTGGCCCAGGCGTCCCGCGCCATCATCATCGGCTTCAACGTCATCCCGTCGGGCAAGTCCCGCACCATGGCCGACCACAAGGGCGTCGAGATCCGGACCTACCAGGTCATCTACCACATCACCGACGACCTCAAGCAGGCCGCCGAGGGGCTCTTGTCCCCCGAACTGCGGCAGGAAATCCTCGGTCACGCGGAGGTCCGCCAGGTCTTCAAGGTCAGCAAGGTCGGCACCATCGCCGGCTGCTACGTCACCGACGGCAACGTGCAGCGCGACGCGCTCATCCGCGTCACCCGAAGCGGCGTGGTCATCGAGAACGACCGGCGCCTCGAGCAACTCAAGCGCTTCAAGGACGACGCCAAGGAGGTCCGCGCCGGCATGGAGTGCGGCATGAAGATCGTCGGATACGACGACATCAAGGAAGGCGATATCCTCGAGTGCTACAAGCAGGTGGAGGTCAAGCGCACGCTGTGATCGCCCGTACGTGATCCCCGGGGCCCGACCCGCGGGCTCTCCGGCACGGCGACGGACGCCCCGCTCCATCGAGCCATGGTCATCGGCATCCTCCAGTTTGAACTTCTCATCCACGGCGCCGAGTCACTCAAGGACAAACGCCGGGTGGTCAACTCCGTGAAAGACCGCTTCCACCGCGAGCACCTGGTCTCGATCGCCGAGGTGGACGGCCTCGACAACCCGTCGATCGCCGTCATGGGCATGGCGATCGTCGGTCGCGAGGGACGGCACATCGGAGAGACACTCGACCGGATCACCGCCAAACTCCGCCAACTGGGCGGCGCGGAACTGGGCGACACTTCACGCCAGATCCTCCACGGATTCACCGAGGCCTCCCACCACCGCCAACAGGGCAAGAATAAAGGCCCGGACCAGGGCCAGGATCAGCATCCCACCTCGCTCGCCCCGCGGGCAGGACTGCCCCTCCAGGACCGCGATATCGACGCCGAAATGCTCCGCCGCGCCGAGGAAGCCGATCGGTCGCCACGGGAAGCCATGCCATGACACGACGATCCGAACGAGTCTCGGCGACCCTCACCCGGGCCGTCCAGGAAGTCGTGGCCCGCGGATTCGCCGATCCACGCATCCGCGGCCTCATCACCGTCACGGGGGTCGATGTCAGCCCCGACATGGCCGAGGCCCGCGTCATGGTCTCGGTGTTCCCCGCGTCCGACGAGCCGCTGACCATGCACGGTCTGCGCGCCGCGGCCGCCCACCTGCGACACGAAGTCTCCGAGATCGTTGACCTGCGCGTCATGCCGAAACTTCACTTCGTCACCGACACCAGGCTCAAGAAGGAGGCCAGGGTGCTCGGGGCGATCAACCGCGCCGCGGCAACTTCAAGCGAACCGGCCCCCGGCTGGAGGCCCCGCGCCGATGCCACGCCTCCGCCTGCCGCCACGGATATCGCTCCGCCCACGCCGAACACCCCGGCCGGAGATCAACCAAAGGAGCGCGGCTCGTGAGTTCCACCGATCCCGGCAAACGCCTGGCCACGCTCATCAAGAGGCTTCGCGCCAGGTTCGGCCCCGCTCTGGCCGACGACCCGCCCAACTCCCCCTCGTGGATCGACCCGCTTGTCGACGAACTGATCTACTCCTGCCTGCTCTGGGAGGCGACCACGTCGCAGGCTCGCAACGCGTTCAAACGCCTCAAGGATGCCTACATCGACTACAACGAACTGCGTGTCGGACTTCCCGAGGAAACCGCCGCCGTCCTGGGAGAACGCTACCCCCGCGGAGAAGAGCGCGCCGCCAGGCTCCGCGCCATCCTCTTTGACCTCTACCAGCGCGAGTACGCCGTCAGCCTTTCATCGCAGGTGGACGGCGGGAAGCGCGACACACGGTCCTATCTCGAATCGCTCGATGGAATCCCGCCGTTCGTCGTTGACCGCATGATGCTGATCCGCTTCGGAGGACACGCCGTCCCGACCGACGAGCGGCTCGCCGCCCTGCTCGCGGCCAACGGGGTCCTCTCACCTTCCATGACCGCCCAGGAAGCCGCCTCCTGGCTCTCCAGGCAGATCAAGGCCGAGGATGCCCACGAGGTTTGGCCGCTCCTTCGGGCCTGGTCAGACGAGGAAACCCCCGATTCTCGCAAAGCGCGCCAGAAGGCGTCGGCCTCATCGGACGCTTCGTCCGACGAGCGACCGCAACGACGAAAACCCACGGCCACGCGCCGCAAGGCCGTCAAGGGTGGAGAAGCCTGAACGATGGCGACGTCGAACCTCGCACGGTGGTTGACCTGCCTGGCGTGCGCCTTGCCCGGCACCACGGCCGGTCGTGCTCCACCGCACTCGTCGGCGCCATGGGCCGTGTTTGCACCAGGCTCCGACCCCGTCTCCACGCTGCGCGATGCCGCCGAACTCCAGATGGCCGCTCCCGCCAGGCCGACTCCCGTGCCCATTCCCGAAGGGATCAACCCGTCGGACCTGGAGCCGATCGAGCCCGGTTCCCCGGCCTGGCAACGCGCCTCGGCCCGGCTCGCCGACATCCTGGCGGAAGCACATTCCAGACCGGCGATCGATCCCGCGCCTCTGGTGCCTCGCCCGCCGGAGGCCATCGTCCTCCAGGCGCTGCGCCTCTACGCCCAGGGCCGGGGGAAAGCCGCGGCGGGAGATCATCAGGGTGCCATCACGGACCTTGACCAGGCGACACGCCTCGACCCATCGGCGCACGAGCCATGGCGCGAACTGGGTGATGCTCAAACGGCGGCCGGTCGTCGTCTGGCCGCCATCGGCTCGTACACCATGGCCTGCTCACGGGGATCGGACGATCCTCGCGTGTGGTGGATCGTCGGGCGCGATGCGATCAAAAGCGCCCAAACGGACAAGGCCGTCTCGCTGCTTGCAAGGGCGCAGGAACTCATCGCCGACGCCACCGACCCCGCCCTTGAATACCTGGTCGCGGCGGACCTGTCCGAGGCGTTGCTCGCCCAAGGCCGGCTTCGAGCGGCCATCGAGTCGGGGGCCAGGGCCGGCGCGATGCCCATCCCGCTCCCCTGGGCCACGCGGCTTCGGACGGAGGTCATCGACCTGGCCCGCCGACGATCCGAACTCCTGCGAATGGCCGCCGACGCCGCGGTTCGACTGGGCGACGCTCAGGCGGCGGTCTCCCTGTACGAACTCGCCGAGGAAGACGGCGAGGCCGGCTCACCGGACCTGCTCCGTCGCCGCATGCATGCCCTGTGGTCGACCGGGCGGCCGCTTGCCGCCGCATGGACGGTCGTCCGAGAACTTGAGGGACGGGATTCGCCCCTGGAGGACACCCACCTCGCCGTCATCCGGCACATCGCGCGCAGCGACGAAGCCCGGACGCTCATGGCCGATGCGATCCGCGAACTCGCCGACCGCTGCCCGCTGCCGGGTGACAGCGCCCGCCGACAGTGGGAGCGGGCCATCGCCGCCGCGACCCCCGGGGAAGCGGGGCGTTCGATCCTGCGACAGGCACTGGCCCGTTCACCAGAGGCCGACGACGTGTTCTGGGACCTCATCGCCACGCACCCTCGAAACGACCCCCGCGCACGCGTGACCGAGTTTGTGCGCCTCGTCGAGCAATCACCAAGAACCCTCGTCCTCATCGGGACCTTCATGCTCACGTCCATCGAGGCCGAGGGGGAACTGGCCGAGTTCGAGCGTTCAAAGTCCTGGGTGGCCCACGTCGCCCGCATCCGCTGGCTCGTGCTGATGGGTCGCTTTGCCGACGCGCTCGACACCGCCCAGAAGGCGGTCCAATCTCCTCCGGGATTCGCCCAGGCCGTGGTCCTCGCGACACGCGTTCACGCGATGGCCTCGACAGGTCGCTACGACCTTGCCGACGACGCCCTGGCGGACCTGCATCGCACGGCGCCGGACGACGACCCGCTGTTGCTTGCACGCGCCCTCTCCGAGTGCCAGCGCTTCTCCGAGGCATTCGAAATACTCCCGGCCGCTTCGTCGGAGTCTTCCGGCCGGCTCTCCGCCGAGCAGCGTCTCGCGGCGACTGGAATCGCGCTGCGGGCTGGGCGTGCCGACGCGGCCGAGCAATTCGCCATCAGCGTGCTTGGTGACGATCCATACGCCCAGGCCGCCTACGAGACCCTGATCGGCCTCTACGCCGCCCCAAGCCCACTGGCCGACGACGACAAACTCGCCAGGGCCGTTCGACTCCTCCGTCAGGCCGCCCCCGAAGGCCGCGCCGTGCGTTGGCTGACCGCCCAGGAAATGATGGCTCGACGGATGGACACTCAGGCTCGGGCGTCCCTGACACGACTGGCGAACGAGGGTGTTCTCGCCGACTCGCTTGTGTCGATGCTCTCCCAGTTGCTTGAACGCCGGGCCACGCAAGGCGGTGATGGAGCCAGCGAAGCCGTCACCACCGTCCGGCGACTGGTCGCCACCTACCCGGAAAGCCCGGCGCTGTGGACCGCCCTGGCCCGTGTGCTCGTCGCGGCGGGACTCGCCCAGGAGGCCGACACCGAACTGGCCAGTCGCCTTGCAAAGCGGCCGTGGCCTTCCCTTGCTTCGGCCCGCGAGTCCCTCAACCGCGATGCCCTCCACCGGCCGGAGGTCGCCCGATCGCTGGCCCTTGACCGCCTCTCACCGTCCCCGCGGCCGATCGAGTTAACCATCGCCTACGCCGCGGAACTGGCTCGCGAGGGCCGGCTCAGCGACGCGGCGGCCGTCCTGCGAGAAGAACTCCCCGCCCGATGCTCCCTCACCATCGATCAGCAGAACCGCGTCGGCTCGTTGATCACCGGAGAATTCGAGGTTTCCGACAGGCCCGGAGTGCCGCCCGTGCCGCGCCCGGGCGCGAATCACTCCGCCATACTCGATATCTTTGACGTGCTGGTCACCCGCGGCGCCCGCCTCGCCCCCCCCATGCACCAGGCACGAGTCTTTGTCCTGATCGCCGCGCGGCCCGTCGACATCTCGGCACTCCGATCCGCGTGCTCCCAGGCCGAACGCGACGCCCCCGCCGCCGCCCCCGCCATCTACGCGCTGGCCGCCCAGGAACTCGCCAACACCGCCGCCATGCCCGGTGATGCCGTCTGGTTTCTTCGGCGAGCCATCCTCACCACCCCCGACCCGAACCTCTCGATCCTGATCGCCTACTTCAGCCTGGTGGCCGAGCACGGTTCCATCGAGGACATCGCCGATCTCGAAGACGTCATCGGCGGCCTTGACGGGCAGCGCGCCATCCTCCAGCGCGTCATGGACGAAGGCTCACTCCCCACCGACCCAGCCCTCCTCCGAGCCGAGTTCTTCTACCAGTTCGGCGGCCTGTGTACCACGCGAGGGCGCCGAGAACTCGCCGAGGCCGCCCTCCTCAAGGCCCTCGATATCCACCCGGACCACCCGATGGCCTGCAACGACCTTGGCTATTACCTTGTTGAGGACGGGCGAAATCAGGCTCTCGCCGAGCGGCTCCTGGTCCGCGCCTACACCCTGCGACCCGACAGCCACAACGTCATCGACTCCTTCGCCTGGCTCCGCTACATGCAAGGACGCATCGAGGACTGGAGCGATCCCGTCACCGGCTCACGCGGCGAGGGCGCCGCTTCGCTGCTCGAACGAGCCGCCGCCGTCGCCGGGGACGACGACAACGCCACCATCCTCGACCACCTCGGAGACGCCCTGTGGAGAGCCGGCCGGCGCGACGACGCCCTGGCCGCCTGGCGCAAAGCCCAGACCGCCCTCACCGGACAACTCGACCGCATCAGCCCCGACGCCGCCGCCGTCGCCTGGAGGCGGGCCATCATCGAACGCTCCCGCGCCGAACTCGAACGGATACAGGCCAAGATCGCCGCGGCCCTGGAAGGGCACGATCCTCCCGTCGCTCCCATGCACTGGGTTCCACAGGATCCATAGCATCGGCGGTCGTTCCCCTTCCGCCAAGCAGGAGACCACGCCCGTGGCCGGTCACAGCGCCTGGAAGAACATCAAGCGCCGAAAGAACGCCGTCGACAAAAAACGCGGCAAGGTGTGGACCAAGATCGCCAAGGCGATCATTGTCGCCGCTCGCCACGGCGGTCCCGACCCCGCCAGCAACCTTACCCTCCGCTACGCCATCGACGAGGCACGCTACGCCAACATGCCACGCGACACCATCGAACGCAGCATCAAGAAGGGCGCGGGCGAGAAGGACGGCGCGGGGTACGAATCCGTACGCTACGAGGGATACGGACCCGGCGGCGTCGCCATCATCGCCGACACCCTCACCGACAACCGCACTCGCACCGTCACCTTCCTCCGAGAGGCGCTGGGCAAGTACGGCGGAAACCTCGGAAACGCCGGGTGCGTCGCCTACCTGTTCGATCACCGCGGACGAATCGTGGTCCGCGCCGCCGGATGGACCGAGGAACGCGTCATGGAGGCCGCCATCACCGCCGGAGCGGCCGATGTCGAGCCGCCCGACGACCCGAACGACCAGGACGCGTTCTACACGATCTTGACCGACATTCCCACGTTCCAGTCCGTCAAGGAAAGCCTCGAAGCCGCCGAACTGGCCATCGAAGAAGCCGAACTGGCCATGGTCCCACAGACCAGGACCACCCTGCGCGGCGAAAACGCCATTCAGGCCGCCGACCTCATCGAGGCCATCGAGGACATCGACGATGTCCAGAAGGTCTACACCAACCTCGACATCCCGGACGATGAACTCAGGGACCCGCCGCGATGATCCGTCCCGCCCACGGATACGCTCTCCCCCGATGTTGCACTCCCGAGCCTGGCGGCTCGACCCCGCTCCCGTCCTGATCGCCGACCGCGTCGCCCGGCACCGTGACCCCGCGCACGCCGCCGCCCCGGCCGAGCCGTTCCCCGCCTACGTCGCCACGCCCGTTGATTCGGGACCGGCCCCGGCCACCGCCCGCGGACGCGTGCGATTCACCGACCGCCGGGGCCTGTCCCACGCCTTCATCAAGATTGCTCCGGGAACGTCCCTGTACGCGACGGGCGAGGTCGCCGGACCCCTGAACCGCAACGGAAAGGTCACCGTCTGCTGGAATACCGACGCTTTCGACTACACCGACGCTTCCCGTTCCCTGTACCAGTCGCACCCGTTCGTGCTGGGAGTCCGCCGCGACGGATCCGCCTTCGGAGTCATCGCCCAGACCACGCGCTGGTGCCGCATCGACCTCCGGCGCGGGATCCTGTTCTCCACGCGCGGATACTCACCGCCGATCGCCATCATCGAGCGAGAGTCACCCGACCAGGTCGTCCGCGCCCTGGCCGACCTGACAGGCCACGCCCCGATGCCCCCTCGCTGGGCGCTTGGATACCAGCAGTGCCGGTGGACCTACGAGCCACGCGACCGGGTCCTTGAAATCGCCCGCGGCTTCCGGGAACACTCCATCCCCTGCGACGTGATCTGGCTCGACATCGACGCCATGGATGGCTTCCGGTGTTTTACCTTCGACCGAGAGAAGTTCCCGGATCCTGCCGGGATGATGAGCGAACTCGCCGGCATGGGCTTCCATGCCGTGTGCATGATCGACCCGGGCATCAAGGCCGACCCGCATTACTTCGTGTACGCCCAGGGATCGACCCACGGACCCCACGCAGCGCCCCGTTTCGTGCGCACGCCAGGCGGCGATGAGTACCGCGGGGCCGTCTGGCCCGGCCCGTGCGCGTTCCCCGACTTCACCAGCCACCGCGTCCGGAAATGGTGGGCAGGGCTGTACGGGGACTGGCTCGCCACGGGGATCGACGGCGTCTGGAACGACATGAACGAGCCGGCGATCTTCGACGGCCCGGGCAAGACGATGCCCGTCGGCTGTGTCCACGACGCCGACGCCGACCTGGGCGGCCCGGGATCGCACGCCCGCTACCACAACATCTACGGCATGCAGATGGTCCGAGCCACCCGCGAGGGGATCCAGGCCGCTCAACCCGGCCTTCGACCGTTTGTCCTTACCAGGTCGAATTTTCTGGGCGGGCAGCGGTACGCCGCCACGTGGACGGGGGACAACCGCTCCGATTGGAAGCATCTCCGATGGGCGATCCCCATGGCTCTCAACCTGGGCCTCTCCGGACAGCCCTTCGCCGGACCCGACATCGGCGGGTTCGTCGGCAATGCCACCCCCGAACTCTTCGGACGGTTCATGGGCATCGGGGCGCTCCTGCCATTTGCACGCGGGCACAGCATCAAGGGCTCGGCCGACCACGAGCCCTGGAGTTTCGGCCCTGAATGCGAGGCGGTCTGCCGGCTGGCGCTCCAGCGGCGCTACCGACTCCTCCCCTACCTCTACACCGTCTTTGATGAATCCCACCGCACGGGCCTGCCCGTGGTGCGGCCGGTCTTCTTCGCCGATCCAACCGACCCGTCGCTCCGTGGAATCGAGCACGCCTTCCTGGTCGGATCGGACCTCCTGGCCCTCGCGTCGGTCCACGAGTCCACGCGGGAGACCGGGCCGTCCCCGCTGCCGGGGTGGCGAGAGTTCGAGATCGTCGGCGGGGGCGGGAGCGAACCACCGATCTCCGCGTCGCGCGCCCACGACCAACTGCCCAGGTTGTTCCTTCGCCCCGGGGCAATCATTCCCATCGCGAAATCCGCCGCGCACGCGGGTGAACTCGACATGCGCTCCCTGACGCTCCTGGCCGCGCCGCGCAAGGATGGATCGGCCGAAGGCTCGGTGTACCACGACGACGGCCTCACCCTCGCCTATCTCCGAGGGGACCACGAGCACGCCCATTACCAGGCACCGCCCGATCCATCGGGACAGACCCGGATCGAGCGCCGACTCGACACGACCAGCCGGCCATCCGCGATCCGCGCCGTCAACGCGTTCGCCGTTTTACCAGATGGGTCGATCACCCGGGTCACGCGGTCGGGCGAGGCATAACCCGCTCAACGCTTCCCAATCGAATCCCTGAGATGATCGGCAAGCCGGAACGCCAGGGCGACGATCGTCATCGTGGGATTGATGTGACCGATCGCGGGAAAGACGCTGCTGCCCGCGAGGTACAGGTTTTCCACGTCGTGCGTCCGGCCATCCCGGTTGACAACACCGGCCTTGGGATCATCGGACATCCGCGTCGTCCCCGAGGGATGGAACGCCGGCCACACCCAGAACGGCCACTCCAGTTCGGTGCGCGTCGTGGGGATGAACACCCTCCCGATTCCCATCCGGGTAAGCATCGCCCCGTACCGCAGCACGGCCTCCCGGATCGTGCGCTGCGTCAGGTCATCGACCTGGCGATGCACCACGATCCGCGGAACGCCGAAACGGTCTTTCTTCGCAGGATCTAACCCGATCCGGCTGTGGGAGAGCGCGGGCTGCTCACCCACAACGAAGATCGGGTACATCGTCCCAGCCCCCGGCGGGCCCTGGTTCTTCTGACGCTCCGGCACGGCGTTGGGATCGGCCCCGACCGAGCACGACAACAGCCCCATCTCGCGCTGCGCCTCGAACGAGATTTTCAGACTCACCAGGGGCGGCAACCCCAGACGACTCCGGAATCGCTCTCGCTCCTCGAACTCCGCGATCGGGATCACCAGCCCCGCGAACATCGAGAAAACATGGTCCATGAAGCCAAGCCCGACCAGGCCCGACGAATTCGCCAGGTTCCGGCTGGCCAGGAGCAGCCTCGTATTCTCCATGCCACCGCACGCCACCACGAAGGCCCCGGCTCGCACCGAGGCCATCCGGCCCGCCATCGTGGACATCCGTACTTCCCGCACGACCCTCCCGTCCGCCTCGATCGGAAGCGCGTTGGCGTGGATCACGACCCTGACGTTGTCGGTGGCCTCGATCGCCCCGCGATGGACATACCCAAGGCGGAGATTCGGGCACTGGCGACGCTGGAACGTCTCGAAGAACGCCGCGCCCCGCGGTGTATACGACGGTGCTGGAGGCTCCGCCACCCTTCGGTCAAACACGTACGGGCCAAGTTCAAGGAACGCGCACGCATCCCGGTAATACGGGTCGAGTTCCCCCTTGGAAATCGGCCACCCCGGCGTCGGAACCCACGGACGAGGCTCGAAGTCCTCGGCGTCCAGCGGGCCGCACCAACCGCTCCAGTGGTTCGTGCTCCCACCGAAGTACCGCAGACGGGAAAGGTCGATGGCGTAGTTCATGCCCGTCGACGTCCCGTCGTAGACCTCGTGAGATTCCCGCTCGAACATCATCCCGCCCGCCTCGAGAATCACCACGTCCAGCCCGGTTCCGGCGAGCCGCCGGGCCAGGGTTATCCCCGCCGCCCCGGTCCCGAGAATGCACACGTCCGCGTCGAAACGATCCGGAGTGTCGGGGTTTTCAAGGTCGAGAATCATCGTGACTCAGGCGGGGCGAAGCGAGGCGAGTTGAAGCAGGCACCACTCCGTCTCCGCCAGGATCCACCCCCGGGCGAGCATGAGACGGCCGTTGGAAAAATCATCCACGATCCGCCGGCGCAGGAGGCGCACCACCTCCACGCGAGCACGGCGAGTACGCACTCCTTCGGGCGTCCACGAGATGAATCGCTCCACCGGAAAAACCTCAAGCAGCGACGCCGGAGCCTCGGCCCCACGGCTCGACTTGGGATCAAGCCCGGCGGCCGGCTCGCGGACAACCTCGCCCGTTTCGACGCGGACAGGGAATCGAACCACCAGCGAGGCGACTTGCGGCCAGGGAATCAAGCGATCTCCCGATCGCGGACGCTCGGACCATCGCGTCCCCAGAAGCGCAAACCCGCCGCCCGCCGCCGCCAACGCGATCATCGCCCGTCGGCGGTCAAGCCAGTCCCGGTCGTACCCGCTTCCTGTCTGATCGATCATGAATCCGCAGTGTAGAGCATCCCGCGAGCCGTAGGCAATCCGTCAGGATGGTTCGCATTCATCGACTCATAGCGCGAGTCAATCAATTCTCGATGCGCGCCACGCCAGCGCGCGGCATCCCAAGCCGCGTGATCCGATTCGCCTTTGCGTTGCTTCGTGATCAACTCGTGTGATGCCTGGTGCCCGGGCCTGGCACGCCCGGGGCCGCGTGCGGGAGGTGACCATCCGGGGCCGATGCCAGGGCAGACGCCGGGGGAAATTGCCGGGTTGCCGACCTTCAGATTCATCACGCCGCCGCACCTATCATCACCCGTGAGATGATCCGCACGCCTCAACGCTTGCACACGGAGTTAGCACCTCGATGCCGTCCCTTGCGAAATCCGTACACGACATGAACGCGACCCTCCCATCGCGCGAAGGCACCCGCATCATCCAGTTCCGCGAGGCTCTCCGCGAAGCCATGAGCGAAGAGATGCGCCGAGACGCCCGGATCTTCCTGATGGGCGAGGAGGTCGCCCAGTACAACGGGGCGTACAAGATCAGCCAGGGAATGCTCGACGAATTCGGGCCCAAGCGCATCATCGACACCCCGATCTCCGAGAGCGGCTTCGCCGGCCTGGCGGTTGGCGCGGCGATGTACGGACTCCGCCCGATCGTCGAGTTCATGTCCTGGTCGTTCAGCCTCGTCGCCGCCGACCCGATCCTCAACAACGTCCCGAAGATGCTCTACATGTCGGGCGGGCAGTGGGGATGCCCCATCGTCTTCCGCGGCAACGACGGGGCCGGCGGTCAACTCGGCTCCACGCATTCCTGGTGCGTCGAAGGGCTGTACAGCAACGTGCCGGGCGTGAAGATCGTGATCCCCAGCAACCCTTACGACGCCAAGGGACTGCTCAAGACCGCCATCCGAGACGATGACCCGGTCTTCTTCCTCGAGTCCGAACGCATGCTCGGCGACAAGGCCCACGTCCCCGAGGAGGAGTACTGCATCCCCTTCGGCCGGGCCGCCCTCCTCCGCGAAGGCGACGCCTGCACCGTCGTCTCCTTCGGTCGCCCCGTCAACTTCTGCCTCGAAGCCGCCGATGAACTCGCAAGCCAGGGGATCGCCGTCGATGTCCTCGACATGCGCACCATCCGCCCGCTCGACATCGACTCCGTGCTCGCCAGCCTCCGCAAGACCAACCGCATCGTCGTCGTCGATCAATGCTGGCCTTTCGCCAGCGTCGCCAGCGAAGTCATCACCCAGGTGATCGAGCGCGGATTCGACTGGCTCGACACCGCGCCCATCCGCGTCAACACCGCGGATGTCCCCACCCCGTACGCCAAGAACCTCGAGTACGCGTACCTCCCGAACAAGGAAAAGATCGTGGCGGGAGTGAAGAAGTCCCTTGGCGTGTAGCCCCCGGAGAGAAACCATCTCGATGCTGACGGCACGGCCATTGTCCATGAACACCGTGCGGGTCTCAGGACCGGCCGCGAAGGCGGACCCCACCGCCTGGAAAAGACCATATCCCCGTCAACGCGTGAAGCACGAATGGGTTCACGCCGAGGCACCAGCCTGACGTCCACCCGCACTCTCGAGAACCGCCATGCCCATCGACATCACCATGCCCCGACTCTCCGACACCATGCAGCAGGGCACCATCGTCAAGTGGACCGTCAAGGAAGGCCAGCCCGTCAAAAGCGGCGACAGCATCGCCGACATCGAGACCGACAAGGCCACGATGGAGTTGCCGACCTACGAGGACGGCGTGATCGCCAGGCTCGCCGTCGCCGAGGGCCAGACCGTTCCCGTCGGCACGGTGATCGCCACGCTCGCCGTCGCCGGTGAAGACATCGCCGCGATCAAGTCGGCGCCAGCCGCGGCGGCCGCCTCGGGCGGCAACAAGACCGCCGCCCCCGCCGTTACCGGCAAATCCGCCGTTGCCGAGGGCGAAACCGGCGCCGGCCGACCCGCCTCCGCAACCTCCACCGCGACCGTCGAGCGAGCCGCCCCCTCGTCCACCGCCCCCTCGTCCACCGCCCCCACGTCCACCACCCCCAGCCGCCAGACCGGCCACTCCGATCCCGGCCCCCAGGACACAAACGGCTCGCACGCCGACCCCGGCGATCGCATCTTCGCTTCGCCGCTTGCCCGAAAGATCGCCGCCGAGTCCAGCATCGACCTCGGCGCCATCCAGGGCACCGGCCCCAGCGGACGAATCGTCCGCAAGGATGTCGAGGCCGTTCTCGCGGGAGCGGCGCCCTCCGCGCCGGGTCGCGCTTCGGCTCCATCCGGCCGCCCATCCCCGCTTCCCCCGTCGGCCAGTCGCCTCGAGGGTCGAGTGGTTCCCCTCTCCAACATGCGGCGAACCATCGCCCGACGCCTCGTCGAGAGCAAGGCCACCGTCCCCCACTACCAGGTCACCGTCGAGGTGGACATGGACCCCCTGACCGCGCTGCGCTCGCAACTCAACGAGCAACTCGCGTCGCAGGGTGTCAAACTCTCGGTCAACGACTTCCTTGTCCGGGCGTGCGCCCTGGCGATGCACCATCACCCCTACGTGAACGCCCGCTGGATCGAGAACGCGTCCGAAGCCTCGATCGAACTGCTGCCACAGGTCAACATCGGCGTCGCCATCGCCCTGGACGAAGCCAGGGGCGGCGGGCTGGTCGTCGCCACCATCCGGGACGCCGACCAGGTCGGGCTCCGCCATATCTCCGCCGAGACCCGCCGCCTTTCCGAGAAGGCACGCGCCAAGGGACTCACCATCGAGGAGATGGCCGACTCGACGTTCACCATCTCGAACCTGGGCATGTTCGGTGTCGATCACTTCACCGCGATCATCAACACTCCCAACGTCGCCATCCTCGCCGTCGGCTCGGCCGTCGAGAAGCCCGTCGTCCGCAACGGCGTGCTCGCGGTCGGACGCGTCATGTCCATGACCATGTCCAGCGACCATCGGGTGGTCGACGGGGCCATGTCCGCCGCTTACCTCGCCGCCGTCAAGGATCTTCTGGAAAAGCCCGCGACGCTTCTGGTCTGACCGACCGCGCCCCGGACTGACCGTTCGCTTCTCACCACGCGGAACGCCGCGCCTGCTACATCGCCACGACCATCCGTCGCTGGCTTCGTGCCGCCGACACGCACGCCCACAGCACGCACGCCGGCCAGGTCACCAACAGGCCGACCCCGGCCGTCAGCGCCCCCACCACCGCCGTCACGATCAGCATCACGATCGCCCCCGCCACCGTCGTGTAGAGCATCCCCAGCGGACCAAACACCACCGCGAGCAGGAACGCCAGACCCACGCTCTTGCGTTCGATCACGATGGCACGACTCAGCGGATCACTTCCCATGGCCGATTATCTCCCGCGATCAGGGACGCCCTCCAGGCCCCGGCCGGATCGAAGCGCCCGCCTCTTGTTCGGAGGCTCTCCCGCGGTCTTTCATTCGCCACGCCCCGTACGCAACCAGGCCGCCGCCCGAGCCGGCCGGCCACGCGGCGGCGGGGATCCGGCACGGATGCCCATGAACACGCGGCGTCACGCCCAAGCCTTCGACACCATCTCCCGTCAGCACCCCGACTCGAACGCGAGCACGAACGCGTCGAAATCGTCCGTATCGACAAAGCCCGAACCATCAAAGTCCGCCGCTTCAACGCCGTCCTCGAACGCCCGGATGAACGCGTCGTAGTCGTCCGTGTCCACGAAGCCGGACCCGTCGAAATCCGCCGGGCATGGGCCGGGCGGGCCGACCAGGAACCGCAGCAGGTCCGGCACGCGAAGCGACCAGTAAAACTCGTTGTGCGTGTGGTTCGAGGCCTCGACGGACAGAAAATCGTCGCCCGCAACAAACCCCTGCGACAGCGCGATGTCACGCATCGCCCGCAGGTCCTCGATGTAATCGTCGATCCCGTTGCCGTTCGAGTCGGTCATGCTCCCCGCCTCGCGCGTCCCCATGTCCTGGTAGAACCGTTCGAGATGTCCCGGACGACCCTGCTGGACCGCAAGCCCGGAGAGTTCCGACCGCCGGAACCAGTACGACGGGGAAACCCCCGCCACCCGGCCCCACGCTCCCTGCGGGCCGTACGCCGCGTACACCGAGACAAGCCCCCCCAGCGAGGAACCCGACATAAAGGAGTTCTCGGGTCCTGTCCGCGTCCGGTACCGCGCGTTCACCTCGGGCATGAGCACGTCCCGGATCGCCGTCAGGTACGCATCGGCCCCGCCACCCGTGCAAGGACCGCCGATCTTCGCCCAGGGCGTGTACTCGTGGCACCTCCCCGCCCCGGCGTTCTCGATCCCCACGACGATCACCGGCTCGATCTCACCCGCCGCGATCAATGCCTCGCACGCCTCGTCCACCTTCCACTCACCCGCGAAACTCGTCGCCTGGTCGAACAGGTTCTGCCCGTCGTGCATGTACAGAACCGGATACCGGCGAACGCTCGTCGCGTACCCCGGCGGCAGATACACCCAGCAACGCCGGCCGCTCAGGAACGGCCCGTGCTCGAACCACTCGACATGCCCCGTGATCGTTGAGGCCGGGATGTCCGCCCAGTTCAGCACCGTCAGGTCGAGCGTCTGCGTTCCCTGGGGCGTGTGCGTGCGATTGGGGATCTCCTGGCCCGCGGCCCCCTTCTCCACCCTGGACCACGCCCCTCGCGTGAACTTGAACTCGATCGGAACCCCGTCCGCAAGCGCGATCGTGATCTGGTGCGTCCCATCGGGCATCCTCGACAAGGCGTGGGCCGCGCTCCCGGGGTTCCATCCCTGGAAGTTTCCCGCGATGTAGACCGTGTCACCCGAGGGCGTGCTCGACGGCACCGTCACGCGAAACGTCACCGACGCGCCTCTCGCGTCCAATGGGGACAAGATCGCAAGAACCACCACCATCACCCGCCAAACGGATCGTGTACGCATCATCAAATCTCCGGGAATTCACATGATTGTAAGGCCGGCAGCCGGTGAAACAAGCACGATTCCCGCTGGCGAACGCGAGCATGCCCTTGCCCCTCGGGAACCGGGACGCCTCCGATCGGTCAAATCTCCTCGTCGGATCGGCCTCCGAACAGGGCAGACCCGTTTCGTCGCGGGCGTATCCTTCCAGAGAATCCTCGGGAGTGTCCATGCAGAACGACCAGCGACCCGACGGCGCCGATCCCGCGAGCGAGAACTTCTGGGCCACCGCGTCCAAACCCGGGAACGCCGCGCCCACGCCAACGCCGCGCCACAAGCGTGCGCTCCTCAGGAAACTCCTCATCGGCGGAGGGATCGTCATCGTGATCCTCATCGTCCTCACCGTCTCGGCCGGTCTCTCGATCGTCGGGGGGATGGTTCCCGGCATCATCGAACAGAAAGCCGCCGAGTCCATCGCCGGGAAAGTCACCGTCCGCGACGTCAGCCTCTCCTGGGGAGGGCCGCAGGTCATCGGCGAGGTTGAACTCATTTCTCCCGACGGCAAGCCCGTCGGAACGCTCAATGTCCGGAGCACCGTGGGCGTCTGGGGACTCCTGACCGGCTACCTCGGCGGATCCATCGACGCCGGGTCCATCCTGGTCCGGGGCAAGGCCGCCATCACCCGCGACGCCTCCGGCACAACCAACCTCGAACGGTCCCTGGCTCTTCGAACCCCGCGACCCGACTCCCCGTCACCCGCCCCCACCACCACGCCCTCTCCCGACGCGGGCGTCATCCATCTCTCCGGTTCGCTCCCGATCCGAGCCACGATCAGCCTCGCCGACCTCGACATCACCTACACCGACGCGACCGCGGGAACTTCCTACGCCATCAAGGGCTTCAACGCCAAGTCCGACATCGACATCGCCCCGTCGTCGGGGATCCGCGCCACCCTCGACGTGTCCGCCTCGGTCGGGTCCGCCTCGGCGCCGACCGGCTCGCTCTCGGTGGCCGCCCGTTTCGATGCCCCCGCCAGGAGCGGATCCATCCGCCTCTCCGACGGAACCATCGCCGCGAAAATCTCCGCCACCGACACCCCCATCGAAGTCATGGACGCCCTGGCCCTCCAGCAGGGACGCCTCTCGGCCGCCCTGGGGGACAAGGCCAACGTCAACCTCTCCGTCTCCGGTGACCTGAAAAACGCCGAGGCCGCCATCACCGCCGACACGGCCGGCGCCAGGGCCGACCTGGCCTTTCGCGTCAAGGACGGCCTGCTCTCGGCCTCCAGGCCCGGCTCCGTCTTTGCCTCCGGCAAGGCCATCCGTGCCCTCGTCCCGGCCGTCGATGCATCGCTGCACGGACAAGACGCCGTCACGATCGACCAACTCCCCGATGTCACCGTCGAGATCAAGTCCCTCTCAGCCGCCATCCCATCAGGCTCCCCTCGCGTCGATCTCCGCGGGGCCGCCATCGACCTTTCCGTGAAGACCACGCCCTTGACGGGCAGCGTCGTCATCGATCCCGCTTCAGGACCAGGCTCATGGCGCGTCGATCCCATCGACCTCCGTGTCGCCTCCGCCGACCTGGCCGCCGACACCACCATCCGCCTCTCCACGAGAGCCGCGATCAAGGACACGCCGGCCGGCGCGGTGGACGTTGACCTGACCGCCTCCCGACTCCTCAATGCCTCGGGCGAGCCGTCGCCAGAATCGGTCGCCGTGCGCGGCAACGTCCTCCTGCGCGATGTGGCGACCGTGATCGCCCAGCCGCTTGTCGAGTCCATGGGAATCGACCTCCCGAAGGATGTCGGACCGACGCTCGGCGTCGCCATCACCGCCGACGCCTCACCCTCCGCCGACGGCAAGCAGACCGCCACCGCCATCGACGCCCGCGTCGAAAGCCGCCACCTCAACGTCACGGCCTCACTGGACCTCTCCGGCGGGGTACTCAGGTCCCGAGACAAGGGCATCTCGGCCACGATCGCCACCGCGGGGAGCATCGCCTCCCGATACGTCTCCCCGGACTCGGGGTTCTCACTTGCCCCCACCGGCGCGGCCGAGGTACGCATCCCCACGCTCACCGTGAAACTCCCCACCGAGGCCGCCCCTTTCGAACTCGCCGCCGTCACCGCCGTTTACGAGGCCGCCATCACGGGCATGAAAGCCCTCCCCGCCGACGCGAACGCGGGTGCCATCGACATTTCCTCCATCAAGGCCGGAGGCACGCTCAAGCCCGGATCCACGCCGCGCATTGATCTTCGCGCCCAACTCGCCCACGAACGCTCCCCCTTCTCACTCACCGCCGGACTCGACCTGGATGGACTCCTTACCACCCAGGACGGGACGACGACCCTCTCGCCGGCGAACATCCGCCCGAAGGGGTCCATCGAGGCCAGGGACCTCCCCGTCACCCTCGCCCGCGCCCTGCCCAAGCCAAAGCCCAATCCCGACAACGTCGCGGTCGCCTCGACCGACACCGCCGCCGCAGCCCCGCTCGACCTGGCCGCGCTGCTTGCCGGCGTCGTCGGGCCATCCGCCACCATCACCATCAACTCGACTCCTCGCGGCGAAGCCCTCGACATGACCGCCGCCGTTCGATCCACCAACCTCAACGCCGACATCGACGCGGGGGTCGAGGACCGCGCCCTGGACCTGCGCAAGGTCGCCGCCGTCTCCACCATTTCCCCGGCAACCGTCCGTTCCCTCGTCGAGGCCTTCGCGCCCGATCTGGCCACGCCTCCCCAACTCGAGGCAACCACCCGGGCCACCCTGCTCATCGACCCCATCCGTATCCCGCTGGCCGCGTCGATCTTCACGGGATTCAGCCCTGATGTCGCCAACGCCCCCGACGCCACCGTTACCATCGCCCTTCCCGACCGCACGCTCGTCCGAGGACTCGCCGTACGCAACGAGGATGGAACCTCGCGCGACCTGGGATCGCTGGGACTCGAAGCCTTCCGAGCCCGCGCCACCCTGCCGCCCGCCCTGTTCGCCGGGACGCAGGCCCGATGGAGCAAGCAGGCCTCCGCCGCGATCGAGGGACGGGTGCTCTCGGGGCCGCAGGATTCCCTGCTCACCCTGACCGGCGAGGCCACCGCGACCGTCTCGGCCACCGCCAACGAGGGCAAGTTCCCGCTCGACCGCCTCAACGCCACTCTTTCGCTCGGCCAGATTTCCGTGGCCAGCGTCGAGCGACTCGCCGCACAGGATCGCGGCATGATCACCGACGCCGTGGGCGAATCGGCCGGCGTCAAGTTCACCGTGGCCCTGACTTCCCCTCCCGAAGCAACCTCCATCGATCAGGCTCGCATCGACCTGGCTGCCGCCGTGGAAACGCCGCGGCTCCGCATCCCGGAGATCGTCCGCTTCCGTGTCTTGCCAGACCGCCTCGACATCGAGTCGCCCATACGACTCACATGGGACGTCGATCCCCGCTGGGCCAACAGGTTCCTGGCCCCGGCCCCGACGCCAGGCCAGCCGCCCGCCACCCCAGCCGCCCGTTTGACCAAGCCCTCGACCATCCGCGCCAACATCACCCGCCTGGCGATCGCACGCGGCGAAGGCGTCGGACCGCTCAAGCCCGGGATCTTCGGCCTGTCCGCCGACGCCGAGGTCCCGGCGGTCGAGATGACCGCCTCGGACGGCAGCCTGATCGTCATGGAGGCAACCACCCTGAAGATCGCCGCGGTCTCCGCCGCCCAGGGTTCATCGGACGTCATCAACCTCGACATCCGCGTCGCCGGCGCGACCGTCTCCAAGCAGGGTGCCGCCCCGGCACGTGCCCAGGACATGTCCGTCAACGTCGCCCTCTCCAGCCTTGCCGATCAGCGCGGAGTGCTCAACACCTCCGCCGCGACCGCCGACATCCGCGGCGACCTCCCCGTCATCCCGGTCCCCCTCCTCGATGTCTTCGCACGCCAGGATGGGCTGCTCACCGAGGCGCTCGGACCCGTCGCCCAGGCCACCATTCGGGCCTCACAACTCTCCCGCACCGGCGGAACCCTGGACGTACGAGCCAGGTCCCCCCGAGCCTCGGCCTCCATCCAGGGATCCATCGCCGACGAGGTCTTCGTCACCACGCAGCCGCTGAACGTCACCGTGACCCAGGTCTCTCCCGAACTGACACGCCGCCTGCTCAAGGGCGTCCCCCTGGTCGGCGCCATCGAAAAAACGCCACAGGACAAGCCCGCCACCGTGGTCGGCACGAACCTGCGCATCCCCATGCAGGGAGACATGTCCAAACTCAACGGGAAGGTCGTCGTCGATCCCGGGGAGGCGACCTTCCTCGTCGGCGGCGATTTCGGCGGAATCCTCAAGGCGATCCACCAACGAAACGCCGGACGCGCCGGGCAGCGTCTCGAACCCCTCACCGTCGATATCGCCTCCGGAGTCGCCACCTACGAGCGCTGGTCACTCCCCCTGGGTGAGTTTCTGGTTCGAACCGAGGGCACCGTCAACCTCGTCACCCGGACCCTCGACGTCGTGACGTGGCTTCCCGTCGGCGCGCTCACCGACGAGGCGATCGGGCTGTTCAAGGTCGGGGGCGGACTCTCCAGTATCCTCGGCGGACGGGATCAGGAGGTCTTCGGAGTCTCCACCCTTCTCCCCTGGAGAACTCGCGGTACCTTCGACAACAACCGGACGCAGCCGGACCTCGAACTGTTCGCCAAGGAATTCGTCCGCCAGATCCGGCCCGACGACCTGATCAAGCGCGGCATCGAAGACCTGATCAAGCGCCCGGAACGCAAGTAAGACACCAGCGCCGCCTTCCCCGCCTCAGCCGACCGCTTCGATGCACCACGCGGGGATCCTCGCCCGAAGACCCGAAATCCTGCATGAAATCCATCGACGCGACCTCGTGTGCGGAAGGATGGCGACGTGCGTCCACGGCACCGTCACATCCCTGGCGCCGCACCAGCGCAGGATCATGGCCGGCCTGAGGTGAAGACCCGAATCGTCCGCCGCCAGGTGTACGCACAGGCCGAAATTGCTCATCCCGAAACTGATGCTCTGGAAATCCCGGCGCGCCGCGTCGGGGGAGACCGGCCCCGCCGGATGCCTGCGAGCCAACACCCCGAACGTCGAGGAGCACATCGACCGGAGCACCAGCGCCAGCAGGATCCCTTCGAACACCACGATCCCGCTCACCAGACATCCGACTTGCCACGGCGTCACGACAATCCCCTCCCGCCCCGCGAGAGCATACCGGCGCCCGCCCATCGCGCCGGGCACAAAAGCAAAGACCCCTCTCCAGGGAGAGGGGTCTTGAGAGAGCCAGGCTCGCCGTCGGGGTTGGGTGGGCATCGTGGGCGAAACCGTGGCTCTCGAGCGCCGTCGCCCTCGGGGGTGGGCGGCCGGCGCTGATTCGGCGCGAGCGCGCCGCGGGGGGGATCTCCTGCCGGCGTTCGCCGGATCATCCATCGTTTCACGCGGCCCGGCGGCGGCGTCCCGTTGCCGCGAGGCCAAGCCCCATCACCGCCAGCACGCCCGGCGATGGAACCTTCGTCGAGTCCTCGGAGTCCTTCGGCGTCTCCGTGCGCTCACCGGCAAACGGAGCCCAGTCCGGAGGCGTCGTCCGCTCATTCGCAGGCGTCTCATCCGGGGGAGTGAACGGCGGCATGACCGTCGGGGCCGGGGGCGCCTTGGTCCCACTCCCGGTATGGCCCGGGGGCAGCAGTGGCTTGGGGCCAGGAGGCGTGTACGTCGAGATCGGCGGGCGAGGCACCGACGTCCCCTGGGTTTCCAGCGGCCCGCGCCCGCCACCGCCCAGCACGCCCGGGTCGCCCGCGTCGAAGGAGGGAGTCTCGGCCTCCCTCCCGGCCGAGCCTCCCCCATCGTGGTTGTAGTCGCACCAGATCTCCACGTTGTCGATTCCCCACGAGGTCAGGTCCGAGGCCTCCACCGATCCGTCGTTGCCAAGCACCGCCGAGACCGACGAGAAATCACGGGCATTCGACAGCCCGATCGCGCGGAACACCACGCGCAGGTCCTCGTCGGATCGCATCCGGAAGGCGATCAGCACGCCGCGGTAGATCCCGTCCGCGGAAGCGCCAAAAGCCACCTGCGACGCCGGGCTCGTCGGCTCCCGGTACGTGCCACGGCCCGCGATCACCGAGAGCGAATGAGAGAACATCACGTTCTCTCCGATCCGCACCTCGAAGCGCGTGTCCCGGCCGTCCTCGCTCGCGCCGGTCCAGCCGTCGAGCGTGATGAGGTCAAATCGCATGTAATACGTCACCTCGCCGTCGATCACCTGGTGCTCGGCCGGCGGGGGGACCGACAGGCCGACCTCCTGGTCCGTCATGCGGCCCAGGAACCTGGTCAACAGCGGATGGTGTTCGATCGCAACTCCCGACCATTCCGACCGCGGGCGGGAATGCTCGAAATCGTCCGCGAAGACAACGATGCGGTCGGCGTTGGCGACCGTCGCGGCCAGGCCCAGCGATCCTGCCGTGACCAGACGCACAAGGCCTGAATTCCGCATGACACCGCTCGTCCGTGAGCACGCCATGGCGACCTCCTCTTCTCTGTACGCCAATTTACAAATGCCTGTTGCAAAGCAACTTGCATATGCGCCCACCCTGGCGCCGTTCCCGTCGGGGATGTCCCCGTCCCCTCCGTCTCCACGCCGCTCGTCGCGTGGGGAACACCACAACTCTGCCACAGGTTTCCCCTCCGTGACGGACTTGGGCCTTCACCTCGGGGAAAGGCGCCGCCGGGGGTGATTCCTGTGACAGACCGGAGACGTGCGCGGTGCCTCCGCCACCGTTTTCGGCCTCTCGAAACAGACCGGAAACCCTCCGGAAACCCCCGGAAACCCCCCGGAACCCCCCCGGTTTGCACGCTCGAACCACGCTCGATCCGCCGCTCTCGGCCAGGGCGCCGGGGCCAATCGCCCGGCATTGGCTCGCCGCGCCTACTCTTGCGACGTTCCCAGCGGATTGAAAAACACCCCCCGTCACGGCTGATAAGGGCGTTGTTCCCGGGACGTCCGAGAACTCCCGTCGGTCATCATCCAGGCACCAGCAGCACCCCGCCGGGAAACCCCGGGCCGCTGTCGGTCACGGTGCCTCGACCTACCAGCCGCCATTGGCCGTTCCCCGGCCCGCACGCCCCCGCACCCCCCATGACCACCACGACGACATCACCCGGCGCCCAACCGCAGGACTCCCAGGCCCGCTCCCATAACGCCCAGATCCGCAACATCGCCATCATCGCCCACGTCGACCACGGCAAGACGACCCTGGTCGACCAGTTGCTCAAGCAATCGGGCATGTTCCGCGTCGGCGAACTTGAAAAACTCGCCGGCGGGCAGCACGACCTCATCATGGACTCAAACCCCCTCGAACGCGAGCGGGGCATCACCATCCTCTCGAAGAACTGCGCCGTCTCGTACACGGCCCACGACGGCGGCCTCTACCGGATCAACATCATCGACACCCCCGGCCACGCCGACTTCGGCGGCGAGGTCGAGCGCGTCCTGCGCATGGCCGACGGGTGCCTGCTGCTGGTCGACGCCTACGACGGCCCCATGCCTCAGACCAAGTTCGTCCTGGGAAAAGCCCTCGAGGCGGGCCTCAAGCCCGTGGTCGTCGTGAACAAGTGCGACCGTCCCGACGCCCGCCCGATGGAAGTCGTCGACGAGGTCTTCGACCTCCTGGTCGACATGGGCGCCGAGGACCACGCCCTTGATTTCCCCGTCATCTACTGCTCCGGACGGGACGGGTGGGGAACCCGCGACCTGGCCGTCAAGACCACCGACATGCGCGACGTCTTCGAGGCGGTTGTCCGCCAGGTCCCCGCCCCGGGGGGAGACCCGGACCTCCCGCTCCAGGTTCTCATCACCGCCATCGATTACAACGAGTACGTCGGTCGCATCGGCATCGGGCGGGTCTTCAACGGAAAGATCCGGTCGGGCGCCCCCGTCACCATCATCCGCCGCGACGGCAGGACCATCACCCAGAGCAAGGCAAGCCAACTCCTCCAGTTCGTCGGACTCAAGCGCCAGGAGGTCGAGAGCGTCGAGGCCGGAGACCTGTGCGCCATCGTCGGACTTGAACGCATCGACATCGGAGACACCGTCGCCGACCCGCGAAACCCGATACCGCTCCCCGCCGTCAAGGTCGATGAACCGACCATGACCATGCTCTTTCGCATCAACGACTCACCCTTCGCCGGGCAGGAAGGCACGCAGGTCACCAGCCGGCAGATCCGCGAACGACTCGAAAACGAACTCGAGCGCAACGTCGCCCTCCGCATCGCCCCCGGCAAGACCCCCGACGAGTTCATGGTCTCCGGCCGGGGCGTGCTGTCGCTGGGAATCCTCATCGAGACCATGCGACGGGAAGGCTTCGAACTCTCCGTCGGCAAGCCCGAGGTGGTCGTCAAGTCCATCGACGGGGTCCCCCACGAGCCCATCGAGGAACTCGTGATCGACTGCCCCTCCCACCACCTGGGCTCGGTCATGGAACTCGTCGGCTCGCGCAAGGGCGAGATGAAGAAGATGGAGCCGCGAGGGGCCGCCGTCACGCACCTTCTCTTCGAGATCCCCTCCCGTTCGCTCATCGGGCTGCGATCGCGCGTCCTGACCGCCACCCAGGGAGAGGCCATCCTGCACCATTCGTTCGTCCGGTTCGAGCCCGTCTCGGGGGCCATCCCCCACCGCGCCCAGGGCGTGCTCATCTCCCTCGACACCGGCCCGGTCACCACCTACGCCCTCGAGCAACTCGCCGACCGCGGCATCATGTTCGTCTCACCGGGCGACCCCGTCTACATCGGCCAGATCGTCGGGGAGCACAACCGCGACAACGACCTGACGATCAACATCACCCGCCTCAAGCACCTCACCAACATGCGGGCCGCCGGCAAGGACGCCACCGTCGTCCTCAAGGCACCCCGGCGAATCACCCTCGAGTACGCCCTCGAATACATCGAGGACAACGAACTCGTCGAGGTCACCCCCACCGCCATCCGGCTCCGCAAGAAAATCCTCGACGAATCCATGCGCAAGCGATCCGAACGCCAGGCCCGCGACCGAGAGGACGCCGCCCAGAGCCCCTGAAGACCGTCGCCACGCGATCACGGTTTCTCAGGAACCTTCCCGGCCTCGATCATCCGCGTCAGGCGGGCGACCTCCTCCATCACGTTCCCGTGCTCGGGCGAACCGCGCGGCAGACTCGCGGCCAGCGCCATGTTCACCTCCAGCGCGTACTCCGGGTAGCCATGCACATACGCCGGCTGCAGATGCGACACCAGGCTGTTCCAGTGATCCTTCAGGCGGCGGCGTGACATCACCTCGGAGATCTCCTCCGCGGACGCGCCAGCCCCGGCCAACACCGCTCCGTCGGACCCTTCCAGCATCTTCTCGACCACCCGGAAAACCTCGATCCCCGCGTGCAGGGACTCGTCGCGACGGCCCGACCGGGCCAGCCGCGACACCCACGCCATGCCCACGTTCGCAATATCCGGGCTTTGCCTCGCCACCGGATCCGCCCATACCAAACCCAGAAAATCCGCCACGCGCGGCTGAGGGGGGGCGGCGTCGAACGCCATGATCGCGGCGTTGGCCGCGTGGAGGCGCTCCGATGGACCGCCGCCAAGTAAAAACTCCCCGTGATCGGCGATCAGGTCCGCCGCCTCGGAGGCGCGACCCAGGGCTATGAGCGTCTTTGCCTCGTGGTACAGGACATGCCGCGCCCAGGAGGGATCGAGTTTGTCCGAGTTCGCGCGCAGAAAACGCAGGTACGAAAGCGATTCCTCGCCGCGACCTTCCGCCGCCAGGGGCCCCACGATCTGAATGGCCGCGCTGTACGCGTTCACGAACTCTCCACCCGAGTATTCGGTCATCCCCATGATGGTCAAAAGCACCGTCTCGAAGCACCGCCGCGCTTCTTCCTCGTCGCCCGACCACGAAAGGTATTGACCCAGAAGGCGGGTGTTGGCGATGAACTCCGTGGGATTGCCTTCAGACGCCGCCGCCGACAAACGCAGCAGTTCGATCGACTCCGAACGATCCCCACCACGCCACAGCCCGACGGCGACCTCGCGCACCTCCGTGCCAGGCCCGAACCGCCCGATCAGTGAATCCGCCTTCCTCGCCATACCCGATTGGCCTGAGTGCAAAAAATCGGGCGAATCGGAGCGCAGCGCCACCCACCAGGCGACCGCCACGCCGAATACCAACAAGATCAGGAGCGTCCAAAGCCGTACCGCTCCGTGGTCCACCTCGCGTACGTTTTCCATCGCGTCCCCTTTACGCCCGAACGGTGGTGTTTGGCCAATCCTCAATCTTCTTGCACGCATCAATCGTTGCCGATCAGGCCGCAACACGGCAACTCGTTTGGCGGCACCTCCTGGCAGAGCGGAGAGCAGCACGGCACGTCGTACCGCCCGTCCCATTCAGGAGGATGTTCATACCCCCAGCAAACGACCGGCGGCTGGCTGACCTCGAAACCCCCGCCGTCGTCAAGGACCACCTTCGCGGTCACATACTTGTTGCCACACCACGTCCTCGCGGTCACCGGCATGCCGAACGGATCCGTACATACGTAGTCATGCACGGTGTTCGCGTACAGTTCGACCCTTGTATACGTCCGCTCTTCTCGAAAAATGCGCGCGAACCGATCGAGGCACTGGCTGGTCGCGATCTGGTAGGTCATCGACCACGTCCACTCCTTGCAGCCCTGGATCGACGACCCGACCTCGAGTTGAATGCTGAACTCGGAGATAAGCCTGGTCAGCGCCCCGATCTTGATCTCCGTGCTGACAGCACCGAAGACCGACCAGCATTCCTGGATCGTCTCTGAGTACGAGAGTTCTCCAGAACATGGTTCATATTCTCCAACGGGCACGATCGCGCACTTACACGCCGGGAACTTCTTCCACGCTTTGGGTTTTTTCTCCGATGCCTCCCCGCTCACGCTATGCAGCAGAACATCGTGATTAACGGTCGGCGCCGCACACGCCCATCCCGAAGGCGGGCCCGGCGGCTTGCAGTAGTAGTCTTGACGTCCCGATGGTCCGGGCCACACCACATCAGGCTGGCCGAAGGCCGTTCCGCTGGCCGCAACTCCGACCGCCACCGCAAGCCCCGCCACGACACCCACCCACGCCGACAAATGGTTCCGGTTCATGCCGCCCCCTGCATTCGTGATATTCTGGACCCCTCGGATTTGAACACCCGCCCCGTGCGAGTGACACGCAATACTCTACCCATCCCCCCCCCGCGTCAAGTACTTTTTTGGATCAGACTCGCCGCTGACACCCGGGCTTCGACCTGTTTCTGATTCTGGCGACCTCTCAACTACCTGTCGCCACCGACTGTCGCCACCGACGGCGATCGGATCTCGTACCGGCCTACGGCGTGACGAACGCAACGGTGCGGGCGAACATAGCCGGGCAACGGAATCCGGCTCGCAGGCCGCTGACCGCGGCGCGGATCGCCGTCCGGGCTTGACCCTCTCATGGGACGCACCCGTCCGGGAATTCCCTCCCCGAGCACCCCGAATCCCGGGGAGCATCGAGCCTTTTCGTCGATCAAACCCGTGCTCTTTGCTGGACCGATAAGGCTCAAAGGCCGATAGGTCATGGACGCCCACGCGCGAAAAGCCCCGACGTGGCGGGTGTTGTCTGATCTCAGCCGGGCACAAGGGCAAACCATGGCCAAACTCAACATCGGCGGCGGCAAAGGGCACCCCAAACTCCCGGGTTGGACCATCATCGACCTGCGGGATACCGCCGACCTGGTCCTGGACATCTCCCGAGAACCGCTCCCTTACGCCGACGCCTCGGTCGATGTCGTCTTCACCTCCCACACCCTCGAGCACATCCAGCCCGCGAACCTGGGCTTTGTGCTGGACGAGTTCCGCCGGGTCCTCAAGCCCGGCCACGTGACCGACGGACGCTTCTCCGGGGGCCTTCTCCGCATCGCCGTTCCCGACATCGCCCTGGCCATCCGGGCCTACGCCGCCGGAGACCTCGCCTTTTTCAAGAAGGCCGAACTCACCTACCGCGACCCCGAGGCGCCCATCGGCGGCCTGCTCGCATCGTGGTTCTACTCGATCTCTCCCCTGGGAAACGGCCACGTCCACTGCTTCGACGAGGCGTACCTGGCCCACTGGCTCACCACGCACGGGTTCGACCGCTGCGTCCGCTCATCCTATCGAAAAAGCGTCCTGGAAGAACTTCGATCGGACGCCTTTGATCGCCGCCCGAACAGTTCCTTGTACATGGACGTCTGGCACGAAGGACCCGCGAACGGGGAGACACGGTGACACCCCCCCGCGCCGTCGCCATCATCCCCGCACGCGGAGGCTCCAGGGGCGTCCCTCGCAAAAACGTCCGCGATTTCCTCGGTCGCCCGCTTCTCGCGTGGTCGATCTCGCACGCCCGCGAAGCCAGACCCGTCGAGCGGATCATCGTCTCGACCGACGACGACGAGATCGCCGACGTCTCCCGCCAGTCCGGCGCGGAGGTCATCCGCCGCCCACCCCAACTCGCCACCGATCAGGCGCCTTCCGAGCCCGCGATCATCCACGCCCTTGAATCCGCGTACCCCGATCGCGCCTTGATGCCCGAACTGGTCGTCTTTCTCCAGGCGACCAGCCCCATCCGCGATCCCGGAGACGTCGGCGGGGCGATCGACCTGCTGCTCCGCCGGGGAGCCGACTCGCTGGTCTCGGTCACGCCGTCGCACGATTTTCTATGGTTGGACCGTGGCGACACGGCCGTCCCCCTCAATTACAACCCCGCCCACCGCCCGCGAAGGCAGGACATGCCCGCCCGATACCGCGAAAACGGCTCTCTCTACGTGATGCGGACCGAAGGCCTGCTCCGCCACCGCTGCCGTCTCTTCGGATCGATCGCCCTGTACGTCATGGACGAAGTTCGGTCCTTCCAGATCGACACACCCGGCGACTTTGCCGTCTGCGAGGCGATCGCCTCGGCTCGCCGGATCCCCGCCAAACACCCCCACGCATCGATGTCCCGCCTCGCGCGGGCGGAGGCCTGACCATGAACCCGACTCCCCTCTCACGGATCCCCGGGCGCCTCACGATCGCCGGAAAACCCGTCGGACACGGCTGCCCCGCGTACATCGCCGCGGAGATCGGCATCAACCACAACGGCGACCTGGGCCTCGCCACACGGCTGATCGACGCCGCCGCCCTGGCCGGATGCGATGCCGTGAAGTTCCAGAAGAGAACCCCAGAACTGTGCGTTCCCCCGGCCATGCGCGACGTCCCACGCGAGACACCCTGGGGACTCATGTCGTACATGGACTACCGCCGGCGCATGGAGTTCGACCTCGATGCCTTCGCCCGCATCGACCGCTACTGCCGAGAGAAGGGCATCGCCTGGTTCGCCTCCGCCTGGGACGTTCCCTCCCTCGATTTCCTCGCACGCTTCGACGCCCCATGCGTCAAGATCCCCTCGGCCTGCCTGACCGACGACGCCCTGCTCGCCCGGGCCAGGGCTCTTGGAATTCCCGTCGTCCTCTCGACCGGCATGTCCACGATGGAGCAGATACGACACGCGGTCGGCCTGCTCGATCCCGCCAACCTCGTCCTCCTTCACTGCACCAGCACCTACCCCTGCCCCCCGGCGGAACTCAACCTCCGCGCCATGTTCACACTCGCCGAGGAGTTCGGCTGCCCGGTCGGCTACTCAGGCCACGAGTCGGGGCTTCAGACAACCGTCGCCGCCGCCACGCTCGGGGCGTGCTTCATCGAACGGCACCTGACGCTTGACCGGGCCATGTGGGGGAGCGATCACGCCGCCTCCATCGAGCCGGGCGGGTTCTCACGCCTGGTACGTGATATCCGCGTCGTCGAGCAGGCCCTGGGCGACGGCGTCAAACGCGTCTACGACAGCGAAATCCCCGTGATGAAGCGCCTCAGAGCACCGGCCATGAGACCAACGGATCTCGCCAGGGCCGGATAACCTCCACAACGCCGGGAACCCCGCGGACCGCCTCCCACGCGGTCAACCGACGCATGACCGCCACCCGCGCCATTCGCTTCGACGACCATCAGCGACAGGATTTCTACGCCCGCGTCCGCGAAACCCCGATCGACGAGCGAAAAGCCGCCGAACTCGCCGAGGAAATGGCACGGGGATGGGTCCGCCGACTCCCGACGCACGACCGGCTCGACCTGGCCGCCTGCGTCGTCCACAAGGCCGCCGGGTACAGCGCCGACCTGCACCAATACTGCCGACGAGCACTCCGCGCCGCCGCCGCCGCCGATCGATGGCTCACCGACAACAGCCTGAAGTTCGCGCACAGAATCGACTTCACCCTCAACGACCTGTGGCTCGGGGAGTATTTCCTGCTCCAGCGTCACGCCGCTCGGGGCGGGACCATCTCCTCCGCTCGTCCCTGGCCGGAACTCATCGATTCACTCCTCAAATCGTGCCCGCCTCGCTGCTGTTCGCCGGGGTTTGAATCCCGGGAGATCGATATCCCCTCGGCCCCGACCGCCAGCGGCCGGGACACCCCCCCCGCCGACGTGCTCTTCATCGCGACGATGGACAACTACCTCATCCCCATGATCCCGGTCATGGCGGAATTGATCGAACACGGCCTGCGCCCCGCCGTGGTGCTCCCCGCGGGCGCGGGTCGCTGGAACCGCGTCCGCCGCATCCCAGGCGAGGTGATCCGCCTTTGCCTTGAGGAAATCATCCCTCCCTCCGCCATCGGCGCTCTGCGTGAGCACCGCACCCAATGGGCGCGCGCCTGGGAGCACGCCCGGCCGGCCATTGAACCGCTCCTGCGCGTCGAGGGGATCGACCTGGCACCGCTGGTCCTGCCGGACCTCCACCGCATGGCCATCGACGCCGTGCCCGATGCCATCGCCTGGGCCGACGCCGCCGAGTCGCTGGTCGCTCGCTCGGGCGCCCGCGCGCTGATCTGCGCCCGCCACCGCAAGGGAACCGAGATCGCCTTCTCCCTCGGGGCGCAACGAGCCGGCGCCGCCGTCATCATGCTTATCCATGGCCACATCAGCCAGGCCGCCGAACGACGTTTCGAGGATGGTTCCTTCGAACTCGCCGACGCCGTGTGTACCTGGGGACCCCACCAGCACGCCGCCGTGCTCGGCAAGGCCACTGTCCAGGACCCCGGCCGCGTCGTGGTCACCGGAAACCCCGCGTGGGACGCCCTGCGCTCGGGCACAGGAGCCGACCGCCGCGCGCAAGAGGCACGCCGCCGCGTCGCCGAGTCGCTTGGCTTGCCCCAAGCAGGGCCGTGGATCGTCCTGACGACCCAGGAAGATTCCCGGTCTCAGTTTGATGAGGTCGCCCGCGCCGTCCTGGACGAGCCGCGGGCCTCGCTCATCATCAAGACCCATCCCCGGGAGCACGAGGATCTCTACGCACACGCCGCATGGTTCCCGGGCGCCGAGCGCACGCGGATGGTCGGTTCCGACACCCCGGCCCTGCACGACCTGCTGCTCGCCGCCGACGCCCTGGTCACGTTCCATTCAACGACCAACGTCGAATCTCTGCTGCTCGGAACGCCGGTGATCACCGCCGCCTTCGGACGGCTCGGGCAGGTTGATCGGCTGGTACGCCTTGAAACCTTCGGGCTGCCGCTGGCCCGTGACCCGGCTTGCCTGCGGGCTTTCATCGCCCAGGTCGCCGATGATCCAGCCCGCTTCCGGGCACGACTTCGAACTGCCATCGAGGCCGCCGTCCGCGCCGTGGCCGGAGATGGCGAAGGATCCGCGGCCGCTCGCGTGCGCGAACTGGTCCAGCAAGCCCTCTCGCAAAGGAACCACGGCCGGCAGCGCCTTGCCCCGGCCTCCTGACACCCGGTCCCACGGGACCTCCCGCCCCGTCTCATCGCACGCACCCGTCGCAGTCGCCGCCACGACCACCCGCTCTTCCCGCGCCGCGAGGGATCACCATCGACCATCATGCCGGGCCGCGCCCGCCGTTCACCCCGTCCGTGCGCATGAAAAAGGCCCGGGCATGGCCCGGGCCTTCGGGGATTCAGGGGTTGTTACGTCGATCCTTACCCGAGCAACTGCAGCACGGTCTGGGGCTGCGAATTGGCGAGGGTCAGGATGTTGGTCGAGGCCGAGACCAGGATCTGCGACCGCGTGAGGTTCGCCGTCTCGGACGCAAAGTCCGCGTCACGGATGACGGACTGTGCCGCCGCCGTGTTCTCGCTCGCCACGCCCAGGCTGCGGACGGTGGCCCCGATCGTGTTCTTCTGGAACGCGCCGAGTCGGCCGCGGAGAGAGGATGTCTGGCGGATCGCCTCGGTCACGATCTTCTGAGCCGAGTCGAGGTCACCGTCCACCAGGTTCTTGCCCTTCCCGCTGGCAAGTTCGTTCAGGTACCCCATGGTGCTGTTGCCGAGTTTGCGGGCGGCCACGTCACCCATGCCCAGCGACACACGCCCGGCGATGTCCACGCGACCGGCCAGTTGGAAGTCGGCCCCGCCGCCGGTGATGCTGAACGCCCCGTTGGTGTCCACGGCGCCCAGTTGCATCGCGTTGCTGGTCTTGAGGGTGATCTCGACGTCGAGGAAGTCCGTGTTGATCCGGGCGGTCTTCCCGATGCTGGTCGCTACGACACCGTTGATCGTCGCCCCGAGATCCTGTCCGGTGTCTCGCACGCCGTTGCCCGCGTTGGCGAAGGTCGTGTACGTCGAGCCCGCGACGTCGTCGTTGTCCGCGAAGGCGGCGATGCCCTGACCGGCCGCGTCGCCCGAAGTGACCTTGACCGACACGAACTGATCGGAGCCGAACTCCGAACTCACCAGACGCAGGCCGTTGCCCGAGACCGTCGCCTCGACGCCCGTCACGTCCTTGAACGTGTTGATCGCCGCCGCGACGTCCGTGAGGTTCGTGCCCGAACTGAAACTCAACTGACGAGAGCCAAGCGAGCCCGCGACCTCGAAAACCAGCGCCGAGCCGGTCGTCAGGTCGATCGCCGACCCGCCGAAGTCGGCGAACATGCCCGCCTGCTGCGCCGAGTTGGTCACGATCAGGTCAACCTTCATGCTCGAGCCGGTGAACTTGGCCGCGTTGACGCGGAAGTCCGACACGCCCGCCGCCACCGACGACGTCTTGAAGTCGAACGTGCCGTTGAGCAGTTTGATCCCCTGGAAGGAGGTCGAACTGGCGATGCGGTCGATCGTCTGCAGGATCGAGTCGATCTGCAACTGGTTCGCCTGCTTCTCCTCGGCCGAGAGGCCCGCCGAACTGGCCGTCGTCGTGATCAGGCCCTGGAGTTCCGACAGAAGGCTCGACACCTCCTGAAGGCCGCCCTCGGCGATGTTCACCACCTGGTCGGCTCGGTCGGCGTTGCTGATCGCCGCGTTGATCGACTTGATCTCCGATCGCAGGTTCTCCGACGCGATCAACCCGGCCGGGTCATCCTTGCCGCGGTTGATCTTCAAGCCCGTGCTGAGCCTCTCGAGAGAGACGCTCAGGCCGCCCTGGTTCATGCCCAGGACGCGCTGGCCGATCAGGGACTGGACGTTCGTATTGATCCGACTCATGACTGAGAATCCTCCGTGAAACGCTCCGGAGGGCCTCACCGCCCGGTGAAGCCCGGCGCCTCCACGCGGACGACGCGCGGAGAGGGCCGGTTGAACACACGCGGCCCGTAAACCGGGAATCCGTTCCCGGCGCCGAGACTGGGGCTGTTCCCCGAACACGGCGGACTACTGATCGGCCGGGCCCGTGGACGGATTGAGTCATGCAACACTCCTGGGCACGAAAATGGCCAAACCCCGTGACGGCCACGGGGCTTGGCTCAAATGTCTGGGGATTTCACCCCGCGCCAAGGCGCGGAAAGGCCGGTTACCGGACGCTACCCGAGCAACTGAAGCACCTGCTGGGACTGCTGGTTCGCAAGAACCAGCACCGACGTCCCCGCATTGGCAAGGATCTGGGCGCGGGTGAGTTGACTCGTTTCGACCGCAAAGTCCGCATCTCGGATCACCGACACGCTCGCCGACAGGTTCTCGAAGGCCGACTGGAGCGAGCGGGTGTTGGTCTGAAGAACGTTGCGCTCGAAGGCGCCAAGCCGCCCACGGAGCACCGCGATCTCGTCGATCGCGTTCTCCAGGATCTGGTTCGACGCCGTGAAGTCACCCGCCGTCACGCTGTTGGAAATGCTGAACGTCTGCCCGGACTTGATCGCGCTGAGGAAGTTCATCACGCCCGACACCATCGTGCCGCCGATCTGCGAGGCCGAGATCGACGGGATGCCGATGTTCACCTGCTGCAACGCGTTCACGTCCTGGCCCAACTGGAACAACGCCCCGCCGCCGGTCACATAGAAGGAACTCACCGACCCGTCCGGACGCGTCGCGTACGCCTGGGTCAGCAGGATGTCCATCCCCAGCGCGCCCGAATTCACCTTCAGCCGCAGGCCGTCCCCGGTCGCCAGGTTCCCGTTGACCAGCGCCTGGACATTCTGCCCGTCGTCGCGCTTGGCCGACAAGAGCGAACCGGCGCCCTGCAGCGCGGCCCACGGGAACGGCGTGCCCCCCGGAACCGGCTCCCCGTCGGCCAGTTTGAACGTCTGGAAGTAATCACCCGAGGCGTTGCTCGGGCCGCCGATCCGCTTCACCGAAACGAACGACGACGATCCGAATTCCGCCGACTGGAAGACCATCCCCGAGGCAGGGTTGTCGTTGATCAGGCTCGCCTGCACACCCGTCAGGCTCGTCAGACGGTTCACCGCGGTCACGACCTGGGCCAGCGACTGCCCGGAAGGGATCGTGATGACCTGCACCCCGCTCGGGCCCATCACCTCAAGGGTCGTGGCCGAGAGGGTGACACCCACCGGAGACGTATTCCCGCTGTAGTAGAGCGCCCCGGTCTGCGCGCTGGCGATCACGTCAACCTCGATCAGGAGGTTGGGGGAGCCCACGAACGACGCGTTGTTGATCCGGGCGTGGGCGATGGCGCTGGTCGCCATCCCCGACAGGCGGTAGTCCTGGTTGCCGTTGAGCAACTTCAGGCCGCCGAAACTCGCCGTGTTCGAGATCCGCGTGATGGACTCGATCGCCGAGTCGATCTGCTGCTGGTTGGCGTCACGCTCCTCCTTCGAATTGGCGCCGGTGTTGGCCGACTCCACCAGGAGGCTTCGGATCGAGTTCAAGAGGTCGGCGACCTCGTTCAACGCCGCCTCGGTCGTCGAGATGACCGCCGACGCACGGTCGCCGTTCTTGATCCCCTGCTCGACGCCCTTGATGTCGGCCCTCAGACGCTCGGCGATGATGACACCGGCCGGGTCGTCCGACCCGCGGTTGATGCGCAGGCCCGTCGAGAGCCGCTCCAGCCGGACCTGCAGTTCCTGCTGCGTCCGCGCGAGTTTCGACTGCGCCACGAGGCTGGGGATGTTTGAGTTGATCCTGGACACGGCAATCCTCCCTGATTGGGCTGCGTGCGACCTTCAACCGACGCGGGCGTGCTCGCAAGACTCATGCCACGAGCCGACGCCCCGTCCGCGCGGTCCTCCGCGCGGCGATTGGCTTCACGGAACTGGCGCCATCGGGTCCCGCTCCCGGCGGGCCGGAGGCGTTGACGATTGGGAAACGGAGATCGGTGCCGCCCCGAGACGGCCGATGCCCGATGGTCTCGAACGCGGGAACTGACCGGGGAGGGAGGCCTCACGCAGGTCACCGGCCGAGGCCGGGTCAACCCTGGCCGCCTGCTGGTTCTCCCGCTTGATCGCGTCGTAGACCTCCTTGCGATGCACCGAGATGCGGGTCGGGGCGTTGATCCCCAGCCGCACCTTGTCACCGCGGATGTCCACGACCGTGACCTCGATGTCGTCCCCGATCATGATCGTCTCGTCGCGAAGGCGTGATAGGACGAGCATGAAACAACTCCTCGATCGCCCCGGAGACCGTCGCATCCATGCCGACGGCGTGTGGTGGTCCGGGACGAAATGGCGGTTCCTGTCAACGGGCCGCCCGGCACTCGCCGGACGCCCCCCCATGGGCGATCCCGAACAAGATCAGGCGATCGCCCGCGAGGCGGGGACTTTCACCAGCGGATGACGCGTCGTCCAACGCTTCTCCGCCAGCACCATCTGCTCCCCAACCCGCGTCAGCGTGTTGATCACCAGGGGGCCTTGCAGGTTTCCCGTCAACTGCTGGTCGATCTTGTTCACGATCACGAACACCTGCGCATCCTCGAGCCCAGACAGGCCAAGGTCGCCCATCTGGTCCTGGCGGATCGGGACCGCGAATTCCGGAACAAACAGCGCCGGATCCGTCACCACGAACGCCAGCGAGGCGTCGTCGATCGACTGGAGCCAGAAAAAACACGAATCCTCCCCGGGTTCCAGCAGGCAGAATCGCCGGAACTCCGAGAACCCAAGCAGCCCCTTCGGGAACGTGATGACGCGGTCCTCCGCTATGTCAACGACCCCGAAACGTGTGGTCCGCACTTCCATCGGTGCGCTCCAATCCCTCGGCCAGGTGCTCCCATGCACGGATCGACCCCGGGCCGTCCATCGGCCCGGCGACGTCCTGTCAGGTCACCCCACGCCGCGGCCGGGGCGGCGGGGGTTTCTCGATCCAACGGTCCGACCCGGGCGTCAGCCCAGGAAGTCCAGCAAACTCCGGCTCGTCGCCGAGGCCGCCGTCTGAAGTCCCGCCTGCAACTGCGTCTGCAGCAGCGAGAAACGGGTCGCCGCCTCCGCAAAGTCCACATCCCGCAGCCGGCTGCGGATCTGTTCATCCAACGCGGCACGGTCCTCCTCGGCCGACTTGGCCCCATCCACTCGCCGGGCAAGGCCCCCGACCGCGCCACGCTTCTCCGCCAGGCGAGTCAGCGTCGCCTCAAGCCTCTCTCCCGCAAGAGCGATGCCATTCGTGTCGTTCCCGTTCAACGCATCACGGAGATCGATCAGGTCGCTGAACAGGCCATCAACCCTCACCCGGGCACGATCCTCTCCCAGCAGGGAAGATGACAAAACGTCGTACCGCGCACCCAGCAACCCAAGCCCCTCCGCCGCCGACGACCCGTTCGCCGCCTCCACCCGGATCGGATCACCAAACGACGAATCCTGAACAAGACGGATCCCGTTGCCGCCCTCCGACAGTTCCGCACGAAGCGCTGTCCCCGGGAGCCCCGCAGAAGCCAGGCCGTCGGCGATCTGGCTGTTCAGCCGCCCCAGCAGAGCCCCTACGTCCGTCATGTCCTGCGGCCTCAGGTCGATCGAGATCCGGGTTCCAGGCCCATCTCCCAGCGTGACCGAGAAATCCACGTCCTTCTCCGGCCAGGGGTCGCCCGTTACCGGGTCTCGAGAGCCGTGTACGATCGAGACGCCGCGCCCGAAGTTGAATTCCGCCAGTCGCGTCCCCGACGAGAGCGACCGGATCCCCAGCCGCGTCGCCGTCAGGTTCGACCCGGGGACCTCCTCGATCGACAGAGCCCCGGACACTCCCGCCGACACCTCCGAAAAGACGTCAATGCCCGTCCCCGCGTCGTTGATCAGCACGCGAACCCCGGCGCCCGACGATTCGATCAGGCTCCGGAGATCGCCCACCGTCCGCGCCACGGACAGGTCAATGACATGAGACGACGTGTTGTTGTTGATCCGGATCGACCCAAGCGCGCCCGAAACCCCGGACAAGGCCGAGATCGGCGTGGCCCATGTCACCACCGGGCGAAGATCAAGTCCCGGAGTGACCCCCGCGGGGAACGAGAACGGAGAGTCGCCGGCCAGGCCCAGGTCCCTGGCCGTCGTGCCCGTGCCCACTTCAAAGAACTCAACCACCCCGCCCGCGGCCACGTCGATCGTGATCGCCCCCCCCTCCGTCGAGACGCCGCCCGAGCCTAGAACCGTCACGCCCTGGTCGCTCTCGTACTGGCCGATGGCATTCCCCAGACGATCAACCACGTCCTGGATTGTTCTCGATCCGGTCAGGTCCACGCTTGCCCGCGGCCCACCCGCGAACGAGAACGAAACCACGCCCGGGTTCACGCCAAGCCCGCGCCCCCCGCGGAGTTCCGCGAGCGTCGTCGCGCCCGTGAGCGATGGCTCCAGATCAACGTTCCCCCGAACACGCGCCGATACCCCGCCGATCCCGTCGGGGGTGGTCGTGATCGGAATCCGCCCGCCCTGGAAGAGGTCCGTGATCAGTCCCGCCCCGGTGCCCGAGTACCGGAAACCGCCTCCAGACGGCGTGAACGGCGCGGCGCCCGCCACCGACCCGCCGAAGAGATGGCCCGCCACCCCACGGCGATTGGCAAGCCCCAGCAGCGTGTCGATCATGGACTGGACCACCACCGCCTGGCCGGAACGCTCCGTCCCCGAACTCCCGAACCCGATCTGCGTCAGCACGATTTCCTTGGCCGAAAGGGCGATCTCGTGCGCCTCTCCCAGCGCCGTGTCCACCGCTCCAAGCGACGCCTGCGCGTGCGAGATATTCCGCATCCGCTGTTCGGACCGCTCGATCCGGTCGTCGAGTTCCAGGATCGTCGCCATGCGCACGGGGTCGTCCGACGGGTTGTTCACAACCCGGCCCGTCGCCAGTTGGTTCTGAACCCGGAGCAACTCGACGCTCGTGCGGGTGATACGGCTGAGCGCCAGGTGCGACATCATCAGGTCCGGCGCCCGCGAGATTCCCGCGATGATCTTGGTCATGGTGGTCCTCCGGGGCCCCGGCTCACACCAGCGACATCAGGGTCTGCATCAACTGGTCGGCGACGCTGATCACCCGGGCCGCGCCCTGGTACTGCCGCTGAAAATTCATCAGGTTCAACGCCTCCTCGTCGATGCTCACGCCGCTGATCGAGGCCCGCTGTGCCTCCAGGCTCTCCTGCACCACACCCAGCGCCAGAGTCCGGCTCTCCGCCGAGGACGTCCGAATCCCCACCTCCTGAACCGCGTCGATCCACCCCTGACGGATCGACCGGCCACCCAGGACATCGTTCGAGGCGTCCTGGAGTCCCACGATCGCCATCGCGTTGGCGTTCTCCACCAGCCCGCCCGCCGTCATCCGACCCGACATCAGCCCCGACGGGTTCGACTTCAGGTCGTCACGCACCGCGATGTCCGACCCGTTCACCCCCGTGAAATACGAGTTCACCCCCAGCACCGCCAGCGCCGACGAAGTATCATCCTCGAACGAGAACTCGAACCCCGACGCCGCCCTCACCACCAGCCGGCCCTCGGGGCTGAACGACGCCGAGAGGCCCGTGATCCCGTCGATCGCCGCGCGGATATCCTCGGCCGACGTGTCATGGGCGGTCGTCAAGACCCCGCCGGGCCCGACCCCGTCAAGATCCACGTTCACTCGCACCGACTGGAACGACCCGTCCGCCGTGTTCTTCACCCGGACCGTGAATGACCCGTGCGTCGCCGCAAACGGAAGCGACGAGAAAGCTCGGTTCCCAGGGTCGTTCATCGCCAATCCACGATCCGACGCCGGGATCGACAGCGAGCCCGTCGCCCCGGACAGGTTCGAGAGGTTCGCGCCCGTCGAGTGCAGACGGTTCACCTGGAAGATCAACTGGCTCGCCACCGCGTCGAGTTGACGGATCGTCCCGTCCACCGTCGTCCGGCGAGATCCGATCAACCCCGCGATGCTCCCGCCCGTGGCCGGCAGCGGCTCCCCATCCGCTCGCAACGCCACGACCATTTCCGTCGAGGCGCCCGCCCCGACCGACCGCAGGTGAATCCCGCGCGACACCCCCGCCAGAACCACCGGCGTCGAGCCGACCAGCACGTCCACCGCCCCGTTCTGACGCTCGATCACCGACACATCCAGCAGTTCGCTCAGTTTCGACACCACCTGGTCGCGCTGGTCGCGAAGCGCGTTGGCGGAGCCGCCCGACGTCTCCGCCGCCGAAATCGCCGCGTTCAGCGAGGCCACCTGGTCGAGCAGCCCGTCCGCCGCCGTCACCGCGCCCGACAGTTGACGGTCGATCTGCGCGCGAACCGTCGTCAGCGACGACCGCAGACGCTGGAGCATCCCCGCGAGTTTGTCACCCTGCTGCACCACCGTCGCCGACGACTGCGTGTTGTTGGCACGCTCGCTCCACGCGTTGAAAAACGCCGACAACTCGCTCGACAGGTCGTTCCCCGACAATTCCCCGAGCACGCTCTCGACCTGCGTCATCAGGTCCAGTTGCTGGCGTGCCGCCGAACGATCCGCCGTGCTCATCCACAGCCGCGATTGCAGCGCCGCGTCGATCTGACGCCGGACATCCGACACCCCGACCCCACGCCCCGCCGAAAGGCGGCTGTACGGGTCCGAACCACCGATCGGCGAGAGATTCGCGACCTGACGCGAATACCCCGGCGTCGCCACGTTCGCCACGTTGTTGCCCGCGACCTGGATCCCGATCTGGCTCGCCCCCAGGGCGGATCGTCCGATGTTGAGCGCGGCGGTCAAACTCATGGGTTTCCTGGTCTCTCGACGGCCGCTTCCTCGGCCTCATCCTCGGTCGTTCGCGACGGGCGCCGTCCCGGCACGCTCCGCGAGCCGCGTGCCATCCACGTCCATCCACGCGGCACGTCGATCAAGTCACAAGGTCAAGCCCCGACACCACCGCCGGGGATCCCTCGATCACCCCCCGGCGCCCGTACGTCCCCGCGTGGCTGAGACGCTGGGCCACCTGTCGCATCAGGCCCTCCATGTGCGCCAGCAGCGACGACGACGCCGATCGAAGCGTCCGCTGCGCCTCGGCCGCCTGAGCCACGCACCTCCGCAGGCATTCCGCCGCCTCCATCAGCCGGGCCCGGCAAGGCTCCGGGGCCATCGACGCCAGGTCCGTCAGCGTCACCGGGCGACCCGCAAAACCCGCGGGGCAAGCCCCGATTGACGTGATCTCACCCACCAGTGCCCGGCGACGCTCCTCAAGATCCGCGATCGCTCCCAGCGACGCCGACTGGTCCGCCGTGGCACGCTCAACACCCGACGGGTCCGCGGATCGGATCGCCTCCCGCAGCCCCGACGATGAACGCCACAGCCGCTCGTGCGCGACCGTCAGGTCGTGCAGCAGCGACTCCAACGCCTCGGCGTGCGGGATTGACAGCGCGCGGGGAGACCCGCTCGCGGAGTCGTTCGGCATGGCGTTCATCCCTGTTTTCATGGCGGAATTCATCGCGGTTTTCATCGCGCGGGCACCCCTCCCGCGACACGTCGGCCCATCAGGCTCTCCGCGATCCGATCAACCAGCGGAAACTGCGCCGATCGGGTAATCCGCTGCGCAATCATCGCATCATGCAACGCGCCGAACTGACGCTCCGCCGGGGATGGCGCAAACGGCTCGGCCGCCATCGACGACTCCCTCGCCTGGGCGAGCACCGGCTGCACCAGCGCGATCGACACGAACTCCTCGGCCGCCCGCCGCGCCGCCCCCGCCGAGCCGGGCCGCGCCTCACGCCCCGTCGCCCCGATGCCGTGACGCCCAAGCACCGCCGCGAACTCCAGGCCGCGATCCGCCCGGAGGCCCGTCGCCGCCACGGCGCGCTGAACGCCCGCTCCACTCTCTACGCTGATGGCGTCGCTTGCTCCGGTCATTGGTCGTGCCCCTGCTCTTGACGCCGCGGCCTCGGCCGCGCGGCGTGTTCAGTCGATCACCAGTTTCGCGTGCAGTTTCCCGGCCTTCTGGATCATCTGGAGAACGTCGATCTGGTCCTGCACCGGGATATCGAGTTGCTTGAACGCCGCCAGAAGGTCCGACAGTTTCGCGTTTCCTCCCGCCGCCGCCGGCGCCTGAACCCCCGTCCACCGCGTGCGGTCCACCAGCGGGTCAAACGCCGTCGGTTGCGGCGCCGGGATCGTCGTCGTGATCGTCAGGTCCTTGTGCGTGATCGCCACCGCCCCGATCTGGACGTCCGCCGTCATCACGATGCTGCCGTCCGCGGGGTTCACCACCACCATCGCCGGCAGCCGAAGCAGCGCGGTGTTCACGTCCGCCGACATCACGTCCGCCACGAACGCCGCGCGATCGACCCGTTCCGCCTCGGGCACAAACACACGCACCGTCCGCTCGTCGATCGCGCGTGCCACCGTCGGTCCCCCCGACATCGGATCCGCCCGGTACAACGACTCGATCGACGCCGCGATCTGCGTCGCCGAACTCCACCCCGCAAACGCGGGCCGAATGACCAGGTCGAACGAATCCCCCACCGGGGGCATCGCGATGTCCTCGAGCATCCGTGCCCCCAGACGCACCCGCGCCGAGGTCGGCGTCGATCCATCCTCGATGCTGATCGCCCCCTCCGCCATCGCGTACACCGGATCGCCCTTGTACGGGCCTATCAACGGCGAAAGAATCAACCGCCCACCCTTGAGGCTCTTGGCCGTTCCAAGCGTCGAGACATGCACGTCGATCGTGTCGTCCGCCCTCGCTCCCCCCTCGGGGATCACGCAACTCAGCGACACCAGCGCCACCGATCGCGTCGTGGCCAGTTCCTCCAGACGACCGATCGCGTTCCCGCTGTTCTTGTGAAACTCCGCCAGAGGGCGGGCCAGCGCCGGCTCCTTCCCCGAATCCCCCGTCCCCGGCAGGCCCACCACCAGCCCCGTCCCCCGAAGCACCGATTCCCCCTGCCCTCTCAGGCGGACCAGTTCTTTCACCGTCGTCCCGGTCGCCCGGGAGGCGATCATCACGACCGCGAGCGTCAGACACAACACCGCGCGCACACTCATGCCGCGCCCAACCGCAACGCCCGTGCCAGCGCCCCAGCGGTCATCCATCCGGCCACACAACGCCGATATTCCTGGATCCTCCGTATCCCCCTCAATCGCCCGGCTCTCCCCCATGCCAACACCGATGCCAGCCCCCAAGCCACGGCCCGCGCCCGCCCGACCTGGCCCACGTCCTCGCCAGCGACATCCCTTCCCACCGGCCTGGCGACATGCCCTGGGGGACTATCTCGTCTTCCTGCGCGTCGAGCGCGGCCTGTCGCGCAACACCATCGCCGCCTACACGCGAGACCTCAACGACCTCATCGAAGAACTCGTCCTCGCACGAGTCGATAACCCGGCCGCCGTCACCCCCCGCCACCTCGCCGCGCACCTGGCATCCCTCAAGGCCGGACGGGCCATGGAGCCATCTTCCGTCACACGGCACCTGGCCGCCATACGCATGTTCTTCCGCTGGGCACTGGCCATGCGGCACGTCGAACGCCTCCCGACCGACCTGCTTGAACGCCCCCACCGCCGGCGAAACCTGCCCGATGTCATGACCCCCGGACAGGTGCGAACCCTGCTCGCCTCGCCAGACTTGCACGCACGCGCCCGCGGGGCCGCGCCCGAATCCGGCAGGAACCAACGCCGTGCCTCCCAGACCGCCGACGCCCTGGCGCTGCGTGACACCGCCCTCTTTGAACTCCTCTACGCCAGCGGACTCAGGGCCACCGAGGCCGCCACCATCGCCCTCATCGACGTGCTCGACACCCTCACCGCCCTGCGCGTCCACGGGAAGGGATCCAAGCAGCGAATCGTCCCCATGGGAGTCCCCGCCCGCGCCGCCCTCGATGCCTACCTCGCCCACGGGCGCCCGGTTCTTCTCCGCGCGGGCCTCGGGTCCGCCGACAGGGGACGCCTCTTTCTTTCCCGTACCGGACGCCCGCTCGAACGCGTCGCGATATGGAAGATCATCCGCCGGCACGCCGCCGCCGCCGGATTGAAGAACATCCACCCCCACACCATCCGCCACTCCTTTGCCACGCACCTGCTCGCCGGGGGAGCGGACCTGCGGGTCGTCCAGGAGTTCCTCGGGCACGCCGACATCGCCACCACGCAGATCTACACCCACGTCGACCGGTCACGGCTCCGCGCCGTCCACCGCCAATACCACCCGCGAGAACGCAAGGCCAGGGGATGAAGCGCCGCCCCCTTGGCCGGTCGGGGATCACGCCGTCCACCCCTTGCTCTCGGACCCGCGGGGCTCTCCCGCCACCGCGATCTTCGCCCCTCCCGCCCGCAACTGCTCGACCTGCCGCCTCCCGATCCGCACGCGGATCGTCACCGAGTCACCGTCGTAGGTCCGATCGATCACCTGGCCCTGCGACTCGATCAGGTGGATCGCCCGCGACTGCGCGAACGGAACCGTGATGTCCAGTTCCTCAACCAGCCCCTGCGCCAGCGAACGCACACGCCGCGCCAGGTCCGCCTGGCCCGTCGGGCGGCTGTCCTCCGAGGTCCCCGGCGGAGCCGCCAACGCGCAGATCGGGATCGCCCCGTCGATCTTGCGCTGCCACACCAGCAACTCGGCGTTGTCCGCCAGCCGATCCGCCTTGTTCAGCAGCACGATCCGCTGGGGCGGCGAGAACGCCTCCCCGTCGTGCTCGGCCTCGCGCCGCGCCTGGCCGATCAACTCGCCGACCGTCGATGCCACCGTCGCGTACTGAAGGTCCGCCGCCGGATCCGAGACGTCCAGCACGATCAGAAGCACGTCGGCGTGGACCGCCTCGTCCAGCGTCGCCTTGAACGACGCGATCAGGTTGTGCGGCAGGTCTCGCACGAAACCAACCGTGTCCGACAGCATCACCGACAGGCCGCCGCCCAGGTCCCATTCACGCGTCCGCGTCATCAGCGTCGCGAACAGGCGGTCGTCGGCGTACGCACCGCCCGCCGTCAGCGTGTTGAACAGCGTGCTCTTGCCCGCGTTGGTATACCCGACCAGCCCCACCGTGAAATGCTCGGCCTTGCGCGCCCGGACCTCCCGGCGCTTGCGCGACTGGATCGTCCGAAGTTCACGCGCCAGGTCGAGCCGCCGGGCCTGCGCCAGCCGGCGGTCGATCTCGAGTTGCTGCTCCCCCGGGCCACGCGTCCCGATCCCCCCGATCCCCCCCACGCCCACGATCCGCTCCAGGTGCGTCCACATCGCCCGGAGCCTGGGCAGCGTGTACTCCACCTGCGCCAGTTCGACCTGCAACTGCGCCTCGCGCGTCGTCGCGCGCGACGCGAAGATGTCAAGGATCAGTTCGCTCCGGTCGATCACCTTCCGGCCCGTCTCCTTCTCGATGTTGGCGATCTGTTTCGGGGAAAGATCGTGGTCGAAGATGATCGTCGTCGCCCCCAGCAACTCGCACAGGTCCTTCAACTCCGCCACCTTCCCCGATCCCAGGTACGTCCCCGAGACCGGACGAGCCAGGTTCTGCGTCAACTCACCCACGATCACCGCGCCGGCCTGTTCCGCCAGCGCCCGAAGTTCCCCAAACGGGTCCGATCGGTCGTACACCGACTCGGGAAGACGCACCGCCGCGAGCACCGCTCGCTCGGAAGAAACACCGATCGTCGTTCGTTCCTGTGGTTGCGGCATTCTGGTCACCTCGACGGACGACCCCGGCGTCCCTGTCAACGCAAGGCATGTCAACACACCCCCGCCAATCCCTCGCCCGGGGAAGGTACGGCGGAGATTCGAATCCCAATGGACACGCGGATTAAGGAAGCACGTCGGACGCCTCGCACGCCGGGCACGGGATCGGCCAGGATCGCCGGCAACACCCGTCGCAACCCCGTCACGTCCCCCCCGGGGGGGGCCGTGCCGTTCGCCCAGGCACCGCCCGAAGCCGTTCGCATCACGACATAACTTGTCTGAAAATCACCATGGCCGCCCATCTCCTGAACGAAATCCTAGCGTGCCGACGACATACGGACCATCCGTGCCAGGACCCGCGAGCCGTTGGTCGGGAAAAACGCCCGACGCGAACGGAAGAGCACGCACACAACCCCGATTCTCGGCAGGCATCGATCAAGTCCGCGTGCCTGAAAGGACATCCACGCGTGCAGGAAACGCCGCGGCGAACTGGTCGAGCCCATCGCCCGGGAACTCCGTCAATCCCGTGGTTTGGCCCACGGCGGCCCTCTAAACTACCCCGACTCAGCACACCCGACGACCCCGCCGCAAAGGTCTCACTTCGAACCTGATCGGCCATGAGCCTTGTTTCGCCCCGGTCGTCAAGGAGGACGGATCCGTGAGCCGACAACGCGCCTTTGTGCAAGGACTCCTCGTCACCACCGTCGGGGCCGTCGCCCTCGCCGCCGGCATGGGCTTCAGCAACGCCCTCAACCTCTCCGCCTCCGCCAGGACCACCGACTACGCCTTCCTCGACCCGATCATCGACGTCCACTCCACCCTCGCCAACCGCTACATCAGCCCCATCGACGACAAAGCCCTCCAGCAGGCCGCCATCAACGGCATGATCGAGGCCCTCAACGACCCCTATACCCAGTACGTCCCGCCCGTCGCCAGGAACGACTTTGCCAAGGAACTCCTCGGCGAATACGTCGGCATCGGCGCCCAGATCATCACCCAGGACCAGTGGCTCACCATCGTCTCCCCGCTCGAGGACTCCCCCGCCATACGCGCCGGGCTGATGCCCGGGGACCGCATCCGAGAGATCGACGGGGTCTCCACTTTCGGAAAAACCGACGTCGAGTGCGTCCAGATCCTGACCGGGGAGCCCGGAACGCCCGTCAAACTCCTCGTGGAACGCAAGGGCGAGCAGTTCACACTCGACATCATCCGGGACCAGATCAAGACCCGCTCGGTCAAGGGCGTCCACCGCGACGAAGCCGAAGGAACCCGCTGGCATCACCTCATCGACACGTCCAGGTCGATCGCGTACATCCGCCTCACCCAGTTCACCCCGCGGTGCGCGGAAGAAGTCGCCGAGGCGCTCGCTTCCGTCGGAGCCGACAAGGGGAAACTCCGCGGACTTGTCCTTGACCTTCGAGGCAATCCCGGCGGCGTCCTGGCCGAGGCCGAGCGCATCGCCGACCTCTTCCTTCCCTCCGGCGTCATCGTCTCCACGCGGGGAAGAGCCGTCCCCGAGAAAATCACCCGCGCCTCCGCCCCGGGAACCCATCCCGATTACCCCATCGCCGTCCTCATCAACGGCTCTTCCGCCTCCGCCAGCGAGGTCCTCGCCGGGGCACTGGTCGAAAACAACCGCGCCATCGCCGTCGGCTCACGAACCTTCGGAAAAGGAAGCGTCCAGTCCGTCGAGACCCTCCGACACGCCCGCGGCGCGCAACTCAAGTTCACCGAGCAGGGCTACTACCTCCCCTCCGGACGAAGCATCACCCGCAAGGACGATTCGGCCCAATGGGGCGTCGATCCCACCGACGGCTTCTTCGTGCCCATCACCGACAAGGAACTCCTCGAACTCCTCCGCGTCCGCCGAGAAGAGGAAGTCATCCGAACCAGGGATCCCGCCGACGACGACAAAAACTGGTCCGACCCCGATTGGATCGTCTCCTACCTCAAGGATCCGCAACTCGCCGCCGCGCTCAAGGCCGTCCAGGTCCGCGCCGATTCCGGCTCCTGGCAACCCACCGGCCAGCCCGGAATCACCCACACCGCCGTCACACTCGCCGAACTCCAGCGACTCGAAATCACACGCGACCGCATCAACCGCGAACTCGGACGCATCGACAACCGAATCGCCGCACTCGCCACCGCCGCCGAAGGGGCCACCACCACCCCGCGACCCGACCTCATACCCGACGGCGTCACACTCTCCGGCGGGCAGATCCGCATCTACGACAAGGACGGGGCTTTGGTCACCACGCTCAGGCTCACCGACGAGAACCTCGAACGCTGGCTCATGGATGCCGGCGTCGAAAAGATCGAAGACCGGCCCGCCCCCGAGCCAACCCCCGAGGCCGCGACCAAGCACGAAATCAAGCCCGACGCGACCAAGCCCGACGCGACCGAGCCCGACGCGACCAAGCCCGACGCCCCACGACCCGACCGCTCCCCCCGCGAACCCGTCAAGTAATCCCTCCTCCGCCCCCACACCCCCGCTTCGTACAATCACGCACGTGCGGATCCTGGGCATCGAAACCAGTTGCGACGAAACCGCCGCCGCCATCACCGACGACGGCTCGGTCGTCCATTCATCCGTCGTTGCCTCGCAGACCGACATCCACGCCAGGTACGCCGGCGTCGTCCCCGAACTCGCCAGCCGCGCCCACGTCGAACGGATCACCCCCGTCATCCGGGAAGCACTCGCCGACGCCCGAACACCCTGGAACAAGATCGACGCCGTCGCCGTCGGACACCGACCCGGACTCATCGGGTCGCTCCTGGTCGGCGTTTCCGCCGCCAAGGCCCTCGCCTGGTCCCTGGGCGTCCCGCTCATCGGCGTTGACCACGTCCACGCCCACCTGCACGCCGCCTCACTCACACAACCCGGCGACCCTTCACCGCCACCATCACACACCGATCATTTCCCAGCCCTGGGACTGGTCATCAGCGGGGGGCACACCTCGCTCTACCTCGTGGACTCCCCAACCGCCATCACCCGCCTGGGCGCCACCATCGACGACGCCCTGGGAGAAGCCTACGACAAGGCCGCCGCCATCCTGGGAATCCCCTTCCCCGGAGGGCCGAACCTCGACCGGCTCGCCGCCTCCGATGACGCCGACGACCGCGCCGCCGACCTTCCCGTCTCCAGACTCGGGCCCGATTCCCTCGACTTCTCCTTCAGCGGCCTGAAAACCTCGCTCCTCTACGCCGCGCGCGGCATCCCGTCCTCACCCACCCAGCGCCTCCCACACCCCGCGCCGCCACCGCTCACCCCAGAGCGAGTACGGGACCTGGCCGCCAGTTTTCAACGCGCCGCCGTCCGCGCCGTCATCTTCAAGATCGAACGAGCCCTCGATGCCGCCGACGCCGGAGACCTCGGCCACAACGCCCGCCGACTCGCACGGCTGATCGTCGGAGGAGGCGTTGCTTCCAACTCCAGGCTCCGCCGGGAACTGGCGGACCTCGCCGCACGACGCACAATCGCCCTCCACATCCCCCAGCCACGATACTGCATCGACAACGCCGCCATGATCGCCGGCCTGGCATTCCACCTCCACGCCGACGGGGTCATTGCCGACCTGTCACTCCAGGCACACCCCTCCGCCACATGCTGACACTCCTTCTCATCCTCGCGCCGTTCATCACACCAAGCCCCGTCCCCGGACCGATCCCGCGCACGGACGATCCGCCGGACCACGCCACGCCAGCCGCCTCCGATTCCGAACCACATTCAACCCCGGCAACCGCCCAGAAGACCACGCTCGCCCCGGCCCCGCTCGCCCCGGCTCCGCTCGCCCCGGCCCCGCTCGCCGAGTACCACGCCCACGAGATCGCCGGATTCCGCGTCCTCATGCACCCCGCGATCGCAAGCCTCCCAGGCGACCGACGCGGACGACTGCGCACCGCCCTGGCCCACGACCTCGAAACCATCGCCAGGACTCTCCCCGCCCCCGCCCTCTCCGCCGTCCGCACCATCCCCATCGCCATCACCCACGACGCCCCCACCATCCCCGGCTACACGCCCCGCGGAGCCTGCTTCCACCCTTCCGGAGACTGGCTCGAAGCACACGGACTCGACCGCGCCCGAGAAGGCGCCGTCGAGATGCTCAGCATCGACGACTACCTCGACTGGCGTTCCATACAGCCCGCCATGGTCCTCCACGAACTCGCCCACGCCTACCACTGGCTCCTGGGATTCACACGCCCCGATATCGCCGATTCGTTCGAGGCCGCCAAACAACACGGCTCGCTCTACCGCCAGGTCGCCCACACCCTCAACCCCGACGGACCAGGGCAGACCGCCTACGCGCTCACCAGCCCCCAGGAGTACTTCGCCGAACTCTCCGAGGCCTACTTCCTCCGCAACGATATCTACCCCTTCATCCGCGAAGAACTCCTCGCCTACGACCCGCGCGGCGCCGAACTCGTCCGCACCCTCTGGAACTTCTCCCCCGAGCAGATCGCCCAGCAGTCGCTGGCCGCCGGTCACGACCGCTTCAAGCCCGCCACGCCGCCCACGCACGCACCAGGCTTCCCGTGACCCACCACCCCGCCGCGCTTGACGACCAGGCCCTCCTGGACCAGTGCCGCCTGGAAAAATCCCGCTCCGGCGGGCCGGGGGGGCAGCACCGAAACAAGGTCGAGACCCTCGTCACCATCACCCACCAGCCCACGGGCCTGAGCGCCCACGCCGGGGAACGACGCCGCGCGATCGAGAACAAGCAGGTCGCCATCACCCGTCTCCGCCTCGTGCTCGCCGTTCACGTGCGCACGCCCGTGCCGCTGGGCGAGGCACGCTCCGAACTCTGGATACGCCGAACCCCCGCCCGAAGGATCGTCTGCTCCACCGACCACCGCGATTTCCCCGCCATGATCGCCGAGGCCCTCGACATGGCCCACGCCACCCGCTACGACCATCGCCTCGCCGCCACGCGCCTGGGAGTCTCTCCCACCCAACTCACCCGCTTTGTCGCCCGACACCCCCCCGCCCTGGCGTGGTGGAACCACCAGAGGGCCGCGCTGGGACACCATCCACGGCGATGATGACCGCCACCGGGCACGCACCCACACGCCCACTTGAATGCCGGCACGCTCCAAAAAAGATCGGACCCCGCGACAAGCGGGGTCCGAGTGGGTCAGGCACGCTCTTTCACCTGGAGCGAACAGGAGTCGTTACAGACATTGCCGATCAGCGGCGACGACGCGAGGCCATCAGCCCGCCCAGGCCCATCAGCGCCAGCGCGCCGGGGGCGGGGACAAGGTCAATCTGGTAGCCGGGTTGCGCCGGGCCGTTGGCGAACGTGTAGTAGCCCGCGGGACCGATCGTCGTCGAATCGATGTACATCTCGTCGCCGCTGCTGCCGATGTTCACCGGATTCAGCGAAGCGATGCCCAGGCGGTTGGCCAGGCCGGTCTTCGCCGTGACCTTCTGGGTCATGATGATGTTCGTCGTCGGCAGGTTCATGTTCAGGCCGTCAAGTCCCGTGAACGTAATGATCGAGAAGAAGCCGGCCGCCAGACCGCCGGGACCAAAGTTGATGTTGCCGGAGAACCCGTTGATGAACGCGTTGGTGCCGCCGTCGAAGTACAGCAGGTCCACCGTCGCCGTCAGAAGGGTGCCCAGGCTCGTACCGCTGTTGAACAGCGTGTACTGCTGCGACGTCACCGGACCGCCGGTCCCCGTCGTCGTCACCTTGTCACCCCACGTCGAGTTCAGGTCCGTCGACGAAACGCCGAAATTCGGGGCGCTCGCCGTGTTCGAGTAGATCGTCGTCGCACGGGTCGAGTTCGACGCATCGCTGAACGTCGTCACGCCCGTCCGGTAGTCCACCGTGTAGAAACCGGCGAACTGGGCCGTCTCGCCCTGGATGCTCGCGGACGCAGCGCCCGCCGCAACGGCCAACGCCGCCGCGCAAATCAACGTCTTCATGTCTGTCCTCCTATAGGAATCAAAACAACGATCCGGGAAACACTCCCGGGAAACGAACAAGACACCCCGACACGCACGCGGAACCGTGCCGCAGGGGAAAAAACCGAGGTACGCGCGGAAACGCATCCCTCCAATAGACTATCACTATGACCGATCCCGGCTTTGCTGTCAATGCGCAAACAGACTTCGCGCATTTTTTTTCGCAATTTCAACCGCGCCAAACCCATGAACACCGCCCGCAACGTCCCAAATCCACGAGTTAGGACGATGTACGGCTGATGACCTTGTACGCCTCGCGCTCCCCACGTCCCCGAAGCGGATAGTCCTTCCGCAGGGGGTGGCCCGGGTAGTCTTCCCACAACAGGATCCGGCGAAGATCCGGGTGGTTTCGGAACCGGATCCCGAACATGTCGAACACCTCTCGCTCGGGCCACTCCGCCCCCGCCCACAGGTCCGTCACGCTGTCGAGCCACAGCCCGGGATCCTCGACAATCCCGTCCGTCGGCCCCGTCGGATCCAGGAACACCTTCACAAAGAAGCGATCGTCGCGGTCAAAACTGACAAGGTTGTACACCACCGCGAAACGGCCGATCGGACGCACCGGATACCCCAGGTAGTCGACCCCGACCACGTCCGACAGGAACACGTACGAAGCCCTCGGATCGTTCTTCAGAAACGCCAGCACCTCGTGAAGGTCCTCGGGCTCGACAATCAGCGTGGACTGACCCCGGAACTCCGTCCCGCGAAGACGACGCGTCGGAAACGCCGACTTCACCAGGGCGAAGGTCGGATGGTCCAGACTCGGGCCTTCTTGCTCGTGCGATGGCAATGTCTCGGGCATGGTCCGCTCCGCGTGAATCCGTGATCCGCCGACTGTAGCGCGATCCACCGGCCTACTCCCAGAGGAGAGACTCGACCAGGCCCACATCCCCTCGCACCACGAGATTCTCGCACGCCACGCCCGGACCCGCTCCCAACGCCGCCTTCAAGGCATCCACGATCACCCCGGGCTCCAGTTCACCCTCCCCCACGTCGCACACCTCGACCACGTCCGCCACTCCGGCACGCCAAGTCCGCCGGAGGTTCGACACCACCACCGCCCGCGCACCGGCCATTCCCAGCGCGGCTCCATAGATCCTCGCCAGGTGCTCGGCGGCATCGCCCAGCATCGCCCCATCAATCATTCCCGCCGGCTCGACAATCAACCCCGCCGCGCCGGGTTCCCCGTGGCGAGCGTGCCGAGAGCAGAACCGAACCATCGAGGGAACGTCGCAGACAACCCCATCCGCGGCCGTTGTCACGGCGATCGCCGCGCCCCTTTGGCTTGCCCGCGACACAAGCCCGCTCAACGCCTCGTCAAAGCCGCGGCGAACCTCCTCACCCCAGCGCCGCCACGGCCGCCGGGCCTCGATCTCCTCCCCGGCCGACGAAGTACCTTCGCCAACGTCCGACGTCGCGACATACGTCTCCCCACGGCACGGGTCTGCGCCGAGCAGTTCTCCGCCGAGCAGTCGCTCCCACGCCGGATCCAGGACACTCAGGCCGGTCCACCGACCCCAGCATTCACCCGACCCGCGACAGCGCGCAAAAGGCGCGCACGAATCAACTCCGCATCCATACGTGGTGGTCGGCACGATCAGGTTCCACAACCGCATGGATCCAGCGTAGTTGGCACGCCCGCCGAGGTCCCGAGACATCAACACCGCCCTTGTTATTTTTGAACGCCCCTTCGCATCGGCGTCCGATACCTCGCACCTGACCGATGGCGTGCCACATGAGCGACCCCACATCAACCCCAGGCTCTCCAGGGCTCTTTGACGAGGCCGACCCGGGCACCCAGGGAGAATTGTCCAGGTCGCAGATCCTTGACCACATCGTCGCCATCAACCCGACCGCATCCTGGATTCTCTCCGAGCCGTTCAACCGCGATCAGTTGTGGCACTATCTGCGCCACCTTCTCAACGCACAAACGCCGCGCGGTCGTGCCTCCCCGTGGGTTCGCCCGGCGGACTCTCCGGCGATACTTGCACGAGAGTCGATCTAGCCGTATCAAATCTCCTTGCACGATGCCGGCGGGGGTCTGTGGTGGAACCCCCGCCGGTCTTTTTTTGCCCTGGATTGGCCCGTAACGTCGCGGCACCCCGCCCCTTCACCCGACGGAACAACCCCGGAAAGAACTTCTCCGGCTCTTGCTTAGCGGACTCATTTCACGCCCCCGGATATCCGATCTGGAACGTCGGAACGGGCCTTGACCGGTCGTCCGACCGGGTTCAAGGTCACCCCGTGGATGGTCCGATAAGGATCGAACCGTGACCAGCAAGACCGCTCCCATTGCTCAACACCGCCAGGCGATCTTCTCTCGGCGGGAAACCCGCCTGAGCATGCTCTGCGCCTGGGCGTGGGCCGTCGTATTCACCGCGGGCGGATGCGCGACGAACTCACCCGTTGACTCCGCCGCCGACAAGCCGGCATCGGTCGCGTCACAGAACCAGTCCCCGGGCGGCCACGACCGCATCCTTGAATTCACGCCCGCATCGGCATCCCCCGGTACCGACGCCTGGATCAACCCGCCCTCCCGGGCCGAGAACGCCCCGGGAAGCCCGTCGGCAACACTGAACCTCACGCAGGTGACCTTCGCGCAGGAAGGCGCGGACTTTGACCCGGCGATCTCACGCGACGGGTCTCGGATCGTCTTTGCCTCGACGCAGCACCGATCGACCGCGGACCTCTATACCAAGGCCGTCGGCGGACGGACGATCACCCAGTTGACCAACGACCCCGCCGAGGACGGCACGCCCGAGATCAGCCCCGACGGCACACGCGTCGCGTTTGCGAGCAACCGCAACGGAAACTGGGATATCTTCGTGATGCCCATCACCGGCGGCAAGCCCGTCCAGATCACCTCCGATCTCTCCGACGAACTGCACCCCTCCTGGTCTTCCGACGGCAACAGCCTGGTCTTCTGCCGGATGGGGCCGACCAGCGGACGCTGGGAGATGTGGGTCGCCGACGCCACCAGGGCCGGAGGCGAGACCTTCATCGGGCACGGCCTGTTCCCACGCTGGTGCCCCGCGCCCAGGACCGGCTCGGACGGCGCCGACCGGATCGTCTTTCAACTCGGGCGCGAACGCGGGCAGCGATCCTTCGCCATCTGGACCATCGACTACCGGGACGGGCAGGCCTCCAACCCGACCCTGATCGCGAGCAGTTCCGCGGCCGCCCTCATCAACCCCGCGTGGAGCCCCGACGGATCCCACATCGTCTACGCCTCCGTTCCGCTGATCGACGAGCGACGCCCCGCCGGAACCTCGCTTCCCTCGGCCGAACTCTGGCTCGCAAGCGTCACCGCCGAAGCGACCGTCCGGCTCACTTCGAGCGACCTGCGGGCCATCCGTCCCGTCTGGGGACCCGCCAACCGCCTCTACTTCGTCAGCGACCGAAACGCCACCGAGAACATCTGGTCGATCGACCTGGCCCCGAGCCTTGCCTCGATCCAACCGGCCAACGGATCGTCCGCGGCCAAGACCGCCGACGCCGCCGACGCCGACCGCGCCCCCTGAGAGCCGCCCTCACCGTTCGCCGATGTCCGAAAGGGCCACGGCGGGATTGGGATTGAACCCACGGGCACACGCCCGCGACAGATCACACGCAACACCCGTCGCGGGACCGCGGCGAGACGAGGCAGGATGCCATGACAAGTACACAGTCCATGCTCACACGACGCGCCCGATCCGCGTCGCGAGCGCTCGCCGTCACGCTGGGACTCCTGTCCGCCGTGCTCGCGCTCGCCGGATGCCGCGGATCAAGCGCCCCGCGGCTCACCCCGCCCATGGTCAATGAATCTCCGTACGACCCCGCGGCCGGAGACGTGCTCTGGGCGGTGGTCCCGCTCCGAAACGAGTCCGGGACCTCCCTCGCCGACCCGCTCATTCTCTCCGACAAGGTGGTATCCGCGGTGGCCGAGGCCCGCGGGCTTCGCTGCCTGCCCCTCAACCGGACCCTGGCGACCATGAGGGCCCTGGAATTGCCGGCCATCCGCACGCCCGCCGAAGCCCAGGCGCTCGCCAGGGCGCTGGGCGCCGACGGCGTCCTGGTCGGCTCGATCACCGCCTACGACCCCTACGTCCCCACGATCGGACTGACCATCGCGCTGCACGGGCGCCCGGGAGCCATGAACGCCTCGCCGGATCGCACGCTCGACGCACGGGCACTGACCGGACGCACCGACGAACCGGCTTCCCAGGCCGAGGGGAACTTCTCCTCTCGACCTCTTTCGGTCGCCGCCGAGCACTACGACGGCAAGAACCACCAGGTGCTGCTGGACGTTCAGGCCTACGCGAACGGGCGGAGCGATCCGACCTCGTCCCTGGGATGGCGTCGATACGTGGCGAGCATGGACTTGTACCAGGAATTCGCGGCCCACCGCGTCCTGTCCGCCCTGCTCGACCACGAGCGCCGGCGGATCGGAACACCGGCGGGAAGCGCGCAACGCCAGTAACCGCGAACCGGATCGACCGGGGCGCGGCCCGTGGAGACGACCGAGACGGACCATGCCCCGACGACCCAGACCCATCACCATCAGCGCTCATCCGACGTGCGGCCGCGACCAGGGCACCGGTGTCACCAACGCCGCCGTCGCCACACGCGCCACGGATACCCCGGGCGGCCGCGTCCGCGTGGCGTGGATGAGGCGCGGTGAACTGACCTGGCGCATCGAATTCGAAGAAGGACGGGAGTTCGCCGCCGCGCTGGCCGTCATGGACCACGCCCGCAATGGCGGACGCTTCGCCCTCGACGAGTTCGAGGCCGCGATGCTCGCCGCCCAGATCCTCGATACCGCCCAATCCAAGTTTCGTTCCATGTCCGATCACATCGCCGCCGCGCTGGCAACCAGCACCGCGCCAAGGCGACAGGCCGCGTAGGAGTACACGATGTCGATCCTTCCCATCACCGCCGCCTTCCAGTCGTACCTCGCCGATGAGCGGCACTTCAGCCCGTACACCGCCCGCTGCTACGGCGCCGACCTGCGGCAGTTCGTTGAATACCTCTCGCAGGGGCTCAACATCGCCCTCGACCAGGCCCGGGAGGACCAGTGGTTCCGCCGCCGGCTCGAGCAGCCCGCCCATTCCCCGGGAACGTCCGGAGCCGCCGCCGAGGCCACCAGCCGACCGGCCAACACCGCCGCGCCCTCCACCCTCACGGAGGTCATCTGCACCGCCGGCGCCGACGTCGTCCGCGGATTCCTCGCCCACCTGAATGAGCAGCACTACTCCGCCGCGACCCTGGCCCGCAAGATCGCCACCCTGCGATCCTTCTTCAAGTGGGCCGACCGCCGGGGCATCGCCGACGCCAACCCCATGACCCTTATCCGCACGCCACGCCAGGGAAAGCGACTTCCCAAGGCCATCAGCATCGAGCAGGTTGAGCAACTGCTCGTCGCGCCCGCCGATTCCGACGTGCTCGGCCGGCGAGACCGCGCCATGCTCGAAACCATGTACTCCACCGGAATCCGCGTCAGCGAACTGATCGGCCTCAACTACGACGAACTCGACGTCGCCAACGAGTGCCTCCGGGTTCGCGGCAAGGGGCGCAAGGAACGCGTCGTCCCCCTGGGCAGCCACGCCATCGAGGCCATCCGCCGCTACATGGACATGGTCCTGGCCGACGCCCGATACAGCGCGTACTGGTCCGAAGGCTCTCGCGTCAAGCCCCTGTTCCTCAACAAGCACGGCGGACGCCTCAGTTCACGCTCCGTCCGACGCAAACTCGACAAGTACCTCAAGCAGGTCGGCCTGGACCCCACCATCAGCCCCCACACCCTCCGACACAGTTTCGCCACACACCTGCTCGACAACGGCGCGGACCTGCGGAGCGTCCAGGAACTCCTGGGGCATCAGTCCCTGAGCACCACCCAGGTCTACACCCACCTGACCACCCAGCGACTCCAGGACGCGTACAACCGCGCCCACCCCCGCGCCAGGGCCAGTTAAGACCTCCGCCGCAATGCAACCCCCGCGCCGGCACGCCGCGGGAACTCATCAACCCGCTCCCGCGGATCCTGTAAACTCCCGCCATGCTCGTGGCGACGGTGCTGCTCTACACCGGGCTGGCCGGATGCTCGATCCTCGCGGTCGCGCTGGTCATGCGCTACGACCTGCACCGCCGGGAGCCGGTCCACGCCATCGTCACGGCCATCGTCGGCGGAGCCCTGGCCATGGGCATGTGCATGGCCGCCCAGAACGCCTTCGTTCAAGCCACCGGCATGGAATTCGAGCACGACTCGGTGCTCAAGTGGGCCCTGCTTGCCGGCGTGGCCGAGGAATCCGCCAAGTTCCTCACCGTCTGCGCCCTGGCCTTCATCCTCCGAGAGCATTTCGACGAGCCGATCGACGGGCTTATCTACGGGTCCATGGCCGGCCTGGGCGCCGCCATCCTTGAGTCCGCGCACATCCAGGGAATGCCCGAGCACCTCACCACCCTCCCGCGCGAGGAGCCCATACGCCTGCTCGGCCACCTGGTCATGGGAGGCATCGGCGGCTTTGGCGTCGGCCTTGTCCTGCACGTCTCATGGCGCTATCTGCTCATCGCCGCGCTGTGCCTGGCCGTCGCCATCGCGCTCCACATCGCCTGGGATGTCGTCGCCTACCGCATGGCCGACCAGACCCTCCCGGGAGAGGCCCCGTCGTTTGGTTACAACGCCGCCTCCATCGCCCTCATGATCGGAGGATTCTTCTTCTTCAGGACACTGGCCTCGATATGCCCCCCGTCGATCGACGCCATCACCGCCCCGGCAAACGCACCTCCCCCGCCCGTAAAACCCCCGATGTAGCACCTCCCCGCTCCCCACGATCGTGTACGCTGCCGCCATCGGGGTTTTCAGGAGGCCAGGCGTGATTCCGACAGGCGTGCTTCTCTGCGTCGCAGCGGCCGGATGCCTCTGGTCCCTGGATCGGCCGGATTACCCCGACCGGCCCATCGCCTCGGACTGGTGCGCCACGGGAACCGACTGCTCGCTCTACGCCGCGGGAGACCTCGACGGCGACTCGTTCGCCGACGTCCTGACGATCAACGGCAACCGCGACCTGTGCGCGGCGCCCGGCGTCCGAGGGTGGAAAGCCTCCGGCTGGGCCGCCGTACGCGGGGGCATGCCCTCCGACGCCATCGCCCTGATCGTGGGTGAGTCGTCACGCCCCGCCGGACCCGAGACGTTTATCCTGACCCCCCGCTCGCTGGTCGTTCTTTCCCGCTACGAGAACAACGCGTATCACGATGAACGCCGCCTTCCCGCCCCGGAGGGGGTAACCTTCGCCACCGCCGCATGGTCCATGGGCGCACTGCATATCACCGATTCGCTCGGCTCAACCTGGCAGCCCGACGCCGAGAACTTCCGCCAGGCGGCGATGGACCACTCCGCCTCGTCCGAGCCGCCCTCCATGCCCGGCATGTTCGTTGATCCGCCGCCGTACGACCCCGACGCGACGAGCATCGCGCGGTTCACCGGCGACTTCAACGGCGACGGCCTGCCCGACGTCGCCGCCGTCTTTTCCACCGCGCTCCCTCACGCCCACCACGTCGTCCGTCTGGTCATCACCCCAAACCCCGCCTCGGGAGACTCGGACTCCGACGGGCTTTCCGACGAGCACGAACGACGCCTGGGAACCAACCCCCTCGACCGCGACACCGACATGGACGGGCTGCTCGACGGCTGGGAAGTCCACGGGCTTCCCCGCGAGATCCCCCTGGGCGAACGCATCGGCCTGTTCGACCACGCCAACCCGCGTGCCGATGCGGCGCTCAGCCCCCTGCGACAGGACGTGATCTGCGTCCTGTCCTATTTCGAGGGAGTCGACGCCGCCGCGATGGACGGTGAACTCGCCCGCGTCCAGGCCCTCTACCGCGGCCTTTCCAACAAGAACCCCGACGGCTCGACGGGCTTGTGGGTCCACTTCCGCGTCGAGCCGACTCGCGTCTCCAAGCAGGACCAGTCCATGCCCTGGTGGGATGTGGGCAACAAGCACTTCCCCGCCTCCGAGCGCGGCATCCTCCACTGGCTGCAGATTACACCCTGGGGAGGCGGGCAGTCCGGGCAGACCGCCGACATGGGCGGCGCGGGAAACAACTGGGCCGTCATCGCCCACGAGTTCGGCCACCAACTCTCCCTCTCCCACGAGGGCGACTCGATCCCGCCCTGGTGCCCCCTGTACACCTCGCTGATGAACTACGCCTTCAGTTACTCGTTCGATGGAGACCCCAACCGGATCCACTTCTCCGCCGGCGAGTTCCGCTCGACCATCCTCGACGAATCGAACCTGATCGAACGCCTCCCCTACCCCTACGAACGCGTCAAGTACCTCGCGAACCACCCCTTCCGATTCACCATCGAGGACGCCAAAGACGGCACCACCCTCATCGACTGGGACCACAGCGGCACGTTCGACGAAGGGCCCGTCGTCGCCGACGTCAACTACGGTGGGTCAACCCACGCCGGGACACGACACAACCACGAGCCATCCGCGTCGGGACCCGCGCTGGCTTACCTGGCCGATACCTGCTTCCTCGTCGCCGCCGACCAGACCCGAGACCACTTGTGGATCAAGTCCTACCTCGGGGAGGACCGCTGGTCCGACCCGCGCGTCATCCCCAATTCCGGCACCGCGCGCGACCACGTTGTCCTCGGTGGAGCCGACCACGGGCTGGTCTTCCACCACCACCTCTACGGCTGGCACGTCACGCGCTTTGACGCCTCCTCCGTCATCTCGCCCGTCCGGATCCCCGACCTGCCCACCAGCGACCTCAACGCCTGCCGGGTCGGTGATCGCGTGCTCATCGTCTCGCGCCAAGACAACGACACCCTCTCGTACCGATGGCTGACCTTCGCCGACAACGACCCAAACCGCCCCGTCGTATCGCCCCCCGCCGCCCTCGAGACCCGCTCCCTGGTCACGCCCGGGATCGCCGTGGACCCCTCCGACGGGCGCCTCGTGCTCGTTACCTCCATGAACAACTCCGCCGGAGGCGTCTTCAGCATGAGAGTCACGCGGATTCTCGTCCGCGGCGACCGCCTCTGGGAGCAGGAAACCGCCTGGACACGAGGGGAAACCTCGGGCAACGGGTGCTGCGCCAGACCCGTGGTGACGTTCTCTCCCGCCGGCCAACTCACCATCTTTCACCAGGGAGGACCCGACCCGTCCGGGCAGATGATCGCCTACAGGACCACCCGCGTCGGCAACACCGCCCTCGACGAAGGCTGGCTCACCTGCATGATGTACGACATCTGGACACGCTCTCGCGTCCCGATCGCCTTCGCCGTCGGGGCCCAGGGCGCGATCTACTCCTACCGCTGGGACGCGGGAGGAACCAACAACATGCTCCAGACCGCCCACAACGGACTGGGAATCGACACGCACCCCCTTCGAGATTTCGACGATGGCGCCAAAATCTCCCGCTGGGGAATACGGCACTCCATCCTCACCATGCGACTTCCCTGATCCGTCCCGCCAACGCCGACGCGATCGCCTTGGTGGTCCAACCAAACCCCTGTATCCTGTGCTGGTGATCCCCGCCCGACTCACGCCGCCCGCGATCGCCTTGGCCGCGCCCTTCGTGCCCCTGGCCTTGTTCACTACCCACGCGCTCGCGGCCGAGCCTCTCACCGACCGTCTCTGGAGAGCCTCCGGGGCCTTCCACCCCATGGTTGTCCACTTCCCGATCGCGCTGCTCGTGGTCGCGGTCATCTTCGAGTTCGCGCGCCGGCGCGGCGGGGAACACCGCCCCGGACCAACCGCCTTCGCCTGCCTGTGCCTGGGCGCCGCCGGGGCGCTCCTCGCCGCCCTCCTGGGATGGAGCAGCGCCCAATCCGCCAACTACGGCGGCTCGGCCGCCTGGACGCTCGGCGTCCACCGATGGGCGGGCATCGCCGCCGCCGTACTCGCCGCCGTCGCCGTGCTCGCCGCCACCATCGCCCGCGGGCTCAACGGACCGCGCCTGTTCAACGTCTATCGGGTCTCGCTGCTCGCCTGCGTCCTGGCCGTCACCGTCGCCGGGCACCACGGCGGCACGCTGGTTCACGGCGAAGGCGTTGTACGGGACGCCCTCGCCATCGCGCGGGGGCATTCTCCGCCGCGCGCCTCAACCCGGACGCTCAACGCCCAGCAACGCCCCGGCGATGAAACTCCCGGCGACACCTACGCGACGCGCATCGAGCCCATCTTCGTCACACGCTGTTACCAGTGCCACACCGGCGCCTCCCCCGAGGCCGGCTTCAGACTTGCCACGCGCGAGCAGGCCCTCACCCCGGGCGTGTCGGGCAAGCCCACGATCGTCCCCGGCGACGCCTCCGCCAGCCTCCTGTACCAACTCGTCAGCGCCACCGACCACGACCGACGCATGCCCCCCAAGGGCTCCCCGCTCTCACGGGAGCAGGTCTCCGACATCGCCGCCTGGATCAACGCCGGCGCCCCGTGGCATGGCCAACGCCCGGCCGGCGAACACTGGCACTGGGCCTACCGCGCCCCGGTCAGGCCAAACCCGCCCCCCGTCCTTGACACCACCTGGCCCCGTGGACCGATCGACCACTTCATCCTCGCCCGCATCGAGTCCGCGGGACTTTCACCATCCCCCCAGGCCGACCGTCACGCCCTCATCCGCAGGCTCAGCCTCGACCTGATCGGCCTGCCCCCTTCCCCGCCGGAGGTCACGGCCTTCCTCTCCGACACGCGCCCCGGCGCGTACGAACGCCTCGTCGATCGCCTCCTCGCCTCGCCGCACTTTGGGGAGCGATGGGCACGCGTTTGGCTCGACCTGGCCCGCTACGCCGACAGCCACGGCTACGAAAAAGACGGCCCGCGCGTCATGTGGCCATACCGCGACTGGGTCATCGACGCCCTCAACGACGACCTCCCCTTCGACCGCTTCACGATCGAACAACTCGCCGGCGATCTTCTGCCCGACCCGACCGGCCCGCAACTGGTCGCCACCGGATTCAACCGCAACACACAGACCAACGAGGAGGGCGGCACCGACGTCGAGGAGTTCCGCATCGACGCCGTGATCGACCGCGTCAACACCGTGGGCGCGGTCTGGCTCGGATCCACCGTCGGCTGCGCCCAGTGCCACGACCACAAAAACGACCCGCTCACCCAGCGCGACTACTTCCGGCTCCTGGCCATCTTCAACCAGGATGAACTCGACGTCCACGTCGTCAGCAGCACCGAGAAATACGCCGCCGGAGCCATGATCGAATACCCGCGGGCGGCTCGCTTCGACGAACTCGCCGACCTCAACGCCGGGCTCGCCCGCGCGGACGCCGACCTGGCACGACACGCCGCCGACCTTCAACCCGCCGCCATCGGCCTGGCCACCGGACGCCACGCCGCACTCCCCGGATTCACGCCCGACCACGCCACCGCCCTCTCCCTGGCGCACTCGCACCGCGAACAACTTTCCCGGCAACGATCCTCCCTCATCGCCGCCCGGGCGCTGGTCATGCGCCGCTCGCCCGAACCCCGCCAGACACGCCTCTTCGACGGCGGCAGTTTCCTATCGCCCACGGAGCCGGTCGAGCCGGGTCTCCCCGCGTTCCTCCCCCCCGCCACCGACCGCGAACCCATGGACCGCCTGGCCTTTGCCCGATGGCTGGTTGAGCCAGATAACCCCCTGACCGCCCGCGTGACCGTCAACCGGATCTGGGAGACCATCTTTGGCCGTGGCATCGTCGAAACCAGCGAGGATTTCGGACCACAAGGGGACCCGCCCACGCATCCCGAACTTCTCGACCACCTCGCCGCCGAACTGGTCCGCGACGGCTGGAGCCTCAAGCACGCGATCCGCTCGATCGTGACCAGCGCGACCTACCGCCAATCTTCCCGCGTCACGCCGGACCATCTCGAAAAAGACCCGCTCAACATCCTCCTGGCCCGCTCTCCGCGGTACAGGGTCGAGGCCGAGATGGTCCGGGACATCGGGCTGACCGCCAGCGGATTGCTTCACCGCGCCATCGGCGGACCCAGTGTCTTCCCTCCACAGCCCGAGGGAACCTGGACCCAGATCTACAGCGGCGAGCAGTGGGTCGAATCCCAGGGGCCAGACCGCTACCGCCGCGGTCTGTACACCTTCATACGTCGCACCTCTCCGCACCCATCGATGGTCGCGTTCGATGCGCCCAGCCGCGAGATCACCTGCACCAGAAGGCCACGCACCAGCACCCCACTCCAGGCGCTGACCACCCTCAACGACCCGGCCTTCGTCGAGATGGCCGCCGCCCTGGCCCGCCGAGCCATCGACGAGGGCGGGAACGACCCGCGCTCCCGCGCGGCGTACGCCATGAAACTCTGCCTGGCACGCGAACCAACCCCACGGGAGATCGAACGCCTCCTCGCCCTCTACCAAGACCAGTTGAACGCCTACGAGAGCGACCGATCCGCCGCCGGTCAAGTCGCCTCCTACGGCCCGGCCGGCGCGGGAGGGCTGCACGACCACGCCCAGATCGCCGCGTGGACCATCGTCGCCAACGTCCTGCTCAACCTCGACGAAACCCTGACCAGGCCGTGATGAAAGCCACCGGATCCAGACGCCCTCGTCCACGACAACGACGCACCACCGGACGCACCCATGGAACCAATCGCCATCGACCCGCTGATCGCCAGAACCAGACGGCAGTTCTTCCAGGAATGCGGCGTCAAACTCGGATCGCTGGGCCTGGCATCGCTCCTCACGCCCGCGGCCGCGGGCACGGCGTCGGCCCTCGCCCCCCTCACCGGCTCACCGCACCTCGTCCCGCACCACGCCCCGAAGGCCAAGAGCATCATCTACCTCTTCATGAACGGCGCCCCGTCGCAGTTCGATCTCTTCGAGCACAAACCCATGCTCGCCAGGCACGACCGCGAGCCGATCCCCGAGCAATACACACGCGGCGAACGCTTCGCGTTCGTCCGCGGAACCCCTCGCATCCTCGCCTCCCCGTACCGCTTCGAGCGACACGGCCGATGCGGCGCCGAGGTCTCCGAACTGCTCCCACACACCGCCTCGATCGTCGATGACCTGTGCTTCGTCCGAACCTGCAAGACCGACGCCTTCAACCACGCCCCCGCCGAACTGTTCATCAACACCGGGTTTGCCCGCGTCGGAAGGCCCAGCATGGGATCCTGGCTCACCTACGGGCTCGGCTCGGAGTGCAAGGACCTCCCGGGATTCGTCGTGCTGCTCTCGGGCGGCGGACAGCCCTCGGGTGGATGCTCCTGCTGGTCGAGCGGATTCCTCCCCACCTCGCACCAGGGCGTCCAGTTCCGACCCACCGGCGACGCCGTCCCCTTTACCAGCAACCCGCGCGGTGTCGATCAACTCACCCGACGCCGTTCCCTCGACGCGCTCGCCGACCTCAACCGCGCTGCGCTCGACGCCGTCGGAGATCCCCAGATCGCCTCACGCATCCACGCCTACGAAATGGCCTACCGCATGCAGTCGTCCGTGCCCGAACTGCTCGACCTCTCCGGAGAATCCCCCGAAACCCTCGAGATGTACGGCGCGACCCCCGGCCAGGCCTCGTTCGCCGCCAACTGCGTCCTCGCCCGGCGGCTGGTCGAGCGCGGCGTCCGCTTCATTCAACTTTACCACCGGGGATGGGACTCGCACGGCACAAGCCCCGACGACGACATCGTGACCTCGCTCCCCCAGCGCTGCCGGGAAACCGATCAGGCCTGCGCCGCGCTGGTCATGGACCTCAAGCGACGCGGCATGCTCGACTCGACGATCGTGATCTGGGGAGGAGAGTTCGGACGCACACCCGTCAACGAGGCACGAAACGGCTCCACCTTCCTCGGACGCGACCACCACCCCCACGCCTTCACGATGTGGTTTGCCGGCGCGGGAATCAAAAAAGGACTCACCATCGGGCAAACCGACGACCTGGGATACTTCTCAACCTCCGATCCGCTCCACGTCCACGACCTGCACGCCACCCTCCTGCACCTGCTCGGCATCGACCACACCCGCCTGACCTACCGCTTCCAGGGACGCGAATACCGCCTGACCGATGTTCACGGCCGGGTGTTCTCGCCCATGCTCGCCTGACCATCCAATCGACGTCCGAGCCCTGGCCGTGCCCCCGACCAGGGCCCGCCATCCCGCGCGCCTTGCGCACGCCATTTCATTGATTCGCAAGAAAGCGGCCTCGACGCCCCATTTCATGCCTGACCCGCATTCTCGACCGCCGTTCCACCCCCAATCCCCCTTCGCTCCGGGACGGCGGTCGGCTTGCACCCTCGACCCGCGCGCGGCGCGGGTAACTCAAGGCCGGTTCTCACGCCCGTGGCGCTGGAGAGCCGGACGCTCAGGATCCTGTGCGCCCCGCCCCTGACACTTGTCTTCCGCGTTGGGAGACGCCAGAGGCGGGGTTTTTTATCCCGAGCAGGGCTTTTCATCCCGAGCAGGAGCCAAAAAAACACCGACAGCCATTTCAGGCCGTCGGCGTGTGAGGCTTGTTCAATTCGCGAGGCTCACGCGGTCAATCACCCGCGACGACGCCGGGCGCACAGCCCGACCCCCATCGCCGCCATCAGCCACGTCGCCGGGCCGGGGACCGGGGTCTCGGTCAGCGCGCTGTCGATGTACCAGCGGCCCTTGTCCTGCCACCAGGTGAACTCGAAACGCCCCTTGGTGGCGTCGTAGGTCAGTTCGACCGGCTGAATGTTGTCGGCGTTCGTCCCGTTGGGATCGTTCGGGTCGACAAACTTCATGAAGATCTTCTCGCCTTGATTCCAGGTCTTGTCGTTGTTTGTGTCATCAAAACTCATCCCGATCAGCGACACGGCGTGACCGTTCTTGAACGGCACGTCGATCAGGTTCAACTCGATCGCCGCCCCGTGGTTGAGCGCATCCCACATGAACTTGAACGTCGGATAGACCGGGCTGATCGCCTCTTTTTTCGGCCACCCGTCCGTGTTGGTCTCGTTGAACATCTGCGCCGCGTACCGGGTCTTGCCGGGAGCAAAGTCCTCCAGCCAGGTGACCTTGCTGGCCCACCACTCCTTCAGTTGAACCCCGGTGGTTCCCATGCCCTTGCGGCCGCCCGTCTTGTCGCCCCACCCCTGCGCGAGCGCATCACGCAGTTTCGCGACGTCCGCCGTGATCGCCCCGTCCTTGTCACGGATGATCCGGTTGTCATCCTTGTACACGTCGGGGTACATGTTCTGAAGGAACGCAAACGAGTTGGCCGTCGACGTCGGGCCGCACTGGTCGCCGCTGTTGGCGACCTTGCCGTACTTGGTCACATCCAGGCTGAACGTGATCGTCCCCGCCAGCGACGGGGCCGCGGTCAGACCGGCGAACAGCACGACGGCAACAACGCATGAACTCTTGATCGAACGCATGGACCTCTCTCCTGTTCTCGGGTTTCGGCTCAATACCGGCACTTTCGGCGGCGGCGATGCCGCCCGGCAATGATACAAACGCGAGTCTCTCCCCGATACTCACGCGACTGGCCCACGATTCGCATACTCTTTACCAAGAATCGTCCCAGAACGAGCCGGATACACCCACGGAGACCCTTCCTTGCACCGTACACCCCTGCATAAGTTCCACCTCGACAACGGTGCCCAGATGGTTGACTTTGCCGGATGGGATATGCCCATCCTTTATTCTGGAATTATCGAGGAGCACCGCCAGGTCAGGTCCAGCGGCGGCCTCTTCGACGTCTCCCACATGGGACGCGTCAAGATCCACGGACGCCACGCCCGCCGGTTCCTCGAAACCCTCTGCACCCGGCGCATCAGCGACATGCAGCCCGGCCAGTGCCGATACAGCCTCGTCTGCAACGCCGCGGGAGGCGTCCGAGACGACGTGATCGTCTACCGCATCGACGAGGATGAGTTCCTCGTCGTCGTCAACGCCTCCAACCGCCAGAAGATCCTCGAACACATCGACCAGGTCCGCTCCGCCGGAGACTACTCGCTCAAGATCGACGACCAGACCATGTCCACCGCGATGGTCGCCCTGCAGGGGCCGAAGGTCATGGACCTGGTCGGCAAGGTCTCCCGCGAGGTCCCCACCCTCAAACGCTACCGCTTCACCGTCAAAAACCTCGTCATCACCAAACTCATCGTCAGCCGAACCGGATACACCGGCGAGGACGGCGTCGAGGTCATCCTTCCCTCCATGACCGTCGACCTGGCGATGAAACTCCTGCTCAAGGACGTCGACCTCAAGGACCCGCGGGCCGCCCTCAAGCCGGTCGGCCTGGGAGCCAGGGACACCCTCCGAATGGAGGCCGCCATGCCCCTCTACGGGCACGAACTGGGCGAGGGGATCAACGCCCTGGCCTGCGGGGTCGACTTTGCCATTTCCCTTGACAAGCACAACGCCGAGAAGGGAGAACGCTTCATCGGCCAGGACGCCCTGGAAAAAACCGCCGCCGCCGGAGGGCCGCCCCACCGCCTCGTCGGGCTCCAGATCGAGGGAAAGAGAGCCGCCCGCCAGGGAAACACCATCAAGACCGCCGGGCGTGACGCCGGGCACGTCACCAGCGGGTGCCTCAGCCCCACCCTCGACAAAGTCATCGCCATGGGCTTTGTCGAGAGGGCACTCACCGCTCCGGGCACACCCCTCACCATCGACACCGGACGCGCTGAACTCGCCGCCACCGTCGTCCCCATGCCCTTCTACAAGACCGCAAAGGCCTGAACACGCCCAGGACGACATTCCCCGCTCGAAACCCACGCCGATCCGGCATCCGCTCATGCCGTTGATGCGAATGCGCTTCGCCCGTGGCCTCCCATCAGGTACGATGGACGCCATGGCGTTCGCCACGGCACGCACTGGTCGGCCACGCCACGGAATCAAACGCGAATGAGAGGTCGTTTCATGCCGCATGGCATCGCTGCATTCACGCTCGCTTTACGCCCGACGCTGGCCATCCTGCTGGCCGTCGCCGCCTGCCTCCCGGCCATCGCCCGCGGAGATCTCTCGGCGCCGGGACCATTCCAGCCCGGTTATCGGACGGTGACCGTCACCCGCCCGAACAACTCCACGTTCTCCGCCGTCCTCTTCTACCCCGCCCTTTCCGCCGGACAAAACACCCCCTTCGACCCCTCCTCGGGGCCTTGCCCAGCCGTCTCCTTCGGGCACGGCTTTTTCCAGCCCGTCAGCCGGTACCAGTCCACTCTCGAACACCTCGCCACCCACGGCTTTCTCGTCATCGCCAGCGAGAGCGAAGGCTCGCTCTTCCCCAGCCACCCCGGCCTGGCCGCCGACATGCGCCATGGCCTCACCTACCTCGAGCAACAGAACGCAAACCCGGTCTCGTTCCTCTTCGGATCCGTGAACACCGCGGCCTTCGGCATGTCGGGGCACTCGATGGGGGGCGGATGTGCCATACTCGCCGCCGACGACGATCCTCGCGTCAAGGCCCTGGCGCCGCTCGCCGCCGCCGACACCAACCCCTCCTCCAAGACCGCCGCTCTCTCGGTCCCGTGCCCGTCGATGTACATCGACGGCTCCCAGGACACCATCGTCCCTCCCGGCCCCAACGGCCAGGTCATGTACGCCAACACGCCCGCCCCCAAACGCCGCGCTCTCATCCTCGGGGGCTTTCACTGCGGGTTCACCGACTCCCAGACCTTCGGTTGCGACACCGGGTCCATGCCCCGAAGCGAGCAACTCTCGATCGTCCGCCGTCTCCTGACCGAGTTTTTCTCCCTCCACCTCCGCCAGGATCAGACCCTCTGGAACGCCGTCTGGGGACCCGCGCTCGACGACGATCCACGACTCTCAACCCTCGCGCAGCCGTACGCCACCGTCGGCCCCGACGCGCCCGCGATCACAGGCCCCGCCGGCCAGACCGTCCAGACCACGCTCACCGTGACCAACACGGCAACGGTGCCCGCGGCGTACGCCCTGCTCGCCGAAGGCTCCGCCTGGCCGATCGCCTTCGATCCGCCCGTCACCCCGTCGATCCCCCCCGGGCAGTCCGCCGTCATCGCCCTGGCCGTATCGATCCCCGCTCTCGACGAGCCGGCGTTGGCCTCCTTCCTCATTTCGGCACGCTCCCAGAGCGACCTCGCCACGCGCGCCTGGACGACCCTCGCCGTCAACGCCCTGTGCGGAGCCGACTTCGACGGCTCGGGATTCGTCGATATCGAGGACTACGCGGCCTTCATCGCCGCCTTCGAGGACGGCGACGACACCGCCGACTTCGACGGCTCGGGATTCGTCGACATCGAGGACTTCACTTCCTTTGTCGCCTCGTTCGAGAACGGGTGCTGACCACTCGCCCCGCCGCGAGTTCTCGCGCCCATCCCGCAACGCCCCTACGCTCCACGCGTGCTCTCGAAGGAGATCATCGGATCGGTCTGCGTCCTCCGCATCGACAGGGAGGCCAAACGCAACGCGCTCACCCCCGCGATCCTCGCTTCCATACGCCAGACCCTCGACAACGCCATGTCGGCGCGCGCCATCGTCCTCTCCGGCGTCGGAGACACCTTCTGCTCCGGCTTTGATCTTTCCGCATGCCGCGACGACGAACGCGTCCTGCCGGAACTCCTGCTCGCCCTCCAGGCCGCCTGCCAGGCCATGCGTCAGCACCCCGCCCCCCTCGTCGTCAGCGCGCACGGGGCCGCGATCGCCGGGGGTTGCGCCCTGGTCGCCGCCGCCGATTTCGCCTACACCACCCACGACGCCAGGATCGGCTACCCCGCCGTTCGCCTGGGCATCTCGCCCGCCGTCTCGGCACCTCTCCTCAGGCTCGCCGTCGGCGACGGCCACGCCCGCGAGCGGCTCATCGACCCCGGCGTGATCGACGGACGCGAGGCCCTTCGCCTCGGGCTGGTCGCCGAGTCGCTCCCATCGACCTCCCGGTGCGAGGCACGCGCCATCGAGACCGCCCGCGCCCTGGCCGAGTACCCGCCCCACGCGATCGCCTACACCAAGCGATGGCTCAACCGGATCGACGGATCCGACAACCACGACACGGCCAGCGCCGCGGTCGAAGCCTCACTCTCGGTCGCCGGATCCGACGAGCAGCGGGCGATGCTCGCCCTCGCCTTGTCGCCTCGCACCCAACCCTGACGCACCAGACCATGAACCACCTCACACGCCTTACCTCAAACGGGCCGATCGGGACCCTCACCCTCAACCGCCCGGAGGCGCGCAACGCCCTCTCCATCGACCTGCTTGGTTCCCTTCACGATCGCGCCGACGAGATCGCACGCCGAGATGACCTGCGAGTCCTGATCCTCACCGGCGAGGGAAAAAGTTTCTGCGCCGGAATGGACCTCAAGGCCGTCCTGGGAGACGACAAGACCGCGATCACGCTCCTCACCATGCTCGCCGACCTGTGCGTGAAGATCCGATCGCTCCCCCTGGCGGTGCTTGGACGCGTGAACGGCGCGGCCATCGGGGGCGGCTGCGGCCTGGTGTGCATCTGCGACCTGGCGATCACCCACGCCGATTCCAAGATGGGATTCCCCGAGGTCGGGATGGGTGTCTGCCCCGCCGTCGTGGCCCCGTGGCTCATCCGACGCGTGGGCGCTGGAAAAGCCCGCCGCATCCTTCTCATGGGCGGACTCATGACCGGACAGCAAGCCTTCGACACCGGCATCGTCACCGGCCTTGTTCCCGGAGCCGACGACCTGGACGATGCCGTCGCCCAGACGGCCGAGCGCCTCGCGTCGGGCGGCGCTCAGGCTCTCCAGGCCACCAAGAACCACCTCAACAACCTCGACGGGTCCCTCGATCGCGACCAGGCCCGCCAAGGGGCCGAACTCTCGGCGCGGGTCCTGGCTCTGCCCGAGTCACGCGCCCGGCTCCAGGCCGCCCTCGCGGGACGCTGACCATCCCCGTCACGTCCAACACCCGTCCTTGCGCGATCGCGTACACCCCGCCCACGGGGTCGATGGACTTCGGACTCACGCCCCCCGTGAACCAAGAGAACGCGGGAAGCACGCCGACCCGACGCCGATCACCAATCCAGCGGCGCGATCCACGCCCGGGCCAGGTCACCCACCCCGATATCCAGATCCCCTCGCGCCCAGGTCAGCCGCCCCGACGCGGTGACCGTTCCCACCGCGGTCGCCGGGATACCCCCGTGGTCGCGCAGCACCGTCCGCACGCGACCCACATCCTCGGCCCTTACCTCCACCACGTACCGGCTCGGCCGTTCCCCGAACGCCAGTTGCTCGGGCTCGAGCAGGTCGTCCCAGATCGTCAGGCTCGCCCCTGGCGAATCCGGCTTCACGGCGGCCCGCGCGGCGTCCGGGGACGAACCCTTGCCCAGCAGCGATCCAAGATCCGGCTTCAGCAGTTTCCGGATCACATCTCCCACATCCACCGACGTGGCCGCCGAATCCGCCACGCCCGCGCCCCCCTCCGGCAACGGACCCTTCCACGACGCGATCAGCATCTCCGCCACGCACACCAACAGACCGCCCTCCGAGCAGTCGTGCGCGGACCGCACCAGGCCGTCGCGTATCAACTGAGCCACCGCCGCGGCCGTCGCCGGGCCGGATGCCAGGTCCACCGCCGGGACCCGCCGGGCATCCTCGTCCATCCCGCGCAGCCCCATCCGCTCGGCGAACAGGGAGCCGCCCATCTCCGGGCCGTTGGAACCGATCAACAAGAGCACTCCCCCCGCTTGCTTGACGTCCATCGTGACGCACGAACGGATCGACGGCACGATCCCGATCCCGCTGATCAGAAGCGTCGGCGGGATCTCGATCACGCGAGGCTCACCGGTCTGAGGGTCGGTGTACCGCAACTGGTTGTTCAGCGAGTCCTTCCCGCTCACAAACGGCGTCCGGTACGCCTTGGCCCCGTCGTAACACCCCTCCGCCGCTCGCACCAGCGCGCCCATGTTCTCCGGTCGGTCGCACCCCGGCCAGCAGAAATTGTCCAGGATCGCGATCCGGCTCGCGCTGGCGCCGACGCACACCAGGTTCCGCACGCACTCGTCGATCGCCCCCAGCGCCATCAGGTACGGATCGCCCCCGTGCCGCGGATCACCGACCCCCGTCGCCAGCCCGCACGAGATCGCCAACCCGCGCCCCGTCCCGGGCACCGGCTCGATCACCGCCGCGTCCGAAGGCCCTCGCCCCGACGGGCCCACCAGCGGCTTCACCACCGTGTTGCCCTGCACCTCGTGGTCGTACTGGCGGATGATCCAGTGCTTGCTCGCGATCGTCGGATGACCAAGCAGCCCCAGCAGCCGGTCACCCACGCCCGCCGCACGGGCGGGTGATTCCTCACGGCCCGCGCCCCAATGGCCTGATTCTCGCGGCGTCCACGTCGCCTCGCGCACCACCGACGGAAGCCCCTCGTGAAGAAACGACATCGAGAGTTCACCCACGCGCTGACCACCGAAGAACAGCCGCAGAGAGCCATCGGGCGTCCCGAACTCCCCCAGGTCCGCGATCTCCACGCCCTCCCGCTCACCGATCGCCCTGAGTTTCTCCACGTTCTCCGGCGCCACCGCCAGCACCATCCGTTCCTGGGCCTCGCTGATCCAGATCTCCGTGTACGTCAGGCCCGCGTACTTGAGCGGCGCACGATCCAGGTGAACCTGCGCGCCGACCTCCCGGCCCATCTCCCCGATGGCCGATGAGAAACCGCCCGCCCCGCAGTCGGTCATCGCGTGGTACAGCGGCCCTTCGTCACGCGCCCGAATGATCGCGTCCAGCACACGCTTCTCCTCGATCGCGTTGCCGATCTGCACCGCGTGCGCAAACTCGTCCGCGTGCGTGTGCTTCACCTCCGCGCTCGAAAACGTCGCCCCGTGGATCCCGTCCCGTCCGGTTCGCCCGCCGACGGCGATGATCCGGTCGCCGGGCCGCACCCGACCCTCCACAAGGCCACGGGGGATCAGGCCGATGCACCCGCAGAACACCAGCGGGTTGCCCACGTACCGGTCGTCAAAGTGAACCGCCCCCGAGACCGTCGGGATGCCCATCCGGTTCCCGTAGTCACGGACCCCCGCCACGACCTCACCGAGGATCCTTCGCGGAGGAAGCGCCCCCGGCGGAAGGGCCTTGCCACCCCCGGGCGACCACCCGTCCGGGTGCGCCACGCAGAACACGTCCGTGCTCGCGATCGGACGAGCCCCCAGCCCCGTCCCGATCACGTCCCGGATGCAACCGCCGGCACCCGTCGCCGCCCCCCCGTACGGCTCGATCGCCGATGGCCGGTTGTGCGTCTCGACCTTCACGCACACGCCGTACTCATCGTCGAACGCGATCACCCCCGAATTGTCCTTGAAGACCGACAGCGTCCAGTCCACCCCCTCCTCGATCAGTTCGAACGTCGCCGCCGCCACCGTCCGCTTCAGGAGGTTGTCGATCTCGACGGTGCCGTCCTCGCTCACGACATGACCGGGCCGCCCAGACCAATCGATGCGGAAAACACCCCCCGAGCCAGGCTCCCCGTCATCCCCACCCTCTGCCTCCACCAGCGGCGGACGAATCGTCGGGCCGTTCGTGCCCGGCCCGCCGAACGTGAACTCGACACCCATTCGCCCCGCTGAACGCTCACGAGTTCCATCAACACCCGCCCGGCCGACCACGGCCCCACCGCCGGACTCAGAACCAGGCGGCCCACCGGCCCGCGACGCCTCAACGCCTCTCAACTCACGGTAACGCACACGAGACTTGAGCGTCTTATGCACGCAATGCTCCGACCAGGTCTGCGCGATCGTCTCAAGTTCGATGTCCGTCGGTTCACGGCCAAGCCGCTGGTACTCACCTCGGATCGCCCTCATCTCATCGACCGACAGGAACAGGTGACCCTCCCGCGAGAGACGTTCCAGGCCCGCATCGTCAAGATCCCGGATCGGAACCGTCACCAGCCGGAATTCCGTCGGATGACCCTTGGGAAGCGACGCCGGGTGGAACGGACCCAGGTGAATCCCCTGCACCACCTTGTTCGCCAAGAGCGACTCGGCCACCACGCGAGCCCCTTCGCTCGTCACGCCCACCAGGTCGTACCTCCACCCCGTCGAGACCGCCAGCGGATCCTCAGGCCCAAGACCGAGCAATTCCCGCAGAGCCGTCTCCACCGACTGCCCCGCCGGATCCATCACCCCAGGCAACGGATGGACCTCCACCACGCTCGAGCCCGGCTCGGGAGGCAACGCCCCGATCGTGCCGACTTCCAGAACCGGGTCCCGCAAGAGCCCCTCGCACGCCAGACGCGACTGCGCCTCGCTTAAAACCCCCTCAACCAGGTAGACGCGGCACGAACGAGCCAGCCGAACCGCCCCGCTCTCCGCGGCCAGAAGGCACGACGCCGCCTTCGCAATCGCCTCACCACGAGGGTCAGGCCTCCCCGGGCCAGGGCGGACCTCGAACCGTGTGACCGTTGCGCTCGCATCCATAAGTGTCTCCACGCCCACACGCGGGTGCGGGCCGGTACCTTCGCCAGCCTGATCATAACTCCCGGCGGCGGTCCCCCCGTGACATGCCCGGCGGCAGTCTCTCCACGACACCCCGATCGCCGATGGACCATCCGCCGAATCAACCCCGGGAAGCACCGATTCCCGGGGTCCAAACACCACCCACTCGCCAACTTGATCCACCCCCCTTCCCGGCTATCATTTCGACCCCCAAACGAGATCCCAACTGCCCGGAGTTTCGGCCATGTACGCCATCATCGAAGAGTCTGGTTCGCAGCGCAAGGTTGTCCAGGGCGATGAGATCCTGATCGATCTCGAGCAATCCGGCGAGGCCAAACTCGGCGACACCATCACTTTCGACAAGATCCTCGTCGTCGGGGAACTCGGTGGTTCGGCCAAACTCGGCAAGCCCTACGTCCAGGGCGCGACCGTCACGGCCGAGGTGGTCGATCCTCTCGTCCAGGGCGAGAAGATCGACGTCTGGCGCTTCCGCGAGAAGAAAGCCTGGCAGCGCAAGCAAGGCCACCGCCAGAAGTACACGATGGTCAAGGTCACCCAGATCAAGGGCTGACCACGGAATCAAGGGCTGACCACGGACAACCGACCTCGGAACACCGGGCCTCCCGGTGCCTTCCCGCTGGTCATTCGGGTCGTCATCCCTCCATCTCGCCACCACGCGGCGGCACCGTACACGGTCCACCGGGTCGGCGCGTATTGAATCTCGGGAATCGCGCCCCGCGAAGCGCGAGAGCCTCGGCGGCAACCCGCGGCAACCCGCGGCGTGCGAACTTTCACCGCCGTCCCGTGATCGACACCAGCACCCCGGCGAACACCAGCCCGAACGCGATCATGTCCTGCACGCGAAGTCGCTCCTTGAGCACCAGCGCCGAGAACACTCCGAATACCACCAGCGTGATCGCCTCCTGAATGACCTTCAACTGCGGAGCCGTGAACGGCCCGCCGCCCGAGACATGCCCGATCCGGTTCGCCGGCACCTGCAGGCAGTACTCCGGCAGCGCGATCAGCCACGAGATCGCGATCGCCGCGAGCATCGACCACGCCGCCCGCTGCTTCAGGTGCAGGTACCACGCCGTGGTCATGAACGCGTTCGAGCCCAGCAGCAGTGCCACGCACATCAATCCTCGGATCATGGGCCAACGGTATCGCTCCGCGCTCACGATGCCCGGCACGATCAACCGACGCCGCCAGCCCCCAACGCAGCGCCGCCCGCGACATCCGTGTACAATCCCGGCCTTGCCCGGGTTCTACCAGTTCGCCCCCCCGCCGGGAGCCACGCCATGCCACGATACGGGACGTGCCCCGCGCTCATCCTCATGGCCCTGGCGATGCACGCCGTCGGCGGACCGCCGGCACGCATCACCGTCGTGGACGCCGCCACCTCGCGCGGCGTCCCGCTCATCGAACTGACCACCACCGGCGGCATCACCCTGGTCACCGACAGCGCGGGCGTGGTCGCCTTTGACGAGCCGGGACTGATGGACACCGACGTGTTTTTCCACGTCCGCGGCCACGGCTACGAGTTCCCTCCCGACGGCTTCGGCTTCGCCGGTGCCCGCGTCCGTACAACACCCGGCTCACGCGTCACGCTCCAGGTCCGCCGCATCAACATCGCCCAGCGCCTCTACCGCGTGACCGGAGGGGGGATCTACCGCGACAGCGAACGGGTCGGCGACCACCCACCACTCCCCTCGAATCCCCTCAACGGCGGCGTCATCGGCCAGGACAGCGTCCAGACCGTCTTCCACCGCGGGCGGCTGCTTTGGATCTGGGGAGACACCAACCGAGCCTCATACCCCTTGGGGAACTTCTCGGCCTCGGGGGCCTGGTCCCGCCTCCCCGCCGACGGGGGCATGGATCCGGACGCCGGCGTCCAACTCACCTACTTCGTCGGAGACGACGGATTCTCACGCCCCATGTGCCCCATCCCCGGCCAGCCGGGACCCGTATGGCTCGACGGCCTGCTCACCACGAAAGACCCGGAAGGAAATGAACGCCTCCTGTGCCACTTTGTCCGCGTCAAGACGCTCGAACAGATGCACGAGCAGGGATTCGCCGTCTACAACGACGACCGAGACATCTTCGAGCCCATCAGCCGATTCCCCACCGATGCCATCCTCTCCATGCGGAGCCACCCCGTCCTCCATTCACACCCACGAACCGACGGCTCGGGCGAGGATTCGTACTGGTACTTTCCTTCGCCCTTCCCGATCGTGCGCTGCCGCGACGAGTGGTCGTTGCTGACCGATGTCTCCGCGTACGAGGCCTACACCTGCCTGCGGCCCGGCGCTCGCATGCCCCCCGACGGCAATGTCCTCACCGCCGACCTCGTCGAACGCGACGACTCGGGCCGGGTGGTCTACGCCTGGAAACGCGACACCGCCCCCGTCCTGCAGAAGGACCAAAGCCGCCTCATCGCCGGCGGACTGCTCCGCCCCGAAGAAGCCCTCATCCAACTCCGCGACGCCGCGACGGGCAAGCCCGTCATCGGCCATTCGGGGAGCGTCTTCTGGAACGACCACCTCGGGGCATGGCTGATGATCACCCAGGAACTGTGGGGAACATCCCTGGCGGGCGAGGTCTGGTTCGCCTCCGCCCCCGCGCTGACCGGCCCGTGGCGCGACGCCGTCAAGATCGTCACCCACGACGACTACACCTTCTACAACGTCAAGCACCACCCGTATTTCGATCAGGAGGGCGGGCGCCTTATCTATTTCGAAGGCACCTACACCACCGCCTTCTCCGGCGCCAAGCGCCCGACCCCGCGGTACGACTACAACCAGGTCATGTACCGCCTGGACCTGTCCGACCCGCGCCTGCACGGTCGCTGACGGCCGGGCGCGGGTTCCCGCCACATCCCAACGCCCCGCTCAGGGGTTCTTCACCGCGGGCGATTCGTCCCGCGTGATCAGCGAATCGAGCAGCGTCCCGACCAGCGCGGCGTTCATGCCGTCGGACCCGTTCCCGCCCGAGCCGGCCGAGCCCCCCGCGCCGGCCGAGCCGGGGGCGATGAACACCCGCGGCGTGATCGTGATCTGCCGCTCCCCGATGATCTTCAGCGCCTCGATCACCGCCGCGTTGCTCCGCCCGATCTGCCGGGCGATCATCTCGTACGCGTCGGCCTGCGCGACGGCCTTGGTCTTGACCGCCAGCGCCTCGGCCTGCGCCTGGATCTCCTTCTGACGCTTTTCCTCCTCGGCGATCTTGACCGCGTACGCCGCCGTCGCCAGCCGCTTCTCCTCCTCCGATTCCTGCTGCGCCCGCGAGAGTTGCTTCTTCTGCTCGGCGGTTTTCTGCTGCTCGGCGAACGTCAGCAGTTCCTGCTTGGCCAGTTCACGCTCGGTCTGCGTCTTGAGAAGCGCGCCAAGCGAGGCATCGTCCCCCACGTTGCCGATGCGCACCGCCGTGATCGTCACCCCGAAACGATCCATCTCGTCGCGCAGCATGTGCAGGCTCTGCGATTCCTGCTGCGAGCGGCTGTTCACGTAGTCCAGGGCCTTGACCTTCTCCGCGTTGTTCCGGAAAATCGCCCGCACCGCCGAGTTCAGCGCGTTGCGGAACTGCACCCCCTCGTCGTCCTTGAGCATCGCGACCAGGCGAGCCGCGTGCCGAGGCTCGATCTGGTACTCCACGCGAACATCCACCGGGAACGTGAATCCGTCCGACGTGCGAACCGTGATCTCACGTTCCTCAAGGCCCGAGTCCGCGGGTCCACCGGCCTTGGACTGCTGCTGACGCTGGAGCACCGGCGCATCGGTCTGCGAGTCATACCGGTACGTCCCGGACTGCCCGGCCGCGTAGTGCGCCACCATCGGCGTCGTCCAGAGGTGCGTCACCGTGTACGCCTCGGTGTTGATCGGGTATTTGCCGGGCGCCAGGGGCTCGGACTGCACCCCCATCTCCCCGGGACCCGCGAGCATCGGCGCGGGAGGATCCTGCTCACCCGGCGCCGCCCGGCCGCGGTCCTCGATCACCACCGACGGGCGAGTCCCGAAGTTGGTCGTCAGCACCGCCACCTCGCCCGCCGTCACCTCCGTCTGGTCAACCAGTTTCACCGAGAACAGCGCCGTGTTCAAACGGTACAGCCCCGGCGTCAGCACCGTGATCTGCCGACCCCGCCGCCCGTCGCCGTCGGTCAGAAAATGCGCCGCGTCGAGCATCTCCCGGACCCGCTCCTTCGGCCACTCGGGCGCGAACAACTGCCCGTCCGGCAGCGGAAGGCCGTCCGATGCCTCCAGCAACGCGATCTTCCCCGACGGAACCTCCGTCAACGGCTCGCCCTTCACGCTGTAGATGAACGGCCAGTACCAAAGGTGCAGGCCAGGCGTCAGCACCTGCGCCTGCACCCCCACCTCTCCACCGGTCGCCAGGATACGACCCTGCGTCAGTTTCCCACCGAAGTAATTCTTCGTCACGATCCCGACCTCACGAGGACCGATCATCACCACGCTCGAAAGCATGAACCCAAGAAAAATCGCCACCATCGCACCCGAGATCGCCGTCCGGCGAACCGCCTCGCTGGGCGCCCGCGCCGACATCCCCAGCAGCAACAACGCGAGCACGACACCGGCGACCATGAAAATCATCATCGTGAGACTCCTTGACCCAACACCAGGGTTCCCGGCGCGACGGGTCGCTCGCCGGGACGTCCACCGGCTTCACCACGGTACTTGGGATTTCCTCCCGCCGCCATCCACGACCGACGACCACCCCGCCGCGCACGCGAACACCACCAGGCACAAGGACGCTCGCCACGCAAACCCCGACCGTCCCGCGACCGCTTGTTTCATGACGATTCGCTCCCGGGCACGCTTTCCCGTCCCCGCCGGTCACGCTTCCACGATCGCCACGGCGTTGCTCGCACGCCCGACGCCTCTAGAATCACAGGCCGGTTGTTCAAGACCACCGACCCTTCCAGACCTGTCAGGAGTTGTCCCGCATGTCATCCGCCGCGACGATACCCGTTATCCTCTCCGCCAAGCGCACCCCCATCGGTCGCTTCTTCGGAGGGCTTTCCAAGGTTCCCTCCCCCGTGCTGGGATCCTACGCGATCAGGGCGGCCCTTGAACCGCTGGGCGGACCCGAAAAGGCCGCCGGTCACGTCGACGAGGCCGTTTTCGGATGCGTCCTCCAGGCCGGACTGGGGCAAAACCCCGCCCGACAGGCCGGGCTCAAGGCCGGCCTGCCCGACACCCTCTCCGCCAAGACCATCAACAAGGTCTGCGGCTCGGGGCTTGAAGCCGTCATCATCGCCGCGCAGTCCATCAAGGCCGGGGACAATCAACTCGTCCTTGCCGGCGGCTTCGAGAACATGACCGCCGCCCCCCACTTCGCCCGAGTCCGCGAGGGCGTCAAGTACGGACCCGCCGCCCTCGATGACCACATGGCCTACGACGGGCTGCGTTGCGCCTTTGAGTGCTGGGCCATGGGCAACGCCGCCGACCACATCGCCGCCAAGCACGACATCTCCCGCGCCCAGCAGGACCGCTTCAGCGTCCAGTCCCACCACCGCGCCGCCGCCGCCACCGCCGCCGGGCATTTCAAGGCCGAGATCGCCACGCTCACCGGGGAGCAATGCCTCGACAAGCGCTCACCGGGCGTCGCCGCCGACGAGGGCGTACGACCCGACTCCACCATCGATTCGGTCGGCAAACTCCGGCCCGCTTTCACGCCAGACGGCTCCGTCACCGCCGCCAACGCCTCGCAGATCTCCGACGGTGCCGCCGCCCTGGTCGTCTCGTCACTGGCCAGGGCCGAGCAACTGGGAATCAAGCCCATCGCACGCATCACCGCCTACGCCACCAGCGGGGTCGCCCCCAAGGACATCTTCGCCGCCCCGATCTCGGGCATCACCGCCGCCCTCGACAAGGCCGGGCTCACCGTCAACGACATCGACCTCTTCGAGATCAACGAGGCCTTCGCCGCCCAGGTCCTTGCCAATATCAAGGCCCTCAATATCCCCGAGGAAAAACTCAATATCGCCGGAGGCGGCATCGCCCTCGGGCACCCCATCGGCGCCTCGGGCGCCCGCGTACTCACCACCCTCATCCACCAGTTGCACCGCACCGGCGCCAAGCGCGGGGTCGCCGCCCTCTGCCTCGGAGGAGGCAACGCCGTCGCCATGATCGTTGAGACCTGATCCCCCGGTTCAACCCCATTCCGGCGCATCGACATTCACGGCCGCGACGGTTCGCCCATGACTCAACGAAGGACCCAGGCGATCGCCTGGGAAACCTGCGGCCACGTCGCCGGGTCGGAAAGGTACGACTCGGCCAGCGCCCGCGAACGAGCCATCGCCTCGGGGTCGGGCGGCGAGCGAGACTTGATCGCTCCGTACTCCGCCGCCGCACGCAGGCCGCCGATCCCCTGCACAAGCCGGTCACCCCGGCCAAGCAGCAACGCCCACCGCTCCTGGCTCTCCGCCAGCACGCGTGACGATTCCTCGAACTCCGCCGCCTTGAGCAGCCACAGCCCAAGCATCGTCTCCCAGACCCGGGACTCGAAATGATCCGCCTCTCCGCGCGCGGCGAACTCCGCCAGGGCTCGGCGCGCCACGTCGAGCCGCTCGGGCCACATCAGATGCCCGCCGCGACCCGGACCCATCACGCTCGGACCGAGCATCGCCTCCAGCACCACCGTGCCCTGGAGCCAGTTCTCAAACGGACCCTGCGACGGCGTCCGCAGCGCCGACATGTACGTTTGAAGCATCGAACGAACCGCTTCCATCCGCTCTCGCTCGGCCGTCGATTCCCGCTCGGCCGATTCCCGCGCCTGCTGCTCAAGAAGCATCGCGTGGTCCATCGACAACGCGTGAAGCCGCCCGCGATGCCAGATCACCCCCGAAGACACCACGCCGCCCAGGCCCAACACCACCGCGGACAACGCCAGAACAAAAAGACGTGGAGAACGTCGGTACGCAAGTTTCGCTCGCCTCGACAGCGGCGCGCCCGTCCACGGTACCGGACGATGGCCAAGATAGTGCTCCAGGTCGTTGGCCATCGCCTCCGGCGACGCATACCGCCGCGGGCGGTCGGGGTGGATCGCACGCGAGCAGATCGCCGACAGGTCCGGGTCAAGCCCCGCCACCACCGACGACGGGCTCAGCGGCGACGCCGCCGCTCCCGCACGCAGGCGCGTCCCCACGGATTCCGCGTCGGTCCCGTTGGGCGGCAGGTCCGTCAGCATCCAGTACAGGATCCCTCCCAGCCCGTAGATGTCCGCCGTCGTCATGTTCGCGTCCGAGCCGCCGTTGAACTGCTCGGGCGACATGAACGCAAAACTCCCCACCGGGCCGTCCCCCGATTTCTCCGACTGCACCCGCCTCGCCAGGCCGAAATCCGCGATCTTCGGCGTCCCGTCCTCCGTCAACAGGATGTTCGATGGCTTCAGGTCGCAGTGCAGAACCGCCGCGTTGTGCGCCGCCTGAAGGCCACGCGCGATCGACAACGTCAGCGCCGCCGCCTCGCGTGGCCCGTAACGCGTCGAACGACGCGACCTCGATTCGTGCAGCGTCAGACCCTTCACATACTCGTACACCAGGAATTCTCGGTCGTCGGGCGTCATCCCGCGATCCAGAACCCGCACCACGTTCGGGTGGTTCACCCGTCGAGCCGATTGTGCCTCTCCCCCCAGCGCCTGCCACGACGCCCCGTCGTCACGCGCCCTCGCCAGCATCACCTTGATCGCCACCCACGCCGGGCGATCCCCGTCCGACAATTTCCGGTCCACGGACAGGTACACCGCCGCCTGGTTCCCGCGCCCCAGGAATTCCCGCAACTCGTACCGGTGAGCGCCGCCGTCGATCACCTCCCCGATCCCGCACGGAAGCGTGACCGGCTCGCTCACCGAAACCCCGGCCGCGATCATCGACGTCCCCATGATGCAACCATCCAGCATCGCGCACGTCCGGATCGAAGGCGCCAGGCTCGGGTAGTCCTCCACCAGCATCGCCACCGCGTTCGACGACTCGATCCCCGCCGCCCGCATCGAGCGCAGCGTCGCCTCCAGCGCCGTGTCCAGCACCACCGGACGCCCCGAGAGCCCGGGAACCGACGCCATGTACCGGTGCAACTCCACCGTCGCGCGGTCCGCGTCACGCGCCCGAGAATCGATGTCGATCGCGTCCGAAAGATCGTCGTCCGATTCGATCCCGTGACGCGACAGGAAGGTCCCCAACTCCGACTCGTTCATCGACGATGCCAGACGCGTCAGAAGGTCCTTCCATGTCGTGGCCGGACGCGTCACGCCCCCATCTCCCCCCCCGTCCCGCGCGGCGGACCGGACTCGATACGCACACGGCACTTGTCCTTGATGCGTTCCCACCGCTTCCGCACCGTCGCGTGAGGCATGTCGAGCAGTTGCGAAGCCAGCAGGTGCGACATCCCGTTCAGCCACATCGCCAGGATCTCGCGATCCACAGGGTCCGAGAGACTCTCGAACAACTCGCCGATCTCCACCCCCTCACCCGATTCATCCGAAGCCAGCAGGCACGGACGAACCATCGCCGCAAAGGGCGAATCCTCGCTCTCCACGCGCTCCAGCCGCCGCAGCGCCCGAGACTTGTCCACCACCGCGTTCTCCGCGATCTCGAGCACCAAAGACCACATCTGACGCTTGTTCGAGGCGCGAACCATCCCCTGGCGGACCATCCGGTCAAGACGCCGCGTCACCGTCGAGATCAGTTCCTGAGAGTCAAAAACACGCCGCATCGCCCGCCCCAGTTTGTGGCGGAAGCGACGACGGATCAGAGGGGCGTTCGAAGCAATGAACTCCGCCGCCGCCGTTCGGTCTCCGTCCTGTATGCGGACAAAAAAGTCCGCTTCTGAAATCTCGCTCCCCGTCAGCATTTTCTCGTACCCCTTTGTTTTTGATGCAATCGGCATCAAAATCTCCGGTACCCCTGTCACACGACGCGTCCGCCATCGTCCTCCATTCAGAAAGGCTCTTTTCGCCAGTCTGATATTTGGAGGGAGAAATAATGAAACCGGCCAGCCGCCCGCAGCATACCGCGCGAGCATGTATTGTCATGGTCATTGCATCCATCTTTTTGGTTGATCGCGGCGCCCTCGCCTTCGCGCCAGTGCATGCACGTGGGGTCCTCACCCCAGAAAATCCCGCCACCCTCGCCCAGGATTCCGCTTTTCACGCCGACGGCTTCACCGATTCCCCCTCCAACAACCCCGAACCGATCAACTGGGATAGCGAGTTTCTCTTCCTTCTCCAGATGATCTGTCTCATCATTCGATGCGACCTCGACTCCGCCGACACGGACCACGTCAATCGGTTCCTTGACGACTCGAACGACCACATGCTCGTCTCCGACGCCTCGCTCGCCGCCCAAGCCATGATCAACCGATACCTCGACGAGGGACTGCGACCGGGGCTCACACCGGCCGAAGCCGCCCTGGGAATCCAGCGTTGCCAGGCGCTGCGCTCCCACGTCCTCTTTGGCATGGGACGCCCAGGCTCGCTCGGCGCCCCGCTCGCCGCCGAACTGACCGACACGCTCAACGCGATGATCCAGGAACTTCAGTCGATCACGCGTGCCCGGGTCTCAACCTCGAACGGTTCACCCGGCGGCACGCCACCGGGCCTCACGCACCATCAAGACAGCGGGGGATAAAGAGGAAGGAATGTGAGCCGGTTGTACCCGATCGGAAGCGAACGTTTCGATTCGCTCCTCGCACTCGGAAACGATGGCGCGATGGCCCTCTCGCTCGATGCCGCGAGGGACTTTGCGACTCTGCACCTCACCGTGCCAGACGGCACCGCCGCCATCTTTGACCCGATGGGTGAACGCGTCGGGGTCTCGCACAACTTCGACGATTTCTTCGCCATCAACCAGCCGCTCCCTCCCCCCGACGAAGACCACGACACCGATCGACGACACCACTTCGATCCCCAGGGATGGATCGCCGAACGCCGACGATTCGCTCGCCTCGCCACGATCTCACGCAAACCCGTTCGAATGGTCGAGATCGCCGCCGGATGCCGCGTCGAGAGCCTCTTTGTTTCATTCGAGGAACAACACGCCGGCGACCTCTTCGTCCTCCAGACCTCCCGACGGGTCATCCGCTGCCACCAGTCCGACGAACCCGACCAGGACACCGATCATCGCCGGGTCGCCGTTCACGCCACCTGGGGAATCCTCGACGCCCTCAGCATGAGGCAACTCCAGGTCCTTCGGCTGGTCACCCGCGGATACTCCAATGACCGCATCGGCGCCACGATCGGACGAACCAAGAGAGCCATCGAGTGGCACATCCGGGGACTCTTCTCACGACTCAAAGTCATCGACCGCGTCCAACTGACCATCGCCGGCATGCGCGCCGGACTGGACGACATCCCCGAACAGGCCTGGAAGAAAATGCTCGCGCTGCGCTTCGGAATCGATCACGAACGCCGCCCTTCCGATACTCTCCAACCGTGACCAAGGCCGATCCCGCCGCGATCACCAGCCCTTCCTCGCGACTTCTACACTCCTCTCGTGAACGAGAACGGAGCCAATCCACGCGCCCGCCTCGACATGCCCGCGAACGACCCGCCGCCACGCTCCCGGGCCGCGGACTTCCTCCGGCGGACGGTCTCGGGGGCAAGGTCCGCCTCGCGTCGATACCCGCGGGAACTCTGGCGATCACTCCGCGAGGCGCCGGCCTGGGGTTGCGCCGATGAAGGAACACGCGCCGCCCTCGACCGCCTGGGCCGCGCTCGCTTCGGGGCCGCATGGCTCGGGCACGCCACCGTCCTCATGCGCCTGGGGGACGACCTGGTCCTGACCGACCCGGTCCTCTCGGATCGGATCGGGCCTCGCATCGGCGGAAGGTCCATCGGCCTCGGAAGGCTCGCTCCCGCCCCGGTCGGACCCGCGGATCTCGAACCACCGACCATCATCCTCCTCTCCCACGCCCACTTCGATCATCTCGACCGCCCGACCCTCCAGGCCCTGGCATCACCCACCGTCCGCGTCGTCACGGCCCCGGGAACACGAGGACTCATCCCACGCGGGTTCGGACAAGTCGACGAACTGCCCGCCGGGGACTCGCTCACCATCGGCGCCCTGCGCTTCACCGCCATTCGACCGAACCACTGGGGAGCACGCACCGCCCTCGACACCGACCGCGGATACAACAGTTACCTCATCGAGTCGCTCTCCGGACGGCCGCGCCGCGTCCTGTTCGGCGGAGACACCGCCATGACCAACGCCTTTGACGGGCTCAAGGCCGACCTGGCCATCCTCGGCATCGGGGGATACCAACCCTGGGTCCACGCGCACGCCACCCCCGAGCAGGTCTGGCAAATGGTCCAGCGCGCCGCGGCCCAACGCCTCCTCCCGATCCATCATTCCACGTTCCCCCTCAGTTCCGAACCGATCACCGAGCCCCTCGAACGGCTTTCCGACGCCGCCGGAGCCTCGTGCGACCGGGTCGCGGCCCTCCGCCCGGGTGAGGCCCTCATTGATTGAATCCCTCAAACCCCACGCCACGGGATCAACTTCATCCTCAGGAACGATCCAACACCACGGGCGTCTCAACATGGCCACCACTCAACCGCCCACCGCGCCGCCGCGACCGCCTTTTCCCTATCGTTGTGCCGATCCGACCGCACCGTAAGGAGCCGACTCATGCAACACCACACCCCCCGATTCCTGGCCGCCCTCGTGGCGTCACTCGCCGCGGCCGCGGTCCCTGGCGCGGCGGATGCCCTGTACGCCCCAGCGCACGAGCGGCAGCCCGCCGACGCCGCCAGGAAGGGCGAACTCCAACTCGGCCCCTACGTCACCAGGGACAGCGGCAAGGACTGGGTCCTGAGATCCCACGTTCGCATCTCGTCGCGGGCGCCCGGCGCCGGGGCCTCCGCGCTGGCCCTGCCTCCGGGTCAGCAGCGAAACGAGGCCGCCACCTCGGTGGGCAGCCTCCCCGGGTTTTATTTCCAGACCATGACCGTCGTTTTTCCCGTCCTGCCGGAGACCGCCAGTTCCATACCCGCTGAAGACCGCGTCGAGGGATGGCTCAAGGCCGACGGCAAGGAGATCGTGCCAACCCCCAGGCTCTCCCGCCGCCCATCGGGAGTGCCCTCCATCGTCGCCGCGCCGCGACTGGCTCAGTTCGCCACCAGGACCGGCTCGGGTCCTGGGGACGTTCAAGACGGCTACGCCCGGGAGGTCGAGATGCAAGTCGAGGTCCCCATGACCTGCTACCGGACTCGATACGACGAGCAGGCCGCCCTCCGAGTCAACTGGCCCAAGAACGACTGGCCCGCCACCGTCAAGGCCGTCTTCCAGCCCCAGGTTTATATCGAAACCGGCCCGGACGGACAGCCGTACAACCAGGAAAAACTCAAGAACGCCATCACCAACTGGTGCGGGCCGGATCCACGGGCGCACTCCCCCGCGCGCCTTGCCAAGATGATCGCCGCCGAGGTCGTCCGCTTCATCCAGCCCACCGGCGACGGGCGATCCACCCTCCGCACGGGTGATCTCCAGGGATTCGCCCTCGACGGCATCGACGCGGTCATCGAGACCGGCCGCGGAACCGAATTCGACCTCACCTGCCTCCTCACCTCGCTCTACCGCGCCGCCGGACTTCCCGCCAGGATCATCATCGGCGTTGAGGCCCAGAACGTCGACCGCAAGTTCCTCGAAAGAAAATCCAGCCGCGGGATCCTCCGCTCCTGGGTCGAGTTCGCCCTTTACGACGAGGACAACAACACCATCAACTGGGTCCCGGTCGACATCGTCCGCATCCGCAAGCAGAGTTCACGCCCGCAGCCCATCGACCGCCCCTGGAAATACTTCGGCACCCACGACGACCTCAACCTCATCGCCCCCATCGCGTCCCACTTCCATCCCCCCACCTCCGTCATCGCCTACAGCGTCCCGGGACTGTGGGGTTGGATGGTCACCCCCGCCCCGCCCGCCGAGGCGTATCAGTCCCTCTCGTTCGATGCCTACCGCGATTCCATACGTCCAAACGACCCGCGCCAGCAGAACCCCCCGCGGCGATGAGCAACCGCCACCCCCGGGGCACGGTCACAACTGACGCAGAAAGCGAACGTCGTTCTCGAACAGCATCCGGATATCCGGGATCCCGTACTTGCCCATCGCCAGACGCTCGATTCCGAAGCCAAACGCGTACCCCGTCCACCGCTCCGGGTCGATCCCGCACGCCTCGAACACCGCCGGGTCCACCATCCCGCACCCGCCCAGTTCCATCCACCGCGCGGGCTGGTCGGAACGCAGCCGGATCCGCATGTCGAACTCCGCCGACGGCTCCGTGAACGGGAAAAAACTCGGACGCAGACGCACCTGGGCCTCCGCGCCAAAGTACGCCCGCGCGAACGACAACAGCGTTGTCTTCAGGTCCGACATCGCCACCCCACGGTCCACGTACAGGCCCTCGATCTGGTGGAACATGAACGAGTGCGTCGCGTCCACCGTGTCCGGGCGGTAGACGCGCCCGGGCGCCACCACCTTGATCGGCACGCTCCCGTCACCGCCCCACCCCGCCTTCACCGCCTGCTCAAGCACTCGGATCTGCACCGTGCTCGTCTGGCTGCGAAGCATCCGCGCGGACGCCCCGCGACGAGGATCATCGATGTAAAAATTGTCGATCGGGTCACGCGCCGGGTGGTCGGGAGGGATGTTCAGTTTGATGAAGTTGTGCTCGTCGTCCTCAAGTTCCGGGCCGTCCGCCACGTCGAATCCCATCCGCGCAAAGACCTCGACCAGTTCGTCACGCACCCGGCTGATGATGTGCCGACGACCGATTCCCTCCGAATGCACCACCCCAGGCTCCGTCACGTCGATCATCGGACCCGTCGCGCCGGGGCTCGACGAGAAGAGCATCGCACGGCGACGCTCCAGGGCCGCCTCCAGCGACTCGTTCAGCGACTTGAACCTCGCCCCCACCGCCGCCTTCTGCTCCTTCGGGACGTCCTTGAAGCCCGCCCACGCCGTCTTCACACGCCCCGATCCACCCAGGTACGCGATCCGCCATCGCTCCAGTTGCTCGGGGGAATCGACCCCCTCAATCTCGCCGAGCGCGGAACTCTGGATCTGGTCGAGCAGTTCGAGCATGGGCCCAGTGTAGCGGCCGACCATGCAAGCAAGACCCGGCCCACGCCCCTTGAACCCGGGCATTCACGCCAAGAAAAACGCCCGCACGGAGCGGGCGCCAGGTCGTTCAATCAGGATGTCCGCGTCGGAAGGCTTCCCGCCTTACGACTGGCCGCCGCTCACCGGGCAGACCTTCTTCTCGGAGCAGGACTTCTTCTCCGAGCAGTCCTTCTTCTCCGACATCACCGACATGTTCGCCTCACCGGTCGCGGGGCAGGCCGCCTTCGCGCTGTCCGAGCACTCCTTCTTCTCCGTGCATTCTTTCTTCTCCGAGCACTCCTTCTTCTCGGACATCACGGACATGTTGCCCTTGTCCGAGCAGGTCTTGGCTTCCTTCGAAGAGCAGCACGCCCCGTTTTTCTCGGACATCACCGACATGTCCGACGATTTGGACTGGTTGCTGTTGCAGCCGCACATGGCGATCAGAGCGCACACACCGAGGCACAGAATCTTGTTCATCGTTCGACTCCTTTGGGATTGGTTCGCACTTCGATGCCGAACCCCATCGGAGGTTTCGGCGATCCTCGATACTCCAGTCATTCACAAGGCCGAGAGGCCTGGATTGAATCCGAGAAACGTGCCAGGACCACGGAAAGGACCCTGGCGCGGCCACGCCGCTTCAAAACTATACGGCCACATTACTTCGACTGTTCGTTCGGTCTTTGGGCGGGCCTCACGTTGATCCCCGGCCGACCACCCACCTGCGCCTTGGTGTAGGTCGCCTCGATCACCTTCTTTTCCTGCCCGCCCGACCGGGACTCAAACATCTCGAACCGGTACGAATCGTCCGCAATCCACGTATACACCTCGCGGGTCTTGACCTTCGAACCATCCATCGAATCCACGTTCTCCCCCTTGAACGACAGCGTCTTGCCGTCGGTGCTCATCTCACCGTGCGAGATCATCATCCCCGTGCTGAAACTGTCCCGCCAGACCGACTCGTACTTCTTCGTCGCCTTGTTGTACCCCCACGTCGCCGTCCCGCGGAACGGACGGTCAAAGAACTTGCCGCTGTGATCCATGATCAGGAAACGCCGGCCCATGCCAGGGTCCCAGCGGCTGATCACCGACATCGTCATCTCGGTTGGCTCACCCTCTCCGCCCATCCAGAACTTCATCGACGCATCCCACCGGCCCAGGAACTTCTCGAACTTGTCGTGATGCTCGTCGGGAGCACTCGCCTCCTCCATCGCCTGTTCCTCGGGGGAAATCTCCCGAGCCGGGGGAGGCTCACTCGGCACCGACGGATTCACCCTGATCGGCGTGACCTTGCTCGGGCCGCCGGGCTGCTCCGACGGCTGCGCGATCGCCACCGCCGCCGAAAGACCCCCGCACAACGCCAGCGACCACACCGCCAACGACATCCGTTTCATACAGCGCACTCCAGACTCGCCGCCGCGGAGACCGGGCCGACCGCTCGCGAGGGACACCCTCGCCCGACCAGCCCCGATTCGATCTCCCCGAGGACGGTGAATATTAGGCTCCCGGAAACGCGTCGCCCGACACCCTGCCCCATCACCGGCTCCATCGCCGCCCCTCTCACCACCCCCATCACCTCGGCCACCGCTCCGCCATGCCCCCAAGAGACGCCAACCCCGCCGACGGCAGCGCCTGGTACCAGTACGCCACCGACGCGATGTCATCCGCCAGCGGCTGGTAAACCCCCGCCTGAGGCCACCATCCAAGCGCCTGCACCGTCACACGCAAGTCACGGGAAAACCGGATCGGATCGGGGATGTGCCAGCGATACAGGTTGTGCTGCGGCGGACGCGGACCGATCTTCGCCGCCGAGCCGAACACCGCCTGCGTATACCCAAGGAACGCCGTCGAGTAGGTCGTCGGCGTCAGGTCACGCCCGTGGTCCATCACAAAGCCCCACGCCCCGCCGAAATAATCCTCCGTCCCCGTCCCGCAGATCGTCGGCCCGTCCGGAGGGTCGCCGTCGATGAAAAACTTCACCTCCCCCTCGCCCCACCACCACGTACTCAACTGCGCCCACACCAGCGACGTCCCAACGTAGTGCCCGCGGCCGCGCACCCCGTCGAGAATCGTGTGCTCCGGACGCTCACGCGTCGTCACCGATCGCCGCCACGAGGCATGGAAGTACGCCGCATCCTCCGGCACCTCTCCCAGCGCGTACGTCACCTGGTAGAACAGTTCCCCGACCGCCGAAGGACCGTCGTTGGTGATCGTCAGCCTGAAACGCCCGCGGAACGGCATCGGCCAGTAACTGTTCATCCCCCCGCGAGGGTTCACCGCCACCGGCAGCGAGTTCACCAGCGCCAGACCATCAAGGCCGTTCCCGAAAAAATCACCCAGGGGGCACTCCACCGACGCGTGCTCCTGGTCGTCGTAGTACACCCGCAGCGACAGACTCCGGTGCGCCTCGGACAGCACCGTGAACCACAGGTGCTGCACCACCCCAGGCCCCTCGATGTCCGCCAGCGTCACCGTCTGCCCGGGAAGCAGGTCGCGAAGGCACGGACGAACCTTCCAGCCGCGACCAAGCACCCTCGACGCGGGCGTCGTCCCCGGATCGCCAGGAGAAGATTGCGCCCCCGCCGACACCCCCCCCGTCGGGTTCTCCGCGCTGATCGACCTCGTGCGGGCGTCCGACAACAACGCGATCTGCTGAAGGTTGAACATCCCCTGATCGTAGAGGCAAACACCATTCACGACGCCCACGCCCGCCATTCCCGGACCTCGCGCCTGAGCCGGTCGGGCCTCCCACGGCCAGGTCGCATTTTTCTTGCACCGACGTGAGGAATCCCGAGAATGGCCGTTCCGCCATCCGCCGGCCCAGCCCGCGCGGGGAACGACACCGGCCAATTCCCATTGACAGACCACGAAAAGCAGAGGGAGCAAGACATGAGGAATCGCTCGATCCACGCCTCGTCCGTCGTCGTCATCGCCTTCGCCGGATTGGCCATCTCGGCCGCCTCCGCCGGCGTCATCACCCAGGACCAACTCCCCTACACCTTCGCCGACGGCTACAAACTCCTCAGCACCGTCGGCGCCAAGACCGCCATCGAGTTCGACCTCTTCCACCCCGTCAAAAACATGGGGCCGCAGTTCAAGCCGATCGGATCCATGAAGGCCGAGCACCAACTCTACAAGGGCACCCACGGGGCGATCGCCGACGGGCCCATGTCCGGCACCGGAGGCGCCTGGGCCGATTACGTCAAGAGCCTCCCCAACTTCGTCCAACTCTCCCCCAACTGGTCCTTCGCCTTCATCCAGGCCGTCAGCGCCGAGACCAACCCCGGCGTCCAGCCCTGGAAGGCCGGTCCCGGCGAGTGGTTCATCGACACCGGCAACGTCACCAACGACCCCCGCTACGGACAATTCAACGCCGACACACAGGAATTCGACGACTACCCCGACCGCCCGCTGAACGTCAACGAAGTCTGGAAGGCCGAGATGTCCCTGGCTCTGGTCAACCTGACCGACCAGAAAGTCGAGTTCATCGGCTCGTTCATCTGGGGATTCCGCATCAACGCCGGGCAGGTCACCGTCGATGGAACCCTCTACGGCGCGCCCGCCGCCTGGGGGCCCGTTACCGACAACCTCAAGAACGCCTTCAAGAAAGACTGGAAAGACGGCAACATCGACATCCCCGACTTCCACACCTGGACCATCGTCGATGTCATCAACGGCGGACCACAGGGGCTTGTCTACATCCCAGCCCCGGGCACCATCGCCCTCCTGGCCGGTGTCCTCTTCGCCGCGCGACGACGCCGACCCTGAACGCCGACCCTGAACGCCCAACCGGCACGCCCGCGGTCCGCAGGAAGACCCGGCCGCCGGATCACCGAACTGGAGGCAGGGACGCCGACGCCGCTCATCCGAGCGGCGTCGGTCATTTCAGGGACGCTTCCTCGCGGAGGATCCCCATTCCCTGGGGTATTCACCCTTGCAGTGCCCTGATTTTGGCCTTTGGTCGTCACTTTGGTTGAAATCTGCAATTATCGAAGAAACCAATCCAATCCACCGGCGATAATCTAAAGAGGGGTGTGTTCGAGTTATCACCCGGATCGGGCCGGTCGATGTTCTGCAAGCACCGGCGACGGATTCGGACGCCAGGCAGGAGGTTTTCCATGTCATCGCATCGAGCGTTCACCCTCATCGAACTCCTCGTGGTCATTGCCGTGCTCGCCCTGCTGATCGGGATCCTGATCCCGGGACTGTCCAAGTCCAACCGGCTGGCCAAGGGCACCGTCAGCCTCAACAACCTCCGGTCCTTGAACCAGTTGTGCTTCTCCTACTCGCAGGAAAACAAGGAACAACTGTTCAACCCCTTCGAGCCGACGCCAACCTGGCGCTCGGTCTGGGTTCCCGGCAGCAACAAGACCATGCAGTGGATCTTCTCCGACGGCAACCGCTCGACCGAGATGTTCGCGGCGCACTGGGCCAGCCTCATGATGCACTGGAACGACTCATCCGCGGCGGGTCTCACGTCCGCCGTGCAGTTCGCCCCGCTCGACAAGTCCGTCCTCATCCGCTTCAAGAACTTCATGAACACCTACAAGGACCTCGAGCGGTACATCTGGGACGGCTCGTACTTCATGTCCCCGACCATGTGGTTCCGCTCGTCGCGCTACGACACCGCCTCGCTTGTCCCCGCCGTGCAGAGCCTCGTCCGCCGGAACACCTTCGCCGAGATCACGTTCCCGCACGCCAAGGCCATGATCTTCGAACGCTTCGATTTCTCGAAGGTCACCCGACCCAGTGCCGTCGGCTCGCTCCCGCTCTCGCCCACCTTCTGCGCCACCACCGCCCAGCCGCAGGTTGTCTTCAGCGACAACAGCGCCGGACCCGTCAAGATCGAGGACCTCGTCCTGCTCAGTGCCTCCGATACCCCAAAGACCAAGGAGCAGTTCACCCCCTCGGGACTGTGGGACATCACCCAGGCCACGCTCACCAAGTACGACATGGGCAAGGATGAACTCGAAAACGGCGCCAACGACTCAAACATGTACCCCGCCTGGTTCTGGGCAACCCGCTTTGGGATCAAGGGCCGAGACATCAATCGCTGAACGACTTGAACCGCCTATCCCACCTCTCACGACCTCCTCAAAACACCGGAGTCGGCCCATGCCAAAGAACGCCACGTCCGAGAAGTCAGAACGCGGCTCCGATTCATCGCAACTCCGCCGAAACATCATCCTGATCTCGCTCGCCGCCGCGTGCATCGCGGGCGGAATCTACTTCGCCGTGCGCGGCGAACGCCCCTCCGCCGGCACGGCCGTCACGCCCGCCGTCACCCGGACCGCCGACGAACTGACCCAGCGACTCCAGAAAGAAAAAGAGAGCAGCGAGTATTCCCGTCGCGCCTCGCAGGAGCCCGAGTTCACCGGAGAACCCGGCGAAGGACGCCGGGCGCACACCGTTGATCCGCCTCGCTGACCGGCACCATACCGGCGGTCCATTTCGCCCAGTACCCCGTCACACCCCCGGCGGACGGGCTCCAGGCCCGTCCACCACGTCGTACAGGCGATGAACGCTCATTCCCTGACGCTCGTACACCGCGCGGCGATCCCAGATCGCCTCCTGATTCATCCACGAACTGATCACCACATCCGTCGCCCCGGTCCGGCCCGCCGACGACGGGGAAACGATCGGCCAGTTCCAGATCGTCCCGCCCTGCCGGGAAGGGTCATCGTCACAGAACGCGACGATCCCCGCCCCAGAACCCGCGAACACGCTCCCCAGTTCGATCGTGTGTCGTCCGACCCCGTGTACCACCACGCGCCGGCCCGCCAGAGCACCGAGCAACTCCCCAAGACGCCACGCCCCGCCGGAGGGAACCGCCCCCGAACCGCTCGATCCTGACAAGGAGGTAAACGCACACGGCCGATCCGCCGGCCATGCCCGCGGGGCCGACGAAGCCGCCGCATCGATCACCCGTTCCGCCCAATCCGCGTACGCCTCCATCGAAAACCGCTCCCTCGCGCGGCGGTGCGCCGCCTCCGACATCCGATCGATACCCGCCCCCATCCTTCCACCCATCGCCCCGACAATCGCCCCCGCGAACGCCTCACCCACCGCCGCATCATCCGCGTCGTCGCCCACCTCCACGAACACGCCCGAGACCCCGTGCTCGGCGAGCACTCGCGAGCCCGTCTCCGTCCTCCTCATCACCGGCACGCACCCGACCGCCATCGCCTCCAGCGCGGCCAGGGGCATCCCCTCCACGCGGGAAGGCAGAACGAATACGTCGTGCTCGGCCATCAGCCCCTGCACACGGTCGGGAGGAACCGCCGACAAACGCCGAATCCGGTCCGTGCGGCCCTCCGCGATCAGCGCATCAACCCGCCCGCTCGCCGGGCCATCCCCGACGATCGTCAGGCGATGCCCAACCCCCGCCCTCCGCAGCGAATCGGAGATCGCCACCAGCGACACCACGCGCTTGAGGTCATCCTCCACGCGCCCCGCGTACACCAGCATCAGCGCGCGGCCCGCCAGCGCGGGACGCCCGGGACGCTCGCGCGGAGCCTCCACCCCGTGGTACACCACGTCGATCTCACCCGCTCGCGAAGGATGACGCGAACGAAGCCCGGCCGCGATCGGATCGCTGACCGCCGCGAACCGCGCGATCACCCTTTCGTAATGGTCGAGAACCGCCGCGTCGTACGCGATCGGGGAGTGACACCATCCCACCACGCGCAGCAACTCCGGGTCCGTCAGCGTCAGCGCCGCCGCCACCCCGAAACTGTCACCAAGCAGCGTCGGGATCATCACCACCGGCCGGCCCGTCTCACGCGCCAGCGCCCGCACCGCATCCCGGTACGGCGGGATGACCCGCGAAAGATCTCCGCCGGCGCCGTCCAGCGGCGGAAGGCCCGAGAGGTCGATCACACGGATCTCGCCCGGGACCTCGAACCCCAGGCGATCCGAACCCACATCCTCACGGTGCACCACCAGGCATGCAGCGCGGCCACGCCGCGCCATCGCCCCGGCCGTACGCACCGCCCACGTCGTCACCCCGCCGGTCTGAAGACCACGCGGGAGAGAGATGACGACCGGTGCCGGAGATCGTGATGCCATGGAGAAAGTGCCCGACACGATTCAACGACCCGCGATCGACCGCAAGGTTCGCGGGGCGTCACCCGTCGCATCGTATGGCCACCACCCCTCCGGCCGGATCCGCCATCCCGCCCTGATACACTTCCAGGCAATGGCCCTCACCGACTGGACGATCATCCAACGCTCCCTCACCTCACGGCTTTTTTCCACCGTGACCACCACCGTCACGGTCGCCGTCGCCGTCGCCCTCCTGCTCACCCTCCTCATGATGCGAGACGCCGGACGCAAGGCCTTCGCACGAGGCTCGGGGGACATGCACCTGGTCATCAGCGCCGACGCCTCGCCCCTGGTCAGCGTCCTCAACGGCGTCTTCCACGCCAACGCCCCGCGGCGGCCCATCACCTGGGCCAAGTACGAGCAACTCGCCGCCTCCGCCCCATGGGATTACTTTGTTCCAAACCAACTCGGGGACAGTTACCAGGGGCGAATCCCCGTCATGGCCACCACGCACGAGTTCTTCACCAGGTTCATGCCAAACCCCGGGGAGTCCTGGTCGCTCGCCTCGGGCCGGTTCTTTGAGAAAAACTTCGAGATCGTCGCCGGCGCTTCCGCCGCCGCCAGCGCCCGCCTCAAGGTCGGCGACCGGATCCAACTCACCCACGGAGCCGCCTCCAACACCGCCGATCCCGACGCCGGGCACCAGCACGACGAGTTCCTCTTCACCGTCGTCGGCGTCCTGGCGCCCACCGGCGGAAGCCACGACCGGGCCTTGTTCACCACCCTGGCCAGTTCATGGCTCATGCACGCCTACGACCGTCTCGAACGCGAGGGGCACCACCACGACCACGACCACGAGCACGCCGACGACGAGGAGTGCGACCACGACCACCACCACGACCACGGCGAACTCATCTGCGAGGAAGACCTCACCGACCAGGACCGCCTTATCACCGGGATCTACGGGCGCCTCATCACCCGCGCCAACTCCGACACCCCCGCCAACCTCCCGCAGGTCTTTGACCAGTTGCGCCGGGATTCCACCATCACCGTCGCCTCACCACGCCAGGAAATCGACCGCCTCTTCACCATCGTCGGTAACATCGACCGGGTCTTTGTCGCCATGGCCGTGGTTGTCATGGTCTCCAGCGGCATCGCCATCATGGTCGCCCTTTACAACTCCATGGAACAGCGACGACGACAGATCGCCGTCCTGCGAGTCCTGGGATGCAGCCGGCCCCGAGTCTTCGGCCTGGTCATGACCGAATCGGCCACGCTCGGGCTCGCCGGGGCCGCCGTTGGCGTCCTGCTCAGCCTCGCCGGGGTCCGCGCCGCCGCCGAGACCCTCAAGTCACAGGTCGGCCTGGCCATCGAACCCGCCCTCTCTCCCCCCGTGGTCCTGGTCGTCGTCGCCGCCGCCGTCATCCTCGCGTCGCTCGCCGGAATCATCCCCGCCGTCATGGCGTACCGCACCGCCGTGGCGAAGAATCTCAGACCGATCGGTTGAACACGCGAACGGATCTTCCCCCCGCGTCGCCAACCGTCACGCGGGACGCACACGGGGGGCTGGAGACTCGCCGATGCGCCTCTTCTGGGCACTCATCGCCATCATCATCTTCGCCGCCGCCGCCACGTGGATCACCACCTCCGGCTCGCTCGAACACCAGGCACGCGCCCGCGCCCAGAAGCAACTGCAGGACGCCCGGCAGGCCAGGCAAGCCGCCGAACAACCACCCCAACAATCAGCCCAACAAGCCCCGCCACGTCCCGCTCCGCCGGATCCCGCTCGCTCCGGGCAGCACGCACACACACCCGCCGCCGTCTCGCCAGACCCAATCCCCGACCCGATCCCCGACCCAATCCCCGACCAAACCCCCAGCCTAACCCCCAGCCATACCACCAGCCCCGCTCCATCCCCGGCGGATGACCCCCCGGCCGACGATCCCATCGAACGCCCCGCCGATCAAGCCTCCACAGCCCCCGCATCAACCACGACCACGACCGACACCCCCGACCACGCCCCCGACCACGCCCCTCTCCAAACCCCGGACCCGGCCAACGCCAACGCGCCCGAGACAAACACCCCTGAATCCGCAGGCACACCCGAATCCGCAGGCACACCCGAATCAGCAGGCACGCCCGCCGAAACCGGACCCATCCCCGCCAGAATCGAGACACTCGACAACGGCAACCTCAAGATCGACGGCCGCTTCGTCGTCAAGGGCGACGGCACCGCCGAAAAGCCCTACGAGGTCACCTGGGACCACCTCATCTCCGTCAGCGAGTTGTACAACCCCCGCGACGGCAAAAAACGCCTCCCCGAGCGCGTCACCATGCTCGACGGTAAGCACGTCCGGCTCACCGGCTACGTCGCCTTCCCCATGTACGTCGACAAGCCCAAGGAACTCCTTTCCATGCTCAACCAGTGGGATGGATGCTGCATCGGCGTTCCCCCGACCCCCTTCGACGCCGTCGAAGTCCGCCTCAAAACCCCCGTCGAAGGGTCCGACCGCTACGCCACCCAGGGGGAAGTCACCGGGAAGTTCGGCGTCAAGCCCTACCTCGCCGGAGACTGGCTCGTCGGACTCTACGTCATGGACGACGCCCGGTTCACCACCCGCTCGACCGCCGGCTCCACGCGGAACTGAACGCCACAACCCCTCGCAAAAGGCCCCGGCTCGATACCGGATGATCTCCGTGCCCGAGCCACCCTGGAGTGACCCACGTGAAGGCAATGATCGCGGATTCGTTCGAGGCGTCCGGCATCGAGGCCATCCGTTCCCTGGGCTGCCAGGTCATCCACGAGCCCAAGGCCGGCGCCGAAGGACTCCCCGACGCCCTCCGGCAAGCCTCCCCGGACATCCTCATCGTCCGCTCCAGCAAGGTCACCCCCGACGCCATCAAGTCCGCCAAGGGACTCAAACTCATCATCCGCGCCGGCGCCGGATACGACAACATCGACGTCCCCACCGCCTCCGCCGCCGGCATCCCCGTCAGCAACTGCCCCGGCATGAACGCCGTCGCCGTCGCCGAACTCACCATGGGACTGCTCATCGCCCTCGACCGCAGGCTCTGCGAACAGAACGCCGCCATGCTCGCCGGTCAGTGGAACAAGAAAGAATTCTCAAAGGCACGCGGGCTCAAAGGGATGACCCTGGGCATCGTCGGCTGCGGAGCCATCGGACGCGCCGTCATGAAGCGCGCCCTCGCCTTCGAAATGAACGTCCTCGCCTGGTCACGCTCCATCACTCGCGAACACGCCCGAGACCTGGGCGCGCAATGGGCCGGCACCGACACCCCCGCCCTCTGGGACATGGCCTCCCGGTGTGACGCCGTCTCCATCCACCTCCCCTCCGCGCCCGACACACGCCAACTCATCGGGCGAGAGTTCATCTCCCGAATGAAGCCCGGCGCGTACCTCATCAACACCTCGCGCGGAAACGTCATCGACGAAGAAGCCCTCCTCGCCGCCTCCAGGGAAAAAAACCTCCGGTACGGCCTCGACGTGTACGAGAACGCCCCCGCCCAGACGCAAGCACCCTGGAACTGCCGACTCGCACAGGCCGACGCGGGCATCGTCCGCGTCCTGACGCACCACGTCGGCGCCAGCACCGACCAGGCCCAGCGTGCCGTCGCCGACGAAACCGTCCGCATCGTCCGCGTCTTCATGGAATCCGGACGCGCCGAGAACTGCGTCAACGCCGCCGCCGTCTCCTGACCGCCCCACGGCGGATCCCCCCGGAACTCCCACCACGTCTCCCGGGGGGACCGCTGGATGTTCGGTGCCTCGGGCCTCACAATCGCCCACACGCCGCCGGCACCCCCGGCACCCCCGGCACGCCTCCACGCCCTAACATCGGGACATGAGTACCGCCGCACCCGCCCACGCGAACCACGCCGCCGTCTCACGCACCGCCTCGGGACGCATCTTCAATTTTTCCGCCGGTCCCGGCTGCCTGCCCGAGGAAGTCCTGGCCCAGGTCCAAAAGGACGTCTTCAACATCGCCGCGACGGGCATCGGCATCCTCGAGCACAGCCACCGAGGCAAGGCCTTTGATCGAGTCCTGGCCGAGGCCATGCACGATTTCCGCGCCATCTCAAACCTTCCCGAAAACTACCACGTCCTGTTCATGACCGGGGGGGCCTCCTCCCAGAACTTCCTGGTTCCCGCCAACCTCAAGCCCCAGGACCAGCCCGCCGACTACATCACCACCGGCTACTGGGCCGAGAAAAGCCTCGAACACGCCAGGCCTTACGGCGTGCTTCACGAGGCCGCGACCAGCAAGGACCGCAACCACTCCTACATCCCCGCCGACGGCCAGGCCCGCTATTCCCAGGCCCCGGCCTACGTCCACTTCTGCTCCAACAACACCATCTACGGCACCCAGTGGCACAAGGCCGACGCCGCCGGCGCCTGCACCTGGCATCAGCGCGACCCCGTCGCGCCCCCCGGTGTCCCGCTCGTCTGCGACATGTCGAGCGACATCTATTCAAGGCCTGTCGATTTCACCCGCTACGGCCTGGTCTACGCCGGCGCGCAGAAGAACCTCGGCGCCGCGGGCACCACCCTCGTCGTCATCCGCGACGACCTGGCCTCTCGAAAAGTCCGTGAACTCCCCTGGCTCCTGCGCTACGAAACCTTCGCCAAGGATGAGAGCCGGCCCAACACGCCGCCCGTCTTTGCCATCCACATCTGCGGCCTGGTCTTCAAGTGGATCCTCTCCCACGCCCAGCCGGGGCGGCACTGCCTCGACGTCATCCACGAACGCAACATCCGCAAGGCCGGACACGTCTACCAGGCCATCGACTCCTCGGGAAACTTCTACCGCGGGCACGCCGACAAGAACGCCCGAAGCCTCATGAACATCACCTTCAAGTGCCCGACCCCTGCGCTCGACGATGCCTTCTGCTCACAGGCCGCCGCGCAGGGACTCGACGGCATGAAGGGCCACCGCTCCACCGGCGGCATGCGCGCCAGCATGTACAACGCCATGCCCGAGGACGGCTGCAAGGCCCTCGCCCAGTTCATGAAGGACTTCGCCGCCCGCAACGGCTAATCCGACGAGAAACTCCCCCGACCATGCCCGATCCGGGGCGCTGGACGGCTCGCGCCCCGATTCCCCCGATCGGGCTCTTCCCGACCGCCCACATCACGCGGCTCAGCACCCGTTCTCGTACGCCGCCACGAACGCCACGTAGTCATCGATATCCACGAACCCGGACTTGTCAAAGTCCGCCGACATATCACCCGCCACGAACGCGTACACGAACGCGGTGAAGTCCTCGTTGTCCACGAACAGGCTCCCGTCGAAGTCCGCCGGGCACCGAATGAAGAGCGTGGCCGCGTTGCTCAGCGTCGTGTGGCACTGGTTCGTGGCCCTCAGGCGATACGACCCCACGTTCCCCGGCGTCACGTTCGTCAGGGTCAGGTTCTGAGCGGTCGCGCCGGGGATCTCCTGGTCCTCGTGAAGCCACTGGAACTGCATCGTCCCCGGCGAGGTGACCGCCGTGGTGAACGTCGTCGTTCCGCCCAGGTTCACGATCTTGTCCGTTGGATGGGAATTGAACTTCGGCGGGTCGTCCAGTTTGCACGGAGCCTCCACCGCCAGATACTCCAGGATCCGATCCGAGACCCGGTCTCCGAACTTCAACTTGATGTTCTGCATCCCGAACGTACACAGGTGGCAGTACGACATGATCGTCCCGTTCATGTAGTACCCCGCGCAGTTCCCGTTCCCGCACGTGTCGATCGGCGGCGTGTACCCGTCGTGCGTGTGCAGCGTCCCGAAGTTGTGGCCAAACTCGTGCGCCACCACGAACGGGTCCCAGTTGTTCCCGCGGTTGTCCTCCAGCGGGTACGGGAACGCCCCCGCCAGGTTCCCCGACAACGCAAAACCCCACTGCGAATTGCACATCACGCTCAGCCACGCCACCCCCCCGCCCAGCCCGCGACCCGACAGAAAATGCGCCAGGTTCCGCGACACCGACCACATGTTCTGCACCCAGTAGTTGCGGAACTGGGTCAACTGCTCCCCCGCGCCGGGCTGGTCCCACGGGTCCGCCGCCGTCGTCCACACCCGCACGTACGTCGCCACCATCCGCGTGTTGACGTCACGTATGTAAATGTCGTTCATCGCCGCCGTCATCGTCGCGATGTACCCCGTCGAGAGCGTCGCGTTGCCACCGAAGATCTGCGTCAGTTCGTAGTCCGATTCAAACGCCACCCTCGCCACCCGGCACGGGGCGCTCCGCCCAGTCCCCACCGACCCGCCACGCCGCTCACGCGCCACGCCCTCCACCACACGCGTCAGGTCCGCCTGGCACGCCGGGATCTCGATCCGAAGGTCCTCCTCCGAGATCTCCGCAAGGTCGTACACCACCGGCGGACGAGGGTCCACCGCGGGTCCCGTCGAGATGATGTACGTCCGATCCCCCACCATCGCGTACCCGTAGATCCACCACGGCGAAACCGAAAGGAACACCGCCGAGTCCTCGTGCCCCGCCGCCGTCCCGCGGAAACTCGCCACCGGAGGGGCCTCGATCCGACGCTCCCCGTCATCCCCGTGGACCACCAGTTCCGTCTCGGGACCGAACACCTCGATCCGGGTCAGCACCGCATCGATCGAGAGGTCCCCCGTCAGCGGCAGGTCCGCCACCAGCGCCTCGGTCGCCGCCATCAGCCCGCCGATCCCATCCTCGTCCGCCGCCAGCGCGGTGAATCCCCGCGGAGCCGACGCCCCCGTCCGCACCAGCACCGTCCCGGACCACCCCGAAGCATCCTTCACCACGGGCGTTGCCGCCCAGCCCCCAAAAGCCGCCGAAGCCGCGCCGGAAAGAAACGCGGCCGCCACAACCGACGAACACCCGCCAAGACGCTGGAAAATCGGCATGCTTGAACCTCGATGATGGTGAATGAACCGCGACGAACCAATGGCAAACCAATCGCAACGGCCACCCCCACGGAGGAGGCCCCGTGAACGCAACCGCCGCCAGGGGAAGCAACCAGGCACCCACGCGGTCACTTCAACCTATACGATCCGTACGCCCAACGCCACTTTATTTCGGCGATTCGGACCCTTGAAAACCCCGGTGCCGTCCAGGGTGGAACGAGGTTTCCCACCCGCGCACCCCTCGCACGACGACCCCGCCCGCCCGTCGGTGCCGCACGGCCCGAAGACCGCGCAGACCGGATGAGAGCAGTCACACCCGCGCGCCCGGCACGCCCGGCGGCCATGCCATATGAACCGGTGCGAGAGTTGGCACCACGACTCCCGCGGAAACAGCGCCATCAGCCGACGCTCGACCTCCCCGACGCCCGCCCCCGGCCGCGCCAGCCCAAACCGCTTGGACAGCCGGTCGATATGCGTATCCACCACGAACCCCTCGTTGCGGCCAAACGCGTTTCCCAGCACCACGTTCGCCGTCTTGCGAGCCACCCCGCGAAGCGTCAGAAGTTCCTCCATCGTCTCGGGCACCTTCCCCCCGAACACCGACGACACGCGCGACATCGATTCGTGAATCGCCCTCGCCTTCGAACGGAAAAGGCCGATCGTCCGTATGTACGGCTCGATCTCCGCGACGCTCGACGAGGCGTACGACGACGGCGTCGGGAATCGCGCAAACAGCGCCGGCGTCGCCTTGTTCACGCTCACGTCCGTCGCCTGCGCCGACAGGATCGTCGCCACCAGCAACTCGTGGGGCGTCCGGTACTCAAGTTCGCACGCCGCCTCGGGGTAGTGCCCCTCCAGCGCGGCCATCAGACGAAGCGCCCGCCGGCGCTCGGCCGCCGTCGCCACCGTCTCCCGCGACGCGCCAGGCAACCGGCCAGGCTTCGCGCCGCTTCCTTTCACACGGCTTGCCGAGACCCCTCGCTTGTCCACCTTTGACTTTCCAGGTCCGGGTCCACGCGCCGCCGGGCCGGCGGGGCTTCGCCCGGCGGATCGGTCGCCCGTTCGATCACGCGCTTGGTTATCGGGTCGCGGCACGACGCAAGGGTACCCCCCCCGCCCCGCGGGCATACAACACCTCATGCCCCCGACCGTACCGGTCGCACTCTCCCTCTCCGGCATCCGCCCTCCCGGCGGATCCGAAGACCCCCGCGCGCTGATCGAGTGGGCCGCCGGGCTGAACCCGCGGCACCTCCAACTCGACGCCACCGCCCCGGGACTCCGACCCAGAGACCTCGACCGCTCCGCCCGCCGCGACCTGGCCTCCATCCTCCGTCGCCGCCAGATCTCCCTGGCAGGCATCGACGCCTTCATCCCCCCGCGGCACCTTGTCGAGCAGGCCACCATCGACCGGGCCGTCGCCGCCATCCTCGGCGCCATCGAACTCGCCGCGGACCTGGACGCCACTCCGCACGCCGCACCCCGCGGACGGGCCGTCGTCGCCATCGAGACTCCCGCGGGCATCGCAACGGACGTCATGATGCAGTTCGCCGCCGCCGCGGCACGCCTGGGGATCACCATCGCCGATCACCGCCGAACACCCCGTCCCGCCGACTCAACCTCCGACGCCGCAAACCCCGAACCCGAGTCCACCATCGGCATCGGCATCGACCCAGCGGTCATCCTCTCCGCCGGCGAGGATGTCTTCGACACCGTCACTCGTCTTCGCGCGGCCCCGGCCCAGTGCCGGCTTTCCGACCACGACGGGGCCGCCCGGGTCCCCGCCGGCTCACCCACCGGACGACTCGACCTGACCTCGTACGCCGCCGCCCTCTCCATCGTCCGATACACGCGCCCGGTCGTCGCCGACCTGCGGGCAATCCAAAGGCCCGACCTGGCCGCCCCGCGAATCCTGGCCGCCTGGAACGACGCCGGTTTCATCACAGAAGAGGGGTAAACAGCCGGGCGAGGTTCTCCCCCAGCCGCCGCGCCCGCCCGCGGCGAGCCCACGCATCCAGGCACACCGGGACCGACGAACGCAGGTATCCCTCGTGGATTGACACCAGCGTCCGCACCGTCTCGTGGTCGAAGATCAGCAGTTTGAGTTCGAAATTCAGCGAGATGGACCGCACATCGAAATTCGCCGTCCCGATCAACGCGAACGAATCGTCCACCAGCATCGTCTTGCTGTGCAGCAGTCCCGGTGAATGAAGGTGGATGTTCACCCCCGACTCCAGGACCTCCTCGAAACTCGCCCGGCCCGCCGCCTGAACCAGCGGGTGATTGCTCCGCGCCGGAACGATCACGTCCACGCGCACGCCGCGCAGCACCGCGATCCGCAGCGCCAGCAGGATCGCCGACGTCGGAACAAAGTACGGAGCGGTCAGCACGATCCGCTCCTCCGCCTCGTGCATCGCCGCGATCAAGAGAGGCTCGAGACTGTCCGGAAAACCCGTCGGCCCCGAGCGGAAGACCTGCACCACCGCCATGCCCGCCCCGGCGTGCTCGGCATGCCCGGCCGCCGATCCAGCCGCCATGGCCGCTCCATATCCAGGTCCAGATCCAGGTCCAGATCCGGATCCAGTCGCGGTTCCAGATTCCGTCGCGGCTCCAATGCCCGATCCCGACCGGGCCAGGGACCCCGCTTGGGGTACCACCTCGGGTACAACCCCGGGATCGACCTCCGGCAGGGGCGCCTCGCTCTCGGCGGCTTCCTCCGTCTGCGCGTACCAGTCCTCCTCGAAAACCTGGGCCAGTTGCGCCACCGCCGGGCCTTCAAGGCGAGCCGTCAGGTCGATCCACGGACCATACCCAGAGTGCCCGTAGTGCTCCTCGCACATGTTATGCGATCCCGCCCAGGCGACCCGGCCGTCGATCACCGCCAGTTTGCGGTGGTTGCGGATGTCCGCCCGCACCAGCAAGGCACGCCACGGCCGCACCGGCAGCGCCGCGCGAACCTCCACGCCCGCCGCCCGCAAAGACCCCGCACGCGACGACAGGATCGACCGCGAACCCACCGCATCCACCAGCAGTCGGCACCGGACCCCGCGACCGGCCGCCCGCGACAACGCCCCGGCCACCTCCCGCCCCACCTGGTCATCCAGGAAAATGTAATACAGCACGCTCACCGAAACGCTCGCCCGGTCGATGTCCTCCACCAGCCCCCCGACGAACCCCGCGTGCGAACCCACAAGCCCGACACGGTTGCCGCTCGTCGGCGGGTGAAGGTTCAGCGATTCCGACAGACGCACCAGGTCCTTGAACCGCGCGGGCACATCCACCGACCCGCGCCGCGCCGCCAGCGCCAAACTCCGCGCCGCCAGGCTCGCGTACCGGCGGGTAGTCGTCGCGTCGATCCGGATGCGGCCGATGAGCAGGAACAGGATCCCGCCCGCCACGGGCTGAAAAAGCACGATCACAACCCACGCCAGGGCGACGTTGGGCCGCCGCTTGTGGATCACCACCACCACCAGCACCAGGCGCAGGACCCAGTTCAGCGCCGCCAGCGCCCACAGGGAGGGGTGGATCTCGATCAGGGGTTCGGCCAGGCCCGGCGAAGGCATCCCCCCCATCCTAACGACCCCCGCCCGGGCGTGCGGGAACGCCGGTTTGACATATTCTCAATTGGGAATATGATGCCGGCATGCCCCGCGCCCGCGCCGCCGTCGATGTCTTCCAGGCCGTCGCCGACCCCAGCCGGCGGAGGATCCTCCTGGCGCTGGCCCGCGGGGAGCGGACGGTCACCCAGATCATCGAGTCGATCACCCTCCCGCAGCCGTCGGTGTCGAAGCACCTGGGCGTGCTGCGCGCGGCGGGCCTGGTGGCGGTTCGCCGGCGCGGGCGCGAGCGTATGTACGCGGTGCGAGGGGAGCCTCTGCGCGAGGTGCGCGACTGGGCCGACACCTTCAAGAAGCACTGGGACCAGCACCTGTCGAGGATCAAGTCGCGGGCCGAGCGAACGGCCCGCCGGGGGAAGGAATCCCGGGATTCCTCCCAGGCGACGCCCGGGAAGGCGCCGGTGATCCCGCCGTGGCCGGTCTGGAAGGGCAAGTACCTATGACCCGCGCGGGATCGCCGCGCTCCGCCGAGGAGAAACGCACATGGTCAAGAACGAGACGGGGGAGGCAATCCGGTCGCTGCACATCCAGCGGGATGTGTTCATCGAGGCGGCGATCGAGGCGACGTTCCGGGCGGTGGTGGATGAACTTGGCGAGGAATCGCGGATGCCCGGGGACGTGGCGTTCCCGATGAAGATCGAACTGTGGCCCGGGGGGCGTTGGTACCGGGACCTGGGGAACCGGGCCGGGCATTTCTGGGGAACGGTGCAGGTGGTCAAGCCGCCGCGCCTGCTGGAGATCTCCGGGCCGATGTTCATGTCGTACCCGGCGGTCAATTTCGTACGGTACCGCCTGGCGGCGGAGGGGAGCGGGACCCGGCTGACGCTGACGCACCGGGCGATGGGGCTGATGCCCGACGACGACATCGAGGGGGTCGAGTCGGGGTGGGACTACGGGATCGAGCGGATACGGGAACTGGCGGGCCGGGGGAGCGGGTGATGGGCAAAGCGGCGCGGGAACGGGTAGGATCGTGCCGAGAGGCGATCGAATTGGCAACCACTCAATGAAGGGAAGTTGGAATGAACTACGTGGATGGATTCGTGCTGCCGGTGCCGACGAAGAACCTGGCCAAGTACAAGGCGCTGGCGAAGAAGGCGAGCAAGGTGTGGATGGAGCACGGGGCCCTGGCGTATCACGAGTGCGTGGCGGACGATGTGAACACGACGTTCTGCACGCCGTTCCCGAAGATGGCCAAGACCCGCCCCGGTGAGACGGTGGTGTTCGCGTGGATCGTGTACAAGTCGCGGGCGCACCGCGACCGCGTGAACAAGAAGGTGATGAAGGATTCGCGGCTGGCCGAGTGCATGGACCCCAAGGCGATGCCGTTTGACTGCAAGCGGATGGCGTGCGGTGGATTCAAGGAGTTGGTGCGGGGGTAGGCGCGGGGGGGACGCGTCGGGGAGGGGACGCGCGGGGCGCGTGATGGCGATGACGCGGACACCGCTCGATTAAAAACCGAGTCGGCCGTCCGAACCACAAGCCGCCATGCCCGTGCATCAGGGCCGCGTGGGCTTCCGCGGCGGCGTACCCGCACACCTCGGCGGCCACCCAGCGGTGTCCATCCATCAGGGCCGCGTGGGCTTCCGCGGCCTCCGCGGCCATCCGGAAGTCGCTCCACATGGTCTCGTGTCCATCCATCAGGGCCGCGTGGGCTTCCGCGGCAAGCGGGGCACGATTCCGTACATCTTGGGCAATCTGTGTCCATCCATCAGGGCCGCGTGGGCTTCCGCGGCGATGTCCGAGACTGGCGCGAGCAGGACGACATCGTGTGTCCATCCATCAGGGCCGCGTGGGCTTCCGCGGCGCAGAACTTCATGCAGGGCCGTACGCAACTCGAAGCGTGTCCATCCATCAGGGCCGCGTGGGCTTCCGCGGCCGCCGCGGGCGGCAGTACAGCCCACACTCGGCGCGGTGTCCATCCATCAGGGCCGCGTGGGCTTCCGCGGCTGCGGCGGCGACTCGTTACCCGCCAAGGACGATCCGTGTCCATCCATCAGGGCCGCGTGGGCTTCCGCGGCCCGTCCTGTGCCACACATCTCATCCCGGTCCACGCGTGTCCATCCATCAGGGCCGCGTGGGCTTCCGCGGCGCCGACACCGGTGATCCTCGCGCTGGCCATGTGATGTGTCCATCCATCAGGGCCGCGTGGGCTTCCGCGGCTGAGTGTGATGGCGATGGCCTGGCGGGACACAGGTGTCCATCCATCAGGGCCGCGTGGGCTTCCGCGGCCCCGACGCCGGAGGCCGCCACGACCTTCGCCAAGTGTCCATCCATCAGGGCCGCGTGGGCTTCCGCGGCGAGTGAGTCGGGGACCGCCCAAGAGGGCAAGGAGAAGTGTCCATCCATCAGGGCCGCGTGGGCTTCCGCGGCGGTGGTAGCGTTGGCGGGCTGGGCAACTACGAAAGCGTGTCCATCCATCAGGGCCGCGTGGGCTTCCGCGGCTGCCGCACTCGCAAAGCCTTGAAAAAAAGCCACTTGCGCGGCCTCTGGCGAGCATGAGCGGTTTTGGAGCGATCGGACCGTCATTTTCTGATCTCTGGACGCGGCAAAAACCACGGATTCCAGCCGAAAACCGGGGAGTGCGAGCGTGCCCGGCACCCCTCTTCACCACCATCGCACTCGCCCCCCCACCCCCACCAGCGGGGCCGCGGGAAGCCGACTTGTCAAAGAACACCGGCTCCCCCTCCAGCGGGCGGAGCCAACGCGAGCCTGATTGATGCCGAGTGCCAGGGCCATTGAAGGCGAAGACACGTGCTCGGGATTCCCTCGCCCCGTGGGCGATTGCGGTCATTCTAGCAAGACACGTCTTGGTCAGCAATCGGCTCAGCGCCCTCCGGCTCATCCAATCCAGTCGCGGCCCGGAGGCGAGAAATGACGCGGGCGCGGACGATGCTCCAGTAGGCGGTGGTCTCCCGCCAACGACCAGCGGAGGGCTGTGGCCGATCGGTCCTGGGATCCTGCCAGATGTTGACGATCTCCTTCTGCGACGCAGCCTTTTTCGCATCCTTCAGCGCCGCCTTGGCCTTTTCGTGGCACTCCTTCGCTGTGCAGAGTCCCGTCTGGTCCGCGCCGGGCTTTTTCGCGGCCTTCTTGGCTGCATCGAGCACCTTCTTTGCGGAGGCCACCGCTTCTTCGGCTCTCTTGACGGATTCATCGTCAGCCGTGCCGAGCGGCGTTCCGTCCGTTCTGAAACAGCCATCCTTCTGCGCGACCTTCCAACCATCGAGGCAGGCGGCCCCCGTGCAACTCTTCGGGGCGGGGACGCGCCATCCCTCGTTGTCCATCGCGGCCGGCACGTACCACCACCTGCCGGGAAAGTCGGGGTCGAGCAGTGCCCGCAGGCCGATGTTGGCGGCGGCGTTGAGATCGGCCTGCACAGCGCGCTTGGCATCGCAGAGCGGGCACGGTCGATGGGCGTCAGCATGGCAGGACCACGGCGGCGCTGCGACGAACAGGTCGCCGGCCTTACGGGGAACACGCACGGTCTCGGGCAGCGGCTTGCCGTCGGCCTTGAATTTGACGAGTTGATCAGCGAGGTCGATGATGAAGCGCGACTCGCCATCGCCCCTCTTCTCGCTCTGATCACCGTTGCCGGCTTTCTTCCTTGCGGCGCTGAGCGCCTTCTTCCACCAGTACGCCTTCGGCTCGCCGGCTATCGGATCGACGTACACGTCCATGCAGCGGATGCCGGGTTGCCCTGTTCGGCTGCACTGGCGGCTGGTGTAGTTGGGCATGACCTCGCGCAGGTGCAGGCCGTGGAGTTCGCACGCCTCTTCGAGGTACTTGCGGACCTTGCCGGCGGACCAGTTCATCAGGGCGCGGTTTTCGCGCCGGGTCTGGAGTTCATCGGGGCGGTAGTTGCGCAGGTTCTCGATGACGACGGCGTGGCAGGTCTTGAAACGCGGGTCGCCGTGGGGGGTACCCTCACCGTCCTCGTGATAGAGCGGGCTACGCGGGCGCTTCGCGTATCGCCATTTCTTCTTCTCATCGTTCCAGACCCGATCGCGCTCGATGCCGACGCCGAGGGCTGCTTCGACGATCCGGCTGGCGATCTGCTTGACGCGCTGCTCGCGCATGTGCTCCATCGCGTCGAGAATGGACTGAGCCACGCCGGCGTTGGATTCGCCCTGTTCGGGCGCGCCTTGGATCTTACATGGTCGCGCGCGCATCGCGAAGGATTTGTGGAGTTGGTAAAGCGACCGCATGGTTGAGATGCGCGTCAGCGACAGCCCGCCGACGTTGCGATTCCAGTCTTTCGATGGCGCGCCCGGCAGGCGCCGGCCCATGACCCAATCGGTCAAAAGGCGGAGGCGGGCGTGCCAGCCTCCGGGGCTTTCCTTGCCCTTTTTCGGCGCAGTGCGGCTGCCGACGACCTTGCCGCTCTTATCGTGAATCGGCGTATGCGCGAAGTCGCTCTTTGCGGGGTCGCCCAGACTCTTGCGCTCGATCCCATCGTTGTCGGTCCAGAGTTTCGCCCATGCGTCGTGGATGTCGCGGGTGGATCCGGCGTTCGCTCTCGCAAAGTGCTCCGCGATCGGCCTGAGGCGGTCTCGCAAATCCTCCTCGGACTGGCGGCGCTGCTGGCGAGAGGGGCGCTCGGCGTTCGGATCGGGCGGCGTCGGCTCGCCTATCTCGAAGCCGGTTTGCAGAGGCTTGATGTGATTGTTCCAGATTTGCCGTGCGGCGGAGCCGTCCCATTCGGTGTCGGTGGAGAGGGCGTGCCAGTCGGCGAGTGCGTTCGTGATGAACTTGACGTGATCGTCGTCTCCACGGGTGATCGCCTTGACGGCTCCGCCCATGCCCGGGATGCCGGGACAGTCGGGCTTGAAGGCGTAGGCGATCTTGGCCATGCGTCCGTGACGCTTCAGCCCGAGCGTGGCAATGCGCACCGCTCGGCGCATGAGTTCATCGACGCCGCGGCCGGTCGATTCATCCGCATCATCCCGGCGCTGGCCGAGGTCGCGGGCCATCTCGGCGACCATCTCGATCTCGTTGGTCTCGGTCGGAGAGCCGTCCTTGAACTTGCCGTTGGTGGCTGCACGCGCCGGCCGCTCCTCGCCCTGGAGTTTGATGAAGAACTGGCGGTCGAGGCGGGCCCAGGGGGCGGGGTGCGGTTTGTCGTCCGGCAAGGTGTCCGCCCCGAGGCGGCGGTAGATCGTCGTCTCGGCGACATCCGCAGTCTTGCCCTTGTCGCGGCCCTTTTTGCGCACCTTCTTCACGGTGCGGGTCAGGTGAATGAACAGGTCCGATTCTCGCGGCTTTTGATGTCCATGCTCGCGGCACGCCTTCGCCATTTCCTCGGCGCTGATAGCCTCCCACACCGCACACGACGCGGCGAAGCGGTGGCCGAGGTCTACGGAGAGCACCCGCAGGCTGGGAAGACGAGAAAGGATGTGTTTTGCCAGCCCCTTGTGCCCGTCATTCGCGGGGTGCCAGATTGGGTATGCGATGCCGCGCCATTCGTCCACTTCACGCTTGGATGCGAGCACAACATCTCGGTTCCGGTCAATGAGTGTGTGGTCTATGGCATACTGAACAAACGGTCCGTCGCATTTCAGCTCAGCCGAAAGAGTGACCAGCCACGAAAGGCGATCGCGCAACTTACAGGCCTTGTCGTCCCAACCGTGCTGCTCAACGTGCGCGGCTAAGCGATTGAGTTGCCACCGGGGTGCCTGGAGTCGCGCGCTCCATTGTTCTTGCTCAAACAGCCCAGTCGGGGCGACTGCACCGCCCGTGGCTATCCCGGTGGCGGCACGTCCAAGCCGATCGGCGCGGGAGGCGGGGCTGGTGCCCTTGCCATTCCTCATGCCGGCGAGCCCGAGATCGGCCGCAAGACGTTTGGACGACCACCGTAGCCTATCGATAGTGTTGAGTTTATCTCCGCTCCACAGCGACATCGACAGGGCGCGTGAATCGCTCAGCCAAGCCAGGGTGGTGCGAGCTTCGGCTAGCGCCTGCCGTGCCTTTCCCAGCTTGTCCTTCGCCTTCACTTGCTGGTCTGGCTGTTTCGTCTTGTCGAGGCTGGCTTGTGCCTTCTCCACCGCCGCTTGGCAGCGCTCGACCTTTCGTCGAGCGTCTTCCATGCCAAAGCGTGCTCGATGTATGGCGTAGTCCACATCCCAACGCGACTTGCCGAAGTCGCAGAAGACAGGATGCGACAACGGATCGGGATGACGATACGCCGGAACTTTGAACCTTCTCTGCATGGCGAGAGCATCGGTCGCGGTGGCGTAGTCAATAAGTGGTTTTGCTGTAACCTGACCGTCTACCTTCCACACGCATATCGCATCGTCAGCAGCCAAAGCGGTGAAGAGCTGTTCATGGCCAAATTTCTCCTCATCGTCCCAGTCTGATTGAATCTGCGTGACTTTCGCTTTTCGATCTTCCTCCGAAGCGCACTTGAACCATGCTTCCACAACCGCCTTCCATGCTTTGGAATGAGTACCGCCCAACGCCCGCTTTCGAATGGGCGAACTTTCATTCGCTCCCGTATCCCGTGCGCGATTCTCGCAAAAATCGTCCAGGCAGCGTTTCGCCTCCTGAGGTACGGCGTCGAGTTTCATGGCATCGGTCGTGAACTTCTGTCGTTCCGCCTCGGCACGCTTGATCCACGAATGGCCGATGGACAAGCGCCGGGCAGCATGGTCGAGCATGACAGCAAACTTGAAGTGACGAGACGCACCGCCATCTAGCAGGTAGGTCATCCCACACGCCGCTTCAACATCTTGCAGAATTGCATCCGCGTACGGTCGACTGCCCTTGGAGCCGATCTTTGATTGGCAACTCTGCGAGCGCCGTTGGGCTGCGTCCGCAAGGGCCTTGAGACTTTCAGCCACTAGCAGGCCATCGGCCGCATTGGTCAGCCGCTCGTGGACGGGATTGGGAGTATGACCAGGGTAGCTGCTGATGGTTAGCAGCCAATCGAGGTCTGTGTTCTGACCGTCCGATTCTGTGCCAAACGCACTGTGCAGGTCTTGTGCAAGATCAGACACAGTGGCACCGGCGTTCGCACTGTTGGCCCATTGAGCAATCCGTGAGTAGATGGCCGCCATGCGCTCGAAGTCTGCGCCCGGTCCGGTGCCGTATCGGCTGCTCAGCCACTGGCCCGCGTACTGCACGAGATCTTTGCTCTTTTCCTCTCGATCCTCCGAATCATCCGATAGGGCGGCAGGTGCAAGGTATGACTCTTGGCTCTTGAAGAACTTGCCAAGGAGATCCCAAACCTCGTCGCGTGTCAGCGTCGAACCCACGCGATTCACGGCACAATCGAAGCAAAGGCTGCGGTTGATCCACACTGCGTCGTCTCGAATGCGGACCTTCAGTGAACCGGCACAGTCGCAAACCCACGAATCGGCCTCGGTTGCCGCGAGCCCGCGAATGGAAAGAACACCGCGAAACGCGTCCTCTACCTTGCGATCACGTGACTCCTGATTGTCCTGGGCGCGCTTGCACCTCTCGCCGTAGGCGACGATCAGGTTTGAGTCTTCCGGTGCGCCCCGTTCATCCTCCACGCTCAACCACGACAGGGCGAGCAGGATGCGGCGGTTTTTTCGGAGCGCAGCGGTTTCTGCGTCGCTCCGTGGCTTCCCCTTCGGCGGTGGCGCCGGCTCCGCTAGGTCGTGGCTCAACCCGCCGCGGAGTGTCAGCAGCCAATCCCCGAAGACCTTGGCCCCCTTGTTGACGGCCTCGTGCGTGGCCCACAGGGCGTCCCGCCATGAGTTGTCCTGTGGTTTGATGCCGCGCAGGCGAAGGGTGTAGGCACGCTGGGTTAGCGGGGCCTCTGCTGCGGGCGGTTCGGCGACGGATTCAGACTTCCCGGCCATGCCGGATAGGATACCCGCTTGGGGGTCCGATCACGACCATCCCGCTCTCGGCGTCGGGCCAACGCTGTCCCGGCATGTTCGCCCGGGAGCCATGCGACGACGTGCCCGGCGCTGATCCGCGACCCTGGCTTTCGATGCGTGCGTACCGCCCGCGAGACAGGCCTCCGCATGGATGGCTCGGGGCCGTGGCCGGTCACGGGGTTCGTGGCCGGTCACGGGGTTCGGGGCGGTGGCCGATGAAGGGGCGGTGGCTCGGGGGCATCACGCGCCGCGAACCGGTCGGGGTGGTTCTCCGCGTCGTCCGCGAACGTGGCTTGCCGAGCGGCCCGGCTCACGCGCTTCGCGAACCGGCCTGGCTCACGCGCTTGGCGAACCGGCCTGGCTCACCCGCTCTGGCGAACTGGCTCGCCGGAGCGGACGGGGGCTTCTTTCAGCCGCTCCAGTCTGCCCTTGCGTTTGACGATGTTCTTGTAGTCCCACTGGATCTCTCGCGACTTTGCGAGCCACCTCTTGAGGTCCTTGATCACAACCTGATCTTCGGCGGTGTACCGCGCCTCGGCGGCCTTGAAACTCCCCTCGGGCGTCAACCCCGGCTCGTCGAAGGACTGCCCGCTCCAGAACAGCAGGCGGACGTTGTTCTTCAACTTGCTGTAACCGGCGATCGGGTTGCCGTCGAGGAACCACACGGGATGCCCGTGCCAGATCTTGTTCTCCGCGCCCGGGAGGTTGTCATCAATCGTCCTGGAGAGCGCATCGCAGAGGCGCCGGTCTTCGGGCGCCTGGGCGGCGTTGTAGGCGAGGATGTCATCGTGGATGGTCATGCGGCGGTTCCCGGGGGTGGGGCGTGCGAGGGAGTGTCCGATCTGCCCTGCTGAACGCTTGCTGCTCGATCGGTCATCGGCCACGGGACAACCGAGGCTCTTGTCGTACATCCCGGACCGATCGAAGCAGCAGGGCCGCCGCTTCCCGCTGGCGAGCATGTCGCGGGCCTTTTCGATCCGGCTCACGCGGGTCTGGGCCCGCTTGCCGGAGGTGATCCATTGAATCCAATCCCGCCGCGCGAGGGGCGTGATGTCCGACCAGGCCTGTCGCGCCCTGGGCGGTGACGCCTCGAGGGCTTTCTGAAAGTCCGGCGGAACCTCCGGCTCGGGTTCCTCTCCCGATTCGAGCGGCGCCATCTCCACCGCGACGACCTGGCCGATTTTCGCGCCCGCCTTCGTGCGAAGATCCTGGTTGACCTCAAGCCAGTGCCCGCCCTGACCGTCGGGCGAAAGCGTTGCCTGGAAGGTCACGCCGTTGAAATCTCCCCTGATCGACACCATGCCCCGGGAGGGGAGCCTGTTGCTTGCCGTCTGGGGAAGTCTCAGGAAGGACCACGTGGGGGCTTTGTCGCCCCGGCTTGCCCTGGGACGCACGAGCACCGCTTCAAACCGTATGGTCCGCCTGGGAGAAGCCTTCGCGGCTCGTCGCTTCATGATCGCACATCTCGCTCTCGCCTGGTCGCCCAGCGCCGCGCGCGGGCCTTGACTTCAAGATCCTCTCGAATGGGACGCCTTGGTCCTGCTCATCAAACTCAATCCCGATGAGAATACACGCCGGATCGCCCGCTTCGATCCCATCGATGACCTTGTCCATGGCCGGGCACGCCTGACCTGCCCTCCGAAATCGGACTCGGCGCGGCGGTTCTTCCGCGTGTTCCATCGGCGAAGGATCTCGCGGCGCGCTGCTCGCCTCGGCCGCGAGTTGGGCGTATCGATCGCAAATCCCCGTCGCGCTCCGGTGCCCCAGGCCGTCGGAGTCGGTCACCTCCAAGGCATGGAATCGGCAACCAGGTGCAGGCCGGGGCCGGGCGGTGGCGTCGAAGTCCTCGCGTGGACGGCACTCCAGCATCCTTCATCGTACCACCCGCCCGATGAGCACGGGATAATCCGTTCGGGCCGCGCCTTGTTGATTGAACCGGGGTGGCGGACGCCAATAGAACTTTTTGTGCAGGGAACACGGGCTTGGGATCCCGGAATGCGGCTTTTGCTGACCGCGTGACCCTGAACTACTTCGCCTTGCTTGTCGGCCGCAACCCGCCGGTGACGCGTCAAGGCGTGACAATCACCGGGCTTTGAGGAGGGCGAGCACGGTTCGTACCGCTTCCAGTTGCTGACTGCAGTGGGTGTGGAGGTCGGTCTGGTAGGCCAGCCATGACTGCAACTCCGCCCTCGACGCCATGAGCCGATTCCAGTCGTACTCGACGATGGCGTTGTCCTTCTCCCAGTCGGCAGGGTCCGCGCTCCACGACACCGCCTGGAGGTAGTTTGAATCTGGAGCAAGGACGACAGCGAGGGCATGCGGGAGTTTGCGTGCGTATCGCTCCGCGTGATGGCCATAATGGGTAAGAGCCGCCCGCAACCTGGCGTCGGACAATCGCGACAGCGCGCCTGTGGAAACCAACTCGGAATAGGTCACGGACTGCGCCGGAGCATCCCAGATGTACTGGGCATCCCGCAAGCGTTGACGGAATGCCGGTTCATCGGCGGGAGAATGACCTGACCGCAGGGCCACGATGATTGCGCCGGTGCTTCGTATGGTCGTGGCATATTGACCGACGGCGTGTGCCAGATCGACCTCAACGGCGCCGAACTCTTCCGTCAGCCTTGCCAATGTCGCCCGTTCGGCGTCGGCCTGGCGACGTGCCTCATTCCAGTTGGACACTTCGATGCCGAGAAACACACCGAGAACGACGATCACAAACTCGATCCCGATCGCGGTCCAGTTTTGATCGCGGATATGCTTCGTGAAGCGTCGGAGGACCATTTCGAGAGTGTACCGCGACGCAAGCAACTTGCCCTGAAACGAGAAAGCCCTTCGACGTGCTGGTCAAAGGGCTTGCTCTCTCGAGAAGTCGGGGTGGGCGGATTCGAACCGCCGACCTTTTGACCCCCAGTCAAACGCGCTAACCAAGCTGCGCTACACCCCGTGTGTATTCAGGAGGGGATGGTAGGCGTGCGTGGAGGGAAAGGGAACGGGGGATGCGAACGGGGGATGCGAACGGGGGATGCGAACGGGGGGAGTGGGATGGCGAGCGGCACGGCTTTGGAGCGGGCCGTGGCCGAGCCAACCGGACCGCGACCACGGGGCCTGGACACGTGGTCCACGGGATGGGGGCCAGCGGCACGGGCGGTTCAGGCGGCCGGGTCAGGGGGGCCGGTTCAGGCAGCCGGTTCAGGGAGCCGGTTCAGGGAGCCGGTTCGAACGGTCGGGTGATGCGATCGAAACGCACGGCCGAATCACGCGGGCGGTTCACGCGGGCGGTTCGCGCGGGCGGTTGGCACGGCCGGGTCCCCCGGGCGGGTCGGCGAGGGGTGGCTTGTTCACGGCGGCGGGCGGGGCGATATCCTCGCCGTGCATGGGATCCATCCTGATCGTGAACGGGCGGGTGATCGACCCGGCGTCGGGGCACGACGCCGTCGCGGATGTGGCGATCGAGGGGGGCGTGGTGAGGGCCATCGGCGCTGGGCTTTCTCGCGGGCCGGCGGACCGCGTGATCGACGCGGGCGGGATGCTCGTCGCGCCGGGGTTGATCGATCCGCACGTCCACCTGCGCGAGCCCGGCCACGAGCACAAGGAGACAATCGCGACGGGGACCGCGGCGGCGGTGGCGGGCGGTTTCACGTCGGTGTGCTGCATGCCCAACACCAGCCCGGCGATCGACACGCCGGAGATGGTGCGGTTCGTGTACGACCGCGGGGAGCGTACGGGACGCTGCCGGGTCTTCCCGGTGGCGGCGGCGACGCGCGGGCGCCTGGGGGAGGAACTCGCGGAGATCGGGCTGCTGGACTCGGCGGGCGCGGTGGCGTACTCGGACGATGGGGACTGCGTTGCGACGGCGGGGATGATGCGGCGGGTGCTGATGGCGGTGGCGGCGACGGGCAAGGCGTTCATGCAGCACTGCCAGGACTCGACGCTGACTCGCGGGGCGTCGATGCACGCGGGGGCGGTGAGCGCGCGGCTGGGCCTGGCGGGGTGGCCCCGGGTCGCGGAAGAAGTCGTGATCGAACGCGACGTGATGCTCAACCGCGGGGTGGGGTGCCGGTACCACGTCCAGCATCTGTCTTCGGGCGGTTCGGTGGAGATCGTCCGCCGGGCCCGTGCCGGGGGGCAGTTGGTCACGGCGGAGGCTTCCCCGCACCACCTGCTGCTGACCGATGAGGCGTGCGAAGGGTACGACACGTCGGCGAAGGTGAACCCGCCGCTTCGGGAGCGCGCGGACGTGGAGGCGATCCGGGCGGGCGTGGCGGACGGGACGATCACGGTGCTGGCCACGGATCACGCGCCGCACTCGGCGGATGAAAAGAACCTCCCGTTCGAGGAATCTCCGATGGGGATGGTGGGACTGGAGACCGCGCTTGGGCTGTACCGGGAGGCGCTGGTGGAGACGGGGGCGATCGACTGGCCGCGGCTGATCGCGTTGATGACCATCGAGCCGGCCCGCCTGTGCGGGCTGGACCGTTGCGGGATGGGGATGATCGGCGTGGACGGACCCGGGGATGTGACGGTGATCGACCCGGAGGCTTCGTGGACGGTGGACCCGGGAACATTCGCGGGGCGATCGAGGAACACGCCGTTTTCAGGACGGCGGCTGACGGGGCGGGCGGTGGCGACGATCGTGGGGGGGCGCGTGGCGTGGGAGTACACCGGGCGGGGGTAGGGGAACGTAATCGTCGGCGGGCTTGGCGTGCGGGCGGGGCGGCGTGCGGGCGGGGCGGCGTGCGGGCGGGGCGGCGTGCGGGCGGGGCGGCGTACGGGTGGGGCGGATGGTCGGTGGATGGCGCGTTGACGCTACGATCCGGGCGTGTTTTCATCCATTGACGACGTGATCACGGACCTGCGGGCCGGTCGGATGGTCATCCTGACCGACGATGAAGACCGTGAAAACGAGGGTGACCTTGTGCTGCCGGCGCCGTTCGCGACGCCCGAGGCGATCACGTTCATGCTGTCGGTGGCGAGGGGGTACCTGTGCCTGTCGCTGACCGAGAGCGACTGCGACCGGCTGGACCTTGCACCGCAGGCTTCGCGGAACACCTCGGCTCGCGGAACGGCGTTCACGGTGTCGATCGACGGGCACCCCCGGCACGGGTTCACGACGGGGGTGTCGGCGAGCGAGCGTGCCAGGACGATCCTGATGGCGATCGACCGCGCGTACGGGCCGGGTGATTTCGTGCGTCCGGGGCACATCAATCCTCTGCGTTCGCGTGACGGGGGCGTGCTGGTGCGGATCGGCCAGACGGAAGGTTCGTTGGACCTGTGCCGGCTGGCGGGGCTGTACCCGGCGGCGTTGATCATCGAGATCATGAACGACGACGGAGAGATGGCTCGCCTGGCGGAGTTGTCGGCGCTGGCGCGGGACCACAACCTGCGGATGTGCTCGGTGCGGCAGATCATCGAGCACCGCCTTTCGCGGAGCGGGATCGTGCGGCGGCTCGACCCGGTCGGGGGGCGGGCGATCCGGACGCCCGAGGGTGAGTTCCGTCTCTTTGCGTTCCGGTCGGTGGCCGATTCGCTGCCGCACCTGGCGCTGACGGTGGGCGGGGTCGGGGCGGTGTCGGACGATGGGACCCCGATCGAGACTCCCGAGCCCACGCTGGTCCGCGTTCATCGGCGGGACCTGCTGGGGGACATTTTTCTGGACCTGGATTCCTCGGCGGCGGGGGCGACGGGGAGCATGCTCCGGTCGTCGATGCGGATGATCCAGAGGGAAGGACGCGGGGCGATCGTGTACCTGCGTCCGCGGTGGTCGGGGGAGGACTGGCGCCAGGACCTGCAGCGACCGTTTGACGCGACGGATGAGGACCGGCCGCACAAGTCGGTGTCGGCGTCGATGCTCGAGTACGGGACGGGGAGCCAGATCCTGCGTTCGCTGGGGCTTTCCCGGCTGCGTCTGATCACCAACAGTTCGGCGGAGTACCCGAAACTGGACGCGTTCGGGCTTCAGATCATCGAGCGGGTCGGGGTGGAGCCGGGGGCGTGAACGGGCCAACGCGGTATGCTGTAGGCATGAACCGGATGATCCTGGTGTTCGCGGCGGCATCGACGGTGGCGGCGGCCATAACGACGGCCATGACGACGGCCATGACGACGGCCATAACGACGGCTGGAACGGCGGTCGCGGGAACGGTGGCGGCTCCGTGGGGGATACCGGCAAAGCCCGGTCCCGCGGCCGGTCCGCCCTCTCCCGAGCAACACAAGCCACCGGCCGATTTCCGGGTGATGGTCTTTTCAAAGACCGCCGGTTTCCGTCACGACTCGATCCCGGCCGGGATCGAGGCGATCCGAGAACTCGGCAAAGATGGGAATTTCGAGGTCGAGGCGACGGAGGATGCGGAGGCGTTCACGCGAGAGAACCTGGAGCGTTTCGCGGCGGTGGTGTTCCTGAACACGACGGGCGACGTGCTTGCGCGCGCCCAGGAAGAAGCGTTCGAGGCGTTCATCTCCTCGGGGGGCGGGTACGTGGGTGTCCACTCGGCGGCGGACACGGAATACGACTGGGAGTGGTACGGATCGCTGGTGGGAGCGTATTTCAAGACCCACCCGAAGATCCAGGAGGGCGTGAACGTGGTGGAGGACCGGACTCACCCGTCGACGCATCACCTGCCGGATCGCTGGCGTCGGACCGATGAGTGGTACTGCTACCGCAGCAGCCCTCGGGAGCGGGTGCGTGTGCTGGTGTCGCTGGATGAGACGACCTACGAGGGCGGCTCGATGGGGGCGGACCACCCGATCTCGTGGTGCCAGGAGTTCGGCGGGGGGCGTTCCTGGTACACGGGCGGGGGGCACACGGCGGAGAGTTACTCCGAGCCTTCCTTCTCGGCACACCTGCTGGGCGGTATCTTGTGGGCGGCGGGGAAGGCGGCCTGGGAAGAAGGGGAAAAGGGGAATGTCGAGACGAGAGAGGCGGCGAATTGACCGTGGCGGCGCGGGGTTCAGGCCGGCCTGTTGGGTTTGGACCGGGACTTGGAGTCCCTGAGAGATCGGGGCGTGCGGACGGTGATCCGGGGGGATGATCCGGGGGGATGATCCGGGGGAGCGGACATGGCGGGCGCGCGGGTTCGATGCGGCGTGATGCTCGGTTCGCTTCTGGCCGGGATGGCGGCCGGGCGGGCGTGGCCGAGCGTCGCCGGGGAGGCGCCGCTTTCAACGACGTTTCTCTTTGCGGTCTCGGCGGTCTTGTCGCTGGCCGCGCTTGGGTTTTCGGGGCGACGGCGCGCGGCGGCGGCGCTGCTCGTTGCAAGCGTGGCGTTGTTCGGATCGGCGTGGTGGCCCTTGCGGACACTCCCCGAGCCCGGGTCGCTGGCGGACCTGCTCGCCGCGTCCCCCGAGGGCGCCTGGCCGGCGGTGACCATCCGGGGGCGACTCCTCGACCGCCCGGATTCATCCATCACACGCCGCGGGGCGTTGTCGGGGTACATGCTCTCGACGCCCGCCGCGCGGTTCCGGATTGAGGTTCACTCGCTGCTGACCGAATCGGGCTGGGTGAGAGCGACAGGCACGCTTCGCGTTCGCGTGCTGGGCATCGACGGCGTGGACCGCGGGAGCATCGGCCCCGAACCGGGCTCGGCGCGGGCGGGAGACCTCGTTTTTCTCACGGGGCGGGCCGGGACGCACGAAGCACCGGATATCCCCGAGGAGCCCGACCCCGCCGCGTGGGCGGCGCAGGAGGGGATCGCGGGGTGGATGATCGTGCGAAGCCCGGCGATGGTCGAGGTGGCGCCAATCGAGGAGGAGACCTGGCCGGGGCGTCTTTACGCGGGCTGGATCCGCGCGCGAACGGCCCTGGCGCACGCGGCGGTTCGCTCGCTTTCCCCCACCGCTCCCGAGTCATTGACGGCGATGCCCTCGGCGGAGTCTCTTCGTCGTCACGAGTCAAGGGCGCTGGTCCTGTCGCTGGTGCTTGGCCTCGACGAGTTTCGCCAGGACCAGGTGCGTGAGCGGTTCACTCGCCTGGGCGTGGTGCATGTGCTGGCGATCTCGGGGTACCACGTCGCGGTGCTGGCCGGGTTGGTCGGGATCGCGGTGCGTCTGACGGGGGATCATGGGCGGCTGGAGCCGCTGGTGGTCGGTGGCGCGGTGCTGGCGTACGGGCTGGTGGTTCCGGCGTCGGCGCCGGTGCTTCGGGCGTGCGTATGCCTGCTCGCGATGCTGGCGGCTCGATCCGCGGGGCGACGGTACGACCCGGTGTGCGTGCTTCTGTGGGCGGCGGCGGGGCTGGCGGTGTGGAAGCCGGTGGAGGTGTTTGGCCTGGGGTACGTGCTGAGTTTCGGGGTGTGTACGCTGCTGCTGACGTCGGCGGAGCGATTTCATACGGTGGTCGCGGGTCCGTCGCTGCGTGGCCTGGCGCCACGGAGGCGGTCCGCGTCGGGGGCCGCCGCGCGGTGGGCGTTGGTGGTGGCGGGGCGGTACATGACGGCCTCGGTGCTGTGCTGGGCGGTATCGGCCCCGATCATCGCGTGGTGGACCGGGTGGTTCTCTCCGGCGGGCCTGGTGGCGGCGTTGGCCGTGGTGCCGTTGGTGTCGTTGCTGCTGGCGGGGGGGATGCTCACGGTCGTGGCGGGCGTGATGGTCTGGCTTGCATGGCCGGGGGCGGCGGAGGCGGTGTGCCTGCCGCTGTCGTCGATGCTTGACACGTCGGCGGGGTGGATCCTGCGTGTGATCGACGTGGTGGATTCGACCCCGGCGGGGTGGTGGCGAGCCCCGCCGCTCTCCGTGCCGTGGAGCGCGGCGGCGACGGGCGCGATGATCGCTCTGCTGGCGGGAAGCCCGCGGATGCGACGGCGGGCGGCTCTCGCGTGGATCGTGCTTCTTGCCTGGCTCTCGGTGGAGGCCGGGAGAACATGGCGTGGGGGTGGGTTGTCGCGCGAGGCGCCGATGCGGGCCGATGTGCTTTCCGTCGGGGACGGGCTTTGCGCCGCCGTCCGGGTCTTGCGGTCGGATGGGTCGGCCGAGGCGGTCCTCTTCGGGGCGGGGGCTTCCCGGGGAGGACTTGGGATTCGGACCGTGCCCGCCGCGCTGCGGTCGCTCGGGGCGTGGAGGATCGAGAGCGTGGTGGTCCTGGGCGAGTCACCGGGCCAGTTCGTGATGCTCCCGGACCTGGTCCGGCCCCTCGGGGTGCGGCGGGCACTGGTGGCCCGATCGGTGCTGGACCGGGCATCGCTCGATCCGTCGGGGATCCAGGCCGCGCTCGTGCGGATGCTCGGCGAACTGGGTGTGGATGTCCGGGTCCTGGAGCACGGGGAGTCGATGACGCTCGATGATGGGATCCATGCTCGGTTTGAGGTAACCCTTCGCGGGGTACGCGCCGTGGTGGAGGCGATGGATCACGCGAGCGCGGGGCCGCCGCTGGTGATCACGCTGGACGCGGAGGGCGTGGATGAGCGATCACGGGTCGTCGTGGCGTCGGGCGCGGCGGCGTCCGAGTCGGGCGTCGGCCGGATCCGGAGAGACTCCCCGGCGGCGGCGCTGGTCGTAAGCCGGTCCGAGGCTCTCGGACGCCGGCGGGCCGATGATGCTTCGGTCGTGCGCACGGGGAGCGACGGCACCATACAAGTCACGTGGGATCCGTTGCTGACGCCGACGGTGCATCCCGGCCACCGGCGAAGACCGTAAACGCGGGGTCACGCTCAGTCGGGGATCTCGACCAGTCGCGATGGCTGCACCCTGGCGGCGGATCCCCCGACCCGCTCTCGCACGGCTTCTCCGTTGAGCAGGTTGTTCGGAAACTTCTGCCGGGCCAGGGCCAGGGCCGCGCCTTCGCCCTGGAAGCGGCTCGTAAAGCCGGCTTCCTGCTCGTTGAAGACGCCGATGGTGACCATGCTGCGGTTCGGCCCGTGGTAGTAGTACGCCTGCTCCCCCTCCCGGCGCAGGCGCACGACGGCTTCCTCGGCCGAAGCACGAAAGGAAGCCATGTCCTGGGGCGTCGGGTCGGTGTTGTCGGGACGGCCGTAGACGGCGATCTGGAGGGAATACAGCGGCTTGCGTGTGCCTCGCCGGGCTTTGACGGTCGCCAGGTCGTAGTCGGGCATCGTGCCCGCGGCGGCGCCGGGCGGGGCGAGGAACGCGGCTTCGTAGGGGCGAACCCCGCCGACCTCGATCATGCGCACGTAGGCGAGTTCTCTCTGCGCGGCGGGCGCGGCCCCGGACTCGAAACTCCCGTAGAGGAGCACCAGCCCCTGTCCGCGGCGTTCAAGCGAGACACCGGACAGCCCGGCCATCGCCTGCGCGCGGAAGAGCGCGGTGTGCGCCTCGGCCTCGAAAGACTGGCCCGCGCCCTCGGACCTGTCAGGGCTGAAGGACCCGAGCACGATCGACCACGCGGAGGTCATCGAAGGCGCCGCGCCCTCCGGACGGCGCGGACGACCAAAGACGTCGGTTGCCGGCTCGGATCCTGGGTCGGTTGATTGTTCGTGCGAGGAGCACCCCGGAGTCAGCGAGGTCGCCGCCGCGGCAACGAGCGCGGCGATCACTTGAATAGGCGTCGCGGGCCTCCTGGCCGCGGTGGGCCGAGGTCCTGAACCGCCGGCAAGGTCCGCTTTTTGTTCCTGCATGGCACTTGAGCATATTCCTAAGCAGGGGAGTGGAAAGGCCGGAGGGGGGCGGAGGTTATAAGACGTAAACCATTTTATATCAAGGGTTTAGAAAATCAGGAAAACCGGTTCTTCTTTGAAGGCACGGGGAAGGTGTCACCGATACAACCAGAGCGAGCAGCCGCTCGCCGGGTCGAAGGTTCGGAAGTCGGCGGTGAAAGGTGCCCCGGCCGGGGAAGTCCCGATCGGGGAAGTGGGCCGCTTCCAAACTCGGCGCGGTGGCTGTGCGCGGAGGTTGAACGATGAATGTTTCCGCATCGAGTGCGTCATCGGCGGGCAGGGAATCCGCCATCGTTTCCGCGCGCGAACGGACGGACCAGCCACGCCCGGCGGCACCCGCCCGGCGCGGCCAAGACACGGTGGAGGTATCACCCATGGCGTCCCTGCTGAGCAAGCAAACCGATGGCGGCGAACGACTCTCCGGAGGTTCGATAAGGGGGGGGCTGGTCGAGCGGGTGAGGGGTGAAATCGCGGCCGGGACGTACGACACGGCCGAGAAACTCGACATCGCCCTGGACCGGATGATCGACGAGGTCCTGTAACCCTGGGGACCGGCACTCCACGGGTGCCGTGAAAGGGCGCGGCGGGCCTCGCGCGGCTTCAATCGCCCGTTTTTCTTCCGGGGTTGCACCAGAGGCGACCGGGGCGGATTTTCAGTTCTTCGTCGTAGAGCACCCGCGAGACCCATCGACATCCGCCGTCGATGACGGCGATGGTGGCGCCGGCGTTGTCGTACCGGGCCGCGTTGCGGTTTGGCTGCCCGTGGCGCTTGCTCAGGCCCTCGTCTGGATAACTTGAACCGTCGTTCCATCCCGAGACCCACTCATCGGTCTCCCAGAAAACCCACGAGTCGGGTCGGAAGCGGTCGACCCGGTAGGAGACCTTGACTCTTCCGAAACCTCGAACCGCCCCGTTCATGAGGTAACTGGTGATGTTGTCCGAGGTGGAAGCGGCCCGCCACGGGGGCTTGTGGGCCGGGCAGCGATAGGTCTTCTGCACGCCCAGGTCGGCCAGGTCCGGCTCTCCACCGAGATAGGACCACAGCGAGCCGGTCGATGATCCCTGCCCGTTTTTTATGACATCGGACATCTTGCCGACGTAGAGCCAGCCGCGGTATCCGACGGGCATCGGGGGATCCCACGCGGGGTCGGGGAAGACATCGCGGTTGTCCCCGACGTACATAAGCGAGGCCGTGATCAACTGGCGGAGGTTCACCGTACAGGCGGTGATCTGCGCGGATTGACGGGACTTGGAGAGCGCCGGGAGCATGAGCCCGACCAGCAGCGCCAGCACCGCAATGACAATCAACACCTCGATGAGCGTAAAGGCCCGCGGATTCCGGGCAATCCGGCATGCGCGGGGAATCCCTGCCGGGCGAACCATCGGGGAAGGCGGGCGGACACCCATCGCACGGTCTCCTGGCGGGGCGCCCATCGAACGGGAGGCGATGGGCACACCCATATGTACCCGCCGGGGCCGTCTGGATCAACCCAACCGTGCGTTGCCCGGCGATTCCTGAGACGTTTGGGGGATTTTGCCCTCCGCGGGGCGGGATCACGGGGCCGGGGCGTACCAGGTCGGGGCGCTTGGCCCCAGGGGCAGACCGGCCCAGACGTACCCCACGAGGAGCATCGGCCAGAACAGGGCGTACGCGATCGAGTACGGGAGCATGGTCGCGATGAGTTGCCCCATGCCGCTCTCGCTTCGGTATCGCTGCATCACGGCCAGGATGACAATCGCGTAGGTGTTCAGCGGGGTGACGATGTTGGTGATGCTGTCCCCGACTCGATAGGCGCACTGGGTGAGTTCGGGGCTGATGCCGACCATCATCATCATGGGCGCCAGGATCGGGGCGAGCATGGTCCACTTGGCGCTCATCGAGGACATCAGGATATTGACCACCATGGTCACGGCAACGACGCCCAGCAGCAGGGGCACGGGCGCAAGCCCGGACGCGGCGAGCATGTCCCCGCCGACGAAGGCGAGCATGCGGTCAAGCCGGGAGTACCGGAAGCACTCGATGAACTGCGCGGCGAAGAACGCCATCGTGATGACCGGGGCCATGATCTGCATGGAGTGGATGAACGCGCGGGCCAGGTCTTTCTGGGAGCGGATCTCCCTGGTGGCAATCCCGTACGCGATCCCCGGGGTAAGGAACACGATGACGATGATCGGCACGATGGCGACCGACCATCGCGGCGCGGGTTCTGGCAGGGCCTCCAATCGGCCCTGGCCTTCGAGCGGATCGGCAAAGACAAACCTCCCGCGGATCGGCTCTCCCGAGGCGTCCGTGCCGTACGCCTCGACCACGAACCCCGGGGGAATCGCGACCGATCCCAGGGGTGTTCCTTGCGGCTGGGCGTCGGGCGCGGGGGTGAACGCGCCCGGGGCTGGGGAGAGACGCTCGGGGATTGGCCCGTAGGTCGGGGTGGGGGCGGGCATGGTCCCGGCGAGCGGGGCTCCCGGGATGAGCAGGAGGGCGGCGACCAGGGCCAGGGCGGCGGCGAGGCCGATCCCGGCCCATCGCAGGCCCCGAGCCTCGATCGGTGAAATGGTGGATCCGGCGGACAGGGAGGGAATTGGGATATCAAGGTGCCGGGTGGCGAGCAGCCGCGGCTCGACGATCCACGATGTCACGGCCCACGCCAGGAACATGATCAGGACCGTTGAGGCGGCCATGAAGTACCAGTTGCAGGTCGGCAGGACGGAGTAGGAGGGGTCGAGGGTGCGTGCCCCTGCCTCGGTGATGCCGCTGACCAGGACGTCGGTGGATCCGAAGAGCAGGTTGGCGGAAAAACCCCCGCCGATGCCGGCGAACGCCGCGGCAATCCCGGCGAGGGGCGGGCGTCCGAAGACCATGTAAAGCCCGGCGGCGAGGGGTGGAAGGACGATGTACCCGGCATCGCTGGCGATGTTGGAGAGAACACCAAGAAGGACCACGGTGGGCGTAAGGAGTCTTGACGGAACAAGCCCGGCCACCCATTTCATGGCGGCGCCGAAGAGTCCGACCTTCTCGGCGACGCCGATGCCGAACATGCTGACGACGACCACGCCGAGGGGTGGGAAGTTCAGGAAGTTGCGCACGAGGTTAGAGATGAGCCAGTAGATGCCCTGTCCGTCGAGCAGACTCCTGGGGCGGACGGGCTCTCCGACGGGGATCAGTTCGATGACGGGGCGTCCCTGGTTGTTGAGGACCTGTCGTGTGATCCGGCGCCCGTCGTGGTCGGTTTCAACCTCGGTGACGACCTGGGGACGCAGCGGCTGGACCTGCCAGTTGAGCATCGAGCCGACGGCCGACAGCGCCATGATGAGAAGCGTGGCCCCGAGGAAAAGGAAGACCGGCTCTGGGAGTTTGTTGCCGACGCGCTCGACCAGGCCGAGGAAACCCCCTCCCGGCGGGATGGATGTGGATGCCATGGCGATCTCCCGATTCGCGTGCGCCGGCGGGTTTGCACGTTGACTCGTCCGGTCGTGTCGAAGCCGGGGAGACTACCCGGGATGGTCGCCTCGGAGCAAGGGAAACATAAATGCGGAGCAAGGAGCCCGGATGTCGGGACCGGGGACTCGCGATCAACGCCCGGGAGCGGGGCATTGCTCGGCCATCGCCCGCAGGAGCGTCTCAGGCTCGGCCATGCGACCGACGCCGACGGTTCGGCAGGCCTGCCAGCCCTCGTCGGGACCGACGAAACGGAAGCCATCATCGCGGAGCAGGCGGACGTTGCGCTGGGTGCTTGGCTGGGACCACATCACGGCGTTCATCGACGGGGCAAGCAGGACGGGGGTACGCGACCGGTCGATCGCCGAAAGGATGAGGGTGACCACGTCATCGGCCCGACCGGCGGCGAGCCTGGCAAGGCAGTCCATCGTGCATGGGGCGACGATGGCCAGGTGTGTCCTGGCGGCCAGGGTGATGTGCTGGGGATCGTGCGACTCGACATGCTCCCACGGGGAGGTGTGAACGGGCCTCCCCGACAGGGCCTGGAACGTGAGCGGGGCCACGAACCTGGTGGCCGATGGCGTCATGGCGACGGTGACGGCCGCTCCGGCCTGGGCCAGGGCGCTGACGACGGAGGCAACCTTGTACGCGGCGATGCCGCCGCAGATTCCGACCAGCACGTTCCTGCCGGACATGGCGGACGCGGCGGACGCGGCGGACACGGCCGCAACCAGGGCAGGCCGCGGTGTCTGGCTGGACTGGTCGGCCCTGTCGGCCATGCGTGGATCACCGGCGGATGAACCGAGGGACCGGGGACGGGAGTGTCAGTCGTCGATCCCGCCGGGCAGTGCCAGACCGGGGCCGACCTTGAGCGTGGAGGGATCAAAGTCGAGGGCGATCTTTTCCTGGAGGATCTCCTCGATGGCGACTTCGAGATCGGAGCGGCCGTTGCGGTCGACCAGCGGCCTGGCTCCTTCCATCAGTTGGAGGAGTCGTCGCTGGACGAGCGAACACAACTTGAAACGCCCACCGACCTTGTCGACGATGTGGTCACTCTTGAGAGCCTCGATCATGGGGCATGGTTTCCTGTATCCGGCTCCGGGGGCGTGCCGCCGGTTCGGGTCGTCCTCACCGCACGGCCAGGCGAGCCCGAACTTCCGGTCCGAATCCTCTCTTGATGCACTTGCGTCCGGTTCTGGCACATGATAGGCTCCCCGAGTTGCCCCCGGCATCGCCGGGAAACCAGGGCAACCGGCCCGGTTCTCGGGCCGCGGAATCCAGGCTTGAGCGTGCCAATCGACGACCGGCTCCTCCCACCCCATTCGAAAGCATGATCTTTCGTTCGGCGTTGTCGTGATGCGGGCGTTTGTCGGCGGCATGTCTTGGACGGCCTTGGGGGGCCTCCGGCGTTGAGGCGATGTTCCGGTTCGTTCTGGACCTGGAGCGTGGCGCGGACGCGTGGAAGCGACAAGGGGTATCCCATGCGCGGGCCGGTGTCGGCCTGTCTGCCTGCGGGACGTGTGATCGTGGATGAAGCACATGATGATCCGTGAATGGAAGCCGGGCGACAAGATCCGCCACGCCGGCAAGCCCGAATGGGGTGTCGGGAGCGTGATCGAGGCCGATGGAACGCTGCAGGACGGGAACCCGTGCCAGCGATTGACGGTTCGGTTCGATCGCGCGGGGAGCAAGACGCTTTCGACGGCTTTTGCCGACATACGGTCGGCCGACGATTTCTTCACGGCCCCGGAGCACGTCTCCCAGGACCCGATGCTCGCGGCGCACGACGAGTCCGCCATCCGTGAGGCTTTGACGCGGGTGCCCGAATCCGCGACGGACCCGTTCGCGTCGCTGCGCAAGCGGCTCAGCGCGACGTTGGGCCTGTACCGGTACGGGGAATCACCCGCCGGGTTGCTCGACTGGGCGGCGAGCCAGACGGGGATGAAGGATCCCCTGTCGCGATACAGCCGACACGAACTCGAGCAGATCCACCATCGGTTCGTGGCGAACGTGGACCAGCACCTTCGCAAACTGCTCAAGGAGATCCGCCGAGCGGAGCCCGGTTTGATCCCGCAAACTCTGGCGGCGGCGGGTCCTTCGGCGAAGCACGCGATGCGTCGGGCCGACGACGGGCGTTGATTCCAGGCAACATCCCGCGCCGACGACCGGCGGCCCCGGGACCGGGCCCGACCGTCACCTCGCCTCATGCGGCTTGGCGGCGTGCGGGCCTCATTTTTATTGGACTTGCGCGACGTGGCATGGGAGTCGGGCGGTTCAGGCCCGCCGGGCGTGCGGGTTGTTTCATGTTCCGGCGACCGCCCGATGGACCGGACGGTTTGGGCTTGCCGCCGGCAAGCCCGAGCGCCGCGGGAGCGGCCTGGACCATTCGCGGAGCGAGCCTGACCGCCGGACATATATCAAGAGAGGGATACGCCATGAACGAGCAGGAGTTCCAGTCGCGTCTGGGCGACCTCATCAACCAGATCCAGAAACTCCCGGAAGGGGAGCGAGGTCCGCTCGAGAAACTGGCTTGCGAAACCGCGGCCCGGCATGACAAGGTGAAGAAGACCATCTCGGATCTCCAGGAGTCCCTGGACTACCTGCGTCTGAGCATCAAGTACCTGGTCTTCGACCTGGAGGCGACCCGCCGGGAGAACCAGTACCTGCGGAAACTGCTCGAAAAGCAGGGACGCCCGGCCAACGACCAGAACCCCGACGACGCGGAGTGATCGACCGTCCGCGGGCACTGGCCCGAAATGAGCGTGATCCGGAGGTCCGGTTCCGGCGATTTCGATGAACATCCCCCCTTGGGAGGCCGCGCCAACGCACCCTCCGACCCAGGCGTCGGAGACACCCGGCGGCCTCCGTGAAGGGACGTGACACGCGCGGTTCAAGCGGCTGCGCGTGTCGCCTTTTTTGCATTTTGAAGCAGGGGCAGTGGCCGAGAGGGGAGGGGTGAAAGGGGGGAAACGCTCCCGCCGGGGCTTCAAAGCCCCCTCGCCGATTCCCTCGGTGAAGCACCCGCGTGCCCGGGAGAACCGTGGCCTTTTTGCACGGCATGGCCGACATCCGATACGCTGGTCGTGCCCGGCTCGCCCGTCCGGCGGGCCCTGGACGCCACCCCCGTGGCCTTTGGAGTTGACCATGAAGCCGACCGTGCTGCTCGCCGTGGTTCTGTCCGCGACCGTGATGGTTTCGTTGGCGTTCTCGGCCCCGCCCGTCACAAAGAAGACCCCGACGGTGGATGTCATGCACGGGGTGGAGGTTCGGGACGACTACCGCTGGCTGGAGGACTGGTCGGACGCGGGCGTTCAGGCGTGGAGCGACGAGCAAAACGCGTACGCGCGGTCGGTGCTCGACGGGCTGCCGAACGTGGCGGCGATCCGGGAGCGTCTGACGACGCTGGAGGGAGGCGCGTCGGCGAGGTACCACCACCTGCACCCCGTGCCCGGGGGCCTGCTGGCGATGAAGAACGACCCTCCGCGTCAGCAGGCGATGCTGGTGTGGCTCGCGTCGGTGCGGGATCCGGGCACCACGCGGATCGTGGTGGATCCCAACACGATCGACCCATCGGGATCGACGACGATCGACTGGTACGTGCCTTCGCACGACGGGAAACTGGTCGCGGTCTCGATGTCGGAGGGTGGAACCGAGTCGGGAACGGTGCGTGTGTACGAAACGGCGACGGGACGTGAACGGGGCGGCCACGACGTGATCCCCCGGGCGCACGGCGGGACGGCGGGCGGCTCGCTGGCGTGGGCGCACGACGATCGGGGGTTCTACTACACGCGCTACCCGCGGGAAGGGGAGCGACCCGAATCCGACATGGATTTTTACGTGCAGGTGTACTTCCACTCGCTGGGGATGCCCACGGATCAGGACGAGTACGTGATCGGCAAGGACTTCGTGCGGATCGCGGAGATCGTGATCGAGGCGGACCCGTCCGGTCGCTGGCTTCTGGTCAGCGTGCAGAACGGGGATGGGGGGGAGTTCGAGCACCACCTGCGCAACCCGGCGGGGGCCTGGTCGAAACTCGATTCGTTCGAGGACGAGGTGGTGGAAGCGAATTTCGGGAATGGTTGTCTGTACCTGGTATCGCGCCAGGGCTCGCCGCGCGGGCGGGTGCTCCGGCTGGACCTCTCGCGGGAGAGCGCGCTGTACACGTGGCGGGACGCGGCGGAGATCATCCCGGAGTGGTCCGGTTCGATCGCCACGGATTTCTTCTCGAACGAGGGGGTCTGGGAGACACCGGCGGGACTCCTGGTGCTGTACCTCGACGGTGGCCCGCACGTGCTGAAGGTCTTCGGCACGGATGGGACGCCTCGCGGGGTGGCCCCGCTGCCGGCGGTGTCGTCGGTCGGGGAGGTCGTGGCGGCGGGCGACGATCGGGTGCTGCTGTCGGTGGAGACGTTCATCACGCCCGCGGCGTGGTACGAGTACAACCCGTCCCGGATGAACGGGACGCTGACCCGTACACCGCTGTTCCAGACGTCCCCCGCGGATTTTTCCAATTGCGAGGTCGTGCGTGAGTACGCGACCAGCAAGGACGGGACGAGAGTGCCGGTGAACATCATCCGCCGGCGCGGGGTCTCCGGCCCGACGCCGACGGTGCTGTGGGGGTACGGTGGGTACGGGATAAGCCTGACGCCGGCGTACTCGCCCCGCCGGGCGATCTTCGTGGAGCAGGGGGGCGTTTTCGCGATCGCCAACATCCGCGGCGGCGGGGAGTACGGCCGTGAATGGCACCGCGGCGGCAACCTGACCAGCAAGCAGAACGTCTTTGACGACTTCCAGGCGGCGGCCCGGCACCTGATTGAAAGGGGCCACACGACCGCCGATCTCCTGGCGATCATGGGCGGATCGAACGGGGGGCTGCTCATGGGGGCGACGCTGACCCAGGCTCCGCGGCTGTGCAAGGCGGTGGTGTCGATGGTGGGGATCTACGACATGATCCGCGTGGAACTCTCTCCCAACGGGGCGTTCAACATCACGGAGTTCGGGACGGTGACGGACGAGGCCCAGTTCAAGGCGATCAACGCGTACTCCCCGTTTCATCGCGTGCGCGACGGGGAGCGTTACCCGGCGGTGCTGATGACCACCGGGCAGAACGACCCTCGCGTGGACCCGATGCATTCCCGGAAGATGACCGCGCGGCTGCAAGCGGCTGATCCGGAGGGGCTTTTCCTGCTGCGGACCAGCGCCAACGCGGGCCACGGGATCGGGAGTTCCATGAACGAACGGATCGAGCAGAATGTCGATATCTACGCGTTCCTGTTCGACCAGTTGGGGATGACGTACCGGCCACCGGGGCGGGGCGGCCCCGGAGAACAGGTTCGTGAAGCGGACCAATGACCGCCGGTGGACCGGGCTCGACGGCGGCTTGAAAGCGGGCGAAGTGATCCCGGAGGGGAAGCGACCGTGGGAGGTCAGCCGTTGAGGCGCCCGCCCGAGTCGCCGGCGATGGTGGACCGCATCGCGGTGTCGGCCTGGATGTTGCGCAGGCGGTTGTAGTCCATGATTCCCAGGTTTCCCTTTTTGAAGGCCTCGGCGATGGCGAGGGGAACCTCGGCCTCGGCCAGGACGAGTTTGGCCTTGTTTTCCTCGATCTTGGCCTTGTTTTCCTGTTCGAGGGCGACGGCCAGGGCGCGGCGTTTCTCGGCCTCGGCCTGGGCGCGTTGCTTGTCGGCGTTGGCCTGGTCGGCCTGGAGTTTGGCGCCGATGTTGTCGCCGACGTCAATGTCGGCGATGTCGATGGACAGGATCTCGAAGGCGGTGCCGGCGTCGAGCCCCTTGGCCATGACGGTCTTGGAGATCTTATCGGGGTTTTCAAGCACGGCCTTGTGGGTGACGGCCGATCCGATGGTGGTGACGATGCCCTCGCCGACGCGGGCGATGATGGTTTCCTCGGTGGCTCCGCCGACGAGGCGTTCGATCGCGGTGCGTACGGTGACCCGGGCCTTTGCCTTGAGTTGGATGCCGTCCTGGGCGACGGCGTCGATCGTGGAGCGCGGGCCGTTGGGGTTGGGGCAGTCGATGACCCTGGGGTTCACGGAAGTCTGGACGGCCTCGAAGATATCGCGGCCGGCGAGGTCGATGGCGGTGGCGACGCCCCAGGGCAGGTTGATCTTGGCGCCGCGGGCGGCGATGAGGGCGGAGATGACTCTCCGGATGTCTCCCCCGGCGAGGTAGTGGGTCTGGATCTGGTTGGTGGAGATTTCGAGCCCCGCCTGGACGGCGCGGATGCGTCCGAAGACAACCTGGCGGACATCGACCTTGCGCAGGCGCATGGCGATGATCTCGAAGAGACCGACGCTGGCATTGGAGAAGTAGGCCTGGATCCAGAGGTTGAGGAACTGGAAGACGGCGAAGAAGACAACCAGGCCGACAAGGATCGCGACGATGATCAAGGCGATGATGACTTTGTCCATGGCGGTTTCCCTCGGCGGGCGCGTCGTGGCGTCCGCGTGCGCGGGAGTATACGTGTTCGGCGGGGTCGGGGCGTTCGATCAGGGCGCCGGGGCGTCGGCCTGTCGAACCTTGATCTGGTTTGGCTCGGCGAGCACGACGCGGACCCTGGAGCCCGCGGGGATGAGGTAGGTCTCGGAGAGCGCGTCGTAACGCTTTCCCTTGATGCGTACGACGCCCACGGGTCGAAGGTCGGTGATGGCTTCCCCTTCGGCGCCGACGAGGGCGAGCAGTTCCCTGGCCTGGCGGGCTTCCTCGTCCCTTCTCGCCTGCTGGACTTCCTCGGGAAGTTCCCCGACCATCCTTCGCCCCAGCGGCGTGTGCCGCCATATTTTAAGCCCCTGGAAGAAGATGATCGGCCCCGCGACCATCGTCCCCAGGGTTCCGGCCGCACCCCAGACGGTGTCGTGCCGCCAGAGGCAGATGATTCCCGCGATGGCGGAGGCGATCGAGAGGGTGCCGATCAGCCCTCCGGAGGGGACAAAGATCTCGATGACCAGGAGCAGGGCGGCGACGGCCAGCAGGGAGACGCCCCAGACTAAGAGTGTGTTGTCCATGCGCCTTGCGGTCCCTCCTTCAACGGTTCGATCAGCGGTTTCAGTCTAGGAAGCCGCCGAGCCGTCGGCGGGCTCGACCACCATCCTGAAGGGATCGGCCTCGACCACGCGGACCCTGGTCCCCGAATCGATATACCCAAGCGCGCTGGTGACATCCACGACGCGGTCGCCGAACTGGGCCTTCCCGGCGGGGCGGAGCGGGGTGACGGCGGACCCCTCATCCCCCACCGCGACCTCGCGGACCTCGACGGGGATCATGGCGTCGAATTCGCCCGACTCGGAGTCGTCGGCTTGGGCGCCGGCCTTGAGGACCATTTTGTTGAACACGGGGATCGCGGAGATGTTCTTGCTGATGACGTAGAGAATCAGCCCGGCGGAGACAAAGGACGTCAGGACCGTGACCAGCCCGCCCAGCAGGCCCGACCGCCCTCCCGGGCTGTCGGGGAAAAGCCCGCCGCCGTCGCCGACGAAGGTGCCGATAAGCCCGACAAAGACCAGGACGATGCCCATCACCCCGGGGATGCCGAACCCCGGAAGGACGAAGATCTCGACGCCCAGGAGCGCGATGCCGATGGCGATCGCGGCGACCTCCCACCAGTTGGCCATGCCGATGAGCAGCGGCGGGGTGACCAGGAGGACCATCGCGATGCCCGCCACCGATCCGGGAAGGATCATGCCGGGATGAAACATCTCGAGCGCCAGGCCGATCAGGAAGACGACGATCAGCACGCCCCGGACGATGTTGTTGGTCAGGAGAACCACGAGCGATTCGGACCAACTCTCGTCGAGTCTCCGCAGGTTCGCGGCGCCGAAGTGACGGCGAAGATCCTCGTCCGTGCGGACGATGGCGGTGGCGAGCCTGAAATGCAGGAGGTCATCGGCGCGGAAGGTGTACGGACCGTTGCCGTCGCTGACGTAGTCGGCCAGCCTCCAGCGTCCGCGGTCGGCGGAGGTGAGCGTCGGCCGGGTGCTGCTTCGCTCCTGGCTGAGCGTGATTTCGGACGCCAGCGCCCCCAGGCCGGGGGCCGCGGGCCTGAAATCGATGTCCGACGGGGGCAGGGATCCCCTCGCGGAGAGCCCCGCATCCGGCGGAGCGGAGGGTTGCATGGAAGCATCGTCGGCGGGAAGCGCGTCGGGAGCCGCGCCCGTCGCGTGTGGATCGGGGGCCAACGGGGACACCGGCCCGGGAACGGCGGAGCGTGGATCGGCGGACGACCCCGGGGAAGGCGCGGACAGCCCCGCCGGGTTGGAGGGCGCCGACACGAGGCGCGGCCGCATGGTTGGCGGGGCGGATCCGAAGATCTCCTCATACTCCCGGCGGTTGATGCACAGGCGTTCGCCGGTGGCGACATCTTCGATCTGCCAGAGTTCAACCCCCAGCGCGACGATTCCCTGGACGAGGTACTCGTCGTGTCCCCGGCGGCGGGCGGAATCGACGACCTCGGCCAGCAGAGGGGCGGTGGCCTTCTGCCTCTCATGCTCGGGCAGCGCCACCACGCCCAGCGGGCTGATGGCGATGGGCAGGGCGTCGCCCATGGTGGCGGGGTCGGAGGTGATGATCTCCCGGCATGCCAGGGCGATGACCGCGCCGGCGGAATAGGCGTCGGGGTTGATCCAGGCAACCGTGTTGACAATCGGTGACCGCTTGATGGTGTTGCAGATGTCCAGGGCGGCCCCCAGTTCCCCGCCGGGGGTGTTGATGTCGAAGACGACCGCGTCGGCCCCGGAGCGGACGGCCAGTTTCAATCGCCGCTCGACGCTCTTGGCCGTCACCTTGCTGATCGGCCCTTCGATGGTGATGACCGCGACGTTGTTGGCCTGACGGCCCGCGGGAACAACGCTGGACGCGCGCGCGGCGGACTGGTCGCTTCCGGCGCCGGCCACGCCGCACACGACGGTGGTGCTGAAGACCATCAGCAGCCACGGGATGAACCTCGAATACACCGCGCTCATTCGCATGGTTTTTCGCCGTTTCACGGGCGTCCGGCGGCGGGGTTCGCCGCGCGGGCGTCCGACCCAAAATAGTAGGTGGTCCGCGGCGTCGGCCACGGCGGCGGCCTGGGCGTCGCGATGCGGGCCAGGGCGTGCCGGCGCGTGATCGGGGTGGTTTTTCCTGTTGACCAGGCGCCGGCCGTGGTAGGCTCGGTGAAACCACGCATGGAGGTCGGCGATGAGTCAATCCAGCCACGGGGGATTATGTCCGTCCGAATGGGTCCCCTCCGCCGGGGCAAGGTCCATGCGCCGCGGGACGCCCGCGGTCCCCCGGATCCGGGCCTGGGCGGCGGTGATCGGGGCATGGACGTGTGCCGCGGGGCAGCCGCTCGCCGCGCTCGATTCTCCCGACCGGGTTCGGTACGACGGGGAAATGGTCGTACGCGTGACCATCCGCGACTCTCGAGACCTGTTCCTTGTGAACCAGGTCTCTCCGGACTGCTGGTCGCACTCTCCCGGCCCGGCGGATGGGATGGGGTGGGGGACGCTGGACTACCGGGTGGGGGCGGCGGGGCTTGAAGCGATCCGGGCGTCGGGGATGGCGCACGAAATCCTCATTCCCGATCTCCAGGCGGTGATCGACGCGGAGGCCATGCGGCTCTCGGGAGGGGTGGCGGGCCGTGGATGGTTCGAGGACTACAAGACCGCCGAGCAGGTGCGGGCGTTTCTGGAGCAACTGGCGGCGGCCCGGCCCGAAATCGCCCGGCTGGAGACGGTCGGGCACTCGCTTGAGAACCGGGAGATCTACGCGCTGCGGCTGAGCGGGCCGTTGTCCCCGGGGGTGGGGCTTCGGCCGATCGTCCTGATCAACAGCGTCCAGCACGCCCGGGAGTGGATCACGGTGATGGCCACCTCGTACCTGGCCGAGCAACTGGTGACGTTGTACGGGACCGATGCGAGAACGACGGGCATCCTCGACCGGTACGAGGTCGTCATCATCCCGGTCGTGAATCCCGACGGGTACGCGTTCACGTGGACCACCAACCGTTTCTGGCGCAAGAACCGCCGCCCCAACGCGGGGGGCACGTTCGGCGTGGACAACAACCGCAACTGGGGATTCGCGTGGGGGCTGAGCAACGGGTCCTCGGGCAACGGGTCGAGCGAGACGTACCGCGGGACGGCGGCTTTCTCCGAGCCTGAGAACGCGGCGATGCGAGACTGGACGTTGGCCAACCCGGGCGTGGTCATGCACCTTGACGTTCACAGTTACGGCCAGTACATCCTGTACCCGTGGGGGTACTCGGCGTTGCCGACGCCTGGGGTCGGGGCGCTGCAACGCCTGGCGGTGGGGATGCGAGATGCGATCCTGGATTCGGGCGGCGTGCCGTACCTGGCGGGTCCGTGCTACCAGACGCTGTACCCGATCAGCGGTGGGAGTTTGGACTGGTACTACGGGGCGCGCTCGGTGCTGTCGTGGACGCCCGAACTGCGGGGGCCCGGGTTCAACCCCCCTCCGGAGGCCATTCTCCCGACGGCGCGGGAGTGGCACGAGGCGGTGATGTGGCTGGCGGAGAATTTTTGCGCGGCGGACGTGGACCGGAGCGGGTTTCTCGACACCGACGACTACGACCGCTTCGTGACCGCGTTCGAGGAGGGCGATCCGGCGGCCGATTACGACCGATCGGGCTTCGTGGACACGGACGATTTCGACGCGTTCGCGAGGGCGTTCATGGAAGGGTGCTGAACCAGGCGAACCCGGGAAAGGCCCGTGTTCCCGGAGGGGGTGCCCGATCAGGCCCGGCGTCAGCACCCTTGTTCGAAGGCGAGCACGAAGGCCGTGAAGTCGTCGGTATCGACAAACCCCGTGCCGTCGAAGTCGGCCTCGTCCACGCCTTCTTCGAAGGCAAAGACAAAGGCGATGTAATCGTCGAGATCGACAAACCCCGACCCGTCGAAATCGGCCTTGCACGGCACCCGCTCGAGCGCGCCCAGGTCGACCACGGGTGGATCCCCCGGGCCGGTGTCGGGCATCGAGTGGTCGTCGGCGCGCCTGGGGTTCCCGGCGGCGTCCACCACCAGGCCCGCGGGCAGGGCGGAGGAGTCACCCGCGTCGATGCAGGATGACCCGTACGACAGCGAGTAGTCGCCGGCGGAGGGATCGGCGAAGTACGGGTCTTCCCCGCTGTTGGCCAGGCCGCCCAGGTCTCCGGCCCATCCCGCGACGCGGGAGTAATTCACGCCGCCCGTCGCGGCGAAATAGAGCAGGTTGCGGCTCTGCTCGTCCTGGTATGAGCCGTTGTGGCCCCAGAGGATCGAGTTGACGACGTCGGCGGCGGCGAAGAAGACGACCAGGCCGCCGGTGTATTCGTCGGTGGTGTTGTCGGCGAGGGTGCAGTTGATGATGGAGGCGGTGGTGCCCGAGGCGGACCAGATGCCGCCGGCGTCACCGACGGCGTGGTTCTTGGTGATCAGGCAACCGGCGATCACGGCCTGGGTGTTGTAGAGGTCGATGGCGCCGCCGTTGTACACATCGGCGGCGTTGCCGGAAAACACGCTGGCGCGGATTTCGGCGGACGAATCCCCGGCGGCAAGGGCACCCCCCCACCAGGCATGGTTGCCGCGGAACTCGCTTTGCTCGACGGTGAGATGAACCCCGGCGTTGAACGAAAGTCCTCCCCCCCCACCCCCGACGGCGGTGTTGTCCATCAGGGCGCAGCGATGCAGGCTCGGGGAGCCGCCCCACCACGCGGCCAGCGCGCCGCCCGAGCCGGCGCGGTTCTCCTGGAAGAGGCAATCCGTGAATCGCGTGGACGATCCTTCAAGGTAGACCCCCGCGCCGTACCAGTCGGAGTAACCGTGCTGGATCGTGAAGCGGTCAACCAGGGAGTGCTCGTCGGCGGCGTAGGCGGTCACCACGGAATACGAGTTGTCGTCGCGCCCTGGCCCGTCGATCTCGCCCGACAGGATCGAGGCGTGCGAACCGGCGATCCGCTGGGCAAGGGATGTCTCGCCCCCGCCGATACGGCTCTTGCCCTGAAACCCCCCGTGCATCGCCAGCCCCGAGGTCAGTCGAAAACTACCGAAGCGGTCGCCCGGCCACCTTGCCGGGGTATAGATCCCGTCGGCAACCCATATTTCCTTGATGTTGGAGCACTTCAAGTAGGCGAGATCGAGCAGTTCCCGGAGGTCCGCCCCGGCGTTTGCCCATGCGCGGCCCTCCCCGGGTCCGGGCGTCTGCGCGTCGGCGTAGCGGCGTTCATCGCACTCGTCGGGCCTGCAGTCGCCGTTGGCGTCGGAACTGCTCCCCGTCGCCAGGTCGATCGCGTCGTCGATGCCGTTGCCGTTGCAGTCGATGATCCCCGGGGCGTCGCGGTAATTGGCAAGGACCCACCTGGTCTGCTGGTGAACAAAGGCGTTGTACGCGGCCCTGGGGTCGCCCGCCCCGACGCCCAGCGGCTGCCCCGTGTCCGGGTGCGTGAGGGACGGGTTCGAGAAGTACTGGAGATCGACGGTGCCGGGGTAGGACATGATGGTGCGGTAGGTCGTCGGCCCTTCCGAGAAATAGTGCCCCCAGGCGTAGGACACCGGGGCCTGGGCGTCGTTCTCGTGGTCGTGGGCGCAGCCGAAGTTATGGCCCAGTTCATGGGCCAGCAGCAGCGACCCGCCCCCCAGGCCGCGCCAGTTGCAGCACGAGAATGCCTGGCCCTCATCCCAGATCGCCCACCACGCGGCCCCCCCGGTGAACCTCGGGTCATCCACCACCAAGAGGACCGTGTCGGCCTTGAACTGATCCCGCAGGGCGTGGACGTTGTCCATGAAGCCGTCGGCGGGCTCGGTGACGCGGATGAGGTGGTCCAGCCAGTCGGGAGAGGATTCGTTGTACGAGACCTCCGCGTAGCCGACCAGCCGCACCTGGAGACGGTTGGCGCCCGAGGTGTGGACCTGGCTGTTGATGTACGCCCCGTTGGCCGCATCAACCGCGTTCTGGACGCGCGCTTGCAACGGGGCAAGCCCGCCGGCCGCGTTCTTGGCGAGGGTTGTGTACACGCACAGCACGTCGACCAGCGCCTGGTCGTCCGGGCAATCGCACGAGCGGGGAGTCAGGGAGGATCCACCCGCCGGCCCGCGGGAACCGGCCGCGTGCGGCGGCGTCGGCCGACCTCCGGGCACCGGCGGCCGTGTCGGGCAGATCGACGGAGCACCCTCGGCCATCAGGCAACGCCGGGTCGATTCGGGGGTGCGCCACTCGGCGACGTGGAAGCCCGCCGCCGGCGCGGCCGAAGGGACGATCCCGTAACTGCCGCGCCGGGACCAGAAGCCCGCGCTGACAATCCCGTTCTCGACCGTGACGGTGGCGGTGCCGAGCGGTTCGCCGACGATCCGCCCGTGCCAGCACACCCCCGTCGGGCGACGGCTCACGCCGGTGACATCAAGGGTGAACTCCACATCGTCGAACAGGCGAATGGACACACGATCGCCCGCGCGGGCCGCCGAGAGAAAACCGGCGTCCACGGAGATCGGACCGGTCCGTCGCACGTCGGCGCTGGCGGGAGCATCCCCGGCGCGGGGCTCGGCCCTCCCGGTGATGGCAAAGCCGCCGACGGCCGCCAAGACGGACATCAGGACGGACACCAGCGGACGCGCGCACGCAAGGTTCTTCCGGCGGCTCATGCTCAACCTCCAAGCCACGGCCCGAGAGTACCGCACGGAGGCATCCAAACCTAGTCGATTGCGGCCTTCATGGCTTTCAACATGGCTCGCCGGGCGGCCCCGGACAGGATCCGAGATGGACACCGACTGAGACTTATCGGCGGGTCGGGCCGGCGGCCGGTCCCGTGCCGGGACGGTCCCCCGGCGCCTGCGAAGTCTCTTCCGTCAGGGTTCGGCTGAGCGTCTCGACCTTCTGTTCCGCGGTCGTGAGGATTGCCCGACAGCGTTTGAGAAGCCCCACGCCGCGCTCGTACTCGGCGATCGAGCGCTCGAGGCCGATTTCCCCGGATTCGACGCGGCGGATGATCTCCTCAATCTCGCCCAGGAGGTCCTCAAACGATGGCCCGTCGTCCGGAGGAGGGGGAGTCGCCGGGGTCAGAGCGGGTGTTGTGACATCCTTGGAGCGAGCCATGGTGCCAAGCCTAGCGTCCGAGAGGGTCGGGCATCCACCCCTGACCGGGGCCGATGCCCGCGAAGCACCTCCGGGCACGCGGGCTTCGCGGGAGTCGGCCGCCGTTTGATCCACCCCACCACCCCACTACGATTCCGACGTGACCGACGACGACCGAGCCATCCGGACGATTCGAATTCGCAGGCCCCTCTTGGCCTGATGGGCGCTCCGCGGGCGTCCGTCGAATCGGCGGCCGAGCGGGGCTATCCGGGCGTCTTTCCCCACCGTTTACCATCGGAACCGATACGATCCGCCCTCCCGGAGACTCGCTGGGGATTTTCCCGTGCGAATCCCTGGAAGGGCCGGCTTCACCGCCAAACCTCCGACCGTCCCCTTCTTGATGTGCCCCGCTGACTCGAACCAGACCAATCGCCATGTCACAGTCCACCCCGACCCCGCCCTCTACCCCCCCCGCTTCTCCCGCCGCCGGATCCGACGAAGGGAAGAACCGTTACCGCGGCACGCTCAACCTTCCGCGGACGTCTTTCGCGATGAAGGCCAACCTGGTGCAAAGCGAGCCCGAATCGCTGAAGCGCTGGCAGGCGATGGGCCTGTACCGGCGGCTGCGAGAGGCACGATCCGGGGGGGAGCCATTCGTGTTCCACGACGGTCCTCCGTACGCCAACGGGGACATCCACCTGGGGCACCTGATGAACAAGTGCCTCAAGGACCTGGTGGTGCGCACTCGCACCATGTCGGGGCGTGACACCCCCTACGTCCCGGGATGGGACTGCCACGGCCTGCCCATCGAGCACAAGGTCATGACCGAGATGGTGGCCAAAGGCAAGGCCTCCAAACTCGCCACGCTCCCCGAGGACCAGCGCCGCATGGTGATCCGCCGGGAATGCCGGGCGTACGCCGAGAAGTACGTCAAACTCCAGTCCGGGCAGATGCAGCGGCTGCTTACCCTGGCCGACTACGACCATCCGTACCTGACGATGAACCCGGGGTTTGAAGCGGCGACGCTCGACGTGCTCGCCGGGCTGGTCGAGCAGGGGCTGGTGTACCGGGCGCTCAAGCCCGTTCACTGGTCGATCGCCAACGAGACCGCGCTGGCCGAGGCCGAACTCGAGTACGAGGACCGCGAGGATCCTTCGATCTACGTGGATTTCGAGGCCGCCGACGCCGACGCGGTCTACGACGCCTTCGACCTGCCGCCGGCCGACGACGGCGAAGATGGCGATGATGAAGGCGAGGAGGACGAAAGGGATGCAGGGGCCGGGGCTGAGGAGGGGGCCGGGGCGGGCGAGGAGGGCAAGACTCCGCGCCCGGGGGCTCGCCCCGGGCAGCGTCCGTGCTTCATGATCTGGACGACAACACCCTGGACACTCCCGGCGAACCTGGCGATCGCGGTCAACACCCGGTTCGAGTACGCGCTGACGTGGATCGACGGGAATATCACCGTCCTGGCGGCCGAGGCGGTGAAGCGCGTCTGCGAGGCCGCGCGGGCCGAGAAGTGGGTGATCCTGGCGACCACTCCCGGCGACCGCCTGGTCGGACTCACGTACCGGCACCCTTTTGTTGACATGACCAAGGGGCAAGGCGCGGCGGGGCTGCCGGGGGCGGACCTCTCCGGCGTGTTCCGTGTCGTCGCCGCCGAGTACGTCACGCTCGAGGACGGCACGGGACTGGTGCATACCGCCCCCGGGCACGGGACGGAGGACTACGCCACGGGATTGCGTGAGGGCCTGCCGGTTTACTGCCCGGTCAAGGGCGACGGGTCGTACGACGGCACGACGGCGCCGTGGCTGCGGGGGGTGGACATCTGGAAGGCCAACGACCTGGTCCTGGACCACCTGCGCGCGTCGGGGCACCTGTTCCATCACCACCGCTTCACGCACAGTTACCCGCACGACTGGCGGAGCAAGACGCCCGTGATCTTCCGCTGCACGGAGCAGTGGTTCGTCGGCGTGGACCGCCCGACCATCCGGGAGCGGGTCACGCTGCGGGACCTGGCGCAACGGGCCGTCGAGAGCGCGGAGACGTCGTTATCGGGAGAAGGCGCGAAGGTGGGGTTCGTCCCCGAGTGGGGACGTAACCGAATGCGAGGGATGCTTGAATCCCGTCCGGACTGGTGCATCAGCCGCCAGCGGGCGTGGGGGCTGCCCATCCCGGCGTTCTTCACGCCGGCCGGGGACGTGCTGATGACGGCGGCGTCGATCCGGGCCGTGGCTCGGATCGTGCGTGAGCAAGGGTCCGATGCGTGGTTTACCGGCGAACCGGCGGCGCTGCTGGCCGGGTACGACCCCGCCGGGGATCCGGACCCGACGGTCCCGCGTTCGTTGCGTGAGGGGTCCGCGGGCGGCCCCGAGGCGTGGGCGGCGAACCTGCGCAAGGGGCCGGACATCCTCGACGTGTGGTTCGAATCGGGGAGCACCTGGAAGGCGGTGCTGCACGAGCCGTCGGGCGGGCGGGCGTACCCCGCCGACCTGTACCTCGAAGGCTCCGACCAGCACCGCGGCTGGTTCCAGTCGTCCCTGCTCACCGCGCTTGGGACGACGGGTGCCCCCCCGTACCGGACCGTGCTCACGCACGGGTTCATGAACGACAAGGACGGACGCAAACTCAGCAAGAGCCGACCGGACGCGAAGGACTACGAGGTCGAGAACCTGACCAAGGCCCACGGCGTCGATGTGCTGCGCTGGTGGGTGGCATCGCTGGCGTACGAGAACGACGTCAAGGTTGACAAGGAGTTCTTCACCACCGCGGGAGAGAGTTACCGCAAGGTCCGCAACACGATCCGTTTCCTGCTGAGCAACCTCGACGACTTCACCGCCGCGGGCCACCACGCCGACCCGTCGAGCGACGGCCGGATCCTCTTCAAGGAGTTCCCCCCAACGTCGATCGACGCGTGGGTGCTGGGGGAATACAACACACTGGCGGCGGCGGTGCTGGAAGCGTACGAGCGGTTTGACTTCCGGGCCGCCCAGCAGCGCTTGTACGATTTTTGCAACGACACGCTCAGCGCCGTCTACCTGGCGGCGGTCAAGGATCGGCTGTACTGCGACGCGGCGGGATCGGTTCGCCGCCGCCGCACGCAGACGGCGATCCATGACTTGGCCGACGGCCTGTGCCGTCTTCTGGCCCCGATCCTGTGCCACACGGCCGACGAGGCGTTCCGCTCGCTGCGGAAGGTACCCGTTGACGATGCGCGGACGAGCATCCACCTCGAGATGTTCATCCCCCGGTTCGACATCCACGCCGATCCTCGCTGGAAGAACGTGATGGAGGCGCGGGTCCTTGCCTTGCAGGCGATCGAGCAGGCACGCCGGGAGCGCGGGATCGACAACCCGCTTGACATGGGCGTGACGATCCCCGATTCGTCCGGCTCGCTCGCGGGGTTCGACCCGACGGACCTTGCGGACCTGCTCGGGGTGAGCCGGGTCGCGGTCGCGGCGACCTCGTGCGCATACGAGGTCGAGGACTTGCGAAGCCATCCCCGCTGCGAACGTTCGTGGAAGCGTGACGGCACTGTTAAGTTACGTTCCGATGGTGGTTTACTAAGCGATCGGGACGCGGCGGCGGTCAATCTGGCATAGTACTTTTCCACAATTTGATCGAGTCGTCGCTTGCATGGCTTGACCCGGCTTGGTAGTTCTGTGCCTACCTTTTTGGGGAGTCAAGTCATGAAAATCAGTTTCTTCTGGGGAGCCGGGGCCGCGCTGTGCGTTTGCACATCATCGTTCGCGCAAGCCGGGGGGCCGTTCCAGGGCGTGCTTACTCCGACGCAACGAGCGGAAATCGCGGCGTGGCGGGCCGCCTATCTGCATCGAGTGGAGAGCGGAGACCCCGCGGCCGGGGCCGCGGGTTTCGCGTTCTCGGATCCCGCGCTGAACACCCCCTTGTTTTCACCATTGTCCGCGGCGGTGCGCACGGTGGCCGCCGCGACCGGGGCGGAGTCCATCGGATGCTCGACCGACATGAACCTCTCGTCGGGGTGGGTCCAATCGGGGACTCTTGCCTGGAATATTCGTTTGTACCTCGCGACGGAGGAAATCCAGACACACACTCTCGAGGACGTGGAAGCATCCATCGCCCACCTCAACGCCATCACGAGCGCCGGGGGCGGCGTCTGGGCCTGGATCGAGGAAGGCGTGCTCGGGTCGAGCGGGCTTCCCGCATCCACGATCAGCGGGCATGCCGGGCCCGCGGTTCCAATCGAGCCGGATGAACTTGATCTTCACTGGATTGCATCGCTCGTTCAGCATGCCCCCGGCCTGGCGGCGACGATCGACCACGCCGAGGCCGCGCGGGCGCCGCTCACGGGTCAGCCCCCCATCGGCGCCAGGATCCGCGACCTCATCGAATCCCATCTCTCAACGCTGGAGATCGACGGCCCGATGAATTCCGACGTGGTCGAGGCGTGGTTCGGGGCCTACGGGTCCTTGCCCATCGTCGTCACGTCCTCCCTCCGCTGCTTCGTCCTGACCGACGCGCTCACGGGAGACGTGTACGGCCCGTACCAGCCCGGGACTCCGATCGACGCGTCCAGTCTGCTCGCGGGCCACCCGGAATATGTCACCGGGTCGGGTATCGCCGTGATGCAGGTTGACGAGGCGGGATGCGTGATCGGCGCTCCGATCGCGCGCAAGTGGACAACCGTTCCCCCCTGCTCGACCCCGGGTTGCCTCATTCCAAGAACCCCATGCCCTCCGTGCAAACGCTACACTCCTCCGTACAAAGCCCCTCCAGGCTTGCCTGGCTTACCTCCGCATCCGCCGTACGAGCCCTCCGTTCCGGGCTGGTCCAACATGTCGTGCAACGGACCAACGGCTGCCGGCACGTGCATCTGCCTGGGGGTCAGCCAGTCGGTCACGAACGACGAGCCATCCCGCCTCATCCTGATCGAAGATCAGTGCGTCTGCACCCCGTCCTCGGCGGGCGATTGTCCAAGTTCCCTCTCGGGATGCACTTGCACAACCTACTACTATTATTAAAATGTCGTTCAGGGACGGCCGAGGAGTGAGCCGATGTCTGTTCGCATGGGTCGGGGGATTCTTTACAGTGTCATCGCGTCTCCGCTTCTTTTTGCGGTGGTGTTTGCCTCGGCTCAAGGCTCCCGCTGGGGGGTGTTCCGGTCCTTGTACCAGGGCTTGATTACGAACGATGGGCCGCGCCTCGGCCCCGTCCGCACCGCGGAACTCGAGGGCTGGTACTACCGCTCGGAGAGTCTCCTGACCAACCAGGGCCACGCCTTACCGGGCGGGGTTGAGCGCGCCATGACGCACCTGGGCCCGGTCTGGTTCCCCGAACCACTGGCGTTCATGGGTTTCGAGGCGGGCATCCCGCTCGCTCCGTTCCTCGCCGCGGCAGCGGGCCTTGTCATCGCGTACCTCATCACCATGATCATTGTGCATCTGGCCTGCCGATCGGCCGGGCGATCCGACAGGCCGCATCCGGCCATCATCGCCGACGCCATCTCCCGCGGCTGGGTCGGGCAGGTTGTCCTGGCGGGCATGGTTGCCTTCGCCGTGTGGTACATTGGATTCGATCGGACGGGGGGTTCCCGGTCTCTCATGGACGGGTTCGTGCCATCGGCGGCGCAAGTCGCTTTCTCGGTGGCGATATGGGCGGTCGGGGGCGCCGCGCTGGCCGCTTATGTTCATTACGGCCCAGCGCACAAGTCGTTCCGATCCCCTCATACCGATGGAAGGCCAGGGCGTTGCGCTTCCTGCGGGTACGACCTGTCGGGCTGCGACGCGGATCGTTGCTCCGAGTGCGCCGCGGAGAGCGCCCCGCCTCCATCGCCGGTTTTCAAGTTTGCCCACGGACTCTGCCTCACGGCAGTCTCGGTGCTCGTCCTCGCCGTGCCGACCGCTTCCATGGCCATCAACGGACTCCCCACGCCCATCGGGGAGCGACTACCGCCCACCCGGGAGCGACTGCTCCGGTGGGTCATGCTTCGTCCGATAGAGCCGAACCTTGTCTGCGTCTGCCAACTCATACCGTCGCGCATCGTCAGGGTTGATACCGAGTTTGGTTCCTGGTGGTTGATGGCACGCCCTCTGGACGCCCGTGGCGATGCTCCTGAAAAATTGTGGGAACTCCGAACCGTCTTTGCGGGCAACACCGCCACCGAAAAGGAACTGGCCGTCCAACTGGAGAAGTTTGAAGTTCCGATCATTGAAGACACGCCCCCGCGCGATGCCCGCGTCTCGCTCACCACGGCCCGGAGTACACCCGTCGGCGTGGCGGTATTGGTCGTGGTTCCAGGTTCCCAGGGGCCGACCCTGACCATGCCCTCCTACCTGCTGGGCGCCGAAGTACCGATGGTGCGACGGGCCGAGTCCCTTGATCGCCACGTACGCGAGGCGATCTGGACCGACCTGGGCTCGCCGCACGACCACGCCCGGATCGCGGCCATACTCGCCCACGCCATGCCCCGGTCTCCGATCTGACGTGAATCCGCATGCCCGCGGAATGCACCGGAGCGATGGCCCGCCGGGCCTGGCCGCGGTGCATGGCAGGCCTGGCACCGAACCAGGCGGAGCGAACGGCACCGGATAACGACATCGCCAGGGATCTCGCGACCGTGTGGGGCCGCGGCCCCTCCATGAAGAAACAGGGCGAAAAACAGGGCGAAAACAGGGCGAAAACGGGGCCTCGAAGGCCCCGCGTCGGGTTCTTGGCTTTCGGCTCGGCGTCGAGGGTCAGATCTCCTGACCGCGCCGACGCTCACCACCCCCACCCCCACCCCCGCGGCGGCGGTCGCCGGCCTCATCGTCACCTTCCTGGGGAAGGCGACCGACCTGGTCTTCCCGGAGGATCTTGCGGAGGTTGGCGGCGGTCGTTTCGTCGAGGGCTCGCTTTTCGCGGCGTAGTTCCGCGGTCTGATCGTTGTCGCCCTGCCCCCCGCCCCGTCCGCCGCGCCCCATGCGCTGCATCATCTGCCGGGGGTCGAATTCTTCTTCTCGCCTGGTGATCGCGGCGGCCATCTTCTCGTTGATGGCGGCGAGCGAGCGGGCGTAGGTGGTCTTCACGGCCGAGAGGCTCTCTTTCTGCGTGTCGTCGAGGTCGGTGAACTGCTCGGCGGCGCTGATCTGTCGCCCGGCCGAGGTGGGCCGGTAGACATCCGGATAACTCGCCCGCTTGAAGGCCGAGTCGAAGGCCTCCTTGCTCGTCTCGGGAAGCATGTCCAGGATCTGGCGGGCGTAGCGGCGATTCAACTCACGCACGCGGATGCTCGCCTCTCGGCCCTTGGCGAACAGTTCCTGGGCTCGGGCGAAGCCATCTCCCATGCCGCCCTGCTGAAAGGCGTCGGCGACTTCGTCGTAGGCCTTGTTCCTGGCGATCAGGGCGCGATCGAGAGCCTCCTCGTAGTCGCCGAGCACGGGAAGAACGGTCGCCTGGACGTCGACGGGGAAGGCGGACGATTCCATGATCTGGATGAGGTCGGCACGCTCCCCGGAGATCATGCCGCGTCCGAGGGTGCGTGACCGGCGGTGGGCTCGCTCGATGGCGGGCCAGCGCTCGACCTGCTGCGGGGTCAGCAGCGACTTGAAGTCGCTGAAGAACTGCTCTTCCATCTGGGTGCGCTGGGCGCGGAAGTCCTGCATGGTGGTTCGCAGTTCGAGCCAGACTCCCGGATCCCTTGTCTCCTGGAACTTCTCACGGACACGGTCCATGTCGCGCTGGACGCGGTTTGACCTGGAACGGAAGTTCTCCTGGTACCCTTCGAGAATCGTCTTGGCCGCTTCTTTCTGATCGGTGGTCAGGCCCGCGACCTGGGTAAACAGGTCGATCTCGCGGTTGGTGACGGGCGAAGAGAACAGATCCCCCATCATCCCCCGCATGCCGCCCCCCTGCGGGCCGCCACGTCCGGCCCCGCCCGGCTGCCCGTGGGCCGCCGGAGAGAGGATGGAGGCAACGCCGACCGCCGCGATGGCGCCCAATCGGCAGGCTCGGGATGCAAAATTCGTGAACATCAACGTGGCACCCATGGTCGGACTCCTTCGATGGCCCCCGGAGAGGCATTTATGCTGAAATCAGGGCGTGAGGGCGGAATTCCGCCCGTACAAAATCCTGTCGGCGCGGAGTTCGCCCCGAACAAGAACGAACGAACAGGCATGCGATTGCCTCGGGAAGGGGGATTCCCGCATCGGGTTCGCGGGTTGGTGTTCCGCGGATGATCCTTTGGGGCATGGTTGCGTGGCGTGAGCGTCGGAGTGGTTCAGGGCAAGGAACTCTGGATGTTGCGACGGCATCCGGGCGATGTCGCCATGCCCCGGTCATGGGACGCGCGGCGAGCGGGCACGAGTGTACGGGGCCTTCTGGGACGCGCCTTCATGCTCCCTTCCCGGGAAGGCGTCGCCTGGGTAACGTGGTCGTCCGAGGCGCGGCTCTTGCGCGACGGGGCAACGAGGCGCGGACGTCCCCCGCCCGGGGGAGGGTGCATCGAGGCGGTATCCGAGATGGGCGACACGACCTTGGCATATCCTGCGCGGAGAAACCAGTCCGGCTCCCGATCGATCCGATGATGATCCGTCCCAGCCAGCCAGGTGCGGTGCGAGGTTGAGCATTCGAACGAAGATGCTGCTGTGGATCGCGTTGCCCACGCTGGTGATCATCGTCGGCGTGCTGGTCATCACGATCGGTCACCTGCGAGATTCCAACGCATCCGACATCGAGCGAGAATCGCTGCAACGGGCTTCGGATGCGGCCGCGCGATTTGACGGCGCGTTCCGGGCCGCGTCGGCCATCGCGGCCACGACCGCCCAGGCGATGGCGTTGCGCCCGGACCTTTCCGAATCGGGCATCTACTCGCAACTCGGCGCCAACGTGATGCAGAGCCGGGTGATCTTCGGTGCCGCGATGGCCTTTGACCCCGCCGTTCGCACGATGGGTGACGACCTGTTCTGCCCCTACGTATGCCGGGACGGCGAAGGCTTGCGAAGGCTGAACATCGGTCGATCCACGTATGACTGGCACGCCGACCCGCGGTGGACGTGGTGGCACGAGCCGATCACCCGTGGACGGGGGGTATGGTCAGCCCCGTACTTTGATGCCGGCGCCGGCAACGTCACCATGGTTACCTTCAGTTCGCCGTTCCCCGTGGGAGACCGGCTTGCCGGCGTGACGACCGTCGACGTGGACCTCGACTCCATCAGGGATCGCGTGGGCGCTGAAGTGCTGAGCGGGCTGTCGTTTTTCATCCTGACTCCCGAAGGCCGGTTCGTGTTTTCGGGGCTGGACGACGATGACACGGGAAAAACGATCATGCAGGCGGCACAGGCCGCCGGCCACACGGAACTCGCGCTGGCGGCTGTGCGGATGATCTCCGGGAAGCCGGGCGTGGCGGTGGTTCCGGGATTCCGCGGCGCCCTTCCCCGCGGGTGGGAGGCGTTCGCCGAAACCCAATGGACCTTCTTCGCCCCGATGGAATCGACGGGGTGGTCGGTGGTCGCGCTCATGCCGGAGCGAGTGGCGTTCGCCACCGCCAACAGGCGGGTCCGCATGGCGGTCATTGGCCTGGGCGCCGCGCTGACCATGATCGTGGCGAGCATCGTGGTGGTTTCTGGCGCGATGGCTCGTCCAATCCGGCGTCTGCGCGACAGCGCCCGTCGCATCGCGTCGGGAGACCTGATCGCGCGAGTGGAGGGAGTCACCGGATCGGACGAGATCGCGGACCTCGGCCGCGCGTTCAACACCATGACCGACGACCTCGAGGCCCACATCGATCGCCTGGCCGACGAGCGAGCCGCTCGTGAGCGGCTCGAGCGGGATATGCATGTCGCCCGGCAGATCCAGCAGGGCTTGCTTCCCGCGGAGCCGCCGCCCATCGAGGGCTTCGACGTCGCCGGATGGAGCCGACCCGCCGACCAGACCGGCGGCGACTACTACGACTGGCAGTTGCTTCCCGACGGCCGGTTCGTGATCGTGCTCGCCGATGTGACGGGCCACGGTCTTGGTCCCGCGCTGGTAACGGCTTTCTGCAGGGCCTACACCCGCGCGATCTTCCGCAAGTACGACGGGCTGTCGGAGTCCATGAGCGAGTTGAACGAACTCCTGGGAACCGATCTTTCCGACTCGCGATTCATCACGCTCGTGGCGGCGGTCATCGACTCCCGCGCCGGCGAGGTGCAGGTGCTCTCGGCGGGCCACGGCCCGATCCTGCATTACTCCAAGGCGACCGGGTCGGTGGACTCGCACGGCGCGCACGGCCTGCCGCTGGGCATCTCTCCGGATGCCGTGTTCGATGAGGCGCAGCGGTTCTGCCTCGGCCCGGGCGATATCCTCGCGCTCACCACCGATGGCCTTTTCGAGTGGTCGAGGGCCGATGGCCGCATGTTCGGCACCGATCGCCTCCGGGAAAGCCTCGCTCGGCACGCGCCCCGCGACTCGGGCTCGATCATCGAGGGGCTGGTGCGGGATGTTGAGGATTTCGCGGGATCCGCGCCACAGATCGACGACGTCACCGCCGTGATCATCAAGCGTGCTCCGTGACGCCAAGACCGTCGGGCGTGTTCCGCAAGGGCCCCGGGGCCATGCCGATCACCTCTCGTCACGCGCTTTGATCGGCGCGCATCGGCGGGTGGACTTCGGCGCCGCGTTCGTCGGCGAGTTTCTTCATCAGCATGGCCCAGGTCTGGCGCTCGTACTCGAGCCGCTCGATGGCCTGGTCGCAGTGGGCGATGCTCTTGGAAAGGCTCGCTTCGAGGAGTTGGCTGTAGATAAAGGCGTACAGGCCGCGGACCTTCTCGGCCAGGTCGTGGTCGCCCTGGTCACGGACACTCACGATGAGTTCGGTGACGATGTCGCGGCACTGGGAAAGTCCGTTGAACATCCGCTCGTAATCCCGGCGTTCGATGCCCTCGCGTCCCTGGCGGGCAAACTTGATGGCCCCGTCGAGGAGCATGAGCCTGAGTTCGGCGGGGGACGCGGTCATGACCTTGGAACGCAGGTAGGCGTTCGCGCTGGCGCTGGGGTTGGCGGGGGAGAAGGCGTGGGCGGTCATGGCGTCATGGACTATCGGCCGCGGGAGGGGGCCGCTTCATCGAGAGGTGCTCAGCCCAGCGAGTTGAGGGCGGACTGCTGCTGCTGGAGTTGGGCGATGGCCTTTTCCATGCGCTGGAACTGGGACTGGAGCGCGGCACGGCGGGCATCCAGCCGGGCGTTCATCGAGTCGATCCGCCGGCTCTGGGAGCGGATCATGGAATCGGTCGCGTCGCGCTTGGCGGTCCAGAGACCCTTGGACGTGTCGGTGTAACGCCGGGCCAGTTCCTCGATCATGCCGACGACGCCCAGGGACGAGAACTTGGTTCCCGCGTCGGGATCGGTGGCGGTGATGCCGTCGCCCAGGTCGACCTGTCCGGACGAGGATTCCTGGACGCGGGCCGTAAAAAGAGCCTCGACCGAGGCGGGGTCCTCGGCCAGTGCCCGGCGGAACTTCTCCACGTTCAAGGCGACCTTGCCTCCCGAGCCGACCTCGACGCCGACTTCGGCCAGGCGTCGGTACCGGCCGGCGATGTTCTGCGCCGGGGACTGGAGGGTATTGAAAAGGGCGACGTGCAGGGCGCTGGTCGACCCGTCTCCCAGGAGCGGGCCCTTGGCCCGTGTCTCGGAGTTGTACGACTGCTGCTGCTTGATGCGCGTGACGATCCCGTTGAAGGCGTCGATGAAGCGATTGACCTCGGCCTCGATGCCGGAGGTATCCCGCGTCACCGTCAGCGTGACCGGGTCCGCGGAGGGCGACCGCAGGTCGATCGTGACGCCGGAGATCACCCCGTCGAGGGTGTTTGAAGACCCTCCCAGCAGGATCGCCCGGGCGGGGTCCGTCGAGCCGAAAAACACCCGGGAATCGTTGCCCTTGTCCAGGACGTTGAGCGCCAGGTCGAGGTTCCCCGTGTCTACCAGCACTCGCCCGGCCACGCCCGCCGACGTGGCGCTGAGCGCCAGGCGGAACGGGCTGGACCCCGACCCGTCGCGGATGATCGACGCGCTGAGTCCCACGCCCGCCTCGTTGATCTTCTTGGCGACCGCCTCGAGGGTGTCCCCCGGGGAGAACGTCAGGACCCGCTCGTACGAGCCGACGAGGGTGTTCTCGGCCCCGACGCCCTTGGCCTCTCCGGCCAGGCGAAGCGAGGCGGCGACCGAGCCCGTCTCGTCGGCGATCTTGATTTTCTGTGTACCCGCCGGGCCGCTTCCCAGGTCCTCCACGACCGCGATGCCGTCTCCGGTGTCGTTGATGACGGCCTTGAGTTTCAGCCCCTTGCCCGAGGCCATCGAATTGATCTCGTCGATCAACTGCCCGACGTTGGTCGTGTCCTTCCCGATGTCCACGACGACCGTGAGGCCAAAGCCGTCGGTCAGGCGTATCTTGCCGACGCCGATGCCCTTGCCGCCGTTGAGGGTGCCGACCAGCGTGGACCGGGCGACGTAGGCTCGCTGGAGGTTCCCCGACTCGACGGTGGACGACGCCACGCCCCCCGGGGCGGTCTGGAGGCCGAGCGACTCGGCGGTGTTGACGCCGTCGGTCCCGCGGATGATCAGGTTCGACGAGGTCGCTCCCGTGTTGTCGGTCACGACCAGGCCGGTCCCCTTGGAATTCACGGCCACGGTGAGCCGAGGCTTTCCGTTGGAGCCAAGCCCGGAGGCGTCCTCGATCTCGCGGGCGATCTTTGAGATCGACCCGCCGGTGTCGATGGTCACCGAGAAACTCGTCCCGTCGCGGGCGGTGATCTCCAGCACGCCATCGCCGCCGATGCCCTTTCCCCCATGGAGCGTCGAGGCCAGGGTGGTGTTCAGGCCGGCGAGGATCGTGGCGCCGTGGTAGACCCCGCCGCCGAACGACCCGGAGGTCAGCCCCAGGTCCCGCGCGGTGGTGTCCTTGAGCGTGGGATTGTCGGCAAACTGCAGGTCCGTCACCGTCCCCGAGGTGTCCGCGAAGGTCAGGCGCGAGCCGTCGGCCGCGACCGCGGCCTTCAGGAAGTCCTTCCCCGCATCTTCGAGGGCGGCGTTGATCCTCGCGATCGCCCCCCCGACCGTCGAGACCGCCGTTTCCTTGAGGACCTGTGTGTTGCCCTGCGTCTCGTAGACCTCGCCGAGGTTCACTTTCACGTCGGTCGTGTGCCCGCCCGTGAGGGTGACCCTCACCACCAGGTTGTACGCCCCCGTGCCGGCGATGCTCGTCAGCGAGACACCGTTGCCGTCGTTGAGCGATGCGAGCGAGGTCGCCAGGGACATCCCGTAGACCGATGAGCCGGTGAGCACGCCCGACCCGTTGGAGGCCCCGGCGATTCCCAGGCTCGAGGCGGTGGTGTACCCGGCCCCATCGGAAACGGTGAAGGACGACCCGGAGGCATGGCGGAGTTGGAGCCGTCCGCCGTCGGCCTTCGCGGTCACGGCGACCACGCCGTTGGAGTTGATGGCGTCGAGGACTTCGGAGACCGTGGCGGCCTTCGACAGGTCAACCGTCACCGAGTTGGAGCCTTCGGAAAGAACGATCTTCCCGCGGGCGACACCCTCTCCGCCGTTGAGGTCGCTCAGGGAGACGTCGCGGTCGAGCCTGGCCCTGGCCGACTCGAACGTGAACGACCCGGCCCCGATGCCGGTGGCATCCCGATCGGCAAACCCCCGGCTGAGGAGTTGCTGGGACGACACGAGCCGATCGACCAGGAACTGGTAGGTGCCGGGGAGTGCCGAGGTCGAGGCGGTCCCCCGCAGGGCCGATTCGTTGCTCGACGCCGCGGACGTGAGGTTGAAGGTTTTCTTGGTCCGAAACGCCGACGCGGCGTCACGCAGCGCGCTCAGGCGGGAATTGAGGTCGAGGATCGCGGTCTGCTGGAGTTGCAACTGGCCCAGGCGTCCCTGCGCGATCGACACCGGCCTTGACTCGATCGCGATGAGTCGCTCGATCAGTTGAGCCGTGTTGATCCCGCTGAACGGCCCGACTCCTGAACTGATCCCGCTCATGCTTCGTGTCTCCATCGGCCCTTCAGGGCGCGCGAACAGCCAAGGACGTCCGCCGCGCCCGGCCTTCTATCGGCTGTCACGGCTTCCAACCGCAACCCCGGTGCCGATCGGGGCCGGAGGCGTCCGAAAACCACCGGGGCGGTCACCCCGAGCGCCCGGACGGACGATGGATGTCTCTCGGGTCGCGATGCGTCGGGGCGCGATGCGGAAGTGCCCATGACCGTTCGCGCTCTGTACGTCATCGGGCTACCCTATCTGGACCGGGAGCGCCTCGGTTCACGGGATTGCCCGTCAAGCCCTCGCGAGAGGACCCGCCATGGATCGAATCGACCGATGGTCAACACGGCTGACGTGGATCGCGGCGGCGACGGTCGGCCTGACCGCGGCCGCGACGATCCCGACCCTCCTTGTGGCGTCGAACAAGCCGGCCTGGTTTCTGTTTGCGTTTGAAGCGGTGATGCCCGTGCCCGTGGTGCTGGCGATGCTGATCGCGTCGGGACGGCTGAGAGATCCCTCGGGGCTGGGCCTGGGGTCGGTCGCGGGCACGATCCTGGTCGGCTCCCTGCTTGGGTTCTTGAGCATCCCTGACAAGCGTCTTGGGACACCCGACGGTCCGATCGGTCAGATCAACATGGTGCCGTGGGTGGCGGTGCGCGTGGGGGCGGCGCTGGCGATCGCCGCGTGCGCCGTGCGCCGGGCGCTCGGGAATGAGCGGCGCCGGTGGATAACCCTGGCGTGGGGGCTGGCGTGCGGGGTGGGAACGATGGGAATCGCGGCGTGTATGTACGGGCTTCGAAACTCCGCGTGGCTTGCCCCGCGAGAGGGTGCGGGAGAAGCCCTGCGGATGGCGGGTTACCTGTTCGCGGGGATCGCGGTGATCGCGGGCCTGTGCGCGGCGACGCACCTGACGGTCAAGGCGTTCGATCGGCCTCCGGCGGGAGGGTCCTTGAACTGATCGGGCGGTAAGGGGAACGGCGTCGGCGGGGGACCGCGCCGTGGGTCAGCGCAGTCTTCTCGGATCGACGGTGGGCTTGCCGTCGGCATAGCCCCAGACCACCACTTCGAGTTTCTGAACCCCCCAGCGGCGCGCCTGATCGTGTGTGGGGTAGAGCACGTCCAGACGATGCCCCCGAATACGTCCGCCGCAATCGAGCACGGGGACGATCTGTCCCTGGTCGTAGCCGGGGATCGAGACCATGCTGCCAAAGGGCAAAAGCCGGCGATCGGCCGCCACCAGGCGGTGCGCGTTGGTGGTGACATCATGAAGGGTCGCGGTCATCCCGTCGGCGTACTCCCCGCAGGAGACCGCGTCGGGGGAGTAGGCGGTCACGGTCATCACAAGGCGCTTGACCGGCCGAACGGGACGACCGTTGAACCAGCGGATCGACGGATCGGAAGCCTCAAACTCGATGACCTTGAGATCGACCGGCCGATGGTCCCCAGGTGGGAGCGGCCCGAGTTCCGTCGCGGCCGAGGAGACCGAATGAGAGGACAAGATCCAGTCGGGGATCCCGGCGAGCGTGGGGGGCACCGCCTGGGAGATCGGGTTGGCGGCGGCGAGTGGTTGCCCGACGCTCAGCGAGGTCAACGGTGGGGCGAAGCGTCCTTCCTTGACCAGGACCGCCGAGGTGGCGGTCAAGAGTCCGGCGAGGAGGAAACAACCGATTTCCAGACCGGCTCTCCGGAGGCGGAGCCGGCGCTTGACGGCGCTCACGGCGCGTTCGGGCATCTGCATCTGCGATTTCTCCACCTCATGCCGCCCTTATGCAGCGTCCACCACGACGCTGGGCCTGCCCGCCTCATGCGGCCCCCGAAGGCCACGGCACCCACACACCTCAGGTAAGTCTACACGACGATCCCGGAAATGGCATCGTCTGATAAGCCGGCATTGATCAGGCTCATTCGGTTTTTATTGGTCGCGGCGCGGCGTGGTGATCGCCTGGTGCCGCCACTTCGGCACCTTGCGGGCGCGGAATGGAGAACACAACGGTCCGAGAGGAACGTGCGGGAGACCCGAAGAACGGTCATGCAGGCACAATAACCAGAGAAAACACCTGCAATCGAACCGTTGGCCGCTGGCCCGGCGTATGCAGTCGTGAACGGGGCGCGGGTATTCGGGCGCGGCCTGATGTACGGGAGATATCTGGATGATTCGGGCAATCAACAATCTGAAGACCGCGATCCTCATGGGCAGCATGATGGGCATATTTCTGCTGGTCGGTGCCCAATATGGCCAGCGGGGGATGATGTTCGCGCTGGCGTTCGGCGGCGTGATGAACGTGGTGGCATGGTTCTTCTCGGACCGGATCGCGATCGCGGCGATGCAGGGCCGGGAGGTGACGGCAACGACGGGGGGCAAGTTGTACGAGATTGTGGATGACCTGCGTCGGAGAGCCGGACTACCCATGCCGCGGGTGTACGTGTGCCCGCACGAGGCCCCCAACGCCTTCGCCACGGGGCGTTCCCCGTCGAGGGCGGCGGTGGCGGTGACCCAGGGCGCCTTGCGGCTTCTGGACGATCAGGAGATGCGCGGGGTGATCGCGCACGAATTGGCGCACATCAAGAACCGTGACACGCTGATCAGTTGCATCGCGGCGACGATCGCGGGCGTGCTGGCGTACATCGCGCAGTGGGGGCTGCTCTTTGGCGGGGGGAACGGCCGAGGGGGCAACCCATTCGTGTCGCTGGTGACGTTCATCATCGCGGCGGTCGGCGCGGCGGTCATCAAGGCGATGATCTCGCGTTCGAGGGAGTACGTCGCCGACGCGGACGGAGCGCGGATCGCCGGAACCCCGGCGGGGCTGGTGTCGGCGCTGCAGAAACTCGACCTGTATTCGAGGCGAATCCCGCTTGTTCAGCCCAACCCGGCGCAGAACAGCCTGTTCATCGTCGAGCCGTTCGCGGGAGGCTCACTGGTAAACCTGTTTGCGAGCCATCCGCCGACGGAGAAACGCGTGGCGGCCCTTCTTTACGGGACGTAACGCCACCAGGTCATTCCCGCGGCGGGGAAAGAGGGGAGTCGGTCGGGCCTCGCGTGGCGCGTGTCGGGGTGCTTCTCGCCACACCATGGCAAGGAAACGGTCGATGATGCCCTGATTGCGTGGCGAACCAAACCTGGAATGTCAGGATTTCGATCGGTCTTGATTTCGATCGAGATTGGGATTTCGATCGAGGCTGGGATATCGATCGAGGCTGGTGCCGCGGCCGTGGGCGCGGGATCCGTTCACCATCGAAAAAAATACCGGGATTTTCCTGTTTTGGACGGCGACAATCGGTTATCATGCCGCGGTCGCCCGGTCGTGGGTGCGGGGTGTTGGTGTGCGCCCAGCCGGGCCAATCCGGTGATAGCGCTGAAGTACGAATCGAGAGGAGATTGTTTATGATGCATCGAGCGTGTCTGGCATCGGTCGTGGTGTTGAGCGGCCTGGCGGGCATGTCCGCGGGCCAGTCTGGGCCTCTGGACGCCCCTCCCCCGCTGCCGCGGTACCGTGAAGGGGGGACTCCGTACGACCCGAACCAGAGCCTGCATCCGTATGCGGTGAGCGCGACGACGCCGCTGGGGCGCAACGCGAACATCTGGACGCCCTCCGAGTACAGCGCGACGCGCGGGGTGGTGTACCGTTATTTTTCGAGCCAGTGGCCGCAGGTCGTGACCGACTGCGTGGTGGCGCTGACGTCCGATCCCACGACGGACGAGATCGCGTACGTGTGCGTGAATTCGTCGGCGCAGCAGACCAGCGCGACCACGGCCTTCACCACCGGCGGCGCGAACATGAGCCGCGTGGTGTTCTACACGGTTCCCGGAGAATCGGTGTGGATGCGTGACTACGGCCCGCACTTCATCTTCAGCGGCTCGGGGGTCGGGACGGGGGCGTTGTCGGTGGTGGACAGCCACTACTACCCGACGCGTCCGCAGGACAACTTCGTTCCCACGCTGGTGGGAGAGGACCACCTTCGCCTGCACACGCGGCACGTGGGCCTGTACTACTCGGGAGGCAACTTCCAGGGCGGCCCGAACCGGAGCGGCTTTGTGACGGCGCTGGTCAACCTCGACAACCCGGCGGGGGAAGGCTTTACGCCGGCGTTGATCGCGGACCTGTACCAGAAGTACCAGGGGGTTGACACGCTGCACGTTCTTCCGCAGTTGCCGTTCTCGGTGGACGGCACGGGCCACATCGACATGTGGCTGTACCTGATCGACGACGAGCACGTGATCATCAGCGAGTTCATCCCCGGGTCGAACGCGACGGCGATCTCGGTGACCAACAACGCGGTTCCGTACATGGAGGGCCTGGGGTACACGGTGTACCGCCCGAAGGCGTGGAACGTCTCCTCGACGCACTACACGTACGCGAACGCGTACCGGGTGAACAACCGCATCTTCGTGCCGGTGTACGGGACGTCGATCAAGCCCGGCGGCAACTCGACGTACAACGCGCGGGACGAGGAGGCGATGTCGATCTGGAACATCGCCGTCGGGAACTCCGGGATTGCGCCGTATCCCCAGGTGGATTTCAGCCGCCCGAAGGTGACGATCGTGCCGATCCAGTGCAACGGGATCATCCCCGCGGCGGGCGCGATCCACTGCATCATCAAGCAGGTGCCCCGTCACACGTCGTCGATGCCGGCGGTCTTCGTGCAGACGCCCTCGGCGGGCGATCTCTGGATCGGCGGGACGACGCGGCGGATCTCCTGGTCTGCCAGCGACCTGGACAACGCGACGATCCCCTCGTTCACGCTCGAGTACACGACCAACGGCGGCGTGTCGTGGAACCACATCACGACGACGACCAACGCGTACTCGTACAACTGGACGCTGCCGGCGGACGTGCCGTACAGCACCAACAGTTTCATACGCGTGACGGCCAACTCGGTCCTGAACGGGACGGGTGACGCGGCGAACCTGATCCCGATCACGATCGCGCCCGGGACCCAGAAAGTGGTTGACTTCACGGTAAGCCCCAACGTTGACAACCTGGCGTGGGGGTTCCAGACGGTCTCGTGGGCGAACGTGGGCGGGGTGCGCAAGCCGGCGGTCAGCGCCGTCACGCTGGCGAACCTCAACCGGATGGCCTTCTCCGACGCGACGGGCGGGAACACGGACCCCAACCGGTACATTTCTCCGAACGTCTCGGGCGGCCAGGAATGCACGCACACGTACGAGTTCAAGGTGCTCGACTACTCCGACGAGATCGACGAGATCGATCAGGTCGTCGTCCGTTGGGAGGGGTACGCCGACCGCTGCACGCAGAGCGAGTTGTACGTGTGGGACTACGTCGCCTCGAACTGGAGCGATGCCAAGGGCAATTTCGGCCAGAACTTCTACATGGACGCGTGGGCGGGAAGCCGTGACAACGTTCTCACCGGCCGGATCGACGGGAACTTCTCCCGGTACATCGACGCCAACGGGATCATGACCCTGCTGGTGTACGCGGAGCGTCCCGCCGACGAGTCGTTCTGCGATTACGTCTCGGTGACGCTGTCGAAGGCCAACTGCCCGACCGACTTCGACGGGTCGGGCTTTGTCGACTTCGTCGATTTCACCGAGTTCGTGCTCGCGTTCGAGGATGGCCTCGACTCGGCCGACTACGACAACTCGGGCTTCGTCGATTTCGTGGACTTCACCATGTTCGTCCAGGATTACGAGGTCGGCTGCTGAATCCGAGGGCCGCGGCCTTTCGCGGGCCGGGGCGGCCATCGCGGGCCGGATCGGATGTTCGACTCCAGGGCCTCGGGAGGCTTCCTCCCGGGGCCTTTTTCATGCGCCCAGGGTCCGTCCTTGACGCACGGGGTTGCCCTGGATCAGAAGGTGTACGAATCGCCGCGGCCGGGCAGGACGGGATCGAGTCCCAGGTCGCTTGCGAGCCTGCCGGCGAGGGCCGCACGCGGGCCATCCTCTCCGTGGGTAAGAAAGACCCGAGGGCGTGCCGAGCCGGGTCGTCCCGCGAGGGGTGAAATCCACTTCAGCAGCGCGGACTGGCCGGCATGGGCGGAAAACCCTCCGAGGGTGTGGATCCTGGCGCGGACGGCGACGGTCTCTCCGAAGATGCGGACGGAGGGAGCCCTGGAGACGAGTTGGGCACCGAGGGTCCCGGCTCCCTGGTACCCGACGAAGACGACATGAACACCGGTCTTCCAGAGGTTGTGGCGAAGGTGGTGGAGAATCCTCCCTCCGGTACACATGCCCGACCCGGCGATGATGACGGCCGGACCGCTGAAGTCGTTGAGCGCCCTGGATTCCTCGGCCGAGGTGGTGGCCCGCAGGCCCGGGAAGGTCAGCAGGCGCTTTCGGCGGGCGTCGTCTTGTCCCTGGTCGTCGAGGATGTCCGCGTGGTCCTTGTAGAGTTTGGTGGCGGCGCTGGCCATGGGGCTGTCGATGTACACGGGGACTTCGCCGATGCGCCCCGCCCGGCGGAGTTGGGCGATGTGGTGGATGAGGTTCTGCGTTCGGCCCACGGCAAAGGACGGGATGAGTACCTTCTGCCGGGCTTGGCAGGCATCGGCGAGGATGGCGGCGAACTCGTCGAGGGTGGATTCAATGGGCCTGTGGTCGCGGTCTCCGTAGGTGGATTCCAGGAGGACGGCGTCGGCGTGTTCGAAGGTGGCGGGGTCGTTGAGCAGGGGTGAGCCGTCGACGCCGACATCGGCCGAGAAAACGATGGTCCAGGCCCGTCCCTGATCCTCGACTCGCATCTCGATGCTCGCCGATCCGAGGATGTGTCCCGCATCAACAAACCGGATGGAGACTCCCGGGGCGATGACGGCGGGCGTCTGGTAGTGGATCGCGGTGAAACGTCCGAGGGTCTCGGCGGCGTCCTTGACCCCGTAGAGCGGGGAGACGGCCTTGCGTCCGGCTCGCAGGCGGCGGCGGTTCTCGCTGGCCGCGTCGTGCTCCTGGATCCGTGCCGAATCCTGGAGCAGGATCTCGGTGAGGGCGATGGTGGCGGGCGTGGCGTGAATGCTCCATGAACCCGGGAGACGGTTGAGAAGCGGAAGCCTCCCGCTGTGGTCGAGGTGGGCGTGCGAGAGAACGACGGCGTCGAGGGCCAACGACGCTTTCCACGGAGGCCGTCGGTTTCGTGCATCGGCTCGGTGGTGTCCCTGGTGGATCCCGCAATCAACCATGACGCGGGCGCGCCGGGTCTCGATGAGCGTACACGAGCCCGTGACCTCACCCGCCGCGCCCCAAAACGTGATCTTCACGCGATGCTCCGGCCCGTACCGGTCGGGGCAAGGCGCCGAACCCGGCGCCGGCCGCCCGCGAATCGGTTACGAGAGCATGATACTCCGCCTGCGATCCCTTGCAGGCGTGCGTGCGGGCCGGTGCGACGATGCCCGCGGGATCACTGGCCGCCCAGGATCGGCGGAGCGGGGCGGATGAGCGGCAGAACCACGGGCTCCGCGGAGTCCGAGATTTCGTAAAAGAGCAGGCCGTTGACAACCGCGCGGTGCATGTTCATCCCATTTCCCGGGGGGGCGATGGACCTCTTGCACCGGGACTCATCGACGAAGAGGACGATGTTCTTGCCTTCGGAGAGGGCGAGGATGACGGCGGTGGCTTCTCCGAGCAGGCCGTCGGCGTAGTCCCAACCGACGATCCGCACGTTGTCGGCCCGCTGGATGACCGCCCCGTGCCCGAATCGCTCGGCCAGGAACGACGCGAACTGCTCGTCGTTCTCGCAGATGAACGCGGGCCTGAAGGATTTTTTCTTGAGAGCCGCGTAGACGCCGGCGGCGGTAGGCCCTGGCCTGGCCGACGTGGACGGTATGAGCCATGATCCGCCCATGCCCGAGTTGAGCATGTAGGCAAGAGCGCCGGTGAGAAGGATGGCCGCGGCGGCGGCGTACATCCATCGCGGGCGGCTCCGGAGGAATCCCGCCTTCCGGGCCGCCGGGGGGTGGGTTGGCCGTCGAAGCGAGGGACCGGACGCCGTGGGCGAACGCTCGATGGACGTTGGAAGCGGCACGTCGGCGGGGAGGGTGAACGAACGGTGGAGGGATGCCTCGGCACGCCTTGCGGCGTCCATCATCGCGGCGACGGAGTGGTCCTGCCTGGAGAGGTCGAGCAGGCGGGCGTGCTGCTCCTTTGAGAGCCTTCCGTCGAGGTAGGCGTCGATCAACTCGTGGATGTTCTCGCGTGCGTCGGTCACCTGGAAGCACCTCCGGCAGGGCGGTCCTGCCTGGCAAGCAGGTGCTCTCGCAGGGCGCGGCGGGCACGGTCGACATGGCTCATCGCGGTGCCCTGGGGGATCCCGAGGACAAGCGAGATCTCCTTGTAGGGGGAGTCGAGGACGACTCGCAGCAGGAGGCATGACCGTGCGACGACATCGAGCGATCGCAGGGCGGTCAGGACGTGGTCGTCAAAGACCGCCTGATCATCGAGCAAATTGCCGGCACGGCTGATGGGCATGGCGTGGCGGTGGTCGTGGTGCTCGCGGTCGTCGGACCTTGAGGCGTCGATCGCGACGGGGTCGGCGGCCGATGTCCTTCTCCTTCGGACCTTCTGGACCTCGTTCTTGGCGGTAAAACGCACGATCTGGGCCATCCACGCGAGAAAGTTGGACGAAGGGTCGAAATCATCGAGCCGTTCGAGCGCGACCACGGCGGCCTGCTGGACGATATCTTCGGCCCCGGACCGATCACCGAGTTCTCCCGCCGCGATGCACCACAACACGCGCCAGGAATCCCTGAATCGACGCGCGAAATCGTCGGCCGAGAGGCGTTGGCCCGAGGCGCCGGACGTACCGGCCATCGAGGGGGTGTTCGGTTGTTGAATGTCCTCGGATGCCATGAAACTTGCATTCCTCGCCCGCCGACACAAGGGGGAGGGAATCGAACGTGCATGATACAACGTCCGACGCGCCGTTGGGCTGTATGCGCGCCGACCGATGAAAGATGCAAGATTCCGCGTCATTGCCGACATCGGTGATCCGGAGCCCGCCTTCTCGGCGGGTGTTGTGTGTTGCGCCAACCGGGAAGCGTCGGCCGGGAAGCGCCGGCCGGCCATCCGCGCCCGCGCCGGCGAGAATCACGCGGTCGGCCCGCGATGGTCATTCACGGGACAGTTCATGGATCATTCGGGCGGCCCTGGCGGGGGCACGTTGCCTGGATGTCAAGATGTCGGGCCTGATCTGGGCGGACCGATCGGCGAGCGGCGTGGACTCCTGATCGGGAGTGGGGCGCGTGGCGAGAGACTCGGGCATGAGCCAGTCGAACTCGTCCACGCGGACGACAAATCCCTGGCCCAGGTCGTGTTCCTGGGAGAGCCTGGGCCGACCGGCGGTTCGTTCACCGACGATCTTCGCGCGGCCGGTTCGCTGGAGGAGCCACGCGAGGATCTCCGGCGAGGATCTCGTTCGTGCGGAGGTAAGGACGGCGACGGGCCCGGCATAGGCATCGGGAAGCGGCCGCAACAGGATCGACACGGCCCCGTCGCGCCCGAGTTCGCCTGGCGCTGTGCGCGGATCCCGGGCGGAGTCGGGCGGGAGAGAACCCGGTGCTCCCTCGCGGAGGCGTTCTCGCCACTGGGCGTTGTAGACGGTCCCCGCGTCGATGGGCGCCTGGATCAGCCACTGCGCGAGCCGGAGGGATGAGAGATCGAACCCGGTGGCGTTCCGCAGGTCGATGATGATGCCGGCGGGCGAACCGGAGATCGCCTCTCGCATGGCGGCGTCGACCGCGTCGTGGTCGTGAAATGAGACGACCTCGACGGTGGCGATCGAGGTCTTTTCGTTGCGGGTCACGGTGAGAGAGGAGACGGTGTTTCCGGCGGCAACGAGCAGGCGGTCGCTCTCGGGCACCCGGTGGCGGTACGGCATGGGCATGGCGATCTGTGGCCTCTTTCGCCACGAAAGCCCGATGGCGGCGAGGTAGGTCGCATCGTCGCGGACGTGCGGGATGGCGTCGTTCAGGTCGGCGAAGAACGCGAGCATGTCGTCGGAATTCGACAAGGCGGGGTCGAAATACCGCTCGGCGACGACCCGCTGGAGCGTCTGGGTGAGCAGGCGGTAGTCGGTGGCGGGAACCTCGATGTCGGCGGGCCGCGCGAGGGCCATCACGGCCAGGACTCGTCCATCGCGGTGGCGGATCTCGACCGGGCCTTGGGCGGACTTCATGCGGGTCGGCAGGCGCCATGGGTCCACGGTGGATGGTCCGATCCAACCCTCCCCCACTTCGGCGGTAACCTCGTCGGGGAGCGTCGAACTCCAGACCACGAGCATCCCGCTGGGGAACAGGAACGGGGCCAGGAACGGGCCGAAGAACCCCTCCACGCCGCCGACCAGGGACCAGGCGACGCGGGGATCGGTGTTGGCTTTAAATCCGCTCTCCGTTCGCTGCGCGGTCATGCGGGCGTATACCGGACCAATCCATCGCGTATGAACGACGGCGACGTAGTCCCCGTTGAGTTCGCGATCGACCGGCTCTTCGGTGAAGTGATCGAATTCGGGGCGTGCGGGTGAGGCGCAGCCGGAGAGGAACAAGCCCGAGGCGGTGATGGCGGGGGCAAGCAGCGGGTACAGCGGTCGCATCACGTGGGCCTTATGGGAATGGCGGGATCGGGATCCCCCGCGGTTCGGGGTGTGCGCCTGGGGATGTCGGATGCGAAAACGCGGGAACGGTGACACCAAACGGCCATCGGCATCGAACACCGTGAAGAGTATCATGCATCCACGGAGGCACGAGATCATGCTCGCACGTATCGGCGCCATCTTGCATTCATCGGAGCGTTCGGGGCGGGGCTCGTGCCGGATGCGGGGTCTTTGCGTGCTGGCGGCGGGGGCGATTCTGGCGGTGTCCGGTTGCGCGAGGCTGGATGAGCCGTCGCGGTCGAAGCCCGGTGATCGATCCGGCACGTCCGCGCCCAGCGCGACGACGCGATCGGCCTCCGCGAGCGGGCAGGGCGGGGCATCCCCGTCCGGAGGCGCGGTGGCATCGGAAGCGAGCAACAGCCCCGTCGCGGGGGGCAGCCCCGTCGGGGGGGGCCGGGGCCGCGTGGAGGGCACGGCGATGGATCGTCAGATGGCGATGTTCGGGGCGGGTTGCTTCTGGGGTGTCGAGGCGATCTTCCGCAAGCAGGATGGCGTGATCGACACGGCGGTCGGTTACGCCGGCGGCCACACGGCCGATCCGACGTACAAGGACATCTGCACCGACCAGACGGGGCACGCGGAGGTGGTGCGTGTGGAATTCGACGCGTCGGTCGTCTCTTACGAGACGTTGGTCGATCTGTTCTTCCGCCTGCACGACCCGACGCAACTCAACCGGCAGGGTCCCGACATCGGCTCGCAGTACCGCTCGGTGATCTTTTACTACACCGAGGGGCAGCGGGAAATCGCCCAGACGGTCAAGGCCCGCCGGGAATCTTCCGGCAAGCACCGGCGGAAGATCGTCACGGTGATCGAAACGGCGCCGACGTTTTATCTCGCGGAAGACTACCACCAGCAGTACTTCGCCAAGCGCGGGCTGGAGAACACCTGCCACGTGCCGAGCGAGGATTAGGCCGCATGCGAGAGCATCTCCCGGGGAGTGCGCCCGCGGGAAGGCCCTCGCGCGAGGATGAAGCGGCCGATCCACACCCCGCCGCGCGGTCACCCTCCAAACGATGCCTTGAGGCGGCCGGCCAGTGACGGATCGAGCCCGGCGTCGCGTGCCTCATCGATGATCTTGCGAGACTGATCGGGCATGGCGCGGGCGTCCATGACGACCGCGGCCATCAGGAACGCCGGGGCCGAGCGGGTGTTGCGGGCAAAGACCAGCAGCGGGCCGGTCATGCGGCGAAGGTCCGACAGGTTCATCCCCATCGCGTCGTATTCGAGCGGCAGGTCGGCCATCGCGGGGTTGATCGTGTAGGCCCGGTGGAAGGCATCGACGGCTTCCTTTGTCTGGCGGTCCCCCAGGAGGGTCATTCCGAGCCAACGCCACGCCCCGGCGTCGGTCGGCTCGCGACGCAGGTAGTCTCGCATGGCCACGGCGGCGTCGGCGAACCGGCGTTCGAGCATGAATCCGGCCGCAAGGGAGACCAGTTCGTCGATGGCGGTGGAATCCCGTGCCTGTGACGTGCTCGCCGCCGGGTCCGGCGGGTTGGTGATGGACGGGGGATAGAAGTACGACGGGTCGTAGGTCGTCCATGCGGATCCGAAGACCGGACCGCTGTAGTACGACGACGTGTCGTACCACGTCCACCACCCCGAATCCCAGTACGAAGGACCGCCGTAACAGACCACGATCTCGCACGGGTTGGGGCATGGACGGCACGAGTTCCCGCCCGACCACCCGGCGGAATTCGACCAGGAACCGTCAATTCGGCAATCCGGCTTTGCTCCCCAGATCGGAGGGCGCGACCCGATGTGGATGTTCACGGATCCCAGGTCGATGTCCGCGCGGAAGCCCGAGGACGCCGCGAGCGCCGATCCAACCGAGTGGGAGCGGGTCACGATGGTCGGTGACGTGGTCGAGAAAGCCGCGCCGGACGGGCCGATCGTCGAGATGGTCGATCCGGTTCGCGTCCATGAGGAGGCCGTCGGCTCCGCGCACGGCCAGGGCTTGGCATGAGTCCCGGGGGAGCGCGTCGAAACAGGCCCGTAGGTTTCGGGGACGTAGGATCGAGCCGGGCTCAGGACGTTGGGGAATCGGGCGGGCACCCCTCCCAGCCCGCCGCCGCGACGGATGGGACGCCAGAAACCGTCGGCCGAGTCCGGTACGTGGCTCTGGTGGCGTGGGGCGCGCGTCACCGCCACGGGGACCTCACCCAGGGGCTGGGGCACGCTGGTAAAAATAAGCGGCTTGCCCGGCTGCACAATCAGGCGAGGCATGGGGCGCGTGATGGGAGAACCCGCGGCGGGGACGTGGCCGTTGGCGCGGTGGCTGGAATCCTGCGCCATCGACAGGGACGCGACCCCTCCGCTCACCAGGCCGATGATCGCCCATAGCCGCGGTTTGAAAGTCCCGGAACTCATGTCAGCGGCTCCTTGACGGTCTGGCGCGCGGGGGTTGAAGCCCGGCGCGCCGGCCATGCCAAAACCCGTCCATCTCCCGCGCTGTTGTTCCCCAGGTCCGGCCGGCAAGGTCGCCCGATTCATCCTCGGTATCTGCGAACGAGCCGACAGGGAACACGCTCGATGGTACACGATCGGGCGGGAATCGTTCCAGGCAATCTCATGGACGCCAGGTGAGGCCATGTGAGGCCAGGTGACGCCAGGTGATGGCGGAATCGACGATCAATTCCCGAACATGCATCAACGATCGGGCATGGAAGCGGAGCATCCGGTACGCTTGGCGGGTTGGCAACCCGGCGGATTGTCCGGACGGATGGCGTTCACATCGAGGTTTACGAGATGATGGTGATGAGGCGGAAGGGGAGCGGCGCTTGGGGGGTGATTGTGCTCGCGGGGATGGGGATCCTGCTGGCGGGGGCGGGGTGTTCAATACCGTTTTCATCGCGTCCGATCGAGACCAGAAGCGTACATTCCCCGGTCGGCCTGACACTGGTGCCGGGGATCCGGGCGTACCGGTCGGCGGACAAGAACACGGCGGATGTCTACCTGACCGATCTTCCGCGGTCGGCGTGCGAGCCGGGGGCTTCGATCGAGGGCCTTTCGGGACAGGTGCTGCACCTGCATCTGTTCATTTCTCCGGAGGCGGGATCGACACCGATCGATCGGACGGCGTGCTCGGTGATGGTCCGATTGGTGGTGCTGTCGCGCGGGGAGGTGGGCCTGTACGGGGGAGGAGGATTCCTGCAGCCTTCCTCGGACCCCGGTTCGCGGAGTTTCGACGGGACGATCCGCGGGGCGACGCTGCGGCTGATCGCCTCGACCCGGAACTTCAAGGATCTTCTCGGGGCCTGCGAACTCTCGGGGACAATCTCGGCGCCCCGCGACGAAGCGGCGTCGGGCGTGCTCGAGGTGAGACTGAACGAACTGATGCGGGCGGCGCGGCAGTAGAGGCGGCGCGGGGTGAATCGGCCCATGGAAAAGGCCCGCGAGCAATCGCCCGCGGGCCTTGATGGCTGACTCTCAGGGTGGAGAACCGCCGCTCAGCAGCCGGCCTCGAAGGCCCGGACAAAGGCATCGAAGTCGTCGGTATCGACAAAGCCGCTCAGGTCAAAGTCGGCGCACTGATCGCCGTCCTCAAAGGCGCGGACGAACGAGTCGTAGTCGTCGGTGTCAACAAAACCGGTTCGATCAAAGTCCGCCCGGCACTCGAGGGCGACGTCGAACGCGACGGTGGCGAGGTAGGTGGACGTCGCGGGGTCGCCGCCGCGGGTGCGGGCGACCTTGACTCCGCGGGGAGCGCCGGCGGCGAACTGGGAACGAACGGCCGGGCCGACGCTGACCGTGACCGCGCCGAGGTCGAAGGTGCGCAGTTTCACGGCGTACAAGGGGGTGGGGCCGGAGAGCCCTTCGGTGAAGGACTTGGTGTAGCCGTTGATGTTGAGAATCCCGGTGTCGCCGTCGGCGCCGGTGAGGGTTTCGAGGGCCTCACGGGTCTTGACAAACGAGGAAAGGGCCTCGACCGAGACCACCTGCATGACGCCTCCGCCGCCTGAGATGGCCAGGTCGTGCGAGAACTGGGAGATGCCGTTGTGCTGTCCGGCGGCGTTGTTGGCCCCGGCGTTGACCTCGCCCCAGACGACAAGCGTGAACTCGTCACCGACGTAATACAGGCCGGTGCCGCCGTCGCACTCGGGCTCGATGGTGGCGGTGATGCGGACGCCGACACCCGTGTTGGGATTCAGGTAGACGCCGGTGGCGGAGGGGGTGGTCGAGTCGTACCGCACGCCGACGATGCGGCCGTTGGTGTTGCCCTGGAAGTTGAGGGCCCACTGGAGGTCGTTGGGATCGATGCCGTTGTCGCCCGAGCCGTCGACATCCCAGGGGCGGGTCTGGGTGGCGGGGTCGCCGTCGTTGCCCTCCGGGCTGGCGCCCCAGGAGTTGGAGAAGATCCAGTCATCCTCGCCGAAGACCGCGGCGATCTTGTCGATGTCATCCTGGTTGCAGACGCCGTCGCGGTTGGAGTCGCCGGGGATGAAGGCGACGGCCAGGGGGTTGACGCGGCCGGCGGCGATCTCGTAACTGCTGGGCGTGAAACTGTACTCGACGCCGACGCCGTCGTTCAGCCACGTGGGGACGTGGGTGAGGTACGGCTGCACCGCGTCGGGATTGGAGTTGGGGGAGTTGTCGTAGTGGAAGGGGGGGTTGTTGTTGGGGAAGGACTCACCGCGGATCCACTGCTCGGTCGCGGTGTCCTGCCAGTTCATGCCGCCGGGGCCTTCGCCGACGGCGCCGGCGACGGGCATCCAGCCCGGTCCCTTGGTTCGGTAATCGACGCGGGAGAGGGCGTCGGGGTTGAGGCCCTGCGGGTCGTCGAGGGCGTGGACTCGGCGCTGCGGCAACTTGCCCGAGGTGCTGCCCACGTCGACCTTGCGGTCGTCGGTGTCGTACTCCCAGCCGCGCTCGTGCTCGTAACTGACCTCATCGACCACCTCGAGGTCGTCGGAAAGATCAAAGGGCGTGGTGAACCCGATCATGTCGAGGGTGAAGCCGCCGTAGCCGTCGGGGTTCCCGCGGTCGATTTTGCCGTCTCCGAACTGGTCAACAAAGCCGTCGTCGCAGGGATTGCCGAAGCAATCGGAGGCGGCGCTGTTGCAGGGCGAGCCGTTGGCGGGCCCGCCGATGCAGATCGTCGACTCGACGGGGGTGATGTACTCCGCGTCCATGTCGATGTCCTTGCCCCAGCGCAGCCCCAGCGGGTTGCCAGGGTCGGCCTGGGTGGCTCCGGGGCGGCGACGGATGAGCATGATGGTGTTGGAGCCGTCGTTGTTGAGTTTGCCGGGGGTGTCCAGGCCGCCGTTCCAGATGGTGTTCCAGCGGCGGAAGTTCGTGTCCGAAAGCAGGGTCGGGTAGTTCGACGCCGCGCCGATGCCGATGACCAGCAGGCCGTTGGCGCCCAGGGAAAGCCCGTCGAGGCTGAAGAACTCATCGATCTCCTGGGCGTCGGGCGTCCCGCCCGCCAGGGCGCCCAGGATGTAGTGCTTGCGCATGCTCCCGCTGAGCATCGCGACGGCGTAGCCGTCGAGTTTGCGGAAGGGGGTTCCGTGGATCTCGATGAACTCGCGGATGTCGTCGTTGGCGCTGCCCGGGGGGTTGATGAAGACCTCGTTGATGAACACCTGTCCGGAGGCCGCGCCGCAGAGGGCCGCGATCGCCGCGGCCGTCAGCGCCGCACTGGAACGGAACTTCATGGATCTCTCCTTCTCTCTTGCAAACGGATGAATCGGACCCGATCACGCTTCCCGACGGCGGGGCCGCGGGTTCACACACAATCGCCCGGCGAGGGGCCGGGCGAGGCTTGTTGACTGGCTATTCCTGGTCGTTCCAGAACCGCCCGGACGAGAGGTGCCCGCCGAAGATCTTTCCTTCGAAGTCGGGGTACTCGTACCCCTCGGAATGGCGGGAGAACCCGAACTGTCCGTCGCGGTCGGCGTCCATGAACGGCTCGACGTGGCCGTCGGCGAAGACGAAGTTTCCGTACAACTTGTCGTGCTTCTTGTCGAAGCCGATCATGCTCCCCTTTCCGTGGGCCGGGCCGAAGTCGGCGTAACCCTGGCGACCCCAGACCGAGCCCAGGTGGACCGGCCCGTCGGTGACGCTCTTGACGGCACGGAACTTCTGCCCCTGCAGCACGATCGACTCGTTGTCGTCGGTGCGGGCGTCGGCCATGAGGGGGACGTACGACGGGGCGACGGCGGAGAGGTACTTGTCCCGCAGGGGGCCGATCACGCCGGCGGTGCGCTTTGGATCCAGGGACATGTCGCGGACGCTGCGAACCTCGGTGTAGGCCATGTACCAGGACTGGGTGTAGGTGCTGTTGAAGCCCCGGCGGACCAGTTCGAGGATCTCGACCTCGGAGTAGGTGTGATACCCCTTGTCGTTGGCCCGCTTGGGGTCGAGGTTCTGGTTGAGGCCGCCGGGGTTGGTCGGGCAGAGCATCTCCCCGGGCTTGCCGTATCCGCCGTTGACCATGTCGGCGGTCCAACCGGCGGTCTCGAGGGACCCGTACCCGGAGCGGATGCGATTGTCCATCGGGCCCGAGCAATAGACCTGCCGGTTCTCGGCGGCGTAGGAAAGCGATGCGGCGGCGATCTGGCGGAGGTTGGAAGCGCAGCGTGCCTGGCGCGCCACGTCACGGGCCGAGGCCAGGCTCGGCACCATCAGGCCCAGGAGCAGGGCGATGATCGCGATCACGACCAGGAGTTCGATGAGCGTGAAGCCGCGTCCGCGTGGGCGGCCGGGCGCAAGGCCGTTTCTCATATCGCATCCCTGTCTGCAAAGCACGGTCTGCAAGGCACGGGACGCGGCGGCGACCCTGCGCGAAAGCGAGGGGGTACGTTACCCTCGCCACCAGCGCATGGGAGTGGTGAGTGAAATTATTGCGCGAAGACTGTGTTCAGAATACGTCAAGATTCCTCCTGGCGTGTATGTTGCGATTGCAACAAGTCTTGCCGGGAGTGCCGCAAGCCCCTTGAAACGCGGCGTGCGGTCGATAGTCTCTGCCCTTCGTACCGCGTGTCCGTGAAGGCTTCGCAAGAGCAAAGGAAGCCTCGCCCTTTTCGACGGTGTTGCGTGCCCGTCAGGCGGTTTGTTTCGCACGGCATACGTGGCAAGGGATTACAGGAGGCATGAGATGAAGAGCGTGACCGCATTGATCGTCGCCGGCTCGTTGGTGTCGTCGGCTTCGGCGGGTATCCGCATCAGCGAGTGGATGTACCAGGGCGCCAACGGTGAGTTCATCGAGATCGTGAACATCGGGGCCGCCGCGGTGGACCTGACCGGCTGGTCGTTCGACGACGACAGCCGCCTTCCCGGGTCGTTTGATCTTTCCCCGCTGGGCATTCTCGCCCCCGGTGAAGCGGCGGTGATCACCGAGAACACGGAGGCGGCGTTCCGCGCGGCGTGGGGCCTGGCCGCGTCGGTGAAAGTGGTCGGAAACCTGACCAACAACCTGAGCCGCAACGACGAGATCAACATTTACAATGCTTCGGACGTGCTGGTTGACCGGCTGACCTACGGCGACCAGAATTTCCCGGGCACCATCCGGACGCAGAACAAGTCCGGGTGGAACACGCCCGTCGGGACGACCCCCTGGGGCAACGTGACAACCGACTGGGTCTTCTCGGCGATCGCCGATGCGCAGGGTTCCTGGGCATCGGCGGGGGGCGACATCGGCTCTCCCGGCACGTTCATCCCCTCTCCCGGGGCCGCGGCGCTGGCGCTGATCGGCCTGGCGGGCATGGGCCGGCGCCGGCGCTGAGTTCTCCGCGGTGTCGGCGCCGAGACGGCGCCCCCTCCTCCGAGAGCGACCAATCACACGCGGCGACGGTCGAAGGGCCGTCGCCGTTTTTTATTACCCGGCCTTCAGCGGATGGCGCGATGTGCGCCGCTCGACGGCCGACGCGTGGGATCATGGACGTTCCGCGACCGCCTTGCGCACCTCTTCGAGCATCCGGTCGACGGGGAACGGCTTGAAGAGGACGGCCTGAAGCCCTTCCTGGGAAGCGCGGACAATCGAGTGGTGCGGGTCGTAGCCAAAGCCGGTCATGAGTATGACCGGGACGTCGGGCTGGATGCTCTTGGAGGCATTGAAGACCTCGTATCCGTTGCGGTCGGGCATCTGGATGTCGCTGATGACCAGGTCGAAGGGCCGGAGGGATCCGGCTCGCACGGCCTCGAGCGTGGCGATGGCCTTGACGCCCGACTCCTCCAGGTGGACCTCGCACCCGCGATGCCTGAGGACATCACCGATGATGCGGCGGATGCGGGCGTGGTCGTCGGCGACCAGGACGCGCTTGCCGGCGAAGGCCGGGTCGTGGGGCGCGGGCCCGAGCGCGACGCCCGCCCCCAGGAGCGTGTTTGGCCCGGCGGCCAGGTCGCGGACGCGTTCGCGGATGGTGTTCACGTCGGCCTTGATCCGCGCGACGTGGTCCCTGGCCTGGGGATCGGACGAAAGCCCGGATTCGAGCGCGGTGACCTCGCTGAGGATGTCCTCCAGCGGCTCGCCCATGTCGTCTTCAAGCCTGACGGTGACGGACTGGTTGACGGTGCTTCGCTCCACCACGAGCAGGTCGAGCATGTGAAAAGCCAGGGCGATGTATCGGGCAAGAATCTCGCCGAGGCGCCGGTCGTTCTCGGTGAAGGCGTTGTCGTTCTGGGACTCGACGTTGATGATGCCCAGGATGCGGTCCTGGAGCCGAAGCGGGATGGTGAGCGATGAGCGTGCCCCGCCCAGGCCCGGGAGGAACAGGTCGTCGGCCGCGGTGTCCGGGCAGATATAGGACTGCCCCGTGGCGGCCACGTACCCGCTGATGCCGTTGCCCTCGGCGAGCGGGTAGATGTCGATATCGGCGATGCTGGTCGGGAGCCCGTGGACGATGACCGGCTCGAGCCGTCCGGAGCGATTGTCCAGCAGGCGTATGACGAAGTGATCGAAGTGCAGGAGTTGACGGGCGGCGTTGACAATCTTGCTCTCGAGGTGTCTAAGACGCTCGACGGCGTTCAATTTACGGAGCAGTTCGGCGTCCATGCGGACGAGTTCATCGCCGGCGATCTCGATGGCCTCGATCTCTCGCCGGGCGCGGACCTGGTCGGTAACGTCCCGTGTAACCAGGACGCAGCGGTCCTCCGCGGGGATGGCCCGGACCGTCACCTCGTAGGTCCGGGCGTTGTCGGCGGACGCGACCTCGGATCGGGTTTGCGTTGGTTCGGGCGTGAGCAGCCCCCGCTCGCCCGCGCGGGGATCGGGTCCGGGCGGAGCGACGGCGCGGGCGAGGGCGAAGAGGCGCGATCGGGTGGCCGGGTCAATCTCCTGAAAGACGGAGTTCGACCACAGGACGCGTCCCTGGGGGTCGGTGACGCAGACGCCCTCCCCGATGGTCTCGAACAAGCGCAGCGCAAGGTGCGGATCGAACCGCCCCGGCGGCGGCTCGGCGGACGGAACATCGGTCGAGGACTGATCGGAAGGAGCGCTCACGGGAACGGCGGGAGTTTGAGCGGGGCGCGATCGAGGCGTTGTGAACCGGCGGCACGGGTCACCGCGCCGTCCGATCGTGATGAGTCTACGTGGCGTGGCGACACGCCGCAATCCGGCGATTCCCGTCCCGGCCGCGGCGGCCCGCGCGCGCTGGGGCGCTCATTCGTCGGTCTCGGGGACGTCCGGTTCGGCCGGAGAGGGCGGAGGAGGCGGAGGCGGGTGTCCGTTGTGTCCGCCGGGAGCGGCGCCGGACCTGGATTCCCGGTAGGCGTGGGCGTCGACAAATCCCTGGAGTTTCCTGGCGCGGACGGGGTGCTGGAGTTTGCGCACGGCCTTGGCCTCGACCTGCCGGACCCGCTCCCTGGTGACCTTGAAGATGCGTCCGACCTCCTCGAGGGTGTAGGTGTAGCCGTCCCCGATGCCGTAGCGGAGTTTGATGATTTCCCGCTCGCGGTAGGTGAGGGTCTTGAGGACCATCTCGATACGGGACTTGAGCATGTCCTGGGCGGCCGACTCGTCGGGGGCAGCCTGGCGATCGTCCTCGATGAAGTCACCGAAGTAACTGTCCTCGCTCTCGCCGACGGGTCGGTCGAGGCTGACGGGGTGCCGGCTGATCTTGAGGACACGGCGGACCTCGGCGGGAGAGAGTTCGGCCTTCTCGGCGATCTCGTCGATGGTCGGCTCGACGCCGTGGCGCTGGAGCATCATTTTCTGGATCTGGCGCAGACGGGACATGGTCTCGATCATGTGGACCGGGATGCGGATGGTCCGCGCGTGGTCGGCGATGGCGCGGGTGATGGCCTGTCGGATCCACCAGGTGGCGTAGGTGCTGAACTTGTAGCCTCGCTTGTACTCGTACTTGTCGACGGCTCTCATGAGTCCGGTGTTTCCCTCCTGGATGATGTCGAGGAAGGACAGGCCGCGGTTGCGGTATTTCTTGGCGATGGAGACGACCAGGCGCAGGTTGCCTCCCGAGAGATCCCGCTTGGCCTGCTCGTACTCCCAGAAAACGGTGGCCAGGTCCTTGACGCGTCGGAGGAGTTCGGCGGGCTCTTCGAGGACCAGGGACCGCAACCCGGCGAGTTCCTCTCGCATGACGGCGATGTCGTCCCCGTGGTAGCGGCGCGGCTGCTTGGCGGCGCGGCGGAGTTCGTGCTCGATGTCGTGCAGTTTCTTGGCGATGGCGCGGAGTTTTCGCATCAGCGGGATGATGCGTCCGGTGCGGAGGCTGAGTTCCTCGGTGAGGGTGGCCATGCGTCGGCGGCGGACCCCGATGCGCACGCGGAGCCGGGCGGCCTCGTCGTCGTCGCCGCGGGATCGGGCGCTTTCGAGGGCCTGCCAGTCGGCGCGGTTGAGATCGAGGAGTTTCTCGATGGTGGCGATGTTGACGGGGATCCGCCGGGCGATCCGCTCCTTGGCGTTTGGCTCGGCGGTGGAGATCCTCATGGTGCGATCGAAGGGGAGTTCTCCGGTCGAGACCAGTCGCAGGGTCTCGACGGCCTGCGCCAGGACGTAGTCGCTCTCGAGGCACCTCCGGCGGAAGATCATGCGCGTGGCCTCGATCTTCTTGGCCAGGCGGATCTCTTCCTCCCGGGTAAGCAGCGGGATCGCGCCCATCTGCGAGAGGTACATCCGGACGGGGTCGTCGATCCGCTTGGCGCCGTCGTCGGCGGCGACGGCCTCCTCGAGTTCCTTGCGGAGCAGGGCGTCCTCGTCGGTCTCGTCTTCCTTGTCCTGATCGGCCGCGGCCCGCAACTGCATCTGGAGCCAGGCCGATTCGGCCCTGCGCTCTCCGCCGGCGACGGACATCGCTCGCAGCGGCCTGGCCATGTGCCCGATCGTCCCCGGGAGCGACGGGGCGGGGTCCTCGCCTCCGGCCAGCGACGCGCGGTGCAGCCTGGCGCGGTACTCGAGTTCGTCGATCAGTTCGATCCCAAGCCCGTCGAGCAGCACGAGCAGTCCGTCGATCTTCTCGGGGTCCACCATCTCGTCGGGGAGGGTGTTGTTCAGTTCCTCGTAACTCAGCCACCCTCGACGGGAAGCCAGTTGCACGAGTTCCGCGACCACCGGATGAAGATCAGCGATGTGCATGACGTCTCCGCAAACACCGACCCGAAACAACCCGCCGGGTCGGAACACTAGCCACCACCCCTCCCCCGCCGCCACCGACCAACTCCCGCATGAGGCGTCAGCCCCGGCGAGGGAAGACGCGGGCATCTCGCCCGCGCGCCCGGAGCGACGTGATATGCCGTTCGAGCGATCGAAGGTCCAACGTGGATTCGTCGCGGGCCTGGCCTTCACCACGCATCGCGCCCGGATCGGCGGCGGATTCGTCCGCCGACGAGCCCGCGTCGGATACGGTGATCGAGCGGTCTTCGGCATCGCGGACGTGCGCCGTCGCGAGGTCCTGCTCGATACGCCGGACGCAGTCCCCCCAGTACGACCGGAGGCGCTCGGGGCGATGATCGGTCTCTTGCTCGACGCGCTGGGCCAGGTTGACGGCGGCCTCGACCGCGTCGGCGTCCTCCGCGGCGTCGGAAATCACGGCTTGCAGTCCGGGAGAATCGCCCCTTGAGGCAATCCGCGCGATGGCGGCGAGGACCGCGGCGATGGCCGGTTCGCGGTGCTCGACGCGGAGCGCGGCACGGACCGCGTCGGGGACGGCGAACCAAAGGGATGGCTCGCAGAGCACACACCCCATCGCCGCCTCGCGCGCGGTGAGTTTCCCGGAGGCCAGGATGGTCCGGCGGACCGGCTCGTCCGCCTGGGCCGCCCGCCGGGGTCGGGCTCCGCGTCCGGATGGGATCGCGGCCCGAATGACGGATTCATCGACACGGGCCAGTTCGGAGAGGCGTCGGACAATCAGCGCCTGGCGGACGGGCGTCAGGTCCGCGAGTCCCAGGTCCACGAGTCGCTGGATTTCCTCCTCGATGGCCCGCGCCAGGGCGGACGTGCCCGCGTCGGCGAGGCGTTGCTTGATCCTGGCGAAGCGGTAGTCGAGCAGGTCGGCCGATCGCTGGAGCGCCCGCCGGAAGAGTTCCGGCCCGCCCTCTCGCTTGAGCAGTTCGTCGGGGTCCTTCGCGTCGCTGACGGACGCGAGCGTGCAGATGCGCACGTCGATGGGCTCGGCGAAGAAGACCTCGACGGCGCGGTCGCTGGCCCTGAGCCCGGCCTGATCTCCGTCGAAGACCAGGATCACGGTCTCGCACAGCCGGCGCAGTTCGGCGGCGTGCTCGGGGGTGAGGGCGGTGCCCAGCGTGGCGACGGCGTTTGCAAAGCCGGCCTGATGGCAGGCGATGGTGTCCATGTAGCCCTCGGTGACCAGGGCCGTGCGTTCGCGCTGGATGGCCCGTGAGGCGACGGTCAGGGCGTAGAGGGTTGCGGACTTGCGGAAGATGCGCGACTCGGCGCTGTTGAGGTACTTTGGCTCATCGTCGGGGTTGATGATCCGCCCGCCGAAGGCGACCACCCTTCCCGCCTTATCAAGAATCGGGAACATCAGCCGGTGGCGGAAGGCGTCGTAAAAGCCCGAGCCGTCGTCGCGGCGCTTGAGCAGGCCCGCCTCGGCGTACGCCCGTTCCGACATCCCCTTGCCCCGGAGCGTGCGCAGGAGTCCGTCCCACATGGCGGGGCTGGCCCCGATCATGAACTGCTCCTGCATCTCCGGGGAGATGCCTCGCCGCGCGGCGACTTCACGGGCGGGCGCGCCGTGCTCGGGGTGGCGCAGGATCACGCGGAAGAACTCGGCGGCGACACGGCTCGCCGCGAACAGGTCCGATCGAGCAACCGCCTCGGACTCGGCGGGCGCCTCGCCCGGGCGTGGTTCCGGCCGGGGACGCGCGGGAGCAAGCGTCACCCCGAAACGCTCGGCGAGGTACTCGAGCGCCTCGCGGAAATCCATCTTGAGGTGCCGCTGGACGAACGTGAAGACATCCCCGCCGGCCCCGCAGGCGTGGCATTTATAGATCTGCTTGTGAGGGACCACGCCCATGGATGGGGAATGGTCGTCGTGGAACGGGCAAAGTCCGATGTACTCTCGTCCCCTTGACCGCAGGGCGACATGCTCCCCGATGACGCGGACAATATCCGCGGCCTCACGGACGCGCTCACGATCGGTATTGTCGAACCGGGCATTCATGCGGACCGACGACCCCTTTCACCGGGCCGCTCACACACGCCGAGCGTCCGAGCCATCAGGCACGCCGCGCCTTCATCACGTGACGGGTCTTTCTGCAATCAACCGCCTCCTCCCCGGCGGCGCCGGGGGTGATCGGAACGGCGGGGGACTCGGCGGCACGACCCGCTCGAAGGTTCAGGGGTTGATCTCGCGGTGTTCGAGCCATTTCGGCCGACGTGCGGGATCCTGGGGTTTCGAGCGGTCGATACCTTTCAGGCAACGGTAGCACACGTTGCCGGGTATGCCATCTCGGGGGGAGATTGGCCCGGCACGGCGGGAGAATCGGGAATTCGCCCTCCCCGCGGGATGGTCCTTATTGGTGGCGCGGCAACCCCCAGGGCCTCCTTGCTCCCCGAGGCCTCGCGTGCCCGCGGGATATGCTCGGCGGCGGGAAGGCAGGAATCGGACGTATGGAGCGACGCCGGATCGTGTTTATCGGCCGGGTGCAGGGCGTTGGCTTCCGGGCCATGGCCGCGGCGGTCGCTTCTGGGCACCTGGTCAGCGGCTGGGTCCGAAACGAGCCGGACGGGAGTGTTGTTCTGGAAATCCAGGGTGATCCGGCCGAGATCGACGGGTGCCTCAAGGACCTGACGGCTCGGATGGGCTGGTTTATCCGTGGGCAGGAATCTTTCCAGATCCCTCCGGAGGAAAGAACGTCGGGGTTCGACATACGCCGATAACGGTTGGCACCGCGGATCGTGTGAGATCGAGCGGCCTCGGCGGCACCGGGGGCACCGGGGGCACCGGGGGCGAGGAACGGGGAAACGTAATCGCCGGGTCGATTTGCATCTATGAACAGACCGTGCTTGATGTTATGATCGGCGACCGGAGCCAAGCGTGTCCACGAACAACCCGATCCTGGCGACGCGGACGACCACCAAACTGCTTGACGCCCTGAACGACCACGGCAACGAGCCGGTGTGGGCGCACATCGACGGTCGATATCGGAGCGTGATCGCCGGTCTGGCCCGGCGCCTGGGCCTTGCCGACGCCGACGCCGACGACGTGGCCCAGCAGACGCTGTCGGAGTTCGTGCGTTGCTACCGCGAAGGCCGGTACGACCGGAGCAAGGGCCGGCTGAGTTCGTGGATCCTGGGGATCGCGCATCACACGACGCGGCGTGTGCTGAGGAACCTGGATTCCCGCGGGGAGCGCCTGGCCACCCAGATGGACGAGTCGCTGGACGAGCCGCGTCTGCGTTCGATCTGGACGGACGAACGCGACCGGACGATCCTGGGTCGCGCGATGTCGATGCTTCGTGACGAATCGGAACTGGACGACCGGACGCTGCTGGCGTTCGAGTTGTCGTCGCTGCGCGGGGTGCCCGTGGGAGAGACGGCCTCGCAATGCGGGATGACGACCGACCAGGTGTACGTGGCGCGCAGCCGGGTGACCAAGCGGCTGCGCGTGCTGGTGGAGGAACTGACCAGCGCCTTTGAGGAGGATGCCTGAGCATGTCGGTCGGGGCGACTCCATGTCCTTCCCCGTCGGAGATCGAACGCCTGGTGACGGGCGACTCGGTGCCCTTGGAACTCGGGGAGCATGTGCGGGAGTGCGAGGCGTGCCGGCGTCGGCTGGAGGACGCCCGTCAGGACGCCGAGTTCCTGGGCCGCGTGCGGACGCTGGCGGGGCGTGACCTTGGCCCGCAGGGGGCCCCCCGACTGCCGGGATACAGGACGATCGGGGTGGTGAGTTCGGGGGGGCAGGGGGTGGTCTACCGGGCGATCCAGGAATCGACTTCACGGAAGGTCGCGATCAAGACGCTGATGGACGGGCGGACGGCCTCCCCCCGCCAGAGGGTTCGCGCGGAGCGCGAGGCGGAGATCGCGGCGAGGCTTCGTCATCCGAACATCGTGACGGTGTTCGAGTCCCGGACGCTCAGCGACGGCCGTATCGCGGTGGTGATGGAGTTCGTGGACGGGGTTCCGATCGACTCGTGGAAGCCGTCGCGTCCGGCGGACCCCAGGATCCGCCTGCTGGAGGTCTTCGTGGCGGTGTGCAACGCGGTCCACCACGCGCACCTCAACGGGGTGATCCACCGCGACCTCAAGCCGGACAACATCCTGGTGACGCCCGAGGGCCGGGCGGTGGTGGTCGACTTCGGCATCGCGAAGATCGGGGGGATCCCGGCGACGCTGACGGGCGAGTTCGCGGGCACTCCCGCGTACGCCTCCCCCGAGCAGGTCTCGGGTCAGCCCGACGAGGTCAATGCGCTGACGGACGTGTATTCGCTGGGGGTGATCCTGTACCGTCTGATCTGCGGACGGATGCCGCACCACCTGGAAGGGTCGATCTTCGACATGGCGCGGACGATCGCGCACGACGACCCCACCCCCCCTCGTGAGCACGACGCGACCATCCACCGTGACCTCGAGGCGATCGTGATGCGGGCCATCCGCAAGGAGAAGGACCGGCGGTACCAGTCGGCGGCGAGCCTGGGCCGCGACGTGGAGCGGTACCTCGCGGGCCGCCCCGTGGAGGCTCGCAGCGGGTCGGGGTGGTACCTGCTGCGCAAGGCGGTGTCGATCAACCGCGGGCGCCTGACGTGGATCGCCGCGGCGGGCGCGGTGTGCATCGCGGCGGTGATCCTGGCGCTGTGGAGCCTCGCCAGCGTCTCGGCAAGCCGCCAGCAGGCGGAGTTGCAGCGCCGGATCGCGCGGTCGGAGAACGTGCGAGCGCGGGCCGTGACCGAACTGCTGCGCGAGGCGCTCCCGCACGCCGACCCGCGCCACCCCGAGATCGCCCGGGTCATCGACCTGGGGCTGAGCCGGCTGTTCGCGCGGCTGGAGACCGGGGGCATCTCCGACGATCCCGATCTTGACCAGGCCTTGCGGCGTCTGTGGGGGAGCGTGTACACGGGGTTCGGGGGAAACAGGGGCGCCGGGCAGGTGGCGTACGCCGAGATCTCCCTTCGCAACGGGCTGGTCCGGCTGAGGATGGAGCACGGACAAGAGCACCCCGAGATCGCCGCCACCATGCACGAACTGGCGGGCGTGCTGCTGCTGCGTGACCGGGCTCCGGAAGCGGAGCGGTTCGGCCGGGCCGCGCTGGAGATGCGTCGGCAACTCCTGGGCGAGAATCGTATTGAAACGATCGAGTCGCACGCGTTGCTGGCCCGCTGCCTGGTCGCGCTGGGGATGATCGGAGAGGCCACGCGGGAGGCGGACACGGTGATGACGGCAGCCCTGTCGCTTGCGGAGCACGAGTCCGACCTGATGATCGCGTCGATGTCGTCGCTCAAGGCGCAGATCCGCATGAGCGAGGGGGACCACGCGGGGGCGGAGCCGCTGATCCGCGAGGCGCTTGTCCGGCGCTTGCGCCGGTTGCCGGTCACGGATCCGGACGTGATCGCCTCGATGCTCAACGCGGCGGATCTGGTCGAAGGGGGCGTCTGGGAAGGGGCGCTGATCCGGCTGCTTGGTTCGTACCGGGACGGGACAGAATCGAGCGTATCGGGGTGCATACGCCGGGACATGGCGGTGCTGGCGAGCGCCGACCTCTCGAACTACCTCGACCCGTCGAGGACGGGTCGGACCGAGGCTCTGGGGCGGATGCTCGCCCTGCAGGAGGGTCTGCTCGGGCCGGACGATCCCTCCCTGGTGGGGACGCTGATGTCCGTGGCCCGCGCGGCGTGGGGGGAGTCAATCCCCGAGATCCGATTGGCGTCGGCGCGGCGCGCGGCGGACTTGCTCTCGGCGCGGTTCGGCCCGCGGGACCTGTCGGTGATGCTGCCGCTGCAGGAGGCGGCGGGCGTCGCGTCGATGCTGGGGAGGGGCGATCTGGCGGTCGATTTGGCGACTCGGGTGTGCGAGATCTGGGACGGGCTTCCCGAAAAGGCCCGGGACATGAGCCTGACGGCCAACTCTCGTCGCCTGCTGGCGCAGTACATGACGCTCGACGGCCGCCATGCCGAGGCGATTCCCGTGTACCGCCGCGCGGTGACGGAACTCGGGGCGGCGTTTGGAGATGTTCACCATGTGGTGGCGCTCGCCCGGGCGGGGTTGGCGTGCTCGCTGACGGCCGAAGGCATGCTCGACGAGGCGGACCGGCACTCGCGCGATGCCCTGAGAATGGGAGAGGGACTCCCCGCCACGTCGCCGGATCAACGGACGCACCTGCAGTTCGCCAGGGGGCACGTACTGGTCGCGCTGGGAAGATACGACGAAGGAACGCCGCTGCTTCAGGAAGCCTGGGACACGTACTACAGGTACCTCGATCCGACGTTTGCCTGGAGGCGAGCGCTGGTGCTCGACATGGCCAGGTGCGCCCGCGACGGCGGGAACGACGAACTGGCGAGGACGTGGGAATCCCGCCTGGAGTCCGCGCCGGCCAAGTCTCAATCCCGCACCTCCGACCGATCGCCCGGGACCTCCGGGACCCGATAGCCCCAAGGATCAGGAAGTTCTTCCCGTCGGGCACGGGCTCGGCCGGCGTGCAATACTTCCGTGGCATCGCCGGAGCACGGTGGCCCGCGTGCCGGAGGGTTGCGTCGAGGCGGCGCGGCTTGGCCTGGGCCTGGGCCTGGCTGGGGGGTGGTCTGGCCGATAGCCCGTTCATCGCCCGATGAGCCAACCCATGGAACTCGATCCTTGACCGCGATTCGTCCCACCGCTCTGCTCTGCGTCGTCCGCGCCGCCGCGGGGATCGACCGACCCGCCGCGGGCCTTGAACCGGAGTCTGCATCATGAACCGTGCCTGGTTGTCGTTGTCGGTGCTGGCATGCGTGGTGTTGCTGGGTGATCATGGCACGGGCCGATCCTGGGCGTCCCCTCAGCCCGCCAATCAGCCCTCGAATCCGGCCTCGAATCCGGCCTCCGCCTCGGGCAAGCCCCCGATCTTCGATACTCGCCCGTACGACGAGTCTCGGACGGCGGCGGCGGAGGCGGGAAAGTGGTTCATTGTCAAGGCGACGGCGGTCTGGTGCGCCCCATGCAAGCAGATGGACCGGACGACCTGGCGCGACGAAAAGGTTGTTTCCTGGCTCAAAGACCACGCGGTCGCGGTGGCGATCGACGTGGATGAACTGCCGGACCTGGCGGCGGGACTCTCGATCCGGGCCATGCCCACGGTGATCGCGTTCAAGGATGGCAAGGAGTTTGACCGGGTCGTCGGCATGAAAAAGCCCGACGCGTTCATCGAGTGGCTCGAGGGCATGGCCAGGGGCGAAAAATCGGTCGAGGGCTCGCCACGCCCCGCGGGGGGCGGTCGGGGCGGCCCGGCCGATGACAAGGCCCCCGGGAAAGAGCACGACGTCCAGTCTCGTCTGAACCGGGCGCGCGCCCTCATGAACGGCGGGAACACGCAGGAGGCGGCGGCCGAGTTTGAATGGCTGTGGAAGAACATGCTCAAGCACCAGCCGTCGATGCACGGAGTGCGGATCTCATTCATGGCGGGCGACATGAAGCGCCTCGCCGCCCTGGACGCGCCGGCCAGGGTCCGGTTCGTCGCGCTGCGCGACGCCGCCGGGGTCGCGATGAATGAGCCGAAGATCACCCGCGACCAGGCGATCGACTGGGTCACGCTCAACGGCGTGGTCGAGGAGGATTTCAAGACCCTTGAATGGTTCGACCGCGTCAAGGGCCAGCCAGGGTGGCGGCCGATCCTCGGGTACGTCGAGTACCCCGTCTCCCAACTGCTCATCGAGCGGGAGCGATGGGCCGACCTGGGCCTGATCTTCGCCGATCCGGTCGAAACGCTGAAACGCGAGCACCTGATCCACCGGGAGGTTCGCCAGGCCCAGGAGGGCGACGCGGTCCCCGTCGAGATGCGCCGGCGGCTCCAGCAGCAGCAGGATGATCGCTTCCGGACGCGGATCGGCCAGATGTACGCTGGCCTCCTGGCGGCCGAGCGCGAGAACGACGCCGGGAAGTTCGCCGTCCATGCCCGGGAGATCGACCCTTCCTCGGAGATGACCGACTCGCTGGTGTCGTGGGCTCTTCGGGTGAACAAAGTTCGGCCCGCCTTTGCCGAGTGGCTCGCCGGCCGCACCGACCCGGCGGGGATGCAACTCGCGGAGCAGGTTGACGCCGTGCTCCGGAGCGATGCGAAGTAACCCGCCCGGATCGCACGCGGGCCATTCTCCTCAGCGATCCGGGGATCCGTAGCGTTGTTCCATGAACGCTCGCCGCGCTTCTCGGAGAGACCCAAGGTCGATGACGGCTTCTCCGACCTCGCGGGCCTTGTCTCGCGCTTCGGCGGGGTTTGCGTACGCCGCGATGCCCGACGCCATCGGTGTCGCGATGCGGTCGGAGAGAACAAACCACGCCGAGTCGGCCTCGACCCAGGCCCCCGTGCCGGCATCACGGACATGCGCTGAACGGAAGCGGACTTCGGGGTGCTCTCGCTGATGATCGAGAAGGCACCCGGGGTCGTCGAAATCGACTCGCCGCGGACCGGATGGATCGTCGATCAAGGCCGAGGCCGAGAACCGGTCCTCCCTGATCGTCATGTCGCATTGAACGCAGACCAGGGGGCCAGCACGATCCGGGGGCGGAAGATCCGCGGGATCCCGCCCGCAGGCGACCAGGGACCGGGCCGCGATCAAGGCGTGAACCAACAGCAGGGCGAACAGGGCGGTCGAGCGGCGTGCCCGTCCGCCCGCCGATCTCCGCGTCCGCGGCTTAACTGATGCTCGCGATGAAACTGACGTCATCGGCCTTCCACTGCTGATCGCCGGCGGGGTTCCAGTAGTACCTCATGACGTCGCCGTTGACGGCCGTGCCGACGAGGTTGATCGTGTTGGCGGGCGAGGTGACGCCGCGGATGCGACCGACCATCTGGTACGTGCCCTGCGGAACGGCGGAAGACATGTCGGTGATGACCCAGGCGTTGTCACCGATGCCCGGCGCCCACCAGTAGACCCAGAGTTTGCCGGTGCTGTCCAGGCCAGCGATGTTGGTGGCGCCCCAGGGAGTGACGAAACTGCTGATCGTGTTGCCGACCAGGAGCGATCCGTTGAAGAGGGTGGTGAGGTTGTCGGTGCGCCAGTTGCCGCCGAATTCCGGGAGCCACCACGTAACCGAGACGTGCCCCTGCTGCGTAATACCCACGATGTTGGTGGCGTACCAACTGGTGAGGTAGACCGTGAGTCCGCCGACAAAGCGCGGGGCCCCCACCACCTCGCTGAGGTTCGTGGCGGTCCAGAGATTCTGGTCGATCCCCGGGGCCCACCAGACGGCCTGGATGCGGCCGTCGGCGTCGAGCCCGACGACGTTCAGCCCGTTCCAGGCCGTAACGTAACTGGTCAGGCGGCCGGTGAACGAAGGCGTCGTCAGGCCGCGGGTCGCGAGGTCCTGGGTGGAGATGTTGTGATACTCCCAGGCCCAGTTGGAGGCCGTCCCCGCCTGGCGGAACAGGACCAGGTGCCCCGCGTCCGACATGCCCGCGATGTTCACAAACCCGTCGGTCGTCGTGAAGACGGTGATCTCGCCCTCGATGACCTGGCCGCCGGCGATGGTCGTCGTGAGGTTGGTGAATGACCACTGCCCGGCGGTGTTCTGGGTAAAAAGGATGAGGCCCGAGTCCGAGGGAGCGACCGCGTGACGCAGCCCGGTCTTGGGGTCGTAGAAGGGCTCGATGTTCCCGCGGAGCGTAGGAGACCCCGTGGCGGTGGTCAGGTTGGTGTACTGCCACTCGTCCTGGTTCTTGGGCGTGAACGCCTCGCCACGGCCGTTGAGCCCCAGGGCGGTGATGATGAGTTGGTCCTGGGTGTTCACGGCGCCGCTGACCTGAGAACCGGCGACGGCGCGGTACTCGTGGCGGTTGATGATCGCGGCGTTGCGGACATACACCAGGTCCGATTCGGTCAGGCCGGCGCCGTCCCCGTTGTTGGGATCGAACGTCTCGGAGACCGGGACGTTGTCGTACAAACTCTGGCTGGAGCCGTCGAGGTCGAACGTCCTGAGCGCGAAGATGGTCTCGACGACGTCGAGGCCCTTGATGACCTGGCCGAAGACCGCGTAGCCGCCGCCCGGGTCGGTGCCGATATCGAGGTTCGTGTTGTCGCGGACATTGAAGAAGAACTGGCTGGTGGCGGAGTTGGCGACGCTGGTCCTGGCCATCGCCAGCGTCCCGGCGACGTTGGACCGCCCGGAATTCTCCAGGACGATGGGGGCGTCGGTGTTGACCGACCGCGGCGGGGGCGTGTCGCCGTCGGCCCAGTAGAAGCCGCCGCCCTGCAGGATGTCGATGCCGACGCCGTTGTTGCGCTTGACCATGCGGTGGAAAAACGTGTTGTCGATGCGGTCGCTGTTCACGTAACTGGTGAAATTGGCGACGGAGATCGGGGCGATGTCGTCGAACAGTTCGATGTAGATGCTCCCGTAGGAGGTCTCGAACTTCAGGATCGAGTGGTTGTCGGGGACGACCGACAGAGCAATCCGGCGTTCGAGCGGCTGGAGCATGCCGGGTCCGCCCCGGAGCGCTCCGCGACGGGCCGATCCCGAACGATTCATCAAACACGGCCCGCCGGATCGGGAGAACAGCGAGGAGAACGATCCCAGCATCACGATGCTCCTTGTCGAACGCGCCGGTCCACCATACGTCCGCCGTGCGGCGGTGTTCCCGTCCTTCAGGAACCGCGTGACCGGTCAAGGCCCGAACCCGTCGGCTCAAAGGCCATCAACGAATAGTGTATCCGTACACCCGTTCATTCGAAAGTCCCGCGCGACTCGATCTTGAAATCGTACAAACCGGCAACATCTTGCGGCGTGGCCCGCTCGATGGATTCCAGGCGGCCGACCAGGGCCTGGGGGTCCGCGACGGCCAGGGCGCCCAGGACCTGGAACTTGTGCCCGAGGATATCGCGAAGGTCAACCACGTCCGGGCCGGCGTGGTTGCGGGCATGCCCACCGGGGTACATCACCAGCCCCGAGTCAAAGACGTTGCCCTGGTCGTCGGTGACGACGATGGACGTGGGGATTCCGTCCGGGTACCGGGAGTCGTATTCCGTGCCTCCCCACTCGAAGGTCATCTTCGCCATGAGGGCACGGGTCAGTTCGTGGTGGATCGCCCGACGGTCAAAGTCGTGCGGGGTGAGCATCAATTCCTTCCACCCCAGGCCGGCCGTCGGCTTGACGGCCCGGATCTCCAACGCCTTGCGGAGCATCGTGCAGACCAGGTACAGCATGGAGTGGTCGGCGCTCTGGCGGGTCCGCGGGTCTCGCTTGGCGGGGTCGCCGATGATCCCGAAGGCCGGTTCGTACGCCTTGACCACCATCGAGGCGATGTTGTCCCCGGACTGGTCGTCGAGCAGTTGGGGTGCTCGGGCGATGATGTTGATGAGCCCCTGGAGCGCGCCGGCGGACTGGTGTTCGTACAGGCCGAGTTTGAAGTGCATGCCCATGACCGCAAAGTCGTCGCCGCTCCGGGCCAGCACCAGGTCGAACGGTGAGGCGTCGGCCTTCTGGGTGTTGGCGTGGGTGTCACCGACCTTCTGGAACATCTGCCCGGGACCCTCGAAGATTCTGAAGATGGCCTCGGGGTTTCGGAAGATATCTCGCGGCCCGAGGAACCCGGCCATGGCGCGCTTGACGCTCAGCACGGCGGCCTCGGTCGAGATCGCGGCCGACGAGCCTTTGCTGTCGGAGAGTTGCTTGCCGGCCCGGATCGCCCGGAACGGGATGGAGTGGGCGACCACCATGCCGATGGCGCTCTCGATCTGCTCCGGCCGGGCGCCCATCATCGCCCCGAACGTCGCGGCCGAGGCGATGGCCCCGTGGACGACATGGTCGATCTTGTACGTCTTGAGGCTGAAGACTTCCGCGAGGCGGCCGCGGATCTCGTCGAGCAGGACCATGCCCCGCAGTGCGTACGCCCCGTCCTTGCCGCGAAGTTGCGCCGCCGCGACCGCGACCGCGTAGAAATCGTTGTGCCCGAACTCCCCGGCGGTATGCCCCAGGGAGGGGTTGTATCCGAAGTTTGTCCCGTTGCTGTCCCACTCTCGGACGGCCGCCCCATTGGCAACCACCGCCTTTTCAACCGCCACATCCACGTCCGATCCGAACGGCGGGACGCCCGTACGCACGCAGTCCCTGGCCCACGAGACTCCCGCCGAACCTTTGGGCGCTGGATATTCCAGCGCCTCCCGGCGGAGCAGGTTGGGGGCGTTGGTCCCGAGTGCAATCGCCGAGACACCGCAGATAACCGCGTCGGTGTGAAACAGAGCCGTACGCTCCAGGACCGCACGGCCGGGCTTGCCTCCCAATTGGGGGTCGTCGGACATGAAATCAACGGCGTACTGCGCCAGGCCGAGGGCCTGGTTGGAATCCCTGGGAAGGACAACGTGGGTTGTCGTATCAATGTTGGCGGTGTTCAGCGGCATAATCGGACACTCCTATCCGCGTTTGATCGCGAGTCGGGCGTAGGATAGACCCTGGGGGCTCAACCGCGTGGCGGGCGGATCCGCGGTTTGGGGTTGCCGGGCGCGGGTGGTGCCCGGATGGATGAGTGGCTATAGTGATGGCGATCAGGATCGTGTGCGTCCATTGCGGACGCGGGCCTCGATTGCCGACGCTTTCTCTCTTGCCCGAGTTCAAGCCGCCGGTCATGTTAGGTTCAAGGGCAAAAGAGATCAGATTCAGATGAAACTGTACGTCGGCAACCTCTCGTTCAAGACGACCGAAGACGCTCTGCGTGGTTTGTTCGAAGCGCACGGGGAAGTATCCTCGGCCCAGTTGGTGATGGACCGCGAAACCGGCCGCCCCCGCGGCTTTGGCTTCGTGGAAATGCCCGATGACGGCCAGGCCCGGGCCGCGATCGAGGCGCTCAATGGCCAGAACATCGACGGCCGTGACTTGACGGTCAACGAAGCCCGTCCGCGTGAAGATCGCGGCGGTGGCGGCGGTGGCCGTGGCGGGTTCGGCGGCGGCCGTGGCGGCGGTGGTGGCGGCCGTGGCGGGTTCGGCGGCGGCGGTGGTGGCAGCCGCGGTGGGTTCGGTGGCGGCGGCGGCGGTGGCGGTGGCCGCGGCGGCTGGTAAACCAATCGACGGACACCTCACCGTGTCCGCGACCGTTCAATCATAAAAGCCGGCGCCTCTGGGCGCCGGTTTTTTCATGGGTGGACAAATTGAAGGCCCGAAGGCCGACGAGCGCGAAATCCAGCGTGGCGCTCATGGCGCCATCAAAGCCCCGAAACGGAACCCCGGTGGGGGCACGCCGCGCGGGGGAGTCACTTTCGACCCGGGGAGTCGGGTCCGCCGCGGCGCTCCCGGCCGGATTCGATCTCGACCAGGCGCTGGTCGATCCACCGGTCGCGCGTGGCTCGGCGCTCGTCAAGCCGCCGCTGCGATTCCTCAAGGCGCGACTTGAGTTGATCGATCTCGCTGGTCTGAATGGCCACCTGGGCGTCGAACTGGGCGACCAGCGCGGCCCTGACCTCGTTCCGGACGGCTTCGATCTCGGACGGGGGCGCGGACGATCGGGCCCGGTCACGAAGGGCGCGTGAGGCGTCCACGACACGCATGCCCGCCTGCCATTCGGCGATCCGGTCACGGGCGGCGCCCGGGTCCTCGGCGGCGAGGCGGCGGAGTTCCTCGACACGCGGACGCATGCGATGGATGATGCGACGCAGCGCCTCGGGGTCTGATTCGCGCAGTGCCCGCACCCGATCGGCAAGGCGGGGCATGTGCTCCTCGATCCAGGTGATCGCGGCGGCGATGTCCTCGTCGGTGACCGGACGGGTGTGGTCGGTCTCCTCGCCGCGCGGCAACCAGGGGCCTCGCGAACGCCCGCCCGTCCCGGGACGGGCGTCGTCGTGCATCCCATCACCCCCATCGTCGCGGGCCTCTCGCCCATCGCCCGAGGGACCCGAGAAGATATACCGACGAGCCAGCGGCCCGAGTTCGGCGAGGCGTTCGGGCAGGTCCGCGTCCGAGACATCCCCTGATTCGATGATGGCGAGTGCCTCGTCGATCTTGCCTTGGACGGTCCCCAGTTCATCGCGTCGCTGCGTCAGGCGCTGGCGCCATTCATCGCGCGACCCTGGCACGCCGCGTCGGGAAGGGCGAGCCTCGGGCTGGCGATCGGGGGAAGCCGCGCCGGGCGTCGGCGGCTGGCCTCGCGGCGGACGAGCCTCTCCGGGCTGCCAGGCGGCGAGGCTCGCCGCCGTCACCGCCGCCATCACCGAACCGATCAGGAGTTTTCCGAGGCGGGGGATCCGTGGAATCACAGGGATTCTCCATCAAGGAACCACGCCCCGAACGCCGGCTCATCGGCGATGGAACGGTCGATCCGGTCGGTTTCAACAGCCAGTTGCCGGATCTCGTCGGGGGCCGACTCGACGATGATGCTGAGCCAGGACTGCACATCCTGCTCGACCACGTGCGCGGAGGCCAGTTCGATGCGAGAATCATCGCTGGGTGAGGAGGCGGGCCGGGTCGCCGTGTACACCACCACGCCCCCGGCGGCGAGTGCCACCATCGCGGCCAGCCGCACGGGGGTAAACCAGGTGGAACGCGCCGGCGAGTGGAAGGGGATCGATTCGTGGTCGTGACCGGGCTGGTGACCGGGCTGGTGACCGAACTGGTGTCCGGGTTCGGAGCCGGCCGCGATCGTCCTGACGCGGGAAGACCCCGGCATCGTCGCCAGCGCGATGCGATCCTCCATGCCGGGCGGCGCCTGATCGGCATCGTGCCGTGCGCACCGAGAAAGCCCGGCGTCGATCTCGGCCAGGTCGGGATCGATCTCGTGCGGCTGGTCGTGATGCAAGGCTGGATCGTTCATCGGGTTCCCTCTCGAACCGGATCGGCCCGCGTCCCCGGGTCGGCCGATTCCATGATGTCCTTCAGTTTGCGCAAGGCCCGGTGGTGCCGAGCCAGCAGCGTCCCAACGGGCTCCCCGAGAACCTCGGCCATTTCCTTGAAGCCCATCTGCCCGTGATGCCGGAGCATGATGACCTCCCGATCCGGGTCTGGGAGTTGCTCCAGCGCGCGACGCAGGCCCTCAAGGCCCGCGCGGTCGGACGCCGGCTCCCCCGGGGCGGTCCGGGCATCGGCCAAGACCGCCGGGTCGGTCGCGACGGCGTGCCGCCGGAGGCGACGAGCCTCATCGCGGATGCGATTCATCGCCACTCGCATCAGCCACGAATCGAAACGCCCTCGCTCGGTGTACCCGCCCGAGGTCATCGTGACCGAGACGCCCGCCAGCACGCTCTGGGCGATCTCCTCGGCCTGGTCGCGGTTCTTGAGCAGGCTGTAGGCCATCGCAAAGATCCGGCGAGAATACTCCTTGACGATCGCCCGCCACGCGGCGGGATCCCCCGCGGAGGCGCGGGCGAGCCACTCCGCCACGCGGTTCGCGTCGGTCGCTGGATCGTGATCCGAGGCGTTGGCCAACGCGTGCATCCCTGTGTACAACGATCAAATGCAAGAGCGATTGCCCGGAAAAACACCGAACTTGTCAAAGTCCGGGACGCGGCGGTGACCGGGTCGTCAGGCCGGGTCGTCAGGCCGGGTCGTCGGGCCGGGTCGTCGGGCCGGGTCATTGGACGGGGGAGTCGGACGGGTCCTGGAACTGAAACGGCAAAGGAACATTATGCGGCCGATCTGCTACATCGTGTGCGCAACGCTCCCCGGCGAGGACGCCGCCCGGGAGTACGTGGAGTGGCTTGTCAACGGCCATGTTCAGGCGGTCATGGCGGGCGGGGCGTGCGAGGCACGGGTTGTTCGCCTGGAGTCTGAGACGGGGACGACCCGGATCGAGTCGGCGTATCTTTTCCCCGATCGGGCGTCGTTTGAGACCTACCTGTCTGATCATGCCCCCGAACTTCGGGCGCAGGGGCTGGCAAGGTTCGGTTCGACGCCGGGTATCGCCTTTGAACGCCGGGTAGGAACCGTGTTGTTTCCGGACGATGGGAGTTCGCCGGCGCCTTGAAAGGGCGAACCCGAGGCTGGATATTCAGGTATTGTGCCGTTCGCGGGCGTAAGCACCCGATCGGGCGCGGCCGTTGAAATGGCCGGAATTCATCGGACCGCATTGTGGAACCCAACCAGCCACCGACCGACGAGCGACTGATTGAACGTGTGCGGTCGGGTGACCGACCGGCGTTCCGAACGCTTATCGAACGGTATGAAGTGGAACTGCTGAATTTCCTGGTTCGGCTGGTCGGGGAGCGATCGGCGGCGGAGGACGTGTTCCAGGAGACATTCCTGCAGGTCTACCAGTCGCTCGGGACATTCGACCTGGAACGGACGTTCCGTCCGTGGCTTTTCACCATCGCGGCGAACAAGGGGCGGGACTACCTGCGTAAGAAGGGCAGGCAGCGGACGGTCGATCTTTCGGCCCCGGTGTTCTCCGGCGCGAACGGGGAGGACGGGGCCGGGGCGACGTTCGTTGACCTGATGCGGATCGATCTGCCGGGGCCGAATGAGGCCCTGGACACCAAGGAACGGGAGCGTCGGGTGCAGGAAGCGGTGCAATCGCTGCCGCTGGCCTTGCGGGAGATTCTTCTCTTGTCTTATTTTCAGCGTCTTTCTTACGCCCAGATCGCCGAGGAACTGGGCATCCCCCTGGGCACGGTGAAGAGCCGTCTGCACGCGGCGGTCGCGTCGTTTGCCAAGAAGTGGCAATCCCAGAACAACGAGGAAGGTTCGTGATGACCGGACCGCGCGGCGAACATCCGTTGGGCGACATGGATCGCGCGCCCTCCGAGGAAGCCTTGCCCGACAAGTTGGTGGGGACGCCGCTGTCGGGTCCGAGCGCCGAGGCGGTGGAGGCGCTGATCGGCGCGGCGTGGCGGGTGGAGGATGTCCCGCCGGAACTTCGTGCCCTGGCCGCTCGGGCGAAGGCGCTTTTTTCGATGCTCGACGTCGAGTCGGGCGGTCTCTCGGGCGGGTCGGCGGACGCCACCGCTGAAGACTCCGACGGATCACGCACGGGATCCCTCGCCGGGTCTCTCGCGTCGCGCGTGATGGAGGCGATCGAGTCCTCTTCAGCGCCCGCGGCACTCTCGGAGGCGGACCTGGCGGCCGGTGACGAGTGGGTCGCGGCCGGCTTTGATGTCCGGGCGGTTTCAGACGAGCGCCGCGCCCGGGCCGCGCGGCACGCCGCGATCGCCTCGCTTCTCGACGGCCCGCACGGGTCGTACGAGGTCCGCGGGGAACTGGCCGAGCGGACGGCTCGCCTGATCGACCTGGTCGAGCGTGGGTCGTCGGACGATGCGACCCCGATCCCGATCTCTCGCGGGGAACGCCTGCGGGGTCGCTTCTGGGACGTGGTGGCGGTGGCGGCGCTGATCGTGGTGGCGGCATCGGTGATGTGGCCGGTCATGGCGGGGATGCGTCAGTGGGACCTTTCGGTACGGTGCGCCTCGAACATGCAGATGACGGCGTCGGCGCTGTCGGCGTACGCGGGGGATTTCCAGGACCTGATGCCCGTGGCGGTCGCGTCCCTGGGACCCGCCGGGCGGTGGTGGGATGTGAACGCGACGCGCCCCGTGGCCAACTCCTCGAACCTGTACACGCTGGTACGCGGGGGATACACCAAAGCGCCCTCGCTGGCGTGCCCCGGGAACCCGACGGCGGCGGTCACGCCCGCGGACCCGGCCGCGCAAGACTGGCGTTCGCTCGACGAGATCTCGTACAGTTACCAGTTGATGTACGGCGGTCAGCCGCGGAGGTGGTCGAATTCGGAGCGACGCCTGGTGCTGGCTGACCGATCGCCCGCGGTGCTGCGGGCGGTTCGCGGCGAGCGTCCGGTGGCGTGCGAGAACTCGCCGAACCATCACGGCGCGGGGCAGCACGGACTGTTCACGGACGGATCGGCGGAATGGCTCTCCGCGCCCTTTGTCACCGGGCAGGAATCCGAGATGGACTGCATTTGGCTCCCGCGGCCGCGCCGGTTCCTGATCCAGGGAACCGTGGAGCAGCGCAACGGCGACATGGTGATCACGCTGACGGGCCGGGAACTGCCCGCCGACGGGGATGATGTTTTCCTCGGGCCGTGACGCGGACGGCATGGTTTCGGAAAGCCGTCATGCCAGGATACCGCGTACAAGGATTTTGTTCGGTGTTTTCTCGCGTGCGCGGGATGGGCCACCGCCTTCTTGGCGTTGTCCAAATCGAACATCGCGCCTATTCTCAAGGCCCGTCGGAACGCCGGCGGGCTTTTCTCCGCGCGTGTCGGGCGTGTTGAACCGCCGGTGCGCCGGATCGCGGAACCGAGGTCGGCCATGAAGAACAAATCCCACAAGGGCCTGCTCAAGCGGGTCCGGATCACCAAGACAGGCCTTGTCCGCCACCGGATGGCCGGGCACAAGCACCTTCGCTCGGGCAAGGGCGGCAAGCGACTTCGCCAGATGCGCAAGGACCCGTTCATGGCGAGCCCGGACGCCAAGCGGATCGAGAAACTGCTGTTCCGCCGCCTGCGAGGGCGCACACAGCCGCGATCGGCGCTCAAGCCCAGCCCTTCGCCGGCGCAGAGCCAGGCGCTGAAAGCCCAGAAGAAGGCCGCGGAGTAACGGAGTTTGTCACGTTCGGGCGTGTGGTTCGCCGCCCGCCCGGTTCATCATGCGTGTTCGTCGGGATTGAAGACGGCCGTCAAGCCGCCCCGAACGGACCAGAGGAGTTTCGACCATGCCACGCGTCCGCAAAGGCGCCGCCCGAGCCCAGGCCCGCAAGAGGATTCTGCGAGCCGCCCGGGGCTATTACGGCACCAGCCACCTCCACAAGTACCGTGCCGAAAACGCGATCATCCGGGCGGGCGTCTTTGCCTACCGGGACCGCCGCCAGCGCAAGCGCGACTACCGCGCGCTGTGGATCACCCGCATCACCGCGGCCTGCCGCATGAGAGGCACCCGGTACAGCCTGTTCCTCAACGGCCTGAAGATGTCCGGGATCCTGCTCAACCGCAAAATGCTCTCGAACATCGCGATCGAAGACCCCAAACTCTTTGACGTGCTGTGCGAGACGGCGGTCAAGGCGAGCAAGGCCGTTCCCGCGAAATCGTGAAGTTCGCCCGGGATTTGAATACCCACGCCTCGACCAACTCCCCGGCCTTCGCCGGGGTTTTTTGTTGCCCCGCGGGTTGCGGGAGCGGACGTTTGGGCTCATGCGGTGGGTCGTTTGGTCCGATCTGTGATTACCGGACGGTCTTTGTTGAGTAGCGGCACGGAGAATGAGGGTTTTTGGGGGCTTGGTCTGCCTGTCGGGTGACGGGCGGTCGGGCCAAGGCCCCGTACGATGACACGATGAAGCGGCAGGTGAAAGGCATGGGGAACAAGAACCAGCGGCGGGGATCAACTCGGACGGCGGGGCTGGCGGTCTCGGCCGTGGTCGCGTTGGGATTTGTCGCGCTGGTCGGGTTCTACTACCTGCGCGGTCGTGCGGGCGCCCCGGTCCATGCGGGCGCGCAGACGATCCGCGGGGAAGCGCCCCCGGACATCCGATCGGGCGTGCCGGGGCAGGCGATCGGCGCCGGGCGTGGCATGGAAGTCACGCTGGTGGACCGCCACGACCCGTCGAGGATCTCGATGCGGATCATCTCGGAGTCCTCCGAGCCGCGGGAGAACGCCCGGTACATCGTGCAAAGGCCGCGGGGGTTCATCTATGCCCGCGACGGGCGGGCGTACCACGTCTCGGCGGACACGGGCGTGCTGCACATCCCCAACACGCAGATGCGCCCCGAGTCGGCGACGCTCGAAGGCAACGTGATCGTGCGGGTCTTCGAGGGGCAGGCGCCCGGGGCGAGGTTTGATCCCGACGACCCGTCGATCCCGATGCTGGCTCGCTTTGACACTCGGTCGATCCAGTACGACGGGACGCTGGGCGAGGTCACCACGACGGACCCTTTCCTGGTGACGACGGAGAAGGCCCGCTTTACGGCGGTTGGCTTGCGCGGGATCTTCAACCAGGAGCAGGACCGGCTTGAGTACGGCGAGATCCACCGCGACGGGCACCTGGTCTACATGACCGCCGGGGAAGACCCGCTTGGTGCCAGGAAGAAACAGGCGGATCCCGCTCCGGCTCCGACGGGCCGTCCCGGCGCGCCGCCGGCGCCAAAGCCCGCGCCGGTCGAGACGTTCTACGTGGCATCGCTGACGGGAGGGGTGGTGGTGACCCGCGGGTCTCAGTCGATCGAGTCGGATGCGCTCGACGGGTGGATCCGGCTTGTGGACAACAAACTGGCGGAGAACGCGGTCGCCCCGGCTCCGGTGCGGGCGACGTTGACAACCGGCTCGCCGGCTTCGCACCCCGACGCCGCGCCGACCGAAGCAACGCCCGGCATGGACACGCCGGCGACGCAAACCGCGTCCGATGAGGTTCGTTTCGACTCCGCGGGGCTTGAATCTCTGGCGCTCGGACAGGATTCGGCCGATCCTCCATCGGCCGAGGCGGGGCCGCTTGATGCGGGTTCGGATCGGCCCTTGACGGGGCAGGCGCCCGCGGACGGGATCGACCGTGCCTCCTCGGACGTGATCGACGTGAAGTGGACCGGGGCGATGGTGATCCGAATCTCGGAGGACCGCCCGGCGGCCCTGGGAACGGATCAGGTTTCGGTTCGCTTCACCACCGGCCCGGACTCGCTTTGCCTGTTCAGCGATCGGGCGGCCCGCGCCACCGCCACGGCCTCGACGATCGACTACGCGGCAACCTCGCGGGTGCTTCGCCTGGCGTCGTTGACTCCCGGCGGGGTACACCTGCGGGCGGAAGGGTCTGGCAACGCGGTTTCTTCCGATCTTACGGTGCGCCTGGGCACCGGCGTCGCGAGCATCGCGGGCCCCGGGTTCCTGCGCGACCGGACGGATCGGTACCTGGTGTGGTCGGACCAGGCCGAATTCCGGTTCAAGGTTGACGACGGGGGCATGACCTCGCTGATTGAATTCGCCCAGGCACGCGGGGGCGTCGAGGCGGTGCAGGGGGCTTCTCGGCTGAGCGGGTCGGAACTGACGGCCTCGTTTGCCGTCTCCGACTCACGGTCGGACATCTACAAACTCTCGGTGCTTGAAAACGCGCGGGCGGTGGACGGATCGGGCGGAGAACTTTCCTCGGCGGAACTGGACGTGTTTTTCGACGCGCCCGAGGATGCCTCGGCACCCTCCCCTTCGACCATTGACGCCCGGGGAGGAGTTCTCGGCCAGAAGGACGGGGCGATGCTCGAAGCCCACTCCGTGCGGGTGGTCCTCGAACCGGATAACCAGGGTCGCCCGTCGGCGACGTCGCTGACGGCGACGGGCGCGGCTCGGTTTGTTCGGGCGAAGGAGAAGGACGGGGGGCGAGTGGATCTGGTCGAGGCCCGGTCGGAAGAGATCCTTGCGGAACTGGATGCCCAGATCGTCGAGTTGATCGGGCCGGGGTCGTCGGTGGCGAACCTGACCAGTTCCGTGACCGGGTCGTCGATCCGGATCGACGGGCTGCGTCGGTACGTGGATGTCTTTGGCCAGGGCCGCTTCGAGCACCGTGGACAGGCGGTTGACCGCGATGGGACCAGCGACGCGACGGTCACGTGGACCAGGCACGTGTTTTACGACGACGAACTTGGGATCGTCGAGTGCGAGGGGTCGGTGGTGGCGAGCAACCAGCCCGACGCGTTCACGGTGCAGACGCTGCGTGCCGACCGGGCGAGGTTGATGCTCGAGCCCCGCGTCGGGGGCGTTCCTGAAGATCCGGGCGCGCCGCCCCGACCGCTTCAGCGCGCGTACGCGTGGGGATCGACGGGTGAATTCCGCCGTCCGGCCCAGGTGGAGATGCGCGTGTACGCGTCGCCGCACGCGGCGGGTCGCGAGCGTCCCACGCGGGTGGCGTTCTTGGAGGGGGACCACATCATCGCCGACGACGTGGATGGAACGCTGCGCGTTCCGGGCGACGGGCGTGCGTTTTTCTCCGACCGTCGCCGCAACGAGGAGGGGTCTCGCATGGACCAGGCCCGCGCGGCGGCCGACGCGGCGCAGACCTCCAATCCCTTCGGTGGCCGGTTCGAGCGGGGTGACTCGAGGTTCCAGTGGCGTGACTCGATGGTCGTGGAACGCCGGACGGGGGTCGTAACCTTGACGGGCAAGTCGAACCTCCGGCACGTGCGCCTGACCGACGGTCTGCCGACGGACATCGAGGCCGACACGATCATCGGCCGTTTCAAGAACATGCAGGTATCGGAGGCTGATCGGCGGGATCTCGAACTGCGGGCCGAGTTCCTGGGCGCCGACGCGCTGGGGAACGTCTGGATCCGATCGACCGACAACAAGGAACTGCTCGCCGACCGGGTGGAGTACGACGCCGAGGCGGGGATCGCCAAGGCGATCGCCGACGCGGGGAACTCGGTGGTGTTCTTTGATCCCTCGCAGGGCGTCCCGCAGCGGGCGGCCGTGCTCTACTGGGACCAGGCCAACAACCGCATCGAGATCCGCGAGGCGGGGACCATCGTCGTCCCGAGGTAACGCGCCCGAGGTGACGGGGGCGGCCTCACGCCGTCGGTCGAGGGCGGCTATAACTCCGGCGTGCCCCGCCGAGCCTTCACGCTGATCGAACTGCTGGTGGTCGTCGCGATCACGGCGATCCTGATCGGGATCCTGCTGCCGTCGCTGACGCACGCGAGGCAGGCGGCCCGGACGACCGCGTGCGGGAGCCGCCTGCAGCAGATCGGGGTGGGCCTGGCGTCGTACCTGTCGGACTACAAGGAATCGCTCCCGCAGGCCAGAGGCCCGCTTCCGTCGGGCGGTGAGTCGGTCATCGGGGCTTTGTTCGCGGGGAAAAAGGGGATCCTGCCGTTCTACGGGATCGACACGATCGGGGCCGAGCGTCGCCCGCTCAACGCGTACGTCTCGTCGCGGAGCATCTCGGCCGACGCCCAGGGGCAGGTGATCGAGATGCCCGAGTTCCAGTCGCCGGTCGACCGGGGCTGCGGCAACACGGGCATCCCGGTCCCCGGGCTGAGCGAGACGGATTCGTACTATCGTTTCGTCGGATCGAGTTACACGCTCAACGACCACACGCTCGACGGGGAGGAGTTCGCGACGCTGGTTCCGATGACGCCCAAAGGCCCGGGCGGGCGGCTTCCCGCGGTGCGCGACACGACGCGGACATGGGTGATCGGGACGCACCCGATCTACAACTACCAGCAGGACCAGGACCGCGAATCAAGGTGGTTCTCGCCGGGTCGTGAGCAGGCCAACCTGCTCTACCTCGATTTCCACGTGCGTCTTCGCGTGGAAGTGCCCCTCGGCATCGTCAACACGACGCGCGACTACACATTCCTGCCGTGAGCGCCTCGCTCCCCGGCACGGCCCTCCCGGGCGACTCCCCGCCTGGGCTCGTCACCGTTCCGGGGCACGTCACAGTTCCGGGGCAAAGCCTCGCCGCATCGCGTTCTCGCAACTGACGCGGGGCTCGACAAAGTGCAGGAGGTATTCATCCCCCCCGGCCTTGCTCCCGGTGCCGGACATGCCAAACCCCCCGAAGGGCTGGCGGGCAACCAACGCCCCCGTGCTGCCGCGGTTGAGGTAGAGGTTCCCGACGCGAAAGTCCCGGCGGGCCAGGTCCAGGTGCGAGGGCTTGCGGCTGTAGACCGCGCCGGTCAGTTTGTACAACGAGGAGTTCGCCAGGTCGATGGCCTCCTGGAAAGTCCGGGCGTGCAGGATCCCGACGACCGGGCCGAAGATCTCGTCGGTGGCGATCGCGTGATCGGGCCTGACCGCACCGAAGATGTGCGGGCCGACAAACGCCCGGCCGGTGCGCTGCTCCAGCCCTTCGGGCACGGGCATGGCCAGTTCGAGACGGCTCTGCCGGCGACCCAGTTCGATGTACCGGAGGATCTTGTCGCGGGAAGCCTCGTCGATGACCGGCCCGACATCCGTACCGGGCATCGCGGGATCCCCGACGACCAGCGCCCGCGTCGCCTCGACGAACCGCCGCGTGAACAACTCGACCGCGGGACCGTCCGGGCCTTGCGGATCGACCACGATCACGCGAGAGCACGCCGAGCATTTCTGGCCCTGGAAGCCGAAGGCCGAGTGGCGGACCCCCAGCACCGCCTCGTCCAGGTCGGCGGAGGTATCGATGATGATCGCGTTCTTGCCGCCCATCTCGCAGACAATTTTCTTGACATGCGTCGGGACCGAGAAGTTCGTGCCCGCAAAGGGAGAGGGTGGAGCGGCGGCATGGAGTATGTCCAGGCCGACGTGCATGCTCCCGGTAAAGGCGACAATGGCGGTGCGCGGGTCTCGAACCAGGGCGGCCCCGGTCGTCTCGCCCGGCGCGGGACAAAACTGCAGGATGTCCTCGGGATTCACGCCGCCCGGGCCGAAGGGGGCGGAGCGCGACACCGGCGCCAGGGCGCTCTCGATCGCGCGGGACAGGACCTGGTGCATCAGAAGGGCGATGCCGGGCGTCTGCTCGGCGGGCTTGACAACCACGGTGTTGCCCGTGACCAGGGCGGCCACGGTCATTCCGCAGAGGATCGCCAGCGGGAAGTTCCACGGGCTGATGACCACGGCGACGCCGCGTGGCTGGTGCCACTGCTCATCGAGTTCCCCGATGAACCGGCCGATTCGGCGGCGTTCGAACAGCGGCATGGCGTGCCTGGCGTAGTACTCGCAAAAATCAATGGCCTCGCACACGTCCGCATCGGCCTCTCGCCAGGTCTTGCCGGCTTCCTTGATCATGACCGCGGAGAGTTCGTCCCGGCGAGCACGCATCTGGGCCGCGGCGGCGACCAGGACCCCGGCCCGCCGCGCGGGGAGCGTGTCTCGCCAGGCGGGAAAGGCGGCGTGCGCCCGGGCGATCATCTCACGGCCCTGTTCTGGGGTACGGTCGTTGGCGACCATCGGTACGGTGGCGGCGGCGATGGCCGCGGCGAAGTCCCGGCGCTGGCGGGCATCGGAGAAGTCGCGGAAAGACTCGTTGAAGAACGGCCGCCCGTCCCCCAGCCCCGCGCGGGCCGGGCTGAGCGCGTGGCGCTCGGGCGCGACGTCAAGGAGGTCTTTGGGGGAACCCGAATCAGGGACCGTTCCGATCGGGCCGGGCGCGGCCGGTGATGCCCCCGGCGCGGGGGCGCGGAGGAGGACCCGCGGATCGGCCTTGTCCATGAACCCGGCCTTGAGCCAACTCTCGTTGCTGGTGTTCTCGAGCAGCCGGCGGACCAGGTACGCCATGCCGGGGATCATCTCACCGACGGGGACGTACTCCCGGACGCGCAGACCCATCTCCCGGGAGGCAAACTTCAACTGGTCCGCCATGCCGTGGAGCATCTGGAGTTCAAGGGCGTTGCGCGGGAGGCCTCGCTCGTCGAGCCGAGCCAGGGCGGCGGCGATGGAGCGGGCGTTGTGGCTCCCCAGGGCGAGTTTGACGCCTCCTTGCCCGGTGGAACGCGGGCAGGCGTCGAGGAAAATCGCCGCCATGCGCTCAAAGCAGGCGTCGGTGCGCCATTTTTCGGGCCAGACCGGGCACGGCCAGCCCATCTGCTCGGCGTGGATGATGTGGTAGTCCCAGTAGGCGCCCTTGACCAGCCGGACGGTGACGGTGCGCTTTTTCGACAAGGCCCACTCGCTGATCGACCGGGCGTCCCGCTCCCCGGACCTGAGGTACGCCTGCATGGCCAGGCCAGCCTCGAAGTCGATCCGCTCGCAGCACCGACGGAACAACTCCAGCGTGAAATCCTTGAGTTGGAACTGCTCCATGTCGAAGTTGACGAAGACGCCGCGGTCGCGGGCGGTCTCCAGGATCGGGAGCAGTCGTCGCATCAGTTCCTGGAGCGATCCCTCGGTATCGATCGGGTCGCACCGGGCCGAAAGCGACGAGATCTTGATCGAGACGTTGACCCGTGGGATCCGGCCCAGGTGGTCGGACTCCAGGACCGGGTCGGCCTTCCATCGCGACACTTCGCCGGGCAGATTGGTAATCAGGTCGAGGTACTTGGCCGAGTAGGCGTCGGCCTCGGCGTCCGAGACGCAGGCCTCCCCCAGGAGATCGACCGAGAAGCAGATGCCGTCGTCCCAGAGTTTCTTGAGCCCCGGCAGCGCACCCGCCGCGTCGGTGCCGGCGATGAACTTCTCCGCCATCGACGTGATCTGCGAGGTCATCGTCGAGACGAAGATCCCCTTGGCCAGCCCGCCGGCCTTGAAGCCCGCTTCCATCACCGCCGGGGGCTTCACCCCCGGCTGGCTCATGTAATCCATGAGGTGCTCATAGACCGAATCGGGCGTCCGCAGCGTGGGAAAGGCGTCGACGAATCGGAAGAACTGGACCTTGAAGGCCTGGTCCTTCATGGACCATTCCATCAGTTTGTCGCTGTAGAACTTCGCCGACAGAAGACCCGACTTGTGCTCCCCCGACCGTCGGAGCAGGTCCATCCCGATCTCGAGTATCCGGTCCTCGAGCGGGTCGGCGGACCCCGCGTGATGATCCGGCGGCGTGAAATCGCGTGACGGCTTGGCCTTGCGTGAGAACAGACCCATGATGGCGTGGTTTCCTCGTGGCGCGGTGGTTTCTCCGCCGCCCGGGCATCGTAGTGCGCGGGGCGGCACGCGGGCTTGACATCGCCCCGACATCCGCTAGGCTGACCGCGTCGATGGTGCCCGGACGGATCTCCCATCCAACCGGGCTGAAAAGGGAAGCGTGGTGAAATTCCACCGCGGACGCGCCGCCGTAAGGGGCACGCAGGATTCGGCCGACGTTCCGAGCGACCGACGCTCGGGACACGCCACTGGCGATTGAACGCCGGGAAGGCGGGCCGGGTCAGCCCCAAGCCGGAAGACCTGCCAGCGACCAGCCGGTTCCCGCGCAACGTGCTCGGGAAGATCCGGCGCGCGGCGCCCTCGCGTATTGGGGTAGCCGGGCCATGACCGTGCGCTTGTTCCCGCGCCCGGCTCGACCCGGTCTTCATTCCCCCGCCAAGGCGCCAACGAAGCGGTGCGCCCGGACTCTGGGCCGGCGCCCGCAAGGCGGGAACCGCTCCGCGCGATCCGGGGCGAAGCGCCGGCGCTGTCCGGCAAGGAATTGTGAGAGACATGGTCACTGTACGACGCACGCGCGTGATCCTCGCGGCCCTGGCCGCCATCCTTGCGGCGGGTTCGTCCTCCGCGGGCACCTTTGCCGCCACCGTCATGGACTACGACCCGGGGGTCGGGTCCGCCCCGGGGTACGACGACCCGTGGACGGCCACCGGGTCGGCCACCCGTGTCACCGGATTTGACCTGCGCGTCACACCGTTCAACCCGCCCTTCCAGCCGACCGAGATCGTCTCGATCGGCCGCGGGGGGTGGCTGACGCTGGCCTTCGACGCTCCGGTCCACGACAACCCCGCCAACCCGTTCGGCATCGACCTGCTCATCTTCGGCTCGTCGTTCTTCTACGCAAGCGACTTCTCCCCGGTCGCGGAGGACCTCTGGCGGCCGGGCGGCGTCGTCGAGGTCAGCGCGGACAACGCGGACTGGCGGGTCGTCCCGGGCGCCGTCGCGTCGGGGCTGTTCCCCACCCGTGGCTTCCGGGATTCTCTCGACCCGTTCGGCTCGGACGGCGGGTCGCTCCCGACGGACTTCCACATGCCCGTGGATCCGTCGTTCAGCCCGTGGGGAAAGACGTTCGATGAACTCTCGTCGGGATACGGCGCCTCGGGCGGCGGCGCGGGGATCGACATCGCCGTGACCGGTCTGCCCTGGGTGAAGTTCATACGCCTCAGCAACCCCGGGGATGCGCCCTACGCGATCGGGATCGACGCGGTCTCATCGGTTGTGCCATCACCCGCCCTGGCGTTGGCGTTCGTGGTTGGTCTGTCGGCCCTGGGAGGAAGGCGCCGGTGAACCATCCGCTGACGCGTCACACCGCTCGTCGTGCGGCGGGGGCCGCCCTGGCCCTCGCCGCGCACGCGGCCTTCGCCCGAAACGAGCCGCTCTCGACCTGGCCGATGGTCGGCGGCTCGGCCGCGCGGACCGGCGTGTCGGCCTCGCCGGGGTTGATTGACTCTCCGTCGTGGGTCGTATCACACGACCAGGATGGCCGCCCCATTACCTTCGTCGGACAGGCGGGGGTTGTCGTTTCCCGGGACGTGGCACTGGCGATCGGATCGGTCATCGTCTCGTCGCAAAGGCAACACTTTCTGTACGCGGCCGACCGGCCGACGGGCTTGATCGTCTGGTCGAATCCGATCACCCCCCCCACCGCCGATTCCTGGTCCCCTCCGGTGATCGACGAGGCCAACAGGACGGTGATCACCACCACGGGGCGTACCGTCGCGGCCGCTGACCTGCTCACCGGATCGGTGCGCTGGTCCGTCACCCTCGACCGGCCGGTGGTCAACGCCTCGGCCGTGGTCACCTCCGACCTGGGCGTCTCGAACCGGGTTTTCGTGACTCAATACGACGGCTTTGGAAACCAGGGTGAACTGACGTGCATCAACGCGGATCCTCGTCTTGGAATCGCCAATCCCTTCGACCCCGGACAGGTGGTCTGGTCGGTCCCGATCGGCGGCAGTTCGGGAAACTCGCCCGCGTACGCGGCGGGCGTCGTGTTCTGCTCGGCGGTCGGGGAGCCGTTCTTGGCCGGTCGGGTCCACGCGTTTGACGCCCGGGCCGTGGTGTCGCCCGAGCCGATCTGGACGGCGGTTCATCCCGGGGGGATGTTTTTCGGCGGGGTGTCGTTGCACGCGGACGGCTCGGGCCTGTGGCTGTACGCCGGGACGTACGACTATTGGGGTGGCGTCGAGGCGGGCACGCTCGTGAAAATCAACGCGCTCACCGGACAGGAGGTCTGGTCGATCCCCTGCAACCGGACGTCCTCCACGCCGGTGGTGCTCGGGGACGGCCGGCTCATCCTCAGCGGCGGGATCTGGGGGTACGGCACGGTGCCATCCGTGGAACTCTTCGTCGACCTGGGATCGACGGCCTATCGTGCGTGGCACTCCGCGCTTGATACGTGGATCGACGCCAACCAGAACGGCCAGTTGGAATCGGGGGAGTTCCTGTCGATCGGGGGATGGTCGCACGTCCCGGTCGCGGCGGGGATGGGGCGCTGGCTCCTGGCGGGAACGCTCGCGAACTCGGCGAGCACGGCGGCCCCATGCACCGACCTGCGACGGCTCGATCTTGACCTTCTCCCGCCGCTGGGAACGCCCCAGGGCCCGGCGGATCGGTCCTTTGTCGCCGGGCACCATGCCGGGGCGGGCTCGACTCCCGCGATCGCGGACGACAACGTGTACACGATCGGGGCATCGGGCCTGGCGGCGTTCGGTCCGCCCCCGTCACGGTGCGACGTCAACGGCGACGGGCTGGTGGATATCGAGGACCTGATCGCCTGGGACCAGCAATGGGGGGCTCGGGATATCAACCTCGACGGGCAGGTTGACCTTGCCGATCGGGTCATTCTCGAGAAGGCCGTGCGCCGGGACGAAAGCAAGGGAATATGGCCATGAGGATCACGCGGAGCACGAGCGCCTTTTCGCTCATCGAGTTGCTCGTGGTCATCGCGATCGTTTCGCTGCTCGCGGGGATCCTGCTGCCGTCGATCTCCGCGGCCAGGGAATCGGGCCGCATCGCGGCGTGCCTCTCCAACCAGCGGCAGATGGCCCTGGGTTGGGCCGGCTACGGCATCGACCACAAGGATCGAGTCATGCCCCTGGCCTACTGGTCGGCGGCGGATATCGGATCGGGGCCGGTCGTGTACTGGTGGGGCGCAAGCACATCCCCCGCGGTGGACCATGATCGCGGGTTTCTAACCCCCTACCTCGACTCCGTCCACGGACCCCGAACCGTGTACGAGTGCCCGTCGCAGGCGTGGGGAACGTACCGCCCGCAGGGACCGGCCAAGCGTCCGACCAGCACGTACGGCTACAACGGCTATTACCTGTCCCCCGCGAAGACACCCGGCTGGGGCGAGCGGATCGGGTTCCGGCCCTGGCGCCGGCACTTTGAAATCCGGCGACCGAGCGACCTTCGCGTCTTTGCGGATGCCCTTCTGGCCGGATCGACACCCTCCAACACCGCCCTGCTCGACCCCCCCCACCTGTTCGATGGGACCGATTGGACGGTCAACGAGTACCCGACCACGGCGTTCCGGCACCTTCGTCCCCGCGACGGCCCGGGCCTGTGCGCCTCGGCTCGGGCCGACGGGGGAGCAACCACCGACCGAGGACTTCCCCAGTGGGGCGTGAGTTCTTCAACCTACATCGCGTCGATCGGCATCGACAACGATCCTCGCTATGTTCCGGACTGGCGGGAGTGGTCGCCGCGGAGGTAGGTCCGCGGCGATTCCCCCGAGGGGCCGTGCCATGCCCGTGGATCGCTGCGTCTGCCTCAACCTTACGTTCACCTCGCTGCTTGAGACGGCCCGCTCCCGGTCATTGACCGTGGATCAACTTCGGGCGGTCACCGGGTGCGGCGGCGGGTGCGGCCTGTGCGTGCCGTACCTGCGCCTTGTGCTCGGGACGGGCCAGACCTCCCTGCCGGTCATGCCGCCGGAAGGACACCGAATCGCCGGGCGCTCACCGGGTCCCCCGTCCGACTCGGCTCACGGCCGTTCATAACCCGTCCATGATCGCTTCACGGATCCGATCGGCAAGCCGACGCGCCGGATCGACGGCCTTCCCTCCGACAGCGGTTCCGGCGGCGGCCGATCCCTGGGCGTCGGATCCAACCACGACCGCATGAACGGTGAGCGTCTGATCGACGACCAGGACAATCGGCGCGGAGTCCTCCGAGAATCTCGCGTGCATCACCCGGCCCGCCGGAGAGCACAGGAGATCGGCGGCAATCGCCCGATCGGCAACGTCCGCATCGGATGACCACTCACGCGCGGCGGCCCGGCGAGCCTCATCGAATCGATCGAGTTCGATCATCGCGACGCCCGCCGCGAAGACGGCCACCCCCGCGTCGAGCGGCGCGACCGCCAGCGCGGCCTCGGCCGCGCCCCGCCCGAGCGCGGATCTCCACAGGCGGAATCTCTCGCGGGCCTCCCGGTTGTTCGCGTGCGCGGCGGGAAGGTACATCAGCAGCGCGATCCGGAACCGATCCATCTCCTCCGGGACCACGCCCGCGAAGCGCCCCGCGCTGGATGCCTCGTTGGCCCACGCCTCCGTCCCTGCGTTGTACAGGTGCAACGGCGGCAACCGCTCACCCGCCTGGACCCGAGCCGAGTGATCGACCGCCGGCGCCGGAGGAGCCGACCGGAGTTTGTCGATCGAATCCACGGCGATGCGCCCGGCGGTGTCGATCCGCCAGGAGGCCGGGTCCCCGGGATCGATCGGGGAGATGAACCACTCGACGCCGGCCGGGCCGGCCCCCGAACCGGGCGCTGGCCCCGTCAGCACCACGCGGGAGAGCCGATGGGTCGCCTCGTCGATCACCGCCTCGACCCGCCAATCCCCCGCCGCCGATCCGCCTCGGCCACGAATCACCAGTCTCGGACGACCCGACTCCCGGATCCGCTGGGAAGTCTCCCACTCGACGGGGGGAAGCCCCGGGACGAGCGGTTCATTCCCATCCTCCGTGCCCAGCGCCAGCGCCAGTTGCGGAAGCATGATCGGGGGCATGACCTCGCGCAGGTGGTCGATCGTGATCGGCCCATCGAGCGTGCGGAGCACCACCCCGCCCGGAACGCTGCGGCGGGCGATCATCAGGCGCCCGGGCTCGGCATGGACCCGCAGGTCACCCATTTCCAGGAGAACGACCCGCCCGGTGAGCAACGCCCGGACCGGGGAAGTGACCGCCATTGGGAGAGACGGCTCGCCAAGCCCATCCCTCGCGGCGGCGACGGCCGCTGGATCGGCGATACGCAGAAACACAACGCCGCGCTGCTCCTCTCCGCCCGGGCCGCCGCGGCGCAGGAATTCCTCAATCGCCGCGGCATCGGGATCGTCGGGCATCGGCCGGGACGGGCGGGGAGTCATCACGCCGATGCGCACCCGTTCGCCCACCGGCCCGGTTCGATAAGACTCCGCCACACGCCTCCAGGCGACATCAGGAGCGGGGACGGGGGGCGCAACCTCGGCGGCGGGTTGGTCGGCGACCTTCCACGTCCAGGCCGCGGCAACACCCGGCCCGTGCATCAGCCAGGAAAAAAAGGCATACACCCAGGCAGCGAGACGACCAGCGGTGATCCGCATCATCGCATGGTACCGAGGCCCCGATGGCTCCGTGCGGATTCCCCGAATCAACCGCGCGGCCGTGATACGCCGACACGGCACCGGGCTGGGGGGCGCGGACCCCTCGATGGTCCCCCAGGTCATTCCAATCACCATGTCATGCGGGTTGGCCTTCGCCGACCGGCGGCGAGCAGGCCCAGCGCGGCGAGGGGGAGCGCGCCCGGGGCGGGGATGGGGATCTCGATGGGGGTGTCGGGCGTGGTCTCGTAGGCCCACATCGCCGGCCACTTGTACTCGGTGAACAGGATCCAGCCGTAGTGCCAGCGGCCGGCGATCTGCGTGCGCACGCCGAGGTACGCCGCCTGGCTGACCATGGACAAGCCCGTTGAAAGGTCCCACGTATGCGGCAGGTGGTAGAAGTAGAGGCTGTTATCCTCCCAGTTGTCGGCGATGCTCACCGATTCGCCCGGGTGGTACTCGCGGGTTGGGTGCTGCGAAAAGAAGAGATACCCGTTCCAATCGATGGTAACAGGGTTGGTGGTCTTGGCGGTCTGCATGCCCGGCTCCCCGATCAGAAGGCGACGCGCCGGCGACGAAGTGCTGCTGTTGGCTTTCCACCACTTGCCGATGGTCCCGGGCCGTTGTTCTCCCGTCTGCTCGGAGGCGGGGCGCGTGATATCGAGAAAGGTCCCGGGATACCTCGAGCCGTCGGTGCTTATAGTTCCGATCTCCCAGAAGAATAAGTTGTTTGGGTTGTCGTAGACCACGACGGCGGCACGCGTGCCCGAGGCCATCAGGCAAACGGCGAGCATCGCGAAGGCAAGACCGCATGGCGTGGTGCGAATGGAAGAAAGATTTGATTCCATATCAATCTCCTGGTTGGTGCGTGTTGCATTGCTTTGTGCCCACGAGGTATCACTGGTGGCATTCAAGGCGATCGGCACCTTGATCGGCATCACGGGCGAGTCAGGGCGTCGTAGGGATCGGCGACATGGGGAGCGGGGATCCTTCGGTACCTCCCATGGGTGTGGGAATCGCAGAGTTGTCCGTGCCCGGATACAGTCGGTGTCGATCGTGGCGAGCGGAGGATCGACCGGGTGAGAAGAGTTTGGCGGAGGGTGGCGTAGAGGACCGCTACGAAGGATGCGCTGATGGCGTGCATGGTCCATCGATGCGAGGCCCCGCTCATCCCCCCGTCGCTCAACATCGATGCCGTGAGTGGAAGCATGAGCGTGATCGCGGCGAGCGGCCAGATGATCCAGAAGAACGAAGGTCGGCCCGCCCGATCCGGCCGCAGCCGTTGTTGCGCGGCGATCACCCACCGGGCGGCAACCGATTGCGCGGCCGCCAACCCGGCCAGGACGAGGATCATCCCCGCCCGCCACGCTGACGGCGAAGCATGGAGAAGGGGCGTGGATACCTCCACCGCCAGAACGATCACGGCGAGCGGCGTCCATACTCGCAGCACGCGGAGCGCGGCCATGTCGGCGGCGGGCAGCCGCGCCAGGAGCGGCCGTCCCCGGTCACGAGAGATGACGCCAAGGCACACCGCGTACCCGCCCAGCGCCAGTCCGAGCGAGACCGCCAGTACGCGGGATGCGAGGCTCGGCGGCCGGCCGTCGGTCAGCAGCATGCAGGTCACGTGGAACACGCACGGGACAATCAGAATCGCCAGAAGTGCCGTTGCGAGCGAGGCGATCCGGCGGCGAACCGGGGCGGGCGTCCCCTGGCCGACAAGCCGGCATGACCAGCGCGCGAGCAGCCCGCATTCCGGGCAACGCCTCGATCCGCGGTCGAGCGAGTACCCGCAACCAAAGCAACCGGCCGATCCGTCCTCTTTGAGTGAAGTGGTCATGCCCCGTGATCATTTCGGAGAAAGGTCGATCCCCGGCACCACAAAGCACTGCAATCGCTCCGCGAGCGATACCGACGCGCACGCCAGGTTCTGGGCGATCCACAGAGCGTAACTGCCATCATCGTATTCCCGGTGCATGCAGGCGGCCCACGCGCACTTGTCGCGACGGCACTGGACGGCCTCCAGACACGCCTGGATCCCGGGGATCGACGGGCTTGGATCGCATGCCGGCTCGGTGGCATTGTTGCATTTGAACGGGAGTGGTCCGCACGCGGGCGGTACGGAGTCGGAGGAAAGCATGTCGATCGCGATTCCTCCCGCATCCCGATCCCATGTCACGATGGCAACGCGGCTGAATTCTCGATCCGCGATGATGAACTCTCCGAATCCAACCTCACAGTAATCCGCGGGCGCGACCACGGCGGCACGGAAGGGAACGATGAACTCGCTCAAGGGCGTTACATCCAGATCCGTGGTGATCGAGAACACCGTGATCATGGATTCGTCATCGTTCTCTGAAATCGCGACCATCTCAGTCGTGTCGTTGCCCAGGATGCGGGCAAATTCGACCGCAACTGGAGTGTTTATAAATATTGATGTGACATGATTCAAATATCCTTGCGTAGTTTGTATATAAACATCTATAAAATTGCGATTTGAATATGTAACGGCGATGTCGTATAAACCGTCCCGATTGATGTCGTCTATGGCAATCGAGTGTTGGTATCTTGACTCGCGAAGGGCCTGTGTTTGATGAGCCGGTTGCGCCGCGGACGCTGCGTACGCCATCACGGCGAAGGAGGAAATGGCACACCCCGCGAGCAGGACGATCCGGTTTCGATGCTTCACGATTGATCTCCCCGGACGCTCGGGCTCGGACAGCCCCCGCGCCCCGTGAAATGGCAAGTTCCTTTTCACCGGCCGAACCGCCCCGTGCGGTTTGGATTCGGGCCATCGGGGATTTGGGGCCATCGAGGGCCCGGCTCCGGTGCGAAGGCGCTGCCTCTTCACTCTGCCACACGCGGAGGGGTTGTGCAAGCAAAATCCCCGGTCGGGCCGAGAACTTCACACAAATGTGGTTTGGTGGAGGCCCCGACCTCGTGCGCGCACGAGGTCGGGGGGTGCGAACTCCATGCGACCGACGATGCGGGGTAGCGATCTACTTGTCGTTGGGTCTGTCATTGGGGCCGTCATTGGGGCTGTCCTTGAAGGCGTCATGGAGGCGACGCTTCAAGGCGAGCACCGTGACGCCCAACCCCGGCACGATGAGGTCCGGGGCGATCTGGGCGAGGGGTTCGAGCACGAAGGCCCGCTCGTGCAGTCGCGGGTGCGGGACGATCAACCCCGGCTCTCGGATGATGCGATCCCCGTGGATGAGCAGGTCCAGGTCGAGTGTCCTGGGACCCCATCGCCCCTCGCTGGTTCGGTCACGGCCGCGCGCGCGTTCGATGGCGAGCATGGCATCGAGGAGTTCGCGTGGCCCGAGCGCGGTCCTGACGGCGATGACGGCGTTGAGGTACGGCCCCTGCCCCGGCGGCCCGACCGGGTCGGTGTGAAGAACGGACGACCTTTCGTCGAGGGTGGTTCCCGGCAGCGCGGCCAGTTGTTCGAGGGCGTAGTCGAGGTGGGATTGACGGTCCCCCGCCGGAGAGTCGAGGTTCGACCCCAGGGCGATGTAGGCCCGGACGACCAGTTTGCCTGGGTCTTCGGAGGGAGTCACGGCGACGACGGTATGCCGGAGCGTGGGCGTGCGGCGCGTGAAAAGGGCGGACCGCCGGGCCCGCCCTCGAAGTTCATGGTGAACGCGGCGCCGGTGTCATTCCTTGTCGGGCTCGAGTTCCCTCATGCGGTGCTGCATCTGTGCCTTGAGCCGCAGGAGGATGGAACTGTGCATCTGGCTGACGCGCGATTCGGAGAGGGCCAGGGTGGATCCGATCTCCTTCATGGTCATGTTCTCGTAATAGTACAGGACCACGATGAGGCGTTCGGCGCGGTTGAGGCCCTTGGTGACGAACTCCTTGAGATCCCGGCGGGCCATCTCGCTGAGGGGGTTGGTCTGGCTCTCGTCGCGGATGACGTCGATCTCCCGGACGTCCTTGCCGTTTTCCCCGGCGAAGCACCGCTGGTTGAGGCTGCGGATGTTGATGGGCTTGCCGTCCCGGCGGAGTTTGTCGAACTCCTCCCCGTCGACGCCGATGCGTGTGGCGACCTCGGAATCGGTGGGCGACTCCCCGGTCTCCATCTCGATCTGCTGCCGGACGGCCTCGAATCGTGCGGTGCGGTGGCGGACGAGTCGCGGGACCCAGTCCATCGACCGCAGTTCGTCGAGGATGGCGCCGCGGATGCGCGGGGCGCAGTAGGTCTCGAACTTGACCTTTCGCTCGAGGTCGAAGGCGTCAACCGCGTCCTTGAGGCCGAAGGTCCCGGCCTGCATGAGGTCCTCGATGTCGACCTCGTCGGGGAGTTTCTGGTAGATCCGCTCGGCGTTGTATCGCACCAGGGGAAGGAACTTCTCCATCAGGAAGTTTCGGATGTCCTCGGCATGGGTGCGTTGGTACTCTTCCCAGACTTCCTGCATGGGCATGTCGTCGTACTTCGAGCGAGCCCGCGGAGCCTCCGGCGCGCGTGGCGCGTACCGGCCTGAACCTCGGATTCCCTTCCTGGACAGCACGTTCATCGCTGCCATCGGTCCACTCCTTGACCTTGCGGCGTCACGCGAAGAATTCCCGACAGACGGGGCGATTCGAGACGCTCGCGAGCCGGGCGATCCTTGCCCGACACCGAGAGTCTATTCGATCGGATGCCGCCCCGCAACTCGCGAGATGCCACGAAAGCCATTCAACCCACAACGACGGAGTTTTCCTCGGAGGCATCCGTGCCCCCGGCCAACGTCGGCGCCGCTCCCGCGCCACCACCATGAGGATCGAGATCGGACGACCGGGCCGGAATCGGCCGCGAACGCGCGTACGACACGACATACTCCGAGGCGACGTGTTCGCCGACGCGGCCGGCGAACAGACCGATCGCGTAGCACCCGGCCATGCCGATCAGCGCGCGGGTCAGCGCCTCGTGCGCCGGCGCCGCGGTCCAGAGTCCGCACACCACCGCCACCACGAAGCCCGTGAGACCGAAGACCGCCGCGATGGCCGACGCCGTGCTGAACAATGCTTGGAATCCCTGTCTCCACCAAACCCGGGGGCAGAATGCCCGTGAGGGCGTTCTATCGGCCTCGAATGTGCGCACATTCATAAACCCGATGAAACAGCGCGAGGGTTGGGTACATCACCCCATCGTGCCTTGAAAACAAGGCCGAAATCAAGTGTTATCGGGCGTGAATGGACGCTCCTGGTTCCTGGAATACCCACCCCGCAGAAACCGTGCCGCTCGGCGCCACCAGCCATCCTGATTATCGGGCTTCCTGATATGCTCGCAGATCAGCCCTGATAAAGAGCGAACCGAAGCGGAAAAGGCCGAATCGGCCTCTCCCACGACCGCCGGGCGACGGTCACGGACACCCGCCCGCACCGAGCCGCACGAGGGGAGCCATCCCATGGACTGGATGTTCAGACCAAGAAACCGCCCAGCGCACTGCGCCAGCCTCTCGTGGCATCGCCTCGCCTCGGCATCGTTGATCGCCTGGTTCACCACGGTGCCGATGAGCGGGCGGGGCGGCGCCTCGCCGGTCGTGCGGTTGAGGTGGATCGCCTTGATGAGCGCGTAGGCGTCGGCGATCGACGTCGGGTCCGGGGTGAGCACCACGAGCGCCAGGTCGGACACCCTGGCGGGCGCGCGCACGGCGGGGCCGATCCCCGCGCCGGCATCAAGCACGATCACACCCGGACGAGGGGAGAGCCCGCACGCGGCATCGACCAGGCGGTCCACCGTCCGGCCGACGTACGCATCGGGATCGGTCGGCCCGGCAAGGAACCGAAGCCCGTCGTGGGTCGGCGCCACCGCCGCGCGAAGATCCATCGAGGAATCCAGGCCCGGGTTGATCCGCCGACCCGGCGTCAGGCCAAGCAGGATGTCCGCGTTGGGTGTCCCGGCGTCGGCGTCGATCAGGACCGGCTCAAGACCTCGCCGTGCCAGCACGATTGAAAGATTGGTCGCGACCACGGACTTGCCGACGCCGCCCTTGCCTGAGCAGACGCATACCACTGGGGTTCGGTCGATCCGCCGGTGTGCGGCCGGGTCCTGAATGGACCGGGCGAGCGCGCGAAGCGCCAGGGCCTGGTCTCTCGGGAGCCTCGGATCCGCGGAGGCCCCGGGGTGATTGGCTCGAAGGCCGAGGTTCACGTCGGGATTTCTCCGTCGAGGACGGCGGCGGCGAGTTGCTCGGCGATGGCGTCGGCGAGGCAGTCGGGGACATCCTGGCCGGTGGTGACCAGCGCGACCGGGAGCGATGAGCGGCACGGGGCATTGACGATCACCCCAAGGGCTGGGGCCTCGTCGAGTTTCGAGAGAACCAGGCCGTCGGGCCCGAGCGCGGCGAACCTCGCGATGATCCTCCGAAGGACGACATCGGCCGTGGTCGCGGCCAGGACGAGCAACCGATGATCCGGTCGAACCGCGTCGATCAGTTCGGCCAGGTCATCGATCCGGCGGTCATCGGCGGGAGATCGTCCGGCCGTATCCAGGAAGACCAGGTCGGACCCCGAGGCTCGCCTCACGGCGGCGGCCGCCTGGGCGGGTGTCGGGGCGACGGCCAGGGGGATCCCGATGATGTCGGCGTAGGTGCGGAGTTGATCCACCGCTCCGATCCGGTACGTATCGGTGGTGACCAGCGAGACCTTGCGTCCGCGCCGCAGGGCGTGGTCGGCCGCGAGTTTGGCGATCGTGGTGGTCTTCCCCACGCCGGTCGGACCCACCAGGGCCACCACGACCGGGCGCCCGGTCGGAAGCGGCGGCCCGAGCAGAGGGCGGCAGGGGATTTCGCGGGCGAGCCGGGCGAGCACGGCCTCTCGAACGCAGCGGACATCGCCGGCCTGGTTGGGTCCGGTATCGTCCGCGGCACGCGCCACCACGCCGTGCGCCACCTCGGCATCCACCCCCGCATCGACCAGTCGCGTGTAGTGCGCGAAGAGGGGTTCCGACAGCGATCCACGCTCAAAGACCGCCGCTTCGGCGAATCCCGCCCGGTCACGGCCCGCGGCGGCGGCAACGCTGTTTGAACACCGCAGGAGTTGCCCGACCATCGTCCGGATGGCGCCCATCTCATCCCGCAGGGCATCGAGCGCGGCGGGATCGGTCGGGGCCGGCCGCACCGGGGTCGCGCGGAGACGATCGGCCGACCGAGGCCGTGTTGACTCATTTGCGGGGACCGCCGCGGAAGAGGTGGGTGGCCGGGGATCGGCCGGCAAAACCATCTTTGCCCGGCGCATCGGCGCCTCGTCACGCGCGGCGGCCGGTTCGGCACGGGGCGAAGGATGGGCGTGCGTGGTCGGCGGAGGCGACGCGACGATTTCGACAACCGGCGAGCCTCCGACGCCGAGCACCGACCCCGTCCTGAATCGGCGAGTCGTGACGATCACGGCATCCGGACCCAGGTCCTTTTTGACCTGGCTCAAGGCGTGGGTCACGGTGGTCGCTCGGTACGTTCTGTTCTCGGGCATGGCCATCCTGGCTCCGTGCAAACCGTCGGCACATCCATGGCCGACGCCCCGTGGACAAGGCCCGCGGGACGAACTCCATTATCGGCGCGTGCCGACGGGATCCGCCACGGGCGCGTTCCCCCTCTCCACGATACCAAGTTTACGCGGCGGGGGCGGCTTCCCGCGCGTCGGCCTGCTCGGGCGGAGGCATGACCAGCCCGAGCGACTCGACCTCGATGGTTGGAACGATCTCGTTGTACCCCAGGACCGCGATCGTCGGAAGGTACGGCTCGACCATCTGACGGACGACGGCCCGGACCGTCGGAGAGGCAATGACCACGGGCGGATGCCCGGCCGAGACGACGCGCTGGAGCGCGGACGTGATCTGCTGAGCGAAGCGGGCGGCGGTCCTGGCGGGGATGTTGACGGCGGTCCCGGCGGGGCCTCGCTCGATGTACGAGGCGATGCGGTCCTCGATCGAGGGGTCGAGGGTGACACAGACGATCCGCGACTTGCCGTTGTCGGCGGGCTGGGCGTACTGGGCACAGATCGATCGCCGCAGGGCGTTTCGGGCGTACTCGGTCAGGACCTCATGGTCCTTGGTCTTGACGGCCCAGTCGGAAAGCGTTTCAAGGATCGTCTCAAGGTCCCTGATCGAAACCCGCTCGCGGAGGAGGTTCTGCAGGATTTTCTGGATATCGGCGGGCTTGAGAACGGCCGGGATCACCTCCTCGATGAGTTTTGGCGAGCGCTGCTTGAGCCCCTCGATGAGGTTGTTGACCTCCTCACGGGTGAGCAGTTCATCGGCAAACCGCCGGACGGTTTCGGTCAGGTGCGTCGCGACGACGCGCGATGGCTCGTAGACGCTGAAATTCATGGCCTCGGCTCGGGGCTGGAGGGAAGGCTCGATCCACCAGGCCTCCAGGCCGAAGACCGGCTCGCGGGTGGCTTCTCCGTCGATCGACCCGGCGGCGAGCCCGGAATTGATCGCCAGGAGTTTGTCGGGCCTTGCCTGTCCCTCGGCCACGGGATTTCCGCGGATCTTGACGCGGTACTCGGTCGCCCCGAGTTGCATGTTGTCGCGGATGCGAACCGGGGGCATGACCAGGCCGATCTCCGCCGCGAGTTGCCGCCGCACGGCGGCGATGCGGTCCATGAGGTCACCGCCGCGGGAGGTATCGACCAGGGGGACCAGGGCGTATCCGACTTCGAGTTCCATGGTGTCGACCTTGAGGACCTGGTCAACCGGGGGCGGCTCGGGGGCGGCCACGGGCGCGGCGGCGGCGGCTTCTCCCGCGGTCGCTCGGGTGTTCCTTCTCATGAAGTAGGCGATGCCGCCGATCACCACGGCGGTCGCCAGCAAAGGGACGGACGGAAGGGGTGTGAGGGAGAGAACGGCCAGAAACCCGGCGGTGATGTACAGGCCCCTGGGCTGGCTGATGAGTTGCCCGGTCATCTCCTCGCCCAGTCCCTGTCGCGACCCCGACCGGGTGACGATCAGCGCGGCCGCCAGGGAAACGACAAACGAGGGAATCTGCGAGGTCAACCCGTCGCCGATCGTCAGTTTGGTGTAGGTCTGGGCGACATCCCCGGCGGGCCAGCCTCGCTGGAGCATGCCGACGGCGAATCCACCCAGGATGTTGACGACGGTGATGATGAGCCCGGCGATGGAGTCTCCGCGGACGAACTTACTGGCGCCGTCCATCGCCCCGAAGAAGTCGGCCTCCTGCGAGATCCGTTCCCGTCGGCGCCTGGCCTCGGATTCGTCGATCGCGCCGGCGGCCAGGTCGGCGTCGATCGCCATCTGCTTGCCGGGCATGGCGTCGAGGGTGAACCTGGCGGCCACCTCGCTGATGCGGGTCGCGCCCTTGGTGATCACCACGAATTGCACGATCACCAGGATCATGAAGACCACCACGCCCACGAACAGCGAGTTGCCCGCCACGAACTCCCCGAAAGCCATGATGACCAGGCCCGCCGAAGAGGCGGCCTCCTGAGGCGAAGCCGCGTCCGCGGTCAGGATCAGCCTGGTCGAGGCGATGTTGAGGACCAGCCGCAGGAGGGTCGTGGCCAGCAGGAGCGACGGGAAGACGCTGAAATCCAGCGGGTGCTCCATGTGGATCGTCGTCAGCAGGATCACCAGCGCCAGGCTGATGTTCACCGCGATGAGCACGTCCATCGCCGCGGGGGGGAGCGGCACCAGCAGCACCGTCAGGAGCAGGATCGCCCCGATCGGCACCAGCAGGCCGCGGTGACGGTGGATCATCCGGACCCACGCCGGCATCAGCGGGCTGATCCCGGATCCCGACGCGCCCGATTCGCCGGCCGACGATGGCGGACGCGCCGACGCGTGCGGACCTCGCCGCGAGCCTGTTCCAGGTCTTGACATCACGGAAGTTGGGTTGCCCTTCTCGCCGGCCATCGGGGATCACTCAGGCGGACGCCTGCTCCGTGGTGTTGAGGCCCGGTCGGGTCCTGGCATGGTCGTTGTCGGCCCTGTAGACGAAGGCCAGGACCTCGGCCACGGCCTGGTAGAACTCCGGGGGGATCTCCCGCCCTTCCTCCACGCCGTAATAAAGTCCGCGGGCCAGGGGCGGACGCTCGACGATCGGGACATCGTGCAACCTGGCCACCAGGCGGATCCGCATCGCCACGAAGTCAACGCCCTTGGCGACCACCCTCGGGGCACGCATGGAGTCCTGGTCGTAGCGGATCGCGACCGAGAAGTGCGTGGGATTGGTGACGACGACCGTCGCCTCGGGCACGTGGCGATTCACTCGCTGCTGGGCGATGTCCCTGGCCATGCGCAGGCGTCGGCCCTTGACCTGCGGGTCGCCCTCCATCGCACGGCGCTCGTCCTGCACCTGCTGGCGTGTCATCCGCAGGTCCTGCACGTGCTGCCAACGCTGGTAGATGAAGTCGATCACCCCGATCACCAGGAAGACCGCGAGCAGGCACCCCGCCATCACCAGGAGCAGTTCGAGGATCGCCCGGATCACGCCCGTGAGCGAGAGCATCGGGAGCGTCACGATCCGGTCGATCCTCCCCGAGAGCACCAGGTACGAAACCCCGATCACGACCACGATCTTCAGCGCATTGACCAGGGACTTGACGAGGTTGCGTCGCGAGAAGATGCGGCCCAGCCCTTTGATCGGGTCGAGGCGGTCGAGTTTGGGAATCAGCGGGTGGGTGGTCAGGATGAACCCCGTCTGAACGACCTGGGTGAGCCAGGCAATGAGGATCATCGCGGCCAGGAACGGCAGCGCGGCCTGGACGCCGCGCAGGGCGACCGACCCGAGAAGGTCGGGCAGGCTCGACGGGAGGGGGCCGCCCGGACGCATCCCGTCAACCAGCACCGTCCGCATGGTGCCGCCCAGGGTCCGGGCCAGGAATGCCCCGAGCATGACCAGCAGCAGCACCCCGCCGATGAGTTCGACGGCGGCGGAGAAATCGGTGCTGCGGGCGACCTGCCCGCGGTCACGCGTCTCCTGAAACCGGCGAGCGGTCGGCTGCTCGGTGCGTTCGCCCAGGTCGTCGGCCATCGTCCTTGCCACCTCCCATTCGCCCGCGAGCGGCGGAACCGTTGATCAGAACGCCCCGGCGGCCCAGCGGACGACGGCCCGGAGCGAGGCCGTCACGTGGTCGAGCACCGCCCCGTGCGCGGCGTAAACCGAGGCGGTGAGAACCGTCAGGCCGCCCAGGACCTTGGCGGTAAAGCCCACGGACATGATGTTGATCTGGGGCATGGTCTTGCCGATCACGCCCATCGAGATGAACATGAGCATGATCATCGCCGTGACCGGAGCGGCAACCCTCCACGCGAGTTCGTACCCACCGGCGACGATCCCCAGCAGCAGGTCCAGGGGCGTGGACGACGGGTGGAACCCGCCGGGCGGGACGAGCCGGAACGTCTCGACCACCGACCCGAACATGGTCTCGATCCCACCCGCCGCCAGGAACGCCCCGGCGGCGATGTAGAAAAGGAGTTGACCGACCAGGTCCGTGTCGAAATCAACCTCGGGGTTGAAGACGCGGGCAAGCCCCAGCCCCATCTGCTGGCCGATGAGCACCCCGGCCATCTCCATCGCCAGCAGCGGGACCGCCGCCAGAACCCCGATCACCACCCCGATGCCGACCTCCATCACGAACGCCCCGGCGATCGAGAACAGGTCCGGGGAGGGCGGGACGAAGGACTCGGCGGAAACCACCGGGTACACCGCGCACGCCATCGCGGCGACGAACAGCGCCTTGATCCGCATCGGGATCGCCACGCTGCTGAGCAACGGGCCGAAAATAAACAGCCCGGAAAGCCGGGCGAGCACCATGGCGAACCCGGCGGCGTGCGGAAGGAGATGTTGAAGGCCCTCGGTCATGGCGGGCGGGGTGAATCAGGCGACAAGGCCGACGGCGGCGGTGAGGTCAAAGAGCGTCGAGGTGTACTCGACCAGCCGCTGGGCGATCCACGCGGCAAGCACGATCACGACCAGCACCATCACGATGATCTTCGGCACCGTCGAGAGCGTCTGGTCCTGGATCGAGGTGACGGACTGGAGCAGGCTGACCACCAGGCCCACCAGGATCCCCGAGGCGAGCACGGGCGCGGCGATCTTGAGCGCGATCACCAGCGCCTGGCGGACAAGTTCAACGGTGGATTGGTCGTAGTTCATGGCACCGTGCGCCGAATCGAGCCGGACCCCGCGGCCCGGCTCCCGTCAGGCAAAGCCGGGAAGGCCCATCCCCCCCGCGACCGAGGCGACGACCCCGGGCCGTGCGAAACTGGACATGAGGCTCCCGACGATCAACTGCCACCCGTCGACGAGGATGAAAAGAAGAATCTTGAACGGCAGGCTGACCATCACCGGCGGCAGCATCATCATGCTCATGGAAATCAGCAGGCTGCTGATGACCATGTCGATGACCAGAAAGGGCAGGTAGACGCGGAAGCCCATGAGGAAGGCGACCTTCAGTTCGCTCAGCATGTACGCGGGGATCAGCGAGATCATGTCCACGTCGGCCCGGCTGAGCGCCTCGGGCCGGGAGGTGTCGATCCCGCGGTAGTTGAGGACCATGTACAGGCTCGACCAGTTCCCGGTCGCCTCGATCTGGTCGAACATGTAGTCCCGCACGGGCTGGCGGGCCTTCTCCCACAGTTCGTCGTAGGTGGTAATCTCGCCTTGTCGGTACGGCGTGATCGCCTCGGCGTTGATCCGGTCGATCGTCGGCGACATCACCAGCAGCGTCATGAACAACGAGAGCGCGATCGTCACCTGCGGGGGAGGGATCGACTGCGTTCCCATGGCCTGCTTGAGCATCCCCAGGACGATCACGATCCGCATGAAGCACGTCGTCATCAGCATGATCGACGGGGCCAGCGAGAGAACCGTCAGGACGACCAGGATGTTCAGGGCCGTGGAAAGACCGCCCGGTCGGCCGCTTCCCCCAGGGGCGGGGCCGTCGGCGCCGCTCGCGGGGCCGCCCGCTCCGGGCAGCATGGCGGCCGCCGAGTCGAGCATCGAAAGCGGGTTCAGAGACGACCCGGAAAGGTCGCCGGGTGAGAGACGCCGCTCCGGGATCACGTCGATCATGGGGAGCATCGGCTCGCGCGGGGAAACCGTCGCCGGCGGGCCGTAGGCCTGGCGTGCCGGGGCCGCCGGGGCCAGAACCGACACCAGCAGAGTTGTGATCACGATCGAGACGGACACCCTGGACATTCAGGCGGTCCCCCTGTCGGCTCCCGACCGCAACCGGGCCAGCCTGTGACGCAACTGCTCGGCGCCGTCGGGATGCCCCGCCTCCGCAAACCCCGACGCACGAACCGGCGCGGGCGTGGCGGGGCGAGAAACACCCGACGACCTCCGGGCCGGACGGACGACCTCGGCTCGGCTCAAAATGGACTCGGCGTCTGGCGAGAATTCCGCCATGTCCCCGGCGGGAGATTCAACACGTCGGCGCCGCGCGACATCGCGTTCTGGTTCGGGGTTGGCTTCGCCAGGTCCGGCGGACGTCGCTTGATTCAGAAGCGAGCGGAAGCGAGCCTCGGACGAAGTCCCGGCGGCGTCCTCGGTCAGACGCACCAGGTCGGCGACCTGGTCGGGGTCGGTGAACTCGGCGAGGGTCGTCATGCCGCCCCCGGTGAACCGCGTAAACCGTGACTGGCATGCAAGCAGAACCCGTGGTCCAACCTTCAACAGGACCAGCAACTGACCCCGCTGGATGGGGTACCTCGCCAGAACGTGGACCACGCCGCTGGGCGCCCGCCCGGCCGGACCCAGGGCGAGCATCAGCCCACCCCGGCGACGAGCCGCCGCACGCACCGCCGCCGCCAGAACAAGAGCCAGCGCGACCACGCCCGCCAACGCCGCCGCGGTCCGCCCGATCCCCAGTTCCGCGGCCGGGGACGATGCCGATCGGAGCACGGAAGTCCCCTCGCTCGCCGGAGAGGATGCCCCCCCCGCGGACGACGGCAACGCGATCGGTCGGCGCTCGATCAAGACGTTCGCGGCAGGTTCGATCACGACCGGCTCGGCTCGAACCGCCGCGGGTGGATCGACGAACGCGGGGACCGGATCGAATGTCGCCGTGGAAACCAGGGCCACCGGAATTGGGACGGCACTCGACGCGGTATCCGGACCTGCCGATCGATTCGCGGCGATCACCGGCGGGGGGCCGATATCCGTGTCAGGCCTGGATCGCGAATCGTCGATCGGCCCGTACGCCTCGTGGGATGGATCGGCCTCGCCGACCGCGAGGGAAACCGCCGGACACCGGGCGTAGGCGCCCATCACGCACGCGAGGGCGGCGAGGCGGGCGATGATCCGTCGTGTCGGCGGGGCGATGGTCATGCGGCCTTCCTGGCCTGAGTGTTCGGCGGGGCTCCGCCCCGACACGGCCGCGAAGCGCGGCATGAGAATGAACCGACGGACTAGGGCGTGGGCGTGGGAGTCGCCCCATCCGGGATCGGCGACAGGATCTCGTTGATGCGGACGCAGAAATTCTCGTTGAGCACGAGGACCTCGCCACGGGCGATCGGCCGGTCGTTGACGTAGATATCCACCGGGTCACCCGCGAGTTTGTCGAGTTCGACCACCGATCCCTCGCCCAGTTTCAGCACGTCGTTGACGAGCATGCGGGTCCGGCCCAGTTCGATCTTCACGTTCAGGTTCACGTCCGACAGAAGGTCGATGGCTCGGGTGGAAGCCGCCACGGCAGACCCGTCAAGCGGGCTGAACTCAAACGGACGAGGGGTTCCCACGGCCTGGCGGGACTCCCGGCTGGCGATCACCGAGCCGGTCCCGCGAGCGCCATCGTCCGCGACGGTCGCGCTCACGGCGTCGGCCAGGTCGGCAAGCGAACTGGCGGCGGCCTCGATCGCCGCGGCGTCGTCGGGAGTGAGCGGTAGATCGGGCGAGGGGCTCTTCCCGTCCCCGGAAGCCCCGGCGGCATGATCGGCCTTTCCGCCGGTCGCCCCGTCGTGGTCCGTGGATCTCAATGGCCCTGGTCGATTCGTCATCCTGACATCCCTGGGTGGGTCGCGTCCTGCCCGCGAGCGGCCTCATGCCGCGTGTGGTCTCCGATCGGACAAGCACCTTCGCGATCCGTACTTTTCCGCGATTGTCGCCAGGTGTCGCGCGGATACTGCGCGTCGCGTGCGATTCCCGAGTACGGCGGGGCGTCGGGGCGTCGGGGCGCCGGCCCGTCAGTCGGTCTCGAATCCGACGAACTTGGGAAACAGGACCCGGTCGATGCGTGGCATGTCGTCGGCGTCGTGGCCGACGACCTTGTTCATGAAGGCGGTGATCTGACGGTTGATCGTCTGGCGGCTGGGTTCTTTCAACTGGCTCAACTGCGCCCGGCTGAAGATCATCGAGATGCCTTCGAGGATCTCCGCGGACTTGGCGTGGACCGCGGCCGTCACGGCCGGCTCGTGCCGCTTGCGGACCCTCAGCACGATCTCGGCGTTCCATATCCACGTCTTGCCGGTCTGCATGTTCTGGAACCTGTCCGAGACCAGCGGCAGTTCGACAAACTCGTTGGATTCGTCGTGCCCGCGGTGGTCGATCCCCTGCGCCGCCGCGCTCCCGGCCCCGCCCCCGGTCATCTTCAGCACCGCCACGATCCCCACCGCCTCCAGCACCATCACCGCCGCGACGATGGCGATCATCTTCATGGGGGAGGAACGGCCGTTCGGCCCGGTCGCGCCGGCCGCTTCGGACGCGGGTGCCGTGCTGTCGCTTTCTGCCACGTGGTGCTCCGTCGTGATGGGCGCAAGCCGTCCAGATGCCCTACGAATGAGCCGCCGGACGCCTCTGCTTTCGGATCGAACGCGGCCAGACTTGCGCGGTGGGACGCCCGCCGATGGTTATCGCCACCGGCCCCGGGCGGCGCAGGCCCACCGGGCCATCGCGGCCTCACCGCCCACCCCCGCGCGCTCAGGCGGCTTCTCGCCGTTGCCCGCCCCCGGCGCCTCCGCTTCGCGCGATCACCGAGCCGTGCCCGCCGAATCGATCCACCCGATCAAGGGTCGAGGACAGGAAGCGATCCAGCATGAACGACAGGCAGATCGTGGCGAAGACCCCCGCCGCGGTCCACGCCCCCAGCGAGGCCGGATCGGACGCCGCCGACGTCATCACCACCGCGCCCAGGATCAACCCCGCCACCGCCACCAGCCGCCCGATGGTGCAGGCCCGGCGAACCGATACCACGCTTTTTCCATTCATCGCCAACTCCTTCGAGGCCGCGGGCCTCGCCGCCGCCCCGCGAAGAGTTATCGGGATCGCCCAGGGGCGACTTGATGCACCCGCCACGACTTTTCAACGGCGGTGTCAGCGGCCCAGCACCAGCAACTGCTGGATCAACTCGTCCGTGGTACGGATCACCCGCGACGACGCCGAGTACCCGGTGGATGCCAGGATCATGTTGATGAACTCCTGGCTCAGGTCCACGTTCGAGAGTTCCAGCGCGCCCCCGACCAGCCTCCCCGCGCCCATGGACTGCGGCTGGGCCACCACCGGCGTCCCGCTGTTGGGACCGACACGGAACATGTTCCCCCCCACGTCCGCCAGCCCCTCGGCGTTTGGGAACTTGGCCAGCGCCACCTGCCCGATCGTCCGGGTCAGGCCGTTGGTGAACGAGCCGATGATCACCCCGTCCTGCCCGACCGCGTAGGCGATCAGCGTCCCGATGGGAGAACCGTCCGCGAACGTCGCGGCGATGGCGGAGGTCGTGTCGGTCAACGACGTCACGTTCCCCGCCCCACCCGCCAGGTCGAGGTCGAACGTCAGCGGCGTGGCCGCGCCGGTCCCCGCCCGGTCGATCGTCACCCGGATCGGGTCGGGGGTCGAGAGTTGCCCGCGCGTATCGAACCCCACCACCCCCGAGGCGACGAATCTCGACAGGTCCGAGTCATCGGCGGACTCGACGTAGTACCGCCAGGTGGTTCCCGAGTCCGACCGGCCATCGAGCACCATCGAAAGGTCCGCGCTCACCGGCGTCCCCAGCGAGTCGTACACGATGAAGGTCGTCCGCACCGACTCCCCGTCCGCCGCGGCCGTTTTGTCGATGGTCAGCGGGGAACGCACCATCGCCCCGGACGAATCCAGCAGGCGGATGTCCGAGGCGTCGATGGACAGGTCGTTGACCGTCCCGGTATTCCCGACGATCGTCAGCACCCCCGTGGAGGCATCAAGCCCGACCCCCGGCTGCCTCCCGTCGGGATTCGCACCCGTCGCGGTCGTGATGCCGAAGATCGCCGCCATGAAATCCGACCAGTCGCCGATGGTGGTCGAGTCCTCGATGGCCAGGCGTGCCGGAGGCAGCGTCTTGCCTCCCTTCTCGACCGATTCGAACGAAAGGAACTGCCCGGCCGAAAACAGCCGCGTCCCGCTCCCGGGCGCGGCCGGATCCTCGACATCCACCAGGCGAGTCGTCATCTCGAGCACGTTCCCGGCCCCCGGGGCCGGGTTCGCCCCGGCGACGGCTCGAAGGCCGTTGCCCGGGGAGCCAAGCAGCGAGATCGAGGATCCACGCGTCGGCAAGAGACCCGACGCGTTGAGGTTCCCCGCGAACCGGGTCGTCCCGGTCGGCTGCGCGATGGTCATCGCCCCCAGCGGGATGTTCAGGTCGACCAGCGTGCCCTGGACGACGTTGAAGTTCTCGTCGACGGTCCACCCTCGAAGACGCTCCCCGCTCACGGAAACCAGGTCGTTGGTCGCGCTGGTGCGGAACGCCCCGGCCCGCGTGTACAGTTGATCGCCCCCCCGGTTCACGATGAAAAACCCATCACCCTCGATGGCCAGGTCCCGTGAATCGCCGGTGGCGGAGATGGTCCCCCCGGTGAACGAGCGCTGGGTGCCCGCGACGTTCACCCCCATGCCGATCTGCCCGGGGTTGGTCCCCCCCGAGGTGTCGCTTGGGGCCGTGCCGAGGCTGAGCGTCCGGCTGAACTGCGTCGAGAACAGCACGCGGTTGGACTTGAACGCCGTGGTGTTGACGTTGGCGATGTTGTTGCCCACCACGTCGAGGCTGCGGGCGTTGGCGGTCATGCCCGACAGTGCGGTGAACATCGCGCTGGTGGATGCCATGGTGCAAAGGTCTCCTGGAGCGTGCGTGCCCGATGGGGGTTTGGAGGGGGATCAGCCGGCGGATGGAATCAAGGCATCGGCGACGGATCGGGGCATGGCCGCCAAGGGCCCCGATCGAAGACCGGCCGGGGAGCCGACGGCCTGGACCTTTGGCGGGTCGCCCGCGGCCGGGACCTCGACCAGGGCGTCAATCCCGGTGACCACCTCGCCCGGAGCGATCTTGACCGACGCGGTGATGGACCGGACACCGACATCCATGAGCAGGGACATCCCGTCGATGCGCACCAGCGCCCGAGTCGCCCCCGCCGCCTGGGCCATGTCGGCCGCCACGGACAGACGCTGCATCTGATCCGGGGTCAGGCTCACCCCCGACGACGGATGCACCGTCACCGGCGGGCCGCCCGAAAAATGGCCCGAGCGGGCCGCCTCCAGCAATTGGGCAAACGAGCCCGTGCGGGCGATCTCGGAGGCCGAGGCCATGGCGTGAGGGCCGTCGGGTCGGGCGTGCGCCGAGTGCGCTCGCCCCCCAAGCACGCGCAGCAGGTCCGTGGCCGAGGATGTCACGGCGCCCCCCCTTCCGCCGCGCGGATCACCCCGTCCACGTCCTTCATCGGCACGCGGACGCCGTCATCGAGCACCAGCACCGCGCCTGTTGGCGTCTTTGACGCGGCCGCCACGTATCCCTCGACACGCCGGAAATCCTCGCTCAGCCCCGTCACGTACATCCCGATCATCCCGGACGCCGATGAAAGTTCGTTCCGGTCGATCAGCGTCTTCATGCTCGTCGAGAGGTCCATCGACGACTGGATGTTGTACACCGTCGAGAGTTGGTCGAGCAGCGCCTGCGTGTCGTTGGGATTCAGCGGGTCCTGCTTGGTCAGTTCGGTCAGGATGAGTTTGAAAAAGTCCTCGCTCGAGAGCGCCGAGAAGGCCGACGACGATGATCCCGTCGGCTTTGATCCCGAGGCGCCAAGAACATCCACCGTGCCGGGCATGGCGTGCTCCAAAGTCGAAGGGCGCAGCGCCCCCCGCTAGGCCGTCAGGTCCACGCCGAGCCTCCAGCCCCGCGCCGACCCGATGTCGTCATGGTCATCCCCGGGCGATTCCACGCCCGGCACGCCGACCGAGCCCTCCGCCGCGGGCAGCCCCGCGCCGGGAGGTCGGTCATGGGCCTCCGGCCCGTTCCCCCCATCCCCGGACGAACCCTCACGCGAATCCCCTGCCAGACCGGGCGGATTCCGGGTAATGCCGCCTTCGATCATCTCCGAGGCCGATTCACCGATCCGAGCCGACCGCTCGACCCCCACCGATTCCACGATCAGACCACGAGACTCGATCGCCTGGCGCAGTTCCGGCAGGGAACGCTCGAGCGAGCGGTGCGCCTGGGCCGATTCGACCGCGAACATCGCCCGCACACGCCCGTCACGAACCGAGACGTTGATCCGCATCTGCCCAAGAGATTCCGGCGCGAGGGCGAGCATCGCCGAGGACGACCCGCTCGCCCCGGTCCTGAGCATCGCGAACACACCACGCATGGCCTGCCCGCGAACCCCGGGCGCGGACAATCCCGTCGGGTCCTCTTTCGTGTGGCGACTCGCCTCCCCTCGCGGCGGAGCGAACTCCGGACCAGCCGATCGGGTCACACGTCCAGCCGGAGCCGCCACGCCCTGGCCTGGGACGGTGGGCGCGTTGGCCGCCGGCTTTGCCCCCGCGGCCGTCGAGGCAGGCGGCGGAGGCGCGCCCTGGCTTTGTGCCGCGGTCTCCCCGGTGGACGAAAAGCCCGGGCGCTCGGATTGACCGGAACGTTCGGCGTCGGCGCCTCCTCGCTGAGCCTCCTGGTCCTTCCGCTCGCCGGAGGCGCCAGGCCGGTGCGATGAGACCTCCCGATCCGCCCGCTCTCCGAGCCGCGATTCAGAAGCAGCCCCCCGCCCGGCGTCGGAGGCATGCTCGCGAACCGGGCTGGTGGAGGTGTCGCCGGATGGGGAAAGGCCCTCTGCCCCATCCGCGGGCGGTCGAGTTGGCGCGCGAGGCTGAGGCTCGGCCACCCGAGACTCGGACCCCTGAGGCGGGGCGCCCTGAAGCGCGGCTCGGGCCGAGGCGTCCTGGTCGAGTTCGTAGGCGGCCTTGACAACGGGCCTCTGCCGGGCGGCCCGCAACTGCGCATCCTTGACCGTCAGGCGTTCATCAGCCTTCAAGGCAAGGGCGCCGGCCGCGGTCGGCGCCGGCCCGCGGGGTGTTCCGGGCGCATGTCCCGCGTGATGGATGACCGATTCCTGCGCGGTTCGATCGGTCAATCGTTGCGCGTCGAACGCCAAGCGAAAGTCCCCCCCCCCTCCACCGCCCCCTCTACCGCCAGCCGCGGGGCCGATCCGCAACGGGGCGTTGCCGAGGGCGTGAGGCCGCACGGCGAGCATTCGCGGACCATCATCGGGGGGCGACGGCTGAACCATCGGCAACGGACTCCAGGGGCGTGGAGACGACGCTCCCTCGCACTCGGATCCTCTCCAGCAATTCCGCGGCCAGTTTGGAGTCGTCCTTGATGAACTCGGTCACCACCTTCGTCCTGGCCCGCTCATCCATCGCGTTCAGGTAGGAGGCGACCTGCCCGATACCCTTGACCGGATCGGCGGCGATCAACTCAACCAGGGCCTTCTTCGCATCGGCGGCCTTCAGACCTTCGAGGGTCGCGAGGGCCTTCTTGAACTGCTCGGAAGTCGTCTGGGCGACCAGGTCCTCCCTCATTCGATTGAACTCACCACGCTCGCGCGAGAACTCGTTCCGCTGGCGCTCCAGTTCCGCCTCGCGCTGCTCGAGGCCTTTCTGCAGGTCGGCGACCTCGCGGCGAAGGCGCTCGGCACGCTGACGATCGATCTCGGTCGCTTCAACGCGGGCGGCGAGTTGCTCGGTCGCGGTCATCGGGGGCCGGGCGTCCTTGCGGGCCTGCTCGGCGGCCCTGGCGAGGGACTCGTTCGCCGCGCTCTGGGCCGTCTCGCGAGACTTCTGGTCGTGGATCGTCTCGGCAAACATCGCCCGGACCACGTTCAGACGCTCGGCGTCCAGGCGACCCGACCCGACGAGCCAGCCCGCAAACCCCAGCAGCGCCACCAGGTTCGCCACCGCGACCACGGCCACGGATATCAGCAGGGTCTTCATGGATACTCCCGGTCCTCGAAGCCAAGCCCCGCGGGGCCTGGCCTCATCGTCGCCATTTCATCGGTCATCGCCGCGTCGCGAGACCGTTCGCCCGCCTTGTGCTCGGCCAGCCGCTTCTCCCGGAGTAACTCGACGGCTTTTCGTCTCGTCGCGGCCTGCAGCAGGTCGAGCCGGGCCGAGTCCAGGCGGCGATGAATCCCCGCCAGCCGAACCGCCGCCCGCTGAGCCACCGCCGTCAGGCGCACCGCCGCCGCCGCCTGCATCCGAACACCGCGGATATCGACCATTCCCGCCGCGTCGGGCTCGGCACCGGCGGCCACGGCGTCCTTCTGATCATCGAGCATCCGTCGCAGCGCGTCGCGCTCTCGTTCAATCGCCCTCTGGTGGGCACGGATCTCCCCCTCGGCCTCTATCCGTTCGCGCTCGATCCGCGCAACCTCGATCTGCATGGCCCGCTCCTTGGCGCGACGCTGCTCGAGAACCGCCTGGAGCCTGAAGACAAACCTCGCCACCGGACAATCCTCCGTTCATTCCCGCCGCCTAACGGCGTGTCGGGGCCGCCCTGGACAGCATCTGCGCCGACTTCTCCGAGAGGCGCCTGAGGTCCGCAAGCCCGCGATCAAACGGCGTCGATTCCTCACGGCCCTGCCGCAGCAGTCTCACGATCTCGTCGTGAAGGTCAATCGCCACGTCCGTCTCCGGCCGGGAACCCCGCGCGTACGCCCCGATCTGCACCAGGTCCTCCACGTCCTTGAACATCGCCAGAAGCCGAACCACCCGTCGCCGAGCCTCGGCGTGCTCGGGTGAACAGACCTCATCGGCCACGCGGCTCACCGAGTCGAGCACGTCGATCGCCGGGTAGTGCGCCTTGTGCGCCAGCGACCGGGAGAGAATGACGTGCCCGTCGAGGATTCCCCGGGCCGCGTCCGCGACCGGCTCGGTCATGTCGTCGCCCTCGACCAGGATCGTGTACAAGCCCGTGATCGACCCGCCCCCGCCGCCGGGCGCGGGGTCGTCCCACGATCCGTCCGCCCCCGGATCGACCGCCCCGGCTCTCTCCAGCAGCAGCGCCAACTGCGCAAACACGCTCGGCGTGTACCCTCGCGTCGCCGGCGGCTCACCAACCGCCAGGCCGATCTGCCGCTGCGCATGCGCGAACCGGGTGATCGAGTCCATGACCAGGAGCACCCGCTTGCCCCGGGAACGGAAATGCTCGGCCTGCGTACACGCGGCCTTCGCGGCCCTCACACGCATCAACGGCGATTCATCCCCGGTGGCGACGAACAAGACGGACCTGTCCAGCCCCGCCTCGCCGAGCGAATGCTCGATGAAATCGCGTACCTCCCGCCCCCGTTCCCCGATCAGGGCGATCACGTTGACATCGGCGTCCGAGCGGCTCGCGATGGTGCCAAGCAGCGTGCTCTTTCCCACGCCCGGCCCCGCGAAGATCCCCATCCGCTGTCCGCACCCAAGCGTCGTGAACAGGTCGATCGCCCGGACGCCGGTGTGGAGGGCGTCGCGAATCCTCCGCCGGGACATGGGACTGATCGGCGGGGGCGTCATGGGCCTGGGCACCAGGCCGTGGATCGGGCCTCGCCCATCGATCGGACGGGAAAGGCCGTCCACGCACCGCCCGATCATCGCGTCCCCGACCGACGCGGACGGGGCCACCTGCTCGCACACGACCTGGTCGCCCGGGCGGATGCCCGCGGTATCCGCAAGCGTCATGACGACGGCATGGTCCCGTGTAAACCCGATCACTTCCCCGGGAATCCCATCTCCGACACGGCCCCGGGGCGTCGCGGCCATCCGCGAGCGGATCGAGACCAGCGACCCGGCGGGCGCCGGAAGTTCATCAACCAGGACCGTCAGCCCCCGCAACGCGCTGACAACCCCCGCCACGCGCGGGTACTGGAACTCCCGCGCGGTCAGGACCTCGCCCGCAAAGACGCTCGACCGATGATCGATGCCATCGGTGGTCACGGCACGTCTCCACCGGGCAGGATCGCCCGGGCGATGCGGTCGAGTTGCGTCGCAACCTCGGTGTCGATGGCGGCCCCTCCCGCGGTGCGCAGGACACATCCCCCGCCTTCCAGCGAGTCATCGGCCGTGACGGACACATCCCCGGCCCTGGGGAACGTGCCCAGCAGGCCCGGAAGCAGGTCCATCGCCCGCTCGAGGTCCTTGGGATGCACGGCGATGACAACCCGCGTCGGTCGCATCACCATCGACAGCGCGGTTTCCATGGCGGTCCCGACGGCGTCGGGATCGGCGGCAATCGCCCGCCTCGTGATCCGGCCCGCGATCTCGACCGCCAGTTCAACGGCGTCGCGCCGGGCTCGCGTCAGCAGCAACCGCCGCTCTTGCGAGAAAGCCTCGATCGCCGCGGTCCACGCCGAGATCAGCAAGCGGATCCGCTCGGCCGCCTCGTCGATCGCCCGCCGACGGCCTTCCTCCGCCCCCTTTTCCAGACCGGCGGCGTACCCGGCCCGGCGGCCCTCTTCATGCCCGATCTCGCGGGCGTCCTCGACCAGGCGGCGACGGTCTTCCTCAGCCCGCGCAAGGATCTCCGCGGCCCGCTCACGCGCCTGCCTGATGATCGCCTCTCCCTGCCTGGCAAGGTCGCCAAGGTCGAGAACCAGGGCGTCCCTGGCGGCGGTTTGGGCGTCGGCTCGTCGGATGATCGCCATGCTGATTGATCCCGCCGCCCGCGCGCGGCCGCGGCGTCAGACGATCAGGTCCGACTCACCGCCCCGTCCCTGGATGATGACGTCCCCGGCCTCCTCAAGCCGGCGAACAATGTCCACGATCCGCTGCTGCGCGGACTCGACGTCGCTGACCCGCACCGGACCCATGAACTCCATGTCCTCCCTGATGAGTTGGGCCGCTCGCTCGGACATGTTCTTGAAGATCTTGTTCTGAAGGTCCGGCGACGCCGTCTTGAGCGCCAGCGCCAGTTCCTCGTTGTCAACCTCTTTCAGGACGGCCTGGATCCCCTTGTCGTTGACGAACATGATGTCCTCGAAGACAAACATCAGCCGCCGTATCTGCTCGACAAGGTCCGGATCGTCCGACTCGAGACCCTCGAGGATCGCCTTCTCCGACGAACGATCCGCGAGGTTCAGGATCTCCGCGACCGTGGGCACGCCGCCCGCCTTTTCCATGCTCTGGGCGAGCATGTTCGCCAGGCGGCTCTCAAGCCCCTTCTCCACCTCACGGATCACCTCGGGATTGGTCTGCTCCATGTTGGCGATGCGCTTGATGACCTCGATCTGCTTCTGCATCGGCAGGCCGCCCAGGATCTCCGCCGCCTTGTGATGCGGGAGGTGGCACACGATCAGGGCGATGGTCTGGGGGTGCTCGTCCTGGATGAACGTCAGCAGGTTCTCGCTCTCGGCCCTCTGGAGGAAGGCGAACGGGGTTTTCTGCACCTGCACCTGGATTCCCGCCAGCACTTTCTCGGCCGCCTTGGGGTCCATGGACTGGGTCAGCAACTGCCGGGCAAAGTCCAGGTTGCCCTCCGACGCGTACTGGGAAGCCAGCGACATGCCGTAGTACTCGTCGACCACGGCGTCCTGGAGTTCCTTGGGCACCCGGCCCAGGCTGGCCAGTTCACGAGTCAGTTCCTGCACCGCCCCGGCCGTCATCTTCTTCAGGATCATCGAGGACCGTTCGGTGCCGATCGCCAGCAGCAGGATCGCCGCCTTGGTCATGCCGTCAAGTCTCGACGGATCCTCGGGGAGTTTGTCGTGAGGCTTGCGCGGCACTCGAACCGTTCCCTTCCCTGTCGGCCGACCGTCGCCCGGCCGTCACTCCTCGACCTGAACCCAGCGGTTGAGCAGCCTCGCCGCCGCCACCGGATCCTGCTGGACCATCTCCCCGACGCTCTCGAGCACCTTCTGCATCCGCATCTGGTCGTCGTCGATCTCGATCCCCGACATCGGCATCTCGCCCTCGGCCGCGTCGCCGATCGCCTCGGACCTGAGTTCAACCCTCGGCGGAACGCCGACCAGTTCTTCGGCCGTCGGCAGCGTGGGCTTGCGCGTGGAACGCCGCACCATCGACATCATCATGAACAGCGCGACCAACGCCAGCACGCCCAGGATCACCGTGTCAATCAACCCCCCGCCCAGTGACAACCCCCCCGCCCCGTCGAGGCCGATCGTCCCCAGCAGCCCGCCCCCCGACGCGCCCTGAACCGGCAGTTCGGCCGCGATCATCGAGACCACCACGTCGCCCTCCACCACCCGGCCCTGCGAACCCGACGCCCGAACGTGCGGCGTCAGGCTCGCGACGATCCGGGCCTTTTCATCTTCGAAACGAGCCGTGATGTCCGCGTCGGACGGCCCATCCCCGGCCTGGCCGGCGGCGCCGCCCGGGGCTTTCTCTCTTTCGACCAGGGAGGCGATGTACCCGCGAGGAACATTCACCGAAACCGCCAGCCTCGTGGGCATGCCGCGGGGATCGACGATGTTCTCGGTCCTGGACCCGACCTTGTTCTCGAATTCCGTTTCCTCCTGGGACATGTCCACGGTGGACCCCGACGCCCCGGATCGCGAGATATCCGCCCCGACGTTTGACCGCAGGCCGGGCTCGGCGCCCGCGATCCGATCGTTCTGGTTTGTGGACTGGCTGGTGCCTCGCTTGAGCAGCGAGACCGTCCCGTCGCCCTTTTCCATGTTCCGTTCGACACGGGATGTCACCCGTGTCACGTCAACCTCGGCCGTCACCGCGACGCCCACGCCCGGGATATGCGCCAGGAGTTCAAGGACCTTCTCGCGGGTCTGCCGCTCGACCTTCGAGGCGTGGTCCAGGTACGTTGTCGAGAGCGATTCGCTCCCCGACGACGGCTTGCGGGGACGCCCGCCCGAGGCATCGATCACCTGCACGCGTTCGAGGTCCATCCCCGCCACCGCCCCGGCGATGTGCGCCGCCACCGCATCCACCACGCCCTGCGACAGCGGCTGGCCGTCCCGCGTCTGAATGCTCACCGAGGCCGTCGGGCGACGGACCGCCGCCCCAAGCCCCTGGACCTCCGGAACATCCAGGTTCACGACCGCCGACCGGACCCCCGCGTACTGCCCGATCTGCCGGCCCAGTTCGCCCCGCAGCGCAAGCAGATACTGCCGGTTGTTCTGCTCGCGTGACGACCACCACGTCTGGCCGTCGATCAGGTTCCGGAAGAGGTACTGCGTATCGGTCGGAAGCAGTTTCGCCTCACCCAGCCGGGCCATCGACTCCTGCTGGCGGGCGCGGGGGACGCTGATCCCCGTCGGCGTGATCTGCGCATCAATCCCCGCCGCCTGAAGCGCGGCCACCCGCTGACCCAGTTCCTCGGGCGTCCCCCCCACCGCGAGCGTCGCCATCGACCCCCGCGTTGAATACTGCGCGATCACCAGCCACGCCAGCACGCCGATCACCGCCACCGACCCCATCAGCAGCCGCTGCGAGGCCGACAGTTTCGCGTACGTCGCGGAAATCTGACCGATGACGTTCTGCAACCTGCCCACTGGACGGGCCTCCATGCCCACTCTTGCGCAATCCTTGCGCCGGTCCTCGTCGCGCGGCCCGATCGACGGGCGCCGCGCCGATCGCCCGTGAATGCTGATTTCGGACGATGGAACACCGGACCTTGAAAGGCGGTCACACGGCGCGACCTCCCGGGCAGACAAGGCGCCAGGGTCGCGGGTTCGTTCGCCATGAAATCCGCGGAGGTCCGATCGTCACGAACGGATCATCGCGACGCGTCAGACCCGCATCTGCTTGACCTCGTCGTACGCCTCCATGACCTTGTTCCGCAGGGCCTGGAGCATCTTGAATGCCACGTCGGCCTTCTGCGTGGCCACCAGAACGCCTTCGTAATCCGTCCGGCGCCCTGCCTGAAGGTCCTCGATCGCCTTCGTCGCGTCCTGCTGCAATTCATTCACCCGCCGCAGGTTGTCGAGAAGGACATCCTTGAACTCCGGCCCGCCGTTCGGAGTGGACGGCGCCTGCGAATGGCCCGTCGCCCTGCTGACGGGGCCGGGTCCGGGGATGAGTCCGAGGGGATCGGTCATGGGAGGCACACGGAACAAAGGAAACCCGGGGCCGTTGCACCGCGACGCATCGAGAGTAGGCCGACGTCAGGCGATCAACCGCAAGGCCGATGCCATCATCTGTTTGAGGGCCTCCGCGGCGGCGAGGTTGGCTTCGTACGCCCGCGAAGCCTCGAGAGCATTGACCTGCTCGGTCACCGTATCGACGTTTGGTTCCGGGACGTACCCCTCGTTGGGGCCTTGCTTGTACGCCGCCGGGTGCGAAGGGTCCCATCGCAACCGGAACGGGGCATCGTCCAGGGTGATGTCCGCAACCCGGACCCCCAGTTCCCTCCCCTCGCGAGAGACCGACGCCGGCCCGCCGGGCGCAAAGTGTACCTCCCGGCGACGCCACGGGTTCACGTTCCCGTTCTCGTCCAGCACCGTCCGGGCGTTGGCGATGTTTGAAGCGATCACCGCCATCCGCGTCCGTTGCGCGGCCAACCCCGTCGCCGGTATATCGAGCATCCCGTACATAGCCTCGCCCTATCACCCCCGACCGCCCCCACTCGCCGGCCACCATCACGCCCGCTGCGCGATCGCGGACCGGATCGACTCAAGCCGACCCCGCAACAGTTCCGCCGCCGCTCGGTAGGCCTGGGTTGTCTCGACCAGGTCCTGCATCAGGCCCTCCGTATCCCGGTTGTTGCGGTCGTGAAACAGAACGTTGCCCGAGGTCGTCCGTGGTGTCAGGTCAAACGAACTCGACCCCGGCCCGTACACGCGCAGTTCCCGCGTCGAGCGAAGGCCGAGTTCACCTCTCTCGCCGCCCGACGCCGACCGGCGGGCATCGATCGCTCGGGCCAGTTCACTCCGAAAGCCCGACACCGAAACATCCCTCTGCCGGTAATCGGGCGTGGAAATGTTCGCGATATTCCCCGCGATCAGCCGCAGACGCTGCGAGGCAAACCGCAGCGAGGCCTCCAGCACCGGCATCGCCCCGCTCGATGTCACGTCGTCGATGAACATCCGACTCCCCTTCCGCAAACGGCGGGCCGACCTCCAGCCACACGGTCACAGCCCCGGCTCGACCAATTGCAACTGCTTCCATCGCTTCAACTTGAGTCCCAGAGTCCGCACCCCGATCCCCAGGGCAACCGCCGTCCGCTGGCGGTGTCCCTTGTGCCGGACCAGCGTCTGAACGATCGCATCCCGCTCGATCTCCTCAAGCGTCCGGGGCGTCTGGGCCGTGGGGGTTGCCGGTGTCGTGGGGGTTGCCGGGGACGCCTGAAATGGCGGGGAAAGCGGGGATGGCCCTCCGTGGGTCCCGTTCACGGCCGCCACGGCCCGCGGGGGCTCGCCACCGCCCAACGGACGGACCTCCACCGATCGGCCCAGCCACGGTTCGATCAGTCCCCGGCCAATCACCGATTCTCGCGATCCGTGGCGATCAACCGCGCTGAGCACGATCGCACGCTCGCAAATGTTCTGAAGTTCACGCACGTTTCCGGGCCAGTGGTACTCGCGGAGCAGGGCCATCGCGCCCGGCTCGATCCTCGCCGCCCCGCGGCCTTCGCGACGCCGAATCTCATCCATGAACGACGCCACCAGTTCGGGAATGTCCTCGCGCCGCTCACGCAATGGGGGAACATGGATCGGCAGCACGTTGAGCCGGAAGAACAGGTCCTGGCGGAATTCACCATCATCGATCGACCGGCCAAGGTCCCGGTTGCTTGTCGCCACGAGCCGTACGTCCACCCCGATGGTGATGCTCGACCCGACCCGCTCGAAGGCCCGCTCCTGCAGCACCCGCAGGAGTTTGGCCTGGATCGGCGGCGGGACCTCCGAAACCTCGTCCAGCAGCAGCGTGCCCCCGTCGGCCAGTTCGAACCGGCCCTTGCGAGTCTTTTCCGCCCCGGTGAACGCTCCACGCTCATGCCCGAACAGTTCGCTCTCCAGGAGCGATTCCGAGAGCGCCGCACAGTTGACCGCCAGGAACGGACCCGTCGCCCTGGTGCTGTTCTCATGCACCGCCCGGGCCACGACCTCTTTGCCGACGCCCGACTCCCCGCACACCAGCACCGTCCCCTGGGAGGCCGCGACCGCTTCGACCTGCCCGCGAAGGTCCCGCATCGCGGGCGAAGAGCCGATCAGTCGGCCGACCCCCCGACGACCCACGGCCGAATCCGGGATCGTAACCCCGGCCCCCCCGGCCCCCCCGGACGCCATCGCCACGCACGATTCAGCCTCCGGACGTGCCGCGGCCCGCAGCAAGGCGTTGTCACGAAGAAGTCGCCCGTGGTCGATCGCCCGCTTGGCCGTGATGATGAGTTCATCGCCTTCGAAAGGCTTGGTCAGGTAGTCAAAGGCCCCCAGACGCATGGCCCGGACCGCCGTCTCGATCGACCCGAACGCCGTCATGACCACCACCGGAAGGTCCTCATCGATCCGGCGTATCTGCTCGAGCAGTTCGATGCCGCTCAGGCCGGGCATCTTCTGGTCCGTGATCACCGCGTCGGGTTTGCGCGCCGTGATCGCCTCGATCGCGGCGTTCCCGTCACACGCCGTCCGAACCTCCATCCCCGCCCGACGGAGCGTCGCCGCCACGCTGTCACGCATCATTTCCTTGTCGTCCACGACCAGAACCGTCCTCATGCGAAGGTCTCCCCTGCGCCCGCGGCGGCATGCCCGGGCGATTCGTCGCCTGCTCCAAGCGACGCGACCACGGCCGCGTCGGGAACCCTGATCTCAACGGTCGCCCCGCCCGCCGGGGCGTTGCGCACCGTCACCTGGCCGCCATGGGCCTCCACGATCCGATGAACAATCGCCAGCCCCAGCCCCGTCCCGGTCTGCCGCGTCGTGAAAAACGGGTTGAACATCCGATCCGTCACCTCCGGGGGCGCCCCCGGCCCGGTGTCGCTCGCCCGCATCACGAACCCGTCGCACGACCGCTCCGCCTCCAGTGTCACCTCACGAACCGACGACCCGGCCTCGTCCATCGCCTGCACGGAGTTGCGCACCAGGTTGACCAGCGCCCGTGTCATCAACGCCCGATCGACCCCGGCGAACTCGCCCTCGCCAACGATCACAAACCGCACCGCCTCGATACCGGGCAAGCCCTCCTCCCGGCACGCCGCGATCGCCGACTCGAACAGGTCCTCCGCCCGCGTCGGCGAGCACCGCACACGAAACTCCCGCGCGAACATCAGCATGTCTTCCACCACGCACGCCAGCCCCACCGCCGCCGAGTCGATCTTGCGGACCGTGGCACGCTCCTCGGGACGATCCGAGAGATCCTCGACGAGCATCCGGGCGTACAGACGGATCGATCCAAGCGGGTTGCGGACCTCGTGCGCAATCCCCGCCGCCATCTCCCCAAGCGCCGCCAGACGCCGAGAACGCTCCAGTTGCTCGTTCGCCCGCCTCAGTTCATCCATCAGCCTCGCGACCTCGGCGTGCAGGCGCTGGTGCGTCGTATGGAGCCTCGCCGTGACGTTGTTGAACTCGCCGATCAGTTCCGCAAGGTCCGCCGGAGAGACCCGCCCGGCCGCCCCCGCGGTCGCGTCTGGCCCGTTGCAGGAAATCTCCGTCGCCGCACTGGCCATCACGCCTCCCGGTCCTGGTACACGGGACGCCCGCCCGCCGACCGGACCCCGTAGGCCCCGGCCGCCGCTCGGGCTTTGTCCACGCCCGCCAGTTCGGTCGCGAGGCGATCTCGACCCTCGATCATCATCCGCCGATCCGCGTTGTCACGGGACGTAATCGCCTCGATCAACGACGTGATCGCGTCCACCTTCGAGCCAAGACGGGCACGCTGGTCCTGGGCAATCGTCTCGAGAAACCCCCGCCAGTTGGCTCGCACCGGGGCGATCGCGTCGTTGACCGCCTGGATTCGATCCAGGACCTCCTGGCGTTTCCCAAGCACGCCGAGAAGTTCGTCGGTCGCCTCCGACTCGATCAGGTCCGCCTGCCGACGGCTCAGCGCGTCGAGTTCCACGTACAGAACACGCTGGGCCTCGAGCAGACGCTCGACCGCGGGAAATCCGATCGCCGGCGGCCGGACGCCCGCGCCAAGACCGCCGTGCGATTCGCGAGTTTGGCCGCCCGTGTGCTCGGTCATCCTGACCACTCCATCCCGCCGCTCCGCGGCGATTGACTCTCAAACATCTATCCGTTGGGCTCGGACACGCCCGCCGTCGTCCTGGTCTCGGAGAGAATCCTGTCGGACTCTCCGTCGCCCGGCGTCGCCGCGAGCCTCGCCGTCGCGTCGATCCACCGCTCCCACTCGCGCCGCGTCATCGGCAGGTGCGGATCATTCCACGATTCATCGGGCAGACTCGCGTAAAACCTCCGCGCCCGCTCGTTGGCCGTCGCCGCGCGGCGAACATCTCCCTGCCGAAGGTGCGCGCTGACGATCTGCGCCAGCGCGACCAGCGACGCGGGATCCTTCGGGTACCGCTCGCGAGCCGCGTCGTACAGGCGGATCGCCGTTTCGTACTGACCCAGATCAAACGCGCAATCAGCCACGTAAAAACCCGCGTTGCGGAGCATCAGGTCGTCCATCGCGCTCCGCCGCCTCGCGTCTTTCATCTCGAGCCTTCGGCGAACATCCTCGTAGACCGCCGCCGCGTCTCGAAGCCGCGCCTCACGCGCCGCGGTCAGTTCGCGCCGCCGACCGTCGGGCATCGCCTCGCCCAGTTCCTTCTCGACCGCCAGCGCTGAAAGGCGGTTGCACTCCGCCAGGCGGAATCGCAACTGGTCCGCCCGAGGGTCGTCCGGATATCTCGCCAGCGCCTCGCGCAGGCGCTCGATCCCCTGCTCGTACCGCCCCGTCAGAAAATACACGTTCCCCAGTTCGATCACCGCTTCACGGAAACTCTCGGTGCTCGTCCCCCCCAGGCGACCGCCCGCCACTTCGAGCAGTTTCTCCAGCGCCTCCTGGTCGTTCCCCGGGTCGTTGTCGAGAAGGTACGTCTGCGCCAGCGGAACATAACTCGCGTCGGCAAACGGACCGGCCGTCGCCCGCCCGCCCCGTTCCTGCTCGTCGATCAACGCGCGGTACAGCCGGGAAGCCTGCTCAAGTTCACCCTGGGCCTTGTACGCCTCGGCCAGGCGGAACATCGCCTCGGGCTGCCTCGGATCCTCGGGGAAACTCCTCGAGAACTCGTCGAACGCCATGATCGATTCCTCTCGATCGCCCGACCGATCAAAGCAATCCGCCGACGACCACAGCGAGGCCTGGTACTCGGCCTGGTCCGTCACCACCGTTCGATCCGCCATGATCCGGAAATACTTCGCCGCCGAACGGTAATGTCGCCGCGCCTGCGCCAGCGTCGCGGGATCGAGTTCAAGCATCGCCATCCCCGACGCGGCGTCGCCGATCAGCCGCCGGGCCAGGCGGCGGTTGACCTCCGCCTGTCCCCGGATCACTTCGTCGGGCGCCTGGTCGGCGCCGAAAAGGTCCTCCGCCATCGTCGAGTACCGATGCGCCGTCGGATCGTCCTCGGCGTCGAATCGCTCCCGGAACCGCGACATCAGGCTCCCGGAGACCGCCGCGGGCGTCACCGCCTGGTGCTTCGCGCCGTTCACCAGCCGCACCACCAGCGTCGCGTAGGTATCCGCCGCTTCCGCGTGCTCATCACGCTGCGCGTAGACGCCCGCCAGACCCAGCAGCGCCTCCATTTCCTCCGGAGAGTCGGCGAAATCCGACGTTACCCTCTGGTACCGCTCACGCGATTCGGCCAGTTCGTTCCGCGTCTCGTGGATCCGGCCCGCCAGCAGGTCGATCCTCGCCCGCGACGAATCCGCCGGCGGCACCAGTTCGGCCGCCCGCTCGAGTTGAGCCGACGCTTCCGGGTACGAACGGGTATCCATGTACGCCCGAGCCAGGCAAAGGTGCAATTCTCCCATCTCCGCCGCGTGACCCTCCGTCGGCAGCCGCGGCATCGCCCGCAGCAACTTGTCGATCGCATCCCCGGGAAGTCCACGGTCGATCAGGAGGTCCGCCTGGCGGCACAACGCCCACACCCGCTCGGGCACCGGAAGGTCCGGGTCCGACAGCATGCCCCCGATCATCTCCACCGCGCGAGAACGCTGGTCACGCGGACCCGCGAGCGTCCGCAGGATCACCCGGCGGTTCACCGCGTCCTTCCTCGACCGCAGCGACGACGGGATCCGCGAGGCCCACTCCAGCGCCGCGTCAAAATCGCCCAGCGCCAGGTGAGACTCGGCCACGTCCGCGGTGTCATCCCCCGTCAACACCAGCCCCATCGCACGGGCCTTCTCGTACGCCGCGATCGCGTGCTTGTGGTTCGCCTCCACGTTCAGCCCTCGTGCCCGCTGCCCGCGCGCGATGGACCGGGCGATCACCAGGTGAAAACGCCGAACCTGGTCCTCGGGCACCAGCCCCCGGGTGATCGAAGGAAACACAAGGGTGTTGACGTGATCGATCGCCCGCTCGTACTCCTGGCGATCCACCAGCGACTCCGCCTCGGCGATCGCGGACGGAAAGTCCGGCAGCGGAGCCGTTCGAAACGCATGGATCGAGCCCGCGACCAGCGCCGTCACGCCAAGCACCAGCGCCGGCAACCGCCACGCCAGACGCCACGACGAACGTGCGCCCGCCACCGGCGGTCCCTTGGCTCCTGGAGTTGAGTCATTCTGAGACACGGCGTCCATCCCTGCGTGCCCGAACGCGAACCACGACCTCCGCGACAGGCATCCATGCCCGGCGGCGACAAACCGGATTCCACCCCCATACAACGAGTCGGTATTTCAAGCCGTCGGGTCGGCAGGCCCATTCAGAATCCGACACGACGCGCAGGATTCACCCGGCTTGAAACCCGCAATCAACACCGTTATCGGATGATCTCGCGGCGACCCTTCACTGACATCGGCGAACTTTGCGCATCACACCGCACGACCAAACCGGCTCGCGGCGACCCCTCCAAACACCGATCGCGTGCTTACTCGGAGGGTTCCGCGTCGATCCGAATGACCACGATCGTCCGGGCCATCATGTCGGCTCGATGGCGGCCCTGATGGTCGAACAAGCCCAGCATCGCCACCGGCGGAAGAAGCCACTTGATCGCGTTGCGAATCAACGCCCGGAGAAGATCGGGCCGAGGCATCGCGCCCGAAGCCGTATCCGTGTTCGATGAAACGACCTCGCACCCCGCGATCATCTTGCCCGGCGTGCGCCCCGTCCGCCATTCCCCGATCGTTCCGATCACCATACCGACGACCAGCGTCGTCACCGAGACCGGCCATGCCCAGCCCGCGATGATCGCCGCCGGCGACAGCCCCTGAAAGAACTCAAGGCCCAGAAGCGTTGACGCCATCCACCACGAAAGGACCCCGTCGATCGCCGCCGCGAGCATGCGGCGAACCGGCTCGCACAGCGCGGTGCCGACGGGAATGGTCACCACGGCGTCCTTCGGATCGGGACGCAGGACCAGCACCAGGGCCACCCCCATCGTGATCAGCAGCGCGGTCGAAAGCACGCGAAGGTCGTTGGGCGTCACCGGGCCAAGGCTTCGCGCCGGCCCGTGGTACAGCACACGCCCGGTCGAGGCCGAGAACTCCCGGGCCTCGTGAGTCCGCTTCGCGGCCGAGGACTCGAATGACGCCGATCCCGCCGATCCCCCATCCAGACGTGACCAGGCCATCACCACCCGCCCCTGGCTTTCAAGGCTTGTCACCGCGATCGGCAGCGAGACGTCATCGAACGACGCGATCCGGGCAGGCACACGCTCCGAAAGTTCGTAGACCTCAACGCGCCCCTCCGCCAAAGGCTGGATCCAAAGGAGCGATCCCGCGCACTCGAGCGCCATGCCCCGGGCCGGGTCACCGGCCAAGGCCGGGCCGACCGCCAGCCGGCGCGAATTCCAGGTCCACGCCGCTCGCGGCTCCCGCGACGCTCCCGGCGATGGCGTCGCCGGGAACAGCGGCGCCTCTTCATCGAACACCATCGCCGGCCTGGCCTCGAAATCCCCGGCATGGAACGTACCCGTCCACAGCAGAAAATCACCCCCGACCGGAGCCACCAGCACGCCAACACCCGACCGCATCGACACAACCCGAACCCGGCCCGGGGCGGCCCGCACCGCGCCCGCGATGGCCGGTTCCAGCGGGGACCAGGCCCACTTCCCACGGTAAAGCACGCCGATCCGCGGGCCGGAAGGGTTCGCGACCCCCTCGTCGTCGAGCACCACCACGGGGTCTTGCCCCAGGCACGCGAACCCGACCACGGTCCCTTCCGATGGAAGCATCGCAAGCGCCGTCAAGCCCCCTTCGGGATCAAATCGCCACAAAGCCCCGAGACCGGAACGAACGGCGGTCATCGACGACACGTCGCGCCTGGTCACGCGATCCGACCGATCGCGGGTCTCAAAGATCAGGTACACGCGGTCACCCGCCGCCGCCGCCGCCACCGGGGACGCGGAGAGCGTCAACGCCATCCGCACGCTTCCACCCGACGCCACGAGCGCGGCTCGCGTGCCTTCAAAGCCCGACTCCCTCGGCGGGACATGCACCAGGGCCCACCGGGGTCCGGACTGGGCCACGATCCACCCGTGCGATGGAGCACCCGGTCGAGCCACGCTCACCGCGCTTGTTCCCGGCAGGATCGAGTTTCCGGGCGTCCCCGACGCCGCCGGAATCCCGGACGCCGACGACGCCATCAGAAGGATCAGCACCACCGCCGCGAGGCGAGCGTACAACATCCTCGGAGAGTCAGTCATGGACCTTTCGTCCCGGCGGGAGGGTCCCGCTCGAACGGCGCATCCTCCGGCCTGGCGGCCGACTTCCGTGCCGCCGCTCGACTCGCCGCCTCCTCCATCGATCCCACCGAGTCGGCGGGGATGTTGTACGCACGAACGAGGTGATCCGGGTTGAACACCGCCATGTTCATCCCCGTCCCCCGGTTCTGCGGGTCGTACAGACGGATCGAGATCGTCGTCCGGCTCTCGGGGACTCGCACCGTCACCCGCGTGGGAACCACCGCGATCCGCGATGGATCGTCCCGGAACTCCACCCGCGAAGCCCCCGCCAACGACGACTCGCACCGGACCTCCCCACGCTCATCCAGGATCCGCACGCCCTCAAGCCTCCAGTCGCCCGCCGAGAAGACCCACTGGCGAGTGGTCCCCCAGCGTCCCGGCGAAGACACCACGACGCTCCGACCATCCGCCGACCACGACGCCTCGCCGTCCGAAGGCTCGATCGGCAGGATCCCGACCAGGTCGATCAGGTCGACCGGATGCACCGGAACACCCAGCAGCGCGACCGCCTCGGGAGTCGCCCGCGAGAGATCCCCGATCAGCGCCCACCGCGGCCGGCGCAGGTCCATCCACCAGTACCGCTCGGCCCCGGATCCCAGGCAAAAATACGTCTCGCCCACCTTGCTCACCGTGAGCGAGACCTGCCCCGGCCGCGCGAACTGGAAATGGCCCTCCGCCGTCTCGTCCACCGGCCCCTGGTCCCCGTCCGGCGCCGTCAGTCGCAGTTCCGTCCGTGCCCACACACGATCGAGAGCCTCGACCCCCTCGTTGTGCGGGGCACACACCACCCGCGCCGGGGGCGGAGGCTCGGCCAGGACCCCCGCCTCGTCTTGCTTTTTCACCGGACCCGAGCATCCCGCGAGCAGCACCGACGCGCCAATCAAGACCGGCCGTCCACGCCCGAGGCCTTCCGAGATCCACGGGCCAAAGCGACGACTCACGCCCCAACCCCGCTCTCGGGCGCCTCGTCGATCGGGATGACCCTGGAGAGTTCCTCCATCGCTTCGGTGATCGACGCCTCGTCCATCCCGGGGTCGGTGATCTCAATCTCGTCACCTTCCGCCGCCCCGCGACGACGCACCACCATCACCATCTCTCCCGACGCGCCGGGGCGCTGGCGCTCGAACCGAAGCATCCGCCGGCGCAACAGCACAAGGCCAAGCAGGTAACGGAAGATCAACGCCCGCCGCTCGGTCGAGGCGGGCGCCTGCTCGAAAATCTCGACCAGTTCGTCGTCGCTCAGGAGCGGCTTTTTCTTCGTTCCCGGGGCGGCCATCACCGAGAACCAGGATGCAAAGACCCGTCCCGTCGGAGGGCGGACCCCACCCTCCCACGCGGCGCGGGAGAAATCCTCACGCCGCATTTCGCCCGAGGTCTCGTGCTCGACCAGCACGGCGACGAAGGGCTCTCCAACCGCGATCGGGCGGCCGGTCGCCGCGCATTTCCCCGAGGGACGCTCGATGCTGTACGCCAAGGGGGTTCCTGATCCCTGCATGAAGCACTATACGAACCCCCGCGACCAGTCGCCCGTTCAGCAACTCAACTCGAAAAAACGCTGGGAAGTCCCGCCCGGTCCGACCACGAAATCAACGTGACGGCCGCACCGCGGACACATCGCCCGATACGCCGACCCGCGGGCGTTTCGCGGGACGTACAGGTACTGGTTCGAGCACCGGAAAAACACCCGCAGGAACGGACGCGGGCATCCCCCGTCCGATGGCCCCGCGCGGGCCGGCGAGGGGTCGGATTCCTTGATGTCAATCCCCGAACCGAACAAAGATCGATCACTCTCGCGTCGTATTCCATTTGGGGAATGCATGGCGGCGGTCTCTCGCTGTGGTCCATCCCCTCAATCGAGATTCGTCTTATCGGCTGGGAGATCACCGGATCCACCGAACCGGCCTCGCCGGGCCACCACCCTTGATCCGATCAGAACCCTATTGAATACGACACGCCACGATCCGCATATACTTTTTCTCATCGGTATGCCCGCGGCCGGATCGTGCGGGCTTCAAGTCCGCGAAACGCCTGGCGGGCTGGTTTCGAGATAGGCTGAGTTGAGCACTCCCGATCTTCCGGCTCGCGCCGTCGATTTCTGGTGAAATCGATCCGCGGAAGCAGATATCCAACCCATGACCGCGGCCGCCCTGACGATTCTTCCCGATCCACCTCCTCCGCCGACCCCCGTGGGGCTGATCGCGGGAGGCGGGCAACTGCCGGTACTCGTGGCCCGCGGCCTGCGTGATGCGGGCCATCCGGTGCATGCCCTGGGGTTGTTCCGCCAGTACGAGCCCGAACTTCCGGTGCTGTGCTCGTCGTTCCGGGAGGTGGGCGTGTTGAAGGTCGGCACCTGGGGGCGGATCCTCTCTCGGATCGGGGTGCGGCACGCGATCATGGTGGGCCGGGTGGACAAAGCCAAGATCATGCATGACCCGCTGCGCATAGTCCGGAACATCCCGGACCTGCGCACCATCGTGGCGTGGTACCGCCACCTGCGTCGCGACCGCCGCTCGCACGCGGTTCTCTCGGCCATCGCCGAGGAACTGGACCGCTGCGGCGTCGCCCTGCTCGATTCGACCTCCCCCATCCCCGACGAACTCGCGACCCCCGGCGTGATGACCAAGCGCCGCCCCACGGCCGAGCAGACCAGAGACATCGAGTTCGTCTGGCCGATGCTCACCCAGATCCTGCGGCTCGACATCGGGCAAGCCCTGGCCGTCCGGGAGCGTGACGTGATCGCCGTCGAAGCCGTCGAGGGGACCGACCGCATGATCGATCGCGTCGGGCAGATCTGCCGGGCCAGGGGGTGGACCCTGTGCAAAGGAGCCCGGGCGGGACACGACCGTCGGTCGGACGTTCCGACGATCGGGACGCGTACGGTCGAGAACATCGCCGCCAACGGGGGCGGGTGCCTTGCCCTGGCCGCGGGCGACGTCATCATGCTCGAGAAGCACAAGGTCCTCGACCTGGCCGATGAACTCGGCGTGGCGGTGGTCGGCGTTCCGACCGCCCAGCCTTGACCGTCTCCCACGGCCGCGCGGAACGAAGACTCGATCTGTTCAGTGTCCGGGCACGAACCAGACCAGTCGCCAGTTTCCTTGTTCCATCATCATGTCGAACCCGACCCACCGCAGGTCGCGAGCGGCAAGGCCCTGCACGCGCAGCCGCTGGACGCCACCCCCGACCGGCTGGAGAAAAAGCCCCGGCGTCGATTCCCCCATGGGCATCCGATCGAAGAGCGTCAGCACGTCCCCGGCGTTGTCGCGCAGCGTCTGGAACGCCTCCCGTGGGTGCCGCCCGTGCTGGTAATACTCCCGCCGGGTCTGTTCGCTGAGCACCTGGCTCACGAACAACTCTTCTTCGTTGTTCATGAGCGTCGAGTAGATGTGCCGCATAAGGTGGCGAGCCGTCCTCGCGCGGAGCGTCCCGACCGTGCCATCGTTGCTCCGCACCACCAGTTCGTCGTCGGCCAGGTAGGTCGGATCGCGGTACCCCTTCGGGAATCGCGAGACCGGCGTGGCGCTCTCCGACCCGGGAAGCCCGGCGAGCATCGGGCGGTTGTGGATCACGCGGGTCTCGCTCTCGCACGCCGACAGTCCGAACGCCAACAGCCCCAGGACCAAGAACCCCCGAGGCAACCGACCCAGAGCCAACCGACCCAGGGCCGGGACGGCCATGGCCGACCGACACCGCCCCGCGAGGCTCGCCGGCAAACGATGCAGACGGCCCGTGATCATCCAAAGACGCTCCCCAGAGGGCAGACGATCGGCATGGCGCGGCCGCGCCGCCAGAGGTCGTGGGCCTCGAACTCCGCCCGCGAGGCGGGGAAGTCCGATCGGGCGTGCGCCCCGCGCGACTCTTCTCTCCACAGGGCCGAACGGGCCATGAGAGCCCCGACCAGCAGCATGTTCTGCGTCTCCCACCCGAAGCGATCGTCAAAGATCTTGTCGAGCGTGTACCTGGCCCAGAAATCAAACATCTCCCCGGCATCGCGCAGTCTGGGTCCGATCCGTTCGATCCCCACGTGGCGCCACATCGACGATCGAAGGCTCGACTGCACATCGACCAGGTCGAGTTCCCCGTGGTCGCTGGGCCGGATGTCGGAGATGATGGGCACCGGGCTCTGCCGGGGGGCGACCCCCCAGGCGTTGCTCGCTCCCGACCCGTTCGCGGGCGGGTGAGCCATCTCCGCCGCGCACCGGCCGGCGATCTCGCCCATGACCAGGCCCTCCAGCAGCGAGTTGCTCGCCAGGCGGTTGGCCCCGTGGAGTCCGCAGGCGGCGACCTCTCCCACCGCGTAGAACCCCGGAACGTCGCTGCGACCCGACAGGTCCGTGCGCACCCCTCCGATCATGGAGTGGGCCGCCGGATGCACGGGGATGAGGTCGCGCGACGGATCGATCTCGAACCGGCGCAGTTCCGCGGTGATCGACGGGAACCGGGCCGGGAAATGAGGGACGTGGCGGGCGTCGAGCCAGACGTGACGGCCGCCCTGACGGGAGATCTGCCGCACGATCGCCCGGCTCACGATATCTCTGGGCGCCAGATCGGCCAGTTCGTGCTCATCGACCATGAACCGATTCCCGGAGTTGTCGACGAGTCTGGCGCCCTCGCCGCGCACGGCCTCGGAGATCAGGAGCCTGGTGGCCCCCGGGAGGTAGAGCGTCGTGGGATGAAACTGAACAAACGCCATGTCGGCCAGCGACGCCCCGGCCCGGTAGGCCATCGCGACGCCGTCGGCGGTGGCGACGCGAGGATTGGTGGTCTCTCGGAACAACATCCCCGCCCCCCCGCTGGCCAGGATCGTGGCCTTGGCCCAGATCATCTGAAGCCCGAACCTGGGATGGTGGGTGATCGCGCCCATGACCGGGGAGCCGACCTCGACCGACGGCGTTATCAGGTCAAGCGAGAAGCAATGCTCAAAGACTCGGATGGCGGGCGTCGCAAGGACGCGATCGAGCAGGACGCGCTGGATCTCCCGGCCCGTCGCGTCCCCGTCGGCGTGGAGGATGCGGGCCCTTCCATGACCGCCTTCACGCCCGAAGGCGGTGTCCCCTTCGGGCGTCAGGTCGGCTCGCATGCCCCAGTCAAGGAGTTCTCGGACGCGGTCGCGCCCCTGGTCGATCACCAGCCGGACCGCCTCCGGATCGCACAGCCCTGCCCCGGCGACCAGGGTGTCCCGGACGTGGTCATCGACCGAATCGCCGCGGTCGATGGCGGCGGCCACTCCCCCCTGGGCCCACGCGGTGTTGGAGGCCGCGGTCTCCGCCTTCGCCAGGACGATGACTTCCCCATGCTCGGCGGCGGAGATCGCCGCTCGCAGCCCGGCCACGCCCGACCCGATCACCAGCGTCCCCGTGAAGATCTGCGGCAGCAGCGATGAACGGAACGGGATCAAGTAACGGCGGTTGTCGAAGAGAGGGTCCAAGAGAGGGTCCATGTAATCGGCGCCGGACCACCCGGGCGTAGGACGGATCGGCCCGTGACCGGCCGCGCCGGGCGTCCATCGGAACTTCATCGTTTCGCGCAGCCGCACCCGCTCCCGCACCCGCCGGGCGCGTCCGCCGGTTCGACCAGGTCCTCGCCCGCATCGACGCCCAGGAGTTTCTCGACCTTGGCGTTGAGGTACCAGGCGTGGTTTTCCAGGTGCCAGGTGTCGTACTCGATCAGCGTGCGCACGGAGAGTTCCCCTCGCTCTGGGTGCAGCACGGCCCGCTCCCACTGCGCGGGGGTGAGCGTCAGGAGCCACTCGGACATCCACCGCCGGAGCGTGTGGATCACCGCGACAAAGCCGGCCAGCGGGAACGCCGAACCGCCCGGTCCGGACGGCGCGGCCTCACCGGCCATCATCGCCGCCGACGACCGCCCGTACACGCCCGAGTCAATAAACGCGTTCTCGTCCCACGCGGCGATCACCGGATGATCCTCCGCCACCGCCCGGCGTACACGATGCACCGTCGCGATCTGGGCGTCGGCCAGGTGTCCGACGAGCACGCGGATGGGCCAGCGACCCACGCCCGCGTCGGGGAGGAATGCCATGTCGAGCCGCGCCTCGTCCAGGAAGAAGATCCGCCGGTCGAACGACTCAATCCCCCTTCGGAACCGGGCGATCAGGGCGAGCGTGTCCAGGGATCGGAACTGGTCGATCTGGGGCTTGGGGAGGGCGATGGCCAGGACCGGCGCAACTCGCGCATGCTCCCCGTCCGTGCCGGAAGCGGATCCGGTTTGCCCACGGCAGGAAGCGGTTCCGCCGGTTGCCGGGCCTGTGCGGGAATCGGCGGATGGATGATCGCTCACGTCGTTCTCCCATGTCCCCGCGAGAGCGGCCGCCAGACCGGCGGCCGATGGCTTGCGGACTTGCGCCAACCGGCCGCGGCCCGTCGCCGCGAGGATCAATCCTATGGTTGCCGCGATGCCAGGGGATGTACCACCGCCACCCACCGATCCGGGCCGCAGCCTCGCGCTGCGGGTGATGACGCTTCCCCGGGACACCAACCACTACGGGACCGTCTTCGGTGGGGTCATCCTGAGTTACATCGACCAGGCGGGGTTTGTCGAGGCCCGGCGTCACGCCTCCTGCCGGTGGGTCACCGCCGCCATCGACCGGGTGGATTTCAAGGCGCCCGTGAACCTCGGGGACATCGTCAATTTCTACGCCCGGACCACCCGCGTCGGGCGCACGAGCGTAACGGTGCGTGTCGAGGTCGAGGCCGAGCGGTACACCGACGGGGCGCACGCCTCCGTCACGACCGCCACGCTGGTCATGGTCGCCGTGGACGAGCACGGACACCCGCTACCCATCGCGAACGTCCCGCTTCCGGCCGCGGAGTAGCCCTGGACTCCCAGGGATGCCACGTCCCGGGGAAAGCGCGGCCGAGCCCGCCCCGGCTCGGAAACAACCCCGACGACGTGTTATCCTACAGCAAGCCGGGCTTGGGCCCGCACGCCGAGCGGCACACGGGATGAAAGGGCCTCATGGGACTTATCCAGTCGACGTACATCTCCTGCGAACTCGACGGCAACGCCGTGGTCGCGAAGATCCTCGTCGAGAAGATCGCCGAGCGGGAATCGCAGGTGATTCAGAACGAACTCGGGCAGGCGGCGGCCCCCTTCGGCTGGAAAGTCGCCCTCGACGCGGAGCAACTCACGATGCTCCCCTCGGTGGGCCTTGGCGCGCTGGTCAACCTCAGCAAGACCTGCAAATCGCAAGGCGGACGGCTGGCGGTCTTCAACCTCGCGCCCGAGATCCTCGACGTGCTCAAACTGACCAAACTCGACCGCATCATCACGATCGTCAAGGATCGAGAGGCCGCGCTCAAGGCCGTCCGATGATGCACCGACCCGGCCCCGCCAGCCAACCCCGGCAACGCGCATGACCCGACACGCCGAATCCAGTCACGTGCCCTCCTCCGGGCGCCGGCGAGCCGCGCGACCGGCACGCCTGTGCGTGTTCATCTCCGGGGCTGGCCGCACGCTGATCAACCTCCACGAGGCGATCGAGATCGGAGACCTCGACGCGACCATCGAACTGGTCGTGGCGTCTGGCCCGTGCCCTGGCGTGGAGCGGGCCCGTTCGGCGGGGCTGCGCGTCGTGATCGAGGATGCGCCCTCCGACCCGTCACGCATCAAGAACCTGCTTGGCCAGCACCGCATCGACTGGATCGTCCTGGCGGGATATCGGCGGCTGTTGCCCATCCCGCCGGGCTTCGAATGCCGAACCGTCAACATCCACCCCGCGCTCTTGCCGGACTTCGGCGGGCACGGCATGTACGGACGCCGCGTACACCAGGCGGTGATCGACGCCGGACGAGTCGTCTCGGGATGCACCGTCCACCATTGCGACGACCAGTACGACCACGGCAAGGTGGTCTTGCAGTTGACCTGCCCGGTCCTCCCCGGCGATACGCCTGACACGCTCGCCGACCGTGTGTATGCCCTCGAGTGCCGGGCGTACCCGCTGGCGCTGCAGGGCCTTATCACGGCGTGGCAGGCACGCGGCGCTTCCCCCGCGGGGCCACCTCCCACGGGATCGCTCCCGTGAATCGGGCGTGGCTCGCCGCGCTGGCATTCCCGGCGATGACGGGATCGATCGCCGCTCAGGCCCTGGCGGCTCCCTCGTTCCCCGTGGCCTGCTTTCATCAGCCGGGTCGTGATGCCCCGCCGGCACGGGACCACGTCGGGGCGGACGACCGATTCGCGGCCCGTGCCCAGAGCCGCGCCCGGGCGATGGAACTGGAACGCCGGGCCATCGCCGCCTTCAACGAAGGCGAACTCGCCCAGGCCGAGGCCCTGCTCCGAGAGCAACTCGCGTTGCAGCCCGGGCATTTCGTCGTGACGTACAACCTTGCCTGCGTTCGGACCGCCGCGGGCGACCACGACGATGGCATGCGTCTGCTCGTTCAGGCCATCGAGGAGGGGTTTGATGACCTGCGAACCATGGATCGCGATCCTTCCCTGGCCCCCCTGCGAGCGAGAGGAGAGTACCGGGAGATCCGCGCGGGATGGTCCGACATTCTGGACGCTCGCCGCGACGCCAACGTCGCGAGCGTGCTCGATTTTTTCTCGGGCGACTACCGGGTGCATCGAGACGACCGGCTCCGCCTGGTGTACGTGACCGCGGTGCGGCCGTCGAGCGCCGACGCGGCCCGAGAAGAGATCTCTCGCCTGGGCGAGTGGGCATGCCGGGAGATTTTCCCTGGCTTGCTTGATCCTCCCGAGTCCGCCCACGATCCCTGGGTGGTCGTGGTGCTTCCGACTCCCGACGATTTCGGGCGATGGATCGCCTCCCGGCACGGGGCCTCGGGTGGCGCCGGGTTGTCCTCGATCGGCGGGGAGTACGACCACGACATGAAGATCCTGGTCGCCCGGGATCTTGGATCAAGCCTCCGGCACGAGTTCTTCCATGTCCTGCACTGGCGGAGTTGCCTGCGGCTGGGGCAACGCCACGCGATATGGGTGCAGGAGGGGCTGGGGACGCTGGTCGAGGACTACGACGCCGGGCCCGCCCCGGATGGCGGCATCATCCTCCGTCATTCGTGGCGGACCAACATCGTCAAACGCCTCGAACGCGCCGGGCGGCTTGCGGGCCTCTCCGACCTTTGCTCGGCCTCTCCCGACGAGTTCATGTCCCTGCGGGTGCTGGCCTCGTACGCCCGGGCAAGGTCGGCGTTCCTGTACCTGGCTCATCACGGCAAGATCCGGGACTGGTACGAGCGCTACACCGCCGACTTTGAAAAGGACCGAACCGGGCGTATCGCGTGGGAGAAGACCTTCGGGACGCCGATGGCAACCATCGATCGTGACTACCGCGCCTGGGTGCGGTCGATCGAGATGGTCCCCGAGGAGATCGGACCCGGGATGGCGAGCCTGGGCGTCGAGGTCGAGTCCGGGGAGGCCGACGGCCTGATCATCACGCGGGTCGTCGATCCCCGCCGGGGTGGGGATGGGCGTCTTCGCCAGGGGGACGTGCTGACGGACATCGACGGTCGGCCGACGCGCGACATCGCCGAACTGGTGCGTGTCCTTTCGGGGTACCGCCCGGGAGATCGCGTGACCGTGGGTTTGCGGCGCGGGTCTCGCGTGCGCACGGAAACAGTGACGCTCATCGCCCGGTCCTGAACGCCGACCCCGTGGCCGCCCCTCCCGAGGCCGACTCTTTAAACCGATGGCCCGGTGAAGGTTCCCGGCGCTTCTTGTCGCGTGCGTTCCGCCGGGGCCGGCAACGTGTCATGTATTTTCACGAATCGCACGGGAATCGCTCGACTGTCGCCAGGCACGGGCCGATCCGCCGCCAGGCAACGGCGGCGAATGATCCGGGAGTTCTCGGACCGCCGCCCACGCCGCCGAGATGACCACCCACCTCCCAGATCCGCGCGACCCCGCCGCGGACGCGGCGCTGATGACGGCCGCGGCCAAGGCCCGCAACCATCGCATCATGGCGGGCGTGGTCGATGATTCCATCGCCCGTGCCGCACGCCTGCGCGAGCAGCGAGCCGCGAAGGACCTGGAGCGGCGCCGCGAGCAGGAGCGCCTCCGCCGGGTGGAGGAACACGAGCGGCTCGAACGGGAGGACGCCGCGCGGGCAACGCAGCACCGAGAGGCGCAGGAGGCACGGGCCTTGGAGCGAGATATCGAACGCCGCATGCAGCGGATCGACGCCATGACCCGTCGCGACGAGCCGACCGGGCCGCTGGATTTCATTGCCTGAGCACCGACCACGGGGCGTCAAGACCACCACCGAACATCCGTTCGCCTCCTCGGCCGGCGTTCGCCTTCGCGGCCGGCGCTTGCCTTCACGGCAAGGCGTTTGCCTTCCGTTTGATACCCGCCCACCTGTGGACGCGCTGGGCGGTGAACGGGCGAGCGGGCCTGCCTGCCAGTCTGACAACCGGGTGCAGAAACGACAGCGCGTCGGTGGGATGGGCGTCGCGGGGAGTGGCGGCGGCCCGAGCAGGACTGGCACATGGCTTGCCCTGTTCTCCGGCGTGCTCGCGGCGACGCGCGGATGCTCGCGGAAGCGTCCGACGCCGCGGGAGTGCGAACATGAGGAGTCACTCGATGAACAGCATCATCCGAAGCGGCCCGTTCACGATTCCGGGCTTTGATCGCCTTGTATCGCAGGTCCTGAGCGACCCGTTCTTTGCCGAAGGCCGAATCCCCGGCGGGTCGCTGGTCTCGTCGATCGACGAGGGCGCGCTGGCGCTTGATGTGTCGGAAGACGATCAGAATGTCTACGTCCGGGCGTCGCTGCCTGGATTCCGGAAGGAGGATGTCGAGATCTCCGTTCACGACGGGGTGCTGTCGATCAAGGCCGAGCATTCCGAAGAGACCGAGGAGAAGAAAGAGCGGTACTACCGCCGGGAGCGGCGTGTCGGCTCGGTGAGCCGGCGGATCGCGCTGCCGAGTTCCGTGCAGGAGGACAAGACCAGCGCGCAACTCTCCGACGGCGTGCTGACCCTGTCCCTTCCAAAGCATCCCAAGGACGAGCCGCGCCGGATCGCGATCCGGTAATCGCGGTTGCCTGCCGGGCGTTCCGGCACGGCCGTGGCCCCAATCGCAAGGCCATCGTGATGAAGTCACGCCGCCCGCCGTGGCGCGGGCGGCGTTGGTCGAAGGGCGGGTGGTCGGGGAATCGAGGAATCGGGAGTCGTGTTCAAACGTGAGAGCGTTTCATGGTCGCGATGGCCGACATGGACTTGTTGAGCCAGACAAACCCCGCGGCTCCGGCGACGGCGAGCACGACCGCCAGGACGAGGACCAGCGACGCCGACTCCCGCACATCAAGGTTCCACGCCCTCAGCCGCTCGTACATCGCCACGGCAAAGAGGGGGGCGATCAGCCCTCGCACGCCGTTGAGGGTGACGTGGGTCGCCATGTACTGGGATGTCTCGGCCGGGGGTGAGAAGTCCACGTGGCCCAGGTTCCACGCGATCGAGCCGCCCCCGTACCCGACGGCGAGCAGGAGCGACCCGGCCACGAGCATCGCCGGGGCGTGCAGGACGACGCCCAGCAGGAAGCACACGGCCGCTCCGCAGAACGACCAACTGTGGATCGCGCGGAATCGCACGACGTGAGCGCGATCGAGGAGCCTGGCCCACATCGGCACCGCAAGGGGCATGAGCAGGTACGGGATGGTAGAGATCAGGACGATGCTCGCCAGGTAGCCGTACGAGAACTGGTCGCGCAGCACGATGACCAGGATGGGAACGACCATGATGTTCCCAAAGCCCAGGAGGAACATGCACCCCATGAACTGCGCGAAGCGGGCGTCCTTGCGGAGAACTTTCCAGACGATGGCCGGGCCCTGCCAGGGTCGGCCGATGCGGCGGCCCACCGCCGGGTCTCGCTCGGCGGCGAGCAGCGACCGCTCTCGGCGGACGCGCAGGCCGCGCGTGGCGGCCACGGCGAGCAGCCCAAGCAGCGCGGCGGCCGGCGCGGCGGCCTTGAAAACCTCCGGGTTGCGATCAAGAAACAGCCCCAGGGCGACGCCGACGACGGCGACGATGACCTGCTGCACCGACGAGAATCGCCCGACGATCGCGGCCCGCTCCCGTGGGTAGTTCGCCCTCCAGACCGTGGGCCGGAGAAGGATGATCCCCGACCAGCACACGCGCGCGGCCAGGATGATGCCGGCGAGGATCAGCAGCCCCGGGACCGACTGGGGAACCAGCGCCAGGGCGGCGACCAGCAGGATCACGGCCAGTTGCAGGCCGTTGATGAACACCGCCTTTCGCGCCCCGTGGCTGGCCGTCACCCAGAAGAACGACAGGATGTTGGCGATCTCCGACGCCGAGCCGACGATCGCCACGACGAAGTTGAGCAGGACATCGGGGGCGACACCGGCGTACGTCTGCTTCACGTAGACGCTCACGAAGGCGTTGTCCACGGCCGCGAGCGTCATCGAGAAAAACACGATCGTGACCAGGTCGCGCACGTAGGCGGGCCTGGACATCGGCGGCACGCGGCCAGGTGAGAAGTACCCGAGGATCGACGAGGCGGCCCCGACGCGTGGCGCCCGGTCCCGACCGTGATCCGGCAACGCCGCCGAGGCCGCGGCCAACTCCTGTGATCGGTGTGAGGGTGTCGTCGTGGTCACGCGGTTGCCGCGGCCCATGTTCGCGGACGCGGAGCCATGATTGTGACGCCGCGATGACCCGGGACAAGTCCCGCGCCGCGTCCGGTCCCGGCCGGCCCGCGATGGGCCGATCCACGGCCGCCTAGAATCTCGCCACATGTCCAACGCGACCGCGGTTCGTTCAACACTCTCCGACGAGCGTGAGTATGTACTCGGTACCAGCGCCGAGGAATCGGTCAGGCTGGGCCTTCAGCACCGCCTCTGGTCGGCCTCCGCGCATGCCCTGTGGGAGCGGGCGGGGATCGCCCCCGGGCAGACGGTCATCGACGTCGGGTGCGGGCCTGGGCACGCGGCCATGGACCTGGCCCAGATCGTCGGCACACGGGGCCGCGTGATCTGCGTCGACGAGTCCGCCTCGTACCTCCACCAGGTCAGCGAGCAGGCTCGGTCTCGCCGCCTCGACAACGTGGACCGGATCCTGGGGGATGTGCAGGAACTCGGGACGCTGCTGTCGGGATGGGCCGGGAAGATCGACGCGGCCTATGCCCGCTGGGTCCTTTGCTTTGTCGCCGACCCGGCCAGGGTCATCGAGGAACTGGCCCGGCTGGTCCGCCCGGGTGGCCGCGTCGCCATCCAGGACTATTTCAACTACGAGACGATGAGCCTGGCCCCCAAGCGCGAGGAATTCACGCGTGTTGTCCAGGCCGTGGGGCGCGGGTTCCGCGACCGCGGCGGGGACCCGGACATCGTCGGCCGTCTCCCCGAGATGCTCCACCGGCACGGGTTCGAGGTGACCCACCTGTCGGTGAACCAGCGCGTCGCACGGCCGATCGATCCGATCTGGCACTGGCCGGACTCGTTCTGGCGGGTCTTTGTGCCACGCCTGGTCGCGTCGGGTCACCTCGACCAGGACGCCGCCGACCGGTTCTTTGCCGTCTGGCAGGAGGCGTGCGCCAGCCGGGACGTGTTCATGTTCCTGCCGCCGGTCTTCGACGTGATCGCCGTGCGGCGCTAAAACCCCCGGCGAGAGAACCCCCGGCGCGAAGAACCCCCCAGGCCCTCCCCCCGCGCCTCGTCATCACGCGCCCCATGCCCTCATCCAGGTCGGTCGGGAGGCGGCCTTGCGCCCGAACCCCAGCGAATTCACTCGTCGTAGGCCTTCATGAGGTAGTCGCGGAGCATCCGCTCGGTCGTGAAATGCGAGCCGTTGATGGAGATCGACGATTTCATCAGGTCAATCCACTGGGAACGGCGCTTGTAGTACGTCGGGACGATCGTGTGCTCGAGCGTGTCGTACATGGCCGCGGCGTCGGAACGGAAAAGGCCGGCCGATGCCTCGCGGCCGAGTTTGTGCCCGACCAGCGAATCATCGACCTGTGGAACCTGCCCGATCCCCCAGCCCGTCTCGCCCTCGACGCACCCTTCGATCCACCATCCATCCATCGTCGAGAGGGATGGCACCCCGTTGAGCGCGGCCTTCATGCCGCTGGTGCCGGAGGCTTCCAGCGGGGGCTCGGGGGTATTGAGCCACAGGTCGGCGCCGGCGACGAGGGTCCTGGCGATGCCGATGTCGTAGTTGGGGATGAAGACCAGGCGCAGGTCGGCCCCGGCATCCCGGGCAATCGCGGTGATCGCCTCGTTGACGCTCGCGATGATCCCCTTGCCCGTCCCGTCGTGGGGGTGTGCCTTTCCCGCGTACACGATCTGCAGCCGCCCGGCCGTGCGGGCGATGGATCTCAGGCGGTCCGGGTCGCTGAGCAGCATCGCGGCTCTCTTGTACGCGGTCATCCGCCTCGCGAAGCAGATCGTGAGGACCTCCGCGTCGAAGGTCTCCCCGGTGGTGGACTCAACCACGTCGATGAGGGCGTGCTTGGACTCCTGATGGGCTTCCCAGATGCGCTCGTCCGGGATCCCCCGCGCCAGCCGCAGGTCCGAGTTCACCACCCTCCACGAGGGCACGAACTGGTCGAACAGCGCCGCCATCGGGCGACTGACCCACGACGCGGCGTGTACGCCGTTGGTGATCGAGTCGATCCGGTGGTGAGGGAACATCGCCCGGGAGACTTCCCCGTGCTTGCGCGCGACGCCGTTGGAGAACCGGCTGAGATTAAGCGCCAGGATCGTCGTGTTGAGAACCCCCCCCTCGCCGTGCAGGTCGGGTCGGTGGAAGGCCGGGTGGTCCCCGATGATGGCGCGGACGCGATCGATCGGGAAACGGTCGTGCCCGGCTTCGATCGGCGTGTGCGTCGTAAAGACGCACTGGCGGCGGGCCTGGCGGATCGCGTCCTCGTCGATCGCGGACTTGTCGAACCTCGCCAGGTGCTCGCTGAGCAGTTCGACCGTCAGGAAGACCGCGTGCCCTTCGTTCATGTGGAAGCACGCGACGTCGTGCGTGAAGGCCCGGAGCATCCGACGCCCGCCGATCCCCAGGATGGCCTCCTGCTTGATACGCCAGTCGGAATTTCCGGTGTACAACGCGCGGGTGATGAGGCGGTCCTCGGGCGTATTCTCGGGCAGGTCGGTGTCGAGGTAGTACACGGGCACGTAATGGCCGGTCACGCCCCGGAGCATGAGGCGAAACGCCCGCACGAGCACGGGCCGGCCCTCGATCGGGACGTAGCCTCGCTGGGGCATTTCATCGAGGACCTGCTCGGGATTCCACGCGGTGGGCCGCTCGACCTGGGAACCGTCCACGATCTTCTGGGTGAAGTACCCATCGCGGTAGAGCAGCGTGACGCCCGCGTAGGGAAGCCCCATGTCGGCGGCCGCGCGGAGCGTGTCCCCCGCCAGGATGCCAAGCCCGCCCGAGTACGTCGGGATGTGGGTTTCGAGGCCGATCTCCATGGAGAAATAGGCGATGAGCCGGTTCTTGTCGCGCATGATGCTCCGATCGTCGATCAAGCCCGCGCCCCCGTCACCACGACGGGGCGATGGCCGGCTCCCCAGCGGCCAGGCCGCGAAGGATATCGCGCCGAGGCACCGCGCGAACCGTCGCCGCGCGGCGACCCGGCTTTCTCATGGATCGCATTCCGGGCGTGCCGAGTTGAGCGGCGCGCAAAGAAAAACCGGGCCAAGCCGTCACGGCAAGGCCCGGCTTCCTATCTCTTCAGCCCGGTGGCCAGAACCCTCGCGGGCGCCGGCGCCGAGCCGTCTCCTGAAACCTCGACGGTGTGAGGCACGGTTGAAACCAGGGGCGGTGGAGCACCCGCCGCTCGTTGGTGAATCGTCCGTCAGGTCCTTTGCTGGCCGAGCAGGTCGATCGAATACCGCAGGATCGGCGGCCGTTCGACGCCGGTCACGACCTGCCAGAACGGCTCATCATGCCCGTCGTCCATCGCCCACCGCTGGAACTGGCCGAGCGGGTCCTGGGCGTACAACTCGAGCCTCGGGCCGCCGACGAAGACGGCCCGGTGGATAAGCAGGAGGTCGTCGTCGCAGTACTCGGACTCGGCGGCAACGCCCGCCAGGGCGTCGGCGAGGCGCCCGAACAGGACGCGGTCGCGCTCGAGAAGATGATCGGCATCATGCCAGACGTAGTAGCGGTACTTGCTCGCGGTCTTGCCCCGGAAGGTGTGCCGATGGCGGAGCAGCGACACGACCCCCGACGGGCCGTCGATCCGGCGATCCAGCGCCGGTCCGGGGATCGCCAGTTCCAGTTGATCGCAGAAGGAATCCAGGTCATCGATGAACCGGCCGTGCAGGGTGCAGACCTCGGTGTCACGCAGGCTGGAAAGGAACCGACCCAGGGATGTCGCGAAATGAAGCCGACGCCTGAGTGAGTGGCTGACGGCCACCATGTGGTGTTCGTCGAGCATCTGGGTTATGTCGGCGTGCCAGTCCGCGACGGCGAACGGCGACTCGGGTTGTCGAAACAACGCGCTCATGGCACGATATCTCCGCCCATCATGGGCATCCCTACGAGAATCCCCTCGTGCGGCACAACGTCGCCCCGCACAGCCGGTCGTCCCTTCCCGGCTTTCCTAATCGGAATGTGCCTCAAAAACGGCGCAACGCCAACCCGGAGAGCCATTTGGAGAGCAAATTCTTGATTTCCCCCGCCGGGGACCTTGACAGGCCCAGGGAAACATGCTTGCGAGTCGAATCCGGGAGGGGGTATCCGGACGCACGGGCCTGACGACGCCACTAGAAGATGCCCACCGGAGGGGGAGGGGCCGATAGGCAATATCCTGGTCGGCCGCCCGCCTCGCACGATCCCGCCGCCGCATGTGAACAACGCCGCACGGCGCGATCGACATGGGACAGAGAACCGGGAACCCGAATCCCGACGCCTGAACTCCCGACACCCAGGACGTGGAACGGCTACGCTTCGCAGGCTCGATCGTGCGGGGCTTTGCTTGAAAGGCACCGCTTGCGATACGGCGTCGGTTCCGTTGAGTTCCTGAGCGACGATCACCTGCGTCAATGCCCGCATGTCGTTCCTCCGGCGCGTGGTTTTCCGCAAGCCCCGCCTCACGGCAATCGCCCATACCTGTGCGTGTCGGCATCGCCCGATGGAGGGGAGTGGCTGCCGCTGACGCGAAGAGATCAGACGGCTTCCGGTGCCCGGCGCATCCCCGTGCCCAGCCGGTGCAAGTTGGGCGGCAATCCCTCCTGGCTACAGGTCGAGACGTACCTCGACGACACGCGCGACGTGTACACCATCCCGTGGAAGCATCTTCAACAGGTCGTCGCTCCGGGCCGCCGCGAGAGGCTGGCCGTATCGCCCGAGTTCATGGACGAGGTGGTTATCCCGGAGATCGAGCGATCTCGCCCGTTCCGCGACGTGCCGAGGAACAGTCCTTCGTGGCGGTCGGACCCGGGAGCCGGTGACAAGGACGCCCCTGCGACCCTCCCCCGGCAGGACCCCGACTCGGCGTGAGTGGCGGATCCGGCCGCACGCCCGGACGGGCGAAATCGGCCCGGCGGGAGGGATCGCCTGGCGCTAGAATTCATCGTTCTTTGACAACTGGGGCCGAAATGGTTTCGACCGGGCATGTGATGCTGGACGTGGCGCGTCGAGGCGCACGTGGACCTTCGTAAAAAGCGTGCAAGACAATAACTGCTGAGAGCAACTACGCTCTCGCGGCCTAATACTGGCCGCGGTGACTCCGCCCGACGCCCGATGGGGCGGGGTCACACGACATCGGGCTGGCTCCCGCGCGACGCCTTCGGGCGCGGGAGTGAGAAAACTCCGCGGGCTTGGTTTCGGGACACGTTGCTGGTGGCGGATCCCGACGCCGAGATCAAATCACCGGACACACGCGTAGAGGCGTCCAGCGGACTGACTCGGGACCGGGGTTCGATTCCCCGCGGCTCCATTGTTTCTTTGACGTCTGACGGGCATTCCTGCCTCGGTCACCCCACCGGGCCGGCGCGGGCGATCATCCCGCGCAGGTGTTCGCACGACGACTCCAGACCCCCGATGCGGCACCGGGCGAGCCAGGTCCGGCGGTGGGCTTCCATCACCAGGCCGAGCCTGTGGGAAACATCCGACGCCCGCTCGCGGGAGATGCCGGACCCTTGCCGGCGCCAGGCCCCGCGGTCCGCGGCCAGCGTTGCAAAGTCCGCCGTCAGGGCCAACTCCGAGTCGATCAGGGGGCCGATGCCGCTGGGGACGCGCTCGGCGAGCCCATGCACCCGCTCTCGGACCCGCTCCCACGCGGCCGGGTCACCCACGTCTCGCTGCTCGTCGGCGCCTTTCAGCAAATCGATGAACAGCGCGGTCTGGTTGCCAAGCCGAGCAGCGCCCGGGCGCGAGAGACGCCCGCACGTCTCGCGCAGGACCAGGTCGGCGTCACCCATTTCATCGAGCCAGGTCCCGACACGGCCCGTCCGATCTCCGAAGATGTGCAGGCTCGACGCCGCGGCCGTGTCCAAGTCCCGGCCCGCCGACCAGGCCGCCTGCGCCGCCTGCGCCAGCGCGTGCGCCGTGATGGGCCATTGCTGGTGGTGCCCCGTGTCGCCCCACTCGGTGACCAGGAAGCCTTCGGCGCCGCGGGCCGCCGCTTCCGCCGCGCGCTGGAGATTTTCCCGCCGCTCATGCGTGCGCCCCGTGATGGACCGCCACGCGGACGTCCCCGGGCACACCCACACGGGTCGTCCGGCCGACCGCACCGACTCGCACCAGCGATCGAACGGGGCGTCGGGCTCGTACCCCCAGGCGAGCCAGACGAGGTCTTCGGGCAGGTCGCCCATCCGCTCGGGGTGCGAGAGGGCGATATCGGCCCAGAACATCGGCCGGGCGCCCAGTTCTCGGACGACGTCGCAGATCCGCCGGACGAAGGCGGTGTACACCGCGGCACGTCCTTCTCGCTCGCACGCCTTCCGAGACCGCCCGTACCCGATATCGAAGGTCTCGTCGCAGCCGATGTTGATCAGCGGTGACGTGAAGCACGGACGCAGCCGGGAAAGGAGATCTCGGACAAATCCGATCGATCGGTCGTCGGTCGGGCACAGGGAGAACGGGCCCGACCTGGGCCACACCCCATCAAACATCCAAGACCCGTGCGTCTCGGCAAGATCCGCGTACGCCGGGAGCGAGAGCCACCTGGTCAGGTGCCCGAAGCAGTTCTGGTTCGCGGCCAGTTCGATCCCTCGCTGGGAGCAGTACGCGTCGAGTCTCCGGATCTCGTCGGGGGTCATCGGGGAGCACCCCTCCCACGCCCGCTCGTGACCGGGGTACGCGAACGTATGCTCGGTATAGAGTTGCAGGTGGTTGAACTTCAGCGCGCCGAGCAGGTCCACCGTCTCGAGCAGGTGCCGCATGGTGGGAACGCGGTCGCGCGACACGTCCAGCATCACGCCGCGCGTCGCGAACCGGGGAGCATCCTCGATCAGGATCTCGGGAAGTTCGCACGCGGGCAGCCGACCGTCGGGCGACACGCGCCTGGCCGCGTCGTTACCGGCTCGCCACCGAACCAGTTGCACAAGCGTGGCGATCGCGTGCCGTCGGCCCGCCGCGTCGGAAGAGACCAGGCGTACCGGTTCCTCCCCATCGGGCGTGATGATGAGTTGATAGCCGCTCGGAGGGCACGGCCCGGATTCAAGCCGCGGACCCCGCGAGCCGACCCGCACCGCGCGGCGGCCGACCCGGATCAGGCGCGGCGTGGGAACGAGGATCGGCGTGTCCGCCGGTGGTTCGCCGTGGCGTGGCGGCGTCATGCGTCGATGGTACCCGCGTGACTACCAGGCGGAGCCGAGCGACACGGCGCCGTGCCGACAACGACGCCGATGCGCCGGCGAGGGGTGACGATCACGACCGGGATGGTCGGAGGATCATCAGCCAAGACCGCCTTTGAACTGCATCTTGCGGTTCTGCTCGCGAAGCCGGCGAAGCGCCGGGGTCTCCTTGAGGATCTCCTCCGCGCTGCGCATGGGTTCTCGGTTTCGTCCGCCGCGACCGCCTCCCGAGCCCGGCCCACCGCGACCCGGAGCGCCCCCCTCCTTGCCACCGGCCGGCGCCCCGCCGCCGAACGCGATCTCGGGCAGGGGTTTGAGGGCCTTGATGGACAAACTGATGCGGCGTGTCTGGCCGTCGATCTTGAGGATGCGTGCCTGGACCACCTCGTCGGGCTTGAGCACGTCGGAGACCTTGGCGATGCGTTTGTGGTCGATCTCGGAGATGTGAACGAGACCCTCCACGCCGGGGGCGATCTCGATGAACGCCCCGAACTCCGCGATGTTCTTCACGCGACCGGTCACGTCGGCGCCCTCGGTCAATTCACTGGCCGTCCGCGCGAACGGATCCCCCTGGACCTGCTTCATCCCGAGGCTGATGCGGTCGCCCTCGGGGTCGATCTTCAGGACCTGCACCTTGACGGCCTGGCCCTCCTGAACGACCTTGGCGATCCCCTTCTCCCCGTACGCCACGCGGTCGTACGTCAGGTCCGAGACATGCACCAGACCGTCCACGCCGCCGATGTCAACAAAGACGCCGAAGGGCATGATCTTGCGCACCACGCCGTCAAGGACCTGGCCGACCGCGAGCGTCGCCTTGATGGCCTCGGCTTTTTGCTTGCGTTCCTCGGCAAGCAGGTCACGGCGCGAGAGGACGATATTCCCTTTTCCCGCCCGATCGACGCGGGTCACGACGCAGGTCAGTTTCTCGCCGATCAGCACGGAAAGGTCGGGGATGCGGTCGATCGACACCTGGCCGCCGGGCATGAACGCGCGATGGCCGGCGACCTCGAGTTCAAGGCCGCCCTTGTTGACGCCCGTTACCTTCGCCTCGACGGTCTGGCCGGGCTCGAGGAACTCCCAGTCGGCCTTCTGCACGGCGCCGGGGCGCAGGCAGGGGATCAGGCCGTCGGCATCACGCGGCTGCACGACCACGTCAAGCGTGTCGCCCACCTTCGGCAGGTCCGCCTCGGTGAACTGCATTCGCGTCATCACCCCGAGTTCCTTGGGGCCGAATTCGATGAAGATGTCCGCCGGTCCGACGGCGACCACCTTTCCAGGCCTCATCTCGCGGCCCGCCTGAACCACCCGCGGACCTCGAATGGCCGGGCGCGAACCGACAACGGGAGGCGCCGCCCCGGGCCCCGGACCATGCCCCGCTCCGGAAGCAGGCGAAGCCGCGGCCGCCCCTTGCTTCATCATGTCGGACATGGCCGCGTCGATCTCCGCCGCCATCGCGTCGGAGAGTTCCATCGCCGAGGATCCCGGCGACGATTGGCCCGGATCGGGCATCGGGATACCGCCACCGGACGGCTCTTCGCCGGAAGTGGAGATGGAGATTCGGTCGTTGGATTCGGGACGATCGTTGGCGTTCGGGTGCATGGGATGTATCGGGCGCTTGGTCGGCCACACGGGCGGGCATGAGGTTCCGCGAAGGGACGGCGAGCCCACCCATGACCCGCCGTGCCCGTAAGTGTAATCCATCGGACGCCCACGGGGGAGGATCCAGTCGAGAATCCGCGCCCGGTTCGCCCCGATCGCCTTCCCCGCATCGCGAGTCGATGGGGGGATCGGCGCGTGGTCCACCGGGGTGGGTCCGGACCATCCCGGCGGGATGGGGGAAAAAAAACCGGAACCCGCGTCGGCGGATTCCGGTCGTGTTCAGACTTCTCGGATCCGGGGAGCATCAACGCTCACGGGTCCGAAAATGGACGGATCGATCAGTCGAAGAAGGCGTTGAAACGGGTGACGCTGTTGTTGGAGGCGACCACTTCCGACCAGCAGCGGATGTAGGCGTTGTTGTTGTCGTTGGCGCCGGTAAGAAGTTCATCGTCCCCGGCGGCGCGGGTGTCGTCACGCTCGTTGACAAAGATGTTGTCGGGCTGGGTCTTGACGCCGGCGCCGAGTTTCGTGAAGGTATAGGTGAGGCCGTCGGGCTCGGGCTTGGTGGCAAAGTCAACGTGGTTGTCGTTGAAGCCGACGTTGCCCGACCAGGTCGTGCGTCCGCCGTGGATCAGCAGGGTCTGGCTGCTCTCGCCCTGCTTGGTCTTGCCGTCGGAGGCGGGGGAATCGGAGATGAGTTTCCAGGTGGTGTTCTCGGCCGATCCCTGGGCCGCGTAGCACGGGCCGCGGTTGCCCATGAGCACTTCCGTCGCGCTGAAGGTGTTGCTCCAGCGGATGGCTCGCTTGCCGAAGGGCGGGTTGAAGGCGTACGAGGTGCCGCCCTGGATGGCCGCCGTACCGCTGCGGGTCACGTCGGTTCCACCCTTGTCGGAGTCAACCCAGTACGCCTTGTAATCCGGGTCCCACAGCGCCAGGGTCTTGTCCGAGGCCTTCGCGCCCTTGGGCGAGTTGAACTCGTACTTCGAGTAGTTCGCCTGGTTGCCGTTGGACTCGGCGGGGCTGACCAGCATGTCCGTGGGGAAGAAGCCGTTGAAGATCAGCACCGACAGGACGTGGCGGGGCAGGATCTTCTTGACTTCGTTGCCCGCGCCGCCGGCGTCAACCGTGTTGTTCGCGCGGTCGAGGCGGTCGGGACGGGGGTAGTCCTCGTTGTTGTTCTGAGCCCAGACCACAAAGCCCTGCATGACGCCGCGGACCTGGGAACTGTCCTTCACCTGGCGGGCCGTCGCGCGGGCCTTGCCGAGCGCGGGCAGCAGAATGCCGATCAGCAGCGCGATGATCGCGATGACGACCAGAAGTTCGATGAGCGTAAAGCCCTTTTTCATATGTGCTCCGTTCCGTATGTCGGCTCGGATCGGGTCGTGCCCGTCCGGGCCGGGGAACCATGTGCCGCGCGAAATGGCAGGCCGCGCGGCAGTCGCCTGTTGATGACCGATGGCTCCGTGATTCCACCCCCACCTGGCAAGCCTTTCGATCCGGCTCGCGTCAATCCCGAAGTCGGGAGAGAAGCGGTCGGGTCGGTGAGGCCGCCTTCGGGTGACAGGCCCGAGCAAGGCCTGTCGATCCGCCGATTGCCGGCGTGTCACGCCGGCCGTACGAACAAGCAAGGACGACTCCGCAGGTCATCAATGAAGCGGAACCGCAACACCCGTTCGTCTTCAAATTGTCGGCAGAGGTAGGCCTTCCCGGGGTCGGGTCGGCATCAACGGAGCGACCGGTTCAACGGCCGCGGAATCAGAGCATTGTTCCCCGCCTGCACGATCGGCCATCGCCGTATCGAGTTGAGGCCAAGCCTCATGGGGGCATGCCCGAATCCAGGTGCCTCGCCCTGCCACGCGTCCCGCGACGCACACTTACCATACCTCGAACATGATCCGCAGGTCAAGCGGGAATGTTCCTGAATCAATGAATTATTGAGCCTTCTGGGGTGTTTTACCGGCCTGGATCTGGCCCATGACAGATCGCCCGATTCGCCTCACCCGCCCGTTCGCGGGCTTGACCACTCATCCAGTATTCGGCGGGAGGCGCCGATTTGTCATCCGGTCGGATGTGGGTACGATACCACCGGATTGTGCGACTGCCTTTTTTGGATTTTTATTTGTGTTTTGTTTGGGGATTGGTGTAACGGTAGCACCGCTGACTCTGGATCAGCTAGTCTAGGTTCGAATCCTAGATCCCCAGTTATCACCCTCCACCGTTGAGTGCCTTCGCATCTCACGCGTGTTGGAAAACGTTTTTTCACCATCAGGGCCATCCCTCCAGCCGCTCATCCGCGCCGCGGCGGCGCGGCGCCTCTGCCCGGCGTTCGCCGACGGATCGAGAGCCTCCGCGAATGCGATCAGGTGGCGCCCCGAGCCGGCTCCCCGCGTCGATCAAGGCGCACGAAAAGCCCGCCTTCGGGCGGGCTTGGAGGGGGGATCATGGAATCGATCGGGCGTCGGGCAGGGTCGCCGACTGGCCAACCCCGTTCCGACGTGAACTCAGGGGAAGATCCCGCGGAACTCGTAGGTCTTCTGGAGACGCTGGAGGGCGGCGATGTAGGCGGCGGTGCGCAGATCGCAGTCGTACTGCTGGCGTGCCGCCCTGGTCCGGTTGGCGGCATCGACCATGTGCTTGTTGAGTTCCTGATCGACGCGTTTGAGATCCCAGGAGTGGAACGTGATGTTCTGGATCCACTCAAAGTACGAGACGGTCACGCCGCCGGCGTTGGCGAGAATGGCGGGCAGGACCTCGATGCCGCGTTCGAGCAAGACCCTCTCGCCCGGCGGGGTCGTCGGGGCGTTGGCGCCCTCGGCGACCACGGTGCAGTTGAGCATGCGGGCCTCGGACTCCTGGACCATCTGCTCAAGAGCGGCGGGGATGAAGACATCAACCTTGGCCTTGTAGAAATCTTCCTTCGAGCACGGCTCGGCGCCGGCAAACCCCCGGATGCCTCCGGTCTTTGAGACGTGGTCGGCCAGGGCGATCGCGTCGATGGATTTGTCACTGCGAAGGAACCCGGTGTGGTCGGCGACGGCGCGCATCGACCCGCCCTTGGCGGCCAGGATCCGCCCCGCCCACGATCCGACGTTTCCAAAGCCCAGGACGCTGAACGTGACCCTCGAGATATCAAGCCCCAGTTCGGGGAGCATGATCTCGAGGGTGTCGATGACACCCTGGCCCGTGGCCTTTTCCCTTCCCAGCGACCCGCCGGACTCGACCGGCTTGCCCGTGATGACGGCGTTTGGGTTCTTGCCGCTGGTTTCGGAGATGAAGGCGTAGGTGTCGGCGATCCAGGCCATGTGCTGGGCGGTCGACCCGACGTCGGGGGCGGGGATGTCGTAGTCAGGCCCGATGTTGTGGGCGATCGCGGCCGTGAACCGGCGGACGATGCGCTCCATCTCGCTCACCGAGTGCTTGCGGGGATCGACCTTGATGCCGCCCTTGCCGCCGCCGTAGGGCAGGCCCGCCAGGGAGCACTTCATCGTCATCAGGAACGAGAGGCTCTTGACATCGTCGAGGTGGACGTCGGGGTGGAAGCGAAGCCCTCCCTTGAACGGCCCCAGGGCGTTGTTGTGCTGGACGCGGTACCCCTTGAACAACTGGTACTTGCCGTTGTCCATGCGCACGGGGAAATGCACCATGATCTCGTTCTTCGGCTGCGCCAGGATCAACTGAAACTCGTGCGGGAGGTCCATCACCTGCGCCGCGTACAGCATCGAGCCGACCGTCTGGCGGTAAAGGTTGTTGGGGTCCGACGGGAGGCCGCACTCCTCGAACACCGAACTGGAGAAGTTGCTCGGCGGGGTGTTCTTCGGACGAGCGTGCGTGGCGGCGGGAGGCGATGCGAGCGTTGTCATTGGTGTATTCCGCGTTCTCTGTTCGGCCTGCCGGCCGATGCCCGGTGGACCGGGAGGCGAGACATCCGCCACCCGCGCTCCACCCAGTCACGCCCCGCGAAGGATGGGCTTTGTTCGGTCGCCCATTCACCTCCGCCGGGGTCAGGACTGTATGAGGTATACAAAGCCCCGTAAACACCTTTTCGTGATGAATCCGATTGGCGAGATCCGGGATTCGACGCCGACGCGAGATCCGCCGGATCCGCCGGGCAAGGATCCCAGGATGATCCTGTACCTCGCCGCCGACCTGATATGGGCCTCCAAGATCAAGGGGTGCGCCGACGCCCTGGGCCTGGCATGCCGCCCCGTGCGCACGATCCAGATGCTCGACGCCCGCCTGGCCGACAGCAATCCGGTCGCGGTGCTGCTGGACCTGACCGCGACCGAGATGGCGCTGGAGATGCTCGACCACCTGCGAGGGCCGGAAAACTCGCACCGGCATCGTTCGGTTCGAATCGTGGCGTTCGGCCCTCATGTGGAGAAATCGCTCTTCCAGCAGGCCCGAGAAGCCGGGGCGGACGAGGTCCTGACCAGGGGCGCGCTGGATCACGACATGGATGAAGTCCTGCTCCGGCTGTCGGCCCGGTCTTCGAGAGGGACCCCAGAGATGGAACATTGAAGTCTTTGGATGTTCCGCGGCGGGGGGAGATTGACCCGACGGATCGGAGAGCCGATGATTGCGTGGTGAGGCTATCGCCTGCCATCCCCATGCTGATCGCCGCCGTGCTTTCGGCGGTCTTGTCGGTGCTCACGCCTCACGGCCGCTGTGGCGGGGAGGAACGACAGGACGGGATTTCAGGACATGCCTGCTGTTCATCTCCAGGCGATGGTCTTCCTTCGGGTGACTGCTGCTGCTCGCCCGGCCCGCTGACCGGCGGGCAAGTCGAACCCGGGGACTCGATATCCTCGGCCCCGTCGCGGCGAACGATCCCCGCGGGCAACGCCTGCTGCCCGTGTGCGGAAACCTCGCCCGAACTCCCCCACCTTTGCCTTTTCCCCCCGGCGCTGGCCGGCCAGAAGGGGCCGACACCGGCCTTGAACTCACCTCCGCGGTGGGAGTGGTCCGGTGTAAACGATGGCCGCGTGTTCTCGGCGTCGCCGCGTGCGTCGGCGGTCCATCCGCTGGGCGACGGGGCGTGGGAACTCGATCGCCTGTGCTCCTGGCAGGTGTAGCGGGGTGAGTTCATCCCGACGCCCGCGCCGATCCTTCATTGAAATTGACCGTCCTTGACAGGCCGTCCGTATGGCCGGTCCTTGCGTGGATGGCGGCGCGCCGCACCCGTATCCCGTTGTTCAATTCATGGCGTTCCTGGCCCCGGCCACGGCCGTGGCGCCGCGGTCGATCCGACGATAGAGGCCGGCCGGGTCACCCGGCAGGGCTTTCCTCACCACCCGGAGATCTTCATCATGCTTTGCATCAGAATCACGTGCTCTGTTCGCGGTCGTTCTCGATACGGTGCTCTCGGGGATTCTTCTGGTCGGGAGGGGGTCGTTGACCACGGGAGGGTCTGCTTGCTGGTGGCGTGCGCCGCGATGATCGCGCTGGCCGCGGGGTGCGCCTCGCCGAAGGGACCAGGCGGTGGATCGGACGGCCTCTACGAGGAAAACGCGGTGGTCCACACGGTAAGCCCCGAGGAGATCGCGGCCGCAAAGTCACGGAAGCCGATGACCTCCGACGCCGCGCTGCTGTACGTGAACGGGCTTGGATGCCCGCTGTGCGCCACCAACATCGACATGCAACTCCTGAGGCTGCGAGGGGTCGAGTCGGCGACCATCAATCTGGGCGACGGAACGGTGCTGGTGACGCTCGGCGGGGAGCGGCGGCCATCACCCCACGATTTTTCAGAGACCGTCCTTGACGCGGGGTTCACGCTCGTGAAGGTGGAGCCGCGGTGAGCCGCCCAGCCACCATCTCTCGGAGATGCACCATGAGACTGCCAGACCAGAAATACACGCTGGCCGCGTCGGCGGCGGCCTGGGTCGCGTGCCTGGCGCCCCAGGCGTACGCCCAGGAAGCCATGTACACGGAGGCGGCGACGATGCCCTCGCCGGGAACGTTCGTGCTGCGCGAGCAGGTTCACTACATCAAGTACGGTTCACACCCCGTCCGCGGCACGAGAAGCACCGAGGACATCAAATGGGAGCAATCGCTGTCGGTCGGGTTGTGGCGGGGTGTGGCTCTTCGGATCACGTCACCGGCCGTCTGGCGGAACGATGAGTTCCCCGCGGCGTCGGGGCGCGATGACCAGGGCGACAAGGGACTCGAGGACTTCCAGGCCCAGTTCAAGTGGAGGGTGTACCAGGACGACTCGGGGGGAATCGACACGCTCCGGGTCGCGCTGCTGGGCGGGGCCACGGTGGCGAGCGGGGACGACCACGATTTTTCCTCCGGGTCGGTCAACCCGGAGATCGGGGCCGTGCTGACCAGGGTGTGGGACCGGCACGGATTCAACCAGGACCTCATCTACCGATTCAACACGGGCGGCGACCGCGAAGGGAACTTCGGCGGTGACGGAGTCGATGACGCCCTTTGCTTCAACAGCGCGTATCTCTACCGCATCGCCCCGTCGGCGTACACCGCCGAGACGACCGGCTCGTGGTACGTGACCGCCGAGGTCAACGGCCTGTACGAGACCAACGGGGACACCGAACTTCGCTTTTCACCGGGGCTGATGTACGAAGGCCGCCGGTGGGGTTTCGAGGTGATGGCCCAACTCCCCCTGTGGCATGACCTGGACGAGCGGGCCGAACTGGACCTGGCGATCGGGATCGGGTTTCGCCTGCTGTTCTGACATGCCGGCGTGTCGTGCGAGGGCGGAGCGCGTGCGCATGAAAAAAGCCGGTCGTCGTGCCCGGCTTCTTGAGGGGATCCGGAAGGCGATCGGAACCAACGGGGCGGATCCGCCCCGGGCTCCGTCAGCCCTGGCTCGGGGTGACCTGCTGACCGCCGAAGTCCTTGACCTCGACGCGTGGCACCCCCAGCACGTCGTTGCGCTCGGCGCCGACGACCTCGGCGGCCGCGGCGGCCTCGGCGAGCATCTGGTCCTCGTCGATCTCGTCGGGCGGGAGTTGGACCAGCGGCTTGACCTTGATGTCCTGGTAGGGACGGAAGCCGGTTCCCGCGGGGATGAGGTGCCCGAGCAGGACATTCTCCTTGAGACCCACGAGGGTGTCCTCGGCGCCGCGAAGGGCGGCCTCGGTAAGCACCTTGGTGGACTCCTGGAACGACGCGCCCGAGAGGAAGGACTCGCTGGAGAGGGCGGCCTTGGTAATGCCCAGGAGGAGGGTTCGGCCGCGGGCCGGCCTGGCGCGCTTGGCCTTGGCGCCGTCGCGTCCCTGGGCCTCGGCCCTGGCGTTGGCGTCCTTGATCTCGCGCTTGCTGACCAGCCCGCCGATGGGCAGGTCGGTGCCGCCGGCGTCGGTGATGCGGGCCATGGACTCGATGACCTTGTTCTTCTGGCGGAAGGTGAACTTGTCAACCACCTCCTGCGGGAGCAGGTCGGTGTCGCCCGGATCCTCGATCTTCACCTTCCGGAGCATCTGGGAGAGGATGAGTTCGATGTGCTTGTCGTTGATGGTCACGCCCTGGGCGCGGTAGACGTTCTGAACCTCGTCGAGCATGTACTCCCAGAGGGCTTCCTCGCCCTTGATGCGCAGGATGTCGTGGGGAACCAGCGGCCCCTCCGTGAGCGGGTCGCCGGCCTGGACGAAATCGCCGGTGTGGACCAGCAGCGTCTTGTCGGCGGGGACCTGGTGTTCCTTCTCGATGCCCGAATCACCGACGACCTTGATGGTGATCTTGGATCCACGGCGCTTCTCGGTGAGGATCTCGACGCGGCCGGAGATCTCGGCCATGACGGCGGGGTCCTTTGGCTTGCGAGCCTCGAAGATCTCGGTCACGCGGGGCAGTCCGCCGACGATGTCCTGGCTGCCGGCGGCGGCCCTGGGCTGGCGGGCGAGCATCTGGCCGGCGGTGACGGCCTGGCCGTCCTTGACTTCCAGGCGTGCCTTGGCGGGGAGGTAGTGGAAGTCCAGGACGTTGCCCTGGGCATCGACGATGTTGATCTGCGGGTGCAGGTCGCCCTTGTGCTCGACGACCACCATGGCCTTGTTGCCGCCTCCGGCGTCTTCCTCGCGGTAGGTCTCGTCGATTTCGAGGTCGACGAACTTCACGAGGCCGTCCTTCTCGGCGAGGATGGGGATGCGGTGCGGGTCCCACTTGATGAGGGTCTGGCCGCGCTTGGCGTCGTCGCCCTGGCGGACCATGATGTACCCGCCGTAGGGAACCTTGTACTTCTCGATCTCGCGTCCCTGCGGATCGAGCAGGGCGATCTCGCCGTTTCGCTTGAGGGAGACGAAGACGTCGTGGCCCTCGTCGTCCTTGGACTGGACCTGGGCACAGTCGCGGATATCGACTCGTCCGGCCTGCTGGGCGCGGTTCTCGGTCTCCTGGGCGGACCGCTGGCCGATGCCGCCGGTGTGGAAGGTCCGCATGGTCAACTGCGTTCCGGGCTCTCCGATCGACTGGGCGGCGATGATGCCCACGGCCATCCCGGGCTCGACCAGTTTTCCGGTGGACATGTCCAGCCCGTAATCCAGGACCGAGCAGCCGGTGCGCGACTCGCTGGTGAGGGCCGAGCGGACCTGCACCTCGTCGATGCCCATATCCTCGATGGCGCGGGCGATCTCGTCGGTGATGAGTTGGTTCTCATCGACCACGATCTCCTCGGTCTTGGGGTGGACGATGCGGTTGACGCTGACGCGGCCGAAGATCTGGTCGCGAAGGGGCACATCGACCTGCTCGCCCTTGTACGTGGCTCGCTTGCGGATTCCGCGGCGCGACCCGCAGTCGATCTCGCCGATGATGACCGACTGCGCGACGTCGCAGAGTTTTCGGGTGAGGTATCCCGAGTCGGCGGTCTTGAGCGCGGTGTCGGCCAGCCCCTTGCGCGCCCCGTGCGTGGAGGAGAAGTACTCGAGGATCGTCAGGCCCTCTCGGAAGTTCGATCGGATGGGGGTCTCGATGATCTCTCCCGAGGGCTTGGCCATGAGGCCTCGCATCCCGGCCAACTGCTGCAACTGGCTGATGTTGCCGCGGGCGCCCGAGTCGGACATCAGGTACACGGGGTTGAGGTACAGCGGGTATTTCTTGTCGTCGACCGGGGTCTCGTTGCCCTCGGGGTCGCGGCGGTCGGCCTTGAGCGTCGCCTGGAGGGCCTTGGTCACCTGCTCCCGGCAGTGCGACCAGATGTCGAGCAACTGGTTGTACCGCTCCCGGGCGGTGATGATGCCGCGGTCGAAGTTTTTCTCGACGCGATCGACCTTTTTCTGCGAGTCGTCCACGAGGGCCTGCTTCTCCTTGGGGATGCGCAGGTCGGTGACGCCGAAGGACAGCCCCGCGATCGTGGACTGCTTGAAGCCGATCTCCTTCATGCGGTCAAGCAGCGCGATGGTCGCCGCCCGGCCGCTGTAGAGGTACACGTCGTCGATGACGCGGGCACAGCCCTTCTTGCCCAGGGCGCAGTTGTAGAAGGGCATGCCCTTCTCGAGGATGTCCGCGAAGAGGCACCGGCCGGCGGTGGTGATCAGGCGGCGGTTGGGGGGCATCTCCTTGGGCTCGGCCCCCTGGTTGTCGACGTACTCGGCGAACTCGCCGAGACGGACGACGATGCGGTCGTGGGGGCCGACGGCGCCCATCTCGTAGGCCAGGATGGCCTCGACGCGGCTCTTGAACGCGGGGAGTTCATGCGCGGGCCGTTCGTCGGCGACGACGGTCGTGATGAAGTACACGCCCATGACAATGTCCTGCGAGGCGGAGATGATGGGCTTGCCGTTGGCGGGTGAGAAGATGTTGTGCGTGGACATCATCAGCACGTGGGCCTCGGCCTGGGCCTCGACCGAAAGGGGCAGGTGAACGGCCATCTGGTCGCCGTCGAAATCGGCGTTGAATCCCGTGCAGACCAGCGGGTGCAGCCGGATGGCGTTGCCCTCCACCAGCACGGGCTCGAACGCCTGGATGCCCATCCGGTGGAGCGTGGGGGCGCGGTTCAGGAGCACCGGGTGCTGATCGATGACCTCCTCGAGGATGTCCCAGACCGCCGGGTCGCGGCGCTCGAGCATGCGCTTGGCGGACTTGATCGTGTCCGCCAGGCCGTGCTCCTTGAGTTTGCGGATGATGAACGGCTGGAAGAGTTCCAGCGCGATCTTCTTGGGCAGGCCGCACTGGTGGAGTTTGAGTTCAGGCCCGACGACAATGACGGACCGGGCCGAGTAGTCCACGCGCTTGCCCAGCAGGTTCTCGCGGAACCGGCCCTGCTTGCCCTTGATCATGTCCGTCAGGGACTTGAGGGGCCGGTTGGACGACCCCAGGACCGGGCGCCGGCAGCGGTTGTTGTCGAACAGGGCGTCGACCGCCTGCTGGAGCATCCGCTTCTCGTTGCGGATGATGACCTCGGGGGCGTTGAGGTCCATCAGTTTCTTCAGGCGGTTGTTGCGGTTGATGATGCGGCGGTAGAGGTCGTTCAGGTCGCTGGTGGCGAAGTTCCCGGATTCCAGCAGCACCAGCGGGCGCAGGTCCGGCGGGATCACCGGGATCACGTCCATGACCAGCCACTGGGGGTCGTTCTGGCTGCCGCGGATCTGCTCGATGAGTTTGAGGCGCTTGGAGAAGTCCTTGATCTTCTGCTTGCTCTTGGTGGCGGCGAGGTCCTCGCGGATCTTCTTGGCCTCCTCGGCCAGGTCGGTCTTGGAGATCAGTTCCCGGACCGCGTCGGCGCCCATGAGCGCGCGGAACGCGTTGCCGTACTTCTCCGTCGCGGCACGGAACTCGTCCTCGGTGAGCATCTGCTTGAACTTCAGGTCGGTGTCCCCCTGATCGACCACGACGTAGTCCTGGTAGTACGTGACTTTCTCCAGGTCGCTGGTCTTCATGGCCAGGAGGGTTCCCAGGCGGCTGGGCATGCTCTTGAAGAACCAGATGTGAACGATCGGGGAGGCCAGGTTGATGTGGCCCATGCGCTTGCGTCGCACGCGCGAGTGGGTCACCTTCACCCCGCAGCGGTCGCAGATGATGCCCTTGTACTTGGTGCCGCGGTACTTGCCGCAGGCGCACTCGTAGTCGCGCTCGGGCCCGAAGATGCGCTCGCAGAACAGGCCGTCCTTCTCGGGGCGGTACGTGCGGTAGTTGATGGTCTCGGGCTTCTTGACCTCGCCGTAGGACCACGCCCGGATGTCGTTGGGCGAGGCCAGGGTGACCTTCACAGCGGTGAAGTCATTCACGCGGTCGTAAACGGTCTCAGCCATACTTCCGTGCTCCCGCGGCGTGAAGGCCGCTCAGGCAATCGTCGTTCGCCTTGACATCGAACCCGCCGGGCAACCGTTCGGCCCCGGCCCGCCCGATCCGGCCGGCCCGCCCGATCCGGCGGATCAGCAAGATCCCCATGGATCCCGATCAACTCTCGTCCACGCTTCACGCGCGCCGTCACCGTGCCCGTTCCTTCGAGAGGCCGGGCCGGGCGGCGCGCCGGCGATCACTCACAACAGGCTTCCGCCCTCGGCCTTCTTCTTCTCCAGCGTGATGTTCATGCCCAGGCCCTTGAGTTCGTTGCACAGCACGTCGAACGCGACGGGCATACCCGCCTCGAGTTTGTTGTTGCCCTTGACCATGCTCTCGTAGATCTTCGTGCGGCCCTCGACGTCGTCGGACTTGACGGTCAGCAGTTCCTGGAGGATGTACGCCGCCCCGTACGCCTCGAGCGCCCAGACTTCCATCTCCCCGAATCGCTGCCCGCCGGTGCGGGCCTTGCCGCCCAGGGGCTGCTGGGTGATGAGGCTGTACGGCCCGGTGGCCCGGGCGTGGATCTTGTCGTCCACCAGGTGGTGCAGTTTCAGGAGGTACATGAAGCCGGCGGTCGTCCTCTGGCGGAAAGGCTCCCCCGTGCGCCCGTCGAACAACTGGATCTTCCCGCCGCGGGGCATCCGGGCGAGCAGTTCACGCGGGTGAGGCCAGGTCCCGGTCTTCTCGTAGTGGGCGAGTTTCTCGGCGACGTGGCGGTTGGCCTCGTCGACCGCCGCGTGGACTTCGTCCTCCTTCGCCCCGTCGAAGACGGGGGTCACGGCCTGGAAGCCAAGGACCCGGGCCGCCCAGCCCAGGTGGGTCTCGAGGATCTGGCCGACGTTCATCCGCGAGGGCACGCCCAGCGGGTTGAGCAGCACGTCCACCGGCGTGCCGTCCTCCATGAAGGGCATCTCCTCCTCGGGGACGATGCGGGCGATGACGCCCTTGTTGCCGTGTCGCCCGGCCATCTTGTCGCCGACGGAGAGTTGCCGCTTGGTGGCGAGGTAGACCTTGACCATCTCCAGGACGCCGGTGGGCAGTTCATCGCCGCGCTTCATGTGCGCGACCTTGCGCTGCTTCTCGGTCTCGATGGCCCGGACACGGGGCCAGAACTGCGAGTGGAGCAGTTCGGCCTGGATCTTGGCCTCCTTGGAACCCTTGGCCCACTTGATATCGAAGGTCTTGATCTGCTCGAGGATCACTTCTCGGATGTCCGATGCCCCGACGCGCTGGCGGGTGTTGGGGTCGACCATCGGCGTGCCGACCGCCTCGTTGACGGCGTTGCACATCTGCCGGAACAGGGAGATGGCCTTGTCGTCCATCTCCGCCTCGTACTGGGCGATGTCCTTCTTGAGTTGCTTTTTCTGCTCCTCGTTCATGTGCAGGCGCCGGCTGAACTTGCGGGCGCCGATGACCACGCCTTCAACGCCGGCGGGGACCTCGAGCGAGTCGTTTTTCACGTCCTCGCCGGCCCGGCCGAAGATCGCGTGGAGGAGTTTCTCCTCGGGCGTGAGTTCGGTCTTGCTCTTGGGGCTGACCTTGCCGACGAGGATGTCGCCCGGGCCGACCCTGGCCCCGATGCGGATAATGCCGTGCTCGTCGAGGTTGCGGAGCATCTTCTCCGAGACGTTGGGGATGTCCCGGGTGAACTCCTCCCGGCCGAGTTTGGTCTCCCGCACCTCCACGTCGAAGGTGTCGATGTGGATGCTCGTGAACACGTCGTCGCGGACGAGCCGCTCGTTGATGACGATCGCGTCCTCGAAGTTGTACCCGTCGAACGTGTTGAAGGCGACCAGGATGTTCTTGCCGATGGCCAGTTCACCCAGGCGGGTGCTCGCCCCGTCGGCGATGACCTGGCCCTTCTCGACCTTCTGACCCATCCGGACGATCGGACGCTGGTTGAGGCAGGTCCGCTCGTTGAGGCCGACGAACTTGCGCAGGACGTACTCGTCGGAGTTGTCGATGATGATCCGCTGACCGTCGACGCTGGTGATCACGCCGGGGTTCTTGGCCCTGATGACCATGCCGGAGTTGTGGCCCACGGCCTTCTCAACGCCGGTGGCGATGCAGGGCGGCTCGATCTTGATCAGGGGCACCGCCTGGCGCTGCATGTTCGAACCCATCAGCGCGCGGTTGGCGTCGTCGTGCTCGAGGAAGGGGATCAGCGACGCCGAGATGCCGACGATCTGCTTGGGCGAGATGTCGACGTAGTCGACCTTGTCCGACGGGGAACTGGCCAGTTCACCGTCCACGCGGGCCAGGACCACCCCCTTGCTCAACTTGCCGGACTCGTCGAGCGAGTCGGTGGGCGCCAGCACGGCCTTCATTTCCTCGTCGGCCCGCAGGTGGACCACCTTCCCGGTGATCGACCCGTTCCTGACCTCCCGGTAGGGGGTCCGAAGGAACCCGTACTCGTCGATCGAGGAGTAGATCCCCAGCGAGGCGATCAGCCCGATGTTCGTTCCCTCGGGGGTCTCGATCGGGCAGATCCGGCCGTAGTGCGAGATGTGGACGTCGCGGACCTCAAACCCGGCACGCTTGCGGTTCAGGCCGCCCGGGCCGAGGGCCGACAGGCGACGCTCGTGAACCAGCGACGAGAGCGGGTTGGTCTGGTCGACCACCTGCGACAACTCGCTGCGGCCGAAGAAAAAGTCGATCGCCGAACTGATCGACTTGGAGTTCACCAGGTCCGCGATCTTGGTCAGTTCGTCCGGGCCCTTGACGCTCATGCGCTCCTGGACGGTCCGCTTGAGTTTCAGGAACCCCTTGCGGAGTTCCTCGACGGCCAGTTCGTCGAGCGTGCGCAGGCGGCGGTTGCCCAGGTGGTCGATGTCGTCCACCTGCGCGGCGGGGCGGTTGGTCTTGGGGTCGAGGCGGTTTGACCGCAGGTCCAGGAGGTACCGGACGACCTGCAGGAAGTCCGTCGAGACGATGCACATCAGGTCTTCGGGCGTGCCCATCTCGAACTTGCGGTTGATGCGGAAACGACCCACGCGACCCAGGCGGTAGCGGTTCTCGTCGAAGAACTTCTCACGGAACAGCGCCTCGGCCTTGTCCACCTGGGGCGGGTTGCCGGGGCGGAGTTTGCTGTAGAGTTTGAGCAGCGCCTGCTTGCCCTCCGAGTCGCCGGGGAACTGCTCGAGTTTCTCCTCGGCGATGGTGTTGAGGATGAGCACGTCGCTTGGGTTCTGGACGACGCGGACCTTCTTGAGGTTCGAGTTGACGATCGCGGCGGCGGCGTCCCCGATCTGCCGGCCGACGTGGACGAGTTCCTCGCCGGTCTCCTTGTCAACGACCGACTCGGCCGCCCAGTGCTCGGGCAGGACCTGGTCGGCCGGGATCTCGGTGACCTCGTAGAAAATGCCGATGATCGAGTCGGTCGCCGCGACGCGGGCCCCGGCCAGTTCTGCCTTTTCCTGGATCTTCTTCTTGTCCTCCGCGGGGGCGGCGTCGAACTTCTGCTCCCGCAGGACCCGGTCCTTCTCCTCGATGTAGTACAGGCATCGCAGGAAACTGGTGGCGGCGAGTTTGGTGCTCTGGTCGATCCGCATCGCCAGAACGTCCTTCTTGGTCACCTCGAGTTCGATCCAGGATCCACGCTCGGGGATGATCCGCGCCGAGTGCAACGGGCGGTCGCCCTCGCTGGAGACGATCGAGAAGTCCACCCCGGGGGACCGGTGCAACTGGCTGACGATCACGCGCTCGGCGCCGTTGACGATGAACTCGCCCCCGCCCATCATGATGGGGAACTCGCCCAGGTAGATCTCCTCCTCGGGCGTGTCGGCGTGGTTCGCTCTCAGGAGGCGAACCGCCACGCGGAAGGGCCGCCCGTAGGTCAGCCGCAGTTCACGGCACTCGTCGGGGGTGTACCGCGGCTCTTCAAGGGTGTAGTGCAGGTATTCAAGCCGGGTGGTCTCGTCGTACGAAACAATGGGGAAGACCTCTCGCAGCAGCGCCTCGAGCCCCACGGACAGGTCACGCTCGTGCGGACCCTGGCCGAGTTGGAGGAAACGCTCGTAACCCTCGCTCTGGATCAGCGTCAGGTCAGGAATCGGGATCGCGTCGCCCCGCTTGGAGAAATCGCGCACCTTGCCCGCCGCCGAGGTCGTGGGGGTCGTTGACATCGTGTCCGGTTCCCTCGCGATCGATGGATAATGACCCCGCGAACACCGCATGGCGTGCGCGAAATCTCGCACCGTCTCGTGTTATCTGTTTCGTCGCCGCATTGACACCGCAGCCCGCAATCCGCAAGTTTAATCACACGGATGCGCGTATCAAGAGTCTCGCCCGATAAATGAGGCGAATTCCTTATTGACCAACGCCGCTCCCCTCACCGCCGCTCAACCGCGCCGCACCACAAAGAGGAGAACAAGGGCCGGTTCCCATGAACCGGCCCCCCGTGAACCGGCCCCCACGATTCAAACCCCACGAGCGGCGTCAGGCCAGTTCGATGGTCGCGCCGGCCTCTTCCAACGTCTTCTTGAGTTTCTCGGCCTCGGCCTTGTCCAAGCCCTGCTTCACCGGCTTGCCGGGGGTATCGACAAAGGCCTTCGCCTCGGCCAGACCCAGTCCGGTCGCCTCCCGGACCACCTTGATGATCGGGATCTTCTTGGCGGCGTCGACGGCCTTGAGAACGACGTCAAAACTCGTCTTTTCCTCGGCCTTGGGAGCCGCCGCGGCCGGAGCGGCCATCATCACCGCGCCACCCGAGGCCGCCTCGATCCCGTACGCCTCCTTCAGGTACTTGCCAAGGTCCACGGCGTCCTTGAGGGTCAGGCCCGCCAGTTTGTCGCCCAGTTCCTTGATCTTCGCGTCGAACGTGGTTTCGGACATGTCTCAACCAACCTTTCTCGACGGCCGCCGCGACTCGCCGCGGCCGCACACACTCGTCCAAGAGGGGCCGAACATTCGGCCTTTAACCCTGACGGGCCAGTCGGACGACCTGTTTCACTTCCAAACACCCCCACCATGCTCACGCCCGACGGCCATCCGGGGGCGAATTCCATCCATCTCATGCACACGCCGCTCAGGCGACCTTCGCGATCGCCTCGCCCTTTTCGAGTTTGTCTTCGATGGCCTTGACGATCCCGGCGACGGAACTCCCCGGTCCGACGATCTGCGCGGCGAGTTTCTTCGCGGGCGAAAGGACCAGGCCGATGTTCAGGCCGATCGCCTCCTCGCGAGTGGGCATCTTGGAAAGTTCCTCGACGCCGGCCTTGCCGGAGAAGAGGGTCCCGTCCAGCAGCGCGCCCTTGAACTCGATCGCCGGGTACTTGGCGACCAGCGCCACGAGTTCCCTGGCGACCTCGACCACCGACGCCCCGCCGTAGACCAGCGCGCTGGACCCGGCCAGGATGTCGTTGAGCGCGGCCAGCGCCCCGCCCTCGAAGGCCTTGCGGGCCAGCGCGTTGCGCACCATCGTCACACGGATCCGCTTCTGCAGCAGGCCCATGCGGATCTTGTTGTTATCCACCGCCTTGACGCCGCGGATCGACACCACGACCGCGTCCTGGCAATCCGCCACCCGGTCCCGGTATTCGCGGATGATCAGTTCCTTGACTGGCTTTGACATTACACGGCCTCCGCGACAGAGGTGAACTTCACCTGGACACCGGGGGTCATCGACCCGCTCACCACGATCTTCTTCACGTACTGGCCCTTGGCCGTTGAAGGCCGGACCTTCTCGATCGCCGACACGAAGTATTCCAGGTTCACGACCAGGTCCGCGTCGGGGAAACTCATCTTGCCGATCACCGCGTGGATGTTGCCGCCCTTGTCCGTGCGGTACTCGACCTTGCCCGCCGCGTACTCCTTGACCGCCTGGGGGATGTTCGTCGTGACGGTCCCGGCCTTGGGAGAGGGCATGAGCCCCTTGGGGCCGAGCACCTTGCCCAGTTTCGAGACGATCCGCATCATGTCGGGGGAGGCCACCGCCACGTCGAAATCCATCCAGCCCTTCTCGATCTCCGCGACCAGTTCGTCGGCGCCCGCCTTGACCGCCCCCTGCGCCAGAGCCTCGGGCGCGACGTCGCTGGCGCAGAACGCCACGACGCGCTTGGCCTTGCCGATCCCCTTGGGCAGGCTGATCGAGCCTCGCAGCGCCTGGTCGGCCATCGCCGGATCGACCCCCAGGTGCATGACGATGTTCACCGTCTGGTCGAACTTCGGGCCCGTGTATTTCTTCAGGGTCGCCACCGCCTCGGCCGGGGGAAGCACGTTCCTGGGAATGACGGCGCCGTTGGCACGGTCACGCTTGGTCAGACGCTTTGGCATGGGTCTTAGCCCTCCACCACGACGCCCATCGACCGGGCCGTGCCTTCGATCACCCGCATCGCCGCTTCAACCGATGCGCTGTTGAGGTCCTGCATTTTCTGCTCGGCGATCGAACGCACCTGCGCCCGCGTGATCTTGCCGATCTTGTTCTTGTTGGGCACGCCCGACCCCTTCTCGACGTTCGCCGCATCCTTGATCATCACCGACGCGGGCGAACTCTTGATCTCAAGGTCAAAGGTCCGGTCGCTGTACACCGTGACGATGCACCCGACCACCTTCCCCTTCACGTGCTGCGTCGCCGCGTTGAATTTCTGGATGAACTGGCCCGGGTTGACGCCCTTGGAACCCAGCACGGGGCCAAGCGGCGGCGCGGGGGTCGCCTGACCACCGGGGGCCATGACCTTGAAGATATTGGTGACTTCGCGTTTGCCCATCGTTCTCCACCTCCCACCTTCCCACGCACGAACCCGGAAGGCTCGCCGCTGGAGCCGATCCGGGCAACGGATCGGCGGGAAGGTAGTGCTGACGGTTTGACGTTGTACCCCCGGAGAGCGCCAGCCCGCCGGGGACGTAAGGGGGGAAGTCTAGACGCCCCCGAGGCCTGGACAAGTCCCCCGGTCGATTGACCATCGCTCCGTGAACAACGTCGGGCTCTCGACCCGCCGGGCACGCCGGATGGGATCACCGAATCCACGTCGATCGTGCGGCGTTAGGGTGCCCAGACGTTCGACGTCGCGCCCTTCACCGTGGGAGGTCCTCCCGTTCCGGCCGCGGACCCGTTCTCGTCCGCGCCGGGCATCGGGATGAGCGTCGCCGAAACCTCCGCCTTGATCACCTGGCCCGGCCGAGCGTCCTTCGGAAACGCCGCCGCGTGGATCGGCGGAACCGTCACCCCGTTCAGGTGCATCGTGCCCGAGGCGATCCCCGGGAAATGCTCTCCCTGCCAACTCGCCGGGTATTTCGAGTCGTCCAGGTCGATCGCCGCGCGCGTCGGGTGCAGCGGCCGGAAGGTGTCGCACATCACCGCCAGTTCCGCGGTATGCGTCGCCGACAGGCTCGCCTCGATGGTCCCCGGGTGCGGGCCGTGCGGGATCCCCTGCGGGTGCGCGGTCAGGCTGCCGACCTCGATCCCCTTGCGGCTGCCGAAGTTTCCTTCCACGTAATACAGGACCTCGTCCGAATCGAGGTTCGAGTGGTTGTACGGGACCTTGATCGCCTGGGGATGGTAATCGAGCAACCTCGGACAAAACGAGCAGATCACGAAGTTGTGCGCCTCGAACGTCTGGTGGATCGGGGGGGGCATGTGCAGTTTGCCCGTGATCGGGGAGAAGTCGTCGATGTTGAACGCGTAGGGGTAATAGCACCCATCCCACCCGACGATGTCGAGCGGGTGGTAGTGGTACACGTACTCGTGGATCAGGTCGCGGGCCTTGATGCGGACCGGGAAATCGCCCTTTTCATCCCACGTCAGCGGAGGCTCGGGCAGGCGCAGGTCTCGCTCGCAGTACGGGGCGTGCTCGAGGAACTGGCCGTGCTCCTTGCTCACGTAGCGCCGCGGAGGTCCGATGTGACTCCCGTTGACCGTCTCGATCAGCAGGAACCGCCCGAACGGGGTCACCGGATCGAGTTTCGCCGCTCGCAATCCTCCGCGATGCCCGATCTCTCTCAGTTCCCCGCGAATCGACCTGGACGCGGCGGAACCGCCATCGGATTCCCGGGCGAGCAACGAGAGCAGTTCGGCGGCCCGTGGATCACTCACCGAGTCGGACACGTACCGCGGATCCCAGGTGATTCTGTAAATCACGCCCTTGGGAATCACCAGGTAGTCCTTGGGGCCAAACTCGATCGTCCCCATCATCGTGTGGCACAGGCCAGAGCCGTGGTGGATGAACAGGCATTCGTCGCCCTGGGAGTTCTTGAAGTGGTACCCCATCTGCTCGGCGGGGTTGCACACGGCCATCTCGCAGTCGGCGTTTCCGAACAGCACGACGCGCCCGGTGACGCTGTCGCCTCGCGGGGGCAACCTCGGGCCGCCGGTCATCACGTGCCGCATCCGCATGATGTCCCGCTCGACGTACTCAACCTTCGTCGAGGCGATCGGCTTCCACCCGTAGACCTGCGTCGGCGGGTGGATGTGGTACATCGTGCTTGACGGTCCGACAAAGCCCTCGGTGCCGAAGAGTTCCTCGGAGTACAGCGCGCCGTCGGGGCGGCGGAACTGCACGTGACGCTTCTTCGGGAGGATGCCGAGTCTGGTGTAAAAAGGCATGGGGGGCTCCGTTGACCCTGAATCGTACGTTGCCGGTCGGGGCCGGGTCGCTCTCCCCCACCCCCGCCAGGCCGGGGTGCTCCCGGCGTGATCCGGGTCGTCGCCCACGGACACGAAAACGGCCCGGGATCTCGGGATCCCGGGCCGGTGCGGTCGGTCCATGCTCGCGTGACGCGCGCGGCGAGAGGAGAACGCTCGTCGTTACCTTGCCAGGCGGCGGAGCATCTCTTCCTGCTCTTCAAAGAAGTCGGGGTTCAGGTTGTAGAACATGACGAAGATGGGGAACCGCTTGGCGATGTTCCGCAGGGAGTTGAGGTGCCCGCGGGCTCGGTTGATGAAACTCCCGCGGATGGTCTTGTCCTGGGAACTCTGCGCCTGCTGGACAGCGGCCTGGTAACTGGTGACGATCTCTCCGAACCGGGCCTGGGCCTCGGAGATTCCGCGGCGCCACTCGATCTGCGCTTCCTCGGCTTTCGAGACGGGCCACGCGACGCCGCGCACGGGCTTGCCCACGAACACGTACTCGGTATACCCCATCTGGCGGGCGAGTTCGTCGTGGGTGCGGACCGTCCCGCGTGAGAACTTGAACTTCTCGGCTTCGAGCGCGTCGAAGGTCAGGATCATCACGCCGTGCTTTGGGTTCAGGACGTGCTTGCCCGACTGGTCCTGGAACCACGTCACCTCGCCCGTGCGAGGGTCGATGTTGGCGGACAGTTCCCCCGAGGGGGGGCTGATCCCCAGTTGCTGCATCACGTCCGGGGAGCCGCTGATCTGCATGGCCCGCATGATGGCCGGGTTGCGGTTGGCGCGTGCCGAGATCCGCTCCATCGCCAGGAGGACCTCCTCCAGGCCGCGACCCTTGACCGCATCAAGGGAGCCCGACCAGCCCGTGCATCCGCCGAAGTTTCCGTTGGGCATGAAGTAGATCTCTTCCAGGCAGTACGAACTCATCGCCGCCGCGGAGATCGCCGACTCGATCCAGGCCACCGTCCGGAACAGGGGCTTGTACTTGAAGTGCAGGACATCGCTGATCTTCTGGATTTCAAGGAGATAGCCGCCTCCCGAATTGACCTTGTACACCACGTCGGTGACGCCCTCCTGCTGGAGCAGGGGGATCGCATCTTCGAGCGGCTTGGCGGCCATCTGCATGCCCACCATCCCCTCCCCGGTGAGGATGGCCAGGCGGCGGACGCGGCCGAAATCCGTGGTTTCGGGCTTGGCGGCGGGGTCCGCGGTCGCCGCGGCGCCGCCGACCGGAGCCTCTTCGATCGGCGACGCGTCGGCGGTCCCGCGAGACAACTGCACGATCTCCGAAGGGGCGAACATGCGCTCCTGCACAAGGTCGCCGACCTTGTACGAGAACCAGATGTACCCGTCGACCTCGCGGGTCACGGTCCCTTCGAGGGTGCGTCCATCGCGGAGTTTGAGCGTGTCGGCGCGGGCGGCCAGCGCCGACAGCGACAACGCCAGGGCCGCCGCGAGGATGGTAAACGTCCGCAGAATCTTCATGAATAGTCCTCCGATCACGGCCGCGGCCATGCCGCGGGGTTGTACACGTTTCACCGGCCTCGGCGATGATCCCGCCGATCATGCCGGAAGATCACCACCCGATCGCCTCCCGACCGCCTCCGCGGCGCCCGGGAAAGCGTCCGTTCAACGGCGACGCTGTTCCTGCGCGTCGCGCTGCTGCTCCTGGTCGAGCAACTCGATCTGGGTGCTGAGATTCGAGATCTCCTGGGCCGCGGCGTCCTCCCCGAACACCTCCTGGTACTTGCGGAACAGGCCCTGCATTTCCTGGAGAATCCGCTTACGCTGGCCGCGGGCCCGCGTGCGCTCCTGGAAGGTCCCGCCCGGGTTGATCTCGGCAAGCCGCTGAGGGATGCGGACGCGAAGGTCTCGCATCGCCGAGGTCAGGTCGCTGCTCCAGCGGCTGAGGATCTGCCTGGCACGGCCGTCCTTGATCTCCGACCAGTCGCGGGAATGTCCCATCTCGATCAGGAGGTCTTCGAGCGTGTCCACGGTCCCCTTCGAAAGGCCCAGGTCCCGCGCGAGTTTGGCGTTGAGGGTGAGGACGTCGTTGCCCTCACCCGCGACCACGTCCTTGAGCAGGTCGGCCCGCTCATCCTCCCCGTCGTCGGTGAGGAGGATCTCGTCGGGCCCTTCGGGCATGCGCTCGAAGTAGGTGACGCGCCCCCCCTCGATCTTGGCGGAGAGCACGTACTCCTTGACCACCATCGCGTTGATGATCTGGTAGGCATACCCGTGCTTGTTGGCGACACCCCGGGCGTGGCCCAGGCGGAGCGAGTACTGCTTTTCACGCACGACCTCGTCACCCACGCCCTCCATCAACTGCTTGAGGAAGCCGATGCCCCCCATGCGGCCGTCGGACGAGAAGTAGATATCCCGCGAGTAAAAGGGCAGGAACGCCGCCCCTCCCATCGCTTTCTTCACCCACACCACCACGCGCGGCGCCTTGGGCCACAGTTCGATCTCGTCGGAAATAACCGGCCCGATCTTCTCGGCCCGGAACAACGCATCGAAGTTGGTAACGTCGTCACCCGCGTCGCCGCCCTGGAATTTCCAGTCGGCCTGGAGGCTCAGGACGACGATGTCGGCGCCCAGCCGCTGCGCATCACGCAGCGACTCTCGCAGCGGGGTTTCCGAGATGTCGCGTCCGAACGCGCCGGTGAGTTCGATCAGGTACACACGCTTCTTGCCCGTGGGATCATCGGCCACCGTGGGAGCCGACGGCGGCTTGACCGGATCGGCGGCGGCAAGCGGGGCCGGATCGGTCGCCGGCGCGGGGGCGCGGTCGGGGGTCGTCGCGGCCCCTCGCACGATCCGAAGGATCTCCGAGCGGTCGAACTCGGTGTCCAGCGCGATCCCGTTGACCTCACCTTTGAAACGGATCGTCGTCGGCGACTCGGAGACAATCGTGCCCACGAGGGTCCGGCCGTTCTTGAAAATCAGAGTATCCTGAGCGTTGACCCGCGGGGCGGCGTGAACGACGCGGGCGGAGGCCGCGGCCGCGCTCGCCGCCGGAACGGACCAGATGGCAAGGCCCGAGAAGAGTGCCGCCACAACGAGCGATGTCCAGCGGTGCGACATAAGAAACCTCCTACCGGCGATACTGCTCGCCCGGCGTACACGAACCCAACCGGCCGGAACCCGCCCCACCAACCACGGCTCTTTCATGAACCGAGCGGGTCAACACCATACCACCAACACGCCCGGCATCGCCCACGGATCCGCATCACCCGCGTCCGAGCCCAGAACGGGCATGCAGCCGCTTCCTGCCTTTCAGACGCTCAGGGACCGAGCGAGTTCCAAACCATCCTCCCGAGTCCGGAAACGGGATTCAAGTTGAGCATCGTAGATCGCCTCAAGCAACACGCGGAAGGATGGGCCGGGCCTGAAGCCCGCCATCGCCAGGTCGTCGCCGTTGACCAGCGGCGTCGGCGCGATCCCGCCGGGACGAGCCGCAAGATTCCGCACTTCTCGCTCAATATGTTCGATGTCTGTACGGATTTCCATCCCGGATTGGACTCCCGCCCGAAGGAGGATGATCGCCGGTTCGAACCACTCGGCCGCGGCGGTCCGGCAGCGGTGGGCAACGCGCATCGAATCCCAGCGGAAGGCCACCATGCCGGTCCAGTGAAGGATGCGGCACAGGCAGTCTCGCTCGTCGTTGCTGAGGCAGAGGGCTTTTCGCCACCGGGAGCAAAGCGAGAGAACACCCGGCGAAGGCACCCCCTGCCACACGGAAGGGTCGCGGATCGAGTACGCCTCGGGGTGGTCGATTCCTGGCTCAAGACCAGCGCGCGCACGGTCCATGGCCCACCCGGCCAGGCAGGTCGGGATCGAAGACTCCGCCGGGAGCAACCCGAGGATCGACGGGTCGGCGGCGGAACGCACCGTGGCTTCTCCGGCGCCGGTGGGCGGGTCGAGCACGGCGGACGCGAGCCCGAGGCGGTCGATCAGGCCGACCGCATGTGCCCGCCGTGAGGACGTGAGCATGCGCCGAATCTCGTCCCCGATGCGTTCGCGGCTGATTCCCCGCAATTGCGAGGCGTGGCGGATGATGGCCCGCTCCGTGGCGGGCTCGATCGTGAAACCCAGCCGTGCCGAGAGCCGGACGGCTCGCAACGCACGCAGATGGTCTTCGGCCAGGCGCTGGTCGGCGTCTCCGACGGCCCGCAGGATCCCGGCGGACAGGTCGTCCAGGCCGCCGACATAGTCCACGACGGTCCCGCCCATCGGCCCGGCCTTGAACCGTGCCCCGGTGGGAATGGCGGACGCGTCGTGCCGGTTCGGGTCGTGGATCGGATCCAGGAACAGGGCGTTGATCGTGAAATCACGCCGGCACGCGTCGGAGCGGGGATCGCTGAAACGGACCTCGTCGGGGCGCCGGCGGTCGGAGTACGCGCCATCGGAGCGGAAGGTCGCCACCTCGATGTTCGGGGCGTCTCGTGCCGGTCCGGCGCGAACGATGACCACGCCAAAACTGGCCCCGACGTGGCTCGCCCGGCGGAAGAGCGCGGCGATTCTGTCAGGGGTGGCATCGGTGGCGACGTCGTAATCACCGGGCTCGATTCCCAGCAGTTCGTCGCGGACGCATCCTCCGGCGAGCAGGGCCATGTGCCCGGCCTGCCGCAGCGCGCGCACCACCCCGATCGCCGCGGCGCGGCGGGGGGAATCGGCGGATCTGCTGGGCGGATCGTTCATCTGGTCTCGTGTCGGCGTCGGTCATCACGGTACGCGGCGTGAGCGCCAGGCGGCCGCGCGGAACAGGGCATGAGGCCGGGCATGAGGCCGGGCATGAGGCAGGCTGCCGCGGGGTGGAGACTTCCACCCACTCCACGGCGGCTACCCCCACGGCACCCACCGACGGAAGGATCCGCGTGAGCGTAAGCCATTGGGAAAAGGGACCCCCTCCTACCGACGCGCCGCCCGGGCCTGGTCCAGGAATTCGATGCCGCGCCGGAGGTGGGGAATGACGATGGAGCCGCCGACGACAAGGGCCACGTCAATGGCTTCCCAGATCTCCTCGTCGGAAAGCCCCGCCGCGACGCATTGATCGACGTGGTACGCGATGCAGTCGTCGCACCGCAGGACCGCCGACGCGACCAGGCCCAGGAGTTCTTTCGTACGAACCGGGAGCGCCCCATCCTGGTAGGTCTGGTGGTCGAGCGAGAAGAACCGCCTGGTGACCAGCGATCCGCCCGGCGCGACCGACCCGTCGGGACGCCCCGCTCCGGCCGCGGCGCGTTCGGTCTCGTCACCGAGGATTCGGGCGTTCAGGCGCGTGCGGTAAGCATGGAATTCCTCGTACCGTGCCATGGCGGATATCCCGTGGGAATCGGTGCGCGACTTACTCGGGCGTTCCGCCGGTCGCGTCGTAGACCCAGGCATCGCCGGCTCGCGTCCAATCGAGCACTTCGCCGGGGGCGAAGAAGAGTTTGAGTTCCCGCTCGGCGGCCTCGGGGCTGTCGGAGCCGTGGATGAGGTTGAAACTGTTGGAGACTCCGAAGTCTCCGCGGATCGTCCCCGGCGCGGCCTTGCTGCCGAAGGTCGCGCCCATGAGGTTCCGCGCGATGGTGATGGCGCCGATGCCGCGGACGGCCATGACGACGACGGGTGAACTGGTCATGAAGCGAACCAGGCCTGGGTAGAACGGCTTGGACTTGTGGGCTTCGTAGTGGGTGGCGGCCAACTGATCGCTGATGCGCATGAGTTTCATGCCGACGACCTGAAGGCCCTTGTCCTCGAAGCGCGAGATGACCCTCCCGCACAGGCCGCGCTGGACCGCATCGGGCTTGAGGATGATGAGCGTGGTTTCCATGTCGTTTTCCTTCGCGATGCCGCGAACGCCGAACGAACACCGACGGGCGGGACCATTGAACGTCCGAAAGCCTGCCGCCGGGCTCGGTCCGCGGGCCGCAAGCGTAGGCCCTCGGCCCATCGTGGGGGCGTTCCCGGGGTTCAGGGCGCATAACCCGCACGACAAACCAGAACATCCGTCGCTCATCGACTTTGGAGCGTCCGACAACCCGGCTCTTGGCCGCGAGGAGGGGTACGGCCGGGGTTTCGATGGCACCTTCGTGGCGTCGGGGCAGGGAAGCCCCCTGATTCGGGTTCACGAATAAGCACCAGAAGGAGATCGCGAGATGAAGAAGACTACGGCAGTCCTGATGATGACGATCGCGGCCGGGATGACGGTCGGAACGGCCCAGGCGGCGATGGTTGATGCGGTCGTGACCGCGGACAACCACTACGCCCTGTACTCGTCGTCGGGATCCACGTTCATGTACCACGGCGGCAACGAACTGGGCGCGGGCGGCAGCCCCGGGACCTACAACTGGTCGCTCCCGGAGGTGTACTCGTTCAACGCCGGTGAGTATCTGTATATCGCGGCGTGGTCGGACGACGCGGTCGCGCAGGGCGTGCTGGCGAACATCTGGGTTGACGGCGATCCGCTGCACTCGGGCGACCCCCGCTGGGAGGTCTATCCCACGTGGGTCAACCGCGGTGACGGCGATCCCCACCCGGACGCTTCGGATGTCGGGACGTACGTGGCCTTCGCAACGGCGAACAACTTGTGGGAAACCCCGTACGTCGGCGGCGCCAACGGCATCTCGCCCTGGGGCACGGTGCCCGGGATCGACGGCGACGCCCGCTGGATGTGGTACAACACCCCCGGCGATGACAACCCGCTCGAAGGCGGGAGCGGTGCGGGTGAGATGCTGATCTTCCGGACGGCGATTCCCGCGCCGGGCGCGGCGGGCCTGGCAGGCATCGGCGGTCTGCTGCTGGCTCGTCGTCGGCGGTAAACACGCTCTGGTCGTGCCCGCGGGAGATGACCTCCCGATCGAGTCACCAATCACGATCCGCGGCCGCCCTGCAGGGCGGCCGTTTTTCCATGGAATGCCGGCCTCCAAGATCTCTGGTCATCAAAAATGAACGGCGGGATGCGACAAGCATCCCGCCGTTTGGGTCAGGTCAGGAGTGATGGCCGCGCCGAACGGGCCGCGGAAGCGATTCGAGCCGGAGACTCAGCGACGGCGACGGCCGACGACAAGACCCGCGAGGCCGACAAGGGCGATCGACGCCGGGGCGGGGATGATCTCGCCCTGGAAGTTGGTGTCGATGAAGTTGCCGCTGCCGGCGTTGAAGTCCCAGATCCGCCAGGTGCCGTTGGCGCTGATCGTGCCGCCGTTGGGGGCAATGTTCGCCGTGGGACGGAAGCGGAAGGAGACCGAGCCGGTCAGGCCGGAGAGCGAGAGGCTCTCGTTGATGTTGAGGTTCGCGGCCGAGGGCTGGTCGGTCGTGAAGATCGGGGAGGCAAAGCCGTCGGTGCTCGTGTAGAAGCCCATGAAGCGCGGGCCGGTGGCCGAGGCCTGCGAAGCGCTCTGGAAGCCCGTGAGGTTCACCGAGTAGCCGGGGTCGATCGTGAAGGACAGTTCAACGTAGTCGGTGGCATCGCCAAACTGCCACCCGCTGCTGTTGAACGAGTTGGCGCCGGCGTTGGCGTTCAGGCCCGGGCCGCGGGTGATGGTCGCCGACGAGATGCCGGGGACCGCGAAACTGACGGGCATGGAAGCCTCGTTGCCGGCCATCCCGGTCGAATCCCAGGAAACCAGGATCGCGGCCGAGGCACTACCGGCGGCCGCGATGATCGCGGCGGACACACAGAACAACTTCATCGTGGATCCTCCTATAAGGAACACAACTCCGCCCCAGACTCTCTCAGGTTTCCCGCGACGGACAGTAACCGGCGCGGGTGGAAACAATGACCAATCGGGGCGGGCGAAGTATATCGGGCGCCCGGTTGATCCACACCCCTGCGGATGCGGTTTCACGTGAACTTCACGCGGGGGCACGGCGGTCTATGTTCGCTTTACGTTCGCAAGCCTGGTCGCCGCGTCGATCAACCCGAGGTGGGAGTACGCCTGGGGAAAATTGCCGAGCCAGATTCCCTCGTCGGGCTCAAACTCCTCGCTCATGAGGCCGGTCGGACCCGCCAGCGTGCAGGTCTGATCGAAGAGGGCCGTGGCCTGGTCGTGCCGGCCCGCGAGGCAGAGGGCCTCCACCAGCCAGAAAGAGCAGATCGCCCATCCTCCCTCCCTGCCTGGGAGCCCATCGTCGTAGCGGTAGCGATCAACCACCGGCCCCCGCCTGAGCCCGTCGTGGACGTAGTCAATGGTCTGGGAGAGCACGTCGGGGGTGCCGGACAGGATTCCAGAAAGGGCGGCGTAGAGCGTGGACGCGTCCGGGGAGTGAACTTCGTAGGCCCCGACCATCGCCCGAGAGCCGGGGAGTAGCCCGTTGGCGAACAGGTCGGCGGCGATGCGGTCCCTGAGTTCTTGCCAGGCCGGACGCTTGTATCCCATGGCTCTCTGGGCGACGACCAGTCCTCGATCGACGGCGAGCCAGCACATGGCCTTGGTGTGGGTGTGATGGCGTTTGGGTCCGCGGATCTCCCAGATGCCGTGGTCGGGCTCCATCCATCGGGAGGCGACGGCGTTGACCATGGCCTCCACCAGCCTCCAGTGCTCGGGGGTAATGGGCGCGCCGCACTCGGCGACGCGGGCGACCAGGTCGACGATGGGGCCAAAGACGTCGAGTTGCACCTGGGTGGAGGCGGCATTGCCGATGCGGACGGGACGACTGCCGCCATAGCCGATCAGTTCGCTGATCTCGGCCTCGGGCGGGAGGTGGCTGCCGGTGACGGTGTAGACCGGGCGGAGACGATCGGGGGCTTCGGAGTGTTCGACGAGCGTCATCAGCCAGTCGAGGAGTTTCATGGCGACGCCGGTGTTTCCCAGTCGCGTGAGGGAGGAGGCCGCCATGCAGGCGTCGCGGATCCAGCAGAATCGGTAGTCCCAGTTTCGTACGCCGCCGAGGTGTTCGGGCAAACTGGTCGTGCCCGCGGCGGCGATGGCGCCGGTCGGGGCGTGGCAGAGGGCCTTGATGACCAGAGCGGATCGCTTGACCAGGTCGTCGGCGATGCCGGGGAGGGCGAGCGTCCTGGCCCACCCGCTCCAGAAGCGGATGGTCTGTTCACGGCGCTGGGGTTCGGGGACGATGGGCGCGGCGGTGCTGGCGGTGCCGTAGCGCAGTTCGAGCGAGACCGGCCCCTGTGAGGCGTCGATCAGGGCGGTGGCGGTCTGGTGGCGGCCGTCCTGTTCGATGGTCCACGAGACCCCGGGTGAGTACAGGACGGCGGGATCGACCCACCCGTCGATCTCCAGGCCGTCGGCACTGGGGAGCAGGGCGGTCTGCGAGCGTCCGAAGTCCAGCCGCGGACGAAAGACGACGCGGAATACGCCCGGCCCTTCGAGCACACGGATGAGTTCGGATCGACCCGACCGCTGGTAGGGGCGCCCGCCCGAGCAATCGAGGTAGTCCGTCACCGACAGGCCGCCCCACTGCGTGCGCAGAACGAACGAGTCCTCGACGTAGTTCTGGACCGGGGATGGAACGTCGCCGGAGGCCGGCGTGACCGAGAAGACCCCGCGGGATTCATCCGCCAGCAGCGAGGCAAAGACCGCGGCCGAGTCGATGCGTGGAAGGCAGAGCCAGGCCACCGATCCCTTCGGATCGACCAGCGCCACGGTTCGCTGGTCGGAAAGCACCGAGTGCCCGACGATCGGGGTAAGGTCTCTCCGGTCGAGCCAGCGGCGGCGCTGCTGCAGGAGCGTGCGCATGAACGTCTCGGTGGAGTTCGGGCCGGCGAGATCGACCGTCCGCCCGCCATCCAGCACCACGCGGACACCCGACGACGAGCACAGAAGCGGGACGTGCGCCCCGGCACGCCGCCTTGCTTGTTCGAGAGCCTCGGGACCTCCGGAGACCACGTGGGTGTGCGGAAGGGCGGCAAACGGCTCGGCACCGCCCAGGGGACGGCCTTCGCAGTAGATGAGAAGTACCGGGGTGGATGCCAGGTCGTGGATCCACGGGGCTCGTGTGGACATGGTCGTTGCTACTCCGTGGAGGCGTGGATCGCCGCACCCGTGGCGAAACGCAAACGCGCCGGGCGCGCGTCGGGAAATGGTACACGGCCCGAGTCGCTTCGCGTGGGATGGACCACGACCGGCGGAGCAGCCGGCACGGTACACTTGCCGCGATCCGCGTCCGCCAGGGAGGGCGACATGACCCAGGCTACCTCGATCGACGTTCCCGTGACCGAAAAGAGCAGAAAATCACCGCCCGGCCGTTCCCCCCGCGCCACCGCCGAGTCGATGGCGGCTCGCCAGCGCGATATCTCCGTCTCCGAGTTCTTCGCCAAGAATCGTCACCTGCTTGGGTTTGACAACCCCCGCAAGGCCCTGCTGACCACCGTGAAGGAAGCGGTGGACAACTCGCTGGACGCGTGCGAGGAAGCGGGGATATTGCCGGACATCGTGGTGGCGATCGAGGACCTGCAGCCCGACCGTCCGGCGGGGGCGAAGAGTTCAAGGTACCGGGTCACGATCGTGGACAACGGACCGGGGATCGTCCGTCGCCAGGTCGAGAACATCTTCGGCCGCCTGCTGTACGGGTCCAAGTTCCATCGCCTGAAGATGTCACGCGGCCAGCAGGGGATCGGCATCTCGGCGGCGGGGATGTACGGCCTGATCACGACCGGGAAGCCGATGGTGATCCATACCAAGCCCGGGTCGCGTTCTCCGGCGCACCACATCGAACTGGCGATGAACACCAAGACCAACCGCGCCGAGGTGACGGAGGACACCGAGACGGACGACTTCCCCCCGCGTCGGATCCGGGATCTCTCGGCGGGCACCAGGGAACTCTCTCATTCCGGCGTGCTGCTTGGCGAGGATTCGTTCCCGACGGGAACCAGCGTGAGCATCGAACTCGAAGGGCGCTACCAGCGCGGCCGCGGGTCGGTCGATGAGTTCCTGGAATTGACCGCGATCGCCAACCCGCACGCGCGGTTCGTGTTCATCCCTCCCTCGCGTGAGAGCGCGGCGGAGGAAGAGGACCTTCTCCCGTCGCGAACGACAGCGGCGGGCCGCGCGGCGGCGCGGACGCCGACCCCGAGCCTTCCCGCGGTGACGACCGAGACCGGCGGCGTCACGCTCTTTCCTCGCGGCGTGACGGACCTGCCGCCCGAGACGCGGGAGATCCAGCCGCACCCCAAGGGGATCGAACTGGGCATCCTGCTCCAGATGGCCAAGGACTACGAGGCGTCGGAAAGGGGGGGAACGCTGTACAAGTTCCTCCAGGACCAGTTCAGCCGGATCTCCCCGGCCACCGCGTCGGGGTTCTGCGAGAAGATCGGCGTCACGAGCCGGACGCGGATCTCGGACGTGGACCCGCCCCGGATCGAGCGGCTCTTCAAGGAGTTCCAGGAGGCTCGCCTGCCGCCCCCGCCCACGGACTGCCTGGCCCCGATCGGGGTGCGGCAACTGCTGGCGGGGCTTCTCAAGGGCGTGCGGGCCGAGTTTTACGCGGCCAGTTCGCGGGAGGCGGCGATCTACCGCGGGCGGCCGTTCCAGGTCGAGGCGGCGATCGCCTTCGGTGGCGAACTGCCCGCCGACGACTCGTGCCGTGTGATCCGGTTTGCCAACCGGGTGCCGCTGTTGTTCCAGCAGTCGGCGTGCTCGTCGTTCAAGGCGGTGACCGATACCAACTGGCGGAACTACGACCTGCAGCAGCCGCGAGGCGGGGCGCCCGTGGGTCCGCTGGTGATCATGATCCACATGGCCAGCGTGTGGGTGCCGTTCACCAGCGAAAGCAAGGAGGCCATCGCCGACTACGACGAGATCCGCAAGGAAATGAAACTCGCGCTGATGGAGTGCGGACGCAAACTCGGGACCTACCTGCGCAAGCGGGCCCGGATGCGGCGCGAGGGCGAACGCCGCGACATCTTCCAGAAATACATCGGGGAGATCGCCAAGGCGGCCAACGCCATCACCGGGGTTGACGCGGCGAGGGTCCACTCCGCCTTGCTCGAACTGGCCAAGGTCAAAACCGCCGTCGCCGACCTGCAACTCGATCAGGACGGGCGCGCGGTGAAGGAAGACCCGGCCGACCAGGAGGGGGTCATCGTGCTGTTGCCCGATGGCATGCCCCCGGCCGCTCCGTCGGGACCCGCCGCCACGGAGACCCGCGGCATCCCTCCGGCTTCCGCTCGCTCGCGCTCTCGGACAGCACCCGCGAACGACGATGACACGCCCCCGCTGGCATTTTCAAAGGCCGAGGAGGCCGCGTTGAGCGTGTCGGCGAGGCGCGGGGACGAGGAGGCGGCCCGCCCCGGCCGCTCCGACAACAGGGACGGCACGTTGGCAACGATGAAATCCCCGCCCGCCTCCAAATCGTCCGTCAATGCAGCGGCCAAGCCCGTGATCAAGCCCGCGACCAGGCGCGAGCCCGGGCCCGTGATCAAGTCCGTGATCAAGCCCGCGACCCGGCCCGCCAAGAAAACACCCGCGCCGGCGAGGCCCTCCCCGGCCCCGGGGCCAAAGCCCAAGATGCGGCTCGTCAACGGCAAACTGATACGCGTGGATGAACCGGGGCTGTTCTGATCGCGTGGCCGCGCTTATCCGGCCCCGGTCTTCAACGGTTCTTCGGCCGGTCAAACGGCCCGACGTACAGCATGAAATCGGCCCGTCCGAGGTCGCCGGGGTCGGCCGCGAACGGCGCGGCATCGACGAAACTCACGGTCAAGGCCCGGACGCCCGGCACGATGCGACGCAGTGCCAGCAACGTCCCGCCCTCGTGGTCGGAGTGGAACCTCCCAACGACAAGGACCACGGGGCTTCCCTTGTCGGACAGGGCGCCGGCCACCGAATCGGCCATCGTCCAATCCCACAGCGACTGACTTCGGAAAACGGCGTCAAGGCTTGACGTGTCCGGTTCGCGGCCGGGCGGGGTCATGACGCGGTCAAACCGATCCCGGTAGGGTCCGGTGGGCAGCACGTCGGGCACGCGGAACATGCGGCGCTGGTCGGGGGTCATCGCCAGGAGACGCTCGTACCCCTCCCGCCGGGCAAGCCGCACGTATCGGCGCGGGGCGTTGGCCGCGACGACCGGGCGTGACGCGGCCCGAGCGGACTCGACCATCGCGCGGTGCCCGGGCGGGTAGTTGGAGTCCGTGCGCGCGGAGGCGGCCCGGAAAGCCGCCTCATCCGTCAGGCCCGACAGGTAGTCGTCCAGCGCGAGTTGCTGGTCGCGCTCGAAGAACTCCAGTGAGAGCACGGCCGAGGGACGACCCGCCAGGACATCCTCCCAGAGCGCGGCGGCGGCGGCCAGGCCCAGCGCATGGCCGTGATTCTCACCGATCAGGACAACGTCGGCATCGGCCGCGGCCTGGACCAGTTCGCTCCATGTGGCCGGGGCACCCTCTCCACGGACGATCGCCACGCTCCGCGGATCCGGAGTGGATTCACCCGGGCGGGCGGTGGTGGTGGCGCAGCCGGCAACCACCGACGCGACCAACGCAAGCACGGCGGCCGTGAAGAAGCGGTTCATGGACGGATGGTACCGGAGGGTCTCACGACGGGCTGCTCTCGGGCGCCGGCGTTTGGAGAGCCGTGGAATCGGCTTTGGGCGGGCCTGGTTTCTCGACGGCGGAACCCACGCCGGCGGAACCATCCATCGCGCCGTGGTTCCCGCCGGCTGGTTCGTGCCGCCGCCTGGATTTGGCGGGCGCGAAGAACGATGCCCCGATTCCGACGGCAAGCATCGAGACCACGACCGCCAGGGAGATCTCCGGGGGGATGTGCATCCAGCGGCTGATGAGCATCTTGACGCCGATAAAGCCCAGGACAAAGACCAGCGCGACCTTGAGGAATCGGAAACGGTCGATGACGGCGGCCAGCGCGAAATACATCGACCGAAGCCCCAGGATGGCGAAGATGTTGGAGGTAAAGACCAGGAACGGTTCGGAGGTGATGGCGAAGGCGGCGGGAATCGAGTCGATGGCGAAGATGACGTCGGTCCCTTCGATGACCAGGAGGACCAGGAAAAGGGGGGTGGCCTCGGTCACGCCGCGTCGGCGTGTGAAGAACTTCTGCCCGTCGAGTTCCGGGCAGAGCGGGAAGACCCTCCTGGCGAGCCGCGCGGCGATGGTCTTCTCGGGATCGATGGCCTGCTCGTCGGTGATGAGGATCTTGACGGCGGTGTACAGGAGTATGGCGCCAAAGATGTACAAGACCCACTCGAACGACTGCACGAGCAGGGTTCCCGCGCCGATCATGGCGCCTCGCATGACCAGAGCGCCCAGGATCCCCCAGAACAGGACACGGTGCTGGTACTTGGGCGGGATGGTGAAATACCGGAAGATCAGCGCGATGACGAGGATGTTGTCGAGGCTGAGGGCGTACTCGATGACCCAGGCGTTCAGATACTGGGCCGTCGCCTGAACTCCGGTGATGGCGTCCTTGTCCGGCCGGGACGAGGCGATCCCGTGGTAGTCGGTCTCGTACAGCCAGTAGACCAGGAACGCGAACGCCAGGGCCAGCACGATGGTAAAGGCCGTGAAACCCATCGCCCGGCGGACGCTGATCGCCTCGGGGCGGCGATTGACCACGGCCAGGTCCAGCGTAAGGACGAGCAGGATCAGCGCAACGAATCCAAACCACAACCAGCCCATCGGGCCTCCGACATCAGACAGCGAGCCGCGGGTCGGGATCTGACGGCGATCCGCGCGAAGGGAAGCATACCAGCCCCACGCGCCGCCACCACGGCCCATGCTGGTCGCCACAACTCGCCCCGCGTCCAACAAAAACCCCCGCCCAGAGGAGAGCGGGGGCCGGGGATTGACCGCGAGGTCTGGTCACCATCAGAACCGCGGGGGGCCCGCGTCCTGGTCGTCCATGTCACCGTCCATATCGTCGTCCATGTCGTCCATGGCCCCTCGCATCTCGGCGGTGACATCGCCTAGCAGCAAGAGAACGTCACGCGGCATGACGAGCCGGATTCCCATCGCGCCACCGCTCATGGTCCCGGCGAGGGCGACGGGAGCGAGTTTCTCCGGGGTTCGGATGGGCGCTCCGCCGGTCTGCATGGCCATGAAGGGGCCGATCATGTCGATGATCCCCTTGACGCCGACGTAGACCTCGAAGATGCGGTCATCCTGGAGCCGGGAGTGAACGGAGGCGAAGGCGTCCTGCCCGGTCATGCCCTTGCCGCCGGCGGCGGCCTGCATGGCCGAGCCCATGAGTTGCGAGTTGCTCCCGATGGACATCACGACGCCCTTGTCGGTCGCCCCGATCAGGCCCGAAGGCCCCGGGGCCATGCCAAAGAGCATCATCTGCATCTGCTGGGCGCCCATCGCGTTGGGGTCCATGTTGTCCATCGGGACCGTGAACTGCCACGAGTCAACCTTGACCCCGCCCGCATCCACCGCTCCGGCCTTGTAGGAAGCGGCGATCTTCCCGCCGCCCGCCGCCCGGCCGTTCATCCCCTCCATGGCGGTCTTCACGGCGTTGGTCAGACCCTTGGGGTCGGCCGTCTTGATGAACGTGGTGCCCGCGGTGAGCATGCCGCCCATCAGCCCCGCGGGGGGGACCCCGATCGACATCGCCATGCCGTCGATCTTCTCCATCGAGTCGAACATGGGGGCGAGCATCGCCAGGGCGCCCGCCTCATCGGCCTTCATCTCCCGCATCCATGATTTGAGCATGGGGGAGGAGGTGTCCACCGACCCGGCCAGCAGCATCTTGCCGTCGGGCAGCGCGGACGCCAGGGAGCGGGCCGATCCGTCGACCTGGAACATCCTCGCCGAAGGAGTACCTTCCTTGAACTGCGAGACAAAGTCGATGACCAGGCCGACATCGTCGGCGGACATCGTAATGACCATCGATTGGCCGTCGGCCTCGAACCGCTCGGACATCATCTCCGACGCCCGTGACATCGCGGCCCCCGGGGCAGCGCCCGGGCCGAGCACCATCGACATCGCGCCGACCTGCTCCACCATGCCTTCGCCGACCGCCTCGAGGCCCTGGTTCACCAGCCCGGGGGTGAGATAGATGACCAGGTCGGCCTGGTCGGAGGCTCGGGCGGCGGTGGCTCCCATCGACTGCTTCATCGCCGCCGCGGAATTCACGCCAAGCGTGAACGACTCGACCGTTCCGCGGTCGGGTGACATGACCACGTAACCACCCCCGGCGTCCTTCATGAAGACCTCATCGCCGTCGAGGGTCGCGGTCATGATGCCCTGACCCTGCGCGTTGAGGCTCTTGGCGAACATGGCCGTGTCGGAAACCGGAGCCACCAGCACCGGCCTGGGATCGCTCTCACCGGCGGTCGGCGGGAGGATCACGACCATCGCGGACCCGCCCCGAGCCAGCCCCGGGGTCGCGACCAGTTCACCGATGACGCTCAGCGGGGGGGTGTCGGCTTCCAGATCGAACAGGCCCATGTACTCGGACAGCCGCTTGTGGAACTGTCCGATGTCACGCATCGCGACAATACCCAGGGCCTCGGCGGGCGCCCGGTCCATGGCGGGGGGAAGATCCGCCCGTGCCGTCGCGGCCAGGCCACACCACATCACGCACGCCACCACCCCGACCGCACGCATCCGCCTATGGACTGCCGCCATGTGAATTTCCTTTCGTGACTGACACGGGCACCGTCGCGGGACGAACCGCGCTCGAGAACTCCGGAAACACTATATGTCCGCCGATCGTAACGCTCCGTCACGATCGAGCGGGCCTTCATGGAACCGCGGTTCGCCCGGGCGTCAGGCGGCGGCCTTGGTGGCCGGCTTCGGTCGGCCGATGGCCCCCCAGGCCCGGCGCAAGGCACCCGCCGCCGTCGCGGCCTTCTCGCGAACAAACGAACGCGCGCCGCCGACCGGCACGGCATGGCCCTCCGCCCGCGGGGTGCCTTGGCAAGCGGCCCATCGGCACGCCGCCGATGCGTGGCGCCGGGCATGGTCGGCGGCGGATCGCCCGGCCTGGCCGACCGTCCTGAGTATCGAACGAATCCCCGATTTCTTTCTTTGCCGCCTCGCCACCGCTCGCACCATGAAGATGCTCGACACGGCCACCAGCACCGACGACCAACCCCAGGCCAGTATCGCCCGATCAGGCGGGAGGGCGCCGGCCGCGGCCGCCGCGTTGGCCATCAAGAGCATGCCCGCCGACGAGAGCGCGGTCCCGGCAAAACCGCCGGCGAGCAGGCGCGTTGGCGCGGGAATCGGGCGCGGGCCTGAGTCGGTCACTTCGAACGAACGGGACTGCTCGGCCGCCGCCGCGGGAATGGCGTGGTTGCCCGCGGGGGCCTGCCCGCGCGATGAGCCGGGTCGCTCGGCTTGGCGAGCCTCCGGCTCGTGCGTGTCGCCAAAGGTCCACCAGAGGCCCTTGTATCCGTTCCACAGGATCCAAGCCGGGCCGGTTGCAATCCGCCACGCCAGAGTGATCATGCCCATGCCGAGCCTCCCCGACGGGACGAGCCCCGCCGTCGGAACGTTGTTGGGCATCGGGTTGAGGGGATTTCGATGGCCGAGACGGCACGCCCCCCCGCACGGCGACCAACCGCCACGCGAGGTTCGATGCGTGCCGGGTCAGCGTGGCGAGGCCTTGTCGGAACCCTCTCGGCCGGAGGACGGTTCGGGGCGGTGGTCGATGGAGGCCGAGTTGATGCAATAGCGCAGCCCCGTGGGCTGGGGCCCGTCGTTAAAGACATGCCCGAGGTGTCCCCCGCATCGGGCGCAGGTCACTTCCGTGCGGACCATGCCGTGCGAGGTGTCCGCGTGCTCATCGATCGCGCCGGCTTTTTCATAAAAACTCGGCCAGCCGCACCCCGAATCGAACTTCTGATCGGACGTAAACAGGATCTCCCCGCAGGCGGCGCAGGCATACCGGCCGGGGGTTTTGGTGTTCCAGTATTTGCCCGTAAAAGCCCGCTCGGTTCCTTTCTCCCGGAGGATGTAGTACTGCTCGGGGGTCAATTGGGCCTTCCACTCCTGCTCGGTCTTGACGAGCCGGGTCACCTGCCCGGCGTCGCTGGCTCGGTTGTTCACGGGTTGCTCCTGAGAGGCGTTGGCATTGGTCGTCACGGGTTCACGGGGGCGTGACGACGACCCGTCATCGGCGGACGGCGGACGACCGCAGGAGGCGATCGCCAAGATCAGCCCCGCGGCGATCGCGGGCGCCAGGGCGGCCCTCGCGAACGGGCCCGTCGCCGGCGGGATGTTTCGAGTCATCGGGAGTTGCTCCTTATACGTGATCATTCGGCCCGCGGCATCGAGCGGATTCTCTGAACCCCTCGGCCATGATTGGATGCCACCATCGGCGAAGGGTCACGCCTCACCCGCCGCCGGTGAGGATCGGCATCGATTTCAACCGGCCGTGCCGCGGCGTCCTTCTGGCGGAAGCCCGGCTCGCCGGCCTCGGACCCGGGACCGCATGAGAGATGAGACGCGCGGTTGGCGTCACGAGCCGCGGGCGTCTCACTCGATCAGGTGGGCCGGTCGGGGTGTTTCGTCGGTGATCCGCTCGCGGCGGATCGAATCGTCCTCCCCGTCCAGGGACATGAGGCACATGTCGTCGTTGATCCTGGCCTGGAGGTGGACGGGACGGCCCCAGAGAAAACGCAAGGCCCGCATGACCTCGGCGGCCTTGGCGGCGTCAACCTCCAGGCCCGCGAACCGGTGCGCCAGGTAGAGTTCCCCCCGGTTCAGGTAGTTTCCATCGACCACGTGGATGAAAGGCTGGCCCATGTTGGTCAGGTGGTGCAGGAGGGTCTGCTTGACGCGCTGGTAGTCGCGCGAAACAACCTTGAGTTCCCCGGTCTGGGGGTCGCGCTGGTGGCGGTAGAGACGGTGCCGCTCGACGAACTCCTCGGTGAGGAACTCGTCGATGAACGAGACGTCGTTGTAGATCCGGCGGACCTCGAAGATCTTGGCGCGGCCGCCCAGGCTCTTGTCGTCGAAGGACTCCTTGGAACCAAGCGTGTCGATCGTTTCCCAGGCCGATCCGTGCTGGCCCTTGTCCCAGCGCCGCTCGATGTCCTTGAAGAGTTCGACGCCGATCTTGTAGGGGTTGAACCCCCCGGGGGGCATGTGTACAACGCCCGAGTGCTGGTCGGCGTAGTGGACGATCTCGCGAGCCTCCAGGAAATGCTGGGTCATGAGTTTGGAATGCCAGTAGGTCGCCCACCCCTCGTTCATGATCTTGGTCATGGCCTGGGGGGCGAAGTAGTACGCCTCGTCGCGGATGATGCCCAGGATGTCCTGCTGCCACTCGTCCAGCGGGGCGTACCGGAGAAGGAACAGCAGGACGTCCCGCGTCGGGTGGCGTGGGAAGCGGTTGCGCTCGTTCCTTTGCTTCTCTTCGAAAGCCTGCTTCTGGCGGTCCATCTCCGAAGGCGGGTTGATGAACGGGTCCATGTAGTCCTTGGCGGGGAGTTTGTCGGCCCGGAACCCGTCGCGCTCATCCGAGGAGGGATCGGAGCGCCTCCCCTCTCCCTGGCGGGTGACGAACATGGAATGGGGATCGATGAGGTGTTCGATGGAGAGGCAGGCGTCCAGGAATCGCTCGACGGCCTCCTGGCCGTGGCGGTCGGTGTGGCGGCGCACGCGGGTGGCGTGGTTGGCCATCTGGTCCATCATCTTCCGGTCGGTCTTGCTGAACCAGAAGTTGTTCTTGAAGAAGTCGGCGTGGCCGTACACGTGGGCCATGACGAGTTTCTGGTCGGTGACGCTGTTGGACTCCTGCAGGTACGCGTAGCACGGGTCGTTGTTGATGACCATCTCGTAGATGCGGCCCAGGCCGTACGCGTCGCGCTTGGAGAGCCGGTCGTATTCCATCCCCCACCGCCAATGCGGGTACCGGACGGGGAACCCGCCGTAACTGGCGATCTGGTTCATGGTCTCGAAGGAGAGGACCTCGAAGACCACCTCGTGGAAATCCAGTCCGTACTCGATCGCCTTGGCCTTGATGCGGACCATGTGGTCGATCAGTTCGGACGAAAGATCGGTTCGAGGGGTGGAGGGCATGGGGGTGTTATCGGCTGTCGGCCTCCTTCACTACGACCGGGAGCGCCGCGTTGTTTGCGGGCACGCCGCCAAAGCCGTCGAGCCCCCGACGATGGTGTTATCCGGGCCGTTCTGCCCCCTTCCAGACCGCGCGGGCGTCCCTTCCATCCCGTTGGGCGGGGCGCCCCGGCCCGGGTCGCCCGCGCGACCGCACCGGGCACGGCCGGGGGTCGATCCGGCTTGCATGACCTTCCACATCAGCATCCCGCCGCCGCTTTCGACCCCGGGATCCAACCGCCGCCGCCACGGCCGCATCCGGTGCGAGGGGGTGACGTGCTCGATCGGAAAAGTCCTCGAAATCTCGGCCTCGGGGGCACGGATCCGCGCGGCGATGGGCAAGGCCCGGGAAGGGGATGAGACGACCATCGAGATCCTGGGGCTGGAAGGCCCGATCCGCCTGGGCGTGCGCGTGATGTGGGTGGTCGATGACGGGGTCGCCGACGGGGAGCGGTGTTCGATGGCGGGGCTGGCGTACACCGACCTGGGCGATGCCCAGCGGCGGGCGCTGGCCGACCTGGCCCGAGCGTCGGCCTCGAATCCCACGCTTCACCACGACGCGGCCTGAAGGGAACGTTCCGCGTCGGACACGGCCGGACGCGTGGGCGCGCGGGTCAGTTGAGCGTTACCTGGATCGGCTCTCCATCGATCCCGTCCGCCTCGATCACGCGGACCTTCGACAGGTCCTGGACCGTGGCGGAGGGGTCGGGGGCCTGCATGTCGAGAAGAACCTTGACCACCACGCGCCGCGCGGGACGGGGCATGTTCCCCTCAACCCCGAGGACCCGTACGGTGACCGCCCCGTCACGCCGCTCCGCCGAGTACGTCGTCAGCAGGTACTCGCCCTTCTGGTAGCCGTACCCGTCACCGGCATCCTCGTAGAGGGTCCCCGTGGCCCGCCCTCGGGCGTCAAGCGCGACCAGCAGCGTCAGCGGGTCCAGCGGCTTCTCGTCAACGTACTGAGTCACCGGCCCGGTCGGAACGATCGCACCCGGCCTCAGGTACATGTCCGGCAGGTCGGGGTTCACGCCCTCCCCGAAGTCGAACCCGAGCCAGCGCAGCCCGTCCCGCCCGCGCGGGAAGACCGCGCGACGAGACCCGTCGGGCATCATCCGCGACGAGACCATCACGTCGCCCCCGAGAAGAAAGACATCGTCCTCCGACCGGATGGCCGGATCCCTGGGATCAACGAAGAACAACGGCCTCGCCACCGGAGCCCCGGTCACCGACGCCTCTCGGAAGAGCGTGTAGAAGTACGGCATGAAGCGGTACCGCCGCTCGATCGCCTCCCGGCAGGTCTTCTCGACCTCAGGACCGAATGACCAGGGCTCCTTGTCGATGTTTCCCGTCGCGGTGTGCCCGCGGGCAAAGGGCAGCAGAGCCCCCATGCCCATCCACCGGGCAAAGTGCATCCCCTCCTGGCCTTCGGGGCCGTTGCCGGCGAACCCGCCGATGTCCGGCCCGGCGAAGGGCTGCCCGGAGAGTCCCATGTTCAGGGCCATCGGCACCGAGGCTTCGAGGTGATACCAGTCGGCGGAGTTGTCCCCGGTCCACATCGCCCCGTAGCGGTGTCCGCCCATGAAACTGGCGCGGGAGAGCACGAAGGGCCGCTTGTCGGGGTTGGCCGCCATCACCCCCTCACGCGTGGCCTTGACCATCAGCATGCCGTAGACATTGTGCCAGCGGGCGTGGTGGCCTGGGTTATCGCCCAGCGCGTTGGCGAAGGCCGCGTCGGGGCGGTGGACATTGTCCTCGGGCATCGTCTTGGACTTGTCGGGGGTGTTGAAGATCGCCGGCTCGTTCATGTCGTTCCACACACCGTCGATACCCGTGGCCATCCAGTCCTTGTACAAGTTGGCCCACCAGGCCCTGGTTTGTTCCATCGTGAAGTCGGGGAAGACGCACCAGCCGGGCCAGACCTCGCCGCGGTACGTGGTGGTTCCGTCGGCGGCCTTGACCCAGGCGTCGATGGCGGTGCCCGTTTCGAAGACGTCGTACCGGCCGTCGATGAAACTCTCGGGCGTCGCCGCGATGCCCGGGTCGATCATCCACACGGTCTTGAAGCCAAGCGCATGAAGGTTGGCGTTGTGCCGCCCTGGATCGGGGAAGTGCCGCGAGTCGAACGTGAAGCACAGGAACTTGTGCATGTAGTCAATGTCGTGCCAGATGACGTCGCAGGGGATCGACCGCTCGCGAAATCCGCGGGCGATCTCCATGACCCGCGTGTCCGGGAAGTACGAATACCGGCACTGGTGGTACCCAAGAGCCCACTTGGGCGGCAGCGCGATCGTGCCGGTCAGCGACGAGAGCGCCGTGACCACTTCCATCGGGGTCCGGCGGTCGATCACGATCACCGGAAAAGCCGGGCCATCGGCCACAAAGTGGAACGATCCCCCCGAGGGATACGCCTGGGACTTGTCCACGATGACCCGGTAGGTTGTGTCGGCGAGCACGCCGAAGGCCGTGCCGTCGGCGCGGACCCCAAGGACCCACGGGTGCGACTGGTAGAGGTTCCGCTGGCGGTCGTCGTACCCGTAGGCGTCGTAGTTCCAGCACTCGATGACCCGGCCGTTGCGCAGGAGCGGCCCGGCGACCTCCCCGGTGCCGTACAGGCTGGTGCCACCGTCGATCGGGATTGTCACGGCATGCTTCCCGTCGATCATCGAGAACCGCGGGACCGGGCGTACGGTCTCGGCACGGGTGCCAAACGAGGGCATCCGCGGATCCTTCAACGACATGCTCGGCAGGGCGGCCCGGCGGGCCTGGTCGGAAGCAAAGTGTCGGACGATGCGGTCACCAAGAGGTTCGGTGACGGCCGTCGCTTCGACGGCCGCTTCGGCCTGACGGCCCAGCGCCTCCGATGGACCGATGAACGTCGCGAGCGGCAACGCGAAGAACGCAGCCACCCGCGAGCGCCATGAAGACCGGCAAGCCAAGGCCGGATTCACGGCGATTTGGGGGGATGTTCGGTTCATTTCATTCCGTGGCATGTCATGAATCCTCGGCCCGGGGAATTCTGGGCCGTGTTATCAGGGCGCGGGACAAGGTCTCGGAGCGTACGCCCGGTCAGGCTCCGTGGAAATGGCATCCGACGGCCACCAAGTCGCGAAGAAATAATGGCGGATTCGGGCTTATTTCGTGTTCACCCGGGAGGCCCGATCAAGGATACTGCTTCCCGGCACGCTCGCGTCGAACCCCGCCGGTGTGTTCGGGTTCACGAGTTGCCGAACCCTTCCGATCCGCTTTCAACGAGGATAAACCGTTCATGGCCCACGCTTCGCGCACCGGATCTTGCTTTTCCGATCGCCTCCGACCGGGACTCGTCGCGTTCATCGTCGCGGCGGGGACCGCGGCGCCTCTGGCCTTTGCCAGAAACGACAACCCCGTCATGATGCAGTGGTTCGAGTGCCGCTGGCAGGACATGGAACGCCGAATTCCGGACTTTTTCGTCGCCGGTTATGGCGCGATCTGGGCTCCCCCACCGAGCAAGGCGGCCTCGAGCGGCAGCGCGGGATACGACGTCTGGGACCGATTTGACCTGGGCCGGCCCGGCTCACCGACCGCGTACGGGACCGAGGCGTACATGCGGGCGATGATCGGAGAACTGCACCAGTCGAACTCGCTGATTTACGTCGATTCGATCCTGAATCACAACTCCGGCCGCCAGACCAGCGCCTCGTTCCAGGCGGCCGGCGGGTACCCGGGGTTCTGGATGGCGCCGGCGAACCCGCCGGTGAACAAGACGCCGACGAGCAACTGGGGCGACTTCCACGCGGGCAACGCGTCGGGTTATCTCCAGTCGGAGAATCCCAACGGTTCGAACTACGACCTTCTGAAAGGCGACCTGGTCGCGCTGATCGACATCGCGCAGGAGACGAACCACCAGTTCATCCGCCAGCCGGTGATGGTCGGAAACCCCGACAACATCCCGGCGGGCACTCTTTACAACAAGCCCGATCCCGCCAACACGAGGTATTACCCGGACCTGCAACTGACGCCGATGAGCGTGACCAACCCCGGTTTGCCCCGGACGCCCGGTACCTGGAACTTCTCGTTCCACCCGTACAACACGCAGGACCCGTCGGCGGGCGATCCGGTGAAGGACAACACCACGGGCCTGCTGATGCGATTTACGCAGTGGATGCTCGACGACCTGAAGGTGGACGGTTTCCGTTTCGACGCGATCAAGCACGCCCCGGTCTGGTTCTGGGACATCTACATCGACTCGGTGATCCACAACCGGCGGGTGACCCCCGACGGCCGCCGGGTCACGCCGTACACGTTCGGGGAATCGGTGGAGAGCGCGTCGTGGTCGTGGAACAACATGGCCCGCAAGGACGGCTTTGCCAACCGGGACTGCCTGGACATGTCCGGCTCGGGGGAACTGCGCAACCTGCTGAACGCGGGGGGGTTTGGCAGTTGGCAGAACGTGGTCAACGCCCACTTTGACCTGGCGGACGACGGGTTCAACAACGGAACGTTCGGCGTGAACCACGTCTTCAGCCACGACAACGGGTCCAAGGGCGACGGCGGGTCGGCCCCGGCCAACCCGACGGTGCGTGAGATGGGCTACGCGATGCAGGCGTACACGCTGATGCGCACGGGCGTGGCGAAGGTCTACCACAACGCTCGCGGGATCCCCCGCTCCGGGGGGTTCTGGCCCCGCCAGGGCGTCTCGACTTCGCTTGGGTGGAACCCCGCCTCCCAGCCCGGATTCCCGCAGGGGACGCCCGACCCGTCGATCACGACGCTCGTGCGGCTGCACAACTGGTACGGGCGTGGCGAGTTCAACATCATCAACGGGACGGACATCGTGAACCCGTCGCTGGCGGACGTGATCGTCTTCGAGCGGCGGAAGAACCTGGGCGGCGGACAGTACTCGGCCAACGTGCTCGTCGGGTGCAACGACCGCTGGGACTCGGGGTACGACCAGCGTTCGGTGACGACCTCGTTCCCCCCGGGGACGCGCCTGATCGAGATGACCGGCAACGCGACCGACGCGACGGTCGATCCCAACAACGACATCGCCGACGTGCTGGTCGTTGACGCGAGCAGGAAAGTCACGATCCGTATCCCCCGGAACCGAACGGGCGCGGTCGAGCACGGACGCGGGTACGTGGTGTACGGCCCGGCGATCCCCGACGGGACGCTGGCCCTGACCAACGTGTCGGCGACGCTGCCGGCGGACGACCCGGCGATCACGTCGTTCGCGTCTCGACGGCTGAACCCCATCCCGGTCATCTCTTCACCGACGTTCATGATCCAGTTGACGACGGTCAACGGCGACCCCGGGTCGGGCTCCAACGCCAACGCCGACGACAACGCGCTGTTCCGCATCAACCAGGGTTTCCGGGACTTCAACGGCAACGGCGTGGTGGACATCGACCACCTGAGCGCGGTCGTTCCCGGCTACGAGCAGTTCCTGACGCTGAACCAGCCCCTGGCCGGCACGTCGAACGTCAACGGCCTGTACCACCAGAGCATCGACGCGACGCTCCTGCCCGAGGGAATGAACTACGTCTCGGTCGTGACCTTCCGCAAGCGCGCCCCCGGGGAGGACCCGCTGTTGCGCGAGTTCCGCCAGCCGGTGTACATCGACCGCGTCGGGCCGGCCGTCGCCGCTCGCCTGCCGGACCAGATCACGGCCAACAGCCACGTCTTTTTCGTCGAGGCGCTGGACCGGACCGCCAACCGCGTTCACATCATCCGTGACCTTCCCGACGGGGCCGACCCGGTGACGGCGTCCACGATCGTGAACCAGTGTACTCGCCACGATCGTTTCGAGTTCTTCCGGACGATCTCGGGCCTGACCACGCACGGGTACGTGAAGATCACCGTGGTGGCCTTCGAGGAAACCGGCAACTGGAGCGCCCAGGACCACTACGTCTGGGTGAACAAGTGTCCGGCGGACTTTGACCGCAGCGGGTTTGTCGACATCGAGGATTACACCTCGTTCGTCCTGGCCTTCGAGGCGGGCGACGACAGCGCCGATTTCGACGCCAGCGGGTTTGTCGACATCGACGACTTCGTCTCGTTCGTCCTTGCCTTCGAGGAAGGGTGCTGAAGCCTGACGCTCCGGGCGACGCCGCGCGGCACGATCTCCCCCGGAACGTGCCGGAAAGCGATATCTCACCCCGCCCCGGGAAGCGGGGTGTCGCCGCGCCGCCGAGAGCCTTCACCCCCGCACGCACGCAAGCAGGTCCCGCGGCCTTGACCTCGCCAGACCCAGGATCGACGGGAGCGAGGCCCCCACGCAGACCGCCACGACAAACAGGCACCCGATCCCGACCGCGCCCCACGGGACCTCCAGCCGAAGATCCATCCCGATGATCTGCTTCTGGAGGTGCCGCCCCCCCGCCGCGCCCTGCAGGCCGGCGAAGACTCCGACCACGCACGCCGCGATCGCGACCACCGCGACCTCGGACAGGACGATGCGAGCCACGAGCCAGCGTCCGGCCCCGACGGCCCGCAGGACGCCGAACTCGAATCGGCGGGCGGCGATGCTGGCCGCGATGATGTTCGCCACCCCAAGCGACGAGACGACCAGGGCGAACACGGCGACGGCCGAGGAGATCAACAGCGTCCGCTCGACGAAGTCCCGGATCGTGCGCATGACTCGCCGCGCGCAGCCGGCATCCTGGATTCCGGCCCCGGCGAGTTCGCGCCGCAGGGATGCGACGACCGCTTCATCGGGGATCGACCCGGGGTCGCTCTCGGGTACCAGGCCGATCTGAATCAACTGAACGGCGTCGGACCCGAACCGGTCGCGCAGATCGGCTCGGGTGCCGAAGACCGCGTGGATCGACTGCTGCGTGTAGTCCTGGCCGATCGAGAACAACTGGCTGATGATTTCCAGCCCGGGGCTGTGAACCACGCCCACGATCTCAAAACTCGCCTCTCGCCCATCCGAACGGCAGACCAGGTGGTCGCCGACGCCCAGCCCCCTGGCGGAACGGAACTCGCGGGCCACCAGGACGCTCCCGCCTTGCCCGAGCCGCGCCCGCGCGATCGCCGGGTCTCCTTCGACCCATTCGAGATCGGTCATCTCGAAGAACGGCTCGGGCTCGAAGGCGATGAACGTCGAGGTGTACGACGACAGCCCCCGCACGCCGAAGACGTCGGTCTCGATCGGGTGCAGCGTGATGGCGCAAGTCCTCCGGACAAACGGGAACGCGTCGATGCGAGCCTGCGCCTCGGGATGGATGCTGAGGCCCACCACAAAGGCCTCCGGAAAACGCAGGCGATCAATCCAGTCTTTCAGCACCGCGTTGCCCTGCGTCCAGACCCCCACCATCATCGCCAGGCCGAAGGACATCGCCCCGGCCGTGAAGCCGTAACGCAACGGGGCGGCTCGGATCGATTCGACCACCCAGCCCGACGGAAGGCGCGCAAGCCGGGCAATCGCCCCGCCCATCGAACTCGCCACCAGCCGCGTCACGGGCACCCCGAGCAGGAAGTACCCGGCGATCAGGGCCGGCACACCCACGATCACGTAGATCCAGAAGACGACCTCCACGGGCGCGGGGATCGCCATCGTCCCCAGGTGAACGGCGACCAGCGCCATCCCCGACGCCAGGGCCCAGCGCCCATGAACGGGCCGCGCGGGCCGCGACCGAACCGCCATCGCCTCCAGCGGTGACGCCCGCGAGGCAAGCCATGCCGGCAGCATCGCCCCCACCACCCCGGAGCCGACCGCCCCGATCCCCGCCCAGGCGATCAGCGCCGCCGAGAGGCGCAGCCCCGTCGGGATCTCCGCTTTGAAGTGGTCCACGACGGCGGCGGCGATGGCCACCCCCAGAGGCAGCCCGATCACCGCCCCGGCCACTCCGATCATCGCGCCCAGGGCGACCTGCGCCTCAAAGACCTGCCCGCGCGACGCCCCGAGGCAGCGGAGCATCGCCAGTTCGCGTTGCCGCTCGCTCACCGCCGTCAGCAGCCCGGTCATGATGATGAACGAAGCGCCCAGGAACGCCATGATGGAGATCACCGCGTATCCAACCCGGTTCCCCGCCATGTTCTGGCGCAGATTGGACGTGACCGACGCCGTCGTCTGCATGACGACCCCGGGGGGCAACTCTCTCGACCGCCCGGCGGCGAACCCCTCCGCGCCCTGGCCGGGCATAAGCACCACGTCGATGGATGACAGCACACCCTGCTGGCCGGTCTGGTCGGCCAGGTCGTCCAGGAGGACGTACGCGTTGGAACGCCCCCCAAGCGGCGGCTGGGCGACGATCCCCACCACGGTCAGCGTCACCGGGCGACGAAGCAGGCGGACCCAGCGGATCGTGTCTCCCGGGCGAAGTTCCCACGCCTGGTTGAGACGCTCGGAATGCTCGTGCGAATCGGACATGAACGGCATCGGGTCAACGCGTGGCTCGACCCGCTCGCGCTGTCCCTTTCCGCGACCAACCCGCGAGACCTGCGAGAGCAGAGAGCCGGGCGAGGCCTCCCGGCTCAGCCGCCCGGCGAGCATCTCATCCAGGACGACCTCCCCTGGCCGCTCTGGCCATCGGCCCTCGACCATCGTGCGGGGGCGGACGGCCTGCTCGTCGCCGGGGATCACGCCCAGCATGACCCCGGACGCCGAGAGCGTGCGTGCTCGACGCGCCGTATCGGCCAGGCCCGAGGGTTCCCGATCCGCGATGACCCCGGGGCCGGCCGGGTCGGGTATCTCTCCCCACCACGGGCGGGAGTATTCCAGCGTGACGCTGGCCTGGAGGCTCCCGGCGGCGGTCTTGACCTCCGGCCAGCCGGAAACGGCCCCGAGGACGCGTGCCGGGATCGGCCGGTTCGACGAGAGAGGAGTGATCCGCAGGTCGGCCAGGCCGACGGTCTCGACGATGTTTCGCTCAATCGCGTGCTCGATGGACGACATCGCGCACGCCACGGCGGCGATGAGCGCGGCGGAGAGCGCGACCGTGGCCGACAGGAGCGCCGACCGGCTACGCCGCGTGGAGACAGTGTTGATAGCCAGCCGCCACGCCGGCCGCATCGAGCCCCTCCGTCTCCAGGGTCGCGGTCACGCGACCATCCTTGAGTACAAACGCCCGTCGGCAGTGCGCCGCCGCGGCGGGTTCGTGCGTCACCATCACGACCATCAGTTGATCCCCCGCCGCCACCTCGGCCAGCAAGGACCACAGGCGCTCGCTCGATTCCGAATCCAGGTTCCCCGTCGGCTCATCGGCCAGCAGAAGCGGGGGCGAGAAGAGCAGGGCTCGCGCGATCGCGACGCGCTGCTGCTCCCCGCCCGAGAGCGCGTCGGGGCGGTGGTCGTCGCGACCGGTCAGCCCGAGACGATCAAGCAGTTCGCCCGAACGCCCCCGGAGAAACGCCGCCGACTCACCCGCCAGGACCCCGGGGAGTTCAACGTTCTGCCTGGCCGTGAGCGTCGGGATGAGGTTGAACTGCTGAAACACGATGCCGACCCCGCGGCGGCGGAACGCCGTGGCCTGGCTCTCGGAAAAACGGTCGATCCGACGGCCATCGAGTTCGATCTCGCCCCGGTCGGGACGGTCAAGACAGCAAAGCAGGTGCAACAGCGTGGACTTGCCGCTGCCGGAAGCACCCATGACGGCGTAGAACCCCGGCTCCCCGATGGTCAGGTCAACGCCCTGGAGCGCGCGGACCTGGGCCTGCGCCCGGCGGTACGACTTGGCGACATCACGACAAACCAGCACGGACTCTCCCGATCGGATAGGCACGGCGTCGGGCGACCACGTCACGGGCAAGCGTCCGGCCGGGCTCCGTCGCCGGAGGCTCGACCGGCTCGGGCCTCCGGTCAGCACGGATGGGCGGCGTCGTAGGCGGCGGCGTCCTTCAGGCCCGCCTTCCCGGCGGCGTCGTTGACCCTGATCTTGCAGAGCCAACCCTTGCCCAGCGGGTCGGTGTTGAGAAGCGACGGATCGTCGGAGAGCGCCCTGTTCACCTCGACGACTTCGCCGGAAACGGCGCAGTAGATGTCGCTGGTCGCCTTCACCGACTCGACCTCGCCCACGATGTCCCCGGCCTTGATGACCGTGCCGGGCTTCTTCATCTCGACGTACGTAATGTCGGTCAGGGTGTTCACCGCGTACTGGGTCAGGCCCAGGGTCAGGACGTCCCCCTCGAATCGGTGCCATTCGTGGGAGTCGGAGTACACGCGATCGGTCGGGGATGCCATGCCGGAGCGCCTTTCGATGGTTTTGGCGACAAAGCCGACCCGCGACGGAGGACACCCGACGCGGGAAAACGATGCTAGGGTATCGCGCCGAACCAGGGCGGACCGGCCGGTCGGTCCGCGAGCCCTCGGACGTTTGGGTATCCCTTCGCGTTCAGACCGGCCGCCGGACTACACTGGACCCCACGCATGTTGTTCACTTTGCACGCCTCATGCCTGCGGTCGATGCTTGCCCCGGCCGACGCCGCCAGGCCCAAACTGGCGATGACGGACCTTCCGGCGTACGCGAAGAACACGCTCGGCCTGAGCGGGCTGAACCTCACCACCGACCTTCTCGCCGGCGCCGACCGGGCGCACCTCGAATCGATCCGTGAGCGGGCGGACAAGTCCGGCTGCGCCTGCCTGCTGCTCATCGAGCCCAAGGCCCTGGCGCTGACCGATCCTGATCCGGCCGTGGCCGGGCGGGCGGTTGAACGCATGAAGGCCGTCGTCCGGGCGGCGCACATCCTCGGGTGCAACTCGGCCGCGGTCACCATCACCGGCCCGGCGACCGATGCCGCGCAGGTCTTTGCCATCAAGCGACTCAAGGAAATCTCCGACGCCGCCGAGCGACTCGACCTCAACGTCCTGATCTCTCCCACCGAGGGCCTGACCGCCGTACCCGAGAAAATCACCGAGATCATCAAGAAGGTCGGCGGGTTCAGGGTGGGAACACTCCCGGACTTCCTCAGCGCGACCCAGTCCAGGGAACCGATCTCGTACCTCCGCCGGTTGATCCCTTACGCCTCGTGCGTAACGGCGGTCACCCTCGACTTTGAAGTCGTCGAGGCCGCGCCCGTGCGGCCTTCCGTCCAGCGAACGGCCGAGCACCACGAACAGGACGGCGCCGCCGCTCACCCCGCGGGCGAGGACGTGGAGGCCGACCTCGAACTCGATGACGCGATCGACGATGAGGAACTGGAACTCGAACTCAAGGAACTCGTCGAGGAACTCGGCGCCAGGCCCGTCGTCGAGGAAGAACCGCCCCCCCCGGTGCTCTACCTCCACAAGCCCTTCGACCTCAAGCCCCTGGTCGAGGCGGTCGTCTCCGTCGGATACGACGGGTCGCTGGGTATTGACTACAGGGGGACCGGGGATGTTACAATGGGCATCACCCGGAGCCGCGATGCGCTCCGGGCCATCCTCGCCGGCGCCAGCCGCTCCGGCTGACGCGGGACCTTTGACGCCTCTGGCACGCCAACCCTCGGTTCAATCTCGCGTTGCCTCTTCGCGGGCGGTGTTCGCCGTGGCCACCCTCGACCAGCCCATCATCATCACGATCGACGGACCGGCGGGAACCGGCAAGTCCTCCGTCGCCCGGCGGCTGGCCTCCCGCCTGGGGCTGGACTTTCTCGACACCGGGGCGATGTACCGGGCCGCCGCCTCGATCGCCATCGACCGCGGGATCGACCACCGCTCAGACCCCGAGTCGTTGGTACGGGCCGTGGCCGACGCCGACCTGCGGTTCGACTGGTCGGTGGATCCGCCGTCACTCCTGGCGTGGTCCATCCCGATCGACCACCGCCTCCGTGACCCGGATGTCACCGCCATTGTCTCCCCGGTCGCGGGCATCCCTTCCCTGCGGCGGCTCATGGTCAAGACGCAACGGCAGATCGCCACCGAGCACCGGCGGCTGGTCACCGAAGGACGGGATCAGGGCACCGTCGTCTTTCCCGATGCCCCGATCAAGTTCTACCTCGACGCCTCCCCGGAAGTCAGGACCGTCCGCCGAGTCCAGCAGTTGCGCGACGCCGGGCAGGCCCCCGACGCCGAACTGGTCCTCAGGGACATCGTCGAACGAGACCGCGGCGATTCCTCAAGGACCGATGGACCTCTGCGATGCCCCGACGACGCGGTCCGCCTCGACACCTCTTCCATCACCTTTGAACAGGTTGTTGATGAACTCGATCGGATGGTCCGCGAACGCCTGCTTGCTCTCTAACACCGCCAGGACACTCACCAACCCCGTCTCCAGCCCCGTCTCCAGCCCTGTTTCCAAGCCCTGTTTCCAAGCCCGTTTCCAAGCCCGTTTCCAAGCCCGTTTCCAAGCCCGTTTCCAAGCCCGTTTCCACCGCTCCGCGGCACCCTCGCCAGACCCGATGACCACTCCCCGCGCCGATACGCCGCCCAATACCCAGCCCAGCACCCAGCCCAATATCCATATCCCGCACCTGCCAGCCCGCCAGCCGGCCACGACCCGCCCAGGGCTCCTGTTCACCATGGGCCGGGCCGCCTCGCGGATCATCCTAAAACTGATCTACCGGGCCCAGGCGATCGATGTCCATCACGTGCCCACGCATGGGCCGCTGCTGATCGCGGCAAACCACCAGTCGTACCTCGACCCCCCGCTGGTGGGGATCTTCGTCACTCGCGAGTTGAATTTCGTGGCCCGTTCGGGCCTGTTCACTTTCAAGCCCTTCGCCTGGCTGATCCTCCGCCTGAACTCCATCCCGCTCCGCGAAGAGGCGGGGGATGTCGCGGCCATCAAGGAGATTCTCCGCCGCCTCGACGCGGGGGGGGCCGTCGTCATCTTCCCCGAAGGCTCACGCTCAACCGACGGCTCGATAGGGCCGTTCAAACGCGGGGTCGCCCTGCTGGTCAAGAGGGCGGGATGCCCCGTCGTACCCGCCGCCGTCGAGGGGTGCTTCGACGCCTGGCCCAGAGGACGATGGCCGTCCCTGTTCGGCAAGCGCCTCGCGGTCAAGTACGCCCCGCCGATCCCCCACGCCGAACTGATGAAAAACGGCCCCGACGCCGCCCTCGAGCGGCTCGCCTCGACCATCGACTCGCTCCGACTCGACCTGCGCCAACACCTGCGCCACAACACCCAGGGCCGATACCCGAAACCCGGCCCGGGAGACCGCCCACGCGCACCGGGCGCCTGAACACCATCGTTCCGGCAGCCCCATACGAACAGGACGAACCGCTCAACCGCCACCACCCCAACCGGATCGTCCAGCCGGATCGCCCAACCTGATTTTCCAAACTGATCGCCCAGCCCGGCTCACGGGGCCGCCCATGCCGAAAAACTCGCGATTGCATCGACTCGATCTTGAACTCGGCAGTCCGCACCCCGCCTTTCCGCCTACCCACCCCGTCGGCGGCGGGTGATGAGCAGTGACCCCGCCAGCAGGATGCACGCCGAGCCCGGGGCGGGGATGGGGATCTCGATGGGGGTGTCGGGCGTGGTCTCGTAGGCCCACATCGCCGGCGTCAGGTACTCGGTGAACAGGATCCAGCCGTAGTGCCAGCGACCGGCGACCTGGGTGCGCACGCCGAGGTACGCCGCCACGCTGATCGCGGGGGTGCCGCCCGCGAGACTAAAGGAATGAGGCAGCAAGTAATAATAGGTGCTAACGGAAAGCCAGTTATCCGGTTGCATCACGTGCTCGCCGTGAAAATATTCTCGAGTAGGCATTTGCAAGAACGACTCGTTGTTCCAGTGAATCACAACCCAATCCGATGTCCTTGCCGTCTGCGCGCCGGGCTCGCCCTGAAAAAAAAGTTTACCTGGATCGGAACTCGTGTAACTCGGCCGAATCCAGTACGAGAACGTCCCCGGGAGTCGTTCACCCGACTGCGAGGGCGGCTGCGTGATGTCCAGGAAGTTGCCCGGCAACTCGGAGTGGTCGGTAAAGCGCAGGCCGATATTCCACACGAATTCACGGGCCGAGTTGTCGTGAACAATCACCGCCGCGAGCGTCGTCGTGGCAGGCCCGAGTACGGCGACGGCGGCGAATCCCGCGGCATGCCCGGCGTTCAAGAGTTCGCTCCGATGACATTGTTTTGACTCCCCATCACCCCCCACCACCCCCCATCACCGGCCGAACCGCCCCGTGCGGTTTGGATTCAGGCCATCGGGGATTTTGCGCCATCGGGGGACCGGCCTGGTGCGAAGGCGCTGCCTCTTCACACTGCCACACGCGTGGGGTTGTGCAAGCAAAATCCCCGGTCGGGCCGAGAACTTCACACAAATGTGGCCTGGCGGAGGGTGGGGCGGGGGGCCGGACCTCGTGCGCGCACGAGGTCGCCTGGTCCTCCGGTGCATGGTGGTGGCCGGGGGGGTCCGGGGGGTGCGAAGGGGGCGCGTATCCGCGAAGCGGAGCCCGGGTATCGGCGAACCGGAACGCGGGGTGTGCGTTCGTGCGTGGCCCATCGAGCGATTCTGGGGGCGGGTGGTGCTTTGCGAGGTCAGCGTCTTCCGCCATCCTCACGGAATTGCCGCATCATGTCGCGCATGAGGACCGCGCCCCTGGCGCGTTGGTGCGGGGTGGCGCGTGAGCCGACACCATCACGCATGAACGTGAACATGCGGCCGAGTTGATCTCCCGACGGCCCTCGACCCGAACGCATGGCTTCGGTGTCTCGCCTGGCGTCGCGCCTGGCCTGATCCAGCCGCTCCTGGTCGGAGATGTTGCGCTGGAGGCCCGCCACGGACTCCATCGACTTTGAGAATTCGAGGAAGGCATCTTCGAGGAATTTCGAGCGATCCTCGTCGGGGATGCCGTCGTAGCGGACGGCGTAACTGTCCCAGATGTCGATGGCCAGGTGGGAGATGTTGGACATCAACTGGTCGCGGGCCTGCCCGGCGATCCCGGCGGCAAAGGCGGCCATCAGGGCCGAATCGCCCGCATCCATGCTCCTGAGCCGGGTCACCAGTTGCCCGACCAGTTCGAGGCGGTCCTTGAGCGCCAGTCGATTGAACTCCTCGGTAAGAAAGGTGTAATCGAGGATGGCGTCCATGCCCGCGTCGAGGTAGTCGGGCTGGGGCTTGTCACGCAGCGCGAAGTACAGCCCGACGCCGGTGGAGATGGCCAGCACCGCGGCCGCCAGGCGGAGGCGCCGGATGAAGCCGGGCCGGCGGGATGGATCCCGGAGGGGGTCGATGAATCGCCGGCGGACCTGGCCCTGGGCGCGTGCCCGCAGGCGGGCCGGGAGCGAGGGCCGGCGCGGCGCGGCGGGGGCCAAGTCGGGGGTGACCAGCGGCCCCATGGTCTCGGCGAGGCTCCCGGCGCTGTTCATGGCGTGGCTGTTCATGGCATGGCTGTTCATGGCGTGGCTGCTCGCGGCCGCGATGGACAACGCCTGCTCCTTTCATCCGGCGATGATGCCGTAGTAGCGGAGGACTTCCTTGATGAAGCGGTTGAGTTCATCCTGGGAGGGCTGGCGGAGCACATCGGCGCGCCAGTCCCGGTAGTAGAGGGCGTTCTTGAAATTATCGGTCTGGACGATGTTCTCGCGCCGCTTGGTGGTGTGCCAGTTGTCGATGTCCCGCAGGACGGGGAAATCGCGCGACTCGTACGCCCGGGAGACTCCCCGGGACGTGTCCGTCAGGCCGGTGACGAACTCGATCAGGAGCATGAGTTCCCCGGGGATGAACTCGTAACTGATGCCGAAGGTCCGCCACGCCGGGCCGAAGTTCGATTTCTCGTCGTCGGAGGCGCGGTCGGATGGGCACGTCCACGGGTCGGACGCGAGGTACAGGCCGTCGGCATCCTTGTACGGCGTCGCGGCATCGATGTAGTTGCCCATGATCTCCAGGAGCGACTTGTCGTTCTTGCTGGTCGCGTCGGGATCCGAGAACGGCAGGACGTAGGGGAAGACCCGCTTGTGGTCGTTGAGATACAACTCAAGGCCCATCCCGATTCCCTTGAGGTTCGCCAGGCACTTGGTCCTCCGGGCCGCCTCGCGGGAGCCCGACAACGCCGGGAGCGTGATCGAGATCACCACCGCGATCACGCTGATGACCACGAGCATCTCGATCAGCGTGAACGCGGGGAATGTCCTTTTCCCGTTGCCGACGTGCGCCATCACGGTGGTCCCTTTTGCGCGTTGATCGCGATGTCCGGATCGCGGTACGGACTCTGATCGGAGATGCCTCTCTAATGTAGGGGTTTCGAGCGCCGCGTTCAATGGATTCGGCGGGCGGAGACATTGCCCCAAATGCCGGAAACCGGCCCGTCCCGACCGGCGTGTGCCTCCGGGTCTTTCCACCCGGGCGAGAAGCACGAAAGGTCAGTTGAGCGGCCCGACATCGGTCGGGGGCAGCACCTGGTACATCGTCGGAAGCAGGTAATTCCTGCCCCCGTAGGCGAAGACGCGGCCGCTGATTTCAATCGCGGCGCGGTCCCCCCGTCCCCCCACGACCTCCTCCATGCGCTGGGTCAGTTGGCACGGCAGGAGCGCCATCGGCGCTTCGGTTCTCCGCCCGCCGCCCGAGGCCGCCGCGGGGTTATCGAACGCGATCCCCACCGCCCCATCTCGCAATCTCACCAGCCGGCCGCGCCGAGCGGTGATGACGGTCCCTTCCGGAAGGGTCCAGCCGCCCCGGGACTGATCCGCTGAGGACGAACCATCCGACGATCCCGTGGCTGGCTCGGGCACCACGCGGGCCATGTCGCGGGAGAGCCCGCGGTTGAGCGTCCGCCGATCCTCGAGTTCCTGGATGAAGCCCTCGACCTCGCGATCACGGACCGAATCCGGTCCCCGGTCGGGGTCTTGAGCCCGAGAATCCTGATTCCCGGTTTCCTCATTCCTGGTCTCCTGATTCCTGGTCTCCTGATTCCGCGAAGAGGAGGATGCCTCCGCGCGGCGAGACTCAATCTGGAAGACCGAGGGAAGCAGGTACTCGCGTTGGCGGTAGACCATGATCTGCCCGGTCAACATCACCGGGACGCGGTCGGCGGGCGCGGCCGTCGGGGCGTCGGCGCGGAGCCCGGCGGCATTTTCGAGTCGAGAGAGCGTCTGGCACGGCAACAGGACCATGGGTCGGGCCGTGCGCGCGGGCGCGTCGGAGGCGGGCACGAACACGATGTCCCCCGTGCGAGCAACCAGGAGTTCTCCCCGCTGCTTGACGATGAAAATGCCTTCGCGGGCGCGGCGGGTTCTGGGAACGGGAATGCCCGACTCGGGTGCCCGCGGCGCGGGGGTTCCTCCGGCGGCCGGAGAAGGAGCCCGCCCCCCCGAGGAAGGGGCCGTGGCGGGGGGTAGCCCCTCGTCGGCGGCGCGTGAGCGACGCTCCATTCGCTCGGTTTCCGGCGGTTGGGCGTCGGCGGGCTTCGACTCGACGGGATCCTGATCGGTCGGCGGCGCCTCCTGGCGAGCCAGCGCCGGCGTGGCCGACACCGCCACCGCAAGGACGACCGCCCGTGCCACGTCCATGAGCAGCGCCGGCAAGGAACGTGATGGCGTGGTCGAGCCGGGCATGGGCCGCTCCTTGGGTCGAATCGGAGGAAGGCAGCCTGTCCTTCCACCCGCCGCCGCGTGTCTCCATCGACCCATCGGCCGGTGGATGATGAAAGCATATGTCCCCGCCCGACGCCCTCGCATCACGCGGTTGATTCCGCGTCCTGGGGCCCGTAGTGTGGTGGCTTCGAGCGTGCGTCCACGGGGGCGGGTGCCAGAGTGGACAAATGGAGCGGATTGCAAATCCGCTGCGAAAGCTTCGTGGGTTCGAATCCCACCCCGCCCTTCTTCTCCCGTCAATCCAGACCGGCCCCGGCCGGTTGCTCGGCAGGCTCCGCCGCCCGAACTCGCGGCCCGGCGGCGCGGGAGGATTTGCCGTTCCCGGCGCATGCCCCGCGGACGCACGCCCGCGCCCGAGGGATCGGGAATCATCGCACGGCTCGACGTACTCTCCGGCCATGATCCGCGGAATGTTGCGTGTGTTGGTCGCGATGCTGCTCGCCGGCTCGTGGACTTGGCCGCCGGAGGCACGGGCGGGCGGTCCTCCCGAACCCGTCGAAGGCGCGGTCACCATCCGGGTTGCCACGTTCAACCTCAACGACGTGCGGACCGACGACCTGCTTGATCCGATGAACCCGCGTCTGCGCCGATTGGCGCAGACCATCCAGCGACTGCGCCCGAACGTCATTCTCCTCACCGAAATCGCCTACGACATGCCGGGCGCGCCGGGCGTTGACGACGATGCCCAGCCCGGGCAAAACGCCCGGCGATTCGCCGAGTCGTTCCTGGCGGCGGCCCAGGCCCCGGGCCTGCGTGCTCTTGACATGGCCGCGTTCATGGCCCCGGTGAACACGGGGATCCCCAGCGGGCACGACCTTGACCTCAACGGGAAGGTCGTGATGGAGTATCCGACGCCGCCCCCGCCGCGTGCCGACGGGACCAGGCCGCCCCCTTCCGAGGAGGCCCGGGCGTACGGGAACGACTGCCATGGGTTTGGAACGTTCCCCGGCCAGTACGGGATGGCGCTGCTGGTGGATCGACGGCTTGAGATCGTGGCCGGCGGCGTGCGCACGTTCCGCCTCATGCCGTGGGACTTTGTTCCCGGCGGGCTTCTGCCGTCGAGGGCCGACGGGTCCCCGTGGTTCACGGCCCAGGCCCAGCGCGAGGTGCGCCTGAGTTCCAAGAGCCACTGGGACGTTCCGGTGCGCCTGCCCAACGGGGCGGAGGTCCACTTTCTTTGCAGCCACCCGACGCCGCCCGTGTTCGACGGCCCGGAGAACCGCAACGGCCGCCGCAACCACGACGAGATCCGCTTCTGGGCCGACTACATCGAGAACGCCTCGTACATCGTCGATGACCAGAACAACCCCGGCGGGCTCGACAAGCGCGCTCATTTCGTGATCCTGGGCGACCTGAACGCGGACCCGGAGAAGGGGGACTCGTTCAAGAACCCGATCGCGACGGCGTTGTTCACGTCCCGGCGGCTTCACGCCGATCAGCCACCGACCTCGGACCTGGAAATCCAGGGCCTTTCTCCCTCCGACACGGCCTTGTTCAAACTCCGCGTGGATTACGTCCTGCCGTCGCGCACGCTGGGCATCGTGCGCTCGGGGGTGTGGAGGCACGCCCCGGTCGATCCGCTCACGGGCCGCCCCGCTCCATTTCCCAGCGACCACTTCCCCGTGTGGATGGAGATCATGGTTCCGTAAGAGGAATCGTCTCGGGAGGTTCGCCGACGCGGAAACCACTCACCGGTCGGCGGGAGGTGCGTTCTGGTCACGGGCCGCCCGGTGGGCCTTGATCAGCATGCCCGAGACCTCATCGCACGCCTTCTGCGCCGCGTCCGTGGCGGCATTGCTCGCGGACAAAACGGCAAACCCCGCCTCGGGGGCGGCCCAGACCACGCAGTACCACATGGTGTTGCTGCCCGCATGTGTCAGGACGGTCGGCTTGCCCTGCGGTGCCTGGGCCCAGGAACGTTCGGTGGCTCTCCACCCCATCGCGTAATCGCCGCCCTCGCCACGAACAGGCGTGTGGAGCCTGGACCAGGTCCGCGGACGGATCTCCACGCCTCCGATGTCCAGGCCCAGGCCCTCACGGGCCGCCTTCGCCCCGCGCAGGTGGAACGAGACAAACTTCCCCCAGTCCTCCAGCGAGGCGTGAACCGTGCCCGCCGGGCCGAGGGCCGGGGGATTGTCCGCGCCTCTCCCGAATCCGGCGGAAGTCCCGTCCGGTCGGTGCCCACGCGGCGCATCGGGATGCTCGGCCGACCCGGGCGCACCGAATCCGGCGGTGGTCATGCCCAGGGGCGTAAAGAGCCTCGAACGCATCAGGTCCTCCCACGGCTCTCCGGCGGCGACCTCGGCGATGTGCCCGGCGAGAATGAAATTCGCATTGGCATAGACGAATCGTGAACGGTCGTGGCTGGGAGGCTGTGCCAGCATGACGCGAGCGCATTCGCGTCGCTGGTCAACAAGCGATCCCCGCCCGGCCCAGAGTCCGGCCCACACGCCATTCGCGGACATGTCGGCGGGAACGCCCGACCTTTGGACGAGCAGGTCGGCCACGGTGACGGACTTGAATCCCTCGTGCATCTCGGGGGCGATGTCGGGCAGCGCCTGCTCAAGCGTGGTGTCCCAGGTCAGCAGGTTATCTTCGACCAGGATCGCGATGAGCGTCGCGGTCATGGCCTTGGTGCATGACCCCAGGTGGAAGGAATCGCCCGGCAGAACCGGGTCGTCACGGTCGGAGGCTCGATCTCCCGCGACACCGATTCCCGTCAGGCCATCCGTCGTGACAATCGCCCCGGCGAGGGCGGGGATGCCGTGCCTGGCGAGGACCCGGTCGATCTCCCCTGATACATCGACCGGACCCCGGGCCGGCGCGTGGCAGGCGAACGTCCCGAGGCACGCGGCAATAAACGCCGGGGCATGGATTCGCATTGATCTCACTCCAAGATGACCGAACCAACCAGGTCATGGATCGAGGCGGCGCCCTGTCTGGAAACCCATTTCTCAAGTTCGCGCACGACCGTGAGCGGCGACCGGGGATCCACGAACAACCCGGTGCCCATCTGCACCGCCGACGCCCCCGCGAGGATCAGTTCCGCGGCGTCTTGCCAGACCAGGACGCCCCCGATGCCGACGATCGGGATGCCCGCCGGACCGGCGACCTTCCGGTAGACATCGTGGATGATCTTGACGACGACCGGGTGAACCGCCGGTCCGGAGAGCCCGCCCGTCACGTTGGCCAGGCGCGGCCGACGCGTACGCACGTCGATCGCCATGGCCGGGATGGTGTTGCAAAGGCAAAGGCCATCGGCGCCGGGACGCGGGCCTTCCCCGGCGATCGGGCCGGGCGACCTTCCGAGCGGGTCCGCGGCGGCCCTGGCCACGTCCACGATTCCCACCTTGCCCACGGCGATGGGGCTGAGTTTGACGAAGAGTTTCTTGGTCGGGAGAACCGCCCGAACCGCCGTGACCAGTTCCGCCAGCGCGTCGGGATCGGCGCCGAATTCGCAGCCGCCGTGGACATTGGGGCACGACACGTTCAGTTCGACGGCGGCCAGGTGGGGGATCGACTCCATCGCCGCGCAGACCGCGACGTACTCCTCGATCGAGTACCCGGCCACCGATCCGAACACCGTCACGCCCCGCCGGGACGCCCGGGCGATCCTCGGCCCCTGGTCACGCACGAACGCCTCGACACCCACGTTCGCCAGGCCCACGGCATTCATCATGCCCGATGGAACCGGGACGACACGCCAGGTCGCGTTCCCTTCGCGCGGGCTCGCCGTGATGGACTTGGTAACCAGCCCGCCCACGCGGGACAGGTCCACCACCCCCTCCATCTCGCCGACATACCCGCAGGTCCCGGCGGCCAGGATCACCGGGTTGCGCAGACGGATACCCGCCAGGTCGGTCGAGAGGATGTCGGTGATCGGGGCCATCGACGGCTCAGCGTAGCCGAACCGTACCCACGCATCGGGCCGCCCGGCCGGTCCCTCTCCCACTATCATCGGGCATGGATCCAACGCAGCGCATCGCGCAGTTCGAGGCGATGGTCCGCCCAGGGGCGGACCCCGACAATGACATGGCGTGGTTCAGCCTCGCCAACGCGTACCGGGACGCGAACCGCCACGCCGACGCCGCACGGGCCTACGAGCGGTGCTTCCAACTCAACCCCGCCATGTCCAAGGCCTACCAACTCGCCGGACAGTCGCTCATCGAGGCGGGAGACCGGGAACGGGCGGGGCACATCCTGACCCAGGGATATGCCGTCGCGGCGGGGCGTGGCGACCGGATGCCCATGAAAGCGATGGGCGACCTGCTTGTGACGCTCGGGGTTTCGATCCCGCCTGTCGCGGGAGAGGCCCCGGCTCGATCCGCATCGCCGGGAGGCGCGGAAGGCTCGTTCACCTGCTCGCGCACGGGGCGTCCGGGAACGAAGATGGACCGGCCGCCGTTCCGTGGCCCCGTCGGCCTCTGGATCGCCGAGCACATCTCGCGAGAGACGTGGGAGGCCTGGATCGCCCAGGGAACAAAGATCATCAACGAACTCCGCCTGGACCTTTCCAACGACGAGTCCGCCGAGACCTACGACCGCCACATGCGTGAGTATCTCGGGATCGACGACGACCTCCACGCGGAACTGACCCGTGTGCGTTCGTGACCACCCGTCGGGGAGGGCCGCCGCCCCCGGTTACGACCACCGATAGACGACCACCGATAGACGACCACCGATACGACCACGGCCATGGAGCGACCCCGATGATCGAGCAACCCGCCAACCCCGATCCCACCACCCCGAAGCCAACCCCGACCCGAGTGGATTACGTGGAGTTCGCGGTTCCTTCGGGAGAAGCGGCCAAGGCGTTCTACGCGGCGGCGTTCGGATGGACTTTCCAGGACTGGGGACCCGACTACGTTTCGTTCAACGACGGGGCGCGCGACGCGGGTGGTCTGCGGGTGGAGGCCGGTCGGCCCGCCTCCCTGGTCATCCTGTACAGCGACGACCTGGAGGCGACGCGGGCGGCCGTCGTCGCCGCGGGGGGAACGGTCATCGGCCCGGACCTCGAGTTCCCCGGCGGGAAGCGCTTCCACTTCCGAGATCCGTTCGGGAATGAACTGGCCGTGTGGACCAAGGCCTGATCACCGCGGCAATTGAAGAGCACGGAGCATCCGACCGATGGCCAAAGTTAGCAAGACCGCCGCCAGCCGGCGACTCAAGGCACGCGACCTGGACACGACGGCCAAGATCGTCCGACTCGGAGAATCCGTGGTGAAGACGGCCATGGCCGGGAAGGACCCGGTCATCCCCATCCCCACCAGGGCCAGAAGCAACACCACCTGGAACAAGTCACGCGGGATCCTGGAGATGGGCGACGCCCGCCAGGAGCGCGAACTGTTCAACCTGAACCAGGCCAAGCAGTTCATGCAGACGCTGCTGCACGCGAGCACGATCAAGGAATTGATCGAGGCGGACAAGACCCTCAGCCTCCGCGGCGTGTTCTACAAGGCCAAGCACACCGTCGCGGGGACGAAGGAAAACACGTTCGACATCCAGGACGAATCGGATCCGATCCTGGAGGACCTGGAGGTCTCGCTCGGGGCCCTGCGCGAGGAACTGCACATCTTCGCCAAGAAAGCCGGCACGATGGTGGGCAACATCACCGTCATCGACCGGGGCGCGGGGTCCGCCGACGAGATCGACTGCCGCCGCATGGGATCGGGCGGGTACGCGGTGCCGTCGATCGTCGAGCCGGACATCATCGAGTTCAAGAGGTGCGACGCCAAATTCGTGCTGCACGTCGAGAAGAACACGGTCTGGAGCCGCTTCAACGAGGACCGCTTCTGGGAGAAGCACAACTGCATCCTGACCGAGGGCGGGGGGCAGCCGCCGCGGGGCGTCCGGCGGATGCTCAAGCGGCTCAACGAGGAACTGGGCCTGCCGGTTTACTGCCTGCTCGACTGCGACCCCTGGGGGCACTACATCTACTCGGTGATCAAGCAGGGGTCGATCTCGCTGGCGTTCGAGTCTCAGCGGCTGGCGATCCCAAAGGCCAAGTTCATCGGAATCCGCGCCAAGGACTACCAGGCCTGCGGGCTGTCGGAGGCGGTCAAGATCGACCTCAACGACAACGACATCAAGCGGGCGCGGGAGATCGCCGCGTACCCGTGGTTCGAGCATCACAAGGGCTGGCAGAAGGAAATCGCCCACCTGCTCGACAACGGCTTCAAGATGGAAGTTGAATCGCTGATCACCAAGGACATCAGTTACGTGACCGAGGAGTACGTCCCCCAGCGCCTGAAGGACAAGGACTGGCTGGAATAGCCACCCGCATGCGACGCCCCATGCGTCCTCGCTCCGCTTCGCCGTGCCGACGCGCGGCTCCCATCGCCGTGTCGCTTCGTGTTGCCGTGTCGCTCCGCGGGTCGCGGCGCAGCGCGCCAGGCACGACCTCATCGCAACGGCCGCCAGACCATGCCCAACTTCACGGGACACGATCCAGGCTGCCACTCACCTGGAAAGGGGCGGCCGACACCGGCGAGGCAATCCCCTCGGCACTCCGCGCGAGAGCCGCGGACAAGCACAAGTCTCCAGGAGTTTCCGAGGCTCGCCACCGGGCTCGAAAAAACGCCAGGCAGGACGCCAAGACACGGATCGACCGCGTCGCCAGAACCGTCGTCATCAGTGGCCCCGCCGGGACTTGAACCCGGACTTCCCTGTTCGGGAACGCGGATTTTAAGTCCGCTGCGTCTGCCGTTCCGCCACGGGGCCGATCGTGCGGATTGTACGGAACAGAATCCGGCCGACCGGGCCTCGCCGGTCGCGCCCAAATACGGCCCCGTCCATCGAGCGGTCTCCGGTCGCGTTACTCCCGCTTGCAAGAAAGTCGGCCGGCCCAACCATCATCCAGCCGCCCGGCTCTCCGATCCGAGGCGTTCCCCGGCCCGATCGAGCAGGTCGGCCGCGCGGGCGACGCAGGTCATCGCCTCGTGCTCCACGCCGTCGGCGGCGGCGGACCAGGCCCGGTTGACCTGACGCTCGGCCGCGGAAAACGAGTCCATCAGACGCGCGAACCCACCCATGCCCAGCCGCGCCAGCAGGACGGGACGCGCCGCGACAAAATCCGCCAGCGACGTGCGCTGCACCTGGCCGAGGGTGTCGATCACCGCGCGGAGGCGGGACTCACCGGGGGGGAGTTGCGCCAGACGGTCGCGAAGCGCGGCAACGCGGGTCCTCGCGTCGTCGAGCAGGGCATCGGGCCCGGACGACGTTGGGTTCATGGCTCCCGCGGAGTCGGCAAGCGCGGCTCGGCCGGCTCGTCGGACCATCCCGGCGCCGATCGCAAGCCCCGCGCTTCCGATGGCAAAGAGCCACCATTCCGACCAGCGCGCGAAGGCAAACTCCTTGACGCGCACGCGGGTGACACCGGCGTCCCGCAGCGAGGCCAGGACCTCCGCCGTCAGCACGGTGTCCTTGAGCGCGAGAGGGACCAACCGGCCGTCGTCGGCGGACTCGGCCGAGGCCCCCGCGGGAGAGTTGAGCGTCAGGCCGATCAGCGCCTCATCCCCGAGCGACAACCGCGGGACGTACGCCGTCGCGCATCCGATGACGCCGACGATGAGCGAGGCCGTGATGAGCAGGTTGGCGAACAATCTCATGACGATTACCCCCTGAGAAGCACGACGGAGTTGATGACCAGCGCGAGAACGGCCTCCCCGACAATCAGCCCCGCGCAGAACGGGACTCCCCACTCCTCGGCCCAGGCGCGGCCCTTGACCCGTGCCACGACCATGTTCGCAACGCACCCCAGGCCGTAGGTCAGGATGTAGATGATGGGGAGGTACATCGAAAGTCCGACGAGTACGCCCAGCCCCGAGAAAGCCCCAAGCCCCAGCAGCACCCCCAGCACCCCGCCCAGTCCGTACAGCGTGTAGGGCATCTCTCCCCCCTGGACGCCCCTGATGACGACCTCGAGCGCCTGGGCCTGCGGGGCGACCGTCTCGGTGCCCGGCCCGATCGGGATCCCGGTCTGCCTGAGATTGACCGAAGCGATCAGCACGATCGTGAACATCGTGATGACCGGACCGATCGCGACGGTCGCGATCTCGACGATCTGCTGGCGGCGGGGCACGCTGCCGACGATGTACCCGGTCTTGAGGTCCGCCATCATGTCCGACGCGCAGGAGATCGCGACGCACAGCGCGGCCCCGATCATCACGGCCGAGACCACGTCCTCTCGCCCCGCCAGGAGCATGACCAGAACCACGGTCAGAAGCGCCATGCCGGAGATCGGTGACCAGTCGGTCATGCCCGCGCACTGGGCGATGATGATGCCCGCGAACCAGATCCACGCGGCGGCGACCAGGCAGATGATCCCCCGGGCCAGCCACGGGTGAACCCCCTGCAACCATCCCGTCATCTGCGAGGTCCCCCCCGAGCCGCTGAATTCCGACGCCACGATGAGCATCACCATCGCGAGCGAGCCGATCAGCACAAGGGGCTTGAAGCCCAGTTCATCCGCCCCTCCCAGTGACCGTGGCGAGGCGGACCCGGTTCGGCTCGCCGCGGCAAGGCCCTTGAAGGCCTCCCGGATCGCGGGGAACGAGGCGACGATCCCCATCATCGCCCCGCCCAGCAGGAGCCCGATCCCCAGCGGGCGGTTGTAGGAGTTGAGTGCGTAGCCCGAGGCCTGGTCGGCCCGGACGGTGGCGGGCATCCATCCCATGTTGAACGCGAGAGGATTCAGGACGATGTAGGCGAGCACGCCGCCGGCGAGCACGAGCAGCCCCGCTCGCCCGGTGAGATACCCGGCACCGATGGCGAACGGGGCAATGGCAAAGGCCAGGGTCATCTCGTCGGGCAGTCCCAGCCATCGCCCTACGTCCACTTCCGTGTCGGAGACGATCAGGTCGGGGACGCCGTCCCGGTCGCGGTCGGCGCGGATCGTCAGCGCGGGGCGCTTCTCCCCGTTGACCTCGACCGGTTCAGCCCCCGGGGCCACCTCGGCCTTCAGTCGCAGCCCGAGCGAGGCATACCCGGGCAGATTCAAACTCGGCGCGGCGGTCGGGAAGTACACGATCATGCCGACGAGAATCCCGACCGCCAGGACAATGGATTTCCTCGCGCCCGCGCCGGGGCTTTTGAGGATGGCGCCCACGGCCGTCGCGCTCGGGAACCGGAGGCGGTCGATGTCGAGCATCTGCTTGCGCAGCGGGACGATGAACACGCACCCGAGCAGAGCGCCCGCCACGCACGCCAGCGTGATCAGCCAGAAGTCCTTCTCTCCGAAGTCAAGGCTGTACCCCAGCAGCAGAAGAACCGGGACGGTAAAGATGACCCCCGCGTTGGTCGTGTTGACCGCCGAGGCAATCGTCTGGCCGATGTTCGTCTCTAGAATCGACCCGCGCCGCAGGATCCCCCGAAGCACGCCAAACCCCAGCACCGCGGCAATCGCGCTGCCCACGATCGTGAACCCGATCTTCAGGCCCGCGTAGGTGATCGCCGCGTTCATCACCCCCCCCACCACGACGCCGAAAACAATGCTCGCGACGGTGACTTCCCGGTACGCCCCGGAGGATGTCTCACGGGGAGAACGCGCGGGCGAGGGTCGGTCCGTGTTCAACGATCGGGCCTCCTTGGGCGCGGGATGATGGGCATTCACCACGCCGAAAGAACGTCCGGCTCGGCCGTGGCCGACGGGCATTCTACCGGATCCCGGCGGCGGATGGACCGCGGACGATGCGGCTTTCGGTCGGGTGCGGCCTCCCCGCGTGCCGTCATGCCCGGTTGCCTGGCGCGGCGCGCAGGTCAAGCGCGAAGTACAGCGTGTCGTCGAGCGGATCGTCGTTGTAGCGGTCGGTGGGGAGAAACCCAAGAGACCGGTACAGCCCCTGCGCGGCCGCCATGTCCGCCGACGTGTCGAGTTTCACCCGGTCGTACCCAAGGCGACGGGCATCTTCGATCAACCGCAGCGCGATGGCTCGCCCGATCCCCAGTCCCCGATGGTCGGCCGAGACGTACATGCGTTTGAGTTCACACTCCCCGGGAGCGATCGGGCGGATCGCCCCGCAACCGACCCCCCGCTGGGAATCGGCCGGCCCGACCGCGAGATACAGGCGGCCCATCGGAGGGGCGTACTTTCCCGGGAGCGAGTCCATTTCCTCGTCAAAGCCCTGAAAACACAGGGAAAACGGCAGACTTCCCGCGTACTCACGGCACAGACGCCGGAACTCGCCAAGGCGGGCCGGGGTATCGGCCGGAACAACCTCAAAGCCGGGAGCCATGCCCGCATCGTTGGCATGCTCGACCGGCCGCTCCCGGCGGATCAAAGTTGATCTATACTACCGCGGCTCGATATCTCCGGTCGGTGAATCCAAAGCCTCGCTCCGACATCCAACAAGGACCATGAACATGAAACAGCACGCTCGGAAGACCCTCACGATCGGTATCGCCGCGACCCTTGCGTCGGCGTGCATCGCCGCGGGGCTCTCCGAGTCCCCCGGCCAGCCGAAGGATGCGGGCAATCCAAAGCCCGGATCGGTCCAGCCGATCTCCCCCTCGATGGAGAAGGACCGCCCGGCGGCGTCGCTGAAGGTGGGAGACGCCGCCCCCCCCATCAAGGTTGATGAATGGGTCAAGGGAGAAGCCGTCGGATCGTTCGACAAGGGCAAGGTGTACGTCGTCGAGTTCTGGGCCACGTGGTGTCCCCCGTGCCGGGCCGCGATCCCGCACCTCACCACGCTCCAGCGCGAGTACAAGGACGTCACGATCATCGGTGTCACGGGGAGCGAACGCAGGCCCGAGTCCGGACCTGACAAGCGCCTCGACAATCTGAAGAAGTTTGTCAAGGACCAGGGTGATTCGATGAATTACCGGGTCGCGTACGACTCCGACCGCGAAATGGTGAAGGACTGGATGGAGGCGGCCGGCCGCAACGGAATCCCCGTGGCCTTCATCGTCGGCGCCGACACCACGATCACGTGGATCGGACACCCTGGGAAACTCGATGAGCCGCTCGCCCAGGCCGTCGAAGCCGCCAGGCAACCCGCCAAGCCGGTTCGTAAGCAGACCTCCAAGCCACTTCCCAAGACCGAGCCCAAAACCGAGCCAAAGCCCGGGCGATAAGGCCCGCTCCCACGTCCGGACATGAAAACCGATCCGACCGATCTCGAGTGCCCGACGTGTTCGTTTCAGACAGGCACAACGCACGTCCCGGTCAGGATCGACTACGGCCGCTGGCCGGCATGGTTCTGCCCGACCTGCGGCGGGATGGCCCTGGGACGGGATCTGGCCGACCAGGTGATCGGCGGATTCGATGATGACGAGGTCGAAGACGTGACGCGAGAGCCGAGCGTCTCGTGCGCGCGCTGCGACACGCCGAGAAGATCGCTCCTCGTGCGAGGCCGGGCCGTCGTCGACCGCTGCCCCTCGTGCGGCCTGCTGTGGATCGAAGGCGATGAAGTCAGCGCCATGGTCGCGTCCGCGTCCGGCCCTGAAGGGACCCGCGGAATGGAGGCGTGGTTCAAGGACGCCATCCTCGCCGAACTTGGCCCGCTGCGGATGCTCACGGGCTTCGGCCAGCCGACCGAGTCCGAGATCTTCGTGAAAATCCTGCGGGCACTCATCGGCGGACCCTGATCGGTCACACGTCCGCCAAAGCCCGTACACCCAAGCCCGGGCCGCCGCCGGCCAAATCGGACAGCGCCCCCGGCCTGCTCATTCGCCGATCGCCGCGAGGCAGCGATCAACGGCCTCCGCGAGGGGGACCACCTCTCCCTTGGTCTGCGTGTCCTTCCGACGCTTGAATTCCACCCCTCCCGCGTCGAGCGCCTTGTCGCCGATGGTGACCCTCACGGGAATCCCGACCAGGTCGGCATCCTTGAACTTCACGCCGGGGCGTTCGTCCCGATCGTCGATGAGAACATCGACGCCACGGCCGACCAGCGAGCAGGCGATCGTTCCCGCCGCCTCCTTCTGCCGTGGGTCGTCGGGCTTCATGACGACGATCAGGACGTGGTACGGCGCGACGGCGGCGGGCCAGATGATCCCGTCGGCGTCGTGGCTCATCTCGACGCACGCCGCCATGGTGCGGGAAATGCCGATGCCGTAGCAGCCCATGATGACCGGGACGCGCTTCTGCCCGGGGTCCAGGACCGTCAGCCCCATCGCGTCGGAGTACTTGGTCCCGAGTTTGAAGATGTGCCCGACCTCGATCCCTCGCCCGGCGACCAACCTCGCCCCGGGGGAGCGCGGCGAAGGGTCCCCCTCGGCGGCGTTGCGGATCTCCGCGACTCGCACGCGCGACGCGTCGGCCAGCGCCTCGCCCACGTGCGTCTTCCACGAAAAACCCTTGACGTGGTGGTCACGCGAATCCGCCCCCGTCACCCATGCCCCCGGCCGCGCGGCGTCGTGATCGACGAGCATGAGGAACCGCCCCCCGGGATCGTTGCGGACCGACGCGGGGCTGATGAACCCGGTGGCAAAGCCCAGGGCCTCCATCAACGCGGCGTCGGCCATCTCGACGGCAAACCCGGCGGCGGACTTGATCTTCCCCTCGTTGGCGTCGTGATCCCCGCGCACCACCGCCAGCACGAACATCACCCCCGGGGGGAGCGACTCGGGACGGCGCGGATCGAGTTTTTCCTGGCGGATCCGGGCGGCGAAGGACTTGTTCTGAAAGACCACCACCTTGAGCATCTCGGATGGCTTGACGCCCATGAACCGGGCGACGTCGTCGATGGCGGGCAGGCCCGGCGTCGGCACGACGGTCAGTTCGCCGGCGGGCGGACCTCCTTCGAACGACGATTCCCTCGCCCCGATCTCGCATTTTTCGACGTTGGCGGCGTACCCCGAGACCGGGCAACGGAGAATGGTGTCCTCCCCGCTCGGGCAGTTGACCATGAACTCGTGGCTCGCGCTGCCTCCGATCGGCCCGCTCTCGGCCTCGACCGCGCTGAAGTCCAGCCCGCATCGACGGAATATGTTGGTATACGCCCGGTGCATGGCGTCGTAGGTTTCGTTCAGCCCGCCAGGACCCTCCACGTGCGTGTGGAAGGAATACGCATCCTTCATCAGGAACTCCCGGCAGCGCAGCAGCCCCGCCCGGGGACGGGCCTCGTCGCGGAACTTGGTCTGGACCTGGTACAGCGCCAGCGGCAGGGCCTTGTAACTGCTCAGGCACCCGATCAGCAGGTGCGTGATGACCTCCTCGTGGGTCGGCGCCAGCGCGTTCAGGCGCCCCTTGCGGTCCTTCACCCGGAAGAGGTTGTCGCCGTAGTCCTCGTGGCGACGCGTCCCTTCGAACAACTCGAACGGCTCGAGGGCGGGCATCAGCATCTCGCTCGCCCCGGCCGCGTCCATTTCCTCCCGCACGATCCCGGAAATCTTCCGCAGCACGCGCGTCGCCAGGGGCAGGTAGTCGTAGATCCCCGCTCCCACCTGACGGATGTACCCCGCCCGATGCAGCAGCACATGGCTTGGCGTCTCCGCGTCGTTTGGCGCCTCCCGAGTCGTCGGGATCAGGGACCGGGACCAGGCGTGGGATTCGCCGTGGCGCGTGGCCGAGATCACCGGGCGAGCCGTCGGGGGGGGGGTGGTCATAGGGACTGAGGATAGGAAGCCCCTCGCCGGGGAACCCCCCCAGAGCCGCGCGTTGGAACCCCGCCTGTTGATGACTACTGGATCTCGATCTCGGCCACCCGCCTCCACCGCCGCCTGGCCTCCCCGTGCGAACGGATCCGCTCCCTGAGGTCCGCCGGACGCGGGACCGCCTCGAGCACCACCTCCGGGTTGCGGGCGTCGGTGGTCTGGAGCCAGACCGTACCGATCCCCAGCAGACGCTCGAAAACCCCCTGGTGCGCCGCCGAGTCGTTCACCCTGTACAACTCAACCTCCTCGATCCGACGGGAGATGATCCCGGTTTCCAGCCGAAGACGCTGGTTCGTCAGGATGTACCGCGTCGTGCGCACGCGAAGGTACCGGTGGATCGCCACCGGGATGGGAAGCAACAGGACGCAGGACACGAACCACCAGAAGTTCGTCCATTGGCTGGGCGTTCCCGACCAGACCATCTCCTCCGCAACATCCGGGACCTGACCCTGACGCCCACGTGAAATCTCTTCCACGCGGACGGCCGGATCACGCTCCAACTCGGATCCCACGACCTGGACGCCGATCCTCGCGGCGATGCTCTCGGCCTGGGCGGCCGAACTCGCCTCGATGACCTTCCGGACGGCCTGTCCGGTCGCGGCGTCCTTCCCGTGGATGATGTAGCGACGCTCCATGAGCCCGTTTCCCTCGAACCGTCAACCGTCCTTCGCGCCGACCCTTGATTCCAGGGCCAGTTCGCCTTCCGCCGAGGCAATCACGGCGGCCACCGCGGCATCGCCCGTGATGTTCGTCACGGTACGGCACATGTCAAGCACGCGGTCGACCGCGAGGATGATCGCGATCCCGTCGGGGGGGATATGCACGGCCTGCAGGACCATGACCAGCAGCACGACGCTCGCCCCGGGCACCCCCGCCGCCCCGATCGCCGACATCGTCGCCATCGCGACAATCGCCAGGAGGTCGCCCACCGAGAGGTCGATCCCGTACAACTGCGCCAGAAATGTGGTCGCCACCGCCTGGTACAGCGCGGTGCCGTTCATGTTCACCGTGGCGCCCAGCGGGCACACGAAGTTCGCGACCTCCGGAGAGACACCGAGCCGGTCGCGGACGCAGCCGATGGTCACCGGCAGCGTCGCGTTGGAACTGCTGCTCGTAAACGCCACCAGCATCGCGGGTGAGACCGCCTTGTAGAAACGCCCCGGCCCCACCCGGTTCCCACGGGGGGTCAGGATCCACAGCATCCCGGGATACACGAGCACTCCGACCAGCGCCAGCCCTCCCACCACCACCAGGCAGTACACCCCAAGCGCCCCGAGTACGTCAAAGCCGATCCCCGCGACGATCGGCACAATCAGCGCGAAGACCGCGTACGGGGCCAGCGACATCAGGATCCGTACCAACTCGATGATCGCCCCGGAAAGACCCTCGAAGACACGGATCACCGGACCCGACGCCTCCCGAGGGATCAGCGTCAGCCCGATCCCGATCGCCACGGACATGAACACGATCTGGAGCATGTCCGCGCGGGCCAGGGCATCAAAGGGGTTCGTCGGGACGATCGCGATCAGACGCTCCCACATGGACAGCCGCGGAGCCTCCTGACGCGCCGTGGCGATCCGCGCCGACGCATCCGCCGCTCGCTGCTCGGTCAACTGCGCCCGCTTCTGCTCCGAAACAAACAACCCCGGCTCGATCGACCGCGAGAGCGAGAGCCCGATGCCGATCGAGATCACCGTCGTGATCAGGAACAGCGCGAGGGTTCGCCCACCCAGGCGGCCGAGTTTCCTCACATCACCCAGGCTCGCCACCCCCACGATCAGCGCAAACAACGTGATCGGCACGGCGATGAAACGCAAGGCCCGCAGGAACACATCGCCCGTAAGCCTCGTCAGGTTGATCGCCATCCGGCAGGCGGCCGCGGAGACCCCGGCCTGGGCGTTGGCCTCGGATTGCTTGCCGGCAAGATAGGAAGCCGGGTCGGAGACTCCCAGGCTCGACCACGTGTCGGCGGTCCACCATTGATTCAAGACGACCCCGGCCACCACCCCGAGCGTCAGCCCGATCACGATCTTCCAGTGCAATGCAAGACGACCTGGACGCATGCGATCCCGAAACTAGCAGAACGCGGTGCGTGCCGCTTTGTGGAGCCCAGGCCCGCGCCCGCGGTCACGATCCGCGGCGCGGGAATCCGGACAAAAACCGCACAAATGCGCCCGCGGGGGCCTCAGCGCCTGCGTATCGGTCGGGTTTGCATGGTCCAGAAACACCATACCGCTCACCGCCCGGCGTCGGTCGCCCGCGTCAGGCCCTCTGTCCCGATCACGCGGATGGGTAAGCCAGGGACGCATCCGCGCGGGGTATGCCGACCGTGCGGGCGCGCCTGTTGCAGACTTTCGCTCATTTTTTGTTTCTTCTGGAACCGCACGCCGCCGGGCGCCTAATCGACATGTACCGAGGGCGTTCGCCCGGCGGTTCATTGAGTGTTGCAGTCCGTTCAACGGATTGTGAATTGCATGGTCCCAGCACGCGGGATACGGAGATGTCCCGTGCGCCGGCCAAGGAGTGAAGAGATGGCACATCGCGCGAATCGTTTGCTTGTTACGGCGGCCCTGGCCATTGCGGCCGCGGCCGGGATGGCTTCGGCCAGCATCACCGGGGCACTGGTCCACATCAAGGCCACCAGCAGCCTCGGCACCGCCGAACTCGAGTTCATCACCAACAGCGACTTCGAGAACGGCATCCTGACCGATGGATTGACCGACTCGGTCGAGTTGGTCAATGACAACGGCGATCTCATCGCCATCCTGACGAACCTGAACGTTCTGCTGATCGCCGACCCGGTGGTCAACATGAACTTCTCGGTCTTTGCCGGGGCGGCCGACACCTCCTTTGTCATCACCTCGACCCTCCTGGGCTTCCCCGCCCTGACCAACCCCATCGCCCGCTCCAGCGCCAGCGTGTCGGTCACCGACTCCAACGGCGACGGCGCGACGGCCAGCGGCGATTACGGCGGCGGCAAGATGTTCCGCTCGTTCTACAACGGCGCGGTCGCCGGGGCCGGTTCGATCTTCGCCACGCTGGTCGACAGCCCCGTCGTCATCCTTGACGGCTTCGGCTCGGACGACAGCACCGAGGCCAGCGGCCCGGGCTTTGACGTGATCTTTGATTCGGTCACCTCGATGAGCACCGAGTTCCAGTTCACGCTCTCGGCCCGCGACCAGGTCGGCGCGACCAGCACCTTCGTCGTGGTGCCCTCGCCCGCCTCGATGGCCCTGGCGAGCATCGGCGTCCTGGCGATGTACCGCCGCAAGCGCTGATCCTTCGGTTTGGCAATCCGAATGCACACGCGACGCCCGGCAAACGCCGGGCGTCGTTGTTTGTCGCCCGCGGGAACAGGTCCAAGCCGGGGCACGCTCACGCCGCGGGCCGTGGAGCGGGTCAAGGGCTTGGAAGGAAGATCGTTCCGCCGCTTTCGGCGTCGCGCTCACCGCGGACGCACTCAATGACCACGTCGGCGACCGTGCCAGGGTCAAGCGTCCGCTCGGTCGGCAGGACCTCTCGCGGGAACAGCGATCGGAGCATGTCCGTCTCGACCGCGCCCGGGGCAACCGCGAAGGACCGGATGCCGGCGGGATACCCCTCGTTGTGGCACGCCCTGGTCAGCACGTTCAGCCCGGCCTTCGCCGCCGCGTAATAGCCCAGCCCCGGGAAGGGGTCCATCGTCGCATACGAAGAGACGTTGACGATCCGACCCGACCCGCGACCGACCAGCACCGGCCAGGCCCGGTCGATGATCGCGGCCGGACCCATGATGTTCACGCGGAACAACCGCTCGATCTCCTCGTCGCAGGCCGAACCGATCGGCGTGGACGAAACCGATCCGGCGTTGTTGACAATCACGTCGAGGCCTCCGAAGGCGGCCAGCGCGGCCTCGACGCAGCCCCGGGCCTGGCCGGGTTCGCCGACATCGGCGGCGTGGACTTCACGCCGCGTTTCCCCGCCGATCGCGGCGGCGGCCTCTCGAAGCGCGGCCACGCGGCGCCCGATCAGAAGCAGGTCGAACCCCTCCCGGGCCAGACGGGCCGCGCACGCAAGACCGATCCCGGACCCCGCCCCGGTCACCAGCGCGATTGGGTTTGCCGTCGCCATGGGCCAATCGTAACTCGGCGGCGGGGACGCGGCGCCTGCTTGTCGCCTCAAACCAGGCCGTTCAAACGCCCTAAACTGCGGCCGTGAACACGCGGTCCTCAACACTCACGATCTTCTCGCTTCTTGGGTTGATCCTCGGGGTGCCGTTCCTGCTGCGTCCGCCCGCGTCGGCGCGCGAGACGCTCCCGACCGACCGGACGCTCATCATCATCACCCCGCACGTCCAGCAGATCTCAAGGGAGTTCGGACCCGCCTTCGAGCGATGGCACCAGCGGACCTACGGCCAGACGATCCGGATCGACTGGCGCGGGCCGATCGGCACCTCGGACCTTCTCAAACTGCTGCGGGCCCAGTACACCGCCGCGATCGTCGCGGGGGACATCCTCCCGGACGGCTCGTGCCGGCCGGGCGTGATGACCTTCGACCTGCTGTTCGGGGGCGGGTCGTCCGATCACGGTCGCGTGAAGGACGGCGTGACGGTGGCGCTCGGGATGGGCGAGGATGGCTCCCCACGCTCGGCGCGGATCCCCATGTCCGTCCCGGCGGGTTTCGACACGGCGCAACTCGACGAGTGGTTCGGCAAGAACCAGATCGGGACGCAGCGCCTGTACGACCCGGACCAGCACTGGATCGGCAGCGCGCTGTCGGCGTTTGGGATTGTCTACAACCGCGACGTGTACGAGCGGCTGGGCCTGCCACCGCCCAGGCGTTTCGCCGACCTGTGCGATCCGCGCCTGGCGGGGTGGGTGGCGCTGGCCGACCCGAGGCAGTCGGGGTCGATCGCCACGTCGTTCGACGCGATCCTCAACAACGAGTTGTGGACCATCGCCCGGGAGGAAGGGTGGAGCCGAGAACTCGATGAAGCGATCGAGGCCGAGGCCAGGGACCGCGGCCGCCACTGGGTCAAGGCGCTGTGGGAGGCACGCGGCGAATCGATCCAGCGGGCCTGGGACCGCGGGTGGCGGATCCTGCGTGAGATGTGCGCCAACACCCGCTATTTCACCAGTTCATCCACCAAGCCGCCGATCGACGTCAGCCAGGGAGACGCGGCCGCGGGCCTGGCGATTGATTTCTACGGGCGCGGCCAGTCGCAGTTCGTGCTGCGACCGGGGCAGGACCCCGAGCAAGGCCGCGTCGGCTACGTCAACCCCCGCGGAGAGACGTACATCGACGCGGACCCCATCTCGATCCTGCGCGGAGGTCCAAACCCCACCCTTGCCCGGCGGTTCGTCGAGTTCTGCCTCACCGAGGAAGGCCAGGCGCTGTGGGAATTTCCCCCGCTGGGCGACCGTGCCGACGGCTCCGACGAATCGACCTACGGGCCGGTTCGCTTTTCACTCCGGCGGATGCCCGTGCGCCGAGTCATGTACGAGAAACACCTGGACCGGTTCGTGGACAAGGACCTGGCCCCCTACGACGAGGCCAGCGACACCAAGCCCGCCCGCTGGAGAGAGGCCATCGGCGTGATGATGGGAGCCTTTGCCATCGACGTGGGCGACCTGCAGCGCGAGGCGTGGAAGGCGCTCGGCCGCGCCCGCGCGGCGGCGGCCGTGAACCCGGCCCTTTCACCGACCGTCGCCCGGATGGAAGCCCTCTTCTACGCCTGGCCGGACCACGCCATGCCGATGGCCGATGGACGAACGCTCGCCTTCACCCCGCGGAACCTCCCCGAGATCATCTCCTCGTGGCAATCGCGCGACGATCCGACGTACATGGCACGTTGCCGCATCGCCTACACGGAGTTCAACCGCCGGAACTACCGCACGATCATCGCGATCGCGTCGGATGCCGGAGTCTGATCGCCACCCCCAGGACCACCCCCACGACCAGCCCCGAGACCGGCCCCGAGACCGGCCCCGAGACCGGCCCCGAGACCGGCCCCTGGTTGGCTCGAAGGACCATCCCCGGCTCCCGCCGGTTCCCAGCCTCCACCCAGCGCTTTGAACAACGCGATCAACTCGACCGTGACCGTCTGCTCGCTCAAGACCAGTTGGTCCTGCGCCTGGTACAGCAGCCTCTGCGAATCGAGCACGTTGAGAAAATCGACCAGCCCGTTCTGGTAACGCTCCCGCGCCAGTTCGACGGCCAGCGTACTCGAATCAACCGCGTCGGAGAGCGAAACCCGCCGGCCCTGCTCCTGGATGAACGACACCATGGCGTTCTCGACCTCCTCGAACGCGACGAGCACGGACTTCTCGTAGGCCAGCAAGGCCTGCTCGAGTTGGGCGTCGCGGACGCGGATGGTCGATCGGATCCGTCCACCGTCAAAGATCGGCCACGACATCGAAGGTCCGATCGACCAGCGGCGGCTGTCCAGGTCGAACAGGTCGCCGAATCGGCCGCTCTCGAGGCCAAACGAGCCCAGGAGCGTGAATCGTGGGTACAGGTCCGCCGTCGCGACGCCGACCCGCGCCGTGGCCGCCGCGATCTCCCGCTCGGAACGGCGGATGTCGGGCCGGCGGCGGATCAGGTCCGCCGGAACGCCCACCGCGACCTCGGCGGGCACCGGCGGGATCGGCCTTGCCTCGGCGAGTTCATCGAGCAAAGCGCCCGGCTCCTGGCCGATCAGCACCGCGAGGCGGTGCGAAGACCGCCTGACCCCGACCCGCAGCGGGGGCAACTGCGACCTGCGGCCGGACAACTGCGTCCGGGCCTGCGCCACGTCCAGTTCGGTCGCCAGGCCGGCCTTCAATCGAGCCTCGACCAGCGCGAGCGTGTCTTGCTCGGTCTGGATCGCGAACTCCGTCACCGCCAGGCGACGCTGGAACGCCCGGAGTTCCGCGTAGTTCCGCGCCGTCTCGGCGACCAGGGACACGAGCACGTCGCTCAGGGTCTCGGCCGCCGCGGCCACATCGGCGTCGGCCGCCTCGACCGACCGCTTCACGCGCCCGAACAGGTCGATCTCCCACGAGGCATCGAACCCGGCCCGGTACGAATCCGCGCCGCTTGAATCCTCTTCGACGCGAAACCCCCGTGAGGTGTTCTCGCTCGATCGGTACCGCTCATAGCCCGCCCCCGCATCCACCCGCGGGAACTGCTCGGCGGCGACCGTGCCCCGCAGCGCGCGGGCCTCGGTGAGCCGAGACGCCGCGATCCGCAGGTCAAGGTTGGCGGACACCGCGCGCTCGACCAGACTGTCGAGCATCGGGTCGGCGAGCGAGGCCCACCACCGATCGACCCGGGCCGGCCCCGCCACGAGCCTCGACGATACGGTCTGGGCCTCCGAGAGCGAACGGAACTGCCCGCTCGTGGCCGTCTCGGGCGGGGTGTAGTCCGGGCCGACCGCGCAGCCTGAAAGGGACGCCGTCCCGATTCCCACCCACACCGCGATCGTTCCCAGGGTTCTTGTCGTCACGTGCTTCATCCTTGCTGATTCCATCGCTCCAAGGCCCTCGAACCCCCACGCCCCGCCCCCACGCCCCCACGCCCCCCGACCCAGCCACCAAGCCACCATGCCACCAAGCCACGGCCACCAATCGGCGACGAAGGATCAAAGCCCCTCGCCCGCCGCCTGGCCACGGCGGGTCCCGCCGTCCATCAGGTCCGTCATCGGCTTGGCCTCGATGTACACGTCCATCTGCTGGCCGACGAACACGGGCATGCTCCCGCGTTCAAAGGAATACAGCACCTGCAGGACCCGCGTATCGACGCGCTCCGTGCTTTCTCCCGTCAGTGACCGCTTGGGAACGACATACGGCTCGTACCGGACAAAGCGCAGGTCGGTACGCAGCGACTTGTTCCCGCGCACAAAGGCGACCGCCTTCGCCCCCGCCTCAACCCGCCACGCGTCATGCTCGTCGATGTCGACTCGCACGTGCAGCGGATCAACCCCGCCGAGCATGACCAGCGGAGCCGCGACCACGCCCGCGGGGGCGAACTCGCCGATGCGCACGTTCACCTGCAACACACGGCCCGACACCGGCGCCCGAACCACGCGACGGTCGAGTTCCGTCCGGATCGACTCGACCGACGCCCGGGCCGACGCGACCTGCGCCTGGGCCACCGCCACGGTGGGCGCCCAGGCCCCCGCCATGAGCAGTGCCAGGGACGCCTCGGCCTCCTCGACGCGAGCCCGGGCCGACGCGACCGCGAAGCGACGGCGGCTTACCTCGTCCTGGCTCACCGCCCGGGGGTCGTTGACCCGCTCCCAGAGATCCAGTTGGCTCTGGGCATCATCAAGGTGGCTTCTGGCCTCGGTCACCCGCGCCCGCGCCGGCGGTATCTCCTCCGGGCGGGGGGCGGCGATCAGCGCCCGGAGTTGCTCGTCGGCCACGTGCAGCGCGGCCTCCCGCACTCGCAACTCCGCCTCCAGGTCGCGGGTATCGATCTCGAACAGCACGTCCCCGGCCTCGACGCCCTGGCCGACCACGACCGCGACGCGGCGCACGACGCCCGCCACCGGCGTTCCGATCGCGATGTTCTGCGTGCTCGACTCGATCATCCCCGACCCCGCGACAAACGAGGTGAACGGGGCCGTCGGCGGCTCGATGACCGGCGGGGAAGCCATCGGAGGGCGGCTGCCCTTGACAACCGTAAACACCCCGAAGATGACGCCCGCGATGGCGAGCAGAGGTACGAGAAATGTCCTGATCATGCCTGTCTCCAGGTCCTTCCGTCGTCCCGTCGCCGCGGGCGCCGACGGCGGACGTTCACGGTGTTCCATCGGCCCCGGAAATCCCCACGATCATGCCGTCGTCCATCCGCGCGATGCGGTCGGCAAACTGGAAAATACGCGAGTCGTGCGTCACCACCACCAGCGATCGGTCGGTGCCGACCGCGGTGCTCCGTAGAATCTCCATGATCTTCTCCCCCGTGGCGTGGTCCAGCGCGCTGGTCGGCTCATCGCAGACGATCAGTCGCGGGTGATGCACCAGGGCCCTGGCGATCGCCACCCGCTGCTGCTGCCCCCCCGAGAGCCGAGCCGGCGGATCCGTCCACCGGTCCCCCAGACCGACCTCGCCCAGGATCGCCCTGGCCTGGCGCACCGCCGCCGCCATCGACGACCCGTTGATCAGCAGCGGCACCGCCACGTTCTCCGCGATCGTCAGCGTCGGGATCAGGTTGAACGCCTGGAACACAAAGCCGATGGTCCGCCCCCGGAACAGCGTCCGCCGGGCCGATTTCATGCGGGCAAAGTCCTCCCCGAAGACCGAGCACTCCCCCCCGTCTCGGTCGAGCACCCCGGCGATCACCGAGATCAGCGACGTCTTGCCGCACCCCGAAGGGCCGACCAGCATCATCATCTCCCCCAGGCGGACCTCCAGATCCACGCCGCGCAGCGCCCGCACCGCCGATGACCCCGACCCGTACGTCTTGGTCACGCCGCGGCAAACCACCGCCATGCCGTCCGCGCGGTCCGCGGGGTCCGGGCGCCCCGGTTCGATCATGCCGATCGTGCTCGTCATCACGCCACACCACCCTTCATCACTTGAACACCACCGCCGGCTCGAGCACCACCACCCGGCGCATGCTCAGCATCGCCGAGAGCATGCAGATCACCACCACCGCCGCGCCCGCGACCAGCACCAGTTGCCAGGGCATCGAGAACGCCAGCGGGGAGTTGCGGTTCTGCCAGCCAACCAGAGACGCCAGGCCAAGCCCGATCCCGAACCCCAGAATCCCCACCACCACCGCCTGCAGCAGGATCATCCACAGCAGCGTGGAGTCCCCGGCGCCCATCGCCTTGAGCGTCCCGAGGTAACGCAGGTTGTCGAGGGTGAAGTTGTAAAACATGAACCCGGTGATCACCGTGCCGATCAGCAGCCCGAGCGAGACCGCCAGGCCGAAATTGATCGGGATGCCCGTGTTCTTCAGGTAGTACCCGATGGTCACCCAGCGGAACTGGTCCCGGGTGTACGCCGCCAGGCCCGTCCGCTCGGTGATCCGTCGGCACAGGGCCCGGAGGTCTTCGCCGGGCTTGGCCCCCACCAGCACAAAACTCAGGCTCTTTCTCTCCCTGGGCGCAAACGTGAGCGCTCTGGTGTAGGTGGTGTAGACCGTCGGCTGGGACTGGAACGTGCGTGTGTTGCGGGATATGCCCACGACGATCCCCCGCTTGTCGTTGAGTTCCAGGATGTCGCCCAGCGCCAGGGGAACGGGTCGCCCGGACCCCCCGGACGGTCGGCGGGCAAGCCGGGTGCTCGCTCCCACCGAGTCCACGATCACCGCGTCGGCACGCCGGAGTTCGGCGAGGCTGCCGGCAACCATCCCGGGAGGACCCCCGACCAGGGTGGAATCCTCGATGCCCAGGAGGTTGCAGTTCTGGAAGGTGCCGTCCTCCAGCCGGGCCCGGATCATGCCCTTGTAGAGCCGGCTGGCCCAGCCGACCCCCTCGACGCCTCGGACGCGGTACAACTCGGTCTCCTGAAGCGGCTTGACGTCGTCGATGTACTGCACCTTGGGATCCATCACCCAGATGTCCGGGTACCCCATGTCGGTGATCAGGGCCGTGGTCCGGTTCATGATGCCGATGAAGATCGCGCCCTGCTGCGAGATCACAAAGCAGGCGAGCGTGACGCCCATCACGATCCCGAAGAACCGGGCGGCGTCACCAAAGAGCATTTTGAGCGCGATCCGGTACACCCGCGTTGATCACCTTCTCTTGATCCGGCCTACACCTTGAAGACGATGCCCGGCTCCAGCCGGATCACCCGCCGCAGGCTCACCGCCGCGGCGCCCACGGAGATCATCAGCACCGCCGCCGCCGTGACCGCCACCAGCCGCCAGTCCATCACGAACGCCAGATCCGACCGCTTGACCACCTCTCCAAAGACCGCGGCGGCCCCCAGGCCAAGCCCAAAGCCCAGGAACCCGGCGCACAGCGCCTGCGCCACGATCATCCTCAACAGCGTGCCGTCGCCCGCGCCCATCGCCTTGAGCGTCCCGAAGTACCGCATGTTCTCGAGCGTGAAACTGTGGAATGTCTGGCCCGCGATCGCCGCCCCCACGATGAAGCCCAGCAGGACCGCGATCCCGAAGTTGATCGCGATGCCCGTCTTCTCCAGGATGTAACGGGCCGTCAGCCACTGAAACCCGGCCCGCGTGTGCGCGCTCATCCCCGTCCGCTCCCGTATCCGCTCGGCCAGCGCGTCAAGGTTCTCCCCGGGGCGGGCCTTGACCAGAACAAAGTGCATCTGGCGACGCTCGGTCGGGCGGAAACGCATCGCCCGTGAATACGTCGTGTAGATCGTCGGCTCCCAGAAGAACGACGGCGACGCCGAGAACGTCCCGACCACTTCCGCACGGTGGTCGTTGAGTTCCAGGACATCCCCGATCCTCGTCGGACGCGTCGGACCCACCGGCTTTCTCGTCCGAGGATCGCGGTCGAAGATGGAGAGTTTGCGGTCAACCTCCGCCGCGTCCACGATCACCGCGTCGGTCTTCCAGAGATCCCCGATCGTCCCCTCGACCATCCCCGGCGGGCCGCCGATGAGCGTCACGTCGTCGATCCCGATCAGGATGCAGTTGCGAAGCGCCCCGTTGGGAAGACGCAGGCGGGCGAACGTCTTGAACATCGGCACCGCCCAATCCACCCCCTCCACCCCGCGGACCCGATGCAACTGCGTCGGGAGCATCGGCTTGGCGTCGGCGTGATGCTCGACCTCCGGGTCCATCACCCACAGGTCCGCCACCGGCGTATCGGTGACAAACGAGTACGTCCGCGTCATCAGGCCCACGAAGATCGCCGACTGCTGCGTGATCAGCAGCGACGCGAAACTGATCCCGACCAGGATCCCGATGAACTTCGCGCGGTCACCGGTCAGCATCCGTATCGCCAGGCGGATCATGGCCGGGCTTCTCCCTCGCCGGACGCCGGGAGACGTCCCGCCTCGACGTCCGACCGGACGCCCTCCAGCGCCCGCGTGCTGAACCAGGTCACGTGGCGGGCCACGTCCCCGATGAACGAATCGGCCTCCTGCCACTCCCGGCACAACCGGCGCGAGACCTCCCCGCAGTGGTGGTAGTGAAGGCACTGGCCGATCACGCTCGCCGAGCACATCCGCGTCACGTCGTGGTCGGGCGGCAGGCCCGTCATCCCCGAGACGATCACGCACAGACGCTCGAACGTGGGACGGATGTCCCGCTCCACGGTCGTGTCGAGTTCGCCCGTGGGTTCGAGCATCTCCCGCGACATCAGTTTGACGTGCCAGTTCGGTCGCCCGGCGTCGAACAGACGCAGGCAGAACCGGCGAATGAAGGCCGCCAGGAGGTCGCGCGGCGCGCCGTGCGTCCCGAACGACTCAAGCGGGTAGTGCTCCTGCTCGTAACGCCGGGCGTGCTCGAAGACCGCGGCGTACAGCGATTCCTTGTCGCGGAAGTGGTAGTTCACCGAGGCCAGGTTGGCCCCCGCCCGCGCGCAGATATCCCTCACCTTCGCATCCCGGAAACCCTTCTCCGCGAATACCTCACCGGCCGCCTCGATCAGGCGGTCTTTGGTCCCAAGCGGCATGTCGATGGGGTGGTTCATGCGGCGTGTCGAGTATCAAACACATGTTTCATACGCACGTTTGAACACCAGGTCAAGAACCAGGCCCACCATTTTTCAGACACCCGGGCACGGTGGATATACAGTCACCTCCCCGATGGGTACTCCCCATCGCCCTTGTTGCAGTCATGCCCCGGATCCTGTCGATTGTGGTGGCTAGCGTGAGTCAAGACCCCATCAGCCGTCGAGACTGGTTCCTGGGAAGCCTGGGCGCGACCTTCGGAGTTGTTCTATTGGGGTGCCAGAGTTCCGGGGCACGTTCGCGTTCGGCCTTCGTCCCCGGGCCTGTTTTTCCAGGCAACGAGCCGGTCGCCGTCTCCACGCCACCCCCCGCCGGACCGGCCCCGCGCCCCATCCAATCCCCGGCGTCGATGTCCGAGACCGGCGGCTTTGTGCCGCGGGCGGCGTGGAACCGTTCCCCCCCGGTCATCAGCCGCGCCCAGCCGATGAACGGCATCAACCGCCTCACGGTCCACCACAGCGCCATCCCCAACGATTCGCTCCGCTCCCAGGCCGACGTCGCCAAGATGCTCAACGGCATACGCCACGAGCACATGAACCGCCGCGGAGAACCGTTTGCCGACATCGGGTACCACTACATCATCGACCCGGCCGGCCGTGTCTGGGAGGGCCGAACCACCGCCCTGCAGGGCGCGCACGTCGCCGGCAACAACGAGCACAACCTGGGCGTCATGCTCCTGGGAAACTTCCAGAACCAGGCGCCAACCTCGGCGGCGCTCTCCTCGCTCGACTCGTTCGTCGCCGTCCAGATGAGGCGGTACAACATCCCGGTCAGCAGGGTCCATACCCACATGGAGATTGGAAAGTCCGCCTGCCCGGGACGAAACCTCCAGCGGTACATGGATCAGACCCGCTCCCGCGGCATGCTCGCCCGAGCCTGACCATCGGCGACTACTCCGGCGCCGTTCACCACGGCCCCATTCACCCCGGCCCCATTCACCCCGGCCGCGGACGCCGCCGTACCCGCACGCGTGCTTGCAGAAACCCCACCGAACGCGTAGCCTCACCATCCGCTCCGATGCCGGGCGGGAGAGAAGGGGGTCGCGCGGATGCCGTTCTTCGATGATCATTGGGTCTACCGGGAAGACAAGAACAACCCGCAGAACAGCACACTGGCTCGCGTCGGAAGACCAGCGCTCACCGTCCCGTGCCCGGGTGGCTTGCTCTCTCATTCACCCGCACACGCCGGACGCTCGGCGCTCGACACCGTCATGGAAGAAATGGGCTTCGACCCCGAGAAGACCTCGGACTCGCCATCGTGCGTCACGTACGCCGACCGAGAGTCTCGACGCCTCCAGCCGCTGGTAAAGATCGGGTTCCCATACCCGCCCACCAGTATCCGCTACGAAGCGGTGCGCCGGCACGTTGATGCGTGGAGCAACGGACCTCCCAATGACCCCGCGTTGACAAACTTCGTTCATTAGTGTCCGATAACATGCCAATTGTGCTGTCTTGTTGTGAAAAACCTGTCGGTTCTCGCGTTTCTAGACTCTAGATTCCAACTAGGCTATGCTAGTCTCGTGTGTGGTGCCGATGATAAACGGCTCTGCCTCGACCCGTGGTGGACGTCGAGGCAAGCGAAATGGGAGGCTGCCATGGCGAACAGGGAAAGAACCGCGATTGAGGGTCGGAACGACTCGGCCGATCTGGCTGACCTCGTGCAGGTAGCCTCGTTGCTCGATTGGACCGTGATCGCCAACGAGTTCCCACATCCAGAGTCAAACGGGAGCGATGCGTACGTCGCGACGACCGACGACCTGCCCGGCTTCGCCGCGTACGGGAAGACCGAGGATGAGGCTCGGCGGCTGGGTTGCCTGCTGGTCGCCAGGGAATACCAGACGGCTTCCCCGGAACGGGCCATGCGTCTTGATGCCACGCAGGCGCATGTCCAGTTCAATCATCGGATTACGGTCAAGGAGAAGGCGGCCATCGCCCGCCGGGCGGCGTCGGCGAACATGTCGCTGCGGCAGTTCATGCTGCACCAGTGCCTGCACGCCCCGATCGTGCCCGCCATGACGAAGGAGTCTTTGCGGCCAAAACTGCAATCCATCGCTTCACGGCTTGCCGCCGACCGAAAGTCCAAAGCGGCCGACGTCGAGTCCGACGAGGACGTCTCGACGCCCAGTTGAAGCCGCGGTATGCTCCGCCCATGCCCGTCTCGGGGGATCTCTTTCAACTTCCCGTGCAACCTCGTCTGATCCCGTTGCCGTGGCATTGCCGCGCGCCGCTGGGACTCAAGACCGGAACCTCCGTCCACATCGCGCTGGTCGAAAGCGGGAGTGAATCGCCGTTCGAGTTGGGTGCCGCCAACGTCCAAGAGAGAACAGGCGAGCATCCAGAATTGCTGCTCCGTCCTCCCGACCTTCTTGTGTCGGTCCTCGATCCGCGAGAATGGGAGACGACCTACCTCATCGAGTCGTGCGGCCCGGACGGCCCCGGGCTTCTCAACCGCCTCCTGGAGGAAATCGCAACGATCAATGCGGACGACAAGCACGTGAACGTGTTGATCGCCGAGAGTTTCACGGTTCCGATGCGAGAGTGCAAGGACCCGCTTCTGCGTCACCACAAGTCGTCACTGTACTGCCAGGTGCTGCTGGGAAAGCCATCCAAGGAGCGGCTCGATTCGATGGTCGCTCGCCTCAACCAGGCGCCCGCCGGCCATGGAACCCGAGAACCAAAGCCCGTGGAACTGCGACTCGCGCCGCTTCCCGCCGGCGCCGTGGCGTTGCACCTAGGTCAAGCCGAGATTCGGCACGGTTTGGTGGAAACGGACGAGGACTGGAGGCGGGAGGCCCGGGAGTGGTTCCACACCCGCCTGAGGGCTCGATTTTCAGAAGAGACCGCGCGGCAGATCCGTTCCCAGTTTGATTTCTCGCTCGCCTGCGCGCTGGCGGACCTCGACTCGAAAGCCATCCGACTCATGTTTCCCTTGAAAGGTGCGCGGCGACTTCTGACACGCCACGCCGATCAACCAAACGTGGCCGTTCAGGTGACTTCTCGGCTAAGTTCCGAGGCGTACAGCATCCTCGCCGGCCTTCTGGCTCGCCTTGACGCGACCTCGGGAGAACTGGCCGTCGTCTGCGAGGCCATGCCAGGGAAACCACCGCTGACGGATCGTTCGCTCGCGGACATCCGAAATCGGAGTGCGTTCCGCCGTATTCGGTCGCGCCAAGCCCGCTCCTACGCCGACACGCTGTACCCGCAACTTCCAAAAGAAGAACTCCTGCGGCAGATCGGCAAGTTCACCGTTCGACGGGGAGACAACACGGGCCGCTTCGTCGACGACCTGGTGCGCCAACTCGCCGACCAGTGGGAGGATGAGCAGCGGCGGCAGGCAAGCGCCAACGACCGGGCAAAACCCGATGACGATGACGCCAAAGGCGCCGCCATCAAGGCCTTCAACGCCCAGACGGGGGCGCCGCCGGGGAAGCCCATCTCGCTTGTAACGTGTGTTCCCTACGACTTCGCCGCCCAGCGTTGCACCATCGTTCGCAACGTGCTCAATGCCATCGCCAAGGACAGCGGGTACACACCCTCCAACTCGCTTCGTGAGGACGAAGTCGCGAGCGGCGGCGGCAAGGCGGCGGAATGGCGGCGGGTGTTCAACCTCACCACGGCGAATATCGCCGTCTTCGTTCTTTGGAAGCAGTCCGAGGTGGTGATCGGCAGGCACGAGATCGAATCAATACGCGATGCCTTCGCCTATGAGCAACTCGCGTACAACGGCGTGGGGCTGCTGCTGGTCGAGTCGGACACCGACGAGTTCCCACCGGAATTGCACGCCATCACCCGGTTCTTCTCCCGATGCGTCACGCCGATGACCTTTTCGTGGCTTCCCAGGCACACCGACGCGATGCGCCGATTGGTCGAAGACCCGTCCGATGTTCCGGACGAACTCTTTGAAACTCGGTTCCTCATTGGCCGCGTCTACAGTTGGCTCAAGCAGCAGAGAAACTCGCAGGAATCACCGTAAGAGCGGCGATTTCGGAAGTCTTTGCCTCACGCGGGCGTTGCGCCGCGGCGTGTTCCAACCCCGTTACTTCACCCCGTCCTTCCCCGCCATCAGGCGGATGAAGTCGACGCACCGCGCCGCGTAGCCCGCCTCGTTGTCGTACCAACTCACCACCTTGAAGAACCGCTTGTTCAACTCGATGCACGCGCCCGAATCGTAGATCGAACTCCGCCGGTCGCCGATGAAGTCGCTCGAGACGACCTCCTCCTGGGTGTACCCCAGGATCCCCTTCATCGCGCCCTCGCTCGCCGCCTTCATCGCCGCGTGGATGTCGGAGAGCGTCGCGTCCTTGCCCGTCTTGAACGTCAGGTCCACCGCCGAGACGTCCGCCGTCGGAACGCGAAACGCCATGCCCGTCAGGCGGCCCTTGAGCGCCGGGATGCACAGCGTCACGGCCTTGGCCGCCCCGGTGCTCGACGGGATGATGTTCTGGTAGGCGTTGCGACCGCCACGCCAATCCTTCTTGCTCGGCCCGTCCTGCGTGGGCTGCGTCGCCGTCGCGGCGTGAACGGTCGTCATCAGGCCTTCCTCCAGACCGAACGCGTCGTGGATCACCTTGGCGATCGGCGCCAGGCAGTTGGTCGTACACGACGCGTTGGAAACGACCGTGTGCTTCGACGGGTCGTACTGCTCATGGTTGACCCCCAGGCAGAACGTCGGCACCACCGAAGGCTCGCTCTTGGTCGGGGCCGAGATCAGCACCCGCCGGGCGCCCCCACCGCTGATGTGCAGCGACGCCTTCTCCCCCTCGGTAAACAGGCCCGTCGATTCGATGATGTAGTCCGCCCCCAGGTCCTTCCACGGCAGTCTGGCCGGGTCCTTCTCGGCCATCGTGCGAGTGGACTTGCCGTTGACGGTGAAGGCCGTGTCGGTCGCCGACACCTCCGCCGGGCGCCCATCGAGCATGAATCGCCGGTGCATCGTGTCATAGGTCAGGAGGTACGCGAGGTTGTCCGCGGGGACCAGGTCGTTGACCGCCACGACCTCGACGCCCTGCTCGGCCGCGATCCGGTACACCAGCCGACCGATCCGCCCAAAGCCGTTGATCCCGATTCGAATGGCCATGCGTTGTTCCTTGCCGAATGTGCGAGCAATCCCCTTGTTGACGCCCCACGATAGGTTCCCGCGAACCGCGCTTTCCATCGATATCCCAGGGAGCCACCAAAGGCGGGTCTCGCCTCCACCGGATGGGATCAACCACCTACCATCGCTCCCACTCTCGGAGTTGACATGAAGATCCACGAATACCAGGGCCGCGACCTGCTCGCCTCGTACGGGATCCCGGTCCCACCCGGGCAGGTAATCGCCTCGATTGAACAGGCCGCGGGGGCCTTTCAATCGGTTACGGCCGGGCAATCCTCGCCGATGGCGGTCATCAAGGCCCAGGTCCACGCGGGCGGTCGGGGCAAGGCGGGTTTCGTTCGGCTCGTTCGATCCATCGAGGAAGCCACCGACGCGGCCCGGTTCATGCTGACCAACCGCATGCACTCCCCGCAGACACCACCCCAGGGCCTCGAAGTCTCCCGACTCCTGGTCGCTTCCGCGGTCGAGATCGCGGACCGCCCGGCGGGTGGCAAGGAAGAGTTCTACCTGGCCATCACCACCGATCGGCGCACGCGGCGGAACATCCTGATCGCGTCACGCGAGGGGGGTGTGGAGATCGAACAGGTCGCCCACGAGCGGCCCGAGGCGATCGTCAAGGAACCCCTGCATCCGTTGGCGGGCCTTCAGCCTCACCAGGCCCGGCGAGTCGCCTTTGCGCTTGGCCTCAAGGGTCGCCACGTCGCGCAGGCGGCGGACATCATGGGGCGTCTGGCGAGGCTCTACGTCGAGAAGGACTGCTCGCTCGCCGAGATCAACCCGCTGGTCATCGCCACGGATGGTTCCGGGGGCGGCAGCGGTTCCGGGGGCGGCAGCGGCTCCGGGGGTGGGGCGGTCCCGGCCGAATCGACCGTTCTGGCGATCGACGCCAAGTTCAACTTCGACGAGAACGGGCTTTTCCGCCACCCGGAGATCTCGCAACTGGCCGACGCGTCGGAAGAGTCTCCGGCCGAGGCGCGCGCCAAGCGGTTCAACCTGTCGTACATCCCGCTCGACGGGACGATCGGATGCCTCGTCAACGGGGCGGGCCTGGCGATGGCGACCATGGACATCATCAAACTTCACGGCGGAGAACCGGCCAACTTTCTTGATGTGGGCGGCAGCGCGACCGAGGAGGCGGTGACCGAGGCCTTCGGGATCATCCTCTCGGACTCGGCGGTCAAGGGGGTGCTGGTCAACATCTTCGGCGGAATCATGAAGTGCGACGTGATCGCCCAGGGGATTGTCAACGCGGCCAGAGGCTTCAAGAACGCCGATGGGAGCACCGGCTTCAAGGTACCCCTGGTGGTCCGGCTTGAGGGCACGAACGTGGACGCCGGGCGAGCCCTGCTCGACCAGGCCCGTACCGAGATCCCGACCATGCAGGCCGCCACGGACCTGGCCGACGCCGCCCGACGGATCTGCGCCGCGGTATGAGCCACTCGCGGTTTCGAGCCGGATCAGCGGGGCGGCGAGATGCCCGCGTCACCTCCCAAGTGCGCCGGTGGCGATGGCTCGGTGACCGCCGAACGAACCCCGCGCCCCAGCAGCAACCGACGCTGCTCAAGCGCGGCGTTCTCGTCGAACCACTCCCCCAGACTCGATCGGTTCTGATCAATCCACGAGGCCATGTTGCCGCCGATGTGGCGGTTGAAGTACCTCAGGTCCCAGATGATCGAAAGTCCCATCGAATCGGTCGCCAGAAGCCGGCGTCCGCGCGGGTCAAAGTCCAGCGCCCAGACCTCCCACCCGGAGAAGCCGTCGAGCGTCAGGACCGGGGTATCGATCGCCACGGAAAGGTCCCAGAGCATGACCTGGCCATCGGCCCCCGAGGAAGCCAGGATCGTGGGCTCGTTTGGTCGGAACGCCAGGTCGGTCACCAGGCCGCTGTGACCATCGAGTCGGCGTTCGAGGCGGCCGGTCCGGGCGTTGAAAATATCGATCGTTCTGGTCCACGTCCCGCACAGGACGCGCTCCCCGTCGGGAGAGAAAGTCACCGCCCAGGGCGTCCCGCCGGGAGACTCGCACTCGAGAATCGGCTCGCCGGTCTGCGCGTCGTGGATGCGGATCGGACCTCGGCGCGTCGTCGTGGCGATTCGCCCACCGTCGGGGCTGAACGCGGCCGAGAGAACCTCGTGCCGGTCGGAGGGGAGCGTGGCCAGGACTTCGCCGTCGGGGATCGAAAGGACCTTGAACGTGTTGTCACCGGATGGAACAACCAGCCGACGCCCCGTCGGATCAAACCGCAACCCGTCGTTGGTAATCATCCGATGACCCGGCCAGCGCGCCACCTCCCGGCGCTGGGCGAGATTCCACAGAACGACCACGCCATCGACCGACGCCGAGGCGGCCAGGGGCTCGGTGGGGCTGATCGCCACGGCCCGGACACGGCGGGCGTGCTTGCCCAGCGTCACGGAAGTCTCCCAGGTGCCGTCCTGGAGTATGGAAACCCGGCCATCCCCCTCGGCGGTGACCAGCCCTGCATCGGGGGCAAAGACGGCGAGCGTGCGCGATCCCTCCGCGGGGATGCGGATCCGGCCCGCGTCCGGATCGAGTTCCCACGCCTTGATCGTCGTGCCGAAGTTCCCCCAGACCGCCGACCCGTCGGGAGTGACCGCCAGGTCGCCGCCCGACATTCGAAACCCCGTGAACGTCTGGAGCGGATGCTGCTTGCCGAGTTCCCACACGTGCAGGTTCCACCACCCGACCGTCACCACCCGCGATCCGTCCGGGGTAAACGCCACGCCCTGCACGGATCCGTTCGGCGCCCGCAGCGTGGCGAGAAGTTCCCCCGACGAAAGTTCCCACACACGGGTAAGCCGAGACGCGCCGCCCGCCGCCACCATCGTGCCATCCGCGGAGATCCCCAGTCGCGGCGTGTTGTCATCGGGGTTCGCAATGTCGCGGACGTCGTCCAGACCGTCGAGCGTCAGGACGCGAAGCCTCGCATCGGTCGCGCCGACCACGACCAGGTCCTCCGCCGGGCTGCACACCGCGACCCTGGCCGACAGGTCCGCCCTCGACGCGAGACGACGCTCCCCGGTTGAAGCGGGGCGCACGTCGAAGACCGCCACCGACCCGTCGGAAAACACGGCCACGAGATGATCCCCGTACCGATCGAAGGCGGCATCGGTCACCGGCTGACCTTGTTCAACAAGGACCAGTCGTTCCTTCCAGTCCCCCGGCGCACGGATCACGATCTTCCCCGCGGCGTTGCCGGTCGCCAGGTCGCCTCGCGGCGAGAATGCCAGCGCGGTATGCACGATGCCCGGATCGCCGAACGTCGCGACGGTCTCGAGAGTCGACGTGTCGTGGATGATCACCGGGGGATCAATCCCGCACGCCCCGACCAGCGCCCCGTCGTGGCTCAGGCGGAGTTTCTGGGTATTTCGCCCGCAGGCATCAAGCGTCGCGAGGCTTCGGTGACGCGAGTAGAGTTCCCAGAGGGCAAAGAACGTGTGCCTCGAATTCAGGTCGCGGAGGTGCTCGGGCCAGAGCAGGCCCTCGGCGCCGGCCAGGCTCCCCGAACGGCCGATGAGCCGCCCTCTCTCGATGTTGTTGACCGTCAGTTCCCGCGCGAGCCTGGAGGCGGCCTGGTCGGCCCGGCCGCGCTGGGAGTCGGCCTCGTCGCGGGCGCTCTCGGCACGGCGCCGGGCCTGCTCTTCGGACGACGCGAGATCCGAGAATTTCCGGGCCTGCCCGGTGGCGTAGAGCGCGAAGACCATGATGCCGACCAACACGGCGGCGGCCGTGGCGACGGGGCCTTTGTGACGGCGGATCTGCTTGCGGATGACGTACAGGGCCGAGTCCTGCCGGGCCACGATCGGGCTCCCGCCGATGTACCGCCGCAGGTCGTCGGCCAGTTCGGCCGCCGACTGGTACCGCCGGGACTTGTCCTTCTCGATGGCCCGCGCGGCGATCGTCTCGATATCCCCCCGCATCGACCGGTCGAGCAGGCCGAGCCGCGCGGGCGTCTGCTCGGCGATGATGCGGGCGGCCTCGGCGATGGAACGCCCGGAGACCTCGATCGGCAGCCGCCCCGAAAGCAACTGGTACAGGATGACTCCCAGGGTGTAGACATCGCTCCGGGTATCCACCTCGTCGGCGTCTCCGACGACCTGCTCGGGGCTCATGTACGGGAGCGTCCCGACAATCTGGCCGGCCCTCGTGTGAAGGGTGACCATGTCGGCGTCGGGATCGGCGGCGCGGGCAACGCCGAAATCGAGGATCTTGGGCTGGCCCGCCTCGTCCACAAGGATGTTCTGGGGCTTGAGGTCGCGGTGGATCACCCCGCGCTGGTGCGCGTGCTGCACCGCGTCGCACACCTTGGCCATGATCTCCATGCGGGCGGCGTGGGACAGCCCGCGCAGACGAACGAACTCGGTCAGGGTCGGGCCGTTCACCAGTTCCATCGCGATGAACGGCTGGGGATGGCCCGCCGTCCCATCCGCCGAGGCGACGGCCGCGGCGCCCGCGGCGTGGATCTGAGCGATGCCCGGGTGGTGCAGGCGGCCCAGGAACTCCGCCTCGTGCTCGAACCGGCGGATCAGCGCGGGGGACGCGAAGCCACGACGGATGACCTTGAGGGCGACCGTGCGGCGGGGCTTGGCCTGCTCGGCGACGTAGACGTTGCCCATCCCGCCGCGGCCCAGAAATCGCTGAACCACGAACTCCCCGATCCGTGAGCCGGGGACGAGTTCTTCCTCCTCCAGGGCTCGGGTCACGTCGAATGGGCGGACGCTTGCGAGCCGGTCGGCGTCCAGGAACGTCCGATCTCCGACGTGGCATTCCAGCAGCGAACGGACTTCCTTGAGGAGTTCACGGTCACCGGCGCAGCGCAGATGGAGTTCGGAATCCCACCGCTCCGAGGGCATCTCGGCGAGCGACAGGAAAATCGCCTCGGCCCGCTGGAGAAGTCCTCCGCTCATCCCATTGTCCTCTCAATCCCGCCCGCGCACGGGCGGGGGCCGGGCGCCGGGGCCGGGCGCCGGGGGAAACACCCGACCCCCCGGCTCAGACGGTGGTGATCTCCTTGGACTTTTCCTCAACCATCTTGTCAATACCATCCTCGTTCTGCTTGAGCAGCGCCTGGATCTCTTCCTTGAGGGTCTCGATCTCGTCCTCGGGGTAGTGGGTGCCGGCCTGCTTGGCCAGGCCCTCGGCGTGCTTGTTCGCGTCGCGGCGGGCGTTGCGGAGCGTGACGCGAGCCTCCTCGGCGAGTTTCTTGCAGTGGCCCACCAGTTGCGCTCGCCGCTCGGATGTCAGCGCGGGAAGCACCAGCCGGATCTGCTTGCCCTCGGAGATCGGGTTCAGGTTCAGGCCCGAAGACTCGATCGCCTGCCTGATGGCGCCGATCGCCCCGGCGTCAAAGGGCTTGATCAGCAACTGCGCCGGCTCGGGGACGCTGATCGACGCGATGGACTTGAGGTCGGTCATCGACCCGTAGTACTCGACTTTCACGAACTCGATCAGCGCGGGAGAAGCCCGGCCCGTCCGAAGTCCTCGGAACTCCTTCTTCAGGTAATCGACGGCCTTCTCCATCGCCTCCTGGGTCTCAAGGAGGATCGTGTCGGGGTCGGTGGTCATCGCGTGTACTCCCGTCATCGCACCATGCTCGCCGACCGCCCTCGGCGGGTGGTCGGGGCGCCCGGTCGGGCCGGGCCGTACAGGAAAACATAGCCGTCCCGCGCCAAGAAGCCGCGTTGCCCCGGGCGGAGCCTACCGGCGAACCAGCGTCCCGATCGACTCCCCCTGGGCGACCCGGCGGATGTTCCCCGAACGCTTGAAGTCAAAGACCAGGATCGGGACGTTCTTTTCCTGGCACATCGCCAACGCGGCGGTGTCCATGATCCTGAGATTCTTCGATATCGCCTCGGAGAACGTCACCGATTCGTACTTCGTCGCCGTCGGGTCCTTCCGGGGGTCGGCCGTGTAGACGCCGTCAACCTTCGTCGCCTTGAGCAGCACGTCGCATTCGAGTTCAACCGCCCGCAGCGCCGCGCAGGTATCGGTCGTGAAGAACGGGTTGCCCGTCCCGGCCACGAGAATCACCACCCGGCCCTTGTCAAGGTGCCGTAGAGCCCGGCCCCGGACGAACGGCTCGGCGACCGAGCGGATGTCGATCGCGGTCATCACCCGGCAGTCCATGCCGAGCGTGACAAGTTTTTCCTTGAGCGCCAGCCCGTTGATGACCGTGCCCAGCATCCCCATGTAGTCGGCCGTGGCCTGGTGGATATGCCCCGCCGAGGCGAGTTCCGCGCCACGGACAATGTTCCCCCCCCCGACGACGATCGCCAGTTGTGCCCCGACGTTCGCCGCGTCGAAAATCTCGCGCGCGATCGACGCCAGTTCGTCCGTATCAACCCCGAAGCCGCCCGGCTTGCAGAACGCCTCACCGCTGAGTTTCAACAAGATACGACGGAATTTCGGCCGCCCTTCCCGGACGGACGCCTCGGGAGAAAGGACCGCCGTGGCGGGCGTGGCGGGCACGGTCGGGGGGATGGTCTTGCTCATGTGGTTCCTGCAACGTGAACGGGGGAGCGGCCGTGGGCAACCGCGGGCATGCCATTGAACTCCCCCGGCGTCCAAGCGTCAAGGCTCGTCGGCGTTCGCCGTGGAACCGGCAAGCCAGGCCGGCGTCCAACCTTGTGGCGGCGGACACGGCCGATTCGGGGCCTTTCCAACGCCGGATCGGCGGACCAGCCAGGCGAGCATGACCGCTCCATTCCGGTCTACACTGACGAACAAGGCGCAACGGAGGCCCCTTCCGGCGGCGAGAACGCCCACGCGAGCCGACCGGACCCAGCCCATGGCATCGCACGATCCACAAGGCGTCGATCACGCTCACGGCGGTCGTCCAACCGCCGATGTTCCCCCGACGGGCTTCTCGCGGGGTCGCGTGGCCCGGTGGGTGCGAAACGCCCTGTTTCTCGGGCTGCTGTGTTCGGCGATCATTCATGTGTCGGGAATCGGCCTCGCCGGCGGCATCGGAATCGGGGGACCGACCCGGCCGGGGGACGGCTCGGGGCCTGAGATCCCGGGGGCGGTCGATTTTGCCGTGGTGCCCGAGATCGAACTGGCCACGCTCACGGATGGTTCGGAGGCACTCGACCAGGTCGCGATCCCGAGCGTCAGTCCCCTGGAACCCGCCGACGAGGCGGCCGACGACACGCTCTCCTCGCTGGGGATCGGGGAGGTGGAGGCGGGAGTATCCGACGCGGCCGTCGAACTCGGCATCGGCGGGGGCGCGGCCCTCAACGACGGCGATGGGATCGGGCTGGGCGCGGGGATCGGCGGAGGAGGGACCAGTTTTTTCGGCGTCGAGGCCTCCGGGTCCCGGTTCGCGTTCATCCTCGACATGTCCGCCTCGATGAACTGGGACGGCAAGATCGACGTGCTCCGGGCCGAACTGGCCCGCTCGATCGATTCCATGACCGATCAGACCGACTTTGTCGTCGTTCTGTTCTCCGACGTGGCTTCCGTGCTGGGGGACCGGCGCCAGTGGGTCACCGCCAACGAAACGGGGAAGACCTGGGCCAGGCGGAGCATGGCGGCGGCTCGTCCAGACGGGGGCACCAACCCCATGCCCGGCTTCGTCATCGCGCTGGGGATGCGGCCTCGACCCGACGCCGTCTACTTCATGACCGACGGAGAGTTCAGCGATCCCGACGGGGTCGCCAAGGAAATCAACGCGCTGAACTCGCACCTGAAGGTTCCCATCCACTGCATCTGCTTCGTCACCGCCGCCTCCGAGCCGGTCATGCGGCGCATCGCGTCGGCGTCGGGCGGTTCGTACACGTTCGTCCCAAAGCGATAGACGGCTCGACGCCAAACCGATGCGGCTTGCACTTGCACTCATCGCCTTCGCCGGTTGGTCCGACACCCAGGTGGTGCTTCGGGACCCATCGGTCGCCCCGATCACCGACGTGGTCGAGGTCGGCCCCGCGGGAGTCATCCTCGCGGGCGCTTCGCCTCGGCGGATCATCCCCTGGAACCTGGTGCGGCGGGTCGATGGACCACACGCCGACCAGGCCGCGGAGTTCCTGCGGGCGGGCGACGACCTCTGGCGGTCACTGGGAAGGATCGCCCGCGGCGACCTGCCGTCGGCCGAATCCCTGCTCGAATCCATCTCCGGGGAATCTGTCACCACACCCGGGCCAACGGCCCAGATCGTCTGGCTGGCCCTGGCAAGGTGCCGCCTGGAGCGCGGGGCGCACACCGCCGCCACGGCGGCCTGGCTCGAGTGGCTCGCCGTCCGGACTCCGGACGACCCTTTGATCGAATCAACCCCTCTTCCGTGGGCCTCGCACGCCGCGCCGGACCAGACGGGCCTGGTCCCGCACCTGCCACCGATCTGGGTAAACGTGCCGTCGGTGGCGGTGGCCGCCGGAGAACACACGCGCCCGTGGTCGGCCGGGTTCGCCGATCGCGACGACGACGCCGGCAGGCTGGCCGAGACCTTGCGCGGGTGGTACGTCCAGGCGGCCCGCGGGGCCTGTGACCTGCCGACCGGACCCTGGCCCGAACCCACCGACCATCCGGGGGTAGCCCTTGTCTCGGCGGTGGTGCTCGCGCAGCATGGCGACGAGGGCGAGCGGCATTCGGCCCGAGAGCAACTCCGATCTCTCCTGGGTCGGGGCGCCGCCCCGTGGATCGAGTCCTGGTGCCGTGTCGCGCTGGGCCGCTCCCTTCTCCGAGAGTCCGACGCCGAAACACGCCGCCTGGGAGTCGTTGAACTGCTGCACGTTCCCGCCCGCCTCGAATCGGCCGTGCCGTACCTGACCGGCATCGCGCTGGCCGACGCGGCGGCGGGTCTTCGGATGCTCGGAGACCACCGGGGCGCGACCACCCTCCGCGATGAACTGATCCGTCGATACTCGGGGCACCCCGCCCTCGAATGGAGCCAGGTGCGAGACTGGCCCGCCGCGCCAATCCGGCCCGTCGCACCCGACGGCGGTGATTCAGAGGCCGGATCGGACCGACGCCCGTGAACACGTGGCCAGGCCACCCCCGCGCGGCGTTCGCCGACACGCCCGTAGACTCGCCCAGGGTCCGTCCCGGGCAACGATGGAATCAAACGCCGGGGTTCGCCATCACGACCCCAGGCAGGAGCCTCCCCGCATGACCTTCACCGACGCCTGGCTGCTCGCCCAGACCTCCGCCAACGCCCCGACGCGCACCGCGCTCGATTACATCAGGGCCGGCGGCCCGGTCGGCTACGTGCTGATCCTCATTTCCTTCGTGGCCCTGGGACTCATCATCGCGCAGTCAATCACCCTGCGGCGAGCCCGTCTCATCCCCGGAGAATCGGTCGAACGCCTCGGGTCGCTCCTCCGCGCCGGGGACATGCAGGGCGCGATCGCCCTGTGCCGCGAGCCGGGATCCGAATCGTTCCTGACAAGACTCGTGGGATCCGCCCTGCTGCGGTGCGCCCGCTCTCCGTTCGGCACGCTGGAACTCCGGTCGGCCGTCGAGGAAGCCGGTCAACGAGAGGTCGACCGCCTCTACCGATCGGTGGACTCCATCGGCATCCTCGCCGCCATCAGCCCGATGCTGGGCCTGCTGGGGACCGTGTTCGGGATGATCGGGGCCTTCTCGACGATCGGAGAACTCGAGGGCGCGGCACGCTCGCAGCAGTTGTCCACCTTCATGTCGATCGCCCTGGTGACCACCGCCGAGGGGCTGATCGTCGCCATCCCCTGCACCGTGGCGTTCGCGATCTTCCGTCGCCGCATCGACACCCTGGCGGTTGAGGCGGCCTCGGTCATCGAATCCCTCGTATCTCCGTTGGAATCGTCCCCCGCCGCGGCCGACCAACGCCCGGCCGCCAAGCCCACGGGCCCGGCGCGGTCAACCCCGGCGGCTCGAGAAGTTCGCGCGGGTTGACCCGCGACAAGCCCCGTACCCGACACCATGCGATTCCGACGATCACCAGACCCGCCCGAGGCCGGCTTCGACCTGACGCCGATGATCGACGTCGTCCTGCTTCTCATCATTTTTTTCACGATGACGGCCCAGTTCGCCAGGACCGCGGGAACGCCCGTCGATCTCCCCAGGCAGCGCGGCGAGCCCGCCGGGCGTTCGCCTGACCACCGCATCGTGATCGACATTGACCGATCCGGCGCGTTGATTCTCCTGGGAAGACGAGTCTCGATCGCCGACCTCGCCCGGGCCGTCAAGACCGAGGTCGATCGATCCCCCACCCCTCCCGATGTGCTGATTCGCGCCGACCGGGCCTGCCGCTCCATCCACCTCAACCGCCTCGCGGCGGCGCTCGCCTCGGCGGGCGTCCGACACTGGAAACTCGCGACCGAAGGCCAGGACGCGCCCGAGACGAAGGACGGTGAGGCGTGAAATTCTCTCGTTCCCGACGGACCACGCTCTCGCTGGTGCGAATCCCGCTGGTGGCGCTCATCGACGTCGTCCTGTTCCTCTTGATGTATTTCATCATGGCCGGAGAACTGGCCAGTTCGGGCGAACGCTGGCTCTCCTCCACGCTCCGCACGGACCAGCGGGCCGCCGCGACAAACCTGCAGGCCCAGGTGCTGCGCGTGGAGCGGGCCTTGGAAGGGGTCGTCTATTCCATCGGGGGGCGCCGAGTCACGTCCACTCCCGAACTCATGCGGATACTCAGGGCTTTGCCCAAGCAAGCCGGCGTGCTGGTACGGGTTGACGGAGAAGTGCCTGTTGAGCACGCCGCCAGGGCCGTCCAGGCATGCCGAGACGCGGGCTTTGACAGGGTGAGTTATGTTCCAACCACGCGCTAGGACATCCCGACGGGCAACACCCGCGATGGCCGCCCTGGCGTGGGCTCTCGTCACGCCCGGCGCGCCCGGACAGACAGGCCCCGACTCGCTCACTCCCTCGGAGGCCGTCGAGTCGTACATGTCCGACCGGGGGCTGGATGAGCCCCTCTCGGCCTTCCTCCGAAGCCGGCTCGCCGAATCGGTCGGGGACAACCGCCGACGCATCGCCGACCGCCTCGGACGCATCTACGCCGATCGCCTCGACACCGCGAAGGACCCAGGGCAACGCCGCGAGATCGAGGCGCTGTGCCGCGACCTGCTCGCCTCGGTGCCCGACGCCGACGCCTTCGACCTGCGCATCAACCTCGGGCGAGCCACCTACGTGACCGCCGCCGAAATCGCCGAGAAGGTGCAGTTGCGATTGGCCACGACGCAAGAGCGGCTCGAGGCCGAGCGGATTCTCCGCCATGTCGTGCCCACCTTCCGAGAGGTCGCCCAATCGGCCAGCCAGCGCGCCGACACGCTCGAACGCCGCGCCAAGGCCGTTCCCGACGACGACCAGATCCGAGAGGCGGTGGCCGATGCCCGCCGGGTGCGTTCCCTGGCGCACTACTACGCGGGGTGGTCGGGTTATTACCTGGCCGCCCTGACCGGCGATACCGCCCTGGCCATGCGGGCGGCGGAGGACTTTGGTGTCCTTCTGGGCGCTCCCTCCCGGCGTCCGGCCGCCGTCGACAAGGCCCCGCGCTCGATGTTCCGATACGAGCACGTCGCCCGTGCCGCCGTCGGCGCCGCCCTCTCGGCCTCGATTCGCGGAAACGACATCGAGGCCATGCGCTGGATGGACGCCCTGGACGCCGCCGACTCCGTACCTCCCAACGTCACGTCACACCTGTTCGCCACCAAACTCACCATCCTCTCGGCCGCCGGTCGATGGGCCGATGCCGACCTGCTCGTTCGGCGCCGCAAACTCGACCCGCCGGCGATCGGGGGAGGGCCACTCTCCACGCGCGAGGCCCGGCTGCTCGCCGTCCTTTCGCTCGAGGCCACGCGAGAAGGCACGCTCCCAGAGCGCTCCACGGCGGTCGTGGCGGCGCTGGCCACGGCGGCCGTCTCCGACCTGGTATCGGCCGGAGAACTGGGCCAGGTCGCGGACCTGGTCGCACGCTTTGGAACGGCCCCGCTGGGAGGCGACGGCTTTGCCGTTCGGTACATCCTGGGCATCCAGGCGTACGACGAGGCTCGCCTGGCTCACCGCCAGGCGGGCGAAGATCCCGAGATCCCGACCTCACGGCCGGACATCGCCGGTGTGTACCGCCGGGCCGCCGAGTCCTTCGACCATGCCGATCGCGCGCCCGACGCCCCGTCGTTCGCGCGAGAACGCGAGCGAGCATCGCTCAACCGCGGCCTTTCGCTCTTCTACGCGGGGGACCTCGAACCCGCGTCGGAAGTTTTCCGCTCGCTGGCGGCCACCGCCGCGGACACGGCCCGGCGCCAGGACGCGGCCTGGTACGCGATCGTCTCGCTCGACAAGGCGATCGAACGCCACCGGCCGTCGCTCATCCCCGAGCGCGACCGCCTGGCGATGCACTTCGTCAGGGATTACCCACGTTCCGAACGCTCCGTCAGGCTCCTGCTCCGGCGCGCACACTCCGCGGGCATCGGGGATGAACAGGCCGCCGAGGTGCTTCTGGCGGTCATGCCGGACTCCACCGTGTACCCGCTCGCGCGACGCGAGGCCGCGGCCATCCTCTACCGATTGTGGCTCGCGTCGGCGCCATCGGATCGCCAGGCGGCCGGGGTCCGGTTCCTCAACGTCGCCGAGGAGTGCATCGCCTCCCTCGTGCGGCAGTTGTCCGACCCGCGCCGGCCGCGCGATGATGCCGCGACCGCCAACGTCTCGAGGCTGGTTCGACAGGTCGCCCACGCCGCGCTGACCATGCCCCAGCCCGACCCGCTCCGGGCCGCCGCCTCGCTCGACCGCCTCGACCTCTTCGCCGCCACCCACGGCGCCGACCTCCGGCCCGTCGAGGCCGAGATCCTCTACCGACGCCTGCAGATCGCGATCCTCACGACCGATCGATCCGCGACCACCGGGCTCATGAACCGCCTTCGCTCGCTCGGGGGCGTTCACGCGAAGGCCGGCGAGAGGCTTCTCTATCGCGTTCTCGCCGAGGCCTGGCGGGCCGACACGAGCGACCTCACCGCCGCCCAGGAACTGGTTCAAAGCGGGACCACGCTCTCGGACGCGCTGGTCGCCGATCCATCCAGCGCCACGCTCGGCCACGTGGTCGCCGACCAGACCGCGCAGGCGGCGATGACCCTGTGGATGGCCAGGGCCGACCGCGCGATGCTCGATCTTGTGATCCGCCTCGACCGGCGAACCTGGGATGCCGGCCACCGGACCGCCGCCCTGTGCCGCCGCCTGGCCCAAGCCTCGGAATCGGCGGGCGATCTCCCGACCGCCGCCGCGTGCTGGAACCACCTTTCCGCGGGCCTCGAAGAAGGCACCGGCGATTGGTTCGAGGCTCGCCACGAGGCCATACGGCTGACCGCGATCTTCGATCGACCCGCCGCCATCACGTCGATGCGACAGTTGCTCGTCCTGCATCCGGACCTGGGCGTGGCCCCGTGGAACCGCAAACTCTCTTCTCTTGCCCAGGGCCTGGGCGTTTCGCCCTCCAACGGCGGCGAGGGGGGGGACTCGCCATGAGCCGACCGGGTCATCACGATCGCGCCGCGTCCGAGGGCCGCCGGAGGGTCGATGCGATCTCGTTGCTCCTGGGGGAGCAGGCGGCGCTCGATGGCCCCTGGTCGCTGCTGGGAATCTCGCGAGGAGAATCATCCGATCGTCGCATCACCGCCGCGCTCGAAGCGCGACTCATGCAGATCAACCGGCACCCGCTCGGGGGCATACCCGAGGCCGACGACGTCAGGCTCGCCCTGCACGCGGCCGCGGCCCAGGTCCTCAACGCCCACGTCCGAGAACGGCTCCTTTCGAGCACTCCCGATGGATTCGGGCGGCACCTTCCGGGAGGGCCCCACGCCATCGACCCGATCCTGCACGCGATCGCCATGCACGGTGGTGTCAACGAGCGTTCCATCCGCCGCATCATGCTGATCACTCCTGGAGCCGACGGACGACGCGAGATCGCCTCGCGGATCCATGATCGACTGGTCGCGTGGTCGCACGGCCGACGCGTCTTGGCCGGTCCCGTGTCTCCACCCACCCACCCGGAACGAGGGCGGCTTGTGTCCCCGGAGATCCTCGCGGTCACGCACCCCGGCCATCCGTACCCCGCGACACCCACGGACAACAATCGCGACCCGGAGATCGACCCGGGCGTTCGAGCCGTGCGCTCCGCCCTGATCGTCATCACATGCGTGATCGCGGCCGCCACCGTCGTGGTGATCGGAGTCCTGGCGATGCTCCGTCCGCCGGGTCCGTCCGAGGCATGGATCCCCAAGGCCGATTCCTCAACGCCCGGGCGAACCTCGGCCACGGAACTCTTTCCTGCAAACCCGCCGCGGGCGGACGCGCAAGCCCAGGACAAGACCCCGCCGCGGGCACCGGCCACGCCTCCGACGGACGCGAGCGACCCGGTCGGCCTCGTGCGCGAGGTCGCGGCGGCGGCCTCTTCCGTTCAGGCCGACGGCGAGGCTTCACTTGAGCGATTCCTCGCGGCCAGCCGCTCGCTCTCGACGCGCTGGCACCTGCTCCCCGCCGATCAACTCGGCGCCTGCCAGGATGCCATCGTCGAGTTCCTCTATCGGTCCACGACCATTGAAATCGCACGCTCGGCGCTGGAGGCCACCCTGGACGTTGAACACACCGGGCCGTGGACCCCGGGGGCGTTGCTCGCCGACGTGTGGCGCGCCGGGATCCTGGCGCGGCTCACACGAGAGCGGGATCTTCCCGCCGCGGTGCGGGAATTGATCGACTCGGCCCGTGACGACAACCCCGGACGGCGAACCCCAAACACGGGGTCCTTCTCCCGGGGCGCTCTCGATCGACTGGCGTGGCTGCCCGATCAACTCGCGGCGCAGTCGGTTCCCGAGGGCTCTCCCGACGCGGCTCGCGGCCTTTCGGCCGCGTGGGCCGCGTGGCGTGATGCGTGCCGGCTGGTCTGTGGAGCCGATGCCACGGCCTTTGATCGGCTGATGATCACCGGGCTCGAGGCCGTGCTCGAGTCCGGAACCGTCCCGGCCGTTTCCCGCGGACTCGGAGGCGTGCTCAAGGACCTGACGCTCTCGGTCTCGTGGAGAAGCGGCGGCATCGCGCGGCCGTGGCTCATCGCGTCGTTTACCTCGCCGTCGATTCTCGACCCGGACCTGGAGGTCATCACCAGGGCACTTGCCACCGAGTCAGCGGCCGACGGCGTGACACCGACGATGGTGCTCCCGGCCCATCCCGACGAGAAGGCACGCATGTCCCTCCGCGAGGCCTTTGCCTCCGCGTGGGGCTTGTCGGACCCCGGACGCAAGGACGCTCTCATCGAGCATTGGATCACCCGGGCCCAGGCCGCCGCCACGACCGTCGCCATCGACCGGCGGGCCGACGAGCATCACGTCGCCTCCCTGGAGATGGCCGTGATCCGCGCCAGGATTGGCCTGGCCGCCGCCATGATCTGGGCGGGCCTGTTCGACGATGCCCAGGCGATCATCAGTGATTCATCGGCCTCCGGGATCTCGGCCGCGCCATCCTCCGGTCAATCGTGGTCCGGGCGAAGCCTCGACGATGGGGCGTCCGACGGGTCGTGGGCCGTGCGTTATCTCGCGGCCGAGCATCGCGTCCCCCAGCGCCTCGCGCTGCTCACCGAACTGGCCGGCTCGGATCGTCCCATCGGACAACTGGACGCCGAGGTGTTGGTCGCCGAGGCCATCCGCGGAACACCCGAATCGGTCCGCAGCGCCGCTCGCGACGCCCTCGACCGCTGGGTGACAACCCCTCCCGCCCTCTACGCGCTGCTCGAGGAATCCTACAGGATCCCGCGGACCCGACAGAACGCCGCCCTCGTCGGGTCGGTCACGCTCGTCAGGCTCCCGCCTCTGAACGACCCGGCGTGGTACGCGAGCGTGAGACGGGCGCTGGTCGATCGTCTCCTCGAAGCCCTCTCCGCCGCCGGGCCACTTCGAGCCATCGACCTGCTCTCCGATGAACTGACGCTGGCCTGCGTGGCGCGGGCCAGGCCCTCGGACGCTTCACGGTCGGCCGGCGCCGACTCGCTCGACCGATCCGCCGACACGCGGACGCCCCAGAACGCCATCCAGGATCTTCTGGCCGTCTGGCGACGCGCCGCCGAAACACTGATCCCCACCGGACGCGAACCGCTCACGCGCGAACAGGTCGAGCGTCGGCTTGCCGCACGGTCGTCCTCCGCCGCCGGGCCGGTCCAGCAGTTTGCCGCCACCCACCTGGCCGTCGCCGAATTCATGGCCGTGGTCGTCGCCAATGAAAGGCCCTCGAGGTCCGCCGACGTGCTCGCCATCCTGGATCAACTCGCCGCGGATCGACGCTCGGCGCCGCACGTCTTCGACCAGGTCAACGCCGCCGAACTGGCCATGATGAAACTCTGGAAAGTGCGTTTCGAGGGAGGGACCTCGTGATGGCACGCGCCCGCGAACAAAAAGCACAGAGCCAACGGACAGGCGCCGGCTTCCACCCGCCCAACGCCGCGCGGACCATCGCCTTCACCACCATCGCCTTCACCACCCTCTCGCTTGCCCGCTCGCAGCCCGTGGACACGCCACCACCACACCAGACGCCGCACGCCACCACTCAACCAGCCGCCACCGCACCCACCCCGGACGGCCTCTTCCCCGACCTCGAACAACGCCTCGCCGCCCTCCGACCCACCGAGCCCGAGGCCTACCTGCGTCTGGGAGAGGATGTCGCCGCCGGCGCGACCGACGCCCGCGGACGCGAACTCGCCAGGACGCTCTACACGCTCGCCTTTGTCCTTGACCGCCGCAGGTCCGGAGGCTTGATCTTCCCCACCGCGACCAGCGCGTGCCTGGCCCTCGCGGAGATGTCGCCAAACGACGCGGATCGGGCCTGGCTCATCTCGATGGCCCGGTCCATCGACCCGCGCCTGTCGTACCCGGATTGGTCAAGGTCCGAGCCCCGGTCCGCCGACTCCAACACGGCGTACCTGGCCACGGTCTTTGTCGGACTTGTACGGGCCGGGGATTCGATCCGCGCCCGCCGCGTGATCGAGTATCCAGGCGTGCGCGACCTGATACGCCGCCACGAGAGGCTCCTTTCACCAATCAACGACACCGGTGGTCTGGGCGAACTCGAACGGGAAATGGCCCGCTGGCCCTGCCCGGAATGCACGGGAAAAAGAATCGTCCGGCGGTACCAGACCAACCCGCCTCAGTACCGCCTGTGCTCGGTGTGCCGGGGGACCCTCGGGCCACGAATCGACCCGGAGGTCCTGGCCGCGCACCTGCGATTTGAGAGCCGACTTCTGGCCGGTACGGCCCGTTCATGGGCGGCGCAGGTCGTTTCCGACGGGGGGGCTCCGCTTCGGGACGCCGACCCCTCCGAACTCCCCGCCGCCATGAACGTCAACCCAGACGCCTACCTGTGGCGAAACGGGGGGTGGACCGCGCCGGAGCGGGAACCCGAATAACCGCGCCCCGCGCCCGATGGCAAGCCCCCATTCTCGGCATCCGAAGCACGCGGCTCGACCCCGCGCGGTTCGGCGAATATTCTTCCCTTCCCGTGCCCGGGTTGGGCACGCACCGGCCCAGGTGGCGAAACTGGCAGACGCACTACCTTGAGGTGGTAGCGCCGCAAGGCATGGAGGTTCGAATCCTCTCCTGGGCATTGCATCGACCGGGCTTTGAATCAACGCGCAAGGTCGGGCGCGACCGAGCCAGAGGCGGTCTTGTGCGGTTCGGCCCCGCTTCCCGGCCCCCTTCTCCTTCCCGCGACCGAACCTCGCGGCCAAGGATCCCCGGTCAGGCGTTCTCATACCCGTCGTTTGAAGTCCGGATCATCGCGGTCGGTGGGACCATCCGGGCGATCCGCGACGAAGGAGTTTCTTGAAATGCATCGACACATGGTTGTTTGGACGGCGGTCGGCATGGCGCTCTGCGTGTGTGAGCCGTCGGCGGCTCGCGGCGCCTCCCCCACGGCGGACGTCCCGCTTATCCCCCGCAAGGTCCTGTTCGGAAACCCCGAGCGCGGGATGTCCCAACTCAGCCCCGACGGCAAGAGGATCGCCTACACCGCTCCGCTTGACGGCGTGATGAACGTCTGGGTGGCTCCCGCGGACGATTTCTCCAGGGCCGAGCCGGTGACCCGCGACAAGAACCGCGGCATCCGTCAGTATTTCTGGTCGTACACCAACGACCACGTCCTGTACCTCCAGGACGACGGGGGCGACGAGAACTGGCGCGTCCACAGCGTCGAGGTCAACACCGCCAAGGCCATCGACCTGACGCCCTTTGACTCCATCCCAGGACCCGATGGCTCCCCGATCATGCTCCCGGGAGGAAAGCCGCTGCGTCCCACCGCGCAGATCGTGGCGGTGAGCGACCAGTTCCCCGACGAGATCGTGCTGGGACTCAACAACCGATCCCCCCAGTTCCACGACCTGTACCGCTGCAACGTCAGGACCGGAGAACTCACCAGGGTCTACGAGAACAACCAGTGGGCCTCGGTCACCGTCGATAACTCCTACACCTTGCGGCTTGCCAGCCGCTTCACCCCCGACGGCGGCATGGAATACGTCAAGTTCACCGGCGACCAATCGACCGAGCCGTTCGAGAAAGTCGGGATGGAGGACTCGCTGACCACCCAGTTCTCGGGTTTCGACAAATCCGGAACCATCCTGTATTTCACCGACAGCCGAGGACGCGACACCGCCGCGCTGTTCGCGCGGGACATGGCAACCGGCAAGGACACCCTGCTCGCCGAGAACCCCCGGTGCGACGTCGGCGGAGGTCTCGAAGACCCACGGACCGGACGGGTCCAGGCCGTGGCCTTCAACTACCTGCGCAACGAGTGGACGATTCTCGACCCGGCCATCAAGCCCGACTTTGAGTACCTCCGCACCGTGCGGGCGGGCGAGTTCATCGTCGGCTCAAGGACCAGCGACGACCGCCGATGGATCGTGTCGTACACGTCCGACAACGGACCCATGCACGTCTACCGCTACGACCGCGGGTCGGGCCAAACGCCCGGAAAGGCGACCTTCCTCTACACCACACGGCCGGAACTCGACAACCAGCCGCTCGCCTCGATGCACCCGATCGAGATCAAGGCACGCGACGGGCTCACGCTGGTGAGTTACCTCACGCTCCCCGTCTCCTCCGACAAGGACGGGGACGCCCGCCCCGATCGCCCGGTGCCGATGGTGCTGCTGGTCCACGGAGGGCCGTGGGCTCGCGACGCCTGGGGATACAACCCCTACGCCCAGTGGCTCTCCAACCGCGGGTACGCCGTCCTGCAGGTCAACTTCCGAGGCTCGACGGGCTTTGGAAAGAACTTCCTCAACGCGGGGAACCTCGAATGGGCCGGAAAAATGCACGACGACCTGATCGACGCCGTCACCTGGGCCGTCAATGAACGAATCGCCGACCGTTCCCGCGTCGCGATCATGGGCGGCAGTTACGGCGGATACGCCACGCTCGTCGGCCTCACCGTCACCCCCGAACTGTTCGCCTGCGGCGTGGACATCGTCGGGCCTTCGAACATCGTCACCCTGCTCAACACCATCCCACCGTACTGGGCGCCGGCCATCGAACTCTTCAAAAAACGCGTCGGAGACCATACCACCCAGGAAGGAAGGGCCTTTCTCGAGGCACGCTCGCCGCTCAACCACGTGGACCGCATCGTCCGCCCGCTGCTCATCGGGCAGGGCGCCAACGACCCCCGAGTCAAGCAGTCCGAGTCCGACCAGATCGTCTCGGCCATGGAGCAGCGCCAGATCCCGGTGACCTACGTTCTCTTCCCAGACGAAGGGCACGGCTTTGCCCGTCCCGAGAACAACACCGCCTTCAACGCCGTCACCGAGGGATTCCTGTCCAAGCACCTGGGCGGACGCTTCGAGCCCGCGGCGGGGGACATCGAAAAATCCACCGCCCAGATCAAGTCCGGGGCCGAGCACCTTCCCTCGCTCAAGTAAGCCCAACGGGCGGGCATTCTCCCTTTTCGCATCCTTCGCTCATCGAGGCCCGGCCCGCGCCGGGCCTTTTTCCTGCCGGGGATCCGCCGTCCCTGGAAACCACGCCAATACCCAATACCTGCATGCCATCCAATGGACCCGACGCCACCCGCGGATCGTTCAGACAGTGAACCACCCCGCGACCATCAACATGCACCGATCAACAACCGACCGACTCCGCGGCACTGTGGACATGCCGCGTCGATTCTGCGAAGATACCCACCCGCCATGCGCCCCGTCTCAAGGACACTCGCCGCGACCCTCGCGGCGGCGCTGATGACGGGCGTGCCGATGACCAGGTCGGTTGTGTTCCCCGCGGCGGGTCCCGTGCCCGCCGAATTGGATTCACAGCCCGCCTCGGACGGCCCGCCCTCGGACAACGCCCCGCCGCCGACGCCGCGCGCCCAGCCCGACTTCGACGCGCCACGGACCGACACCGGCGACCAGCGCGAAGCCCGCGTGGTGACGACCAGCGGGGGAACGTTCACGGGGCTCCTGGTCGAGCGCACACGCGACATGGTGGTCCTGAAGATCAGCGGCATCCTCACGCCCATCCCGATCAAGGACATTGCCAGGATCGAAACCCTGCTCCCCAACCGCGATCGATACCTCCAGCACAAGGATGCGCTCGACCCATCGGACGTGAGGGGGCGAGTCAACCTGGCCCGCTGGCTCATGTCGGTCGAGATGCTCGACGAGGCGCTCATCGAGATCACCGACGCCACGCGGCTGGATCCGCTCGACACCCGCGCCGCCGATCTTCACCGGCTCATCGAGCAGCAGATCCTCCTGCGCGATCGCACCAGGGATTCGATCCCCTCCGAGACCCCACGGACCGCCGAGCCCCGTCAGCGCCCGCCGGCGTTCCCGCTCCTGACCCCCGAGCAGATCAACGTCATACGCGTCTACGAACTGGATCTTGCCGATCCGCCACGGATGACCATCTCACGGGAGACCATCACGCGCCTGATCGAGCAGTACACGGGCGACCCGCTCATCCCCGTGAGCCGGGAAGGACGCGACGCCCTCCTCCGCCGCAGGCCCGACCAGATCGTCGAACTGATGTTCAAACTCCGAGCACGCGATTTCTACCCGCACGTCAAGGTGCAGCAGGACCCCGCCGCCATGCGCCGGTTCCGGGAGGACGTGCATCGCGGATGGCTGGTGAACTTTTGCGCCACGTCCGATTGCCACGGCGGCGCCGAGGCCGGAAAACTCTGGCTCAACAACCGCAATCCCAACACCGACGCGACCGTCTACACAAACTTCCTGATCCTCGACCGCTTCCGACTGCGCGCCGATCGCGGGGAAAAAAAAGGCTCCCCGGTCCCCCTCATCGACTACGCGAACCCGGCCAATTCCCCGCTCGTGCAGATGGCCCTGCCCACCGACGAGTCTCTCTTCCCGCACCCGACCCCGTTCCGGCCCGGCAAGGCGCCTTTCAAGCCTCTGTTCCGGTCGCAGGAGGATGTCCGATTCCGTCGCGCCGTGGAGTGGATCCGAACCATGCACGTTCCAAGGCCTGACTACCGCGTGGACTACACGCCGCCGACCCCGCCGGTCCCCATCGCCAACCAGCCCGATCAGGATACGAATCTTCCGATCCCGCAGCGGCCCGAGCGCTGACCACCGTACCCGACGATTCCGCGGGCGGACTCGAACAGGCAACCAGCGGAAAAACATGCTACGATGAACGTGTCCGTGCGCTGTTCGGTGCCTCTCGGGGCGATCGATCGGCGCCCGACGCCAGGACTTAGACGCCAGGACTTGGACGCCAAGACACGCCCTCCGATGCGGCACACGCCGCCGACCCTCGGATCGAGCCGATCCGTTCGGTCGCACACCCGAAGGAACCTCGCTTGAAGACCAGATCTTGCCCAGCGCCCGCCTTCGCCCCACGACTCCTCGCCGCGGCGGGACTCGCTGCAACTCTCGTGGTCGCCGGATGCGACCGACGGACACCAAGCGGAAAGGCCGTCTCCTCCTCGTCCACGCGCCTTCACACCGTCATGAGCCCCTCGGCCGAAGCCCCTGAATCGGACGGCAAGTCGTTTGCTCAGAAGCAGTACAACTCGGTGATCTCGGAGGTGCGCGACGCCGACGGACGCGGTCTGCCCGGTGAGGTCGCCGCGGCCAGACTCCTCCAGGCCGAGAGTGAACTGGGCCTGACCGAGGCGTCGTTCTCACTCGCCGCCCGACTGGAGCGTGAGGCCGACAACAAAGCCTCGGTCCTGCGAAGCGTGCTGGCGACCTGGGTCTCCGAAAACGCCGAGGCCGACGCCGCCTCGCTCTACGACCCGGCCGAGGCAATCCGGACTTCCGAGCAAAAAGCCGCCGAGTTTGACGCAAAGTCGCGGGAATTCGCCAGGCAGCGCGACGACCTGGCCGCCCAGATCAAGGACTTCGAGACCCGCGCCTCGGCCCAACTCGACCAGGCCCGCGCCCAGGACGTGGCCATCGCCGGGCTGCGGGACCAGGCCGCGACCGTCAGCGCCACCCAGGCCGCTCGCCTCATCGAACAGGCCGCCGAGCGTCGCAAGCAAACCGATCAGGTTCGGACCCAGGGATCGCTGCTCCAGATGCAGGCGGACCAGTTGCAGCCACGCTCACGCGAGGCGGGACTGATGGTCGAGCAGTTCGAGGCCCAGGCACGAACCCACCGCGACGCGATCACGGACATGAAGGCCCGCGACGCCCAGAAGAAGGCACTCGCCGCGGCCTCCCGCGCCTCGGCACGCGCCGCCGCGCAGGAAATCGACAGCCAACTCGCCGAGATTGCCCGCCTCCGATCCACCTCCCTGAGCGAGGCCTACGACGCCACCATCCGCGCGTTCCAGGCGGCGAACTCCTCCATCGCCGCGGCACGGCAGGATGCGAGCCTCTCCGCCGCTCGCGTGACCGAGGGCAAGATCAGGCAGGGCCTCGGGGACGCGCACTGGTCGCGGGCGCACGGCTTGCTTCGATACGAAGGTCTCCTGCGACGCCTCAGCCTGGTTGTGCCCGCCCTGCCCAACGCCGCCGACTACGAGAAAAGGGCCAACGAAGCCGCCCAGGAGGCCGTCGAGGCGCTCTCCAACGCCAAAGATGCCTACGAGGCCGCCTCGGGCGCCTACCGCGGCGCCAAGGTCCGGGGAGAGGCCAAGGCGATGCTCGACATGCTCGCCGCCCGCCTGGAGGCGATCGCCCGAATCACCGATGGCCAGGGACTCGACGCGCTCGCCTCGCTGGCCGCGGGAACCTTCAAGCCGGTCATGGATCAAGACCCCTCCCTGGCGATGGACCAGGACCCCGGCTCGGTGGAACCCGGTGCCGACGCCGAGCCTTCGGATGCCTCGGACGGACTGTCCGCCACGCTCGATCAACTCCTCGACGCCATCCGCTCGGGCAACCAGAACGTCCTGAATTCAATGGTCAACGCCCCGAACCAGCCGCTGCGGTCCCTGGTGGTGTCGCAACTCAATGGCGTCGGAACACTCCTCTCGCTCGACGCCGCGTGCATGGAGAAATTCCAGGCCAGGTTCAGCGACCGCCTCGTCGGCATGATGCGAGGCATGGGACAGGAAGCGTCCTTCGACCCGGCCCGGTTGGCAACCCTCGCCACCGCCCGCGGCGCCGACTTGCAGACAACGATCTCGGGAAACTCGGCCGAGGTGACCGTGCCGGGACTTCTCGAATCACTCGACCTTGAGAATGACGGAGTTTCCTGGAAAATCACGGTCCCCCCGGAGGCCGCCGCGGCGCCCGCGAATCAGATCGACCTGGCCGCCCAGATCACCGCGGGAACCAACGAAGTCATGTCGGCCCTCGCCTCGCAGGTCCGCCAGGGGGCATACTCGTCGATCGACGAGGTCCTGTCCGCCTTCAACACCATGGTCGCCGCGAAACTCATGCCCATCATGCAGAGGATGCAGGGGGGCGGCGGCTGATGCCCGGCGGGCGTACCCGCCGATCGGGACCAGGACAAAGATCGGGACCCAGGACTCCATCGCCCCACGCGATCGAATGACCCCAGAGTTCGTGACACCTCCGGATGTCGGCGGGGAGCCCGTGCTCCCCGCGGTCCACATGCACCTCCACACCCCCGCCGATCCCGGCACGGGCGTGGTGGTTTCATCCGAGCCGTGCAGCCGCGGAAAATCGGCCGGCTTCGTCCGGCACGTCGTCATTGACGTCGGCGAGACCAAACTTGCCGGCTCTTTCCGATCCGGGCAGTCCTTCGGCGTGCTGCCGCCGGGCACCGACGACAAGGGACGCCCGCACCATGTGCGCCTGTACTCGATCGCCTCCCCCACCACCGGCGAGGACGGGCGCGGTCGCCACATCTCCACGACCGTCAAGAGGACCATCGCCGAACACCGCGACCATCACCGCCTGCTCCTGGGCGTGGCGAGCAACTACCTCTGCGACCTCCAGCCCGGCGAGCAGGTCAAGGTGACCGGCCCCAACGGGAAGCGGTTCGTGCTTCCCGAAAACCCCGCCGAGCACGACTTCCTCTTCTTCGCAACCGGGACGGGGATCGCCCCCTTCCGCGGGATGTGTACGGACCTTTTCGAAAGGCCGGGCGCCTCCCCCGTCACGAGCCGCGCGGTGCTGATCATGGGTTCCCCGTACGAGACCGACCTGCTGTACGACCAGAGTTTCCGCGACCTGGCCGGACGCTGCAAGAACTTCGAGTACCTGACCGCCCTCTCCCGTCAGCCCCAGCACGACGTGCCGGATCATCTCTACGTCCAGCACCGGCTCGGGGTGCATCGCGACCGGTTCGTGACGCTCCTTGAATCTCCCCGGACGCTGGTCTATATCTGCGGAATCGCCGGGATGGAAGTCGGGATCTTCCAGGAGATGGCCAGGATCCTCCCCCCATCGGTCCTTGATCAATACCTGGCCGTCTCCGAGGATGTCCGGGGTGCCGTGGACGGGTGGACCCGCGCCATGATCAACCGACAGGTCAAACCCACCCGGCGAGTCTTTACGGAGGTGTACACCTAGACTTTCGCCCTTGCGAGCGGCGGCGAGCGTGTTTGACCGCCTCCGCATCGGCCTGATACCGTGCCCACCGGCGACGATCCCGAACGGGACGCGACCGGATCCGAACTCCTGACGCCGACCTGCCCACCGGACCCCGGCGATTGACCACACCGACAGCGACGACGAGCCACCGAATGGTCGCAGATCACCCCCTCCAAACTTCGGCCGCCACTGCCGCACGCATGCTCGCCATCCTCGCGTTTGTGGCGCTGTCCGTGGTCGGGCTCCGCCCGGCACACGCCCAGATCGACACGCTGGCACGCGAGATCACCGACTCGACGTCGCCACTGAGCGACTCGCAGGTGGAGGCACTCAAGCGATACACCGATCGATACCTTCAGCAACTCGAAGCCGGCGCGGGCCTGCCCCAGGACGACGCGTCGGCCGAGGCCGCGAGGAAAATGCTCCAGTCTCCCCTGATACGAGCCGCGACCACCCCGCCGTTTCGCCTGGCGTACTCACGCCTGACCATCGACCGCCTCCGGGCACTCGCCGAGGGCTCCTCCCCGACGCTGGCGATCCAGGCCCTGCAGATCACCGGCGACCTGGCGACCGACGCGGCCGTCTCGGTCTCCGAGGGGCTGCTGGCCTCCCCCGACGATTCCATACGCCTCTCCGCGGCGGCCTCCCTGCGGAAGACCTACGAAGCCGTGACCCTCTCGGCGCCCGCGGTCAATCCCGCGCGGCTCGAGGCATCCCTTCGGGCGATCGGCAAGGCGCTCGAGACCGAATCAAACCTCGACGTCGTCCGTTCGCTGTCCGAGGCGTCGATCGTCGCCATGCGGATCGACCGGGCCAACCACGAGTCCGTTCGATCGATGGCCGCGGCCTCGCTCTCAAACTCGCTGGGCGCTCGCATCAGGGAACTCTCGGGCGCGATCCCCGACGAAAAAATGCTCGTCTCGATGGTCACCGCCGCCGCCGCCCTGCGAGACGCCCTGGCGATCGGGGGGCGCGTGGACGCCAACGCCTCCAGGGCGGCCGCCGGATTCGCGGGCGATATCCTGACCAACCTCAGCAAAACCGTCAATCGCGGCGGGCTTTCCACCGAGCCCGCCGATCAGGACCCCGCCAGGGCACGGTCGGTCCAACTCGCGCTGCTCGCCGAGCAGATCATCGCCCTTTCCCAGACCCGCCTGGGCGGCCAGTCGGGGCCGATTGATCTCTCCAATCGCCTTCGATCCGGCGCCGTCAACGACGACGCCGCCTTCACCCTGGACGTGGCACGGGTCTGCGAACGCCTGACCAGGCCACCCTTTGATCACCAGGCCGACCGATTCCGGTGATCCCGACGCACTCGGGCCACGCCCACGCCCGGTTCATGCTCCGAGGGCGGGGTTCCGAACGGCCGCTCTGGTTTCGTCCTGTCTCGCACGGAGGGCCACGGGATGATCAGGCTCCTTGCGCCCCTCGCGCTGGTGGCGGCCGTCGTGCTCGCGACGTTCGTGGTCGATCCCTCCGAGGCGCCCGCGGACTTTGTCTTCATCAACCGCGGCGATGTGACCACCCTGGACCTGGCCCAGATCTCCTGGCAGCAGGACATCCGCGTCGCCCGGATCGTCCACGAAGGGCTGGTCAAGCACGATGTCCTCACGCCCCAGTACGCGATTCGACCGGCCGTCGCCCAGTCCTGGACGATCTCCCAGGACGGGCTGACCTATACCTTCCGCCTCCGCGACAACGCCCGCTGGTCCAACGCCGAGCCGGTCCGCGCCTCGGACTTTGTCTATTCCTGGCGGCGGGTCATGCTCCCCGACGGCGCGGCCGACTACACCGGCTTCTTCCTCCACATCGCCGGCGCCCGTGACCTCTTCGATTTCCGCAACGCGCAACTCGCCCGCTTCTCCGGACAGGCCGCCGGCCTGACCGACGCGCGGCGACTCGAACTGGCCGAGTCGCTCTGGCGGGAGTTGCTCGATCGATTCGAGCGGTCGGTCGGCCTCGCCGCCCCCGACGATCGCACGCTGGTCGTGACGCTCGAACGACCCCTGCCCTACTTCCTCGACCTGCTGTGCTTCCCCGCCATGTACCCCGTCTACCCCCCCCTGGTCCGGTTGTACGAGCGCTTCGACGCCGCCACCGCGATGATCCGCACCGAGCAAGGGTGGACACTCCCGCCGCGCGGCGTCAGCAACGGGGCGTACCGCGTGACGCGCTGGGCTTTCAAGCGAGAGATGCGCCTCGAGAAAAACCCCCATTACTGGGACGCCGATTCGGTCTCGATCCGCTCGATCTCGATGCCCACCATCGAGGACCCCGGGGCCCAGGTCCTCGCGTTCCGGACCGGCGCGGTCATGTGGATCACCGACGTCGTGGCACGCTACGTCCCCGAGATGCTCGAACGAAAACGCGCCTGGCACGACGAGCACCGCGATCAGTACGACTCGCTCCGGGACTCGGGCCTTGACCCGTTCGAGATCGACCGCCGCCTCCCGCCCGATCCACGGTCCGCCCTTCACGTCGTCCCCGCCTTCGGCACGTACTTCCTGAACTTCAATTGCCGGGAGCGGCTCCGCGACGGACGCCCAAACCCCCTCGCCGATCCCCGCGTCCGAAGGGCGCTGGTGATGGCGACCGATCGAGGCGAGATCACCCGGAGCATCCGACGCCTCGACGAGCCCGATTCGCCGACGCTCATCCCGCCGGGATCGATCCACGGCTATCACTCGCCCGAGGGCATCAACCACGACCCCGACCAGGCGCGCCAACTCCTCTCGGAGGCGGGCTACCCCGCCGGCGCGGGCCTGGCGACGATCGACTATCTCTTCACCCGCGACGGGGGACACGACCTGATCGCCCAGGCCGTCGCACGCCAGTGGGAACGCACCCTGGGCGTCAAGGTCAACCTCGTCCCAAAGGAGATCAAGGCCTTCCGCGAAGACCTCAAGGGAAAGAACTACATGATCTCTCGCGGCAGTTGGTTCGGAGACTACGGCGACCCCACGACCTTCCTGGAACTCAACCGGACCGGCGACGGCAACAACGACCGCGACTATTCAAGCCCCGCGTACGACGCCCTGCTCGACCGGGCGGCCGACGAGACCGATCCCGCGGCCCGTATGCGGCTGCTCTCCCAGGCCGAGGATCTGATGCTCCACGACGCCCCGCTCCTGACGCTTTTCCAGTACAACAGCGTCTACCTCTTTGACCCGCGGAGGGTTGTCGGGCTCACCACCCACCCCCGCGCCGAACACGACCTCACCCAGGTGCGCGTGCTCCACCCCGCCCGCTGACCATCGTGAGACGGCCCGCCGCGATCGCCGCCGCCGGCGGGCGATCAGGCCTCGGGGGGGGGCGACTCCCCGTACTCGGTCCGGATCAGTTCATATTTCTGAAGGTACTTGAGAACGACGATGACGAACGTCGCGTGGCTCCATGTCAGCGGGCTCACGCTGAGAGCCTCCCCGGTATGGGGGTTGAACTGCTCGGCCAGAACGCCCGACTCGTTGGCCTTGGCGACCGACCATTCCAGAAGGGGGATCGCGGCCCGCAGGTCCTCGAAGGACCGGGCCGACGCAATGATGAACTCGGCCTGCCAGAGCGTGCAGATGATCCAGGGATTGCCGGGCACCTCGTCGATTCGATCGCGCTCAACCTGGTGGTAGTAATCGTGGTGGTACCGGGCGCACCCCCCCACCTCGGTCTTGATCCAGAGTCTGTCCCGGATCGCGGTCATGTCCGATTGGACCTTCGGATCGGACGCGGGAAGCGCCCCGAACGCGAAGATCCCGTAGTTGGCGCTGTCGGGCGTCATGTCGAGCCGGTATCCCCCGTCGGCCAGGGGGATCGCCATCCGCGAGAAACGCCCCTCCTTGGGATTCCAGAGGTACCGAAGCATCGCCGCCTTCATGGTCTCGGCGCCCTGGCGGAACTGAACCGCGCGATCCGACTCCCCGAAGTCATGGGCGAACGCCGACGCCGCGTACAGCGCCCCGATCGTCGCCGCCACCGTGTACGTGTGGATTCCACGCCTCTCCTCCCACAGGTCCCACGAGGGATGGGGAAGGCCGTTGCGGTCGCGGTAGGACAGCAGCCAGTTGGCCGGGTGAACCACCAGCGAGTTGTAGAGCGGCTTGACAAACTCGACGTCACGGAAGACGCTGAAATGCTTGCGCAGCGCCCAGACCACCAGCGAGGTCTCGTCCTGCTGGATCGGCAGGATCCGCTGGCCCTCGAGCATCCACGGGTGCCAACTCGACGCCAGTTCCCCCGTCGGCGTGTACTTGTGAAGGAAGTACCCGTCATCCTCGATCGCGTCGGCCGCGTAGCGGAAGAAATTCCTCGACAACTCGCTCTGGCCCGCCAGAACCAGCGCGTAGGCGACCATCGCCCCGTCGCGCATCCAGCAGTACGAGTAATGATCGCCGCCGAACTGCGTGATGTCGCTGTCGTTGGCCGCGATGATCGCCCCCCCGTTGTCAATCTGCGTCCGCAGAACCAACTGGCTCCGGTAGAACAGGTCGCGCACCGCCTCGGGCAGCGGCGAGACGTCGATCGGCTCCTTTCGAGCCCACAGCCTCCAGTACGCCTCGGTCCTGGCCATCAGGCGCTCGGGGCCCTTGGTCTGCACACGCCTGTTCAGAGACTTGACGTCGTCGTAGGAACGGCCGCACGCGAGCCAACTCGTCACGTACGCCATGCCCCCCGGCGTGATGTCCAGGTTGAACCCGATCGTCGCGTCCACCGACCCCTGGCTGATCGCGTTCCTTCCCAGCACGCCGTCCTCCGCGTCGCGCCAGGTCCCTTCGGCCCCGCCCACCCGCTTCGTTCCGATCGCCCACGAGTCGATCCCGCACTTGTGCTCGTCGCAGGCGTTGAAGAGAAAATAAATATCGTCCTTGTAGATCACGATGCTGCTGGTGGCCGGGTCGTAGTTGGCCGTGTCGCCCACCGGAGTTCCACGGATCGACAGGTCGAAGTGGTAAAAGATGCGCACGTCGCGCGGCCGGCCGGCCAGGTCCCGCACCACCAGTCGGCGAAAGAAGACCGCCTCGTGGAAGTCCACCGCGTCCTCGCAGCGCACCTCGAGTTCCAGTTCCTCGTTGACCAGGTGTACGTCGGTCACCAGCGTGTCGGGCTTGTAACGCAAGGACCGCCGCCAGGTCGGATCCTCGATCCACGCGAGCCGCCCGTCGGCCCACACCCCGAACCGCTGGACGCTCCCCTCCGTGTGGTTGAACCGACCCACGTGGGGGTAGTAGATGTCACGAACGCGGTACAGGCGATCGAACGTGACCAGGAGATTGCCGTTGCCGACGGGGATGTCTCGGGGCATGCGTGGCGATTCCAGGGCGGCCGGTCCAGCGCTCGGCGTACCCAAACGCGGCCTTTTCCTCGCAACGAACGGTCAACCGCCTGGAAATGTACCCGCTCCCGCAGGTGGCGTCGAATCCCGGGGCGCCTGCTCGGCCGACGACGACACCGCCTCGACACGCGCGGGGACCGATCCGATCCGCTCGACCCGAAGACCGAAGTTCTCCCCCACCTTCACCGCCGACCCGATCGCGATGCAGCGGTTGTTGACCAGCAATTCAAGAGGTTCATCCGCGTTCTTGGGAAGTTCGATCAACGCCCCGGGAACCCACCGCAACACCTCCCCGACGCGCAGCGATCGTTGGCCAAGCCGCACCACGATCGGCACTTCCAGCGACAAGATGGCGGATAGATTATCCCGCATCGTCCATCCACTCGGGGCCGCGCGGGCCCGCCTCGCGACCGATCAAAACCCCATCACTCCAACGAGCGCGACTTCCGTTGACCGCAAAGAGCGTGCCCGATCGAACGCCCCGGCCACGCCCGCGTGCCCCTCAGGCCGACAGGCGGGATCGAAACGCCCCGGCCATCGGATCGTCGCAATCGGAGTCCGAATCTCCGCGAAGGCGCAATTCACGCGCCAGTTCGTGAAACGTCCTCGCGGATGAAACCTTTGATATCGCGTCCTCGATCAGCAGCACGCGCAGCCGGATCCCAGGGTCCAGGCCTTCCCCACCGTCACCGGCCACCAGGCGATCGAACTGCCGCCGAAGGTGCTGGGTCCGCTTGCCCAGGATCCCCGGGCGGGCCGTCACCAGGAACTGGTCGTCCCGAAGGTGCGACGTGAAGACCCCCGCGTCACCCCGCGAAACCAGCATGTGAATCATCATCGCCAGTCGCTTGATCAGTTCGTCACCCAGTTCATACCCGAATTCCGAGTTGTACCGGGCGAACGATCGGATGTCGATGACCGCCGCATCAACCCCGTGCGGGATCACCCCGGACCGTATGGATTCCTCACGCTGGCGGATCAACTCGCACAGGTGCTTGTCGGCCCGCACCAGGTTGGGCAGTCCCGTCAACGGGCTGGTCCGGGCGTTTACCTGGGTCGCCATGTCCGCCGCCGCGTTCAGCAGGTCGCGCACCGTCAGCATCCCCTGGATCTGGCCATGATCGGTCAGCATCAGCGGCGTGGCCAGGGACCGCTCATCGCGCGTCGCCGCCAGTTGCAGGGCGTCGACGATGCTCGTGTCGATGCCGACCGTGGTGACGTCGGAATTGACGATGTGCCCGATGGGGTGCGTCGAGCGAGTATCGCCCGCCGCCCGGAGAACCTGCTCCCGGTCGCACCACCCCGCAAACCGCCGACCCTCCATCACCGCCACGCCCGGCACCGACGACTGGCGGAGCAGCGTCGCGGCCACCTCGCGCACGATATCCCGGGAATCGACCGGCAGCGTGGGCCTGGCGAACCTCGCGATCCGGGCGTGACGAGGCGTCTCCAGGTGGTCACGATCCGACCCGCCCCAGGTCTGGCGCATCCACTCGGCAAGGTCGGGATCGATCGACTGGTCACGCGAACCCGGGCGTCCCAGCAGGTACCCCTGCCCGTACACAACCCCCAGTTGCGTGAGAACCTCCAGTTCCTCGCGCCGTTCGATCCCCTCGGCGATCATCCGGACCCCGGAAAGCCGCGCAAAGTGCAGGAAGAACCGGACCAGGTGCTGCTTGACACGGTCAACATGGATGTCGCTGATCAGGTCGCGGTCGAGTTTGAGCCAGTGCGGACGAAGGGCCACGATCCGCTGAAGCCCGCTGGTTCCGGCGCCCACGTCGTCAATAGCCACCTGGAAGCCCGCCTCCTTGACCAGGCGAACCTGCTCGTCGAGACCTTCCATGAACTGCTGATCGGCCCGCTCGGTGATCTCAAGGACGATCCGGGAAGCCGTCAGGCCCGGCACGGACCGAACGCATTGAATCAGCGTCGCGGCGAACCTCGTGTCCGAGAACACCTGCGGCGTGGTGTTCAGAAACAGTTGAACGTCCCCGGGCCAGTGCGCCGCCGCGTCGAGCGACTGCCGGCGAGTGACCATCTCAAGCCCCCAGAGCATCCCCGTCTGCTCCGCGGAGTCGAAGATCTCCCCGATGTTCTTGAAGGGGCTCTGGCGGGAGGGCCGGGACAGGGCCTCGTACCCGCAGATGCACCCTGAACGAAGGTCCACGATCGGCTGGAAAATAGCGTCGACCTCGCACGCCGAGATGGTGTTCTCCAGCATCCGGTGTACGGCTCGCGATCCGCGGGATGGGCTCATCCAACACTCCGGCGTCTCTTGGTCTCTCGTCCGGTCATCCCGGGACGGACCCGGGCACGCAACGTCCATCGGACGACAAGAGAAGAAATCCACGCCCCCCGTCGGGATCGTGCCCATCCGGCCGGGCCATTGCGCCGGGTGTTCGGGCTCGCCCGTTCGCGCAACGCCGTTCTCGGCCGCGCCGCGCGTTATCGACGCTCCGGAACGTTCGTTATGCGGACGACGGCAAGGCCGGAAAACGCCCGCCGCGCGGGCGGGACCACGCCACGCTCGGCAAACCCGCGCCGGACACCCTTCAATCAAACTTGAAGACGCCCTTGCGGTACCCGTACACGTACGCGACCACCGTGGTCAGAAGAAAGAACATGATCCGAGCCAGCCACACGAAGCCCTCGGGGCTTTGTGGAGACAGGCTCGAAAACGTCGCCGCCCACGGGTACAGGAAAATGATCTCCACGTCGAACACCAGGAAGACCATCGCGATCAGGTAAAAGCGGACGTTGAACCGCTTGCGGGCCGACCCCATCGGCGTCATCCCCGACTCGTACGTGCTCCCCTTGAGGCGCCCCGACCGCGACGGGCCGAGCACCATCGTCACCACGAAGTTGAACACCGCGAACGTGACCGCCATCAGCACGATCAGCATCACGGGAAGGTACGAAGACAGGTCGGTGGAGGCGATCACGTTCATATCTCGGGATTACCGGGCCAAAGGCTCCCACTATAGGTCCGGACACCAACCCGACGCTCAGCCACGAACCAGCCGGTGCAGCGCCCCGGTGAGAAGGACCAGCACCGGCAAGAACGCCACCGCACCCGCCCGGATCCACCACACCGCCTCCGGAGAGACCGTCTGCACCATCGCAACCGCCCGGGCTTCCGGGCTGGGGGCGATCAGTTCATCCTGGTCCGCCAGCCAGTACACCGCCGACTCAAACAACTCGATGTTCCCCGGGTTGGCCGAAAGCGTACGGCCGTCGATCGTCACCGTCGGAACCGTCACCGGATCCATGAACCAGCGGTTCGAGCCGATCGCCACCAGGCGCCGGCGATCCAGCCCCCCCGAGGGGGGGATCTCCGAAGCGACCCCCACCACCATCGGGTACTCCCGGGCATCGCGCGACGCGTCGAACACCGGAGGATTGGGGATCAACGCCCGCTCGGGCCGAGGCATTCGCCAGTAATTCAGCCATTGCGACTCTCGCCAACTCTGCGTCTCGGCGGGAACCTCAAAGAGCACCGTCGTCCTCGCTCCCGACCCGGTCCCCGACCCGGCAACGGTCGATACGCCCGAATCGGCACCCGACCCCAAACCCGACCCCAAACCGGACCCAGCCCAACCCGTGATCGCGATCGGCCACAGGAACATGGTCGGCAGCCCGCGGATCGCCCCCTGGATCGGATGATCCCCAGCCGACGCCCGCAACGCCTGCTCGGTCTCCACGACACGGCCCTGGGGCGTCAGCCGATCCCGCATCACCGGCCTGGACGAGTCGGCCGACAGGCCGAATCCCGCCAGCACCGACGTCGTCGGGTCGGGATCTCCATACGACGGAAGAACCGATGGATACATCGACAGGAGGATCGACGCTCCGCGCTGGGCCACCCGATCCAGCGCCTGCCCGAAGGTCACCGCCCGCTCGGAGCCCGACGGGTCCGTCGGGCGAGGCTTGGGCGAAGACGAGTCCGGAGGGATCGTCACGTACACGACCGGCCGGCGGCCATCGGGGTTGAGCGACGCCAGCGACGGCGGGTCCGCCTGTCGTACCACCGGCCACTCCACCGCGTCGATCCCGCGGAGCGAGAGTCGTTCGACCAGCCGGGTCACGATCCCCTTCTGCTCGATCAACCCGCTCCCCAGTTCTCCGTGCATGAAGACGACAATCGGCCGGTAGGGCGTGTTGATGGCGCCAATCGCGGTGGAGACCAGGCTTTCGGCTCGCCGACCCGCATCCGCCGCGCTCTCGAACCGAAGCGCCGGCGGGAACAACTGTGAAAACTCGATCGCGATCAGCCCGGTGCCCGGCGGGCCGATCACCAGGCACGCGTTGCCTTCCGCCAGCGCGCCGGCCACGCGGATCACGTCCGGCCGGGAGAGACGCGAGATCGAGTCCGCCGCGGACAACGCCGCATCACGGGCTTTCTCCGCCGGCTCGATCAGACCACTCGCCCCCCCCCGCGAACGCTCCGCAAGGCCCTCCGCCGCCGCGATCGCCCGCAGGTCACGCACCAGCGTCGAGACCTGCTCCCCGACCTGCGTGAGCACCGCGCGTACCTCGCTCCCCGCCGTATCCGTGCGGGGGATCGATATCCCCGCGATCGTCGCCGAGAGCGGCTCGTCGATCGAACGCGCCGCCACCCGCAGATCCGCCGCGGACAGCCGGCACGCCGCCGATCGGGCATCGAGCGCCTCCCGTATCCGCAGCGAAGAGGCATCCATCGGCAGAAGGTCCCGGATCGACGAGATCGCCGGCGCCAGGCCCGATTCGAGGTACTCCGCCGTGGTCAGCCCGCGGTCGGCCGCCGCCCGGATCGACCTCGACTGCAGGTCGAGCACGTCACGCTCCCGACCGGCCAGTTCACCGATCAACCCGACGAACTCCTGCTGGCCCGCCGGAGAGGACGTATCAAGAAAACGAACCCCAAGCCTCGGCGAGACGCGCTGCATCTGCCCCAGCACATCCCGGACACGCTCCATCGGACCACGCTCGACCGACGAAAAATCACCCGCCAACGCCACCACGTACGACCCGTCGAGCGTCTCCAGCAGCGACTGGGTCCTGGGCGCCAGGCGGTGGTCCCCCGTGGCTGTCACGTCCAGCCGCGCCGGGAATCGTCGCGCGATCACGTTCACCATCACCAGGCAGACGATCACCACCGACAGACCCAGCAACGCCATCGACGCCGAATGCACCCGGCGCGACGCGGCCGTCCCCGGGCCGCCGCGCAAGCCGTGGCGGTGACCCCGCATCACATCATCCTCCGCAGCAGGACCGACAACGCCAGCACCACCACCACCAGCCCGACCCCGGCCGACAGGATCACCTCGCGCCACGCCCCGATCCACCGCCTCGACTCGACCGTGAACACCGCCAGCGTCACGAACATCGCCGACGTCGCCACGAAGAACACCACGTGCGACGTGTCGATCACTCCCTTCGAAAAGTCCACCAGCCGAGACTGGATCGACGCCTCCGCCAGCGCCGGACGCAGCCACGCCGGGGCGTGCTCGTGCCCGATCGTCGTCGCCAGCAGCGTCACCAGCAGGAAAAACAACGTCCCCAGGAACGCCAGCGTCTGGTTCGACGTCAACGACGACATCCACAGCCCCACCGCCGCGTACAGCATCCCCAGCAGCCCCAGACTCAGATACCCCGCCAGGATCGGGCCGGGATCCGGCGCGGGATCCGAGACCATCCACAGCGTCAGCGGGTACGCCGCCGTCGGCGCCACCATGACACCCAGGAAACCCGCCGCCCCGAGGTACTTGCCCACCACCACCGCCCCATCGGTCACCGGAGCGGTCATCAGGGGCTCGATCGTGCCGCTCCGCAGTTCCTCGCTCACCAGACGCATCGTCACCGCCGGAGCCACCGGCAGCAGCAACCACACCGAGATCGTGAAGAACGGTCGCATCGTCGCCGGCTGCCCGGGGTTGAAAATCAGGTACGCGAACACGATCCCCGACAGGAACAGGTACAACGCGATCGCGATCCACCCGACCGGCAGACGGAAGTACGAACAGAACTCTCGCCACGCCACCGCCATCGCCGCCATCACGCCCCCTCCCGGTCATCGGGGTCGCGTTCGACCAGGTCCACAAACAACCGTTCGAGCGTCATCCCACGCCACTCCAGCGCCCGCACCCGGACCCCGCACCCGGTCAACACCCCGCCCACCGCCTCCATCAGGTCCGACGAATCCGCGCCGGGCAACGCCTCGATCATCGCCCCGCGCTCGGCCGACCCCGGACCAGGCCTTGCCGACTCCTCCGACACCGACCCCGCCCCCGGCAGCCCCCGCAACGCCGCGAACACTCGTTCATCCGATTCCGCCGAATCAAAACGCCACCGAGCCACGCACGCGCCCACACCCCCACCGGCAACCCCACCGGCAACCGCGCCCCCCCGGGAACGCGTCAGCCCGGCGGGTGTACCGTCGGCACGGATTCGCCCCCGGGCCATCACGATCACCCGCGAACACACGATCTCAACCTCCGACAGGATGTGCGAACTCAGCAGCACCACACGGTCCCTCGCCAGTTCACCGATCAGACCCCGCGTTTCGCGCACCTGCGTCGGGTCAAGGGCGTTGGTCGGCTCATCCAGCACCAGCACCTTCGGGTCGTGCAGCAGCGCCGACGCCAGGCCCACCCGCTGGCGATATCCCTTGCTCAACTTCCCGATCCTCTTGTTCGCCACATCCCCCAGCCAGCATCGCTCGATCACACGACCAATCGCCGCCGCCCGGCCACGCCGAGGCATCCCGTACAACGCCGCCCGGAACGCCAGGTACCCACGCGGCGTCATCTCCGGGTGAAGCGGGGCCGACTCGGGCAGGTACCCGATCCGGCGCCGGGCCTCGATCGACGCCGACACCGTGTCGTGACCGCAGACCGTGATCGCCCCGCGGTCGGGCGGCAAAAAACCCGTGATCATCCGGATCGTCGTCGTCTTCCCCGCCCCGTTAGGACCCAGAAGCCCGGCGATCTCACCCGCCTCCAGCGCGAACGACACCCCCGTCACCGCCTGGAAACGGCCGTACGACTTGGAGACTTCCTGAACGCTCAGCATCAAGGAGTCACTATAAACCGACGCCGCAACCCATGCCCGCTCCCCATGCCCACACCCCATGCCCGCTCCCCATACCCGCACCCGCGCTCGATCCACGCCGGACCAGAAGCGGGTCAGAAATCCAGACCGCGTCGCGAACCGAACCCTCGACCGGCGTGCCCCGACCCGCCCCGGCGGCTACCATTGCCGCTCGACGCGGGAACTGACGTTTTCGCGCTGAGCGACATCGCGATCGTGCCCTGGAGAGGTGGCCGAGAGGCTGAAGGCGACGGTTTGCTAAACCGTTATACGGACCTAAATCCGTATCGGGGGTTCGAATCCCCCCCTCTCCGCTTTGTTGTTTTTGTCGGGAGTTCCCGCGAGTCGTGATCACCGAGAGGCTTCTTGTCGGAATCCGCCCGGAGCCGACCGCGCCGGCGCTTTCGCGCGTCTCCCAGCGATCCAGACTCGCGGAATCTCGCGGCAAATCGCGGCGAAACGACAAAGCGGGAGACCCTCGCAAGGAGAGTCTCCCGCTCAAGCGGAGAGAGATTCCAGACTCGTCAAGTGGTCTCTCGGAGGGGTTTGGGCGCGCCTTTGGCGGTCCGAGATGGCGTTGATGTTGTCCGATGTGTCACCCTTTTTGCGGTTCGGCGCCGCCCGGCCACACTCAAAACCCCCGTTCCTGGCCCGTCAAGGCCGGTCCGATCAAATATCACGCTTATCTGTCTCCTCGGACCCTGACACGCCGACCGCGCCGGAGATGGCGTCGCAAAGAGCGGACGATCGCCGGCTGCAGGCGTCCAAGAGAACGGAGGATCGGCGCCCAAGGTTCCGGCCATTAGCCGAACAGCCGGGTCTCTGTCGCCATTGTCGGGAGCGGACGATGGCCTCGCGAAGAACGTTCGATGGTCATTCCTAGCCCGGCTCTTGAACCCACTCTGTGAGCTGGCCGGCGTCGACGAGAACGAACGATCGCATTGCGAGCCGCGTATCGGGCACGGCGCCGACAAAGAACGTCGGATCGAGCGTCCGCAAACATCGTCGTTGTTGCTGTTGAACACATAAGTTGATCTAGACCCAATCGAGCCTCGATGAGCTGCGCTGCCCGGATGCGAAATCGTCAAGTGCAAAAAAGGCCTGTTTTCCCGAGTGAAAACACCATCTACTGGCGAAGCATCGCCGAGTTGTATATAATCGGGCACGGTTCTTCATGGGCGTGCGGCGTGATGCCAAGCGAACGGAAGACACCCAGTCGTCGTGGTGAACCGGAGTGATTCTGGGGCACCATGACCCGGCGTCTGCCGGGTCGGGACTCGACTCCCACGAGCGTGATGCTCGGCGGAAGAACCTTGGGGCACGGTCCTCGGGGCTGAGGCTTAAGACGCAAAGGAACCTTCAGGAGTGTGAGCCGATCTCGCTCGGCGAGGGCGGTGGCTACGTCGCGACGTTGCCATCGGACTCATCGGGTTTGCTCGGCGGTCTGTTCGTCCGCACACAAGGCTCGGCCCGTGCCGCAGCCCACGGAGATTCTTTTGCCATGAACCCCATGAACATTCAGTCCATTTCGATCGATCGCATCAACCCCGCACCGTACAACCCACGCCTCGACCTCCAGCCCAGTGATCCTCTGTACAAGAAGATCGAGCGGAGCGTCGATGAGTTTGGTCTCGTCGAGCCGCTCGTCTGGAACCAGCAGACCGGGAACCTCGTCGGCGGGCACCAGCGTCTCAAGGTGCTTAAGGCTCGCGGCGTCACCGAGGTGCAGGTCGTTGTTGTCGACCTGCCGCTCGACAAGGAGAAGGGTCTCAACCTCGCGTTGAACAAAGCCCAAGGCGACTGGGACGAGCAGAAGCTGGCGGAGTTGCTCAGCGAACTGGTCAAGACGCCCGACTTCGATCTCGGCATCACCGGGTTCGATCTCGACGAGACCAACGACCTGCTCGCCGAGATCCTCGGCGACGATGCCACCAAGAAGGAAGAGGGCTTCGATCTCGAGGAAGCCATCGCCGCCGCGGCGACGCCGGTGACGCAGCCGGGCGACCTCATCGTCCTCGGCACCGATCCCGCCCGCCAGCACCGCCTCCTCTGCGGCGACTCGACCAACCCCGAGCATGTCCGGTTGCTCATGAACGGCATGCGAGCCCGGTTGTTCGCCACGGATCCGCCCTATCTCGTGGACTACGACGGCACCAACCACCCCGGCGACAAGAACGGGAAGCGGAAGGACTGGTCCGGCACCTACGGCGTCACCTGGGACGACGCCGACGCGAACCCGGAGCTGTACGACAAGTTCATCGCCGCCGCAGTCGCCGAGGGCATCGCCCCGAACGCGGCTTGGTATTGCTGGCACGCATCCCGTCGACAGGCGATGCTCGAGGCTGCATGGATCAGGCACGGTGCGTTTGTGCATTGCCAGATCATCTGGGCCAAGAACAAGGGTGTTCCGACCCGCACCTGGTACCTCTGGCAGCATGAGCCTTGCCTGATGGGCTGGATCAAGGGCAACATGCCGCCGCGTGCGGATGAGCACCGGCTCCCCACGGTCTGGAACATCGACACTCTTCCCAACGGTGCCGATCGCCCGGACCACCCGACGCCGAAGCCGCTGGAGGTCTTCGAGATCCCGATGCGGCAGCACACACAGCCGGGCGAGATCTGCTACGAGCCATTCCTGGGGAGCGGCACGCAGATCATCGCCGCCGAACGTCTGCAGCGGCGGTGCTTCGGCATCGAGATCAGCCCGGTCTACTGCGACGTCATCGTCCGCCGGTACATCGCCTTCGCCGGCGAGGGTGCCGTCGCACCCGAGATCGCCGAGAAGTACCGATTCGCCGCGAAGGAGGATTCGCGGTGATCGACAACAACCCTGACTCCACGCCACTTGACCCCGTGCCGGAGAGCGCGCAGACCTCCGACGACGAGACACCATTGCCGGGGCGTCGTCTCCGAGACGAGCTCGGCGATGGGCGGCATCGCAACGTCTTCGATGTCCTCCGAGACATCAAGAACGGTGTCCTCGACACATCCAATCTCACCGCCGACGACCGCCGGCTCTGCGTCGCCCAGCTCGTCGGCGAGGGGCTCTCGGTCGGCGAGATCGCCCAGGTGCTGCGGGTCAGCACCCGCACCATCACCCGCGACCGCCAGGCGATCCACGAGCAGAACGCCATCGAGCCCGACCCGCGACTCGGGTACCTGTTCGCGGGTCGTCTCGCGTCAGAGTACGAGGCGATCTCTGCTCGCATCCGCCGCGTGACCCGCGACAAGGAGACGCCGCCGGCGGTGAAGATCGACGGCGAATACAAGTGCTACGACATGTTCGACCGGCTGGTGCAGCGGCTGCAGAGCATCGGGCTCATTCCGACCGCGGCTCAGCGGGTGCAGAGCGATCTGACCCACAACCTCGGCGATCTTTCCAGCATGGCGGACCTCCGCAACGAGGTGCTGCGATTGGAGACGATCGAGCGGGAGGCTCAGGGGCTGTCGCCGCCGGCGGCGGCACCTGCCCCAGCACCGGCAACGCCGACGAGCACGGCATCGGTGTCGTCGCCGGTGGCGCCCAAACCAGCGACGCCGGCATCGGCTCCCGCTGCCGCGGCACCATCGCCAGCTCCAACGCCGGCACCCCAACCTCCGAGACCGGCACCCGCCGCAGTTCCGTCCCCGCCGACGTCACAACCGCCATCACCACCGAAGACCGCCATCCAGATCCACCTTGAAGCGGAGCAGAAGCGTCGGGAGGAACGATGCAAACAGTAACTCAATCCCAGCTCGCCATCACGGGGGCACTCTCGAGTCACCGTCGTCGGATCGCCGCGATCTCGCCGAAGGCGTTCGCCCAGGTCTACCTGGCCAAGCACATGCGGCTCAAGCCGTCACGCATGCACGAGGACCTCTACGGCATGCTCGCCGGCATTAGCACCGAGCGTGGCCAGCGGATCGCCGTCGCCGCTCCGCGTGGTCACGCCAAGAGCACGGTCGTGAGCCTAGCGTACATCCTCTGGTCCATCCTTTATAAGCACGAGCAGCTCGTGCTGATCATCTCGGGCACGAAGGAGCAGGCGGCGTTGCTGCTCAAGAACCTCAAGGATGAGATCCAGGGGAACGAACTCCTGCTCGAGGACTTCCCCGACGTGTGCTCAAAGCCGGGGGAGATCGCAGGTGTAGGTGGGCGGATGCCCAAACCGTGGCGGGACAACTGCATCCTGCTCCGCAACGGCGTGATGATCCGGGTGCTCGGCAGCGGGCAGGCCCTGCGTGGCGTGCGGCACGGACCCTACCGCCCGAGCCTGATCATCTGCGACGATCTTGAGAACCAGGAGCACTGCGAGTCCGCCGAGCAACGGATCAAGCTGCGGGACTGGTTCGAGAAGACGCTTCTCAAAGCCGGCGACGCACGCACCAATGTGGTCGTCGTCGGCACGGTGCTGCACTACGACTCGCTGCTGGCGAACCTCACGCACGAAAAACTCGAGCGGGGGAAGTCGGTGGGCTGGGACCGCCGTCTCTATCGTGCCGTCGAGGTCTACAGCGAGCGTGCGGACCTGTGGGATCAATGGGAGGCGATCCGCGTCGGCGAGAAAGAGTTCAACGGCGAGACCGGTCCAATCGCCGCCGCGGCGTTCTACGAGACGAACAAGGCGTTGATGCTCAAGGGTTCGCAGGTGCTGTGGCCCGAACAGGAGGACTACCTCCGTCTCATGCAGATTCGTTCGGATGAAGGGCGGCTCAGCTTTCAGTCGGAGAAGCAGAACGAGCCGCTGGACCCCGAGCGGTGCCTGTTCCGCGAGGATTCGTTCCACTACTGGGATAACGGGTTCACCGAACCGATGGAGATGGTCCGCCGCATCGGTCAGCACTGCCGGATCTACGGAGCCTGTGACCCGAGCCTCGGGAAGAATCCCAACCGCGGCGACTATTCCGCCATCGTCACCGTGGCGAAGAATCTGAACGACGATTCGCTGTACGTGCTGCACGCCGACATCGCCCGCCGCAAGCCGGAGGAGACGATCAACCGCATCGTGCAGCTCGCCAAGGTGTTCAACTATCGAGACTTTGTGGTGGAGGGCAATCAGTTCCAGACGGTGATGGTCGAGTCGCTCCGCCAGCGGGCGATGGCGGCGGGTGTATCGCTGCACCCTCGCTCGATGAACAGCACCGCCAACAAGCAGGCCCGCATCGAGGGGCTCGAGGCGTACATCTCCAGCGGGCGGCTCAAGTTCAGCCGGTGCCAGACGATGCTCCTCGAGCAGCTCCGCCAGTTCCCGCTCGGGGCTCACGATGATGGTCCCGATGCCCTGGAGATGTGCATCAGCTGGTGTGCCGAGCGTCGCGTCGTCACCGGCGGGCGGACGTATGGGATGTGGTGACGAGCTATCCAAATTCTTCGGACACTCAGACTAATCAACAGCCGGGCGTTGGCTCCGGTTCATAGGCCAGAGCTCCTCAGACCCAGACTCATGACCAACGAAGCGAAGCGCGGTGAGAGGAGGATGCCGAATATGGGGTAGCGGACTTCTACCGCTATCGGGACGCCAATGGCCGATCCCGAGTGAACGAGCTTCGACGCGAGCGAGTACGGTGGGTGGCGCTGGAAGCGCCAGATCCCCCGCCACAGCGGGACTTCTGCGACCTCCGTTCGGTTGCCCGGATGGGGCCGGTTCACAACCATCGGCGCCGCGCTGCCACGACGGCCGCAGACTGCCGTTCGCAACCCTAACGTACAAGACCTCGGTCGCGTGTTGGAGGAAAAGGAACGCTCGGTTTGCGTGCGGCAGACGGCCGTCTCGGCAGAAGTTGCGGCGGGTTGAAGCGGTATACACTGCCGAACCGATACACCCCATCAGATGCCGCCCGCTCTCTTCAAACTCGTTGCGATGCTCCTGCTGGTTATGCAGGGCGCGATTGCCGTGGCACCTGGGCGGGTGCTGTGCATCCCCGTCAAGGACTGCGGCACCTACGAGCAGGACGCTGTGGCGACGTGCAGCCACCGTGATCGTGAAGTCTGCCCGGCGTCCGTCGGAGGCGGTAGTCGCCACAATCACGAGCGCGAACCATTCAACATCGCCCTGCACCCGAACGACGAGTGCGGGTGCCATGTCCATGTTCCAGTGCCCGGCAATGAGCAGGTTCCCTCGAATTTTCGCAGTGATACCCACGATCTCAGAGTGTTCTTCGTCCCGCTGACGGTGGCACTCGTTCTGAACTGGGATTGTGATCCGCCTCCAGCGAGAGTTGCGCACTCTCGCCCGCCCGACTTCAGCGCATCAGGTCAGGTGCTCGCGCTGAAGGCCACTCGCCTCCTCATCTAGCGCCCACGTTTCCGCCCGCGGTCTGCATTGGGGTCCTTTCCCGAGCAGCGCTGGCGATGTCGTTTTGACCGCTCGCCAGGCATCGGCCTTGCGCGGCGGTTCGGCGCGTTCTCCAAATTCACAACGGCAAGGAATGTCCAACGTCGGTCTCGCGCGGATTCGTGCGGGTGACTGGGTGACATCCCTATTCGGAGTCCTCCTCGCATGCATCAAGTACTTGCTTCACACACTCCCGGCACATTGCTGCTGAGGATCGGGTACGTTTCGCTCGCCGGGCTGCTCCCTCTCATCGCTGGCGGGTGTCAGTCGTACGAGCGCCGTCCTCTCGACATGGCGGGCCATCAAGCGGCGTTCCTGGCACGCACGCCGGAAAGCCCCGAGGTGCAGTCATTCGCCGCGAGCCTCGCGGTCCAAGCTCCGGATTGGGCAGAGTTCAGCACCGTCGATGGCATCTCGTGCGCCGAGGCCGAGTTGATTGCACTGGTGTTCAACGCCGAACTTCGGCTCGCCCGGTTTCGCGCAGGTGTCACCAAGGCCACCGCAGAGAACGCAGGACTCTGGGAGGATCCGACGATCGGCGTCGATCTGACCCGCATTGTCGAGAGCACGCCCGAACCCTGGAAGGTGTTCACGAGCGTGGGCATCACCATCCCGATCTCGGGACGGCTGGAGATCGAAAAGCAACGGGCCGGCGTCGAGCACGCCGCAGAGCTTGCCCGCGTCGCGCAACGCGAGTGGTCGGTGCGGATCTCCGTACGCCGTGTCTGGAGCGAGTGGTCCGCTCTGGATGCGCAGCTTGCCACGACGCGCGAGTTCCTGTCTCGCGTGGATCAGATCCTCTCGGTCGTTGACAAGATGGAGCAGGTGGGCGAGATGCCGCGGACGGAGGCGAGGCTCTTCCGGATCGAGAAGGCGACGAAGGTCGCGGAGCTCGCGCTCCTGGAGTTCCGGACACGAGAGGCGGACTTGCGGTTGCGCGAGCTCATGGGGATGTCGCCGGACGCCCCTCTCCAACTCAACGCCAGCGGGATCGGCCCCACGCGAGGCGAGCCTGCCACCGGCACGATCGGCGCACGCGACCGTGAAACGCTGGGGGGGCAGAGCCCTGCGATGCTGGTCGCGGCAGCGGAGTACGAGGCTGCTGAGAAAACGCTCGAACTCGAAGTCCGCAAACAGTATCCAGACTTGCACATCGGACCCGGGTATGGGCGCGAGGACGGACAAGATCAGGTGCTCCTGGGTCTGTCGGTACCGATCCCGATCCTGAATGCGAACCGGCAAGGCATCGCGGAAGCCCGGGCCCGGCGAGAGGTTGCGAGGGCCAGCGCGGAGACAACGCTGGAACAGCTTCTCGCAAGCCTCCGCACAGCCGAGGTTCGTCTTCAGGCCGCGAGCCAGCGGCGACAGGTTCTTGAATCCGAGATCGTGCCGCTGGTGGACGCGCAGTACGCGGATGCTCGTCAGGTGGCCAAGCTCGGCGAGGTCAACACACTGGTCCTCCTTGAGAGCCTGACGCGCCAACAGGATGCCAAAGTCAGCCTCGTCGAGGCGCGGCGTGACGAGGCGCTGGCCGCCATCGATCTCGACGAACTGCTCGGTCCAGCTACGACCGACGGCACGCGGCAGCTACCTGGCAACCCCAGCGAATCCGACGTTTCCACCACCCCCACGACACCCCCGACGACCGGCGGCAGCCGCTGATCGGCCACCACGAGACACTCATGAACACGACACGTCCACAGATACTGGCCGCGGCGACGCTCGCCTTGGCGCTGGCTTTGGGTGGCTGCGATCGCAAAGCCGAGGAACACACCGCGGCTGACGACGGCCACAATCACGGCGCCGAATCCGGTTCGAGCCCGGCCGCCCCGACCAACCGCGTTGACATCCCCGCAGCGGTACGCCAGAACCTCGGCGTCACGTTCGCCAAAGTCGAGTCCCGGAATGTTGCCCAGACGCTCCGAGTCCCGGGCCGCTTTGAGTTTCTTCCCACCGCGCGGCGCGAGTACCGCGCTCCGCTCGCGGGTCGGGTGGAGTTGCTGGTGAGCCAGTTCCAGAAGGTCGAGCCGGGGACACCGCTCTACCGCGTCGACGCCGCCGCGTGGCGCGACCTGCACGAGCAGATCGCCGCGACGCAGGCGAGGGTTGACTCGATGACGCCGCTGCGCGAGGCGCACCGGCAACACGAGCAGAGCCTGGCGGACAAGGTGGCGATTTGGCAGGACCGCCTGGGACAACTCGAAGAACTCCGTGGCGCGGGCGGCGGCAGCGCCGCGCAATTCACCGAAGCTCGTGCGACGCTCAACACCACGCAGGCCGAGCTGGCCGACGTCATGGAGAAGGACGCCGAGCTGCAATCACAACAGAAGCAAGCCGAGGCGGAACTCCGATCGCTCAGATCACGGCGCAATCTCCTTGTGCGCGGCAGGAACTGCGAAGATCCCGGCGACGGGTTCGATACGGGAGACGGCTACATGGTATGTGCGGTGGCCCCGGGCGTCGTCGAAGCGATCGGCATCACTCCCGGCGGCCTGGTGGAAGAAAACGGCCACATCGTGACCATCGTCCAACCCGAGCAGATCCGGTTCCGCGCCCGGGGGCTGCAATCGGATCTCGGACGGCTGCACGATGGGCTGGTCGCGCGGATCGCTCCACCCCAAGGCGGCAGTCTGCCTCTACAGGACGCGATGACCGGCGTGCTGCAGATCGGACTCACGGCCGACGCCGATGAGCGCACGGTCGATCTGATCGTGAAGCCCGAATCGCTCTCTGCGTGGGCGCGAGCAGGCGTGTCGGCGCACTTGGAGATCACGCTCGCGGGCGGCTCCGAGGAACTCGCGATCCCGCTGTCGGCAGTAGTTCGCGATGGGGCGATGCCCATCATCTTCCGGCGTGATCCCGCCAACCCGGAGAAGGCGATCCGCATGGAGGCCGATCTGGGCCTGTCCGACGGCCGCTGGGTTGTCATTGCCAGTGGCGTCAAGGAAGGCGACGAGATCGTCGTGGGCGGCAACTACCAGCTCATGCTCGCCACCAGCGGTACGGCCGCCAAGGGCGGTCACTTCCATTCCGACGGCACCTTCCACGAGGGGGAGCACTGAACCATGCTTGCCAAGCTTATCGCCTTCTCCCTCCGACAGTCCTCACTCATCGTCGTGGTGGCAGGGTTGCTGCTGGTCTTTGCCGGCATCAAGGTCAAGGACATGCCGGTGGATGTCTTCCCCGAGCTCAACGCCCCCACGGTTGTGGTCATGACCGAAGCGGGCGGCCTGGCCGCTGACGAGGTGGAGCTCAACGTCACCTTCCCCATCGAGACGGCGGTCAACGGTCTGCCTGGTACGCGCCGCGTTCGAAGCGCCTCGGCGACAAGCCTTTCGATCGTGTGGGTCGAGTTTGACTGGGGCACGGACATCTACCGTGCCCGGCAACTCGTGTCTGAGCGGCTTTCCGCCGTGCGTGAAAGTCTTCCACCGGATGCGCACGCGGAGATCACGCCGGTGACGAGCATCACCGGCGAGATCATGCTCATGGCCTTATCGTCGCCCGACGGATCGGTGAGCCCCTTGGAGATGCGGTCGTTCGCGGAGTTCGACCTGCGGAACAAAATTCTCGCGGTACCGGGCGTGGCCCAGGTGGTCGCTATCGGCGGCGAACTGCCGCAGTATCAGATCAACGTGCGTCAAGATCAACTGGCCCTCTACGGGCTGACGATCTCCGACGTGGTCGAGGCTGCCAGGGGCGCGCACTCGACCGCGAGCGCCGGGTACGTCCCGAACGTCGAGAACCAGGAACTGCCCATCCGCCAGATGGCCCGCGTCACCAACGCCGAGGACATCCGGCAGACGCTCGTCAAGTACCACAACGGCGCGCCCGTCACCATCGGGCAGGTGGCGGACGTGCAGCTCGGGCCCTCGCCCAAGCGCGGCACCGCGACCGACCGCGCGATGCCCGCTGTCGTAGTCAGCGTACAGAAGTCCCCCGGCACGAACACGCTCAACCTCACCACCCAGATCGACGGCGTGCTCGACCAGATGGAGAAGGCCATGCCTGAGGGGATGGTCCTGAATCGCGATCCATTCCGGGCCTCGCGGTTCATCGAACGATCGATCCACAACGTTTTCGACAAGCTCTTGAAGGCAAGCGTCATTGTTGCGGTCATTGTCATCCTGTTCTTGATGAATGCTCGGGCGACCATGATCACCCTCACCGCGCTCCCGCTGTCGCTGGCCGTGGCGCTTCTCGTCCTGTGGGCATGGAGTCTGTCGATCAATGTCATGACGCTTGGCGGCCTCACCGTCGCAATCGGCGAACTGGTCGACGATGCCATCATCGACGTCGAGAACGTGCTGCGGCGGCTTAAGGAGAACGCGGCGCTATCCGAGGGAGGGCGCAAAACACTCGTCGAAGTCATCTACAACGCCAGCAACGAAATCCGCTCCTCGGTCGTGTTCGCCACGATCATCATCTGCATGGTGTTTGTCCCGCTGCTGTTCCTGCAGGGGCTCGAGGGTAGGTTCTTCCAGCCGCTGGGAATCGCGTACATCATCTCAATCATGGCCTCGCTGTTGGTGGCGCTCACTGTCACGCCCGCGCTGTGCAAGTGGCTTTTTGCCGGCTCCTTCGGCAAAGTCGGTCGGGACGGGCATGGGCGCGACTCCCATGCCGGTCATGACGGATGGCTCGTTCGGTGGCTCAAGCGTCGCTACGAGCCGGCGCTGCGCGCCAGCGTTCGGAACCGGGGTCTGGTGTTGGGCGGCGCTGGCGCTTTGACCGTGGCCTCGCTCATCCTCATGTCCACCTTCGGCACCTCGTTCCTGCCGGCGTTCAAGGAGGGCACGTTCACGGTCTTCCTGATGGCGCCGCCGGGCACGTCGCTGGTCGAAAGCAATCGCCTGGCCGTCGGCGTTGAAGCTCAGTTGGCCGAGATCGAAGGCGTGCAGAGCGTGACTCGACGCACGGGCCGGGCTGAGCGCGATGAGCACGCCGAGCCCGTAAGCAGTTCGGAAATCGAGGTCACGATGAAGCCGGGCGTAGACCAGGAAAAGGTCCGCGCGGGCATCGACCGGATCATCGCCAACATCCCCGGCATTACCACGATGGTGGGCCAGCCCATCGAACACCGGCTCAGCCATGTGCTGTCGGGCACGCCCGCGGCCATTGCGATCAATGTGTACGGGGAGGACCTGAACGTCCTGCGAAGCCTTGCGAAACAGATCGAGACGGAGCTTCGATCCATACCCGGCACGCGCGACGTCGCGGCCAATCGCGAGGTCATGATCACTTCGCTCCCCATTCGCTACCGGCCGCAGGACCTGGCGGCGGCGGGGCTCTCGCCCGGCGCGGCCGCCGAGCAGGTCCAGCAGGCCTTGTACGGTGAGGTGGTCGCGGAAGTGAATCAGGGCGTGCGCCGCTACGAGATGGTTGTTCGCCTCGCCGAGAGCGAACGCGAGCGCGTGGAACAGATCATGGACGTGCAGCTCCGGGGCGTCGGCGGAGCGATCGTCCGCTTGCGCGAGGTCGCCGACATCGGGCCGGAGAGGACCAGCAATCTCATCGCCCGCGAGAACGCCCAGCGCAAGGCGGTGATCTCAACCAACGTCGCCGATGGGTACAACCTCGGGCAGCTCGTGGCCCAGGTGAAAACCAAGGTGGACCCGATCGTGCAGAAGGCGGGTTACACCGTCCACTACGGCGGGCAATTCGAGGCCCAGCAGTCCGCAAGCCGCACGATCTATGTCATGGGCGCGGGCGTGGCGGTCTTCATGTTCCTTTTGCTCCAGCTCTCGACCGGCAAGAGCCGGGTGGCGCTTCTCGTCATGCTCAACCTGCCACTTGCCCTGATCGGCGGCATCGCGGCGATTTACATCGCCGAGAGCCCGGGGGTGGTCAACAACACGCTCGCGCTCTTCGGGTTGTCGTCCACCCGCTACATCGCGCCGGTGATCTCCATCGCCAGCATGGTGGGTTTCGTGACGCTCTTTGGCATCGCCGTGCGCAACGGCATCCTGCTGGTGAACCACTACGACCACCTGCAGCAGCACGAGGGCAAGTCCATCGGTGAGTCGATCATCCAGGGCTCGATGGAGCGGCTCGTGCCGATCCTGATGACCGCACTGACGGCGGCGCTTGCCCTCATCCCGCTGGCGCTCGCGAGGGGGAAGCCCGGCAGCGAGCTGCTGGCGCCGCTCGCGATTGTGGTGCTCGGCGGGCTGATCTCGTCCACGTTCCTGAACCTGTTCGTTGTTCCCGCCGGCTACTCGCTGGCATTCAAGGTGAAACCCGAAAGCACGGATCGTCCGGGGCTTCTGTCCCGCCTGCTTCGCCGCGTGCCCAAGAGGTCCGCCTCCACCAACCCATAAAAAGGAGTCTCACATATGAACACCATTCGCACACTCACGCTCGTGCTTGCCGTCCCCACCCTCGCGCTCGCCGTGTCGATGAGCGCGTGCGAGAAGAAGGCCGAAACGCCCGCCTCCCAGAGTAGAACGAGCGACGGTCACACCCACAAAGACGGTGACGGTCACGACCACGAGGACGGGCATGATCATGGCCCTCGAACGGAACTCGGCAGCCAGCAGGCCGCGGGCTTGACGATCGTCGCAGCACGCGAGGGGGGCGTAACCCCTGGCAGCGAAGCCACGTTCGATATTGTCGTCACTGGCGTCGCCAGGCCAGCGGCGGTGCGCGTGTGGGTCGGCGCGCAGGATGGCAAGGGCTCGGTCAAGGGCAAGGCCGAGGCCGAGGGCGACGGGTGGCACGCCCACGCGGAAGTCCCCAAGCCGTTGCCCGCCGGAAGCAAACTCTGGGTCGAGGTCGAGACGCCCACGGGCGAAAAGCACGTCGTGGGTTTCGATCTCAAATTCTGAATCGACCATGGGAGGAGGAGAGCACTCGCAGCGGTATTCCGCAGCCGCGACCGCGTTTCAAGCACAGTCCCTCGGCGGCGCGGCCGAGCGGCACACTCAAGTCCACACCCGGCGGCCCGCGCCCGGTCGCCATGTCGAGGAGCATCGTCATGAAGAATCCGAATCGTTCATCCATCGTTCTTGGTCTTGTGGCCGGCACCGGGCTGACCGTCGTGGCCGCCGCGATGATGGGGCAGGGCGCTGCGCGGAGCGGCCCCGCCGACACGCAGTACTTCGTCACGGCCAATGACGGCGAGGCCCACCTCTGGCTGCGCGAGGGCAACACCCTGAAGATGGTCGCGCACGGCGAGTGCGCCGAGTGCGAGGCCAAGGGACACGATGGGCACGGTCACAAGGAAGGAGACGGTCACGACCACGCCAAGCCCGCCGCCGGCGCAGGCAAGGCCGGTGGCGACCACGGCGATCACGGCCACGGCGAAGGGGACGCGTTGGGCACGGTTACCATCGGCGCGTGGACCGTGAACGTCTCCGGCGAGGTCAAGGCGGGTAGCGAGGCTCACCTCGACATCAAGCTCTCCGGGAGCGCGGCACGGCCCGCTGCCGTCCGCGTGTGGATCGGCACCCAGGATGGCAGGGGCGCGATGAAGCAGAAGGCCGACGGCGACGGCAAGGAGTACCACGCCCACACCGACGTGCCCAACCCCATCCCGGCGGATGCGAAACTCTGGATCGAGATCGACGACGGCAAGGGCGGCAAGACCGTCGGCGGATTTGCGATCAAGAGGTGAGCCCAGATGGAGCGGCTTCCACGCTTCCGGCGACCAACGCCGAAACGGCGGGGAAGCGAGCCGCTCGAATCCAGTTCGTCTGGATTCGATTTCGGATTTGCTAGAACACCCCCCGGTGCGTGGGAACATGCTCCCGGGGGATTGGAACGAAGCGGAACAGGCCGCCGCGAAGGATGACTCAGTGCCCACGACCACGACCATCATCGCCATTGACCAGCTCGACTGCGCCGCCGAGGAGCAGATGCTGCGCAAGGCCGTGGGCGCGATGCCCGGGGTCACGTCGGTGGCGTGCAACGTGGTGACGCGGCGGATGACCGTGACGCACGACGCGGCGGCGACCCCGCCCGCGGCACTCACGGCGAAGGTGCGCTCTGTGGGGATGACACCGACAATCGTCGTAGCCGCCAGCGAAGGCGTGGTGGAGGCGGGAACGGACTGCGGAAGCCCGGCGTGCGCAACGGACGTTCCGAGGGCGGTAATGATCGAGGAGACGCGGCCGTGGTGGCGCGCGTACGGCCTGTTCATTCTCTCCGGCATCCTCGCGGCGACTGCCGAGAGCCTGTACTTCGCGGGCGTCAAAGAGACCTCGCCGACCGTCATCGCGCTCGCGGTGTCTTCGATCTTGCTCGGCGGCCTGCCGACGCTCAGGAAGGGCTGGATCGCGCTCAGGACCTTCACGCTCAACATCTACTTCCTGATGACCGTCGCCATCGTTGGGGGCGCATTCATTGGCGCCTGGCCAGAGATCGCGCTGGTCACGTTCCTCTTCGCCCTCGCCGAACTGATCGAGGCGAAGGCCCTTGACCGTGCTCGCAACGCTGTGAAAGGCCTCATGGCAATGGCCCCCGATGAGGCGAGCGTCAGACAGCCCGACGGCTCGTGGAAAGTCACGAGCGCTGAAGCCGTGCCCGCGGGCGCGGTGGTACAAGTGAGGCCCGGCGAGCGGCTGGCGCTCGACGGCATCGTGGTCGCGGGCGAGTCGAGCGTCAACCAGGCCCCGGTCACGGGCGAGTCCGTGCCAGTCGACAAGAAGGCCGGCGATAAGGTCTTCGCCGGGACGATCAACGAGTTGGGCGTGCTGGAGTTCAAGACCACGGGCGGCAAGGACCAGACTACGCTGGCGAAGATCATCAGGACCGTGCAGGAGGCCCAGGGGAGCCGGGCGCCGACCCAGCGGTTCGTGGACGCGTTCGCGCGGGTCTACACGCCCATCGTGTGCGTGGTCGCGGTACTGATCGCGGTCGTGCCATGGCTTGTGTTTGATCAGCCGTTCTACCTCTGGCTCTACAAGGCGCTGGTGCTGCTCGTGATCGCGTGCCCGTGCGCGTTGGTGATCTCGACGCCCGTGACAGTGGTGAGCGGCCTGACCGCCGCTGCGCGCCGAGGCATCCTTATCAAAGGCGGCGTGCATCTGGAGAACGGTCGGAAACTCGATGTGGTCGCGCTCGATAAGACCGGCACGGTCACGGAAGGCAAGCCCCGCGTGACGGATGTGCAGCCTGTCGGGGTCGTGGACAAGGACGAGATGCTGCGGATCGCCGCGAGCCTGGACGCCCTCTCGCAGCACCCGGTGGCGCAAGCCGTAACGGCAGCTTGGAACGGGCAACGGGAGAGCGTGGAAACCTTCAAGTCGCTCACGGGTCGGGGCGTCGAGGGCCGGATTGGCGGTGAACTTTACTTCGTCGGCAACCATCGGCTCGCGGAGGAGCGGAAGGTCTGCTCGCTGGAGGTCGAGACGTTGCTGGGCCACTTCGAGGTACAGGGCAAGACGGCGGTGATCGTCGCGTCTATGAGCGCCGTACTCGGCGTGATCGCGGTCGCTGACACGCCGCGCGAGAGCAGCATCGAGGCGATCAAGTCGCTGCGCGAACTCGGCATCAAGACGCTCATGCTCTCAGGAGACAATCAGGCCACGGTGTCGGCCATTGCCAAGGCGGTTGGCATCGACGACGCACGCGGGGGGATGCTGCCCGAGGACAAACTCACAGAAATCGAACGCATCCTGAAGCAGCGCGGGGACGTGGTCGGGATGGTCGGAGACGGCGTGAATGATGCCCCGGCGCTGGCCAAAGCCACCATCGGGTTTGCGATGGGCGCGGCGGGGACCGACACCGCGCTCGAGACCGCTGACGTCGCCCTGATGCAGGACGATCTGCGTGGCCTGCCGGAGTTCATTCGGCTCTCCCGGCGCACCAGGACTGTCCTCACCCAGAACATCACACTGGCGATCGGGATTAAGGCGATCTTCTTCGTCCTCGCCGTGATTGGTTTGGCCACCATGTGGATGGCAGTGGTCGCCGACGTAGGGGCCAGTTTATTGGTCGTTGGGAACGGGTTGCGGCTGTTGAATGCGACAAGGGCTCGGACATGAAATGGAAAGAGATCGCTAAGTTTGCCAGCGGCTTTGAGGCGTTCCATGCCATTCTGCATGCCTCACTCTGGCTGTCGGGGACAAGCCTGAGCGTGTTCGGCATCGCACTGCCGGGCCATTGGAACGGGCCCGCTGCCGTATTGGGAACCGTGCTTGCGGTAGCGCTTGCCTGGTACGGATGGCGAAGACAACCGTCTTCCTCCTAAAGGGAGCTGGGGACGAACTCACGCCGCAATTTGCCCCAACACATGCCGAATCGTCAACTCGAGCGAGAATTGAACCGATCCTTACCTTTTGCCTGTATAATGCTTCGCCCCATGCGACATCCGCTTCTCCGAATCCTGGTTGCCTTGCTCATCGGCGTGTGGTCGCCGCTGTGCTGTTGCCAGGCAATGGCGCTGGCGGGGAACGTGTGTGAGGGCACGCATCAGATCAAGACAGACTCGTGCTGCCACGAGGAGTCCCATCCGGGAGAGGATGAAACGCCGGCCAACCACGGAGGGTCGCTTCCGGTCGATTGCCCTTCTTGCCCGTCATGCCAAGGTACTTCCGGTGGGGCGGGCCTGACGGCCGAAGCCAAGCTCCCGACGCTCGAGCAGAAATGGAACGCTCTCGCGACGATCGCGCTGGCGGTGCTGTTCGACCTCCCCCAATCCGATGAAGTGATCAGCCTGGGTCGTCCCCCCTGGTGGAATGATCCCCCGTTCGTCAAGGCCAACCGCGAAGCGCTGCGGTGGCATTGCGCGCTGATCGTCTAGTTCCAACCTGCAACGGACGCTAATCGTCCACGTCGTCCTCGCGCGAGCGGCAGAACGCTGCACGCGCGGCTGTACGCCAACGGTTGCGCATCCCGTGCATGCACGGGCGCCTTGCAGGGAACTTCCATGACGTCTTCGCAGACTGACTTGCGGGCCCTCCGAAGAGGCCCGCGATCCATAGATCACACATCCTCCCCGCTGCCGGAATCCTCCGGCATGGTTGCGGTCGTCCCGCGTCCGCGTACGCGATGGGCGACCCGTCTCCTTATCCCCATCGCCGTGCTGCTGGCGACGGGCGGCATTCTGGCCTATGCGGCCCGCGATGCCCTGCAACCGCGCCTGGCGGTGCATGTCGCTGCCGCGATCCCAAAGGCGAGCATCGCAGCCACGCCCATCATCAGCCAAGAGCCATTGTCGGAGGCGACTACGGACAACACTGGGAACGCGCCACTAGGGCCGGTCGCGGTGCAGGCCCCGGGGTGGATCGAGCCCGCTCCCTTTGCCGTCAGTGTGCCCGCGCTGACGGAGGGCGTTGTCAAGGAAGTGCTGGTCCTCGAGGGCGAGCACATCGAGGCCGGCCAAGTCGTCGCGCGGCTCATCGACGACGACGCACGGTTGCTCCTCCGTGCGTCCGAGGCGATGGTCGCCGAGCGGGCCTCGGATGTGGAGCGGGCTCGGGCGGCGCTCGCCACGGCCGAGTCGCAGGTGGCTGTCGAGCGCATCGCGGAAGACGAACTTCACGATGAAGTAACGAGTAAGCGCGAACTGGTCGGCGCGGGAGGTCTGAGCGAAGGGACATTCCGCCGGATGGAAATCCGCCTTGGCGGCCTGCGTGCCAAGGTCGCTACCGCGGAGCGCCTCGCCGGCGAGGCAAAGGCCGCTCTCGCACAGGCCGAAGCGGCTCACGAAGCCGCGATGGTGGGCAAGGACGAAGCTCTGCTCAGGCTGGCCCGGATGGAGGTGCGTTCGCCGGTGACGGGCGTGGTGCTCGCTCGCTTGGTCGAGCCCGGTTCCCGCATCAGCATGGGCAGCAAGGGTGGAGAAGGGCCGATTGGCGGTGGCATGTCGGGTGCAGTGCTCCGTGTCTACGACCCCACGAAGCTTCAGGTGCGTGTGGACGTTCCCCTGGCCGACGCGGCCAAGGTGGGCGTCGGGACACGAGCCGTGGTGAGCACCGAGGCGCTGTCCGACCACACCTTCACCGGCGTTGTATCAAGGGTTATGCACGAGGCCAACATCCAGCGGAACACCGTGCAGTTCAAGGTTGCCATCGACGCGCCTTCGCCGGTGCTCAAACCCGAGATGCTCACCCGCGTGAAGCTCCATGCACCCGCGACTTCCTCGCAGCAGCGTCGCACAGGGACGATGAGCGGCGCGACTCCAGGTGACGGCGTCGGCGGCGACCTGATGTTGCTGATACCGACGACCGCTGTCACATCAGCGGGTGACGGGAAGGGCCAGGTCTGGATCGTGGATACCAGCGGCGGAAGCCCTGTCGCGCGCCGGCGCGACATCGTCACCGCCGCTTCATCAGATGAAGGGTTCATCGCCGTCACGAACGGTTTCCGGCTCACCGACCGCGTTGTCCTTGACCCGCCCGCTACACCTGCGATCCGCGACGGTACACGGCTCAAGGTGCTGGGCGAACGAACGACCGTCGCATCCGAACTCTCACCCTCCACTCCGTAACTCCCCACTCCCGACACAACCCGCGGCGAGATCGCCGCACGAACGAGAACCATCATGACCGCGAACCAGACACACCCACGCACGTCGCCCGCCGGCACACCGCTCATCCAGTGCCGACGACTGACCAAGACGTACAAGAAGGGCGACAACACCATCACGCCCTTGCAGGAACTCGACCTCGACGTGCCCGCGGGCGACTTCCTCGCGCTCATGGGGCCATCGGGGAGCGGCAAGACCACGCTGCTCAACCTCATCGCGGGGATCGACCGGCCCAGCGGTGGGCAGCTCGTCATCGGCGGCACCGACATCGCGACGCTTTCGCGGTCCAGGCTCGCCGACTGGCGGAGCACGCACGTCGGCTATGTCTTCCAGCTCTACAACCTGGTGCCGGTGCTCACCGCCTATGAGAACGTCGAGCTCCCGCTCCTCCTTCACAGCCTCTCTGCCCGTGAGCGACACGAGAAAGTTCAAACTGCCCTGCAGCTCGTCGGAATCGCCGATCGGCACGACCACTATCCGAGGCAACTCTCTGGCGGCCAGGAGCAGCGCGTCGCCATCGCTCGGGCCATCGTCACCGATCCCACCATCATCGTGGGCGACGAACCCACGGGTGATCTCGATCAGGAGTCAGCGCAGGCCATCATGGACCTCATGACCCGGCTCTGCGAAGACCTTGGCAAGACCCTCATCATCGTAACCCACGACGCCAAGAGTGCCGCCTACGCCAAGCGCACGTTGCACCTCGAAAAGGGCCGTCTCGTGGATTCTCAACAACTCGCCACTCGGCGCGCCGATCGCGCCTTGCAGGAGGCCTGACCCATGATCACCCCCAAGTTCATGCCCGTCGTCGTCAAGCAGCTCTGGCGGCACCGCGTCCGCAGCGTGCTCACGCTCGCAGGCGTGAGCATCGCCATGTTCCTGTTCATCGCCGTGCAGACGCTCCAAGAGGGCGTGCGTCAATCCACGCAGGCCGCCGCGGGGGACACCACGCTGGTGGTCTACCGCGAGAACCGTTTCTGCCCGGCTGCCAGCCGGCTGCCGCAGTTCTACGTGGACCGCATCGAGAAAATCCCCGGCGTGGTCTCGGCGGTACCTGTGAAGATCGTGGTCAACAACTGCCGGGCCTCGCTCGACGTCGTGACGTTCCGCGGCGTGCCACGCGAGAATATCGCGGGGCCGAACGGCTGGGCGAGCAAGTGGCAACTCATCTCGGGATCGGTGGACGAATGGCAGAAGCGTTCGGACTCGGCTCTCGTTGGAGAAACCCTCGCCGCACGACGCGGCTTCAAGGTGGGCCAGTCCTTCGACGCGTCGGGTATCACCGTCACGGTCGCAGGGATCATCCGCTCGCCCGAAGCGCAGGACCAGAACGTCGCCTATGTCCATCTCGACTTCTTGCAGCAAGCCGCGGACAAGGGCGGCGGGCTGGGCGTTGTGACGCAGTTCACCGTTCGCGTCGACGACCCCGCCAGGGTGGAGGCCGTGGCCGCCGCGATCGACGAGGAGTTCCGCACCGAGGCCGATCCGACGATGACCAGTCCCGAGAAGGCGTTCGTGGCGCAAGCCGGGGCAGACATCGTTGAGATCGTGAAGTTCACGCAGTGGCTGGGCTGGGGGTGCCTGGCGGCGGTGCTGGCGCTGGTTGCCAACGCCATCGTGCTGAGCGTGCAGGACCGCATCAAGGAGCACGCGGTCTTGCAGACGCTCGGGTTCCGCTCCGGCCTTATCGCCCGCCTGATCGTGAGCGAAGGCATGCTCATCGGCGTGCTCGGGGGCGCGATCGGTACGGCCATCGCCCTGTCGGTGGTCCACTTCGGCAACTTCAGCCTGTCGCAGGAGGGTCTGTCCATCAACGTGGCCGCGTCGTGGTCGGTCCTGGCGTGGGGCCTTGTCATCTCGGCGGGGGTGGGGATCGTGGCGGGGCTGGTCCCCGCATGGCGGGCGGGCCGCCGCGAGATCGCGTCGTGTTTCCGCGCGGTGTAAACGAGGATTCCATGAGACTACTTCCATTCGAGTATGCCGTTCGCAACCTGGGCCGCGCGCCCTCGCGGTTGTTCCTTTCCGTCGCGGGGGCGGCGATGGTGGTGCTGCTGATCCTGGTCGCCGGCGGGTTCGTGCGCGGCATGAGCCAGGCTTTGCGTGCCACCGGCGGCGAGCACAACGTCATCCTCATGGGCGCGGGGAGCGAGGAGAGCGTCGAACGCTCCGAAATCGAGGCGGGTGTGCCGGGGGTGCTCGCGGCGAGCGTCTCGGGTGTTCGCACCCGCGCCGGTGTCGCGTACGTCTCGCCGGAGGTGCATGTCATGCTGCCGGTGGGCATCGGCGCATTGGCCGACGCGGCGGGCAGCGCGAGCGGGCATGGGGCGGCGAATGCACCGACATCTAGTGCTTCGCTCTCACTGAAGGCAAAGGGACGGCAGGTGATGATGCGCGGGATCACGCCCGCGGCGGCCCTCGTGCATGAGTCGGTCTCGCTGACCGAAGGGCGCTGGCCCGTCTCCGGGAACGACGAGGTGATCGTCGGACGGATGGCGGCAACGGTGCTGGGTGTCGCCGAGAGCGAGTTGAACGTCGGCAAGACGCTCACCATCGACGGGCGGCCGTGGACAATCGTCGGTCGTTTCAGCGCGCCGGGGACCGTCGTGGAGGCTGAACTGTGGCTGCCGCTGGCAGACCTGATGACCGCGACTAAGCGAGAGACAATCTCGTGCGTGGTCCTCACGCTCGACCCGTACAACGAGGCCACCGGTGAGGGGGCCGACTTCGGCGACATCGCGGCCTTCACCAAGACGCGGCCCGACCTGGAACTGGTCCCCATGACCGAGCGCGAGTACTACGGCAAGCTCGCCAACTTCTTCGGCCCCATCAAGATCGTCGCGTGGGTGACGGCGGGGCTGATTGCTGTCGGTGGACTCTTCGGCGGGCTGAACACGATGTACGCCGCGTTCGCCTCGCGCATACGCGAGCTGGGGACACTGCAATCCATCGGCTACCGGCGGCTGGCGATCGTCTGGTCGATGGTGCAGGAGTCAACGCTCGCGACCGCGGCGGGTGGTTTGTTCGCGTGCGCGGTGGGCGTGTTCCTGCTCGACGGGCTCGCGGTGCGGTTCTCGATGGGAGCGTTCGGGCTGTTGATCGACGAGTCGGTGATCGGGCTGGGGCTGCTGACGGGCCTGGCACTGGGTGTCGTGGGCGCGTTGCCCCCGGCGGTCCGGTGCCTGAGGCCGACGATCCCGGTCGCGCTGAAAGCGGTGTGATGGTGAACGTGTGTGCCCGTGTGATGCGTGTCGCGGGGCGAGTGAAGTCCAAGATTCCTTGCAAGGAGTATCGACATGAAGACCATGATGAATCGAGTGACGGGTTCGATGCGGGCGACGGTGGTGGCCGCGATGTTGGTTGGAGGTGCGGTCGGCGCGGGGCCGTTGGCACCTGCGCCGGCGATGGCCCAGGTCAAGAGCGTGGCGGACGTCAAAACGCTGCTCAAGCCCGAACTCCCCGCAGGCGCGCTGGAGATCACCGCCGCGATGAAGTCGGCCAAGGTCGGCGAGACGATCACGGTGCGCGGCAACGTGGCGATGTCGAAGGACGCCTTCGTCGAAAACCGCTCGATGTTCACGCTGGTAGACGAGTCCACCCGCAAGGGGTGCTGCCCGCCCTCGGACAAACTGCCCGACACCGCGTGCGACATCCCTGCCGGAGGACGAGCGACGGTGCAGGTCGTCGATGCCAGCGGGAAGCCGCTCCGGTCAGGTCTGAACGACCAGCACGGGCTCAAGCCGGGAGCCGAGGTGTTCGTCACCGGGAAGGTGGAGACCGCCAACGGGACCGATGCGCTGGTGCTCACCGTCGTGTCGATGCATGTGCCCAGGGCACCGCTGCCGACCGGATTCTTCGTGGAGAAGCAGCCCGAGAGCGCCAAGGACGTGTCAGAGGTCCGCAAGACAGGGACGCTCAAGGTTGGGGACGAGGTGGTGCTGCGCGGTCGTGTCGGCGGGAGCAGGGAGCCGTTCGTCGCGGGCCGGGCCGTGTTCACGCTCATGGGCCGCGCCCTCAAGGCGTGCAATGAAAACCCGGACGACAACTGCTCCAAGCCTTGGGATTACTGCTGCGAGACCAAGGGCGACATCCTGGCCAACTCCGTGACCGTGCAAGTGGTCGACACCAAGGGTCAGATCCTTCGCACAGACATGAAAGGTCGTCGTGGCCTGAAGGAACTTTCGGAGATTGTGGTGGTTGGCAAAGTCGCTTCCGCTGACGCCAAAGCGGTAGTAGTGAATGCTATCGCAGTGCATGTGACTCAGTGATCACTGTGTGAACGGTGCATCGCTTCGGGTGGCACGGTTGCCTCTTTGATCGGGCTGATCCTTGGGGTGCTTTGCCATTTTGCTCAATGCATCTCCCCATCAATTAGAGAATTCGCCTGCGAAGCCGGCGGCAACGGGGATACGCCGTGAATCGAGACCGCTCGGATAAAGAGATGGATACGGTTGTCGTCCAGCCAAAACGCCGTATAGGTCTTTCCGTCGCTGCCGACGCGGTCTTCGGTGCTGACGCAGGTCGTCTCCGCCGCGAGTTGCCTGACAGCTTCGTTGCGGGCGTCCTGGTCAAGCTGCTGGAACGCTCGTTCTTCTTCCGCTGTCCACGCGCGGCCTTTGGCGAGCTCAAACAACTCGCGGAATCCCATGCAGTAGCGGCATTGCATCGTATGTTTCCCTTGAGTCACCAGCGCTACGCGGTCACGAGCACGACCTTCTTGGTCAGCGTGGCTTGTGGGTAGATCAGAATGAAGACGTAGTACCGGTACGCGAAGGCCTCGGCGATGCACTCATGCCGCACGCCGTTTCGATCCGTGAAGGCGAGCGTCTGCGGCCGCGACATCTTGCGACCGCCGGTGGGTACCATCCGTCCGACCTGATCTCCTGGCGTGATCGTTTCGGGCATCTCGAGTTCGCCAAACTGCGATGTGAACAGCGGCGAGGCGACCACACGCCGCAGGGGAGCGCGGAACCCGTCGCCCTGACAGAGTTGGGGCGGGTCCAGCACGATTACGGCGCACGCCCTCGCATTCGTGGTGACGTAGCGGCGGACGGTCGCATAGACCGACGCGCCATATTTCTTGGCGAGCTTCAGCGGGGTCTTGAGACCGAGGGCGGAATCGGCCGCTTCGGCGGTGAAGGTATCGAGCTGGAACAGCACCTCGCATGCGAAGGCGTTGGATTCGCGCTCGAAGAGCTCGCTGATCTCGGGATCAATTGTCTTCTCGCAGTCTTCGGTGAGCGCGTACATCTCGCGCTGCCACGGAAGCACGCCGTGTCCCAGTTCGTGGAGTTTCAAGAAGGGAAGCCGGTGGATCGGCACCAGCTTGTCCAGATGCATCATCTTGGCCGACACATCCAGAACCCCGAGCACCTTCGAGAGCGCCCGCTTGAGCGCACCGCCGACCTTTTTCCTGGTCTTGGCAAGGAAGCCTTCGTCGATCTCCTGCTGCTCGACGACGATGTGCTTCGCGGCGGCGATCACCTGGTCCACGGGCGTTGGGAAACACCCGAGCGCATCGGCTGCTTCAAGAGCCTTGCGGGCGTGTTCGCGGATGCGGGCGCGCTGCTGGGCATCGACGGAATGGTCGTCTGGTCTCATGTGGGCCGCTTGCCTTTCTTCGACCGAAGAAAGGCGAGGTACTCAAGCAGCGCCTCCTCCTCTTCGTTCGTGAGGTTCTCCTTGGCGAACGTCGGCACCCGTCCGTGGCGCCGCGATCCGGTCGTGCTGGGAGTGGCGGCCGCGATGTACCCGGCCTTTTCCATCAGCGTTTCGTAGGGCACGCCGTATACCTGCGCCAAGCAGTGGAGGATATTCGGCGAGGGTTTGGCGATGCGCCCGTGCTCGAGCTGGCTGAGGTAGGCGTTGGACACAACACCGTTTGCCGCCTCCTCGACCTCGCGGAGCGACATCTGCTTGGTCGTGCGGACATTGGCGAGATACTCGCCGAGCGGCTGGCCTGGTGATTTGGTCGTCGTGGCGCACTCCTTGTCGGTGGTCATGGGGTCCTCCTGTGGTCGGGTTGGAGAAAACACCCGGACTACAGGATAGGCCATCCGCTAAATATTCCAAGCAGTGCTGCTTGACTGCTTGATTGATTTAGCGAATGATCGCAAATACGCAACGCCCGCACGGGCCTTGGAGCACGTCGCTCCAGAACCGGCGGGGCTGGAGATTCAGTCATGGCCAAAGGCCGAAACGTCCATGTCGTTCCCAATGGAAACAACTGGCAGGTGAAGCCCGAAGGGGGTCGGCCGGTGTCGAACCACCGCACCCAGGCGGCGGCCGAGCAGGCGGCCAAGCCGATCGCCCGCCAGAACCAGAGCGAGATCGTGATCCACCGCCCCGACGGCAGGATCCGCGACAAGGACAGCTTCGGGAACGACCCGAACCCGCCCAAGGACACGAAGCACTGAGCGACGATCGCGGCGGGGCGTTCTCGCCGCGATCGCGCTCTTGGAGTTTGCGATCATGTACACCCCACGACCCCTCGACATTCCGAGCTTTCCGCCCAAGCCGAGCATCCCGGAGGTGCCTCGGCCGCACCCCGTGCCCGAACGGCCGTTCCCGCCGGTGAACCCGCGGCCGTACCCGGACCCCATCCCCCGGCCGCGTCCGTACTTCACGAAGTAGCGGACGACTGGCGGTTCGGATCATGGAGCGGACCTTCACCGCCGCGCGGCACGCGGCGGTTTTTCTGTTCTCAATACTGACAATCGCCTGATCTACGCGCAACGGCCACATTGAGAGGCATGCTCGATGTCCATGTTGGCGGCGAGGTCGTCCTTCTCCTCGCGTGCGAATCACTCTGTCGTCGCCACCCATGCGGTATCCGGCATCAAACGTAGGATTTGCCCGAGCACCGGCTCGACAGATTTTGACCGTTCCTTTGCCATGATCGGGGGAGCACACACCGGGTTGACACGGCCCCACCCGGCCGGTAAGATATCTTTACCAAACGAAAGGACGACCATGGCCACCCAAACCACGTCAGACGAAGCAGTGGAACGGATCGTGCGAGAGTTGCTCACCCGTGGCGGCAAACCAGGACCGGTGAGCGATGCCTCGAATCTTCTCGCCGCAGGCCTCACCAGCCAGGACGGGGTCGAGATGGCGTGCGACCTTGAAGCACGGCTAGGTATCGCAGTGCCGCACGATTTCAACCCGCTCGTTCACGAGAATGGCAAGCGGATGCGAACGCTCGGTGAACTCAAGGCCTGGGCACGAGCTCAGGAGCGAGCGACCGTAAAGAAGGAGCGCTGAATTCATGTCAGAACTTGAAATTCAGCGTGAGGGCATCGCCAAACGACTTCGTGCCGCGCGGGAACAGGCCGGGCTGAGCCAAGGCCAAGTTGCCAAGCTGATGGGCTGGCATAGGCCGACCGTGAGCCAGATCGAAGCGGGACAGCGCCGCGTTTCCGCCGAAGAGCTTCCGGTCTTGGCACGGCACTATCGAGTTTCAGTAGCGTGGCTGACCAAGAGCACAGACCCCGAGCAGGATCCTGTCGATCCACAGCTTGAACTTGCTGCTCGGGAGCTGCAGAGGCTGAAGCCCAACGATCTTCAACGAGTCATCAAGCTTCTCAGCGCGCTCAAGAAGGGAGGCGCGTGATGCCGGTCGCCATCGATGTAGCTCGGACAGCGCTCCGGCGCGCGATGGAAGTTCGTAAACGGCTTGGCGTTCCCATGGATCACGCGGTCTGTGTGTTCGATCTTGCGCAGCAACTGGGCGTTGAGGTTTGGTTCAAACCGCTGCCAAGCCTTGCCGGCATGTACGCAGGAGGAGATGATCCGACCATATTGATCGGATCTGATCGCCCGGCCGGATACCAGGCGTCAACCTGTGCGCATGAGCTTGGGCATCACCTGTTTAGTCATGGTACTCGGGTGGATGAGTATGTAGAAGGTGTTGGACGATCGAGAAAGGACGAGCCGGAGGAATCGCTCGCCGATCTCTTCGGCGCTCATCTGCTCATGCCGCAGGCGGCGGTCGCGCGAGTGTTTGCCACGCGCGGTTGGCCAATCGGCACCCCTACCTCGGAGCAGATCTTCATTGCCGCAGGGCAACTCGGAGTGGGGTATCAGACTCTCGTCCACCATCTTCGCTGGACGATTCGCTCCCTGGACAGCGCCGCGAGTGATCGCCTGCTTTCGGTCCAACCGAAGGCCATACGAGCCTCGCTCTTGGGTCGAGCTATTCAGGAGAATATCACTATCGTCGACGAACATTGGGGCGACCGTCCTGTTGACCTCGTCGTTGGCGACCTGGCATTCCTTCCGGCAGGAGCACGATTTGAGGGTCCGGCCATTGAGGCTGCCGGGGAATCACATGGCCGGCCCATCGTCCGAGCATCGCGACGAGGTCTCGCGCGCGCTGAACAATCGCGCGGCGACTGGGCCACGTTTCTGCGCGTGATGCCGAAATGCTACGACGGAGCCGCGGTCCATCGGCACCTGGAGGATCCGGATGAACCCTGATGCGATTGTCGTACCTAGCGGGAACTTGTCAGTCGCCTGGGCTACGGCTTTTTTGCGCGTCTTTGATGCTCCCGGTGGAGAGCTCTCGCACCCGCTTGTGCTCACTGTCACCGAGTTCGACGAGCAGCGCGAGCCGATCGAGATTCCAGCCATCCGATCAGCTCTGGATGAGACGATCTGCGGCATCAACCGCGCTGCGGGTAAGCGCAAGATCCAGGATGTATCCGCGACGGCGAGCACCATCTTCCCACACATGTCTTGGTCGCCACGGGGACCGCGCCCTGCGCAAGAGCTTTTCGAGCGCTACATCACGCAGGTGTTCCCCCGGCTCAAGAAGCTGAGCCGACTCAATACGCGGGGAACGTATTTTCTTCGAATGATCCATGCCACCGGCTTGAACGGCCCGGGCAACAAGGCCAAGCATGTGAACCAGCTCGGGGAAATCCTCCGCTGGTGGGATCGCGACCACGGCCAGACGCGTCGTAGCGCCCTCCAGGTGAGCTTGTATGACCCGGCCAAGGACCACACCGGTGCTGCGCTCTCGGGATTTCCATGCCTGCAGCAGGTGAGCTTCGGCTACACGGATCAGGGACTATCGGTTTCAGCCTACTACCCGACCGAGTACATCTTCGATCGTGGGTACGGCAACTACCTTGGGCTTTGCCAGCTCGGGACGTTCATGGCGCATGAGATGAAGCTCCCTCTCAATCAGGTGAACGTCTTTGTCGCACTGCCGGAGCGTGGCGGTGTGTCCAAAGCCGCGACCCGCAAGCTCGCCGACGCTCTCCGACCGATGGTTGCCGATTCTGCGGTCGCCGTCGTGGGAGGCAACCAATGACGACCGGTCGGCTGATCATTTTGGAAGGTCCAGACGGCGCGGGGAAGAGCACCACCGCAAAGGCACTCGTGGAGATGATGAGGGCGGATGGGATGCCGGCTCAGTTGTTCGCATTTCCTGGGAATGAGCCGGGAACGTTGGGACGGCTGGTGCATGACCTTCATCATCAGCCTGAAACTCACGGGATTCACTCGATCGACCCCACGAGCCTTCAGATTCTTCACGCGGCTGCCCATGTCGATGCCATCAGGACGAGGATCCGCCCGGCCTTTGAACGGGGCGACACCGTCATCATGGATCGGTTCTGGTGGTCAACGATCGTCTATGGACGGTTGGCCGGTGTCGACAACCATACGCTGGAGGTGCTTGACCAGTTGGCGCGGCATCACTGGGGGTTCGCTGTTCCCACCACGGCGTTCGTTCTCCTGGGCCCGAGTATGCAGGCATCGGATGTCCAGGGCGATGGCTCACGACTCCGCCGCGCGTACAGCGATTTCGTTGGATCGCTAAATGCTCCGTTCCCTGTGCATTCGTTCGAATACGAGCAAGGCAACACTCCGTATGCCGAACGGATCTTGGTCAAGATCGCAGAGTTGCGCCGATCTTCTTCTCCATGAGCACGTTAATGCAGCGATCCGCTAGCCCCCACAAACGGTCAGGTGTCCGGTCGGCAACATCGCCACCGTCCGCGTCGCCGTATGTGTTTTCGCGGCTCGCCCCTGCCGAAGAGACCGCCGTCTTTGATACCTACTGGAGATTTGCGGCAAAGCGTCAGGCAGTGCTGATGCAGAGAGCCCGGGGATGTCCACCACCCTGGACGGACGATCCGGTGCTCCGCCGGCACAAGTTCACAAATGCTTACCGGGCCGCCGATCGAGTGAGTCAGTTTTTGATCGCCCGTGTCATCTACGCGAGCGAGCAGCGTCCAGAAGACATCATCTTCCGGATCCTGCTCTTCAAGCTCTTCAACAAGATCGAAACGTGGGAGCTTTTAGAGAATCATTTTGGCGCTCTGGCGTGGAAGACGTTTAGCACCAGTGCGTATGCGAGAGTGCTCTCGCGAGCCAGGGCTTCCTCGACTCGGATTTATTCCGCCGCCTACATCATGCCGACAGGGCGATCCGCGTTCGGTTCTCCCGAGAAGCACCGCAATCACCTGGCGCTGATCGAGCACATGATGAAGGACGGCGTGACCGCCCGCCTTGGCAAGGCCACCTCCCTGGGAGCTGTCTACGAGATCCTCCGGTCATACCCAACGTTCGGCCCATTTCTGGCGTTCCAGTTCGCGATCGACATCAACTACTCGCCCGTCATCGACTTTGATGAAATGTCCTTCGTCGTACCAGGCCCAGGCGCCCGCGACGGAATTGCAAAGTGTTTCAAAGCGCGGGGGGGACTCAGTGAGGTGGATCTCATCAAACTGATGGCGGATCGGCAGGACGTCGAGTTCGAGAAGCGCGGACTGCGGTTCGAACGGTTGGGGACTCGTCGGCTTCAGCTCATCGACTGCCAGAATCTATTCTGCGAAGTTGATAAGTATGCTCGCGTCATGCACCCTGAGGTGAAGGGGCTGACGGGCCGAACTCGAATCAAACAAGTATTTGAGGCAAGGCCAGCCCCTATTGAGCTGTGGTTCCCGCCCAAATGGGGCATCAACGAGTCGGTGCATCAGCAGATTCACCGGAAAGCCTGATGAAGATTTTCTCTGGACAATCTGCGGATGCTGCGTGGCGTCAAGCGGCCCATGCACTCATTGGCCGTCACGGCACCAGCGAGATCGGATCGCGCGGGGGCGCAACCGTTGAGCTCACACACGCGACCATTCAGGTACACGATCCTCGCGCACGGTGGGTGGCATCGCGTACTCCGGCCATGAATGTCGCGTTCGCCATCGCGGAGGTTGTGCAGATTCTCTCGGGCACGGACGATGTCGCGTTCCTGGCTCACTGGTTTCCCGGGTATGGCAGGTACGTTGGTGGTGGAAAGCGTGCAGCCGGAGCTTACGGCGCACGATTGAGGGAGCAGTTTGGGTTTGATCAGCTCGATCGCGCTGCAAGGGCTCTGAAAGCGAATAGCGAGACTCGGCAGATAGTCCTGTCGATCTGGAATGCCGTTGACGATCTGCCTCGTTCGACCGGCGCGCCGCGTTCAGCCGACATTCCCTGTAACGTACTCAGCTGCTTGAGAGTCATTGACGGTCGCCTTCATTGGCTCCAAACGTGCAGAAGCAACGATATCTTCCGCGGCCTTCCGCACAATCTGGTGCAGTTCACCTACCTTCAGGAGGTCATGGCGGGCTGGATCGGCGTGGACGTGGGCGCATACACCCACGTCGTGAGCAGCTTGCACGCGTATGAACCGGCACTCGAAGAGTTCGTGGTTGCACGCACGAAACCGGCGCTGCCGCAGGCCATCGATATCCGCCTCCCATTTCGAGAGGCCAACGCCGCATGGCGAAGACTGGATCGTCTTGCGCGCGAGTTGGTTGCGCGACCGAAGAAGCAGACGGCCCGTATAACCGCGAAGAAAGTGGCGGCTGACCTCGGACCGCTGGAGAGTTTGTTCTGGATTTTGACGGCGGAAGACGCTCGGCGCCGAGGATGGCATGAAGAATCGATGTCAGCGGCCGAAGCTTGCGCAGATCAGGCACTTCGATTCATGTGGAAGCGATGGCTTCGGCGTATGTCGAGTCTGGCCGTCAAAGCAGTACCTTGATGTCGTGCCGCGCTGACGCAGCACAGTTTTCGATAGGCGACCGAGTGAGAGAACAAGCGATCAATTGCTTTATATGAGAAACACCCCGGCTTGGCCGGGGTGATCGGCGAAATGTCGCCGTGAAGCGAGGCCCTACCGTCGCTTGCCCGCGACGAACAGCCCCTTGTCATGCTTCTTGAACCGGGCATCGGCGCCCTTGGCCGCGATTTCGCGGATGATGGCGGCGTAGAGCGTCGCTTCGGGCGTCTTGCCACCGGGGCTCTTCCACAGACCTTTGGCCTCCATCTGCTCGATCATTTCCGTCGTCCGCATCGGTTTGCTGGTGCCGGCGATGACCTGCGCCGCGGCGTCGAGGGCGCTTGCGTGCTTGGGCTTGACAGTCTTCATGGCCTTCGGTGCCTTCCCGGCCTTCTTGTTCGCGTTGCTGGCGGCGCCGGGTTTGCCCTCCAGTCGCTGCTTGATCTCGGCGATCGCCGCCTTCCGTGTCTTCTCGGTGCCCGCCGCGGATGCGGCCTTGGTGGCGGCGCCGGCCTTCTTGTTCTTCTCAGTTCCTGATTTCTTCGTACCCATCGGACATTCCCTTCGGTTGATGGCAATCGCGGCACAGCGCCGCGGTAACGCGTGGCCGGCGACGTTGCCGACACGCGACCGATAGGGCCATCAACACGCGACGAAGGCAAGGTCCGTCTGGAGCTACTCCGGCCATGCGCCGCGCTCCGGACCCTGCAGAACCAGGGAGCTCAGATTCCGCGGCGATGTCCGCCGAATCGCCTTGCTCTCTCCGCAGTCGCATGGCTCAGTGTGTGCGTCGAACGGGATCAGCGCCATGGGCGCGAGGTTCCAGGTGACGGCGGGAGTTGAACGTGAAGCGCGAACCGAAAGCCCAGCATCCCGGACCTGCGCGGCTTGATGAAGGACAACTCGAGGCGCGTGCCGATGCCCTTGACGTCGAGCGCCTCGCGGACCTTTCCATTGCGGACCTGCGAGACCTGTGGTCGAAGCACATGGGCCGAGCGGCGCCGCCGTCGCAGAAGCGGCTGTTGATCCGCGAGCTGGCGTGGCGGGCGCAGGAACGCCTTCACGGCGGCCTCGACGCCGAGACGCGGCGGCTGCTCGATCGGGCGATCCGTGCCGCGACCAAGGGCGGTGTGTCCAGCAACGGCGATGACGAAGTGCCAGTAACGAAGCGCCCATCCCGAGGCGCGGCGTCGACCGTCCGAGCCTCGGGCGGCGATCTCCCTCCGGCGACCAAACTCTCCCGCGTGTGGCGCGGAGTCCGGTATGAGGTCTATGTCCTGGAGGGCGGACGCCAGTTCCGTTACCGCGATCAGACCTACGGGAGCCTCAGCGAGATTGCCCGCGAGATCACCGGCACGCGATGGTCGGGACCACGGTTCTTCGGCCTGACCACGCGAGAGGGCTCCGGCGACGAACAACCAAGTTCGGGCAGCAAGAAACGTCAGCGCCGCAACGGAGGTGAGCACTCATGACCACGCCGATCGTCCGGTGCGCCGTCTACACGCGCAAGTCGAGCGAGGAAGGCCTCGACATGGCCTTCAACTCGCTTGACGCCCAGCGCGAGGCCGGCCTCGACTACATCAAGAGCCAGAAGCACCAGGGATGGACCGCCATCACCACCGCCTACGACGACGGCGGATACTCGGGCGGCTCGACCGACCGACCCGGCCTCCAACGCCTTCTCGACGACATCAACAAGGGACGCATCGATGTTGTCGTGGTCTACAAGGTCGACCGTCTCTCGCGGTCGCTGGCCGACTTCGCCCAGCTCATGCAGACCTTCGACGAGCACAACGTCTCGTTCGTATCCGTCACCCAGCAGTTCAACACCACGACTTCGATGGGTCGGCTCACGCTCAACATGCTCCTCTCTTTTGCCCAGTTCGAGCGCGAGGTAGCGGGTGAGCGCATCCGCGACAAGATCGCGGCGACCAAGCGCAAGGGCGTCTGGGTCTGCGGCCAGCCGCCCTTGGGCTACCGACTGCCGCGCGAAGGCGATCCGGACTTCATACTGAACGACCGCACACTCCGCGTTATCCAACCTGAAGCCGAGTTGATCCGGTTGATCTTCAACGGCTACCTCGAACTCGGCTCCCTGGTCGACCTTGCCGCGAAGCTCAACGCCGAAGGCCATACCACCAAGCACTGGGTCAGCAGCCGCGGCAAGGAACACGGCGGACGGCCGCTCACCGCCGCATTCCTCTATAGAGTCCTGACCAACCCGGTCTACATCGGCAAGATCGCCCACACCCGCGGCCGCAACAACCGCAGTGTTCCGAGGCATAGCGAGGTCTACCAGGGCCATCACGAGCCGATCGTCGACCAGGCGACGTGGGACCAAGTGCATGCCAAGATGGGGACGATCGAGCGCGAGTCGCGCCAGAAGTGGACGCACACGCACCTGCTCAAGGGCAAGATCCGTACCTTCGAAGGGCACGCGATGAGCCCCGGGTCGGTCCAGCGCCCGGTCTCGAAGCGGAAGGACGTTTGTAGCGCCCGCGGCGCCGATGCTCGCCGCGTCGTCCGCTATTACGTCAGCCAAAAGGCTGTGAAACAGGGCTTCAAGTCATGCCTGATCAAGACGGTCAACGCCGCGCACATCGACGATCTCGTCCGGGGCCTGGTGCTCGATCACCTGAAGAACCAGCACGGCGCCGATCTGCGGAGCCAGGAACCCGAGGCCCGAGACCGTTGGGTCCGCGAGGTCGTTCATCGGGTGATGGTCGCGCCCGACCGGATCACCGTCGAGCTTGTCCACACCCGGATTGCCGCCTGCGTCGATACGGCACGCGAGACAGGAACCAACCGCCCTACACATAAGGCCAACGTCCCGGTACCGGCGTGTCCATTCACGCCCGAGATTGACGACCGCGGCCAGCACCTGGCGCTCACGCTCCACATCCAGATCAAGCGCCACGACGGACGCCGTGTGCTCCTCAGCCCCGAGGGTCAGGATCTGCTGACCACCATCACACCCGATGGATGTCCGGTGGCCCGTGACCACCTCGTCCGCGCGGTCGGCCTCGCCTTCGCCTGGCGCCGCGAACTCCTACGAACGGACCACACGGTCGAATCGGTGGCGCAGCGGGCGGGCCTCACCGCCACCAGAGTCCACGCGGTCCTCACCCTGACCCAGCTCAGCCCGGTGATCCTCCGGTCGATCCTCACTGGCACGCTCGGGGCGACCGTCACTCTTGCCGACCTCCTCCGCGCCGCCCAGCACCTGGACTGGTCGCGCCAGGCCTAGGCCATCGGGACGTAAGCCGCGCGGTCTGACTCCTCCAGCATGTGAAACTCTGTCCTCCGCGAACGGACTGCTCGGCGACAGCGAGGAAGCCGCGCCGGTCTCGTCACCGACACTTCATCCCGTGCCACGTTCGGCGCCGAGGTCCGAGTAGGTCAACCCGCGAATTCTGAACTGCCGGAATCGGCCCCCAGAGACTTTCGCGCGATACCGCGACCACCTGACAATCTCCGTTTGCTTCGTTCGGATTCGAACCCTCGGTTAGGCCCGGATTCCCCGACAAAACTCGGCAAAAAGAGAAAGCGGGAGACCCGAACGCCGTCGAGTCTCCCGCTCAAGCGGAGAGGGGGGGATTCGAACCCCCGATACGGTTGCCCGTATACGCGATTTCCAGTCGCGTTCCTTCAGCCTCTCGGACACCTCTCCGGCTGAACAAAAACAAAGGGGTCAAGTTTAGGCTCATCCCCCGATCGCCGTCCCGATCGCCGTCCCGATCGCCGTCCCGATCGCTCATCCCGTCGCTCATCCCGTCGCTCGTCCCGCCGCTCACCCCGCCGACCGGCGAGCCGTACACCTCGGTCGATGCCATCTCCACGTGATGCGTGCGGCCAACGGGTTGTACGCGTCCGGCATGCCCGCGGAGCAGACCCGGCCGCACCCAGGACGCCGCCTTGCCTCTGCGATGACAGGATTTGCTCCCGTCCCGTGTCGGAAAATCCCCGATCGACACCCGAGGATGGCGCCTCGACCTCGTCCGCGCGGGCCGGACGCTCGCCTCGGGACAGCCCTCCCTCGGCATCCCCGACACCGCCGTTCCACCCGATGCCCTGCCGCACGACTCGACCTTCGTCGGCGGGGACGATCACGACGCCCCGGTCGAGGCCTTCATCCGCGGTTGCCGATCTCGCTCACACGGGGCATCGTCTGTAAACGGACCCACCCCGCTTGTCTTTCCGGCAAGAGCACCATCGGCCGATGAAGGTCCGCCGCCATCGACACCGCGTTCTTCGCCGAGGCCCGCGGGCGACGAACCGCCGCGTCGGCGACCGTCGATCAGCCCGCCGACCGCCCCGAGCAGCCTCGACCCCAGGCTCTCCCGCACGACCCAACCGGCCACCAGCCATCCGAGGCACCCGCCCGCGATCACGTCGCTGGGCCAGTGGGCCGGAACCGCGTCGGCCATTGTCCGTCCGACAATCACCACTCCCACAAGCCCCGCCGCGAGCCACCGCACCCTCGGGTACATCGCGGACATGCCCACGCACAGCGCCACCGCCGCCGACGTGTGGCTCGACGGCATCGACCACAATTCCGCGCGCCCGAGCGGGCTGGCCGCCCCCAGCAGCAGGACCTGGCCGTCTCGCTCGACCGGGTACACGCCCCCGGGCCACAGGAATATCGAAGGGTCGGCGAACTTCGGGCGCGGACGACCGATCAGGATTTTCAGCGCGGTCGTCGCCGCCGCCGTCAGCCCCATCGCAAGGGCCACATCCGCCAGCCTCCCGGCACGGGCTCGGTCAAGCAGCAGGACCGCCGCCGCGAAGACCGCCACCGATGTCACGCCACCGAACTGCTGCCACGCCTTGATCTCGCGCCGGATATCCCCCCCGACCCCGGAGAACGCATCGACCAGAAACGCCCCGATCACCGCATCTCGGGGTATCACGATCGGCAGCAGGACCACCGCGACCAGCAGCGATCCCGCCCAGAAGCGACGCTCGGCCGCGAAGCACCATCCAAGCCCCCGGATCAACGGAGATGCCGTGGCCGCCCAGGCGATGTGGCACCATCGAATCCACCACGGCAATCCCCGGTTATAGTCGCGGGCGATGCGGATGGAAGATCGGTGGACCATGTCGGGGTATCGGGCCGCGGGATGGGCAAGCGGGCCCGCCGCCGCGGTCGCTCTCCTGGTGCTGTGCCTGGCAGTGTATCTCCCGGGGATCATGGCGATCCCGCCCATCGACCGGGATGAGGCACGCTTTGCCCAGGCCTCTCGCCAGATGTTCGAAGCCGCCGCCCTGCCTCCCCACGAGCGCAGGGACGACTTCCACGACGGCGGGTGGGCCGTCCCCAAGGTCCAGGACCGCCCCCGACTCAACAAGCCGCCCCTCATCTACTGGTTGCAGGCCGCGTCCGCGTGGCTCTTGACCGCCGGAGATCCCCTCAAGGACCACATCGGCATGTACCGGATCCCCTCGGTCCTGGGGGCCATCGCCGCGGTCATGCTCACCTGGCGACTCGCCCGACGGATGGTGGACCCCCGCCCCGCCTGGCTCGCCGCCGCGCTTCTGGCCGTGGCTCCCGTCGTGGTCATCGATGCCCACCAGGCACGCGCCGACCAGGTCCTGCTCGCCACCGTTCTCGCCACGCAGGCATGCCTCTGGAGAATCTGGAAGCAGACCGCGTGCTTATCGCCTCCGCGAACCTGCACGCGATGGGCAATGGCCTTCTGGCTCTGCCTGGGCGCCGCCGTGCTGGCCAAGGGTCCCATCGGGCCGATGATCGCCGCCCTTACCATCCTCGTGTTGTGCATCGCCAGACGGCAATGGGCGTGGACCGCCGCCCTCCGGCCCCTGCCCGGGGTGCTCATCCTCGCCGCCGTCATCTTCCCCTGGGTCGCGATGGTCGCCGGGAACGTCGGATGGGCGAACTACCTTTCCATCATCTACGACGAGACCATCGGCCGCGGCGTCTCCACGAGGGAAGGACACTGGGGACCCCCCGGGTACCACACCCTCCTGCTCGCCGTCTTGTTCTGGCCCGGCTCGCTCTTGACCGCACGTGCCCTTGCACGCGCCTGGCGACTCGCCCGCGCGACCAACAACGTACGCTCGGCCTCGCCCGAGCCGGCATCACCCCGCATCCCCGCGATCCAAACCCGCCTCGCCTCATTCGCACGCTCGCGCTTCGCCGGGCGTGACGCCGAGGTTTTCTGCCTGGCGTGGATCATCCCCTCGTGGATCGTCTTCGAACTCCTGAACACCAAACTCCCGCACTACACCCTCCCCATGTATCCACCCATCGCCATCCTCACCGCCCGGGCAATCCTGGCTCACCGGGAGTCCGGACCCGGTGCCACGTTCTCCGCGGCCGACCGGCTTGGGTTTGTCGCCTGGTGGATGATCGGCCTGGCAATCTCCGCCGCAACCACCGCCGCGATCGTCGTTCTTGCCTTCATCCCGCAGGACTCCGAACCAGGCCGAACACCCATCCTGGCCGCGATCACCCTCTCGCTCGCCACGCTCGCCGCCGTCTGGAGAATCCGTCCCACGACCAAGCCCCAGGTGGCGCCACGCCGACTGGTCGTCATGGTGTTGGCCTGGGTCGCCGTCTCGGGACTGTTCATGACCTTCCTCGCCCCCCGCCTCCTCCCGGGGTCACTCACACCGCAACTCACCGCGATTCTCCCCGAGGATGCCACCGATGGCGAACTCGCCAGCGAGTACCACGAGGACAGCCTCATCTTCGCCACCCGCGGGCGATCACTCCGTCTCAACCGCCCCGAGATCAAGCCCTGGCTCGACGCCGCCACCTCCCATCCCCGGCTCGCCATCGTTCGCGCCAAGGACCCGCCGTTTTTTTACCTCGACGAGGCCGCTGAGTGGGCCATTGCCACGCCGTACCGCCTGGTCGGCACCGTCAGACGCCCCTTTACCACGCCGTGGGCCGTCATCACCCGCGATTCACATCCCGGCACACCTCACCACCTGCTGCCTGCCAGCCCGATTCTCAACCCGAATCACGGACCCGAGCCCGCACGATGACCCTCGCGCCCGAAACCCAACGCTCCCCATCGGGCATTCTCGTCATCGACAAGCCCCTGGGACGCACCTCCATGAACATCTGCGCCGTCGTGCGGGCCAAACTCCGCCGCGGAGGCGCGCCCAAGGGCATCAAGGTCGGCCACGGCGGCACGCTTGACCCTCTCGCCTCCGGCGTGCTGGTCATCCTCATCGGACGGGCCACCCGCCTGTGCGACCGGATCATGCAAGGACGCAAACGCTACCTCATGACCATCGACCTGGCCCACGTCTCACCGACCCACGACCGCGAGAGCGAGTTCACGCCCTACATCCCACCCATCGGCACGCTCCCCCAGCCCCCCGCCGACCGCGTCATCCGCGCCCTGGAAACATTCCAGGGCACCATCGACCAGGTCCCCCCGATCCACTCGGCCATCAACCTCGGCGGATCTCGCGCCTACCACCTGGCCCGCGAAGGCCTTGACGTTCCCGTCCGCGCTCGCCCGGTCACCATCGACTCGATCTCCCTTGTTTCCTACCACTGGCCCCTGCTGACCATCGACGTCGCCTGCGGCAAAGGCACCTACATGCGCAGCCTCGCTCGCGACATCGGGCTTGCCCTGGGGACCGGAGGCGTGCTCGACTCACTCCGCCGAACCGAGGTGGCGCCCTACTCCATCGACCACGCCAGGAACTTCCACGATCTCCCCGGGAACCTCATCCAGGCCGACCTCGATCCCGTCCCTGGAAATGAAGACTCCGCGAATCCTCCCGACGCGGACCAATCACGCTGATCACCCGGACACATGCTCTCGGGCGATCTTCTCCGCCAGGATCACCGCCATGGCCCGACCCGCCGACCCACGGTGGCTCGCCGCGTTCTTTTCCTCCGCGGAGAGTTCCGCTCCCGTCCGTTCATACGCCGGACCAACCAGGAACACCGGGTCGTACCCAAAGCCGTTGGCCCCGCGCGGCACTTCCGGCGGAATCCCGATCCGCCCCTCGAACACCCCGCGAGCGAACACCGGCCCTTCCGCTGAGCCCGGCGGGGCCGCCAGGCACATCACGCATACGAACCTCGCCGTCCGCTTCTCTCGCGCGACGCCGGACAACTCGCGCAGCACCCGGCCGTTGTTCGCCAGGTCGCGCCGATCGCGCGTCATCCCCACCTCCACCCCGTCCGTGCAATAGTGGCTGCTGATCACCCCCGGCCGCCCGTCCAGCGCGTCGATCTCCAGCCCCGAATCGTCCGCCAGGCACCACCGCCCGGTCTGGAGGGCGTACGACTCGGCCTTTATCCTCGCGTTCTCCGCGAACGTCGATCCCGTCTCGCTCGGCTCCAGGGTCGGCACCCCGATCTCCGCCAATCTCCGCACCGTCACGCGCCCGCGATCCATCCACCGATCGAAGATGGACCGCATCTCATCGACTTTGTGCGGGTTGGCGGTCGCCAGGACAATGTCCATGCCCCCAGCATATCCGCCCTCGTACGCTTCCCCTCGCCATGTCCAGGAACGAGCCCGCCATCCCGCCCGCCATCGCCGAGAAACTCGGCCACCTGGAGGAGCAGCACGCCCGGCTCGTCTCCGAACTCCAGGATCCCGACATCCTGGCCGACCACCGAAAGGTCCGCGAACGATCGATCCGAAAGTCCGCCCTCGACCCGGTCGTCCACGCCGCCCGGGCCGTCCGCGACCTGGAGCGGGAACGCGACTCGTGGGCGAGCGCCCTGGCCTCGGGCGCGGATTCCGAACTCTCCCAACTCGCCCGAGACGAAATTCCCCGCCTCGACGCCCGCCTCCGGGACGCCGTCAAGGAGTGCCTGGCTCGCCTGGTTTCCGGCGACGACGAACGCATCGGATCGGTGATCCTCGAACTGCGGGCCGGCACCGGGGGGGACGAGGCCGCCCTGTGGACACGGGACCTGCTCGACATGTACCACAAGCACGCCGTCCGACAGGGATGGACCTTTGACATCCTCGACCTGGTGGCCGAGTCCGACGCCGGGGGCCTGCGCTCCGCCGTCGTCAATATCAAGGGATCGGGCGTGTGGGCACAACTCGCCCACGAGGCCGGTGTTCACAGCGTCAAGCGAGTCCCCGCCACCGAGGCCCAGGGACGTATCCACACCTCGACCGCCACCGTCGCCGTCCTGCCCGAGCCCGACGAGTCCGACGTCGAGATCGACTGGGCCAACGACGTCGAGGAGTTTGCCACTCGCGCCCAGGGACCCGGAGGCCAGAACGTCAACAAGGTCGAGACCGCCTGGCAGGTCCACCACAAGCCCACCGGAATCATCATCAAAATGATGGAGGCCAAGAGCCAGCAGCAAAACCGCGAACGCGCCCGCCGGCTCCTGGTGGCCAGGCTCCACGAGGCCCAGCGCCGCGGGCGGGAAGCACAGCGAGCCGCCGCACGCCGCACGCAGATCGGCTCCGCCGAACGCTCCGAAAAAATCAGGACCTACCGCTTCAAGGAAGGCATCGTCGCCGACGAGCGCCTCCCGGGCGAATACAACCTCCGCTCCATCCTGACTGGGGATCTCCAGTCGATCCTGGCCGACCTGGCCGAGCGAGAAACCTCCCGGCGCCTCTCGGAACTCTGAACTCCGGCCCCGCTCGCCCACGTCACGCTACCCTCCCAGTCGCGATGACCGACGCTCCCAGCCCAACCCCCGCCGACAAGGCGCCCCGGCACATCCTCAAGGCGCTCGGCCCCGCCGCCATCCTGGGATTGCTCTGGACCGTTTTTCCCGCCATCCTGGGCATCACCCTCCTGGGGTTCCTCGGCCAGATCTCCGACTTCCTCCAGTCCCTGGGTCCCTGGGGATGGGTCGTCTACATCGTCGTCTTCGTGATCTCGGCCGGCGTCGGGCTCCTTCCAACCCTCGGGCAGTCGATCCTCGGAGGCTGGACCTTCGGCATGGAACTGGGATTTGCCTGCGCGATCTCCGGATTTGTCGGCGGAAGCATGGTCGGCTACGTGATCGCCCGGCTCATCTCCCAGAAACGCATCGAAAAAGCCCTCCAAGACCATCCCCGCGGACGGGCCGTCCGCGACGCCCTCCTCCGACACAACTTCTGGCGCTCGGTCCTCATCATCACCCTGATCCGCCTTCCGCCGAACTCGCCCTTTGCCCTCACCAATCTCGTCCTGGCCTCCTCGGGCGCAAAGCCCGTCCCGTACATGCTGGGCACCGCCATGGGAATGGCCCCGCGGACCGCGATCGCCGTCTGGATCGCCGCCGCCGCCGCCTCGACCGGCGCCGGCAACCTCAAGGAACTCGTCCAGAACCAGCCGACCTGGCTCGTCCTCGGCGGCCTTGCCACCTTTGTCCTGGCCCTCTCGATCATCGGGCATATCGGCAAGCGGGCGCTCGACTCGGTCACCCGCGAAAAACCCGCCGATCAGGCACCGGCAACCCCCAGCGAGAGAGCCGCCTGAATCACAAGGTCCGCCGCCGCGTCGGCCTCCGCCTCCGTCGTCTCCCTCGAAAAACTGAACCGCACCGACCCGTGCGCCACCACCTCGGGCACCCCCATCGCCAGCAGCACCGCCGAAGGCTCCAGCGAGCCAGACGAGCACGCCGCCCCCGCCGAGACCGCCACCCCGCGCTCGCTCAGGTGAAGAACCATCACCTCCGCCTCGATCGGCGGGAATCCGATGTTGGTCGTGTTCCACAGACGTGCGCCGGGCTCGGTCGGGCCGTTGACCACCGCCCCGCGCACCCCGCCAAGAACCCGCGACTCGAAACGCTCGCGAATGGCCTCCACCCCGGCCCGAAGGGATGCGTCCGCCAGCCACGCCGACGCTTCACGCGCGGCGGCCCCCGCCCCCAGGATCCCCGGGACGTTCTCCGTACCACCGCGACGACCCAGTTCCTGCGACCCCAGGATTCCCGGACGCACCCGCACCCCGGGCCTGATCCACAGCGCCCCGACCCCTTTGGGGCCATGGAACTTGTGCGGGCTGATGACCAGCAGGTCGCACGCGCACGCCGCCGGGCCGGAGGCCGACTCCCCGACGTCCGCCGGCAATTTGCCCACCCATTGCGTCCCATCGCACACAAAGCGGATCCCACGCGAACGGCAGATCGCCGCGATCGCGCCCACCGGCTGGATCGCCCCCGTCTCGTTGTTTGCCCACTGCACCACCGCCACCCGCGCCCCCTCCGCCGCGAGCGCAAACCCAGCCACGTCCACGACCCCGCGGCCGTCAACCGGCGCGTAGACCACCCGGGCCGCCCCCGACTCCGCCAGTGCCTCGACCAGATCACGCACCGCCGCGTGCTCGACCCGGGTCGTCACCAGCACCGGCGGCTCACTCCCTTTTCCAAAGGCCGCCAACACCCCACGCACCGCAAGGTCAATCGACTCGGTACCGCCCGATGTCAACACAACATCACGGGCCTTGGCCCCGATCAGGTCCGCCATGTCCTGGCGAGCCAGTTCCACCAGCCGGCGGGCCTCCTGACCGCCGCGATGAACGCTCGACGGGTTGTGCCAGCACGTCTCCAGCCCCCGCCGGGCCGCCTCCACCGCCGCCCGGCACGGTCGGGTCGTCGCGTTGTTGTCCAGGTTGATCACCGGGAAGCGTAGTTCTCAATCCGCTCCACCACGCCCGACACCATGACCTTCGCCTCGCGGAGCGAGCCGCAAGGTGGAGACTCCCGGCGAGGCAAGGACTACAAGCAGAATGCAAACAAGATTCACGCCGACCGGGCACAACACCAAATTTTTTCGCTCTTACGGAGACGTAAGTAATTGTCCGACAATGCCATGTACCGATTTGAAAGAAAAATGCCCAAAGTCGCACCCCGCGACTTGCAAACTTTGTATGTTGTTCATTGACAAGGCAATGTGCCGGTCATCGGAACGCAAGGGGGCCGAGGGCAAAGGGGGTCTAAAAAATGAAGAGTCTCGTGGACGACTTGGGGCGTTGTATAACGCTTGGACTTTGCATCGCCGCGGCCGCCGGATCCGCCTCCGCGCAACACACCGCTCACCGCGGCGTGAGTATCACCGATGCGGGAGGGTGGGTCTACGCTCCGGTCCGCCGCGACGGGAACGACCTGGGCGTCTTTGCGTATCGGCCAGGTGGTCCCGTCTACAGCGCGGACATCACGGCCTTGTGGTTCGAACGTACAACCAGCGGCTACGACGTCTTCGGCAGCGTGGTCCAGGACGTCGATACCGCGATCCTGGCGATGCGAGAACGAACAGGGTTCTCGGACGCGGCGTGGCAAGTGCGATCCGCGTCGCAGGACGATGCCGATTGCGGCGACGATCCCGCCGCCGTCTCCTTCGGAAGCGTCTTCGTTACGCTCATCGACGGATTGGCCGAAGATGATCCCATGCAGGCCATCGCGTCGTTCGCCGGATCGGAGGGTATCGAGTGGCTGGTGAGCACCGGCGCGCACGGGGCCACGGGACTCTCCGGGGAACTCGCCGAGCAGGCCGCCAACACCGCCGGATCCGCCCCGACGCTCTTCAACCGCCTGGATACAATGCTCAACTATGCCGGAGAGATCGAATCCGCCGAAGAGGCGGAACTCCCGATCGCGGGAGGTGGGCTTTGCTGGCCGCGAGAAGTGAAGATTACCTTGGTCGGCACCACGTGGAACCCCTATGTCTTTCCCTGCGCCAACGATGACTGCAAGTACACCGGAACGAAGACCACGGTGGTCCGCACCTGCAAGCAACGCTGGGATTGCTCCCTCTACGATTGCCACGACGCAGCGCCAACGACCGAGAGTGTCGTGAAAATCTGTAAGCCCGTCGACGGCAACTGCCCGCCGCCGCCCCCGTCATGCTGAGCGCCGCCATCCATCGCCCCTCTTCCATGCGCGCGACCGCGGCCGCCCTTCTTGCCGCCGCCGCGATGCTGGCGGCCACGGCGCTTCTCTGGCGAGGCTTTGCCTCCCTCATCCTTCTCAGCAGGTCGGACCTGACCGCGCACGCCGCCGACCGAGCCGCCCTCGCCGTCAGGCAGGCGGGCTTCCTCATCCCCGGCGGGTCGGTTGATCCCTTCATTCTCAACCAAACCTGCATCACCGACCACACGGTTCCGATCCTCGTCCGCCTCGACGGCACAACGACCCGCGACGCCGCCGCTCAACTCTGGGATTCCTCCACCCACCAGATCCTCTATGTCCAGGATGGAGTCCACAGCGCCCCCTTCTCACCCATCCACTTCCTTCTCCTGCACCTGGCGATCATGCTCGCCCTCGCCGGCACCATGGCCCTGCTTTCCGGGGCTATTCACCCGTCGCGCCCGCTCTCGGGGGCGGCGATTCTCCACGTCGGCAAGGCATGGTTGATCGGCACCCTGCTCGCGGGCGTCGCCGCCTTCATCCCCTGGGCCATGGTCGGACCCGCGGAGTACTTCTGGGCCTCGCTCTGGTGGCACGGCCAGGGGCACGACTGGATCATCATGTCCCACGGGGCGCTCTGGGGACCCTTTGTCGGCGCGGCAATCCTCTACCTGCTCGCCGCCTTCCGCGTGGCCAAAGCCTCGGACCCGTTGGCCCGAAACACCGGACCATCCGGCGCCGACGAGCGACATTGTCACTCGTGCGGGTACGAACACGGATCACTGGATACGTGCCCCGAGTGCGGCCTATCCACCGATCCGGACACGCGAACCGTCGCCTGGTTCCACAGGCTCAACCGGAAGAACGTACGCCGACTCCGAATGGCCGCCGTCGCCGCGGTGGCCCTGGCCATCCTGGCCTACGCCGCCCCCCTGGTCTTCGGCATCGCACGCGCGGTCACGCTCATCGCCGTCTCGTGACCACCCTCCACGCCACCGCCGCTTATTCCACGTTCTGAGCCTGCTCCTTGATCCGGTCGATCGCCCCCTTGATCTCGACGATCAGACGCGACGTATCCGCGTCCGGAGACTTGCTCGCGATCGTGTTCGCCTCACGCAGCATCTCCTGCGACAGAAAATCCAGCGTCCGGCCCACCGGACGATCCTCCGTCGCCGTCAACATCTGCCCGAACTGCTCGAGATGACCCGTCAGGCGGGCCACTTCCTCCGCGATGTCCGTCCGCTCCGCGTAGACCGCGATCTCCCGGATCAGGTCCACCGCGTCCACCCGCACGTCGTGGCCCTGAAGCAGCACCTCGATCCGGGACTTCAGACGCTGCTCGTAATCCGCCACCACCGAAGGGCACCGCTCGCGGATCTTGTCCAGGCGTTCCCGTATGTACTGGCTCTGGCCCAGCAGTTCCGTGACCAGCATCGCCCCCTCACGCTCTCGCATCGCGAGAAGCCCGTCGCACGCCCGGTTCAGGACCTGCGTGAAGGCCTTCCTCGCCCGAAGTAGACGGTCCTCCTCGTCGGCCGGAGGTTGAAGCACCCCGGGAAGACCCAGAAGCGCCGCCACATCGAGCCGCACCTCGCCCCCGGCCACCTCCGGGATCGCTCGCAACTGCTCGATGTACCGCGACAGCGCCGCCGAGTTGACCGTGTGAGCCGCCGAGGCCGATGAATCGTTGCACGAGGCCAGCAGCGTGATCGTCCCGCGTGTCAGCCGCTGCCGAAGCAACGACTCAAGTTCGGCCTCCAGGCTCTGCAACGACTCGGAAAGCCGGATCACGCCCTTGAAGTACTTGTTGTTCAGCGAACGGATCTCGACGAAGTAATGAACCCCGTCGATCTGGGCGGACGCCTCGCCGAACCCCGTCATGCTCCGGATCATGCGTGCTCCCCAACGCCGCGGGAAGCCTCCAGCGCCGACGGCATCCAATCAGTGTATTGATCACGGCCCCGGCCGCAAGCCGCCGGGAACGCGGCGGATCTCACTTCGGCTCACCCGACGGGTCCGCCTCTCCGCCCTCCGACCCGTCCTCGGCCGAGGCAGGGACCTCCGGGGTCAAGTCCGCGGGCATCGCCTTTTCCGCGGGCGTGGCATCGGGCGCTGGGAAGGCCGGAGTGACGCCCGAGGAGGGAATCGACGATCCGCCAGGACCCGGCACCGGCAGCGACCCGGGCGCCTTCTGCATCGTCGTTTCGGGCGGGGGAACACCCGGCCGCATCCCGAAATTCAAACCGATCGCGGCCAGCACGAACAGCGAGAACATCACGACCGTGAAGACCGTCAGCGCGTCCCCCGTCTTGGTGCCAAACGCCGTCTGTCCCGAACCGGCCGAGCCGAAGGCCGCGCTCAGACCGCCCCCCTGGGGACGCTGGATCAGCACCGTCAAGATCAAAATGACCGCGACGGACAGCAGAACCAGGATCAACAGGTTCGTCACCCACAACGACATCGCCAGCGACCACACCACCATGGCTCAGACGCTCCTTGCAAACCACCACGCCGAACCCCCAACGCCCCTCCTCACCACGGCCAAAAAGGCTGTCCCCGGGGCAACGAGTCTAGGCATCCGGCTTGTTCCTCCGGAATCACCCGAGAATCTTCCACCGCCGAGGGACGCCCCGCGCCGGGGCCGTCGCCGGCCCACGGCCTGGAATCCGGCCTTTGTTCGCCATCCATGCCGCGCGAGCAGGATCAGATGCCGACGCCATCGCCCAGCGGCGTACCCAGCGTCGAGAACGCACCGGGGAAGAACGCATCCGCGTGCGTCATGCTCGCCACGATCGGCGCCGCCGACTTCACGCTGATGCCGTACCAGACCTCGGTGGTCCGCCTCGACCCGGTCACCATCTCGTGAAGGTCGATCGAGAACGACGCCCGGGCGGGCACCACGACCCGCCGCGACTCGGTCCCAAGACCCGCGTCGTACCGCAGGATGATCTCGGCGATCGTGTCGTTGGCGTTGGGGTTGTACAGACGCAGCGTCTCGGTGACCAGCGGGTTGCCGTCCCGCGGCTTGAAGCCTTCCCCGAAGCCCCACAGCCGGTACGCCCGATCCGTCACCCCGCTGACCAGTTGGTCACCGAACGAATCGGCGATCAGCGACACCGTCACGGGACGCGTCGACGAGAACTGCATCGAGTACCGCTGGCCCACCGGGAAGCCCGGCAGACTCCCGACCTCCACGATCCGTTGCGACGCCGGGCCGACCGTCACCACCGACCGGTACGAACTCCCCGTCCCGAACAGGAAGACCAGGCTCACCTCCGCGCTCTGCGGGGTGGCGTTGAGAATCGCCAGCCGCTCGGACGTCGCGTCCAGTCCAAGGTCACCCTCCGACGTCGCCCCGACCGTCGAGCCCAGGTTCGGAAGGCCGGTCGCCCCTTCGGCCGTCTGGGCCTCAAGGTCGTACTGGCTGAGCACCACCACCAGCGGCGTCTGCGATTCCACCTTCACGCCGTACGTCGCGCGAGTCCCGTTCGCGCCCGACGGCAACTGAGACTCGGACAGGTCATGGAGGTTGATCCCAAGACGCCGGTTCCCCTCGACCACCTGCGTGAGCGTGTACGTCTGCCCGCCACCGGAGGGGTAGAACGTGAAATCGACCTTGCTGGTCGTGTCCGCGGTGTTGTAATACAGCAGGAAGTCACGGGAACTACCGCCCTTGGCGACTTCCGGCACCGTCCACGTGGTGCTCACCCGCGTCGTGAACGACTCCCCGATCGAGGCCGCCGTGGTCGTCAGGTTCGTGTCGTAGTGGCTGAACGTCGCCGCCAGCGGACGATCCGACCGGATCTCCACCGCGTACCCCTCGTACGGGCGGACCAGTTGCGAGCCCGTCGAGAACAGGAACGGGCTGGTGATCGTCACGCCGCTGCGAGAGTTCGCCGCGATGCTCGATTCGCCCGCGAACTCCGCGATCACCTGGTCACGCACGCCCGTCTCGTACCGGGCGATCACGACCACCCGCGCCGCCTGGTCGTTGAGATTCAGGATCGGGATGAACGTGTTGGTGCTCGGGGTCGCGAAACCTTCGGGGAAGTAATACCGGTACGGCAGTTGCGGGACCGGCGAACCGTCCGCGAGCACTTCGTCGGCGGGCGACGTCGGATCGGCCGTCAGGTGCCCGGATCCCGTGCCGGCATTGAGCACGCCGTACAGCCCCTCGACCGAAGACTTGCTGTCACCGAAGAACACGAAGTACCGCAGCGCCACCGTCTCCCCGGGCGTCACCGTCCCCAGGTCGTACACCAGCGCCAGGTGGAAGTCCGTGTTCGCCCCGTTGGGATCCGTCGGCGTGATGGCCAGCAACTGCGTCGGATCACGCAAACTCTGCACGATCGACGGGCTGACCACCATCGCCGTCGCGCGGGGGTCCGCCGACGGGGCCGCCAGCCCCACCGTCAGGCCGCCCTGGTACTGGTTGTTCGTGAACGTCGCCGTCGCCAGGCGCCCGCTCGCGTCGATGTCGTTGTCCGTCGTCGCGGATTCCGGGTCAAGGTTCAGCCCCATCTCCGGGTTGAAGCCTTCCATCCACGACAGCGACGCGATCGATGTCGTCCCCTGGTTCGTGAACAGCACGTCGATCGCCGCGAACGTGTCCGTCTTGCCCATCGAGACCGTCCGCTCGATCCGCAGGTTCCCGTTGAACAGCGCCTTGGCCACCCCGCGGGCGTTGAACGAGTCGCTCTGATCCGTCAGCGAGAAGGGCAACTGGGATGTTTGCAACGGGGCCTGGTTCTGGCGGGCGTTGAGGAACACCGTCCCGTCGGTCGCCGCCCCGAAGAAGGTCCTCGGCAGCGCCGCCGCCGCCGACTGGCGGTAGAGGAACTCGATCCCGTCGTATCGCATCCCGACGCCGCCACCGGCGCTGTACAGCAGGCCGTCGGTCCCCAGGCCCATCGACAGACGCTCCCCGCGCAGCGCCAGCGAGCCGTCGCTCACCCCGTCGGTCATGCTCACCACCAGCGTGTACGAGCCCGTCGAAGCCGCCGCCACGCCCGACGCCACGTTGAACGGGTCGTACGCCGTGTTCGATCCCGCGGACACCGCCAGGTAGTACGTCCCCGAGTCGTTGAACACGTAGTTCTCGATCCGGGCGTTGGTGGATCCCGCATCCGCCGCCAGCAGCAACTGCGTCCCCTGCGCGGTGAACAGCCGCAACGCCGTGTCCGCCCCGGAGATCGACGCGGCCGTCATCGAGGCACCCGCCGCCACGCTGAACTTGTAGAAATCGCGGTCCATCAGCCCGAACCCGCCGTCCCCCAGGAACGCCGAGATCGTCGCCGTCCCGAATCCCGTCGCGCTGATCTGCGTCAGGTCCCGCGCGTTGGGAAGCGTGTCGTTCGGCTCGAAGGGGCCAAAGATGTTGTTCTCAAGCCTCAGGTCCAGCCGCCACCCGTCAAGTTCACCGGAATTCAGGCCCGCCACGTCCTCGATACGCAGGGTCCACGTCCCCGCCGCCGCCTGCCCGTCGAACCGGCCCAGCGACTCCTCCGCGCGGAACGAACCCGCGAACGGGGCCGAACCCGTCACGATGCTCTGCGGAGCCTCGTCGTCAAAGAGCGTCGGCGTCATGTCCTGGCCGGAGCCCCCGCGCCGGTTCACCAGCACCACCTCGGTCCCCGAGGGCGATACCAGCGTCATGATCACGTCGCTGACGAATGAATGACGCAGCCGAACCTGCACGTTCACGTCAAGGATCTGCCTGGTGTCCGAGATCTGCAGCGAAGACTCGACCGTGCCCTGCGTCCCGATCGAAGGCACGCGCAGCGGAACCTCGAAATTGGTCGCGGCCGAGACAAGGTCGTCCGTGTTCAGGTTCGCCTGGATCCTCAGGCTGTACAGCCCCGTCGATTGCGGTGTCCCGCTCCCCCCCACCGTGGCGTTGTACGACGAGTTCCCGAACCCCGAAACCGCCACGTAGTACACCCCGCCCGTCGAGACGTAATAGTCAATGAACGAATCCTGGCCGTAGAACTGGTCGTTGTTCGCCAGTTCCTGCCCGTTCGCGTTGAACAGACGCAGGTACGAGTCCAGGCTGCTCCCCGTCGGCAGACGCTTGGCGATCACCTCCGCCGTGACCTGGCCGCCCCGGGCCAGTTCCAGGCGGAAGATATCGACGTCAAGCCCGGCGAAGATGCCGTCGCCCAGCGTCACCCCCGTGAACGTCGCCGTCCCCGACGCCGAGAAGACCACCGGCGTCGCCGTGGCCAGCGTGTCGTTCACCTCGTACGTGCCGCTGATCGCCACCACGTTGAAGAAGTACCGCTCGTTCTCTCCCGAGACCGAATTGCCGTTCAGGAAGTTCCCGTCAAGATCCGTGATCCCGACACCCGGCGAGACGCTGGCAATCAGCGTCAGGCGGTACCGATCGATCGGCAGTCGCTGCGAAGGAAGCGCGTTCAGATTCAGCGAGATCGACACCTCGCGCGGGTTGGTCTCCGACCTGGTCACCGAAGCCACCGTGATCAGGCCGTCGTCGGGCGTGTCGAACTGGTTGTCCGCCCCGTCCCGGCGGAGTTCCACCACCGCCGGAGACAACTTCTCCGCGTCGATCGGACGGTTGAAACGCACCGTCAGCGTCTTCAGGGGCGTGTTGGTCGTCGGGTCCAACTGCCCCGTCACCGGGCCGGGCAGCACCGTCGTCAGCGCCGGACCCGTCAACCCGATCACCTTGACCGCCCGGGCCACGTTCATGCGGCCCCCGGCGACCGTGCGGCCCTGGAGGTCCGCCACCGGGTCCACGCTGTCGATCAGCGCCTGGCGGATCTCCGGAGCCGACGCGTTGGGCTTGATCGAGCGAAGCAGCGCCACCGCCCCCGCCACCTGCGGGGAAGCCATGCTCGTCCCGCTCAGGTACGCGTACGTGTTGCCGACATACGTCGACAGGATCAGGTCGCCGGGCGCTCCGAGGTCCACCGTCTCGGCACCGTAGTTGCTGAACCCCGAACGACGATCCTCCCAGTCGGTCGACGCCACCGAGATCAGGCCCGGGATCTTGTACGACGCCGGGAAGAACGAGAACACCTCGTTGTCGTTGTCGTTGTTGTTGTTCCCCGCCGCCGCCACGAACGTCCCGCCCTGGTCGATGAAACGCACGATCGCGTCACGCTCCGCGTTGAATCCCTCCGGCGTGTCCTCGTACAGACGCGCCCCGGGAGCCCCGTAACTCGCGTTGATCGCCGCGATGTTCACGCCCCTCTCACGCAGCATCGTCACGTAGTCGATCCCGCCCACGATGCTCGCGATCGAGCCGCCAAAGGGCCCCAGCACCCGCACCGGCAGGATCGAGACGCTCCAGTTCACGCCCGCGATGCCGATCCCGTTGTTCCCAACCGCGCCGATGATCCCCGCCACGTGCGTCCCGTGACCATCCAGGTCGTTCGGGCTGTTGTTGTTGTCCCAGAAATCCCACCCGCTCACGTCGTCGACGAACCCGTTCCCGTCGTCGTCGATACCGTTCCCGGGGATCTCACCCGAATTGACGTAGATATTCGCCGCCAGGTCCGGGTGCGTCCGCTGCACCCCCGTGTCCAGCACCGCCACCACCTGCGTACGCGTCCCGATCGTCGTGTCCCACGCCAGCGGCGTGTCCATGTCCGCCCCGATCGTCCCCAGAGAGCCCAGGAACGTCCCCGTGTTCTCGTGGTAGTACTGCTCCCCGTACCGCTCGTCGTTGGGTGTCCGCGTCGATTCCACCAGCCGGTCGGGCTCGATGCTCCTGATCCCCGGAAGCCGCGCCAGGGCCACATCCACCATCGACGGCGTGATCGTCGTCGTCGTGGTCAACTGCACCCAGTAGCGGCCAACCGCCGACACCGAACGCACCGTCGCCCCAAGCGCCGACGCCGCCTCACGTCCCAGTTGCTCCGCCGAATCGCCCCCGCCGGTCATCTCGTGGAACCCGATCAGCCACGCCCCCGTCTGCACCTTGTAGTCAAAGCCGCGCCACTCCACCAGACTCACCGGGCTCACCGGACCCGCCGGCTCCACGTCCGCGTGACCCGCCCACGCCGCGAGGGCCAGCAGTCGCCGACGCTCCAGTTCCTCAAACCGCGCGGGATCCGCGTGACGACCCGTCGGCCGGGAAGCAAAAGCACGGGGGACGCCTGACTTGCCGGTCGTGTTCTGCATTGATCGCACTCCACCATCGTCTTGCGGCGGCCTCGCCCGACACGCCGCCGGTGTGTCCACCCCGCATGAGCCCGCGACTTTGATTACCCGGCCGTCCCAGGGTCGCCTGCCGCGGCCCCGGGCACAGGCCGACGCTCAGGGCGTGGACAAGGGCCAGAACCTCGCAGACCGCAACCCCGACCAGACAACGGCCGCCGTCCGCGCGGGGCTGGGCCCACGCCAGAACGGCTTGGCGTACCAGTGTAACAACGTCCGCCCCGGCGCACAAAGCACGGCCGGGGCCAATTCGCGGATTCACCCGACCCCCGACCCCTAACCCCTGCCCCCTGCCCCGGAACCAACCCCCTCAACCGGACGCGGCATGGACCACCCTCGCCAACTCTCGACGCCGTTCCGGCTATCCCCTTCCCTCAAGCCAACCGAGCATGATCCTGGCGTTCCTCCCGCTCGCCCCCTGTTGTCCGCGTATGCACGCCCGACCCCGCTCGGCCAGTTCGCGCCGTTCCCCCTCGCTCCCGAGCAATCTCAAAAGCACGCTCCCCAGCGACTCTGCCCCGGCCTGCACGATCCCCCCCTCCCGCACGAAGGCCGCCACGATCGACGTGAAATCGCTCACCGATGGGCCGATCACCGTCGCTTTCCCCAGTCCGATCGGTTCAATCGGGTCCGATCCGTACTGACTTCCGAACGATCTCCCAACAACCACCACCGTCGCCAGCGCGTACGCCTTTCGCAATTCCCCGATCGTGTCGAGCAAAAACCGATCCGACCCGTTGGCTCCGGGAGAGCCGGCCGTCCGCCGGACGCACCCGGGCAGCGCGGCGGCCGCTTCCTCAAATCGCTCGACTTTTCTCGGAGCGCACAGGAGTTGCACCCCCCTCGGGCAGGCCGCGTGCAGCAGTTGCTCTTCCCCGGGGCCGGTGCTGCCGGCCACCACCAGCGGCCGGGACCGATCGATGCCCATCGCGATGGCCAGGTCGTCCGCGCCCGAAATCTCGTCGGTGATCGACGCCGAATCCCATTTCATGCTCCCGGTCACCGCGCACCGGTCGGGAGCAACCCCCATCGCCAGGAACCGCTCCCGGTAGGACTCATCCTGAACCGCCGCGAACCGAAGCCGCTTAAAGGAATGACGCATGAACGGCCGGATCATCCGGTATCCGCGGAACGACCGTTCGCTCAGGCGACCATTGATGACCCCCACCGGGATCCCACGGGCCACGCATTCACCCACGAAATTCGGCCAGACTTCGAGTTCAACCAGCCCGACCGCATCCGGGCGCACCGCGTCGAGAAACCGCCGCACCGAGCGAGAAAAATCCAGCGGATACCTCACCACCGAGCACGACGACCCGTACAGATCCCTTGCTCGCGCCAGGCCCGTGTCCGTCCCCGCCGAGATCACCACATCGGCCCGCTCCCCAAGCAAGGGAACCAGGTGCCGCAAGGCATTGGTTTCGCCCACGGAGACCGCGTGCAGGAGCAGGCGGGGACGACCCCCCGCGGGAGTTGGCAGCGCGGGCAGATTCCCGAATCGCTCGGCCCAGCCGCCTCGCGTCTTGCGGCTCCAGACAGGGTACAGGACACCGGCGGCAAGGCCGTAGATGGCGTCGAGTAGGTTCAACCCTGTCCGCGTGCCTCCTCGATGTCGGGCGCGGCGGGAGCCGCGCGGTACCTGCAATGGGCGGGCGGGGATTCGAACCCCGGACCCTTCGCGTGTAAGGCGAATGCTCTCGCCGCTGAGCTACCCGCCCGGGGTAAGGCACAACCATAGTGCGCTGGCGGAGGCCCGAACGGCCGTGCGAACGGGCGGGTCGGTACATGCCCGATTGGGAATATGTTGACCGCTCCTATCCTCACGATGGAGACCGGCACGACCCACCCATGACAAGTTCCGAACAACTCCTCTTTCGACGCGAGCAGCGGCTCACCCACGACCTTGAGTACAAGGCCGTGTACGAGGCCCGTGTCCGGTCCGTGCGGGGTGGGTTTTCGCTCGCCGCCCGGCCCAACTCTCTGGGGCGTCACCGCCTGGGCCTTGCCGTTCCCCGGGGCGTCGGCTCGGCCCCGAGGCGCAACTTGTTCAAGCGTCTGATCCGCGAGGCGTTTCGGCTGATGCAGCATGACCTCCCGGGCCTGCCGGATCGGTCGTACGACTTGATCGTGGGGCTTCGGGCGCATGAACTTCCAAGCGGCCGGCCGTCGCTGGTTGAGGTCCGGGCCGCCCTGGATCACCTGGCGGCGGCCGCCGATCGGCAATGGAGGCGGCGTGGGCAAGGCTTGAAGCCGCCGCTCCAATCGCCATGACCCCGACGCGCCACGCCAAGGTGACGGGCATGGCTCGGGCGCCGCACGTCTGGTCGGTTTTTCCGCTGGTGGCGGTCATCCGACTCTACCAGGTCACGCTCTCACCGTTCATCGGTCGGCAGTGCCGCTACGAGCCGACGTGCTCGAACTACGCGCTTGAGGCGCTTGGGAACCATGGGCCGTGGCGGGGTTCATGGCTTGCTGTTCGGCGGGTTTTTCGGTGTCACCCCTTTGCCAAGGGCGGGTACGACCCGGCCCCGCCGCCCGAGCCCCGGTCCACGGAGGGCTGACGCGGCATCACGATGGCTCGATCCCCAGGTCGCGGACGGTAAAGAGAGAATCGAAGCGCAGGCCGGCGCGTTCGATGTTTTCACGGGCGCCTTCCAGGCGATCGATGGTGGCGATGACGGCCACCACGTCGGCCCCTGAATCGCGAATCGCCGCCACCGCCTCGAGGGCTTGTCCCCCGGTGGTCGCGACGTCTTCGAGGAGGACCACGCGGTCTCCCGGCGCCAGGGCGCCTTCGAGTTGCTTGGCCGTTCCGTAGTCCTTCTTGCTGTTTCTGACAAAGACGCAGGGGAGTCCCATCCTGAGGCTCGCCGCGGTGACGAGCGGGATCCCTCCCAGTTCCGCGCCGGCGAGTCGAACGATGGCGTGGCCCGTGTCCGCGGCGAGTCGGCGGATCCGATCGGCGAACAATTCCGCGAGAGGGCCGAGCACCTCCGGCCGGGTCGAGAAGAGGTACTTGTCGAGGTAAAAGGAACTGGTGCGGCCGGATCTGAGGGTAAAGGACCCGCGCAAGAGCGAGGCCTTGGCGATGGCCCGTGCCAGGGAGTCTCGATCAACCCGTTCGTCGCGGTGGGCGCCCGTGGTGTCCATGGTGAGACGGTATGCGTCCCGCGGGGCGTGGCATTTGGTATACGTAAGGACGGGGGGTTATCTGGGCGTGTGGTGATGGGTTCGGGGGGTGGATTCCGCGTCGTGCCCTGCAAACGAGTCTTTGTCGCGTTCACCCCAGTCTGAATGACCGCCGATATCCTCGTGGTGTCCCCCGGTACGAGCCGGGGCTGAACATTCCAAGCCTGTTGCGGGTCAAGGAATTTGGCCTGATACCCATTGACTGCCCGAGGCGGGGAACCGCCCGGCCGACCGGAGCCTTCCACCATGAATCGCCGCATTCGCCTGGATTCTCTTGCATCCCTGGCCGGTCTTGCCCTGGTGCTCTGCCTGGGTTCGCCGTGGTCGCGCGCCTGGTCGCAGCCGGCGGCAGAACCCATGGATCCTCCGGCCGACGCCGAGCCCGCGGAGGATGGACTTGATGCCGACGGCGAGGAGTCCTCGCCGCCGAAGGCACGGCTGGCGGGAGAGCCCGTTCGGAGCCCGAGATCGGACGGGGAAACGGGCACGATGATCATGATTCGACTTCGCAACGGGGAGATCACGCTTCCCGAGGGATTTGACGAGAACCTCCTGATCCGGCGCGGACCCGACGGGCGGATCATCCGGTACGACCGTCCGCTGCCGCTGGTGGCGTTCGAGATGAACCCTCTCATCAGCGAGGAACAAAGGGCTGAACTGGCTCCCGTCCTCGAACGGCGGGTCATGATGAACGAGATCAGCGCGGTCAACAACGTCGACCTGATGATCAAGATCGACCAGGGCGCGTTCGAGGAACTCGATCCTCGCGACCGTCGGGCGCTGGGCTGGGCGGAGCGCGTGCAGCGTCTGCTCAGGCCGGGCGGCATGCTCAGCGAGTGGCTCCACAATCAGTCGTTCATCACGGCGGAGCAGGCCGCGGCTTCCCAGGTTCTCGGGAACTCGTACGCGAAGGCCTTGATGAACGAGATGCGCGAACTGGCGGGAGATGACCGGCACAAACTGGCGATCGACGTTACCCGGGAGCGCTACCGGTCGCGGGTGGAAGAGTCGTTGCACGCCTATCACGGGCTTTTGCGGCGTGCCGCCTCGATGGTCGACGAGTGCCTTGCCGCGGCGGCGATGCCCGGGGAGATCCATTCTTCCATGGCGTCTGAAGTCCAGGCCGTCAAGGACGCCCGGACGGACCAGGAGCAGCGCCAGGCGGTGACCGCGTTGCTGTTGAAGATGCCCGACTGGGTCATGCAGCACCGGTTCCTGGATCGTGCCATCTCGGAGAGGTACCCCGATCGTTCCGGCAAACTCGCCGACGGCCGGGTCGTCACCCCGGTGATGGCCTACCAGGTTGAAGTCAGCCGTCGCCGAGAGGCGGAGGCCGCCGGGCGGCAGGTGCCGTACCAGGCGGAACCGCCGCGGGTTCGCTGACGGTCCCGGCGTGTGTGTCGGGCCGAGGCTTGCCATCGGCGTGGCACGATGACGTGGACGGGGATGATCGCGCTCGATCGGTGTTGGCGTGGCTGGTTGCCGGCAAGGCGCCGCGCGATCGGGTTCACTCGCTTCTTGGGATCCGCTCGGGCAGCGCGTCCCAGTCGTCAATGCTCATTCCCTGGACGGCATGGACCATGTTGCCTCGCCGGTCGATGACGACCACGGCGGGCAGGATCCGGATTCCAAGCGCCGTCGCCGCATCGTCGCCGACGGGCACGACGCGGGCGGTCGAGCCACGGGCACGGATGAACTCTCCCGCCTGGTCGGGGAAGCGCTCCCGGACGGTGAGTGCCAGGACGTGCGCGGCCTCGCCAAAGTTGGTCCTCGCGGCTTCGATGCGAGGGATCGCCGCGCGTGACGGGAGACTCCAGGACGCGACGAAGCACAGGATGACCGGCCGATCCCGCAGCGACGAGAGCGTGAACTCCGTGCCGTTCTCGGACTTGAATAGCAAATCGAGGGGTCGTTCATGGTCCGGGTCCCGGTGGTTGGACGGGTCGTCGGACGGGTCGAATCGGCCTTGCGAGGCACCGGTCGCGGGTCCGGCGGTGGTGGATGGGCTTCCCGGCGAGGCGCTGCCTTGGTTCACGGTCCTTGCGGGCAAGCCCAGGCGTCCCGCCGGGGTGTCATCGGCGGAGACGGCCGAGTACCCATCGGGTATGTCCACGCGGAGGTCGGCTTCGCGCAGTCGGTCGTCCACCTTGATCTCGAGGAACTCGACGGTGGAGGTTCCGCTGCCCGATGCGGACTGGACCGACTTGACGATGCGGCGCGGCAGGATGTCGTCCTTTCCGAACCACCATCGCGTGGCCGCGACCTTGTTTTCGGTGCGCACCACGACGACGTCGCAGGCGACGCCGTCGGCTTCGGACGATGACTCGGTGAACATCTCCGGGGCGACGAGTTCCTTGGCGAGCGGCTCGCGTGACATCACCTCCGGGACCCTGGCCGCGTGGATGAGTTGGGTGACCGTCCCTCGTGCCGAGCGGATCGGTCGCGTGTGGACTTCGCGTTTCTCGTGGTCCACCCATGTCACCGTTGTCTCGTCGAATGCCGCGGTGATGCGGAGGGGTTGATCCGACGGCCGCCGCCGGCCTTCGCCTTCCACGCGCACCTTCCACATCCCCCCGGGTCCTTCGAGCCGTGCCATGGTGACGGCGTAATCGATGATGGGCGTGCCCGTGGCCAGGATGCCATCGGCCGATGTCCGGAGGCGGAAGGTAAGCCCCCTGGCCTCTCGCAGGGCATAGGCCGCGGCATTCAGGCGATCGAGGGCCTCCTGCTCGGGCGATGGGGTGACCGCCGATGCCCGGACGGCGGCGTGCGTGGTGGCCACGTGCAGGACCACTCCGCCGAGCGCGAGCGGGGCCAGCGACCAGGCGGCGAAGAGACTTCGTGCGTACGTGAGGACTCTGGCGACAGGTTGAACGCGGACCACCGTGGTCTCCTTCCCGGTCAGGGTGAAGCCGGATTGAGCAACCCGGCCAGGGCGGCGCCGGGGTCTTTCTGTTTCATGAGGTGCTCACCGACCAGGACAATCCGAACGCCCGCCTGCCGGAGTTTGGCGAGGTCGGCGGGGGTTTGGATCCCCGACTCGCTGACGAGTATCGATCGGTCCTCGACCATGTCCACGAGCCGGAGCGTGTGCTGAAGATCGACCCGCATGGTGGCCAGGTCCCGGTTGTTGATCCCGAGCAGCCCGTAGCCGGGGTGGGGGAAACCCACGTGTGGGCGTACCCGAAGGAGGTTCTCCACGTCGTGGACTTCGAGCAGGGCGGTCAGTTGGAGTTGCTGGGCGAGGATGAGCAGGTCGAGCATGGTGCTCTGGTCAAGGCACTCGGCGATCAGGAGCACGGCGTCGGCCCCGGCGGCCCGTGATTCCCACAACTGCCAGGGATCGATGATGAAGTCCTTTCGGAGCACGGGGATGGGCACGGCGGACTTGACGCGCTCGATGAACGAGAGGTGTCCGCCGAAGAACCGCTCGTCGGTCAGGCAACTGATCGCCGCGGCTCCCGAGGCGGCGTACTTTCCCGCGATGGACTCGGGCGCGAAACCCTCTCCCTGGTACTCCGGGCGGATCAGCCCGGCCGACGGGCTTTGGCGTTTGATCTCGGCGATCACGGCGACGTGGTCCGGGGTCGGGTGCTTGGTGACGGCGGCGAAGAAGTTGCGGGGAGGCTCGGCCTGGGCGACCATGGCCTCGAGTTCTCGGAAGGGGGTGCGCTGCTTCGCGGCGGCGACTTCGGCCGTCTTGTGTTCAACGATCCGGCGGAGGGTGTCGAGGGAAGGTCTCATGCGGGTTTGGCCGGAGTGGGCGTGGGGTCGAACCGTGCCTGGCGACCGGGGAGTCCTGGCGATTGTTGCACCGGCGGCGGTCGGCGTCATGGCGTTGGTTGGCGCGGCACCGTCCGCGTACGGGCGGCTCGCGTCGTCGTCGATCCGGCCTTCCGCGACGGTTCCGCCTCCGGAGGTCCCGGGGCGCTGGCCCGACCTGGATCCATCCCAGTGGGTGGCGGTGGGGGTGCTCATCGGGGCGCCGTTGATCCTCGCGGCGTTGTGGTTCGCGGACGTGATCCGTCCGGGTTCCCCGGCGCGTGCGGGGCTGCGGGCGGTGAAGGCTCATCCGTGGTGGGTCTGGCTCGCGGTGGCGGGGCTGGTCTTTCTTTCGGGCCAGTTTGTCGCGGCGGTGGTATACGCCTCGCTGGGGGTGCCGTCGTGGATGTCGCCGCCGCTCAAGGCGCAGGTGGTCACGCACGCGGCGATGGGCATCGGCGGGATCGCCGCCGGGGCCGCGCTGGTGCGGCTGCTGAAAGCCGCCGCTCCGCAGGCGGGGGTCTCGCCGCGATGGTCCGACCTGCCGGTTGGGGTTTGGGCCTTTGTCGTGTCGTACCCGATTCTGCTGGCGGTCTCGGCGCTGGCGGTGCGGGCATCCATCATGCTGAAGGGGACAGCACCCGATCCGATCGCGCACGACACGCTGCGGCTTCTCGCGGGGTCGTCGAGCGACCCGTGGGTGTGGGCGATGCGGGCGATCGCGGTGCTGCTGATCCCGGTGTTTGAGGAACTGATCTACCGGGTCGGGCTGCAATCGGCGATTCTTCGCGCGACGGGCCGTCCGTGGGCGTCGGTGCTGCTGACGTCGGCGATCTTCACGGCCGCGCACGCGAGCGTGATGCCTCCGCACGCGATGGCGGTGGTGGCGGCTCTCTCGGTGGCGATGGGCCTTGCGTACGAAAGGACCAAGCGTCTGGGCGTGCCGATCGTGATGCACGCCTTGTTCAACCTCGTGAACGTGGCGATCGCGGCCTTCTCGTGACCTTCGGGTGGTCGTCAGTCGCCACGCTGCTTGGCGTCGCGCTTGGCCTGCGCCGCGCGGTACGAGCCGCCGAGGTGCCCCTTGATGCGCTTGTTTGGGGTTCCCGCGAGGATGTTCTTGCGGCGGGATTCCTGCGATTGCTCCGAGCGTGCCTTCGCGGAGACGGCGCGTGCGGCTTCGGCTGCGCGGGCGTCTGGCAGGGCCCGGACGATCTTCTTCTTTTTCTTTTTCTTTGGCGAGGCGGCCATCGTGAGTCTCCCTGGGGCGCCGTGAGTTTACCGGCCAGGAGTCGGCGCGCCGGGCGCGGTTGGCCGGGGAGATTGACGATAGGCGGTCGCGCGACCGTGGCGGGGAGCATCACGCCGATCGGCGACGCCACCAGAGGAACGCGGCGATGATGAGGACCGAGGCGCCGGCGGCGAAAAGAGGCCACTGGATGACGGGTTGCGATTGCGGCGGCGTGGGCGTGGGTACGGGGGAAGCGTCCGAAGCGGACGGAGGGGCCTGGTGGTATCGCACGCTGGTGATCTTGGCTTTGAGCGCCTTGTCGACGCGGAGGGAGAGGTCCTGGGCGCGCTGGCGGGCACGTTCGATGCTGAAGCGGGCAGGATCGGAGCGTTCGGTGACGTGGTAGGAAACGAGCACGCGGCCGCGGTACCGCTCGGGCGCCCAGAACGGGGGGACGATGTCGTGGGCGTAGGTGAACTCGTCGCGGGTGTCGCCCTCTTCCATGTACAGGGCGACGGGGCGGCCGTCGGCGTCGATTTCGAGGAATTCGCGACGTGGCTTTCGGATGCCCGGTTCGGAGCCGGCGGTGGTCGGGACGAACCGCCGGCCGTCGGGGTGGACCATGGAGAGACGCCAGCCGCCTCCGGGGCCGGGGCGGTCCTCGACGCGGTCGACCGAGCGGATGTTTTCGAGGAAATAGCGGACGGCGAGGAAAGGGAAGTACGAGGCGAAATGCTGCTCGGAGACGGCGGCGGGGTCGTCGGCGGGGCGGACGGAGTCGGCGTCGCCGCCGAACGCCACTCCGGTTGGATCAACCCCGGCGACCACCGAGCCACCGTACCAGTACCAGGCACCGGTGGCGGCGTCGAACCCGGCCATGGTTTCGCCCGCGCCGGTGTCGGAGGCGTAAATCACCTCGACGCTCCCGCGAGTGGGGATGGATTTGGCCAGGAGCGTCGCAAGCGAATCCGTGTTGATCGAAGGGTTCGGCGGCTGGCGTGGGCTGGCGACCGGACCGGGGAGCGCCGTGGCGAAGGCGACCGCGAGGGAGGCGACGAGGATGGAGATGGCTTGCGTGTCATTCATGTCACATGCTCTTCATGGTGTCTGCCCGCGGTTCCAGCAACGATCAGGGCCATCACGACGAGTCTTGCGTTCATGCGCGGTCTCCTTATGTGTCAGCGATCCCTGGCTCGATAGCCGCCCCACGTGGTCGCGACCGGCACGCCGATCCCGTTCTTGTCGGGCTCGGGCTCCAGGCCGAAGTTGAAGTCGTAGCGGGTGCCGAGCATGCCGCTGCCGTCCGCGAACGCGACGGGGCCGACCACGATCGGCATGCCGCAGCACATCGCGATGACGGGCTCGACCGGCCATCGGTACTGGTACATCAATCCTTTCGAGGATGGGAAGGGCACCTGGTGCTGTCCGACGGGTACAGACCACTGTTCGTCGTGAGGGACGGTCTTTCCGGGGAGCATGCGGGCCGGGTCGTAGAGCATGCACTGGGAGAGCCAGATAGTGACGTACCCGACGCGGCGGCGGCCCTCCGGGTCCACGTCCTGGCGCTGGACAAAGTGGCCGTCGGTCACGAGCGGGAAGTACCAGGCGGCGGCGGCGTAGGGCGCGTACTCGCTGGCGATCGGGTAGACCCCGCGGTAGTCCTCGGCATAGATCATGACCGACCGAGCGTACTGGGAGGTCTGGGCGAGCCATCGGGTGAGTTTGGCCTGGAGCGCCGCGCCGCGCATTGCCGGCAGCGCGAGCGAAACCAGCAGCAATACCACGCCGATCGTCACAAGGACTTCGATCATGGTAAAGGCGCGCCGGGTGTCGGCCCTTCGCGTGATCGGCGCGCGGTATGCGCGATGGGCGTACGCGGCGAGGCCGTGCCGCGGGCGCAATCGTCTCTGGTCGTGGCTCCCCCGGCCCCGGTGCGCCCCGCGATGGATCCCCAGACACCCCATGCCGATACGGTACCACGGGGGGGGGGGAAGTCAATATGGTAATTCGCCGTTCGCGGGGTTGCCCAACCCCGGCCTTTGCTCGGGCGTGTCATGGATTTCCGCCGAGCAGGTTGTTGCGCATGAGGCAGGCGAAGTCGTCGCGGTGGCCCGGGCGCCGCCCGCCACGCGAGGAGGGAAGCACACGGATCTTGGGAATCTCGCGTGCGGGACGATACCTGCCTATCGGGGTGTCCGCCGCTGTTTCTCGCGCGCCCACTGGGCGAGGATGAGGTCGTGCTGGGTGTCTTCGGGTTCGGTATCGAGCCAGGTCATGAACGCAAGATCAATGTAGGAATCATTGTTGTGGAGCGAATACGACTGGAGCGTTGAAACGCACGACAAGCGGACCTCTCGCAAGGCGCCCGCGAGTTGGGATCGCTCCGCGGACACGGCGGACGCGAGCCAGGCGGATTCATGCTCACCGACCAGCGCGATGAGTTGGGCGGCAAGGTCGCAGGCCCGCGGCGCCTGGCCCGGGGCTTTCAATCGAACCCTGACCAACTCCATGCCCAGCCGGGTGATGGCGGGGGACTGGCGCAGGACGTTGAAGTGCTCATCCCACATCGATTCGAGGATTCGCAGGCTGCCCCGCACCCCTTCGACCCGCCCGGCAAGGCGGTGGGTTCTTATGCCGATCTCGACGTAATCCCGGGGATCGTCCCGTGGCCCTTGTCGCAGGATTTCAGCGAGGATATCGAGGGCCTGGCGATCGTCGCCGGTGCGTTCCGCCAGTCTCGCCTGATTCAAGAGAAGCACCCGCGATGTCGGATCATCCGGCGCCAGGCGTCGGGCGGCGATGTCCAGTGCGTCCCGATGCGTGGCGAGCGCCTCGCCGTGCTTGCCCGCCGCGGCGAGCGTGTTGGAGAGCCCGTTGATGGCGCTGATGCGGACCTGGTCGATCAGGAGGCTTGGTGCGGCCTCGTCGCAGGCGGCCATGGATCGGCGGTAGTGGGTCTCGGCGGCCTGGTATCCGCCGCCGGCTCGCTCGATATGTCCGAGGTGCATGCTTGCGGCGGCTCTCAGGACGGGATCGCGTGTTTGCGCGGCCACCAGGGCGTACCACTCGCGAGCGTCGAGTTCGCATCCGGCGTTCTCGGCCGCCTCGGCGAGGGCGAAGAGGAGGTTATCCCACCGATCGGTCGAGAACTCGTAGGCTCGGAGGGCCTGCACCGAGAGCGCCGTGATTCGTTGACAGTCGGGGGCCTTCCCTTCGAGGACCTCCCGCAGGGAGTCCATCATGAACGAGTCGGGAAACGATCCATCCGCCTGGACGGGCTGCCTGACCGCATGCCATTTTCGAGCCGCCACGACACCGGTGCCCAGGAGGGCCGCGCCCGCGAACAGAAGCGTGAACCTCCATATATTTCTCATGGCCTGTTTCCCTGATTTTCCCTATCGGGATTGCTCGCATCCGCGGCAAGGCCGATCGAGTGGAGCGTCTCTCTGCTCGCGTGGCTGGATGTGCTCGCAGCACGGCTCCCGCCGTCGATTGTCGAATTCATACGGTTCCGTTGGAAGCGGGCATCGCCCCCCGCGGGCGTACGTACAGGCGAGAGGGGGGACCTGAAGGCGAAACTCATACGTACGCCAGGCATCCGCCGACACGTCCGACCGGCATCGGTTCCGTGCAGAGACCTCGCGAGCATGCCGCTACGGGAACAAGGATTTCCTCGCCTGGGCGCCTTGGCACGGCATTGCATCTTTGAGCCCCCGGAACTCATGATGCCATGGTACCACGGGGAGGGGGAAGAGAGTCAATGTGAATTGCCGCCGATCGAGGGTTTTTCGTGTCTCTCGGCTTTTCTTCCGCGTCGTGCCGTGTGCGGCGATGCCTCGGCGCATCCCCGCCCGTGGGCGCCCGTGGGCGCACGGGGTTTTCCGGGTCGAAGGCCGGGAGCCCGGCGTACGCTTGGCTCCCATGTCCAACGCCGCCAAGCCGAGAATTCTGACCGGGGATACGCCCACCGCCACCGGGCTGCACCTGGGGCACTACGTCGGGTCGCTCGAGACGCGGCTACGGCTCCAGGATGAGTACGACTGCTACTTCCTGATCGCCAACGTCCACGCCTTTACAACGCTGGCGGAGAAGGCCGGTGAGATACGCGCCAACACGCTGGGCATCGTGAAGGACTGGCTCGCGGTGGGGCTTGATCCCGAGCGGTCGGCGTTCGTGCTCCAGTCGGAGATCCCGGCGATCGCGGAACTGACGTTCCTGTTCGCGATGATCATCCCGTTCAACAAGGTGATGCGCAACCCGACGCTCAAGACCGAGATCGAGTCCAAGGGGCTTGGCGAGACGTACCCGTTCGGGTTTCCGATGTACGCGGTTGGGCAGTGCGCGGACATCCTGGCGTTTCGTCCCGAACTGGTCCCGGTGGGGGAGGACCAGGAGGCGCACATCGAGATGTGCCGCGATGTGGCGATGAAGTTCAACCAACTCTACGGCGGGGTGGGGAACCGCGTGCCCGCGGACGACCACGCCCGGGCGGGCTCGGCGGGTGAGAACGCGGTCTTCCCGGTTCCGCGGGCGAGGATCGGCCGGGTGGCGAGGCTGGTGGGGATCGACGGTCAGAACAAGATGTCCAAGTCGCTGAACAACGCGATCTTCTTGTACGACGAGGCGAAGGTGGTGCAGAAGAAGATCAACTCGATCCGGACCGACCGCCCCACGACGACCAGCCCGCTTCCGGAGAGCAACCCGCTGTCGCAGTACATCGATGTGTTCCTGCCCGCGGAGCGTGCGAGCCAGATCAAGGCCGACTACGCGGCGGGCAAGACGATCATGGACGGGCACGTCAAGGCGGAGGTAGGGGCGGCGATCAACGCGCTGCTGGACCCGATCCGTTCCCGCCGGGCCGCGCTGGAGGCTCCCGCGGCTCCGGGACGGGCGGGCGGAGACGCGCTGGTGGTGGATGTGATCCGGGCCGGGGTGAAGAAGGCCAACGCGGTGGCGGAGGAGACGTTGATGCTGGCCAAGCGGGCGATGGGCCTGGATTTCGGGAGGCGCGTGGTGGGGTGGGAGTGAGGGGGCGGACGAGCGGTCTTTCCCCGTCGCGAACTGGACTTTCTTATGTTCCGTGCGCGTTCAGCGCGTCGTAGGCGTCAAGGACGGCCTCGCCGATGCCGCCCTTCTCCCATGCGGGGCCGCCCTGTTCGCGTTGGTTTTGGGCGATAAAGCCCGTGCCGGTGAAGGTGCTGAGCATGTACTCGACATCCGCACGCCCGATGCCGTAGAGGATGAAATACGCGGCATCAAGTTCAGCGCGGAGTTCGGCCCGCTCCGGTTCCTTCCAGACGTGGACGCCGTCGCCCCCACCGGCCTTGCCGCCGGGCCGAGGCGCCCGCGCGCGTGCGGTCGTATGGTGTCCCGATGGAACCGATCCCCCAACAACCCCGGCCCCGTGTACGGATCGCCTCTCACGCCAGCGCCGCGTGCGGTGTGCTGGCGCTGAGTCTCTTGCTCGGTGGGTGTGCCCCGTCGCTCCAGCAGGCGGCCAACTTGTGGGAGGCCCACTACGAGGGTCAACGCCTCCAGCCGCTCGGAGAGACGCAGGCCGTCGACCTGACCGCCGTGCCCCCGCACGAGATGCATGGGTCGCCGCCGCTCGGCTGGACGCGCCTGGGGACCAGCGTGTTCGTCGAGGACTTCGATCTCAAGGACCACGGGCTCGAAGCGTTCGCCCGCTCGATCGGCGCGACCCGCGTCCTGTGGGACTCGCACTCGACGGGATGGGCCTCCTACCGATCGACCTACCGCGTCCCCGTGACGGACACGTCCCGCACCACCGGCACGGCCAAGGGCCCCGATGGCACCGCTCGCGACGTGGACCTGACGACCACCACCCAGCGCTGGGAGGAGCGAACCGTCGAACGCTCCAGGGAGCAGTTCGCGCACCACGCCGCGTTCCTGGTTCGGGCCCCGCGGTGAGCGTGCGGTGGTGACGGTCACGGGCGTTCCTCCTCGCCGCCCGCGCGCGCCGCCGCAGACCCCTCCTCCGCGCCGCTGGTGGGAACGCCTCGGGGCGCGGCCTTGATCGCGCCGCGCGGGACCAGCCCGGCGTGGAGCGCGTCGCGCTGGCTGGTGTAGCGTTCCAGCGCGCCGAACGGGTCGTCCCAGGGCCCGAAGAACACGAACTTGCCCCTGGTTTTCTTGGCCCACCGGCCCGTCGCGTGCGGGAAGAGCGGGAAGTCGCAAAAGGGCTTTCGCGGCTTGTCCCTCCGCCCCGTCCGCGCTCTCCGCGCGGCTCGAAAAGCGTTCGATGATCGGCTACGATCGGCCTCGTCCTTGGGCATGGCTCGTCTGCGTTCCTGGACACCGATTGGTTGGCTCCGCGAGGGTACCCCCTAACGGACGTTCGGAAGTGGTGTCGCAACGGGTGTCGGAGGCATCCAAGGGCGGACCGGGGCGAAGTCAAATTCGCTCGTGAAAACAAGGCTTATTCGCCACCTTAGCTCAGCGGTAGAGCGATGCTTTCGTAAAGCATAGGTCTGGGGTTCAAATCCCCAAGGTGGCTTTCCCTTCCCGGGCGAAGGCTTCAGGCCCGGACCAGGTTTCAGGCCCGGATCGGGACTCAGGCCCGGGGGACCAAGCCCTCGACCCCGGATCGCACTCCCCGCGTTCCCCGGAAACTCCTTGTTACATTGAAGGCCCCGGATCGTCTGGGAGTCGGGGGAACGGGGAGCGTTGCCGGCCCGCGAGGTTGAGTCCGGCGTGCCGCCGGGCCGTTGGTTCGCGCGGGTTCGCCGGGCGTGCGGGCATCACCGCTTCGTGCGGGTTCGAGAGGAGTTCACGTGTCGGACCGAAAGCCCATCGTCGGCGGCAACTGGAAGATGAACACGAACCGGGCCGAGTCGGCCGAACTGGCGCGTGGCGTGGTGGACGGTCTGCGTGACGTCACGAACGTCGATGTCGCGGTCTTCCCTCCGTACCCGTACCTGCTCGCGGTTCGCGCCATCCTGCGGGAGCGGAGTTCCTCGCTGCGGCTTGGGGCCCAGGACGTGTACCACAAGCCCGACGGGGCGTACACGGGCGAGGTCTCGACGGAGATGCTCAGGGACTGCGGGGTGGAGATCGTCCTGTGCGGGCACTCCGAGCGTCGGCACGTGCTGGGGGAGTCCGACGCGGTCGTGAACCTGAAACTGCGGGCCATCGTGGACTCGGGGATGGAGGCGGTCCTGTGCGTCGGGGAGACGCTCGACGAGCGGATCGCGGGGCATACCGACCCCGTGATCCAGCGGCAGGTCCGTGCCGGGCTCGCCGACGTCACCGGGGACCATGTGTCCAGCGTGACGATCGCGTACGAGCCCGTCTGGGCGATCGGAACGGGCAAGACGGCGACGCCCGATGATGCCCAGTCGGTTCACGCGAACATCCGGCGCCTGATCGCGGGCATGTACGGCCAGGACACCGCCGAGCGGATGCGCATCATGTACGGGGGATCGGTCAAGCCCTCCAACGCGGCGGAACTGTTCAAGGCTCCCGACGTGGACGGGGGCCTGATCGGCGGGGCCTCGCTGAAGGTCGGCGAGTTCGTGCCCATCGTGCGGGCGGCGATGGCGGCGGCTCGCGGGCAGGTGTAAGACGCGGCGGTTGGCGCGGGCGGGTCGTGGGGTTCGGCGCGTGCGCCCGTCGGCCGGGGATCGCCGGCGTTGGGCTCCTTAGAGCATCGGCATCACGCGGCGCGAGCGCGGCGGGCGGGCCTCGGCGCGCCCGGGTCGCGCAGGCCGCGCCGTGCGCCCAGGCCGAACCGTCCGCGCGGGCCGCGCACACGGCGCCGGGCAACCTCCTCCCCCTTGAAATCCAATCTTCTTCTCGCGACTCCCCCGGGCGTATGGCATGGTTGAGGCACGCGGGCGCCCCGGGGCAAGCGACCGCCCAGAGAGAACACGCACGAGATCAGGGAGGAGAAGAGATGATTCGTTCGACCACGGGTGGTTTCATCGGGGTGGGTGTCGCGGCGGCTCTTTCCGCGGGCACGGCGCAGGCGCAGACCCAGACGCTGTTCTTCGATAACTTCGAGTCCACGACGGTCAAGCCGCAGTGGAGTTGGGTCCACCTGTCGGCGCAGACGCCGTTCACACGGTTCTCCGGCCGGTACTCGAACAACACGATCAAACTGCAGTTGGATGCCCCGCCCCCCCCACCCCCCGGCGCCTACGGGGACGGCGGCAACGGTGACGGAGGGGGAAACGGCGATGGCAACAACGGCGGGAACGGCAACAACGGCGGCGGGTCGGGGTTCGACACGATCCGGTACACGCTGACGTTCGATTTCTACGCCATCGACTCGTGGGACGGCAACGACCCCAGGCACGGCCCGGATCGATTCGAGATCAACAACGGCGCTTCGGTGATTTTCTCCGAGACTTTCGGGAACGTGTGGCTGAATCAGTCGTACCGGGAACCGGACGTGGGCCGCTGGAACATGGCGTACGGGTCGGCCCCTGACGCGATCTACAGGAACATCACGGTCCAGTTCGACCAGGCCCCCGGAGAGAAGGTCAAACTGTGGTTCTACGACAAGGGACTGCAGGGGCTGAGCGACGAATCGTGGGGTATCGACAACGTCCGGATCCAGTACGAGTACGTCCCGTCGCCCGCGGGCGCGTTCCTGGGGGCGGTTTCGGTCCTGGGAAGCCTGCGTCGGCGGCGGCGTTGATCTCGGGCGTGGCGCCGGCATGGACGGTCTGGACCGGCCGCGTGGCATCACGCTGAACGCGGCGGCGGCGCATTCCCAATAATCCGCCGTATGCACTACCTGGCGGCCGCGATCGTGGTGCTGATGTCCCTGACGGGGGTGGCGCTGACGCTGCTGACCCTGCCGGGGATATGGGTGATGATCGCGGCGGCGGCGGCGTGTACGCTCTGGCAGCCGGGGTTGATGAGTTGGTGGACGATCGGGGCGTGCGTGGCGATCGCGTTGCTTGCCGAGGCGGCGGAGTTCGCGGCCTGTGCGGTGGGCGCGCGCACGACGGGGGGTTCCCGGTCATCGGCGGTCGGATCGATCGTGGGAGCGCTGATCGGGGCGGTCGCGGGCACGCCGTTCGTCCCTCCGATCGGGACCGTGGTCGGGGCGATCGTGGGGGCGGGTCTTGGGGCGCTGGCCGCGGAGCGTGGGATCGCCTCTGGAACGTGGAAGGGATCGACGAAGGTCGCGGGCGGGGCGGCGGCCGGGCGCGCGGCCGGGCTCCTCATCAAGACCATCGGGGCGGTGGCCATCGGTGCCGTGCTGTGTGTCGCCGTGTTCGTGCCGTGAACGCGTGGAATCGGGGGGGGTGGGGCGCGCACGGAACGGTTCGCACCGGGCGTACCCTTCGGGCATGGGACGACCGATCAAGCGTGTGTGCGTGTTCTGTGCGGCGGCGGATGGCGCCAGGGCCGAGTACGTGGAGTCCACGGTGGAGATGGGCCGCCTGCTGGTCGAGCACGGCATCGAGTTGATCTACGGGGGCGGCGGGAAGGGGCTGATGGGGGCGCTGGCAAACTCGGTGCTCGGCCGGGGAGGCCGGGCGGTCGGGGTGATCACGCAGTTCCTGATGGACAAGGAACTGGCCCACAAGGGCCTGTCGTCGCTGCACGTGGTTCACACGATGCACGAACGAAAAATGATGATGGCGACGTTCGCCGACGCGTTCATCGCGCTGCCCGGAGGACTGGGGACGCTCGATGAACTCTTCGACGTGCTGACGCTCGCGCAACTGGGGATCCACGACAAGCCGGTCGGCCTTCTGAACGTGGCCGGGTACTACGAACCGATCATGTCGTACCTTGACCACGCGGCCTCGGAAGGGTTCCTGCGGCTCAATCATCGGCGCCAGGTTCACATGCACTCGTCGCCGTCGGACCTTCTCGCCCTTGTGGCGGGATCCCCCGCGGCCGTGTGAAGCCCGGCAGCGCGATGGCCCGGCGTTGTCATTGCCTGGTCCGCGCCGGGGTGGGCGGCCACCCCGCGACCAGCCCGCGCAGACGGACAACCAGGGCGGAGGCCTCGGCGGTTTCGGAGGGAGTCAGGGGACGACGCCCGAACCGTGGCCGGTAGTACAAAGTGGCGATTCGCTCGAAGGTGCTGGCCAGGTCGGCGTCGATCGTGGCGAGCGAGCGGGCGTGGTCGATGGCGGGGGTGCCGACTGGTCGGGCAAGCCCCGCGCCGGCCAGCACGTCGAGGGCCTGGTCGTAGAAGGCGGCGTCGCGGAGCATGGCGAGCATTTCCGGGTCGGATCCGACGGCCGGCCGTTGGCGGCGGAGTCGAACGCCCAGGCTTGCGGCGGCGCGGATGGCGGCGACGGAAAGCCCGGCGGCGGCCAGGAGGATGGCGGCGGCGGCCAGGACGTACTTGATGATCGAGCGTCCGCGTGTCTCGCGGAAGTCATCGGCGGCGCGGCGGGTAAGCGACTCGATCCACGACGATCGCGAACTCCCGGCGTCAAAGATGCGGTGTTGCTTCTGGTTGTCGAACATGACGACGCTGTTGGTCCAGGCGTCGTTGAGGGAGTCGAGGTATCGGGAGATCCTGGCTCGCCAGGAAGGCCTGGCGGCGTGGGCGTTCATGAGGGCCACGGGCGGGGTCGGGTCGTGCGTGATCCAGATGCCGCGGGCGACCTCGACCTCGGCCCAGGCGTGGGCGTTGCTCTCGCGGACGGTGTACACGCCCCTTGACTCGTCGAACTCGGTGGCGATGTACCCGGCCACGACGCGGGCGTTGATGCCCACCGCCTGGCACATCGCGGCCAGGGCCGAGGCGAAGTACTCGCAGTGCCCCCGGCGCTCAACCGTCAGGAACCACTCGATGGGATCCTGGCCGGCGTCGGGGCTGGCGATCATGGTGGTGTATTCGAAGTTCCCTCGCAGGTGACTGGTGAGGATCCTGGCGACCGAGGCGTCGTCGGCGGGCGGGCGGCGCTGTGGGTCTGGCTCGAAGCCGCCCCGTTCAACCAGCCCGAGGGCGTATTCCCGGACGACCTCCGACGGGAACGAGGCAATCTGGGACCGATCCACCCCCGCGGACGAGAGGGCAGGCTCGACGGAGGTGACACGGTATCGAAGCGAGCCGCCGCGCCCGGCTTCGCGGTACCACACCTGTCCCGGGCCGGTGTTGATGATCGACTCGTTGTGAGCGTTGATGACCTTGTTGCACCAGACCGCAAAGAGCGGGGTGCGCTTGTTGGCGTGCGACTCGCGCAGGTCAATGTCCTGGATGATCACGCGGTCGCGCGAGGGATCGACCAGCGGCTTGACCACCGAGCCCGACGGGCCCGACGCGACCCAGCGGCCTCGCTGGTAGGAGCCAAGAACGGCGCCGCGGAGGTAGTAGACCCGCTCCTCCCCGCCGATCGACGCCCCGCTCTCGTCGGAGAACGCCGCCTCCAGGACCACGCGCGGCGACTCGGTGAGCAGCCCCGCGCGGCCGAGTTCGACATCCTGCGTGAAGCCGGTCTGCATCTGGTGCGTGACCCGAGCCCAGGATCCCCACTGGCTGGCCGCCAGGCCGCGGGGCATCACCAGGAAAACGCCCAGCGCGATGAAGAACGCCGCGATCGTCGCGGCCGCCGCGAGCGGGGTGAGCGTTCGAGCCGCCGCCTCGGTCAGCCTGGGCATGGCCCTCGGCTGACCTTCGCCCGTCGGCTCATCCCCCGCCGCCGAGCGAGCCGTGGCCATCGCGCTGCGACCGCGTGACTCGGCGGACTCGGTTCCTCCGCCCACCTGCAGCGCCATCACCGCCCACGCGGTCAGCGGCATGGAGATCAGGACGATCAACCCGACCACGAGGCTGTTGTTGTCGAGGATGGCCCCGATGATCAGGAAGATCGACATCGCGATCAACTGTCCGACGTCGCGCGCCCCCTTGCGGTCCCAGGTCTTGACCAGGAGCACCAGCGTCAGGAACTCACCGAAGATCGTCACGTCGATCCGCTGCGTGTTGGCGCGGAAGAACGTCCAGAGCACGACGCCCAGCACCATCGAAAGCACCGACCAGCGGGGCAGGCCCCGTCCGCCCGATCGCTCGCTGTGCCACCACCCGGTCAGCGCGACCGCCCACGACGCCACCAGCAGCGGAGCCAGGTCGTTGGCAAAGCAGTACGCGGCGATCGCCAGCAGGGTCAGAAGCAGGGCGGGGGTTTTCCAGTTGGTCGGGATCTTCATCGACCACCCCCCTTCAACGCCCCGTCGGGCTCGGAGACCGGCAGGAGCGAGGCGAGCGTGTCCAGAACTCGCCCGGCGAGTCCGCGGCGCACGGCCCGCATCCCTGATTCGCCCGTGCCGGGAGTGAGCACGTCGCCGGGGGCGAGCACCCGGGCCGATCCGTCGCCCCACGGCCCGCGGGCCGGGTCAAGGATCAGCGTCAAGTGGGATCGCACGCCCCCCGGCGGCGGGAGTGGCGGCCCTTCCGAGGACGGGTCGAGCCTTGCCAGCGCATCGAATACCTCTTCGAGCGGACGCGAGCCAAGCCGGGGGGGGAGCGGGTCACGGGTCGCGGTGCCAAGCAGACCCACCAGAAGCCCCAGCCCCGCCGCCGCGGCGACCAGCCCCGCCGCCGCGGCGATTGTTCGTTCGGCTTCGGCCGGCGTCACCCGGCTCAGGTCCGCGATCCCGATCATGACGCGGCGGTTGAGCATCCGGGCGTTCTGCCGAACCAGGAGGCGCCCGGTCGTCGCCGTCCGTTTCCACGCGATCGCGCCGGGCGGATCTCCATCGGAGTGGTCTCTCAAACTGTGGAACTCATCGCCGGTTCCCGAGTGCGTCGAAGCGCCCTGGTTTTCGCCTCGAAGCAGCGCGGAGAGCATCGACGCCGCCGATGGTGAGAGCCGCGCCGCCCGTGGACGCACCAGGACGGCCTGCTCCCGGGCCATCAGAATGGTCTTGCGTGACAGGCCGAACGGGAAGGTCGTCCAGACCTCCGCCGTGTCGAGCCGAGCCATCCCCCGTCCGATGCCCGCGACCAGGGCGTGAACCACCACCGTCCCCCGGCAGGGAATGAACTCCGCGAACGCCACGCCGCGGGAGAGTTTCCCATCCCACGTCGGGTCCGGACGCCGTGATGACCGGGGCATCCAGGGACGGCGGGAGAGTTCGGAGATCGAGACGGCAAAGGCTGGAAGCACACGGCTGCGGTTGGTGATCCGGTAGGTGATCCTCGTAACCTCCCCGACATGCACGGGGGATACGGGGTCGCGTTCAACCACCAGGCTGGCCATGGTCCAGGCCCCGATCGTTCCCGACGCCACGAGGGTGGCGATCGCCAGGCCGAAGATCCAGAACAGGAGGTTGTTCTGCCCGTTGATGGCGCCGACCGGCAGGAGCAGCGTGGTCAGGATGAAGACCGCCGCGGGCACGTGCATGACCGGCATGGGGCGCAGCCGCATCAATCGCCGCGGGTGATCCGCCTGGTCGTTGGTGGGCACGGCAAGAACGGCGGCGGGTGGCATCGGTGGCGGGCCTGGCTTGCCTGAAGACCTGACCTGCCGCAAGGGTAGCGGCGTGGCCACGGCTCAAGCGGCGTATCGCGAGGCGAGGATTCGCACGGCCCCCGCCAAAGCGCGCGAAAAAGCCCCGCGAAGGCGGGGCTCGCACGCGGGTGTGCCGTGTGCCGGGATGTTTATCGACGGTGGACGATGCGGGCGACGCCTGGATTCAAGGCTCTTGCTTCACCGTGTACAGCCCCATCCCGTATTCCCGGGCGTATTCAAAGGAGATAGCCGCATCGCCATCCTCCCCGAACCACTCGCCTCTCGCCAAGCGGGCGATGAAGTACCCCTTGCCGGGGTGGTCCGCGTCAAGCCCGTACCCGACCAACAGCGCGCCGGAGAGGCGCCGGCTGGCGGCGTCGATCCCCTCGCCGATCCCCTCGCCGATCGGCGTGCGGTGATCATCGGGCATCGCCTCATCCTGCTTGCCCGATGGCCACCCGAAGACCGCGACCACCGGCCTGCCATCATCGAGCGAGCGGGTGGCCGCGGCAAGAACTTCCGGGGTGAACCCGCCGGTCGTGGTCCCGTGCGTGAGAGTCTCGACGGTGAATCGCGCGCGCGATCGCCCCTGCGCTTTGGCCGCATCATCCGGCTCGGCGATCGCCTCGTCCCGGGCGACGTAGGGCATCCGCGCTTCATCGCACACGCCCCAGTCTCGCAGCCCGGCGGCGAGCGCCTCGGGACCAAAGCCGCCGGTCCTGGACCGTGAGCCGCCCGTCGCCTGATTGGCCGCCCACATCAGGTACTGCTCGGAAAAATCCGGGGCGGGTTCGCCCTCCCGGGCCGCGCCGGCCGCGGCGTACTCGAGGGCGGCGGTGAATGCAAAGACCGTGTCCGCGTCCCGGCTTCCCTGCTGCCTGACGGGGATGCCCCGCGCCCGCATGCGTTCTCGCAGGTCCACCACGGCCGTGCCCCAGGGTGAAGGCCCGGTTCGGATCGCCTGCTTGATGGCGGGCTCGATCGCCGACGCCCAAACGCGGTAGCCGCGAGCGGACAGGTGCAGGGCGTCGGGCATCAGTTCGAGATCAAGAACGCCGTCGGGCGACGTGAACAACCCGCCCAGGTCCATGCGGCGGATCGAGGAGTCGCTTTCCAGGTCGGACCACGCCAGTTCGCTCGCGGCCTCGACCTTGGCTCGCTGGGCGTCCTTGTTCACATTACGGGGAAAGATGTTCAGAAGCAGAACCCGGATCCCCGGCAGTCGCGATTGAACCGCTCGCGTCACGGCCACGATCCCGTCGGCGATCTGCCGCGCGGTGTACTGATCGCCGTGGCTGTTGTTGGTGCCGATCATGATGACGGCCAGGCGCGGGGGGCGTCCGCTCGAAGGGGCCGCGAGCGGGTCCAGGGTCCCGTCGAGCACCCGGTAGAGCACGTGCTCGGTCCGGTCGGCGCTGATGCCCAGGTTGAGTCCGCGGGGTGTTGGGAGGCCGTCCACGACGCGCCCGGAGAACGCATCATCCCAGGCCTGCCGACCCTCGCCCTCCCATCCCTGCGTGATCGAATCTCCCAGGAAGACCACATCAACGTCGCCCCTGAGGGATGCTTCCCGGGCACGCGCCTTACCCAGCGCGTGGCGGTCGATCCAGAACTGATCGGCGCGAGGGGCAGGGGTGTTCGCCGCGTGGGTCGCGGGGGGGACTTGGCGGGACACCGGCGGGGGTGCGGCCTGGGATGCCCTTGGAGATGCCAGAGTGGATTCACACACGGCCTTGCCACTCGACATGGCGCCAGACGATGCACCCGCCAAGAGCGGCAACCCGAGAATGAACGCGAGGGGAATCGCATGCCTCATGGGCGCAGCATACGCGAGCATAGCCGCGCGCGGCTCGCCGATCCCCTCAGGAGCATCGGGCGCGGACCCGCTTGGTCGCTCGATGGCCCCTTTACGCGCTGGGTGCCGCCTCAGCGCCGACCGGGGAATCCGCCCGCGGGGTCTTGATCGCCGGCAGCGTGACCGTAAAGACCGATCCCTGCCCGGGGACACTGGTGGCCTCGATGTGCCCCCCGCTGGCCTTGACCATCGCGTAGCACGTCGCCAGGCCCAGTCCCGTCCCCTTCCCTCCGGGCTTGGTCGTGAAGAACGGCTCGAAGATCCGGTCGAGGATCTCCGGCGTCATTCCCTCGCCCGTGTCCGAGACGCTGAAGGAGACGCAGTCTCCCGTGGGCGGGCCGACCGATGCCGCCGCGACCAGGGGCATCTCGTGCCGACGCCTTTCGGTGCGGATCTCGATCGTTCCCCTTCCGTTCATCGCGTCACGGGCGTTGAGCACCAGGTTGAGCAGGACCTGGCGGAACTGCGAAGCGCTCACGCGGGCCTTCAGGGAGCCGGGCGCAAAGTTGGCGCGGATCGTCGCCGCCCCGCCGATCACGCCCTTGAACAGGGGCATCATCGTCTGGAACAGTTCGTTGAGGTCCACCACCGAGGTCTCGGCGGGCATCGGTCGAGAGAGCGAGAGCAGTTGACCCGTCAGCGTCGTCGCGTGCTGGGCCGCCTCCCGGATCCGGTCGATTGCCTCGCGCTCCGGTGAGCCTGGCCGCGCCCCTTGCCCGGCCAACTCCGCGTACCCGATGATCGCGGTGATCCAGTTGTTGAAATCGTGAGCGATGTGCCCGGCAAGCCGCCCGATGCTCTCCATTCGGGCCGCGGCCATCAGTTGATGCTCGAGCCTTCGGCGCTCGGTGATGTCCTGGAACGCCCCGTAGGCCCGCTGGGGTTTCCCGCCCGACATCATGACCTGGCCCGTCGCCCGCACGCTGATCATCCGCCCCGTCCGCGTGACGATTTCGAGTTCAAGGTCCCACCCGGTGCCGGCAACCTGGGCGTGACCGACGGCCTGGGTGATGACCTCGCGCGACCCTGGCGCGTAAAAGGCCAGCGCCGATTCGAGCGTGGGCGTGAACGTCCGCGGGTCGGTCTCGTGGATCCGGTGCGTCTCGTCGGTCCAGAACAGCGAACCGCTCGTGAAATCCAGTTCCCACCCGCCGACGCGCGCCAGGTGCTCGGTCTGCTGCATCAATCGAATCAGTCGAGTGGCCTGGTCGCGGTCAACTCCCGGTGAAGCCGCCGCGTCGGCACGTTCCGGCCACTCACCCGACGGAGGACGGGCAGATTCCTCACCCGTGCTGGCTCGACGTTCGTTCATGCGAACTCCAGTCGATCCGATCGCCCCATGGTATCGAACCCCGTCCGGGGAATGCAACGGGCAACTCGCCAAATCAACGGCGCCGGTCGCCCGAGGCAGGCCCCACCCGAACACGACACCCTTGGCGGGAAATGGATTCAATCGGATCCTCGCTACACTGCCGCCCGTCGGGAGAACCTCCATGCCCCCAGCCAAGTCGTCAAAAGGTCCGGTCGTCGGGGTCGATCTGGGCGGAACCAACATGCAGATCGGCGTGGTCTCGCCCGAGCGGGAACTGCTGGGAGAATCCAAGCGTAAGACCAAATCCGACGAGGGTTTGGACGCGATTGTCACGCGGCTGATATCCGGCGTGGAAGAGGCCTGCGCCGCGGCGGGGATCACGCTTCGGGACCTGGTGGCGCTTGGCATCGGCGCCCCGGGAGCCGTCGATCCCATCGAGGGGGTCGTTCTTGAGGCCGTCAACCTGCGCTGGGACAACATCCCGATCGCCGAAATCCTGTCCAAGCGCCTGGGCATTCCCGTTTTTCTCGACAACGACGTCAACGTCGCCGTCTACGGGGAATACCGGCTGGGGGCGGGCGTCGGCAGCAAGCACCTGCTGGGCGTCTGGGTCGGGACGGGCATCGGGGGCGGGTTGATCCTGAACAACTCCCTCCACTACGGGCACTTCATGACCGCCGGAGAGATCGGCCACACCCTTATCCTCCCCGGCAACCCGCCCGGAAGCCGTTCCCTCGAGCACAACTGCTCTCGCACCGCCGTCGTCGACCGCCTTGTTCGGCTCATCCGGTCGAACCGCAAGAGCATCCTCGTCAAACTCGCCGAGGGGGACATCGAAGGGATCAAGTCCAAGACCATCGCCGAGGCCTTCCGCCGAAAAGACGAACTCACGGTCGAGGTCATCGAAGAGACCGCGCACCTTCTGGGCGTCGCCATCTCCAACGGCGTCACGCTTCTTTCGCTTGAGCGGGTCGTGCTGGGAGGCGGGCTGACCGAGGCCCTCGGAACGCCGTGGGTCGAAATGGTGAAACGCTACACACGCCGGTACGCCTTCCCCGACCGCTGCAAGAAAGTCGAGGTCGTCGAGAGCCAACTAATGGACCACGCGGGGGTCTTCGGGGCGGCGATGGTCGCGATAGACCGCATGAACGCCAAGTGACCCCCCACATCACCCCCACGTCACCCCCCACGTCACCCCCCACGACACCCCCACGTCTTGGCTCGCGAAATCTCGCGGCATCCGCGTGAACCCGCGGCATCCGCGAGCCATCGATCTCCACCTACCGTTGCACCATGAAACGTACCCGAAGGTTCCCCATGTCGTGGAGCATCTGTCTGGCCGCGATGGCCGCGGCTCACGCATCCGCCGGCCCGGCCGAGGACGTCAGCGCCGACGAGGTCATGCGTTCGCTCCGCCTGCTGCCGACCTCGCGCGCGCCGCTGGGTGATGATGAGCACCGACGCGGGCTTCGCGCTACCGAGCGGATGCTGGTCGATCGTCTGCGGGAGATGGGATACGAACCGACCCTCCAGCCGATCGAATGGGTCTCCCCCGTCATGAGGCTCGGTCGTACCGGATCGAACGACGACGGACCTCGGCGGGAGGATGACCAGGCCGGCGCCCCGGAGTTCTGGAACAACATCATCGTCGAGATCCCCGGGGTGGAACTTCCCGGGGAAGTGGTCCTGATCGGGGCGCACTTCGACGCCGTGGCACGCTCCCCCGGGGCCGACGACAACGGGTCGGGAACCGCCGCCCTGCTTGAATCGGCGAGGGTCCTGCGCGGTCACCCGATGCGCCGAACGGTCCGGCTGGTCTTCTTCAATCTCGAGGAAATCGGCTTGATCGGCTCTCGCCACCACGCCGCCCGTCACGCGGCCGAGCCTCAAGACCAGAATCTCGTGGCGATGGTCAGCCTCGAGTGCATCGGGTTCTACTGCGTCGAGCCGGGGTGCCAGAAAACACCGGTCGAGCCCATCAAGGGTGTCTTTGAGCCTTCGACCACCGGGGACTTCCTCGCCGCCGTCACCATCGCCGCGCACAAGGACGTCAACCGCCGCTTCGCCCGCGCCTTTGAGTCCGCCTCACAGGGCCTGCGGATTGAACCGTTCGACTTCCTGCCCGTGCCTATTCCCGACATCCTCCGCTCGGACCACGCCCCGTTCCTGGCCCAGGGCGTGCCGGCGATCATGCTCACCGGGACCGCCAACTTCCGCAACCCTCACTACCACAAGCCCACCGACACCGTCGAGACCATCGACCAGGACCGGCTCGTGCGTGCCGTGAGAGGGATCGTTGCCGCCACGATCGACCTCGCCGAGCCTTCCCCCACCCCCGCCCCCACGGACCAGGATCGGTCAGAAACGCGTCGGTAACCACGGGCGGTCAAGGCCGATCGTCCACCGCCGCGGTGTCGGTGAGCACCCCGTCAGAACCCAATCGCCTCAAGCGTGTCCTCGACGCGGGAGCCGTAGTTTCCGCCGAAGAGCCTCGCATGCACCAGCAGCGGGTACAGGTTGTAGACGTGACACCGGGTCTCAAAGAACCCCGGGCGGATCGGCCTGGAGCACGCGTACCTTTCGAAAAACGGCGGCCCAAACGTCGAGAAAAGCGTGATGAACGCCAGTTCGATCTCCGCGTGCCCGTAGTACACCGCCGGATCGAGAAACGCCGTCACGCGATCACCCGCCGCGAGCACGTTGCCCGACCATACGTCCCCGTGCAGGAGCGAGGGATACTCGGGCTCGTCGATGACCTCCCCGATCCGTCGCGCCAGCGCGTCGATCCGTCGCCGCGCGACAGGTGAAATCGCCCCGGCCCGGGCCGACTCGTCGGCCATGTGGAGAAGGCGGAGGTCACGAAAAAACTCCGTCCAGCGTTCGTTGGGCCTGTTGGGCTGCGGTAGAGAGCCGATCCGCGTGTCCCGCTCCAGGCCGAACCGCTCGCCCGGCCTCCCGTGCAGGTCGGCGAGAAGGTCCGCCGCGTGCCGCTGAGCCCGCGGGCTGAACCGGCTCGACCCCTCGACAAACTCGATGAGCAGGAGGTCCGGCTCGGCGTGAACAACCCCGGGCACCGGCAGCGCTGAACGCTCCTTCAAGAGCCCGAGCATGTACGCCTCGGTGTCGAGGTTTCCCGCCGATGTTCCAACTTTCGCGACCAGAAAGCCCCCGCCGGGCATGCTGACCCGGTGGACCTGGGCGATGCACCCCCCGCTCATCGGCGCATAGCCCACCGGCCGGCGACCCGTGGCTCTTTCGATCCTGTCCGACAGGTGCCGCATGGCGTGTTCCTGGTTGATCGCTGGTCATCGCCGCGCGGCCGACACGGCCCTGGCGTACACCGACTCGAGTTGGGCGACCATCTTCTCGCAATCGAAGCGGTCCTCGCACCGCTCGCGCCCGGCCGCCCCGAGTCGAGCACGGGCCGCCGGATCTTCCGCCAGCGCGCGCACACCGCCACCAAGCCCGTCGATGTCCCCCGCCCGCACCAGAACGCCCGTCTGGCCGTCGATGCACGCCTCGCCCGTTCCGTCCACGTCGTACGCCACCACCGGCACCCCGCACAGCAGCGCCTGGGGCACCGTCCGCGGGAGGCCCTCCCGGTAACTCGGGTGGGCGAGGATGTCCATGGCCCGGATCATCGCGGGCACGCGATCCGGGGGCACAAGGCCCGTCACCACGATGTTCGCCCGGGAGGTTTCCTCGGGCGCTGGCCTCTGGACATCCGCCTCGCGCACGAGCAGGCCCATCGACCGCGCCCGTTCGATCAGCCGCGTCCGCCACCACCCATCTCCGACCCACAGCAACCGCCACGATGGATGGCTCCGCAGGTCCTCCGCCAGCGCGTCGAGCAGGTCGTCATGTCCCTTGTGCTCGGCCAGCCTCGCCACGGTCCCGATCACAAGGTCACCGCGCGACAGACCCAGGCTCGCCCTGGCCGTGGCCCGGTCCTGGCCAGGGCCGGGGGTGAGAAACGCCTCCACCTCCATGCCCGAGTAGACCGTCACGTACTGCCCGGGCTCTCCGATCGAACGATCCAGGAACGTCCGGGTCATCGCGTCCGCCACCGAGACGATCGCGTGGCAGCGTCGAGCCGCCGAACGCTCGGCCACCGTGTACACCCAGTTGCGCAGCCGACCCCTGGCACGGCCGACGAATCCCCCCTCCACCGGCATGAACGGAGGGCCGTGGATGGTGTGAACGATCCCGGGAGGCTTCGCGTCGATCCCGCTGCGCTTCATGCCCGGACGGGCGAACGTCCACGCCGACCTCCTCCCGAGAATCCCCGCCTTGCTCGAGTGCGTGTGGACCACGTCCGGGCCGATGCGCCCGATGAGATCCCGGAGTTCCGACAGGCATTTCCAGTCGGCCGCGGGGCTGACCTCTCGAACCAGGTGCCGGACTTCGTGCAGCACGATCGGCACCACCGGCTCGCCCGCATCGCGCACCGGCACGTGGCGACCGACCGGGCGAACCCGCTCCTGGCCCTCCGAGCACCCGCGGTTGAACGCCAGCACGCGGTCGAGCAACGAGCCTTCCGGGCCGTGGATCGGACCAAACGCCAGGTGTACCTTGTGGCCGAGTCGAGCCTGGCCCTCGCACGAGAGCACGGTGTTCTCCTGCGAGCCGCCCAGGATCAGACGTGTTGAGATGTGCAGGATGCGCACGCTCGGGCGGACTCCACCAGGCGACGTGGGAACGCGGACACCCGCCACGCCGACGGCGTCACGCGCCCCGGCCAGCGTACCCGATCCACCCATCGCCCATCATCATTCATCCGGCACTTTCATCCGGGACCTTTATCCGTACCGGATCCACTCCAGGCATAGGCCGCACGCCGGCAGCGTCGGCCCGGCGAGGCGGCGATCACCCGTCGCCAGGGCCGCCTTCACATCATCGACCGAGAGCCTGCCGCGACCGGCCTCCACGATCGTCCCCGCGATAATCCTGACCATGTTCCACAGGAACCCGCTGCCGGAAACGTCGATCCGGTACCGTTGCCCCGACGGCATGACGCACGGCCCTTCCGCGGGGCGGCGATCCTCCTCCGCCGGTTCACCGGGGACGGGGATCTGGGCGACCGTGCAGGCAAGGATCCGCCGCACGGTGGAGAGCCTCCCGTGACCGGCCGCCGCGAACGCCGCGAAATCGTGCTCCCCCTTCAGCATCTCCGCCGCCGCCCGCATGCGGTCCAGGTCGAGCGGCTCCCAGACCTGGTGAATAAACGCGCGGTCCCACAGCGGCCTGGTGCGTGACGCGAGGATCGTGTACGAGTACCCCTTCGAAACGCAGTCCGCGACCGGATCAAAGCCACCCGGGACGAGCCGTGCCGAGGTCGCCAGCACGTCGGCGGGAAGCCGGCCGTTCACGGCCCTCAGGAGTGCCTCGACGCCCCGCGACTCGGGCCACCCTTCCCCACGCGCGACCCGCTCCGGGTCGTCGGTGGAGGTGAACGCCGCGACCTGCCCGCGGGCGTGTACGCCCGAATCCGTCCGGCTCGCGCCGAAGACCACGACGGGCTCTCGTACCACCTCTCGAACCGCCTTTTCCACCACCGCCTGGACGGTGCGCAGCGCCACGCGGGACGGATCACCCGCGACCAGCGACGGCTCCACATGCTTCATCGACCCGGTGCCCGCCGCGTGCTGGGCGGTCGGCTCCTGCTTCTGCCATCCGCAGAAGTCCGTCCCGTCGTAGGCGATGGTCAGCGCGTACCGCGGCACGCGGGAACCGTAGCCGTCAGCACCCCCGCTCGAAAGCCCGTACAAAGGCGTCGTAGTCGTCCGTATCGACGAAGCCGGTGCCATCCGCGTCGGCCGAGTCGTCGCCGTCCAGGAAGGCGATCACGAAGGCGATGAAATCATTGAGGTCGATGAACCCCGAACCGTCAAAGTCGGCGACGCTCACGCACGGGTCGCACGCGTCGAGGATCCCGTCCCGGTCGGTGTCGGCATCAGGCCCCGACGCCAGGTCCAGGACATCCCACACCCCGTTGAGGTCGCAGTCGAATCGGTCGAGCAGCGCCCCGAGCGAAGACCGGGCGTTCAACCGGCCCCACCCCATGTAGACGTCCCGGCCGGGCGTGTCCTCGGAAAGAGCGCCGACCTGGTCCTCCGCCCCCGCGAGGAGCAGGCTGTAGACCTCGTCGTGCGTCAGGCCCGGCAGGCCAAGGTCCAGCGCCTTGCCCACCAGCAGGGAGGCGATGCCCGCCGTCAGCGGCGTCGCGAACGAACACCCCGATACCGTCGCGGAGGTGTCCGCGTGCGTGTTGAAGGCGGAGGTCACGATCGCATCTCCCGGCGCGACAAAGTCCAGGGCGTTTCCCGTTCCGGAGAACCCCGCCCGGGCGTCCTGGCGGTTGGTCGCGCCGATGGACATCGTGAAGGGGCTGGCGCCGGGCCAACTCGTGTCCGCGTTGCCAAGCCCGCCGTTGCCCGCGCACGCAATCAGGATCTTGCCCTGGCCCCGGGCCGATGCGATCGCGTTCTGCAGCGAGGTGCTTCCCGGGTAGTTGATCAGGCTCATGCTGATGATGTGAACCTCCGGGCGACTGGCCGCGTGATTGAGGCCCTGCGTGAGCCAGAAGACGGTCCCGCCGTTTGACGAGTTGAGCACCTTCACGTGCATCATTCGGCACGCCCAGTCGATCCCCGCGACGCCGAACGAATTGTCGGCGATCGCCCCGAGAACCCCGCCCACCCAGGTCCCGTGCGAGTGGTCGTCCTCGGGATTCGCGTCGTTATTCACAAAGTCGAACCCGCCCGCGGCCAGTCGGGCGGCGTGATCCGGATGGTCGGAATCAATCCCCGAATCCAGGATCGCCACCGTCACCGCCGACGACCCCGTGTACAGGTCCCATGCCAACGCCGCGTCAACATCCGCCCCGGGCTTGCCCCCCGACTGGCCGGTGTTGCGGAGGTGCCACTGGTTTGGGAAGCGCGTGTCGTTGGGGATCAGGCCGCCCGACCCGATCCCGTTGACTTCCGCGTAGAGCACATCGTCGCGCTGGATCAGGACGCGACGCCACTGATCCTCCTGCCCCGCGGGCACGCTCACCAGCAGCGTGCCGGTGATCCGGTCCATCGCGAGCGTCCCGACGCCGGCCTGTTGAAGACGAACCGACAAGGCCCGCCCGCGATCCACCATCGACGGGGCATCCCCGGCCCGGGCCGCCGGCGCCACGATCAGTTCCCCGGGAACAAAGTCGTCCGCCCCCGCCGCCACGCTCATCGCGGCGGCCGCGAACACTCCGATGATGGGGCTTTGCATGACTATCTCTCCTTGAAAGCGACGCGGCGAAGCAACGCGGGCATTCCCCACGAACACCCCATGCCAGACGCGGCACATTACCTCCCGCCTCGTCGGCGCGCACGATACCAGCCGTCGCCCCGCGGTGCATGCCGATGGAATAAAGAACGGATGAAAATCCCGCGGTCAAATGAACCGAGCGGCCCGTGGGGGCCGTGGGGGCCGTGGGGGCCGTCCGCACAGGTTGCGTATCAGGGTGATGCGTATCAGGGTGATGCGTATCAGGGCGAGGCCGTCGAGCGTGCCTGAGGAATTACCTGGCGAGCGTCGAGATCCGCTCGTGGAACTCCGCGCCGGGGAAGAATCGCCCCGGGCCGCGGTCGGGAGCGATGTCCCGGTGCAGCACGATATTGTCGGTCCTCAGGTCGAACCGGCGCGCCAGGGCGTGGACGAGATCGACCAGCCGGTCCATCTGCTGGCGTGTGTAGGTCCCTCGCTCCCCATCGCCGACCAGGCAGATCGAGATCGAGTTTCGGTCGTACCACGCGCTGTCGGCGCCACGGGCGTGCCGAGATGCTTCCTGGAGCAGCCAGCGATGATCCACGTACAGGCCGCCGTCCTCCATCCCCTGGCCGTTGCCGATGATGAAGTGGTACGCCGTGTCCCCGTGGCGGGTGGCGAGCGACTCGGGCGTTCCCGACGGGGAGGCGCTGTGATGGATCACCACGGCCTTCCAGCGGCCGTGCTCGATCGGTCGGCGTGTCTTGAAAACCAGGTCAATCGAGGGTGGCTGATTGGCCGACACCAGCGAGGCGAGCGCCAGCCCGTCGAGGCGGGGAGCCCCGTTCGATCGGTCGAGCATCCAGAGCACCCCGCCCACGCACGTCATCCCCATCACAAACAGCCCCCACACCACTTGCGTGCGGGTCATCGGTGGGGTCCGAAGCGAGGACCTGTGGCGTTTGGTTCGGCGTGTTGCCATCGGATTCGGTCTCGCGTGACTTGGGCTTGGGTGCTTGGCCACCTTCAATGCGACGAAAAAACACCGGGTCCCGCTGCTCATATCGTCGAGCGGACGCAAGATTATTCAAAGAGTGTACAACCGAGTTGGCCTGTGACAATCCCGATGGTGTCGCGGATTGTATGGGTGTTCCAGACCCACACTCGATCGTGACCGTATTTTTTACGACCACCATTAGTCGTTGGTCAGCAGCCGACCTCGGACGTTGGGCTTGCGACGGCCGTATTCATCCTCGTTGTACGTGGGGGCGCGCTGGCCGCGAATCGTGTCGTACCGATCGAACGGACTGCGCTCCTCATCGGGGGAGAACAGCGCCTTCTGACAGCCGGTCATGCCCGCCAGGCAGGCTCCGCCGAGAACCAGTCCGATCGTCAGGCCGATCGCCAGCCCGAACGCGGTGGAAGCCGCGCGGCCCGGGAGACGCCGATCAGAAACGCCGTCTTGTTCGATGAAGCCCGGCCAGGTGGCTCGCCCGAGCAATCGCCCGAGCAATCGGTGGATCAACGACATCATGCGCGCAGTGTACCGCCCAGCAAACGCTGCGCGGCACACCGGAGGAGAGAGAGAGTCGTTATTTGTCGGAACGAGCGTTCCGGCCTGCTGAAATCCATGATTCCATTTGGTTTTACGGGCCTGGCGCGCCGAAGTTCAGGATAATCCCAAGATAAACCTATGCTTTTTCTGGACTTGCGTTCTTGGCCAGCGGCCCATGACCAAGACGGCCATCACTCTGAACAAAGACAATCTGTTTTCCTATCAATTGCCGAACGCCCTCGAACACCACGGCGCAGACGACCGTGGCCAGGTTGAGCGAACGCTCCGCGGGGACCATCGGCAGGGACACCGCCCGTTCGCCGGCCTGCGACAGGATCCGCTCGGGCAGGCCCGACGATTCGTTCCCGAAGACCAGGAAGTCGCCCGCCAGCAGTTCGACGTCGAAAACCGACCGCGGGGATCGCGTCGTGAGGTACCACGGCCGCCGACCGGCCAGCCCACCCGCGAAGGCCTCGTACGACGGGTGCTCTCGCACGTTGAGCCTGGGCCAGTAGTCAAGCCCCGCTCGGCGGCACGCCTTTTCGTCGGTTCGGAAGCCCAGCGGGTGGATCAGGTGGAGCGAACATCCCGTCGCCACGCAGGTCCTGCCGATGTTGCCGGTGTTGTTTGGGATCTGGGGCTCGTGAAGAACAACGTGAAACAGGGGCCGAGGGCCACTCCGGGCGGGAGTTCCGGCCGGATGGGGGGCGAGAATTGAGGTGCGATCGACCACGGGGCGAGCACGCCCGGAACCGGAACTGGCGCCGGAACCGGATCCGGCCTCACTTGCCCTTCGAGCGAAGAAACGCCGCATCGGCCGCTCGCCGGGCACGGACCCCGGGGTCAAGGTTCAGCGTGTTGTCGAGCGACGACTCGTACGACGGGTGCTTGGCCCAGCCGGAGAACCGAACCGAGCCGTCGGACGAGCAGACGACGACGTACGGAACGGGGATTCCCTCGCTGTTCTCCGAGCCGCGGGTCTGCTGGAGGAGTTGCCCGGTGGGCTCGACGAACGTGGCGTGCTGCAGCGACTTGCCTCGCGTGAAATCGGTGACCTTGCGCATCAGTTGCACCGGGTCCTCCGGCTTCTCGTCGTAGGTGTTGGTGTTCGCCCGGCGGATGCGGGTCAGCACCCCCACCACCGCGACGTCACGCCCGCGTGATTTTTGCAACTGGTCCATCTGCTGCATCACGCTGTAGGACTCGTGGTTGTCGAGCGACCAGAAATAGATCACCCACACCCGGCCCTGGAACTCCGGCCTCGCCCCGATCCACCCCTCGCCCTCGGGGAGTTGGATAACCGGCGTCGCCGGGGGCTGGTTGCTCGACGCGGGGGACGTGGTGTACGACTGGAACTTGGTCGGCGGCCACTTGATCGTCGCGAACACGTCGGCCGATGGGGGCGTGAACCCGGGCGGGATCGCGGGGATCGAACTCATGTCCACCGATCCACGGGCCCCGCTGGTACGGGCCGCTTCCAGCCGAGCCCGTTCCTGCTCCGCGTCGATCTCCCCCGAGCGCGCCGCGGCCTTCTCGGCTGTTTCGCCGACGAGCATCGTCACCGCCACCTCCACCGATTCGGTCGCGATGTCCGCGAAACGCAACTGGCCGGCCCGATCGATCACGTAGAAATCGGGGTCGGCGTCCGAATCGAGCGACCTTCGGAACTCCGAGGATCCATCCAGACCCACGAAGAACCGGGCTTGCTTGTTCGACGCCGTCCCGGCCACTTTCTGCGCTTCTTCCCAGTTCTGAGGATCATGCACCGCCACCACGACCAGTTCCCCCGCGTGCTGGTCGGCCAGACGGCGGGAGAGTTCCATCGCACGCCTGGAGACCGGGTGGTAGTACTTCCACGTGCAGATCAGCACCACCTGGCCCGACAGGTCGGACCCCGTCGGACCGGCCCCATCCGACCAGGAGGTGATCTTCGACCACGCCGAGGAGTCAAACGGCTTGAGTTCCCGGGCCGTCACCGCATCCCGGCGCGGCCCGGACCCCTCTCGGATGATGTTGGGGTTGTCGGGGGTCACCGTCCCCGTCCTGGCCGAGGGCTGGGCGGCAAACGCCGACGCGGAAACGGCAAAACCCGCCAGGAAAGTACGGGTGATGATCGGCATGGTCTTCGGCATGGTGGTAAGACTCCGCGGCGATGTGAAAAGCGGCATGAGGTACTCCCGGCGTCCGCTTGGACCGAGCCGTCCGGGCGCCTCAAGACCCGCTATCAGACTCCCAAGCATACGAACCGGTTCGCGCTCCGACCGCCGGACCTTGCCCGAATCCTCGACCATCGCCCGGCGACGGCCTCCGTACGATCCCGATTCACCACCTCACGGCGCCCCCTTCCCGGGGGAAAACTCGCCCACCGGCGCCACGCTCGCGAGCAGGATCCCCGCCGCCACCACCACGTTGAGCGAATCGACTCCCGGGGCAAGAGGAATCCTGACGTTCTGGCCGCCCGCCGCGCGGATGGCACGGACCGTCTCGACGAACAGCCCCGCGCCTTCGGCGCCCAGGACCACCGCGACTCGGGCGGGCGTTCCCACCGAAGCCGGAGCGGCCGCCTCCTGGCCCGCGCCGGTGGCCAGGATCGTGTACCCGGACGCGGCCAGCCGGGACCACAGCGTCGCATCCAGATGGCACCGTGCGTACGGCACGCGCAGCGCGTGGCCGATCGAGACTCGCAGCGCTTTGCGGTACAGCGGATCGCAGCACCTGGGACTCAGCACAACTCCGGCCCCGGGATCGCCCAGCGCGGCGGCGACCCTGAACAGGCCCCCGACATTGTCGTGGTTCGACAGGTCCTCGAGCACCAGGAGAACACGTGATTGCTCAAGGATCGTGCGAGCATCCAGCGCCGGGCCTCGCTCGCCACACGCCAGGACGCCGCGGTGCAGGTGGAACCCGGTCACCGCGTCGAGCACACGCGGCGGGACGGTGAAAACCGGAACCTCTCCCGGGCCCCTGGCCGTCCCGATCACCCCTTCGAGCCGAGCGACCTTGTCTTCATGGACGAGGATCGACCTCACCTTGTACGTCGAGCGGAGCAGTTCGCGGACGACCAGCGGACCCTCGGCGATGAACGCGCCGTGCCGGTCGGCCAGGTCGGCGTCCTTCAGATTGGCATAGACGGCCAGGCGCGGATCGCCTGGATCATCCACGAAAGTCGTGTGCGGCGAAACGCCCGTCACGGCCGATGGTACGGCTACATTTGCGCCCGGACGCCCGTGAGCGAGCGAACGCCGGCGCTGAATCGAGGTGCGCGTGGAGTTGTGGCAGGCCATCGTCCTGGGGTTGGTGGAGGGGATCACCGAGTACCTGCCCGTCAGTTCGACGGGACACCTGATCCTCGCGTCGATCCTGATCGGACTTGACGATCCCGCCCGCAAGGGCGCGGTCGACGATTTCAACATCGTCGTCCAGGGTGGGGCGATCCTGGCCGTGGTCGGCCTGTACTGGCCGAGTGTCCGGCGCATGGCCCGCGGCCTGATCGGGAAGGACAACGGGGGCTTTGCGCTGCTGGTGAACCTGTTCATCGCCTTTCTTCCGGCGGCGATCGTGGGCCTGCTGTGCAAGGACTGGATCGAGTCCCGGCTGTTCTGGTCGGGACCCGTCCTGACGGCGATCCTGATCGGCGCGGTGGTGATGATGCTGGTGGAGGCTCGGCACGCGGGGCGTATCGGCCGTCCGCGCCACTCGTGCCGTTTCAAGGAGATATCCGAGGTGACGCCGCGCGACGCCCTGCTGATCGGCGTCCTGCAATGCGCCGCACTCTGGCCCGGCATGAGCCGTTCGATGGTCTGCATCGTCGGCGGGTACGCGGTGGGGCTTCGTCCGCGGGCGGCGGCCGAGTTCAGTTTTCTCCTGGGGCTGCCCACGCTGACGGCCGCGTGCCTGTACAGCCTGACCAAGAACCTGTACCGATCGCGGCGGGACGGGACGCCCGATCTCTTTGAGACGCTCGGCGTGGCCCCGGTCGTCGTCGGCCTGGTGGTCGCGACGGCCTCGGCGGTCATCGCGGTGAAATGGCTGGTGGGGTTCCTGGCACGGCGGGGCTTGATGCCCTTCGCGTGGTACCGACTGGGCCTGTTTGTCATCCTGGCGGTTGTCTTTTCGATGGGCGGCCCGGGGTCGGCCAACACGTCCGAGAACGCCCTCCCCCCGCAAGAAAGGGCCGCATCGGATCGATGATGGGTCACTTGCCGGCACGCGGATCGGTCGCGCGCCGCATCGATGAGAAGCCCCCACGGCGAGCGCCGTCCGGGGAGAGAGGTCGATAACGCCGTGTCACGGACGAGTTACCCGAAGGGAAAGATCAAGGCGCTGCTCCTGGAGGGGGTCCACCCCGCCGCCGCGGAGATGCTCCGGGAGGAAGGGTTCCAGGTCGAGACCGCGGGAAAGGCTCTCGAAGGCGCCGCGCTGGCCAGGGCCGTGTCGGGCGTCCACCTGCTTGGTATCCGATCGAAGACGCACCTGACGGCCGAGGCCCTCTCCGCCGCGGCCCGCCTGCTCGCGGTCGGCTGCTTCTGCATCGGCACCAACCAGGTCGACCTCCGCGCCGCGTGCCTGGCGGGGATCCCCGTCTTCAACTCCCCGTTCAGCAACACGCGGAGCGTCGCGGAACTGACGATCGCCGAGGCCGTGGCCCTGCACCGCCAGGTATTCGAGAAATCCCGCCGGATGCACGCGGGGGAGTGGGACAAGTCCGCGGATGGGTCGCACGAGGTCCGCGGCCGCACGATGGGGATCATCGGCTACGGCCGCATCGGGTCGCAGGTCTCGGTCCTGGCCGAGTCGATGGGGATGCGCGTCGTTTTCTTCGACGTCCTCCCGCGCCTTGCCCTGGGAAACGCCCGGGCGTGCCGGACGATGGTCGAGGTCCTCGAGCAGTCGGACGTCGTCACGCTCCACGTCCCCGCGACGGACCAGACCGACGGGCTGATCGGCGCCCCGGAGATTCGGCGCATGCGCCCGGGCGCAGCGCTCATCAACAACGCCCGCGGGAACGTGGTCGATGTGGCGGCCCTCGCGGCGGCGATCACCTCCGGTCACCTTGCGGGAGCGGCCGCGGACGTCTTCCCCGAGGAGCCTTCGGGCAAGGGGGACCCGTTCCGGAGCGAACTGTGCGGACTTCCCAACGTGATACTCACCCCGCACATCGGGGGCAGCACGGAAGAGGCGCAGGAGTCGATCGCCCGGGACGTGGCCTCCAAGTTCGTGAAGTTCATCAATGTCGGCACCACCACCGGGGCCGTCAATGTTCCCGAGGTCGAACTGCCGCCCCAGGGCGACCGCCGCTTGGCGTCGGGCGACGGACCTCGCCGTCACCGCATCCTGCATTTCCACCGCAACGTGCCGGGCGTCCTGAGCGCGATGCACGGCACGATCGCCCGCCTGGGCGCCAACGTCGCGGCCGAGTACCTCCAGACCAACCGGGACGTCGGGTACGTCGTGCTCGACGTGGATCCCACCGACGGAGAGAAAGTCATGGCCGGTGTCCGGGAGATCCCCGAGACCATCCGCGTCCGAATGCTGTGGTGATGGCTCGCGAGGCACGCCGGGAGCATCCGCGGGCTTGGCGCGTGGCAATCCCAAGCCGTGCCGCGGGTGTCAAGGCTCAGGGACCGACCTGTCCGGCCATGTAGTTTGGTGATTCCTTGGTGATGCGGATGTCGTGCGGATGGTTCTCGATCACCGTGGCCCCGCTCACGCGGCAGAACCGCGTGTCACGCCGCAGTTCCTCGATCGACCGGCACCCGCAGTACCCCATGGCGCTGCGGATCCCCCCGACGATCTGGAAGACAAAATCGGCCAGCGAGCCGCGGTATGGGACCAGTCCCTCGACCCCTTCGGGCACGAACTTGATCATGGGCTTGCCATCGGGTCCGATCTTGTCGGCCTGGCGGTAGCGATCCGCCGACCCGGCGTTCATCGCCCCTTCCGAACCCATGCCGCGGTAACTCTTGTACCGCCGGCCCTGGGAGATCACCAGTTCGCCCGGGGATTCATCCAGGCCCGCAAAGAGCGACCCCATCATCACCGACGAGGCCCCGGCCGCGATCGCCTTTGGGATGTCCCCGGAGTGACGGATGCCGCCGTCGGCGATCACCGGGACATCACGGCCGGTCGTGCGGCGAGCGGTCTGTGCCCCGCGGGCCGCGGCGGCCACCGCCGTGATCTGCGGGACTCCCACGCCCGTCACCACGCGGGTCGTGCAGATCGAACCGGGGCCGATGCCCACCTTGACCGCATCGGCACCGGCCTCGATCAGGTCGATCGCCGCCTGCTCGGTCGCGATATTCCCCGCGATCACCTGGACGTCGTGCGTCTTTTTGACGGCCCGGATCGTCCGCAGCACGTTCTCCGAGTGACCGTGGGCGGTATCGACGACCAGCACGTCCACCTCCGCCTCGATCAGGGCCTCCACGCGTTCAAGGTGATCGACGCCGACCGCCGCCCCGCACCGAAGGCGGCCGCGGGCGTCCAGGCACGCGCGAGGAAACCTCGCCGCCCGCTCGATATCCCTCATCGTGATCAGCCCGCTCAGGCGGAAATCCCCGTCGATCAGCAGGAGTTTCTCGACCTTGTTCTTGCTGAGGATGCCCTCGGCCTGCTCCAGCGTGGTCCCCGCCGGAGCGGTGATCAGCCCGCGTGAGGTCATGACCTCACGCACCGGCACCGACAGGTCCTCGACGAATTTCAGGTCACGCCGCGTCAGGATCCCCAGCAGTTTGCCCTTGTCCGGCCCGGTGCCGCCGTTCTCGGTCACCGGGAAACCCGAGACGTTGTGCTTGGCCATCAGTTCCTTGGCCCGGGCGACGGTTTCGTCGGGGCGCAGCGTCAGCGGATCGGTGATCACGCCGTTGGCCGAGCGCTTGACCTTCACGACCTCGCGCGCCTGCGCCTCGATCGACAGGTTCTTGTGGATGATCCCGATGCCGCCCTCGAGCGCCAGCGCGATCGCCAGGGCCGACTCGGTCACCGTGTCCATCGGGGCCGAGACCAGCGGGATCGGGAGCGTGATCCCCGATGTCAGGCGCGTCGAGGTGTCCGCGTCGGCGGGCATCACCGACGAGCGCCGAGGCAGCAGGAGCACGTCGTCGAACGTGATGCCATCCATGACGATCTTGTCATCGAGCAGCGCGCGGCGAGCGAACTCGGGCAAGTCCGAAGCATCCACCGCGGCAGGGGTGGCGACCGGCAGAACCGGCGTCGGCGTCGCGTTTCCCCCCGCCGGTGACGGCCTGGGAGAAGGCTGGCCGGGGGCGGCGTCGGACCCGGATCGGGTGATCGTGGTTCCCATGAGAGAGTGTCGCCGCGCGCGGGCCGATGTCAAGACCCGCGGGCCGAACCGGTGGTCGGCGGAGCACCACGCCCGTACACGAATCCGCGGACTTGGGGCCTAACATCGAGCATGAACGCGACACCCGGCAGTTCGACTCGTTCGGGCTCTGGGAGCGCGGGGTCAACCCCCGGCGTCACCGCGTCGTCCCACCCCGTTTCTCCTCCAGCCCTTCCCCACGCCCAGCCCGCCCAGCCCACGCGCCCGGCGGATCCGCCGCGTCAAGAATCGCCGGGGGTGGACCCGGACCTCACCCGTTTTTCCGTCCGCGTCGGCGATGGGTACACCGCCGAGGACCTTGCCCGCGTCGAATGGCTCATCGCCGATGGAAACGGCGGCTTTGCCATGGGAACCGCGGCGGGTATTCCCCAGCGCCGGTACCACTCCTGGATGGTGACGGCCCGGACGCCCCCCGTCGGCCGGGTTTCCCTGCTGCACGCGGTCGCCGACCGACTCATCATCGATGGCGGAGTTGGTGACGAAACTCCCGCGGAGTCGCACGATCTTTGCAGTTTTCGCTTCCCCGGGGTCACGCACCCGCGGGGGCTTGATCATCTCGTCGCCTTTGAGCGGTCTGAATCGGCCGCGTGGACGTACCGAGTCCAGACCAGGGCCGGCCCGTGCGTGAACATCCGCCGCGAACTCTCGGTCATCGCCCCCGGGGTCGTTGCGATCCGGTACGCGATCGAGTCCGAGCCGCGCGAAGTCGTCCCTCCCCCGCTTGCGAAGGGGGTGCGTATCGAGGTCCGTCCGCTTCTGGCGCTGAGGGATTTCCACGACCTCACCCGCCGGCCGGCCGAGCCGTGGGACCAGGTGGCGGTTTCCACGTCGGACGGCGTGGTTCGGATCCGGCATGGTCCTCCCGGCCACGGATCGTCAGGTCACGTCCCGGTCACGACCGGCGGCGTTCCCGACCTTTCCATGACCGTCCGAGCCGGTTCATCCCGGTGGATGTTCGGCGGGCCTTCGCAGTGGTGGCGGGACTTCGAATACCCTCTCGACCGCGCCCGCGGGCAGGACTTCCGCGAGGACCTCTATTCCCCCGGTGTGTTCACCGTCGAGGCCCAGGTCGGCGGATCCTTCGAGGTGTGGGCGTGGGTGGGCCAAACACCCGACTTCGACGCCCGGGTCTGCGCTGGGCGGCGGGCCGAGCGCCTGCTTGCGGCGGCGCGGCACGCGGCCGGCTCGGCCGCGGGATCGGGATCCGTGGGTGACCGGTCCTGGGATCGTCTGGTCTCGACGCTGTGCGCCGCCGCGGACCAGTTCGTTGTCCGGCGGCGGGCCTCGGCGATCGGCAAGGATTCGGGCGAAGGCACCCTCGCTTCCATCATCGCGGGCTATCCCTGGTTCAGCGACTGGGGCCGTGACTCGATGATCTCCCTGCCGGGCCTGCTGCTGGCCACGGGTCGGTTTGAGGAGGCATGCTCACTTCTCGAGTGCTTTGCCGGACTCATGCGAGACGGCCTGATCCCCAACTGCTTTGACAACTCCACCGGAGAAGCGGAGTACAACACCGCCGACGCCTCCCTGTGGTTTATCCATGCCGCCTGCCGGTATGTCCACGAGACCGGTGACGCCGCCGCCGCCGAACGATTCATCGCGAGGGCGTGCCTCGATATCATCGCCGCCTACCAGAACGGCACCCGCTTTGGCATCCGTACCGACCCTTCGGATGGCCTGGTGAGCGCGGGCGACGCCTCCACCCAACTCACCTGGATGGACGCCCGCCGCGACGGCGTGGTCTTCACCCCGCGCGCCGGCAAGGCCGTCGAGATCAACGCCCTCTGGTACAACGCCCTGCGGAGCGTCGCCGACCTTGTCGAGCCCACGCGGCAGAAAACCGCCCGCGACCTTCGGCAGGTCTCCGAGCGTGTCCGCCGATCCTTCCAGTCCGCGTTCTTCGATGCCTACCGCCGCATGTGTTTCGACCTGGCCCCCGGAAGCCCCGGATCCCCCGGAAGCCCCGGAAGCCCCGGATCCCCCGGAAGCCCTGGAACACACGGATCATTCCATAACTCGGGCCATAACTCGGGCCAAAACTCGGGCCGGGACTCGGGCGGACCGGACCCGGCGTATCAGGTCCGCCCCAACCAGGTCTTTGCCGTCAGCCTCCCGCACTCTCCGCTGAATGCCGAGCAGCAGCAGGCCGTCGTCGCCACCGTCCGCCAGTCCCTGCTCACCCCGATGGGCCTGCGGACGCTCGCCGCCACCGATCGGGAATACCACGGACGCTACGAGGGGTCGCTCTTCTCGCGTGATCGGGCGTACCACAACGGCACCGTCTGGCCCTGGCTCATCGGTCCCTACGCCGAGGCCGTCATGCGCGTCGGTGGGTTTTCGCCCGAGAGCCGTGCCGAAGCGCGGCGAACCCTGGCCCCTCTCGTCCATGAACTGATCACCCCCGGACCCGGGCGAGCGATCGGCCAGATCGCCGAGGTCTACGACGGGGACTCGACCGATCAGGCCCCGCGCCGGCCCGACGGCTGCCCGGCGCAGGCCTGGTCCGTGGCCGAGGTGCTGCGGGTGCTCCTGCTCGCCGGCCCGGCTTGCGCGTGAGAGGGCACGGCCATATCACGGCTCGGCGAGTCCTTCGCGGATCGCGAACCGGGCCAGTTCGACGCGGTCGTGGATATCGAGTTTCGACATCAGGCTGGTCGAGTGGTTGTCCACGGTCTTGACCGACAGGTGCATGACGCCGGCGATTTCCTTCTTGGACATTCCCCTGGCGATATACCGCAGGACCTCCAGTTCGCGCTGGGTCAGGGTCTGGGCCCGCGTGGTCGGGCCGTCGGCCAGGCGCACGCCGCCGGCATCGATGACCATGCGGCTCTGGACCTCGGGGGAGAAAAACACGCCCCCGGCGGCGGTGGTGCGGATCGCGTCGGCGATCTTCTGCGGCGGCTCTCCCTTGGTCAGGAAGGCCGAAGCCCCGCAGCGCAGCGCCTCGTCGATGTACCGGTCGTGAAGGAACGCGGAGAGAAAGATGATCTTCGTGTCGGGGAGTCGCGAGCGGATCGTCCGCGCCGCATCGAAGCACGACAAGCCCGGCATGTCGATGTCCAGGACCACGATATGCGGCGCGAGGCGGATGCACTCGTTGACGGCCTTGTCGGCGTCGGGGCACTGGGCGACGACCTGGATATCCGCCGCCGACTTGAGCCACTCGGCCAGTGTCGACCTCACCAGTTCATGGTCGTCGGCCAGGATTACTCGGATCGGGCTTGTCATCGGCGTGTACTCCCCGTCGAGATCGGATGACCTTCACCGGGGGATGATAACACCTTCGAGACCGTGTCGGCGAGCCTCGCCACGCCGAAAGGCTTGCGCAGCAGCGTCACGCCGCTTGATTCGATCGTCCCCGGCTCAAACTGGATGCTCCCGGTGATAAGGATCACCGGGACCCGCACGCCCGCGGCTCGCAGGCGAGCCACCAGCGCGTCCCCCGGCCGGTCGGGCAGTTCAAGGTCGCAGATCACCAGCGCGATCGCCTCCCGCTCCTGCAGGGCGATCGACTCGGCCGTCCGGGCCGCCCCGGCCTCGATGACGTTGTAGCCGTACTGGCGCAGTTGCGAGACGATGATGCGGCGCACCAGGGCGTCGTCCTCGACGACCAGCAGCGTCTCTCCGCGAGAGGTCGGGACGGATTCCTCGGGCTCGATGGCGGCGGCATCGGCGGATTCGGCCGAGGGGAAATGGACGCGAAACGTCGTTCCCTCCCCGACGGTGGTCTTGAGTTCGATCCTTCCGTCGTGGGCCTTGATGATGTCCTGGATAATCGCCAGGCCCAGGCCGCTATGGCCCGAGCCCCCCTTGGTCGTGAAGAACGCGTCAAAGATCCTCGGCAGGATCTCCGGCGAGATCCCCCCGCCGGTGTCGCTGACGGCCAGCGCGGCCCGGCTGCGTCCGGGGGAGTCCGTGTCCGGGGTGTACTCGGCCGTCAGGCGGATGGTCCCGCCGTTGGCCAGGGCATCGCGGGCGTTGAGCGCGAGGTTCAGGATGACCTGCTGGATCTGGTTGGCGTCGGCGTGGATCCACACGGGCTCGGCCGCGGGGTCCTGCGGGGCGACCAACTGGATGGACGATGGGAGGGCGCGGCGGAGGAGTTTGACGGACTGTTGCAGCAGTTCCTTGAGATTGACGCGGACCCGCTCGGGGGATGACTTGCGCGTGAACGTCAGGAGGGATCTGGTGACTCCCGCCGCCTGCTCGGCGGCCTCGCGGACCCCCTCGATGGCCGCGTGCGCGGGATGCCCCTGGTCCAGGGTGCGCTGCGCGATCTCCAGGTAGCCGAAGATGGCGGTGATGAGGTTGTTGAAATCGTGGGCGATGCCGCCGGCCAGTTGACCGACGACCTCGAGTTTCTGGGCGTGGCGGAGTTCCACCTCGACCGGACGCGCCTGGGCCGACTCGCACACCAGCACGACGCGTTGTTCCGACGGTGTCGCCGCGACCGGCGCGATGCGGACGTCAAGGCTCGGGCATGTCTGCGAGGACCCGCGGAGGGCGTACGAGGCCTTTCCCGCGTGGGCGTCGAGAATCCGATCCGACAGGTCTTTGTTCTGGCTCAGGGAAAAGAACCCCTGGAACGAAGCCCCCGCGAGTGACGCCGGGGTCCTGGCGCCCAGCAGCCTCGCGCACGCCGCGTTCGCCCAGACGATGACGCCGTCCTGGCGCACGACCGCCATGCCGTGCGGCAGCGCGTCGGCGGCGGCGAGAATCATCGGGAGATTCGGGTCGGTGTTTTCCACGCCTGGTTGATTCCGATGGCGGACCACGCCGCCGATTCACACCGACCGCTGATCCCCGCGTGCCCGGGCACTCCACGCCGCGGTCCGCCGGCTCACTCGCTCACGCCGCGTCGATGCGGCGCGCCGCGGTCACGCCCGACGCCAGCGCGCCCTCCATATATCCGGTGAAAGCGGTGCTGGCGTGCTCGCCCGCGAACAACAGGTTCCCAAGCCCCTCGGCCAGCGCCCGGCAGCGCGTGGTCACCTGCCCGGGCGCGGGGAACGAATAGCCGGCCATGGTCCAGCGATCGGCGGGCCAGCCGATGTATCGCATCGAATCGACGTGCTCGGCGATGCCCTTGTAGAGCCGGCCGAGGTACCTCGCGTACTCGGCGTTTCGCTCGGGCTCGTTCATGCGGATCCCGACCTCGGCGTTGGGGCCACCGGAGAAGGCGCACAGCACGGGCTGGCGAGCCGCGGGATGAATCGCGGTCGAATCCCACGTGTACCCGACCTCGGTGTCGGAGAGAGACTCGGCGGACAGGCCCATCTCCTTCCACGCCGCGGACTTCATCAGGCAGAGCATCTTTGAAGCCGAACCCATCTGCACCATGACATCGGGCGGCAGCGCCGGGCTGAACGCGATCGACCTCCAGACCGAGGGAGCCACGGCGAGGACCGCGTAGTCGCCCTCGTGCGCGCGCCCGCGGGCGTCCGTGACACGCACCGATCCGGCCGAGCCGTACTCGATCTTCGTCGCCGGGTTGGAGAGCATCACCCGCTCGGGCGTGATTTCGAGATACATGCGGATCGCCAGTTCCTGGTTCCCCTGTCGGCAGCGGAAGACCTCCGAGTTGTCCCAGTAGTCCTGCAACCCGCCCCCCTTGACCATCGCCAGGTGCCCCAGAAGGCTCTGCCACGCGATCGGAACGCCGTTGTCATTGGTGATCTGCGCATCCAGAGCCGCCTTGCACAGGTCCGAGCACTCGCGCTCGGCGAGCCAGTCCGCGACCGACCGCCGGTCGAGATCCGCCGCCCCGGGCGCGTTCCACGGGGCGTCGGCATCGACGGCCGAGGCGGCGTCGTTCATGGATGAAAGGCACGCCGACATCTCCTCGTACAGGTTCTCCGTCGCCTGCTCGCCGAGCAGGTTGCCCCGCAGGTACAGCGGAGAATGCAACCCTTCATCCTCGGGAGACTCGGACAGGATGAGGTTGAACCGTTCGGCCAGGGACAACCAGGTGGGATGATTCGCCCCGATCCACTCTCCCCCGGCCTCGACCGCCGCGTTCTCGGAGAGGTCTCGCATGGAGATGACTCTTCCGCCGACCCGGCCCCGGCCTTCGAACACCGTCACGTCGTGGCCACGACCGGCCAGTTCCATCGCGCAGGAAAGGCCCGCGAAGCCCGCCCCTACCACGATCACCTTCTTGCGTCGTCCCCCGCCGGCGGGCGGGTTGCGGCCCGCCAGCGCCGCCGCCCGTGAGGCTCCCGAGAGGAGCCCCGACGCCGCCGCCAGCGCCGCCGCCGCGAGAAGTTGCCGGCGCGAAAGAAGCACTCGATCGGGGGAGTAACGCAGCGCCAGTCGGGCGTAGAGCGATCGTGACATCCGGAATCTCCTTGCCGAGCGCGAACTTGGAACGCGGCAGTGTAACAGGGCGATGCCGACCGTGCGACGGCCTTCCGGCGTTCCCAGGGTCGGCCAGAATCGAGACGAGGCCCGATCCGCCCCCGAACGATCCCACGCGCCGCGTAGACTCGTCCATGGCGGCGCGAATCACGCTCACCCTTGCCCACTCACCGGACCCCGACGACGTGTTCATGTGGTGGCCGATCACCGGCAAGATCCGCCCCGATGGATCTCCCCTGCCCGGCGATGAGGGTCGGCCCGTCATCGACGGCGGGCGGTTCGAGTTCCGACCCCTTCCCGCGGATATCCACATCCTCAACCGCCGTGCGATCGAGGTGGGTGATCTCGAAATCACCGCGTTGTCCGCGCGGGCCTACGCCGAGGTCGCGCCGCGGTACATCATCACCCGCTGCGGCGCCTCATTCGGGGACGGCTTTGGTCCCAAGGTCGTCAGCCGATCCGGCGATGATCGGATCGGATGCGAGGCGTGCCTGCGGGATCCGTCCCTGCGTATCGCCATCCCCGGCCGGCAGACCACCGCGTTCATGCTCCTGGGCCTGATCCTGGGCGAGGCCGTGAACCAAAGCCCGGAGCGGTTCCTCGAGATGCCGTTTGACCGTGTGATTCCCGCCGTGGCGGGGGGCCTGGCCGACGCGGGTCTGGTCATCCACGAGGGACAACTGACGTACTCCGACGCGGGACTGCGGCTGGTCTGCGACGTCGGGGCGTGGTGGAAATCAACAACCGGACTGCCCACTCCCCTGGGCGTCAACGCCATCCGCCGAGACCTTGACGAACTCCACGGACCCGGCACGGTCCCGCGGGTCGCACGGCTCTTGCGCTCGAGCGTTGCCCACGCCATCGATCGGCGCGGAGAATCAACCGCGTACGCCCTGCCCTTTGCCCTAGCGAACACGGCCCGGGGAGGAGACGGCGGGATGCCGACCCTCGAACGCGTGGACCGATACTGCCGCATGTACGTCGGTGAATCCGCCCTCGACATGGGGGACGAGGGATCGGGCGCGATCGACTCGCTTCTTCGGGCCGGGGCGGAGGCGGGTCTGTGCCCGCGGGTCGCGCCGATCGTGGCCATCTGAATGGGACCGGATCCATCGGCGCGGCACGGGTCGGGGACGGCGGGCATACCGTCGCCCATGATCGATGCCGTCCGCCGGTTCGAGGGGTTTGAGGAAGTTCAGCGGGTGATGGCGTGCGCCCTGGAACGTGTGCGTGACCGCTTCGATTCGCACCTTGCTTCCGACTTGCCGGCGGTCGACCGCCTGGTGCGGCATGTCGAGCACTACCGCGGCAAGATGCTCCGGCCCATGCTCGTCATCGCCGGCGGGCTGGCCACGCACCCCCAAGCCGCCACGACCCCCGGGGAGTCGCTGGGGAGCCTGATCGGGGATGACCACATCACCGCCGCGGCCGTGTGCGAGATGGTGCATATGGCGACGCTGGTCCACGACGACGTGCTCGACGAAGCGGACGTGCGCCGCGGCGGGCGGACGGTCAGCCGTCTGCACGGCAACGAGGCGGCGGTCATCCTGGGGGACCTGCTCATCGCGTCGGCGTACCACCTTTGCTCTCAACTGGATTCCCAGCGGTCGGCGCTGCTGATCGGTCGCGTCAGCATGGAGATGTGCTCGGGTGAACTCCTGCAATTGCACCACCGCGGCGACTACTCGATCGACGAGGCGACCTACTTCGAGATTATCCGCCGCAAGACCGGCGCCCTGATCGCCGCCAGCGGAGAACTGGGCGCGATGCACGCCGGGGCAAGCCCCGAGGCCGCGCGGGCGATGGCCTGGTTTGGATCTCGCCTGGGCCTCGCCTTCCAGATCCAGGACGACGTCCTGGACCTGATCGGACGAGAGGACGTGGTCGGGAAGTCCGTGGGCCGAGACCTGGCCAAGTCGAAACTGACCCTCCCGGTGATCCACCACCTCGCGTCCGCCGACGCCGTCGAACGCGGCCGCTCGCTGGCGGCGATCGACGACGCCTGCCGGGAAGACGCCCCGCCGGAGGCGTCCCGCGCCGTCCGCCAACGACTCGACGCCACCGGATCAATCGCACATGCCCGGACGGTCGCCGGGGCGTTGGTGGCTCAGGCCAGGGCGGCCCTCGACCCGCTGGCCCCGACCGCGGCCCGGGAGGCGCTGTTCGCGATGGCCGACGCGGCCGTCGACCGCGCCCGCTGAATCCGTGCGAGATCCCCTCGGCCCAGGCGGCACGCGGATCCAGTGGGCGGGTCACGTCTTGATCATCGAGGCCGACGCGATGGCAAACGGCGTGATGATCAGCACCGGGATCATCACCCCCAGTTGCGGGGGGATCCCCGGGATCTCCGCCGTCGCCCCCAGCACGCCCCCCATCAGCGTGACAACCGCGACCGGGGCGCCCTTGACCGCCTGCATCAACATGTTGGTCGGCTCTCGACGAAGGAAAAAATGCATGCACGCCACCAGGGCCATGATGTTGGCCGCCATGACCGCGAACCGCCCCCAGCGGAACCGCTCGAGCCGGTCTCGACCCGAGGTATCAGACTCGGGCATCTGACGCAGCAACCCGGTGATCTGCGTGAAACTCAGACTCTGGCTGAACCCGGCGAACCGTCGCATCGTGATGGTGACCGGGTCCAGGTCCGTGACGATCCGGTCCACGACCCCTCCGGTCCCGACCACGCCCTCCGACCCGGGGGATATATCAAGGTCCCATCCCCCGTCGCGCCACCGGGCGAACACCGCGCTGATCCGCCGGATCGCTTTCCCTTCACGGTCGCGCTCGATCACGAGCAGATCATGGATCGTGCCGTCGTCGGCGTTGAACACCCTCGCGTGGAAGAGCCGGCCCGCGCCGTCGGCCATCAGCGCCAGGTCCGTCGTTCCCAGGTCTCTCTTGCCCGCGTCGCCGTGGTCGCGCGTCAGGAGCCCCGCCACGCGCGGAACGATCATCTCCTGGTTCACCGCCTGCACAAGCGTGAGCCCCAGGGAGCACGCCACCACCGGGACGGCCGCCCGATGAAGACTGACGCCGCCGGCCAGCATCGCCACCAGTTCTCGCCCCCGGACCATCTGCGAGAACGTGAATCCCATCGCCCCCACCATCACCAGGCCCAGCGTGAAGTTGAACAACTGCAACAGCCGCGGCCACCACAGGTCCGCCACCAGAAGGAATGTCGCCGCGCCACGCCTCAGAAGCGACGGGTCCGAGGCCCCGTGCTCTCGGAGCAACTGGTCGGCCCGGCCCACCATCCGGTTGAAATTCACGGACATGTCGATCGTCACGACAAACGAGCACAGGATCGCCAGAAGCACCACGACGTTGATCAGGTACTGGCGAGCGATGTGGCGGTCGAACAGCGTCACGCCGGTAGCCTAGCCGCCGACCACGCACGCGTCCGAACCGACGAGGGGACGCAGACGCGGGCCGCGAGGTACCCCACCCACGCCGCCACCCACACGTCGGACGTGAAGTGCGCCCCCATCAACAGCCGCGTCAGGCCGCACCCCGCCGCCACCGGCACCAGCACATACCCCGCCCCGGGGAAGAGCCTGGACGCGGCGAACGCCGCCCCGAACGCCACCGCCGCGTGGCTGCTTGGCATCCCGAGGTTCGACCCGTCCACAAAGCCGGAAAACAGGCCCCGGTAGTGGTACTGCCCATCCTCTCCGGGGCGACTGCGCGCGATCACGAGTTTGAGGATCTCCGCCATCAACCCGGCCACCGCCGCGCTGCCCGCCAGCGCGATCCCGCGGCGGATCAGGCGTCCCCCGCTCGCCCCGATCACAACCCCCGCCGCCACCACCCACGTCGGGAGGTACCCCGCGATCCTCAGCAGTCGGTACCAGTCTCGCTCGCCGACCGACTCGGCCGCCTTGAGCCACCGCCACAGGTCCTGGTCAAAGATCGTACACACGATCAGGCCGGACACGAACACGGCCGCCAGGGCCGTCCGCTGGATCATCCGGCGCTTCCTGTCGATCGAAAACCGCTGCACGGCGATGCTTGACCTCCCGCGGGAGCGGACCATGCACCGGCCCGGTCATCCACCCGCGCCGGACGACCCGTACCCCTTGTAGCCAAAGCCCAGGAACGCCTGACGGTCCTTCTTCGATTCGCCACGGACCTGGCCGATCAACTCCACACGCTCAAAGGCCCGACGCCACTGCCCTTCCAGGCCGCCGATCAAGACGCCGGGGCGGCCCAGAAGCGCCGCATCGTGCAGGTCGGTGTCAGGCCAGTAGTCGTACTGGGTCCGGCGGCCGGAGTTCAGGCTGCTGGCGCAGAATACCACCTCACGCCCCGCGCGGTAGAACGCGACGCGGCTCGCCTGGCCGTAGTGCTGGATCACCACCATCGGCTCCAGCCCGGTGACACGCCGAAGTTGGGAGGTCAGTTCATCCACGTGCCGAGCCTGCTCGCGCCCGCCCAGCAGCCTCCCCAGCGGGATGGCCGGGCCGATCAACGGGATCCTGGCGAGCAGGTCGGCCCGAAGCATCAGCACACCGAAAATGATCCCCGCCCACACCGACGCCCGCCACGACGATTCGGCAAACCCTCGCGACCCCCGGGGACCTGGGGCCTGTGATCGTGCCGCGCCCGGCACGCCACGCTCCACAAGGATCCAGGCACCCGCCAGGGCGAGCAGCGTTGGGAACGCCGCCATGGGCCAGTTCCCCTCCGCGCGTGTGAAAAATGTCACGCCGAGGTAGAACACCAGCACCGGAGCCGCACACCCGACCAGGTACGCCCCGCCGGGTCCCATCGTCGTCCGACGACCGCGAGTCATGAACCACGCGACCGATCCGACGATCACCGCCGTCACCGCTCCCAGGAGCAGGGCCTGGAGGCCGACCAGTTCGAGGGTCCATACAGGGTTGTACGACCACCCCCCGGACCCCGCCTGAGGCACGGGCACATCACCGCCACGCACGCCCAGGTGCCCGAGCAGGTGACGGACGGTCGGCCATCCCTGCCGCGCGTTCCACACCGCGACCGGCCAGGAGAGCGCGGCAAAGGCGGCCATCGCCGCCAGGCACCCGCCGATCGTGACCCGCCGCGCCGGCGGGGCGTGCCCCCGACCCAGACGGGCCGACCACCACCACCCGACCACGATCCCCGGGATGATCAGCAGCACGGTGTACTTGAACAGGAAGCCCGCGCCCACCGCCGCCCCGAGCAGCGCGCCCCACGCCGCCACGGGACCCGGCCCGCTCCTGGCCCGCCACCCGGCCCATGCCGCCACGGACCAGCACGCGATGTACGGGCTGTCGATCGTCATGAGCAGTGAGGTGAACTGGAAGACCGGGGCAAGGTTGAACAGGCAGGCGGCCACGAACCCGGCGCGGCGAAAGCCCGAGACATCCCGTGCCAGAGCCGCCACCGCCGCCGTGCTCACCGCCGACGCCACCACCGACGGCATCCGGACCGCGGCCTCGGATGTTCCCAGCACCCACGTCGAGAGGGCGATCGCCCACGCGACGCCCGGTCCCTTGCTGTAGTACGAAAGGCCCAGCCGCCGGCTCCATTCCCAGTAGTGAGCCTCGTCCTCGACCAGTTCGTACGGACACAGCCACAGCAGGTACGCCACCCGGGCGAGCGTCACCCCGGCGATCAGCCACGCCACGGGATCCCGGCAAAGCCGGGAGAACCACCCCAGCCCCAGAGGGGCGTGCCGCGAACCATCGATGAACCGTTGACTCTCCATGGCATGCCAGGGGACGTGGCCGGAGTTCGACCGGAGGCTCAATGCCTGGCCAGGCGGGCGTATCCAAGCGCCCCGTACACGCCCAGGAGCCCGACGCCCCCCCAGAGGATGATCAGTCCCAGGATCCCCTTGTCGTGGGTCACTTGCTGGCCCGTCGAGATGGTGATGACCGTGATCAACGCGGGGAAAAAACTCCACAGGTAGACCGTCAGCGGCAGACTCTGGCTGAGTTGCACCGCCGTGATCGCGCCGGTCACGACCATCACCAGGCACGCGATCGACATCGCGAAGCGCTCGTGCTGCTTGCTCAGGATCTCGCGCTGCAGGCGTCCGATCTTGCCCACCAGTTCATCCCGCTTGCCCGTCAGCCACGGATCGGGACCGCCGCGGGCGACACGGTCGTCCACCATGCCAAGCAGCGCCGCCAGCGGGGTGCGTGACTTGTCGGCGATCGCCTCGTCTTGGCCCGCTTCGTACGTGAGGTCGGTATAGGCACGCTCGGCCACCGTCGCCGCGGCCGCGTCACGGGAACCGGTCGCCGCGTCCAGGCCCCTCACCACCGCCTGACGAGCCCGTAGTTCGAACACCAGGCGCTGCTCCGCCGGACCCGCCCGGAACGCGGGGTACAACTCCACCTCTCGGGCCGATATCCGAGTCACCCCCTGGGGGCCTTCCGAACGCCGGATCTCGACGTCGATCACCCCCCCCTCGCGCCGCGGGATGAACTCCCACCGCTGCCGATCCGCGTTCCACTGCATGGACGACGCGTGGATGACCATCGGGCGACGCTGCGCGTCGGACATCTCCAGCCGCCGGTTGGCGATCAGGTCCGATTGCATCCGTTCGGTCACCGCCTTGGTCATCAGGCGCGTGGCCAGTTCGGATCGAAGGCTGTCGATCCAGTTCATCCGGTCGGGCTCGCGGCCAAGCCGGCGAAGTTCCGAGAAGGTCAGGAACTTGGGATCGTCCTTGAACGCCCGCCCCGCGTCGGTCCAGAACGCCCGCCGCTCGTCCCACACCATCATCCGGCCCGGCTCGGACATCACCGCGTCCTCGACCTCGAAGATCACCGTGCTTGACGACTCGTCCTGGGTCTCCGACTCGACGGCGCCGGGAAGCATGACCCAGACCCTGGCCCGGACGGCGGTGAAGTCCTGCTTGACCTGGTTCTTCCCGTCCACACGGACCACGCCGACCTTGCTCAGGATGAACTCGTCGGCCACCCCGGGACCGGGGTTGGTCACCCTGGCCACGCCGTCGGCGTACACGCGCATGTCGCCGATCGTCACCGACTGGCCGCGCTGGATCGAGTTCACCAGCATCTTCGCCACGTCCTGCGTGATCATCTGCTCCATCGAACGCAGGAACGCCGGGATGATCTGTTGAGACATCGCCAGCAGCACCAGCGACAGCACGATCCCCGACAGCAGCGCCGGCGCCAGGATCGACCGGTGGCTCACCCCGCTGGCGTGCGCCGCGACCACCTCGTTGTCCGCGCTGAAACGGTGGTAGGCCAGCGTCGCCCCAAAACCCGCCGCGAACGGCAGCGCGTACTGGAGCATCGGAACCACCGCCAGGCCCATGAACCGCAGCGCCTCGGCCGGGCCGATCTTCCCGTCCGCCAGCGGCTTGATCGCGACCGCGAACGCCAGCACCGACACCAGCACCCCAAGCGTGAGCAGGATCAGCCGCCAGAGTTCGGCGGTGATGTGGATCCATAGCCGGATGGGTTGGCGGCGGCGGCGGGGCAAGGCGGTCATGATAGTGGGCGGCCCCCGGGCGCGCCGAACCGGCGGCGGGCGTTACAGGACCCACCACAGCAGCAACGCCGCGGGAATCACCCACCCCGACGCGACGTACACCCACACCAGGTCCGGACGACCAGTCCGCACCCGCCGGTGGTAACGCTCCCACACGCACAGTTGCACCACGCCCGCCGCCACCAGAAACCCGCCGGTCGCCAGCACGGCCAGTCCGCGTGAGAATCCGATCCCGAGCACGAGCACCAGCAACGCGCCCACAATCCCCAGGACCACCCCGAACATCCCCGCCGCCGACGTGGCGCTCCCCGCCCGGATCGGGTGTACATGGAGCGTGAGTTCCATCCCGCACTCGGGGCACACACCCGCGCCCACGTCACGCAGGTTGTACCCGCACACCGGGCAGCCAACATCACGGCCGCAAAGAAACTCCCCCAGCAGTTCACGTGCTGGACGCGGGACCAGCGGCGTGAGGGACAACGCCGAACCTCTTCCATCATCGGCGTCGGGTGCTGGACCGGGCTTCTCCACGGATGGAAGCGTTCGCAACCAGCCCCGCCCGTGTCAAGACGGCGAACCGGCCCACGTTTCGGCCACTACGATCCACGTGCCATGACTGACCCCGCGCCCGCGAGCACGCCATGCCCATCGTCCGTCTGGGCGAGCGCCGACCTGTCGGGCAATCCCCACCACGACTCCGAGAAGCACGAAAAAGTCCGCCGCATGTTCGCGGCCATCGCCCGGCGGTACGACCTCAACAATCGCCTCCACTCGTTCGGGCGCGATCAGGCCTGGCGCCGCTTCGCGGTCAGGGCCGCGCAGGTCGGCCCGGGAGATGCCGTTCTCGACGTGGCCTGCGGCACGGGGGACCTTACCCAGGCATTCGCGCCGACGCAGGCCGCCCGCGTCGTGGGCCTGGATTTCACGCGAGAGATGCTTGAAATGGCCCGTGTCAAACACACGGCCCTGGACCCGTCCGTGGCGGGCAAGGTTGAGTACGTCGAGGGCGATGCCCAGCGCCTGCCCTTCGAACCCGCGTGCTTTCACGTCGTCTCCATCGCCTTCGGCATCCGCAACGTCGCCGATCCCTCGCGTGCCATGCGCGAGTTTGCCCGCGTCCTGCGCCCGGGCGGCCGACTGGTCATCCTGGAGTTCAGCCGACCCTCATGGGCGCCTCTGCGCTTGCTCAACGATTTTTACTGCGGGTGGATCATGCCCCGGACCGCGACCTGGATCAGCGGCGATCGGTCGGGCGCGTACAAATACCTTCCGCGATCGGTGGGGACTTTCATGACCCCTGATGAACTGGCCGCTCGGGCCGCATCCGCCGGCCTGGTTGAGTACTCGCGGCGTTTTCTTACTCTCGGGGTCTGCGCCTGCTATGTCTTTTTGAAGTCTGAAAGTGCCCCCTGACCCTCGGGAGGGGGTCGCGTGGTTATCGGACTGTTCTTGGCACGTCCGATCTTCCCGCGAGGGGGGTCGGATTTCAGATGACCCGAAGGCTCCGCTCGATAGAACGGGTCCGCACGTCGCGGCGAACCGAACAATCGGCTCGCCGGGCGACTTGTCACGACGATGGCGCCGGGAGGTTTCCGGCGTGCGGGCCGGTCCCTTTCAGGGCCGGCGTACCGGATCGACGTCCAGAGGTGCCGGGTCCGCGGCGGGCCCGGGGTGGTTCCGAACGGAGTTCGGGGCTCTTCGCAACGGAGTGCGACCAGGTCACGGTGGAACCGCGCCCGGTCCCGATCAACAGAGTCGGGAGGTAGGTTGTGGTGAACCGAGAAGTCCTTATCGAGCGTTTCTTCGACACGCTGGTCAACGGCGACCGGCCCGCTTCACGCCAGATCATCCGGGAGCAGTTTGAGAGCGGGTCCCCCGCGACCCGCGTGATCAGCGACCTGCTCTGGCCGACGTACGAACTCATCGAACGCCTGCACCGGGCCGACCACCTCAGCAAACTGAGTTACCACTTCGCCACCCGGCTGCTCCGCGTCCTGGTCGACCAGACCTGCGCCCGGCTTGAGTTTGCGCCGTCCAACGGACAGAGCGTGTTTGTTTCGTGCGGCCCGGCCGAGGGAGATGAACTGGGCGCGCAGATGGCCGTTGACCTGCTCGAGACCGCCGGGTACGCCGTTACCTTCGCCGGCGGCGGGCTTCCCAGTGACGAAGTCCGTGCCCAGGCCCATGAGCGCCAGCCCGACATCCTTCTGATGTTCGCTTCCGGCCCGGCCGACCTGCCCGGCATCCGTGAGATCATCGACACGATGAACGAGATCGGGGCCTGCAAGAAGGTGCGCATCGCCGTCGGCGGGGGCGTCTTCAACCGGGCCGAGGGCCTGGCCGAGGAGATCGGCGCACACCTCTGGGCCACATCGCCCATGGAAATGGTCGAACTTCTCCTTACCGGAGAGGTCTACCAGGAAGCCCGGATTCCGCAGAAGACGACCGCCGCCCCGGCCCGTCCCTCGCGGCGGACCAAGCCCGCCCGCGAGACCGCGACCGACGCGGCCCGCGACGCCGCCTGACCACGCGCGGCCCGATCCGGGCCGTTCCCAGCCTCTCTCTTTTCCCTCCGAGAAGCCCGGGCCAGCCTGGTCCGGGCTTTCTCTTGGCGCGCCGCCCACCAGGCGCTACGCCCGAGCGTCCCGGGAGAACTCCAGGTTGGTCGATCCGGCGTCGAAGGGCTCCCAGGCGGCATCGATCCCGACGGCTCGGTCGAGCAGCCGCACGAACGCCGATTGCGGCACCTTGCGGCACCCCATCCGGCCCAGGTGCTCGCTCCACACCTGCGCATCCAGCAGCGTCATCCCCCGCCGACGCATGTGGTGGACCAGGTACACCAGGCACACCTTGCTCGCGTCCGTGCCGCCCGACTCCGGGCGGCAGAACATGCTCTCGCCGAAGAAAACGCCGCCCAGATGAACGCCGTACAGGCCTCCCACGAGGGTCCGCCCGCCTTCACTCGACCCGAGCCATGCCTCGACACTGTGCGCCCGCCCCGCGTCGTGGAGAACGCAGTACGCCTCGATGATCCGGTCGTCGATCCAACTGAGCGGCTCGGATCGGCGAGGCTTCGAACATTCGGTGATGACCCGGCGGAACGCCGTGTCCGACCGGATCTCCAACCTCCCCGAGCGGACCCGCTGTCTCAAACTCCTTGAGACACGAAACGCCCCCGGCTCGATCGGGATCACCCCCCGCCACCTCGGACGGAACCAGTCGATCGATCCGGTTATCGGGTCGGCCATCGGGAACCACCCCCGCCGGTACATCGCGAGGATTCCGTCCACGAACGCAGGGCCCGCCTCACCGGGGAGCGGCGGCACCTGGTCGCGGTCGGGCTGGGAGGCCTGGGGTCTGCCGGGCATGGGACATATCATTTCCCGCGACCGACGACCCCGCCGCCGGTCAGGCGGCATGAAACCGCCGCCCCCCGTTTCCGAAAATGGCTGGCGTCGGTATCCCCGACTCCGGCCTTGACCTCGTCACGACCATCCCGATCGCACCGCGCCCCAGGGGGTGATCCATGAATCCTGTCGGTGTTGAACATACGGGCCTTGCCGAGCGGATTGTTTCCGACAGCGACAACGTCCAGATGCTCCTGGCGTTCGGGATCGTGGTGTTTGTCACCGCCATCGTGGTGGCGGGACGGACGATCCGCGCGGTCGCGCGTGAACGCACCAAGCGCGAGATCGCCGCCTACATCGCCGAGGGCGCCATGACGCCCGAGCAGGGAGACCGGCTCATCAAGTCAGAGGCCCGCGAGCAGACCTGAACCCGTCCGATCGATCGCCCACGGCCGACAGGCTCCCCCAGAGGTAACGCGATGCAACTGACCCCGCAGAACCTGATCCCGCTCATCGCCATCGTCGCCCCGTTCGTGGTCGCCATCATCGCCCTGTTCGGATGGATCATCGTTTCGACGACCCGCACGCGCGAGCGTGAGCGCACACGCCGCGAGGTCGCCGCCTACGTCGCCGAGGGGACCATCTCCGTCGAGTCCGCCGAGCGGCTGCTCGCCGAACACACCCTCGGCGCCGAGCGTGAACGAACCCGGCGCACCATCGCCGCTTCCGTCGCGGAGGGATCCCTCTCCGTGGACGACGCCGAACGGCTGATCTCGGCCGACAAGCCGGCCTGGGAGCGGCCCGAGGCGTGGGGATGCTCCCCGCGGCGGTCCGGCGCCCCGCGGACACGCCGGGCGGTCGCTGGTTCATCCACGGAGGAGTCCCATGCCTGACTGGACACACGCCGCGACCGTCGCGGTTCAACCAAACGATGTCACGATGGTCGTCATGGTCGGCGGGATGGTTTTCGCCATCATCGCGATCGTCGGTTCCTACGTCACCAAGATCGTTCGGGTGCGGTCCTTCGAGGCCTCCCGACGAGAGATCTCCGCGTACGTCGCCGAGGGAACCATCAGCGCCGAGGACGCGACCAAACTCCTCGCGGCCGGCGCGCCCAAAGCCAAGTAACGCCCCGGAGAGCGTCGGGATCGATCACGGCATGATGCCCGCGGGAACGCCGGCCCGGTGGTGGATCGGGTGTTCATACAGTTGGGCATGGTGAACGTCCGGAACCTTGTCGGTGGCCGCTTGGTCGATCCCGCGTCGGGCGCGTGGCTCGACGTCATCGAGCCGGCCACGGGCCGCCCCCTGGCGAGGGTCCCCGATTCCTCCGCGCTCGACGCCGACGCGGCCGTGCGTTGCGCGCGTGACGCTTTCCCCGCCTGGTCCTTGCTCCCCGCCGCCGAGCGGGCACGCCTGATGAACAACCTTGCCGGGATCGTCGAGCGCCGGCTCGACGAGTTCGCCTCCGCCGAGAGCGACGACACCGGAAAGCCGATCACCATCGCGAGGTCGATCGACCTTCCGCGCTCGATCGCCAACCTGCGGCACTTCGCCGGAGCGGTCCTGCACTGGTCGAGCGAGTCCCACGATTCCGACGGCGGCGGCGTTCCCGGGGCGGTCCGGTCGATCAATTACACCCTCCGGCGCCCGCGCGGCGTGGCCGTGTGCATCTCCCCGTGGAATCTTCCGCTCTACCTGCTCACCTGGAAGATCGCCCCGGCCCTGGCCACGGGCAACACCGTCGTCACCAAGCCCAGCGAGGTAACGCCGATCACGGCCCACATGCTCGCCGAGGCTTCCATCGAAGCGGGCTTTCCCCCGGGTGTCCTGAACGTGATCCACGGCGCCGGGGCGGGGTGCGGGGCGGCGCTGGTTGAGCACCCCGACATCGCCGCGGTCACCTTCACCGGATCAACCACCGTGGGACGCTGGATCGGGCGGTCGTGCGGGCAATCCCTCAAGCGAGTCAGCCTTGAACTTGGCGGCAAGAACCCGTTTCTCATCTTTGATGACGCCGAACTCGACGGCCCGGAGGGCGCCATCGCCACCGCCGCCCGCGCCGCGTTCAGCAACCAGGGTCAGATCTGCCTGTGCGGGTCGCGGCTGCTGATCCATGCGGGCGTGTACGACCGCGTGGCCGAGGGCGTGGCCCGCGCGGCGGGCGCGCTGGTCCCCGGGGATCCGCGCGACCCGGAGACCCGGTTCGGGGCGATCACCAGCACCGGGCACCTGGCCAAGATCACGGCGGCGGTCGATCGGGCACGCGTGCTCGGAGGACGAATCCTGGCCGGGGGACGAGTCCCACCGCCCGACTCGCTCCCCGAACGCTGCCGCGGCGGGGCATTCCACCAGGCCACCGTGATCGAAGGCCTCGATCCCTCGTGCGAAGTGGAACAGGAGGAGATCTTCGGCCCGGTGGTGACCCTCCAGCGATTCTCCGACGAGAGCGAGGCCCTGCGTCTGGCGAACGGGACCGCGTACGGCCTTGCGGCGACGGTCTTCACGCGCGATGGAACCCGTGCCCATCGCGTGTCGGCCGCGCTCGACGCCGGGATCGTGTGGGTCAACGGCTGGATGAACCGCGACCTTCGAACACCCTTCGGAGGCGTCAAGAGCAGCGGCGTCGGACGGGAGGGGGGCGTCGAGGCCCTGCGATTTTTCACCGAGCCGAAGAACGTCTGCGTCCGCACATGATGGCGTGGCGCCGATCCCGCCGCCCCGCCCCGATCACCCCTGGGAGAGCCCTCGCATGAGCGATTCGATCCGGTCCACCACCGCCGCGGAGCCAGTCGGCCCGTACCCGCACGCCCGCCGCGTCGGGAACATGCTCTTTCTGTCCGGCATCGGGCCTCGGGTCCGCGGGAGCCGTGCCATCCCCGGCGCGGTAGTCGGGCCTGACGGCGCGCTGATCGACTACTCCATTGAGGCGGAGATCCGGTCGTGTTTCGACAACATCCGGGCCGTGCTCGCCGACGCGGGCATGGCGTGGGAGAACATCGTCGATTGCCAGTGCTTCCTCACCGACATGAAGCGGGACTGGCGCGACTACAACCGGGTTTACGCCGAGTACTTCCCGCCCGGCCCCGGCCAGCCGACGCGGACCACGGTCGAGGTCTCTTGCCTGCCAACCGGCGGGGATACGCCCATCCATTTCGAGATCAAGGTGATCGCGGCGCGGTAATCGCGGATGGCGGTCGGCGGAGATCGTGATCAGCGGCCGCCTTCCCGGAGCGTTCGGGAGAAGAACTCGGCGACCACCAGACGCTCCGGGCTTTGCTCGGCGAGGATCCCGTTGTGGTCCATGCCCGGCACCATGAAGACCTGGCTCATCGCGCCCGCGGCACGTCCGGAGGATTCGAGGATCGCGGCGTGACGGGCGTGAACAACCTCGTCGTTCGTTCCGTGGACGATCAGCAGCGGCGTTGCGCCGGCCCGTGCCAGCGAGTCGGCCGGGTCAAGGCCCGACGGGATCACGAGCGGACCCAGGAACGGGACGTGGTCCCCCGCGACGCCGCGCCACGTCGAGAACGTGCTTACGAGGCAGACCGAGCGAACCTCGGGACGCTCGGCCGCCAGGGCGGCGGCGAACACGCCGCCCAGACTCACCCCCAGCACGCCCACGCGTGAGGCGTCCACATCCGGCCGCGAGCACACGTACCCGAGCGCGGCCCGGGCATCGATCAACAGGTCATGGCGGTCGATCCGCGAGGCTTCGGACGACCGCCCGTACCCGCGGTAGTCGAAGATCAGCACCGACAGCCCGTGCTCGACAAGGAACGACGAGAAATCCGCGTGCGAGGAGACGTTTCCCGCGTTGCCGTGGCAATGAAGCACCACCGGCCAGGGAGGCGGCACGCCGCCCTCGGGTGGCAGGAACCACCCATGCAAGGTCAGACCATCGGGCGTCGTGAAGGACACATCCTCCGCGCCGGCGGGGGTTGAGAACGCCTCGCGCGACGGGAAGTAAAAAGCGTGGGATTCGGCAAGCGAGGTCCACTTCACGATCAACGCGCCCAGCATGAACAGCGCCGGCCAGCCGATCAGGCGGATCGCCAGCCCTCTTCTCCACGGCCCCCACACCCCACGCCACCCGCGCGAGCCGCGCCGATCGGTGGGATTGCCCGTCAACTCCATCCTGGCAGTCTACACGGCTCACGCCGGGGCGGCGTCTTGCAAGGCTACGCTCCGGGCATGATCCGAACGTGCCGCGCGGGCCGCATCGAGATCGGCGCCGGACGACCGCCCGCGATCATCGCCGGGCCCTGCGTCCTCGAATCCTACGAGATGGGCTTCGAGATCGCCCTGCGCCTCCGTGACGCGTGCGGCGAGGCCGGCCTGCCTCTTGTTTTCAAGGCCAGTTTCGACAAGGCCAACCGATCGAGCATCCGTTCACCACGAGGGCCGGGGATCGAGCAAGGCCTGGAGTGGATCTTCGAGATCGGCCGCGTCGCCGGTGTTCCGACGACCACCGACATCCACTCCCCCGACCAGGCCCAGGCCGCGGCAAGGGCCGTTGACCTCCTCCAGATCCCCGCCTTTCTCTGCCGCCAGACCGACCTGCTGATCGCGGCGGGGCGTGCCGCGGCCTCGGCCGGTCGAGGCGTCAACGTCAAGAAGGGGCAGTTCATGTCCCCCGCCGAGATGGCCGGCGCCGTGCGCAAACTCGCCGAGGCCGGGTGCTCCAACGTCATGCTCACCGAGCGCGGGACGTTCTTTGGATACGGCCGGCTGGTCAACGACTTTCTTGGACTTGGCGACCTGATGGAACTCGACATCCCCGGCGGATCGCCGCCGGTCTGCTTTGACTGCACGCACTCGACGCAACTCCCCGGCGCCGGGGAGCAGACCGGGGGCCGACCCGAACGCGCGCCGCTTCTGGCTCGGGCCGCGGTCGCGGCGGGCGTTCACGCCCTGTTCATCGAGACTCACAAGGACCCGCCCCTAGCCCTGAGCGACTCGGCGACGGTCCTGCCGCTGGGATCGGTCCCCGCGCTGATCCGCCGCATCGCCGCGATACGGGCCGCGATGGATTCAGTGCCATGATCGACACCATCATCATCGCGGGGATCATCGCCGTGGTCGCGATCATCATCGTGGCGGTCGTGCTGGCCGAGCGGGCACGCAAGAAAGCGCTGGCCGCCGTCGCGGAGAGCCTGGGTTTCTCGGTCGATTTCAACCCCGACCCCTCGGCCCGGGTGAATGCCTACGCCGCGCTGGGCCGCCCGTGGTCGGACCTTCGAAAAGGTCCCGAAGGCGTCCAGTGGTGCATGGCCGGCACGCTCTCGGGCCGGTACGTCACGCTGGTCCAGCACCGCTACACGACCGGATCGGGAAAGAGCCGGCAGATCCACGACCACGCGGTGGTCGCCACCCCCGCCCCCGAATTGTGGCCCACGGTCACCCTCACGAGGGAGAACCTCTTCCACAAGATCGGGGCGCTTGTCGGGTCCAGGGACCTGCAACTCGAAGACGCCGATTTCAACCGTCGGTGGCGGGTCGCGTCCGACAACGAGGACTTCTCGCTCCTGGCCCTTACGCCGGAGATCCAGGGTTGGTCGATGTCGCTTCCGAAGGACTCGGTTGTGCGATTTGGCGGAGGGGCCATCACCGTGGCAAGGCGCATCTCGGTCGGCGCAAGGGACATCCCGGCTCTGGTTGAGTCGTGCGCCCGGTTGGCGGACCTGATCCCCGGCGAACTCGATCACTGGACGCCCGCCTAGCGAGGCCCGCGTCAGGCCTCGATGGCTTCGGCCATCAGCGCGTCGAAGGTTCCCAGCGCGTGCGGAGAGGCGGGATCGGCCGACGAATCGGGCCGTCGCGGCGCGTACGTCCCGTCCGGTCGCAGGTCCCAGGCGTGGCGATGATCCTCCATCGAGACCTGCAGGATCCTCCACAGTCGGCGGCATGCCTCGGGATGGCGGACCGGCGTGGCACACTCCACGCGGGTGTTGAGGTTGCGGTACATCCAGTCCGCGCTGCCCAGGTACCAGTCGCCGTCCACGGGGTCCTCCTGCCCGGCCGCGAAGTGGAAGATGCGCGAGTGTTCGAGGAATCTCCCCACCACGCTCACGACGGAGATGTTCTCGGACAGGCCCGGCACGCCGGGCCGCAGGCAGCAAAAGCCCCGCACCAGCAGGGTGATCTTCACTCCCGCGGAGGACGCTTCATATAACTTCTCGACGATCTCGGTGTCCTCGAGGCTGTTGAGTTTCGCCAGGATCCTGGCCGGCAGGCGCCGCCGCGCAAACGCCGTCTCGCGTTCGATCAGTTCCACGAACCGTCGGCGCATGTTCACCGGGGCCACGAGCAACTGCGAATAGGACGGCGCCGCCGAGATCCCCGTCAGGTGGTTGAAGAGGTTGACAAGGTCCGACGTCACCACCGGGTCGCACGTGAAGAGGCCCACGTCCGTGTAGAGCGTCGCCGTGCGGGGGTGGTAATTGCCGGTGCCGATGTGGGCGTAGCAGCGAAGGCCCTGGCGCTCCTTGCGGACCACCAGAGCCGTCTTGCAGTGCGTCTTGTACCCCATCACCCCGTACGCCACGTGGACGCCGGCTTTCTCGAGTTTGCGGGCGAACGTCACGTTGCGGTTCTCGTCGAACCTCGCCCGGAGTTCCACAAGGCACGCCACCTGCTTGCCGCTCTCGGCCGCCCGGATCATCGACTCGATGAACGGGGAGTCCGGGCTGGTCCGGTAGAGCGTCTGCTTGATCGTCACCACGTCGGGATCGGCCGCGGCCATCGCGATGAACCGTTCGACCGATTCCGTGAAACTCTCGTAGGGGTGATGGACCAGGATGTCCTGCTTGCGGATCGACGCGAACAAACTCGCCGGCCTGGCCGCCGGGGGCAGGCGCAGGCGCGGGGGCGTCGTGGCCCTCCACCGGGGATACTTGAGGTCCGGCCGGTCCACGTCCGCCACCTCGTACAGGGAGAGGTAGTCCATCACCGGGCCGGCCCGCTCGTACACGTCCTGAGGGTCAAGGCTGAGTTTGTCCATCAAGGTGCGCAGCAGCACCGGGGAGGGATCCCGCTCGATCTCCAGCCGCACGGCGCGGGCGAACCGCCGCTGCTTGAGGTCCTGCTCGACCGACTCGATCAGCGTCGCGGCCTCGAGTTCGTCCCGCTGGATGCCCGCCGAGCGCGTCACCCGGAACTGGACCTGCTCGATCACCTGGACGCCCGGGAACAGTTTCGCCAGGTTGTGCCGGATGATCTCCGGCAACGGAACCAGCCGCGTCGGCCCGCGCCCCCCGCGCCCCGGAACCGGGATCATCATCCGCATCGACTGCGGGATTTTCAGCCGCGCGAAACTCAGGGGCGGAAGGTCCTCGTCGTCCTCGGCCGACTGGGGTTTGGCCCCTTCCGACGGGACCCGGACCATCAGCGCCAGGTTGCTCGACAGGTTTGATATGAACGGAAACCGGTGACCCGGATCCACCGCCAGGGGTGTCAGCGCCGAGAAAACGCTGGTCGCGAAGTACTCATCCGCCCACCGCTGGTCTCTCGATGGAAGATCCTTGTACCCGGTGATGACGATCTCGTGCCGAGCCAGTTCCGGCATCACCAGTTCGTTGGAGATCCGCTGCTGCTGGTTCTGCAGGTTGGTCACGACCTCGCGTACCTCCGCCAGCAGTTGGCGAGGCGTGAGCCCGGCCGACCAGGGAGCGTCAATCCCCGCGCGGACCTGTCGCTTGATCAGGCCCACCCGCTTCATGAAGAACTCGTCGAGGTTGCTCGTGAAGATCGCCAGGAACTTCACCCGCTCAAGAAGCGGCGTGCGCTCGTCGGCCGCCAGGGCGAGCACCCGGCGGTTGAATTCCAGCCACGAAAGATCGCGGTTGAAGAACCGAGGCTCGGTCGGATCGGCCGGTCGGTCCAGGTCCGCCGGGATGCTGGACGGCGAGGGTCTCTCCGGGAGAGGCTTGTCGTGCGAATCGGCCTTGGCCCGGTCGGTGTCGGCGGTTTTTGGACTCATATCACGGCCCGTCGGGCGGGCGATTCCTCATCCGGCGGTCGGGAAACGGTACGTCGCCGAACACCCCGGGGCTTCGGTCACCGTGACTCGATCCAGCCGGGCGTGCGGCGCCAGGGATTCCCCGATCCGCGATACCACTACTTCGCCAATCGCGCGTGCCACGTTCTCCGCGGAGGGATTGATTCTGTCAAATGGCACGATGTCGTTCAGGTTTTCGTTATGGTATTGATCGGTTATCGAGCGGAGAACATCCTCGACCGTATGAAAATCACACAGCAGGCCGTCCCCGTCGAGCGTCTCTCCAGACACCACGACGGTTACCTTCCAGTTGTGGCCGTGGACGGGTTCCCGTGCCCCCGCGATCGACAGCGCGTGCGCCGCCGCGAACTCCGCTTGCACCGAGATCTCGTACATGCCGGAGCGTAGCCCGGATCAAACCGGGCATGCCAGGACAATCCCGCGTCGGGGGACAGGCGGCGATGTACACTTCCGCCCCCATGACTTCCTCCACGACCGCGCCGCTCATGCTCTCCGTTTCCGGCTGCCGGGGCGTCGTCGGTGCATCCCTGACGCCGGAAGTCGTCGCTCGCTTCGCCGGGGCCTATGCCTCGTGGCTGCTCGACCGTTCCGCGGGCCGGCCCGTCACGGTCGTGCTGGGCCGCGACGGCCGGGCCGGGTGCCACATGGTTCATCGGGCCGCCCTGGCGGGCCTGTGCGGTTCAGGGTGCGACGTCATCGACCTGGGCGTGGCCATGACCCCCACCACCGCCGTGCTGACCGACGCCTACCGGGCCCAGTCCCCCGACGCCGCCGTCGCGGGCATGGTCATCACCGCCAGCCACAACCCGCAGAACTGGAACGGGCTCAAGTGCCTGCTGGCCGAGTCGGGCGACCACGCCAGCGCGGCCTGCGCCCCGCCCGCGAAAGACGCGGGAAGCATCATCGAGCGCTTCCGCTCGGGACCCATCCGCACCGCCGAGTGGAACGACGTCGGTGAGATCACCGAGGACGACTCCGCCCCCGAGACCCACGCCGACCGGCTTCTCGCCGCGCTCGAGGAATCACGGCTGACCGACGACGCCTCCGCCCTGGCACGCGGCCTCAACGTCGCCGTTGACTCGGTCAACGCGTCGGGCGCCGCCGGCTCGCTCCTCTTCCTCGAATCGCTCGGCATCGAGGAGATCCTGCGCCTTGGCGCCGAGGAGACGGGCATCTTCCCACGCCCGCCCGAACCGACCGCCGAGAACCTCGCCCTGCCCGGCGGGCTGCGCGACGCCGTCCGCGAGAGCGAGTGCGACATCGGCTTTGCCCAGGATCCCGACGCCGACCGGCTCGCCATCATCGACGAGCGCGGAGAGTACATCGGGGAGGAGTACACCCTCGCCCTCTCGACGCTGGCGCTGCTCGAAAGCATGAAGCGCGCCGGGGAGCCGACCGCGGGACTCGCCATCGTCACCAACCTATCCACCAGCCGCATGACCGACGACGTGGCGGCACGGTACGGGGCACGCGTGATCCGAACCCCCGTCGGGGAGGCCAACGTCGTCGAGGCGATGAAACGCGAGCACGCCGTCCTCGGGGGGGAAGGAAACGGCGGGACGATCTGGCCCCGCGTGGCCTACGTCCGCGATTCGCTCACCGCGATGGCCCTTGCCCTCTGGCTCATCTCACCCGCCGGGGCCGGGAACGGGAAGAAGCGCCGCCTGAGCGAGGTCATCGCCTCGCTCCCCGCGTACGCGATCCGCAAGCGCAAGACCGACCTGGCCAGCCCTGGCCTGGCCGCCCCGGCCCTCGAACGCCTCGCCGCCGCGCACAAGGACCAGCACGTGGACCTCCGCGACGGCGCCTGGATTGACTTTCGCTCCGGCTCGCTCGCCGGCAAGGCCTGGCTCCATGTGCGCCCGAGCAACACCGAGCCGATCCTGCGGCTCATCGCCGAAGCGCCGACCATCCGGGAAGCCGACGCGATCCTTGACCAGGCCGCCGAGTTCCTGCGCTGATCGCGCGGGATGAACCGTCGGTCAGCGCCCGGTTCCGCGTTCCCCTTCAGGGGTCCCGATTTCAACGGCCGCCATCACCGGCGATTTCGATTTTACGAAGCAGCCTCTCCTCGGCGATGTCGAACGAGTTGGCGACGTCGGCGTTGTCCGTGCCGAGTTCACGCAGCCGGCGGATCGCCAGGAGCGCATCGACCGGGCGGCCGTACGCGTCGCTCGCGCTGATCCGGTTCAGCAGGGCTCGCCGGGTGCCATCGAGACTGTTTCGATCAAAGTCGCTCAGGCCGCCCGCGTCGAGGTGCGAGTCGATTTGCGCGACGATGTCCCACGTCGCGTCGATCGCCTCGTCGTGCCGATGGGCGGCCCGCAGGGCATCAACCAGTGCAGAGCCCAGGGAACTCACGTGCCTATGTCCGTGGGTCTTTGACTCGCGCCAGAGGCGAACCATGTACTCGGCCGCGTCCCCGGCACGGCCCGCTCGCAGCAACGCCGCGGAGTACCGCGCCTGGATGCTTGCCCACCGGCTGGTTCGCCGCTCCGCGGGGGACTCGTACGACCACGACTCCTCGACCAGCGCGATCACCTCGTGGTCCATTCCCTTCAGGCCGCGGTCCTGCGCCCGGGTGAGCAGCGCCTCGTGGATCTCGGCGGGAGAAAACAGTTCACGGTGATCGAGCACCAGGTCGGTCGCGACCGGCGGACGCCAGCCGGGAGTGCCGCTGGTGAGGTCGATGACCTGAAGCAATTGGGCGCACCGCAACGCGGCCTCGGCGGCGTACCTGTCGAATGGTCTCTCGCGTGACAAGCCGCCCGCGAGAGATTGAAATTCCGCGATGGAATCACGCAGAACCTGTATCGCCTCCGATACCCGGCCCTCCGTATTGAGCGAATTGGCAAGCGACCGATACGCCGAGAAGCGGTCCATGTGGTGAGCCGCGCTGTCGATGATCTCTTGCCAGATGGCGCGGGCGCCCGGGTGATCTCCCGAGTCGGCGGCCTTCATCGCCTGCAGGTGCAGCACGCCCCCCGGACGGTCGTAGATCGAGGGAACGAACAGTTCCGGAGGAAAATTCGGCGGCAAATCGGTGCCCATCACCGCCATCGGGGGCGCCCGAGTGCCAGGCAGCGCGACGGGCGCGGTCGGGTTTGACGCGGTGGTGCCAGGCGACGACGCCCACGGATTGCGAACCATCCACCGCGCCGCGATCAGCACAACCACCAAGGCCATGACCAAGGCCATCACATGGAACACACGCCCGCCGGCTCGGGCGTTCAAACGGCGGGCCACGGTCTCGAATGACAACATTCGATTCATCGCACCCCCTCGCATCCGCAGCAGATCTTGCCATCCGGGGGCGGGGGGGCACGAAGAACCCGCGCCACAATCACCGGCCGCCACCCCAGTCCACAAGGGCAACATCTTCGCCTTACGGCACCGTGAGCGAGCACGTCGAAGAGCCGACTCCGCCCGCCGAACATGGCAACGGGGGCGGGTCGCCGTTCTTGACGCACACGGCGCGCGCGCACCCTGTTTTTATAATATAATAACAACACGCATAATACCCTGACACGCACGTCACCGACACCGACTGCGGGCAACCCGGGGGCGCTTCGTCCTCTTGCGCGGCGGATGAACCGGCATTGCCCGGCTGGTGGCCGGGGTCCGACTTCCACCCGCTCTTGGCAAGCCATCCATTATGCACGACGCCGTTGGCCTTGATCATCACTTCAATCGTGTAAGGGTCGTGAGGATGCCTGGTCGTAATCAGCACATCCTCATCGCTGGGATTCCATACCGGGCCATTGGGGATCACGTCCCCCTCCCGGTACAACTCGCCCTCGAGAGCGCCCACGCCGAGCAGCGTGCCTGAAATCACAGTGACGACGCCGACGTCGTTAAGCACCCCGTACGAACCAGCCCCGAGGGAAGCCGCCAGTTCACCGAGTTCTTCCCATGTCGGAGTGTGATCGGGAACAAACGGCTTCACGAGGGGTATTTCCGGCACGGATACCTTGGCCGCCGGCTGGAACAAAAACGCCGAGGTCGCGGCCGCTTCCATCGCGAAGATGCCGTTCGCGTACGCATCTCGGATTTTGATCGCACCCCGCTCTCGACGGCCCCCGCCGTGGAGAACTCCACCGCCAGGCAGCAAGGCGGTGCTCATCATGCCGTCGGTGAGATCCGCGGCGACGCCGCCTGGGACGGCGCCGATGCTCAAGGGTCGGTTGTCGTACGCGTACGGCACCGATGGACGAACGCCGTGCCGGCTGATGGTGCCGACCTGGGTATTCAGCCAGCCATTGAACGTGTGGTTCGGTACGTGGCCGATGGGCTGAATGGCGAAGTGCTCGCCCGCGCTGGCGGACCAGGCCGCCAAACCCAAGACCATGGCAACCTTGATGCCGATCGAGAATTTCATCGCACACCCCTTATTGGAAAAGTCGCTCGCCGATTCAGAAACATTTAAACGCCATGACCAATGCACACGATTCAACCGAGGCAGGCATCGCTCAACAAACTTACATTTATTCGTATAAGAGCACAGCCCGCCTTGCGATGCCGTGCTCACAAGAGAAGGCACGACATGGCCAAGGCGCTGATGGATGACACGCGCGGGATGACATGTCGGGGACGATGATCGAGCCGTTCACCCCTGTTGAGCCGCGACGGATCATCAGGCCAGTCCGCGACGCCATGGCCCGAATGAGATTATTCAAGATTTCCCCCTTTCTTTATCCCGGTTTTTCAATCGCCCAGCGGCCCAGCCGCTCCCCTCGCCAACGCTACCAAATCAGTCAAGTCAAGTCAAGTCCACACGCGGAATGTTCGCACCTTTTTATCATTGCCACCCACGCAACCTTTGCTCGCCAGGCACCACACCGCCGGAGAATATCCACCGTCAGGGCTGACCACGGACTCCGGCAATCTCGCTTCCGAACTCATGCACCATGCCGACTTCGTCAGCGCCGGTTCATGGCCTCTTCAATGCCAACGTACAACCGGCGCGGTCGTATCGGATCGCGTCGAGAATCGGGATCGCAAGGCCGGGTTTGGAGTCCGGACATCGCGAGGCGCGGAACAGAGAATGCCCGAAAGAGAATTCCAGAAAGAGAATGCCACAGGAGATCTCGGGCTTTGGCTCACCACGAGGTTCCTTCGCGCCGACGGCCCCTTGGCTTGGCCGCCGCCGGTCTTCCGGCGGCCTGGCTCCGATGGCGAGCAGACCCCTAGAATCCTCGGTCCACGCCCGAGGAGCGTGGCCGGAGGCATCGATGTCGATCAAGCGCTCGGACCATGTGCAAGGCCCGCCGACGGTCTCGATCACCTACACGCTCGAGGATCCCAGGTCGCTGACCGGGGGTGACCAGCGCGAGCACCGAGTCATGGCCTCCAAAGGGGCGCACCTGCTCGAGGTGGCGATGGACCACGGGATCAACATCGAGCACGCCTGCGGGGGTGTCTGCGCGTGCTCGACGTGCCATGTCTACGTCGAGGATGGGATGAAGAACCTCTCCGAGCCGACCGAGGCCGAGGAAGACCGGGTGGAAGAGGCCCCCGGACTGCAGCGAAACAGCCGCCTGAGTTGCCAGTGCATCATCGAGGGGGACGGCCCGATCGTGGTTCGCGTCCCATCCTGGAACCGCAACGCGGTCAAGGAAGAGGCGCACTGACCGCGGCGGGCGGGCGGGTCTTCACGCCAGGCGGCGCCAGATCCGGGCAGTCGGTTGATCCGCATCGCCTCGGGCGCACCACAGGCCCGCGTGCCGCGGCGGGCGCCGTGGCCGTTCTGTCTATCCCCCCGTGCTCGGTTTGACTTGTATTTCCCTTTCGAGTGCTGTATTGTCCATGCCGGCTCGCACGGGGCGGGCCGGATCGGGGTTCGGGGAACTCAACAACGGGGAGCCACAATGCCGACGATTCTCGCCATGGGCGGAACAGACCCGGCGCGGGGACCATGTCACGCCGCTCCGCAACCGCAGGCGGCTGGCGTGTCCATTCGGACTTTATTCGTATTGGCGGTGCTGTATTGGGCCTCAATCTGCACGGCATGGCAGCCCGCGAATTTGAATGCGCATCACATTCCTGAAGTTGTCTCATACCAGCATGTTATCGCGTCAAAAGATGTGGATATATGGATTACAGATGTTGAGTTTAATCGCTCGCTGCATCTCGCCGGCATTACCGTAGAATTAGGCGTTGATGGCTTAGATTTATTTGCAGTAATCGACGAAGATACAGCGGGCGATATAGGCGTTTGGCATTGGCGTTTTGCTCTTCCTCGCGATGGCGCGTCGTCCAAATTTGAATTAGCAATAAATTCATATAATAAATTTAAAATCGACTTCAATGTTGATAAAATTACAATATGTCGGGATCAACTTGCTGGTCAGTTTATCAGAAATACTAACGAATGGGTGGGGCCGGAGAGATTGACGTGGTAATGGATCTTACCAAGCAAGGTCGCAGTATATCTGAATGTATTTTTAATGAAATGACCGCACTGTTTTTGTGCACTCTGAATGTCAGTTAGGCTGCGACAATGCACTTCCCTATGGATCCAATTGCCAGACGGTCACCGAAAAAATAGAGTGTTGCATTAAAGATGCCCAGCGTGCCGTTTGTCGTCGCGCATGCGAAGCGTTTATTGATGGCGACAATGGAAATACTACAGATTATATCTTGCAGTCTCTTTGGGCTGGTATCGCGTACGACATAGATATGGCTGGGTGTGCCTTCAAGGGGATTCGGTTTATTTTTTTCTGATACAATCCGTATTACAGGAGCATCGCGATGATTCCGTCCGACGATCATCGGCGAGCGTGCCCGGCGTGCGAACCGCGGTCCAGTGACAAGGACGCCCATCCAGGGCACGGCGCCTTGCGGCACCCGGATCCCCTGGATCGGGCATCCCACGGTTTGAAACAACAGACCCTGGCGGCGTTGATGCTGAGTCGAGCCGTGCCGATCGCCATCCTTGTCGCGATGGTCGTGCCGATCGCGTCCGTCGCCTTTTTCCCCGCCGGCTCGATTGGTCAACGCCTTGGTGTTTGGTCCTTATTCCCGGCGATGACCACGGTGGCGGTCGCCATGGCGGCGATGCCGCTCGCCCTCCTGGCGATCCACCCGTCGGATCCGCTCGCTCGGAAATGGGGCGTCTGGTCGGCCAGGGTGCTGGGTTGCACCGCCGCGAGCCTGCTCATCGGGGGTGTGATGCTCGGCGTGCAACGCGAGGCGGGGCATGGGTCTGCTATTCCCCGGGTGGCGCCGGGCGGCCATGTCCTTACAGTCGCCTGGTCGGTCTGCGGGGCCGTTGCCTGCTGGCTTACCGTCCTGCTGACGCCGTGTGCCCATCCGGCATCGTCCCCGATCCGTGGCTTTTTCCCCGGTCTGGGCGCGCGTGGCCAGGCCTTCCTTTCGCATGCGGCGATCACCTCGCTCGGCTGGACGGCGGCGGCGTTCAAGCCCGCGGACTGGTTCCCGGAAGCCCTTATCGCATGGGCGCTCGTGACGCTCTACCTTGCCACCTTCCAGGTCAAGGACCACCTGATACTGACCCGCTCCCCATGAAAGCACGCGGCGTTGCGTCGAGGTCTTTGCTCGATCGCGTCACGCACACGGGAACGTGGAGCATTCCTGCGCCCGGTGGGTTGCCTCGTTCGCCGCCTCCTCGTCGGTGATCTTTGCAACAGCGCCCGTGAATAGTCGGCCTCGGGACCACGCCGTGGCCGCACGGATCGGGCCAGATCGGGCCGGGTCGGGCCGGATCGGGCATGGAGAACTCAATAAGGCGATGCGCGATCACATTGAGTCAACCTTCGCACCACACGGGAATGGCGGCCGTGGCGGCGGCCGCCGTGCTGTCCGCGGCGGGCGGGGGTGGTGGTCAGGATGGGGGTGGTGGTCCGGGCGGAACCACTGGCCCGGCCGGTGAGCCGCGCCGCGGGCCGACTCGCAACCCGTGGAAGGCGTGACGGTTCATCGGGGCCGCCCCGGAGGGAGGGGGGAGGCTCATTCATCCTCATCGTCGTCCGATTCGTCCGCGTCCGCATGACCGAAGAGCCCACCGCCGTCGCTCGCACGCGGGGGCTTGCGCAGCGCGGCGGGGACGCTTGGCAGATCGGCGGCGGGCAGGAGCGGGCCGTCGCAGACCGAATCGAGCACCGCGGTCAGGTCCGGCTGCATGGCGAGCGTGTGTTCCAGAATCCACAGGAGTTTCAGGAGTTCGTCGGTGAACTCGCTGGTCCAGCGCTCGGGGTGGATGGCGTCGAGCGGGCTGGACTTCTTGCCCTTGCGGTCCTTCATGCGGTAGCCGAGCCAGGACTTGACGACCTGCAAGCCTGAGACCTCGTAGCTCCAGACCTCCGGGGCGACGTTGACGATCGTGCCGGTGCCCACGCGGAGCGTGCGTTTGTCGGCGTCATAGGAAAAGTCTTCGGGATACTCGGCGGGCTTGTCGCTGATGGCCGTCTTGACCCTGGCCGAGCCGGGGGGGACCTCGGCGGCCTTCTTCCCCTTGGGCTTGCAGCGCTCGCCGTAGGTGTGGAGGTAGAGGAGACGCGAGCCGAGTTCGACGGCGGTGTCGTAGTGCTTCGCGTCGAGCGTCAGGGGGATGCGGAGTTGGCAGTCTTCGAGTTCATCCCAGAATCGCTCGACGAACCCAGCGTGCCCGGTGAGGGCGTAGACATAGGCGGCGAAGGACTCGGGCGTCATGTCGCGTTTGAGTTTCTTGCCCCAGAGGGCGAGGAAGCCGGGGAGGATGTTCGGCTCTTTCGCGGCGGCATCGCGGTAGAGTGGGAAGGCGTCCTTGGCGCCGAAAGACCCGCGGAACATGTGCAAGTCAGGCGGGTCCGTGCAAGTGACCATGCCCGGGCCCTTGGCCAACGGGTTTGTAAAGAGACTTGTGAGGTAGAGTTGCCTGTCCGATTGGGCGAGCCAGAGCGGCGGACCCGCGCGGTCGATGACGCGGGAATCGGCGAGAATGTACTGACGGTCGAACGAGCGATACGCGTACCTGGCAATGTCTCCACAAGGCGCACCGCGCGCGACTTTGCTCACGGCGATGACTCGCTTGTCTCCGCCAGATAGAGGTAGCGGCGTATCGCCGACTTTCCGGCCCGTGGGCGAGTTCTTGAACAGTTCGGCGCGATCGCCCGGGTCCGCGAGTGTGAGTTTCTTCCACCGGCGCTTCAACACTTCCGGGTCGGCGGAGATTGGCCAGAGTCTTCCGACCTTCATTCCCGACTGCTGCCACGGGATCAGATCAGCGAGGAGCGGCCATGCGAAGTACGGCCCCGTCCCCGCCGGTCGAAGCGGCGCGTGCCACCCCGTCGGGCAGGTCTTCCACTTGAGGTCGGCGAACGCCTTGACCGCCGCGAGCTTCGCGTACTTCTCGTCGCGCGTCCCTTGGATGGAGGCGTATCGCACTGTGGCGGGCTGGTCCTTGTCCTTCTTCCCCTCGCGCAGGGCAATGCAGATCGCGACGGGCGTCTGGATGTTGAAGACGTTGTCATCCTGCCGCGTGCCTCGCCCCTCGCCGCCGAGGTCGATGATCCACACTTCGTGGCACAGCCGCCGGAGCATCTCGCGCATGCCGACGAAGGCGTCGCCCCGGATGTAACTGGAGGCGGTGATGAACGAGACGATGCCGGGGTTGCTCTCTGACTTGCCGCTGGTGTGTTGAAAGACCTTCCACAGCCCCCAGCGCCAGAAGTAGACGTAGAGGTTGTAGAGGTTCTTGAGGTCGCCCCCGTGCCCGGCGTGCTTGGCGGGGTCGATGAAGGCCGAGAGGATCGCCGCCGACGGGTCGCCGGAGTCCCCCCAGCGGACCCACCCGCCGGTGCGGGCGCGGTCGGAGATCGAGACGTTGTCGCCGACGTACTGCACGGCGTCGTGCCGGTCGTAGGGCGGGTTGCCCAGACAGACGATGACGGCCTTCTTGTCCTTGACGTGCAGCGCCTTGGCGTGCTGCTCGGCGATGGGCTGGAAGAACTGCGGGAGTTTGGGCGGATCGCCGAAGGGGGATTCGAGCGTGTCGGCGAGATAGACACCCACGCCGTCGCTTGGCAGTGCCGCGCCGCGGTCTTTGAGGGCGCGGGTCAGGCGGAGTTCCGAGACGGCGTACGGCCCGGTCATCAGCTCGAAGCCGTAGAGGTTGGCGGCGAGGGCCGTGGCCTTCGCCGCGACTGCCCCGCCCCCCTGCGCGGCCTTCACCACGTCGAGCGCGTTGTCCACCACGCCGAGCAAGTACGTTCCGGTGCCCACGGCGGGGTCGAGCGTGATGACGTCCTTGTGGGCGAAGCCTCCGGACTTGCCCAGGCGGTTGCGCAAGAGGTCGTCCACGAGCGCGACCTGGCACTTGACGACCTGCACCGGCGTGTAGTACACGCCCGAGTCCTTGCGGAGTTTGGGGTCGTAGGCGGAGAGGAAGTATTCGTAGAAGTAGAGCCACGGGTCATCGCCCCCCCCACCCTTGGCCTGGTCGCGCTGCATCGCGCCTTTCGGAAAGGCGTTGATGACGCGCTGGAGCACGAGGAGCGACGCCTCGATCTCGGCCCGGGCCTTCGTGTCGGTCAAGACTTGCAAGGCGCGGGAGAGCAGCGCGTGCCCGGCGTCGAGTTTGCTGATCGCCTTGGCGATGTCGGACACATCCGCTGATTCGCTCCGTGCCAGCAGGAGGGCGAAGGTGACGGTCTGCGCGTAGGAGTCGGCGAACCGCTCATCGTCGGCATCGGGGAAGAGGAGTTGCCGCCAATCCTTCGCCAGTTTGTTGAGTTCGGAAGCCGGATCGCGGAGCGCGTCGGCCACGTCCTCACGGAGCAACCGGCACAAGGGCGCGAGCAGCGCGGCTTGTTCCTTGGGGTCCTTGGGTACCTGCACCGGCCAGTTGACCATGTGGGTCACAATGTCGCGGAAAACCGCGACATCATCGTCGGAAACCCCCTTGGAACCGTGCTTGGTAATGTCCTTTGAGAAACGGAGCAGGCGGCCCACGGGCTCGCCGTCGCGGTACACGCACCATTCGTTGCCGTCGGTGTAGATGATGTTTGGCTGGGCCTTGAAGCGGTCCCACTGGGCCTTGTCGCGGCCCTTATAGCGGGACGTGTCAGCCCCGTGGCCCGGGGCTTTCAGTTCGACGTACCCCGACAAGGCGTTGTCCACAACCACGCCGAAATCCGGGATGCCCAGTCGGTTCTCGGTCGCCGATTCGGCCTTCGCGACGATTTTCCTGTGGATGATCTTGCCGATTGCTTCGATGAGCGTCGAGACGGGGCCGGAGAGTTGCGCTTCGGGTTCGCCCGTGGCGTTGGCCGAAACCTTGGCTTTCACGTTGTCGGCGAACGCCCGTATCGCCTCGGCGAGCGCATCGTGCATGGTCCGCAGGGTATCGCATTCATCAGGGGAACGCTCTGCCGGACGCGTCGCTCCCGGCACCCCCGCTCAGGGCGATTGCAATGGACGGCCAGAGCGGTGGGTGGTTCACCTCCGGGCAGGTCCGTGGAACCCCGGGAGCGATGCGGCGACGACCGGGATGCCCGTCACCAGCGAGCGCGACCGGCGTGCGCGCAGCCCGGGCGTGATCGGGCCTCTACGATCGCCCATGGACCGGAGTTACGGCTGGCTCGACGTCGATGAGATCGGCGAGAAACTTGCCGCGTCGTACCCCGACCGCGACCCGTTCACCGTGCGTTTCACGGAACTTCGCACGATGGTCGAGGGTCTGGACGGCTTCCGGGAGGAACCCGGCCACCCCGTCAACGAGAAGATCCTGGAGACGATCCAGGTCCGTTGGCACGAGGCCCGGGAGGACCTGGCCGCCGAGGAAGATTGAACGGCGGCATGACCGCGAGATCGCATGGCCCGGCCCAGGAAACTCCACGACGAATACTTCAAGCGTGCCAAGGCCGACGGGTACCTTGCCCGCTCGGCGTACAAACTGATCGAGATCAACGACCGCAAGGGCCTGATCCGGCCGGGGGACCGGGTACTCGACCTGGGGTGCGCCCCGGGCTCGTGGGTGCAGGTGGCGGCGGACCTGGTCGGCCCGCGCGGGGCCGTGGTGGGGATCGATCTGCTGGGGTGCTCCCCGCTTCTGGCCGAATCGGTGGGCGGCAACGTCCGGTGCCTGGTGGGGGATGTGTTCACGGTGGATCCTTCGGACTTGCTCCGGGCCGGGCCGGGCGGCGCGGCTGGGTTTGACGTGGTGCTCAGCGACATGGCCCCCAACACCTCCGGGCACGGGGACGACCTGCTCTCGGCCCGGCTGTGCCGCCGAGTTCTGGAGGTGCTCCCCGCGCTGCTGAGACCAGGCGGGCACCTGGCGATGAAGATCTTCGAGGGGGCGGAGTATCCGGCGCTGGTCGAGCAGGCGCGCGGGCTTTTCCGTGAGGCCCGCGGGTTCAAGCCAAAGGCCAGCCGGGAGGTCTCTCGCGAGACGTACATCCTGGGCACGTCGTACCGCCCGCCGGACGATGCCCGGGAAGCCGCGCCGCGCCGGCCCGGGATCGCTCCGTCGCCACCGACACCGCCGGCGGGGTGGGGCGCATGACCGCCGCCGTGAACGCGAGCGGGAGGCTCGATCGAATCAACCCGAACCCTACAGTGGATCGATGACGCTCCTGGAGCCTGCCGCGGCGGCGATCGCGGGCGCGGTCGCGCTGCCCGCGCTGGCGGTGCTGTACCTGCTCAAACTCCGCCGCCGACCGGTGCGGGTGAGTTCGACGCTTCTCTGGCGCGAGTCGTACCAGGACCTCGAAGCGAACATCCCGTGGAGGTGGGTGCGTCCTTCGTGGCTGTTCCTGCTTCATGCGGTCCTGGTGGGGCTGCTCGTGCTGGCGATCGGCCGCCCCTCGATCGGGGGGTCGGGCTCGGCCGCCTCTTCCACGATGGTCATCATCATCGACGGCTCGGCGTCGATGAGCGCCCTGGACGGACAGCAAGGGCCGGACGATTCATCGAGATTCGACGAGGCGCGGCGGCGGGCGCTGCGGGTCGTGGATGAGGCGATGCGGACCGGCCGCGGGGTTCGCGCGGGGGTGATCTCCGCCGCCGCCACCGCCCGGACCCTGACCCCCATCACCTGGGACAGGCGGCTCGTGCGGTCGGCGATCGAGTCGGCCGAGCCGACCGACCAGCCCCTGGACCTCGACGCCGCGATGGAACTTGCCGGGGCGATGCTCGGGGGGATCGGCGACCCGACCGCCGAAACTCCCACGCCGGGACAGCGCCCGCTGGTGCTGGTTTTTTCCGATGGATCATCGGGCGGTCCCGGCGTTCGTGCCCCGCCGGGGGCCGAGGTCCGGCTCGAGCGTGTCGGGCCGTCACCGGCGACGACGGGTGAATCTCCCGAGCCTCCGCCGGGGCGGGACAACGCCGGCATCGTGGCCCTGAGCGCCCGGCGAGACGCGGCGAACCCGGCCCTGGTGCGCCTGTTCGCGGAGTTTCACAACGCCCTCGGCCGCCCCCGGACGGCGGCGATCTCGGTCACGTTCGACGGCGCGGAGCGTGAGCGGCGAGCCGTGGAAATCCCAGCCTCCCAGGGCGATTCGCCGGGCGTGCTGACCGCGACGTTCGAGGTTTCCACTCGCGATGAGGGCGTGGTCGGGATTGAACTGGTCGGGCGTGACCTGCTCTCCGCGGACGACCGCGCGTGGATCACCATCGCGGCGCCGCGTCCGCCCAGGATCCTGCTGGTGATGCCCGACCCGCCCGCTCCGGGCGACGAATCGGCCGCGCCCGACTCGGACACCCCGGCATGGGTCATCGAGAGCATCCTGCGCGAACTGAACCCCGCCTCCATCCGATCCACACCCGAATCGGCGGGTGACATCGCCGTCGGTTCGGCGGCGGGGATCTTCGACCTGATCGTGTTTGACCGCGTGACCCCCGCCATCGCCCCGCCTGTCCCGTCGATCGTGCTGGGCGGAGGCCTCCCGGCGTTGGGCATCGTCTCCCCCGAACCGGGCGAGGATACGGGTGAGCGCGACGCGGTCCTTTCGTGGGATCGAAACCACCCGCTCCTGCGGGACGTGACGCTCGACGCGGTCTACGCCCTGCCGGGATCGACCCTGATCGAGCCCGATGGCCGGCCGGCCGGCGTGACAAGCACGGACCTGGCTCGCGGGGCGTCGGGACCGCTGATCTCCCTGGTCGAAGCCGGGGGTGTCCGCCACGTGGCGGTCGGGTTCGGGCTGGACCGATCGAACTGGGGGCTCCAGGTCGGGTTCACGATCTTCCTCGCCAACGCCGTCGATTTTCTTACCGTGCGCCCCGAGGATGAGGCGGGAGTCGGTCGGAGAACCGCCGACGTGATCGAGGCGGTGGTGCCGTCCTCGGTGGGGACGGTGGTGCTGCTGGGTCCCGAACGGATCGAAACGCCGGTCCCGGCGGTCGGGACCGTGTCGGACCTGGGGCGGCTTGTGTCCCTCGGGCGTGTACGAAGGGCGGGGGTGTACGCGGTCTCTCCCGCCTCGGTCACGCCACGGGTGTTCGCCGTCAACCTCCTGGACGCGGATGAGACATCGCTGCGCACGGCCGAAGACCTCGGATGGCAGGCGAGTTCACGCCGGGAGCGGGGGGGGGCGTCGTCCCCGATCGGGCGAGAGATCGGCCCGCACCTGCTGGTCGCGGTGCTGGTCCTGCTGATGGTGGAATGGCTGCTGTACGCCCGGCACGCGCGGGGGACGTGACGGCGAATACGATGGGCGATGCCACTGCGCCTGCACAACACGCTGACCAAGGACCTCGAGGAGTTCCACCCGCGCGACCCCTCGCACGTGACGTTCTACACCTGCGGCCCGACGGTCTACGACGACGCCCACATCGGCAATTTCCGGTCGTTCCTGGCGGCGGACGTCCTCCGCCGGTGGATTGAGTCGCCGCTGTGCGACCTGACCGGGCCGGACGGCCGGCGACACCGCGGACCCCGGCGCGTCACACACGTGATGAACATCACCGACGTCGGGCACATGACCGACGACGCCGAGGGCGGCGAATCCGGGGAAGACCGCATGTCCGTGGCGGGGCGACGCCTGCTCCAGGAGAAAAAATCCGGCCTCGTGCCCGAGGGCTCGCCGGTCGATCCTTCGGACCCGTACCAGATCGCGGCGTATTACGCCGGGCGCTTTGTCGAGGACGCGCGACGCCTGGGCCTGAAAGTCGCCATCGAGGCGGCGGACGACCCCACCCTGATGCCGCGGGCCACCCGGAAGGTCGCCGGGATGATCCAGGTCATCCGCCGGCTGATCGAGCGGGGCCACGCCTACGGCGTCGGTGAGCCGGGTTCTCAGACGGTGTATTTCCATGTTCCGAGTTTCGCCCCTTACGGGCGTCTGAGCGGCAACACCATCGACCAACTCTCCGAGGGTCGCGGTGGCCGCGTCAGTGCCGCCAACCAGTCCCAGAAACGCCATCCGGCGGACTTCCTGCTCTGGAAGTCCGATCCGTCGCACGTCATGAAGTGGGACTCGCCCTGGGGAACCGGATACCCCGGGTGGCATATCGAGTGTACGGTGATGGCGGCCGAGCGGCTGCTCGCCGCGGGTGATGCGTCGGCGTCCGCCGGGCCGTCGGGCGGCGTCGGGCCCGCCCTGCTTGATGCGCTGGTCCACGCCACGGACCAGCCCGCGATCATCGATTTGCACTCGGGCGGGGAGGACAACATCTTCCCGCACCACGAATGCGAGATCGCCCAGTCGTGCGCGGCCTTCAACCAGGACCCCGGCCGGGGCACCTTCGCCGCGATGTGGTTCCACCCGCGATTCCTGCTTGTCGACGGGGAAAAAATGAGCAAGAGCAAGGGGAACTTCCACACGCCCCGCGACCTGTTTGCCCGTGGCGTCGAGCCGGCGGCCCTGCGCCTGGAACTGGTCAAGACGCACTACCGAAGCAACGCGAACTTCACCGACCAGGGGCTTCGGGACAGCGGCCGCCTGGTCGATCGCTGGCGCTCGTTTCTCGAAAGGGCCGACCAGGGCGCGGCGGACTCGTCGGTTGATCCCGAGGTGGGGCGATGGTTCGCCGCCGCCATGAACAACGACCTCAACGTCGCGGAGGCCGTCGCGGAGATCAACAAGTGGATCTCGCGAACCCCCGAGCCGTCGCGCAACGACGCGATGATGATGCGCCTGTTCGATGACGTCATCGGTGTCGTCGGCCTGGAACGCCCGGCCTCGGCGAGCACCGAGATCGGTGTGTTCCGCGACGGCCTGGCCCCCGACCCAACCGTCGTGCATCGGCTCCACGCCCGCGCGGCCGCCCGCGCGGCCAGGGACTTTGCGACCTCCGACCGCATCCGAGATGAACTCGCGGCGATGGGGTTTGCGATCAAGGACGTGGCCGGCGGCAAGGTCGAGGTCCGCCGGAACTGAGGCGGTGCGCCGCGCACGCAGCGGCGGAAGATGAACACCGGCAAAATGAAGAACAGCAACCTCCACTCTCTCTCCCGGTGGCGGAGGTTGCTGTCTTCAATACGAGCGCCAGGACTCTCTCTTTGTCCCTCACGCTCGGGCTTGGCTGCCCGTGCCGCGTGCGTTTGTTCATCCGGGCCGGCCCGCGTGACGCGGGGATCGCCGACCCGAACCAAACGCCATCGAAACCAGGCACGGGAACGCGGGCGGAACGGACTGAAGGTAATCGCGCCGAGTACGGTGTTCAAGGCCATTCGCACGAAGATTCCGCAAAGGCGGGGTCTTGAGAACTCTTCAAAAAATCATTGAAAAAACAGCGGATTGCCGCCGCGCAAACCCGGGAACAAGGGGGGTGTTAATCTGGGCAATCCCGCTCCCCATCCGGGAGTGTTCTCGGACGATCGGGGCGGTTATCGGGTGTCCGTTGCCAGGGGAGGCTCGGGCTCGGATCGTCCACGCTCTCCGGCCGCGGTCAATACGCGGAAGGAGAACTGATACACCGATCCCGCGCCCCGCTCGACAAAGACCTCGCCCGGGTTCAGGTGCATGAAGCGGTCCACTTCCCGGGTCATCGTGTCATCCCTCAGGATGTAGTAAGCGTCCAGATCGACGGAGTGTCGCGGAGAAGTGTTCAACCCGCGCCACACCGCACGCAGGTTGTGGCCGCGCTGCTGCGCGTACCACAGAACATCCGGCCGCGCTTCGACGAGATGGTCGGCGACCAGCAGGGAACCGGGAGGGACCACCGAGGCGATCAGTTCTCCCGCCCCACGTCCTTCAACGCGCGTGCGCCACCTCTCCCACATCCCGACGGTCACCAGGGCGGCCACGGACAGCACCGCCGCCGAAACCGCGGGATGGCCGAGCAACATGGCTCGCGCGATCGCGGGGCGCTTCCGGATGAAAAACCCCGACAGCCCAAGGCCGAGGTACCCCGCCACCGGGGCGATGAGCACCTGGGTTGGCATCGTGTACCTGGGGTTGCTCACTCCCGCGATGGTGAGCATCCCCAGCGACAGGAGAACGGCGATCGTGATGGTCCGGGCCGCGGGGAAGGCCAGCGGGTGGTCGCGGGCCGCCTCCCGGTGTCGCTCCGCGATCGCGTCCGGCCCCCACGGGAAGAGCAGGGCAAACGACGCCGGGAGCGCCATGACCAGACTCGTGGGCGCCAGCAACAGCACACGCCACCACTCCCCGCTCTTCCACAGGAAATCGTCCACGTTCTGAGTAACAACCTCATCCGGGATCATCCGCGTGGCGTGGGAGATCATGGCGTACACGGCGCCCAGGACAATCCCGGCCATCGCCATCCCGGCGAGCAGGGCGGGGTTGGCCATCGGCCCGAGTGATCGCCGCACGGCGATCGGAGCCAACAGGCACCCGGCCATCGCCGTCGCCCCCGAGGGCCCTTTCGCAAGCCCGGCGACGATCATCCCGACGGCGACCATCGCGGCCATCACGGCCTGGTCCCGGCCCGTTGATGGGCGTTCCCGCAGCGTGAGGTCGACCACCGACAGGCACGCGACCAGCACGCCGAGGTTGTGCAGTGATTCGATGTCGGCCGTTCGCGCCGAGATCCACAACACCGGCATCAGGGCGTGCGCCAGTCCGGCGTACAGCCCGCCCGCGGGGCCGAACCATCGCCGGCCGAACCAGAGGCATGCCAGCGCGGCGATGGTCGCCGCCGACGCCGACACCGCTCGGGCCGCGAATTCGGTCCTTCCCAGCAGGGCGGAACTGCCCGCGATCGCCCACTGCATCCCCGGGGGTTTGCGCAGGTAGGGGCGTTCAAAGAGATGCGGGACCAGCCAGTTCCCCCCGTCGAGCATGTGGAACGCCGGCATGCAGCGGTGGCCTTCGGTCCCGCTGAAGCCCGCGCGGCCGAGCAACGGCCAGGAGATCAGCAGGCTCGCGGCGAGAACCAGCACCGCCTGGATCACCGGGCGGTGATGCCAGGCCGCGCGTCGGTGACCGACCGGCGCCTCGGGCGTGCGAGCGCCCGGGATCATGGGTTGGCAACGGGGTCCGGGACCGAGTCAACACCGGGGATGAGCCCGCCCTCCCGGTACGCACGCGCGATCTTCTCCGTCCACTGCGCGAGCATGAGCAGCACGTAAGGGTTGTTCCCCGGGTCGTGCCGATGTCGGCGTGCTTCGTTGAAGACGGTTCCGTACTCCCGCCCCTCGACGATGTGCCGCTGCAGGAGGATCAGGCAACTGGTCCGCTGGGCCCCGGCCGCGCAGTGGACGAGCACCGGCTGGCGATCGGGATCGTTGATCAGGCGGAGCGCCTGGACGTAATAGTTCGGGTTCCCCGTCGAATCACCCTCGAGGCGGAGCACAAACCGCGTGACACCCAGGGCACGGGCGGTCTGGCGGGCGCGTGCCTCTTCTCCCGATCCGGCCTCGTAGGCTCCCAGGTCAATGACGGTCTTGATGCCGTGCGCCTGGACGACTTTCTTCATGGCCGACGGGGTGAGTTCACCGGATCGGTAGACGCGTCCGGGCTCGACGACACCGAAGTTCTTGGGCCGATTCACCGACCAGGAGGCCAGCGAGAGCGTGGCGGCGAGCACGGCCGCCGCCGCGACCCACCACCAGGCACGGCCGATGCCCGATACCCCGGTGGTCTTGGCGGGGTCCAGGGTGCCGACGGATGCTCCCGCGACTGGGAAGGTCGTCATGCCGTCATCATAGTTCGCTTCCCTACGATGACGCATGATCGACGCTTCGGGTCAATCCGCCCCCGACCGGAACGGCTCGGGACCCAACGGTTCCCTTCGGGCCGTTCGGAGAGGCGCGTACCCATCGGTCGTGGATCGTCTGATGGAGGAACTCTCGCGTCTGCCGGGGGTCGGCCGCCGATCCGCCGAGCGGATCGCGTTCCACATCCTCAAGGCCGCCGAGCCGGAGGCCCTCTCGCTCGCCCGGGCGATCCAGGACGTCAAGCAGCGGGTCCGCCACTGCCAGGTCTGCTGGAATCTGACCGATCACCTGGCCGATGCGGGCCATGGTCCCCGGTGCGACATCTGCCGGGATCCCCATCGCGACCGCACGTCGGTCCTGGTGGTTGAGCAGCCCAAAGATCTGCTCGCCCTTGAACAGACGGGCCTGTACAAGGGCTTGTACCACGTGCTGATGGGGCGTATGTCTCCCCTCGACGGCGTGGGGCCGGAGGAACTGACGGTGTCGGGCCTTCTCGATCGGCTCGACCGCGGGGAAGGCGCGGCGGAGTCCGGGGTGATCCGCGAGGTGATCCTGGGCCTGAACCCGACCGTCGAGGGGGACGGGACGGGCCTGTACCTCATGCAGGAGGTATCGAAGCGGCCGGGGGTTCGGGTGACGCGGCTGGCCCGGGGCCTGCCGACCGGTTCCAACCTGGAGTATGCGAACAAGTCCGTTCTCGCGGACGCGATCCAGTGCCGGCAGGAGGTCCGCTGAGACGGGGCGGGTAAGGCCCGCGGCAACGATCATGCGATTCGACTACTCCCAACAGATGCGGCTGGGCCAGCAGATGAAACTGGCGCCGCGCATGATCCAGTCGATGGAGATCCTCCAGATGCCTCTGGCGGATCTGCAGGAGCGGATCCAGCAGGAACTGGAGAACAACGCCGCGCTGGAGATCCTGGAGATCGAGGCCGACGGCCCGTCGGCCGCCCAGCGACGCGAGGAGCGGCTTGCCGATCCAGACCGCCCGCTCGAGGTCGAGTCCGGGGGAGGAAGCGCGGACTTCGGCCGCCTCGAGGAGTTCGAGTCGCAGCACCCAGACGCGGCGGAAAACGAGTATTCATCCTCGTCATCGTTCGAGGGAGGCGAGGTTTCCGCGGACCGCGCGGCGCCGAGGGACGACGATCACGGGGCCTACTCCAGGCCACGAACCGACGGGGAACGAGACGCGAAAATGGACGCCATGGCCGCCGCGCCCGCCCGGTCGGCCTCGCTGACCGAGCAGGTCCAGGACCAGTGGGCCTTGTGCGACGTCGAGCCGCGTGTCCGGGCGCTGGGGGAGATCATCATCCCGTACATCGAAGAGGACGGGTACGTGCGCACGCCGCTGGCCACGATCGCCGACCGGGTTCCCGAGGCTTCTCCGGTCCTTGCGGGGCGTCCGGAGGTGGAGGATCTCGAGAACGCGCTGCGGGCGCTTCAGTTGCTTCTCGAGCCCGCGGGCATCGCCGCCCGTGACGTGCGCGAATGCCTGCTCCTGCAACTGGACGCGATGGAAGACACGCTGGTCGAGGAACTCGACCGCGATCCCGAGGCACGCCGGACGCTCTCGGCCGCACGCCGCATCGTCGAGGGGTACCTCGACGACCTGACCCGCAACCGCCTCCCCAGGATCGCCGAGCGGACGGGCCTTTCGCTCGACGAGATCAAGTCCGCCCTGGCCGTGATGAGGAAACTGAGCCTGTCTCCCGCCCGGCGGCTTGTGGACGACTCCCCACGGCCGATCGTTCCCGACGCGCTGGTCGAGTACGACCCGGACCAGGACCGCTACGTGGCGTACCTGAACGACAGCCGCATCCCCAACCTGCGCGTGAACCAGGAGTACGCCCGCATGTCACGCGACCGGGCCGTGGAGAAGTCCAGCCGCGAATTCCTCAAGACCAGTTTGGGCAACGCCCACTGGCTGATCGACGCCGTCAACCAGCGCAAGCGAACGCTGCTGCGCGTGGTGCGGGCGGTGGTCGATGCTCAGCGCGACTATTTCGACTACGGGCCCCAGGCGCTCAAGCCGCTCCCGATGACGCAGGTGGCCGATCAACTCGGCATCCACGTCGCCACCGTCTCCCGGGCGGTCAGCGAAAAGTACATCCAAACCCCGCGGGGGGTCGTGCCCCTGAGACGGTTCTTCACCGGGGGAACGCACAACGAGTCCGGTGAAGAGGTCAGTTGGGACGCGATCAAGGCCGCGCTCAAGGACGTCATTGAGGCCGAGGACAAGGCCGCCCCGCTCAGCGACGAGGCGCTTGCCGAGGCCCTCAAGGCGCGCGGGCTGGAGATCGCACGCCGGACCGTCGCCAAGTACCGCGAGCAGTTGGGAATCCCCGCGGCCCGACTTCGCAAGACCTTCTGACCTTGCCCGCCGACGGATGGACCGCGGGCCACGGCACGTCGGATCTCGGGGGTACGTCAGATCTCGGGGGAACGTCAGTTCTCGGGGATCGGAATCGGGACTTCCCGGTAGCGGCAGTCCAGCGCCACGCCCAGGCGGATGTGCTGCCAGAAAAACGGGTTCTCGTCGGCGACCGTCGGCCGAAGCGGCTCGCCCGGCCTGGGCCGGCGAACGAGAGAGAAGCAGTCCACCGGCTCGACCGAACCCCACGGGACCAGTTCCTGGTAGACGCACTGAAGGCCATGGGCCACGCAGTCGTTGCGGAACTTCGCCGCGGTCATGTCCACGCCACGCCAGTGGTCGTTGGGAAGGGCCGGGCGGTCCTCGCGCTCGACGGCGAACTCCCCGTAGTTGGTGTGGTGGATCAGGCCAAACGCCCCGGGGCGGAGCACCCGCATCGCCTCCTGGACGTACGAACGCATGACGTCGTGCTCGGCGTGGACAAGGCTGTGCCACGAGAACACGAAATCCACGGACTGGTCCTCGACGCCGGACAGGGTCCGGCCGTCGTTGACCAGGTAGGTCATGCCCTGTTCGCCGAATACCCCGCGGCAGTGGTCGATGCAGCGAGGCGTCAGGTCAACCAGGGTCATCCGGGCGGCAAACGGACGGAGGCACCGCGTCCAGACGCCGTGACCGGGGGCCAGTTCCAGGATGTGCTCGCAGGGCACGAAACGCTGGATTCGCGGCAGGATCGCGTATCGCCACGCGGCCGCGGTGCCGCCGTACCCGACCGTCCATTCATTGCCCTCGAGTTTCCAATCGTAGTCGGACCAGAATCGCAGATTCTCGCCGATGGTTGGCATGGGGGTATCCGGGGCGCGGGAGGCCGCAGGCGGGAATATAGGCCCGTCCGCGCATGAAAAGGGCGGCCCCGGTGGGGCCGCCCTGGACGTGGCGAGCGGGATACGGACGAGGCGTTGGCCGTCAGCAGCCGGCCTCGAAGGCATGGACAAACGCGTTGTAGTCCTCGAAGTCGACAAAGCCCGAGCCGTCGAAGTCGGCCTCGATGATGCCCTCTTCGAAGGCGGCGACGAACGCCGTGAAGTCCTCGATGTCAACGAAGCCCGACCCGTCGAAATCGGCGGGGCACGGGGCGGCGTGGAAGTACGCCGAGGCCGGGACGACCGCCTTGGGTATGGTGCCGCATTCGTAACTCAGGCGACACCCAAGCCAGCCGGTGTTCTCGAAATACTCGATCCGCACCGCGTGCTTGCCCGCCTTGAGCCCGATGGTCTCGGACTTCTCGGTGAAGGAATGCGACCCGTCGTGGTTGATGAACATCTGGCCGCCGATATACATGTTCGCCCCGTCGTCGGCCGCGAGGGAGAAGGTGTAGAAGTCCGTCGTCGGAACCTCGATGTACCCGACAAACCGGGCCGCCACCCGGTCGGAACGGCCCGAGTTGAGCAGGTTCCCCAGCGACTGGTTCTGGTTGACCGCCGCGACCGTCGTCTCAAGGTACGGGGTCATGGTCGAGAAATCCGGCACCGCGCCGATGTTCATCGTCGTCGCGTAGTAGGAAACCGCGATCTGGGGAAGCGCGTTGGGCGGGTTCTCGGGGTCACGGAAGAGCGAGCCGTTGAGCACCTGGGCCGTGACGGTCCCCGTCGCGGTCTTGTTGGTCGTGTCCTTGATCGTGTAGGTGAACGAGTCCGGGCCGACGTACGACGTCGGCGGGTCGTAGATCAGTTGGTCGCGCCCGCCGGGGCCGGTACCGACCGATCGCGTGACCGATCCGCCGTTGGCCGAAACGGCCTGGAACGTGTCGATGACAATGGGCAGGCCGTCGGAGTGGCCGTCGTTGGCGAGAACGTCCACGGTCACGGGAACGCCCTCGAAGACGGTGCCCAGGTCGTCGTCGCCGGTGTACGGAGCCGGCTCGGTGGTCATCGTGAACTTGTCGATCCACGTTCCCCAGCCGCCCGATACGGCGGTCTCTCCGATCACCCAGAAGGTCGCGTCGTCGTTGGGATCAACGGTGATGTCCTGGTAATCGCCCCAGCGGCCTCCCCCGTTCACCGGGGAGAGGTGGAGTTGGGTGAGCGGGCCCATCGTGCCCGGGGGGTCGGTGACGCGACGGCCCGCCACGCTGACGCCGATCCGCTGGTCGGACGAACTTTCCCCGACGACGATCCCGACGTCATGGAACTTGTTCGAGTAGATCGCCGGGAAATACGTGTGCTTGCCGCCGCCGGGGTTGATGTTCCCCGACTGCGCCAGCGACACCCCGCCGCTGGTCGGCCAGTTGTTCGTGTTGAAGTGGTACCACCGGGCCACGTTCACCCCGCTCGCGCTGATGTGGTGCGTCGCGTACAGGTTCCCGCCGCGCCAGTGGGCGTTCATGATCCGCGAGTCGATCAGGCTGACCGACTGCCCCCCCGCCGCGGGGGCGCTGCCCGGGCCCTGGAACCCCGGCACCGAGACCGTCGTCGTCGCGATCGCCGGTGAGGTCAGCGGGTTGGTGATCGCCTGGATCTTCATTGATGAGTTGTTGTTCACCGACACGAAATACGGCGCGGACGGATTCCCGTGGGCCTGGGCCACCTGCACGGACGCCGCCCCGGAATCGCGGAGCGTCGAGAAGACCGCGGGCTGGCCGTTGAGCAGCGGCGCCTTGTGGAAAACACGGTACCCCACGCCGCCCCACCCGCTGTTGTTCAGGCCGAACAGGTTCCCCGACACGTAGTACGCGTTCTGGTCATAGCCAAACCCCGGGTAGTCCCACCAGTAGGTGTTGTTTCCCACCGTGATCACCGCGTCGGTGCGGTACTTGTACCACGTCCCGTTTGGGTTGTTGTCGTCCGAGACCGCGATGCAGATCCACGCCTCGGTCGATCCGTAGACCTCCGGGGCGATGACCACCCACCGGCCCGCGTAGTGGTCGTAGAAGCACTTGGGATCGAACGTGAACGTCCCGGCCCCGACCGTCTCAAAGAACCCCGGGTTTCCGGTGCTGTCGAGGTTCGACGAGAACTGGAGCGAACCGGCCTTGGTCCACCACGCGATCGACATGTTGACCGTCGAGAGGACATGGTTGGGGCCAACGCCCAGCGTCGGGTCGGGGGGCGTCCAGGCCGTTTGACCGATCCCGGGGAACATCGTCGTCGTCAGCGGGCGCCGCCCGGCGGGGTCCAGCGACCCGGCCACCAGGCCCGAATCGGCCCCGATCTCCAGTTTCGGGCGCACGTCCAGCGGCTTGCGCGGGGCGTTGATCTCCCCGGGCGACGTGATCGGGCCGTCCCACGGCTGGATTACCTGTCTCTGCACCGGGAGAAGGTTCGTGTCCTCGATCACGACCGGGGCCGTCCCCCACGCCACCGCCCCGGGGCGGGACAGGTCGATCACGGCGCCCGGTTCGCGCGGGGCGCCCGGCCGCGCGAGGTCGGCCTTGTTCAGGGGCTGCATCACCACGGCCGCGGCGGGAGGCTTCTTGCCCTCACCCCCCGAGCACGCGGCGAGCATCGCCGCCGACGCCGCCAGGATCAGACCGGCGGACCATGCCGCCGATGTTCGCGCCGATTTCCGTCCAGTACCAGTTCGCATGTTCGACTCCCTTCAAACCCGCCGAGAAACCCGCCGCCGCCCCGCGAACCGCCGCCGCGAGCCGGGAAGGCGTTGAAAACGTGAAATCAACCTCAACCGCTTCCGATGGCATGACCCGCCTCGACCGGCGGGCACGCCGCCCATCATTGACAGTTGCAGCCGCGCTCGAACGCGCAGACAAAGTAATCGAAATCGTCCGTATCCACGAACCCTGATCCGTCCACGTCCGCTTCGTCCACGCCCAGTTCAAACGCCGCGACAAACAGGATGTAGTCGTCCAGGTCGACAAAGCCCGAGTTGTCGAAGTCCGCGATGCACTCCACCGGGCGGAGATACCAGGCGTCGGGGAGCAACTCATCGTCGAGGGGACCGCCCGTCGCTCGCAGCATCAGCCCGTGTGGACCGCTGGCGTGGAAGAACTCGACGCGGAAGGCGTGGGTCCCCTTCTTCAGCCCGATCCGGCCGCAGATCGGATCGTCGGCCGGGATATGCACCCCGTCGTCGTCGATCAGGATCGCGTCCCCGAAGTACAGGGATGCCCCGCTGCCGCGACGCAGGCAAAGGTCATAGAAGTCCGTCGCCGGAACGTCGATGTACCCCGTGAAGACCGCGAGCGTCCCCGCCGAACGGCCCGAGTTGGCGAACGGCACCCCCTCGGCCTGCGGGAAGTTCAGGTTGTTCACCGACGTGTCCAGGTAGGGACTGGGAAGCACTTCGGGGAAGGAGGTCGCGCTGACGCTCCCTTCGTAGTACGTCACGTCGATCCCGGCGCGGGTCTCACCCGCGTCGTCGGGATCCCGGAAGTCGCCCGCGACCACGACGACCTTCACCGCGGCCGAGTCCTCCTGGCCCGCGGTGTTGCGGATGGTGTACGTGAACTGGTCCTCCCCCTCGAAGTCGGCCTCGGCGATGTACCGGAGTTGGTCGCGCCCGTCGGGGCCGGATCCGGATGAAAGAAGCACCAGTCCTCCGTTGGCGGTCGCCGGATCAAAGGTGTGGATCGTAAACGCCAACCCTTGCGCGTCGGAGTCGTTGGCGAGCACGTCGATGTCCAGCGATCCCCCGGAAGAAACAAACAGCGGCTGGCCGAAGCCGTCGTCCTGGGCGACCAAACCGGGCAGGTTGCGGATGTCGAAACTGAAGACCCAGGTGGCCCACCCGGTGGACCCCGCGGGATCCTCGGAAAAGGCCCTGGTGTACTGGCCGATCCCCCAGAAGGTCGAGCCGTCGATCGGATCGACGGAGATGCCGTAAAAATCGCCCCAGCGAGGCTCGTCCTGGTCGGCCCCGTCGCTGGACTTGACCGCCAGCGGCGCGGACATGGTCCCCGGGGGATCGGTGACCAGGCGCCCCGACAGGGCGACCTTGGCGCAATCACCCTCGACGGCCGTTCCCAGCGTCACGCCCAGGTCGCCGTTCTCGGCCACGTGGATCGCCGGGAAGAACGTGTGGATGGGTCTGCCGTCGGGGGCGGTCCCGCCCGGGATGTCACCCCCCTGGACGAACGACGGGGAGGCCGAGGTGTCCGTCGGCCAGTTGTTGGTCGCGACCTGGTACCACCGCGCGGTGACGACATCCTCGCTGCTGGTGATGTGGTGCGCGGTGTACAAGGAACCGCCGCGCCACGCCGCGTTGAAGACCCGATCGTCGACCGTGTGGATGAAGCCCGCGCCGCAACTCGGGTCCGTGTCGTCCTCGCAGCAGGCCGCGATGAACAGCGGCTGGCGGTAGGGATTCTCGAGTTGAACCACCTTCATCGAGCGCACGGGCGTGGTGACCGGGTTGCGGATCGCGTGGATCTGGAGGTTGGTCTTCGTGCTCGTCCCGCTGAGCGAGATGAAGTACGGCGTCGGGTTCGAGCCCATGTGCGAGGCGGCCTGGACCGAGGCGAAACTCCGGGTGAAATCGTTGAGGTCGATGAAGTTTCCGGTGGTCTGGCCGGCGAGCAGGGCCTGCTTCTTGAACAGGCGGAACTTGACCCCGCGGAACGCGGGGAACGACCCGAACGAGAACAGGTTCCCCGTGACGTAATAGCCCTGCTGGTCGTACCCGAACCCCGGGTAGTCGAACCAGTGGAAACCGATCCCCGTGATCTCCGTCTTGGCGTCGGTCCGGAAAGTCGTCCATGACAGGGGGTTGCCCGGCGCCGACAGCGCGATCAGGATCGAGGAGAACTGCGTCTCCTCGTAGTACTCAAGCGCGACCACAACGTACCGATTCTCGAACGCGTCGAACAGGCAGCGAGGGTCGAAGACGAACCACCCCGCCCCCTGCGAGCCGAAGAGCCCTTCCGAACCGAACAGCATCACCTCCTGCGCCAGGGTTCCATCACGGTTCCACACCGCCAGCAGGGAGTTCACCGTCGTGATCACGTGATTCGGACCCGCCGCCACCGTGCAATCCGGAGGAATGAAAGGCGAGGACTGGCTGTCCGGACCGGGGAACATCGCCCCGGGAGTGCCGCGAGGTCCGATCTCCGGCTCGGGGGGCAGCGCCGGCAGGCGAAGCCCGCCCTTCTGACGCCTCAGCGCGAACTCATCCAGTTTCTGCCGCTCACCGTCCAGCACGTGCTTGGTCACGATCCGCGGTCCCACGAACGGACGGGGCGGGCGGGGAAGCGTCCGCAGGTCAACCACCATCGCCGGACCGGAACTCCCCGTGATCGGTCCCGGGTTGTCAAGCGTGACCAGAGGCAGCGGCGGAACCGGCGGGCTTTTCCCGGGCGGCTGAATCGCCTGCTCCATCGCGGCGGCGGATGAAGGCTCGATCCGATGATCCGCCCATTGCCCGACCGCCGACGAAGCCATGCCCAACGGGGCAAGCACGACCGACACCAGGCGGGGCAAAAGCCACGGACGGAACCGGCGGTGGATGATCATCAAGTACCGCTCCAGGGGGGGCGAACATTTCCAAAGGGACTTCACGGCCCTCTCTATGTCGGTTCGCGTACGGGCCGCACGGGTTGCGAAACGCGCGGGAATCATTTCCGGTGCGTCAAACGCGTTACCGGACGAGGTGACGAGCGATCCGTGGCAGGTCGGCAAGGCGCGTGCCCCGCTGACGCGCGGCACGCGGAAGGGAAATGTGCGGGTGTCAGCACCCATCCTCGAAGGCCAGGACGAACGCGACAAAGTCGTCCAGGTCCACGAACCCGCTGCCGTCCACGTCGGTGGATTCATCGCCGTCCTCGAAGGCCAGGACGAACGCGACGTAGTCGTCGAGGTCTATGAAGCCGCTGCCATCAAAGTCGGCCGGGCACCCCCCCGGCTCACAGGTGTTGGGGATGCCGTTGCCGTCGGTATCCATGCCGGGGGAGACCGGGATGATCTTGAAGATCTCTCCGTTGGACGCGGTCGTGCCCTGGTCGCAGATGTAAATCTCGCCGAAGTAGTCCTCCCCGAAGGACGTGATGGCGTTGATCGTCAGGCCGCCCGGCGGCGTCAACTCGACGCGACGATTCGTGAACTCCTGGATCCCCGAATCGGTCGTGTAGCGGAAACTCCAGATGTCGTTCGAGCAAAAATCGGCGAAGAAGTAGGTTCCCTGCAATTCGGGGATCGCGCACCCTCGGTACACGTACCCGCCGGTGATCGAACACTTCCCGGCGTGGTCGTAGACCCAGATCGGCGCGGTGAGCGAGAGCGTGGCGCAGTTGGCGTCGAAATTGAAATTGGCGTTTCCTTCCTTGCACCGCCAGCCGAAGTTCAACCCGGCCCCGCTCCCCGCCGGGGAGAAATTGACCTCCTCCCACGCGCCCTGGCCCACGTCCGCGATCCACAGGTCCCCGGTCTGGCGGTCGAAGGCGTTACGCCACGGGTTGCGCAGGCCGTATTGGAAGATCTCGTCGTCACCCGTGACACCAACGAACGGGTTGCCCGTCGGGATGCGGTAGTTGCGATTCGGATCGGAGGGAAAATCATCCCCGTCGACGTCGACTCGCAGCATCTTGCCGAGAAGATTGCTGGTGATGTCCTGCGCGTTGCCGCCCGGCTCGGTGTGGCCGGTTCCCTGATCGTTGAAGTTGCCGCCGTCACCCGACGCAATATAAAGGTACCCATCGGGTCCGAAGGCAATCCACCCGCCGTTGTGATTCGTCTGCGGCTGGTCGAACGTGATGATCGTGGTCCCCGTGGTGTTGGCGATGTCGGGGTTCCCCGAGACGGTGTACTGGGCCACGACGGTATCCCCAGACCCCGCCACGGCCGTGTAATTCACGTAGAACTTGCCATTGGTCTGGTAGTCGGGGTGGAAGGCAAGCCCCAGCAGGCCCTGCTCGCTGTTGGTGGTGGTCCCGCCGGTCACGATGGGATCGATGTCCAGGAACGGCGTCGTCAGCAGCACCCCGTTCTTCAGGATGCGTATCCGGCCCTGCTTCTCGATGATGAACAGCCGGGAGGGGTCCCCAGGGGCGTGCGTGACATAAATCGGGCGAGCCAGCCCGCTCGCCACGCGAACCGTGGTCAGTCCTTGCCCGTGGGCGGCCCCGACGGCGGCCCCGAGAAGGGCCGTCATAAGCAAAGCGGTCATACGACGCATCTCAATCTCCTTTCGCGGTCTTTCCCGTGCTATCGAATACCCCGGCAGCGGCACCCCGCCCGCCCCTGGCGAAACATCTCACCCCGATACGATGGAACGATCGCGGGCCTGCCAGGCCGATCCATCGGCCTTTCGAATCACGCCCACGCCCGACCAGTGTACAAGGTGGCCCCGCCGCGCCGAGTGAAAATACGCATAATTCTCACCCGCTCGCCGGAGACGAAAAGGCTCACGCCGGCGGTGGTTCGGCTCGTGTGCGGAGGCCCGGTGGGACGACGCTCCGGGACGGCTTACCATTCGCCATGCCTATGTACGAATACGAGGTCCTCGACCGCGGCGGGAACCCGACGGGCCGGGTCATCGAGGTCTTCCAATCAATGAAAGATGAGGCGCTCAAGGTTCACCCCGAGACGGGCGAGACTCTCCGACGCGCGGTGCAACTCCCCAACATCGCGGGCAAGTGGTCGGACATCAAGGGAAAGAGCGCGCTGTCGAACCAGAACCTCGAACGCCTGGGATTCACCAAGTACGAACGACGCGGGTCGGGGTACATGGAGCGCGTGGCGGGCAAGCAAGGCCCCAGGTCGATCTCGGCCGATGATTGATCGTGATGTCTGATCCCCCAGTCCGCAACATCGTGCCCAGGCCTGTATGGGAGCCTGTATGGGAGCCTGTATGGGCGCCTGTTTGGAAGCCTGGTTCAGGGCCAGTTCCGCGGGGCCGTCCCGTGGTGATCGGTCGGCACCGGGGGGCGTGCGCACAACCATGACCCCTATGACCAGGATAGATCACGCCGCGGAAGGCCGGCTCGCCGAGCCGGCGGTTGAGTACCGCGGCGTGACCTTTGTGTACCCGGCCGGCCCGTTCGGATCCTCAACGTCCCCCGCGGTTGAGGGCGTGACCTTCGACGTGAAGCAGGGCGAGCGCCTGGGGATCCTGGGTCCCAACGGCGGGGGCAAGAGCACGCTGGTCAAACTCACGCTCGGGCTGTTGCACCCGGGGATGGGGGCGATACGGGTCTTTGGGCGCTCCCCCGACGAGGCACGCCGGGAGGGGCTGGTCGGCTACGTACCGCAGCGTTTCGAGGCGGAGATGGGTTTCCCGATCTCGGCCCGGCAGGTGGTCGCGATGGCGGCGACGCGGGGTCTGGCGCCGTGGCGAGGGATCGACGCCACTCGGGCGGCGAAGGTCGATCGTGTGCTCGACCTGGCCGGGGTGACCGACGAGGCGGACCGCGCCATCGGGAAACTCTCCGGTGGTCAGCGGCAGCGGGTGATGATCGCGCGCGCGCTGGCGGGTGGTCCACGGCTGCTGATCCTCGATGAGCCGACGGTGGGGATCGACGTGCCGGGCCAGCAACGGTTCGCCGAACTTCTCGGACGCGTACGGGAAGAACTGGGCGTGACGGTCGTGATCGTGAGCCACGACATCCGCGCGATCGCCGGGTCGTGCGACCGGGTCGCGTGCCTGAGCCGGACCGTCCATTTCCACGACGCCCCGGGCGGACTGACGCCGGCGGTGCTCGCCGAGGTCTTCCGCCACGACGTTTCTGGGATCTTCGGGGACGTCCACGTCGAGGCGCACCCGGCATCGACCTGCACGGACCCTTCGCACCGGCACGGCGGACCCGGGGGTTCCGGGGGTTCCGGGGGAGCGGTCAACCCTTGAAAACGATCGAGTACCTCTCCAGCCCCGAACTGGCCCGTCTGTTCATACCCGGCGTGTGTACCGGGTTCGCGATGGCGGTAATGTGCGCCTGCCTGAGCGTGCTGGTGGTGCTCAAGAAATTCAGTTTCATAGGCCAGGGAATCAGCCACGCGGCCTTCGGCGGCATGGGAATCGCGGCGGTGCTGGGGATCGGGGCCGGCGCGGCGGGGGCCTCCGGGGCGCTTGGACAGTTCTCGGTCGTGGTGGCGTTCTGCCTGGCGGCGGCGCTGGTGATCGCGACGTTGTCGGGGCGCGGCTCGACCTCGGCCGATACCGCGATCGGCATCGTGCTCGTGGCGTCGATGTGCCTGGGAGGGATCCTGCTCCACGTGGCGGCCAGGGGACGCGGCGTCCCGGGCGCGGGGTGGGAGTCGATCCTCTTCGGGTCGATCGTGGGGATCTCACCGGCCGAGGCGTGGATCGCGGGGCTGGTCGCGGCGGGGGTGGTCGTGACGGCGTGGTGGTTCCGAAGGCCGCTGCTTTTCTGGGCGTTCGACGAGTCGGCGGCCCCGGCCTTCGGTGTCCGATCGTGGGCGATGCGGAACCTGCTGCTGGTCCTGCTGTGCCTGGCGATCGTGACGGCGATGAAAGTCTCGGGGGTCGTGCTCGCCACCGCGATGCTGGTCCTGCCCGCGGCCGCCGCGCTGTGCGTCAGCGACCGCCTGTGGAGGGTCTTCTGGATCGCGCAGGGGATCGGTCTCGGCGGCGTCGCGGGCGGGATCGTGGTGAGCATGGAACTGGACTGGCCGCCGGGGCCAAGCGTGGTGGCGGTGCTGACCGCCGCGTTCGCGTTGTGCCGGGGCGCCGAGGCCCTGTCGCGCCGGTGATCGCGTCGGAGTGGCGTTGGTTGCCGGGGAGTCACGACGAGGAGATCGAGATGACGATGCGAGCCGAGACGATACTGTCCGAACTCAACCGCCTGCGCAAGGACCTGGTCGAGGACCCATCGGACATCGAGTACCTGGCCCTCCACCACGCTTTTTGCTTCATCTCGTACAAGATGACCGAGTTCCAGAAGTACGTCGAAGAGCAGGATGCCAGGGGGGCGTTTGACCAGTATCAATCATGACCAGACACCGGGATGACCGGACGCCGGGAGATCGGCCGGCCTGGTCCGTGGTCGCGCGGACCTCGGACGCTCGTTTCCAGCCGCGCGTGCGCCGTTCTTGCTCGTCCGCGAGCCGACACCCCGAGCCTTTCGCGGGGCCGGATCACCCGCGATGCGGATCCGCGGATGACCCGCTCAAGGCGTCGTCGAGAATCTCGACGCTCGAATACTGGTCGAGGTTTACGGTGACCAGTTCGCCATCTTCCCGGCGGAGTTCGAGGCGGTCGAGCCAGAGCCGCTCGTCCCTGGCGTGGGCAAACCACGAGCCGGTCTTCTGCTGTCCGGATCGGATCACCACTCCTTCGACCGTGATCGAGGTGGTCCCTGAAAGCCGCGGGATCTGCTGCGTGACGCGGACCCGCTGGCCTGGGCGATAGGTCATGTCGATCATGGGTTGAGGATAGTCTCCCGGCGCGGGAGCGGAGGGCCTTTACGACGGCGCCCGTGCCGGGGAGAGAGTGGTTCTGACGGCCGGGGCGAGGCGACGGTTCGCGCCTCTTGCTTCCATGTTGCGCGTTCTGCTTCCATGAAGACCGGCTATGTACGCCTGTTGTTCGTATGCCGCGCCGGTGAGATCGTGGGTATCCGCGGGAATCTGCTTGATCCGTGTGTGGGCTGACAGCATAATGGACCGCTCAAGTCGCGTGGCGTTCGGCATGCACGGGGCGCGCCGGGGGCACGCCGGGGATTTCGAGATTCAGGGGTTCATCATGGGGTCGATCCGAATGGCGCATGCCGCGGGGTTCGTGGCGGTTGTCTTTGCCGCGCTGGGAATCTCGATTCTGACAAACGGGAACGCCCGGGCCGCGCCGCAGGATTGTGTTGTGGAACATAACAAGCCGTGGGGGTGTGGAACCAAGTATATATGCGTGCTTCTCTACGCCAAACAAAGAGAAACGCAGAGAGTAATAAAACTACACGATCCGGTTCGCGAGCCGTCCGAGTGGAAGACCACCCGGGCGTGTGACTGTCGCGTTCCTCCCTGCGGTCGGCAGCGACAGTGCCCCCCGATGATGGCGGTCAAGTCCCAGGAGTTGAAAACCTGCTGGACGTTCGGCGGCTCGGCCTCGGTGGAGGCAAAAGTCGGCATGCTTATTGAACTTCTCGGCAAGTTGGGCGTGACGGTTACCGCCGAACTGAGCCGTGAAGGCTGTGTCACGGTGTCGGAGGCGGTTCAGTACCACGTCCCCTGGGAACAATGCTTTGATACGCATGGCCGAGACGTGATCATCACCAGATCCGGTGAGTCGGTGGAGACCAGCACGGAGTACGTATTCACGTGGCGGGTCTGGGATGGTGTTGCCGGGGTATTTTATGACATCGATGTCCCCTGTAATGAATCGACTACCGTGGTGAACGTCAAAGCCGGGGTCGGGCACGAGTTCCAGATCGCCCCATACCCGGAGCGTTGCGGGTCGATCGTTCCCGATCCCGATCCGTACGACAGCAAGCGATCGGATCCGTGCTGCTCACCCCTGCCCCCGTGCGACCCACCCCCGCCGGACGGCAAGATCTGCTGCGGATGCGAGGGCTCGCGATGAGCCAACCAACTCCCCAGGTTCGCCGTACGGTCCCGTCCTTGGGGCGGGGGGGCTGGCTGTGGCTGGCGGTGGTCGCGGGGACGCTGGCCATGGTCATGTCGTGGGTGTGGGCGAGCCGCGGGCCTACACCACCGGTCCAACGGCCCGCGGCCGCTGGCGACATCGACAAGGCCGTGAAAAGCGTGCCGGTGGCAGGGCCGGGGGTGGTCGCGTCGCCCGGCGGTGGGACGACGACGATGGATCCCCGGATGCAAGGCATCGGCATGTACGAGCGCCCCGGCGGCGTGCTGGGTCTGCGTGCGATCAAGGCAGCGCAAGCGGGAGACGAAGAGGACGCTCGCTCGATCTGGCGGGAGATCACCGAGAGCGACGTCCACCTGCTGGATCGGCTGGGGGCGTTCTGTTCGCTGGCGTCTTCGAAAAGGAAAGATGGTCATACCGAAAGGGCCTCGGACCTGCTGCGGGAAGCCCTGGAGGTGTTCCGCCGCGAGGTTGGCGGGCTCTCACCGGAGAACCCGCTGGACCGGATTGCCGCCAGGGAGGCCTGGCGGTGCGCCCACCTGCTCGACATGATGGACCGATCGGTCGGACCCCTGCCGGCGGCGGATCTCGTGCTCGCGCATCGGGAGTTGTTTTCCAGCGCACAGGTTCACGAAGCGCACATGGTTCGAGCCCAGGAGTTTGGCCTGCGTGGCCGCGACGCCGACGTGATCGCCGAGGTCGAGGCATCCCGAGCCGTCGAAACTTCCTTGGAGCGGCGGACGGGCATGTGGGTGAGCGCGCAGACGTGGTACGTCGGAGCCATGATCCGAGCCGGCCGCGCAGCGGAGGCCGCGGACCACATGGTCGGGCTTTGGCCCGAGGCCAAGGCCGTCGGCCGGGAGCACGTTGATACCCTGGGGGTTCGTCTGGTGAACGCGCTGCGGGCGGCCCACCGCCACGACGAGGCTATCGATGCGACGTGGGATGTGATCGCCGCCCTCGACGGGCATCTGTCCCAGGGGACGCTGAGCGATTTCAACCGTCGCGGGCTTGAGCAAACCCGGCGGTCGCTCCTGAACATCATCAGCGCGAGCGGCACGCACGGCCGGCCGGTGGATGCCCTGATGGCGATCCGTCGGTTGAAGGCGCTGGGCATCGATGATCCGTTGGCGATGGACTCGCTCGACCGAGCCGAAGAGTTGGCAATCCGCGAGATCGAGCGGAGAACCAACGGCGGATGAAGGTTCCGCCGCCGATCGGGCGTCGCCGCGCCGGTGAACGGCGCCGTCCACGTCCGACGGCGTCGTTCGCTTGATCGCCCCCTCGGGACATGCCGCGCGACGGGATGTCCTGTTCACGCGGTCACTCGACGATCAGGGGGTGGCCTCGCCCGAGGCCAGGAACGTCTCGAGTCGCTGGATCGCCCCCGCCCAACTCTCAAGATGCCTCTCCCGCTGGGCGGGGTCCGGCTCGAGATCCAGGATGGTCCGGTACGCCAGGTCGAGATGCTCCCGGCTCCCGTGCAGCGTCGCGCTCTGCAGGACCGAGGCGCAGGAGAGCTGGATCCGGCGAAGAACCAGGGGAATCTCTCGCACCACAGCGCGTGCTTCGGCCTCCCGGATCCACTCCTCACGGCGCGAATTGATGCGCTCGATGAGGTTGGCGGCGAGGTCGCATCTGGCACGCGACCTCCCGGGCACATACCTCATGGCCTCGACCAGTTGCCAGCCGACATCGACAATCCTGTAGGTCCCGTGAAAGGCCGGGTTTTCCCAGGCCGCCTCCAGGGCCGCAATGCCGCCGTCGGGGTCGTCCGTTCGCCGACCCGTCTGGTATCGGATGATCGCGGTGCCGAGGTAATCCTCGATCTCCGAGACCGTATTGGGCTCGTGGAGCAGGACTCGATCGTACAGGTCGCAGGCGGCCTTTGGGTTTCCCGCCTCGGACTCGAGGCGGGCTTGGTTCAGCATGAGCATGCGGTCATGCGACGTGGAGCCCCCGGTGATCGTTCGAAGGACCTCCATCGCCTGGGCGTGTACGGAGACCGCCTGTTCGGGCTTGTTCATCCGAGAGAGCACGTTGGCCTTTCGGTTCAGCACGCTCAGCAGGACGTCTCGGGCCCTGGCGCCATCACCCGCGCCCTGGAGCGCCGCGAGCGCCTCGTCGTACTTCTTCAGCGACGCTTCCAGGTCGGAGATGGCGGCCGACTCCCCCAGCGCGGCGAGCCAGGCCAGGGCGTTGGCCCTCGTCACGGGGTCCGCCGCGTCCTGGGCAAGCGCATCAAACCACCCGGCGGCGCTCTCAACACAGCCACGCATCATCGCGTACGTGGCCGCCTGCGAGAGGAGCCGATCCCAGCCATCCTCCATCGCGACATGCCCCATCATCGCCATGTCCGCCGCGCTCAGGATCCGCTCGCAATCGAGGTCGTCGGACAGCGCCAGTTGGTCCATCTCGCGCTGCATGCGCTCCGACGTCGGATACGAATTCGGGTCGTGCTCACGCCGGGTCACGGGCTGCGAACCCCCCGCATCGGACGAGGCCCTCCACGCGCTCGCCGCCGACAGCGTCGCCCAGCAGACGACCCCCGCCGCCAACGCCGTCATCGGAATCGACCACTTGGAACCGAAAAAGAAACGCATGGCTCATCTCCCGTGACATGCCGACAACCAGGACGCCATCACCAACGCCGCCTCGGCCGCTCCGCTCGCTCGTGCGCATGGCCGATTCACGCTTCATTGATTTCGACTTCAATGTTGGTTCCCCCTTCAACGTGTCATCACACCCGCCGGAATCCGCGTCCGATCCGACGCGACCATGCCCCGCGTTTCCATCCTCTCACAAGGCCCATGCCACGCGACGGAATGTCAATACCCGGCGCCCGGAAGGCCAGCCCGGCATCGTCAGCGAGTCGAGAGATACTCCTCGAGTTGCCGAACGTCGGATGCCCACTGACGGACAAACATCTCCTGCTCGGTCGGGTCCGGGCGCAGGTCCAGCAGTGTCCGGTACGCCAGGTCCAGGTACTCGCGGCTTCCGTGCAGGGTAACGCTCTGCAAGTGCGAAACACAGGAAATCTGAACTGAGTTCAAAGCATCGTTGATCCGCTTGCGCCAATGCGCCGTTTCCGCTTCCGAGACCCACTCCGCCCGGCGGTCGTTGATGAGTTCAATGACTTCGACCAGCAGGTCGCACTCGGAACGCGACATCCCCGGGATGCGCCCGCGCGCCTGGGCGAGTTCATACCCGACCCTGGCGATCTCGTGCGTCACGCGGAACGCGGGGTTGGCCCATGCCGCCTCGAGTGCCGGGATGCCGCCGTGCGGGTCGTCGGTGCGTTGCCCGGTTTTGTAGCGGCTCACGACTGTGCTCAGATGCCAGTCGATCTCTCGCCGCGTCGTCGGCGTGGAGTACAGGATGACATGGTCCAGCAGGTCGCACGCCGCCTTCGGATTCCCCGCCTGGGATGCAAGGCGTGCCTGGTTGATCATCAGGCCAAGGTCCCGCCCCGTGTTCCCGCCGGTAATCGCCCTGGCGGCTTCCATGGCCCGGGCATGGACCGCCACCGCTTCATCGAATCTCCCGAGCCGGGAGAGGGTGTTGGCCTTGCGGTTCAATGCGCCCACGCGGATCTCGCTGACCTTGCCCCGATCACCCGCCTCATCCAGCGCGGCGAGCGCGGCATCGTACCGACGCAGCAACTCCTCACGGTCGTCCTTCAAAGCGCCCTCGCCCAGGACCCCCATCCACAGGTAGGCGAGCGCCCGGGTCGAAGGATCTTCCGAATCCCGCGTCAGCGTGGTGAACCACCCGATCATGTCGGCTTCACAGCCGATCATCGAAGCGTGCGAGGCCACCTGGGACAACAGGCGATCCCAGCCGAGTCGGCGGCCCTCGTACCCTTTCAGGGCCACCTCCGCCGCCTGAAGCAGCCGTTCGCAGCCCATTTCCGACATCCCGGAGATGGCCTCCATCTCCTGCTGTATCGGGGAAAGCGTCGGAACCGGACGGGGCTGGGGATCGGCCCGCGTCTCGATCTGGGAATACGCCGACCAACGCCCGGCTCCGTACGCCACGGTCAGCGTCGCCCAGCAGACGACCCCCGCCGCCAACGCCGTGACCGGCACCGACCACATCGACCCGAAGAAACTCCGCATGATTCAACCCCCTTTCCCCGCGGCGCGGGATGCAGAAAACCCGTGCCCTACCGGGCCGCCTCGCACCCGCAGCACGGATAGATGAATGGAATATAAATCTCATCGCACAGATACTGCGGCCGGCAGCACGGCATCCGGCGCCTGTTGTCGTACTCGTCCTTTGGTGTCGGAAGCGGGCACAACCCCGGCCCCCGAGGGGACCCGCGGCCCAAGGCAAGCCTACGCGCGATCCGCGCCGGATCCAATTCACCCGCCACCACCCCGCTCGCCATCACCGGCCCTGGTTCCGGCACCGCCCCCGGAACCGGATTGTTCGATCTCCCGCAGAGCCATTTCCTCGGCGATATCGAGCGACCGCAGCACGTCCGGGTTCTCGTGCTCCACGTCCTTCAGGCGTCGGATCGCCAGCAGAGAGTCAACGGGGCGCCCGTACGTCCCGCTCGCGCTGATCTGGTTGAGCAAACTCCGGCGGCTGTCCTCCAGAGACCGGCGGTCGTAGTCACCCAGCCCTGGCGCGGCCAGGAAGGAGTCGTACATGGCGATGATCTCCCATGTCGCGTCGATGGCGTCGTCATGACGCCTGGCCGCCCGGAAGGCTTCCACCAGGCTCGGGCCGACCGCTCGGACATGCTCGTGCCCGTGGCCTTTGGCCTGCTCCCAAACTCTCCCCATGTGGTCGGCGGCTTCCGCGCGGCGGCCCGCACGCATCAGCGATCTCGCGTAAAACGTCTGCACTCTGGCCCACATGGTCGATCGCTGGTCCCCGGGTTCTTCGATCAACCACGACTCCTCGACCTGGGCGATGACGTCCGCATCGCGCCCGCCGGCCCATCCCCACTCCATCGCACGGATGAGCATGGCCTCGTGAACTTCCGATCGCTCGAACAGCGCGCGATGATCCAGCACCAGATCGGCCACGAACACCTGATTGAAGGAAGGGTCGATAATCTCCAGCAGGTGCGCGCAGTTCTTCGCGACCCAGGCCATCGTTGTGTCCAGCGGCCCATCCGGCGAGAGCGTGCTCGCCTGCGATCTAAACTCCTCAATGGCATCGCGCAGAAGCGGGATCGCCTCGGAACTTCGGCCCAGGAGTTTGAGCGTGTTCGCCATATTCCGCGACGCAAAGAGACGATCCAGGAGGTGGTAGTCGCCGTCGATGACGTCGCGCCAGATCGCGATCGCGACCTCGTAATCACCGTCGTCGTACGCTTCCATCGCCCTGAGGTGCAGGATCCCTCCCGGGCGATCTCGTATGTCGATGCCTCTTGACAAGGGAGGCGCCCCATCGTGCCGGAGTGGCGCGTCGGGCATCCCGGTCGTCGCCGGCTCGCTCTCGGGGCGCCATGACCCCGCCGCGGCGTCGGGATGAGACTCCGACGCCCGCCCGCCGCCCGCGTGCAGGCGGATCGCGGCCAGAACCGCCGCAAGCAGGACGACCGAAAGGATGGCCCACGCGATCCGGCGATGCTTCCGGATGCCTTGAGAGGTTGAATTGGATGCACTGTTCATCGTGTACCCTCGCACCCGCAGCAGATCTTGCCATCCGGCGGCGGGGGATCGCACGGCGGCAGCGGCGAGCAGCACGGGTCGGACCTCTTCCCGTCGTACACGTCGGGGTCCGGCACGATGCTCCCGCACCGCTCCGGGTACGGCGCGATCTGCAGTTCACGCCCAAGGGCCGCCTTGGCACTCACAACCCCGCTGACCGGAGGGCACGGGATTCGGATGACATAAGACTTTCCGGTTTGACGATCCGTAACACGCCATACAAAGACCTTTGGCGTTATTCTATAATAGACTTTGCCCTCGTAAACCATCGATACATCTCGACCATGGGTATCAAAGCACTGCTCCCAGGGGATGTGATACACCAGGCCTTCCGAGAGCGTCTCGCACCCTTCCCGGCTGATATCGACGGATACGGTAACGCCCAACTTGCCAAGTATTTCGATGAGATAGCCGACCTTTGCTTCGACCGACGCCGATCCCCCGTACTCCCAGCAGACCTTCTGCTCCTGTGATTTCGTCGCCTGCGAAGGCGGGCATTGCCGGACCAGGCCGCAGGGTGCCAAGCGACAATCACACGCCTTGGTCGTCGTCCAGCCTGATGGTTGACGCACGGGTCCGGAGTATTCCGTTGTCCTGACTTCGCTCCCGCCCTCCTCCCCGATGTATTCGCAGGTGTACTTCGTTCCGCACCCCCATGGCTTATATTTCTCCGAAAAGCAGTCGTTTTGTGCTCTTGCCCGCCCACCCGCGGCCGCCGCGGCCAGTACCGCTATCGCCGCCGCGGCACAGACACACACACCGCGCAACGATCCGACTCGCATGAACGATTGCCGCTTCACTGTTGGTTCCCCCTTCAACGTGTCATCACACCCGCCGGAATCCGCGTCCGATTCGACGCGACCATGCCCCGCTCTTCCATCATGGCACGGCCACGCATCCGTGTCAATCACAAAAAAAAATCTTACCTTACACGTTGCGAACGGATCGTGAAGTATTCACTTCATCCGGTCTTTCGCGAACCGAGATTCGGTGCGCGGCGGCGGCGGCAGCGCCCCGGGCCGCGATGCCGCGGCGCGCCGACGCCTGAATGAGGTCGGGGATGTCGGCGGCGGCTCACCAGCGCCCTTGATGAGTAAACAATCAACCCGCGTGAGGGCGGGTCGGGCTCGCTTCACTGCTTCGCGGCGTTCTCGCGGGAGGCGCCCAGGAGTGAAGTCAGGTTTGTGCGCATCAGGTCAAACCAGCGACCATCCCCGATCGGGTCGAGGATGCCGACCGAGGCGCCGGCGGAGGCGGCGATCCGGCGGGCCGACGCGGCGTCGAACTGCGGCTCGACGAAGATCGTCGTCGCCCCCTGCTCACGGATGGCCTTGACCGCCTGGGCGACCTGGCCGGGGGTCGGCTCGGCGGTCTCGATCGGGCGGATGACCGCGGCGATGCGAAGGCCGTAGCGATCGGCCAGGCGTCCCCAGGCATTGTGGTGGGTGACGATCGGGATGCCGCGGAGAGGCTCGAGGGCGGATCGGAACTCGTCGTCCAGCGCGGCGATGTCTCGATCAAGGTCTTCCTCGGCCTGGATGAGCGCCCCGATCGCTTCGGGCGTGTCCCGGCCCGAGGTCTTGAGCGCGGCCCCCACCGCTCCCGACAGGACCGGCACCAGCCGCCGGATCAGGATGGGGTCGAGCCAAAGATGGGGATCGACGCCGCCGTGATCGCAACCTTCGTGATCGTGATCGTGATCGTGATCGTGGTCATGGTTGTGGTGGTTGTGGTTGTGATCGGTGGGCAGGATCCCCACGGCGGTGGCGAAGCAGACGTCGCGGCGTCGCTTGTCGGGCCGCTGGGCGAGGAATTTTTCGACCTGCGGCTCGAGTCCCAGGCCAACGTACACCACCACGTCGGCCCGGGCGAGGTGGGCCAGGTCGCCGGGTGTGAACTCGTGCCCGTGCTCGGATCGGCCGGGCGGCATAAGAACCGTGACGCTCGACCCCGGGGGAGCCAGTCGCGTGGCCAGTTCGGCCAGTGGGGGGATCGAGACGACGATACGAAGCCCGGCGCCGTCGGCGGGTACTCCACCCGGTCGGGAAACCAGCACCGCGACCAGGGCGACGACGGCGACCACGGCGACCACGGCGGCGGCGGCGGCGGCGGGCAGGCCGAGGGCAAGCGGGCGGATCTTCATGCGTGGTTCCTGGGAAACGGGTGGCGAGGTCTTATTGAGAATACCAAGTCAATAAGCATACGCCGCACGCCCCCCGGCGGTGGACCCATCAGGTGAGTTCGTCGAGCATGGCGACAAGTTCGGACACGGCATGGGAGTCGTTGGCGGCCCGCGCCCGCTCGATTCCCGCCCGCAGCACAAGGACGGCCTCTGGGGCGCGACCCAGCGCGACCAGGCTCCTGGCCTTGTGGTAATACGCGTAGGACATCCCCGGGTCGGCGACCAGGCACCGGTCGTAGTGCTCGATCGCCGCGTCGTGTCGCCCGGTGCGGGCGTACTCGTGCGCCAGGCCGTACAACAAGAACGCATCACCCGGATCGTCGCGGAGGAGTCGCTCGAGGTCCTGGATCGACGGCATGGCCAAGGCTAGGCACGCCACGACCGGCGCCAAGCGGCGGTCGCCGGGGGCCTGCGCGGCCGTGTATCATGCCCCTTGCCGCGCCGCGGGGCGCTTCGGCCGCCGCCGGGCCCAAGGGAGTTTCCATGCAGAACATCAAGACGATCGGCGTGGTGGGAGCCGGGCAGATGGGCGGGGGCATCGCGCTGGTCGCCGCGATCAACAAGTTCGGCGTCATCCTGTGCGACAAGTCCGCCGATCAGCAGCACAAGTGCGAGGCGGATCACAAGAAGCGTCTGGCCCGGGAGGTCGAGAAGCAGCGCATCAAGCAAGAGGATGCCGACGCCGCGATCGCCCGCATCAAGTACGTCCATATGTTCGACCTGATCAAGGACGCCGACTTTGTCGTCGAGGCCGCGGTCGAGAACGCCCAGGTCAAGCGGGATATCTTCGCCAACCTCGCCCGCATGATGCGCGAGGACGTGATCCTGGCCACCAACACCAGTTCGATCTCCATCACCGAGATCGCCGCCGCGGCCGAGACCGCCCGCAAGGGGGCGGGGGCACGCGTGATCGGCATGCACTTTTTCAACCCCGTCCCGGTGATGAAACTCGTCGAAGTCATCAAGGGGATTCAGACCTCCGAGGCCACCACCGCGACCACCCTGGAACTGTCGAGACTGCTCGCCAAGACGCCCATCCCCGCCAACGACCGCGCCGGCTTCGTCTCCAACCGCGTCCTGATGCCGATGATCAACGAGGCCTTCTACGCCTGGATGGAGGGGGTCGCCGAGCCGGCCCACATCGACGAGATCATGAAACTCGGGTGCAACTTCCCCATGGGCCCGCTCCGCCTGGCCGACTTCATCGGCCTGGACACCTGCGAGCACATCATGAACGTCCTGGCCGACGGCCTCAACAACGACCGCTACAGGGCATGCCCGCTGCTCAAGCAACTCGTCGCCGCCGGACGTCTGGGAGACAAGTCCGGTCGGGGCGTCTTCGACTACGCCGTCAAGGCCTGACCGGCAAGCCCGACCCCCATCCACCGGACCCGTCCGGGCCGGGGAGGCGGTTTCCCCGCGCGTATACTCGCGCCCCCGACGCGGCGCCGGTCCCACGGCCCCCGCGGGCGGGGTCAGGAGTCGCACCATCATGGCGGAACGCCACTTTGATCTGATCGTCATCGGAGGGGGTCCCGGGGGATACGTGGGCGCGATCCGGGCCGCGCAACTGGGCATGAAGGTCGCCTGCATCGAACGCGACAAACTCGGGGGCGTCTGCCTCAACTGGGGGTGCATCCCCACCAAGGCCCTGCTCGCCAACGCCGAGTTGTACGAGAAGGTCCACACCCAGGCCGCCGACTGGGGCCTGAAGGTCGACGGGACCATCTCGGTGGACTGGTCCAAGACGATCGGCCGGTCACGCGACGTCGCCTCCAAACTCAACAAGGGGATCGAGTTCCTCTTCCGCAAGAACAAGATCGAGTCCATCAAGGGCAACGCGAAGATCGTCTCCGCGCGCCAGGGGTCATCCCCCTGCCGCGTCGAGGTCTACGACTGCAAGGTCCAGGACACCCTCACGCACGCCCCTTGCGAGAACACCTCCAAGGCCCCGCGCGAGATCGTGACCGCCGACCACGTCCTGATCGCGACCGGATCGGTGGCCCGCGACCTGCCCTTCGCGAAGTTCGACGGCGACCGGATCATGGGAGCCCGGGAGGCAATGAACACCCGGGAGATGCCCGCCAGCCTGATCGTGATCGGAGCCGGCGCCATCGGCATGGAGTTCGCCTATTTCTACAGCACCTTCGGGACCAAGGTCACCGTCGTCGAGATGATGCCCCGCATCCTTCCGGTCGAGGACGACGAGATCTCCGCCGCGCTCGAGAAAATCTACCGTAAGCACGGCATGGATATCCGCGTCTCGACCACCACGATCGGCGTCGAGAAACTCGCCGGTGGGGTCAAGGTCACCGTCGCCCCGGTCGTCAAGGCGGCCGACGGACGCATGGCCGGTGACGAATCGAAGAAGGAGGTCCTTCAGGCCGACAAGGTCCTCCTGGCCGTCGGCGTCAAGGGGCGCTACGACGGGCTCTTCGACGCCTCCCTCGGGCTCTTGATCGAGAAAGACCACGTCAAGACCGACTTCGTCCCCGGTAAAACCCGTGACGAGCCGATCGACTACAAGACCAACCTTCCCGGCATCCACGCCATCGGCGATGTCATCGGCCCCCCGTGGCTCGCGCACGTCGCCAGCGAGGAGGCCGTGGTGTGCGTGGAGCGCCTCGCCCACAAGGCCGGCAAACTCCACCACGATCCCATCCCCATCGACTACTCGACGGTCCCGGGTTGCACGTACTGCCACCCGCAGGTGGCGAGCGTCGGCTTCACCGAGCGCGACCTGATCGCCCAGGGCAAGGTCAAAGGCAAGGACTACGCCACGGGCGTCTACCAACTCCAGGCCCACGGCAAGGCCATCGCCTCCAACCAGAACATCGGCATGGTCAAGATCCTGCGCGGATTGCCGCGAGGCGAGATCCTCGGGGCACACATCCTGGGCGACCAGGCGACCGAACTCATCGGGGAGATGGGCCTGGCTCGACGCCTCGAGGCCACGACCGAGGAACTCATCGTGACCATGCATGCCCACCCGACGATGCACGAGGCGCTCCACGAGGCCGCCCTGGCCTCCGAGGGCCGCGTGATCCACGCCTGAACGGGTCTGGGTCGATCGGCCCGCGCCCCCGCTTGCCGACGCCGGAACCTGCCGGAAAGCACCTATAACCACGGGTATTCTGGATTTTTTGCATGTTTGGTGATTATTCTGTCCGGACGGGCAGGCGATTCCCATTACTCTTGGAGGGGAGGTTGTCAACTCGACCGGCTTGCGCGGATGGATGTTCTGACGCCGCGGGTTCCGGCCGGGATACCCCGATGGGAGAGTGAATCATGGCAAACGTTCGTACGGTTCTTGGCATGGTCGGGCTTGCCGTCTCCTCGCACCTGGCGGCGGGGCAGTCGCAGTGGCTCAATCCCGTGTCGGGCAACTGGAACACGGCAGGGAACTGGACGGCCGGCATCCCCAACGGCCCGGCGGCCTTGGCGCAGATCGCCGTCGCCGGGGCGTACACCGTCACGCTCAACATCTCCATCCAGTTGTTCGACCTGTCGCTCACGAACCCCAGCGCGGCGATGCACATTCTCAACGGTCTAACTCTGACCAACCACGGACCATCCATGCTCAACGACGGGGTCATCCTGGTGAACCCGGCATCGGGAGGCAGCGGGACCCTTATCAATTTCGCTGAGTCGAGCATCCTTGGAAGTTCGCCCGGGTCGTTCGGGCAGGTGGTCCTGTCGGCCCACCCCGGAAATACCGACACCGCGTATCTGGCAACCGCCGGGGGCAAGGTGCTTACCAACGCCGCTTCTCACACCATCCGCGGAACGGGGAGCATCCACGCCCAACTCGACAATCTCGGGGACATCCTCGCCGACCAGGACGGCCGCATCCTGCGCCTGGCATCAAGCGCCAAGATAAACCGCGCCCTGATCGAAGCCCTCGCCGGAGGGCAACTCCGCATCGATAGCATCACCGTCTCCCAGGAGAATGACGCGCTGATCCACAATCACTCCGGATCGGTCACGCTTTCCAACGCCACGATCAGCGATGGACTCCTTGGTGCTGCCGCGGGCCGATCGATCGACGTCAGCGGAGCCGCGACTCTCACCGGTTCGGTCGAGACGTTCGGAGCGATCACCATTCCCAACGGCTCATTCCTCATTGTCAACCAGGCGACGTGGAAGAACGACGGTGTCGTCACGGTCAACCCCACGGCGGGCGCGAATGGCTCTTTCATCCGCTTCGATCAGGACACCACGACCGACGGCGCCAGCACGTTCGCCCTGAACGCCAACACCGGCAACCTTGACACGGCGTACCTGACCAACTCGGGACCCAGGACCCTCTTCCTGCACGACCAGGGCGCGATCCGGGGCACCGGGAGGGTCTACCTCCCCGTGGTCAACAGCGGGCTTATCCACGCCGATGCGCCGGGCAAGATCCTCGAACTGAACAGTTCCAACAAGACCAACCACGCCGTCATCCAGGCGACCGGCGGGGGCCTGCTGCGAATCTCCGGTATCACGGTCACGCAGTCGTCCACCGGAGTCATCAAGACCGCCGGGACCGACCTGACCCTGAACAACGCCACGATCTCCGGCGGGACCATCGAGGCGACCGGCGGGGGAAGAATCGACGTCAGCGGAGCCGCGACGCTCACCGGAAACGCCAAAACGTCCGGTCCGACCACCATCCCCAACGGCACTCTCCTCATTGTCAACCAGGCGACGTGGAAGAACGACGGTGTCGTCACGGTCAACCCGACGGCCGGCGGGAACGCCTCTTACATCCGCTTCGACCAGGACACCACGACCGACGGCGCCGGCACGTTCACCTTGAACGCCAACACCGGCAACCTCGACACGGCGTACCTGATCAACTCGGGACCCAGGACCCTCTTCCTGCACGACCAGGGCGCGATCCGGGGCACCGGGAGGGTCTACCTCCCCGTGGTCAACAGCGGGCTTATCCACGCCGATGCGCCGGGCAAGATCCTCGAACTGAACAGTTCCAACAAGACCAACCACGCCGTCATCCAGGCGACCGGCGGGGGCCTGCTGCGAATCTCCGGTATCACGGTCACGCAGTCGTCCACCGGAGTCATCAAGACCGCCGGGACCGACCTGACCCTGAACAACGCCACGATCTCCGGCGGGACCATCGAGGCGACCGGCGGGGGAAGAATCGACGTCAGCGGAGCCGCGACGCTCACCGGAAACGCCAAAACGTCCGGTCCGACCACCATCCCCAACGGCACTCTCCTCATTGTCAACCAGGCGACGTGGAAGAACGACGGTGTCGTCACGGTCAACCCGACGGCCGGCGGGAACGCCTCTTACATCCGCTTCGACCAGGACACCACGACCGACGGCGCCGGCACGTTCACCTTGAACGCCAACACCGGCAACCTTGACACGGCGTACCTGATCAACTCGGGACCCCGGACCCTCTTCCTGCACGACCAGGGCGCGATCCGGGGCACCGGGAGGGTCTACCTCCCCGTGGTCAACAGCGGGCTTATCCACGCCGATGCGCCGGGCAAGATCCTCGAACTGAACAGTTCCAACAAGACCAACCACGCCGTCATCCAGGCGACCGGCGGGGGCCTGCTGCGAATCTCCGGTATCACGGTCACGCAGTCGTCCACCGGAGTCATCAAGACCGCCGGGACCGACCTGACCCTGAACAACGCCACGATCTCCGGCGGGACCATTGAGGCGACCGGCGGGGGCGGTCTCGCGGTCAGCGGAAGTGCCACGCTGACCGGCGGGGTCAACTTCTTTGGACCCGCGCACATCCCGTCCGGGTCGTTCCTGGTCATCAACCAGCCCGAGACACTTCACTCCGGCGTGCTCACCGTCAACACGGCGGCGGGGGATGGCGCGACCTCGACACGGTTCTCGACCGCCTCGCGCATCGACGGCGGGGAGATCCTGCTCAACGCCAACGCCGGCAACCTGGACACGGCCTACCTCCAGGCCATGAGCGGGCTGGTCACCCTCGGCGGACAGGAAACCCTCCGCGGCCTGGGACGCCTGTACGGGCCTTTCGCCAACCACGGCGCCACGTCTCCCGGCGTCAACCCCGGAGCAATCGGACGCCTCGAGTGCATGTCGTCGTTCACGATGGGCGACGATGCCGTCCTGGAGATCGACGTCGGCGGTGTCAGCCCGTCGCAGTTCGACCGTCTGGTCGGCTCCACCTCGATCCACGTCGGGGGGACCATCCGCGCACGCCTGACCAACGGGTACGAGCCGATCGGCGGCGAAACCTTCGACATCGTGACCGCCCCGTCACGCACCGGGTTTTTCACGTACTTCGATATCGAGCAGTACCCCGGGGGCGCCAAGAAGTTCGCCGTCAAGTACCTCCCCGGAAAGGTCCAACTCCTCGCCCGCGGATGTTCGGCCGATTTCGACGGATCCGGATTTGTCGATACCGACGACTACGACGCGTTCGTCTATGCCTTTGAACTCGGGGGTGACGACGCGGACTTTGACGGGTCGGGCTTTGTTGACACCGACGACTTTACGGCCTTCGTCCTGGCGTTCATGGCCGGTTGCTGATCCGCGACGGTCCTCAGGATCGGGTTCCCGCTGGACCGCCGCCGAGCGGTTCGCTAGCCTCCCACGAGGGTCGTCGCACGCCGGCGGCCCCGATGGGAGACTGGCATGCACGAAACGTCCCGGCGCGACTTCCTGCTGACGTCCGCCACCGCCGCCATGGCCGCGACAGGCCTCTCCGCCGGGCCGGCACATTCCTCGTCCGGACCCGCCCGGGGGGAGCCGTCACTCACGCCCGCGCCGGCCCCGGTTCTCCGTGACGGCCCCCGCACCCTCCGCAAGGCCGCGATGATCGGCATGGTCGGCGAAGGAGAGACGGCCCTCGAGAAATTCCAGATCCTGCGCGATTGCGGCTTCGAGGGTGTCGAGATGGACTGCCCCTCTCCAACTCCCATCGACGACATGCTCGACGCGCAGGAGAAGACCGGGCTGAAGATCCACGGACTGGTCGATTCGGTCCATTGGAAATGGCACCTCAACAGCCCATCCGAGCAGGTCCGCCAGCGCGGGAGAGAGGCGCTCGAGCAGTGCCTGCGCGAGGGACGGCAACTCGGGGCTTCGAGCGTGCTGCTCGTCCCCGCCGTCGTGAACGCCCAGCAGCCCTACGACCAGGCGTGGACCCTGACGATCGAGGAGATCCGCCGGGTCCTGCCCCTGGCCCGGGAAACGGGCGTCCAGATCGCCGTCGAGAACGTCTGGAACAACTTTCTGCTCAGCCCTCTCGAGGCCGCCCGGTACGTCGATGAACTCAACGACCCGTTCGTGCGCTTCCACTTCGACATCGGCAACGTCATCAATTTCGGCTACCCGCCCCAGTGGATCCGGATCCTCGGTCAGCGACTGGTCAAACTCCACATCAAGGACTTCAGCCGAAAGAAACGCGACGACGAAGGGCTCTGGAAGGGCTTCTCCGTCGAACTCGGTGACGGTGACGCCGGATGGCACGAGGTCATGAAGGCCCTTGACCACATCGGCTACTCCACCGACCCCGCCGGACGCTGGGCCACCGCCGAGGTCGGCGGGGGCGACCGTTCCAGGCTCCGGCAGGTCTCCGACCAGATGGACCGCCTCTTCTCCATGTAAGTGCCGGCGCCCCACGATGGCCTCGCCACACCCCGCCTCCCGCCGCGCGGACGACTCCCCCACCGCCATGCCCCGCGCGATCCTGGAAATCGCCGTTGACAACCTCCGCGATGCGGATCTCGCCCGCCACGCCGGGGCCGACCGCCTCGAACTCGCGCGCGACCTTCGCCGCCACGGGTTCACCCCCGATCCGCGCCTGGTTCGGGAAGTCGTCGCCGCCACCGGGCTGCCCATCCTCGCGATGGCAAGGCCCGGCGACGGCACGGACGATCGGGGTCCTCGCGCGGTCACGGCGCTTTTGAAGGACGCCGAGCGGATGCTTGAATCGGGCGCGGACGGCGTCGTCTTCGGATCCATTACCCACGGTGGGGAAGTCGACCGGCAAGTGACCGACGGCGTGGTGCGGCTGGCTCGCGGCCGCGCGACCGTCTTCCACCGGGCCTTCGACCTCGCCCCCGATCCGCGCGACGCGGTCGAGTTGCTCATCGACCTGGGAGTGACCCGCATCCTGACCTCGGGCCATGCCCGCAACGAGGCCGAGGCGATGTTCCGGGGCGCGGACGATCACGCTATCCCATCACCGCCGGCCGCCTCCACGCTCGATCAGCGCCTCGCCCGGATCAGGTTCATCGTCGAGATCGCTCGCGGGCGGATCGAAGTCCTCCCTTGCGGCGGGGTCCGATCCCACAATGCCGATCGGTTCCTGCTCGACACGCCCGCCCGACAACTTCATAGCGCGTGCCGGGCGCCCGCAAGCCCCAGCCTCGATCCCGACGAGGCCGCCCGACTCCGAACCGCCATGGACCGCGCGAGCGACGCCCAGCACGTTCGCCGGGGCCTCGGTACAGTGGGTTCCCCGGCATGTGCCCAACAAGCCCCGCACCCCCCCCCACGAGAAACACCATGATGCGTCGAGAGTTCATGGCCGCTTCCATCGCCGCCGCCGCCACCGCCGCGGGTACACGACCCGGGCCAAAGCCCGCGCCAGGAGACGCGCCAGGACCCGAAAGTCAGGATCAGGCCACCGCGCCCACCGGAGGAGGACGCCTGAAGCACTCGGTCTGCCAGTGGTGCTTTTCGGGAATGCCCCTGGAACAACTGGCCGGACAGGCCGCCTCGATGGGGATCGCCTCGATCGAACTCCTCGCCCCGCCACAGTGGGAAATCATCCGGGCGCACGGCCTGGTCTGCGCCGTCGGCGGGCTGGTCCCAAGCAATCCCATCCACTCGGGCTTCAACCGCGTCGAGAACCACGACGCCATCATCCGCGACCTGGAAACCCGCCTCCCGCTCTGCCGCGAGGCCGGCGTCCCCAACCAGATCGTCATGTCCGGCAACCGCGGGGGCATGGACGACCTCGAGGGGCTCCGGAACTGCGCCAAGGGACTCCGCCGCATCACCCCCCTGGCCGAGAGCCTCGGCGTCACCCTCGTCATGGAACTGCTCAACAGCAAACGCGACCACAAGGACTACATGGGCGACCGCACCCGCTGGGGCGCCGACCTGGTCGCCCAGGTCGCTTCCCCGCGATTCAAACTGCTGTACGACATCTACCACATGCAGATCATGGAAGGCGACGTCATCGCCACCATCCAAGAGCACTTCGACGCCATCGCCCACTACCACACCGCCGGCGTCCCCGGGCGACGCGAGATCGACCACACCCAGGAACTCAACTACCCCGCCATCTGCCGGGCCATCGCCGACCGCGGCTTCCAGGGCTACTTCGCGCAGGAGTTCATCCCCTCCGCCGACCCGATGGCCTCCCTCCGGCGTGCCATCGAGATCTGCACGGTCTAGTGTCCCGACGTGAACACGGGCGCAACCGCCTTGAGGGGCGGCGAGAATCGACTCCGGGGTATTCCCGATTCGAACCCTGGGCCGACGGACGCCGTTGAACTTGACCGACGTGGAGCGCGATGATCGGCGGGCCCCGACCGGGCGCCGCGTACGCCGCGGGTGCTGGCCGATCGCTGCCGGGTCGTGCTGCTGGACGGGGAGGGCCCGACCTACGCGCAGATTGGCGCCACGATCGACATGCGGGAGCAGACCGTGCCCAAGTGGCGGGGCCGGTTCCTGACCCACCCCCCCCTGGCCGTCGGCTCGATGAAACGGAGGTTCGCCCCGTCGGTTCCTGACACGACATTCCGCCCCCCCTATCTCAGTAGGTAGAGCAATAGACGCTTCATCAGCGGGTCGTAGGTTCGAGTCCTTCGGGGGGCATTTTCCCACATACCACCGGGTCACACCCGACACCACACCCCACCAATTCAGCGGGGTTTTCGGTGTTTTTGGATTCGCCTTGTTCGCCGGTGGGATGGCTTGGGCGGGTGTGTGTTGCCGGATTTGCTGCCGCCTCACCGACGCCAGCCGCAAGGTCGAAGTGTGCATCGCGGGTTTGCAGGTAGTGTTGGGCCGCGATCATCGGGCTATGCCCCAACCAGCCCGCGACAACGTGGGCCGGGAACCGCTCCACCCAATCCGTCGCGCAGGATGCCCGCATGTTGTGGAACAGCCGGGGCCAGGGCTTCACCCCCGCCTTGCCGATGATCCGCTCAAACTGGGTCCGCAGGTTCATTGAGGGGTCCCGCAGCCGGGGCACCACCGCTTCCGCGCCGACTTCGGCCCGGTCGAACAGGTCTTGCAGGATCGGACGCAACTCGGGGGCGATCGGCACCACCCGAACCGCGTGGCCTTCGTGGTTGGCCGTCTTGGGGCTTCGCACCGTCATCCGGCCCTTGTCCCACACAATGTCACCCCACCGCAGTCCCACAACTTCGGACGGGCAGCGAAGCCCCGCGAACCGCGACAGGGCGATGATCGCCCGCCATTGGTCATCGGGGCACACCGCCAGAATCGCCCGGATCGTTTCGACGGTGACGTAATACGCCCGATCCGGGTTCGATTGTGAACCGGCCCGCAGGTCCGCGAACGGGTTGGACGCGATGTACCCCCACCGCACCGCCTTTCGAAACACACCCTTGGCGATCACCACGCGCTTGGCAACCGTCGCGCGGGCCAGTGTCTTGGCTGGCTCGGTCTTATCGTCGGGGTTCGCCTTCGGCTCGGCGATCGACTTCCGCCAGTTGTCGGCGTGGCCCGGCGTGATTGACGCCAGCGGGGCATCCGCGCCCAGAAACGCCCGCAGACTGTCCGCGACTTGCCGGTACTTGTATTGCGTCGTCGGCTTCACCGCTACCGCCGCGTCGAATCGGTCCAGCAGGTTCGCCAACGTCACCACCGCCGCGCCTTCGCGTGGTTGGCACAACCCATGCGCGACCACGCGGGCGTACAACACTTCGTCAATGCCGCCCAGCCAACGCACCGCGTCAGGGTGGAGTACGCCGTTGTGGCGCTTGGCGATCACAAGATGCCCGATCGCCATTTTCGCGCTTCTCGCGTAGTCTTTCGGACACTCGCCCAGCCGGATGCTTTGCTGTTTCCCATCCTCATCGCGGAACACGATGCGCGCCCGCTTGCCTTCCCATCCGATGCTCGCCATACGTCACCGTCCCTTCGTGGTCTTTCCCTTGGGTTCGATCGTGATTCGCAACCCCAGGTAGTCCGCCAGCCGTTCGATCGTGTCCACCGTCATCCCGCTTTCACCGCTCAGCAGCCGCGACAGTTGACTACGGGCCACGCCCGCGCCCTTGGCGATCGCGTAGGGCGTTTGATCGCTCGCCTTCACCGCCGCCCGAATCGCGTTCGTCAGTTTCGCCATGCCCAGAGTGTACCCCATCCGTTGCTCTGTAGCAACTACTCCCCATCGACTCCCCGACCGCCACCAGGCACGCCGCCGATCCGGGGTGCGTCGGCAAGCCCAGCCCATCGGCGATCCCCAACCGCTCGCCCAGCACGTACCCGGCCTCATTGCCGGCGGGTGTGAAGCCGTCCGTCAGCAGCCCCAGGATCGCCGCCCGGTGGATTCGCAGCCGACCCCGTGCATCGGGAGCCAAGTCCGCGGGGCGATGCCGCAGCCGGGCCGGGTCGAATGAACGGGGGGGCCGATTCCACTTCAGTCCGCCCCGCAGGTCTACGAGCAGTACGGTACCGCGCCTCGTACTGGTCGTGTGGTTGTAAATCGTGTGTTGGCGCATGGGCATAGAATCAACCGAATGCACAACATGACCAAGATGGACATGATCTGGTGCGCTACGGCGAGCCTGATTCACCCCGCGATGGGTTGTGTCCGCACGGTGCCGCTGGACGCAATTCTTGCGAAGGTTGCGTCGCTGTACGGCGACGACTTGAAGATCACGCCGGTAATGGTGACGCATCACCTCGTCAGCTGGCAAGACCGGCAGGCTGACCAGTCCCATCCAGATCGGGGGGGGAGCCGGAATCGTTACTTGTTCAGAACGGTCGATGGCCGCACGCCGGCGCCCAATGGCGACTTTCGCTTGTCGAAGTCGATCGATCATCAATACGACGGTTGGGACAAGAACGGACCGGCGAGTCCCCGTCACGACGTACTCAACGAAGACGCGAGAGGATTTGTCAAGTGGTTCCGAGACCAGTACTTCCACTGCAAGGACGACTAGGCCACTCGAAGGGTCGGTCATTCGTCTTGGTTGGACAAGGCGGGCGTTGCTCGCATGGGTCAGATGAGGCAGGGCCGCAACTCGAACGGTGCTCCCCGCCCTCCGAAGTACATGCTTGATCTCGAAGACGTTGACGGTCTGCTGATGGATCGGATCAAATTCTCTTGATTTCGCGTCTCCGCATCGCACGATCCCGTTCGGCCTTGTCAGCACGTCCAGTACGTCATCCAGCCGCCCGGCTTCGACGTAGTACCGATCAAGCCGCACCATGCCCGGCAACTCCCCACGGTGGAGCAAGTACCAGAGCAAGGCGGGTTCGCACCCGATCCGCTCCGCCGCCTCTTCAATGCGGAGAGGTATTGTCAAGAGTTGTGGATGAGAGCGTGATCACTCGGCGAGTCTTTCGGGTCTGATTCCATCGACGAACACGACGCCGGCGATGACGTCGCGGATGTATTCCGACCCGTTCAATCGTCGCCACGACCTGCCCGCGCTTTCTGCGAGTTTGAACACCATCGCCAGGCACGCGGCGCGGCTGCCGCTGCCCTTGCTCTTCTCCGTCCGCAGCCGCATCGCCGCCTGACCATCCTCTGCACGGCCGACTTTGACGCCTCGGGCTTTGTCGATACCGACGACTTCGACGCCTTGGTCTTTGCCTGCGAGGATGGATGCTGAACCAGGCCTCCGGGCGCGCCTGGCCATCGAGATCCGCACGGTCTATCGGCCTGAAACGGCCCCCATCATCCCCGCGGCCGGGGGAGGCGGGCCAGGGCTCAGAACGACCACGGGTTCTCGCTCACCCCGCGACGCCGCTCGAACGTCGGCGGCGGCTGGGACATCGCCGCGCGGCACTCGTCGATCAGTTGCTGGTGCAGTTTCTCGTGCGTCGGCCACGCGTCGATGAACTCGATCAGGTCGTCCACGCGGTGCGCGGCGGGATCCGCGGGGTTGAGTTTCGCGATCGCCGCATCCCCCAGCGACTCGCACGCCGACAGGTACCACTCCATCCCCGGCTCGGATCGCATCTCGTCACGCGTGATTCCGCGGTCTGAAGGCCGTACGCCCGCGGGGGGCGCCACGTAGGCGCGCACGGACAGGTCCTTCCCCGACATCGACACCCCGACGGCGACGATCGGCCACAGCCCCGACCGTTCCCCGGCACGGGACATCGGCTCACGGGTGAGGATCACGACCGGGATCCGCCGCCGGTCCGCGTTAAGCCGCGCCTGGCGGGCGTCGGCCGCGACCAGAGGCGGTTGCGCCAGGTACAGGCCCGGCTCGCAAACCCCGACCCGGGCCGCCATCTCGTCGAGCGTGCGCACGCGGCCGGCGTCCTGGGCGAGTTGCATCTTCTGCCGGCGGCTTTCGAGCAGCGGGAGCGCGATGCGGGCCATCCGCTCGTGGTCGCGGGCGCTGTGCGCGCGCCGCAGGCCCTCGCCGGCGAGCGACTCGGCCTCGAAGTAATCGCACCGGACCAGCGCTTCGCTCGCCCGGTCCATCAGGTCGTCGATCGATACCCCGCCGCCGCGGTGACGATCCGTCGCGCTCACGGGGCCACCTCCCCGGTCGCCTGGATCCGACCCGCGAACCAGCGGAGCATGACAACCCACGACGCGGCCCGCGCGCACAGGTCCGTGCCCAGCAGGTCCGCCACCTCCACCATGCGGCCCGCGGAGATATCGGACCTCGCCCGTTCGAGATCCCCCGCCAGCATCGACACCAGGGCCGACGCCGAATCTCCGCCGGGCGCGCCGATCGCGTCCAGCGGGACCGACGCCGCCCGGGCGCACTGTTCAATCGCGTCACGTGCCAACTGCCAGCGCGCCAGGATGCCCTTGAGATCATCCATCGCTTCGGGCGTCCGGCCGACCCACAACTTCTCGCACGCGGCCCGCTGGTCGGGAATCAACGATTCCAGTTCCGCCGCCGCGTCCAGCAACGCCCCCCGGATCAGGTGTCCGGGATCTTCCGACCGGCAACGCACCTCCGAACACGCCGCCCCGGGGGTGCCACCCACAAGATGTTCGTCGCCGGCCGGGCGGCCGTCGCACAGGGCCTCCACCAGAACCCGGCCACGTTCGCGCGCCACGGCCACCGCCGCCTCGATCGCCTCCGAGGCCGTTCCAACATCTACCTCGAGCGGGATGTCGTCCAGAATGACCCTCATGGTCCCCAACCCCAATGTTCCTCCCATTCCCTCGCCGTGCAAACAAAATCGCCCAACAACCTCGTGATCGACCATCCTTCATCTCGCCGGACGATCATCCGCGACGCCATCACGATCCGTCTCAATCCCCTCAAGCGACGCCGAGCCATCCGCCCTGCGTTCGCGTCGCCTGGTTTTGTAGATCAGGCGCAGATTCCGCGCGTACACGACCAGACCCGTACACTGACCAAGAACCCCCACCGGGTCCTGTCTCCATACAAAGTACGAAAATAACATCGCTGATCCGATCAAACTCCAGAGCCAAAAAGCGGTCGGCACGTGGCTTTGACGCCGACGCTCGCTCGCCCACCACTGGATCAGCATCCGCGCTGAGAACGCAAACTGCCCCCCGAACCCGATCGCCAGCCACGCCAACCCCGCCCACGAGGTGATGTTCAACTTCCGAAAGAGCATGTTGGGGCGGTCGGACATCGCCTGCCCGAGCACTCGCGGGCCGAACACCCGGCCGAACTCCTCTTCGGACAAATCCGGCGAGAGGTGACCGTCACGCATGATCATGCGGAAACGATGTTGACCCGAAGCGGGGTCGCTGGTTGTCTCAACCACGCCACGCGAATCCGCGACACGGATGGGGAAGGTCGTCGCGCCGGGTCGCGTGGGGATATCCCGGAACGTGTCGGGACCGATCGCCAGCCATATCCCCACCAGCAGGACCAGCAGGAACAGCGCTCCGGGCTCCCACTTGATGCGCCTGCCCTGGATCTTCATGCAAAGGCCTCATCGGGTCACGGGTCAAGAATCAGAGCGGCCCGCCGACGCGGGCAGGCTCGGCCGCATTCCCGGACGCGTGGCGAGCATACCCCGATCGGGACGACTCGGCCTTGCCCGCTTCCCCGGGCGTGAGTTCTTCCGAGCCGACGGGCCTTCTCCGGCGGGACATCCAGCGAACGGCAAAGCAATCCACAAGCCCGGGAATCGCCCGCTTGGTGATGCCAAACCCGTACTTGGTCGTGCCCGCCAGGCGAGCCCGGTGATGGACCGGCATCTCCACCACGCCATAGCCCATGTGCCGGGCCGCGACCGGGATGAACCGGTGCATCCCCGCGAACTCCAGCGGCAGTTGAAGCGCAACCTCCCGCTTCATCACTCGCAACGAGCACCCCGTATCACGGATCGAGTCTCCCAGGATCATCCGGCGAAAGAGCCGGCCCACGATCGACCCCGCGCGGCGCACGGCGTTGTCCTTCCTCGCGTGGGATCGGTCGCCCTGGACCATGTCGGCGCGGCGCGCTCGCAGAAGGTCGATCATCGCCGGGAGGTCGGCGGGGTCGTTCTGGAGGTCCGCATCAAGGACGGCGATCAACCGTCCCCGGGCGGCTCGGAACCCGGCGTGGAAGGCCGCCGATTGCCCATTGCCCCGGCCCGGGGGCGTTCGCGTCATGGCGAGGCAACGCAGCCAGGGACGCGCGTGCATGAGATCAAGAACAATCCGCCGCGTCGAATCGGTCGAGCCATCATCGACGATGATGAACTCCCAGCCGCCGGGCGTCGATCCGCAGGCCGATTCGACCTCATCCACCAGGCGGCGGACGTTCTCTTCCTCGTTGTGGGCGGGGGAGACCACCGAGAGCGCGATCCCTCCCCCTTCGATGGCGGGCAAGGTCGGGGAATCATCGCCCGAGGCGGGAGGGCGGATCGGAGCGGGCGTCGAAGTCGGGTCCGGCAGGCTCATGCGTCGGGAGAGGATAGGGGCGAAGATGACCTGTCCCCCTCGCGGCCGTGTAGCCCCGTGCCTCGCGGATCCCCGCCCGCCAATCACCACGCCCCGGGGTCGGATCCTCCGCTCGAATACCGGCCGATTCGGGACCACCCGTGATCGGCGTCTGCGACTCAATCCGTGACATCGCCATCACGACCGGCTCCATACGCAGAGCAACACGACTTTATCGGCCTGGTCTTCGATCAAAGGTCTATTTTATCCGCAATAAGGTACTCGCTCTCTTACCGGATCGGGCAAGTATGCGTACCTGACGACAACACCAAGAAAAGGCGTTGCACACATCCTAACTGTCCATTAACTTATCGCGATGATAAACACCACCAATATGAAACTGGCCGTGTTCTTCGCCGCGCTCGGAACGGTCATCGGAGCCATGGCCGTGAGCGCCGGCCCGCTGGATCCACCAGCCGGACCCGTCGCCGGCACCTACAAGACCCTCACCGAGGTCGAGCCCAGGATCGCCATCAACGCGGCCAACACGCCCGGGGATTCCGACAGCCTCTTCAGGATCACCCAGCCCGGGTCGTACTACCTCACCGGGAACATCACGGGCGTCATCGGCAAGCACGGCATCGAGATCGCCGCCAGCGGCGTCACGATCGACCTCATGGGGTTTGACCTCCAGGGCGCGCCGACAGGGAGCCTCCATGGCGTGATTGTCACCGTGAACAACCTGACCGACATCGCCGTGGTCAACGGATCGGTTCGCAACTGGGACGGCGGCGGAGTGGACCTCGGTTCGTTCGTCACGCACAACGGCCGCGTGGAGAACGTACGCGTGAGCGGCACCGGCGTTGGCATCTCTATCGGTCCCAGCAGCCAGGTCACGAATTGCACGGCCTACTTGAATGGCGGCACGGGAATACTGGCCCCATTCGTCGGCTGCACGGTCCTGAACTGCACGTCGTACCAGAACGCCTATTACGGCATCCAGGTCTCCAGCGACAGCACGGTCTTGAACTGCACGGCATATAAAAACACCGATTACGGCATCGTCACCGGCTCGGGCTGTACGATCTCGAACTGCACGGCATCCAACAACACCGGCATCGGTATCGGCATCGTCACCGGCATCGGCTGCACGATCTCGAACTGCACGGCATCCAGCAACACCGGCCACGGCATCAGCACCGGCTCGGGCTGCACGATCATCGACTGCACGGCATACATCAACACCGGCAACGGCATCAGCACCGGCTTCGGCTGCACGATCACCGACTGCACGGCATACAACAACTCCGGCCACGGCATCAACACCGGTTCCGGCTGCACGATCGCCGACTGCACGGTCCGAGTGAACGTCCTTGACGGCATCCGATTTGTTTCCGCCTGCATCGTCCGCAATAACACCTGCGCGAGCAACGGCAACACAGGTGACGGCGCGAACATCCACGCCACCGGCAACGACAACCGCATCGAGGGGAACAACTGCATCACCGCCGATCGCGGCATCGACGTGGACGTTGCCGGCAACATCATCGTCCGCAACACCTGCTCGGGCAACACCGTCAACTGGGACATCGTCGCCAACAACGTCGTCGGGCCCATCCTCGACCGCACCGCCCCCGCCAGCGCCGCCATCAGCGGCAACTCCGCCCCAGACTCCACCGGCTCCACCCACCCCAACGCCAACTTCACGTACTGAACGCCAACGAGACCCCCCCAAAGGAACACCCCGATGAACCACGAGCCCGCCGACCTCGCCCCCCCGCTCCCCGGCGACCGCCGCGCCCTGCTCGCCGGCATCGGGGGCATCGCCGCCGGAGCCATCCTCGCCGCCGCCAAGTCCGCCCACGCCGGCCCGCTGGACCCACCAGCCGGACCCGTCGCCGGCACCTACAAGACCCTCACCGAGGTCGAGCCCAGGATCGCCATCAACGCGGTCAACACGCCCGGAGGTGCCAACAGCCTCTTCAGGATCACCCAGCCCGGGTCGTACTACCTCACCGGGAACATCACGGGCGTCATCGGCAAGCACGGCATCGAGATCGCCGCCAGCGGCGTCACGATCGACCTCATGGGGTTTGACCTCCAGGGCGTGCCGGGGATGGGGAATTTCAAGGGCGTGATCGTCACCGTGAGCAACCTGACCGACATCGCCGTGGTCAACGGATCGATCCGCAACTGGGACGGCGGTGGAGTGGACCTCGGCTCATTCGTCTCTCACAACGGCCGCGTGGAGAACGTACGCGCCAGCGGCAACAGCGACGTTGGCATCCTTGTCGGCCAAAGCAGCCAGGTCACGAATTGCACGGCCTCCTTGAATAAGGGCACGGGAATACTGGCCTCACTCGGCGGCAGCACGATCTTGAACTGCACGTCGTACCAGAACGCCAATTACGGCATCCAGGTCTCCAGCGACAGCACGGTCTTGAACTGCACGGCATCCACCAACACCGTCCACGGCATCAACACCGGTTCCGGCTGCACGATCTCAAACTGCACGGCGTCCAACAACACCGGCAACGGCATCGCCGCCGGCGGCGGCTGCACGATCACGAATTGCGCTTCGATGTCCAACACCCAGCTCGGCATCAGTGTGGAAACCGGCAGCACGGTCGCCGACTGCACGGTCCGATCGAACGTCCTTGACGGCATCCGATGCAACTCTTCCTGCATCGTCCGCAATAACACGTGCGCGAGCAACGGGAACGGGGGCGACGGCGCGAACATCCACGCCACCGGCAACGACAACCGCATCGAGGGGAACAACTGCATCTTGGCCGATCGCGGCATCGACGTGGACGCCGCCGGCAACATCATCGTCCGCAACACCTGCTCGGGCAACACCGTCAACTGGGACATCGCCGCCAACAACGTCGTCGGGCCCATCCTCGACCGCACCGCCCCCGCCAGCGCCGCCATCAGCGGCAACTCCGCCCCAGACTCCACCGGCTCCACCCACCCCAACGCCAACTTCACGTACTGAACGCCAACGAGACTCCCCCAAAGGAACACCCCGATGAACCACGAGCCGCCCGCCGACCTCGCCCCCGCCCCCCCGCTCCCCGGCGACCGCCGCGCCCTGCTCGCCGGCATCGGGGGCATCGCCGCCGGAGCCATCCTCGCCGCCGCCAAGTCCGCCCACGCCGGCCCGCTGGACCCACCAGCCGGACCCGTCGCCGGCACCTACAAGACCCTCACCGAGGTCGAGCCCAGGATCGCCATCAACGCGGTCAACACGCCCGGAGGTGCCAACAGCCTCTTCAGGATCACCCAGCCCGGGTCGTACTACCTCACCGGGAACATCACGGGCGTCATCGGCAAGCACGGCATCGAGATCGCCGCCAGCGGCGTCACGATCGACCTCATGGGGTTTGACCTCCAGGGCGTGCCGGGGATGGGGAATTTCAAGGGCGTGATCGTCACCGAGACCGACCTGACCAACATCGCCGTGGTCAACGGATCGATCCGCAACTGGGGCGGCGGCGGAGTGGACCTCGGTTCGTTCGTCTCGCACAACGGCCGCGTGGAGAACGTAAACGCCAGCGGCAACAACGGCGCTGGCATCCTTGTCGGTCGCAACAGCCAACTCACGAATTGCACGGCCTACTTGAATAATGCCACGGGAATTGCGGCCTTGCTCGGCGGCAGCACGATCACCAACTGCACGGCATCCAGCAACGCCGTCCACGGCATCCTTACCGACAACGGCTGCACGATCTCGCACTGCACGGCATACAGCAGCACCGGCATCGGCATCATTACCGGCCAGGGCTGCGTGATCTCGAACTGCACGGTAGGCACCTGCGGCGCCGCCGGCATCGGCGCCAGCACCGGCTGCACGATCACGAATTGCGCTTCGACGGGCAACGGCCAGCACGGCATCAGTGTGGGAAATGGCAGCACGGTCGCCGACTGCACGGTCCGATCGAACGTCCTTGACGGCATCCGGTGTTCCGTTGGCTGCCTCATCCGCGGGAACACCGGCACGAGCAACGGGAACGGGGGCAACGGCGCGAACATCCACGCCACCGGCAACGACAACCGCATCGAGGGGAACAACTGCATCTTGGCCGATCGCGGCATCGACGTGGACGCCTCCGGCAACATCATCGTCCGCAACACCTGCTCGGGCAACACCGTCAACTGGGACATCGTCGCCAACAACGTCGTCGGGCCCATCCTCGACCGCACCGCCCCCGCCAGCGCCGCCATCAGCGGCAACTCCGCCCCAGACTCCACCGGCTCCACCCACCCCAACGCCAACTTCACGTACTGAACCGTCCCCGGGACCGGGCTGGGCAGGTCCCGAAGCCCTCGCAGCCAGCCGCGCCGCGGTTCGCGGCAATCACGTTCTTACGTCTCGAACGTCGCCCCATCCATCACGTCAAAGCCCACGAACTGGCCCGGCGTGAAATCGGAAGGGAATTGGCGCTCGTCGGTCAGTTCGCACACCATCGGGACCCCCGCCTCCACGGTGATCGTGCGGGCGCCCGGGTCGGTCCCGATCACGAAGCCCTGGACCCTCCGCGGACGCCCCTGAACCGGCTCGATGAAACGCCCGCCGGTCCCGGTCGTGTCCACCCGCCTGGCCCGAGCCCGGACCACCCCGATCAACCCCTTGCCCGTCGGGATCTCCAGCGGCCCGACGGGGATCAGGGAGAGCAGGTAACTGGTATTGGGGATCCGCAGGACGATGTGCCCGGGCCGGGTCGCGGATTGGGCGACAACCTCGTGCAGCACGCCACGGGTCAGGTGGGGGGCGATCCGGGTCGTGGGGGATGGCTCGATCATGGCGGGGCAGCGTAGGGAGGCCCGGGGCAAAGGTCGCCGTGACCGCACTTGCGGGCCGGGCGTCCGCGATTTATTGTCTGTCCATGCTTTCCGGGGTTCGCAGTTACGTCCTGCAGGGGATCGAGGCGCTGCCGTGCGAGGTCGAGATGGACCTCGACGACGTGGCGACCGTGGGAGAAGGCCGCAAAGAGACGATCGTCGGCCTCCCCGACGCGGGCGTGAAGGAAGCCATCGAGCGAGTTCGCTCGGCGCTCACCAACAGCGGGTACGCGTGGCCACGCGGGCGGGTGGTGATCAACCTGGCCCCGGCGGACCTTCGCAAGGAAGGGCCGGTGTACGACCTGCCGATCGCCGTCGGGGCCTTGCTGGTCCAGGGGGTCATCCCAGGGGCCTCCGGGCGGGCGAGGTTCAAGGGAAGGCTCGCCCGCGATGCCGACGCCGACCGGTCGGCCGACGGCACGCCGCGCGAGCCGCTCGACCACCGCCGGTACGTCTTCGCGGGCGAGTTGGCGCTCGACGGACGCCTCCGCCCGATCCGCGGGGTGATCGCACTGGCGTCGATGGCCAAGGACCACGCCGCGGCGGGCGTGGTGGTCCCGGCGGAGAACGCGGCGGAGGCCTCCGTCGTACCCGGTCTTGAGGTGTACGGGGCTCGGACGTTGACCGAGGTGGTGGGACTGCTGACCGGGACGCTCGACATCGGCCCCTGGGCCGCGCCCGACATCGAATCGATGCTCCGCGGCGCCCCCGCCCCGGTCGACTTCTCGGAGGTGCGCGGGCAGGAAGCGGTCAAGCGCGCGATCGTCGTGGCCGCGGCGGGAGGGCACAACATCCTGATGCTCGGACCCGCCGGGACGGGCAAGACGATGATGGCCAAGGCCCTCCCCGGGGTTCTTCCGCCGCTGACCCCCGAGGAGGCGATCGAGATCACTCGCATCTACTCGGCCGCGGGCCGGCTGCCGCCGGGGGAAGGGCTGATCACGCGGCGCCCGGTGCGTTCCCCGCACCACACCGCCAGCGGGGCGGCGGTGGTCGGCGGAGGGATGGTGCCGCGACCTGGGGAGATCTCGCTGGCGCACCGGGGCGTGCTGTTCATGGATGAGTTGGCGGAGTTTCCGCGGGACGTTCTCGAGACGCTCCGCCAGCCGCTCGAGGACCACGTGGTCACCATCGCCCGTTCGCACTCGGCGGTGCGGTTCCCGGCGAACTTCATGCTGGTCGCGGCCATGAACCCGACGCCCAAGGGGGATGTCTCACCCGATGAGGTCGGCCGGCGGGCGATGGAGCGCTACCTGTCGAGACTCTCGGGTCCCCTCCTGGACCGGATCGACATCCACGTGGAGGCTCCGGCGGTTCCGTGGAAGGAACTCTCACGGGCAGGGTCGGGAACGTCAAGCGCGGCGATGCGCGATCAGGCGATGCGGGCCAGGTCGGCCCAGCAGGAACGCCAGGGCGCGGGGGTTCCAAACGCCCGGCTGAGCGGCCGGCAACTCGACGGGTTCGCCGCCATGACGGATGAAGCAAGGTCGATGATCGGACGGGCCATGACCGAACTGGGCCTCTCGGCGCGGGCGTACGACAAGGTCCGCCGGGTCTCTCGGACGATCGCCGACCTCGAAGGGGCGGAGGTCGTCGGTGTTCCGCACGTCGCCGAGGCGATCCAGTACCGCCTTCTCGACCGCCGTGTGTGATGGCCGATCGGGCGCGCGGCCGGCACTTGGGGCCATGTTGGCCATCAACAAAACGCCCCGGCACTCGGGCCGGGGCGTTTCGAAAAACGGGCTGGTAATTCACCGAGCGGAGTCGTCCGTCGGTGGCATGATTTCGTGAGACCTCAACGACGGCGACGGGCGACGGCGAGCACGCCCATGCCGACCAGGGCAAGCGACCCTGGGGTCGGGATCTGGCGGAAGGCGATCGCGCCGAAGGTGTGCCCGATGCAGTCGCCCGCCAGGAGTGGAGTGCCGATGTCCATGAACGCGTCACCGAAGGCCATGAAGGGAGAGAAATCACCCTCGGCGTGGTCGTAGTAGGGACCGACGTTGCCGATCCAGGCATCACCGGGGGCGAAGGTGCCGTAGAGGCCGCTCGCCAGGCCGCCGTTGATAACGAAATCATCGCCGGCAGGCTGTCCGTCGAGGGCGTTGGTGAACCCGTGGGCCGGTCCGCCGATGTAGGGAAGCGTGAAGGCCCAGTGGTTCTCGCCGTCGACAAGGTTGTTGGCGATCATGCCGGGGAGGCCGTTCCAGAAGACGTCGATGCTCTGCATGGGCATGGCCGCGTCCGAATAGACGGTCAGGAGGCTGACGCCCTCGCCCAGCGCGCCGGTCGCCGGGATGTCACCCGCGCCGACGACGTTGACTCCGCCGTGAACCACCAGACCGGTCACGTCCGCCCAGTACGTGGCGGTGTGGGTATACCCCCAGCACAGGTCGGGCGTGGCGGCGTTGGCGCCCATCGCGACGACCGGGAAACCATTGAGGATGATGCTTGTTTCGGTCGGGTGAAACGGGGTGCTCGTCAGCGTGTTCCAGACGGCGTAGGACTTCACCGCGGGTCCCGAGATGCCGGGCATTGGGATTCCGAAGGGAAATCCCGCACCCGCCGACGTGCGGGACGAACCGCTCGCGGCGACAAAGTCGCCGTGGAGAAGGAAGTGCCCGATGTTCATGGTTGGAACCACCGCCGAGGCGATCGAGGCCGCGCCAGCCAATGCCGCAACAGACAGAATGCTCTTCACGTGTCTCTCCTTTGTTACCAGCAACCGCAACACACAATCAACAACCGAAACCACAACCGCAGCCGATACTTACCACGAACTACAAGTTCGCGAGAAAGCCTTCAAGAAACCGCCCTTTGCTCGAAGCAGTGCCTTGGAAACCCTCAGGATCGTCCTGGATATCCAGACATCAGAACTTCTCCGCTCGGCGCTTTCCACCACGCACACCAGTGAGACTTACCACGGCATGATTCTGATGAATCACGTGTGATCCAACTCATTCGATGCGACGACCGCCGACGAGGACGTACCACCTCCCGAGTGAATGTTCTCCCTCGCTGGATGGGGAATCCAGCACCCTTACCTCTCACAAGAATCCGTTACAGTTTTTCCGCCAAGAACCCAACAGCACGGCACTAGAAAATGTCCGTGCCACATCAAACAAGAGTGAAACGTAGGATTTTTGCCCTACTCACGGTCGTAATGCAATTTTTTTGTTTTTTTCAAGATCGCCCTGTTTCTAGTCTGTTCGCATATCGCCGGAGGCGATTCCAGGCATCATTCGGCTCGTACACCCTCCGTCTGGCTGCATGACCGACCGCGTGGATGGCGGCACCCCATTCCATGCCCGCCCGAGGAAACATGAAAAACGCCCCGGCTCGGAGCCGGGGCGTGGGCGTTTTTCCAAGAAGATGGTGCCGCCGCCACGCCGGGGCGGGGGATCGTCAAAGCCGCGGCTGCTCAGCGGCGGCGGCGGGCCAAGGCGAGCACGCCCATGCCGGCCAGGGCGAACGTCCCGGGCGCCGGGATCACGAACGCGATGGCCCCGAAGGTGTGCCCGATGCAGTCGGAATCCAGGAATGGAGTGCCGATGTCCATGAACGTCTCACCGAAGGCCATGAAGGGAGAGAAATCACCCTCGGCGTGGTCGTAGTAGGGACCGACGTTGCCGATCCAGGCATCGAAGGGGGCGAAAGTGCCGTACAGGCCGCTCGCCAGGCCGCCGTTGATATAGAAATCGTCAGAGCCCAACTGTCCGTCGAGGGCGTTGGTGAACCCGTGGGCGGGGCCGCCCATGTACGGGTTCGAGAAGTTCCACCTGTTCTCGCCGTCGACAAGGTTATTGGCGATCTGCCCGGGAACGCCGTTCCAGAAGATATCGATGTTCTGCAGGGGCATGGCCGCGTCCGAATAGACCGTCAGAAGGCTGACGCCTTCGCCCAGCGCGCCGGTCCCGGTGTCACCCGCGAAGATGGTGTTGTTGCCGCCGTGGACAAGCAGGCCCGTCACATCCGCCCAGTAGGTCGCGGTATATTCGTATCCCCAGCACAGGTCGGGCGTGGCGGCGTTGGCTCCCACCGCGACGATCCGGTTGCCGTTGATCGTGATGATCGACTCGCTCGAGTCGAAGGGCGTGTTCGTCAGCGTGTTCCAGACGGCGTACGAGCGGACCTCAGCGCCGCTGATCCCCGGCATGGCGATATCGAAGGGATTGGGGACGCCCGACGAGGTGCGTGACGACCCTCCGGCGGCGACAAAGTCACCATTGAGGACGAAATTCCCGATGTTGACGGTGGGGACGACGGCCGAAGCGATCGACGCAAGCCCGGCCAACGCCACGAACGAAAGCGCACTCTTCATCTGCAACTCTCCCTGTAAGACAACTCTCTCGACGACGCCGCGAACGCGGCGAAGAACGCATCGACAACCGCGCGGAGCGTGAACGAATTGCGGCCGCTCCGTGGTTTGGATTTTGTTTTGTTACCTCTCCACTCCAACGACGCACGAGGCCGGCAAGGGCCACGAGGCCGGCAAGGGCCACGAGGCCGTGGCCCGCCGATACGGCGGGACCCGCGAGGCGGTTACGAGAATCTCGAAAAAATCACCCATGATGCTCGAATTGCCAAGAAAGGCCGGGAGTTGCGGCTCTGTGTTTGTAATCCGTACGTATTTCAGAAGGAAATTCCGTAACAGGCGCCCCAGATGGCGCATTCGCTCCACGACCCATCAATCCCGGCTGGCATGCCCCCCCGCCGTAATGGATGTTCCATGAACCGGGCCGCCCCTGGGCCACCGAAAGGACCGCCAGACATGACCGGGACGTTTTTTTCTCGCTCACCCATCCTCGCGTGCCTCGTGTTCGCCGCTTCCGCGCCGCTCGCTTCCGCGGAGCCGGTCTTCTCCAACGGCCCGGCCGACCTGGCCTCCGGGAGCGGACGGGAGATGTCGGCGTGGATCCAGGCCGACGACTTCCTGCTGACGTCCGATACGGCGCTGACGGGGGCCTCGGTGCAGTGGTTCACCCTCGGCGGGCTCGGGCCCTGGGACCGGACGATCGACTGGTACGTCTTCTCCGATCGGCAGGGCAAGCCCGGGGACCTGGTGGCGTCGGGGGGCGCGCTCAACGTGCTGTCCGAGTTTGACGGGGCCGCCGCGTACAGTTGGTACACCACCACGTTCGACTTCGACACGCCCGTGCCGGTCTTTGCCTCCCGGCGATACTGGTTCGGGCTGCACTTTGCGTCGGACTTTGACCGGGATGACCTGTACTGGGCCGACAGCACCGAAGGCTCGATGTCTTCGACGCACGAGAGTCTCGGGGGATCGATGAACAACTGGATCGACGTCTCGGGGAAGGACCGCGCCTTCTCGCTGATCCCCTCGCCGGGGGTCGTCCCGGCGGTGGGGATGCTGGCGCTGGCGGTGATACGCCGCGGCCGAAGCACGCGGGAGTGAGCCGCTCGGCGGTGTCCGCGGGGTCTGGGTCGCTCGCTTTTTCGCTGGCCATCGTTGCATGACCGCCGCGCCGTGGGCGGTCGTTTTTTCATGCGCACGGACACGCCACCGGAGGTTCGGCGGGCGGCGCCCCGGCGGCTACCATGCCGTACCAATCGCCAACAGACGGGAAACACGAGTAACGAGTTGATGGGAGATCCGATGACGTACGCGACGATGACGCTGCCCGAGTTCGAGCACGAGATGGCCACGACGCGGAAGATGCTCGAACGTGTGCCGGAGGACAAACTGTCATGGAAGCCCCATGAAAAATCGAACACGATCGGCTGGAATGCCTGCCACCTGGCCGAGATCCCCGGGTGGGCGGCGAACATCCTGACCGAGCCGTTTTTCGACATGAACCCGACGGGGGATAACCCCTACAAGACGCCGGATCTGGCATCGCGAAAGGCCATCCTCGACCTGTTTGATGCCAACGTCGCCGCCGCGAAGAAGGCGATCGCGGAGGTGAAGGACTCGGCGATCATGGAGACGTGGCAGTTCAAGGATAACGGCGCGGTGATTCTGGAGATGCCGCGGGCCGTGGCGCTTCGGACCTGGGTGATCAGCCACACGATCCACCACCGTGCGATCCTGAGCGTGTATTACCGCCTGAACGGCGTGCCCGTGCCGGCGATCTACGGCCCTTCGGGTGACGAGCAGGAGTAATCGCGCCGTGGCGGTTCCCCTCGGTGGCGGGCCGAGCCGACCATCCCGGTCGGCACCGCGGAGTCGCGAAGACGGATGAAGGGTCGGGACCACCCGCGGGTTCGCGGCGAACTCGTTCCGACGCTACGCTGGCGCCGGCATGGAGGCCGCGCGAGAACCCCAACCCGGCACATCGGATACGGGAGATCCGGGCCGCGAGGACGGCGGGCGGGGTGGCGCCATGGTCGTGGCCGTCCGCGCTGTTTCAGGGGTCACGCTTGTTTCCCGGCTTGGCGGGCTGGCGCGGGATGTGCTGGTCTCCCGGCTCTTTGGCGACACGGCGCTTGGGTCCGCCTTCGCGGCGGGGTTCGCGATTCCCAACCTGTTCCGGCGTCTCTTCGGGGAGGGCGCGCTCTCGGCGGCGTTCATTCCTGAGTACACGGACTCGGGCCGTGCCGGGCGGGATGAGTCCGACCGGCTCGCGTCACTGACGGTTTGGACCCTGGGCGTGGGGACGGGGCTGCTGACGGCGGTGGCGGAAGTCGCGCTGCTGCTGCTCGCGTGGCTGCTCCCGCCCGACGAGGCCCGCCTGACCTCGATCCGCCTGATCATGGTCATGCTGCCGTTCATGCCGTTCATCTGCGTGACGGCGATCCTGGGGGGGATGCTCCAGGTACACGGCCGATTCGCCGCCGCGGCGTCGGGGCCGCTCGTCCTCAACGGCTTCATCATCGCGGTCGGCCTGTGGCACGTGGTTCGAGGGGAACGCGGGTCGGAAGGGGTGGCGTACGCCCTGGGCCTGGCCACCACGTTGTCGGGCCTGACGCAGGCGGCGGCGTTCGCGTGGCTCCTGCGGCGGAAGGTCTCGTGGCGAAGCGACTGGGGGGCGATCCGGCCGCGGGCTCGCCGGATGTGGACGCGGCTGGTTCCCGTGCTGATCGGGCTGGGGGCGCTGCAGATCAACACCCTGATGGACCAGGTGATCGCGATGTGGCCCATCTGGTTCGGTCCGACCATCCTGGGGGTGGCGTACCCGCTCGACGAGCGTTCGAACATCCTGATCGCCGCGGCGCAGCGGCTGTACCAGTTCCCTCTCGGGGTCTTCGGGATCGCGGTCGCGACGGCGGTGTTCCCGATGCTGGCACGCGACGCGGGCGACACGGACCGATTCGGATCCACGCTGCGCCGGGGCGTGCGGCTGTCGTTTTTCATCGGCTTTCCCGCCGGGGCGGGGCTGATGCTCGTCGGGCACGACCTGGTGGCGACGCTCTTCTCGTCCGGCCCGGGGGCGGGCGGTGAGGCGCGCGAGGCGGGGACGGGCTTTTCGGCCTCGGGGGTCGGGCGTACGGCGGCGGTGGTGATGGGTTTCGCCCCGGCGATATGGGCCTATTCGGTCAACCACGTCCTGGCGCGGGCGTTTTACGCTCGCGGGGACACCCGCACGCCGATGCGGGTGTCGCTGGCGATGGTCGCGTTGAACCTGGTCCTGAACATCACCCTCATCTGGCCTCTGCGCGAGGCGGGGCTGGCGTGGTCAACGAGTCTTTGCGCGATGATTCAGTGCGCGATCCTGGCCGTGATGTGCCGGCGGAGGCTTGGAACAGAGCCGCTGGACGCGGCGTCGTGGCCGGGCTTATTGAAAACCGTCGGGGGAACCGCCGTCATGGCCGCGGCGGTATGGACGCTCTTGCAACTCATGCCCGAAGCCAGGACATGGGCCGATCAGGCCCTGCGTGTCGCCATCGGCACCGGGGTGGGGATCGCGGCGTTCACGGCCTGGTCGGCGGCCATGCGCTCGCACGAGTTCCGCTGGCTCATCGGCCGACGGACCGACGCCTGAAACATCGCCCGCCGCTCGGCCCCCGGCGGCCGAGTACGCTCCCCGGATGGCCATCGACCTCAAGGGCAGACCGATCGTGATCACCGGGGCCAGTTCGGGGATCGGGGAGGCGACCGCGCTGCAATGCGCGGCGGCGGGCATGCCCGTGGTCGTCGCCGCCCGGCGGGCCGACCGCCTGGACGCCCTGGTGGACCGGATCACCTCCGGCGGCGGCCGGGCGCTGTCCGCGAGGGTGGACGTGACGGACCCCGCGGCCTGCCGCGACGTGATCGCGCGGGCGGAAGAGGCCTTCGGTCCGGTCCACGCGGTATACGCCAACGCCGGGTACGGGTACGAGCGGGCGTTTCACGAGTCCTCGGACGAGCAGGTGCGCGCCATCTTCGAGACGAATTTCTGGGGAAGCCTGAACATCATCCGCCCCGCCCTTGAGCGCATGATCCCTCGCCGGGGCGGGCACGTGCTCCTGTGCTCGAGTTGCCTCTCGAAAATCGGCGTGCCCTACATGAGCGCGTACTCGGCGACCAAGGCGGCGCAGGACCACTTCGCCCGCGGGATGCGGCACGAACTGGCCGACCTTGGGATCCACGTCTCGACGGTCCACCCGGTGCTGACGGCGACGGAGTTGTTCGACGAGGTGGCCCGCCGCAGCGGCGGCCGGCGCCTCTACTCGCACGGGCGAGGTCTGTTGGTGCAAAGCCCGGTGCGTGTCGCGCGGGCGACGGTGCGGTGCCTTCGCAAGCCGCGGGGCGAGGTCTGGACAAGCCTGCCGACGCGCTTGGCGCTCGCCGCCGCGACGGCGTTCCCGGGATTGGCCGACGCGGTGATGCGCCGGTGGGGCATCCCCCGCGCCGCGCGTGCGAACGCCAATCCGACCGCGGAGGAACGGCTCTCGAACCACGATGGCTTGGCGGGATCGTGACGGCCGGCGCGGTCCCGCGGCGGGGGCGTCAGGGAGACCCCGCCGGCTCGGCGATCACGAAGAAACCGGGCTTGAAGTTGTCGTATTTGATGAAGTTGTCGATGTCTTCCCGCGTCGGGTCTGAAGCCTCCCACGCGGCGTTGCACAGGTCCGCAAGCATGGAGGCCCCGTCACGCAGGCGGGCCATGATGAGTTCCCGGCCCGGATCACCCACCAGTTCGCCGGATTTCTCGAGTTCGTACAGCGGGACGACCTGCTCGTGGGAGCGCTGGACGTGGTCGAGGATCGCTCGCCAGGGGTTCATGGGATCGACGTCACGCGTGCGGGGCAGGCGAGCCGCGTCGTGCGGGGGATCCTCCCGCATCGCCTCGTAGTCGAGTTTGTGGATATCAAGGATGGTCCCGTCGATGTACGCGTGGAACGAGTACCGCGTCGTGTAGTTCCCGGGATTGTCCCCGACCCAGCCGTGGTGGTGCCGGGTGGTGTGCAGCGGCTGGGCGGTATCCCCGACGAAGTGGCTCAGCACGCCGATGATCGCGGCGATGTTCCCGCGCTGGGCCGAGATCTGGTGGTCGCGATCGGGGTCGTCGAGGGTCTCCAGGATCCGCAGCGTCTTGAACGACGCGGTGAGTTTCCCGTAGTTCTCGGCGATGGCGTGGGCCACGAAACCGGGCCACTGGGCGGTTTTCGCGATGTCCCTGGCCGCGTTGATCGGCCGCCCCTTGAACTCACTCCCGAGTTTCTCACGCGTGATCGCCATCAGCGAGACGAACTCGTACCGCAGCGGGGGAATGTCCCGCAGCGTCAGCCCGTAATGCCCGAGGTCCTCGACGTCGAGGTAATGATCCGGCCCGTTGAGGTGCATCAGATGGCCCTGGCGAACGCTCCGCCAGCGGTCCGGCTCGTTCGAGTTTTCCGCGATCATCGCCCGGACCTGTGGATCTCGCAGAAACTCGGGCAGGTCGAGGGCGAGGCGGTCCAGGGCCAGGAGGGTGATGAGGCGGTGCCCGTGGGCATCCCAGGCCCGGGCAGGGCCGGCCAGCACAAGAACCCCCAGCGTCACGAGGGCGGCCAGCGGGCGTGGCCCGAGCCGTCTTGCCCGGGGTGGGTGCCTTTGATTCATCGCGTGCTCCGTGCCGGGGTGGACGAACACATCGAACTCTCGGGGATATCCCGCCTCACCGCGGCCCGCCCAGGTGCCCGCGGAAAAAATCGGAGATGCGGGTCTCCAGCCGTTCCTTCACGACCGGGTCGGGCACCATGTGGGTGAACCCGGACAGGGGGAGAAACTCAAAGTCTCGCCCGGCCTTGAACAGCACATCCGCCATCTTCAGCGCGTGCATGAAATACACGTTGTCGTCGGCCGTCCCGTGGACGATCAGCAGCGGCACGGCCAGGTCCTTGCCGTACGTCAGCACGTTGCAGGCCTTGTACCCCTCGGGGTTCTTCTCGGGAAGGCCCAGGTACCGCTCGGTGTAGTGCGTGTCGTAATCGGCAAAGTCGGCCACCGGCGCTCCCGCGACGCCGCAGTGGAAGATGTCGGGCCGCCGCATCGTCGCCATCGCCGCGAAATACCCCCCGAACGACCACCCGTACATCCCCACGCGCCCCAGGTCCATCTCCGGGTAACGCTCCCCCAACTGACGCAGGGCCGCGACCTGGTCGTCGAGCGGGATGTCGATGAAGTTGCCCTTGGTGATTTTTTCCCACTCACGGCCCCGGCCTGGGGTCCCCCGGTTGTCAACCGAAACCACGATGAACCCACGGTCGGCGTGCCACTGGCGGAGCAACTGCCCCTGCCGCGTCGCGGTCACCGTCTGGGCCGTCGGCCCGCCGTAGACGCTGACAAGCACGGGGTATCTCTTCGACGGGTCAAAGTCGCGCGGGCGAACCACCAGCGCCCGGAACTCGTGCGGGCCCGGCAGCGTCACGAACTCGACCGTGGGCGTCAGCGGCGGCGCCTCGGCGACCGACGTGACCGTGCCGATCACGGCGCCATCCGCCCGGCGCACCGTCGCGGCGATCTCCCCCCCGAGGGTGTTGCTCGTGATCACGTGCGTCGAGTGGTCCTTCGAGAACACCGCCCCGAACAGCCCCGTCCCCTGGGTGATCCGCCGCGGGGAGGCCCCTTCGTCGAGGGGGAAGGCCCAGACGTGCTGCTCGGTCGGTTCATCGCTGCATACGGCGTACGCGACGCGGGCGGCCTCGTCGTACGAGACCAGCCCTCGCACCGACAGGCCCGGCGGAGAGATCGCGCGGACCACCGACCCCGATTCACCACGCCATTCGAGCCGGTCGTGGCCCGAGGAGTCCGAGATCCACAGGAACCCCGACCCATCCTCGAGCCACCGCGGCACGGACTGGTCGATGTTCAGCCACGCGTCGTCCTGTTCCTCGAAAATCACCGACGTCTGGCCGGTGACGTGGTCGGCCCGCAACAACTGCTGGCGCGTCTGCTCACGGTTCTGCACCAGGAGCGTCAGCGGCCCGCCCTTGGGCCACTTCACGTTCGCCAGATACGGGAACCGCTCCCGGTCCCACCGGATCATCTCCTCCTGCTGGCTCGTCAGATGACGAGAAAAGAGCATCACCGACGCGTTCTGCATCCCCGCCCTGGGATAAAAGGGGCTCTCGGCCGGGTTCTCCGGACGCATCGGGTCGGCGATGGTGAGCCGCTCGACCCCGGTGTGGTCCGTGTGCTGGTAGACCACGTACCGCTCATCGGGGGAGAACCAGTACCCCTCGAACCTGGACATTTCCTCCTGGGCGACAAACTCCGAGACGCCGTTGGTGCGGAATTCATCGGCGCTTCGCGTCACCTGCGTCGGTATCCGTTCCGAGAGGTCCATGAACCACAGGTCGTTCTCCCGCACCCACCCCATCAGGTTGCCCGGCCGACTCAGCCGGGGATCGATGACCGACCCGGGAAGCACCGGGATTTCCCGCGCGGCATCGGCGGACAGGTCGTACAGGAACACCTTGGACCCCAGCGGGACCAGCACCTTCGAGCCATCCTCGGAAAGCGAGTACGACACGATCCCCCGGTTGGATTGCCGCAGGCGCTCCCGGCGGGCACGCTCCTCGGGGGTCAGCCGCTCATCCTTGCCCCCCAGCAGACGCTCGGCCGTGAGCAGAACCCGCTCCTGCCCCGTCGCCGTGTCAAACAGGTACAGGTCGTGGACCACGCTCCGCGGGCCAGACCGCAGGAACAGCACCCCCGACCCGTCGGGCGTGATCGAGAAGTTCCGCGGACGGCCGAGGCTGAATCCCCGCGTCAGCGCCCATTGCGTCAGGAACGATTCATCACCGGGGGCGGGCGCCGCGGCTTGATGCGCCGGGGCCGAATCCCGAGCCGGGATCGAGGCCGCGCCGGGGAAGGCCGCGCCGGTCGTCGCCGGCGAGGCGGCGAAGGCCAGGAGAGCCAGAGTGATGAACCGCGAGCGGCACGGATGGTCTGCTGGTCTCATGCAAAGCCTCGTCGTTGAAAATCGCCCCGTCACCACCACTTGCCCGGTCGAAGTGGTGCCATCAAGGCGGGAAAAAAGGCCGGCGGTCCACCGGATGGATGATACCGGCATCCCGGCCCGTTGATCCCGACGCGGCGAACTACCATGACACCCGGACGGTCAACGCCCGGCCCATGGAACCCGACCGCCGGTGCCGGCCGCAACAACCGATGTTCGCCATGCCCGAACCCGCTTCAGAACCATCATCTTCACATCCAGACCACCCCGCCGCCCGAGTGACGCCCCGACTCTTGCACGCGGCCGACCCCGCCCCCATCCGCATCCGGCGGCTTCGCCCAACCGATCCCATCCCAGAGATCACCGCGCTCCTGCACCGGGCGTACGCGGGACAGATGGCGATGGGACTGCGACCACTGGCCGGGCGGCAGGACGACCAGACCACCCAACGCCGCTGCACCAGCGGGGAATGCTACCTCGCCGTCGTCGAACGCGAAGGCCGCGACGAGGCGATCGTCGGCACCATCCTGTTCCATGAGGTCGAGTCCGCCGAAGGCCCCCCCTGGTTTCGCCACCCCCACGTGGACAGTTTTTCCCAGTTCGCGGTCGACCCGGGGATGCAGGGGGCCGGGATCGGGTGCCTCCTGCTCGATCGCGTCGAATCTCGGGCGAAGGAATCCGGGGCGACGGAACTCGCCCTGTCGATGGCCGAGCCCGATGAAGCGCTTCGCCGGTTCTATGAACGCCGGGGGTACCGGTTCATCGAGCGGTGGAACTGGCCGTATACCAACTACACCAGCGTCATCCTGAGCAAGCCACTCCACGGGCGGTAACCCGGGGCTTGCAAAAGAAGATCGAAATGGCCTCTTTGATGATGTTCGGGTTTGAATAGGACTTGCACGGCCGCCCCGAATGTGCGAAAATCTTCATAGAACTCTCAGGGGCGGTCTTCTTCCGCCGAGGCCTTTTTCGCTGCGAGGTATTCCATGAAGATTCGCGCGCGAGCGTTCACGCTCATCGAGTTGTTGGTTGTCATCGCGATCCTGGCTCTGTTGATCTCGATCCTGCTGCCCAACCTGCGCGGGGCTCGGGAAGCGGCCAGGGCGGTGGTCTGCCAATCGAACCTCCGCCAGACGGGGTACGCGATGAACTCCTACCACGCGGAGAATAAGGACTACTGGCCCGGCGACCACTACGAAGGCGAGGGCGGTTCGTGGATCTCGTGGCTCCCTCGCCTTCGGGCCGTGACCGGCGGGGATCATAAAGCCATGGACATGCTTCATTGCCCGTCAACTCCCAAGGAGTTCAAGTGGGAGGTCAGTGTATTTCCCACGGGCATGAAACCCGCGGCCCTGGAGTTCGGGTACACCGACCTGAATGAACTCGGCTTCAGGTACTACGTAGCGATCGGCGCCCCCAAGTTGTATTTTAGTTACGGGTACAACGGAGGAGGGGCGAATTGGGAGTACGGCCAATTTCCCAACGAGCACCCCCTGGGGCTCGGACAGCACATCAACACCAAGGCGGGACCGGTTCCGCCTCGCCACCTGTGGGAGCCCAAGCACTCGGACGTGGTCTTCCCAAGCCGCATGATCGCCATCGGGGACAGCAACGGGGATGGGTTTTGGGACACGACTTTCAATCCCGAGGGTGGCACAAACCCCATCACGAAAATCCCCTCGAACTTTCTCGGGCCACGGCACGGGAAAAAGGCAAACATCCTGTTTGCCGATTTCTCCGTGAGGCCGCGGGATCCATTCGAACTGGTCATCAAGGACCCGAACATCACGGTTGACGAAAAGAAGAAGCGCATCGAACAGTGGAACAAGCAGGGCAAGTCGATGGACATCAGCAAGGACCTCTGAGGCAACGTGAGGGCGGGTTCGCTTCACGGGGGCCGATGGTTTGTTGGGACCTGGCGGGGCGTGCCGCCGGTGCCTTTGGCGCGGCATTCGCATCGACGGAAAGGCGGCGGGTTCATGGCGATTCCCAACGGCGTGAAAGTCGGCGTGGCGGTGGCGGCCCTGGCGGGGGCCGGGTTTTTCGTGTGGCGCAACGCCTCCGAGACGGACTCGAACGACTTCATGCTGAATCGGATGACGCAGTTTTTTACCTGCGCCAACAACCACGAGTTCCATTTGACCGCCAAGGAAGTGCGGCGGATCTCCGCGGCCAACGACGGCCAGATGCGGTGCCCGCAGTGCAGCGCGTTGGCGGACGAGCGGTTTCAATGCCCCAACTGCCAGAAACTCATCGAGCCCGTTGGTCACGGCAATATCCCGACGGCGTGTCCTCACTGCAAGCAGAAGTTGTGATCGCCGGGGGACATGATGGAGGGGCGCCTCGTCTGACCAGGCTCGACAACGCCACGGCGGCGCCGAGATGACCGCGGGCAGCCCCTGTGGCGGGTCACACACACTCACGCGGCTTCATTATTCAATCGACTCGGATGGTCGTTTGAACATCCGAGCCGTTCGCGGCTATCACCGGGAATGGCGCTTTCGAGACCGATCAACATTCCCCGTTCACGAACCCGATCATGAAGGCGTCGAAATCGTCCCCGTCTACGAACCCGGATGCGTCGGTGTCGGCAAGCGGATCCCCGAGTGTATACAAAGCGATAAAGTAGTCGTAATCATCTCCGTCGAGGAACCCGGAATCGTCGACATCAAAGGTGCATCCCATTACCACATTCACGTCGTATGAAGCCGGAAAGAACAGGTTGCCATCCCTGGTGTTAACATGCAGCAAGAAGACATCTCGGTCGTCCTCGTCGACGTCGCCGTCGAGGTCGTAGTCGGCACGCGGCGTGTAGTGCTCATCGCCGAGGACACTCCCCAGTGCGACCGCGAACGACATCCTGTCCTGCCAGTCGCGACTCCCGTTCCGGTTGATGTCGTCGTCATGCCTTCCGAAGGCATCCTCGAACTGGATCAGTAATATCGATGCGGTAAATTCATCGATTGCGATCGTATCGTTGGCAACAACCTCAATGTCGAAATCATGAGGAGACACGAACGTCGGAGAGACGCTCGGGGCGTTCGGGAATCCCAGTGTAATAACATCACCATCGCCGTTGACGGCGACAACCCGATGAAGCGTGGCTGTTGTAGGCGAACCTTGTTGTGGCGTGGAAATCATGCCGAGACTGACGAATCTGACAGAGACAATAGATGATGTGCTGCTCAAACCGGCATCGCACGAGCATGCACACGATTCATTGTATCCATCCAAATATACATCAAATGTATATTCATGCTCCCAGTCTATTGTTGGCCATACAGTGCAATTCGCCTCAAATTCGAATGAACGAGCGGAAGCAGAAAAAGCGTTTGCATGGCCGTAATTCAGGCCCGTCAATGTCATGCACATTGGCGGAGACGGACAGCCATCTTCGTCCGTACATAGCCCTGGGTATGCATCGTACCACTTGAATGTCGCAAGCGAGTGATGCCCGCTCTGCGTGGATGTGTGCGTGACACACAGTCCGTTGGCTTGCGCCCCCGCGGAAGAAGATACTAGCAACTGCCTGCTCGCACATCCGGCTATGGCATGTGCGTTGGCGGCAACGCTGACCGAGTTGCATGGCCCGCTACCGCTATCGGCGTCCGAGTCCTGATTTTGCATAAAACACGTGGGGATTCCGTCACACGTGATCATCGCGCTATTCAGCCCCGTAAACATTGCCTGAGCGCTCGCACTGACTTCGAAATCAACATCCGTGATGCAGCCGCAGCAACCCGCGGGCGCGATCACAGACCTGTATGTACTTCGCCATGTCAGCGATCCAAATCCACTCACGCATCCAACATAATAACAGGAACTGCTGCAGCCACCCCGCGGGTCTGCCGCCTGCCCAAAGAACAAAGACAAAACAAGTATCACCATGTTTATCATTTGTTTCCCCATAGAAAATGTGCAAAACTCTAAACCCCATTGCCCGGTTGGCGCGAATGCCTGCCGATTTCGCAGGCAAATCCGACCTGCCGCAAGTGTACCAAATCAAGGTGGTATCTGTCAAGAAGCCCATACCTGATTGCTCTCCGGTGCCACGTTGACCTCCCCGGGCTGAACCGCTGCCGTGGATGGCCGCAACAGCCGGAGGGGTAATCCGGGGAAGCCTGCGAAGTGCCGAGGATCTTCAGAGGCCCGCGGCAAGGGTGACGCAACCAGGCACGACCTCCACGCCGCGACACCCTTCTCGCCACGATCGACTCGCCACGATCTTCACGCGAGCACCCGCCTCACGACGGGACTTTCCCGAAGAACGTGTGCGCGTCGAAGAACCTACCCGAACCTCCGCGTCAAGACGGGGGGAGTCCAAACGAGGGCACGGTTGCCAAGCAGCGCCACCCCCGGCAAATGAAGCGCGGCCCCAAAAGAAACCACCCAGCCGTTGGGCTGGGTGGAATGACGGCGTGGCCGTGTGATTCAGAAAACAGTCGGGTCCGCTTGATCGCCGGTCGCCCGGCGGCTGTCCTTCCGGCTTGCGCCAGGATGGACGAGGGTGTGTTGACGATCACGGTGAAGATCGCTCTTCGGTCCGGGTGGTAGTGACGCGTGAGCGTCTCCCGGCCCATGCCGTGTCCAAGGAAATCCCTTAGAAAGGAGGTGATCCAGCCGCAGGTTCTCCTACGGCTACCTTGTTACGACTTAGTCCCAGTCACCTGTCTTGCCGTAGGCACCACTGAATCGTGGCGACTTCGGGCACCCCAGGCTCCCATGACTTGACGGGCGGTGTGTACAAGGCTCAGGAACACATTCACCGGAGCGTAGCTGATCTCCGATTACTAGCGATTCCAACTTCATGCAGGCGAGTTGCAGCCTGCAATCCGAACTGGGGCGTGTTTTTTGCGATTTGCTCTGCGTCGCCGCTTCGCGCCGCTTTGTGCACGCCATTGTAGCACGTTTGCAACCCTGGGCATAAAGGCCATGAGGACTTGACGTCATCCCCACCTTCCTCCGGTTTGACACCGGCAGTCTCGCTAGAGTACTGGCTTGCGCCGAGCAACTAACGATAGGGGTTGCGCTCGTTAAAGGACTTAACCTGACACTTCACAGCACGAGCTGACGACAGCCATGCAGCACCTGTGACTGTTCCACCCTTGCGGGTGTGGCCCCACTTTCATGGGGTTAATCCAGCCATGTCAAGCCCAGGTAAGGTTCTTCGCGTTGCCTCGAATTAAGCAACATGCTCCACCGCTTGTGTGAGCCCCCGTCAATTCATTTGAGTTTTAGCCTTGCGACCGTACTCCCCAGGCGGCGCACTTATCGTTTTTACTACGACTGATACGGCGTCAAAACCGCACCAGTCTAGTGCGCATCGTTTACAGCGTGGACTACCAGGGTATCTAATCCTGTTTGATCCCCACGCTTTCGTCCCTGAGCGTCAAGAAAGGCCCAGCCGCCCGTCTTCACCATCGGCGTTCCAGTAGATATCTACACATTTCACCGTTCCACCTACTGTTCCGGCGGCCCCTACCTTCTTCAAGTCCTCCAGTTCGCCCTGCTGTTCCACGGTTGAGCCGTGGGATTTCACAAGACGCTTGGAGGACCGCCTGCGGACCCTTTAAGCCCAGTGATTCCGACTAATGCTTGTGGCCTCTGTATTACCGCGACTGCTGGCACAGAGTTAGTCGCCACTTCCTCTGGGGATGATCATTGTTTCTATCCCCTGACAGCGGTTTACACACCAGAGATGCTTCATCCCGCACGCGGCATTGCTCCGTCAGGCTTTCGCCCATTGCGGAAGATCCGTTACTGCAGCCTCCCGTAGGAGTCCGGACAGTGTCTCAGTTCCGATGTCGCGGGCCGTGCTCTCACACCCGCTACCCGTCTAAGGCTTGGTGGGCTCTTACCCCGCCAACTACCTGATAGGACGATCGCCGCTCCCAAGGCGGTAAACCTTTCCTCTTGCGAGCACATGGAGTCTTACCGCCAGTTTCCCGGCGCTATCCTCCACCTCGGGGTACGTTCGATCGCGTTACTGACCCTTTCGCCACTTGCCCTTGCGGGCACGTTCGACTTGCATGTTTTAGCCATGCCGCTAGCATTCAATCTGAGCCATGATCAAACTCTTCACTTGTTTTCTGGTGGACGCCCCGTCCGCTTGCGCCGACGGAACGCACGTCTTCAATTGAAGATCGACCAGGTTCAACTCCGCGACGACCATCCACGGGGGATGATCGACGCAAGAGTGGTCGCGACCGGATCCCCCTCGCGGGAAATCCGATCGACGCCGGGCGGCTACGCCCGACGTTTAGGCTGACATTCAACTTCGAGGGTTCCTCTACAGTCCACACGAAAATGTCAGCCGAACGGGCTGTGACCCCCGCTCAACCATTTAGGATCGAGAATCGTCCGCCCCGGTCAGGAGCGCGGCGTGAGCCGCTGACGACCTCGCACACTCTCGTGCGGAACCCGACTGTTCACTTTTCAAAGAGTTCGCCAGACCCCTGAACGTGAGGGCAAGAAACCCTCGTCGGACGAAGCGACTGGCGAGGGGAAGAATACCCGCCACCTCCGGTCAGTCAAGCCCGGGTCCTTCCTCTGGGCGTGAAAAAATCGTATCCCCACGTGTTCGCTCGGCTTACGGGCACTCCCGTTCTCCGGCGCCGACCATCCCACGCCCGTGTGTGCCACCGGCCGCGCACGCGAACACCACCTTTCCGGCAGCCTTCAAGACCCCCCCGGGAAGGCGCCCGGCGAGTCCACCTCCTGCCGCCGTGCCTCCAAACTTGATCGGCCAGGGTCCGGAGTCACGCCGACCACGCAACACCAAACAAATACCTTTTTTCTTTCCCGGGATCCCGCCCTCAGGCCGTGCGCGGCAAGCACGGCCCGGCACGCCGCGGAAAGCGTGGCGCCGGTGGTTTTCACATCATCAACCAGGATCAGCGTTGTACCCGGCTCCAGGGCGTTCCCGGCACCCCCGCGAGCACCCCCTCCGAGGCGTGTGATCAGCCCGCCGAGCCACCGCCGGGGCTGCCAGGCGGGCACGAACGAGCGGCGGGCGTTGCGTAGCCGTTCTCCCCGGGGCACCTCTCGCTGAGAAGGCCCGTGGCGACGGCGGATCGGTCGAACGAGCGTTCCACCAACGACCGAGCGGACGGCGCTGGCGAGCACCATCGCGTGATCGATCCCCGTGCGCACACGGCGGGCGAGCGACGCGGGGACCGGAACGATGAGCAGGCGGTTTTTGTCGGCGCGGGCTGCCCCGAGTTCCCGATCCAGGACCAGGCCCAGTTCTCGACCCAGGCACGCGCCAAGCCGCCTGGACCGGTGAAACTTGACTTCCAGCAAGGCCCGGCGGATTTCCCGGTTGTATTCGCCGAGCCGTACGAATCGGTCCCAGGGCACGCGCGCATCTCGGCACGCCGCGCACCCCGGGGAGTGCGACTCGGGCGGGGTCACTTCGAAGGGGCCGGCGGACCTGCCGCATCGCCAGCAATACTCCGCGGGATGGTCGGGTCGCCACGAAGACTCGGCGGCGCGGACGTGCCAGGGTGGTGAGACCATGCCAAGCCAGGTCCGCTCAACCTGCGTCATGGCGTCCGAGAAGCCCGAACGCCGGCGGAGCACATCGGACGCGGGAATCGACGGCGCCGCCGGTGAATCGCGGCCCGGCGCCCCGGTGGCGTGATCGGAGGCCGGGAGCCGGACCGGCGGCCATGCGAAGGCTCTCTTCGCGTGGGGGTCGTTCGGCGGCGTGAGAGCCGTGGAAGCGGGCTCTGGTCGATCCGCTTGGAGCGAGTCACCCGCCGGATCGGTCGGCGGCACGTGGAGCGGTCCATCCCCGGGCATGGGTCGGAGTGTACCGGGCCGCCGCTGGTGACGGAAGGTCCGCCCGCGCCGCGGGCCGTCCATGCCGAGATCCGGCCCGGGTCTTGCCAGCAGTCGAGCCGCCGCCGCCCCCCCGGGGGGGGGACGCTCACCCACGGGCGAGCAACGCGTGTTCAACCCGGCGGCGGACGATCCGAGACTCGGCCGACACCGGGGATGTGATTCCTTGTAGTCTGCATGGGATTGTCTCGCCCATGGGTGGATGGAGGTTGGTTCGATGACATCGCGACGCGCGTTCCTGAGTTCGGCGATCGGCGTGCCCGCGGCGGCGGCGATGCTTCCTCCGCCGGCGTTCGCCTCGCTCGCCCTGGCGACCCCGCGTGGCCGTTCGATCGTGGAGGAGATCGCCTCGACCCCGTGCGCGGGGGACGAGGCGTCGCTGCGTGCGGCGGCGACGGATGAGGACTTCTGGGCGATGGTCCAGCAGGCCTTCACGGCCGACCGGACGATCGTGAACCTGAACAACGGTGGCGTCTCCCCGAGCCCGCTGGTCGTCCAGGAGGCGGTGAAGCGTCACCTCGACCACGCGAACTCGGCGCCGGCGGTCACGCTGTGGCGGCACCAGGTTCCGCGGCGTGAGATGGTCCGCCGGCGGCTGGCGCGTGGCTGGGGGGCGGACCCCGAGGAGATCGCGATCACGCGCAACAGCAGCGAGAGCCTGCAGATCTGCCAGTTGGGGCTTGACCTGTCGCGGGGGGACGAGGTTCTGACGACCACGCAGGACTACCCGCGGATGCTGACGACGTTCCGGCAGCGCGAGCGGCGCGAGGGGATACGCCTGGTGCAGGTGCAAATCCCGGTGCCGTGCGAGGATGTCGGGCTGATGGTCCGTCGGATCGAAGAGGGGATCACGCCGCGAACAAAGTTGATCCTGATCTGCCACGTGGTGAACATCACGGGACAGATCATGCCGGTGCGGGAGATCGTGGCGATGGCCAGGGGCCGCAACGGAGGGATCCCGGTGATCGTGGACGGGGCGCACGCGATGGGGCAGTTCGACTACTCGTTCGCCGACCTGTCGTGCGATTATTACGGGGTCAGTTTGCACAAGTGGATGTGCTGCCCTCACGGAACAGGGCTTTTGTACGTTCGACGGGAGAAGATCGCGGGCCTGTGGCCGATGATGGCGGCGGAGGCTTCGCGGGACGGTGACATCCGCAAGTTCGAGGAAATCGGGACACACCCGGCGGGGAATGTGCTGGCGATCGCCGAGGCGCTCACGTTCCACCAGGCGATCGGGGGCAAGCGCAAGGAAGCCCGGCTTCGTCACCTTCGCGACTCGTGGGCGAGGCCGCTGCTGGACGCCTCTGCGCGCGTCCGCCTGCACACGAGCCTGCGTCCGGAGTTTTCGTGCGCGCTTGGGACGTTCGACGTGGAGGGGATGGATCCCGGGAAACTGGCCTCGCACCTGTGGAATACGCACCGCATCGTGGTGACCACCATCACGCATCCCGAGTTCCAGGGCAACCGCGTCTCTCCGAGCGTGTACACCACGCGCGAAGAGATCGGACGGTTCGTGGACGCGGTGACGGCGGCGATCCGCCACGGCATCCCCGGCGAGGAGTCGGGCGACGCCGACTGACCGGGCCGGCCCGGGTATGCTGGTTCGTGACGAGGTGCCGCGTTGTTGGCGGCAAGGCCCCGATCAGGTCCGACGGAACCGGAATGTCGATCACGGTCTTCATGCTCGCCGTCCTGGCCGGCTCCATCGCGGCGGGGTGTCTTGGCGCGCTGACGGGGCTTGGTGGGGGCGTGGTGCTGATCCCCCTGCTGGTGCTGGTGTTCCACACGGACCTGCGGTACGCCATCGGGGCGTCGCTGGTGGCGGTGATCGCGACCAGTTCGGGGGCGGCGGCGGCGTTCGTCCGGGAGGGGTTCACCAACGTGCGGGTGGCGATGCTCCTGGAGGTGGCGACAACGGCGGGCGCGCTGGCGGGGGCCGCGTTGGCGGCGTACCTCAGCGCCCCGGTCATCATGTACATCTTCATCGGTGTCCTGTTCTGGTCGGCCTTCTCGGCCCTGCGAGAGCCCCGGCCCCTCCCCCCCGCCTCGGCCGCCGATGACCTCGGGGCACGGCTGGGCCTGGCGGGGACCTATCCCACGGGAGATGGCCTGCGTTCGTACGGCGTGCGGCGCGTTCCCGCCGGGTTCGCGGTGATGCTGGGGGCGGGGATCCTGTCCGCGCTGGTGGGCGTCGGGTCCGGGGTCGTCAAGGTCGTGGCGATGGACCGGCTGATGCGGCTGCCTTTCAAAGTCTCGACCACGACGAGCAACTTCATGATCGGCGTGACGGCGGCCGCTTCCGCCGGGGTCTACTTCCACCGAGGGCAGATCGACCCGGTGCTGTGCGGACCCGTCGCGCTCGGGGCGCTGATCGGCTCGCTTCTTGGCGCCCGCGTGCTGGTCAAGGCCCGCACACCCGCGCTGCGGATCATCTTCGCCATCGTCGTCGTCATCATGGGCGTTCAACTCCTCGTGCGGACGCTCTCGGGGAACCTCCAATGAGCGACACCGACCGCCCCCCCACCGCCGCGGAAACAGGCTCGGCCGCGCCGCGCCGCCTCGAACGGTCGATGGGCCGCCTTCTCATCGTCTGCATCGCCGCCGCGGGGTCGGTGATCGCGGTAGGGATCGCGGCGGTCATCTCGACGGGGGAAGGAAATTCCCGGGCGGACTATTCCACGTTCACGCCCTCCGACGACGGCTCGCGGTCGATCACGGCGATCCTGTCGGCGGCGGTCCGCCTGGACGTCCACGCCCTGCTCATGGCCGGGATCCTGATGGTCATCGCGACGCCGATCGCGCGGGTGCTGTTCTCGCTGGTGTCGTTCGCGCGCGATCGCGACCGACTGTACACGGTCATCACCGCGGCGGTCCTTGCCGCGCTTTGCTATTCGCTGCTGCTGGGACGGGTGTGACGAGGCCGCCGGAAGTTGCGATGGCCCGAGACCAACAGGCCGGGGACCGGATCGTCACCGGCGGTTCGAGGGAATCCGACCCATCATCCGCTTGGGGGGCATCCGCGTCGGGACGTTGCCCCCCGGGAACCTGGCCGAATCGATCGGTCCGGCGGCGACGGCCGGCATGTCCGGGTTCACCGCGGCGTCGTAGCGGTTGACCTTCGGGGCCTCGGGACCGGTCGGGAAAACGATCCCGCCCGGGGATTCATCCCGCCAACTCTCCGGGCGTGGTCCGGGGATGAAGTCCGGGTAGTCCATCTTCGGGATCTCACGGTTGATGAGTTCCTCGATGTTGGTGAGCAGGTTCCCCTGCGCGGAGGTGACAAACGACCACGCGATGCCGCGCCGGCCCGCCCGGGCCGTCCGTCCGATCCGGTGGACGTACAGGTCGGGGTCCTCGGGCAGGTCGTAGTTGATGACGTGGGAAACACCCTCGGCGTCGATCCCGCGGCTGGCCAGGTCGCTGGCGATCAGCACCGTCAGTTCACCCTCGCGCAACTGCTGGATGACACGGTTACGCTTTCCCTGGCGCATGTCGCCGTGGATGGCGTGGACGTCGATCCCCTTCTCGCCCAGGTACTTGGCGAGCATGTCGACATTCTTTTTCAGCCGGCAGAAGACAATGGTCATCGCCGGCTCCTCGTGCGTCAGCAGGTGCAGGAGGAGTTTTTTCTTATCCCAGGGGTTGACGGCGAGGTAGTGCTGCTCGACAAGGTTCACCGTCAGCGACGCGCCGCTGGTCACGATCTTCTCGGGGTCTCGCATGAACGTGCGGGCGAGTTTCTCGATCTCCCCCGCGATGGTCGCCGACACGAACATCGTCTGGCGATCCTTCGGGCAGTTGTTCAGGATCTTACGGATGTCCTCCCGGAAGCCGATGTCGAGCATCCGATCGACCTCGTCGAGCACCGTGAACCGGACGTTGTCGAAGTGGTAGAGCCCCCGCTGGGCCATGTCCATCACGCGCCCGGGCGTTCCCACGATGATGTTCGCCCCCTTTTTCAGCCGCGAGGCCTGCGTCTTGATCCGCTCCCCCCCCATCACCGTGTCCACCGTCACCCGGCCGTGACGGCCCAGTTCGGTGATTTCGTCGGCGATCTGCACCGCCAGTTCACGGGTCGGCGCCAGGATCAGCGCCTGGAACGGAACCGATGGGTCGCACCGGGCCAGGAGCGGCAGTCCGAAGGCCGCGGTCTTGCCCGTGCCGGTCTTGGCCTGTCCGAGCACATCGCGCCCCGCCATCGCCGCGGGGATCAGCCTTCCCTGGATCAACGTCGGCTTCTCAAACCCCAGATCCCTGATCCCGCGAAGCACGTGCTCGGGAAGGCCGAGTTGATCGAACCCCAGGTCCGATTCGAAGATCTCGGGATCGGCGTGAGCCGGGGGTTGCTGGGACGCGGACCCTTTACCTCGGTGCGGGCGTTCTTTTTTCATGGGAATGACGAGGGCAAGCCAGGACAACAATCCGACGGACGTAGCGTTCGCAAATTGTAGGGTCCCTCGGACCCCGGTGGACGAAGTGACCTCACCGTGTCATTTTCACGGCACCGAGGGGTCGGCATCCCGGCAGTCCGGCGAGAGCCCGCCGGCGGGAGGCAACATTCCCGGCGCCACCCCCGGTCAGGGGTTGCGTACCGGTCCCCCGTCGGTGGATTGCAGTACGTCGATGCGCCGGGCGTTGATCAGGTTGATCGACATCCCCGGATCGATGGCCACCTCCCCGATCACGCCGACGACCTGGTTCAACTTGGATGGAAGTTCCAGTTCCGCGGAGGGCCGCAGGTACCCGATCGTTCGAGGACCCGTCCCCCCCGACACCGATTGGAGACGGTACAGGAGCGGGAGATTCCGGCCGTCGTAGACGGTGCTGGGGAGCAATCGCCCCACGATGGCGTACTGCCGCTGGCGCTCCAGGTCGGCGAGTTTGGTCGCGACCTCTCGCCCCTGGCTGGTGGCTTGGCGCTTCATCTCGTCGAGTTCGCGTTGACGCTCGCGGATCTCGATCTTCATCGAGAGCCAATCGATCCGCCCCTGGATCTGGCGGCGCAGGCGTTCCTGCCCCGGGGGCATCGACTCCCGCAGACGCTCGAATTCGCCGATCAATTCCTGGTATTCCGCGTCGTCGGGCGACTCCCGGCGGATGGCCTCGAACGCACGCTCCAGGTCCCGCAGCGTCGTCGGACGCGGGGAAGGCTCGGCGCGCGGCGGGGCCGGGTCGGTTGCCGTTGGATCCGCGTCACCCATCGGGGTCGGGCTATCCAGCGTGCCGGGGCTCGCCCCCGCCACGTCGGCGGGGGGCTCCTGGCCGGGCGGAGTCATCGGATCAAGAAGCGTGGGACGGGCCGAATCGGTCGATCGATCCACCGGCACCGCCGTCGAATCCTCCGCGGGAGATGGGACGGGCACGGGAACAGGCGCGGGAGCCGGATCGGTCCGCCCGGGACGGGGCGCTTCGACGACGCCATCGGACGATCGACGAGCCGCGGCCACTTCCTCGGCCGTCGCCTGGCGCAGGTCTTCCCGCCTCATGAAACCGCGAGCCGCGGCCGGGACGACAACGCGATAGGCCAGTACGCGGCCGTCTTCGTCGGCGGCGGGCTCGGTGACTTTCAGGACGGTGCCAAGCGGCAAGGGCGTGGCGAGCAGCGACTTCCAACTGCCACGGAACCCCGTGGTGAAATTGGCGGCACGGAGCCGGGTCGGCTCGGTGACCGTCGCCGTTGATGCGGAGGCGTCGTATCGGACGTGCTCGGCCTGAACAAACGCGGTCCCGGCGGGCGGGTACGAGACGCGGGCCCATTCCGCGGACGACCCGTCGATGACCAGGAGGGTCCCGGCCTTGACTTCCATGACCTTGTAATACGTTTCGCCGCAGCGAAGATCGGCCTTCTCCCGCATGACGACCACGTGCCCGGGCGAGGTGTCAACCACCTGCGCCACGGCCACGGACCCCGGCACGATCACCGCAAGAAGTCCGACCAAGGCGTGCATCCAGCCCCAACGCGCGATCCCTACGCCGACCATGGTTCACTCCTTCGCACTCGTTGAACGAGGATAGGCCAAGGTCCCCCCACCCGGCGGCGTGAACCGTCGCCGGTCAGCCTTATCCCGGTCCCCTTCAGAGCAGGCGGATGCAGGCGACGCCCGCGAACATGAGGGCCACGCCCACGCACCGCCCCCACGTCAGGGACCTGACCGCCTGGTCGAGAAGCCCGAAATGGTCGATGACGGCGGCGGCGGACAACTGGCTTGCCACCACCACCGAAACAAAGACCGCCGCCCCCATCGTGGGGACAAGGAACACGGACATGGTCACAAAGAACGCCCCCAGAAGCCCCCCCGTCCATGACCACCACGGGGCCTGCGATACCTGGGAGACCGTCGCGGCGGGCGGACGGATCACCAGCAGAACCACGATCATGGCCAACAGGCCGACCGCGAAGTTCAGCAATCCCCCGTACAGCCGGGAGGGGGTGTGCAGGGCGAACTTGGCGTTCACGGATGGCTGGCATGCCGTCGCCACACCCACCAGCAGCGCCAACACAATCTGCAGCGAGTGAATAAGCCACGTCGGCATCGACATGCGTGGTTCCTCCGTGCCGTCTCCCCCGCCCCGCGCGGCCGGCCGGAAGACTCGAATCGGAGTGTACCGGCCCGGCACGCCTCCCCGACGCCCAACACCCCGGGGCCGGGGCGGTGTTGATTCGCGGGCTTTCCCACGTCACGATAACGATGTGCGAACACCCGCCCTCTCCATCGCGATCGTGTGCCGGAACAACCAGTCCACGATCGGGCCCGTTCTTGAAAGCGTCCGCCACCTGGCGGGTGAGGTCGTCGCCGTCGATTCCGGATCCACGGATGGCACGATCGAGATGCTCGAACAAGCCGGGGCCAGGGTTGTCCGCACTCACTGGATGGGTCACATCGCCACCAAGCAGATGGCCCTGGAACTATGCACGACGCCCTGGATCCTCTCCCTTGACAGCGACGAGCCGGTGATGCCCGACCTTGCCGAGTCGATCCGTGATGCCGTGGCCCTGGACGATCCCGCCGTGGCGGGGTACCGCGTGAACCGCAAGGTGTGGTACAAGGGCAGGCCGCTCGATCACGCGTGGCAGCCCGAGTGGCGTCTGCGGCTGGTCCGACGTGGCAAGGCCCGGTGGGGCGGCGTGAACCCGCACGACCGCCTCGACGTGCTGCCGGGTTCAGGCCGGATCAAGAACCTGGAAGGGACTCTCCGCCATGACTCGTTCACGGACATGGCCGACTGCCTCGCCAAGCAGGTCAATCACGCCCGGGTTTCGGCGGCAAGCCTGGCGGCCGAAGGACGGCGATCGGGCTACGCGCAACTCGTCATGTCGCCCGTGGCCGTGTTCCTCAAGCAGGTCGTGCTTCGCTCGGCGTGGCGGGATGGCTGGCGGGGGTGGTGCGCCGCGGGATCGGCCGCCGTCGCCTCGGCCATGAAGCACCTGCTGCTGATCGAGCACTCCCGACGGGAGGATTCCCGCTGAGATCCAACGAGGGGGCGTTCGCCCCGCGGTTCATGGCTTGCTGACCGTGCGCTGCTCGATTCGCTTCTCGCACGTCGTGCGCACGATGCGGTCGATGTAGTTGCCCGGGGTGTGGACGGCCTCGGGGTCCATCTCCCCCACCCCCAGGACCTGGTCGGCCTCGGCGATGACGAATGAGGCGGCGGTCGCCATCATGGGGTTGAAGTTCCGGGCGGTCTTGCGATAGACAAGGTTGCCGAAGGCGTCGGCCATGTGCGCCTTGATCAGCGCCAGGTCGGCAAAGAGGCCGGTCTCGAGGATGTACTCGCGCGCGACGGCGGATGGGCCCTGGGAAGCGGGCGGCCCCCCGCCCAAGCGAGCGGCGGCCAGGTGTCGGTTCTGGAACCGGGTGTCGTCCCCTGGCCGGAAGAACGACCTCGATTCCTTCCCCTCGGCGACGACGGTGCCCGCCCCAGTGGCGGTGTAGAACGCGGGAATGCCCGCCCCGCCGGCGCGGATCCGCTCGGCGAGGGTTCCCTGCGGGTTGAATTCGATCTCAAGTTCTCCCGCGAGGTACTGCTTCTCGAAGGTGGCGTTCTCACCGACGTAACTGGAGATCATCTTGGCGATCTGCCGCGTCCGCAGGAGAAGCCCCAGGCCAAAGTCATCGACGCCGGCGTTGTTGCTGATGCAGGTGAGTTGCTTCACGCCGCTGTCGCGCAGGGCGAGGATCAGGTGCTCGGGGATGCCGCACAGGCCGAAGCCTCCGACCATGACGGTCATCCCATCGCGCAGGACGCCGCGTTCCCGAAGATCGGAGAAGGCGGCGGAGGCATCGGGGAAGAGTTTGGTGGCCATGCGCGAGGATATGCCGACTCGGCGGCCACCATTCGGTCGGGCGGCCGGCCGGCCGGGTGACGGGGCGACCGTGGCTTCGTCCGATGCGGTCGGGAAAGCCGGCTTCTCGAAGAGACGAGTTCTTGTTTCGTGACGCCGCGACGGTTTCAGCACACGTAATCGCCGCGGTTCGCCAACGCCAGGGTCAATGAAAGTCGTCTGCCGAAGGCCGACGTCATGCGGCTGACGCGGGGCTGCCATTCGTGCGCTGCTTCGCCGGCAGGCCATTGCAACAAGCCGCGCGGCCGCTCATGCCCCACGGTGGATGACCCACGCGGAACGCGAGGCAGGTTGCCTTCGCATCCACATTTACAACGGTGATCTTGCAATCCCCGACATGCGAAGAATTACCCTTGTGTTGCCGGCAGTGAAGTGGTACTCTTTCAGCACGGTTCGGGGAGGGGGCGGGGGTTTCGGGTCGGATCTGGAGGGACCCAAATGACACGTCTATGGCCGATCGCCGCCGTCTGCGGCCTTTGCTCGCTTGCCTCGGCGCAGGTTCAATTCTTCATAATTCCAAGTCCGCCAAGCCCCTACAGCGGTTTTTCGGTACGTGGCATTTCGCGAAACGGCCTTTACGTGGTTGGTTCGACCATTCATCCGGCGGGCCACGACCGTCCCGCGACCTGGTCGGCGGACCATGGGTACCGGGTGCTGCTCATCCAGCCCGGGATGAAGTCGGCCTACGCGACCCGGGTAAGCGATGATGGCGGCGTGGTCTTCGGCACGATGAAGAGCGCGGACCCCGATATTTTTAAGGACTACACCGGATTGTCGGTCAGCGGCGGCGCCATGACCAATACGTTCAGTGGGACATACGTCGAAGCCCTCTCCTGGAATGGCGACCTGGTCGGGGTGTACGACGCGGTAGGGGCGGGGAACTACATTTACGCGTACATCTGGGATCGCGCGACGGGCCGCTGGATGTTCGTCCCGCGCCCCGATCCCGCATCGGATTACCAGAACACGAAGTGGCGGTGGCTCTTTGGCAGCACCCGCGACGGGACGCGGATGGTGGGGGCGTACCACAACGCGAACACCGATTCCAGCATGCCGGTGTATTGGGATATCACCGCCAATGAGGCGGAATTGAAGGCGAGCGTGCATTTTCTTCCGCGTCTGCCGTCGCTCCAAAGCCTCTGGGCAAAGCACATATCAGACAATGGACGGATCGTCGCGGGGACGGCGTTTAAGTCCGCCCATGTCGACGAGACGGCGGTACGCATCGACATTGAGACATCCACCGTCGAGCCGCTCGGCACGCTACCCGGGTATACGGCCAGTCGCGTTGAAGGCATGAGCGGGAACGGGTGGGTCATCGTCGGCAGGAGTTACTCGCACAACCCGCACCGTTGGACGCAGTTCTACTGGTCTCGGGCCACCGGGATGATCTCCCTCGACGACCTGCTCGCCCCGATCGGGGTTCAACTCTCCGACTGGTATATCGGGAACCCTCTGTCCGTCTCGGAAGACGGCCGCCTGATCGCGGGCTCGGGAACCAGTCCGCACGAACAGTTCTCAAGCGGGTGGCTTGTGACCGTCCCTCCATCCTTCGCCTGCCCCGCCGACATCAATGATTCGGGCACTCTGGACGACGACGATGTCGCCCACTTCATCGCCGCCTACGTGGAGGGGTCGTTCCACGCCGATTTCGACAAGAGCGGGTTTGTGGACACGGACGACTTTGACGCGTTCGTGACCGCGTTCCAGGAAGGGTGCTGAAGACGCCGCCTTCCTGAACCGCCCGGACACCGTCAGCCGACGCGGGAAGCCCCCAGGCGAGGAGCCAGCGCCCCGGCTCGACGGCGGTAGTCCCTGTAGACATCCCCGAAGTGCGAAACCAGGTCCTTCTCCTCGAACGGGATGGCCGCGAGGATGTAGAGCGTCAGGAACGCGGCGAAGAGCAGGTGCGTCGCGGTCATGGTGGGCGTGGCCCAGAACGCGATGATCCAGCCGACGTAGAGCGGGTGCCGAACGTGGCGGTAGATCCCCGGAGTGCGGAAGGGCAGGTTGGTGTACGCCCGCCCTCGAAGGTGGAGATAGACCTGCCGCGTGCCGAACAGGTCGAAGTGGTTGATAAGCAGGCTGACGGCGGGGACCATGACCCAGCCGAAAATAAACACGCCCTGGAGGATCGTCCGCCAGACCGGATCGGTCACATCCCACACCACGCCACCGATCGGTCGCCACTGCCACATCAGCAGGGCAACGGCCGCGCACGACGCGAGGACGTACGTGCTGCGCTCGATCGGCTCGGGGATGATCCGTGTCCAGCGGCCTTTGAACCAGGGCCGGGCCATGACCGAGTGCTGCGCGGCGAAGATCGCCACGAGCAGAACATCGATCAGAAAGGCTTTCCAGAAGGGATCCTCGGCTGGTCCGTCGATGGTCGGAAGGACACCAAAGCCAAAGTTGCCGACGAACGCCGCCATCCATGCGTAGACGCCCAGGAACAGCCCATGACACGCCAGCCCGTACGCGAAGAAGATCCACCGTCGCATGACTCCCTTTCCGCGGGCCGATGCCCGCTGATCGGCCCTGTGCCTTCCGGTCCGACCGAGAGCCGGGGGGACGATCCCGCCGCTCCACCGATCGAACACCAGGGATATTCGCCGCTCCCGGCGCGGTGTCCGTTGGCTCGTGGTATTCTTCTGGTTGACTCGTGGTCAACCCGGCACGTCGCGGTGAAGCGAACGTCCCGGCCACCGTTGCACCGGAAGAGGTCCATCGCATGGCGACCGACACCCGCCAGCGGCTCATCGAAGCCGCCAAGTCTCGGTTCTACCGGGACGGTTTCCGCAACGTGGGAATCGACGCGATCCTTGACGACGTCGGGATCAGCAAGACCGCGTTCTACAAGCACTTTGCGAGCAAGGACGACCTGATGGTGGGCGTTCTTGATGACGTGAACGGATTCCTCCAGCAGCGGTTCCAGAGGATGGTCAAGGACCGCGGCGGGCCTTCGGCCTCATCGCAGTTGCGCGCGGTGCTCGAGGTCGTCAAGGAGATCATCGAGGACCAGTCGTTCCACGGGTGCATCTTCGTGAACGTGGCGATGGAGTTCCCCTCCCCGCACGACCCGGCCCACCAGGCCGCCGTGCGTCACAAGAAGGCCATCGAGGAGTTCGTGTACGAACTGGCCGAGAGGGCGGGCTCGACCCGGCCGGCCGACCTGGCGCGGGAACTGTGCATGATCATGGAGGGCGCGTACGTGACCCGGGCCGTGACGCGAGACGCGGCGACCATCGAGATCGCCCGGCGACTGGCCGAGTCGGCCTTTGAACGCCACCTGCCCGCCCGCCGCCCGTGACCGCCGGGCAAGGCCGTGCCTCGCGTCCGAGGGGCGATCATCACACGCCGAGCATCTCCATCGCCTTCTTCTTGATGTCATCCGCCGAAAGCCCGCAGGACCTGAGAAGTTCCTCGGGCGTCCGCGCGCTCTTGGGGATGTGGCGAACGTGCATCTGGTGGAGTTGGAACGCGTCGCCGGACTCGGTCAGGGCGTCCGAGAGAGCCGATCCGATCCCGCCGCCGTAGTTGTCCTCGACCGTGATGACCTTCCCGTTGTTGGCGTTGATCAGGTCAAGAACGCCATCGGAGTCGAACGGCATCGAGTACAGGTCCACCAGAGAGGCGGAGATCCCGGCCTTGTCGAGAAGGTCGATGGCCCGGTTGGCCTCGTGCACCATGTACCCCGTGGCGGCGATCAGGATGTCTCGTCCCTCGTGCAGGACCTCGAACCCCCCGAGGTTGAACACCACGTCGTCGGAATAGATGAACTCGGTCTCGGGGCGGAGCGTTCGCAGGTAGCACACGCCCTCGTACTCGGCCATCACGCTCGCCAGCCCGTACGCCGCGTGGGCGTCGGCCGGCTGCAGGACGTAGCACCCCGGGTTGCCCCGGTGGTCCTTCATCGTCGTAAAGGCGCGGAACCACGCCACGTCGGGGAGGGACATCTGGCTCGGACCGTCGGAGGCCAGGGAGATCCCCGCGTGGCTCCCCACGATCTTCAGGTTCGCCCCGGAATTGATCGCCATCTCGATCTGGTCGTAGGCCCTGGTCACGAACTTGGCGAAGGTCGAGCAGAACGGGATCTTGCCGCCGGCGGAAAGCCCGACCCCGACCGAGAACATGTTCTGCTCGGCGATCTTGCACTCGACAAACCGGTCCGCCAGTTCGGCGTCCTTCTTGACCATGTCGGCGAACGTGGAGTTGGAGACGTCGGCGTCGAGCACGACGATGCGGTCGTTGGTCCTGGCCATCGCCCGCAGGGCGATGCCGTAGGCCTTTCGCGTCGCGATGGTTCCCGACTGGAGCAGCGACTCCATGTCCATGCGCCGCATCGTCTCGGAGAAACTGGGCAGTTCTCCCGGCTCTTCGACCTGGCGGGTCGATTCGGCCGGGGGCTGGATCGTGAACGAGTCCCCCGAGCCCAGCGAGGAGGTCAGTTCAACCCGCTTCTCGTCGAGTTCCTGCAACGCCCGCTTGAGCGCATCACCAACCGGGGGCTTGCCGTGCCAGCCGTTGCCCTGGACCGAGGCCGCCCCCCACCCCTTGACGGTGCGGGCCACGACGGCGATCGGCCGCGCCCCGGCCTTGGACGCGTTGGCGGTGAAGGCCTCGAACGCCGCCTTGATCTGGCTGGGGACGTGCCCGTCGATCGTCTTGACGTCGTAACCCATGGCGGTGAGCCTGGCCGTCAGCGAATCGGCCGACTGCTGCCCGCTCACCCGGTCGGCCTGTCCGTACTCGTTGCAGTTGAAGATCGGCAGAACGTTCAGCAGTTTTCGGTCGGCGATGTAATCCAGCGCCTCGGTGACCTGTCCCTCGCGCGACTCCCCATCGCCGATGATGCAGTAGACCTTCCGGTCCGTCCCGTCGAGCCGCGCCGCCTCCCCCAGCCCCGCCGCGACCGAAAGGCCCTGGCCCAGCGATCCCGTCGCCGCGTCGAAGAACGGGAATCCCTCCATCGGGTTGGGGTGCCCGTCCAGTTCGCTCTCAAGAGACCGGAGTTTCTTCAGGTCCTCGACCGTGAGTTTGCGGCGACGCTCGGGGTCCTTGCCATACGCCACGCCCAGTTTGGCGGCGGCGGCGTAGATGGCCGGCACGGCGTGACCTTCCGACAAGACCAGCCGGTCGGAGGTCGGATACGCCGGGTAATCGGGGCTCCACCGCATGGCGTGGAACATCAGCACGGTGACCAGGTGCGAGATGCTCATCGCGCTGGTCGGGTGCCCGCTCCCGGCGGCGGCGCACATCTCAAGGGAGAGACGGTCGATCTCAATGGCTTGGGCATGAACGGCGGCTTCGAAAGACATCGGAGAACTCCCCTTGTACGCGCCGGCGCGAACGCCGACACGGGCTTATTCGTGCACTCAACCGGACAGTCTCGGTTGACGGATCCTCCGGCGCGGTGACCGCGCCCGCGAAGGCGCGAGGCGCGCACCGGAGCGGAGCGTTGACACGACGCCGGCCGCCGACCGCGGCCGATCGCCCCCTTGACCCCTCGAACACCGGCCCCCGGGAGCCGGGCGTTCCGAGAAACGAATCCCCGCCCGAAACGGCGAGCGACACCGGACCGGAGGGGAACGTGTAGTATCGCGTCCTAAAACCCGTTTGACAACTCCGGCGGGACCTATCCTTGCCCGAACATGGATCCGAACACAAGGCAAGCGGACTCGGCGGAAGTGCCCGTGATGGCCGACAGGTCGTGGACCATCCCGCCCGCGAACGGGCTCGGGACGGTACACTGCGATCCGGAAACCAAGGAGCAAGGGCCGATGAAAGTCATCTGCGATCGCGGCGCGCTGCAGGACGCCGTCAATCTGGTTTCGGGCGCCGTGGCGGGTCGAACGCCCCGTGTGCAACTCACCTGCGTCAAAGTCGCCGCCGAGCGTCGCGACGGCGTCGGGGAACTGGTCCTGTCCGCGACCGACGCCGAGATCTCCATGCGGGTCCGCGTGTCGCAGGTCGATGTCCAGCAGCCCGGAGAGACCCTGATCCCGGCCGACAAATTACGGGCCATCGTCGGAGCCGAAGACGCCGATCCCACCCTCACCCTCGACGCCGAGGCCGAGGTGTGCCACATCCGCGGGACCGACGCCCACTTCAAGATTTTCGGGTTCCCGCCCGAGGATTTTCCCCCCATCCCCGATTTCGCCGACGTCGTCGCGGGAACGGCGCAGATCCCAAAGTCCCGGGGCTTTTTCTCGTACCGGGCCGGGGCGCTCGACACGCTCGTCGCCCGGACCCTGTTCGCCACCGCCCGCGAAAACAGCCGCTACGCGATCAACGGCGTTCTGCTCAAGCGTGAGGGCAAACGCATCGAGATGGTGGCGACCGACGGACGCCGCATGGCCCTGAGCCGGGCCGCGATCCCCTCGACCGACAAGGAGGCCAAGGGGGTCTCGTGCATCATTCCCACCAAGGCCCTGGCGCAACTCCAGAAACTCTACCGAGACCCCGACGAGGTGGTTCAGGTCGCCGTCACCGACACCCAGGTCTACTTCAGCCTCGGGTCGGAGAAGGACCCGCACCGGGCCGTGCTGTCGAGCAACCTCGTCGAGGGCGCGTTCCCTCCCTACGAAGACGTCATCCCCAAGGACCAGGACAAGAAGGTCGTCTTCGACCGAGACGCCATGGCGAGCGCCGTGCGACGGGCCGCCCTGCTCACCAACGAGGAATCCCGGGGCGTCCGCCTCAGGTTCAACGGCAAGCAGCGCCAACTCGAACTGACCAGCCGCGCCCCGGAGATGGGCGAGGCCCAGGTCACCGTCGAACTCAATTCCTATGAAGGCGACGACATCGAGATCGGGTTCAACCCCGCCTTCATCATTGACGTCCTGAAGGTGATCTCCGAGCAGGAAGTCGTCATGGAACTCAAGTCCCCCAACAAGCCCGGCGTCATCAAGGTCGGGTCGGACTTCCTGTACGTCGTGATGCCGGTCAACCTCCAGTGACCGCCGACCACGACGGATCTCGCCCGTCGCGCGGCCCGGTCGCCGCGCCGCGTCGGGTGTTCGGTCCCGCACCGCCCGGGAGCCGCGCCACGCACGGTCAATTCCCAGCCCCATGAGCCCCTTCTGGAGATTCGCCCGTCAGATGCTCCGCTACCGGTGCCAGGTGGCGTGGTCGATCGCGCTGGCCTTCGTGACGGCGGGCTCGCTGGGAGCCGGGCTGGTGGCGATCGGCCCCGTGCTCAACAGCCTCCTGGGGGAGCATCACAAGGGCCTCTCGACGCTCGCGGAGGAATCGAACGCCCTGGGCGGGCTGGCGTTGCCGTGGGGTCGAGAGCCGATCCCCGCGTGGGTCATCGAACGCCTGCCCGAGAGCCCGTCCACCTCGCTCGCGGTCATCATGGCGGGGATCTTCGTGCTGACGGTCTTCGGGGCGTTCACGACCTTCATGCAGCAGTACCTTTCCCTGAACATCGTCAACCGGACGATGACCAACATCCGCCGGGAGGCTTTTCACCGGGTAATCCGCCGGCCGCTGCGGGACATCGTGGTGGGCGGTCCTTCCGACGCGATCAGCCGCCTGATGCAGGACACCGCGGCGCTGACGGGCGGTTTCAGCGCCCTGCTCTCCAAGTTCCTGCCGCAACTGACCAAGGGGATCGGGGCGCTGGCCGCGGCGTTCTACGTGGATTGGCGCCTGGCCGCGCTGTCGCTGGTGATCGGCCCGGTTCTTTTTCTCATCATCCGATCGCTGGGCAAGCGGGTCAAACGGGCGTCGAAGGCGTCGCTGGCCTCCCAGTCCCGGCTGTACCAGGCCGCGGCCGAAGCGCTCCAGGGGCTCCGCGTGGTCAAGGTTCACTCGGCCGAGAGGTACGAGGCGGGCCGTTTCCATTCGTTCAACAAGGCCGTTCTTCAAGAGAACAACCGGGTCCGGACCTCACGCGCGCTGGCCAGCCCGCTGGTTGAACTGCTCACCGTCCTGGCCGCCGGCGTCATCGCCCTGATCGCCGCCAACAACATCCGCGTCGGGGCCATCGATGCCAGCGTTGTCATCCAGATCTTCATCGCGCTGGGAGCGGCCGGAGCGAGCCTCAAGCCGCTGACCGGCTTTGCCAACGACATCCAGCAATCCTCCGCCGCCGCCGAGCGGCTCTCCGAACTCATGCGGGCGCCCCCCGAGCCGGGGCACGACCAGGCCCTCCCCAAACTCCCCCGCCACGCCGTGTCGATCGAGTTCAAAGACGTCTGGCTCACCTACCCCGGGTCCGACCGTCCCGCCTTGCGCGGCATCAACTTCACGATACGCCATGGCCTGACCGTCGCCTTTGTCGGCGCCAACGGTTGCGGCAAGACCTCGCTCCTGTCCCTTCTCCCTCGCCTGTTTGACCCGGACCCCGAGGTTCCATCCACGCCGAACGAGCCGGGCCGCCCTCACGGGTCGGTGCTGATCGACGGCCAGGACATCGCCCGGTTCGCGGTGAGGAGCGTTCGCCGCCAGATCGGCGTGGTCACGCAGGAAACCGTGCTCTTCCAGGGCACGATCCGATCCAACATCGCCTACGGCTCGGAGGGCGCGACCGAGCAGGCGATCGTCCACGCCGCGACCCAGTCCCGAGCGCACGACTTCATCACCGCCACCCCCAAGGGGTACGACACCGTGGTCGGGGAACAGGGGCTGACCCTCTCGGGCGGGCAGCGTCAGCGCCTTGCCATCGCGCGGGCCATCCTCCGCGATCCTCCCATCCTCATTCTTGACGAGGCCACCAGCATGGTCGACGCCGACTCGGAAGCGGCGATCAACGACGCCATCAACCGGTTCGGGCGTGGGAAGACCTGCCTGATCGTCGCCCACCGGCTCAGCACCGTGCTCAACGCCGACCTGATCGTCGTCATGGATCAGGGGCGCATCGTGGATTCCGGTCGGCACGCCGAACTCCTCGAACGATCCCCCGAGTATCGTCTCATCGCCCAGCGGCAGATGCAGGCGTCCTGAGCACAAGGCCGCGACATCACGGGCGGGACCGCACCCATGCACGACACCGACTCGCAAGGCAACGAATTCTTCAAATGCGACTCATGCCTGAGCGCCTGGTCCGAAGATCGGCCGATGGTCGAGGGTCATCGCGGAAGCCTGCTCTGCGCCCCGTGCCTGTCGGTCGCGTACGACCACGTGGTCCTGCGTGACGCGGGTGAGACCCTCCCCCCCGGGATCACGTGCGTGATGTGCCTCGAGCCCAGGAAGGACCCGTGCTGGCGGTCCTCCGCCAGGCCGGAGGTCTTCGTCTGTCTCCGCTGCATCAAGCAGTCCGCCCGCGTGCTCGAAAAAGACCCCGAGGCCGGGTGGAAGCGTCCGGGAGAGACGGGTCAGCCAACCCCTCCCGGGCGGGGATCCGACGCCGGGGATGACGATGGGGATGACGATGGGGATGACGAAGACGAGGCCGAACGCGGGATTTCCGACCCGTGAGGATCGGTCGCGGTTCCCAGGTCGCGATGCAGGCTCCTCTGGAGATCCTCGGTGATGAAGTGCTCGACACGGTGCGAAGGCTCGTGAAGGTGATCGACCGGCAGTCCCAGGCGCTGAGCCAGGAACGTCTCCCACAACCGATGTGACCGGACGATCCCGCTCGCGGCCCTCAGTCCGTCCTCGGTCAGACGAAGCCCTCCCGAATCGCTCTGGGCCAGGCCCCGGCTCCGCAGGCTCCGGACCGCCAGTTGGGTGAGCACGGCACCACCGATCGCCCTGGAAATCTCCCGGGTCGTCGGGGGCGCGCCGGGGTCGCCACGCCCGCGGCGCTCGTGCCAGCGGTACAGGATCCCCAGGACATCCTCTCGCGATATCCGGAAGGCAAGGGCCGCGCGACCCAGGGCCTTGCTCACCAGTCCATGCCGGGGGGCCAGGAGCATCGCGGCGGCAAACTGCCCGCCCGACACGACGCTGATCATCCCCGCCGCCGAGGTATCGACCCACAGCGCCAGCACGTAGCCGACCACCGACGACGACACCGCCAGGGCCACCGAGATCCAGATCATCGCCGCCAGGCGGTCGGTGAGAAGGTGCGCCGCGGCGGCCGGGGCGATAAGCATCACGATCACCAGGATCGACCCGACCGCCTCGAACGAGACGACCGTCGTCGCCGCCACCATGCCAAGAAAAACGTAGTGGACCAGCGCGACGGAGATCCCCAGCGACGCCGCCAGGCCCGGGTCGAACGACACAACCTTGAGTTCCTTGTACCCCGCCCACACCACCCCCACGACCACCAGAAGCGTCCCGGCCAGCCAGGTCAACGCCCGAGGGACTTCCACGCCCAGGACCACGACACGGTCGAGCGAGACAAATTCAAGCAGGCCGTAGAGCACGCACCCGGGGTCCAGGTCCACGTCGCGGGGAACCCACGCAATCATCATCACCCCCAGCGCAAACAGCGACGTGAAGACCACGCCCAGCGCCGCGTCCTCGGGGATCCTCCCCCACCGGTGGATCGCCCTTGAGAAAACCGCCGTCAGAACCCCCACCACCGTCGCGCCAACCAGCATCGGCAGAACCCCGCGGCTCGAGGTGATGATGAAAGCCGCCACGATCCCCGGCAGGATCGCGTGGCTGATCGCATCGCCAAGCATCGACATCCGCCGCAGCACCAGGAAGCACCCCAGCACCGCGCACGCCACCGCCGCGCACGCCGCCGTCGCGATCGTCCAGGCGTCGTCGCCCGTCAACGCGTGGATCCTCCACCCATGCATCGCCATGACGGCCGGGGTCATGCCTCGGTCTCCGGAGGCGAATCAACCCGCAGCACCCGCCGCAAAGGGCGCTGGAGAGCCAGTTCCCGGCGCAGCGAGAAAAGCCGCCACACGTCCGCCACGACCCCCCGGCGCGGGGCAAACACCATTGAAAGGAGGAAGAACGCCGTGGCCGCGAGCGTGATGCACGGCCCGGTCGGAAGCCCCCGCGAGAAAGCCCCCGCCGGCCCGATCACCGTCGCGCTCACCATCGTCCCGACCACCGCCGACGCCACGCCGAAGAACCCCGCGATCACGGTCATCACGGTCAGGTTCTCCGTCCAGAACCGGGCCGCCGAGGCGGGGATGATCAGCAACGCCGCCACCATCACGACCCCCGCCGCCGGAAGTCCCGCGACCGTGCAGGTGGTGACCAGCGCCAGCAGCAGCAGGTCCATCCAGAGCACGGGTATTCCACTCGAGGCCGCGTACTCCCGGTCGAAGCACAGCAGGCGAAACTCCTTGAACAGCAACGCGACAAGCGCGACCGTTCCCGCCGCCGTCCCGCCGATCGTCCACGCATCCGACGAGACCATGCTCGCCGCCTTGCCGAAAAGAAAACCGTCCAGTCCCGCACGGTTCCCCCCCGGCATCCGCTGGATCACGCCCGACAGGACGATCCCAAGCCCGAAGAAAGTCCCCAGCACCAGCCCGATCGCGGCGTCTTCCTTGATCCGGGTCCATTCCCGGATCGCCGCGATACACCCGGCCCCGAGCAAGCCGAAGACCAGGGCGCCGATCAGCAGCGACGGGAAATGCCTGTCCCCGACGACAAAGAAGGCCACGCATACTCCCGGAAGCGAGGCGTGCGCCACGGCGTCACCCACGAGCGAACGCCGGCGAAGCACCGCGAACGTCCCGATCACGCCCGATGCCAGGCCGAGCAAAGCCGTCCCGGCCACCACGGTCCTGGTCGTCGAATCCCGCAGCAGGATGATGTCCCACGTCTCGGCTATCACGGGACCGCCTCACTCCGATGCGCCGGGCGTTGCCGACCGTCGCACCGCCTCCATCGCCTGGTCCAGGAGCGTCAGGCGCCCGCCGTAGGTGCGGTGCAGGTTCTCGGGTGAGAACGCCGAGGCCGTCGGCCCTGACGCCACCAATCGCGTGTTGAGCATCACCACGTGGTCAAAGTACTCGGGAACCGTCTGCAGGTCGTGATGCACCGCCACCACCGTCCCGCCCGACGCCCGGATCCTCTGAAGAAGAAGAACGATCGCTTTCTCCGTCGCCGCGTCAACCCCGGCGAACGGCTCATCCATGAAGTACAGGCGGGCCTCCTGGACCAGCGCCCTGGCCAGGAACACCCGTTGCTGCTGCCCACCCGACAACTGGCTGATCTGGCGCCCCGCCAGGTCCGCCATGCCGACCTGGTCAAGAACGGCGACCGCCGCTTCGCGATCCTTCCGCCCCGGACGACGGAACCACCCAAGACGCCCGTACCTCCCCATCAGCACCACGTCCATCGCGCTGACCGGGAAATCCCAGTCCACCGATTCGCGCTGGGGGACGTACGCCACGAAGGGACGGGCCTTGCGCGGGGGCATGCCCAGGATCCGGATGTCGCCGCTCGCCAGGGGCACCAGGCCAAGGATCGCCTTCAGAAGCGTCGTCTTGCCGGCCCCGTTTGGGCCGATGATCGCCACGAGGCGCTCCGTCGGAATCGAGACATCCACGTCCCAGAGCACCGGCTTGCGCTGGTACGCCACGGTCACGTCGTGGACCTCCACCGCGATCCCACGGGGGACCGTCCCCGATAGACCATCCGGCGAAGAGACTTCCTCCCCGGCACCCGGAAAAGTCGAGGAGCGTGTTGGCGCGAGCGGCATGTCAACGGCCTCCCGATGGACCGGCGGGGCCTGGATGTTCCTGGTCGGGAGCATGCGCTCCGGCGTCGGCGAGCGCCGCGACGATCGTCCGGACGTTGTGGCGGATCATCCCGATGTACGTTCCTTCCTCGCTTGCGGCCGGGCCCATCGCATCGCTGAAGAGTTCGCCGCCGATTCGGACGACGTGTCCACGAGCGGCGGCGCCCTCGATCAGCGCGTCGATCGTCTTTCTCGGGACGGACGACTCGACGAACACGGCGGGCACGCGGCGACGCACCAGCATATCGACCAGGCCGGCGATATCCCGCAGACTCGCCTCCGAATCGGTGGATACTCCCTGGATTGCCAGGACCTCGATCCCGTACGCCCGGCCGAAGTACCCGAAAGCGTCGTGCGCCGTGACCAGGACGCGGCGTTGCTCGGGGATCCTGGCCAGTTCCGACCGGCACCATTCATGAAGGTCGGACAGGGAAGCCAGGTAGGCCGCCGCCGACTTCTCGTACTGCTCACGACCGGCGGGGTCCGCCTCGATCAGGTGGTCGCGGATCACCTCGGCGACCCGGCTCCAGATCGAGACGTCGAACCACAGGTGCGGGTCGGGGTTGCCCTCGAACTCCGGCGGCGAACGCAGCAGCGAGGGGTCGATCCGCTCGGCGACGCCCACGGCCTTCACCCGGCCGCCGGCCCCTTCCAGCACGTCCCCCATGCGTCCTTCGAGGTGCAGGCCGTTGAACAGGACCAGGTCGGCCTTGGTGATAAGCCGCACATCCCCCGGGCTGGCCTTGTACAGGTGAGGATCGACGCCCTCTCCCATCAGGATGCGCACGTCGGCCCGATCGCCCGCGATGACCCTGGCCACGTCACCGATCATCCCCGTGGTGGCGACGACGACGGGTCGGCCGCCTGATATGGCCGGGCTTTCCCGTTCGCAGCCCGCAAGCCCCAGGCCGGCCATCGCCGCCGACACCACGAAGAGGCAGACCGCCATGAACTCCCCGACCATCCGAACCGCCATGTGGATCTCCTTGATCGCGTCATTGTATCCATGACTACAATTTGATGTTGACGCACCTATTGCCGGCGTTCCGTCGAAACAGCGCGGCGGGCGGCCGCCGTGCCCGCGAGCCGATCGAACCGCGGCTCTAATACCGGAGCGTCATCCCGGCAAAGACCGTGGCGTCTGCAATCTCCCCGGTCAGCCCGACCACGACACCGGCGTCAACGATCCAGTCGCTCGACACCGACCAGGTCACGCCCGCCCCCACCGAGGCCCGGTATCCCCTGGTGGGGTGGTCGATCCGGACGGCCCCCGCGTACTCGGCGTACACGCCGATGTCCTCCCAAAGTTCCCGAGAGAGCACGCACGAGTGGACCAGGTCGGCGATGGTCCGGCCAGGTTCCTCGTCGTGGGCAACGTCCAGTTCCGCCATAAGGCCAAGGTTTGTCCGCGGGGAGAGAGCGACCGAAACCGGGAACACCACCCCCCCCTCGACACGGTCGGTCGATATCCCGTCCGACCCGGTCGGCAGGACGATGAACGGCATCACGGCGGCGGCGGTCTGGCCCTGGTCGTTTCCCCAGAGGTTGAACTTGATCCGCAAGGCCAGGTCGCCGAAGCCGTCGTTGCCTGGCCCGTCGGCGGGGTCGATCCATGTCCAGGGCTCGACGACGACCTGCGCTTCGATGTCGTTGGTCAGCCCGATCCTGATGTTGAACGGGGCGATGGAGAGCGACCCGGCCCGTCCGGAGTCGTCCCACGACCTCTCGACGAAACTCATCTCGACCTGGGCGTGCCCGGCGTCGACGGTCCGCGGGGACTCGGTGATGTCCGGCCGGTCGGGGCTGATCTCCCGCATCAGGCGCCTGGGAGTCGGGTTTCCCAGGTGGTACTGGTCCTTGTCGCCCGCGCGGGGAGGTTCCTCGGCGAGCCCGGCCGAGGCGAGCCCGGCCGAGGCGAGCCCGGCCATAACGAATGCGGCGGTATGTGTCTTCATCTACAAAGTGTAGCCTGATATACATTCTGGTTCAAGCCGCGTTTGCCCCTTGTTCCGAATTCCCCGACCTGCTAGGTTTGGACACGAGATGCCCTCCCCGACCAGACGCCGTAACCCCCGGGCAAAGACCGGATCAACGTCCGAACCCGCCCGTCCTCGGTCGGCCGCCCTCCAGGCCGCCGCGTTCCGCCGGACACGCCGCGCCCACTTCGATGAAACGGCCGAGGATTACGTGGAGGCCGTCGGCGACCTGATCGCCACTCGCGGGGAAGCCAGGGTCGTCGATCTCGCCCGCATGTTCGGCGTCACCCATGTGACCGTCAGCCGCACGATCACACGGCTTCAGGCCAGGGGACTGGTCACCTGCGAGCCGTACCGGTCGATTTTCCTGACCGACGATGGACGCCGGCTCGCCGATCGGTCGAAGAAGCGCCATGAAGTCGTCGTCGCCTTCCTGCGATCGCTGGGCATAAGCCGTTCGGTCGCGGAAGCCGACGCCGAGGGGATCGAGCACCACGTCAGCACGGAAACGCTCGCCGCCCTGGAGCGTTTTCTTGCCCGTCCCGCCGGGTCCCCCCCCTGACATTTCCCTGGATTTCCCCCCTCGACGACGATTTCTTGCCCAACAAAACCCGCCTATGAAAACACGGCGAGGATCGCGTCGTACGATGCACGTCGCACGCTCGCCGTGAGCGTCGGCGTCCATCCCGGCCCCCAGACCAATCCAACCCGGCGGCGTGCGGTCCACCGTCCGCCTCGGCCATCCGGAGTAAGGGAGGTGTGTATGACGACCGCCCAGTCAAAGACGCGAGTCAGCCCATCCGTGGACACCGAGGACCCCCAGGACCGCCCGTTGATCTGGGTGGATGGACAACTCCACCCCAAAAGCAAGGCGATGGTGAGCGTCTACGACCACGGCCTGCTGTACGGCGACGGCGTCTTTGAGGGCATCCGCATCTACCGCGGCCGGATCTTCAAATGCAAAAGCCACATCGAGCGGCTGTACCGCTGCGCCCAGGCCATCCGGCTGAGCATCCCCATCCCGATGTCGGAGATGGAGCGGATCCAGCGCGTCTGCGTCGAGGCCAACGGGCTTGAGGAAGGGTACATCCGGCTGGTCGTCACGCGAGGGTTCGGGACGCTGGGACTCGACCCGCGCCGCTGCCCCAAGCCGGGAATCATCTGCATCGCCGACCAGATCCGCCTGTTTCCGCCCGAGGCCTACGAGGCGGGCATGCGCGTCATCGTCGCCAATCGCCCCAAGACCCCCGTCGCGTGCCTGGATCCCAGGATCAAGAGCCTCAACTACCTCAACAACATCCTCGCCAAGTGCGAGGCCATCGATTTCGGGTGTGACGAGGTCATCATGCTGAACCTTGAAGGCAAGGTCACGGAAGGCTCGGGCGACAACATCTTCATCGTCAAGGACGGGCAACTGCACACCCCCCCCACCGACGCGGGGATCCTGGAGGGCATCACGCGGGCCTTCGTCGCCCGTGAACTCGCCCCCATGCTCGGCCTGAACTGCGTTGAACGGGACCTGACCCTCGACGACGTCCTGTCCGCCGACGAGGTCTTCCTCACCGGCACGGCCGCCGAGATCATCGGCGTCACCCAGATCGACCGGCACGACGGCCAGGGAACCATCACCGCTTCCACTCGCATTTCCGACGGCGAGGGAGCGACGACACGCTCGCTCCGGATGAAGTTCCGGGAGATCGTCACCGGGGACGCCATCCCCGAGAACTGACCCTTGTCGCCGGATCTTGGTCGAACCACCCGGGACCGGGTTTTTTCCGGGGAGCGATGGGTATCGGCACGCCATCTCCGCCGTGACCAACGACCCGGACCGATCACCGCCAAAGCCCGCACGGGCCGCCGAGCCGATACAGACACCATGCCCGAGCCGAGCCATGATCCCGCCGCCGCCATCCTCAATCGGCGGACCCTTACCAGGATCGTCGCCACGATCGGACCGGCGAGCGAATCGCCCGAGATGGTCCGCGACCTGATCGAGGCGGGCGTCCAGGTCTTTCGGTTCAACTTCTCCCACGGGACTCTCGACGATCACTCGCGCCGCCTGTCGGTCGTCCGGGAGGTCTCCGCGGAGGTCCAGCGTCCGATCGCCTGCCTGGGCGACCTGCAGGGACCCAAGATCCGAGTCGGCAGGGTCACGGCCCCGGGGATTGAACTGCTCCCCGGGCAGGAGGTCGTCTTTCGCCGGGGCGTTGAGACGGCGTTTCTTGAACCCCCCGCCCACCCCGAAGACCATCCACGGGCGATCTTCGGCACCACGTACGAGCCGCTCATCGATGAAGCCCGAACCGGCCACCGCATCCTGATCAACGACGGGGCCGTTCGACTGCTTGCCATCGACCGCTCCGCCGACGGGAACGACCTGCACGCCCGCGTGATCGTCGGGGGGCTGGTGACCAGCGGCAAGGGGATCAACCTCCCCGAGAGCGAACTCTCCGCCCCGGCCATCAGCGATCGGGACCGGGAGTGCGTGGCCTGGGCGGTCGAGAACTCGCTCGACTATCTCGCCCTGTCGTTTGTTCGCACACCCGGCGAGGTGCTCGAACTGCGGTCCCTCCTCGAACGATCCGCGCCGGCCGATCCCCGGGCCGACCTGGGCAATGAGACCGCCACGCTCCCCATCATCGCCAAGGTCGAGATGCCCCAGGCCCTGCGCAACCTCGAGTCCATCATCGACGCGGCCGAGGGGATCATGGTCGCCCGCGGGGACCTGGGCGTCGAGATGGACATCGCCGCCGTTCCCGTCGCGCAAAAGCAGATCGTCGCCGCCTGCAACCGCGCCGGAAAGCCCTGCATCGTCGCCACGCAGATGCTCGAATCCATGATCACCAGCGCCATCCCCACCCGCGCCGAGGCCACCGACGTGGCCAACGCCATCTTTGACGGGGCCGACGCCGTCATGCTCAGCGCCGAGACCGCCACCGGCCGCCACCCCGTCCTGGTCGTCCAGACCATGAACCACATCGGCCTGGCCGCCGAGGACCACATCGCCTCCGAGCCGGCCGATGAGAACCCCCCGACACGACTGCTCGATTCCCACGCCTCCATCGCCGCCCTGTGCCGGGGCGCCTGGCGCATCGCCACCGACCTCCACGCCACCGCCGTCGTCTGCTGGTCCGAACGCGGGGGAACGGCACGGTACCTCAGCCAGAACGATTTCCGTGTTCCCATCGTCGCCTACTCATCCAGCATCCGATCCACCCGGCGCATGGCCCTGCTTCGCGGCGTGTACCCCGTATGGTCGCGCCCCCCCGCCTCCGGGTCGCTGGGCGAATGGAACGAACAGGTCGATCTTCACCTGGTCGAGCACGGCCTGGCCGCCCCCGGCCAGACCATTGTCCTGGTCGCCGGACGCCCCCTGGGCATCGCCAAGGTCATCAACAGCATCGCCATCCACCGTGTCGGAGAGCCCGCCACGGGATACCGCGCCCTGCGCTGACTCAACGGCGACCGGCAAACGCCAGCCCGCGAATACAATCACCCATGGGACGGGCGTTTACGCTCATCGAACTCCTGGTCGTGGTCGCGGTGATCGCCCTCTTGCTCGGGATCATGCTCCCGGCGCTGGCCACGTCCCGAGAGGCGGCCCGATCGACCCGGTGCGCGGGGAACCTCTCGCAGGTTCACTCCCTTATCCGGGCTTACGCGGACGAAAACCGCGGCGTCTCTCCCGCGCTGGGACGACCCTACGACACACCGCCCAACTGGGCGCTGATCGTCCAGCAATCCGCCGGCATGACCGGCTCCAACGCCGACGAACTGTACGTGGCGCGTTCCGTTCTTGTATGCCCCTCGGCCCGAGCCTTCTACGCCCGGGAGATGACCAGAACCTACGCCATCAACGCGACGGGGCACGCGGGCAAGCCCGGCGACCGCGGCGACTACGACTCCGTATCCGCCACCGCGCATGTCCGGCTTGACCTGATCCCTCTCCCGGCCACGACACCCATCCTGGTAGACGGCGCCATCCCCACCGTCGTCACCGGCGCCCCGCCCACACGCACCGCCAGCGTCCTTGATTTCAGAGACGAAGCGCACGTCCGAACCCGCGTTGGCCGATTCCACGGGCCGCGCGGGGATCAGTACGCACCGCTGATGAACGCCACCCGCTTCAACGCCGTCTACGCCGACGGGCACGCCGCCATCGCCCCCGAGGTCCCGGATTCGTGGCTCACCCCGCTGCCGTGACCGCCGCCGATCACCCCGCGCGTCGGACGCCGCGCCACGCCAGGATCACCGTCAGCGGGATCCCCGTCAGCGCGAGCAGCCGCGGCCACATGCCCCCGGATGAAGCGTGCGGTGCCGTGCCTGGGGACCGCGCCGAGTCGGCCTTGTGCGGATGACCCGATCCCACGCCGTGCGCGCCCGCCGACGGGGAGACCGCCGGGTCGCCCGTTTCCTTGCCCCGCAGCGTCGCCAGGTACGCGACCACATCCCGGACCTGCCCGGGCGACAGAACTTCCGACACGCGCGGCATCGCGCTGATGGATCCGAACCCCGGGGCGACGGTCGCCGCGGGTTCCACCATCGATTCCACCAGCGCCGCGATCCCCAGGCGCGATCCCACCAGAGTCAGGTCGGGGCCTGCCGTCCCCCCGTGCCCCGACACCATGTGGCAGCGCACGCACTCCGACCCCGGGTGGTGCAGAAAAACCTCTCGCCCGCGAGCCGCGTCCCCGCCCGCGCCCATCAACGCGGTCGAGTAGCCGGGCGGACGCATCCCCTGGCGGCCGACCGGCTCGATCCGCCGACGTGCCGCCGAATCCGGCGGCAGCCGCATCGCCGCCTCGTACACCTCCAGCGCGATGGAAGGACTCGCCAGCCCCGCGACCACCCGGTCGGCCAGGTCGGCCAGCGACGATCGGGCCGCGGGCCTGTCGATCGTTCCCAGCAGTTGCACCGCACGCTGGCGATCGGGCATCTCTCCCGACGCGGCCGCCGCGAGCAGGTGATCGATCACCCCGTCCGGGTCGAGACGGACCAGCGTTTCCTCGGCCCTTGCCCGCGGCAATCCCCCGACACCAGCGCTGATCAGCGAACGGCAGGCTTCGATCGCCAGGGCGGGGTCTACCGCAAAGAGCCGGTCGATCAGCGTTGACCGGTACTCGTCGGCCCGGGAGGCATCCGCGATGTGTCGGGCCATGACCTCCGGCGTCAACGCGACGGAGAACCTCGCCCGCAGCCGCTGCGCCAGGTCCTCAAGTTCACCCGTGCCCGCCGCGGACGTGGCCACGGACTCGATGTGAAGTTCGATCGCCGCCGACTGGGCCGCCTCGGACCGCGCCGGGTATCCCGCCCAGTTTCCCCACACACCCTCTCGGCCGAGCGGCTCATTCCACCCCGCCACCCGCCGAAGCGCCAGCAGCCTCCACGCCGGATCGATGTCCGACCGACCCGCCAGCGCCGCCAGACGCTCCACCGATTCATCATCACCCAGAAAAACGTTCGCCTCGATCGCCCGACGCATCCACGGCTCGACCGCGCGACCAGGCGGGATCTCTTCGGCGAGCATCCCCGCGAGCACGGCCATCCCCTCCGCCAGGCGAAGGTCGTACACGGCCCGGGCCGCCTCAATCGCCACGCCCGCATCCGCATCGGACAAGAACCCCGCGACCCCGGGATGACCCAGCCGCCGCAGCGCCACCACGGCCCCGATCCGCCCCGCCGGGCCGACGCGACCCGCCTCGCGGACCAGTGCCTCCGGGTGGCCGAGCAATTCCAGGCCGTACACGCACGCGTGACGAAGGAACGGATCCCGATCGCCCGCGTCATCGATCATCCGCAGCAGCCGCCCCCGGGCCGATTCCACTCGTAGTTTTCCCACCGCCACCGCGGCCGCCGCCCGGACTCGCGGCGAAGGGTCGCCAAGCGACGATTCGACCGAGGCGAGCAGGCTTCCGTTGGCCGTCGGCCGAAGGTCCCCGATGGTCCGCAGGACCACCGTGCGCACGTGCTCGTCGGCGTCCCCGAGCAGGTCGGCCAGCGAGGCCGCGATATCCGGGTTTTCCCACGCGATGCGCCCCACGCACCAGATCGCGTGCAGCCTCGTCACGGTGGCGAGCGTGTCGTCACCGGCGATTTTTCTCAGTAACCCGATCCGGCCGCCCTGGACCTCTCCGCGCGTTGCCTGGCCATCCTCCACCGCGCGGCGAGCCAGTTCGTGCTGGGCGCCCAGGCGGAGGCGCTGATCCCGGTGCCCCAGCCATTCGATCAGCCGTCCGTCCGGTTCGCCCGCATAGCCCTTCTCCAGGACCTGCTTGACCTGGGTGATCACCGCCGCCTCGGCCGGGTCCCCGTGTACCGTCTCGTTTCTCGCCACGAGGATGGACCCGTTGGGGTTGGGCGACCACCCGCCCCCCCAGTCGCTCATGTACAACCGGCCATCATTCCCCCAGGCGATATCGGTCACCGTCACGCCCTTGTAGTACTCGTCGTGATCCGCGACCGCATACCCCGCCCCGTCGGGCACCGGACGGAACGCGTGTACCGTCGATCCCGAGCCGTAGAAATCCACCATGAACAGCAGGCCGTTGTGCCGCGCGGACTCTCCCGTCCCCGGGTACAGCAGCATCCCCGACGGGCCCGCCCCGATGTGTTCGATCGGCGGCAGCGACCACGCCGGCCTGGCCGGGCCTCGGACATCGACCATCCGCTTCCACATCGCCTCCCGGTTCCACGGGCCGCGCGACTCGAGCGACTGGACATCCTGCCTCCACCCCGAATCGCCCCCCTCCATGACATACACCACCCGCGCCCGGTCTCCCGAATCGCAGTTGTTGTCCCCCGTGAACAGGTCTCCGACCTCGTTGAACGCCAGTTCCTGCGGGTTTCGAAGGCCGCGATGGAACAACATAAGCCCAGAACCGTCCGGTCGGCATCGAAAGACACCACCCTCGTCCGGGCCTTCGATCCGCGCGCCTTCCCGCGTCCGCACGTTGAACCCGCGGTCACCCATCGAGAAATACAGCCACCCGTCCGGTCCGATCGTCAGCCCGTGCAGGTCGTGCCCGTAGAAACACCACCGCACCCCGTACCCCTCCGACAGGCTCTCTCGCCCCTGGGCGACGTCTGGATCCTGCCCCGGCGTCAGACGCCACAGGTGCGGGATGCACGTGAAGTACAGCCCCCCGTCGTGCCACAGCACCCCCGCCCCGATACCGTCCAACTCGTCGTTGAATCCGCCCGCGAAAACCCCCGACCAGTCCGCCACGCCGTCCCCGTCGGTGTCTCGCACGATCCGGACACGGTCCTCGGTCCTGGTGAAGTAATCCGCGGGAAATGCCCCGCGCTCGATCCACCGGCGGATCTGGTCGCGCCGGTCCTCGACCGACCGGAACCGCAGGTCCTCCTCGACCGCGTTGAGATGCTCGAGGTTGCGGGTGTCCGCCACCGCGTTGCCCGCCCGGTCCGTCTCCGCGACGTACATGGCCCCGCGCGGATCAAAGCAGATCGCGACCGGGTTGCGCAGCATCCCCGGGGCGGCCCATGTCGAGATCGTCCGCGTCTGCCCGTCCTTGACAAAGACCTGCCCCGTCGCCGACCCCACCGCGAATGACAACGCGACGGCGACGATCACGCTCGCCGGGCGGACCCGGCCGGGTTGCCTCGCACAGACAGAAACCGTGTTGACTCCGCGCATGGTGGGGAGTCTATCGCCACCCCGGGGGGCATGATCCCGCGAAGGTGGGTCCGAGGCCAACCGACCCGGGGGGGGGGCGGACGCGGAGGTCACTCGACCGTCACGCTCTTGGCCAGGTTGCGCGGTTTATCCACGTCATGCCCGCGCAGCACCGCCGCGTGGTACGCCATCAGTTGCAGAGGCACCACCGCGAGCATCGGGCTGAGACACTCGGGGATCTCGGGGATATAGAACACGTCGTCGGCGTGCGACCTGATCTGCACGTCCCCCTCGGTCGCCACGGCGATGATCCGACCGCCCCGGGCCTTGACCTCCTGGATGTTGCTGATGACCTTTTCGTACTGGCGGCCCTTGTTGGCGATGAACACCGCGGGCATCCCCTGGTTGATCAGCGCGATCGGCCCGTGCTTCATCTCCGCGGCGGGCATGCCCTCGGCGTGTATGTAACTGATTTCCTTGAGTTTGAGCGCCCCCTCGAGCGCGGTCGGGTAGTTGTACCCGCGCCCCAGGAACAGCCAGTTCTCCCGGTCGATGTACCGCTCGGTCACCTGCCGGATCAACTGGTCGTCCTCCAGGATCCGCCCGATCTTGTCGGGCACCGTCTCCAGCGCCCGCAGCATCTCCGAGCACTGGTCCGCCGACATGAATCGGCGCCGACCCAGGAAGATCGACACCAGCGTCAGCACCGCCACCTGGCCGACAAACGCCTTCGTGCTCGCCACCCCGATCTCGGGACCGACCCGCAGGTACACCCCCGCGTCGGTCTCCCGGGCCATCGTCGAGCCCACCACGTTGATCACCCCAAGAGCCAGCGCCCCGCGGTCCTTGGCCTCCGTCAGCGCGGCGAGCGTGTCGGCCGTCTCGCCCGACTGGCTCACCGCGATCGCCACCGTGTTTTCCTCGATGATCGGGTTGCGGTACCGGAATTCGCTGGCGTACTCCGCGACGGCGCAGACCTTCGCCAGGTCCTCCATCAGGTACTCCCCGATCATCGCCGCGTGCAGCGCCGTCCCCTGCCCCAGCAGGATCACCCGCCTGGCCCGCGTCAGTTCCTTCGCGAAGTTCGAGAGTCCCCCGAGCACCACCTTGCCCTCTCGCGTGTCGATCCGTCCCCGGAAGGTGTTGGAAAGGCACCGGGGCTGCTCGAAGATCTCCTTCTGCATGAAGTGGGAGTACCCGCCCAGTTCGATGCTCTCGAGTTCGATCTCCAGTTGCTGGACTTTCGGCGTCACCGGGATGTTGTGGATCGTGCTGGTCCGGAACCCCCGCGGCGTGATCTTCACCACCTGGTAGTCCTCCAGCGTGAACGCCTGCGACGTGTGCGAAACGACCGCCGAGCCGTCCGACGCCACCAGGTACTCCCCGTCGCCGACCCCCACCATCAGCGGGCTGCCCTTGCGCGCGCACACCAGCGTGTCGGGCTCTCGTTCGCACATCACCACGATCCCGTACGCCCCGGTCACCTCACGCAGCGCCGCCTGGACCGCCGCCTCCAGGTCCACGCCCTCCGACGGGGAGTACAACTCCCCGATCAGCATCGCCAGGACCTCCGTGTCGGTCTGGCTCTTGAACCGGTGGCCCTTTTCCTCCAGGTAGGTCTTCAGAGAGCCGTAGTTCTCGATGATCCCGTTGTGGATCAGGCATATCCCCGAACGGTCGTCGATGTGCGGGTGCGCGTTCGAATCCGTCACCCCGCCGTGCGTCGCCCAGCGCGTGTGGCACATCCCGATCGTCCCGGAGACGCCGCCCACCTCCTCCAACTTGTCCTCAAGATTCGCCACGCGCCCGATCGTCTTGACCACGCGGATCTTCCCCCCCTCGATCGTCGCGATCCCCGCCGAGTCGTACCCGCGGTACTCAAGACGCTTGAGCCCCTCGAGCAGGAGGTTCTGGCACTGCTTGCTCCCCACGTACGCGACAATTCCGCACATCGAGTTCTCTCCTGCCTGGACTCGCCAACGGACACCACGCCAACACGCCGCACGCCCTCTTCCCGCCCCCCCTCGCGATCTCCACGCGCCACGAGAAAGACCCGGCCCCCGGGGCCGCTCCGCCGTTATCGGATTCGCCAACGTCCATCGTACGACCGGCCAACCCGCCCGGATCGACGATCCGCATCCATGACGTTCATCGGATAAGAAAGCGGGTCGGGCGCGTCCCGGAGCGGCTTGGGACACTCGAAACCCCGATCGCGGGGAACGAAAGGGTCCCGTAACAACCCAGGGTGATCGCGCCAGGGCCGTCACGCCTCGCGTGCGCAACGAAAAAAAAAGACGACCCGCCGGTCAGGGCGGGCCGTCGATGGAGAGCAGCATGAATTCCATGCCCCGCGAAGGGATCCGAGGCCGGATCATCCCGCGCCAAAGGCACGGACCATCAACCGCGATCAGCGGCGACGGCGACCGACGACCAGAGCGCCCATGCCGACCAGGGCGAGGGAAGCCGGGGCGGGAACGCCGATGATCTCAAACGTGCCCGAGAAATTGGACTGGAACGGAACCCACCCGCCCGCGTTGGGGCTGAAGGTGTACGCGATGCCGTCGGCGACCGTGCCGTTGGCCCACACCCAGGCGTCATCGCCGCCGGAGATCAGGACGCCGCCGATCGAAAGCCAGTAGTTGCCGGCGCCCAGGTTGACCGCGCTGTTCAGCGTCACGGACTGGCCGTAGACGTTCGAGCCAGTAACACTCACGCCCTGGAGCACGGGGTTGGTATTGGCCTTGGGAACGACTTCGTTGTGAAGGACCGCGCCGGGGATGCCACCCGCATCGCTGAAGATCTGGATCCGCCAGCCCGACATGTTCGTGTAGTCCGGGAACAGGTAGAACTCCGACGCCCCGGCGAAGTTCACGCCGGTGACGACCGAGGCGCTACCGAGCGAGAAATTCTCGGCAATCTGCTGGCTGTAGAAGTATCCGGGGTTGCCATCCGAATAGTACCCGAGGCCGAAGTCCGGCCCGAAATCCTGGGGATTTGCCGCGAGGACCGCCGCGTTGGCGGTGGCCGCGCCGGCAAGAACAGCGAGAGCCGCAATCATCTTCTTCATGTCCAATCCTCCTAAATGCAAAAAGAACCCCAAACAACGGGAGAAACACGGAAACCGAGAAAATCAGAGGATCGGAGAAGCGATGTTTACGGAAATCAGGATTCCAGAACCAAGTTCTTTATGTTCCAGAAACCAAGTCCCGGCCGCTTCAACAGCGGCGACGCGCCCGCGACGAAAAATCGTCAGCCGGCCGATTCGGAAACGAACCGACCGGATCGGGATGCACACGGCATCTCCGGGCGAACGCGTTGAGTATCGCGAGTCCTCTCTCCTCTGATCGACGTCTGACACAAACGACGTATGACTCAAGCCAAAACGGGCGGCGGAAAGCCCGAATCCACAAATACCCTATCATGGTTTCATTGTTCGTTCAAGCGGAATTCAACAGAATCACAATTCTCGAATTCGGGGCCACGACCGTCACGACGCGCCTGTTCCCTCGCCAGGCCCTGTCCATCCTCTTTGTTCCGATAACACGGCCCGAACCCGGGATTTCATTTGGTTCCTGCATCCGTGGAATCGGCGGCCGGTTCCCGGGCCGGGGAGGATGGGGGTGACTTGGCGCCCGCCTTGTTGTTGAGCGTGCCGAAGTAACTCTTGACGGCCCCGTGGAAAGGACGCGGCACCTGCATGGTCTCAAGAGCCTCGGCCGCGGCCCTGGAACTCGAATCCACCGCCTCCGAGAAGGCGGCCCGTGACTCCCCGATGACCTGTTCACCCCATACCAGCCGGCTGCCGATGAGCGGCCCGTCCCGGGTGGTGACGTTGGCCTTTTCCTTCTTGATCGAGTAATCGGTCGGCGCCGCTTCGGGACCATCCCCCAGGCCCTGACCCGGCCCGCCGCTGCCCAAGCCGGCACGGCGGCTCTCCCCTTCTTTCCAGGCCGTGCGCCCCGGCTGGCCCATGTCTCCGTCGAGACCCCCTTCCCCAAGGCCCTTGCCGAGCCTGGCCAACTGGGCCTGGATTTCCCCCATGGCGGCACGGGCGGCCTCGATCTCCCCGTCCATCATCTCCGCCGCGGTCAATTCCCCCATCATGTCCTGCATCCCCTGGGCATCCTGCTGACCCATCTGGCCGTCCCGCATGCCCTCGGACATCTGGCGGGTGGCCTCGGACATCCGCTCCATGCTCCGCTGGGCCTGCATTCGCGCCATCGCCTGGTTCATCAGTTGCTCGGCCTGCTCGGGAGAGAGTTGCCTGAGTTCTTCGATCGCCTGGCGAAGTTCGTTGGGATCTCCGGCGGCGGCCTTCTTCATGAGTTCGCTCGCCTGTTGCGGTGTGAGGCCTTGCCTGAGCAGGTCCTGCTCGAGGCGCTGCTTGTCCTGGGCCAGGCGATCGAGTTGGCGGGCCATCTCATCGAGTTGTTTGCGGGCCTTCTCCGCGTCCTGGTCGGACATCGAGCCGTCGGCCATCGCGCGAGCCATCTCCTCGAGTTCGCGCCGGGCCTGATCGAAATTCCCGCGGGCCACCTGACGCTGGAATTCGTGCAACGGGCCGTCCGAGGTGGGACGCAGGTGACGCAACTGCTCCTTGAGCGCCTCGATCTGACGTGATTTCTCCCCATCTTTCATGCCGCCAAGTCGATCGGCGGCGTCCGAGAGACGCTTCACCGCGGCCCGGCGAACCTCCTCGGGGTTCTTGAGTTCCTCGGGTCGGGCGGGGTCGTCGCGCGACTCGTCCCCGGGACCATCCTTAAGGCTCAGCCCGGCCTTCTCGAGCATCGCGTCGAGTTTTCGGTTCTGCTCGGTGATCTCCGCCACGGTCGCCACCAGTTCCCGTTCCCGCCTGATTTCCTGATCCCTCTTCTCGATGATCCTGAGAAGGTCGAACGTGGGGACGACGAACCACGCCAGGGCCAGCGCGGCGATCGAACCGACCGCCATAGGCCATGCCCTGGGCGGCTCGAAAGGCAGCGTCTCGCGCAGGCGGATGGACCGTGCCCGTTCGCGGGCCGTTTCCACGACCGCCCGGCTCCACGGATCTTCCGATGAACCAACGCACAGGGCCGTGCTCAGGCTCTCCCGAAGCCCGGCCCGCGTGTCGAGTTCTTTCGCCACGCCCAGGTCGTCACGAAGGCCGAGCACCGTGGCGACGAGCGCCGCCGCCACCGTCGCCAGCGCCGCCGCCGTGAATATCGCCCGCCACGGCCACGAGAATCCCAGGGCCCGCTCGACCAGCAGCGCGACCAGCAGGCCGACCGCCGCCGCGGCCAGGTACACGGCCAGTCGTCGAGAGAACGACAAGACCGCGAGCCTTCTCCCCGCCCCACGCACCACACGCCGGATCTCATCCATGAATGCCGCGCCCCTTCCGCCGCGACGACCCTACCCCAGGGCCGACCGGCAACCGACCTGAAAAGCCTACGAACATCAGACGCCCGATGCCATCGCGGGTTCTTTCGCCGAACCGGGCCGGCGCCAATCGGGCCGGCACCGATCGGGCCGGCACCGATCGGGCCGACGCGAATCGCGCGACCAAGCCCCTCGTGTTACCATCGGGCGGTCGCCGGGTTTCATCCACCGCCGATCGCCCACGTGCGCCATCGACCCGCCAACCCCGATTTTGCGGCCCCGGGGCCGGTTCCCGCAAGCGCCGCCGGCCTTGACGGGATGCCCAATTCCGACACTCCCGTCGCCGGGTCGATCCGTGGCCGGGTCAGCCGGGTCTTGTCCGCTCCCTGGATCGATCGCGCACGAACCAACCACCTGTACGCCGTTGATCCGTGGGACGGATTCTTTGGCAGGAAGTTCACTCTTCCCTGGGCGTATGTCTGGTGTTTTTTCGTCTCGTGGCCGGTTTCAATCGTGGAGTTCGCGGGCGTCCCGCTCATGATCGCCGTGCTCGTCCGTATTCATCGAAACGTCCGGCTCATCCCTTCGATCCTGCTCCAGCCGCTTCTTCTCGCGGTCGCGATCTTCGGCATCATCCAGTTCACAAGCCTGTTGTGGTCCCAGGATCGGTCGGAGGGGATCGACCAGGCCGGGTCGATCCGGTGGCTGTGGTCGCTGTTCATGCTCTGGTCGGTCATCGAGTACCGCCGTTCGCTGATCATCGTGCTGGCGGCCGGGTTCCTGATCGGCAACGCTTCCCAGGCATCCCAGTTCCTGCACGTTCAACTGGACTGGCCGACACCAACGTGGGACCGAGCCCCCGACCGCTGCAGCGGGTGGTGGCCCCCGGTGGTGGGTGGCTCGGTGCTGACGGCCGCGCTGGGGCTGCACCTTCCCGCGGTCTTTCTGCCGGGGCGCATCCGAACGCGGATCCTGGCCGCCGCCGCTTCGTTCGTCACGCTCGCGGGTATCTTCGCGACCGGGACGCGCGGGGCGTGGATTGCTTCCGCGGCGCTCATCCCCATGATCGCGTTCGCGTGCATCGTCGTGCGCGGCCGGGCGGCCCCGGCGGATCACCCCGCGAGCCGCACGTCGTCGGCACGGGCACGATGGGTCCTGGCCGCGTCGGGCGTCGTGGTCGTCGCCGCGGGGATGCTGTGGATATGGACGGGTGACGCGGTGTCGCGGCGGGTCGCGCTGGCGAGGCAGGACCTCGCCGCCGCGTTCACGAGCCGGGATTTCTCGTCGGACACGGGCGCGCGGCTGGGAATGGCATTAGTCGCGATCGACCTGTTCCGGGAGCATCCGTGGCTGGGGGTCGGGGCGGGCTCGTATCGGCCGGCCGCGGAGGCGCTCGTGCGTCAACGCGCGGAGGACACCCCGCCCTGGAGAATCCATGACCATGCGCACAACGGGCTGCTTCACATCGCCGCGACAACGGGCGTGCTGGGGCTGGCGAGCGCGTTGCTGGTGGTGATCCTGGCGATGCGGAACGCGGTCCACCTCGGCCTGGCGCGATGGCGAAGTCACGGGGCCTACGAATGGGGTCCGGCGGGCGCCCTGGTCGGCCTGCTGGCGGTCAGCATGTTCGACCCCGTGCATATAAACGCCCAGACCAGCGCGATGCTGGCGGTCTTGCTGTCCCTGTGCCCGAGTTTCATCCCCGAATCGTCCGCCGATCGCCAGGCAATCCCGTGAGCGACATCGCGATCATCGTTGAGTATCTCCGCTCGATGCCGTGGGCGTCGTCGGTGTGGGCGGTTCGCCTGGCCCGTGCCTTCGTGCGCCGCGGGCAAGGGGTTCGGATCCTGTGCGACGGAGCGGAAGATCCCGAGGTGATCCCGCCCGGTGAGGCCGGCGTCAGGATCGAGGTCCGCCGACCACTCCGCCGACTCCGGTCATCGGATCCCCTCGGGTTTGGCTCGTGGGTGATGGACCGCCTGGAGCGCGTACCGGGGCCGAGCATTTCGATGACGCGATGGGTACCCGGGGACCTGTGGTTCGCGTTCTCGCCGCCGATACCCACCGTGCTCTCCCGGGCGGTTCTCAACCGCTCCGCGGTGACGGCCGCGCTCGAACTGCTGCATCGGCCGTGGGCTCCCTCGGCGATGCTCGCCGAGCGGCGAGCCGGCCGGATCGCCAGGCACTGGCCGGGCGGGTTCCGACCGGTACTCGGCTCGCTGGTGTCCGCGGGCCTGGCAAGCGACCTGGTTCGCCATGGCGAGTCTGAGCGCCAGGCCCTGCGCGCGCGCGTGCGGTCGCTCCTGGACATTCCGCGGGACCATGTGGTCTTGACCACCAGCGGCGTCCACACGGAACGACCGGGCGTCCATGAGAGCCTTGCCGGCTTGGCGCCAGCGGCCCTGGCCGCTGGCGTGCCGGTTCAACTCCTGGTCTTCGGGCGCAAGACACACACGCTGCGCCGCCTGTGCGATCGCGCGGGTGTGGGGCCGCGGGCGAGGATCCTGGGCGGGACTTTTCGCCTGGATGCGGCGCTGGCGGCTTCGGACGGCGGGATCGTGCTTGGCTCGCGGGCCGACGCCTCCTCGACGGGTCGTTTCCTGGCGGATTGCCTGCGGATGTCGGCGCCGGTGGTGTGCTCGACCGAGGCGGCGGGTGCCTCGCAGGTTTTCTCATCACCCGGCGAGGGGCCGGGATGGGTGGTCAATCCGGCGGAGGCGGACGGCTGGCGCCGGGGTATCGAGTCAATGCTCGACCCGGATCTTCGGCGGCGGGCTTCTCGGCTGGCCTGCGAGGTGGGAGCGGACCTGACCATGGACGCCCTGGCGAATCGGTTGTTGGATCGGCTGGTGGACCGGGGTATAAGGGGAACCGGCGGCGAGTCGAACCCGTCGTACGCGGCGTGATACGCTTGGGCCGATGAACGAGGCTCGCATCACGCCCGATGATGTCAGGCACGTGGCCAGTCTGGCTCGCATCGCCGTGACGGACCAGGAGGTGGCTGGTCTGATTGGCGACCTCTCGCGCGTGCTGGCGTACGTGGGACAACTGCGGGAACTGGACCTGTCGGGCGTCGAGCCGCTGGCGCGGGTGTCGGATGATCCGGGGCGCCTGGGTGACGATGTTCCCGGGCCGACGCTCGACATCGAGGCTCTGCGAGCCATGGCGCCCGCGTGGGATGATCGGTATGTGCGTGTTCCGAAGGTCCTGGGGGAGGGTGGGGCGTGATCGCTCCGTTGTGCGTGAACCGTGTTCATTCTCCTGGAGGTGCCGTGATGAAATGTGCCAATCAGCCGGTCGTGGCACCCACCCGTGGGTTCGGCCGGGGGTTCGGCCGTGCGATCGCGAGTCGGGCGCTCGGGGTGGGGCTGGCGGTCCTGGCGGCCGGGACTTGTGCCTGGTCGGGCTGTGCGAGCAAGGACCCCGGCCGACCCCCAAACCAGGAGATCCGCGACCCGGATCGGATGGTCACGGTGGAGGATGGCGACCCGCGGCTTGTCGCGGCGACCGAGGAGGCTCGTCGTCGGTGGCCGGAGTTCGAAAAGGCGTTCCAAGACCGCGGGACGTCACGGCGGTGCTTCGTCAAGGTGCGTGTGGACGCCGAGCCCCGTGGGTACGAATACCTGTGGGTCGAGGCGGACATGGTGACGGGCAACACGATCTGGGGTCGCGTCAATTCGACGCCCATGCACACGACCCGCGTGCGTGAGGGAGAGCCGCTGACGATCTACCTGCCGGAGGTGTGGGACTGGGCGGTCTCGCAGGGGGAACGGATCGTGGCGGGCGGCTTCCAGGCGAAGGTACTGGAGCGGGGAACTCCGTGATGGCGAGCGCGATCGAGATGGCCGGTGAGGTCCGCGCCCATCGCGGCGGGGCCGTCGATCGCATCACGGCGGCGCTGGCGGCGGCGCGCGTCACGAACCGCTTGTGCGGGGCGTACATCGAATTGCTGGAGGAAGACGCGGTCGAGCAGGCAAGACGGGTTGATCGGATAGTCCGTGACCCGGCCGCGCCGGACCTGCCCCTGGCGGGTGTTCCCGTAGGGATCAAGGACAACATCTGCCTTGATCGCGGGCGAACCACGTGCGGTTCTCGAATGCTGGAGAACTACCGGTCTGCATTTTCGGCGACGGTGGCTCGCCGGCTGATGGAGGCGGGCGCGGTGGTGATCGGCAAGACGAACCTCGACGAGTTCGCGATGGGCTCGAGCACCGAGCACTCGGCCTTCGGGCCGACGCGCAATCCCTGGGACCCGTCGCGCGTTCCCGGGGGGAGTTCCGGCGGATCGGCGGCGGCCGTGGCGGCGGGAGACATCCCGGTCGCGCTGGGCTCGGACACCGGCGGCTCGATCCGCCAGCCGGCGTCGCTGTGCGGGGTGGTGGGCGTGAAACCCACGTACGGACGTGTCTCCCGGTACGGGCTCGTGGCGTATGCCTCCTCGCTGGACCAGGTCGGGCCGATGGCGGGGTGCGTCGCGGACGCCGCGCTGGTCCTGGACGTGATATCCGGGGAGGACGGGTTGGACTCGACGTCGGCGAGCAGGCCGGGCGAATCGTTCACCGCGGACCTGGAACGACCCGTCGATGGGCTTGTGATCGGCGTGCCGCGTGAGGGACGTTCATTGTCGAATCACCCCGCCGTCGCGTCGGCTCTCGAACGTGCGGTTGAGGTGTACCGGTCGCTTGGGGCGACGATCGTCGAGGTCGGCCTTCCGATGACCGACCACGGGATCGCGGCGTACTACGTCGTGGCGTGCGCGGAGGCATCGTCGAACCTGGCTCGTTTCGACGGGGTTCGGTACGGTCGGCGGGCGGAGGTGGACCCCGGGAATTCGATCGTTGACCTTTACCGCCGGAGTCGATCCGAGGGATTCGGGGCGGAGGTCAAGCGGCGGATCCTGCTGGGGACGCACGTGCTGTCGTCCGGGTACTACGACGCGTATTACCTCACCGCGCTCAGGGCACGGCGTCGGATCAAGGAAGATTTCGACCGAGCGCTTGGGGGAAGCGGGTGCCACGTGCTGCTGATGCCCGCGGCGCCCGGCCCGGCCTTTGTGATCGGGGAAAAAACCGATCCGCTGGCGCTGTACATGGAGGATGTCTACACCGTCGGCGTGAACCTGGCGGGACTCCCGGCGGTCACGATCCCGGCGGGATTCACCCAGGGCGGCACGGAGCGCGGCACCGCGCGGCTGCCGGTAGGCGTTCAACTGATCGGCCCGGCGTGGTCGGAGGCGCGGCTGCTGCGCGTGGCACGGATGCTCGAGCGAGAGTTGAACCTCCCGACGGTCGCCCCGGCGATGGCCTCGCCGACGCCATGAACCGGCCGGGATCGGCCTGAATCGCGGTGAGAACCAGTCCTGGGCGCTCCCCTCGGGTCTGAATAACCCCGCTCGGCTTTTCCAAGCCGGGCGGGGGAGTGGTTCCGCCGAAGCGGACATGCGTGCGATCATCCGCCGAGAACAAGGCTCACTCAAAGACCTTCCAGTTCGCCTGCGCGTTGCTCCCAAACAGATTGGGCTCCTGCATGAAGTACACGCTCGGGAGGTGCTGGCGGATGGCGGCGTGCCACTGCCGGAAGGTGGCTCCCGCGGGGAGTTGCTTCAGGGTTCGCAGGGCGTAGTAGGAAAACGCGCCGTTGGCTCGTCCGCCGAACCAGGCGTCGGCGCTGGTCTGGTGGTCGAGGCACCCCGAGACCAGCAGGGCGCGCGGGGCCTTCGCGCGCCTTTTTCGCCGTCCCCGCGAAGCCACCGCCACGTCGGGCATCTCGAAGTCGCGGAGGAACGTCTCCGGAGGCAGGAATCGGGACTTGGTCCCGTGATCGACATCGGGATCGGCCATCCGGAACCGGGACACGGTCCCCGAGTGGCACGAATCCGAGAAGAAGACGATCTTCACGCCCGGCTTGGCCAGGCCGAAGAGTTCGTGCAGTTCATCGTCAACCAGGTACACGCTGGACCCGATGTCGCAAGGGCAGAGGACTTCGTCGCGTCCGTCGGCCTCATCCCCGTCGAGGTCGGCGACAAACGAGCCGTGCCCGGAGTACTGGAAGACGACCGTGTCCCCGCTCGTCGCGTCACGGAAGAGTTTGGTCAGGCTCTCGACCAGGTTTCCCTTGGTGGCATCGCGGTCGAGAAGGGTCGTGACCTTGAACCCGCGGGGTTCAAGGGCGGCCTTCCAGTCGTTGACGTCGTTGACACACCCGGAAAGGTCGGCGGAGGTGCCCGGGTAGTCGTTGATCCCGACACAGAGCGCGGTCTTGGCCATTGGTGGGTTCCTTCAGGTTGGCTGTTGGCTCGCCCCGGGCACACGCCAAGAGCGGTGCGTCCCCCATCACCCGCCGCGAACGGGTGGGCAACATGAGCGACATTCCATGATTTTCTGATGTTCTTGTCGGGCCGGGCTCGTGAACGTGCCGAACCGCCGGGTTGCCAGGCGCGGCAAGGGGACTCGCGCGTGTCGAGGCGCCCCGCCGCGGAGAACCGCCGTAAACCAAACACGGCCGGGGGAACGCCCGGGACCGTCACTGCCCCTGAGCCAGACTGTACCCCTTCACCCCGTCGAACGTCCGCAGGACCTCGTACGAGCAGATCGAGAAACTCTCGGCGACGCGGTCGAGCAGGGCGATGCACCGTGCCTGGCCGAAACTCCCCGCGGTGACCGCGTCCTTGAGTTCGAAGCGAACGCGGTAATAGTCCACGCATTCGGTGTAGACGCTGCCGGTCGGCCAGACCTGCGTCCCGCGGTTGGAGATGAGCGTGAGTTTGAACGGCCCGTCGACGCACGCCCTTTGCATCTCCTCGGCCAGCGCCACCGGGGAGAGCGGGGAGTCCAGGTAGATGTCGCACCCGACGACATGGGTCACGACGTTCTTGAAGGTTCGTATGACCTGCTGGCCCGCGGGCTTGGGCGGGCGAACATACGTCGGCCCGGCTTTCTCGGGAACGAGAGCCGCCGGGATCGTCCCCGGCCGCTGGCCCAGTCGCTCGATGATCGCCGACGTGAAGTCCCGCGTGCCCAACGGCGGGACGCTCCGGTCGCCAAAGTCGCCGGTGTGGGTGCCCGACTCAAGGGTGGCAAGCAGGGCGTTCTCGATGGTGGCCGCCTCGTATCCAAGCCCCAGGTGCCGGAGCATCATGACGCCCGACAGGATCAGGGACGTGGGGTTGGCGATCCCCTTGCCCGCGATATCGGGGGCCGTTCCGTGGACGGCCTCGAAGATCGCCAGGTGCGTCCCGATGTTCGCCGACGGGGCGAAGCCAAGCCCCCCCACCAGTCCGGCGCACAGGTCGCTGACGATGTCGCCCTGGAGGTTGGGCAGGACGATCATCTGGTACCGCCGCGGATCGACGACCAGGTTCATGCACAGGGCGTCGACGATGACGTCGGCGGGCTCGATCTCGGGAAAGTCTCGGGCGACCTGGCGGAACCGCTCCAGGAACAGGCCATCGGTCATCTTCATGATGTTGGCCTTGTGCCCGCAGTGAACCCGGGTCAGCCCCATCCGGCGGGCGGTCTGCAGCGCGAAGCGATGGACCTGGTCGCACCCGGGGGCGGTGATCAGGCGCTTGCACTGGATGGTGTCGTTGGAGAGACGATGCTCGACCCCGCCGTAGGTGTCCTCGATGTTCTCCCGGACGACCGTCACGTCGATGGGGATGCCCGCCCTGGAATGGACGGTCTGGACCCCCGGGAGCGACTTGAAGGTTCGGAGATTGGCGTAGGCGTTCCAGAGTTTGCGCGCGGTGACGTTGATCGACTTGCCCCCGCCGCCCTTGGGGGTTTCCATCGGCCCTTTGAAGAGGATGCCGCAGGATTCGACCGTCTGGATGGCCGCGTCGGTCATGCCCCGCGAGTTGCCCTTGGCAAAGACCGAGGCCCCCATCTCAACCGGGAGGAACTCGGCCTGTTCGTCCACGCCCACGGCCTTGAACAGGTCGAGCGTCGCCTCCATGATCTCGGGGCCGATACCGTCGCCCGGGGCGAGGGCGATCTTCAGACGGGCCATGCGCGAAGACTCCGCTCAATGCGTCCGGGCCGGCCGGCAGACATGCCTCGCGGTCCACGCGGCCCGACGCGGGTGGGATGGAACAATAGTCCCCCCGGCGCGCCGCGCCGGATGACGACCGAGAACCAACGACGGGCGGGGGACCGTGAGGGAGTGACACCACCATGGCGTGGATTATGCTCGTGATCGCCGGCATCTTCGAGGTCGGGTGGGCCGTGGGCCTCAAGTACACGCACGGGTTCACCCGGCCGTGGCCCACGCTCGCGACCATCGCGTGCATCGTCGTCAGCATGGGGCTGCTGGGACTGGCCGCCCGCAGCCTGCCGATCGGCACCGCCTACGCGGTCTGGACGGGGATCGGGGCGGTGGGAACAGCCCTCATCGGCATGGCCGTGCTCGCCGAGCCCGTGACCGCGCCGCGGATCGCGTGCCTGGCCCTGATCGTCGCGGGGATTGTCGGGCTCAAGGTCGTGACACCCGAGCCGGTCTCGCGCGCTGGTCCGGTGCCGCCCGCCTCACGCGGGTGATCTCGTATCGAACGCGCGCGAAGGCACCAGGCACTCCCCCGGTCACGCGAACGCCCGAGGCCCACACCGTCGTGGACAACGATCGGCCGACTCACGCCGGGCGGGTTGGCCTTCGCCGCCCGGCGGCGAACAAGCCCAGCGCGGCGAGGGGGAGCGCGCCCGGGGCGGGGACGGGGATCTCGATGGGGGTGTCGGGCGTGGTCTCGTAGGCCCACATCGCCGGCCACTTGTACTCGGTGAACAGGATCCAGCCGTAGTGCCAGCGTCCGGCGATCTGCGTGCGCACGCCGAGGTACGCCGCCTCGCTGATCGCGGGCGTGCCCTTTGTAAGGTCCCACGTATGAGGCAGGTGGTAGAAATAGATGCTCTCGATATCCCAGTTGTCGGCGATGCTCACCGATTCGCCCGGGTGGTACTCGCGGGTTGGGTGCTGCGAAAAGAAGAGATGCCCGTTCCAATCGATGGTAACAGGGTTGGTGGTCTTGGCGGTCTGCATGCCCGGCTCCCCGATCAGATAGCGAATCGCCGGCCCCGAACTGCTGTAGCTTGCCCGCCACCACTTGCCGATGGTCCCGGGCCGTTGTTCTCCCGTCTGCTCGGAGGCGGGGCGCGTGATATCGAGAAAGGTCCCGGGACTTCTCGAGCCGTCGGTGCTTATAGATCCGATCTCCCAGAAAAAAAGATTGTTTGGGTTGTCGTAGACCACGACGGCGGCACGCGCGACCGAGGCCATCAGGCAAACGGCGAGCATCGCGAAGGCAAGACCGCGTGGCGTGGTGCGAGTTGAAGCACGATTTGATTCCATATCACTCTCCTGGTTGGTGCGTGTTGCATTGCTTTGTGTCCACGAGGTATCACTGGTGGATTTCAAGGCGATCGGTACCAGAATGAACCATCACGGCTTGGTGAGCGCGTCGTAGGGGTCGGCCGTGCCCAGGTGGATCGGCACCGGGTTGTTGGTCATGGCCTGCATCAACCGGCGGTTGGTGAACGTCAGGAAGTCCGCCGAGGTGACGGCGTTGTCGCCGTTGACGTCCCCGTGAACCCAGTTGCAGTTGGTCCGCCCGAGATACAGGTTGTAGACGAGCATGAAGTCGTCCACGTCCTGCTGGTTAACGTCCCCATCGCCGTTGAAATCGTTGGCGTTGGCGAGAGGGCCGAAGTCGTAGACACGCTTCATGGAATCGGTTTCCCCCTCTTTCTGTCGTAGACGCGCTTCATGGAATCGGTTTCTCCCTCTTTCTACCGACCCCGTCGGCGGCGGGTGATGAGCATCGACCCCGCCAGCAGGATGCACGCCGCGCCCGGGGCGGGGATGGGGATCTCGATGGGGGTGTCGGGCGTGGTCTCGTAGGCCCACATCGCCGGCCACTTGTACTCGGTGAACAGGATCCAGCCGTAGTGCCAGCGACCGGCGATCCGGGTGCGCACGCCGAGGTACGCCGCCTCGCTGATCGCGGGCGTGCCCTTTGTAAGGTCCCACGTCCAAGGCAAGTGGTAAAAATAAGTACTCGCGATATTCCAGTGGTCGGACGATTGCACCCGCTCGCCGCTTAAATACTCGCGTGTCGGTTGCAGAAGATAGTCGTTGCCATTCCAGTTGATCATCACCCAGTCGCTGGTCTTGGCCGTTTCAACTCCGGATTCTCCTCTCAGGAACCGGGTCCCCCAACCCGAACTGGTGATATTTGGACGGTACCACTTCCCGATGGTCCCGGGCCGGCGCTCACCGGACTGGCTGGGCGGCTGCGTGATGTCGAGAAAATTAGCCGGGTACTCCGATGAATCATATATGACGCTCAATTCCCACAGAAACTCCCCATCCCTGTTGTCGTACACAACCACGGCCGCACGCGCCGAGGCCGTCATCACGCACGTGGCGCCGATGAAGCCCATAATATGAAGCAGTACACTGGGATGAGAATTCGTTTGAAGTGTCATGGGTTTGTCCTCGTTGTTCCGCGAACTCCGGATTGCCTTGAGAAGCCTTTGGCGATCGCCACCGGAATGAACCATCACGGCTTGGTGAGCGCGTCGTAGGGCTCGGCCGAGCCGAGGTTGATGGGGACGGCCGAGGTCATCATCGCTCGGGCGCGGAAGATCTGGTAGTCGGACATGTTGACGGTGTTGTCGCCGTTGACGTCCCCGTGGACCCAGTTGCAGTTGGTCCGCCCGAGATACAGGTTGTAGACGAGCATGAAGTCGTTGAAGTCCTGTTGGTTGGCGACCCCGTCGCCGTTGAAGTCACGGGCATCGGCGAGCGGGCCGAAGTCGTAGACCCGCTTCATGAATTCGATCATTCTCTTGGCACTGACTCCTTCTGGTTGCGCCCCAATCGACTCAACCCCCTGACACGCTAGCACGAAGCCCTTCTGTGCCCAGGAAAGCACGTCAAACATGTGGTTAATTTTAAAGTAATCATCCTCGGAATGATCGAGAAGCGCCATCAACTCGGTCGAGCCGGCGTACGCCGAGATATCCCATTGTTTTTGGGCGTTGACAGTCGGCATCGTGTTGAGGGCGATGGCCGGCGACAGCAGCACCTTGGGGATATCGATTTCATAGACGCCCTGTGCCACCGGCACGCTGGGGATCGATTCCGCGCCCAGGAAGTGGTGCTCATCCGTTCCGGGCCGGTAGAGCGGGGAGTACGGGAACTCCTCGTACGCATCCCACAGGTGGTTCGACCAATCGAGCCAGTACCGCGTGATCCCCAGGTGCTGCCAGGGATGGATGTTCTGGTGGAACTCGCACATGTGCGACTGCAGCAGCACCGAGGGCGTGTACGCGAAGTTGGCCCCGAAGCAGGGGTAGAACATGCCCTCGTTCGACCCTAAATCCTCGGGGCACTTCTCATACGGCGCGGTGGATGGCACCGTGTAGGCGTTGTCTCTCATGCACAGCGAGTTGGGATCGTTGTTCTCGAACGCCCCGTAGATCTCGAACTGCGTGTCGGGCTTGCTCGCCAGCCAGTTCTGGATCAGGCAGGCCAGGCGAGCCCGCTTCCACGCGGGCATCGACCACCACTGCGAACTGGCCATGTTCTGGTCAAAGACCATCCCCGCCGGAAGGTTCAGGATGATCCGCCGGAACCCGTGGCTGTACGCCTCGGTGAGTTTGGTCTCGAGCGTGACGAACGCGGCATCCGCCGCCGGCGTTGACCCGTCGTACGTCGGGATATCGTCGTGGACGTACCACCAGGGCTGCAACCCCCGGAAGTTGCCATGGGTTAGCGTGCAGTAGTTCCCCGGCCTGAGGTTGATCCACGCGGCGGGCATGCGGTTGGGAGCCCAGTTCAGCACCCCGGGGATCCACGTCTGGTTGGGTTGAAGGTACGGGATCCCGGTGCATTCAACAGCGGGGACATCGCATTCTTCTTCCGGTTCCGGAGGCGTGAATCCCGCCTCCCTATTCATCCCCCCCCCCCCACACACACACTACTACCACCACCACCACCACCACCGACCGCGCGGGCGGGCGACGCGAGCACGGCGAAGGAGGAAAGGGCACACCCCGCGAGCAGGACGATCCGGTTTCGATGCTTCACGATTGATCTCCCCGGACGCTCGGGCTCGGACAGCCCCCGCGCCCCGTGAAATGGCAAGTTCCTTTTCACCGGCCGAACCGCCCCGTGCGGTTTGGATTCGGGCCATCGGGGATTTTGGGCCATCGAGGGCCCGGCTCCGGTGCGAAGGCGCTGCCTCTTCACTCTGCCACACGCGTGGGGGTTATGCAAGCAAAATCCCGGGTCGGGCCGAGAACTTCACACAAATGTGGTTTGGTGGAGGCCCCGACCTCGTGCGCGCACGAGGCGAAATGTGAACAAAGGGCGTGACTGCCGGGAAGCGGGGACGTTCCGGGGGAAGCGGCGAGCGCTGGCTCGTGTGAGACAATGCTGGGCCCGCTTGAATCTTCCCGAGATTGACCCAGGAGACTTTCGATGTCCTCACGCATGAACCATGTTCAGGTGCTGTTGTCCGCGCTGGTGATCGGCTCCACGGCGCTGCTCGCCGCGGGCGGTCCCCGTGATAATTCCACGAATTACCCTGTCGGCATCGGCATCGGCGGCACGGAGATCGCGGGCATCGCCGACACCGGCGGCACGACCACCATCAGTTTCGAGGATGCCAAGAAACTCGGGATCCTCGACGCCAACGGCGACCCGGTGAATCCGCCCGACGGCACCACCACGCTCAACGGGACGGGTGGAGGGAGCGTCAAGTGCCACCGCTACGACAGTCTCAAGATCAAGATTCAGCCAAAGAACGCCGACGGCTCCAACAACGGCCCCGCGCGGGAGATCGAGGCGACCGTCCTGATCGCCAAGAAGCCCGCCGACCAGGATGGGGCCAACGACGCCGAGAAGGAGCGCAAGACCAAGTCCGTGACGAACAAACTCGGCAAGAACGTCTGCGGGGCGGTCATCGACGGCAAGAAACTCGACTATGCCGACCGGGCCACCAAGGACCCCAAGAAGAACGAGCGGGGCACCCGCTGGATCGACGCTCCGGTCGAGGATCGTGCCGAGGTTCCGTTCGATGAGGACCCGGATCCGACCGATGATGTGCATATCCCGTGCTCGACCCCGGTCGCCATCCTCAACGGCGTGCCGATCCCCGGCGCGCTTGTCTCGACGGTCTCGGCGAGCCTGATCCCCACGCCCCTGGCGATGCAGATCGGGGCGGAGTTGGTCGGCACCGAGTTGCTGACGGTCGAAACGCAGATGGCGCTGTTCGCGGAGGGGTTGCTGCCGATGCTCCCCGAGAATCACCCGATCCCGATGCAGGTGGTGGCGATCCAGACCTGCCTGCCGCTGGTGGGCGGTGGGCTGTTCTGCAACCCTTCGCCGGCGTACTTCCTGACGGCGCCGTTCGTTCAGCGTCTGCTCCTGGGAAGCAACTCGCTGGTGCCGGAGAACTGGGCGGCGACGTTTAATTCGCAGACCGGGACGATCCAGTTCGCGCCGCTGTGCCTGGCGGACTTCGACGGGTCGGGCTTTGTCGACCTCGATGATTTCGCGGCCTTTGTGCTGGCCTTTGAGGAGGGGATCGACCAGGCCGATTTCGACCGTTCGGGGTTCGTTGACCTGGACGATTTCGTGGGCTTCGTGCATGCCTTCGAGGAAGGGTGCTGACCCGCTCCTCGACGCGGAACCCAAAACCCTGATATCCAGCACATCGAACCATGCCCCGGCGCGTCGGATCCTCGCGGATTCCGGCGTTTCGGGGTATGTTTTTCATAGTTTTTTGCGTGGTTTCGTGCCGAAAGGAAACCCACGGGTGAGAAAGCCCGCTCGCGGGGATCGATCCGGCGCCCCGAGTCTGGTTGCCGGGAACCGATCGGGCCGTTTTCTGGTATAGATCCTCGTTTCACGGGCCGATCCGGCTCATCGGTTGTATTTTCGCCGATAACTCCGTTGCGACCACGCTCGTGGCGTCTGGAGACCAGAGCATGAGAAGTACCCTTGTCCGACTCGCCCCCTACCCGACCGCGCTGATCACGGGGCTTTGCGCGTTGATGATTCCCGGCTGCCAGGGTGCGGAGCACTCGGCCGAATTCAATCCGGTGGGCCCGGACTACGTGCTTCCCGTCGCGGTTCGCACGCCCGAGTTGAACCTTCCGCCTCGCAAGCGCCCGGACAAGAACGGCCCGGCGCCGTGGGGCTACTACCGGATCGTCGGGGGCGTGGTCCCCGACGCACTCCAGGGCCAGGTCGAGCCACGGAGCAATCCCCTCTCGTGGTCCCCGATCGGGCCGCGACCCATCAGCAACGAGTACTGGGCGGGCAACGCGAATGCCTCGGGCCGGGTCATCGGCCTTGCTCCCCACCCGACGAACGCGAACATCTGCTACATCTCGGCGGCGTCGGGCGGCGTGTGGAAGACGACCAACGGGGGGACGAACTGGGCGCCTCTGACCGATGAACTCCCGACGACCAATGGCGGGGCGATATGCCTGGACCCTTCGAACGCCGACACCATTTACTACGGCACGGGTGAATGGCAGCAGGGCTCCCAGGGCGACGGGCTGTACCGCTCGATCGACGCGGGGTCGTCGTGGGTGCGGATCGCCACCACGAGCCAGACCGGCAACCAGATCAGCGGTGTGGCGGTGGCGCCCGGGAACCCGGCCCTGATCCATGTCACCAGCACGGGCGGGTACTCCCGCTCGACCAACGGCGGCGTCTCCTGGACCAAGCCCCTGACGGGCAACTGCAGCGCGCTGGCGGTCGATCCCGGCAACGCGAACATCGTGTACGTGGCGCAGGCGAGCGGTGGAATCTGGAAATCCACCAACGGCGGGAGTTCGTTCACCAAACTCGCCGGGGGCCTTCCGACGTCGGGCTTCAACCGCATCGTGATGGACATCAGCCGCAGCAGCCCGACGACCCTCTACGCGGCCTTGACCAACGGCGGGAGCGTCAACGGGCTGTTCAAGACCACCGACGGGGGCACGACATGGACCAAACTCACCTCGACGCCCAATTTCTGCAATCCGCAGTGCTGGTACGACGCCTTCGTGGCCGTTGATCCGACCAACCCCAACATCGTCTTCCTCGGGGGCGTGGACCCTCGCTACGCGACGGCGGGCGTCCTTCGGTCAACCAACGGCGGAACATCGTGGACCGAGGTCTCCAACGCCGGCGGCCAACTCCACCCCGACCACCACGTCATGGCCTTCGGGGCGGGGAACGTGATCTGGGAAGGCAACGACGGCGGGGTGTGGAAATCCACGACCGGCGGGTCTTCCTGGACCAACCTCAACGCCAACCTCCAGATCACCCAGCACTACAACCTGGTCCAGCACCCCAGCGCGTTCGAGCGATTCCTCGGCGGGACGCAGGACAACGGAACCCCCGAACGAACCGGTGCCTCCAACACCTGGCCGCAACTCCAGGCCGGCGACGGCGGGTTCTCGGTCTTTGACTTCACCAACACCACCCGCCGCTACACCACCTACGTCTACCTGAGCATCTACCGGTGGAACAACAGTTCGAGTTCCAACATCACCGGGCCGTGGTCGAGCGACTCGGTGAACTGGATCGCGCCCCTGGTTGGTGATCCGAACTCCTCGACGACCCTTGTCGCGGGGACCAACCGCATCTGGCGGACCACCAACGCATCCTCATCTTCACCTTCCTGGACCGCGATCAGCACCAGCACGGTCTCCAACGGCGGGACCATCAACGCCATCGCCGTCGCCAACGGCGCCTCCAACACCATTTACTCGGGAAGTTCCAACGGGCGCGTCTACGTCACCACGAACGCCAGCACGTGGAACAACCGCTCGACGGGGCTTCCCAGCGGGCAGATCTCCGACATCATCCTCAGCCCCACCGACCCGTCCACCGCCTACGTCTCGTTCGCGAACTCCTCCGGGGGCCGGATCTACAAGACCACCAACCAGGGCGTCACCTGGACCAACGTGACCGGCACGCTGGCCAACGGGGCCGCCGCGCAGGCACTGGCGATCGACTGGGCCTGGTACAGGGATCCCGGGATGTACGTCGGGACCGGGGCGGGCGTTTACGTGTCGCTCGACAACGGCGCCACCTGGATCAAGGATGGGGCGGACCTGCCCAACGTCAACGTCCAGGACCTGGTCATTGACCCCGTCCGGCGGACCATCGCCGCGGGCACGTACGGACGGGGCGTGTGGAGGAGCAGCCTTCCCACCCCCTGCCCGGCGGACTTCGACGGTTCGGGGTTTGTCGATTTCGAGGACTACACCGCGTTTGTCCTGGCCTTTGAGGCCGGGAACGAGTCCGCCGACTTTGATGGATCGGGCTTTGTTGATCTCGAGGATTTCACCGCCTTTGTCGTCCAGTTCGAGTCCGGGTGCTGAAGGGTCTGTTAGGACAAGCATCGCGCCATCCGGGCAGGCCCGTCAGGCACGGGCCTGCCCGATTCCCCCTCGCCGAGGTCCGCGGATCGTGGAACCGGCGAGCGTCACCGACCCGTCTCTCCGCCGCAAGTTTCCCAACTTCACGTTCACGATCGCACCCCGGGCAAACAACCCTTGACCCGTCCCCCATGCGTCGGGTATACGTGGTTCTCCCGTCCGCATTGTCCCGTCCCTCGTGGTGTCGGGCCGAGTCCTTCATTCGCGAGGAATTATCATGACACATCGTTCTTGTGCCCGGTCACGACCGGGCCGCCGTTCGGCCGGTCTTTTCACGCGGGCGACCGGCGCCTTGGCGCTGCTCCTGGCGGCGGGGGCCGCTTCGGGACGACCGCCGATCCCCGACCCCGCCGAGTGCGACAAGGCCGTGTGCGGTCGGCAGGCGGCGGCGTTGCTCTCGGCCGCACGAGGGGCGGCGGGGAGGGCGGATGGTTCACCGGACGCCGATTCGCACCCGGAGGGCAAGTCCCGGCGGCCCGGGATCATCGATGAGTACAACGGCGGCGGGTTCACGACCCGCGAGGCGATGTCGGCGACGGACGTGCTGCACCAGAACCTCGACATCGAGATCGTGTACTCGACGCAGAACATCTCGGGCTCGAACACGATGACGGTCAAGAGCCTGGTGAACGGCCTGACGCAGTTCACGATCCGTCTGCGCAGCCAGTACAACGTGAGCGTCTGCCGGGTGGACGGGGTCAACGCGTCGATCTCGACGCCCGGCTCGGGGAGTTACGGCCGGACGATCACGCTGCCGCGGGCGTACAACGCGGGCGAGGTCTTCGAGGTGTACATCGTCTACTCGGGGCAGGCGGTGTCCCGCGGCTTTGGATCGATCGAGTTCACGACGCTCAACGGCCAGCCCGGCGTCTTCACGCTCAGCGAGCCGTACTTTGCCGCGACGTGGTGGCCGACCAAGGACGGCGACTTCGGCCAACCGGGCGACAACAGCGACAAGTTCACGATGCAGTTCGCGCTGACGGCTCCCTCGACCTACGTCACCGCGTCGAACGGCTTGTTGCAGGGCGTGGACACGCTCTCGGGGAACCGCAAGCGGTACCGATGGGCGTCGAATTACCCGATCGCGCCGTACCTGGTGTCGTTCGGGTCCACGCCGTACAACACCTGGACGAAGATGTGGAACCACGGGTCGGGGTCGATGCCGGTGGAGTTCTACATCTCTCCCTCGAGCGACACGAGCGCCAACCGCCTGGCGTGGGAGAAGTGCGTGAGCATGCTGCCGGTCTTCGGGAGCATCTACGGCCCGTACCCGTTCATCAACGAGAAGTACGGGATCTACCACTTCGTGTTCGGCGGGGGCATGGAGCACCAGACGATCACCGGCCAGGGCGGCTTCGGGGAGAGCCTGACCGCGCATGAACTGGCGCACCAGTGGTGGGGCGACAACGTGACCTGCAAGACGTGGAACCATATCTGGCTCAACGAAGGGTCGGCCACGTACGGGGAATGCCTGTGGGAGGAGCGCAAGGCCGGTGGATCGAATCTCACCGCGCTGCGCAACGCGATCAACGCCCGCAAGCCAAGCGCGGTGAGCGGGACGGTTTACCGGCCGGACGTCACCGACCTCAACGCGATATTCAGTTCCACGTACAGTTACAACAAGGGCGCGTGGGTGCATCACATGCTGCGGCGGGTCGTGGGGGATACCGCGTATTTCGCGGGACTTCTCAACTACCGTGCCAAGCGCGAGGGCGGGGCCGCGACCACCGAGGACTTCTTCGCGGACATGGGCGAGGTCGCGGGCCAGGACCTGACGTATTTCATGAACCAGTGGGTGTACGCCCCCGGGGCCGTCCAGTACCAGTACGGGTGGCAGACCGTCAACATCAACGGGCAGAACTACCTCCGCCTGTACATCAACCAGAACCAGTCCGCCAGTTACCCCGCGTACATCATGCCCATCGACGTTCGCGTCAACGGGTCGGCCACCCACGTCGTCCAGAACACCGTCCGGACCCAGCACTTTGTCGTCCCCATCGCCTCCGCGGCTTCCAGCGTCGCCATCGATCCCGACAACTGGATCCTCGAAACCGGCAAGTCGGCCGTGGCCTACGTCGCGGGGCCTCCCAAGATCGTCCAGACCACGCCCGTCCTCGGTTCGGTCATCGACGGGGCCACCCCGCCCTCGGCCATCACGGTCACGTTCAGCGAGGGCGTGAGCACCAACGCGTCGCACTACTCGATCAGCGGCCCGTCGGGTTCGGTGCCGTTCACTTTCTCGTACAACGCGCCGAACTTCACGGTCACGCTCACCCCCACCGTCTCGCTCGACGGCGGGGACTACACCGTGACCGTCTCGGACGTGCTGACCAACACGGCCGGAACACGGCGACTCGACGGGGAGATCGCAAACCCGACCAGCGCTGCCTCGCTCCCCTCGGGCGACGGCCTGGCCAACGGCAACGCGGTCTGGATGTTCAGCCTGACGTCCCCGTGCCCGGCCGATTTCGACGGCTCGGGGTTCGTGGATATCGAGGACTTCACCGCGTTCGTCGTGGCGTTCGAGGAGGGGGATGAATCGGCGGACTACGACGGGTCGGGATTCGTCGACCTGGAGGACTTCACCGCGTTCGTGACCGACTTCGAAGCCGGGTGCTGAACCTCGCCTTGTGACGACGACCGACGGCACGACTATTGACGGCGGCCCCGCCATCGGCGGGGTCGCCGTGTTTTTGGAGGAACCCGTCGATGCCGGACGCCTCGGATCCGATCTCGAATCAACCTTCGATCAGGGCCGACGTGATCGCGGTCACCAGTTCCTTGGCCTGGGCGGCATCGAGCGTGCCGGCGGGCCAGTGGATCCCCAGCCCGCCCCCCGGGGAGCCTTCCACGATCGACTCGAACCGCGGGATGATGTGGAAGTGCAGGTGCATGACCGCCTGGTGGGCGGCGGGGCCGTTGTTCTGCAGGATGTTGTACGCCGTCGCGCCCGTCGCCCGCATCACCGCGCGGCAGATCCTGGGCAGGACGCGTCCCAGCGCGGCCGCCGATTCATCCGAGAGCGATCCCATCGTGTCGGCCATCTCCTTGGGGATCACCAGCGTGTGCCCGCGGGAAAGCGGGGCGATATCCAGAAACGCCAGGACCCGGTCGTCCTCGTAGAGACGGTGGCAGGGGATCTGGCCCCTGAGAATCCGTGAGAAGATCGTCTCGGACATCAATGCTCCCTTCCGCCGCCCGGGCGGCTCATCGGCGGGCTACTTCCGGGGGTCCGGCCGATCGAGGACTCGCGCGGTCTGGGCGTCGCGGAATTTTCGGACCCGCTCCCGGATCTCCGGTCGGCTCGCCCCCAGGATCTGCCCCGCCAGCAGGGCCGCGTTCACCGCGCCCGCTTTGCCGATGGCGAGAGTCCCGACCGCGACGCCCGCGGGCATCTGAACGATCGACAGGAGTGAATCGACGCCGTGCAGGACGCGCGACTCCACGGGGACGCCCAGAACCGGCAGCACGGTCTTGCTCGCCGCCATCCCCGGAAGGTGCGCGGCCCCTCCCGCGCCGGCGATGATGACCTCGATACCGCGGCCCTCGGCCCCGGCGGCGTAGTTCATCAGTTTGTCCGGCGTACGGTGCGCGCTGACGACCTGCGTCTCGTACGGAATCCCCAGTTCCCCGAGCATCCGCGCCGCGTGCTCCATCGTTTCCCAGTCGGAGGATGACCCCATGATCAGCCCCACCAGGGGCGCGGACGATCGGCCGGACTTGCCCGCTCGGCGGGGACCCTTCGCACGACTGGAAGTTGGTTCCGATTTCGCCATGCCGTGACGGTAGGTTCCGCCCGGGCCGCGTTCATCGGATGGTCCCGCGCCGTTCATCACCCCGGAGAGGCCGGGCCGGGTCGTACACTTGCCGACATGACCCTGCTCCTGGGCATTGATGTGGGAACTTCGTCGGTCAAGGCCGTCGTCATCGACACGGCCGGGAACGTCCTGGCCACCGCCTCGGCCGAGCACCCGATGCTCCAGCCACGGATCGGCTGGACCGAGCAGGACCCGGGGGAGTGGTGGAATGGCGCGGTCCTGGCGATTCGGCGGGTGCTCTCATCGCCCGAACTTGGAAACAGCCCGGCCGATCGCGTCGCGGGCATCGGCTTGTCGGGGCAGATGCACGGCTCGGTGCTGCTGGATCGTCGTGCCCGGGATCGTCACGGGGCCGACGCCGTGGCCTTGCGACCGGCGATCCTGTGGAACGACCAGCGCACCGCCGCCGAGTGTGTACAGATTGAGAAAGAGTCGGGGGGGCGGCGAAGGCTGGTCGAACTGGTCGGCAACGCGGCGATGACGGGCTTCACACTCCCGAAACTGCTCTGGGTCAGGGGGCACGAACCGCACCTCTGGGCCAAGGTCGCCCATCTCCTGCTTCCCAAGGACTTCATACGGCTGAAACTCACCGGCGAGATCGCCACCGACGTGGGAGACGCCTCCGGGACGCTTCTGTTCAACGTCGACGACCGCGCCTGGCACCACGGGATGATCCACCGACTGGACTTCTCGCCGTCGATCCTCCCGCCGGTCTTCGAGTCCGCCGCCGTGACCGGGCACATCAGCCCGTGGGCCGCTTCCCAGACCGGGCTGCGCGGTGGTACACCCGTGGTCGGAGGGTCCGGGGACAACCAGGCCGGGGCGGTCGGGGCGGGCGTCGTCGGACGCGGGCACGTGCTGGCGACGCTGGGAACCAGCGGGGTCGTGTACGCGCACGCCGATGCCCCGCGAAAGGACCTGCCCACCGATGACGCGGCCCCTGGCCGCCTCCATACCATGTGCGCCGCGACCGGAACCGACCAAGACCGGCGCGGGTGGTGCGTGACGGGCGTGACACTCTCCGCGGCCGGATCGCTTCACTGGACTCGTGATCAACTCTTCCCCGGGATTCCCTTCGACGAACTGATCCAAGAGGCCCAGACCGCCGAGCCGGGGTGCGACGGGCTGGTGTTCCTTGCGTACCTGACCGGGGAGCGTTGCCCGTACGCCGAGCCCGCCGCCCGCGGGGGATGGATAGGACTCACTTCCCGTCACTCGCGCGCCCACCTGGTCCGTTCCGTCATGGAGGGCGTTACGTTCTCGATGGGGCAGATCCTGGACCTGGTCCGCTCGGCGGGCGTGCCGGTCGAGGCCGTGCGTCTGGGGGGCGGGGGCGCCAGGAGCGCGCTGTGGCGGCAGATGCTCGCCGACGTCATGAACCGCCCGGTCGTCACGACCAACACCGAGCAAGGACCGGCGTTCGGGGCGGCGATGCTGGGCGGCGTCGGGGCGGGGATCTGGAAGAGCGTCGAGTCCGCCGCCGCGCACGTGGTCCAGACGATCGAAACCCGCGAACCCGGTCCGGACGCGAACCGGTACGCCGAATCTCGAGAGCGTCATCGTGCCCTGTGGCCGGCCATCCGGGAGATCATCACCCGCGCCGCGACTCCAACGACCCACCCGTGAACTGGGAACAATCCGCGACGACCAACTCCCATGAAGCACCCTGAACGCCATTTCTTCGAGCAGACGCCCCAGACCCTGGAAGAGTGGTGCCTGGAGCACCGGTGGCCGCGCTACCGGGCCATGCAGGTTCTGGAATGGGTGTACCAGAAAGGCGTCATCAGCCCGGACGAGATGTCGAACCTGTCGAAATACGACCGGCGGACGCTCTCCGAGTCCTTCACGTTCCTCTCGGGCCGCATCGTCCGGCACCAGGTCGCCACGGACCGGACGCAAAAACTCCTCATCGACTGGACGGACGGGGCTCCCGCGATGCCCATCACCGATCCGCTCGAAGGGACGATCGCGCGTTCGCCATCACACGTGGAATCCGACGGCGATGACCCGAGCCGGGCGGGTCCCGCGGCGCACACCGACGAGGACGACCCGATCGATCCGCCCGCCGTCTCGATGTCGCTTTCGATCCTGGGCCGTTCGGATGCTCCCGACGCCTCCCGCCAGACCGAGTGCGTGATGATCCCCGCCGACGACCGCCGGACGGCGTGCGTCAGTTCGCAGGTCGGGTGCCCGGTGGGATGCCGGTTCTGTGCCTCGGGCGTGGGCGGGCTGGATTCAAACCTCTCGGCGGGACGGATCATCGAGCAGGTGTGGCGACTGGGCCGGCTGCCGGAGGTCGGACGGATCAGCAACGTGGTGTTCATGGGGATGGGCGAGCCGCTGGCGAATCTTTCGAACGTCGTGGCGGCGATCCGGACCATCTGCTCGCTGTGGGCGCTTGGCATCTCGGCCCGGAAGGTCACGGTTTCGACGGTTGGGCTCCCGCAGGCGATCCGGCGACTCGCTCGCGAACTGGACCTGCCCGTGACGCTGGCGCTCTCCCTGCACGCCCCCAACGACCAGGTGCGCCGCTCGCTGATTCCCTGGGCGCACTACACGACGATCGAGGAACTTCTCGGGGCGTGCCGGGAATGGTTCGAGAAGACGGGCCGGGAGATCACGCTCGAGTACACGCTGCTGCGCGGCGTGAACGACCGGCCCGAGCACGCCGACGAACTGGCACGGATCGCCCGCACGCTGCGGTCGAACGTCAACCTGATCCGGTACAACGAGGTCGCGGGAATGCCCTTCCATCGCCCGCGGACCGACGATGTGATCGAGTTCCAGAGGCTGCTGCGAAGCCGGAACATCAACGCGCACATACGCGCCAGCCGCGGCCGAGACATCGCGGCCGCGTGCGGTCAGTTGCGCCACGAGTCCCCGCGGGATCGGGTGCGGTCTCCATGACCCTGCCCGCCGACGTGGCCATCCTTGCCCGCGTGGCCATGACCTCGGAGTTGTCCGCGGCGTTGGCCGAGGGGGTGGACGCCGGGGTGGACCCGATCCTGGAATTCAGGCCGTTCACGTGGTTTCACGCCGCGACCGCCGGCACGCTGCTGCTGTGCTCGCTGGCCATGGCGCTGCTCGGCCGGCGGTGGCGCTCGACACCCGCCGAGGTCGCGCTTGGCGCGTTCTGGGGCGGCGTGATCATCGCTCGCCAGGGCATCGAGGTGGCGTGGTACCTGCTCCCTCGCCACTTCTCCTGGGAACGGAGCCTGCCGCTTCAGTACTGCGACCTGGCCCCGTGGATCGCCGCCGTCGCGCTGCTGACGCGCCGGCGCTGGGCGCGGGCGATGCTCTACTACTGGGGGATCGCGCTGTGTACGCAGGCCTACATCACACCCACGCTTGAAGAGGGGCTGGGGCACACCCGCTACTGGTGGTTCTGGCTCGGGCACACGCACATCGTCGCGGCGGCGATGTACGACCTCATCGCCCGGGGGTACCGCCCGACCTGGCCTGATTTCAGGACCGTCTCGTGGATCACCTTCGCGTACGCGATGGCGCTGGTGACATTCAACGCCTTTACCGGGATGAACTACGGCTACCTGGGCCCGACCGACCCCGCCCGACCGACCATCATCGACATCCTTGGACCGTACCCACTGCGCATCGTGTCCCTGTTCGCGGTGGTGCTGACGGCATTCTGGGCACTCACCATCGTCTGGAAACCGGGGCGGAGCCGCCCATCCCCCGCCGACGCCACTCCACCTTCCGGCCCGGCCTCTGCGAATGCCGGCTGATCGTTCCCGGTTCGCTCGCGACGCTCACCCAGGTCGGCGGAAGCACGAGAAACAATCCAGGTCCTCCGTCCCGCCCCACGAGTGGATGACCTGCCGCGTCGGTTCGAGCCCGAACTCCCGGCAGAACTCCGCAAACAGCGCGGCCGTCATATGGCTGCGCCAGTGCGGGTTGGACTGCCAGTGGCTGGCGGGGTCGGGCGCGAACGACCCGTAGTTGGAATGATGACAGAACCCCGTGGCCCCGGGGCGCATGATCCGGGCGAATTCGCGTATGTACTGGCGGATCACCTGCGGATCGAAATGCACCATCGCGTCAAACGAGTAAATCATCGTCAGCGAACCCGAGGCGATCATGGGCAGAGAGGTCCCGTCGTTGACCGCGTAGCGGAGGCGGCACGGCCCGGCGTACGAGCCGAATCGCTCTCGGCACCGGGCGATGTTCGTCTGGTTGATGTCCACGATCCACAGTTCCCGTGACAGGTCCTTGAGCAGGTCGCTGTTGCGACCCGCCCCCGCCGCAAGGTCCAGCGTCACGGAGAAGTCCGAGTCCTTGATCAGCGGCCATACGTGCGATTCCCACTGCGCCTTCATGTATGGCTCGGCCTGGCCGTAATACTGGCTCTCCCGCCAGGCGCCAAGGTTCTCGGCCAGGTTGGCCTGCATGCGGTCGAGTTCCTCGGCCGACGGCTCCCGGCCCGCCGGCTCGGGAGAGGACTCCCCGGCCACGAGGTTCCTGAGCAGGTCTTTCACCTTCCGCATCGACGAGATCATGCGTCGAGGGTAGGCGGCAAAGAGGGGTCTTCGGCACCCGGTTCGCCGGCGTTCTCGCGCGGCAACCCCGCTGGTACCATGCCCCCCATGATCATTCCCATGTCATTGACCGCGCTCTGCCTGGCCGTATCGGCGCCCGCCGCCGCGTCGGCCAAAGAGCCTCGCGCCGACGCCGGGGAGCGGACCCCCAAAGTCCTGATCATCGGCATCGACGGGCTTCGATCCGACGCCCTTCTCGCCGCCAACGCCCCGAGCCTCCATGCCCTGATCCGGGATGGGTGCTTCACCGACCGTTCGCACACCAACGCCCCGACCGTGAGCGGGCCGGGGTGGTCGTCGGTCCTGTGCGGGGTCTGGCACTCGCGTCACGGCGTCAAGGACAACACGTTCCGGGGAGCGGACTACGCACGCTATCCGCACATGTTCACCCGCTTCAAGGAGGCCCGCCCGAGCCTCCGGGTCGCGTCGTGGGTTACCTGGGAGGAGATCGACAAGTTCATCACGCCCACGTCCACCGACATTCGGGCCTTTCACCTGTACAAGGACAACGGGGACGAGATCATCGCCGCGCGGGCCGCCGCCGACCTTGCCACGCGGGACATCGACGTCGCGTTCTACTACATCAGCGATGTGGACGAGACCGGCCACAACGCCGGGTTCCATCCCGCGATCCCCGCGTACATGGAGGCCATCGCCACCGCCGACACGTACGTCGGCGGGGTCGTGGACGCCGTCCGATCCCGGCCGTCCATTCACGGGGAGAACTGGCTGGTCATCGTCACCACCGACCACTCGGGCACGCTCGACGGGAACCACGGCCGCGACGAGGTGGCCCATCGACGCATCTTCCACATCGTCAGCGGCGACTCGGCGGCCCGCGGGACGATCCACGACACCGTCAACCAGGTGGACGTCGTCACCACCGCCATGGCCCACATGGGCATCACGCCCGATCCCCGCTGGAATCTCGACGGGCGCGTCCGCGGCCTGGCGATCACCCGGCGCTACGGGACAAACCTCGTCGACAACGGCGATGCCGAGGCCGTCGATCCCGTCACCTCCCAGGAGGTCAACCTGGGCATCCCCGGATGGACCGACCTGGGCGGGATGACCACCATTTCCTACGACGCCACCGGCGGTTTCCCGGCGAAAGACTCCCCCGGACCGACCGACCGTGGCCGTGCCTTCTTCGCCGGAGGAGCGGGAGATTGCGTGATCACCCAGACCATCGGCCTCGTGGATTTCGCCGCCGATATCGACGCCGGCATCGTGGTATTCGAACTCTCCGCGTGGCTCGGGGGGTACGCCGACCAGCGTGACCTGGCGGAACTCGATGTGCGGTTCCTCGATGAGCGGGATGGCACGCTCGGACGAGCCGCCCTCGAACCCGTCACCGTCGATCAGCGCGTGGCCGCGTTCGGAGGAACCGGGGACCGGGCCACCGGGTTCATCGAGCGCCGGGTGGCGGGGCGAATCCCCCCGGGCACGCGTGTCGCCGAAATCCGCCTCCAGTCTCTTGCCGGACAGGGAAGCGCCGACGGCTATGCCGACAACATCGCCCTGGTCCTGACCAGTGACGATTGACCGTGATCGCCCAGGCACCCCGCACGAGAAGACCCGGGGAGGCCATAAAGACCGTCAGCCGGGCGTGATGCCACGCGGAGCATGATCCGGGCCAGATTCCGGGCCGCCAGATTCCGGGGTAAATTCCGGGGCGGATTCCGGGGAAAAATCCGGGGCCGCCGGCCACGGGACATCCAGTGAGTCCGTTCCCATGACCACATCCTCCCACCCCGGCGAACGACCCGGCGCGGGAGAGAGGATCGTGCGCACGAGGCCGCCGTTGGGAACCCAGGTCGTCTCGACCACGCGGCGGAACGCTCGCATCCGTTCGCGGTCCACGCCCACCCCTTCCCCCGGCGCGTGCCGACTCAGGCGGAACACCACGCCCTGGATGAACTGCTGGTGCGAGCAGGCGACCACCCACGACGGGCCGACCGACCGCAATCGCTCGATCGTCCGATCGACCCTGGCGATGAACCCGCGGAAGGACTCCGCCCCGACGCCCGACACGTGGTCGGGATCGCCCCGATCCCAGTACTCCGCCACCATCGGGTCTCGCTCCATCCGGGTGGTGTCCCGTGTTCTTTCATCGCACAGACAATGGAACTCGTGGATATCCCACGACTCGACGCGGGACATTGGAAAGCGGTCGGAGATCGCCGCGGCGGTCTGCCTGGCCCGAAGGAACGAGGAATGAAGCAGCAGGTCGGGGCGGCGCGTGAGCCGCGCGGCGGCGAGCCGTGCCTGCTCGCGGCCCAGGGGCGTGATGGGAGCGGAGTAGGTGTCTCGCGTGCGCTGGCCGGCGTTGCGGACGCTCTCCCCATGGCGTATCCACCAGACCTCGACTCGGGGCTGGTTCATCTCGCCGTGGCCGTGGCAAACGGGGTGCGGATGGGCATCAGCAGCCGCCCTCAAAGGCCAGGACAAAGGCCGAGAAATCCTCGATGTCGACGAAGCCGGATCCGTCGAAGTCGGCCGAATCGTCCCCTTCCTCGAACGCCAGGACGAAGGCGGTGTAGTCCTCGACGTCGGTAAAGCCGGATCGGTCAAAGTCGGCGCGGCACCACACCCGACCGCTCAGCGTGACGATCCGCGTGGGCTGGTCGGGGTCGTTGGACGAGATGACAAGATCTCCCGAAAACTCGCCCGGCTCGGTGGTCTCCATGCTCAGCGCGTGCAGGTTGCCTCCGCCGGCCGGCCCGGTGAACCCGCCTCCGGGCGCCCCGAACCCCGCCGACGCCGAGAGCGTGTACGCCAGCGTCTCGATCCCCTGGGCGTTCCAGACCGACACGTCCCCGGCGTTGAAGACCGACAGCACCGCCCAGGCCGCCTCCCCGACGTACACGTCCCCAAAGTCAACGGACGACGGGGACCCGACCCGCGCCGGGACACGGAAGTCCATCAGCACCGGCAGGTGTCCGGCCCCGGCGCACAGGTTCACAAGGGCCTGCGCGATGGCCGGTCCGACCATCTGGTTCCCGGCGATGGTCAGCGCGACATCGAAGGAAGTGCCGTCGTTGCCGTAACTGCGGTACGAGTGGTTCGGGTCGTTCCATGCCGTGGTGCTGTACGGGGTTCCGAACGATCCGATGTAGTGGATCCCCGATCCGTTCACCAGACCCGCCGAGACAAGGATCTGGTCGTGGCGGTCGTCCATCCCGCCCGCCCCCACCGGATCCTGGGTGTGAACAAACCGGAACGCCCCGTTGTTGTTCCAACTCCCGGGGGTGGAGATCGGGTCGAAGACCCTTCCCTCGGCGGGCAGACCGATCAATTTCTGGTACGCCGCCTGCGATGAACTCTGGATGTTGAAGTCCCCGCCGATCGCGAAGTTCCACGCCGAGGGCAGCGCGGCCATGTCCGCGCGGATCTTGGTCGCCTCGTCGAGCCGCCGGGCCTGGTCGGTCGAGGACGACCCGGCCTTCATATGAACCGGGTACAGCGAGATCACGGTTGATTCGTCGTCGTACCCCACCAGCCGCACGTCGTACCGGTGGACGTGCCGGGGAGCCCCGCTGGTGTTCCCGCCGGGAACCACCAGGATCGGGTCGGGGAACCCGTCCGGGTCGGTCGGGCCGGGTGGATTCACGGGCCGGATCTTCGACGTGCGAAAATACACCGAGTTGTCGGTGTCCGGGCCGTTGACAAACGTAAACATCGACCAGTCGCCCGGGCTTGCGGACGCGCTGTTGAGGAACGTGAGCAGGCTCGTCGCCCCGGTGAGGGAGGTCACCTCCTGCACCATCAGGATGTCGGGAGACAAGGAACGCCCTTCAAACGTCGCGTACACCGCCGTCTTGAAGTCCGCCTCCCGTCCGCCCGCGTAGTTGCTGATATTCCACGCCACCACGCGCAACTGCCCCGAGGCCGAGCAGGCCACCGCGGAAACAAGCACCGCGAACACCAGTGACTTCATTCGAGGCATCAGACGCTCTCCGGGGTATGTTCGTGACAACCGACCGACGCACGCGCTCCCCGCGAGCGGCCAGGCAGGATCAAGGCCGGGCACGAGCCGGAAGTTTAGCCGATCCGATCACCCGATCGCGACGGCTCCACGCCATGATTCCGTCAATTTCGCACGAAAACAGCAGAAAACCATCGCCCAGGCACCAGGGGCGGGGGGTGCGGGCGCTTTCACCCGGCCTCAGCAGCCGTCCTCAAAACGCCGAACGAACGTATCGAAATCGTCGGTATCCACAAACCCCGAGCAATCGATGTCCGCCGAGTCGTCACCCGCCTCGAACGCCGCCACGAACGCGTCGAAGTCGTCGGTGTCCACGAAGCCCGATTCATCGAAGTCGGCGGTGCATAGACCGATAAGCGTCACGGAGCCTTCCGTGAACGTCAGGGATCCCACCAGGGTCGAGGGGGAAAGGACCACGTTGGTCAGCGAGAAATAGGCGTGGTCGCTGGCGTCGATCCCGACAGAGATGGTCGCGGCAAAGGTCACCGTGATCCCCAGGATGATCTCCTGCCCGCTGACCTGCACGTCGGTGGCCTGGATCGGGTGCGCCCCGTCGGGGTTGCAGGCCTCCCCCTGCAGAAACGCGGACGAGCCCGGAGAGAGGGTATCGAGGATCACGGCCAGGTCGGTGGGATTGGGGAAAAGCGTTCCCAGAATCAAGCCGGACCCGCGGGCCTTGCCCTGGATCTGGTAGGCGTACGCATAGTGCGGGTCGATGGCATCGGGTGCGCTCGAGCGGCTCTGGTTGGTCGCGTGACGGATCTGAACGCCCGTCAAGTCGATGACCGCGACGTTGTCCGCCCATGCGATCGACGTCACGGCCGCGGCGAGCAAGGCCGGGACGCAGAGCATGTGCCTTGAATACGCCCGAACACTCGAAGGTCCCATGCGTCTTTCTCCTCTTGCTCTCCGCCGAAGGGCGGAGCGGCTTTCGTAGCATAACGCATGAACGTCTCGCGTCGATGGATTTTTGACTCGTTTGTTGCCGGCGATGCAACAACGCCGCCACCGACGCCCAAAGGTCGCCCCTCCCGTCACCGACGGTTGGCAAATTTCGCCAGCAGGCGCAGGATCTCGATGTACAGCCACACCAGCGTCGCCAGGACTCCGAACGCCGCGTACCACTCCATGTACTTCGGGGAGCCTCGCTGCGCCGCCGACTCGACGAACTGGAAGTCCATCACCAGGTTGAGCGAGGCGAGCACCACCACCAGCAGGCTGAAGCCGATCCCCATCCATCCCGACCCGTGGATGAACCCCAGGCCGCCCCAGCCCACCATATGCATCACCAGGTTGACCAGATACAGCATCATCACCCCGGCCGTTCCCACCATCACGCAGGTTCCCAGTGTGTGGCCGACCCGCACCAGCCCGAACTTGTACGCCATCAGGAGCGAAATGAATATCCCGAACGTAAGCAAAACCGCCTGAAAGACGATCCCCGCCCCCGCCGGGCCCAACCTCGCCTGAACCTGCGACTCGACCAGCAGGGAGATCGCGCCCAGGAACCCCCCCTTCACCACCGCGTACACCGGCGCCAGGAACACGGAGGACTTCTTCGAAAACGTCATGATCAGGGCCAGCACCAGGCCGCCGATCATCCCGGGGAAGAGCAGCAGGCTCGCCGACACGATGTTGTTCTGAATCAGGTACCACGCCCCGATCGCCGAGCCGGTGGTCAGCATGATGAGAATGAACGCGGCGTTGACCGTCCCCTGGATGGTCATCGACGTCGAGGCGGCATCCTTCCCCGCCAGGTACTCCCACCCGGGAACATCAAAGGCGTTGTCGGAAAGGACGGGGTTGCTCGTTCTCATACGGGCATCTCCTGTTGGGCGGGGGGAATCCCCGCGGGCGAGCGTTTCATGTGAACAAATGGTTCGGGAAAGGATAGATCGGATTCAGGGGGACCGGGGCATGACCGATCGGTGCCGGTGGGCATCCGCGGGGGGTTCGCCGGGGGCGTACCGGGTGGGATCAGGGACAGCGGCCTCCGAAAAGCCCCGGGCACGAAGGAAGCAACTGTCGCACCGACCGCAGGCGAGCACGCCGACGCCGGAGATTTCGACCGGGTCGTAGCACGAGTGGGTCAGGGAGTAGTCAACGCCCAGCGAGAGGCCGAGTTGGATGATCCGGGCCTTCGTCAGGTGAATGAGCGGGGCGACGATGCGGAGAGGGTTTCCCTGGGCGCCCGCGCGTGTGCCCAGGTTGACCGTCCTCTCAAACGACTCGACAAACGCGGGGCGGCAGTCGGGATATCCGGAGTAGTCGACGGCGCTGACCCCGATGTGGATCTCGGAGGCATGCTCGACCTCGGCGAGCGCGGCGGCGATCGAGAGGAAGATGAGGTTGCGCCCGGGAACGTACGTGCGAGGGATATCCCCCGCGATCTCTCCGGATGGCCGATCCTTCGGGACGTCGATCGGCGCCGTGAGCGCGGACCCTCCGATCGTCCCGAGGTCAACGGGCAAGACGACGTGGCCGACGGCGCCGAGCGACGAGCAGACCCGCCCCGCGGCTTCGAGTTCGTGCCGGTGCCGCTGTCCGTAATCGAACGAAAGACCGATGCAGGCACGCCCCGCGGCGACCGCCGACGCCAGGACCGTCGCGCTGTCGAGCCCGCCGGAGACGAGCACCACCGCGCGCTCTGGTCCGGTTCGAGACATGGTTCAGCGTAGGGACGTGGGGCCGGTCAGCACCCCGATCAGGCCTCGTCCAGGAGTTCGACGCTCTCAAACTTCCTGCCTTCGAGCATTTCGAGCGACGCCCCTCCGCCGGTGGAAACGTGGCTGAAGGACTCGGCCAGGCCGAATTTCTCGACGGCCGCGGCCGAGTCGCCCCCGCCCACGATGGTGACCGCGCCACGGCCCGTCGCCTCGGCGATCGCCCTGGCGACCGCACGCGTGCCGACGGCAAAGGGGGACCACTCGAAGACCCCCATCGGGCCGTTCCACACCACGGTCCTGGCCTTGCCGATGGCCATGGCGTAGCGGGTCTGGGTAACCGGGCCGATGTCCAGGCCCATGTACCCGTCCTTGATGTTGTCCTTGAAGACCTCGATCGCTCCGGAGGACTCGGCAAACTGAGTCGAGCAGACGTGGTCGGTCGGCAGGTGCAGGTCGCACTTGACCTTGGCCGCGGCATCGATCATCCGCTTGGCGTCGGCGATCCGGTCATCCTCCACGCGGCTGGAGCCGACGTGACGGCCCATCGCGCGAAGGAAGGTGTAGGCCATGGCCCCGCCCACCAGGATCGCCGAGCACTTGGGGAGCAGGTGCTCGATCGCGGCCATCTTGTCCGATACCTTCGCGCCCCCGAGGACGACCACGAACGGGGCCTGTGGCCTGGCCAGGGTGTCGGAGAGGAACTTGATTTCCTTCTCGACAAGGAAGCCGGAGACCTTCGGCCCGGCGACGGCGCGGGGAACCGCGACCATCGAGGCATCGGGCCTGTGGCAGGTCCCGAAGGCGTCGTTGACGTAGACGTCGGCGTAGGCCGCGAGGCGGGCCGCGAAGTCCGCGTCGCCCTTTTTTTCGCCCTTGTGATGGCGGAGGTTTTCAAGAAGGATCACCTCGCCGTCGCGCATCGACGCCACGGCCCCGGCGGCCGCGGCATCCACGCAGTCGGTGCTCGGGAAACCAACCGGCGTGCCGAGGATCTCGGCGAGTTTCGCCGCGCACGGGGCCAGGGACGAGTCGGGTTCGTGCCCGCTTCCCTCGGGCCGGCCCAGGTGCGAACACAGGACCGCCCGCCCGCCGCGGTCGATGATGCTTCGGATCGTGGGCAGCGCGGCCCGGATGCGGCGGTCGTCGGTGATCACGCCGCCCTCGATCGGGACGTTGAAGTCAACGCGGACAAGGACGCGCTTCCCGGCGACATCCACCGAGGCGATGGTCTTCTTGGGCATGGTCGATTCCCTTTCCGTCGCGCGGTCGGTGCTTACCCTTCGACGATACGGTCGAAATTCGCCCGGATCGTGGCCGACGCCGACGTTGACAACTGGTCTCGCATCTTGCGCAGGCGTGTCGCGAGGGAGGCATCGATCAGGCGGTCGCCCAGACGGAACTTCACACCGCCGATCATCGAGGCATCGGTGTACGGATGGGCGATCACGTCCTGGCCGAGCGTCGCCGAGAGTTTCGACTGCACGCCGCGCAGGTCTTCAGGCGAGAGCGGGTCCGCCGTGATCACGTCCACCTCCACCCGGCCGAAGTGCGCCTGCACCAGTCCGTCGTACGCCGAGGCGATCGAAGAGAGATGGCCAAGTCGCTGCTTGCGGTTGAGTATCTGGAGGAAACGGCTCGTCAGGCTGCTCACACGGCCGGAGCAGATCCGGTTGAGCGATACGCCCCGGCGGTCCGCCGACACGACACGCGAGGAGAGAAACTCCGCGAACGATCGGTCCTGGCGGGTCAATTCGAGGATCTCCTCGAGTTCGCCGAGCGTGGCCTCGATCGCTTCGCGTCCGCCTTCCTTCTGGGCGAGTTCAAAGAGACTTCGGGCGTACACGGTGGAGATCGCGTCGGTCGCGGTTTGCATGGATCAGTTCCTCGCGGCCTGGAGCGCCTGGATCGATTCATCGACCATGGCCTGGTGATCACCGGCCCGGATCTCCCGGCGGAGGACCTTCGACGCGGCCGCGACCGCCAGGGACGAGGCCTGGGACCCGATCTCGGAGAGGGCCGCCCGCTTGGCGGTCTCGATGTCCTTCATCGCGCGCTCTCGCAACTGCCCGAGTTCGACGTCGGCCTTGGCCCTCAGATCGGCGGCCATCTGGGCCTGCTGGGCGCGGGTCTGCTCAAGCATCCGCTGGGATTCGGCACGGGCCTTCTCCAGCGATCGCTGGTATTCCTCGAGGGACTCGCGGGCCTGCTTGCGTGCCATCTCGGCGGACTCGATCTCTTCGCGGATCTTGTTCTCCCGCTCGGCCAGGCCCCGGGTGATCTTCGGCCAGATCACGGTCGAGACGATCGCCAGAACGATCGAAAAGACCAGCAGCGACACGATCATCGGGACGATGCCCTGCTCGATCGTTGGGATCACCCCGGCCTTCTCCACGCCATCGCCCGCGGCCGAGGCGGCCTTGGCCGACGAAGAGACGACGCCCGCAACGGCCAGAAAGGCCGCCGCGAGAAACCCATGCGAGCATTTTTCCGGCTTGGTCATATCCGAACTCCATGCCGGCCACCGGGACCGGGGTGAGGCGAACTCCAAAGACTCCCGGCAGCCTCGCGGCTCCCGGGAATGGCCGTGGTCCGCGGCACGGCGCGGGGCCGTGCCGGAGGTACTCACTTGATGAATCCGACCAGCAGGCCGACCACGATGGCGAACAGGGCCGCGCCTTCGATCAGGGCGGCCGCGAGGATCATCTTCGTGTTGATGTCGCCGGCCATCTCGGGCTGACGGGCGGTGCTTTCCACCGCGCCCTTGCCGACCAGGCCGATGCCGATCCCACCGCCGATGACCGCCAGGCCAGAACCGACAGCCGCCAGGCCCTGGCCGGTCGTCACGCCGCCCGTCTCCGCCGCCAGCGCGGGTGAGGCCGCCATCGCCAACAACGCTCCGACCGAGAACAGATTGACCATCTTCATCGCTGACATCCTTTCAAACCGCACGAGTCATTGCCGGCGGCCGGACGGGGCGCGTCCCCGGGGCCGCCTGATCGGTCCGTCATTCACGACCGCCGTCTCAATGCGCCTGAGCGTGGGCGTGCTCGTGACCGTGCTCGTCATGGTGCTCGTGCTCGCCATGATGAGAGAGAAGTGAGATAAACACCGTGGTGAGGAACATGAACACAAACGCCTGGAGGAACGCGACGAACAGTTCCAGGAAATAGATCGCGACCGTGGCGATGATCGAGACGACGGTGATGGCCCCGCCCATCACCACGCCGCCGGCCGTCCACCTGGTCAGAATCCCAAGTCCCGAGACCGCGAACATCAGCAGCACCGCCACCAGGATGTGCCCGGCCGTCATGTTCGCGAAAAGTCGAAGCGCCAGCGCGACGGGCTTGATCACCGTCCCGACGATCTCGATGGGGACCAGCAGCAGCGAGACCGGGAACCTGGTCCCGGCGGTCAGGTGCTTGAGGTACTCGCCAAGCCCCAGGGTCATGATCCCCGAGACGTTGATCACCAGCGCGGCGATGAGCGCCAGCGCGGCCGTCACGAACAGGTTCTGCGTCGCCGTCGCCCCCACCAGGCCCGTCAGTGCATGCGACCCGGTCAGGGAGTCGATCAGGTGCGTCGCGTCAATGATCGGCACCAGGCCGAGCAGGTTGTTGAGCAGGATGAAGAAAAAGACCGTCATCAGGAACGGCATGAACCTGGCCGTCCGGTCGCCAAGCAGCGGACGGATCGAAGATTCCTGCAGATAGGTGATGATCACCTCGATCATGTGCGCGAACGAGCCCCGGGTCACGAACCGGTCGGTCCCCTGCGACGCGGGCCCGGTGGCGATCCGCCCCGCCGCGTGCATCAGCACCATCACCGTCAGGATCCCCGCCAGAAACAGGTTCCCCACGTGCGCCGACCACAGCCACACGTTGTCGATCCCGAACAATCGGCCCACCCAGTAGGGCTGGTTGACCACGTGGTCAACCGGGTTCGAGGCGGCCATCGTCAGAACGTCCTGCATCATGAAACCGCTCCGGTCGATTCAGCCGGGATTACCACCCCGGCCGCGGGAACTCCATCGCCATTGCCGCCGCCGAGAGGCGCCGTGCCGGTCAACGACCGAGCGGCGCCCATCGCCCAAACCGTCTCCGCCGCCAGGCCCGAAAGCCCCGCGAGCAGGAAGCACGACCAGAAAACGCGTCCCTCGGGCAACGCGATCAGGTAGACCGCCAGCGCGATGAACACCGACATCAGGATCCGAAGCCCACCGCCAGCCGCCACGTACAAGCCAAAGTTTCGAGAGCGGCCCCGCAACGCCGAGGAGGCGATCAACAGCGACGGAGCCGCCCCCGCGAGAAAACTCGCCCCCGCGAGAAACGCGGGCAGCACCGCTCCGACGGCATCCGTCCACCCGGCCATGGCCCCTACGGCGACCGCGATCACGCACGCCAACACCACGCACGACAGCATCCACCCAACGAGCGGGAAGACCGTGACGGGTTGTCGATGCGTGACGATCGACACGACTCTCTCCCTGCACCACACCAAGCCCATGCCTGCCCTCCGGCACGTTCGGCGGACGCGACCACACGCCCTTTTGCTCCGAACCGCGGGGGTTCAACCGCAAACAAAAACCCCTTCGCCCGCCACCGAAAGTTCGTTGCTCGGGCAAGGGGCGGAAGGATAGCGGCAAGGCGCGGCATTGACCAATTATGAGGAGAGGCGATCCGCGTGGCCGCTCATCACGAGGGCTTTGTTCGGATTCGAAGCCGCGAGGCGGTCAGCGGCGGCCGATCGACATCGCGTCCTTGATGAACCTGAACCCGCCACCGATCAGGCCCAGGAAGAGCCCCACCAGCAGCGGCCACGGGGCCGCGGAGGGCCATATCCACCGTTGAACCGCCCAACCAATCAGCGAAAACCCGATCACCCCGTACACGAAGTTCAGGCCAATGGCCCACGCCCTGGCCTGGTTCGCAGCACCGCCCCCTCGACCGCCGGGCATGGGCTGTTCTAATTTTGATCGGGTCGGTGGGCCGCCTCGTTCTTCAAACCGTGGATCGGGTGTGTTCATCGCGTCCGTTCACCTGGCCGTTCGCATGGCCCATTGGCGGGCATGGTCGATCGACTGACGGAGTTTGCTTGCGTCGGCGGCGCCACCCTGCGCGGCGTCGGGCTTTCCCCCGCCCTTGCCGCCCATGATCGAACACGCCTCTCGGACCCAGTCTCCTGCTTTCAGTCCGCGTGCGATGTGCCCCTCGGGAACCCAGGCCATCACGGTCACCTTCCCGGTCGCATCGGCCGAATAGAGCATGACCGCCGAGCGCTGGCAGATAGTTCGGATCGTCCCCACCGCCGCCAGGAGCGCCCCCCGGTCGTCACCGACTTCGATCGTGGTGACGATGAACTCATCACCGGCGGTCATGGCGGACTGGGCGATCTGGGCGGCGACCTGAGAAGCCGCCTGTTCGCGAGCCTTGGCCGCATCCTTCTCGGCGGCTTTGGCTCGATCCTGAAGGAGCGCGATCTTCGACCGAAGGTCCCCCCGGCGGCTGGCGGGCAGCACGGTTTTTTCGATCTCGGAGGTGATGGCAATGACCTCGGCCCCCAGGACATGGTCGGGAAGAGAGGCGGCGGCCCGGACGCGCTCGTCGAGTCGATCGGCGGAAGCAAAGGCCGCGACGGCGGGCCCGCCGGTGACGGCGACCACTCGGCGAACACCTTTGGCCACCGCCTCTTCGCTGATGACCGCCATCGCGCCGAGTCGCATCGTCGATTCCACGTGCGTTCCGCCGCAGAACTCAACGGAAACCTCGGCCCACGCCGGGTTGACGGGGGAGTCCATCAGGTCCGAGACCGGCTGGCCGATCGAGACCACGCGCACCGGGTCTGGGTACTGCTCCCCGAAGACGGCGCGCAGCCCCGTCACCGACCGGGCGATCAGCAGCGGGGCCGCCTCGGAGTAGACCGTCAGGTCCGCCTCGATCTGCCCTCGCACGACACGCTCGATCCTCGCCAGTTGCTCCGGCGAGACGGGCTGGTTGTGGGAGAAATCAAACCGCATGCGGTCGGGATCGACGCTCGATCCCTTCTGGTCAACCTGTTCACCCAGCGTCTGACGCAAGGCGAAGTTGAGCAGATGGGTCCCGGTGTGGTTGGAAGCGATGCGGGCGCGGCGGCCCTCGTCGACCTGCATGGCGACGGTGTCACCAACGCGGATCTCCCCGCGCTCGACATACCCGACGTGCAGGACGTACCCCCCGAAGGCGGCGACGTGCTCGACGACGAAAACGCCCCCGTCCTGGCGGTCCTTGGCGTTTGACCGTGCCTCCTGGAGGACCTCGACGCGGCCGGTATCGGCGACCTGACCACCCATCTCGGCGTAGAAATTCGTGCGGTCGGTCACGACGCCGACGCGATGACGCAAGGAGAGGCCGGCCCGGACGGACTCGTCGTAGTGCTCCCCGCGCCAGATCGCCTTGACGTGCGCCCGCAGCGGCCTGGGGTCAAACTTGAACGTATCGTTGGTCGGCTGGACGGTGAGGTGGTGAAGCCTCGCCACCGCGTCGCCATCGAGGGTCAGGGGCTTGTCCTCCGACGTCTTTCCTCCGCCGCGGGAGAGTTCCTCCGCCTTCTTGCGCTCGGCCTCGTACCCGTCCATATCGACCGTCAGTCCGCGCTCCTGGGCCATGAGCGCGGTGAGGTCGGGGGGGAAGCCGAAGGTGTCGTGCAACTTGAAGGCGTCGGCGCCGGCGATCCGGCTGGAACCCGACGAGACGGTCGACTCGGCCACCTCCGCGAAGAGTTTGATGCCACGGTCCAGCGTCCTTCCAAAACTCTCCTCTTCCTCCTTGATGACCGCCATCACGTGGCCGGGATTCTTCTTCAGTTCGGCGAAGAACCCGCCCATGCTCTCGACCACCGCCGGGACCAGTTGATGGAAGAACCCCGGCGGTGCCCCGAGCATCTGGCGGCCGTAGCGAACGGCCCGGCGCAGGATCCGCCGGAGCACGTACCCCCGTCCGACGTTGCCGGGGAGCGCGCCATCGGAGATGGCGATGGTGAGCGTGCGGATGTGATCAGCGATGACGCGGTAGGCGGTGTCGGCGCCGCCGGCATCCTCGGTCCCCAGCCGGCCCGCGTACGGACGCTCAAACCCGGTGGCGTTGCGGATCGCGGCAAACAAGGGCAAAAACACGTCCGTGTCATAGTTCGACCGCTTGCCCTGCAGGACGCTCACGAGCCGCTCGAATCCCATCCCCGTGTCCACGTGACGGGCGGGCAGTGAGCGGAGTTTGCCGGTCTCTTCCCGGTTGAACTGGATGAAGACGTTGTTCCAGATCTCGATGACGTCGGGATCGCCGCCGTTGACCAGCGCGGCGGCGTCACGCCCCCCCACGCGGTCGACGTGGATCTCCGAGCACGGACCGCACGGCCCGGTGTCGCCCATCTCCCAGAAGTTGTCCTTCATGTTGCCCGGGATGACCCGCGCGGGAGGCAGAAAACGAAGCCACAACTGGCGGGTTTCGAGGTCGGGCTCGAGTCCCTGGTCGAGGTTCCCGCCGAAGTACGTCGCGTACAGACGGTCGCCGGGGATACCGTACACTCTGGTCAAGAGGTCCCAGGACCACTCGACGGCTTCTTTCTTGAAGTAGTCCCCAAAGGACCAGTTTCCCAGCATCTCAAAGAACGTGTGGTGGTAGGTATCCTTGCCCACATCCTCAAGATCGTTGTGCTTGCCCCCGGCCCTGATGCACTTCTGGCTGTTGACGGCCCGTCGCAGGCGCCCCATGTCGGAGTTGGGATCGGCCTTCCCGAGGAAGATCGGCTTGAACTGGTTCATGCCCGCGTTGGTGAACAGCAGCGACGGATCGTCGGCGGGCACCGAGGGGGAACTGGGAACGAAGGTGTGGCCGTGATTCACCGAGAAATACTCGATGAACGTGGCGCGAACCCGCGAAGCCGTAAAGGCCTGCTGGTCCGTGGAAATCGGCGATTGGCGGGAAGGAACGGTCATCGCGTGAGGCTCCGGCGAGCAAGGCGGGCGAGGGTCACTGTAAGCCGCTCTGGATGGCCGGGAGGGGGCCACGCGGGCACGCCCGGGCGTCGGACGCCCCAACGGCCAATCATTCGACCACGCCGGACCGATCCTCGCCCCCGGAGCACGCCATGTTCCTGATCCGACGCGCCCGACTCGACGACACCGCCACTCTCGTCAAACTCGCGAAGATGGTCCACTTCATCAACCTTCCCCCGGACCGGGAGATCATTTCCAACAAGATCCTCCAGTCGCGGTCGTGCTTCGCCAAGGCCGCGGGGGCGGTGGTCACCCCGGTCCCCGAACCCGCTCCGCCGAAGGTCAAGCCGGGACCGACGGGAGTCCGGGCGTCGGAGGCCGACCGACTCGCCCCCGATGTGGGTGCGCCTCCGGAGCAACTCAAGCCCGCCGCCGGCCATGCCGAGGGGAAGGGACCGGCCCGCGGATCCAGGTCCATCCGCCGTTCTCCCGCTCCGCCGAGCAAGGACCGTCCACGCCCCGGCCCGCGGGCGGAACCGGCACCCGCTTCGGGAGGGAGCGCCCCGGTCGAGGCCAAGGGCCTCTCGGCGGCCAAGTCCGACATCTTCATGTTCGTCCTTGAAGACACCGAGAGCAGCGCCTGCCTGGGAACCTCTCAGATCCTGGCGCACATGGGCGGTCCTGGGAATCCGAACCTCTCGTTCAAGTTGTCGAAAAAGGAGTTCTTCAGCCGCTCGCTTCAGTTCGGGGCGACGCACATCGTCGCGACGCTCTACCTCGACGAGTCGGGCCCCTCGGAACTGGGCGGGCTGATCCTCCAGCCCTCGTACCGAAACCACAAGGCCAAACTCGGACGCCTTCTGTCGCTGGTGCGATTCCATTTCATCGCGCTGCACCGCGGGATGTTCAGCGACCGACTGATCGCGGAGTTGATGGCCCCGATCTCCCCGGACGGGCAGAACCTGCTCTGGGAATACCTGGGAAGGCGGTTCATCAACCTGACCTACGCCGAGGCCGACCGGTTCTGCCAGTACTCGCGCGAGTTCATGCTCGCCCTTCTGCCGCGCGAGGAGATCTACCTGACACTGCTTCCGCCCGAGGCAAGATCGGTGATCGGTGAAGTCGGACCCGAGACCCTGCCCGCCCGTCGAATGCTCGAGAAAATCGGATTCCGCTACAAGGACTTTGTGGATCCGTTCGATGGCGGCCCGCACCTGGAAGCCCTCACCGGAGAGATCAAACTCATGCGTGACACCAGGACCCTCGAACTGGGTGACCCGATCGCCCCCGCTTCCGCGACGCGGCGAGGCATCGTTTCCCGACTGGACCCCGACGGGGAATTCCGGGCCGTCCACGCCGACTTCCACGTTTCCGAGGGGAAGGTGCTCCTGACGCGCGAGACGATCTCGCTTCTGGGCGTCGAGCGGGGGATGACCCTGGGCGTGACGCCGATGGAATCCGTGCGCGACATCCCCCGCAAACCACCCTCGGCCCCATCCCGCCGGTCATCGTCCCGGTGATCCCGCGTCCGGCGCCTTCGGATCAACTCGCCGCACCATCATGCCCACACGCCCGTCAGCCATCACGGTCGGCATTCTCGGCGGCGGGCAACTGGCCAGGATGCTCGCCCTTGCGGGGCATCCGCTGGGGATTCGGTCACGCGTGCTGGACCCGTCGCCCGACGCCCCGGCGTCGGCGGTCGCCCAGCACATCGTGGGGGATTACACCGATCCCCAGGCCCTTGAACGCTTCGCCCGCGGCCTCGATGCCGTCACGTTCGAGTTCGAGAATGTCCCCGCGTCGAGCGTTGAACGGCTCGAATCGATCCTGGGCGGTCGGGCCTCGATCTTTCCGCCCCACGCCTCGCTGGCCGTCGGCCAGGACCGCCTGCTCGAAAAGCAACTCTTCAGGTCCCTTGGCGTTCCCGTCACCGCGTTCGCCGAGGTGGGCTCGATCGGCGACCTGCGCCGATCCATCGACGCGATCGGGACGCCCGCCATCTTGAAGACCCGGCACCTGGGCTACGACGGAAAGGGGCAGGCCCCGCTCCCCAGGGGCGCGACCGACGCCGACATCACCCGCGCGTGGCACGTGCTGGCCAATCCCGGTGATCGTCCCGCCGCGCTCATCCTCGAGCGCGTGGTCGAGTTCCAAGCCGAAGCCTCGATGCTCGCCGTGCGCTCTCGTGATGGCGAGGTACGGATGTACCCCCTGGTACGAAACGACCACGACCGGGGGATCCTGCGTCGCTCCCGGGCGCCGTTCTCCGCGTTCTCGGCGGACCTGCCGCCGGGGATCGACACGGAGGATCTCGAGCGCCGGGCCGGGGAGGCGACCTTGAAGATCCTCGACGCGTTCCGATACGTCGGCGTGCTCGGGGTCGAGTTCTTTGTGTCGGGCAATGAGATCATCGCCAGCGAGATCGCCCCGCGCGTGCACAACTCCGGACACTGGACCATCGAGGGATCCATCACCAGCCAGTTCGAAAACCACCTGCGCGCGGTGTGCGGCCTGCCGCTGGGAGAGACCGCGATGCGGTTCCAGGGCGGCGTGGCGGCCATGCACAACCTGGTCGGCCGGTGGCCTGATCCGACCGATCCGGCGGGGGTACTCGCCATCCCGGGTTGTCACCTGCACCTGTACGGGAAATCCGCTCGCCCCGGTCGAAAGGTCGGGCACGTGACGGTGGTGGGCACGGCCGACGAGGTGGCACACGCAATGCCCAAACTCGAATCGATCGCGGCGGCGGCGTGGCATGGGGCCCAGCCGCCTCATCCCCCGGGCTAACCACGGTTCGTGGCCGGACCTCGCCGGGTTCAGGCTCGCTCAAGAGACACATCAAGTTCAACGGTCACCGGCAGCAAGCACTCGGTCTTTGTGCAGGCCTGGTACGTCAGCGAGACCAGCGGACGGCCGGTCCACGGGGCGACATGCTCGATCACCACGCTCAATTCGATGGTTCCCTCATGGACCAGGAGCCCTTCCTGCAAGGGAGTTCCCGCCGGATAATCGGCGTACGCGACGACACCCGCGCCGTTCACGATGCCGACGCGAAGCGGAACAAGCCCCTCGCCCCCCGGGCCGGGATCGGCCGCGACGACGTGGTGACCATCGGAAATCCTGAGAACCAGCCCGAATTCGGCGGGATGATCCGGACCGACGCGGACGCGATCAACGGCCGCGTAAACCTCGACCGCCATCGAACGCTCCCGCAACGGCGCGGCGGGCACGCGGTCACGGTCACGGGCATGATCCTCAACACCGGGCGTCGCCGTGCCCCCGGGCAAGGCCGTGGACGCCGACGCGGACGACGCCAGCATCGGCTTGAGCGCGGGATCGGTCAGCGCCCGCAGCAGGCCGCGCGTCGCGTGGATGCTCCCCACGGCCGAGCCGGCGATCACCCCCGAGAGGCTCACCAGAGCCAGGCCCGCTTCCCGACGCCACGCATCCCGCCCCGTCAACTCGGCCAGGGACAGCAGGGCATCGAGCATCAACGAAGGTCCGCCTGGCATCACGCCGTCGTGTGTCGAACTGGTGCGCACGAACAGGTCCTCCTGCCCATCTCGCGTGTCGCACCATCGAACCGTGCCCCCCGGGACTGATTCACGGAAGTCCTCGACGGCCCGCGCCGCCACCCGCTCGGCCGCGGCGATCCAGGGGACGGACTGCCCGCTCGCCCGCGCGACATCAACCAGCGCTCGCACGACCGCGGCGGAATCCTCCAGGAATCCCTGACCGCTCGCCACGCCATCCCGCCACGAACGCACGCAGCGTCCCGCGTCGTCGATCATCGTCTCGAGCAGGAACCGCGCGCCTTGTTGCGCCGCCGCGAGGAACCGTGCCTCGCCGCCCAGGCTCACGTGCGCCGTACACAACGCCGAGATCATCATCCCGTTCCACGCCGCCACGGCCTTGTCGTCTCGGCTGGGAGCGGGTCGCCTGGATCTTCTTCCCAGGAGTTCCCGGTTGATCGCCTCGACGCGCCGGCGCAACGCCTCGGGCGGCATGTCGAGCGATGGCGCCAGCCGGTCGAGCCGATCGGCCAGGCGGAGCACGTTCGCCGGCTCGGACTCGGGATGATGCGGGTCCTGAAAATTCGGCCCGGCGTCAAGACCGTACAGGCGCATCGCCAGTGCCCGGTCCGATTCATCCATCCCCGAGAGGGCGGAATGGACCTCGGCGGGCGTCCAGACGTGGTGCAGCCCTTCCCGTCCGGCCGCGTCGGCATCCTGGGCGCTGAAAAACTGCCCGCGCGGCCCCGTCAGTTCGCGCAGGACATACCCGATCGTGCCACGGGCGACTCGTTCGTATTCTCCCCCGCCGCCCAGGTCTCGCGCTGCCCGTGCGTACACCGAGGCCAGTTGCGCGTTGTCGTAAAGCATCTTCTCGAAGTGCGGAACCGTCCACGACCCATCCACGCTGTAGCGGTGGAACCCCCCCGCCACCTGGTCGTGGATGCCGCCGGTGAGCATCGCGTCGAGCGTTCGGACCAGGCACGCCTCGATCGCGTCCTTCGTCTGGTCGTCGCCGGCCGCGGACCGCACGTCGAGCAGAAACTCCAGGTACGCCGGCTGGGGAAATTTCGGCGCTCCACCGAACCCGCCGTTGATCCGGTCGAACGTCGAGATCAGCGACTGGAGCGCGGCCGAGACCTGTTCGCCGCCCACCTCGCACGGCGCAACGGCCGACGCGAGGTTTTCTCGCACCGCCTCCGCGACCCGTTCGGCCTGCTCGATCACGTCGGAACGACTCCCGAGCCAGGCCTGGGATATACCTTCGAGCACCTGCGTCCAGGAAGGCATGCCCTGGCGAGGCGACGGGGGAAAATACGTCCCGCACCAGAAGGGCCTGAGCCGATGGGGCTCGAGAAACACGTTCATGGGCCAGCCGCCGGTGCCCCGCGCGACCAGGAGCGCGTTCATGTAAAGGTCGTCGACATCGGGCCGTTCCTCCCGGTCCACCTTCACGCAGACGAATCGGTCGTTCATGACCCGGGCGATGGCCTGGTCCTCGAAGCACTCGCGCTCCATCACGTGGCACCAGTGGCAGGTGGAGTATCCCACGCTGAGCAGGATCGGCACGTCACGGCGGCGGGCCTCGGCGAAGGCCTCCCGGCCCCAGGTGTGCCAATCGACCGGGTTGTGCGCGTGCTGAAGGAGGTACGGGCTGGAAGCCCCCCGGAGCCGGTTGAAACCGCGTGCGTCGGCGCTTCTGGACATCGCGTACTCCGACTCGGACCGATGATGAACCGGCGGCGAACTCGCTCACCGACCGGGGGTCAGCCGGGCCTTGGCCTGGTCGAGCACGACGGCGATGATGATCGCCGCGCCCATGACAATGTCGGTGTAGGACTGGTCGATCTCCAGGATGAGCATGGCGTTGGAGATGAGTTGGATCAGGATCGCGCCGAGCACCGCGCCCAGGGCCGAACCACGCCCACCGGACAACGACGCCCCGCCGATCACCGTCGCCGCGATAACGCGGAGTTCATACCCGTTGCCCGCGTTTGGCTCGGCCGCGCCCAGGTACCCCAGGTACACGCACGCCGAGAGGCCCGCCATCGCCCCCATGAGCGTGTACACAATGATCTTCACCCGCCCGACGGGGATCCCCGCGTACTTCGCGGCGATCTCGTTGCCGCCGATGGCGTAGACCCGGCGTCCAAGCACCGTACGCGAGAGAAGGAACACCCCCGCCGCCATGACCACGAGCATCACCACGACCGGCATGGGATACAGGCCGCGGGCAAATTCCCAGGGGACCATCCGCGCCAGTTCGAGTTTGAAAAAACCCGTGGTGAACGACTCCGGGAAATTGAAGATCGACTGGCCGCGGGTCAGCACGAAGACCACCCCGCGCAGCACCGCCATCATCCCGAGCGTGATGATGAACGGATGAACGCGCAGCCCGACGATCATCGCGCCGTTGAGCGCCCCGCACGCCGCGCCGACGCCTCCGCACACCGCCAGACCGACCACCACCGCAACCAGGACCCCCGGCCCACCCGTCGAGGTGGACAACTCCGCGTACGGAACACCCAGCCACTGGGCCTGGATCGCCCGCAGCGCCATCGCCCCCAGGACCGCCGAGAGAGCGTAAATGGAACCGACCGACAGGTCGATGCCCCCCATCACGATCACCGCGGTCATCGCCACGGCCATCACCGCGACGAACGAAGCGTCCTTGGCCAGCAGCACAAGGTTCTGCACGTCAAGAAAGCGGTTGACCTCGACCCTCGTCCACTCGTTGGTCGCGGGATCTCGCACCCGGGCCTGCTTGGTCCCCCCGAAGATCGTCAGACAGACCATCAGCACCGCGATGACGAGCACCAACCCCGACTCCTGGGCGACCAGGAGCCTCCGAAGCAGCGGGCGGTGGGTCGTGACGGTGGGTGCGGTGGCCACGGCGGTGTCCGGGATACTCGACGGGATGCTCCGTGCGACAAGGCGGACGATAGGACCATCGCCTGGCCGCGGGCGGGCAGACGCGGAGCCTGAACCGATGCATGGCACGCCCCCGCCCCGGGTCCGGCGCTCGCCGGGGCGAGCAATCAGTCAAGGGTCTGGATGCGTTCGGACCTGAAGCGGTCGATGACGTTGACGCTCTGCGGGTACTGGTTGCCGTTGCCGAAAAAACGCAACTGGATCGTGTCGCCCGGCGCGCTGCGGACAAACGACGCGTGGCCGTCGGTGAACACGAAATGGCCGCCCTCGGGCCCGTGGTTGTCCTCGGCGCGATACAAGCCGTTGCCGTTGTAGAAGGCGTTGGTGGTCAGGTCGTTGCCGTTGGTCTCGTCGCCAAAGAGCGGGGCCGCGGTCACGATCACCGGCTCGTCGGTCTTCAGGCCCGCGAAGTACAGGTAACTCAGGTTGTAGTAGGTGATATCGTCCTCGCTCTGCGGGACCTCGGGGATGTTCCCCAGAACCAGGCCGTTGGTGGTGGCGGGGGTGTAGTTGTTCTGCGTGTGGTTCACGATCGGATCCCGGCGATCGGCCGGGCACGTCAGCACGCCGAACCCGTCGATGTAGCGACGCATCAAGGGCGAACGGTTGCCGTCCTCGTACTGCTCGGTCGCGTCCCCCTCCTCGATGCTGGTCCCCACCCACACGGGCTTCTGGCCGCGGTTGCCGATCTGGTTCAGGCTGAACAAGCCCGCCAGGCCGCCGCGTATCCACTGCTGGTCGAGGTTCCGACGGTTCCCGGCGGTGTTCTTGCCGGCCCATTTGTCCTTGGCGGTCTGGTTGAACGGGATCAGCGGGTACCAGTCCTTGCTGTCCTTCGCGTACAGCGTAAAGGCCAGGCCCATCGATCGGACGTTGGACAGGCACTTGGCCGCCCGCGCCGTGTTGCGGGCCTTGCTCAGAGCCGGCAGCAGGATCCCGATCAGCAACGCGATGATCGCGATCACCACCAGCAGTTCGATCAGCGTGAAGCCCCGGGCGGTGGCTCGCTCGCCGTGCTCGGTCCTCCCGTGAACGCCGGATCTCCAAGCCAGTCGCATCATTCATCTCCAGGTGGCCCGCCCGAGTATTCGCATGATCCCCGGGTCAGCATACAGCCGCGCCCCGTCCCGGCAACCGGGGATGCTCCCCCGGGGTTATCCGGTTGCGGACCGCGAACAGACCCACGACGGAACCAGGCCCGCACCATATGAGCGTGGACTAACCAATGGATTCGTTGGAGGGACGGCCCCGGATGCAACACCCGGCGAAAACACCTGAAATGTGCCTAATGAACCGTGAATCCTGCAAAAAACCGGCCCAAAATGCCTTTCTGTGACGCGTCGATCGCGTATTCTATCACGGCCGGTCGCGGAGAGATTGAGATCCTCAGGAATCGTCGAGTATCCCGTTGTTCATAGCAAGCCCGAGGTGGGTTTGTGGTTATGTCTTAGTCGGCGGGCATGTTTCCGCCGCTCTTTTTGGAGGCAGATCATGAGATTGACGTGTCTTTCGGCGGCGGTGCTGGCGGCGATCGCCGGCACGGCGGCGGCCCAGCCGGTGGTGGTCGACGGCGTCCGTGACGCACTCTACGGCGAGGTGCGCTGGGTTCAGGCCAATCCGACGGGGTTCGGCGACAACGTGCCGGTCCTTCCCGATACGGAGAGCGTTTCGACCGGCATCGAAGTCCGCGTCCCGCGTTCGATTTTCGGCGCGGCGAGCACCATCAAACTGACCGCCTTTGTGAACGGCGGCGGGTCGGGATTCCTCTCGAACCAGGTCCTGGGAAGCCTGGTCGGACAGTTGGGCAACCTCGGCCCCCCGTCCGGCGTGAACTTCAATTCCCTGGCCGGTCAGCAGTTCGTGACGATCGACCTTGACTCGCTCCCGGACTTCACGCCCACGCTCGACGGGCAGCGCGACGCGGGGTACGGGTCCTCGGCGCTGGCCCTGCAGCAGAACTTCACCCAGTTCGGCAACGCCACCCACGGCAACGTGGACTTCGGGTCGGGCTCCGAACTCGACAACCTCTTCGCCGCGTACGACTCCTCGTCGGATGAGGTCATCTTCTTCTTCGGTGGCAACCTCGAAAGCAACAACAACCCGCTGGAGGTGTTCATCGACTACACCGCCGGCGGCGACAACGCCCTTCTGACCGGGGGCGTGTACGGGGCGTGGCGGCTCAATTCCATGGGCGGCCTGACCTTTGACGCCGGATTCGAGCCCGATTTCTACTTCAGCGTCAACGGGAACGGATCGGACATCTACGTGGACGCGGGCGTGGTCGAGAACGGCGGGACCGCGTGGTACGTCGGGTCTTCGCAGGGGTACGGCACGCCCGTCGGGTTCACCCCCGGCGATTCGGGCGCACCGCTGATCATCCCGGCGATTGACAACTCCAACACGGGCGGCGTTTCGAGTTCTCCGCCCGAAGCCTCCCCCGATTTCGCCAGCGGCAGCGAATTCAACAACGTGTACATGCGCAAGGTCGGCCGCTGGCTGTGCGTGTTCGTCGGCGCCAACCTCGAGAGCAACTACAACGCGGCCGAGTTCTTCCTGGACGTGACCCCGGGCGGCCAGCGGACCATCAACGCCTTCAACGTGGATATCGACTTCAACGCCATCAACAAGCAGGGCACCGGCGGGGACGGCTTTGGGTGCCCCGGCCTGACCTTCGACACGTCGGTTGATTACGGCGATTTCGAGGCCGATTACTGGATCAAGTACGGCACCAACGGCGGGGAGCACTTTGCCAACGCCGCCGTGCTGCGCACCGACGGGGCCGCCCAGGACGCGGGAAACAACCTCGACTACGGGGCGTACGACGGAGGGGCGAAGTCCTCCAACAACCCCATCGACTTCGACGGCTTTGTCTTCGGCGATGAACTGCTCCAGACCGTCGGAACCGGCAACAACATCTACACCGCCTACGCCCCCCGCACCGCGGGCCTGAACAACCTGATCGAGCCATACGGGTCGGTGTCCCCCGTCGGCGTGCCGCAGTTGCTCTTCATGACCATCAACAACAGCAACACCGGCGGCGTCACGGGCGATACGGCCGACTACGCCGCGGCCGCCGCGGTCAGCACCGGCATCGAGTTCGTCATCGACCTCTCCGAGGCCGGCTGGAAGCCCGCGAACAACGGGGAGGTCTACCCGATCATCAAGATCGCCGGCTACATCAACAACGCCGGGCACGACTTCATGTCGAACCAGGTCCTGGGCGGCCTGCCCGATGGGTACGGCAACCTCGGCCACCCGTGCAGCGTTGACTTTGATTTCATCCCCGGAGAGCAGTTCCTGGTCCTGTGCCCGGCCGACGTTGACGGCTCGGGCTTCGTCGATACCGACGACTTTGACTACTTTGTGAGGATCTTCGAGTTGGGAGAGGACGAGGCCGATTTCGACGCCTCCGGCTTCGTCGATCTCGACGACTACGTCAACTTCGTCCTCGCCTACGAGCGCGGCTGCTGATCCGCCCCTCCGGCGACGATTCCAGATGCAACACGACCGGACCCGGCCCGCGCCGGGTCCGTTTCTTTTCCGCTCGGGGTCTTTCCCGCGGAAGGCCGGCTTGACGCACGTGGATGGATCGGACACTCTACAACCAGTGACCGGAGAACACCCCGAATCTCCCGCTTCCGACCCGTCCGCGGGAACCGTCGAGATGGTGCCCGTCGAACTGACCGTCCTGGGCGGGACCCTCCGCGCCACGATCCCCGTGCCGCGCGGCGCCACGACCCCGGGCGCGATGCTTGACGTGTTCCGTGGCGTCGCCGAGGCGGTCATCCACCTCTCGGTGTCATCGGTCCAGAGGCAAGGCCGGGCGATCTCATGCCGGGCGGGGTGCGGGGCCTGTTGCCGGCAACTCGTCCCCATCTCCGAGACCGAGGCCCGCGACCTGATCGCGTACGTGGAGGGCCTTGCCGAGCCCCGCCGGTCGGAGATCAAGTCCCGCTTCGCACGCGCCGTCGAGCGCCTCGACACGGCCGGGATGCGAGACCTGCTGATGGCCCCCTGGACCCAGCCGGTGGACGCCGCTCGCGCGGCGGGGGTCGAGTACTTCCGACTGGGGATCCCGTGCCCGTTCCTCGAGAACGAATCCTGCGGCATCCACCTGCGCCGCCCGATCATCTGCCGGGAGTACCTCGTGACCTCTCCCGCCGAACGCTGCGCGAACCTCGACGGCGTGGACGGGGTCCGCATCCCCCGGAGGGCCTCGATCGCCCTCAACCACCTCGGGCAGGACCCGGCGAGGTCTCACACTCGCTCGGTCCCGCTCACCATGATCTTTGAGTGGGCCAAGACGGCTCAACCCCCGCCCCCGCCCCGCCCCGGAGCGCAGATCGCTCGCGAGTTCCTGCACCTGCTGGATCGCACGGGAGGCTGATTCGCTCCAGTGTCCGCGACGGGCCTCCTACAGTCGCCGCGCTCCAGGGCCAATCGAACGCGGAACACCCCGTGTCCTCCACCACCCATTCCAACGCCCCGTCTCGCTCCGCGGGCGTCGTCATGATCCTCCTGACGCTCGCCGGGTGGACGAGCATCCCGCTTTTTCTGCGACACTTTGCCACCGGCGAGCACCCGATCGATCCCTGGACGGCCAACGGCTGGCGGTACGGGGTTTCAGCCCTTTTGTGGGCGCCGGTTCTGGTTCACGGGTTCTGGCGGAGTTCCCTCCCCGCCGGCCTGTGGCGAGCGGCTCTTGTGCCAAGTTTGTTCAACATCGTCGCGCAGGTCGCGTTTGCCATCGCTCCATACATGGTCGAGCCCGGCCTGATGACCTTCAGCATGAGGCTCCAGATCATTTTCCTGACCATCGGGGCGGCCCTGCTCTTCCAGGCCGAGCGCCGCGTCATACGCACCGCCGGTTTCCTGGGGGGCATGGTCATGGTCATGGCCGGAACCGCCGCCACGCTTCTCATGCAGCCCGGCGGGCTCGGGTCGGGGACCGCCGGCGGCATCGCCGTCTCCATCACCGCCGGGCTTTTCTACGCCGCGTACGGGCTGAGCGTGCGCAAGTGGATGCAGGGGTTCCACCCCTTCACGGCCTTCGCCGCCGTCAGCCAGTACACCGCCGCCGCCATCCTCGCCCTCATGCTGCTCTTGGGCGACGACGCGGGAGCGACCGCGTGGAGGCTCCCGCCGTGGGAGTTCTTCCTGCTCATGCTCTCCGCCATCATCGGGATCGGGCTCGGACACACGCTCTACTTCGCGAGCATCGCGAGGCTGGGCCTGGCCGTCTCCGCCGGGGTTGTCCAACTCCAGCCCGTCACGGTTTCGATCGGATCCTACTTCCTCTTCCAGGAGCGCCTCAACGCGGCTCAGTGGTGCGGCGGGGCTGTCGCCATCGCCGGAGCGGTCGTCATGCTCCGCGCCCAGCACGCCGCCGCCCCGACCACCGAGGCCGGGCCGGTCAAAGCGCCCGATCCGCCCTCCGATGTGCGTGCCCAGGCTGCCCGGCCCGCCCAGCCCCATGCGGGCGAGGAACTCGACGACGCCGCGGTGCTCTGCGGGTACTGCGGGCTTGACCTGACCGCCATCGCCGGAAGTTCACCCTGCCCGTCATGCGGGCGCGAGCATTGCGACCATGCCTCCGGACGGGCAACACCCGGAGGCATGCCTTGACCGGGGAGTAACCCGGGATCCGTGAACCATGCCGCGGGAAATCTGAGCAACCGCCCAACCGAGGAAACCGTCACCGGCATTCAGGGGATGACCGCCCCGTCAAGCCGCGCGAAGGCCTCCTCGAAGTCGTAGACCCCGCGGAAGTCCTCCATGCGATCGTCCTCGGTCTTGCGCATGAGGCCGATCTCGACCATCGCGAAAACGATTCGTCCGAAATCGTCGGTTCGCGTGATCCCCCAGCGCTCGAGCACGGTGCGGGCGAGCAGCCCGTACTGCTTGATGGCGTACTCCCGAAGCCCCAGGCACAACTGCTGACCGGTCACGTTTCGGGTCTCGTCGTCGCCGCAGACGTCCCCGTGGATCGTCTGAACGGTGTGCGAGAGGCCCTGGCGGACAAACTCAAAGGCGTCCGGGGTGATGGACCCGTACTTCGACTTGATGCTTTCCCAGTCGATCTGAACCTGATCGGACACGTTGAAAAACTCCGGTGGTTCGGCCATCGAGCCCTTCCCCCTCCAGGGCTGGCACGTACATCCTAGATCGCGCTCCGGGCCGCGGCCAAGACCGTCGATCAAATCCATCGGCATCACCCGCTCGGGCGCCCGCGGCTCACGTGGGGATTCCCTGACAAAAACCATCGCAGCGGCTTATGGGTCCATGCGCCCGCATCACCCAGCCCGATCCGTGCCGTCCGACGGACTCGGCCCCGTTGCCGCCGGGCCGGGTACTCCAGGTAGAGAACACCCGAAGTCACCATGTCCGTTCCATCAAGGGCACGATCGATCGACAGTGCCCGGCAGAGTTTCCCAGGCCCGCTCCCCAGGTCCGTCACGGGGCGCGGACGACCACCCGACGCCGTCCCGCGAAGCAGGCGCATCCGGTCGATCCCCTCGCACGGCTCGATCGCCCGGATCAGCGCGGCGCACGGGACGTCCACCTTCCCGCCGACGAGGTTCATGCAGTGATGCATCCCGTATGTGAAATAGACGTAAGCCGTGCCCGGCGCCGCGTACATGGACTCGTTGCGGGGCGTGCGCCGTCCGCCGCGGGCGTGCGATCCCAGGTCCTCCGCGCCGCCGTAGGCCTCGGTCTCGACCACAAGCCCCGCGAGCCTTTCGCCGTCCTCGAGCACGCGGACCAGAACCATGCCCAGGAGGTCCCGCGCCAGGCGGGCCGGATCCTTTGCGAAAAAACCCCGGTCGGCCCGCACGTCATACTCCCGTGATTCACCCGACGCCATCGAAGCCCTCACGCATAGGCGTGAAGACCAGGCAGCAGCAGGTTGACGCCAAAGTAGGTCCAGATCATCACGACAAAGCCCAGGATGCTCAGCCACGCGGTCTTGATCGCCTTGTCGGTCGTCTGCGCGAACCTCAGGTGAATGACGATGAGGTAGATAATCCACGTGGCCAGGGCCCATGTCTCCTTGGGATCAAAGGCCCACCACCGCCCCCACGAGTGGTCCGCCCACCACGCCCCGAGCAGGATCCCCACGCCCAGGGTCCAGAAAGCGATCTGCAGGACGATCATGTGCGCCCGGTCAAGGTCGGCCAGCACGCGCTCTCGCCCGACGCGCGGCGCCTCGTCGCGGTCGATCCCGACCGCCACCGCCGCGACCGCGGGCGCCGACGGTACAAAGCCCCCCCCCGCCCCCGACACCGCCCCCCCGGTTCGAGGAGCCAGGTAGTACGTGCCCAGGTAGAAAAGACTGATGATGAACCCCAGCGAGATCAGCCCGTACGACACCAGCACCGTCGTGACGTGGTACTTGAGCAGCACGCTGGTATTGAGGATCGCCGCCTCACGCTCGATCCTGACACCGGGGATCCCCGTGGTCGACGCCGTCACCAGGACCAGGAACCCCACCCCCGCCGCCGCCGCACCGAAGATCCACTGCCGGCGAACCAGCATGAGCGTCAGTCCGACAATCGCCGCGAAGAGGCTGATCCCCGTCATCGACTCGAACTGGTTCTGGATCGCGAACCGTTCGGCGATCAGGCATCGGGACACAAAGCCAAACCCGTGCAGCCCGACCGCTCCGGCCAGCGCGACCAGGCCCGCCCACCCAAGCCACGGACGACCCGTTCCAAACGACAGCAAGAGAAAAAGCGTCGCCAGCAGGTACGCCCAGTACCCCAACTCGAACGGCCGCGATGCGTTGTACGCCCGTTCCAGTTCACGGCGGGCCGCGGGATACACCGAGGCGTTGATCCGGGGGAGTTCCTCGGCCAGGCGGGCCGCTGCCGCGTTCACCCCCGCGGCGTCCTGGGCCCTCCACGCCGCCCCGAGTTCCATCGCGGCTCGCCGAGCCGGGTGCTCCATCGCCAGCGACGAGACGTGCTTCCACGGGGCATCGGTCGAGGCCGGGGCCACGAGCATCATGTTCGATGCCGACGAGACCCAGAGCGTGATCGCGTGGTCAAGGTCCGACAACGCCCGGTTGTACGCGGGCTCGAACGCGTGCCGCTCGGCGATCAACGGCACGTGGTCCTGCACCATCCTGGGCGTCACGCGGCCGACCCGCAGCCACCAGTCCCGCCGCTGGTGGGCATCCCGGGCATCTCCGGGGAACGCTCCTTCAATGATCAGCCGGCGCAGTGGCAGGTACTCCACGCCAACCAGCGGCTTGTCGAAGTAGTACCTGGGATCGATGATCAGGTCGATGAGCGTGAACAGCGTCGGATGCTTCACCACTCTCCGCGACGCGGCCGACGCGTCGAGCGGGATGATGTCCTCGTAGTGCCGTCGGCCCGTCACGCGGCGAACCGTCTCGCCCGCGAGCGTGTCCAGGATCTTCACCCTTCCCTGGTGGTGTACGGCCACGTCCAGCAGCGGCGTCAGGTCGACCTCGGCCGCAAAGCGGGCTTTGTGCTCGGGTGTCGGGGAAGCACCCTCGGCGATCATCGGCCCGAACGGGAACGCGATGTCGGAGGGACCGTCCGACCTGGTGACCATCTCCGAGCGCGGGTGTTCGTTTCCGGCCGGGGCGCCCTGGCCGACCGCCGCGGCGCTCGCGGCCCCCAGCGCCGCCACGGCCGCCACGAACGATGCCGCCGCCCGCCGTTCCAACACCCTGACCGACGACGCCACGCGTCCCGCGCCCCACCACCTTGCGACCTGGAACATGTGCTTGGTCATCGTGACACCTCATCAGGAACCGAACGCCACCGGATCCGCCGCGGACCCCTGCCGGGCTGGCCGACCCGGCCCCGCGTGCAACCCCAGCCGCTCGCGGATCATCCGCTTCTCGCGCCGCACCAGGTACGGCTTGACGTAGAACGCCCAGGGAATGCCCACGCCCATCATCACCCCTCCCAACGCGATGATGTGGATCCCCGGGTTGTTCCCCACTCCCAGGATGGTGAACGTGGCGTAGGGCCGCGGGATGATCCCCGCGTCGGCCTGCTGCTGCGTGCGAGACCATCCCGTCTGGTCCCACCCCGCCTGGCTGAATTTGAACTGGTTGGGATCAAGCCCGCTGAGCAACCGGCCCGAGAGGTTCGCCGCCCAGGGCTTGTGCTCCGACCAGTGAAACGGCGCGGTCAGCGGGGCGTTGAGTTTGGTCACGTGCTCAAACTCCTCGACGCCCGAGCCGCCCCACGGCTCGACACGCAAGACAGACTGGTAATCACGCGGCGCGCCTCGATGGTCGTACGCGATCATCTGAAAATCGATCAGCCGGACGCGGAACCCCGGCAGGGCGTGCTGCCGACGACCAAACGCCAGCCGCACCATCCGCCCATCGGGCAGGAACACGTCCCGCTCGGTCCCCATTCCCACGCCCATGTACTTGGTGAACGGCAGCCACACCACGCGACGCCACGGCTCACCGGAACGCTCGATGACCTTCGAGGACGACACCTCGACCGCCAGAAGCGACTTGTCGTGCGTGCCCACCATCGAGCGGTCACGCCGGGCCTCGGGGACGGGGGCGGGCCGGTCGGCCGGCTCGGCGTGCTCCCACGAAGGACCAAGCGCGATCGACAACTTGGGCACGAACTGGTCGATCATCCCGCCGGGCGCAAGGCCATCGAGAACCCGCGGCTCACCCCCGGGCGCTCGCACCAGGGCGCGTATCGAGGGCCGGCCATCCGCTCCCGCCCGCTCGTCCATGTAAATCTGGATCACGCTCGCGTCGATGTACCCCAGGCGCAGGTTGGGATCGGGCGCGGTGCGCCGGGGCATCGCCCCGTCCCCCGCATCGTGCAAGTCCTGGTCGATCTCTGGAAACCGGTGGTGGACGTACCGCGTGAAGCGAGTCGGGGAGCCGTCGCCCGACCTGGTGACGCGGACGACGGCGACGCTCGTCGTCGCCCCGCGGTACCCCTCGGTCACGATGGGCAGGGGCGGCTGGCGGAGTACCTCAAGCACGTCAATCGTGTAATCACCGACCGAGGCCCGCGCGGGCAGCCGAGACGGATCGACCGGCAGGATGACCCGTCCGTCGGAACCCGGCGCTTCGATCGAGAGCGCGTGCAGCACCCCCGGAGCAAGCCTCTCGGTGAGGTCTTGCCACCTTCGATCAGGCATGTTCACCGTGTACTCAACGGCGAGCATCCCCGCCAGTTCGGACAGCCGACTCCCCGGGGAACGCGGCAGAAGCAGGAACGAGTACGCGGGCCGCTCCGAGACCTCGCCCCGCTCGTCGGGGAGTTCGCTCATCAGAAAAAGCGCCCGAAGCGGGTTGGCCGCCTGGTCCAGGGCGGGAGGATCGGCCCGCCTCCAGTCACGAACTTCTTCCGCGTACGACGCGTAACCGACCACCCGGAACGACAGATCGAGATCCACGATGTTCGCCGTCGTCGGATCCACGGGAATGTCAAGCCGCCGCGTCAGCCCTCGTGGGTCGTCGGGAGTCTGCCAGGGCATTTCACGCCGGCCGATCTCGAAGGCCGATTCACCCGTGAACGCCGCGAGGTTGTAGTCGTTGTACCTCGGGATGCCCCGCAGCGGACGTTCCTCGTACCCCAGTTGCTGGCCGACATACAACGACAGGAGAGTCCCGTCGTAGAAACGGTCCTGAGCCGGGCCGGGGACGGGGATCCCCCGCGGATCCGGCTGACCCGCCAGGAGCAGTGTGTCGCCCTCCCGCTTGAGGGACCCGTAGTAGATGCTGCCGAGCGTGATCACGACGATCCCCGTATGCACCGTGAGCACGCCCAGGTTCTTGAAGATGAACTCGATCCGGCGCACCGTCGCGAACACCATGTTCATCACGAACGCCAGCAGGATCACCCGCAGCGGCCACCACGCGTAAAACTCCAGTTCCGTCATCTCAACGCCCGGCAGGCGACGGAGCGTGGTCGATCGGTAACGCGAGCAAAAATCGGCGAAGAACATGATCCCGCGACCCGTCGCCGGATCGTGCCGGATCACGGGCCAGAGCGTGTGCGCCCACAGCCACCACGCGCCAAGCCCGCCGCCGATCAGCACGCCCACCAGCGTTACAAATCGCAACGCCCCGCGACCGGGACCGATCGCCCGCCACGCCATCCACGCCGGGAGGATCCCCACCACACAGAAAAGGCCGACCGCGATCCCCCCGATCAGCAGCCAGGTCGGCAACTGCGCGACCATGCCGATCGGCACACTCGCCAGCGTCGCGTACACGATCACCAGCGAAAGCCAGATCACCGCAAGCCATATCGAACTGAACGCCCGGAGCAGAAACTTGACCGGCCACAGCCCCTTGGGGATGTGCTGGTCATCCCATGCCTGACTCCGGAGCCATTTGGCGCTCATCGTTCCTCACCGAAAACGGATACCCGCAATACATCGCCGATGGCCGATCGACGCACACATTCATGGCCCATGCCCCGCAATCCACGCCGATTCTAGGTTTCTGCCAGACAGGATTCGTTGTTGTTGAACAAGAATCTGGCGGGTTTGCCGCTTGTCAGCCCCACACGGATCGGATCGTCATCGGGTCGCAATTCTCCCGTTTCAACCGCGATCAGGCCCGCGATCGGCCCCGTCCGGGTGAAGAGAAAAGCCTCCGGCGAAAAACCAAGCGCCGACGCTCCCATCGTGGTGGACATGGCGAGCAGCACGGCCGGATCCACCCCGTCACGGTGATACAACAGCCGCATCTCTCCCCAGGTTGAAAGGCCCTGGGCAAGGTCTTCCATGGAGAGGTTGATCACCGAGTCGGTCCCCAGGGCCACCGGGATGCCCCGGGCGAGCATTTCCTTGTAGCGGTGCGGCCCGAACGTATCGGCCGCGCGGAAGTACGCCGAGGCTCGCGGGCAGTAAACCACAAATAGGTTCACGCCAGACCGGCGAACCGACGCGAGCGTCTCCAGGTCTTCATCGCCGCAGTCGTTGACGTGGACGAGCATGATCGACTCGCGGCGATCTCGGCCCTTCGCGCCCGCGAGCACGCCCGCCACATGCATGACCGGGGTCAGGCCCTTGCCCACTTCCTCCAGGATCACGTCATCCCACGCCCCGATGCGCTCGAGAAGATCCCTCTGCGGGCCGCGCCCGGTCGCGATGAACTCGTGCTCCTCGGGCGTCTCCGCCAGGTGCGTCGAGAGCGCCAGCCCACGAACCGCCAGCGCGCTCTCGTACACACGGAGCGACACGGTGCTTGGTGCGTGCGGCTGAAGCCCGAGCCTCACGCCCGGCTCTTCCGCCTCGGCGGACACACGCCCACTTGCCGCCTCGATCGCCCGGATGGCTCCCGGCAATCCTCGCTCCCGGCCACGCCCGATCCCGAAGAACTCCACAAACGAAACGCCTCTCATGCCGGACTGGGCGAGTTCCATCGCCCCCGCGGCCTGTGGACCGCTGGACGGGCACCCCGCGATGTCCCCTACCGCCGCCACGCCGCCCTCTCGTCCCAACGCGACCCCGGCCCGTACCGATCGACCGATGGCGTCGGCGTCGGCAAGCCGCTCTCGGCGAACCATGTCCACCCACCCGACAAAGCCCGCGCCGACATCGAACGGACGCGGGCCGACGTGCGTGAGGTCAAGATGGGTATGGGCGTTCACCAGGGCCGGGAGAACCACCGATCTCCCCAGGTCAAGAACCCGGGCCTTGGCCGACTCGGGATGCCCGGCGACCTCTGTCTGGCTCCCGGCCGCCAGAACCGCCAACCTCCCCGGCCCGTCCGCGCGGATGAGCATGGATCCGGGCACCGCGGAGAACCCCGAGGCATCGGCCAGGCCCGCCACGCGGAGGCAAACCGACTCCCCGGGAACGGGGCTGTTGAGGCCTTCGGGCACTGTCGCGGGCGGGTTCATGGGCCGTGGATCGTCGGTCCGATAGTACGTTGGCCGTGCTACGCTGTGAATTCGCGCCCGTGAGGCGATTCATGCTCGTTGCTCGGCCGCGGCCGGGACGGCGCTGATCGGCGGGCTCGGTTGGTCGGATCGAAACTCAACGACTGGTGATTGTGGAGACTGGCGATGATGGACACGATGAGCAACACGACCGGGATCTGGCGCCTCGTCCGTCGCGCGGGGGCCGGCCTCTTCCTGGCGGCCGTCCTCCCCCTGGGTGGATGCGTCACCCAGGGCGACTGGGACAATCTTTACGCGAACAACCGCAGTCTGAAGGACTCGTTGACGCGGGCCGAGCAGGAGCGCGACGAGTACCGCACCGCCGCCGAACTTCTGCGTCAGCAACTCGCCCGTGAGCAGCAGGCGGCCCTGGACCTTCGAAACCAGGTCAACACGCTCACGGGGATGCTCGACCAGGCCCAGGCTCGCCTGGCGGCCCTGGGCGAAAAACTCAACACCGCTTCGTTCACCGCCCTGGACCCCGAGACGGACCTGATGCTTCGTGAACTGGCCGATCGGTACCCCGACCTGATCATCTACGACGCCGACCGGGGCCGCCTTCGCTTCGCCTCCGACCTGACGTTCGACTCGGGGTCCGACGTTGTGAAGGACTCCGCCAAGCAGAGCCTCCGCGCCCTGGCCGGAATCCTGACGTCTTCCTCCGCCTCCGGGTACGAAGTCCATATCGTCGGCCACACCGATTCCCAGAGGATCAACCCCAGCACCACCGGCCGTCGGCACCCCACCAACATGCACCTGTCCTGCCACCGGGCGATCTCGGTCTGGTCCGAACTGGTCTCGATGGGTGTGCCCGCCCGAAAGTTGGAGGCGGCGGGGTGGGGCGAGTTCCGACCGATCGTCCCGAACAGCCCCTCGGGGAATACGCCTCAGAACCGCCGCGTGGAGATCTATTTCACGCGGCCGAAGGGCGACTCGATGATGGGCTCGGAGGTGACCGCCCCCGCGATGAACCGCGGGGCGAATGACCGCGGCCGCGCCCTTGACCGCGGCCCCGACATCACCAAGTAATCGCCCGGATCCGCTCCGGTCTCGGCTTTCGATTCACGCCGGCGGGCCATGACCCGCCGGTTTTTTATTCCATCGCAAAGCGGGATCTCGCCACGTCGGACGCCGTGAAACAACCCAAAAAACAACTACCCCTCCCATTTCGGGGAGGGGCAGGGGTGAGATGAAACCCGGTTCGTGGCTCCGGGCGTCACCTTGTGCGCCGAACAAACGGCGCCAGACGATGGGCGACATTCCTTGTCGCCCGGATAGTTCAACGCCCCGAGGTCATCGGCGGCGGCGACGGCACGCGGCAAGCCCGGCAACCCCCGCCAGCACGGCGCCCGCCGGGGCCGGGACCGTCTCGACCTCGTACGTGAGGCGGATCATGTTCATCCCCTGGCCGGTCATGGTCTGGGTCTGGCCGTCATCGACGCCGTTCCACTGACCCGTCAGGTCGGTGATGGACTTGTTCGACAGGACCGTCTGCGAGTTGTTCGGCTCGACGCGGATCATCTGGATCCGGGCCGAGAAGATCTGAACCGTCGAGTTGTTCGTGAAATTGATGGGGTTCGAGACACCGACGTTCCACGTCCAGAAGTAGAAATTCTCGTTGTTCTTCACGATGCCGAAGGGCATCATGTCGTCCTTGGCCACGGTCCACAACTCCGCGACGATCAGCCGCGTCGCCGGGTTGTTGGGGTTGTCGATCTCGTCCCACTTCACCATGATGTTGCTGGTGCCGTTGGTGTTCATGCCGATCGACACCGCGCTGGGACCGCGCAACACGTTCACGTTCCCCCCGGCGTTGATGTTGAGCGTGGAGCCAAGGTCCCCGAACATCTGCAGCCGGAACGAGGCGGTGTCCCCGGTCACGACCGATCCGGAGTTGGCCCAGGCGGGCAACGCGGCCGCCGCGACGGCCAGAGCAAACACGGTGGAGTCATTCCGCTTCATGGCTACTTCCTCATCGCAACAGGGCGAGAACACAGCCCGCCGCGCCGTCCGCGGCGACTGAACCATCACGTCGTCAACGTCACTCCCGGACTATCCGAACCGCGCGGGCCGCGCGATCCACACTCTCAACCTACACCACAAACCCGCAATGACCACCCCAACCCGAAGATTCCGCGCTGTTTCTCCAGGCCACCAAGCCGACGCCGCTCCCCCGGAACCCGGCCCGGGGAAAAACGCACCGCCGGGCCGCCCGCTCCCGGCCCGACATCCGCATGGTCCCCCGCCCAATAATCCGATGAACAATCGTGCCGGGGACCTCCCGGTTGCCCCGCGGTGGACCGCCAGGACCAATGCCATGACCAGACATTCGCTCGCCTCCCTCGTCTCCCCTGTTTTCCTCCGCCTCGTGCTGGCGGTCACCTTTTTCTGGGCGGGCCTGGGAAAGGTCGTCGCGACGTCCGATTATTCCGGCGACGACGCGGCCACCCTGAAGCGATGGAACATCACGTCATCCGGCTCGCCCACCACCCCGGCTCCGACCAACGCCCCCACCCCCCCCACGACCCCCACGACCCCCACGACCCCCACCGACCCTCCCGCGGATGGGGCATCGGCCGGTGAACCGGCGCCCGCCGAGCCCGCCACGGACTCAATCCGGGCTCCCCGCCTGTACCACATCGCGCTCATGATCGAGCGCATGGCCAGGACCAGCCCACCACCCCCAGCCACCATCGATTCCACGCCGACGCCCCCGACGCCCGAGTTGAGACGGACCATCCCCGCCTTCGCCGCCGATGGCCGCACGCCCGTCGTCCTGGCGTGGTCGGCCGCCATCTGCGAGATCGCCGCGGGAGTGTGCTGCTTCATCGGCCTTCTGACACGCCTGGCGGCGCTGAGCCTCGCCGGCGTGATGGCCACCGCTATCTGGCTGACGCAGATCGGCCCGGCGTACGCCTCCGGATCCGCGATGTTCGGCTTCCTTCCCCGCCACGAGACCTTCGATACCGCGGCCTGGCAGCCGCTGCTCTGGCAGGTCTCGCTGCTGGGGGCCTCGTTGGCGCTTCTGTTCGCGGGGCCTGGGCTGATCTCGCTTGACCGGCTCTTTTTCCATCGTCCGCACAGCGCCACCAGGCCGGCCACCTCCGCCGGCACGCCCGCCTGAGCATCCCTCCACCGATTGACCCGCCGATGATCGACGACGCGATCAGAACCGTCCGCCGGATCAGGCCGCCTCGACCGGCACTGATCGCGTCCCTCGCGGCCTCGGTCGTGATCCACGCCGCGGCCCTGGCGTGGATCGGCTCGACGCGCCCAGGTCCGATCGCCGCTGAATTCGGCGTCCGACACCACGAGACCGTGCTGACCCTCGACGATCCCCCGCCACCACTGACGGCCCCCCCGGAACCCAATCCCCCGGAGCCCATTCCCCCGGAACCTGTACCCCCGGTACCACCATCGGAAGACGCGCCAGAGGAACTCGTGCCCCCGATGCCAGAAGCGGCGGTGCCGATCATTGTCGCGGCCGATCCGGTCCGTGAGCAACCCCCTCCACCGACACCTCCGACAGTCGCGCCCAAACCGCGCCCCCGTCCCGAGCCGGCACGACCCCCCGCGGAGCATCCCACTCCCGCGCCAGCAACCACCACGCCGCGGCCGACGGTCTTCGCGAGCGCGGAGTCCACGAAGGCCTCCCGCATCGTCTACGTCGTTGATGCCTCCGGCCCGATGGCGTCAAGCCTGGCCTTTGTCAAGAGCGAGTTGGTCCGATCGATCGCGACGCTCGGACCCGACCAGTCGTTCCAGGTCCTGTTCTTCCGGGAAATCCCGCCCGAAGCCGACCGATCGTCCTCGGGGTTCGTGGCTTTCGGGCACGAAACAGGCTCCCCCCAACTCGCCCGAGCAACCCCCGAGTCCAAGCGAAAATTCCTTGCATGGCTGCCGGCCATCCGCCCCGCCGGGCGATCGTCTCCGCAGATGGCCCTGGAAGAGGCGCTGCGCCTGGGACCGGACATGATCATCGTGCTGAGCCGTCGCATCAAGCGCACCAACCTCGCCGACGCGGCGAGCGAGGTCCGGCACACCATCGCCGCGCTCGACCGCCTCAACCCCGCCAGTCCCGTCACGGGACGACGGCCAGTTGTCATTAAGACGATCCAGTTCCTGGACGACGACCCGTCCGGGCTCCTTCAGACCATCGCCCAGATGCACGGGGACGGACCGGATTCCTACCGGCTGGTCACGCTCGAACAGGTCGCCGGGCGTTAGATGCCCCTCAGCACCCTTCCTCGAACGCTCTCACGAATCCCACGTAGTCATCGAAGTCCACCCACCCGTCCCCGTCGAAGTCCGAGAGCGGCGAACCGTCAAAGAACGCCTCCATGAACCGATCGAAGTCGTCGGTGTCGACAAACCCGGACTGGTCAAAGTCCGCCGGGCATCCTTCCACGATCGCGCCCGTCGCCACCACGGCGTAGGACTGCGACGGCCCGACGTTGACTTCGCGGGCGATGACCCGCACCATCCACACGCCGGACTCCGGATCAGAGATGAATACCTGCTCGACGTTGTTGAGCGGATCCCACGATTCGCCGGCGATCGACCGCCCATCCGCGAAGTAATTGCCCGAGTAAACCACCCCCGAAGGGGAGACGACGGCCAGGTCCAGGTCGTTGACCGGGGCGTACGAAGCCTGCAGCGCGGCCGGCGCATCATGAAACGCCAGGGTCACGCGAAGCGGCTCTCCGGATGATTCGACCCGCACGAAGAATCGGAAAGCACCGCCGGTCGCCAGCGCCCACGGATGGTCGGGGCGTATGTCTCGCACGATCAGGCGACGGGCGTCACCGGGGAAGTACAACGTGCTGTCGGCCTGCAGACGACCCCACCCCTCGTAGTCGTTGGGGTAACCCGGCTCACCGGTGAGGTCGATGCCCGCATTGAGAATCGATGCCTTGAGCAACGCCCCCGACGGGATAAAACCCCGGTGCGTGTCGGCTTGCCCGCGCGGGTAGTACCCCTCCACGAAGTACTGACGCATCAGCGCGGCGATCCCGGCGACGGCGGGAGCGGCCATCGACGTCCCGTCGAGCGCCCGCGTCGAGCACGATTGTCCCGACGACGAGTAGATCGAGCACCCCGGGGCGGCGATTTCGGGCTTTCGCCGGCCGTCGGTGGTCGGGCCGCGGCCGGGCTTGTCCGTGGGATCGCCCGTGGTGTTGCACATCGCATCCTGGTTGCCCTCGGTGCCGCTGCTGGTCACCGCCAGGCAGTTCTTGGCGTTCTCCGGGTTCAGGATCGTCTCCCCGTTGCTGACCGCGTACAGGACAAGGTTGTCGGGGTTGAGATACGAGAAATTATCGACGGCCCTGGCCGCGAAGTCGTACTCGGTGGAGTCCGGGCTGCCCCAACTGTTGCTGTGAATCGCCGCGCCCTGCGAGGCGTGCAGCGCCAGGCGCTCGAAGACGCTCTCTTCCGTGAACCCCGGCCAGGTGTTGAACACCATCCGGGATTCATACGCCACCCCGCGGGTATCGGCCGAGTCGTCTCCCGCGTCCCCCACCGCGATCCCCGACACGTGCGTCCCGTGCAGGTTGTACCCGATCCAGTCGGCGTTGTAGGCCAGGATCTTGCGATGATCCGGGTAGAGGCCCGGCTCGAAGATCGGGACCAGCGGATCAACAAACGAGCAGTGCGTGACCGAGACCCACCCGTCGATGATCCCGATCACCTGGCCCTGCCCGCGCAGCCCCGCGTCGTACAGCGGGAAGGCGTCTTTCTTGTTCCTCTGAAGGATCCAGCGGGAGGCGTAGCCGCGCGGCACGAACTCGGGCTTCTCCTCGACCCACCCTACCTCGTGGATCGCCGCGATCTGCCCGAGGCGACCGATCTCCGAGAAAACGCCGACCGCCACGTCCCCGCCAGAGCGTTCGACATGGAGGATGGTCACGCCGGGCACGGCGGCGATACCGGCCACGGCCAGGTCGGCGTCGGCGCCTTCAAAGAGCACCACGTTCAACGCGACGGTCCCCGATCGCCGCATCGCCTCTCGCTCGGGGTCTATCCACGCCCGGCGGCCGATCGATCCATTCATCTTCCATGAATCGGCAAACTCCCCGGCCCAGAGCACAACACCCGTCGCGCGGACCGCCTCGGGCGTCGTCCGCGAAAGGTCCGCGATCAGCGCGTGCGTGGGCAGGTACTCCCCAGGCCGCACGCCCACCGACGCCAGCGCCCGGCGACGACGCTCGTCCGCGGGACCGTCAAGCACCAGCACGTGCCGCGCCCCAGGGCGGAACTCCGTCGCGCCAAGGGCCGACGGCCGCTGACGCCACGACACATCCCCGGCCTTGAGATTGACCACGCCCGGCCGGGCACGCACCATCGCCCGCTCCGCGAATTCCCCTGGAAGGGCGTTCACCGCGCGCGGAACCGAGGCCAGCGCGATGGAACCGCAGGCGATCGCACCCGCCGCCGCCCAAAGGACCATACTTCCGGCCATGGGAACCGTTTTCATGCCTCGCCGCACCCATTTCTACGTCGTGCCGTAGCCCCGCGGGCCACAGGTCGAGATCGACTTTCACGCCTGGCTGCTCCAGTCCGTACGCCCCCGATGCGCTGGTCGGTTGCAGCCGCGGCGTAAGAGTCACTTGAATCCACCCGACTTCACCCCTAACGCGCGAGAAAACCAAACATAATCCGGTTCGTTCAGCCGAGTTTGAGGCGGTGTCGGACCTCGACCGGCGAGATTCCTTCGACTTCCACGGTTTTCTCGGGACGAGTCTGACCGGCGATGATCGTCACCGATCGGATCGGCACCCCCACCGCCCGCGCGATCAACCGGCGAACCGAATCGTTGGCCTTGCCGCCCTCGGCGGCGGCGGCGACCCGGATCTTGACACGTTCGCCGAGCATGCCCGCGATCTGGTCGCGTGAGGCGCCCGGAACGACCTTCACCTCCAGGCGAGCCTCGCGGCTCCGCGGATCGCCCTTGCCCCTTCGTTCATGATCGACGGCTCCGCTCCAGTGCTCAGCATCCGGCTTCGTACGCGGACATGAACGCATCACGATCGTCCGAATCAACAAACCCCGAACCGTCCGTGTCGGCGCGTTCATCACCGTCCTCGAACCAGGTCAGGAAGGTCACCAGGTCCTCGACGTCGACGTACCCGCTGGCATCCACATCGGCGGTACACCGGACCGAGTCGTGCATGGCCTGGTCCATGATCGTCGCCAGGTGCAGCGACCCCGCGGCGTTGGGGTGGATGCCGTCGGTGGTATACGCCCCCGTGTCGAATGATTCCCCGCCCGCCAGCGCGTACAGGTTCAGGAACGAGACGCGGTCATCCTCGATCGACAGGTCGTGCATCGTCTGCGCCATCCGCTCGTGGACGTGCTGGTCGTACCCCGTCTTGTACGGGGAGATCAGCAGCCAGCGGGGCCGGCTCTGCCCGAGTTGGGCGATGAGCGAGTCGTGGCGATCAATCACCGCCCGCAGGTTCGCCTTGTACGCCGTGTTGTCCCCCATGATGAGTTGGTTGGCCTCGATCGTCGTCTGGTTCTGCCCGAGCCAGAGAATCAGGTGCGTTGGAGAGCCGATCGCGGCGTAGTACTCGCGCAGGGCCTGGTCCGTGAACCGCTGCTGTCCGGCGTGGTCGGTGGTGCGCCATCCCCCGTGGGAGATGAACGACATCTGAACGCCGTCGGTGACGCTCTCGGCACGGTACAGCACGCCCATGAACACGAACCGCCAGAAATCCCACACGTACCCCGGGAGCCGTGGAGCCACCGTCGCGAATGCCTGGACGCGAGGGGCGCCCGCGACCTGTCCCAGGTCAAGGTCGTGCCAGACGATCCGACCCATCGGGCCCGAGGCCTTGTACGTGACGTCCGGTCCGACCACTTGCGAGCCGCGCATCCCCCGAAGAACAAGGGCGGGCATGACGTTGTGGTCCTGGAAGAAGATCGCCCTGGCCCGGACACGGCCGGTCGCAAAGAAATCTCCCGCGGGAAACCGGGCAGTCGCGGCCGACAGGAGCATGGCATCGCTGACCATCATCCCGGGCCAGGGCGCGACGGAGTAATTGATCTCCCTGGTCCGCACGGGATTGATGCGCTGTTGCCCGCCGGTAAAGCGTTCCCCGGGGTCCCAGACCGTGCTGTAATCACCCGGGCGCAGGTTCTGGGCGTTCTGATACCCGAGGTCCGCGGCCCCGCTGTCGGCGTGGACCACCCACCCGTTCCACCGGATCCGCCACGCGTCTCGGTATCCGGCGGACATGCGGTTTGGCGTGTTGGTCGCGTTGATCGAGTCGCCAACGACCGTCAAACGCTTTGACCCGACCGGGACATACAACTGCTGCGAAAACTCGGCCAGGCGATGCGAATCGGGCGTCGGTTGACCCCATGCCGGATCGCACGCGAACGCCGCCGCGAGAACCGCCGCCAGCGACCGAACAAAGTCCTTCATGCAATACGGCCTCTTCACGCGGCTCTCCGGGCGCGCACGTCACCCCCTCTCCGACGCACGGCCTTCCCACAACACATACACGCGCCCGGCCGGATTGCCACCCCGATCCGCGAGAAAACCGCGCGTGAGCGAAACCACCAGACATGGGCGCTCGCACGCCCGTCGCCAGAATGTAACGGCGCTCCGCGCGCGCTGAATCAAGGTTGTACGCCCGAAAATGACCGCTCGCGGTCCAGAAGTCCTTGCGTCTCGACGACGAACTATGACACCATGCGCGTGTTCCGGGTGTGAACACAATTCTGTGCAAGAAACGAGTGGGTCGGCACACAACTGAGACAGGGGGCAGGACGTATGCATGTCCATACCGGCGGGTCAATTCCGCCAGACGAGCCGCGCCGCGAACACCACGCCGCGGCCACCGGGCCAGCGCCTCGGCGAGCAACCGCACGCCCGGTTCGGGTCGAGTTTGAGCCGGCGCCCGACGGGACCGACCTCCGCCGACGCGTCCGGCGTGATGCCGTCGAGACCATCCTTCACCGCGCGGTCTGGATCGATCCTTCCGATCGCGTGCTGGTTGAGGCGGTCTATCGGGACCACCGAACGGTCGCGGACCTGGCCAGACTCCTGGGAACCGACGACCGTTCGCTCCGCCGTCGAGTCCGCCGGATTGTTCAACGGCTTTTGTCGCCGCAATTCGTCTTTGTCGCCTCGAGCATGGCGCGGTCGGCGACGTCGCGACGGCCAACAAGCCCCGCCTCACCTCCTCCGGGCCCCTGGTCCGACACGCGCCGACGCGTGGCCGAGCACTGCGTCCTCAACGGGCGGTCGCTGCGTGATGCGGCCAGAACTTTGAACCTGTCTCTCCACGTGGTACGCCGCCACCGTGATGCGCTCCATGCCTGCTTCGAGATGGAGCGCGACGGGAGGTGCCCGTGAAGACACCCCCACGGGACGCCATCCGATCATTCCCGCTGCGGGTCGTGGAAATTCACCGCAAGCCAAGCGAGACGCTGCGGATCGCCTGCTCGGCGCTGGGGATCGTGCTCCGCCGGTCGCGAGCGACCCGGCTGCCCGGCCCGGTGGCGGCCCGCCGAGTCATGGACCTGGCGCGGTCGGCCCGGGTCGTGCTGATCGGCGGCCCGAGCGGGGCGGGCAAATCCACGCTCCTTCGCTCGATGATCGCGGCCGCGCAGCGCCGGAGAGAGCGGGCGTCCGTCGTCGGCGCGCCGCGCCGTACACACGACCGGGTGATCCTCGACCTGCTCTCGGGCGAGGTGGCCGACCGACTGAAATTGCTGGCACGTGCCGGTCTTTCGGAGGCCTCCCTGCTGGCCAGAACCGGGCGAGAACTCTCGACGGGCCAGCGTCACAGGCTCTCGCTGGCGATGGCGATGGACCAGGCCGCGCGCCGCGGCTCGACGTGGATCTTCGCGGATGAGTTCGCCTCGGCGCTCGACCGGACCACGGCTCGCGCCCTGGCGGTCACGATGGCGAGGTGGATGCACTCGGGACCGCAACGTCGAACGCTTGTGGTGGCCACGGCTCACGATGACCTGATCGCGGCGCTCGCGCCCGACCTTCTGGTCTGGTGCTCGCTCGACGGGGCCATCGACTTGATTCGGCGGCCGCCCGCGGCCGCGGGGGTGCCATGTCGATGACCATCCCGACCTCCTGCCTGCGGGCGCTGCGGACGTCATGGACGCGCGACGGGCGGGCGTTCCGGCTGCGCGTCGAGCCCGGACAAATGGACGACTTCGCCTCGCTCGAGCCATTCCACTACCGACCAAGCCGCCCGGCGACGTTCTCCCGGATCCTGCGGATCGTGGATCCCGGGTCGGGGCGGGGGGCCTCCCCGACGCTCGCGGGTGTCATGGTCGTGTCGTTCCCCGCGCTGTGGGCCACCTGGCGACGCAGCGCCGCTCCCGGGTTGTTTGATTCCGTTGAATCCGCCCGTAATCCCGTGCTGGTCAACCGCCTGGTCCGGACGATCTCGCGCGTGATCATCGACCCTCGGTACAGGGGCCTTGGGGCGGCTTCTCAACTGGTCCGCGCGTACCTGTCTTCCCCATGCACGCCCGTCACCGAGGCGGTGACGTCCATGGGCCGGTACCACCCCCTCTTCGAGTCGGCGGGCATGACCCGCTTCGATCCCCCGACACCGCCCCGGCACCAGCGCCTCGAAGCCGCGCTCGCGGGCATGGGCATCAGGGCAAGTGACCTCATCGACCTGTCGAGGGCCTCGCTTCTGATCCGAGACTCTCGCGTGGCCGAGGCGCTGGCGGTGTGGCACCGTCGCGGACGAGGCTCCGCCCGCCGCTGGCGCTCCCGCCCGATGATCGAGGTGGCCGTGCTCGCCGGGACCGCCCTGGCGGCCAGGCCGGTTGGGTACATCCATGTTCAGTGATCGCCACCACGCGGAGGCCGCGCCCGGCGCGCTCGACGACCGGGTGGGTCCGCCGCGCTCTCTTTCGGGAGGATCCCATGACCGATCGTTCAGAACGCCGGACCCGATGCCGCACGACCGGGGAGGAGGGCATGGACGCCGTACCCGCGCTCACACGCCCGGCCTCGCGGCACGACCTGCGCCATTTCCTGCACCAACACCTCGACCTGAGATTCGCCGACGACCCGATCGTGCCCGGGCATCACTCGCCGATCGACTACCTGTGTCACGCCTTCTTCGAAGGCGAGCCACCGCTGCCCGACGCCGCCGCCCCGGCCGGTCGCCAGGCCCCGATCGTCGATTGCGTGGTCTGGGCCAACCGCGGCGGGGGAAAGACGATGCTCGGCGCGGTCGCCACGCTCATGGACATGGTCTACAAGCCGGGGATCCACGTGCGGATCCTGGGAGGATCGCTGGAGCAGGCCGAGCGGATGCACACCCACCTCCGCGGATTCCTGGCTCGCGAGCCGTTCCGGTCGATGGTCCGCGGCCGGGTCACGGACCGGCGGATCGTGCTTCGCAACACCAGCGAGGTTGAACTCCTCGCCCAGTCGCAGACGAGCGTGCGCGGGACGCGGGTCCAGAAGATCCGGTGCGACGAGGTCGAGTTGTTCGACCCGGCCGTCTGGGAGGCGGCTCAACTGGTCACCAGGTCGCAGCGGTGCGGCGGGACGCTGGTCCGTGGGGCGGTCGAGTGCCTGAGCACGATGCACATCCCCGGAGGGATCATGCACGACCTGGTCGGCCAGGCCGCCGCCGGGACCCGACGGCTGTTCAAGTGGGGCGTGCTTGACGTGCTGGAACGCTGCGAACCCGCGCGGGACTGCGGGGCGTGCGCCCTGTACTCGGAGTGCTCCGGGCGGGCCAAGCGCCGACAAGGCGCGATGGCGGGTCACGTCACGATCGACGACGCCCTGGTCATGAAGTCGCGGGTCGGCACGGCCGTCTGGGAGACGGAGATGCTCTGCTCACGGCCGTCGCGAACCGCGGCCGTCCTCCCCGAATTCGACCGTTGCCTTCACGTCGTCTCGGAGGAGCCGCCCGCCACGGACGACGCCCAATGGGTCGGGGGCATGGACTTTGGCATGCGATCCCCGACGGTGATCCTGTGGGGAATGGTCGGCGCGGACCGGACGGTGTGGATCCTGCACGAACGATCGGTGAGCGGGGCGACGCTCGACGACCACATCGCCGAGATCCTGGACCCGGCCAGGCCCGTGCTGAGGTGGCTGTCGGTCGATCCCTCCGGAGCGGCGACGAACTACCACACCGGGATCAGCACGACCGAGATGATGGCTCGCCGGGGGATACGGGTGTGCGCGCGGCCGGCTCGCGTACACGAGGGATTGCTGCTGATCCGGGCTCGCCTGCGCCCGGCCGACGGCGGCCCTCCGCGGCTCTACGTTCATCGCCGGTGCGCCACGCTGATCGATTCGATGGAGCGATTCAGTTACGACGACAACCCGCAGTCGGACGCCCCGGACAAGTCGCGAGGGTTCGATCACGCGGTCGATGCGCTGCGGTACCTGGTCCACCGGCTCGACCTGCCCTCGTCGAGCCAATCGGGGAGTTATACGACGAGGTAACGGCGTGCCGGCGTGGCGGCCCGGTCCATCCATGAAGAAATGACGCGGAAGATCTGGCTTGTCCCGGCTCACCCGGGTAGCCTGCGCCCATGCCTTCAGTCCGAAATGGCGTTCACACCCGTGGTCTTGTTGAGATCCTGGCTGTCGCGGTGCTCGCGGCGGGGGGCGTGGCGTCGTGCGCCTCGGCCCAGCCCCTGGAAGTGACCTTCCGCGGGCACATCAATCTTCCCAACTCGACGACCGACCAGCACGGCCAGCCGTTCACGATCACCGGGCTGAGCGGGATCTCGATGGTGCCCGGCGAGGGAAGCACGCCGGTTCACAGGTTCCTGGCCGTCATGGACAACTCCCCGAAACTGGTCGTGATCGACGCCGGGTTCAACCCCGACGGGTCGTTCGCGTCGGTCGCCCTGGTGGGAGGATGGACCATCGGGGAGTCCCTGGATTTCGAGGGGATTGTCGCGTCGGACGCCGCCCGCGGGACGGTCTTTCTTTGTGAGGAGGGTGTCCCGTCGGTCCGCGAGTACCGCCTGTCGGACGGGTCCATCGTGCGACACTTCCCGACACCGCCCGTCTTCGCCACGCGGCGGGCCAACTACGGGTTCGAGTCCCTCGGCGGGTGGATCACCGACTCGACTCAGGCGACGTTCGCGGGCACGATCTGGACGTGCAACGAGGAGGCCTTGACGGCCGACGGCAACCTCTCCACGGCCTGGGCGGGAACGGTCGTCCGGCTGCTTCGATACACGGTCGCGGACGCCGTGGTCACCCCCGGACCGCAGTTCGCCTACGTCACCGACCCGATCCACGGGACACCGATCACCGGGTCACGGTCGGGGGTGAGCGACCTGGTCGTGCTTCCCGATGGGCGGCTGATCGCGCTCGAGCGGTCCTTTGCCCTCTCGGGACAGGGTTTTTTCCGCACGCGCCTGTACGAGGCGGACACGGCCGGAGCCACGGATGTATCGGGGTACGAAGGCCTGATCGGCCGGACGTACACGGCGATCACCGTCCAGAACGGCCGCAAGCGACTGCTGTGGTCGGGCGACCTGATGAACCTTGAGGGGCTGACCGTGGGCCCGCGGCTTGCGGACGGGTCGTGGGCGCTGGTCGGGATCGTGGACGATGGGGACCCGATCAGCGTCAATCGGCTGGTAGCGTTCCAGGTCCGCGGGGTGAGGACGACGCCGGTACGCGCCTGGCCACGGCGCTGAACGGGCGGGTATTCTGGGGCGTGCGACGGCGCTGGATTATTTGGACCATGTGAAGCGGGCCGAACCTCACATGGCGAGGGTCCAAGTGCCGATGCATGTATGCTGGAGAGACGCCCTCGGGCCTGACCGGTGATGGATCGCCGGCCGGGGGTGACAAGCCGCTGGTGGCATGGGCCTTCGCCCGCGGAGGCCCCGAGCCGGGAGTGCTCGACGATGACGATGCTCAGGACGGCCGGGAAGACCCCGGCGACGGGCCGCGAACAGGGGGGCGCCGCGACCGATCGGGAGTGCGCGAGTTTGCCCAACGCACCGCAGAACGCCGGCTCTTCCGGGACGACCGGACCGACCCCGACCACCGCCCAACGAGGCCTGGATGTTTCGCCGGTCGAGACCAGGGTCTTCGTGATCGACACGAACGTGCTGCTGCACAACCCCAACGCGCTGTTCGTGTTCAAAGAGCACGACGTCGTCATCCCCTACACGGTCATCGAAGAACTCGACAAGATGAAGCGCAAGGACGACGACCTGGGCCGCAACGCCCGGGAGTGCATCCGCCACCTCGACCGGCTGCGAGCGCTCGGGCGGCTGATCGACGGCGTGGACTGGGGCCGTGCCTCCCCGACGGTGGGCGCGGCGGCGGCGCTGGGTCCGGACGGACGGACCGGGAAGATCCGTATCGAGATCAACGACTTCGAGCGTCCGCCCGCGATCCATGCCGACACGCCCGACAACCACATCATCTCGGTGGCGTGGGACCTCCACAAGCGCGGCCGCCCGGCGGTGTTCGTCTCGAAGGACCTCTCGGCTCGCATCAAGAGCGACTCGCTGGGGATCAAGACGGAGGATTTCGAGAACCAGAAAGTCGACGCGGACCAGTTGTACACGGGGTACGTGACGGCGACGGTCGAGGGAGGCCTGATCGACGACCTGTACCACGACCGGCTGCTGGCGCTCTCAAGGCTCGAGCCCGCGCTGTCGGCGACGATCGACGGGGACACGTACACCCGGACGGTGCATCCCAACCAGTACGTGGTCCTTCGCGACGGGCAGGACGAGAACCACACGGGCCTGGGCCGGCGTCTGTCGGACACGGACCACATCATCCCGGTGAGCGGGCCGCGCAAGCCGGTGTTCGGGATCATGGCTCGCAATGTCCAGCAGACGATGGCGATGGACCTGCTGCTGGACGATGATGTCAAATTGATCACGCTGCTTGGTTCGGCGGGGACGGGCAAGACGCTGCTGGCGATCGCGGCGGGCATGTCCAAGGTATTCAACGAGGAGCGCTACGAGAAACTGCTGGTGGCCCGGCCGATCATGCCCATGGGTCGTGACATCGGGTACCTGCCGGGGAGCAAGGACGAAAAACTCGAGGCGTGGATGCAGCCGATCTTCGACAACCTCGGATACCTGCTGAGCACCAGGGGGGGGCACAGCGACCGCAACGACCGCGCCTCGGCGGCCGAGAGCCATACCTCCGAGCAGCGGATCGCCAAACTGATGGCCGACGGAAAACTGGTCCTCGAACCCCTCACCTACATCCGAGGGCGCTCGATCCCGCACCAGTTCATGATCGTGGACGAGGCGCAGAACCTGACCCCGCACGAGGTCAAGACGATCGCCAGCCGCGTCGGTGAAGGGACCAAACTGATCCTCACCGGGGACATCGGCCAGATCGACAACCCGTACCTCGACCAGTCCTCCAACGGCCTGTCGTATGCCATCGAGAAAATGAAGGGCGTTCGGCTCTTCGGGCACGTGACGCTCGCACGAAGCGAACGGAGCGAACTGGCGAGCCTGGCGGCCTCTCGGCTCTGAACGCGGACCCGCGGCGGAGAGCCGTGGCGCTCATGTCCCTGACCGCGGCCTCACCATCCCTCGATGGGGGTGGCACCTCGATGGGGGCCGCGGAGGGATGGGGTTCGCAGAGGCTCGCCGCGCCGACACGGGCTCCGGATTGCGGGGCTGGATGGCGGGGCCGGATTGCGGAGGTTGTGGCGACCACAAGCCGCGACGACCCGTTCAAGCCAGAATGTTTCCAAAAACGACACCGCCCGCGAATGGACGCGGGCGGCATCGGGCGACGGGGTGGTGGGTGGGTGGTGGTCCCCGCCGCCGGGAGGTGAACCGCATCGTCCGGCGGGGGTCGGCCCGACGGACGTATCGCTTGCACCCCGGAACAGCGCGACCTCTTAGGGCGCGTCCGGGGCCGGAAGATCCTTGCGGACCTTCCGAGTTGATCGGTGCCGGGCATCCGTGCCCGGCGTGTGGATGGCCTTCAACACCCCGCGCCCGGGGCGGGCTTCCTTGCCCGCGAGCCTGGCACGCCCGGCCCGTGGTGGACGGCCGGGTCGGAAGGAGCATCCGTCTTCAATCCCGCGATCCGGGCCTGCCAGCCCGCACGCGAATACCCCGCACGATCACGCCCGGCCAATCCGCCGGCCGCCGCCTGCTCAGGTGCCCGCCGGATCGCGCCCAGCGGTTCGGCGAGGCTCGATCTTCTCGACCACCGATGGGAGCCTGGCGAACCGTTCGTTCCTTCCGGCCTTCCACGCTTCGCGGTCCCTGACTTCCAGCCGGCTCAGCGCTCCGATCACCACAACCTCCGTCCCAAGCCCGGCCATATCGAGCATGGGGCGCGGGATCGTGATCCGTCCCGCCGAGTCCATTTCCAGCCGCTCGGTCGAACCGAAGATCTCGGCTTCGAGGTCGGCCTGGTCCGCTCCGGGAATCAGCGTCCGCTCCCACCGGGCGGTCAGGCTCGAATACTCCGTGACGCTGTAGAGACGAAGAATGCCGCCCGGCCACGGCACGCAGTACCACGCGGTGTCCCTCTCCGGGTCGAGTTGCGACCGAAACTTGGCCGGGATCGCCAGCCGCTGTTTCGAATCGATGGTGATGTCCGATGACCCTGTGAAGAACATGCCCGTGGGCCTCGAATCCTTGATCCATGGCTTGGGATTATCCACCACTTAGCCCCACATTGCAACACATTTCGACTTTCTCGGGCATGAAATCCACATCTTCCGATAGTATTTGGATTTTGATTGGTTTTAAATAGAAACACGTCTGGGTGCTGCTTTGGTTATGCACAAGATGTCCACGTCAATTCGCTACACTGCCGCGCCATCATCCGGGGTCCGTGATGGCGGCTTGCCGCGCCGAGTGAAACGCCCCCGTTGACGGGGGTATGCGAGTGGAGATCGCGATGGCCTCGCCGACGGAATCGGTGGTTGCCCGGGCATTGGCGATGATGCCCGGCGGCACGTACCTCATCACCGCGTGCTTCGAGGGCAAGCGGGCGGGCGCAACGGCTCACGCGGCGATGCCGTGCTCCATCGAGCCCCTGCTGGTGGCCGTATCGTCGCGCAAGGGGCACGGGATCGAGCCGATCATCCGCGACAGCCGGCACTTTGCGCTATGCCTGATCGACCCGTCGGACCGGCTGATGTCTCGGAAGTTCTGCTCGATGTCTCGCGAGGCCGACGCCTTCGACTCGCTGCCGATGGAAACGCTTGTCTCGGGGTCTCCGGTGATCAAGCGCAGCGTGCTGGCGTTTGACTGCGAGGTGGTGCGCCACTTCGACATGGAGGCGGACCACGAGTTGTACATCGGGCGGGTCCTGGCGGCGCGGATCTACTCCCCGGGGCTGTTTGGCCGCTGATCCCGATCGACACGCGCGCCTCGCTCCCCCACCCGCCGGCCCGATCCTCCGCCCGGCTGCTACGCTCAGGCATGGACCCCGACGACGAGGTCTGCCTTTGCTTCCATGTCCCGCTCCGCAAGATCCGGGCGTACCTGGCTCGCGAGAACCCCCCGGTGGCCTCGCTCATCTCCGAGTGCCTGGGCGCGGGGACGGGATGCCAGTGGTGCGTGCCGTTTCTTCGCCACCTGCACGCCCAGCATGCCCAGGGGCAGACGCCGGACCTGAGGATCTCCCCGGAGAAGTACGCCCGCGAACGGTTGCGGTACCACGCGACCGATCAGCGCGATTCGGGGTTCGTTGAAGAGGCGACGGGACAAGGCCAGGCCGACGAGCCGAGTGCGACGTAACCGGCCGTCTCGACGGGCCGCCGGGCGGCCTGGGAATCAGCGGGCGATCAGTTGCTGCATGGCCTGCACCAGTTGCACGGGCCGGTACGGCTTTTGGATAAAGCCGACCTTCGGCTCGGCAAGCAACTGCTCGGCCGCGTTCTCCTCGGCGTACCCGCTGGTGAGCAGCACGGGGATGTCTCCGCGGAGGCGCCGGATCTGGGCGAAGACCTCGGGACCGGACATGTCGGGCATGGTCATGTCGAGCAGCACGCCGTCGAACCGGGTTGGATCGTCGGTTGCCAGGGAGACCGCCTGGGGACCGTCGGGGATCGCGACGACGCGGAACCCGGCCCCTTCGAGGCACAGGCGGGCAACATCTCGCACCATGTCCTCGTCGTCGACCACCAGGATGGTGCCGGAGGCCGGAGCGGCATGAGGACGGTCCGAGGCAATCGCCATCTCGGGGGCGGGCCGCGAAACGGGAAAGTAGACGCGGAAGGTGGTTCCCTTGCCCGGCTCGGAGTCGATATCGATCGCGCCCGCGTGCCTCCTGACGATCCCGAGAACGGCGGTAAGACCCAGGCCCCGGCCCGTGAATTTCGTGGTGTAGAAGGGATCGAAGATTCTGGCTCTGACTTCGGGGGCGATGCCGACGCCGGTATCGGCGACCTCGATGAAGACGTAACTCCCGGGCAAGGCGCCGCCCCCGGTGTGCATCCCGGCCAGGGCCGCCTCGTCCAGGACATGGACGCCGGTACTCACGCGGATCGTGCCCGCCTTGCCGCCCAGGGCCTCGGAGGCGTTGGAGAGAAGGTTCATGACGATCTGGCGGCACTGGATCGGGTCCGCGCGAACCGTGGGCAGGTCGTCCGAGAGAGAAAGAGCGATGAAAGCCCCAGGATCGATCGAAACCCCGACGATCTCGACGATCTCGCGGACGGCGGCGGAGAGGTCGATGGGCTGCGGGTCGGCCTGGTCCCTCCCGGCGTAGGTCAGCAGTTGCCGCGTGAGTTCGGAAGCCCTGGCGGCGGCCTGCTCGATGCGAGAGACGCCGCGGCGAACCTCGGAATCCTCGGGGAGGTCCTTGAGGGCCAGGGCGGCGTTGCCCATGATCGCGACCAGGAGGTTGTTGAAGTCGTGGGCGATCCCCCCCGCCATGACGCCGAGGCTCTCGAGTTTCTGAGCCTGGCGGAGTTGCTCGGAGAGGCGCTCTCGCTCCTCGTCGGCCAGGCGTGCCTCGGTGATATCCATGGAAGCGCCGGCGATGAAGGCGGGCTCTCCGAAATCGTCACGCCGCAGGGCGCCTCGCGAGGAAATCCACCGCACGGATCCGTCGGGGGAAACGACCCGGAACTCGGAGCGGAACGCCCCCTCCCCGCCCGACACGTCGTTGATCGCGCGCCGGACGTCTTCAACGTCATCGGGATGGACACGGGCCATGAGGTCGTCGCCGTGGATCGCGCCGATGGACCGATCGATCGAGAAAAAGGAGAGGTACCGGGCGTCGGCCTCGACCATGCCGGTTCCCAGGTCGAGGGTCCAGGTGCCCAGGTCGGCGCTCTGGACGGCGACGCGGAGTTTGCGCCTCGCCTCGGCGAGTTCGTTCTCGGCGATCCTTCGGGCGGTGACGTCGCGCTGGATGCCCCAGGCACGGACGACCTTGTCTTCCTCGATCTCGCACGCGATGCTGTTCATGAAGAATCGCGGTCGGCCGTGGACATCGACCTCGTGCGACTCGGCGTCCTCGATCCGGTACCCGTTGAGGATCACCGACCGAAGGAACTCGATGTTGTGCGGGTCGGTGGGGGGAAGCATGTCCTCGAACCGGCGGCCGATCAGTTGCTCGGACGACACCAGGCCGTACATGCGGGCCATGGCGTCGTTGCAGTCGCCCACGACGCCGTGGCGGTAGAACAGTTCGATCTGCTCGTCAATGGGGAGCGCGATGGGGACGCCCTCCGGGTACTCGACGCACCAGACTCCCTCGGAACTGCGCTGAACGAAGGATCGGTATCGTCGCTCGGATTCATCGAGGGCGGACTCCACCTCGTACCGGCGGGTGATGTCACGGTTGAAGGAAAGGATCGCGGGCTCCCCGTCGAACTCGATGAGGGTGGAGACCACGTCGATGCGGATGAGCGACCCGTCGCGGCACCGCTGCTTCCACGCCGAATCGGAGAACACCCCGTCACGCAGCGTCCGCTCGATGGCCTCCCGGCTCCGGTTGTCGCTGAAGGAGACCATCGAGAAGGACTTTCCGACGAATTCCTCGCGGGAGTACCCGTAGAGTTGGAGGGCCCGCTCGTTGGCGTCGAGGATGACTTCCCCCGCGGGCCGGAAGACGACGATGGCGTCGTGGCACTTGTCGAAGATCTCGCGGTACCGCTGCTCGCTCCGACGGGCAGCCTCCGAAGCGCGACGCATCTCGGTGACGTCCACCAGCATGCACTGCCACTGCAAGCCCCCCTCGGACGGTATGGCAATGCACAGGATCTGCAGCGAGCGATACTCGCCCGTGACCGATCTCAGGCGGTACTCGATCTCGAACCGGTCACGGTCGCGGCGTGCCCGCGCGACCTCGGCGTCATACGCCGCCAGGTCGTCGGGGTGAATGTGCGGCCGGATGGTCTCGCGGTAATCGAACCCGACCCGGAGCCAGGGGAAGACCTCACGCCAGCGAGTGACCTGGGAATTGACGATGCGGAGTTGCGGCAAGCCACCGTCGGGAACAAAGTACGAAAAAATCAGCGCGGGGGTGTTCTCGACGATCGCGCGGTAGCGTTCCTCGCTCTCGCGGATGGAGTCGGCGACGGCACGCTGGGGCGTGATGTCGATGACATAGCCCTCCATCCGTGTCGCCGCGCCCAGGGCGTCCCTTACGATCGTCGTGTAGTCGGCCAGCCAGACCCACCGGCCGTCTCGCGTGCGGATCCGGTACTCCTGGACAAAGTGCGTTCGGTCCGAGCCCAGGTGGCTCGCGACTTCCTCCGAAACACGGCCGACATCGTCGGGATGGATGAGCGAGGAATACAGAATCAGGCCCGACGTCAGGTCCTCCGGGGCGTACCCGAACTGCGTCACGTTCTCCGAGACGTACTCGACCGGCCATCCCGGCTCGTGGCGCCACCGGAAGCAGACGACCGGGCCGGCGAGGAAGAGCCGGTGCTCGCGGTCGATCGCCTCCCTGGCCCGCTTGGTCGCGGTGATGTCCCGGAAGATCACCTGGAGGAGATGCCGCCCGCCGACCAGGATCGGACGAACCCGACTGCGCACGTCGATCACGCGACCGTCGGAAGAACGAATGGCGGTGTCGAAGTCGCCCGAGCCCGTGCGGACCGTCCGGGCAAGGTCCTCCTGGTGCCTGGGATCATCCCACTGCGCGCACCACCGGTCAGGGGTGAACCCGACGACGTCCTTCGGAGAGATCCCAAGCAGCGTGGCCATCGCCGCGTTGGCCTCGATCGGGGCGAGCGTCGATGGATCCACGATCATCACGCCGTCGGGCGATTCATCGAACAGCACGCGGAACATCGCCTCGCTGGCCCGAAGGGCGGCGGTTCGCTGGGCGAGCCTTCGCTGCGAGACCGCGTACGCCACGACCGCGGCGAACATGACCAGGCCGACGAGGCCACCCAGCCACCGCAGGACAACCGGGTTGATGGGGGGCTGCTCTTCACGCGGCTGAAACCGGCCGACCCAGGCGTCGTAGAGTTGGTTGAACCGCCCGCTGTCGCGCAGAATCGCCAACCCGCTGTCGAGGTCGGACATCAGGCTGGCGTCCTCGATCCGGCACGCCATCGCAAAGGACCGCCAGAGGCCTTCGTCATCCAGCGGGATCTCGACCAGCCCCCGGATCCCGTATCGCGCCACATCGACACGGCCGGAAACCTGCGTCGTCACCGCATAGTCCGCCTCTGCTCGAACAACCGAACGCAGCGCCTCGACCAGTGAACCCGCCGGGATGCACGGGATGTCATGCTCCAGGCACCACTGATGCGCCACGCCCGCGGACGCCACCGTCACCCGGCCCTCGCGAAGAGTCTCGATGGTGGCGCTGCGGATCGCCCCGGGGCGCGCAAAGACGGCGCCCCGCGTCACCAGCAGGGGCGATGTATAGACGATCGAGGTGAGGTTGTCCGCCGAAATCGAGAGCGCGGCGAGGGCATCCACTTCTCCGGATCGAAGCGCCGCGATCCCATTTGATCCGGGCAACTCGACGACCCTGACCCGGAATCCAACGACCGCCGCGGCTTCCTCGGCCAGTCGCCTGGCAAAGCCGTCGATGTGATCCGTGCGGCGTTCGAGCAGCCCGCGCACGTGCGACGGCTCGGGCAGTCCTATGACGATCTGGTCGCGCGGGAAGGTGTGGCGGATCGGGCGCTTGGTGACCGACGGCGGCGCGGCAAACGCGAATGCCACGATGACGGCGATCACAACGACCGCGGCTGCAGCCTGGAACACTCGATGCCGGTGACCGCCCGCCACGCCAAGCATGTCCATCGACTCCTCACCCGGCCGACGTCGATACCCGCCCACGACCGCCTCCCTGTCACCACCGCCTCGGAAAGAAGTTCCGGCGCGGGAACCTAGCACGGGATGGCTTCCCCCACGGTACCGGAAGATGCCGCACAATACGAGTAGGATTTGGAAGGGGTTATTCCTCAGTCTTCGGTTTCAAGAGGCCGGGTGCATACCCCACCACGCCGCGCTAATCTTGCCGATACAGCCCACGGGAGCCTCGCAACGCCCGTTCGATCCACCCCCATCCCCCGACCCGGTGGCCCCGACCAGGTGGCCCCGACCAGGACCCCGGTACGACGATTTGCAGATCCACATCATCGAGGAATCCACCGCCATGCCAACCCCGATCACCATGTCTTCCGGCTCGCTCATGGTCCCGCATGACCCGATCATCCCGTTCATCGAGGGGGACGGGACGGGCCCGGACATCTGGCGGGCATCGGTAAGGGTCTTCGATGCGGCCGTTCGGAAGGCCTATGGCGGGGACCGGACGATCCACTGGAAGGAAGTCCTCGCCGGCGAAAAGGCGTTCAACACGACGGGCAACTGGCTGCCCGAAGAGACGCTCGCGGCGTTCCGCCAGTACCTGGTGGGGATCAAAGGTCCGTTGACCACGCCGGTGGGCGGGGGGATCCGCTCGCTGAACGTGGCGCTTCGGCAGATCCTCGACCTGTACGTGTGCCTGCGGCCGGTGCGGTGGTTCAAGGGAGTCCCCAGCCCGGTCAAGAGGCCGCAGGACTGCGACATGGTGATCTTCCGCGAGAACACGGAGGACATCTACGCCGGGATCGAGTGCGCGGCGGGCTCGCCTCAGAGCGCGGCGATGCTCGCCTTCCTGGAGAAGGAGTTTCCCAAGGAGTTCGAGAAGATCCGTTTCGGAACCGCCTCGCGGGTCTCGGACTGGGAGAAGGCGATCGGGCACGACGGAGAGGTTCGGGATGTGCGCGTCGGGATCGGGATCAAGCCGGTGAGCGTGCCGGGTTCCGAGCGTCTGGTCTGGGCGGCGATTGAATACGCCCTGCGCGAGAAGCGCCGCAGTCTGACCCTTGTTCACAAGGGCAACATCATGAAGTTCACCGAGGGGGCGTTCAAGGACTGGGGCTACGCCCTGGCGCGGCGGAGTTTCCGCGGCCGGGTCGTGACGGAGCGGGAGAGTTGGATCCTGGGAAACCGGGAGTCCAACCCGGACCTCACGCCCCAGGCCAACGCCCGGATGATCGACCCGGGCTTCGACATGATGACGCCCGACCAGAAGGCGGCGATCGTCAAGGAGGTGGAGTCGGTCCTTGCCTCGATCGGGCCGTCGCACGGCGACGGGAAGTGGAAGAAAATGCTGCTCATCAAGGACTCGATCGCGGACATCACGCTCCAGCAGGTGCTGACGCGCCCGAGGGACTTCGACGTCCTGGCGACGCTGAACCTCAACGGGGACTACCTCTCCGACGCGCTGGCGGCGCAGGTCGGCGGGATCGGGATCGCGCCCGGGGCGAACATCAACTACGTAACGGGGCACGCGATCTTCGAGGCGACCCACGGCACCGCCCCAAAGTACGCGAACCTCGACCAGGTCAACCCCGGCTCGGTAATCCTCTCGGGCGAGATGATGCTGCGGTACATGGGCTGGACCCAGGCCGCGGACCTGATCATCAAGGGCATGGACGGGGCGATCTCCGCCAAGACCGTGACCTACGACTTCGAGCGCCTGATGAAGGCCGAGGGCGACACGCAGGTCCGCAAGGTCAAGTGCTCGGAGTTCGCCGACGCGGTGGTCGGGCACATGGGTTGATCCAGCCACGGAGATCGCGTGAATCCCCGATCCGTCCCCATCAAGCGGCTCTCGCTCCGGCAGTACAAGAGCATCGAGCACTGCGACTTCGATCTCGGGCCGCTGACCGTGCTCGTCGGCCGCAACGGGGTGGGCAAGAGCAACATCCTCGACGCCCTTTCGTTCGTCACCGACGCCCTGCGGAACACTCTTGAGTACGCGCTGCGCAGCCGCGGCGGGATCGCCCAGGTCCGCCGCAAGTCGGCCAGCAAGCCGACGACACCTGGAATCTCCCTCGAAATCACGCTCCCGGATGGATCCGAGGCGACCTATGCCTTCGGGATCTCCACCGTGCAGGGGGCGACCTTCAAAGTCCGCAACGAAGAATGCGTGGTTCGAAAAGCGGGCGGGTCCGTGACGCATCGGTTCACGTCACGCGACAGCCGGTTGACGGACTGGACCCCGACATCCCCGGCCCCCCCGACGTCTCCTGACCGGCTTTTCCTGGTCGCCGCCTCCGGACTGCCGGAGTTCCGTCCGGTCTACGACGTCCTGACCCGGATGGTCTTTCACAACCTGAACCCGGAGTCGATGAAGGCCCCGCGTCGCCCCGAGCCCGGATCCCTGCTGGCACGCGACGGATCGAATCTTGCAAGCGTCATCAAGCAACTCGCGGCGACGTCGCCGGACAAACTCGATCGGGTGCTCCGGTACATCCAGGCCATCGGCGTGCCGATCAGGAAGATCGAGCATAAGCAGGCCGGCTCGCTCGAGACCTTTCAGGTCCTCCAGGAACGAGGGGAGAACAGCCGAGACGCGAACTTCGAAGCCATCGCCCTCTCCGACGGGACCATTCGGGCGCTGGGCATCCTGGTTTCTCTGGTCTCGGTCGGTCCCGAGGGCACGGCCGGCCCATCCCTCATCGGGATCGAGGAGCCGGAGACCGCGCTCCACCCCGCCGCGTCTCACGCGCTCATGGATGCCCTCACGGAAGGGAGCGATTCGGCCCAGATCATCGTGACGTGCCACAGCCCCGATCTGCTCGAACACCGCGACCTGAAGCCCGACATGATCCGCGTCGTCATCCTTGAAGACGGCGGTACGCGCGTCGGCGTGCTCTCGGGCCCGAAGAAGGAACTTCTGCAATCTCACCTGACCACGCCGGGGGAGTTGCTGCGTCTTGACCAGTTCGAGCCTGATCCCGACGACCTCCGCCGCCAGGAAGAGGCCAAAGGCACGTTCTGGGAGTCGGAGGCGTGACACGGGTTGTCGTCACCATCGTGGAGGGGCACGGCGACACTGAGTCACTCCCGATTCTCCTGCGCCTTATCGATCCATCGCTCCGAATCCCGACACCTGTACGAGTCCCAAAGTCGAGGTTGATTCGGGCCGGGACTGGCCTGGCCGATGCCGGGGTGGTGGCTCGCTACGCCAGGATTGCCCTCTCCAACGTTCGCGCCGACGAACTCGCCGACAAGCGGTTCCTGCTGTTGCTGCTTCTCGACGCGGACGACGACTGCCCCGCCACCCTCGGCCCTTCACTGCTTGAGGCGATGCGGTCAACCACGGGACACGCGGCGCATTGCTTCGCGGCCGTCGCCAAGCGGGAATTCGAGAGTTGGATCATCGGCGGGCACCCCGACATCAACGAGCAAGACCCCGACGCGGCGGGATCGCCCAAAAAACGCATCGCCGCGATCAACGGCGGAAAATACAAGGAGTCCGTTGATCAGCCCAGGTTCACTTCCCGCATCGACCTGGAGCGACTCGGGGATCGCTCGCCATCGTTCCGGAGGCTTGCCGATCGCCTCCGCGACTTTGCCGACTCCCGGTAGGTCGGCGTGATTCCCACGCCGCCTTCGCCCACGACTACCATGCGCGCCGCACGGCCGACCCCGACACCACCGGGCGTCGCCCACCCGAAGGAAAGACCGACCATGCCCTCGTTCGACATCGTCTCGCGTGTCAATTACGCCGAACTCGACAACGCCATCAACAACACCCACAAGGCGATCGCCGCCCGCTTCGATTTCCGCGGCGTCACCGTCGAGATCACCCTCGACCGCAAGGAGAAGAAACTCAAGTTCGTCGCCGACGACGAGAGCAAACTCAAGGGCGTCCGGGAGATGTTCGAGTCCGCGGTCGTCAAGCGCGGCATCACCCTCAAGACCTTCTCCTGGGGCCAATACGAGCACGCCCTCGCCGGCAAGGCCAAGAGCGAGGTCAAACTCAACGACGGCATCGAGCAGGAAAAGGCCAAGTCCATTGTCCGGCTCATCAAGGAAAGCGGCCTCAAGGTCCAGGCGTCCATCCAGGGGGATGAACTCCGGGTCAACGGAAAGAAGATCGACGACCTCCAGGCCGTGATCCGCCTCCTCAACTCCGCGGACCTTGGCATCCCGCTCCAGTACCTCAACATGAAGAGTTGACGAGGCGCCCCGCGACCCGCGCGCCACGCGACCCGCGCCACGCGCCACGCCGCCACGCCGCCGCGACGGGCACGGCCACTGACAGACCCACACCCACCGCTGCCCGCGGACCTTCCACATTGCAAGGGTTCCCGCCATGCCGCTTGTTGATCCTGGCCAGAAGGCCCCGCCGTTTCGCCTCCGGGGCCAGAACGGCCGTGCCATCTCCCTGTCGCGTTTTCGCGGGCGCCTGGTGGTCGTGTACTTCTACCCCGAGGATGACACGCCCCTGTGTACCGCCCAGGCCTGCCAGTTCCGAGACCACCATCCCGGGTTCGCGGCCATCGGCGCCGAGGTCGTCGGGATCAGCCCGCAAGGGCCCTTGTCGCACGCGACCTTCGCCCGCGCGTACGGACTTCCCTTCACACTCCTGGCGGATGAGCCCGATGACACCGGAATCCCCGCGGTCTCGCGTCGGTACGGCGCCTGGGGCGAAAAGAACATGTACGGGCGACTCGTCGTCGGGATGATCCGGACAACATACCTGATCGACGCCGCCGGGCGAGTCGCTCGCCGATGGGACCGCGTGAAGACGCCCGGACACGCCCGGGCCGTGCTGGAGGCGGCCCGCCGCCTTGCCGCGGGCGAGCCGGTCGATGGTCGGCGAGCCACGCGCGACCAGGCAACCACGCGCGACCAGGCAACCACGCACGACCAGGCAACCACGCACGGCTTGGGTGCCGCCCGACGCAAGACCATTCGCACCAAGAAAACTGAACAGCCACCGCGACCAGCAACCGCCCGGCCCGCGAGGAGCCAGGCGAAAAAAGCCACTCGCCTCAGCCCGGGGTCCCGCCGTCGGTCTTGACCGCGGCATATCCCGTGACGGCGGACGGAACGGGGACCGGCGCGGGCGGCGATTTCTCGATGCGAACGCGTTCGACGTGCGTCGGCTCGGCCTCGATGATGGTGATCGCCAGCCCGTCGAGGAGCACGACCTCGCCGGGGGCCGGGATGCGCCCGAGCGTGACGGTGATGCAGCCCCCGACGGTGTCGTAATCCTCGCTCGACGGGAGTTCGAGCCCAAGATCTCGCAGGATCGCGTTGGCCTCGTGGATGTACGCCCGGGCTTCGACCTCGGCGTGGGTCCGGGCCGAGTCGATCTCGACGTCGGACTCGTCCTGCGCGGGCTCGAATTCGTCGCGTATATCCCCGATGATCTGCTCGACGATGTCCTCGATCGTGATCAGGCCCGCCGTCCCGCCGTACTCGTCGGCGACGACGGCCAGGTGGACCTTTTTCTCGCGCATGTCGGCAAGGGCCTCGCGCACGGTCTTGGTTTCCGGCACAAACAACGCCGGACGCAGCAGTTTGCGCAGGTCGAAGGCACCCTCGGCCCGGGTCTTGTCGCCGGCGAGCCACTTGAGCAGGTCCTTGACGTAGAAGATCCCCATGACGCGGTCGAGCGTGCCCTCGTAGACGGGGATGCGGCTGTGGCGCGTCTTGCGGATGTGCGCCGTGACCTCCCCGAGGTTGCTGGTCAGTTGGATCGCCTCGACCTTTGTCCTGGGGGTCATGATCTGCTGGACCGTGATGTCCCGGAAACGAAGCACGCTCGCGATCGTGTCACCCTCGAACTCGTCAAGACGACCCTCTTCCTGGCCCTCCGCGACCGCGGACATGACTTCTTCCTGGGCGTCCTGCTGCGGGTCGTCGGGCGGTCCCGCCATGCGCCCCACGACACGATCGAGGAACCTCGCGACGCGGTCGAGCGGACGGGTGAGCAGGTAGGTCCCCCGCACCAGCCACGACCACCGCAGCACGATCTCCTCGCCCGCGTGCCTCGCGATGCTCGACGGGATCACCAGGCCGACGATCCAGACCGTGATCGACGCGGCGAAGATCCCCAGGATCACTTCCAGCCACTCGGGCGCCGCGACCCCGCGGAACCGCGTCACGCAGAACACCGCCGAAACCACCGCCGCCATGTTGCACACCACCCGCGGAAGCGCGGTCGCGATCGCGTGACGCGACGGATCCTCAAGGATCAGGCGGACACGGCGGCGAGTCGTCTCGCTTGGGTGACGCTCCCCGAGTTCCTCGAACTTCGTCCTCGCCAGTTCCTGCAGCGAATAGAACAACGTCGAAAAAACCGCCCCGACGACGGCAAACGAAAGACCGACGATGAGCCACAGTCCGGCGCTCACGGCCTGTCCCCCTCGGCTCCCCGCGACCCGGACACGCGATCAAAGACCGGGCCGACACCGATCATCCGAAGAACCTCATCCTCGCGGTGGTGCATCCGCCGGCGGGCGTGCTCTTCGTGGTCATCGAACCCGGCGCAGTGAAGCACCCCGTGGACAATATAAAGAAGGAGTTCCTCCCGTCGCTGGTGACCCAGTTCGCGCGATCGACGTTCGGCCTCGTCAAGGCACGCCATGAGGTCCGCGTCCAGGCCCTGCTCGTCGGACATGTCAAAGGTCAGCACATCCGTCGTGGTCGGATCGTCCAGGAACTCCTGATGCGCCGCCGCCATCTCGTCGTCGCCGACTATCCGGACGCGCAGCGACCCGGACAAGCCGATCGCGGCGACGGCCCGGGAGGCCATGTCGGCCAGCCAGGACGCCTCCGCCTCGGAAACCCGGCCCGTGGCGTCCGTGACCTCCGCGACGCACCCCGATCCGGCCCCGGAAACAGGCGGATCTTCATGATCTGTTGGATTTTCACCCTGAGAACGTCCGCCATCCCCACCCGGAGAGGACGAGGTATTCAACGAGCGTGGATCGGATGTCATGGACATGGCAAAACCGTCCGCCGCGGCAAGAAGCGGTCGGATGTTGAGTATACGTCGGCAAGACGGGATCCGGTCCGGCACGACCATGCTTCTGAATCGGATTTCGGTTGCTGTTCGCCCGCCGGAAGGCCCGCGCTCGATGTTATTTCTGACCTTCGGCGGCATGCGTTGGCGCCTGGCCGCACAACACCCGCCAGACATCCTCGACAACCCAACTCATCCGCTCGTTGGCCAGCCGAGTGGCGGCGGCGATGTGCGGGGATAAAAACGCGTTGGGACAGTGCAATAGCGGGTAGGTCTCGTCGAATGGCTCGTGGGCGTGGACGTCGAGCAGAGCCAGCGCCTCGGGGTTATCGCGAAGGAACCCGGCCAGCGCCTCGGGGTCGGCCACGCGACCCCGGCTGGTATTGATGATAATAACATCCCGTTTCAGCCTGCCCAGGAAAGCCCTCCCCACAAAGCCATCGTTCTCGCTCCTGGCGTCGACATGCAGGGAGACCACGTCGCTGGAGGCCTGGAGTTCTTCAAGCGATACCTCGGTGGCGCCCTGGCGACGTTCTTCCGGGATGACCGCAAGGTCGTGGTAGAGCACGCGGGCGCCAAGCCCCGCGGCCGCGCGAGCGACCCGGGAGCCCACCCTGCCCATGCCCAGCACACCGATGGTCAACTCACAGATCTGGCGGTTGGCGCGGTGGTCGCGGCGCAGTCCGCACCACGCCTGGGCATCGACGGGCCGTCGGAGATACGTCCTGGGGCGCGTGGCATCCAGGAGCATCGCAAAGACGTACTCGGCGACGGCGGAGGAATTGGCCTCGGGCGTGTGAACAACCTCGATGCCGCGGCGGCGGCACTCGGCCACGTCGATGTTCTCAAGTCCAACACCCGCCCGCCCGACGACTTTCAGACCCGGGAAGTGGTCAAGCAGCCCGCGATCAACGCGTGTGTACGTCCTGACAACCAGGCCTCGCGCGCTCTCGAACTCACCGTTGACGGTCGCCAGGCGGTCAAGACCGCAGGACACGAGGTGGCAGCGTTCACCCAGCCACGCCGCCGCGCGCGGGTCGAGATCCTCGGTCTGCACCACGGTGGGCCGTTCGCTCACGGGGCGCCTCCACCGGCCGCGTCGTCGGGCGGGTCTTGCGAACCGCCTCCGGCCGGCTCGATGATCGCCGACATGCATCCGCGGCACGAAGCGATGAGCGGATCGGCTCCGAACGAGTGGACCTGAGCCTGCCTGAGTTCGGCGAGTTCCTTGTGGAGCGTGGCGCAGACGGCTCGGCCGTTGGAATCGACCTCGCACGCGACGCGGTACGCGTGCTGCGGCGAGGCGCCGAAGACGGACTGCATCATGCGGATCACGTACTCGTACGAATGGTCGTCGTCGTCAAGCAGGACAACGTTCCACGGCGGGAGTTGCCGCGGCTTCGGGCCGGCAGGCCCGGGCTCCACGTCGCTCACGCGGTCTGGCCTGGCGTCTTGGCGTTTCATCGGATTCATGCTATGGGACCGCCCATGGATGTCCACATGGATCGGCCCGGTCCACCCGCAACTTCGATGCTCCTTGATGTTTGTGCCTGCTCACTTGGGAATGCCCTCGGGCGAACCCACCGGGATCTCGAATCTACGATCCGCCATGTGGCTCCTGATCGTGCTGGGAACCGCCTGCGCGCTGATCGTCGCGGCGATCGCCGTGAAATCGGCCCGCCTGTCGGCCACGCCCCCGGCAAGCCTCTGCCGAGGGTGTGGGTACGACCTGCGGGGGTTGTCGTCGGGAACATGCCCCGAGTGCGGCTGGAACGACGGATCTTGGGCCGTCCGCCAGGATCAGGTACGCCGAGGTCTCTCGCGAATCGATACAACGCTGGTGCTGGTCGTCATTCCGCTGCTGGCGGCCCTGGTCGTGGGCATGATGCTGCTCTACTCGCCCGGCGGCCGATGAAGGGACAATCCGTCCGGGGCACGCCCGAGAGAACCAAGATCAGCCCGTGAGCCAAAAAGAGAACATCAAACCGGACGACCAGGCACCACCAGGATCCGCGTGGGAACGCGTCTTCGACGCGCGAACCCAGATGCGGGCATCGGTCGCGGCGGGGCTCCTGCTGGTGGGCTGGTTGATCGCACGGCACGCCGCGGAGTGGGAGCATGCCGACGTGTTCGCGTGGGCGAGCCTGGCGATCGGGATGGTGTACGGCCTGCGCGCGGCGTGGGAGTCGCTCCGCGAGAGGGTGGTCGACATCGACGTCTTGATGGTGGTCGGCGCCGGAGCCGCGGCGGCGATCGGGCACGCCGAAGAGGGGGCCACCCTCCTGTTCCTGTTCGTTCTCGCCGGCGCGCTCGAGGAACTGGCGATGGAACGAACTCGGCGCGAGATCGAGGCGCTGCACGCCTTGATGCCGACCGAGGCCGTGGTCTTCCGGGAGGGTGCGTGGACGACGTGCGATCTTTCAGACCTTCGCGCCGGGGACCGCATCCGCCTGCGTCCCGGTGACCGTGCCCCGACCGACGCCCGCGTGTCCGTGGGTTCCACGGCGTTCGACCAGTCGGCGATCACCGGGGAGTCCATGCCGCGCGGGGTCGCGCCCGGGGACGACATCTACGCCGGGACGATCAACGTGGACGACCCCATCGAGGCGGTCGTCTCCCGGCCGGCCGTGGAGTCGAGCCTGAGCCGGATCCTCGACCTGGTGACCAGGGCCCGTGAACAGCGCGAGCCGGTCCAGCGAACCATCGACCGCCTGAGCCAGCCGTACGCGACGGGCGTGATGGCCGTCAGCGCGGTCCTGTTTGTGCTCTGGTGGACATGGCTGGGAAGGACCTGGCAGGATTCCATGTACACCGCGATCACCTTCCTGATCGTCGCCTCACCGTGCGCGCTGGTGATCGCAACACCGACGGCGACGCTCGCGGCGATCGCCCGGGCCGCCCGGGGGGGCGTGCTCTTCAAGGGGGGCCAATCGATCGAACGACTGGCCAACGTCGGGGCGGTGTGCTTCGACAAGACCGGGACCCTCACCCTCGGGCGGCCCAAACTCACGCAGGTACACCCCGTCGCGTGGTCTTCCGGAGAGGAACTTCTCTCGATCGCGGCGGGCCTGGAGCGCGACTCGACACACCCGATCGCCACGGCCGTCCGGGAGGCCGCGCAGGACCGCGGCATCGCGCCCGCGGAGGTGCATGACTTTGACCACACCACCGGACGGGGCATGACCGGCACGGTCAACGGCCACCGGGTTTCGCTGGGGAGTTACACGCACGCCGAGCGGATTATCCCGGTCTGCCTGCGCGGACGGGTTCAGGAGGTCCTTGAACGCATCCAGGGACGGGGCGACCTTGGCGTGGTCGTGGCGCAAAGCCGGGACGTGGAGGCCGGCGACGGCCAGGCCGCCGTGCTCATCATGTCGGATATCGTGCGGCCGGGCGCCGCGGAGATGGTGCGGAGGCTGCACGACCTTGGAATCCGCCCGCTGCGGATGCTGACCGGGGATAACCGGCTGACCGCCCAGCGCGTGGCGTCGAGGCTCGGCCTCGATCGGTTCGACGCGGAACTGCTGCCCGAGGACAAGGTCGCCGCGGTGAGGGACACCAAGGCGGCGATGGAAGGCACCGGGCGGCGGGGACGGCGGCTCGGAGTCGCGGTGATCGGAGACGGCGTAAACGATGCCCCGGCGCTGGCGGCCTCGGACATCGCCATCGGAATCGGCTCGATCGGATCGGACGCCGCGCTCGAGTCCGCGGACGTGGTCCTTCTCAGCGACGACCTGGCCGCCGTCCCGTGGGCCATTGAACTGGCCAGACGGACCCGCCGGAAGATCCGTTTCAACCTTTCCTTGGCGCTGTCGATCATCTTCGTCATGGCGATGCTGACGGTCATCGGGTCGATCGTGGGACGGCCGGTGACGCTCACGCTCGGCGTGCTCGCGCACGAAGGAGGCACGCTGCTGGTGGTGCTCAACAGCCTGCTGCTGCTTGGCGTCAAGCCCTACGCGCCCTCGGCCGTGGCCCGCACCGCCGACGATCGGCGACACGCCGACGCGAATGCCCGGGGCACCCCGGCGGGGGCGACCGCCGCGAACGGGTGAGGGAGCGGAGGCGGGGAGACCGACACGAGCGAAAATTCCGGGCGATCCGGGGCGCGGAGAGCCACGGGGCGCGATATTATTCCGTACATACGAATCCTGTTGCGTTCAGCAGGATCGGCGGGGATTGAAATCGTGTTTCGCCTCCCGGGCGGGGATCGGGGTCGAAGCGAAAATCGTCGAGTCAAGGGCTTGGCCGCGCCCTCAACCCAGGGAGTAAGGTGCATGTTCTCACTCACCGCGGAGTACGCGCTGCGTGCCATGGCCTGCCTGGCTCTGACACCGGACCAACTGGTACCCACGCCCAACCTTGCTCGCCAGACGAAGGTCCCGCCGAACTACCTCGCCAAGGTTCTGCAGTTGCTCTCCGCGGCCGGGCTGATCGCCGGCCGGCGTGGGGTGGGGGGCGGATACCGCCTCGCGCGCGCGTCCGATCAGATCACGCTCCTGGAAGTCCTCCGCTCGGTGACGCAGGTGGAGCGGATTCGGGCATGCCCGCTTGGAATTCCATCCCACGGAACCAACCTGTGCCCGCTGCACCGGAAGATCGACGAGGCGGCCGCCACGGTCATCGAGATCTTCGGGCAGGCGACGCTCGCCGACCTTCTGACGGACCCGTCTCGCCCGTGGCCGCTCTGCGAAACCACCGAATCGTCGGCGAGGATCACCATCAACGGGTCGTCCGTTCCAGGGCCCGGCGCCGGGGCATGAGCCGCGCGGAGAACTGGGCTGAGAACTGGGCTGAGAACTGGGCTGAGAACTGGGCGGTGGGGGGCGGCGTCGATGGTCCGGTGCGCCAACGATCGGACCATGACCACCGAACCAGCGTCGGGCCAGGATGATTCGGCGCACGACCTGCACAAACTCGAAGCGCAGCGGCGGATGAACCGCGAATCGGTCCGGGCGCTGGGCCTGGAGCCCTACGGGTCTCGGTTCGACGGACTGACCGCGATCGACCGCGCGCGGTCCATGTACGATCACCAGGCCGACGCGGCCCACCAGGCATTGTCGAAATCCGCCGCCGTCGGCACGCAAGGTCCCGACCCGAGGCCGGAAGTTCGGATCGCCGGTCGCGTGATGCTCAGCCGCGACAACGGCAAACTCCTGTGGATGAATCTGCGCGACGCGACGGGCGATGTCCAGATCGCGGTGAGCCAGAAGGACTGCGACGCGGAGGGCTTTGCGCTGGCGAAGGTCACCGACCTGGGTGACCTGGTGATCGCCTCGGGCCGGCTGATGAAGACACGGACCGGGGAGATTACGGTCTGGTGCTCATCGCTTCGCCCGGCGTCCAAGTGCCTGGTTCCGCCGCCGGAGAAGCACGCGGGCCTCCAGGACGTCGAGATCCGATACCGCCAGCGGTACATGGACCTGTGGGCAAACCCCTGGACGCTGCGCGTCTTCGAGATGCGTTCTCGCATCGTCTCCCGCGTGCGGCGATTCCTCGAAGAGCGAGGGTACATGGAAGTCGAGACGCCGATGCTCCAGACCCTGGCCGGCGGGGCGGCGGCCCGGCCGTTTATCACGAAGATGAACGCCCTGGACATCAGCCTGTTCCTGCGGATCGCCCCCGAGTTGTACCTCAAGCGGCTGCTGGTCGGTGGGTTTCCCAGGGTCTTCGAGATCAACCGCAGTTTCCGCAACGAAGGGCTCGACAAGCAGCACAACCCCGAGTTCACCATGCTCGAGGCCTACCACGCCCACGGCGATGTTGAGACCGTCATGGAACTGACCGAGAGCCTCGTGCGGGACGTGGCGAGGTTCGTGCGTTCCCTGGTGGACGAGCAGGCGGACGAGCGGGTGAACGAGCGGGCGGCCGAGCGGGCGGCCGAGCGGGCGGCCGGATCGCCAACACCCGGAGAAGCCGCGACGCTTCCCTTTGGCGACCTGGTGATCGACTACGAGCGACCCTTCGAGCGGGTTTCGTACGCGACGCTCTTCGAGAGGGCCTGCGGGTTCCCGATGTCGGACATCCCTCGCGCCCGGCAGGAACTCCGCCGCCGCCACCCGGGCCTTTGCCGGGAGGATCCCGGCGCGATCGACCGCATGGACGACGTGCTGGTGATCAACGAGTTGTTCGAGGATAAGCAGCACGGGGGCGAGGCGATGCTCGACCCGTCCAGGCCCACATTCATCACGGATTACCCCGCGGCGATCAGCCCGCTCACACGGCCCAAGCGCCACCAGCGCCCCGGGGAACTCCCCCTGGCCGACCGGGCGGACCTGTTCATCGCCGGCATGGAGGTGGCCCCTCACTACACCGAACTCAACGATCCCGACGTCCAGGAGGATAAGTTCCGGGAGCAACTCCGCGGCGCCGACGCCGAGAAAAACGTGGAGGAAAGCACGTTCCGCACGTTCGACGCGGACTTTATCCGCGCCCTCAAGGTGGGCATGCCCCCCGCGGGCGGAATGGGCCTTGGCATCGACCGCCTGGTCATGATCCTGACCAACCAGCGCACGATCCGCGACGTCGTCCTCTTCCCGCTCATGCGGCCTGAAGAATAATTCGGCCGGAGGCATGGCCCCGACCGCCCGACAAGACCCACGGGAACGGCGCGAGGTCACTTCCCCGCGTCGCGCGAGGCCTCATCCCACGCCCCGCCGAGCGTGAAGGGGCGTATGGTCGGCAGGCCGAATTGCTCGTATTCGGGAAATGGAGTCTTGAGGAACTCGTCGCGCGCGACGCCTTTTTCGACGGCCCTGGCGGCCTCTTCACGCACGCGCGACAGGAGCCCGATCTGCCGCTGGGCGATCTCGACATCCCCGACCTCCCCGTGGCCCGGGATCACCACCGTCCGCTCGTCGCACAACTCCACGATCTTCCGGCACGCGCGGATCCACCCGGCGGTATCGGCGCCGGAGTTGGTCGGATCGAGGTAGGGCCAGCAGGCGTTGAAGAGCAGGTCGCCGGCGTGAACCACGTTATGCTCGGGCAGGCGCACGATGAGGTCGTTGTCGGTGTGTCCAGCCCCGGTGTGGTGGACCTCGATCGTCAGCGAGCCGACCGAGAGGCTCCCGCTCGAGGGAATGAAACGGGTCGGGTGGAAGTCCTTCTCCGTCGGGCCTGACCGGAGCCATTCCTCGATGTCGGCCACGACCCGCCCCGCGCCGGGCCGGCCGGACTGGCGGAGTTGCTGGATGGATCGGCGGGCCGCGCCCATCGACATCTCGAACCCCGACGCGATGCGAGCCGCCGCGTTCACGTGCGCCACCACTTCGACGTCCCCGGTGAACGCGGGATTGCCGCCGGTATGGTCGAAATGGTGGTGCGTGTTGATCAGCATGGCGACGGGCGCCCCCAGGGCCGCGGCCTCTCGGCGCAGGACTGGACCAAAGCCCCCGTTCTTGGAGTCGACCAGCAGCGAGCGCTCCCCGGCGAGCACGGCCAGGGTGTTGCCACCCTCGCCGGAGGCCACGTGGCAGGACTCGGCGACTTTCTTCCATTCAAAGTACGTATCGGCGGCGCGCCGGGTGACACGGGCCGGCCGACCGGCGGATCCAAGCAAGCCCGCCGCCGAGCGTGTCGAGCAGAGCGCGGCGGCCGCGATCGCGGAAGCGGTGAGAAAGGATCGACGGGTATACGGCATGGCATGGACTCCCGAGCAGCGCGAGATGGTCGGGTCGAACCGGCGACCGCTCACGCCTATCATTGGCCCCTTCGATCCCCTTGCAAGTTTGGCGGATATCAGGGATCGATTCCCATGATCGGGTCGGCCGCCTCGGCGCAGGCCCCTTTCGAGGCACGTCATGAAAGCGACGCAACTGCGAATCGGCCTGGGTGTCAAGATCGACAACAAACTCGGCGTCCTTACCAATGTCGAGCACAGGACCCCCGGCAACCTCCGGGCGTTCATCCAGATCACCTACCGGGAGATCCTGTCGGGCAAGACCCTGGAGCGCCGCCTGGGCTCTGGGGATGAGGTGGACGTGGTCGACCTCGACCGCCGCCAGATGGAGTACCTCTACAGCGACTCGTCGGGGGCGACGTTCATGGACAACGAGAACTACGACCAGATCACGATGCCCGAGAAGGTGCTCGGCGAAACGCTCCTGTACCTGCGGCCAAATTCCCAGACCATCGTGCTGATGCACGACACGAACCCGATCGCCATCGAACTCCCGCCCGCGGTCGAACTCATCGTCAAGGACTGCCCCCCCGAGGTCAAGGGCGCCACCGTCACCAACCAGACCAAGGACGCGACGATGGAGACCGGGTTGAAGGTCCGGGTCCCCGCTTTCATCAAGCAGGGTGAATCCCTGAAGATCTCGACCGTGGACGGGTCGTACCTCTCGCGGGCATGATCCCCCGGCGGTCGGAAGGGGCTTTCGGCCGGGATTCGGGCGGGGCTTTCGGGCGGGGCTTCGGGCAGGGACTACGGACAATGCACATGAGACCGGCCACACGCGGGATGATCGCGGTCCGGATCCTGGCGTGGGTCGTCGCCGCGGGATCGCTCGCGTGGGTCGGCGTGCTTGGCGCCGGGTGCGGCGAATCGCCCGATCCGGCAGCCTCGGGGAAGACCGCTCGCGGCGGTGCATCGGCGACGACCAGCACCCCAGACCTTCGGATCGTCGCCCTCTCCCCCGCGCTGGCGATCACAATCCGGGACCTGGGACTTGCCGAACGCATCGTCGGACGGCACGGGTACGACCTGGCCCTTGACCCCGCGATCCCCGTCTGCGGCGATCAGGCCGGGATCGACTACGAAGCACTGATCCGCGCCCGCCCAACGCACATCGTCATGCAGTGGGGGTCCCGGGACCTGCCGCCCAAACTCGGCGAACTCGCCACGGCACACGGCTGGACCATCCTGAATTACGATCTCCTCACGCTCAACGACGTGCGAGCCAGCGCGGTGGAGTTGCACGATGTGCTGGCGGGGCCCGAGTCCGAACGCCTCGGGCAGGGCGCTACGGTGCGCACCACGCGCTCGACCGCCTCTCCCCCGGCAATCCTGGATCGCCTGGAGTCGGCGTTTCGCCGTCGTGGAGCCGGCTTTGCCGGGGCCGGCCGCGTGCTCATGCTCCTGTCGGCATCTCCGGTGGCGGCGGTCGGGCCCGGGTCATTCCACCAGCAGGCGCTTGAAACGATCGGCGGCATCCCCGCCCTGGCGCGCGGGGGGCCGTACCAGGAACTCGATATCGAGGATGTCATCCGGCTCGCACCCGACGCGATCGTGCTGCTGCGCCCGCGAGGCCTAGACGCCCCGTCGGCGACCGGGCCCCTCTCGATCGAACGGCGCGACCAACTCCTGGGGACACTGGCCGGCCGACCGATCCCCGCCGTGGAGAACGGACGAATCGCGGTCATCGACGACCCGCTGTGCCTGCTGCCGGGTAGTTCGCTGGTGGTCTTCGCGGACGACATGGCCCGGATCCTGAGCCAATGGTCCCTTCCAGCGGGGCCTTGATCGGGGAGGGCGTCGCACGCCTCCCGGGCATCCAAGAATCGCTCCCATGCCCCAGCCCATCGAAGACCCATCGCGGATCCTCCGAACTCGCTTCGAAGCCGCCATCACCGCGGCGTTTCCCGAGATCCCCGGCCCCGTCGACCCGGTCATCACACCGTCTCGCCAGCCGAGGTTCGGAGACTTCCAGTGCAACGCCGCCATGAGTCTGGCGAAGCAACTCGGGAAAAGCCCTCGCGAGGTGGCCGCCGCGATTGCCGCACGCGTTGACCTTGCCGACGTCGCCGAGCCTCTTACCGACGCCTCCATCGCCGGGCCGGGGTTCATCAACATCACGCTCCGCGGGGAGGCCCTGGCCGCTTCGGTGATGGCCATGGACTCGCCCGGAACCCTCTCCGATCTCGGGGTGACCAGGGACGAGAACCCAACGACCGTGGTCGTCGACCTGTGCGGGGTCAACCTCGCCAAGTCGATGCACGTCGGACACGTGCGATCCACCGTGATCCCCGACGCCATCGCCCGGACGCTCGAACGGCTCGGCCACCGCGTCATCCGCCAGAGCCACGTCGGCGATTGGGGGCTGCCCATCGCGATGGTCACCACCCGCCTCATGGACGAGTTGCAGGCCGGCCGCGTCTTGGCCGAATCGGTCACCCTCGACCGGCTCGAACGCCTCTACCGATCCGCGCAGGCCGAGTGCGAACGCGACCTCAAGGGACTTGAGGCCGTCCGCCGACACGGCCTCGGACCCAAGATCGAGGCCGAGGTCCAGGCCCAAGTGGAGACGGCGACCGAAAAATTCGCCGGGGCGCGCGAGACGCTCCTGCGCCTCCAGTCGCACGACCCCGCGACGGTCAGGACCTGGCGCCTCATCTACGACGTGACGATGGATGCGTGCCTGAAGACCTGCGCCCGCCTGCACGCCAACGTCACCGCCGAGCACACCGCCGGGGAATCGTCCTACGCCGAGGAACTCGGACCCCTGGTCGAAGACCTCCTGGCACGCGGCATCGCCGAGCCGGACCAGGGAGCGATCGTGGTCCGGGCCGAGGGCCTCGAAGTCCCGTGCCTGGTACGCAAGTCCGACGGGGGATTCCTCTACGCCACCACCGACCTGGCGGCGATCCGGCGGCGAGTCCGCTCGCTGGGCGCCTCGCGCATCATCTACGGCGTCGACATCCGCCAGTCCCTCCACTTCCGGCAGGTCTTCGCCGCCGCGGTCAAGGCGGGGTACGCCGCGCTGCCCGGCGGCGGCGTCGCCAGGCTCGAGCACGCCGCCTTCGGCACCGTCCTGGGAAGTGATGGAACGCCCTTCAAGACCCGCTCGGGCGACACCGCCAAACTCTCCGACCTCCTCGAAGAGGCCGTCGCCAGGGCCCGGAGAGTCGTCGATGAGCGGTCCGCATCCCTCCACGAGGAACAGCGCGCCCTGATCGCCGAGGCCGTCGGAATCGCCGCGATCAAGTACATGGACCTCTCCACCGATCGCACCAAGGACTATGTCTTTGACTTTGACCGGATGCTCGCCTTCGAGGGCAACACCGGACCGTACCTGCTCTACGCGCTGGTACGCACCCGCTCGATCTTCCGCAAGGCGGCCGAGGAAGGGAAAGACGGCGGGTGGCGAGGGTCCACGATCGTGATCGGAGAGCCCGCCGAAAAGTCGCTGGCCTTGACGCTCCTGCGATACGGGCAGGTCGTGGAATCCGTGGCCGAGACCCTCGAGCCGCATCGCCTGTGCGCCTACCTCATCGAGTTGGCGGCCGCGTTTGGACTCTTCTTCGACCAGTGCAAGGTCATCCACGCCCCCGACGACACGACCAGACGATCCCGATTGCGGCTGTGCGACCTCACCGGGCGGGTGCTCGCCGACGGGCTCGAAACCCTCGGCATCCCGACGGTCGATCGCATGTGACCCGGCCCTCTCACCAGGCCTGTCCCGCGTGCCCCGCACCGGCCGGAACGCCGTTCGTGTCCGCCACAATAAAAAACGCCCGAACCCTCGCGGATTCAGGCGTCTTCGTAAGTGGAGGCGACGAGACTCGAACTCGTGACCTCTTCCATGCCATGGAAGCGCTCTACCAAAACTGAGCTACGCCCCCGATTGCCCGGTGGGCTTTCCACTCACGGCGGATCATCCCGACCCGCGCCCCATGTCGGCTCCGGCCGCCGGAACGGGACGCAATGCTAGAAGATCGGCACGGAGGGTCAAGCCGATCGGCCCGGTTCCGAAACCCGGGGCGCCAACCCGCCCGAAAACCCCGACGCTTCGGCCACAATCGGACCTTCCCACCCGGCCAGTTGCCGATCGGCCGCGTCCAGAACATCCTCCACGGGGATGCGGTCGATCCGGCATCGGTCTGGGTGGTCGTCGGCGACCAGGTCCGGCGGCAGCGTCGGATCCGACATCAGGATCGCCTCCGGAGACCCCGCTCGCGTGGGGATCGTGGTCCAGCGATGGTCGGTCGGTCCAAACAGGGTCACCAGGCGAGCCCCCACCGCCGCCGCCATATGCCGCGGACCCGTGTCGTTGGTCACCACCACCCGAGCCCGCCGCAGGATGCCCTTGAGCGAGGCCAGCGTCACCCCGTGCTCGGGCAACGACACGACACGGTCTCGAAAGTCCACCGAGACCCCCGACCGGATCGCGAAGGCCAGGTCCGCTTCGGCGGGAGACCCGTTGATGGCCACGCACAGGCCATGCCCCCTGGCAAGGTGCTCGGCGAGCACGGCAAAACGCTCCGCCGGCCAACGCTTCGCGGGGTCGTTCCCGCCGGGGTTGAGCACCGCCAGGGGCGCCTCTCGCCCGACGCCCGAACGATCCAGCAGCACGGCGGAGGACTCTTCCTGCTCGGGGGTGATCTCCATCCGCATGGGATGCCCCCCGGCCCTCCAGTCGGGAACCGCTCGTCCCAGCAGCGCCTCGCACGCCAGGCGCAGGTAATACTCGATCGCCGGGACCGGGGCGTAGCGGCCGTCGGGGCGAGTCGGAGCCCGCAGGCGATCGGTCAGAAGCAGCCCCCTGGCGTCCCGGTCGTACCCGATCCGCCTGGGGATGCCCGCGAGGCGCGTGATGAGCGCGGTCGAGAACGAGTTGGTCAGCAGCAGCGCGGTGTCGTAACGGCGTGGACGGACTTTCCCCGCGACGAATTTGGGACCCATCACCCCCGACGAGCGGGCCACGTGCATCTCATCCACATCCGAGGTCCCCGCCAGCACGTCGTCGAGCCCCGGGCGAACCAGTGCCCCGATGAAACAACCCGGCAGGCAACGGCGGATCAGCCTGATCGCGGGCGTGGCCATGACCACATCGCCGACCCACGAAGGACCGACGATGAGCAATCGCAGAGGGTGGCCCTTGGAAGGAGGCATCGGGCTTTCGATCGGCAACCGTGCCGAACGCTCGTCAATCCGCGCCGCCCCCCGAAACCAGGGGCGACGCTCCGCCAAGTGCCAGGGAGACCATCACCTCGACGCCGACGGGCAACGCGCGATCGTCGAAATCGAACTCCGGCTGATGGAGGCTCGGGTGATCGGCCGGCGCCCCGGGTGGACGAAGCCCCAGGAAGAAAAAGCACGACCGGACCCGGTTCCCGTAGTACGAAAAATCCTCCCCGCCCATCGTCGGCTGGTCGGTTTCGACCACGCGGCCAGGGCCCAGGGCCGCCCGGACGATGTCGAAGAAGTACTCGGTCGCGCGAGGGTCGTTGCAGGTGACCGGGTATGTTTCCAGGTACGTGATGTCCGCCCGGCACCCGTGTGCCCTGGCCGTTGCTTCGACGATCGAGATGAACCGCTCCCTGGCCAGCAGCCGCAGGGCCGGCTTGAGCGTCCGGATCGTTCCTTCGAGTTGCACCGACATCGGGATGATGTTGTTGGCGCTCCCCCCGTGGACCATGCACACCGAGCACACGACCGCGTCGAGGGGGGCGACGTTCCGGCTCACGATCGACTGCACCCCGGTGACCACGTGCGCCGCCGCCAGCACCGGATCGCTCGACAGGTGCGGGTACGCGGCGTGACCGCCAACCCCCTCGAGGCGAATCACAAAGTCATCGACGGAGGCCATCAGCGGCCCCGGGCGGGTGGCGACCTGCCCCAGTTGCAGCATCGGCCATCCGTGCAGCCCGAAAATCGAACCCACGGGGTTCCCTATCCCCCCGTCGGTTTCGCCCGCCAGCGCGCCCTCAAGACACATGTGCTCCCCGCCGGCCCCGCTCTCTTCGGCGGGCTGGAACACGAACGTAACGGGAACGGGACGGTGGGGCGTCCCCGCCAGAACCCGGGCCGCCCCGAGCAGGATCGTCGTGTGCCCGTCGTGGCCGCAGGCGTGCATCACACCCGGGTGGCGCGACGCGTACGGCCGTCCCGCGCTCTCCTGCATCGGGAGCGCATCCATGTCGGCACGCAGGGCGATGGCCGGCAGGCGGTTCCCCTGGGCCGTGGTCGCGGGAAGGTACCCCACGACTCCGGGCCCCTTGGCGTACCCGGCCTTGAATCGAATGCCAAGCGAGGAAAGTTCCTGCTGGACGATCCCGGACGTGCGACGCTCCTGAAAACTCAACTCGGGATGCGCGTGCAGGTCATGGCGTCGAGCGATCAATGCGGGCAGTTCGCTCTCGATGCGGGACCGGAGGGTCTGGGAATCGGCCGCGGTGGGCATGGTCGAACTTTAGTCAGAAGGAAGAGCCCGTAGCCGGAACCGCCCGGCATCGTTCGCCGCGAGTCGGGCCCCGCGGCGGTACCATCCGGACATGCCACTCTCCATTGCCCGGCCGTGGTTCACGGCCATGTTCGCAACGCTCATCGCCGGCATGTTTTCTCCCGCGAACGCCCAGACCGTGGACCGCATGTGGCGAGATTCCTGCGCGTCGTGCCACGGCGTTACAGGCCAGGGAAGCGAACAAGCGGGGTCCCTGCTCGACCAGCAGTGGTCGTGGGTTGGATCCGCCGCGGATCGACAGGACCCGCCCGGCGAGGCGGCCGACGGCTGGATCCGGGGCCTGTTCGACGCGGTGAAGTCGGGTCACCGCGACGTGCCGGGGATCGAATCGCCCAGGTTCGACCAGACGCTCTCGGACCCCCGTGTCTGGGCCCTGGTCAACTACCTGCTCGAACTGCGGGCAAGCGATCACCGCCTGCGTGGCGGGGGACCCACGCGTGATGCGCGGGGCGTCTATTCGTCGGCGCACCGAACATACCGCGTCGAGGAAGTCATCACCGCGGACGTGCGCACGCCGTGGGGAATCGCGTTCTGCCCGGACCTGGGGGACCCGTCCGCCGAGCCGCTGAGCCGCGCCATGCTCATCACGGAGAAGTCAGGACGGCTGCGTGTGTATTCGGACAAGGCGGGGGGCGGCCGCCTGAGCGGCCCGGTGGAGGGGATCCCGGCGGTGAGCGACGCCGGCCAGGGCGGGTTGATGGGCCTTTGCCTGCACCCGAATTTCAAGGACAACCGGCTCGTGTACCTGTCGTACGCCGAATCAATCGACGGGGACGCCAGGCGGGTGATGACAACGATCATCCGCGGGCGGTTGACGCCCGGCTCGGCGGGGAGGTGGGCATGGGAGACCGAGCGGGTGATCTTCCGCGCGCGGCCCGAGCATTTCCTTTCGCCGGGAGTCCACTACGGCTGCCGTATCGTCTTTGATCCGACGGACCCGACGATTCTTTTTTTCGCGATCGGTGAGCGCGGACGGATGGACATGGCCCAGGACCTGACGCGTCCCAACGGCAAGGTCCACCGCGTGCGCGACGACGGGTCGATTCCCATCGACAACCCCTTCGCCTCCAACAGCGGTCCCGTATACAAGAGCATCTGGACGTACGGGAACCGAAACCCGCAGGGACTGGCCTTCGATCTCGAGGGAAACCTCTGGAGCACCGAGCATGGCCCGCGCGGGGGGGATGAACTCAACCTGATCGTCAAGGGACGAAACTACGGGTGGCCGGTCGTCTCGCACGGGATCAACTACGACGGCCATCCGTTCCGCGTCCCGTGGCCGGACCTGGCGGGAAAACGCGAGGCGTCGATGGACGCCGGCGTGGTTGAGACAAGCCCCGACACCATCGCGATGCCCGCCCACGTCTGGCTGCCGTCGATCGCCGCGTGCGGGCTGACGGTCTCGAACGCCGGCGTGCTCCCGGAGTGGAAGGGGGACCTCTTCGCGGGCGGGCTCGCGGGACAGACGGTTCGACGGGTGCGCGTCCGCGAAGGCCGAGTGATCGAGGAGGAAGAGGTTCTCCACGGGCTTGGGCGAGTACGCGATGTGGCGTGCGCCCCGGACGGGTCGATCTACGTGCTGCTCAACGATCCGGACAAGATCGTGCGCCTCGTGCCCTGAGAAATCGTCGGCTCATTGGCCCGGGCGTTCGGCCAAGCCCGTCGCCACAACCTGCTCACACGTCCCCCATGTGTACCGGGCAAGAAGATCGCGGAGTTTTCGCTCCGTGGTCCCGGTCCCGACATAGCACTTGAAATAGCGGTGCGGGGGCATGCGAACCTTCGGGCAGTCGGGGGCAAAGTCGCGCGGGTGGAGGTACACCACGGTGGGCCTGCCGGCGGATGCCTCCTGCTCGATCCCCTGGCGAATAAAGGACCCGGGCAGCAGCCGCATGTACCCTCCGCCGCAATAGCACATCTTCTTGCGCACGGGCCCCACGCCGATGCTCGCGACGCTCATCGGCAGTTCGGGGAGCAACCTTCCGGCGGGAGTGGAGATCGTGTGCAGGCCCGGCGGGCAGGCATACCCGCCATGCCCGCGAGAGGCGGGGAAGAGGCTGGCGTCGTAGGTGATGCCCTGATCGATCAGGACGTCAAAGGCCCACTCGCTCCCCTGGGTGATCGAGAACGAAGGCGCCCGGAACCCCCGGATCTCGATGCGCCCCGGCACGGCGGCGCGGATTGCCGCGAGCGAATCCGAGATGTCACGGGCAAAGTCCTCGGGCGTCAGTTCATAGACCTTGCGGTGCCAGAAGGAATGGGTGCCGATCTCGTGGCCCGCGTCATGGATGCGACGGACCAGGGCCGGGTGGCGAGCGGCGATCCAGCCGAGCATAAAAAACGTCGCCTTCGCCCCGTGATCGTCGCAGATGCGAAGGATCAGGTCGGTGTACCGCTCGACCAGGGACGACCGCTCCGACAGCAGCGGCCAGCGGGCCGGGTCCTCGACGGCCTTGACCTCGACGATGTGGAACCAGTCCTCAATGTCGAAGGAAAGGGCGTGGGTGAGTGAACGGGCGTCGGTCATGCGAAAGGTCTGGAGGATCGGGCCGCCGCGTGGCACATCGCCAGAACGGCCATCCGGACGCGGACGCCGTTGGAAACCTGCCGAAGAACGACCGACCGTGATCCATCGGCCACTTCCCCGTCGATCTCCAGCCCGCGGTTCATCGGGCCGGGATGCAGAACCACCGCCCCGGGGCGGAGGGTGTCGGCTCTCTGGGCCGTCATCGCGTAGCCATGACGGTACTCCCGAATGGAAGGAATAACGGCCCCGCGGCGAGCACCCGCCGCCGAAGGGGCGTCTCCGTGTCGCTCAAACTGGATGCGGAGCATCATGACCGCGTCGGCCTGGGCAAGGACCGGATCCAGGTCGTGACGGACCGAAACCTGCCCCGGCCCGCCGGGGGCGGCCAGGTGCGTGTGCGCGGGCACGACCATCCCCGGAGGCCCCACGGCGACGACCGACGCCCCCAGCGCGGTAAGCCCCGCGATTCCTGAGCGCGCCACGCGCGAACTGGTCACATCCCCGACAACAACGATCGTGAGTCCCGAAAGGTCGAACGTCTCGGCTCGCCCGTGCGCTTCGGCGATGGTGAGGATGTCAAGCAGGCCCTGGGTGGGGTGCTCGTGGCAACCGTCGCCGGCATTGATAACCGGGCACGAAACCCGCCGCGCGGCCATCGCGGCGGCGCCGGACTGGCGGGCGCGAATCACCATCGCATCCACGCCCATGGCCTCGACGGTCAGCGCGGTATCGACGATTGTTTCGCCCTTGTTGACGCTCGTCACCCCGCCCGAAAGATCGACGGTTTCAGCCCCGAGTCGCTGGGCCGCGAGGGTGAAACTTGTCCTGGTTCGAGTCGAATCCTCGAAGAAAAGCGTGGCGACGGTTCGCCCGCGGAGGTCGTCGCGCCGCGGCGCCTCGGATGCGCCCGACGGCCCGCAGGCCGGGATGCGGCTCGCATGGGCCAGGACCGCCCGAATCGACGCCGCGTCAAGCCCCTGCAACCCGAGAAGGTGGTGGTGCGACCAGCCGCCGATGGTCCCGTGCGGTGATGAGGACACGGCCGAAGGGGATCGCCATTGAGCGGCGCGCGACGGGGACGGAGCGGTTCTCGGATCGGGCACGACGGATCATACGGGGGCGTCGGAGGATCGGACACGGTCGAGTCCCAGACGGCGAACGGCCTCGTCGAGCGCCCGTCCGACCGACTCGCGCCCGGTCCCTCCGAGGATCTCCCGCCGCGCCAGGCAGGATTCCAGGGAGAGCGACTCAAAGACATCGGGACCCGCCAGAGGGCAGAACGAACGCAGTTCCTCGATGCTCAGCGCCTCCAGCGGCTTGCCGGACCCGATGGCGTGACGCACGGCCCGCCCGGCCATGTCGTGCGACTCGCGGAAGGGGACGCCCAGGCGGACAAGGTAGTCGGCCAGTTCGGTCGCGTTCGCGTACCCCCCCAGGGCGGCCCGCTCGGAACGCTCGGCGCGCAGCGTGGCGTGGTCGAGGACAACCGCCGCCATGCGCACGCACAGCGACGCGGTCTGCATCGCGTCGAAGAGGGGCTCCTTGTCCTCCTGCATGTCCTTGTTGTACGCCAGGGGGAGACCTTTCACCGCCGTGAGCATCGCCACGTGCGCCCCCGCCAGCCGTCCGCACTTGCCGCGGATCAGTTCGAGCGAATCGGGGTTCTTCTTCTGCGGCATCAGGGAACTGCCCGACGAGACCGCGTCGGAGAGTTCGACAAAGCCAAATTCCTGCGAGCAATAGAGGATCATGTCCTCCGCCAGACGCGAGAGGTGAACGCCCACGACGGCCAGGGCGCCGATCGTCTCGATCACAAAGTCACGATCGCTCACGGCGTCGAGGCTGTTGTCGGTCGGCCCGTCAAACCCCAGGTCCGCCGCCAGGACGGCACGGTCAATCGGGTACGCGGTCCCGGCCAAGGCCCCCGACCCCAGGGGGCAACGGTTCAGGCGGACCCTGGCATCGGCCAGGCGCCCGTCGTCGCGGGCGAACATCGACTCGTAGGCCAGGCACCAGTGGGCAAACAGAACCGGCTGGGCTCGCTGCAGGTGGGTGTAGCCGGGGATGACCGCCTCGCGATGGCGGCCCGCCAGCGCGACCAGCGAGCAGCGCAGACGCGTGAGTTCCTCCCGTCGGCGGTCGATCGCGCCGCGGGTCCACAGCCGAAGATCGGTCGCGACCTGGTCGTTGCGACTCCGCCCGGTATGAAGTTTCTTCCCGACCGCGCCGGCTCTTGCCACCAGGCGCGACTCGACCCAGGAGTGAATGTCCTCTTCCCCAGAGCCAAGCGGGGCCCGTGGATCGGCCTGGCATTCAACCGCGAGTCGCGCGAGCGCGGCCAGCAGCACGGCGAGTTCGTCGTCGGCGAGCACCCCGGCCCGGTGGATCGCCTTTGCCCAGGCGATCGACCCGGCGATGTCCTCGATGGCCAGGCGATGGTCAAAGCCCAGGGAGTCGTTGAACTCACGGAAGAGAGGGTCGGACGAACCCTCAAACCGCCCACCCCACAACGCCTGCTTGGTCGCCTCTGCCATCGGGTGCTCCGGGACCGCGAGGGCGTCGGTTTCCGACCGGACGCCGCGGCGCGAAGGATAGCAACGGGCAAGGCTCGCCCTGACGGACGCTCGGTCGGTGGCGCACACCAGCCCCGCGCCGGCGAACCCCGGGCATGGGTCACGGCGCGAGCCGCTCCTCAGGCCGACGCGAGCGAATCAAGCGATTCACGCCGCTCGAAACGCTCGGCCATGGCGGGGTCGTGGCTGACGCAGACCAGGGCCGCGCCCTTCTCCCGGCATGCCTCCTGGATCAGCGTGATCGCCGCGGCGGCGTTCTGGGGATCAAGGCTCGCGGTGGGTTCATCGGCCAGGACCAGCACCGGGTCGCAGGCCAGGGCACGGGCGACCGCGACGCGCTGCTGCTGCCCAACGCTCAGACGATCGGGATCCGCGCCGGCCCGCTCGATCCCCAGGCGGCCGAGCAGGTCCGCGGCCCGCCCGGCATGTTCCCCGGGGGGGACCTCCGAAAACATCAGAGCGGCCATGACGTTCTCGATGGCGCTGAAACCGTGCAGGAGGTTGAAGGTCTGGAAGATCATCCCCACGTGCCGTCCGCGGAAACGGTCCCGGGCCGCCCCGCGCAGCGCGTGGATGTCCTGCCCGGCGATCCGTACGGTCCCGGACGATGGATCCATGAGACCCGCGATCAGGTGAAGCAGCGTGCTCTTGCCGCGACCCGAACCGGCTGTAAGAAGGACCTGCTCCCCTGGACGGACGGCCAGGGACGCGATCGAGATCGACCAGCCCGCGGAACCTCCGGATGGCCCCCCCGAATCAACCGGATAGCGGAATCGAAGGTCACGAATGTCCAGGGCGTTCTCCGCCGCGCGATGCTTGTCCATGCAGACTCCTGCGCTCGTCGTGGGATCGTCGTGGGATCGGGTCCGCCCCTTGGCGATGCGACGCCGATCCCGGCCGCACGCGAACTCGTCGGGCGGGAACCATCGCCCCGCCGCGGCAAGAGCATACGGGAAAGATCGCCCGCGGCCCGGGACGCCGGGCGGCACGTGGACTCTCCGCATAAGACCGCGGCCGGTCTTCCTTCCGGCCGCGGCGGCGTGACGCGCTGTCCCCGGAGGCTCTCTCCCCTCCCGATCGCGGGGCTCCCGGACAGCGCGTGGGGGCGAATCAGCGGCGACGACGGCCCAGCAGCGCGGCCGCCATCAGCAGCGCCGCGCTTCCGGGAGCCGGGGCCAGGTTCTCCTCGGTCCACTCGATGGCCCGGTCGTGCTCATCCTCGGACAGGCCGTCGTTGAGCACGAGCCAGATGGGATCGGACGTCCCGATCCCCGCGGCGCTTGTGAACAGTTCCAGTTGCAGGATGTAGATCGCGTCTTGCGTGCGGTCGTTGACATAGAAAATGGGATGGTCGTCAAAGTCCCCCGACCCGGGGAGGACGAACGACCAGCCCGCCACCAGGGAATCCGTGCCGGGAGTGGTCACGACATCAAGCCCCGATGGGCTTTCGAGGGTCATGGTCTCCGCGGCGATCTGGTTCCCAGACGCCACGCCAGGGTTCCACCGGCGCAGCGCTGCGCGAATATTGAATCCCAGCAAGGACCCGCCGGGGAGGGTCCCGCCCTTGACGAAAAAGCCCGGCTCGTCGCCCACGCCGGGAGCAAAGTTCATTTCCCCGCCAAAGACACGCTCCCCGATCTCGACTTCGTCCCCAAACCCAAGGTCCACCACCTTCCCGGTGACCAGGAACCCGCCGCTCACCGCGACGCCGACATCGCCCACGTGCGCGACGGCGTGCGAGCCAGCCCCGGTGATCACCATCGCCGCCAGACCCATCCTTGCGTACTTCATGCCATCTCTCCTTCGTCGGTCGCCCCGGGCGGGGCGCCGCGCACGCCTCATTCAAAATGAGAGTGCATTGTCATTCTCACTACACCGCCGACGGCCCGCGGGCGGTGTTCTCTTATTGGATCCCGCGGCGGGCTCGCGGGCACACAACGCGCCTTCGCACAACGACCACCGACTTTCAGCACCCCGACTCGAACGCATGCACGAAGAAATCGAAGTCGTCGGTATCGACAAAGCCCGTCCCGTCCACGTCGGCCGTGAAATCACCCGCCTCAAAGGCCCGCACGAAATCATCAAAGTCATCGGTATCGACAAAGCCCGAGGCGTCAAAGTCGCTCACGCACCCCACGGCGTTGTCGATCACCCACTGGATCGCCTCCGCGTGTACCGCCTCGGATTCGTTCTGGTTGAACACCATCCAGTACGGCCGCGAAGGCAGGATCCCCTCCTGGGTGCTCCACAGTTCCAGTTCGAGGAGATATACCCCGTCCGAGGCCGGCTCCAGGAGCGTGAACCCGGGGTGGTGGTGGAACTCTCCCTGCGTGTTGACCGGCATGGCGAACCCGGGCACCACCTCGTCGGTCTCGGGGCTGAACACCGGGCCCAGGATCGCCAGGCGGACACGGATACGTTCCTCGGGGATCTGGCTGAAATCCGTCCCATCCCACTTGCGAAGCGCCCTGCGGATGTTGAAGCCGATCGCGGTGCCGACCGCGAACGTGCCCGGGTCCGAGTCCATCCCCGGGTCGTTGGTGAAATTGGGAGACTCGCCGAACTCGGCGGAGAACACGCGGGCATTGTTGAAGATCCCTCCGCCGTCGGGATCGATCCGCGCGGTGCAGATCCTGCCGAGGTAGTTGAGTTGAAGGAAGATGTCACCGGCGTGCTGGGCAACGGCCAACGGGGCCGCGAGGGTGACGGTCAACAAGGTCATCACGATCGGGAACATCGCGGGGCGAATCATGGCGTCATCTCCGGCCGGCCCGGTTCACCGGGCCTTGGCGTTGGGATAAAACTGGTTTGCGTGGTAATCGTGGTACACACGCTCGAAGGGAAGAGTCCGGGCGGACCCGTCCAGGAACGAGTAGTTGGCGATCGAGGAAAAACTCTTCTTCGGCCCGCCCCACGCGGCGATCTCCATCTCGGAGGCCGCCGTGCCGGGCGGATAGTCGGCGTCGCTCCAGGACTCGGCGTGTACGTGGTCGGAGTAGGCAAAGTCGCTGGGCGGATCCCCCTCGGTCATGAGAAGGAAGTGAACCGTCTGGGAGGGAAACGGGATCTTCCTGAGTGAATCGAACGGCTCGGCCCGGTCCATGCCGGGGCTGTAACTGCGGCTCGTCCAGTTGTTGATGCCGTAACTGGTCCAGCGGGCAATCTTCGACACGTCGGGCTCCTCACCCGCCTCGATCTGCTGGAGGATCTGGTCCAGGCCCGGCCGCGTGCTCGCCCCGCCCTGGCTGATCGGCCAATACCGGCTGGTGTCCCCCGGAGACCGAAGAACCAGCGGCGAACCGTACAACTCCGACAGCACCACGGGCCACGACCGCCGGACACGCCCGATGGTGTTCGAACCGCCGTGGGCCAGCCCCGCGTCGATGAAGTACTCCCGGTACGTGTTGATGTAGATCGTGTGCGCCACCTCCAGTTGGCCCATCTGCGCCAGGCACCTGGTGGCACGGGCCGCCTCGCGAGCCCCCCGCAGCGTGGGAAGGAGAATGCCGATCAGCAACGCGATGATCGCGATGACGACCAGCAACTCGATGAGCGTGAAGGCCCGTCGTGGCATCGTCACACCTTCGTGGTGAGAGTTCGGTCAATCGGTTCGAATGAGGAGGCAAAGAGCCGACGCGGGGCGCAGAGAACCCGATCAGCGCCCGCTCGGCAGGCGCCGGCGGCGTACGGGTGCGCTCGATTCGCTCGTGGATCGCCGCGGACGGACGCGCGACATCACCCATCGAGCGATCGTCGCGGCGAAACGCACGGAGCGGATTCAGGCGCGCGGAGGACCGCGCGGGCACGCCGAGGGCCATCGCTCGGTGCCGGGCTCCCAAAGACCTTCAGGGACCGTGCCCCGGCACGCGACCAATTCGATCCGCGGCGATTCGACCACCGGAAGAATCCCGCCGACGATCTTCGCCGCCAGCAACTCGGTGCAGACCCGGCATCCGAAGGGCTCGGTTGGCTCACGCTCGGGAAGGTCCGGCTCGGTCCCCCCTTCCGGATGCGAGTGATCGGCCGCGCGACACGAGTTGACATGGCGGACTCCCAAACCAGCGCCCGCCGAATGAATACCGGCGCGATCCGTACGCGGCCGCTCGACCAACCCGCCAACCCGCCCTGTGTCCGCGATCCGGGAACCGTGGTGCCCATGATGCCCCAGCCCGTGCCACGCCGCGGCCGCGGGAAGCCCCAGAAGGACCATCACGCTCATCAGCGCGCCCAGATACCAGCGGCCCGAAGGGCACGCCGCTCGATCGGTGATTCGGCTGGAGGGAGCGGGGCGTGTCACGGGAAGTCGCACGGGGGTGGGGCGGAGATTATTGAAAACACGTTCTCAATAGTACCGCTGCTCGCCTCGCCCCGCAATGGAATCTGCCTCGCAAAATCCGGCGCGTCCGGGGGTTGTTTGGAACATCCCGGCTCCTGGGCAAAAAAACCGGGGTTTCACCGTCGAAAGGCGCTTCTCCGCCATCACGTGGACTTGGTCGAACTCGATCCGACGGCGCGACGACGGGGCTTTGGGTGCGTGTCCGGGGAGGGATCGATGACCTCGATGTGCGCCAGGCCGGCTCGCAGGGCGATGTGCGCGAGTTCGACGCGGTTGGAGACGCCGAGTTTGTTGCCCAGGGACACCCGGTGCCACTCGACGGTTTTGACGCTCCGCCCGAGGCTTTCGGCGATCTCGATCGTGGACATGCCGCGGCCGATCAGGGCGAGGATCTCCCGTTCGCGGGAGGTGAGCACCGCGAGGTTCCCAAGTTCATCGTTCCTGGCGCGGACCCGGGGCAGGACGCTCTCCCGACCGATGACCGGCCCGCTGACGAGCAACACAAGCGTGGTCGAGCCACGCAACGGACGCATCGCGGTCTGTCGCCACGCCCCGCGAAGGAAACCTTCAAGGACAAGCCCGGAGCCTCCCTTGGCGACCTCGGCGACGTGCGCGAGACGCTCGGCCGCGACGGGGTCGGACATGATGTCGCCCAGGGACAACCCGGCGATCGCGCTGCTGGCGACGCCGTGGAACGTGGCGGCGTCGGAATTGGCGGCGACGATCTTCCCGTCGCCGGTCACGACGATGACTTCCGCCTCAACGTCCGAGGTCAGAGAGTCCCAGAGTGTGCCGGAAATCGCGTCGGCGGGCAGTGGAAAGGCGGTGCTTGCCGCGCCCGGTCGCGTGGAACTCATCGCGTGATTCATGCTTGACCCGTGGCCTCTTGGCTTTTCACCGCAAGCACGAGAACTCGCGGGCGAACCGTGGAGTGTACGTGCGTTCAGGTCGTCCGCCACCGACCAGGCACGATCCCGGGGATTCACCCCCTCCAGGCCGCGTGACCGATACGCTACGACCGATGGACCAGGCGGCGATGAACACGCGGGTGCCCGCTTCGCCCCAACCGGGCGCGGCCATGCCTCGGTCGGGGCCGATCGCCGCCGAGCAGGGGTGGTGGGGGAAAAACCCCTCCAGTTCGGACGCCCGGAGTTTCCTGGAAGGCCCGTTCGACCGCCTGACGGAACTGACCCGGGCGCTGCGGATCTTCGCGGAGGTCGTGCGCGGGTTCCGATCGCTGCACTTTGTCGGCCCGTGCGTGACGGTCTTCGGATCGGCCCGCTTCCCGGAGGACCACCGGTACTACGAGTTGGGCCGCGACATGGGCCGACGCATCGCCGACATGGGGCTGACCGTCATGACCGGCGGCGGACCCGGGATCATGGAAGCGGCCAACCGCGGCGCGAAGGAGCGCGGGGGGCGCTCGATCGGGTGCAACATCACGCTCCCGATGGAGCAGCAGCCAAACCCCTACGTGGACCGATTCGTGGAGTTCAAGTATTTCTTTGTCCGAAAGGTCATGCTGGTCAAGTACTCCTACGCGTTCGTGGTCCTCCCCGGAGGGTTCGGCACGCTCGACGAGGTCTTCGAGACCCTGACACTCGTCCAGACCCGCAAGATCCGGGATTTCGCGATCGTCCTGATGGGCACCGACTACTGGCGCCCCCTGATCGACTTCATCCAAGCCATGAAAGAGCGCGGCACCATCAGCCCCGGAGACGCCGAACTGCTCACCGTGACCGACGACCCGGACGTGGCGACGGACGCGATCCGCAAAAGCCTCGAGCGGCACAAGCCGGTGCGGCTGCGGCGGCGCTGGTGGCTCGCCGAGACCTGACCGGCCTCGCGACAGGCTCAGTCCTTCACCCCCGTCACGCGGCCGGGGTCGGTGTACTTCTCCAGCGAGCGCGCCAGGTCAACCCCGTGGATGTTCGCCAGCGTACACAGCCACGCGAACACGTCCGCGAACTCCTCGGCAAGGTTCGCGCGCTGGGCCTGGGTCGGCGATTTGCCCGGCAGGTTGTCCTGGAGTGACGTCGAGAGTTCCCCCACTTCCTCGATGAACCACATGAACGTCCCGGCCGTCCCCCGGGCCGAATCGGTCGCGAAGTACCGCTCTCGGATGAGTTCCTGAAATTCACGGACGCGGATGCCGGCGGAGTCGCTCATGCCCAAGAGTACCTCTCCCGACCTCGCACCGACGCGCGATACCACCCGCCCGGACGTCTCATCGATCCCACGCCGCGAGATCGATCACGGCCCGCCCGGGGACCGCCTGCCAGGGAAGCATCGCCCTGGGCCAGGCCGACCGAAGCCCGCGCGAGTCGGTTCGCTCCAGGCCAATCCGAAGGATCCCCCGGCTCTCGACCGCGTCGGAAGGGACCCGGACGATCGCCGTCCATCGATCGGGTTCGCGCGTCACGCGGACCATGGCGGAGTAGCCCATCAAACCGCGATCATCCTCGCGCACGACCGCGCCCGATTCGTCCACGCGCAGAACCAGGGCCGGTGCGGACCTTGAACCAACGTGGATGCGGACCTGGTCCCCGGCCACGCTTCCCGGCGACGACACCCGCTCCGAATCCGGGCGTGAACACTCGATATGCAACTCCCACGGCGCGACCGACGGAGAATGGCCCGGAGGGGCTTCCTCCCACGCCCCCCGGCGGAGGGAGGCCCGGGTCGCCCAGGACCTCTCCACGGCTCGCGTGCCCCGCCCGCCAAGAAAACCCTCCAGCGTGACGTCCGGGACCAGAGGCCCGATCGAAACTCCGGGCGGCTCGGCCGGCGTGGCGGTCGCATCGACCACGACCCTCGATTCCCACGGGCCCAGGTGAACCGTCAGCGCGGCGGCCTTCACCTCCGATCCATCCGCCGATCGAAGGGTCACCACCGCGTCGGCGGGCACCGGGGCCAGGACCGTGGACGCCGACATCGGCGCGATGGTCACCGGATCGGGTCGGGCCTCGATCTCCCGCCCCGAGGCGTCGGCCCACGCCGTCCATCCCAGGTGGGGCCGTCGCTCAAAATTCACAACACCCGCCAGGGCCGCGTTGGCGCCCGATTCGGCGTCGCGCTCGGCCGCATCATCAATCACCCACGCGTGCGCGGGAGGAGAATCCCCGATCCACGCCCGGACCCGCTCGCTCCTGGCCTCGTGGTCCAGGGACGGATCGAGAAGATCGAGCAACAACGCATCGAGTTCCGACTGGTCCGTCGCCCAGGCCGGGGCGACGACCCGGGATCCATCAAAAATCACCACCGCGCACAACCGGGCCGACAGGTCCGCGGCCAGGTCCGGGTCGCGGCGCTCGATCGTCCCGATCGCGACCGACCAGCGGGCCTCTTTCTGCGCGGCCATCGCCTCCAGCACGGGGTCCGCGAACACCCCGGCGTCACCCGCCGGCACCGAAACCGGCGTCAACGGATGCAGCCCCGACGACATCAGGCGGTAACGCCACCGACGGACCGGGCTGTGCCGCTCATCCCGGGTCATGACCGACAGGAGCGGGTTGTCCCGCACGCCCGGAGGAAGCGCCGGACCAAGCCGAACCGAGGGGTCCGACGCGATGATCGCGGGCGAAGGTACCCAGTTCAACGCGACACGCCGACGGCCAATCAGCAGATCGCCGCCCGCCGGAGCATCCGACAAGTCGACCGCCAGCACGGCCATGACCAATCCGGACGCGTCAGCCGGGGGCGGGTGGTCGTACGTCTTCCAGCGACCCGCCTCGGGGAGCCATGACCACGAACCCGCCCGATCCATCGCGTCGGTGGGGTGAACGGTGATCCATCGAAGCGCGGCCTTGACCGGCGAACCGTCGGCAAGACGCACGTCCGGCGAGTACACGCCCGCGGCTTTTTTCGGAAGCGACCCTCGGACCTCGACGGGGATCACCAGGGTGTGCCCGGTCACGGCGTCGGTGCGCTGGTCGGCCGGTTCGAGAAGCACGCGCTCATCGACCCAAACCCGTCCGTACTCGCCCGGCGTCGCCCCGCAGCCGCCCAGTCCGAGCCACGCGGCGGCGGATGCCTCCCAGAGCCACCGTGCCGTATCCCGTCTCTTGGTCACCACCCCCGACAGTATGTCGAGAATCAGGGCCATCGCCCGCAGATGTCCCGTCGTCGGTATGATTCATGGAGATGAACGAATCCATGGTGATCATCTGCCCAGGGCAGGGGGCCCAATCCGTCGGCATGGGAAAAGCCTGGCACGCCGCGTCGGCCGAGTCGCGCGAGGTCTTTGACCTGGCCGACCGGGTGATCGGCAACCGGCTCGGGGCTTTGCTCTCTTCGTTGTGTTTCGATGGTCCGGTTGACCGCTTGAACCGGACGGATGTGTCCCAGCCCGCCATCTTCACCGCTTCCATGGCGTGCTGGATGGGACTGACCGCGAGCGCGGGCTTTGCCCGGGGAGAGGCTCCCATCGCGGCCACCGCGGGGCTCTCCCTGGGCGAGTACACGGCCCTGGTCATCGCGGGCTCGATGGCCTTTGAAGAGGCGCTCGAACTGGTCGCGCTGCGCGGCCGAGCCATGCAGGAAGCCGCCGAGGCCTCCCCGGGCGGCATGCTCGCCCTGATCGGCGCCGATGAAGCGCAGGCCCAAGCCGTCTGCGACAAGGCCCGCGGCGGGGAAGTCCTGGTCTGCGCCAACTTCAACGCCCCGGGCCAGATCGTCCTGAGCGGACACGCGACCGCGTGCGAACGGGCCGTCGCGGCCGCCACCGAACTGGGCCTTCGGGCCACGCCCCTGCCCGTCGCGGGCGCGTTCCACTCGCCCCTGATGCAGCCCGCCGCCGACGCCCTGGCCGAAGCGCTCGGCCGCGCCGCGATTTCCGCTCCGCGATCGGTCGTCATCTCCAACGTCACCGCGAGACCTCACGACCCCGACCCCGCCTCCATCCGGCGGCGGCTGGTTGAACAACTCACATGCCCCGTGCGATGGTCCGCGTCGTGCGAGTGGCTTCTCGCCGGCTTCAAGGCCGGATTCCACGAACTCGCTCCGGGGCGAACCCTCGCCGGGCTGATGCGACGCATCGACAAGAACACCAAGGTCATCAACCATGAAGAACCCTGAACGCTCACGCAAAGCCCCGGCCGTCTTCCGTCCCGCGGCCTTGCCCGCCGCGCTCGCCGCCGGCTTATCCTGGCTTGCCACCGCCGCCCCCGTGATCGCGGTGTCCGTGGCGATCGTGGCCGTCGCCCCCGGTTGCAAGAAAGAAGAACCGCCCCCGCCGCCGCCACCGCCACCACCGCCGCCGCCACCACCGCCGCCGCCGATCGAGATCGACCCCCTCCGACAGTCCATGCGCATCGACGCCCGCGTTCACTTCGCGCAAAGCAAAGCCCCTACCGACGAGGGCCTGGCACGCGGCATCCTCTCGCTCGCCGACGCGATCATCCGCGGCGATTCGGACTCCATGCGCGGCCTGCTGGACCCAACGGGAGGAACGGTCCTTACTTCGCTCCTGGGATCGGGCGAGTGGGAGGACGCCACCGAGGCCATCGAGGCCATCCGGGTGGTTCGAGTCATTGAATCGGGCGGAGCGGGGATGGTCTCCCTCGCGATCCAGGACCCGCAGGGCGCGTACGTGCTGAACTGGGCCGCCATCAAGACGGGTGATCGCACCCTCTTCACCGGCGTGCCGGGACCCGACACCGTCTTCCCACGCGCCAGCGACTGGGAAAAGCCCGGTGTCTCGCTCGACCCCGTGATCGCCTCCTTCGGGTCCATGCCCTCGCTCGACGACCTCGACGCCGACATGGATCCGTCCACGTTCCCCGATCGAACCTCGCCCGCAACGACCGATTCCCCCGCGAACGACGGCGAAACGATCCGAAGGACACCCGCCGGTCCGGTTCGCATCCCTCGCCCGAGCGACGGCGGGGGGTGATCCCCGCCGGGCACCTCGCCATCTCTCTCCCTTGATGGCCGCGCGCGAGGTGACGGCACGCGCCGATCCGCGTGTTCACGATTGAGTACGGGGAGTTGGCTCACCCGGAATCGTCACTCGACCATGGCCCGTCCAATCCTGTACTACACCTTCGGCAACCACATGCACTGGGCGGACATGCAGTGGCTGTGGGGGTACGGCGTGCTCCCGGGATCGACCGACGACATGCTCGCCCTGGTCCGGGCAACCGGGGCGCGCGGCAACGTCAATTTCGACGCCGTCGGGTACGAGAAAATGGCCGCCGAGTGCCCCGAGAGTTTGGGCCGACTCCGAGAAGCCGTGGCCGATGGAACCATCGAGCCCGTCGGGGGAACCTACGGGCAGCCCTACGGGCTTTTTCACGGCGGGGAATCAAACATACGGCAGTTGACGTTCGGTGCCCGCGCCCTCCGCCGCACGCTTGGGGTTTTCCCCCGCTCGTTCTGGGAAGAGGAGTTCTACTTCTTCCCACAGTTGCCTCAGATGCTCGCCCAGTGCGGGTACACGGGCGCATGCCTTTTCTTCCAGTGGACGTGGCACACGCCGGAGATCCCCGTCGAACCCGAGCCGCTGATCCGATGGGAAGGAATCGACGGAACCTCTCTCCCGGCCCTGCCCCGTGGAGAACTCAACGTCCACCAGTGGCCGGAGGACTTCGATGGCCTTCTCGACAAGGTCATTACCAGCACCGGCGCCGGGGAGGCTTCGTCCCCCGACGCCCCGTCCCGCGTGCTCGATACGCCGCGTGCCATCGTCCAGTGGCTTGAACTGATGCCCAGTCCCGACTGGATGTGCCGATCCGAGATCCTCCTCCCACGGCTCCGCGGACTGCTCTCCGACGCGAGGTTCGAGGTGCGAACCGCAACGATCAGCGGCCTGATACGGGAGTTGTCACTCGCCGCCGACGCCCACATCCCTGCGCGGCGCTACGCGATGGACGACGTATGGCACGGGATGACACTGGGCAAGAACGGCGACCGCCATCCTCGCCGCTCCCGACGACTGGAAGACCTGCTCGTTTCCACGGAGGCCGCGTCCGCCGTCGCAAGCCTCTTCGCACGCCCCTACGCCCAGTGGGACCTCTACCCGACCTGGGAACTCGAGGACTCCTGGCGAGAACTGCTGGCGAGCCAGCACCACGACAACCACGAATGCGAGGGACTTTGCGGGCACGTCGCGTACGCGACCCTGGACCGTGTCGAGCGCCTGGCCTCGCATGTCCTTGAACGCAGCGCACGCCGGCTCCTGGGTCCGCCGAACCTCGACCATCCGCGGGTCCTGGTCTTCAACACGACGGGCCGGATCAGGGACGTTGAATTCCACGAACCAGGGAGCGAGCGGCGCGTCGCCGCACGTGATGTCCCACCGTTTGGCTTCCGAATCCTCGATTCGGGCGGCGCCTCCGCCGTCCACCCGATCGACGTTGTTGAATCCGATGACCGCATCGAACTCCGCCGAGGACCCTGGAGCGTCGGGGTCTGCCGGGCGACCGGGGCGATCGCCCAGGTCACCACGCCCGAGTATCCGGATGGACTGGCGGACGGCTCCATGCCCGTGGCACGGCCTGTTCTGGCCTCGGCGGCGTCTCGCCCGCGCCTGCAAGGTGTCTCGATCGAACGCGAGGAGAAAACAGGTGAGCAGCGCCTCGTCTCTCGATTCATCGACGAGGCCTGCGGCTCGCTACGGATGTCGGCCCACCCGAACAGCCGCGGCATCGAACTTACTCTTGATTCCGACGGGTTCATCTGCGATACCCCGGGGTTCGCCGGATCGCTGACGCTCGATTTCCACACCGGGCTCCATGCGCCCGCGGTCGCCCGCGACACCCCCTACTCCCACGAACCCGCGAACAACCCACGCCCCGGGCGGCGGAAGTACCCAACCGGAGACTGGATGACCTCGCCGCAGTGGTTCGAAGAAGTCGAGCACGCGTTCACCAGCCTGACCTGGGTCCGGCTCAGGGATACAAGGGACAGTCGATCGCTTGTAATCCGCCACGACGGCTCGCAGCAGTGGTTTCTCCACCCGACGCTCCGGGCCGTCCTGACCGCCAGGGACCCCTGGGATGAACCCCGCGTCAACGGAAAATTCACCGCCACCTTCCGCTTCGAGCCAGACGGCCCCGCGGATCCCGACCGCCCCGCCGTGGTGGCGATGAACCAACTCCCGCGAGAGGCCCGGTCGTCGTTCCCATCCGAGTTCCACGACGCCCCGCCGATGCCCGCTGTGTTCGGCCCGCTGCACATCGAAAACGCCCCCTTTGTCCTGGCACAGGCCTTCTTCCGGGAGTCCCCGGCGGCGGGAGATCGCCTCCCCGCGTGGGCCGGACACCGCATGAGCCGGGATTCCGATGGAGCCTGCTCCCACCCGTTCGTCGTGCGACTGGTCGAATGGGAGGGCAAGCCCGCCGAAGTCTCACTCGTGATCGCCGGCCCGGTCGCCTCGGCCTACAAGACCAACCTGCTGGGCGAGGTCCTGCGCGACGGGCCGCCCGCTCCGCGCGAACACGGCGCCTCTCCCGACGACACCGGCGTGCTCGACGTTGAAGCGGCCGAGCCGCCCGCCTGGGCGCGGTCGATCTCTCCACCCGTGTGCTGGTCGCGCGTGCGCTTCAAGGTGCGACCACGTGAGATCGCGACCGTCTACGCGGACATCATCCCGGGACGCAAGGTCTTCCGCGACCTGGATGCAAAGCGCGAGGTGTGGGCGACCGTCCACCGATCCCCACCCACCCACCAGGCCTGAAACGCGCCGGAAGCCCGACAAGCCCGACAACCCCGACGGCGGTAGCATGACCACGCCCCGCCACTTCGCCTCCGATCGACCCGTGAACACCTCTCCCCCCGCGAACATCTGCGTCCTGGGATCCATCAACATGGACCTGGTCGTCCGCTCTCCGCGGCTTCCCTCCCCCGGAGAGACGCTGCTTGGCGGCTCATTCTCCGCCTTCCCCGGGGGAAAGGGAGCCAACCAGGCCGTCGCCGCCGCCCGCGCGGGCGCACTCGCCACGATGATCGGCATGGTCGGGCATGACGCTCACGGCCAGAGACTCCGCCGCGAACTGGCCGACAACGCCGTCGGCGACTCGGGCGTGGCCACCGACGACCACGCCCCCACGGGCGTCGGGCTGATCACCGTCGGCGAGAATTCTTCCGAGAACACGATCGTGGTCGCCCCCGGCGCCAACGCCCGCCTTACTCCCGCGCACGTCGAGAGCGTCCGCGAACTGATCGCCGCCGCCGACGTGCTGCTCGTGCAACTCGAAGTTCCCATGGACGCCGTCGTCCGCGCGGCCCAGGTCGCCAGCCAATCGGGCGCCACCGTCATGGTCAACGCGGCCCCGGCCGCGCCCCTGCCGTGGGAACTGCTCGACGCCGCGGACGTCGTCATCGTCAACCAGAACGAGGCCGCGCGGGTCATCGCCCACGCAACGGTCGGCGGCGACGCGGGCGAGGTCGCCACACGACCCGTCGATGAGCAACTCGACGCGATCGAACGACTCGGCGTCGGCTGCGCGGTGATCACCCTCGGTTCGCACGGGGCCGCGTTCAGCCGCGCCCGAGAGTGCCGCCGAGTCCCAGCCTTCGAGGTCACCGCCGCCGACACCGTCGGCGCGGGAGATGCCTTCTGCGGGTACTTCGCGGCTCGCTACGCCGAGCACCGCGCCGCCGCATCACTCGACGCCGACGCCCTCACGGACACCGTGACCTGGGCCTGCGCGGCCGGCGCGCTCGCCGCGACACGCCACGGCGCGATCCCCTCACTCCCACGCCGGGATGAAGTCGTCCGACTCCTCTGCCGACGATGACCCCCCGAATCGCTCGATGGGCCACGCACGAACGCACACCCCGCGTTCCGGTTCGCCGATACCCGGGCTCCGCTTCGCGGATACTCGCCTCATTCGCACCCCCCGGACCCCCGGCCACCACCATGCACCGGAGGACCAGGCGACCTCGTGCGCGCACGAGGTCCGGCCCCCCCCGCCACGCCCCCCGCCCCACCCTCCGCCAGACCACATTTGTGTGAAGTTCTCGGCCCGACCC
>JAHBXI010000002.1 GCA_019636515.1 Phycisphaeraceae bacterium | reverse complement strand
ACGGATTGAGAACATCCGCTCGGTTGGCCCCAGATATCGGGCCTATGGGGTGCCACCATCCATTCCGAGTAGTCTATCCCACCCGCCGCATGATCTCTGCCACCTTCGACTGGTCCCGCTCGGCGTAGACCGCGTCCGTCACCCGGGCGCTGGCGTGCCCGAGCACCAGGGCCGAGGCCTCCAGGCCGTGCTCCCGCCGGTAGAGCGTCGCCGCCGTGTGGCGGAGCTGGTACGGGAACCACCGGTGCTCCTTCCGCCAGGCGTCGAGGGCCGCTTTGAGGCCAGTCGAAGCGAGGCGCTGCCGCCACGCCTCCCGGGTCTCATCGTCGCGCTTGCCCAGCGGCGCGGGGGGCGGGAAGGCCACGTCGCAGGCGTACTGCACGGCCCGGTAGTACGCCCGCGCGTCGTAGCGGTCGCCCGCGGTCTTTCTCGGCTCGGCCTTGCGGTTGGTCCCCGCGCGGTTGCCGCACGAGAGCGGCGTCCTCCGCGCCGCGGCCCGTGTCGCCCGCCGCTCCGCGTCCGCCTCGGCGGGGCTGAAGAGGTACGCGCCCGGCGGGCGGTCCATGAACCGCTCCAGCACGGCCTGCGCCTTGGGGCCGAGGAAGAGCACGCGGTCGTGCCCCATGTACTGCGTCTTGTGCCGCTCGGGACGGACCACCCAGACTCCGTCGCTGGCGGAGGTGTCGATGTCGCACGGCCGCAGGCTGAGCACCTCGTCGGGCCTGGCTCCGGTGAGCAACTGCAACCGCACAGCCGCGGCGACCGGGCTGGCCATGAAGGGCAGCGTCTTCTCGACGATCTCGACCGGCACGGGCTTCACGACCCGTCCAGCCCGCGCCTCGCAGCGCCCGGGCCTGAGCGGGTCCACCGCCAGTAGTTCCACTCTCACGTTCGCGGAGACGATCTCCTGCGACGCCGCCCACTTGAAGAGCCGGCACAGCCGCCGCACCTGCGCGTTGGTGTAGGTGACGCCCCAGCCCCGACGGCCGCTCTCCTCGTCGTCGCGGATCATCTCGTCGCGGAGCCGCTGCAGCCGCCGCGGCCCAAACGCCGAAGCGGGCGTCGAGCCGTACGAGCGCCGAAGGAGCCGGATGAGTGCCTTGAGATGCCCCTGCTCGTTCGCGTTGAACTGCGGCGCCCGCATCCGCCAGAAGCGGGCGCACAGCTCGGAGATGGTGATGCCGCCCGTGCCGTCCGGCCCCGCGTCGCCGCCCGGCCCGCCAGCGGCGGGCTTCTCGAAGTCAGGGTCGATCAGGCGGCGGGCGTTGGCTTCCCACTCCGCAACGACGCGGTGGTACAGCTCGCGGCTCTCGGGCGAGCCGTACTCGCCCAGCCAGTAATCCCGCCGCCGTTTGGTCGCGGCGTCGGTCAGGGTGACGATGGCCTGGTTGCGGTCGTGGCGCTTGCGATAGCCCGGGGTCTTCGGCACGGGGGCACCTCCCGAAACTCCAGCGCGGTGCGCGCACCGCGCGGAAATCGTTTCGAGCTGCGCCCCCGACCGTCGGGGGGTACCCGTAACCTACGGGTTCAGCAAGGTTTATCCAAACGAGGCGGACGGGACTCGAACCCGCAACCACCGGATCGACAGTCCGGTACTCTAACCAATTGAGCTACCGCCCCGACGTGGGTCCATGCCGGGTGTTCGCCGCGGCGAACGGGACTCGAAATGTAGCCCCGGATGGTGGTTTGTCAAGGCTCCAGCAGGCTTCAGCAGGCTCGGGCACTGACGCGGGAGCACGCAGGCCGGCACGAATGCCGGAACGGGTGCAGGCACGCAGGCCAGCCGAGCCGGAATCGGCAGGCTTGGGCAGGCGGGCGGGCTTCGACAGGCAGGTTCCAGCAAACTTGGGCAGTCACGGGCCGGGATGCGTGAGTACGCCGGCAGGCACGCCGGCCGGCACGAATGCCGGAGCGGGCGCAGGCACGCAGGCCGGCCGAGCCGGATTCGCCAGGCTCGGCGAGCGTGGTTCGCCGGTGAGGGAAGCCGCGAGGATCGTGCGCTCTCAGTTTGCCTTCTTGATCTTGATCGAGCCGGCGGTCTGCATGTCGAAGGGGCTGGAGGCGCCCTGGGGGGCGACCTTCATGCCCGCCTGCCACATGATGACGCAGGCGGCGACGAGAAAAGCAACCGCGACAAAGGCCAGCGCGGTGTAGACATCGGGTCCGGCGTATCGGCGGGCTCGTCCGCCGGGCATCTGCATCTTGAACTGCGTCATCGCGTGTTCGCCCTTGTTCGTGTATGCCCGTCTCTTGGAATCCCCGGTCGAAGCGAAGCCCAGGTCGGAATGCCGCGGTCGTTCCCCGGATTGGTCCGCTGTTGTGAGCGGTCCGGTGAATCGGGTGGTCGATCAGTTGGTCAGGCGGCTGAAGACCTCGTCTCCGGGACGGATCTCGACCGTCTGGCCGAGGGAATCGACGCGGCCGACGGACCAGTTGATGTCGGCCTGGACGATGATGAGGTTGGCGAGGAAGACGCCGTCGCGGACGATGAAGAGTTTGGCGTTGGAGCGGATGTTGCCGGCGGATCCGACGGGGACCTGGGCCAGGAGCGATCCGGTGGCGGCGTCGGTGGTGACACGGTCGACACGTGTGCGGATCAGGGGTCCGGTGATGGTGAAGGGCTCGGCGGCGCGGAGGGCGCCGGTGGAGATGGCGAGTGTCCCGGCGGCGCCGGTGCCCATGGCCATGCGCGACTCGGTGAGTTGCTCCTGGAGGGCGCGGACGTTGGCCTGGAGGACTTCGCGCTGGCTCTCGAGTTCGCTGATGCGTTCGTCGAGTTCGAGTTCGCGCTTGCGGTAGGCGAGTTCACCGGCGAGGAGTTTGCCGACCTCGGAGCGGTAACTGTCGAGGAGTTTGGCCTGGGTGTTGGCGGTCTCGGTAAGGACTCGCTTCTCCCCCTCGATGGAGTCGAAGCGTGCCTCGGCGCGGGCGCGGGCGTCGCGGAGTCCGGCGTTCTCACGCTGGAGTTCGTTGATGCGGGACTCAAAGTCGGCGGCCCGGCGCGAGATCTGGTCGATCTCGGCCTTCATGCGGTTCTGGATCTCGGAGGCCTGGGTGACCTGCACCGCGCTCGAAGCGCTGACCGACTCGGCATGGGCGGAGGCCTGGGCGTAATCCGCGACGATCTTGTCGGTGTTGGCGGAATAGGCGATGGTGAGCGCCGAAAGAAAGATCGCGAGCACGGCCGCAAACACCATCAGGATCTTGGTCAGGATGTGCACGATCGACTCCTCGTTCGCACGCCGCGGTGAAGTCCGGGCGGCCCGGCGGATCCGCGAGCGTCGCCACCGCTTCTGGCGGCCGGATCACTCTTTCGCACCGACGCGTTCATACGGCGGCGGACCCCGCCCCGGATACGGCTACACACCGATCAAAGTCCGCACAAACCCACGAGAAGCACCGGCCGGAACGATACGCCCGCCAAAGGTCGGTTGACACCGATCCGGTTCGGTGGGGCATTGTTACGAAGTGGACGCCCGGCTGTCAAACCGGGTCAAAGGTCTCGCGAGCCCGAAGGGGGTCGGGAGACGGGCGGGAGGCATCCGGCTTGACACCCGGGTGGGTCAGCGGCGGGGTTCCGTGCCGATGGCCTTCAGTACGCCCGCGGCGGAGGCGAGCCGGACCTGCTCGGAATCGTCGCTGGACATGAACCGCTGGAGAACGGCAAGACCCTCGTTGGTGGCGGTGGCGCCAAAGACAAAGGCGGTTTGGGCGCGCAGAACGGGGTTTGCGCTGTTGACGAATTCCTGTGCGATGAAGTCCCCTCGGCGGTTGCCGATCATGGCGAGTGAGGCGGCGATGCCCAGCCGGATTTCGGCGGGCATGAGGTTTCCGGCTTCGTCGGTCTTGGCGGAGAGGTAGATGAGTTGATCGGCGGCGCCCTGGTCCTTGAGGGTTCCGATGATCTGGACGGCCAGAGCGGTGGCCTCGAGCGCCTCGATGCTGGAGGGATAAAGGGCGGCGCGGATGGCCATGATCTGCGGCTCATCCCCGAGTTTGACCAGGGCTTCGGCGATCTGGAGTTCCATGAGGCGCCGGTCGGAGTCCGAGGCTCGCGGCATGGGCCTCCTGGCGGCGGCGCGGAGCATGGGGACCGCGCTGCGGTCGCCCAGTTCACCGAGCAGATAGGCGGCGTGCGACCTTATTTTCGTGGAGGGATCGTTGTTGAGGGAGTTCGAGAGGGGCGTGGGATCGACGTCCTCGCCGCATCGCCTGAGTCCGAAGATGGCGGCCGAACTGACGTACGGGGAAGAATCGGAAAGCAGCGGCCAGAGGGCGGGGGCGAGGGACCTGAGTTGGGCTTTCCCGACGACCACCCCCCCGACCGCGCGGACACCGATGTTGTCGTCCTTCAGGGAGGCGGCCACGATGGACTCGAGCCGGGCGGGGGCGAACAGGGCGGCTTCGGTGGCGTTGGCCCGGATCGAAGGATCACGGCTCCGCGCGCCGGCGAGGATCGTCTCGATCGCCTGTTCGCGGAGGGCGGAGCGAACGAGCGGGTTGTTGAAGTCCTCGGCCGGAGCGAGGTTCCTGGTGTTGGCATAAGCAGCGGCGGACTGGTCGGAAGGCTGGGCGCGACCGGCCGGAGAGGCTGGCCGGCGGCCGGCGGCTGTTGGCGCAGGGCCGCAGGCGGCGGCGATGACCATGACGGCGGCAAGGCTCGCGGCGAGCCCGATCGAACGAGAACCGCGTCGGAGTGGATGGTGGGTGGTCACCCTGGTCGAGGGATTGATGCGAGCAAAAACCGAGCATCCCATGCGAAGCCTCCCTGCCGGACCACGATCCGCCGGTCCCCAACACCGGGGTGAAGCGGGTACATTACGCGAGGTTCCCCGTTCTTGTTCGGTTCGAAACGGGCCGCGGAATAAGAAGGAACGCCACTTGGAGCGACCCCGCGACCAGGCAAACCCATCCCAGGACCCACCCTCCGCGAGCCATCGGGGTGACCGAGACGGGCATGGAGATATCGGCAAGGAGAAGCCCGGCGGCGTTCCAGTCGGTGGCGTTGGCCCCGATGGCGATCGGTCGGACTCGGCCGCGTGCATCGATGGAGCAGGAGATGCCGGTGTTGGCAGCGCGGACCATGGGGGTTGCAAGTTCGATGCACCTCCATCGGGCCAGGAGCAGGTGCTGGCGGCGTCCGGCCCTCCACCAGCCGAACCACCCGTCGTTGGTCATGTTCACCATGAGGTCGGCGCGTCGGGTTGATCCGTCATGCACCATGCGGCGGCACAGGTCGGACTCGGTGGCCTCGAAGCAGATCGGGGTGACGATCCGGACCTGCCGCCCGCCCGCGATGGGAACACGGAATACCGTCAACTCGGATCCCGACGAGAGATCGAGCCGCATCCCCGAGGCGGCCAGGTCAAGCAGCCTTGATTGGAGCGCGGGCCAGAGCGAGATGTACGGCATCTCTTCACCAAAAGGCGTCAGCCGGACCTTGTCGTAGCGCTCCCGCCGAACCTGTCCCTGGGTGATGAGAAACGCGCTGTTGAACCGCCGGGCGTACGACACTTCGAGCCTTCCCGACGGGCCGGGGATGATTTTCAGGTCGTCGTACGCATCCTCGCCGACCAGCAGGGGGATCCCGGTGCGTCGCTGGAGTTCGATCGTGGCGTCGGCGAAGTCCGCGGTGGCGATGGGCGGACGCGATGAACCGGGATCCGCCGGGAACAGAGCCACCCCCGCTCGGCGTTCGGCCTCGACCGAGTGTTGGTCGAGGGCCATTCCGGGCTTCATGGTCTCGGGCCAGACGATCAGGTCGGGGGCCGGGGTCGATGAGGCCGCCGCAAGCGTGTACCGCTCGAGATCCCTCCACAAGTCCAGGGTTGTGTCCAGGTCCGGCGAGACCTTGTTGCTCTGGGGGAGGTTCGTCTGCACGATTCCGACACGGATGAAGGCCTCGCGTCGGGGGTCCGGCTCGGGGGTCGCTTTCCAACCGGAGACGGCGAGCACTCCCCAGGCGACCGCGGCGGCGGCGGCGACCGCGGTGTTCGCCGCTCGGTCTCCCCGGGCAAGGCACACCCCGGCGGAACCGCCGATGATCGAGACCAGGAGCGTGATGCCGTACACGCCGGTAACGGCGGCGGCGGCGGCCAGGGCGGGCGACTCGGCGATGGGGTGTGCCACGTTGAACCACGCGTAGCCCTTGAAGGCCACGTCCCCGCGGAAGACTTCAAGGGCGGTCCAGAGCATGCCATGGCTGATACCGACGGCCCAGGGCGGCAGCACGGCCTGGGTGCGCCGCATGATCACAACGGCGGTCGGCGCGTAAAGAGAGAGGTAGGCCGCCATGAACGGGTATCCGGCGACGCTGACGTCGATGACCCATGCCTGCTGAAGAAGAAAGAACGGCATCGCCCCAAGCCACAGGGCCGCGAATTCGGCGAGGGGGGACATGCCCTCGGGTCTCGGTCGTGATGCGGCCCATGCCAGCGGCGCGATCGCGATCAGCGCCAGTGGCCAAAGCCCGATGGGATCAAACACGGCCAGTAGCAGAGCCGAATGCGAGAGGCCCGCCCCGAAAGGCACGGCCATGCCGCGCCACCACCGGCGAGGGGTGAGAACCGGCGCTGAAGTTGAAGTGATGGGTGATCGTGCCACGGGAAGATCCATGGGCAAGCGGGCCACGGCTCGCCGTGTTCATGCTATCGGTGGATCCCCGCGGCCGTGGAGTTGCTCCCACTTTCGGATTGCCTCGGGTGGACGTGGATAGATCACCTCGGCGCGGGCGGGGTCCACGGACTGGAACGACCACGACGCCCGTGCGCACGCCACGGGGTCAAACACGGGGCGCACAATCGAAACACCCGCCGCAACGGCCGAATCGAAGCCGCCGGGGGGAAGGAACCGATCGGCGACGAGGACACCGATCCCGGACCACGAGATCTCCTGGGTTCGGACGACCCTCCCCGGCCCGGCCGGCTGTCCCGACGCGTCGAACCGTGCCAGAAAGAGGGAATCGTCCTTGGACGCCAGCGCCACGGCAAAGGGGGCCGAAACGCTCGCCCCGGCCCGCCCCATCCCCACCGCCGCCGCGGCGACGGATACCGCGGTGGGAACCGGGACACACACCGCACCGGTCACGTCGGCGATGGACTTGGCGACGGTCATGGCCATGCGCACGGCGGTGAATCCACCCGGCCCGGCCGAGACGGCGAGGCGAGTGACATCGGACGGACGGAACCCGACTCGGTCGGCAAGCCGCTGGATGGCGGGCATGAGGTCGTCGTCGTGCCGACGGGTTGGGTCGATGTCCTCGACGCCGAGCACCTTTGAATCGCCGACACCCGTTCCCGATAGGGCCGCGACCCCCGGGCGGAGAGGGACGGATTCGTCCCACGCGGAGGGGTTTGAGGTCTCAATGGCGAGCGTAATGGCGTGTCCGGCCACGACCAACGGTAGATGGGTTCCCGGTCGGCCCGCGCCGCCAACAATCAGCACGCATGACCCGAGCAACGGTCAACCTGCCCGCGGCGTCGAACCGATGGACCTTTCTGGTCGGCAAGGGCATGGGGGCCCTGCTCTCCCGGCGGGTTGGGCTGCTGTCGAATACGGAGCACTGGCGCCGGCGGACAGGCCGGATCCAGCGGTCTCAACTTCGCGGCCTGCTTCGCCGTGCCCAAGAGACGGAGTTCGGGCGGGAGATGGGGTTCGGGTCGATCGCGGGTCGGCCGGACGAAGACATCCTCGCGGCCTATCGGGATCGGGTTGGGATCGCGGACTGGTACGCGTATCGGTCGCGGATCGCACGGATGCGAGAGGGCGCCCAGGCGGGCGTGATGTGGCCCGGCCTGGTGCGGGACTTTGCGCAGACCAGCGGGACGACGGCCGGTGACAAGTACATACCGGTATCACGGGAAATGCTGCGGTCGAACTTCCGTGCCTCGCTGGACATCTTCGCGAACCTGGCGCGGTTCGGGGTGCCGCTGGGGTGGGCCACGGGGGGAAAGATCCTGTTCCTGGGAGGGTCGAGCGCGCTGGACACAAGCGCCCAGGGTATTCGCACGGGGGACCTGTCGGGGATTGTGACGCCGCTGATCCGCTGGCCGATGAGCGCGGTGTACCTGCCCGGGCCGACCATCGCGCTGATGAACCACTGGCCCTCAAAGATCGAGGCCATGGCCCGCCGGTGCCTGGACCAGGACGTGCGCATCGTCAGCGGGATGTGCTCGTGGGGACTGGTGTTGATGGAACGCGTGATGCAGATGGCCCGGGAGCGGGGTCGGCGCGTGGAGACCATCCGGGACGTGTGGCCGAATTTCTCGGTGTTCATCCACGGGGGGGTGCGCTACGGGCCGTTCGATCCCCGGGTGAGGCAGGTGTTCAGCGGGTCGAGCGACGGACCGGACCTGCCGTGCCGCCTGGAGTTGTACCCTGCGTCGGAAGGGTTTGTGGCGATCCAGGACCGGCCGGGTGATCCGGGTCTGCGGGTGAACACCGACATCGGCCTGTTCCACGAGTTTGTTCCGATCGAGGAGATCGACCGCCCCGACGCGCGGGCGTTTGCCTGTGACGAGGTGGAGAAGGGACAGAAGTACGTGGTGGTGCTCTCGACGTGCGCCGGCCTGTGGCGGTACGTGCTGGGCGACGTGGTCGAGTTCGACACGGTTCCGGATCGGTTCGACGGCTCGCCGGGTGACGGGCCGGCCAGGCTGCGCATCGTGGGCCGCCACCGGCATTTCATCAACGCGTTCGGGGAAAACCTGATTGTCGAGCACATCGAGAACGCGGTGGAGAGGGCCGCCAGGGCCGCCGGCGTCGTGGTCGGTGAATTCACCGCCGCTCCCGTGTATCCATCCGCGGGCGGGCGGGCCGGGCTTGAACTGGCCGTCGAGATCGAGCACAAGGAGCCATCTTCGGGGGCTTGGAATCCTCTGGAACGCTTCCGAGCCGCGTTCGATGACGCGCTCAAGGAGCAGAACGTCGACTACACGACCAAGCGAACCGGAGACCTGGGGATGTCTCCGCCGACGATCACGCCGCTGCCGGTCGGGGCGTTCCACCGATGGATGGAATCAAAGGGCAAACTCGGCGGTCAGCACAAGTGCCCGCGATGCATGAACGGACGGGAGATCATCGACCAGGTGCGGGCGATGAACGGGCCGTCGTGACCGGCCTTGCGGACGAGCCACGTGGCCCGTTTTCCGCAACCGGATCACCGCACGGCGGTACGCTGGCGTCATGCGTGCGATCTTCCCCATCGTGTTCCTGCTCGTCGTGCTGCCGGGTTGCCGCCAGGAGGATGCGTCGCTTCAACTGGACGCGTACGCGGCGGCGGCCGCGACCAACCGCGTGACGGCCTCGGCGGGGCTGATCTCCGCGTTCAAATCGGGCCAGGTCACGGCGGACGCCGCGCTGACGCACGCGTTCGACAAACTCCAGCGGGGAGAGGACGCGACCGCCTACGCGGGGGCGGTGCTCGACATGATCGAGACGGTGACGCCGATGCTCAACACGGGGGCGGAATTCGAGATCTTCTGGAGGCGGGTCGGTCGGCTGGCGTATACGGCCGCGGAGACGGCGTACCTGGCCAAGCGTGCGGAGGAGGCCGAGACCCTGATGCTCGCGGGCGGGTTGCGGTGGCAGAACGAGCCGTATTTTCTTCGCTACCCCGACCACGACGCGCTGGTTTGCGTGGTCATGACGCAGCGGGGTCGTCGATCGGAGGCGATCCGCCGGCTGGAATCCAGGCCGGAACTTCAAGGGCCGGCGCAGGAGGCGTACGACGCGATCCGGGCGGCCCGCTGAAGCGTCACGGCAATCCGGACATCGAGCCTGGATCGCTTATACGAGAACGGCGGCACGGGCGGCCTGCTCGACCTTCCGTATCGCTTCGTCGATCGCTTGCCGGTTCACGTCGAGGTGGCAGACGGCCCGGACGCGCCGGGGCGCGTTGGGAAGCATGAGCACGCCCATGGACCTGAGACGCACGCAGAACTCGGCGGCCGTGCCGATAGAAGGACCGACCAGGAAAAAGACCATGTTGGTCTCGACGCCGACGGGATCGATGGAAAGACCGGGGATCTGGGCGATCCCCTCGGCCAGACGCCTGGCGTTGGCGTGATCGTCGGTGAGACGGTCACGGTGCCGTTCGAGGGCGTGGAGGGCGGCGGCGGCGAGGATCCCGGACTGGCGCATCGTCCCGCCAAACATCTTCCGGAAGCGGGCAACCCTGGCGATGATGGCCCGGTCTCCGGCGACGGCCGACCCGGCCGGGGCGCCCAGGCCCTTGGAGAAACAGCACGAAACCGTGTCGAAGTGCCGGGCGTAGTCGGCCGGCGCAAGGCCGGTGGCGGCGCAGGCGTTCCAGATCCTGGCGCCGTCGAGGTGCCGCCGAAGGCCCAGTTCGGCGGCGCGGCCGGTGACGCGGATGATCTGCTCGATGGGCCAGACCGCCCCGCCGCCGCGGTTCTGGGTGTTCTCGATGAGCACGAGTCGGCTGGCGGGAGCGTGGATGGACGGGGCCCGGTGAAGTTCGTCGAGTTGGTCGGCGTCGTAGAGGCCCCGGTCGCCCCTGGCGGGACGGATCATGACGCCCGAGAGGGCGGCGGGGGACCCGGTCTCGTAGTGGATGATGTGGCTGTCCTCGTGGGCGATCACCTCGTCGCCCGGCTCGGTCTGGGCGCGGATCGCGGCCTGGTTGGCCATGGTGCCGGTGGGAACAAAGCAGGCGGCCTCCTTGCCCATGAGTTCCGCGACGCGTTCCTGGAGGTCGATGACGGTGGGATCATCGCCGAGCACGTCGTCGCCGACGACGGCCTGGGCCATCGCGCGTCGCATCTCCGGGGTGGGCCTTGTGACGGTGTCGCTGCGGAGGTCGATGACGGGGTGTTCCATGGGTGAGCCTAGCAGGGTCGGGAGGTAGGGTTGAGCCGCCTCTCGACGCGCGGTCCTGGGTCCGTCGGCGCCAAGCGGCGTCCGGAAACAAAATGCGCGCCGCCGGGAGAGATTTCGGTTGTCACGCGGCACGGATTCGCTATCGTTTTCCTGTCGCGATCGGGACGGCCCACAGCGCGACCACAGGCGCGTGTTGCGCCGATCCGCACCCGGCCGGCTCCGGCAAGACGCCAGGGACCGGCCCCGGGAGCCCCAACGACAACGGCGGGGCGAACGATGGCGACGATCACACCGGGCGGCTCGGCCGCTCACCGCGTGACCCAGGTCCCCCCTTCCGAATCCCCGATCGCGGCGCCCGGCCGGGAGGTGGCTCCGCGCCCGTGGACGACGGAAGACTCGATGCGCGTGTACGGGATCAAGGACTGGGGGGCTGGGTACTTCGGAATCAACGAGTCGGGCCACCTGGTGGTCATGCCCGAAAAGGATCCCCGGCGGCAGATCGACCTTCACGAAGTGGTCGAGGGGCTGCGCAACCGGGAGATCTCAACGCCGGTGGTCATCCGTTTCCGAGACCTTCTCAAGCACCGCCTGACGGAGATACGCGAGTCGTTCGACACGGCGATCCGGGAGCACGGGTACCAGGGGACGTACGCGTGCATCTACCCGGTGAAGGTCAACCAGCAGCGTCCGCTGTGCGAGGAGGTCCGGGACATCGGCGCGGAACTGGGCTTCGGGCTGGAGGCCGGGAGCAAGCCTGAACTTCTGGCGGTGCTTGGCCTGACGGAAAACCAGCCGTCGATGCCGATCGTGTGCAATGGGTTCAAGGATTCGGAGTTCATCGAGACGGTGATCCTGGCGACCAAACTGGGCCGGCACATCATCCCGGTGGTGGAGCGTTTCAGCGACCTTGAACTGATCGTCAAGCACGCGAAGCGGTACAACGTCCGGCCTCGGATCGGGGTCCGCGCCAAGCCCAGTTCCCGTGGTTCGGGTCGCTGGGAATCCTCCGGGGGCATGCGCTCGAAGTTCGGGCTGACGGTGATCGAACTTCTTCACGCGCTGGAGTACCTCAGGCAGCACGGCATGGCCGACTGCCTGAAGATGATCCACTTCCACATCGGCAGCCAGATCGGGGACATCCGCCACGTCAAGTCGGCGGTGAACGAACTCTCGCATATTTACTGCGAACTCAAGAAACTCGGGGCGGGCCTGGACACGATCGACGTCGGCGGCGGGATGGGGATCGACTACGACGGGAGCCAGTCGGACTCTCCATCCAGCGTGAACTACGGGGTTCCGGAGTACGCGGCGGACATCATCTACCGGGTCAAGAGCGTGTGCGACGCGGCCGGCCTGCCCCACCCGCGGATCCTGTCGGAGTCGGGCCGGGCCATGGTGGCGCACGCGACCCTGCTGATCGCCGACGTGCTGGGCAAGACGCACTTCCCGTCGGACCCCGACCTTGACAACGTCCAGTCGCTGATGCAGCGCGAGAACGAGCGTCCCCAGCCGATCCTGGAACTGATCGACGCGTACGAGTCGCTTTCCCAGCCCCGCGTCAACATCGTCGAGGTGTACCACGACGCCGTGCAGGCCCGGGACGAGGCCATGAGCCTCTTCAACCTGGGGTACCTGAGCCTGCCGATGCGCTCGGCGACCGAGCGGCTGTTCTGGGCGATCGGCCGCAAGGCCCTGACGATCGCGCAATCGAAGGGGGAACTTCCCGACGACCTGACCGACCTGCCGCAGATCCTGAGCGACATCTACTACGTGAATTTCTCGCTGTTCCAGAGCCTCCCCGACCACTGGGCGATCGACCAACTCTTCCCCATCTGCCCGATCCACCGCCTGAAGGAAGAGCCGATCCGCCGGGCCGTCCTGGCGGACATCACCTGCGACTCCGACGGGCAGGTGGACAAGTTCATCGACAAGAAATCCGCCCACAAGCCCGTGCTTGAACTGCACGAACTGAACTACAACGGGTCGGGAGAAGGCAAGCCCGAGCCGTACTTCCTGGGCATGTTCCTGCTGGGGGCGTACCAGGAGGTCCTCGGCGACCTGCACAACCTCTACGGCGACACGCACGTCGTGCATGTCTCGTTCGACGATTCGCCGGGCGTCGGCGACTGGGACCTCGACGAGGTGATCGAGGGGGACACGGTCAAGGAAGTGCTCTCGTACGTTCAGTACGACAGCGAGGACCTGATCCGTTCGATGCGGCGCGACAGCGAGCGGGCCGTCAAGGCCGGCACGCTGAGCGTCCACGAGGCGCAGAACCTCCTGAAGTTCTACGACTCGGGGATGGAGGGGTACACGTACCTCGAATGATCCCCCGTGGACCCGTGGAGCGGGCCGGTTCCAGGGCAATCGCCTGATAGGAATGTGTCAGGGTATAATGACCGGTAGGTCATTGGTGGCCGCGTAGCCGAATCCGGGGTTGGAACATACACGCCTCGGCGGCATCGAACAGGCCACGGATCTTGGCGCGGTCATCGGCACTCCGGCCGGCTTGACGGCCTCGCCTGTTTGCCCGTCGGCCTTAGACAAGGAAATGAATGTATGAAACGCAGCCTCCTGGGTCTTTCGGTGTTCGCGGCGTCGGCGGTCATGCTGGCGGCCCTCCCGGCCGCGGGGCAACAAAAATCGGGCCAGGAAACCACGGCTCAGGAGGAGCGGATCAAGCCGCTTGGAGTCGGCGATGCAGCGCCGGCGTTGAAGGTTGGCAAGTGGGTGAAAGGGGCGCCCGTCCCGTCGTTTGAGAAGGGCAAGGTCTACGTGGTCGAAGGGTGGGCGACGTGGTGCCCGCCCTGCCGGGAGAGCATCCCGCACCTGACCGAACTGGCCAAGAAGTACAAGGACAAGGCGGTGATCATCGGCGTGAGCGTGTGGGAGAACGACGAGGCCTACACGCGCAAGGTCGAGGAATTCGTGACGAAGATGGGCGACAAGATGGAGTACTCCGTCGCCATCGACACCGCGCACGACAGCAACGGCCACGTCGCCAGGAACTGGCTCCAGGCCGCGGGCCTGAACGGGATCCCCGCGTCGTTCATCGTCAACGGGGAAGGCCGTGTCGCCTGGATCGGTCACCCGATGTCGATGGACAAGCCGCTCGAGCAGATCGTCGGCGGAACCTGGGACATGGACGCGGCGGTCAAGGACTACGCGAAGAAGGCCGAGGAGGCGGCCCGGGAGCAAGCCGAGCGCGAGAAGCAGATGGCCGAGATCCGACCGATCATGGACGCGATCCGCGAGAAGGACTACGCCGCCGCCAACCGGGGCTACGACGCGCTGATCGCCAAGTACCCCGACCGCGCGGTGCAACTGAAAATGGACCGCTTCAACCGAATGCTTGTCGGTGACCCGGCGTCGTCGTACGCGACGGCCCGCGACCTGGCCGCCCACGAGTTCAAGAACAACGCCATGGGTCTCAACGCCCTGGCCTGGACGATCGTCGACCATCCCAAACTCCAGAACCCCGATTTCGACCTGGCGATCAGCCTGGCCGAGCGGGCGGTGGAACTGACAAACTCGAAGGACGGCATGGTGATGGACACGCTCGCCGTCGCGCATTTCAAGAAGGGACACGTCGACAAGGCGATCGAGTTGCAGACCAAGGCCATCGCGCTGGTCGGGGACATGGATGCGGACACGGCCGCGGAACTCAAGCAGCGTCTTGAGGAATTCAAGGCCGCCAAGAAGTAACGCCCCGGGTGACGTTCACGCAATAACAAACCCCGCGGCCCGTGCCGCGGGGTTTTTCTTTACATCACCTCGGACGATCGGAGCCCGAGCGGATCTCCCCCACTCTCGTGTGAAGGTACGCCGTGAGGGACTGTTCGACGGGTACGTCTCCGCGAGCCATCGCCCAGGCCAGTTCCTCCAGGTACCGGCACACGGCCATCCATTCGGCTCGACGGGTGATCGCCCCACCGCGGTCGGGGTCGGGCAGGCCGGCGGCGAGTTGCCCGAGCGCGTCGGCGGCACGGTTGGACGAGGCCCCGACGCCCAGCGCCCGTGCCCGGGCCGCCACCTCGACGGGCAGAGAACGCACCGACAGTCCCGGCGTCTTCCACGACTCGGATAGAAACTCGGCGTGGAAGCCATCGGCGGCCAGGGCAATGGCGGCCGAAATCGCGGGCAGGTCGGCCGAGAAGAGCCGCTGGGCCGCCTCGGTCGAGAGTTCCCATCCCGCCAGGGCCGACCCGGCATCCGACGACGCGGCGCCGGGGGTATCGGCGAAGGACAGCGACGCTCGCATCGACGCCCAATCCACGGCGAGTTGAGCGGCCCGCCTCACCGACTCGATGCCCCGCGACGCCTCCCGGAGGGCGGGAGAGTCGATCGTTCGCGCCTTTCTCGCCTCGTCGAGCCATCGGGCACGGGCGGCGGAGGCGGCCGAGAGAAGGTCCTTGCCGCGACCGGCGGTGATCGCCCGCACGTGGTCGGCGAGGGGATCGGCGGGGTCTTCGACGGCCCGGCGAAAGGCGACCGCATCGGCATCGTCGGTCAGCACCCGGATGTCGGCGGCCAACTCGCGCCAGCGGACGATCGCCTCATCGTGCTCCCGCGAGGACGAGAGGCCTCGCGCAAGCACGAGCACTCGCTCTCCCACGGGTTCGTACTCTTTGAGGACGACCCACTGGTTCGCCGGCGCGCCGGTGGGAAGTTCGGGGAGGTATCCGATCCTCTGGGAGAGGTCGGACGCATGGAGAAGGTCGTCCCATCGCTCGCGGTACCCCGCGACGGTGTGAAGGAACGCGGGATCGACGAGAAGGTCCGGGGAGACCACGGCCCGGGCCGCGACGGCGAGCAGGTCGGTGGCGACTCGCCGGCGTGCCTCTTCAAGGGGCTTGATCGCGGGGCGCGCCTGGCGGATGAGGCCGTCGGTCGAGACGATCTCCCTGCTTCCCGGGGGTGGCACCGTCATCCGCAGGAGGCCTTCGACTCGAACCAGTCGGTCGATGATGGAGGCGTCTCGGGCGGCGCTGGGCGGGAGGCTCGGCAAAAAATCCCGCGATGACGCCAGCAGCGTGAGCGATTCTCTGATCGGTCGGGCGGGTGGTTCGGGCGTGGCGCGCGACGCGAGGTCCAGGCACCTGGCCAGCAGGGCCAGCATCCGCAGGGAACGCCCGGCATGGGCGGCGGCATCCTCCGGACCGGGCGGAGCGTTGTCCGGCGGCGACGCGGTAATCATCCGGGCCGCCTCGATGAACCGCTCCTGGAGCAGGGTTCGGAGGTTCATGGGCAGGGCCGCGTCGGTCGAGAACAGCCAGAGCGAATCGGCCGCGTTGGCAAACGTCACGCGCCCAGAACGCTCGAAGGCCGGCCAGGATGCGGCAAGGGCGAGTCGTTCGTCGAGTTGCGCCGCGGCATCGAGAACAGGTGGCGGCGCCCCCACTTCCTCGCCAATCTGGGCGAGCAAGCGGCCGCCGTGACCGGGAAGTTTGCCCCACCATCCCGTCGATTCCCGTTCAACCGATATGAACGGGTCGCGGGGAAGGTCAACCACCAGCGGGGCGAGGGTGTCTCGCAGGTGTCTCCAGAGCGACTCCGCGTCGAGGGGGAGACGCTCGGCGGGCCACAGGCAGCGGGTCGCGATCTCCGCCGCCACCTCGCGCGGCAGGCGGGGCATCATCGACCTGACATGCCGATCGAGGGCGTCGATCCGCAGCGCGATCGTGCGGCCGGCGATCAGTTGGGCCGATCCCGGGTCGCCCGCCTGCTCGCCAGAGCGCAGCAGGTGGCGGGCGAGGATGCGCAGCGCGACCCGCAATTCCCGGGAAGAATCCGCGTCCGCTTCGGCGTGGCGATGGTCCCGGAGGGCGGTGATCTGGCGATCGAGCCGTTCGGCAAGGGCGAGCGTCGATCGCCCCGAACCGGGGGCCGGGGGGCTGGGGGCGTCGAGATTGAGGGTCTGCGCCAGGGCGGCCGGGGCCAGGGCGGCCAGGCAGGCAAGCACCCGCCACGAGTGCCGGTGACCGACGGAGTTGTACGGTCGCGCTCGCACGGCTGAGCATACACCTCCGCGCGAGAGGACCGGGGATCAGGGCCGTGGGATCGAATCCGGTCTGGATGGCGCGGGACCGTCGGCCGGGGCGAGCCGGACCGTAATGGCCGAGCCGAACGGGGGAACCTTGGCGGGGTCGGCGATCCACTCGGGGGCGTTGATGGAGGCCTCGTGGCTGAAGACCCCGCTCCACGCGATGGTCTCGACGCCGAAGGTCGCCAGGCCGACCAGGGTTCCCTCGATGTCGGCTTTGTAGTACTCGCCTGGCCCGTCGGGACGAGGCGCCAGCGATGATCCGGCAAAGACCCAGTGTCCCCCCGGCCCTTCGCGGTCACGCAGGGTCCGGCGCTGTCGCACGTCGATGATCCACTCGGCCGGATCTGCCTCAACGGTCTTTCCCTTCGCGTCGGTGTGCAAGAACGTGACCTGGACGATCGGCCCGGTCGGCTCGGTCGTGGAGAGGCGCCCGGTCTCCGGATCCCACCGCCAGGATGCGGGCACTCCGGGAGTCGGGCCGAGCATAAGCAGCGCGGCATGGACGTGCGAAGGCCTGGCCCTGGTCGCGACCAGGGCCTCGTGCTCACGCGTGTCCCACGGACAGACAACAACCTCGAGAAAGATGTGGGGCGTCCGCGGATCGTGCGGGTCGATCGGCACCTGCCCGTCGATTTCCACGAATCGGCGGGCGGCATCGAGGCGGACATGTGGGAAGACCTCGATCCATCGTGCGGCGTTGGGTTCGGATTTGGGTTCAGACTTTGGTTCGGCCGCCGCCGGCTCGCTCGCCATCGGCGCCGGTTCAACGTGCTCGTCTGGAATTGGTTGAGCGTCCGAACCCGGCGCTGGCCGGAATTCGGGAGGCGGGACGGCCGGCGCGCCGGCCGGGGCGGCGGCAACGGTGGTGGTCGTGGTGGTGCGGGCGCATCCCGGCGACAGGAACATCGCGCACGAAGCCGCGAGGGCAAGGATCGCCGATCTCACGGGGAGTCCCCCTGGACAAGGTCTCGAAAGCGTCTTCCTCGGGCCTCGAAGTTCTCAAACTGGTCCCACGAGGCGCACCCGGGGCTCAGGACCACCACATCGCCGGGCCCTGCCCGCATCCGGCATTGCCGGACCGCCGCCTCGATCGTGCCGCAGGGGATCGTGCGGCCGCCGGATGCCCGATCGATCGCAGGCCCTGTCGCCCCGATGGTGTACAGGCCGCCGAGCGATTCGGAAAGCCGGGCCATCGGAGATACATCCGCGCCCTTGTCATACCCCCCGACGATGAGGTGGATGCGCCGCATCGAGCGGGCGCCGTCGGCGAAAGCAGCGCAGGCCAGGAGCGTTGATTCAGGGGTTGTCGACTTGGAGTCGTTGTAGTACCGGACACCGTCCCTCTCCATGACAAATCGGAGCCGGTGGTCGAGTCCCGGGAAGCGGCGGATGTGGCCTTCGAGCGCCTGGCGGAGTCCCGCCGTGTCCCGTCCTGTCCGTTCCAGGGAGGCCAGCGCGGCTTCCACGGCCGTGGCGGCGTTGAGCCGGTTGTGCTCGCCCGGGATGATCAGATCTTCAACACCCGGACCCGGAGTCGGCGCCACGCGGCGGACCCCTTCATTGACCGTCCAGCCTTCGAGGCCCGGGCCCAGGACCGCGACGTCCCCGGGGACCTGGGATGCAAGCAATGCCTGCTTGCTGGCCCGGTAATGTTCGAGGGACCCGTGCCAGTCGAGATGATTGGATGCAAAGTTTGTGACGACCGCCACGGGGGGGGACCAGCCCGCGAGGTGGTGGAGCATGAAACTCGAGAGTTCAACGACCACGCGCGTGTCCGGCTCGGCCCGGTCAATCGCGTCAAGGAGGGATCCGCCGATGTTGCCGCCCAGCAGCGTCGGCTCTCCGATGCCTTCAAGAGCACAGGCGATCATGGCGCTGGTCGTGCTTTTGCCCGCCGATCCCGTCACGCCGACGACGCGTCGGGGATCGGGGACTCGCTCGACGGCCAGGCGGATCTCGGTGGTGATCTCAACCCCCGCCCGGCCCGCCGCGACGAGGTAGCGATTCTCCCACGGCCTGGGCACGGCCGGCCCGACCACGACCAGGTCCGCGGAAGTGAAATCCGCTTCGTCGTGTCCGCCGAGCCGGAGCACTGCATGTCCCTGGCGGATAAGGTCGGCGATCGACTCGATGGACGGCCCGAGACGGTCGTGCGTATCGAGATCGGTGATGAGCAGGCGTGCCCCGCGTCGGGCGAACCATCTCGCCACGCCAACGCCGCCCCCGAATCGCCCCAGGCCCATCACGGTGACTCGCTTCCCGAGGAATCGATCGCGGTCGTTCATGCCTGCGGGACTCCGGGCAAGGGCCACGTCGGAAGATCAGCCGGACACTCTCCCCAGGACGCCCGCCAGCGGCGTCGCGGATTGTTCGCTCCCGATGACCTCCCTGAGCACCCCCAGGAGCATCGACGCCGCGGGTCCGGGGGCGCCGTCCCCGACGGGCACGCGGTCGATCTCGACGACGGAAGCAACCATGGTGAGCGTCCCGACGAGCATGACCTCGTCGGCGGCGGCGAGTTCGTCGGCCGTGATGGTCCGCACCTCGCAGGACGGGACACGATCGATCAGGATGTCGCGTGTAACCCCGGCCAGGATCGGGGCGCTCTGGATCGAGGGGGTGGCGAGGCGCGGCCTGCCGGAGGCGTCCCGCAGGGCGACAAAGACGTTGGACGACGTCCCCTCGGCCACGACTCCGTCCCGGATCAGGATCGCGTCGTCGGTACCGGCCTCGGCGGCTTCGATCGCCGCGAGCACGCTGCCCAGGAGGGAGATGGACTTCATCGTGCCGCGAAGCCAGCGCGTGTCGCGCACGGTGATGACGCGGCGCGGCGCCGGGGCCTGGTGGGAATCAACCGTCGGCGTGGCGTAGCAGAACCCCAGGATCGTCGGGATCGAACCGTGCGCGGGGACCCTCGCCCGCCACGGGGAACCCGGCGGAGGGGTACCTCGGGTCACCTGCCAGTAAATGAACGCGTCGCGCAGCCCGTTGGCGGCGAGGAGTTCGTCGGTCAGGTCCTTGAGACGGGCCGCGTCCCAGTCAATCCGGGCCTCGGCCAGTCCCGCCCGGAGGCGTTCGACATGGCGATCCATCCCGACCACACGACCGCCGAAGGCCCGCAGGCCCTCGTAAAGGCCATCGCCAAAGAGGAAGCCGCGGTCGAAGACGCTCACGGTCGCGAGGCGAGATTCGATCAGGCTGCCGTTGAGGTGGACGATCACGGACCCAGCGTAGGGGTGCCGGGGCGGCGTGGGGGATGCCGGGGCGGCGTGGGCGTCACGACCGGCCGATCCCATCAGAGGAACGAGATGGGATCCACGTCCACGGCGGTGGCGGCGTCGGAGACCACGGACTTCGTGGTGCGCAGCGCCCACAGGACACGCTGGATGTCCGACGCACGGCGGGCGGTGAGTTCAACGGCGTGGCGGTGCTGGCCGCTCAATCGGCCCAGAACGCAGCGCCTGGGTCCGTCGACATCCACGGCCCCGGAGGCCTCCCGACGCGCCTGGTCGCCGATGCGCTGGGCGGCGGCCTGGGCCCTGGCGTCGTCCTCGTCGCGGCAGACGATGCGGGCCATGCGGGTCGATGGGGGAAGGCCCCCTTCACGGCGGATGGCCAGTTCGGCATCGGCGAAGGTGACGTAATCGTGCCGCGCCGCCAGGCGGATGGCGGGGTTGTGCGGGCAGGCCGTCTGGACGATGACGCGGCCGGGCTCTCGCCCTCGACCGGCACGCCCGGCCACCTGGCTGACAAGTTGGAAGGTCCGCTCCCACGCGCGAAAGTCGGGCATCCAGATGGCGGTGTCGGCGTTCACGACGCCGACCAGGCGGACGTTCGGGAAATCGAGGCCCTTGGAGATCATCTGCGTGCCGACCATCAGCCGCACCTGGCCACGACCAAAGCGCCCGAGCGTCTCGAAGTAATCCCGTGCCGACCGCATCGTGTCCGAATCAACCCTGGCGAGTGAATCTCCCAGGGCCAGGCCGTGCGAGGCGCCGAACCGCTCGACCAGTTCTTCCTCGACCCGCTGGGTCCCCACGCCCAGCGCCAGGGGCGGGCGACCGCACGCCGGGCACGCCGGGGGGACGCGCTGCTCGCTCTGGCAGTGGTGGCAGACGACGACCCCCCCCCGCGGCAGCCTCGCGTCGCGGTGCAGGACCATCGCCGCCTCGCACTGGTCGCACACCAGGAGCCACCCGCAGACACGGCTCGGGCAGCATATGTAATTGGCAAACCCGCGTCGATTCAGCAGCAGGATCACCTGCCCCCCGTCGTTCAGCGTGCCGTCGATGGCGTGCTCAAGGGTCGGACCGATCGCCCGCAGCGCCGGCCCGCCCGCCGACGGCTTGTTCCCCGATTCACGCGCCCGCGCGCGGTTTTCCTCGGACAGGTCGGCGACCGTGACCTCCGGGAGCGTCCCACCCCCGACGCGGTGTGGGAGTTCCCAGAGGCACGCCCGCCCCGTGCGGACGTTGTTCCAACTTTCGAGCGAGGGCGTGGCGGACCCGAGCACCACGGGACACCCTTCGACCTGGGCCCGCTTGACGGCCACGTCGCGCCCGTTGTACCGCGGCGCCTGGTCCTGCTTGTACGAAGTGTCGTGCTCCTCGTCAACGATCACCAGCCCGAGTTGCTCGACGGGGGCGAAGACCGCCGACCGCGCCCCGACCACGATCCTCGCCCGCCCCGTCGCCGCATCGAGCCAGTGGCGGTGACGCTGCGCCGACGAGAGCCCCGAGTGCAGCACGGCCACGCCCGACGAACCGAACCTCGCCTCGAATCGTCGAACCGTCTGCGGCGTCAGCGAGATCTCGGGGACAAGCACGACCGCGCTGCGCCCCGACGACCGGACGCGGTCGATCAGGCGGAGGTACACCTCCGTCTTCCCAGAGCCGGTCACGCCGCGCAGGACGTGGACGCCGAACTCTCCCAGGCGGGCCGAGATCCCCTCGACGCAACGGACCTGGTCGCAAGTCGGTTCCGGCATCGCGTCGAGCCCTCCCCGGGAAACGACCGACGACGGCCCATCGGGCGGCGCGGGCTCATCGGCCGACCGCCAGAACGCCTCCGCCGATCGGACCACGGATCGAGCCACCTCGACCATCGCCCCGGCCCGAACCAGCGCGTTGAGGCCGCGGGCATCGGGCTCACCGATCCGCCGAAGGAGTTCACGCCGGTGGAGCGGGAGCACCCCCTGCCCGAGGGCGAGGATCTTCTCCCAAACTCGCCGGGCCGACGGGGCCAGCCCATCGACGGGCGGCAACCCGTCCCCCTCCGCCCGCGCCACGAGCCGCTCCGTCCGCCGCCCGACGCCGTGCTTCACGGCCGCGGGAACCATCGTCGAAAGGACCATGCCCAGGGGACAGGCGTAGTAGCGGGACATCCAGCGGGCCAATTCAATCAAGGACGGCAACAGCCGTGACTCGGAACGTTCGATCACGTTCTTGAGGCGCACGCCCGCAGGAGCCTCCCCCGGCTCGATCGCGACGACGATCCCCCCCGTGGCCTTGGCGCCGCGGCCAAGCGGCACCGTGACGCGATCACCGACTTGCACCCGGTCGTCGATCGCGCGGTACGTCAGGCCATCGGCCAGCGCGGGATCGTCGATTCCCCGTTCGACCACCACGCGCACCAGCGGCCCGCGGGATTGGGGAACGCCTCCCAGGGTGCCCGCGGATCCTTCTCCGGGGGCGGATCGGGGGGATGCCCGCCGCCTGGTCGGCCCAAAGAGCGTCGGGGATTGGTCGTCGGCGAGATCCACGCGACTAGACTCTATCGATGCCCACCCATGACGCGTCGCCCGGGCTTGAAGCCCGACTGGCCCTGGCCGATGGAACGGTTGTCTCGGGACCGGCGTTCGGCGCCGTCGGCCGGGGAATCGTCTCGGTCGCGGAGGTCGTGTTCAACACCGCGATGTCCGGCTACCAGGAGTCCATCACGGATCCCTCGTACACCGGGCAGATCCTGGTCGCGACGTTCCCGATGATCGGCAACACCGGGGTCAACCGGGAGGACGAAGAGTCCCCGAAAATCCAGGTCGCCGGCCTGGTCGTGCGTGAACTGGCCCGCCGGCACTCCAACTACCGGGCCCAGGAAGACCTGGCTTCGTATCTCGGCCGTCACGGGGTGCTGGGAATCAGCGGGATCGACACCCGGGCCCTGACCCTTCGCCTGCGGTCGGCCGGGGTCCTGATGGGCGTCCTGACCGACCGGAGCGATCTTTCCGACGATCGCCTGGTCGAATTGGCCCGCTCGGCCCCGGGCATGACCGGGCAGAACCTCGTCGGCATGGTCGGGTGCTCGGCACGCCGCGCCTGGGACCAGGACCTGGGCGACTGGACCTGGTCGGAACGTGCCCAGGGCAACGGCGGCCCGCGGGTGCTGGCGCTGGACTGCGGCGCCAAGGCGAACATCCTGCGGAACCTGACCGACCGCGGATGCCGGGTGACGCTGGCCCCGCACTCAACGGGCGCGGAGGAGATCCGGCGTTTGTACGACGCCGGGGAGATCGACGGGGTGTTCATCTCGAACGGCCCGGGCGATCCGCAGGCCGTGAGCGACGTGATCAAGACGCTGAGCACGCTCCTGGCCCCCCAATATCCCCCGATCCCGATGTTCGGCATCTGCCTTGGGCATCAGTTGATCGGGCTTGCGGTCGGGGGCAAGGCGTACAAGTTGAAGTTCGGGCATCGCGGGATCAACCAGCCGGTGCGGCACGCCGAGACCGGGAGGGTCGAGATCACAAGCCAGAACCACGGCTTTGCGATCGACACCGAATCGGTGGTGGCCGCGGGCGGGATCCCAACGCATGTCCACCTCAACGATGGAACGCTCGCGGGATTCCGATTGCGTGATCGACCGGTCTTCTGCGTGCAGCACCACCCCGAAGCATCTCCCGGCCCGCACGATGCGGGATACTTGTTTGATGCGTTCATCGCGTCGATGGCATCGGCCCGGCGAGAACCACGGGCCGGGGCGGGGTCTTCCGGCACGACCCGGCCCTGAGCGTGCGATTCCATGACCCGTCCAGGCGTCGCGGAGCGTCCCGCGGGTGGCCGGGCGCTGGCCGCGAGTTGGCCGTGAGTTGGCCGGGAGTTGGCCGGGATGGCTTCGGATGCGAAAATGGGCAAGATGCGGGCCAGAAGTCAAGGAAAATCCGGGCCAATGGGCGGACACCACGGACAAAGAAAAATCGCATGAACGTTGTTTTTCAATGAAATGACCCTTGCAACGGCGACGGCTTCATGTACAATCGGGAGAGCGTGCATCAAGGTTTATCCCGAGGCCCTGCGCCGAAGGCCAAACCGTGAACGGCACCTGAATGGAGTTTTTTCACCCCGGGTTCCCGGGGTGGAAAGATCGGAGAGATTGATTGTTCGCGTACAGTTTGGTTTGTAAAGGCGTTTCGTAAGACTGTTTCGGATGTGTCTGTCGTGCCGTGGCCGCTTGCCGGCATCATGGACCGTGCCTTGAGAATCCGGCAACACCGTTTTCGCATCCATGTCAAGAGAAGCGTCGTCGATCCGACAGGTCGGCGTCGTAAAAAAGTTCTGAAGCGTTTTCTGTTGTAGAATCGTGTGTATTGGTCAAAGGCCCCCGAAGGGGTCTGAATCGGAGAGTGGTTTTTCTTTTTCAATGAGGAGTGTTCGATGAAGTTCTCTAACTGCATCAAGTTGGCGATGGTTGTTGGTCTGGCCGCTTCGGCCGCCAGCGCGGGCGAGCGCATCGCCCTTCAGCCCGTTGGCCCCGTCCAGAACTACGAGTTCAAGGGCTGGATCAACATCCAGGACGGCACGATCAGCCAGTACGGCACCCGTACCTCGGTCAAGTACGCGTACGACAACCTTCCCCTGGGCATCAGCACCGGCCCCAACGGCGGCGTTGTTGATCGCAACGACGGCGTGACCAACGCCGACTTCCTGTTCGCCGGTGGCGCTCCCCACGCCGGTGACTACGTGACCCTCGACCGCGCCCGCAGCGGCCGCGGCATCTACGGTGACCGCCTCGTCGGCTACATCGAAGAACTCGTGTGGGGCACGGGCCACAACTTTGTGACCGATGTCGATGATTACCACATCTTCTACGACCACCTCGCCACCTGGGCGAACGGTCCCGACCTCACCCAGGGCTCGTTCATCGGCGGTTTCTACTTCGCCGACCTGCCCACCGACGCCTTCCCGAACGTTTTCTTCTGGGGCGCTTCGGGCCTCTCCCTCGCGCTGGGCATCCCGGTCTCGCGTAACCTCCTGGTTCACGAGCACTGGATCTCCCTGACCGGCTCGGGCGGCTTCCCCATCACCGACTTCGACGGCCTGACCGTCTACAACGGTGACGGCGCGGCCAACCTCGGCGACGGCCAGAACTACCTCGGCGACTCGCAGGACCTGTTCCTGTACGATGCCAGCGGCGACGGCGTCTTCAACGGCAACGAGTGGCTCTACTACTACGGTGGCGGCAACTTCGCGGCCAACCTCTGCTTCGGCATCGCCCTCGAAGAGTGCGATGAGGACTTCGACGGCTCGGGCTTCACCGACGGCGAGGACTTTATCGCCTTCGTCAACGCCTTCGAGAACGCCGGCTGCTGATCGCACCCCGGCCTGAAACGTTTCTCAACGTTCAACCCGCCCGCGTCGAAAGGCGCGGGCGGTTGTTTTTGAATAGCCCACGCCTTTGAATAACCCACGCCTTTGAATGACCGACATGAGTTGATGGCGGTCACGAGTATGTGGCTCGTGGGATGTTGCACGTGAGCCGTGCCTCCCGGCGGATCGGCCGCGCCGCGGCCCGAGCCGGAGCAGGCGGTCCCCCCGGGGTGAACCGCTCCACCCCCGGACGACCTCACCGGGCCATCGTGCGGCGGACGAACTCAGGATGGGATCCTGGTTTCCCGGAGCATCGCGGGCGCCGGTTCGCCCCGGGAGGCGGCGATCCCCATGACCAGCGCGGCGTTGACGGTCCATTGCCGGATCGTCTCTCGCGAGCCGATGAACCAAAACCGCCGAACATCGACCCGCGGCGGGGACGGCCCCCCACCGCGTTGGCCACCGCCGCCGTCGACCGCCCCCGCGGCGTCCGCATCAACATCCCCCGCGACCGCCAGGGCAATGAACACGGTGCCGACGGGCCTGGCCTGGTCACCGCCCGACGGGCCGGCGATGCCGGTGATCGCCAGGCACCGTGAGGCCCCGGAGCGTTCGAGTCCGCCGAGGGCCATCGCCGCGGCGGTCGGGGCGCTGACCGCCCCCTCTTGGGCGAGCATCCGAACGGGCACGCCGACGAGGCGGGCCTTGAGGTCGTTGGAGTAGGTGATCCAGCCTCCCGCGAAGACCTCCGACGACCCTGGGACGGCGGTGATCTCGGCGCCGAGCATGCCGCCGGTACACGACTCGACCACGGCGAGCGTGAGGCGCCGGCGCTGCAATTCGGCGACGAGCCGCTCCCGGGGTGACTCGTGCCCCTCGTAGAGGATGTGCCCGGCGAGGGCATGGCGCATGGCCGATTCGACACGTTCGACCGCGGTATCCGGGGCGTCCTCGCCGCCTGCCTGCTCGTGCGTCTCGTGACGAACGCGGACGGTGACGATGCCGCGCGAGGCGGTGGTTCCGACCAGGACGCGGGCGTCTCGGCGCATCAGGTCTCCCAGGCGGTCGGCGACCTGCGATTCACCCAGGCCGATGACGTGCAGGGCGCGGGTGATGATGCGGGCGCCGGCCGGAGGACGCAGGCGCGGAGCGACGGATTCCTCGAACATCGGGGCCATCTCGGAGGGAGGGCCGGGGAGACAAAAGCACTCGACGGGGCCGTCGCGGGAGGGGACGCGGGCCAGGATTCCGGGGGCGGTGCCGTGGCGATTCGGCAGGGCCGTGGCCCTGGAGGGTCTCCGGGCCTGGACGGCGTTGGCCGGGAGCATGGCACGGCCGCGGGAACTGAACCACGACCGGATCGCTTCGAGCGAATCGGGATCCTCAACGAGGGGGTCTCCGGTGACGTCGGCGAGGGCGTCACGCGTCAGGTCGTCGGCGGTTGGCCCCAGCCCCCCGGTGCAGACGATCAGGTCGGCACGCTCGGCGGATCGGCGGATGGCGTCGGCGATGGCGTGCCGGTCGTCGGGAAGGGTGAGGTGCTCGACGGGAATGATGCCCGCCGCGACGAGCCGCTCGGAGAGCCAGCGCGTGTTGGTATCGAGCGACTGTCCCAGGGTCAGTTCATCGCCCAGTGAAACAACGACGACTCGCCGGTGCGTCCGGGTCATGGGCGCACGGTAGCCGGCCTGCCGTGCCCCTGGGCGTGGGGGCTCTCGCTCGCGTTGGCCGTCCCGGTCAGCGGCTGTCTTCGGCGTGTCCCTCGTCGGTGGTGACGCCGGTGAGTTGGAGTTCGGTGATGGCGCGTTCGGTGAGGTCGTCGGCCTCGGGGAAGACAACGACGGGTCGTGCCATGATCTCCTGGACGGCGGCGGCGACGTTGGTGCCCCGGATGGGCTCGGAGGCGACGCCGCGCGTGGAGAGGACGTGGGTGTACCCGCCCTGCTTGGCGAGCATGGCGACGGTCTCGGTGGCGAGGCGGTAGGCCTCGGCGAGTTGCTGGGTATTGAATTCCCCGGCGCGGACCTGGAGTTCTTCCTCGAGTTGCTGGGCTTCGCGCTGCCTGGTCTGGAACTGCGGGATCAGGGCGCGTCCCTTGTCGGAATCCTGTCCGGCCTGCATGATCTCGTTGTAGAGCGACTCGATCTCGCGCTTGGCCGCTTCGAGGCGGGTCTGGAACTCCTTCATCATGGTCTCTCGGGCGGGGCGGTAGCGTTCGCTCTGGACCATTTTCTCGACGATATGGAACATGTTGACGGTGGCGAGGCGCTGGTCGGACCTGGCCACGGAAGCCGGGGGCTGGGCCGCGGACTCCGGGGGCCGGGCCGCGGAAGCCGGGGCGGCGGCCATGATCGCGCCGCCCGCGAGGGCAATGGCGGCGGCGACCGACACAACGGCCAGGCGGTGCGAGAGAACCATCGGTCGGACTCCTCTGGGGATCGGGGTAAGGAGGGGCGTGGGACAGGCACGTGGTCAGATAAATCGGACTCGGCGAGTCTAGCGCCCGGCATGCCTCCGCGCCGTACCCTGTGGCCGCGTGGACTCCCCCGCGTCAAGACCCGCCCAATCCGCCGCGCCGGATCGATCCCCGCGCGGCGTCGAGCCGTCGCCATCCCCGCCCGACGCGGCGTGTCCCTGGGAATCGGTGACGCTGTCGGTCTCGGGTTTCGGTGGAACGCGGGCGATCGGCCGCGTGCTGGAGGACTGGTTCGAGTTCCTGGGGGGCCGGCCGGGGGAGGTGGTGTACGTGGACGGGGGTTCTGGCCCCGGGACGGTGCGGGCGTTGTGCGGACTTGTGCGCGCGGGCGTGATCGACCGGCTCCAACTTCTCAATCCCAACTCGTGGGAGAACGACTTCCACCGCTGCTACATCCAGGAGCACGATTCGGGGGCGTTGGCGCGTCGTCCGTACATCGTGTTCGTGAAGCCCGACGTGCTGCCGCGGCGCCGCGGACACGGCCACTGGCTCTCCCGGGACATGGCCGTGCTGGACGATCCGGGCGTCTTCGCGGTGACGATGACGCACCTTGTGGACCCTCCGTCGGGTCGGCGCGACGGGTACGACGTACACGACTTTGCGAGTTTGAACTTCTCGCTGATGAAGCGCTCGTCGTTCCACGAGGCGGTGCATTCAAGGATCGGGGCGTTCATCGACGGCGGGTTCCGCGGGGAGTATCCCGCCGGCATCGACTGCCAGGAAAAATACCGCCGGGCGCTGATCGAATGGGCGTGGCGTGACCACTGCCGGGAGCGGGGCCTGGTCACGCTGGCGCGTCCCGAATCGCACGACTGGATGATCTTCCACATCAACAAGTCGGGGCGCAAACTGCTGTCGCTTCGGCGGCGGATGCACGCGGGGGAGGATGTCGAGCGACATTTCAACCGGCCCAAGGGCCTGTACCGGCCCCAGCCCCGGGGGTTGAGCCGACTGGGGCGGGCGATCGAGGGCGTGGTTCGATCGCTCCGCGGGAAACAGCGCGGGGCCTGAACTCCCGCCGTTCGAGCGAGAACCCGAGCGGGGGCACGGACAAGAGCCGTTTGATCGTCAGCCAAGCAACGTCGGCTGGTCGTCGTGGCCCGCGGCCTGGTCCGGGGGCGTGACCGGGGGCGTGGGCGAGGGAGCCTCCGACGCGACCGATCCGAAGAGCGAGCCGCCCGATCCACCCGGCATGAACGAGGCCGAACTGAGGGGCTTGGGGCGTCGGGCCAGCCCGAGGTTGCGGGCGAAGACCTCGAAGGTGGCCTGGATCTGCTCGGCGTAGGGGCCCTGGCCCTTCATGCGGACAAACGGGCGGGCGTCGTACAACTCTCCGCCGCGGGTGTCACGCACGAGCGATTCGATCTTCGCGGCCCGCGCGGGCATGTGCCTCCCGAGCCATTCCAGGAAGAGGTCCTTGATCTGGAAGGGAAGGCGGAGCATGACGTACGCGGCGTGGCGAGCGCCGGCGTGCCTGGCGGCTTCCAGCAGCGCGGGGATCTCGTGGTCGTTCAGGCCGGGGATGATCGGGGCCGTCATGACCCCGACGGGGATCCCCGATTCCGACAGGCGGCGGATCGTCTCCAGGCGTTCGCGGGGCGAGCCGGCCCGCGGCTCCATCTTCGAGGCCAGGTCGTTATCGAGCGTGGTGAGACTCACCGCGACGCGGACGGCGTCGAAGCGTGCCAGTTCCCGGAGCAGGTCGATGTCGCGCGTAACCAGGCCGCTCTTGGTGACAATGGCGACCGGCTGTCGGCGGTCGGCCATCACGCGCAGGCACGACCGCGTGATCTTCAGGTCGCGCTCGACCGGCTGGTACGGATCGGTCACGCCGGACATCACCACCGGCTCGCCGCGCCAGCGGGGGTGGTCGAGTTCTTGGCGCAGCCGTTCGGCGGCCTTGGGCTTGGCGAAGATCTTTGTTTCAAAGTCAACACCCAGCGAGAGCCCGAAATACTCGTGCCCGGGCCGTGCATAGCAATAGACGCACCCGTGCTCGCACCCCCGGTACGGGTTCACCGTCCACGCGAAGGGGATGTCCTCCGAATCGACCTTGTTGATGATGGTCCGGGAGTCGTCTTCGAAGACCCTGGTGGGCACCTGCGTCCCGCCGGGGGCCTCGGCCGCCCGACGATCAAGGTGCTCTCCGAGGACTTCAAGCCGTATCGGCTCGAAGCGGTTGGGTGGATTGATCGCCGCGCCACGGCCGCGGATCTTGCCGACCGTCAGGGCGTCCAGGACTCCGTCGGAGGGTCGGGGATCGGCGGGTTCCTGGGACCCCTGACCTGGGGGCGTGTCTGGTTGGGTGTGGCGGGGCATATACCGATCATAATACGAACAATTAAGGCGATCAAGTGGAACCCCGGCGATCCGTTGAATTGGTGGGGAGAGGGTTTTTCAGGGGAGCATCCCCGGGAGTTTTGCCGGTCGCCCGGTCTTGAGGATCGACCCGGCGTGGATCCGCACGCGGTGCAGGAGGGTCCAGTACAAGACCAGGGCCAGCAGCGGGCCGAGCATCATCGCCACGGCCCCCACCACCGAGATCAGCGGCAGGAGCCAGCGGTACCGCCGCGCGCGGGCCACGACCAAGCGGTCGGGCACCCTCTTGGCGAGCCACTCGGTGTATCGCATCACGGCGAAGAACTGGACCACCCACGCGATGAACGAGAGCGCCACGGCCGCGGTGGGAAGGAGCACGACCGCCGGGCTCGCGATGGTCGTCGCCCGGAGGACGACCTGCATGACGAACTCGATGACGGCGGCGGCGGCCTGGATGATCACCGCGACACGCAGCACCCGGCGGGCGGAATCGGGGCGTTCGGAGCCGGCAAACCCGGGGTCGGGCTCGGAGTAGCGGAAGTATCCAAACAGGATCATCGCCGAGACACCCAGGCCGATCACCGAAACCAGAAGCGCCAGACCTTCCAGGCGCACGCCCACCGCGGAGAACATCACGCGACCGAAGAACGTCAGCGCCCACATCACGATCATCAGCAGGATGCCGTTGAGGACCAGCCAGAGGCCGGAACCGACCTTGGCGACGTAGTCCCGGGATGCAAATTCGAGCAGGATCCCCCGCAGCGAATCCATCACCGGGCGACCGCATTCGGGGCAGAGGCCCAAGACCGGCAGGCCGCGAAGGTTGTACGAGCAGGCGACGCAGGCGCGATCGCCCTCGACCATTCCCCGTTCTTGCGGGTTCGGCGGGCCGTTCGTGCCGGCGGAATCAAGACCGGGCGCCGGGTCGTGATCCGCCGGTCCCTCTCCGTTGGGCATATCGAGATGGTACCGGGGCGGGCGCGATTTCGCCCCCTTGCCCGCGGGGCGCAATTCATCAAATCTTCAATGAAATCCGGCGGATGTTGTGCGATGATGACACCGGCGTCGGCCGTTGCACCCCGCGACCGGCCGGTCGAACCATCGTCGGATCCGTCGGCTCGTTCCGGGAGGGCGCGAGGGGTTCATTTCGCCCGTGTCTTATCCTGAAGGAGTCGTCCGTTGAAGCACCCGGTATCACGCCCAAACCGTGTCATCGCCGCCCGAGTTTTCGCGCTTGTGCTCGTCGGGGCCGCCTGCTCGACCGCGGCCGCCGCGCCGCCTCCGGCGAAGGAGTGGATCGCGCATTACGCCGGGCCGGCGGGGTTCTACAACAACGCGCAAGGCATCACAACCGATTCCTCGGGGAACGTGTACTCGATCGCGACATCCGCGACGGGAACGGGATCGGCGATGGCGCTGGTCAAATACTCCCCGGACGGGCAGGCCCAGTGGGTGTCGAGGTACCTGGGCAAGCCGACGGGGAGCGACAAGCCGTTCGTCGTGCTCGTCGGCCCTGACGGGGACGTGGTGATGGCGGGCGTTTCCGACGGGACGCTCGGGCCCGGAGGCAATTCGTTCGGTGACTACCTGATCGCCAAGTACGACGCGCAGACGGGGGATGAACTCTGGGTTCGCCGGATCGACGGGGCGGGGAACAACCTCGACGGGCTTCTGGCGGCGGCGATGGATTCGTCGGGGAACATCGTCGGTACGGGTCAATCGTGGTCCGGCACGGACTACGACTGGCTCACCGTGAAAGTGGACTATGCCACGGGCGCGGTGCTCTGGACGGCCGCGCTGGACGGCGTCGCGGGCGGAGACGACGGCATCAACGACGCCGCCGTGGCGATCGCGATCGACGGGGAGGACAACTCCTACGTCGCCGGTTGGGTTCAGGTCGGGTACGACTACGGGGAAGAGTTCAACCTCTATGCGTACGGCGTGGCCCGGTATTCACCGTCGGGCGATCTTGACTGGTTCACGGTGATCGGCGACGAGTTTGAGACGGGCCAGCCTTCGGCGATCACCATCGACGGCTCCGGGAACGTGGTGGTGACGGGGAGCAAGTACCCGGACGGGACGCACGCGCTCGACCCCGCGACGGGGTTCCAGGTCTGGTGGAACGAGTACCAGGGCCCTTCGGGGACCGGGGCGTTCCCGTACGCGATGCGGGTCGCCCCCGACGGCGACGTGGTGCTGGCGGGCTCGACTTGTCTTGGGACATTCTTCTGCGACGAGTCGCATGCGGCATGGAAACTCTCGGGCACGGACGGGGGGCTCTCGTGGGCGTCGGTCTACACCGCGCCGGAGGCCAACCGAGCGGGCGGCTCGGCGCGTGGGCTGGCCATCGACGACGAAGGGAACGTCTACACCACCGGGTTCTACATCTTCTTCTCGGGTACTCAGCAGGCGGTGACGCGTCGCCTCGACGCCGACGGGACCGTGCGCTGGACGGACCGCTTTCTCGGAACGGCCCCGGGCGGAGCCGACCCCGCCGCGGGCAATTCCGCCGCGGCGATCGACCCGACCACCGGGGCGCTCGTCACGGCCGGCACGCAGGGCAAGTCCGCCAAGTCGTTCCTGACGACGATCAAGTACCGCCCGTGCGCGGCGGACTTTGATGGCAGCGGGTTCGTCGACCTCGACGACTTCACCGCGTTCGTGTTCGCCTTCGAGGCGGGGACCGACGACGCCGATTTCGACCAGTCGGGCTTCGTGGACACCGACGACTACGACGCGTTCGTCCGCTCGTTCGAGGACGGATGCTGAAACCCCGACGGAGCATCTCCCGCCCCCGGCTTGACGGCCGGGGACGGGCTTGGTCGATGGCAACGAGATCAATCAGCGATCGGAGGGAGCGTCAACGCGCGGCGGCACGCCGCAGGTCCGCCTGGCCGACGACTTCCCCGGCGTAGTCGTTCATGGCGTCGCGGAGTTGCTCGAAACTGTCGAGGACGTAGTAGATCGGCTGGAAGTGGTCGATCTCAAAGTCGGTCTCGCAGACGCGATCGAGGTCAAAGGGCCGGTACTCGGGGATGTCGCGCGGGGTGCAGTCGGGGGCGGGGCGTCCGCTCTTTTCCCAACGGCCGTTGAGGGAGTACTCGCTCTCGGCGTGGCTGCTCACCAGGCCGCTGCCGTACACCTTGATCTTGCCGTCCTCTCGGATAAGGCCAAACTCAACGGTGAACCAGAAAAGCCGTCCGAGCCGCTTGATGTGGTGGTCGTCCTCGCACCGCAGCGCGGCCCGGCCGTAGGCCTGGAGGAAATCGGCAAAGACCCGCAGCGCGTGCAGCGGCACGTGGCCGAAGACGTCGTGAAAGATGTCCGGCTCGGGGAGGTAGTCCATCACCTCCCGCGGACGGATGAGGACGGTGGTCGGAAACTCGCGCTGCGCGAGGCACGCGAAGAAGGCCTTGGCCGGCAGGTATCCCGGGACGCCGTAACTGGACCAGTTGGACCTTGCCTTGAGAAACTTGTTGATGCCGTCGATGACGGTCCCGCGCGGGATCACGGTTCCACCGGCGACCTCGATGTCACGATCGAGCACGGCGTCGTCGAGCGCGGGGATCCGGTCGGGGGTAAGGCGGAGGATCCTCATCCCTTCGATGAACTGGCCGCTGACCTGCTCCTCAAGGACGCTCCACCGCTTGTTGAACATCTCGCGCCAGACCTCGTGGTTCTCGCGAGTGTAGAGTCCGTACCGCTGCGTGATGTAGAACGAGTCGGCGTCGATCCGCTCCGCGGGAAGATTCGGGGCGAGGTCGGCCGCGGCCTGGGCCAGGCGCGCCTGCTCTGAATCGACGATGTTGTTGTACCGGATGTCGGGTCGCATGGCGAACCTCCGCGGCGCGCGGCGGGTGGGAGTCCGCCCCCGCCGAACCCGCCCGTACGCTGGCGCATTGTACGTTCGGTGGAACACCCCGAGCGGCTGTCGGCGGGCGGGGGAGCACGGCGCACGGGCGATTGACGCGGATCGTCCGGCCCGGCCGGCATCCGCGGCGAGGTTGCGGGCACCCATGGCCGGATGTACCCTGCCGGTTATGCGACCGTGGGTTCCCGCGATGAAACAGACCAGGACTGGCAGCAACCAAACCCCGCGCCGACCCCGGGCCATCGGCCTGGCCGCCTTCGCGGCGGCGTCCGCGGTCGGGATCCTGATCGGGGCCAGCGCGGGCACTTTCAGCCACGCGGAGGGGGCGTCGTACCTCTCGAACGATCCCCGGGCGTGCGTCAACTGCCATGTCATGCGTGACCATTACGACGGGTGGCAGAAGGCAAGCCACCACGCCGTCGCCACGTGCAACGACTGCCACGTTCCGCAGGACATCATCGGCAAGTACTTCACCAAGGCCGACCATGGGTGGCGACACTCCAGGGGATTCACGCTCAACGACTTCCATGAGCCGATCCAGATCAAGGAATCGAGCCGCCGCGTGGTGCTCGACAACTGCGTCCGGTGCCACCAGGGCATGGTCGATGGCATCTCGCACGCCGCGGTTCCCGGCTCGGCGGGCGTCGAGGCGATCGATTGCATCCGTTGCCATGCCAGGGTCGCCCACGGGCCGCGTCGTTGACCGTCTTGACCGTCTTGGCCGTCTTGGCCGTCTTGGCCGTCGGGGGCCTGGGCAGGGGAGAAATCAACCATGTACGATCGAAGCCGGACCACACGCCACGCCGTCAACGCCCCATCGACTCGCGGGGGCCGCGCGGCCCTGTGGGCCGTGGCCGTCATCGCCGCCGCGGGCACCCTGGGCGCGATGGCGCTGTACCAGAACATCACGGCGCGCAAAATGGAGGCTCGCCTGTCCGTCTTCCGCGTCGTGGATATCGGGGAAAACACGGTGGACCCGGCGGAGTGGGGAAAGAACTACCCTCGCCAGCACGACAGTTACATACGGACGGTGGACGTGGTGCGGACACGGTTCGGCGGGTCGGAGGCCGTGCAGAAACTGGACACCAACCCTCGTCTGCGGACGATCTTCGACGGGTACGCGTTCTCGATCGACTACCGGGAGGAGCGTGGCCACGCGTACATGCTCAGCGACCAGCGCGAGACCGAGCGGGTGATCTTGCGTCCGCAGCCCGGGGCCTGCCTGCACTGCCACGCCTCGAACGTGGTGGCGTACCGGCAGAAGGGGCTTGAACTGGGGGCCGCGGGCTCGATCGAGGATCCGCTGCTCTCGACTGCGGGGCAGCAGCAGTTGTTCAAGGGGTTCGAGGCGGTGTGCGGGATGGACTACCACGAGGCGACGAGCCTGGTGGAGCACCCGGTTTCGTGCATCGACTGCCACGATCCGCGGTCGATGGCGCTGCGGGTCACCCGGCCCGGTTTCCTCCGGGGCATCCAGGCGCTGGCGACCAGCGACGAACCGACGCCGCACCTGCCGAGCATCGAGAAATGGAGAGAGGGCGACCGGCGCCGCGACTACGACCCCAACCGCGACGCCTCTCGCCAGGAGATGCGGAGCATGGCCTGCGGGCAATGCCACGTCGAGTACTACTTCCAGGGGGAAGGCAAGATCGTGACTTACCCGTGGCACAACGGGCTGAAGGTCGAGCAGATCGAGCGGTACTACGACCAGCGCGGGTTCAGCGACTGGACGCACGCCCGGAGCAAGGCGCCCGTGCTCAAGGCGCAGCACCCCGAGTTCGAACTCTGGAGCCAGGGGATCCACGCCCGCAGCGGCGTCTCGTGCGCCGACTGCCACATGCCGTACAAGCGTGAGGGCGCGATCAAGATCTCCGACCACCATGTCAAGAGCCCGCTGCTGAACATCGCGCGGGCGTGCCAGACCTGCCACACCACCAGCGAAGAGGAGATCCTCTCGCGGGTCGAGGTGATCCAGGGGCGGACCAAGGCGCTGCAGGACCGGGCGGAAGAGGCGGTTGTCTCGCTGATCGACCGGATCGAGGCCGCGATGAAGTCCGGCGCCTCCGAGGACGCGCTGGCCCAGGCCCGGGCGCTGCAGCGCAAGGCCCAGTGGCGGGTCGATTTCATCAACGCCGAGAACTCGATGGGATTCCATGCCCCCCAGGAGGCCGCGAGGATCCTGGGCGAGGCCATCGACTACGCCAGGCAGGGTGAGGTGCGCCTGCTTGAAACCTCCGAACGCCGCTGATCCCGGGATGAAGGGCCGGGGCGAAGGGCGCCGCGGGAAGCGCATGAAAAAACGGGCCGCTCGGGCGGCCCGTCATTGTCATGGAATCGCGTGATGGCATGCGGACGCCAAGCGCCGTTCGCCGCCTCGGCGAATCACCGCGGGCTGACGAACTTGGACAGCATTCCCAGGGAGGACTGGCTCCCGAGGTAGAAGTCCGTGCTGACGGTGGAATCGCTGACGCCCGAGAGCAGCCTGAGGGAGCCGAAGATCGCGAGCGAACGCGAGAAGGCCTCGGGGTCGGCGACGGAATTCGAGGCCAGCAGGTCGAAGGTGGTCTGGGCGGACGCGGGGATGAACGAGTCCGTCAGCCGCAGGCCGAGCAGTTCGCCGGTGCGACGCCCGACGGCCGCGGCGAGGGACTGCACGAACCGGTCAACTTCCTGCTGGGAGTTGGAGAATCCAAGCAGCCCCATCGGCGGGATGAACACCACGGCGTCGTCGTTCTTGTCGGCGTTCATCACGTCGACGCGCTGGCTGTAGCCGTAGGGCTGATCAACGAACAGGCCGACCAGGTCGGGGAAGAGAAGGTCGGTGAGGGAGAAGCCCGGCAGGAAGTTGTCCCCGAACACCAGCGAGATGGGATCGCTCGAGGAAGTGACGTACACGGTGGAGTAGGGCTGGAACTCGAAGTCGGCGGGGTTGGCGGAGAAATTGACGGCCAGGCCCGCGGCGTTGAACGTGGACTGGAGGCTCGATACCACCCGCTGGACGATGTATTCCTGGACGGGCTGGCCGGAGGCGAGCGTCCCATTGAAGCCCAGGGTCTGGGCGCTGAACGGCGCCAGTTGCGTCACCTGGCCGGAGGTCTGGAGCCAGTTGATGCTCCCGCCGTTGATCTCGACCAGGACGTTCTGGACCGTCCGGTTGATCGTCCCGGAACCGTCGATGACGACCTCGACCTGGTAGTCCGTGTTGTACACGCCCTGCACGTACACGGCCAGAGCGGCGGAACCCGACCCGGTGACCGACGTCGGGGCGAGGAACTCAACGAAGAAGTCCCCGTTGGAGTCGTACCCGTAGGTGGCGTTGTTGCTCGACGCGATGACCCCCGGCCTGGAGGCCGTGGGCGAGAAATCGCTGGGAGACAGGATGAGAGCGCCGTCGTCGGTCGCCGACGAATTGGTGATGTCGAAGATGCCGAACTGGACATCGCCCAGGAGGTCGGTCGGGATGAAGGTCCCGGTGGTGGCCGCCAGGCGGGGGACCTGGCTTCGGCTGCCCAGGTCGGAGCCCAGGTCGGCGAGTTTGACGGTGACCTTGATCCTGGTCCCCGGGGCGATGGGGTTGCCGCTGTTGATCTTGAAGATGTCCACGTCGGGGGTGATGGTGCCGGGAAGGCCCGACGCCCCGGCGGGACCGATCGAGGCCGTGATGGTCGCCACCTGGCGGCCCGTGCCCGAGTGGGTGGCGACGATGGAACCGTCCGAGTTGGTCCCCGAGACCAGGTCGTCGGCCGTGCCTCGGATGCCGTCCGGGCCCGCGTCGAGGGTGTAGGAGTACTCCCCGACGACGATCGTGGTGAGGTCGTCGTTGGCCGGGTCGCCCGCGTTGTTGAACACACCGTTGGGACCGGCAAAGGCGATCGGGGCCGGCGCGTTGCCGATATCGGCCCCGCTGCCCGACGTGGTCGGGGCGTTGAAGCCGGTGTCGCCGTCGTCGAAGACCTCGACCGTGAAACTGTAATCGCCGACCCCGCCCTGGACGGGGTTCGGGTTGAAAACCGTGGACCCGGTCAGCGGAGCGCCGTTGGAAACGGCGATGTAGTAGGTCCCCGTCTGCTTGACGAGCCACGAACGATCCGGGTTGCGGTCGAAGACAAGGTCGTCCGACGGGAGCGTGACGGTCTCGATCGGGGTCACCGTGCCGCCGCCGGCGTTGAACAGGCCGTGCGTCGTGGCTCCGCGAGCCGACCCCTGGAGCCCGCCCAGACGCAGGATCTGCCCCGCCTGGAGCGTGATCCGGTACAGGTCGGAATCCCCGCTGAAGCGGAAGAGGTTGGAGTCGTGGTCCGGGTGATCGCCCAGGTAGCCGCGGACGGTGAAGACCCGGTTCACATCCGGCAGGCCGTCGGGCGCGCGGTTGCCGTCCATGACGAGGCTCAGGTTCGCGGCCGCGTAGAGGTCCACGGTGACGTTGCCGGTCGTGACGCGGTTGGAGGTCGTGCGATCGCCGACGTCGCCGACGAAATCGTCCTGGGAGTAGTTGTCGCCGGGGGATGCGCGGCCGTTCCCGTCGCCGTCGAGGGTCGAGCGGACCAGTTTGGCCTGGAGGCGTGACTGGTCGAGTTCGAAGCGATACACCCCCGGGCCGGGGACGCCCGCCTGCTGGGGCAAGTTGCGCTGCGTGAGAGCACGGGCGAAGGTGACCACCGCGGCGTCGAGCCGGGCGTCGTAGGAAAGGGTGTAATCCACGTTCTGGACAAGACGGATCAGTGTCGCCCCGTCGTTGCGCAATTCGTAGATGGACAAGGCCAGCGAGATCGAGGCCGAGTTGGCCGGCTGGTTGAAGAACAGCCGGGCCGAGGTGACGCCGCTGACCGTCTGGGTCTGGAGGTCCTTGACCTGGAACGGCAGCGGGGCGAGAACGAGGCGCTCGACGGCGAAGTTGCCGCGGGCCCCGCCGGCGATGCTGCCCCCGATGGTGACCGTCCCGAGCGTTCCGGTGGAGGCGATGCGGTACGACTCGCTCGCGCGTGTGCTGCCGGTCTGGGATCCCGCGATGGTGACGTTTCCGATCGTTCCCCGTCCCTCGGCCAGGCCGTCGTCGGCGGTGCCGAAGAACCCGTCCGGGCCGCGGATGATCCCGGCGACCAGGTCGGATTCGCGGAAGTTGCCGCCGATGGCGACCGTGCCGATGAAGCCGGTGCTGACCTTGTCGGCGTTGAGGCCCGTGCCGCCGAACTCGGCGTCACGGCCCAGGTCGACTCCGGCCATCAGGGAAGTGTCAAAGACCTCGCCGGCGATCTTGATCTCGGAGATCGTGTCGCGGACGCCCAGCCACGTCCTGGAAACCGACGCGGCCTGGAAGAGGATCATGGAGGATCCGGCTCGGACGGTCGCCCCGTCCACCAGGCCGCCGGTGACGAAGTAGTTGAGGTCCCGGTCGGCGCTGATCCGCGCCTTGTTGAACCCCGAGACAAGCACGTTTCCGAAGGCCAGGCTGGCGATGTTCGCCTCCCCGCGGACAGCGTAGTCGGGGTCTCCCAGGTCGCCCAGGACGTTGAAGATCGACGTGAGTTTGGAGTCGTACGACCCGCCCGCCCACCCGTTGGTCTGGATGGTGTTGACGTCGGCGCCGATGCTCCAGCGGCCGTTGCCCGAAACCTTGCCCGTGGTGATGAACACGGCGTAGGCGTCGATGATGATGTCGCTGTTGCCCGTGAGGTCGGCCGCGATGTAGAGCGAGCCGATCGAGGCGTCGTCGTTTGAAACCACGTCGAAGTCGTTCAGCGTGGGGTTGGCCCCGTTCACCAGGACCGTGAGGTTCGACGTGTACGACGAGTTGACCAGCCATACCCGGCCCAGGGACTGGTTCCAGTACGCGTTGCCCGGGCCGCTGAAGTACATGGTCCCGGTGGAGGATCCGTGCGTGAAGGCCAGGCCCGCCGCGCTGATGGGAACCCCCAGCGGCTGGAACCCGTTCCAGAGTTGCGCCTCTTCGACCGGGAAATTGAACCCCGCGCTGATGATCCGGGAGTCGGAGAGGATCTCGGGGGTGATCGAGTCGGAGTAGACCGTCACGTTGCCGACCGGCATCCCCAAGGGGATCACCACGCTGTTGACGACCGACAGGCCCGACGCCACCAGGTCGTCGGAGGTGTTGTAGATCCCGTCGGATCCGGGGAGCATTCCGGCCGAGATCGACATGTTGATGGATCCGCCGCCGGCGTAGACCTGGTTGATCCACCCGGACTTCACCGCGTCGGCCGCGGTCCCCAGTCCCCCCGGGCGGTTGTCGGAACCGAAGTTGAACACGCCGGCGATGATCCGGGTGTTGGTGATCGGGCCCGACGTGCCGACCGACCAGATCGAATCGGCCGCGGCGATGACCGAGCCGTACCCGGCCGTGAAGGGGTCGTTGGCGATCTCCCCGAAGACCGTGATGTAGCCGATCGCGCGGCCCGCGATGACGCTGGTCTCGAACATCGAGCCGTTGGAGATGTAGAGAATGCCGACGTTCCATCCCGCCGAGATCGTCGGGCCGTCGAATCCGACCGTGGCGGCGATGCCCACGGGCAACTGGTTGCGGAACGAGTCGTACGAGACGTTGCTCGACTTGAACGGGTTGATCCCCATGTTGCCGAACACCCCGTCGGCCGATCCGATGATGTTCACCTGCCACAGGATGTAGTCGGCGTGGATGCTCCCCATCAGGTCGCCGTTGGTCACGGTCACCAGGCGGATATCCCCGTCGAAGGCGGCGATGCGGCGGCCCGGGTGGAACGACCCGTCGGTGATCGAGACGTCCGTGATGCCGCCCGAGTAACTGATGATGTCCCCGGCAAAGTCGCCCCGCACGCTGACCCGGGCGATCGAACCGAACGCGATGATCGATCCCGCGCCGAGTTGGTTGTTCCCGGGAACGGTCGAGACGCGTCCGATCGAGACGGTCCCGGAGATGCTCTGGCCGACGCGAAGGTCCGAGTAGAGTTGGCCGCCGGCCGTCAGGTCGGTCATGTTCCCGCGGATCACGATCACGCCGGGGTTGGCGCGGTTGCCCACGTGGCGACCGGCCGACATGTTCACGATCGTCCCGCTCACGTCCGTCGAGACGTCCAGGTCTCGCGTCGCGGAGAGCCGGGTGATGTTGCCGCGCGCCGTCGTGGTGGTGATCCTCGCCGAGAGGTCGCCCGCCGTCGCCGTGACCGTGTTGATCGGCCCGGAAGCGGAGATCACCGACTGGAGGATCTCCCTTGACGTGATGCGGTCGATGGACCCGTCCGGGCCGGTCATCGAGATCGTGGAGTTGGAGATCCGGTTCACGGCGCTGGCCTCACCCAGCAGGCCGGAGACGTAGATCTCCGACGACTGGATGTTGCGCCCGGCCGAGATACGCGGGAGCGAACCAACCTGCACACGGCTCGAACGCAGGTCCTGCGTCACGGTCAACAGGCGCAACTGCCCCGAGACATCGACGGTGACGCGGGTCATGTTCCGGGCCGTGATGCTCCCGGTCACGTCCCCGACCACATCAATCCCCAGGTCGGTCATGTCACCGGTGTTGCTGAACGTGGTGATCAGGTTGACGTCCCCGGTCGCCCCGATGCGGTTGGCCAGGACCTCGAGCGACCCGCCGACCAGGGTCGTGTTGCGGTATTCCGCCGCCGTGATGGTCCCGATGTTGCTGCTGACGTTCAGAACCGTGGCGTCCCACGCCCCGTTGGTCAGCCGGATGGTCGTGAGGTTGTTGGCGAGGATGAACGATCCGAAAAGGTCCGCGTCGCGGCCGTCGATCAGGTTGATCGTCCCGCGGTAGGCGCCCGAGTCGGCGTAGAACGACTGCCAGAACGAGTCCAGGAGCATCGATCCGATGAAGGTCCGGTCGTACTTGCCGCCCTGGCTGTTGACCCGGACGACGTCGATGCCGCCGATGAAGTTCGGCGTGTTTCCCGCCACGTTGTTCGCGGCGACGATCGGGCCGGAGATGAACGCCCCGGGGATCCGCTCGGCGAACACCTGGATGATGTCATCCACCGCAAAGACGCCCGTGGACGAGAGCGCCCCGCCGGTGTTGGCCGCCAGGCCGTCCCCGACCTCGACCAGGAAAACGCTCAGCCCGAAGATCGTGCCCACGATGCCGTCGAAACGGCCCGCCGGCGTGATACGGTCGAAGTTCGCGGTGACGCGCACCACGTCCCCCGCGGGAACGATCACGTCGCCGATCGCGCCGCCGACCTCGACGTTCTGGATGCTCCCGTTACGGACGATGATGCCGTTGAGGTAGGGATCAAACGGGGATCCGATGTCGTCCAGGAACGACTCCCCGGAGACGATCGTGTCGTTGTTGATCTGGCGGTAGAGGCCGCCGTTCCAGTCCGGCGACATGACGGCGGGGTCCAGGGGGATGGACGTCACGTTCGGGCCGGCGGTTCCGCCGATTCCCAGGAACGGACCGATCAGCCTCGGTCCCCAGGCGGGCACCTGCGTGCGGCCCAGGTCGCCCGTCAGGATGACCAGGTTGTCGATGCCGTTGACGTCAACGGCGACCAGGTCGCCGCGCGGCGTCTCGTTGCGGATGAACGACAGGGCCCCGGCCGAGGTCAGGCGGAAGACATCGACCTCGACGTTGCCCAGGACCGACACGCCCGAGCCCGGCCCGGTCGCCGTGATGATGATCCGGCCGATCGAGATGATGTTGGTCGAACCGACCGGGCCGACGCCCCGGATCTGCAGCGACGCCCCGCCGGAAAGGTCCACTTCGATGCGGCCCACGGCCACGCCCTGGGAACCGTCGATCGGCAGCGTGATGATCCGCCCGGCAAACCGGCCGGTGGTCGAGCCAACCACCCGGATCTCGACGTCGCCGCCGCCGTCGTCGGTGAAACGCAGGGTCTGGTTCTCAAAGACAAGAGTCTCGAAGTTATCCGTGTCGCGCAGGTCAATGAAAGGGGAGTCGAAGAAGCGCAGATCCGATCCGGCGCCCAGGTTCAGGATCGCCCCCACGTCCCCGCCGTACATGCCCTGGCGCGTATCTCCGGTGTCGCCCTGGTCCTGCTGGACGAGCAGGGCGCCCACGATCGAACCGGGGGGCGTGTCGACTCGGAGCGCATCTCCGGCGATTTGCCGGCCGACCCGGATCATGCCGATGTCGCCGCGAAGGTTGGGATCGCGGCCGGTGGTGAACCGGACGCCGCCGGGGTTGGAGGCGATCGCCAGTTCGGTGTCGGCGTCCGAGTTGTTGCCGATGCCCGCGCGAACATCGATCAGGCCGATCGAACCGCCCGTCTGCATCGAGAAGAAACCGATGATGTCACCCTGTCGGGTCCCGCGGCCGGCGATCGCGGACTGCCCGGTGTGCAGCGAGCCGAAATTCCCGCCCACGAACACGCTGATCGACGACCCGTCGAAGGTGATGCCGCCCTCGATGTCCGACCCGGCGACGATGCTGTACAGGTGGCCGGGGACGGTGATGGTGCCGCCGGTCCACCGCTGCAGGTCGTCGGCGGAGTCCCCAGGCCCGTTCAGGAGCGAGCCAACGGCGGCCTCGATGCCCGAGCCGTTGACAAAGGCCGTGCCGATGCGGACCTGCCCCATCGATCCGCCCAGGAGGGTCACCGAAGAATCGGAGCCGGCCCCCGTACGGAACATGCCCATGGTCACGGGAGCCATCCCCGTGATGACCAGTGAATACAGGAACGAGCCAACCCCCGCGTCGGTCGGGTCGTTGCCGTCGGCCACCACGGCGTAATAGACCCCGGGCGTCGGCGGGGTAAACGTCAGTACCTGCTCGGACCGGAAGGTATTGTTCGCCCCGCGCGGCTGCTGGATCGACGTGAGCGTGCGGCCATCCTGGTCAACGATCCGCAGGTAGACCGCGCCCTGGGTCGCGACCTGCAGATTGACCGCCTGAGTCCCGTCGGCCGTGAAGGCATAGACGTCCGCGTCGTCGTCCTGGGTGTTGACCACCGTCTCTCGGCCGCTGAGGCTGCCCTGGATGCGCACCCCGCCCGAGGCCGTGCCGACGAACTCGGCGTTCATCACCGAGTCGTTGCGCAGGTACATGTTCCCGAAGATGGACCCCATCTGCAGGAAATTGATCATGTCGTACGTGACGCGATCGCCGAACGGGTTGAACGAATAGAAGAACTGGTTGTCCTCCATCGAGAACTCGACCTCGTAGGTCGCCACGGACTCCGAAAGAACAAACTCACGCTCCTTGTACGTGTAGACGTCGCGCGGCGGGCGACCGGATGGGTCCCCCGTGTCCCCGACGACCGTGATCGGCGTCCTCGAACGGCCCAGGACCGAGATATCCCCGACCGTACGCCCGAACGTGAACTGGTTGTTCGTGTTCAGCGTCGCGGAGCCGTCGTCGCGGGTCCAGCGCCCGGCGTCCGACGCGATGATCAGCGACCCGACGTCGCCGTCAACCGTGAACGACCCCAACTGGAGGCCGACGTTGACCGTCCCGGCCGAACCCGTGATGCGTGAAGACCCGTGGATCACACCATGAATCGCGATCTGGCCGATGGACCCGTTGACGAAGATGCCCTGGTCCGCTCGCGTGAACCCGCCGATCACGTCCAGGTTGCCGGGAGTGATGCGGATAATGCCGGTCCCGAAGACCTGCACAAGGTCGAAGGGGCTCTGGCTCCCCGGGCGATAGTCGTTCTGGGGCCTGACCCAGGGAGAACCGATGATCAACGACCCGCCCGACGGAGGCAACCCGTCGGGTGGCGGAAGTTGTGGCTGCGTCAGGTCGATGTGGTAGCCAAAGCCGCTCTGCTCGAACACCGTCAGTTGGCCGGCAAGCACTTCCACGTTCTTGTAGCCGAACCCGAACTCGACGAAATCGAATTCCGGGTCGGGCTGGCCCGAGAGAGCCTCGATCGTCCCCCCGTGCATCCAGATCGACGTGCGGCTGTCACCGCCCGAGACCACGATCCGGCCGATCCCGTCGTTGAAGTCCGGGATCCCGTTGTCCGCGGGGTCAACCAGCGCGATCTGCGAACCCTGCGGGATTCCCAGCGCGATCGTCCGGCGCATGTCGCGCCCGTAGAGGTCCAGGATCTGGACCGTCGCCCCGACCGGGCCGGAGATCGCGATCGTCGCCCCGTAGATCGTCCGCGCGATCACCCCCGAAAACGTCCCCGCGGGCTGCAGGATCACCATGTTGTCGATGGTGAACGTGTCGTTCGGGCCGCTCTCGGCGACGATGCGGATCGTGTCAAAGGCACCGGGATCGAGCGGGGCCTCGAACCGGAACGTGCCCACGCCAGGGGCCCCTCCCGCGGAGATCTTCGCCGCTCGCAGCGTCTCCCCGGTATAGGTCCTCACCACCTCGTCATTGAAGATCAACTGGACGACCAGGTTGTCCGTATCCCAGCCGGAGGTGCTGGGGGCCACGGCGCCGACATCGAACGTCACCGACTGGGAGGCCCGCAGTCCGCCCAGGCCGTTGGTCACCGCGAACTCGAAGAACTGGCCGGACTGGATCTGGAACCGCAGGAGTTTTTCCTGGTCCTGCGGCGCCCCGGGCTGGATCAACTGGTACGAATTCGGCGGCGTCATGTTGTGACGCGTCCGGATGTTGGAACCCAGGAAGACCGTGCCGTTGGGAACGTTGACCGCGGGAACGTTGTTGTTCAGTTCATCGTTGAAATTCTCGATGACTTCGATGGGGTCCCGCTCATCAATGTCCGCCTGCGAGAGCAGGTAGGGGGCGACGTAACCGAAGTACGCCACCTGGGTGCCAAGCCCCGTCACCGGGTCGATATCGCTCTCGCTGATCGTGAGGGAAAAGAGCAGCCGGCGGACCTCGAGGTTCTCGAGCATCGCGGGCCTGGCGGCGCCCGCTCGACGGGCCAGCCGACCCGCGCCTCTCCCTTGTTCGGAACGCCCCTTGCGTGAAGAGAACATCCGGTCAAGGCCGAGCATCGAGGGAAGCGTCCAGCGACGAGACTTCTTCATGGCGACTCCAGACTACCCACGGCGACCCCGTCCGGGAGGTCGGCGTGTCCGACGTGTTCCGACTTTCGACCCGCGAAGGCTCGCCGCCCCGCTTCAGGGGACGGGCCGCCTCCGAAGGTAGCCCGCGGCGCGCGTCCGCGGACAACGCCCGTTCACCGGGCCTCGGGTCGCCAGGCGAACCCGAGCGCACCCGTCGGAAGTCGATGCCGCCAAAGCCGCACGCCCACCGACAGGATGCCGTTCAAACCAAGGTACCCGAACCGCTGCGTTTGCTCAACTCGGCCTCCCCACCGCTCCCGCCTGCCCAGGGCGAGATCGCTCTCACCCGGAGTCGGGAAGTGTTCGGCCTGCCCCCCGCAATACCCCTTCCGACGGTACCCGCCTTTGGCGGGATTGCCTCCGTTGAGCGGAAGGCAATGTTGATGCATCGTACCAGCAAAGGCGTGCTCGATGCAAGGCCATCGGAGGGCGAAGTTCAAAAATCGACACTCTCCATCAGTCAGTGGCGCGCGCGGTAGGTTCCATGTGAATGGAAGAAGGGAAAACGCCTCATCCCGAAACGGACCCGCATCCGCTCTCGCCGGAAATCACGCCTCGGTCGGACCCGGCACCTCGCGAGCCCGATCGCGAGCCCGATGGATCCATCGCTCTCTCTCCCCCGCGCGGTGTTCCAGGCTCCCCCGCGCGGTGTTCCAGGACTGGGAATCGCCGACCTCGATCTTCCAGACGGCCGGGGGCCGCGGACTTCCCGAAATCGCACGGCAAGCCGGCACGGACTTGGCCGGGCGATATCGACAGAGAACCAGGCCGAACACCGAGGCGGGAAGCACGGTCGCGCGGCTGGAGGACACACTCGCTCGGAGGAGCAACCCGTCCGCCGACGCGCGATGAGCCATCCACCGATCGGGGTGTTACAGGATCCGCTTTGACCTTGGATAACTTCCCAGGACATGCAACTGGCGGCAGTGCGATGCGGACTCCTCGATCGCCCCGGCCATCGCCGGGTCGTCCCGATGTCCCTTGGCGTCGATGAAGAAGGTATAGGTCCAGTTGACGCGTCCGCTGGGACGCTTGTCGATGTGGGAGAGATTGATCCCGGCGCGTTCAAAGACCTGCAGGACGCTGACCAAAGCCCCGGGCTTGTCGGCGGTATTGAACATGATGGAGGTCTTGTCATCGCCGGTGGGGAGCGATTTCTGCCGGGAAATAACGAAGAAGCGGGTGATGTTGCTGGGGTTGTCCTCGATCTTGGCGAACAGGGTCTTGAGGCCGTAGATCTGCCCGGCCAGTTCGCTTCCGATCGCGGCGGACCCCGGCTCGGCGCCGATGGACACGGCGGTCTTGACCTCCTCGGCGGCGGTTCGCACGGCGCGGCTGCTGCTGGCCGCGGGGATCAGTTCGGCCCGCGGGTACTGCGTCGCCAGCCACGTCCGGCACTGGCTGAAGACCTCGGGCTTGCTGTGGATCCGGCGGACCGCCCGGGGCGGGCAGTTGGCGAGCAAGGAGTGGTGTACCGCGATCTGAACCTCGGAACAGATGGAGATATCCCCCCCGGAGGCGATGAACGCATCGAGCGTCTCGACGATCCCGCCGCCGGTCGAGTTTTCGATCGGGGCGAGTCCGTAGTTGACGTGCCCGCGCTGCACCTCCGTAAAAACCCCGGCGATCTCGTGCAGGTCCTCGAACTCGACCGAACTGCCAAAGTGCTTGACGGCCGCCATGTGCGAGTACGACCCCGGCGGGCCGAGGTACCCGATCCTCAGCGGCTGCTGGAGCGCGAAACTCCCCGACATGAGTTCCCGGTACACCCCCTCGAGCGCGCGGTCGGGCAGCGGGCCGGTGTTGGCCTTGATCGCCTTGTCGAGAACCTCCGCCTCTCGGTGCGGGGTGTAGATCGGCAGGCCCGCCGCCCGCTTGGCCTGGCCGACCTTGACCACCAGCGCCGCGCGTTCATTGAGCATCCGGACCAGGCGTCGATCCAGGGCGTCGATGCGGCGGCGAGCCTCCGAGAGGTTCTTCGGGGCGCGCGAGCCATGCCCCGGAGTTCCCGTTGGCCCTGCCCCGGCGGCGGGAGTCGGCTTTGAAGGCGCGGCCCCGGCGGGCTTGCCTCGCCCTGGGCGCCCGGGACTCGACGGCTTTCTCGATCGCTTCTTCATTGCGATGTCATCGTACGGCGGGCGGACGGTGTTGAATCGACGCCGCGAGAGACCCCGGGAATGCGCCCCCATCACGCGGGGCCCCGCCACCCTCGAACCAAACTACAGTCGAGGTCCATGGCACCGATCCCTCTCGCGGTCACGCGGTTTGCCCCATCCCCGACAGGCCACCTCCATATCGGCGGGGCACGGTCCGCCCTGTTTTGCTGGGCGTTCGCCCGTCGAGCCCGCCGGGACGGGATCGATGGCCGGTTTCTCATCCGGATCGAGGACACGGACCAGACTCGCTCAAGCGATGAGTCGGCGCGCGGTATCCTGGAAGATCTCGCGTGGCTGGGCATCGAGTGGGACGACGGCCCCGAGTTGAAGGTCGCGGGTGAATCCTCACGGTCCGGGGAGACCGGCGGCACGCGCACGATCGGCGGAGATCCGCGGGGGGTCGGCCCGTTCTTCCAGGCCCGTCGGGTCGCTCTCTACAACGCGCACATCGACGCCCTGGCCCACGCCGGAAGGGCGTACCCGGCGTTCGAGACGCCCGAGGAACTCGACGCCCGCCGCCGGGATGCGATCGCGGCCAAACGCACGTACCGATACGAGCGCCCGGCCGACGTGCTTCCCGGGGTCTTCCACGAGCAACGCTGGTCCCGGGCCAGGTCGGGAGAGAGGCACGTGGTCCGATTTGTCTTTCCCGAAGAGGAGGTCATCGTCCACGACTCGATCCTCGGGGATGTTCGCACCGCCCCGGGAGAACTCGACGACCTGGTGATCCGCAAGGCCGACGGCTTTCCCACCTACCACTTCGCGGTGGTGATCGACGACGAACTGATGGGTGTCACGCACGTCCTGCGGGCCCAGGAACACCTGGCGAACACTCCCCGCCACGTCGCCATGCAGCGGGCGCTGCGCCGGCTCGACAACGGCCGTCCGTTCACCGTCCCCGTCTACGGGCACATGCCGGTCATCTGCAACATGGACGGGTCGAAGATGAGTAAGCGCGACAAGGCCAAGGCGGCCCGAAAGGCGGCCAGGGACGCCATGGCCCGCGATCCGTCGATCACCGCCGCCACGCTGGGAAGCCAGACCGGGATGGGGGAACCGGCGGTCAGCGGGTTCCTCGCGGGGGAGAACGACAGCGCCCAGACGGCCGAGGCTCTGGCCGGACGCTTCAATGTCCCGCTCCCGGAGATCGAGATATGGGATTTCCGCCGGTCGGGGTACCTCCCCGAGGTCATCGTCAATTTCGTCGCGCTGCTTGGATGGAACCCCGGGATGAAAGACGCCGACGGCAAGGATCTCGAAAAGTTCGATCTCCCGTTCATTGCCGAGCATTTCTCGATCGATCGCGTCGGCAGGTCGAGCAGCAAGTTCGACCGGGCCAAACTCCTGTCCTTCAACGCCGACGCGATCGCCGCCATGACCGACGATCACTTTGTGCGGCGTGTCCGTCGGTGGTTCGCCGAGTATGAGCCCGGCTCGCTCGCCACGCTCGAGGCACGGGATCCCGCCGCGCTTGGGATCCTCGCGCCCGCGCTTCGGCCGCGCTGCCGGACGCTCCGTGACGTGGTCAGGCAGGTGGCGTTCGCGCTGGCCCAAGACAACGGGTACGCGTTTGACCCGGCCGCGGTGGAAAAGCACCTGCGCGCCGGCGGCGGCGCGGGTGCCCTTTCGCTGCGCGAGGCGCGGTCGCACCTGGCCTCGCTCGATCCCTGGAGTCCCGAAGCCATCCAGGTCGCGATCGAGCAGGCCGCGCGACGACTGGGCTTTGTCACGGAAAAAGGGGTCAACGTCGGCCCGGTGGCCCAGCCGATCCGTGTCGCGATCGCGGGAGTATCCGTGTCTCCGCCGCTTGGTGAATCGCTCGCGGTGCTGGGCAAGGCCGCGACGCTGGCTCGCATCGACCGATGCCTCAAGGAAGTCGGCGTCTGAGCGCGGGGCCTGTGGTGGTGTTCGAGGGCCGGGGTTCCGCGATGCCGGAGTACGGGCGTGGCTTCTTGCCGATCGTTCAGTCACGGGAAACGGCGTTGTTCTCCACCCATGTCCGGCGGGCCTGGGCGAGCCGTTCGAGCCAGTCGGCGGCCTCCCGCGGCGATGCCACGGGGATGATCCCGGGTCCGGCCGACCCGGAAACCAAGATGCGAACGTCGGCGTGATCGAGCCGATCGAAGGCCTCCATGTCGGGCTCGTCGTCCCCCAGCGCGACGGTCATCGTCGCGTCGGTTTCGAGCCGGAGGATATCGAGCACGTCGCCCTTGCGGGTAGGACGCACGCCCCACTCAACAACGCCTCGCCCCAGGTGACGCGTCAGGCCCGGCAGATTCGCCGAGGCCGCGTGCGCGCGGTCGAGCGCGGCCGAGGCCGCTTCCGGCCGCGAGACAAGCCGGACGTTGATCGAGACGCTGAGGGACTTGCGCTCGACAAACGCCCCGGCGATGGGGTCGGCGATGGCGGAAAGCCGAGAGGCCAGTTCGTCCAGGTCCGCTGTTTCCCCTGGAGTGGCCGGCCGGTCGTGCCCCGACCGTTCCGCGCCGTAACTGCCGAACATCTCGACTCCGGGGATCGGAGGGCACACCATCCGCAGCATCGCCAGGTCGCGTCCGGAGACCACGGCCACGAACGTGCGTGGGCAGTCGGCCAGGGCGGCCAGCGCGCGGCGAGCGGACTCGATCATCCGGGCATCGCCGGGAACAGGAACGATCGGCGAAATGGTCCCGTCAAAGTCGGACGCGACGAGCAGGCGTTCGGCGGAGGCAAGTCGATCCGAGGCGGCGATGAGGTCATCGCGGGCGGTCATGCCCGCTCCAATGCCCCAAGGAACGTCCCGCTCCACTCCTGCACGTCGTGGCGGCGGACGACCATCCGCAGGATTGACATCCGGAACCGCTGCTCGGATCGGGGCAGGTGCAACGCCCGGCGGATCCCCGCGGCCATGCCGTCGATGTCGTACGGATTGACGATGATGGCCTGGCGGAGTTCCTGCGCGGCGCCGGCGAACTCGCTGAGCACCAGCGCCCCGCCGCCATCGACACGGGAGGAAACATACTCCTTGGCGACCAGGTTCATCCCGTCGCACAGGGGGGTCACGACCATGACGTCGGCGGCGAGGTACCACGCGGCCAGTTCCTCCCGGCCCAGGTTACGGCGGAAATAGTGGACCGCGACGCTGCCCGGATGGCTGAACTCTCCGTTGATACGCCCGACGATCTCCTCGATGCGGGTCCGCGTCTGCTCGTACTCGGGGACCGTCTCACGGCTGGGCACGGCGACCTGCACCAGGACGCAGCGGTCGGAGGAGGCCTGGTGGGTCTCCAGGAGCCGCTCGAACGCGACCAGCCGGGCCTCGATGCCCTTGGTGTAATCGAGGCGATCAACGCCCAGGAGGATCCGGCGGTTCCCGAGCCGTGACTTGATCTCCACGGCACGCTTCTGGACCGAGGGCCTGGCGGCGAGCGTCTCCATCTCCTTGGCATCGATCGAAATGGGGAACGAATTCACGCGGACCTTGTGCCCGTGGAAGGTCAGGTTCGAATCGGTCCCCTCCGCGTCGGCCAGGTGACGGCTGGCTCGGGAGAAGTTCTGGGCGTCCTTCCACGTCTGGAACCCCACCACATCCGCCCCGATCATGCCGTGAAGCAGGCTCGCTCGCCACGGGACGCGGGCGAAGATCTCCTCGGGCGGAAAGGGGATGTGCAGGAACAGCCCGATGCGCAGGTCCGGGCGGGTCGCCCGAAGCATCTGCGGCACCAGCAGCAGGTGGAAGTCGTGGATCCAGACCGCACGGTTGCGTGCGACCTGTCGCGCCGCGGCCTTGGCGAACCGCTCGTTCACGCGGTGGTACGCCTCCCACCATCGCGGGTTGAATTCGGCGGGGCGGATCGCGTCGTGGAACAGCGGCCAGATGGTGCGGTTGCAAAAGCCGTGGTAGAAGGCGTCAATGTCGCGCGTGGCGAGCGCCACGGGCTTCATCTGCAGCCCGTCGTGCTCGATGGTGCGTGAGGCGCGTCCCGAAGTGCCGTCCCACCCGATCCACAGCCCCTCGCGCGTTCTCAGCACGGGATGCAGCGCGGTGACCAGCCCCCCGGGGCTGCGCTCCCACCCACCCGAGGCGCGACCCGATCGCCGCATGGGCAGCCGGTTCGCCATGATGACCAGGTCGTGTCGTCGCATGAGCAAGAAAAGAAAACCTCACGGTCGGGGCATCCGGTGGTCGCGAGAAACGTACATGGGATACTCATCATAGACCGCACGTTCAGGTAGAATGGCGGCTCCGGACGATCGCGAGGAACCCGCTGCATGGCGCCGAGCATCAATTTCAACCATTTGTATTATTTCTGGAGCGTGGCACGGCACGGAAGCGTGACGGCCGCCGCGCGTGAACTGCGCGTCGCGCAGCCTTCGATCAGCGTCCAACTCAAGCAACTCGAAAAGTCCCTTGGATGCCCCCTGTTTCACCGCGTCGGAAGGAGGCTGACCCTCACCGAGTCCGGCCACCTCGTGCAGCGCTACGCCGACGAGATCTTCCGTCTTGGGGAGGACCTGGTGGAGGCCGCGTCGGGAAACGCCGACCGGTTCGCCAAGCCGCTGGTGATCGGCCTGAGCGATGCCATGCCCAAGATCGTCGTGCGTGCCCTGCTTCTCCCGGCGCTGGCCGCCCACCCCGGCCTGTCGTATATCTGTCGGGAGTGGCGACTGGACACGATGATGACCGAACTCTCCATGCGGAGGATGGACCTGGTGTTCACCGACTCACCGCCCGCGCCGGCCGCGAGCCGGGACACGGTGACCTACAACGTCGGCTCCACGGGGGTGCTGGTGTGCGCCGCGCCCGCCCTTGCCCGGCGCCTCCGTCACGGCTATCCCGCTTCGCTGGCCGGGGCCCCGATGGTGCTCCCGGCCGACAACACCTCTCTGCGAGGATCTCTCAACACCTGGTTCGAGGCCAACGGGATCCAGCCCAAGATCGTCATCGAGGCCGAGGACAGGTCGATGCTGCACCACTTCGCCGCCAGCGGAACGGGCGCGGTTTCCGTCGCCGAGATCACCGCCGACGAGGTATGTTCGCAGTTCCAGATCGAGCGCGTCGGCGTCATGCGGGGCGTCAAGGAGTTCTACTACGCCGTCGCGGTCGAGCGCGACCGGCAGCACCCGGCCGTCGAGACGATCTGCGAAGACGCCCGCAAACGATTCCAATCGTCCGTTTCTTGACCGGACCGGCCCCGGCGTCACCGACCGACGTTCCCGGGACCGGGGAACGACAGGCTAGCATTGCGCCCCTCGGAGCCGATGCGCATGCCCCCTTCGACCGACGAAACTTCGCCTCCCTCGCCCGATCAACCCGCCGAGACAGGCCGCCCGCTCCACTTCATCGAGCAGATCGTCGAGGCCGACAACACGGCCGGCCGATGGGGTTGCTGGAGCCCGTCGAGCATCGCCACCACCGAGTCGTGCCGAACCCCGTCCGACGGCGAGCCCAGGCGCCTCGGCATGCCCCGCGTCCATACGCGATTCCCCCCCGAGCCCAACGGGTACCTCCACGTCGGGCACGCCAAGTCCATCTGCCTCAACCACGGCCTGGCCCGGCGCTACGACGGGAAATTCAACCTCCGATTCGACGACACCAACCCCGCCAAGGAAGAGCAGGAGTACGTCGATTCGATCATCCGGGATGTCCGATGGCTTGGCGCGGAGTTCGACCCGTCCCGTGGCATGCACGGCGGAGGGCTGTACTTCGCCTCCGATTACTTCGGACACATGCACGCCTTCGCGGTCGAACTGATACGCAAGGGCCTGGCCTACGTGTGCCAACTCACCGCCGAAGAGGTCAGCGCCCAACGCGGAACCCCGCAGGTTCCCGCCACGTCCCCGTGGCGCGACCGGCCCGTCGAGGAAAGCCTGCGCCTGTTCGACGAGATGCGTCGCGGGGTTCACCACGACGGCTCGATGACGCTCAGGGCCAGGATCGACCTGGCTTCACCGAACTTCAACCTGCGCGACCCGGTGATGTACCGCATCGTCCGCCAGCCCCACCACAATACCGCCAGCGCCTGGTGCATCTACCCGATGTACGACTGGGCCCACGGGCTTGAAGACTCCATCGAGGGCATCACGCACTCGATCTGCACCCTCGAGTTCGAGAACCACCGTCCCTTGTACGACTGGTTCATCGACGCGATCAACCACGGGCGCTCCCACGACGGTTCCGGGCCGTGGGGAGCCAGGATCCATCACCCCCGGCAGATCGAGTTCGCCAAACTCCGCCCCACCCATACCGTGCTGAGCAAGCGCAACCTGCTCAAACTCGTCGAGTCGGGCATCGTCGGCGGGTGGGACGACCCGCGCCTGCCGACCCTGAGCGGGCTCCGCAGGAGGGGCTACACCTCCGAGAGCATCCGGTCGCTGTGCGAAGACGTGGGCGTCACCCGGGCCGAGAGCGTGATCGATCTCGGACGGCTCGAAAACGCCGTCCGCAACCACCTCAACGCCACGGCCCCGCGGGCGATGGCCGTACTCCGGCCGCTGAAGGTCGTCGTCGAGAACTGGCCCGACGACCCGCGCTCCGGCAAGCCGGTGGTGGATCACCTCGACTTTGTCGTGAACCCCGAGACCCTCGAGCACGGCGGGTCGAGCGCCCGCCGCAAGGTCCCCTTCTCGCGCGTCCTGTACATCGAACGCGACGACTTCATGGAGGATCCGCCAAAGAAGTTCTTCCGACTCTCTCCCGGTCAGGAGGTCCGGCTTCGCTGGGCGTACGTGATCCGATGCGTCGGGGTGGTCAAGGACTCCGCCGGAGAGATCGTCGAGGTCCGCTGCGTCCACGACCCGGCGACACGCGGCGGCGATATCCCGCTCGGCCCGGATGGCAAGCCGATCCGCAAGGTGCAGGGCACCATTCACTGGGTCAGCGCCCAACACGCCGTCCCCGCCGAGGTCCGCCTGTACGACCGCCTGTTCACGGCCGAGGAGCCCGGCGCGGCAACGGGAAGTTACCTTGACGACCTGAACCCAAAGTCCATCGAGATCGTCGAGGCGCTGGTCGATCCGTACCTGGTCCAGGCCGCGCGATTCCACGCCGATCGAGACGAGGGCGACCGCTTTCAGTTCGAACGTCTCGGCTATTTCTGCGTGGACCGTGACTCCTCTCCCGACCGGCTGGTCTTCAACCGGACCGTCACGCTGAAGGACACGTGGGCGAAGGAATCTCGCCGCTGAACACCCGCCTCGACCCCGGGCCGGGCGGCCCGCCGATTCCCCTCGGACTTGCGCCCAGTCTCCGGACCCGGTCATATCCGCATGAAACAGCCACCTGTTCGGCGGGCGTCCCATTCCTGGACCGGTCGTACCCTTGATCCGTGTTCATCCGCGACGCGACACCCGGCGATGTTCCGTCCGTCCTCCCCATGATCGCCGCGCTGGCCGCGAAGCACGACGCCTGGGACCATGACCGTTACGGGCCGCTGGACGACCTCATGGACCGTTACCAGGCGTGGCTCCCGGTTCGGGCGGCCGACCCTCGGAGCGTTTTCCTGGTGGCCGGTCACGACGACCGACGCCTATCAGGATTTCTCGTCGGTGAGGCGATGGCCAACATCCCGATCTACGCGGTACGCGAGTACGGGTTTATTCATGACCTGTGGGTTGATCCCAAGAGCCGCGGCCAGGGAATCGGTCGCTCGCTGACGCGGGCCGCGCTCGACCGCTTCCGCGGAATGGGGATCGAGCAGGTCCGGCTGGAAACCGCCCTCGCCAACGACGCGGCCCGGCGATTGTTCGGCGCGTGCGGGTTCCGCATCGCGACCATCGACATGCTCGTCACACTCGGGAATTCCGGCTCATGCACGCCGGAAGGCGATATCTGAAGTTGGCCACAAGGGGGAAAACTCCCTACGTGTTCACGCCTTGTCAATTGGGGGCAACCTGATCGAACGCCCGATAAATTCCGTGGCGGACGGAGATGAGGCCTTGGTTTCGAACGGCGTCCTCGTTCTGGGGCGTCGTTGTTCTGTTTTCTCTCGGTGGGGTGCCCTGGGATTACCGGGTCCGAGAGAGGGGCGTTGTCTTGCGAACCGTAGCCATTGTCAATCAAAAAGGCGGGTGTGGAAAGACCACGACCGCGATCAGTCTCGCGGGCGTCTACGCCGCGCAGGGACTTCGCGTGCTCCTGGTTGACATGGACCCGCAGTCGCACTGCGCTATCGGGCTTGGGATCCCTGAAAAACGCATCGATCATGACATCTCCGACCTTCTGGCCGCCTCCCCGTGCGGATCCATGGACCCGACTCGGCTCATCTGGCGGCCAAGCCGGAACCTTGACCTCGTCCCAAGCCGCATGAGGCTCGCCGCGCTTGAGGCCCCCCGGGGGCCATTGGCCGACGCGGAGGACCGACATGGCCGGCTGGCAAGCGTCCTGGCGAGACTCTCGGACTCTTACGACCTGTGCCTGATCGACTGCTCGCCCGCGATCGGCCTTCTCACGTACAACGCGCTGGCCGCCTCGGGCGCGGCACTGATCCCGGTCGAGACGGGCTTTTTCTCGCTCCAGGGCGCGGCCCGCCAGGTCACGACCATCCGGTCCATGGCGCGGAAACTCTCGACGCAGGTCAAGACGTGGATGGTGGCGACGCTCCACGACCCCGAGAGCGGCCTGGCCGGCGACCTGTTCGATGAACTCCGACGGAGGTTCGGTGACGGCGTCTGCCCGCACACGATCCGCCACGATCCCAAACTCAAGGAGGCCGCCTCGCTCGGTCAGACGATCATCCATCACGCGCCGGAGTCCAGCGGGGCCAGGGACTACACGATGCTCGCCTCGTGGCTCAGGTCTCGCCTGTTGTCTCGCCACGCCGACGCCTCCGACTTGAACCAGAGCGACCCCGACTCCCCGATCGACGATGCACTTGATCGCGAGGATGGCGAGGATCGCGAGGATCGCGACGCGTTAAGCCCGGTGGTCCGCGTGGTCGCCACGGTTGAGTCGTCCGGCCTGGCCCAGCGACTGATCAGCCCATTGACCGAATCGGTTGATGAGGCGGCGCCAGCCGCTGTGCATGCCGATGCCGGCGAACACGCCACGAGGCCAAACCCCTCGGCGACCGTCGCCGCTCAATCCGGTATTGCCCGGCAGATCGCCGCCGACCTTCGCACGCGGGCGGCCTCGCGTTCAGAGGAGATGGCCCGCCTGGCGCAGCGCCTGGCCGCGCGAGCGTCGGCTCCGCCGGCGTCGGTTGCTCCCCTTGTCCAGGACGCTCCGCCTTCGGGAGAGTTCCACGAACTCAAGCCCCGCTCCGTACGCTCCCCGGTCAATCTCTTCCACGGCGTCCGGCAGACCCGGCAGGGCGCCCTGTTCATCGTGCCGCTCTCGCTCGGATCGACCGTTTCGGTCGCCGCCGATTTCAACAACTGGTCGCCCGATCGGCATGCCATGCGAAGAAACGAGGAATTGGGGGTCTTCGAAGTGTGCATCCCCCTGCCGCCGGGCCGATACTCATACCGTCTGGTCGTGGACGGACGCTGGCAGGTCGACCCCTTTAACCCCGCGACGGAGCCGAACCCGTTTGGGGAGTTCAACAGCCTCCTCGTCGTCCAGGAACGCGGATCGGTCGTCGATTGACGGCCTGAAAACCAACGGAAGGTCGGCGCGGTCGCGAGGTGGGCGAGCGAGCCGACCATGGACATTCCCGACGGCTTCGGGCATGGTGGTGCCCGACGAACCCTGGATCGGAGATCTGGGACGATGCACCCGCCACGCCCGCCCACCCACGACACCCCCACCCACGACACCCCCACCCACGACACCCCCGCCACGACGCCTCGGACACGGACCACCGTTCACCCCGACGACGACCCGGTACTTGGCACCATCGGAAACTCCGGGGGGACGGGCACGCACGACTTCACCGACCCCGGCCGCTGGTGCTCGGATCCCCGGGCCGACGCGGACGTGCTCGCCGACCTCTTTCTCGGGGAAACGACGGGCACGGCGGGCGATGAACGGACCCGCCACCACGCCGTTTTTTCCACCAACGATTTTGGTTGTTCCGCGTCCGTTCTCCCGAGCGGCCTCCCGGAAACACACCGACCGCCCCGGGTCGAGGCGCTCATCATCGGGCACCTCCCGGTGCTTGGATCCGCGTGGATCACCGGGTATGCCCGCCGCGCTTCGACCAGGGCTCGCGGCCCGGTCGCCTTGCTGCGGCTTCGAGGCGGATACCTGACCATTGAACTGGTGGGCGATGACCTTGCCTCGCTCGCGTCGGCGCCGGTTTGCTCGGGGATCATCGCCGAGGCGATCAGGCATGCCTCGTCGTTGACCGACCGCTGGATCGCCTGCACGGACGCCACCGATGAGATTGCCCTCGTCCGGCTCGCCAGACCTGACGGCGTCACCTTGCTGACCGGCGGAGACAACGCCGCCGTCGTCGCGGCGTACCAGGCGATCAAGGGCTTGCTCGAAGCACGCGACGGGGCGTCGGGATGGCCGACCGATGCCGATTTCACGGTTTCTCTCGCCGGTTCGCCGCCCGAGCAGGCCCGGCGAGCCGCCGACAAAATTCGCTCGGCGGTGCGGACATTCCTGGGACGCCAAGTCGGCGTCGAGATAGGCGCCCAGCGCATCGACCCAAGCCCGACACGGCAGGTCTTCGCCGGTCCCTGGGATGGCACCATCGCCGACGTCGTCTCGCTCGTCCGCGAACTGACGCCCGACGAGCCTTGCCGCCCGCGCCCGAACGCGGCCAGCGATCCGATCCGACACCCTGGCTCACCCGCGGCCGCCCCCGCCAGGCCCGTTCCGGTCACGCCCGACCCGGTCACTTCGCCGACCGTGGCGAACACCGAGCGAAACCTCGTCGCGCTCATCGACGGCCTTGCCCCCATCCCCCTGCGTTGCCCGTACGAGCCGATGGTCGAGTTTGCCGCGGGATCCGACGGCCGGATGCACCTGGTCGCCCCGGCTCAATCGCTCTCGTCGCTTTCGCGGGCCACCTCATGGGCGCTCGCGCACGCGTCGCTGATACGCGCGGCCTATCCCACCGCGCCGTCATCGCCCGACGATCCCGTCCAGCACATCGTCGCGGAAGACCCCGCGTCGCTTCGGCCGTTGATCGAGACGCCGACGCGCGCCCACCTGCTCGTCCGGGTGCGGGTGGGCGGATCCGACGTCTCCGTCGCTCGGGCCTTGAACTGATCGGGGATGCGGACACCAGGAAAACCCCCGCGCCGTGGTGACAGCGCGGGAGTGACCGTTCAATCAACAGGTCGATTACTTCTTGGGCGGGTTGTTCCCGCGATCCCCTCCCGAGGGTTTCCCGCTGGTGCTCGGAGCGTTGGGGGGCGGCTTCCCGCCACCGCCGCTGCTCTTGCCGCCGTGGTCCTTGCCGCCGCTTGAATTGTTCGCCATGAGCAATCTCCATGCGTACGCGAGGCGAACGCGCACACGGCGCCAACCCCCGCACGCTCCCGGCCACTTCGGGCCGACGGCATCATCGGACGGACATCCCACGCCGCGGTTCCGACCTTGGGAAGTCAATTCCGGCACGGATTCATGGATTCGGTTTCCTTCAGGAGAAAGTCAAGAGTCCGCTTGCGACAAACGAAAGCCAATTCCACGGTCATGCCTCGTCGGCACGTCGATTGCCTGAATCGGCGTGACTCGATGACCGCGATGCTCAGGCGAACACCGGGCCTGCCGTGAGCAAGGAAAAGGCCCGCGGGACAAACCCGCGGGCCTTGATGCAAAGACGAATCCTCGGAATCGCTGGGGATCAATAGTCCATGTCGCCGTGGTCGTGGTCGTGGCCGGCGGGCTTCTTCTTTTCCTTGAGTTCGACGATGGCCGCCTCGGTGGTGAGCAAGAGCCCCGCGACGGAGGCGGCGTTCTGCAGCGCGATGCGCTCGACCTTGGTCGGGACGATCACGCCCATCTTGACAAGGTCGCCGTACTCGTGCGTCAGGGCGTTGTAGCCGAAGTTGGTTTCCGCGCTCTCCTCGACCCTGGAGGCGATGACCGACCCGTCGAGTCCGCAGTTGGCCGCGATCTGCTTGACCGGGGCGGCGACGGCGCGGTGGACGATGTCGAGGCCCGCCCGCTCGTCGGCGTTCTCGGCGTTCTTGCGGAGTTTGGTCAACGCCTTGCGTGCCCGAAGGACGGCGACGCCGCCGCCCGGGAGGATCCCCTCCTCGACGGCCGCCCGGCAGGCGTGCAGGGCGTCTTCGACGCGGGCCTTCTTCTCCTTCATCTCGACCTCGGTGGCGGCCCCGACATTGATCTGGGCGACGCCGCCGGCGAGTTTGGCCAGTCGCTCTTCGAGTTTCTCGCGGTCGTAGTCGCTGGACGTGGCCTCGATCTGGTGGCGGATCTGGTCGATGCGGCCCTTGATGTCGGCCGTCTTGCCCGCGCCCTCGACGATCGTCGTGTTGTCCTTGTCGATCGTGATCTTCTTGGCGCGGCCCAGGTCCGACAGTTCGACCTTCTCCAGTTCGATGCCCAGTTCCTCCATGATCGCCTTGCCGCCGGTCAGGATGGCGATGTCCTCGAGCATCGCCTTGCGGCGGTCGCCAAAGCCCGGGGCCTTCACCGCCGCGACCTTCAGGACGCCGCGGATCTTGTTCACGACCAGCGTCGCCAGGGCCTCGCCCTCGATGTCCTCGGCGATGATCAGGAGCGACGCGCCCTGCTCGGCGATCTTGCCGAGCACCGGCAGCAGGTCCTTGACGCTGGTGATTTTCTTCTCATGGATCAGCACGTACGCGTTGTCCAGCACGGTCTCCATCGTGGAGAGGTTGGTCACAAAGTGCGGCGACAGGTAGCCCTTGTCGAACTGCATCCCCTCGACCAGTTCGATCTCGGTCTTGAGGCTCTTGCCCTCCTCGACCGTGATCACCCCGTCCTTGCCGACCTTGTCCATCGCCTCGGCGATGATCCCGCCGATCTCGGTGTCCTGGTTGGCCGAGCACGTGCCGACCTGCGCGATCTCCTTCGACGAGGAGACCTTCTTCGACATCGACCCGAGTTCCTCGGAAATCGCGGCGACCGCCTGGTCGATGCCCCGCTTGACGAGGTTGGGATTGGCCCCCGCGGTGATGACCTTCAGTCCCTCGGCGTAGATGCTCTCGGCGTAGATCGTCGCGGTCGTCGTGCCGTCCCCGGCGTCCTTCGAGACCTTCGACGCGACCTCCTTGACCATCTGCGCCCCGAGGTTCTCGTACTGGTCCTCCAGTTCGATCTCCTTGGCGACCGTCACCCCGTCCTTGGTGACGGTCGGGGCGCCGAAGGATTTTTCGAGCACCACCACCCGGCCCGACGGGCCGAGGGTCACCTTCACCGCGTGGGCCAGTTTCTGGACGCCGCGGAGAATCCGCTCCCGGGCGTCGGTGTTGTACGCGATCAATTTCGCTGCCATTTCAGACTTCCTTTCGTTGCGATTTCGAATTCACCACCGAGGCGCCCGCGTCGCGCGGCAAGGCGATGGCACGTCTCGCCGACGCCGATCGCTCTCCATGCCGCGATTGCTCTCCGTCCCGCGTGCGCCTCCGTGGCCAGTGATACAACATCTTCATCCGTTCAGTGCTTCACCTTGACGTGGCCAAGCCCGATCTTGAACCAGACCACCCGCTCGGCCTCGACGATGTACACGCTCGATCCGTCGGTCACCTTCACGAGGTGGTCCGGCTCGTCGGGGATGAGCATCGCCTTGGGGATATGCAGGTGCTCGGCCATGCCGATGAACGCGAGGGTCAGGTCGCGTTCCCCGTTGAGTTCCCGCAGCGCGGTTCTGAGTTGATCGGGTGTCATGGGTCACGCGGCCAACGCGGGCCTCAGTCCTCGATCACCGCCAGGATATCGTCCTCGGACATGATGAGCAGTTCCTCGCCGTCGAGTTTGACCTCCGTCCCCGCGTAACTCGTGAAAATCACCTTGTCGCCCTTCCTGACCGTCAGCGGGATGCGCTCCCCCGTCTCGGTGTTGAGCGCCCCCGTCCCCACCGCCTCGACCGTGCCGGACTTGGGCCTCTCCTTCCCGGACTCGGGGAGGAAAATCCCGCTCGACGTCTTCGACGGCGCCTCGTCCCGGCGGACGATGATCTTGTCGTGAAGCGGGCGGATCGTGGCCGACGCTGATTTCGAACCCTTTGCCATGGCTGCTGGTCTCCCTTCGAATCTGTGGCGACGGCCTCGACGGCCGCCGGCATAACGACAAACACCGACCAATGTCTCGCGGCGCCGACACGCGGAGCCGAGAGCGAACAATCACTCCACCGGATCCCCACGCGAAGGCCATCTCCCGTGGTAGAACCGCGAGAGGCACCGACGCAGGACTTCAAGCATCAACTCCAGGTCACCGTCCCCCCGCGGACGATCCACCACGGCAAACGCCCCCAGCCGCAGCGCCGCCGAGAGATCCCGGCGGTCGTCACGGTGCGTCCGGGGCGGCTTGACCACCACCGTCGGAGGAGGCTCGCTCAGGCGGGCGAGCAACTCCAGCAGGCGGGGCCCCCCCTCCGAGTCCATGCTGTCCGAGTCCGGCGATTCGGCCTCCAAAGGCAGCCCAAGATCCACGACCGCGATATGGATCGGGACCGAGCGGATCACCTCGGCGGCCTCCCGCCCGCTGCGTGCCCGCACGCTCGAAACCCCCAAGGGCTCAAGCAGGCATGGAAGCCGATCAACCCACGGATTGGATTGCCACCCCGCGTACGACAACAGCAGGTTGAGCCGCCGATCGGCGAACTCCGGGGACTGGGCTTGGATGCGGACTTCGCGCACGCCATACCACGGCAAGCCGGATGCCATCGCATACGCACGCAATCGCCCCGGATCCGCCACGACAAACCCGTTTCGAGCCTTGATAAGCCGGTCCTGAACGCCGGGAACGGTTTCTTCACATGGATGCCACCAGCCGCGGGTCATACGGATGCGCCCAGCGACCGTCAATTCGGCAGGCGCGATTTACCGTACATAGTGCGATCGTTCGTGTGTAGTCGGGTTGATTCGCGAGAAAATCCTGTTGACATTGTATCATAGTACGATACAATGCGATCGTGATCTCGATCTCTCTCGCCAGCGATGTCCCGATCCACGACCAGTTGGTCGCGGAGATCCGCCGCCTCATCGCGGCGGGCACCATCGCCGCCGGAGATGAACTCCCCCCGGTGCGGCAACTGGCCGCGGACCTGGGAATCAACCTGAACACGGTGGCTCGGGCGTACCGCGACCTGACCGACGCGGGCCTGCTCTCCTCGTCGCGTGGACGCGGGACCGTGGTGATGTCGGGCACCGAGCGTCCGACCGGGGAGCCGGCCCAGGTGCGTCGCCGGATCGAGTCGTCGATCTCTTCGGCTCTTTCCGACGCGAAACTCGCCGGGCTATCCCGCGACCAGACCAGGGACTTGATCAACACCATGATGGCCCGCCTCTGGGGGCCGTCCTGCGAAGAAGGAGCCTCGCCATGATCGACGTTGGAATGATCCTGGGTCGCCTGCTCTCGCTGGTATTCACCCCGCTGATGCTCTTGTTCCCAATCGTGTTCGTGCTCCTGACCCGGACCCGCGTCACCGAGGAGGCGCGGCGGGCCGAGGCCCGGGCGCGGGGGATGGCGCTGGTGATCGCCACGCTCGTGGCGCTGGCGGCCTGGATCGGCCTACTGCTGATATCCATCAAACTGACAACTCCCGTCCTATCCATCGCCGCTCGGATGTGCTGGCTCTTGTTCTTCCCGCTGTGGTTTGGACTGGCGGTGCCCGCGCTTCGGTCCAAGAACCCGGCATGGGTTCTGGCGCCCGCGGATCCGGGCGTCTCGCCCGTGCGAACGGCCTCGATCGTCAACCGCGAGCGCCGAAATCCGATCCGAACCGGGCACTGGGTCGCGTCGGCGACCGCCTCGGCGATTCTGCTCGGGGTGATCGCGTCCCGGGGCGTGATCGGGACGTTCGACGACGCCGCCGAGCGAACGCGCTGGCTCATCACGCTCGCCGTGTACGGGGTAGCCCTGATCACGGTCTATGCCATCCAGCCGATGGCACTGCGCCTGGCGCTGCGGGAGCCCGAGCCGCTCGACGCCCGGGGGTCGGAAGATCTCCAGCGCCTGTACGACGAATTCCGGGACACGAAGATCCGGGGGATGTTCTGGATGCTCGGCACCGCGCTTCCCGTCCTGCTCGGGGCGTCGATGTCACTGACCGTCTGGACAAAGATGACGCACGGCGCCGGCGTGATCGGGGCGATCGTGGGGACCGGGCTGGGGATCTGGGGGTCGTGGTTTGGGATCTCGATGAGCATCCGCCGCGCCCGGATTTCCGAGGAAAAAACCAGACTCGACGCCGGCACGGCCTGAGCAAAGGAGGCACGGAAGCAGCCGCCGGGGCGTACCATCGATCCGATGACCCCGGCACCAGGCAGCGACCCGGCCCCGCCGCCGGAAGGCTCCACGAAGATCTCCGGACCTCCGGCGCTGTCCGGCACGACGACCCTCCGGGTGCGGTACTGCGAATGCGACCCGATGGGCGTGGCGCATCACTCGGCGTACGCCCCGTGGCTTGAGATGGGAAGGACGGAACTGCTGCGGACGGCCGGGGTCAGTTACGCCCGCCTGGAGGCTGGGGGGACGTTCCTGGTCGTGGTCTTGCTGGAACTCACGTTCCGCCGCCCCGCGCTGTACGACGACGTTCTTGAGATTCGCACGGGCGTGCGGCCCGGCGGCCGTGTCAAGATCGAGCACACGTACGAGGTGGTCCTGGGATACCGCGACCTGGGCTCGCGCCCCGGCCGAGCCGCGGGGCTCGCCGCCTCCGCCTCGCCGGGGGACATCCTGGCGATCGGGAGGACCGTGCTCGCCTGTGTCGGGGAGGACGGGGCCGTTCGCGCGCTGCCTGAATGGCTGACGGCACGCGGGCAGGCCGCGCCGGGCACTACCTCGCCCGGCGCGCGGCACGGATCTCGTTGACGACTTCGATGGCGCGGCGTATCGAATCATCCACCTGGTCGTTGACGATGAACGTGTCGTAGACGCCGCACTCGCGTCCCTGAGCGATCTCCAGCCTGGCCGCCCCGAATCGCCCTTGAATCGCCGATTCATCCTCCCGCTTGCGGAGCCGGAGACGCTCGAGCAGCGTCTGTTCGCTGGGAGGAAGGATGAAGATCCCGTAGGCGTCGGGGACGTGCGACTTGACCTGCCGGGCGCCCTCCACGTCGATCTCCAGGATGACCAGACGGCCTCGCTTGAGTTGCTCGAAGACCCAGTCTCTGGGCGTCCCGTACTTCTTGCCGTAAAGGCCCGCCGTCTCGATGAAGCCGCCCCGGGCCTTCATCCGCTCGAATTCCTCATCGGAGACGAAGTGATAGTCCACGCCCTCGACGTCGGCCTTGGTTGGCGGGCGGGTCGTCCATGAAACGGAGAAGACCGAGTCTGGGATGCTCCTCTCGACGCCGCGGGTGATGGTGGTCTTGCCGACACCCGAGGGGCCGCTGATGATGAGCAGCAGGCCGTCGTCGGTGTCGGTGGGGAGACGGTGTCCGAGGGACATGGCGGGAGGATAGGAAAGTCGTTGCGTCATGATCGCCGGACTCCGGGCCGAGTTTGCGGGACGCCGTGGCCCAAACGCGAACAAAAAAACCAGGGGCCTCCCGCGTCGCGGAAGGCCCCGGCCTTGTCCGTGTTCATTGGACCGGGTTGAACAAGGGGTTCAACCCGGCGGCGATGCTCGTGGCGGACTCGGGGCCGCGACTCTCAGGCGGCCTTGCGGTAACGGAACGAGGTCGTGCGTCCCGCGGTATTCACGGTTGACCCCCGGGCCGTCGTGGTCCGAGTCTTGGAGGTGGCCTTTCGGGCCTTGCCGGGGGACCGGCGGGTCTTTCGGGGGGTGGCGCGGGCCTTGGTCCGCGTCGCGGTGGTCGTCGCCTTGCGGCGGCGGTTACGGTTGTTCGCCGCGTTCCGACGCGCGGTGCGGGTCTTGGTCCCAGAACGGGTCCCGGTACGGGTCCCGGTCTTCGTGCTGGTACGGCGTCGCTTGATGGTCGGCATCTTGAAAGGCTCCTGCTGACCGGCGGCAGGAACGGCCCCCGGCCCTGGGGTGCAATCCCGCCACCGATGAAGCCGGCGCGGGTCCGGGGGATGCCCCGTCCGTGGAGCACCCGACCCTGGTTCTTCACGCCGATCGGTCAGCGGACGCGACCGCATGAGGCCTGCTGCGAAGAATGACTCCAAATCGCGCTCCGATCGGCCGATGGTGCATCGCCCGAGGACGCACGACCAATCGCCCCAGGATCACATGCCCCCCAACCCGCCAGCCGTACAAACGCACGCCGCCCCAGGGGCGGGAATCCCGGCGGGCGGTACGACGCCATCCGCCGACGCGACGGCCACCCCGCGGCCGTCCGACCCGGCAACAACCGCCACGTGGACTCCCGAGTCCTGGAAGTCGCGGCGCGTTGACCAGGCGATCGACTACCCCGACGCCGCCGAACTCGACCAGGCCGTCGCCCGGCTCGCCGCGCTGCCGCCGCTGGTCACCAGCGGGGAGATCGAGCGGCTCAAGCGACTGATCGCCGATGCGCAGGAAGGACGCCGGTTCTTCCTTCAGGCCGGCGACTGCGCCGAGACTCTCGACGATTGCCGGAGCGAATCGATCACCAACAAACTCAAGATCCTCCTGCAGATGTCCATGGTGATCGTGCAGGGGCTCAAGGTGCCGGTGGTCCGCGTCGGACGATTCGCGGGCCAGTACGCCAAACCACGCTCTTGCCCGACCGAGGCACGCGTCGTCGATGGCCGAGAGGTCATCCTGCCGAGTTACTTCGGTGACCTTGTCAACCATGCGTCCTTCGACGAGAAAAGCCGCCGCCCCGACCCCGAACTGCTCGTCAAGGCCTACCAGCACGCGGCGATCACGCTCAATTTCATACGGTCGCTGGTGGACGGAGGCTTCGCCGACGTCCATCACCCCGAGTACTGGGATCTCTCTTTCTTCAGCCACGCCAGCCTCTCGCCCGCGCGCCGGGCCGAATACGAACGGATGCGGGCGTTGCTCTCCGACGGCCTTCGCTTCATGGAGGCGCTGGGCGAACGCTCGGTCGGCGACCTCGCCCGGATGGAGTTCTTCACGAGCCACGAGGGGCTGAACCTGCACTGGGAGGCCGCGCAGACCAGGCGCGTCCCGCGCCGCGCCGGCTGGTACAACCTGACGGCGCACATGCCCTGGATCGGAGAGCGGACCCGGGCCCTGGACGGGGCGCACATCGAGTACTTCCGCGGCATCGAGAACCCCCTGGGGATCAAGATCGGGCCGTCGGCTCGCCCGCACGAACTGCTCGCGCTGCTCGACCGACTCAACCCGAGAAACCAGGCGGGGAAGATCGCCCTGGTGACGCGGATGGGCGCCGACCGGATCGTCGAGTGCCTCCCTCCGCTGGTGGAAACCGTGACACGAGCGGGCCGACGGGTTCTATGGGTCTGCGACCCCATGCACGGCAACGGCATCAAGACCGCCGCCGGGATCAAGACGCGATCATTCGACGCCATCCTCCACGAACTCGAGGCGTGCCACGACGTCCACCGGGCGGCCGGGAGCGTCCTGGGGGGCGTCCACTTCGAACTCACGGGCGAGGACGTTACCGAGTGCGTCGGCGGCGCGGCCGGCGTCACCGAACAGCACCTCACCCAGAGGTACTCGACCCTCTGCGACCCCAGGCTCAATTACCAGCAGTCCCTCGAATTGGCGTTCCTGCTGGCTCGAAAAATGGGCAAAGAGCAGGAGCCGCGCTGAACATCCCGTTGGCCGCGGACGCCCCGAAACACCCGGGCGCCGCGTATTTCCGCGAACCGGGTCACGGCCCGGGCGTCGGATCCCGCGGTGGCGGAGCGTCCTCCGGCGCCGGGGCGATCGACCGCAGGTACTCCCACGAGTAGATCCCCGACGAATGGCCGTCCGAGAACACGATCTTGATCGCGTAATGACCGACCAACTCGGCGTGGGTGATCGTGAGCGCTCCCGACCCGCTCGCGGACGATGCGGGCAGGACGGTCAGCGGGTTGCGGGACATCCGCTCTCGCAGGTGCCGCATGTCCGCCGATGGGGACAGCCGACGGAGGTACGCCACCGGATAGAACGACCAGGAACCGTCGGGCCATTGCACCCGCAGGCCCCGATCTTTCTGGACCTCAAGATGAAGCGGCGCATCCATTCCTTACGCATGCCTTACAAGCCGGAGCCGCCACGGGGAACACCTCCCCGGCGAGTCCTTTTAATTGACACCAACCGTATCCTTGCCCGTTCACGCTTGACACCGGCCGACGTCCGGCCGATCCCACGTCTCGATCCATGTTCATGAGGGAACCCATGACCTCGATATTCGGATACAAACGCCGTCAACACCCGCTGCGATTACTCGCCGCTTCCATCCTTTGCGGCATCGCCGGGCCGGCGGTGCTGACATCTTCGACCGCCGCCGCCCAACCACAGACCCCGCCGGCGGGACCGCCCCCGATCTCGCCGCAGACGCCTCCGGCGTTGATGAAACCACTCCCCCGCATGCCGGGGAGTGAGCCAATCCCCCAGATCCCGCTCACCCCGCTTGAGAACGTGGTTTCGCGCGGAACGGGATCGATCACGCTCGTGCTGATCTCCGACCAGGGAACGGACTGGAGGATCTGGGATTCGTTCCTGGAGCGCAATGAATCTCGCTACCGGATGCACGCGGTCACGCTCCCGGGGATCGCGGGAACAACCGCGCCGGCAAGCATGCCCGCCGAGGCGTACTACTCGGACGGCCTGTGGACGCGCAACGCCGAGCGCGGCATCCTGGCGCTGCTTGAACAGGAGAAGGCCGACCGGGTCTTTGTCATGGGCTGGGGGTACGGCGGGCACTTGGCGCTGCGGCTTTCGATGCTGCACCCGTCGCGGATCGCCGGCGCGATCTCGATCGACGGCACGGTCACATTTGAGATTCCCAGCATGGCCACCCCGCGCGTTCCCCGCGATAAGAGGGAGGACTTTGTCGTCAAGACCGTGCTGGCCGGAGAGCGCGTCCCGGACAGCGTGTTCTTCGACCGCCAGAAAAAAGGACTGCGGGCCGCGCTGCCGGATTCCCGGCGGGCCGCGCTGTTTGAAGAGATGATTGATGGATCGCCCAAGCCGGTCTTTCTCCAGTACCTCGCCGAGTACTTCGCCGCCGACCTGTGGCCGCACCTCGACAAACTCGCCTCGCCGATCGCGATCTTCGTGGGAATCCCCGAGGAAGACAACCCGGCGCTGACGCCCGGCGCGGCGGCCAAGGAAAAGTGGACACGGTGGTTCCTCGCGGCCAAGGACCACTGCGACGTGGTGTGGTTCGAGCGTTCGACTCCCATGCTGACCGAGAGCGCCCCGCACGAACTGGACCGGTCGGTCCACGCCTTCATCCATGGCTACCACGTCCCCGGAAAGGGCCTGTATTCAAGGCCCCTGGCCACCTTCGTCGCTCCCGAGGAAGGCGGGCCGCCCGCGACTCCTCACCTCAAGAAGGAAAAGTGGATCAAGGACGGGAATGCGGCCGACGGCGACCGGACCACGCCCAACGGCGACCAGCCCCGCTGAATTCGGCGTCCGCGCCGCGAGCCCTGGGCCACTACAGTCGTGCCGCATGCGCACGCCGACCAACCCCGATCCACCGGGAGCCCCGCCGGGGCATGCCATCGACTCGCTGATCAACGCCATCGACCGCGTGGGATCCCCCGCGTGCGTGGGGATCGACCCGGTCTACGAGAACCTTCCCCCGGCCCTGACCGCCTCGCACGCCACCCCGACCGCCGCGCTGTTCGAGTTCACGCACAGCGTCCTGGCCGCCGCCGCGGAGGCCGTCGCGGCGGTGAAGTTTCAGTCGGCGTGCTTTGAGCGCTACGGGCACGAAGGGATCGCCGCGCTCGAGCAGGCCGTGGCCGAAGCCGTCCGTCTCGGGCTGTTTGTGATCCTCGATGCCAAGCGCGGGGACATCGGGTCGACCAGCGACCATTACGCCGCCGCGGTCCGCCGCATGGGAGCCCACGCGGTCACCGTCAACGGATACCTCGGACCCAGCGGCGTGCGACCGTTCGTCGGGACGGGGCTGGGCGTGTTCGTGCTCGTGAGAACCAGCAATCCCGACAGCGACGAACTGCAGTCGGCTCGGGTCGCCGACGGGCGAACGGTCGCGCAGGTCGTGGCCGGGCAGGTTGCCCACCTCGGCCGTGAAACCATCGGCTCTCGCGGCCTGGCGGGTGTCGGCGCGGTCGTCGGGGCGACGAAATCCGCGGAGGGCTCTTCCCTTCGATCGATCATGCCCGACCAGATGTTCCTGGTGCCCGGATACGGCGCCCAGGGCGGAACGGCCGACGATGTGCGCGCGCTGACAAGAAAAAACGCCCGTTCAATCGGGCAAGCCGGGGTGGTCGTGAACGCGTCGCGCTCGGTGATCTACGCGGGGTCGGGGGAGACCAATTGGCGCGTACGGATCCACGAGGCGGCCCTTGCGTTCGCGAGGGACGTGGCTCGCATCGTCGCCTGCTGATCCCCATCGCGCGGGGTCGCCTGGCGAGTGTTCACGGACTTCGAAGGGTCTTCGCTCCGCGCGCGTTTCGGGCGATAGGATCCCGTTTGGTATTCGGGAGAGGGTGATCCACGCCATGCCGGACTCGACACCACATCGCGCGAACTCCTCCGACTCCGCGGCGGGCGGTCGGATCGAACCGCCCGCGCTCAACGGAACGGAATCCATGATTGAAGGCAAATCAACCGGGACCCACGGCGTGAACCTCTCCTCGACGGATCGCTCCACGGCGCGCGACGATCAGGCGCCGGACGCGACGCGGCGGGACGATCGCTTCATTCACGTGCGGGGCGCCCGCGAGCACAACCTCAAGAACATCGACGTCTCGATCCCGCGTGAACGGCTGGTGGTCATGACGGGGCTCTCGGGCTCGGGGAAGAGTTCGCTGGCCTTTGACACAATCTTTGCCGAGGGCCAGCGGAAATACATGGAATCGCTCTCGGCGTACGCCCGCCAGTTCCTCGAGCAACTCAAGAAGCCCGACGTCGACGAGGTCGAGGGCGTGCCCCCGACGATCGCGATTGAGCAGCGTTCGGCCAGCGGCAACCCGCGATCCACCGTCGCCACCACGACCGAGATCTACGACTACCTGCGACTCCTGTTCGCTCGGTGCGGTTCGCCGTACTCCTGGCACCCGACGAAGTTCAAGAAGGACGCCGTGGTGGCACGGTCGGGCGCTCCCATCAAGGCCACGACCAGCACCCAGGTGGTGGACGCGATCATGTCGGCGGCGGCGGGAGAAGGCGGGGACGAGGCGCGGCTGATGGTGCTCGCCCCCGTGGTGCGGGCTCGCAAGGGATTCCACCGCGACGTCCTGGAAGAACTGAGTTCGCTCGGCTGGCAGCGGGCGCGGGTCAACGGCGAGGTCGTCGAGATCCGCGGGGCCTTGAAGGAGCCGGGGGAGAACCCGCTGAAACTGGGCCGGTACGAGAAGCACACGATCGAGGCGGTGATCGACCGCGTGGCGATCTCCACGACCTCCTCGGCGGAGGTCCGCCAGCGTGTCGCCGAGAGCGTCGAGACCGCCCTGAAAATGGCCGATGGCGTGGTGGTACTGTCCCGGCAGACCCCCGCGGGCTGGAAAGACACGTCGTATTCGACGCGGTACAGCGACCCGGACCACCCGGAGGTCGCGCTCGAGGAACTGGCCCCGCGGCTGTTCTCGTTCAACTCGCCGCAGGGCGCGTGCCCGACGTGCCACGGGCTTGGAACCCTGCTTGAACTGGATGAGCGGATGGTGCTCCCCGACGCCCGGACGTCGCTGGCGAAGGGGGCGATCGTCGCGTACGCGAAGAACGTGGCCGTCCGGGCGTACTTCCACAAGCACCTGAAGCGGTTCTGCCGCCATTTCGGTGTCGGGTTCGACGACCCGATCGACACGTTCGGCAAGGAGAAACGCCGGGCGTTGCTGTACGGGGCGACGCCCGAGCAGGCCAAGTCCGCCAAACTCCCCTGGAAGGGCGTGATCCCTGAACTGACGGAGTGGTGGTCAAAGACCGACAACCCGTCGGTGAAGGAGTGGCTCGGCCGGTTCATCACCGACAAGCCCTGCCCGACGTGCGGCGGAGACCGCCTGCGCCTCGAGGCTCTGCACGTGCTGCTGGCGAGCACGCACCGGGCGGACATGGCCAAGGCCCTGGGCGGGTCGGTGATCGGACGACCGACCGACGACGGAACCATGCTCAACATCGCGGAACTCTCCAGGCTCAACATCCTCGACGCCCGGGCGTTCATCGAGGGCCTGATCCTGTCGCCGGAGCATCGAACAATCGCCGAGCCGATCCTGAAGGAAATCGTCAGCCGACTGCGGTTTCTCACCGGGGTCGGGCTCGAGTATCTGTCCCTGGATCGCAAGACGGCCTCCCTCTCGGGAGGGGAGGCCCAGCGCATCCGCCTGGCCTCGCAGGTGGGCAGCGGGCTGGTGGGGGCGTGCTACGTGCTGGACGAGCCGACGATCGGTCTCCACCAGCGAGACAACGACCGCCTGGTCTCGACGTTGCGGCACCTGGCCGACATCGGCAACACGGTGCTGGTCGTCGAGCACGACGAGGACATGATCCGTGCCGCCGACCACGTCATCGACATCGGACCCGGGCCGGGGATCCACGGCGGTCGCGTGGTAGCCCAGGGCACCGTCGCCCAGGTGTGCGCATGCCCGGGCTCGCTGACCGGGGACTACCTGTCGGGCCGCCGTCGAATCGAGATCCCCCGACGCCGACGGCCGGTCTCGGAAAAATCGGCGATCACCATCCGCGGAGCCCGCGCCAACAACCTCAAGAACATCGACGTGGCGATCCCGCTGGGTGGCCTGGTGTGCGTCACGGGGGTCTCGGGATCGGGCAAGAGCACGCTCGTCAACGACATCCTGCTGAGGGCCGCGCTGGCCGCGGTCCACGCCGACCGAACGCTCCCGGGCGACCACTCCCGTGTGACGGGCCTCGCCCGGATCGGGCGGGTGATCGAGGTCGACCAGTCTCCGATCGGCCGGACGCCACGCTCGAACGCGGCAACCTACACGGGGATCTTCGACGAGATCCGCAAGGTATTCGTTCAGACCCGCGAGTCGAAGATCCGGGGGTACAAGCCCGGACGTTTCAGTTTCAACGTCTCGGCGAAGAACGGGGGAGGCCGGTGCGAGGCGTGCCAGGGGCAGGGACTCAAGAAGATCGAGATGCACTTCCTGCCCGACGTGTACGTCGAGTGCGAGGTCTGCGAGGGCCGGCGGTACACACGCGAAACGCTCGAGGTCCGCCACCGGGGCAAGAACATCGCCGACGTGCTGGCGCTGACGGTCGAGGCGGCCTGCGGATTCTTCGAGAATCACCCCAAGATCCTCCGTCATGTCGAGTGCCTGCGCGACGTGGGGCTCGACTACATCACCCTCGGCCAGCCCAGCACGACCCTCTCGGGAGGGGAAGCCCAGCGGGTCAAACTCGCGACGGAGTTGGGCAAGGTCCGCGGCCTGGCGGGTGGTTCGCCCGACGCCGACGCGGATCTCGCGGACCACGGCGGCCCCGCCACGGATGGCGAGGTCGAGGGTGACCGTCGCGCCCAAGACCCGCGGCGCGGCGTCACGCCCGGGGGGACCCTGTACATCCTCGACGAGCCGACGACGGGCCTGCATTTCGAGGACATCCGCAAACTCTGCGACGTGCTCGACCGCCTGGCCGACGCGGGCAGCACGCTCGTGGTCATCGAACACAACCTCGACGTCATCAAGCGCGCGGACTGGATCATCGACCTGGGGCCCGAGGGCGGGGACGGGGGCGGCCGTGTGATCGCCGCGGGGACCCCGGAGCATGTTTCCCACGCGCCCGGGAGCCACACGGGAAAATACCTGGCGCGGGTCCTGGGCGGATCGGCGCGGTGACACCGCTCGGGCCGGTTCCTACGATCGCGCGTGGCGTCGGAATCCTCGATCCAGGTCCATTTCGGGCGTCCCATGCCGTTGTTCGCGCTCGACGCGGTAAGCCTGCTGCCTCAGCAGGCGCTGCCGCTTCACATCTTCGAGCCGCGATACCGGCAGATGGTGGAATGCGTGCTGGACGGGGCCGGCCAGTTCGCGATGGCGGTGTTCAGCGGGACATCCTGGAAGCAGCATTACCACGGCCGGCCCGCGCTGCGTCCGGCGGTGTGCGTCGGGCACATCGTCCAGCACGAGAAACTCCCCGACGGGACGTTCAACATCCTGGTCCAGGGGGTCTGCCGTGCCCGAATCGTGTACGAACTCCCCCCGTCGGCCGAGACGCTCTACCGGGAGGCGGTGATCGAGCCGATCGGCAGCGAGAGCATCGACCAGGAGCACCTGCAGGTGTCCCGTGACCGCCTCGACGACCTGCTGACCAACACCTCGCTGCGACAACTCCGCGCGGCGCGGCCGGTCCTTCAGTTCGTCCGCAACGGCGAGGTCCCCACGTCGGCGGTGCTCGAACTGGTCTCTTTTACGTTGCTCTCCGACCAGGAACTGCGATACCGGCTGTTGTCGGAAGGCGACGCGGCGGTGCGGGCGGGACTGATCTTCGGCGAACTCTCGTCGCTGCGCGACCTGATCGACCGTGCCCAGCGGCAGAAGCCCGAATCCTGGCCCAAAGGGTGCAGTTGGAACTGAGGGACCTCTTGGGGGAACCCGGGCCAATCCGGCCGGCCGCTCATGAAGCGCCCGACACGACCGGCGCCCGCGTCACATCGTCGGGTGACATCCCCGCCATCGGATAGCGCTCGCACAGCGCCCGGCCGAGCAGGTGCGGCTCGGAGATCACGAACGACACCGGCCTGTCGATCCGCCACGCGACAAACCGCATGGCCCGGGCCAGGCACTCGCGGGTCGTGGCAACAACCAGTTCTTCGCCCGAGAACCACAGCGGCATGACGCGGAACTGCCAGGCCTGCCGCCGGGAAATCACGCCCAGCGCCTCGGCCGGGACGGCGACGGCGCTCGGATCGACGTGCGGAGCCATCTCCGAGAACTGCACGGCCCACGCCGACTCGACCGACGCCGGGCTGACGTCGAACATCTCCTCGGCCAGCACGCCGAAGGGTCGCGGGCGAGCCCGCTGACGTTCAAGCACCGCATCGCGCTGGGCGGCGGACAATACACCCATCCGTACGAGCAAGTCCCCGATCCGCATGGGGCCGCCCCCGTGCGTGGGATCGAAGGCATCCGCCGATTCAACAGCCGCCTGGTCAATGTCGCCGTTCATCGAACCTCCCCGGCGGGCCATCGTCGCCCGGCCTCGCGGATGGTCCGCGAACCCGAACGATCAACCCGCCGCCAGTGGATCGGGAAGGGGCGTGCGCGGGATCGGCGGCCGGCGTGCATCGATGAGAATTCAGCGACCGACGCAAGGGACGCAACGCCCGCGCGGCGAGCGGGGCCTGGATCGATCAAGGGGTCCGATATCAGGGGTTCGAGCGGATCGTCCCGGGGCGCGGGTGGCACGCGCGGAGAACGTATGGCCGGGGCGGCCCGCCGGATCGGGTCATTCCGCGGGCTCGATCGTCACCGTCAACCCCTTGCTGGAGAACTGGTCGGCGTACAACTCGGCGCGTTCCTTGTGCGTCACCAGCAGCAGCGAAACGCCCCGGCGATGAGCCTCGACCATCACGGACCTGGCCCTGGGAACGCCCAGCGGGGTCAATTGAACAATCGTCTCAACGACGAACACATCGGTATTCACGTCGTCGTTGTGCAACAACACTCGGTAGGGCGGGAGGTTCTTCGGAGGCGTCGGAGCGGGCGTCGTTCGCGTGGAAACCGCGCCGCCGAACTGGCTCGAGCCGGTGTGCCCGTCGTTGTGCTTCTGGTCCACGCGGAGCCTCCGTCGTGCATGTTACCGCCGCCCGCGGGCGGTACGATCCGCAACTCATGGCCATTGACCTGGTCCTCATGATAGCGGTCGCGGCACTCACGCCGCACGTCGGCTCGACCGATCGGCCGCCATCATTCGGCCAGAAGTCAGCCCACGGCCCGCCCTCGTGCATCCGGTTCGAGCCGCCCGCGGATGACCCGGAACCGCCGCCGCCGGAACCGCCACCACCGGAACCGCCACCACCGGAACCGCCGCCGCCGGAACCGCCACCACCGGAACCGCCGCCGCCGGAACCGCCACCACCGGAACCGCCACCACCGGAACCGCCACCACCGGAACCGCCACCACCGGAACCGCCACCACCGGAGCCGCCACCACCGGAACCGCCACCGCCGGAGCCGCCACCACCGGAGCCGCCGCCACCGGAGCCGCCACCACCGGAACCGCCACCACCGGAGCCGCCGCCGGAGCCGCCGCCACCGGAACCCGAGCCGCTACCCGCGCCTGAGCCGGTGCCGAGCCCGGAGTCACCTCCTGCGCTGCCGCCACCCGACCAGGTCATCCCCCCCACCACGAGCCCTCCCCCCCAGACGCCGACCGTGGCAAGCCCGCCGGCACCCGTGCCCGACACCGGGTACGCCGGGCTCGTACTTCGCGACAGTGACGTGGGCCCGGTGGTGGCGTCGGTACTCCCGGGTCCATTGGATGGCGATGGGACTCGCTCCCCGACACTCTGGAGGGGCGACCTGATCGAGAGCATCGACGGCCAGTTCGTTTCGGCGGCGGGATTCAGGCAACTGGTTGAGTCTCTCCCTCCAGGGACCGCGATACGGATCGTGTACCGGAGGAGCCACTCCCCGGACCTGTCCGCCGCGGTGCCTCGCGGAGATCCATCGGGAGAGATCCGGGAGGTCGTGTTCGCGCTTGAACGCCGATCGGACTGGACCGGCACCTTCGGCGCGGCGCTTCGAGAAGGATCGCATCTTCCCGAGGCTCCGGAAGGGCTCTTTGAGCGGGTGATTCTCCAGAAGGCCGAGATCGCGCAGGTCATCGGGGCGGATGGTGGGCTGGCCGCGCTGACCGGCCGCCTGGAGGAACTGACCCAGGCGGTGACGGACCACAACGCGCTGGCGTGGGTGATCAACGCGCTGCGTCGGCCGCTGAGCCTGGACACGGTCGAGCGTCCGCTGGGAGAAGCGGCCCGGCACGCCCTCGGGGGTGATCTCTCGGCGGCGGTCTCGCTGGTTGATCTCGCGCTGGACAACCGACGCCTCCCGGACGCGGCGCTGCGCCTGCCCGCGTGGTTCAGCCCGCTGGCCGAGGAAGCAGCACTCTCGGCGGCACTGGCACAGGCACGCGGACTTGTCCGCCATCACAAGGACCACGCGACGATCGGATCCGGGCAACTCGCCAGGTCCAATATCGCGGCGATACGCCGGGGGATCGAGGCCGATCCGATCCTGTCTCACCTGGCCGACCTCGCGGTCGAGTCGCACGCGCACGTCGCACGCGTGGGCGCCGCGCATGGCGGATCTTCACCCCGGACCGACCTCCCCCCCGACCTACGAGAAGCCGTCACGGGTGATGTGCTGCACTTTGATCCCGGATCGGACGGGCAAGGCCCGCTGGTCGTCGGCGGGCCAGGTCCCAACACGTACGACATGTCCCGTATCGCACGCGTCTACGACGTCGGGGGAGATGACCTGTACACCTACGGCGGCGGGGAGATCTTCGTTGATCAGGTGATCGCGACGAGTGACCCTGACGCCCCGGCCGTTCGAAGGCGGGTGCTGGCCCGCGTGGTGATCGACCTGTCGGGCAACGACCGCCACGTGGCGACGGAGGACTTTGCCGGGCCGGCGACCGGGGTGTTCGGCGTGTCGATCCTCGACGACCACCAGGGGAACGACGTGTACACCTCCGGGGGCGTGCTGTCGATCGGCGCGGGCCTGTTCGGGCTTGGAATCCTGATCGACCGGGCAGGCGACGACCGCTACGAAAACACCGGGCCATCTTCGGGGTGGTCGATCGGGGCTGGGTACTACGGGGCGGGGCTGGTCATCGACCTCTCGGGGGATGACTCGTACCTGGGAGAGAAACTGACGCAGGGGGTCGGAGGCCCCCGGGGATTTGGCGCGGTGATCGACGGGGCCGGGCAGGACCTCTACCGGGCCAACGGGCCGAACTACCCATCGGCCTACGGAACGCCCGCGGTGTTTCTCTCGATGTCGCAGGGGTTCGGCTACGGGGTGCGCGGGTACGCGATGGGGGGCGTGGGCGGGTTGTGGGATTTCGGCGGCGACGACCGGTACGAGGCCGGTGAGTTCTCGCAGGGGTGCGGCTACTTCTGGTCGGTTGGCATCCTGCGTGACGCCGGGGGAAACGACGTGTACTACGGGAACCGGTACTCGCAGGGATCGGCCGCGCACCAGGCGGCCGGGCTGCTCATCGACGACGCCGGAGACGACACCTACTGGGGCATGACCGCCGCCTCGCAGGGCGCGGCCTGGGACCAGTCCGTCGGCATGCTCATCGACCGCGGAGGAAACGACAGTTATCGAGCCGGGGGGCTGTCGCAAGGCTCCGCGGCGCAGCAGGCCGTGGGCGTGCTGATCGACCTGGGGGGACACGACCGCTACAGCGCCAACGAGCCGTCGCAGGGCGCCGGGGGATCAAACGAGTACCACCATCCGGCCTGGGGCGTGTTTTCCTTCAGCGCGTTGATCGACCTGGGAGGAGGGGATGACTCGTACTCCTCGCCAGGCCGTCGCAACACCGCGACCGTGCGCACGGGGGCGGTCGATACGGCGAATCCCCCAGCCTCCAACGCGTGGGGGCTGTGCTCGGACGAATAAGGAGCCTTGCGATCAGGCCTGAACATCGATGCCGGCCGAGCCCGAGGCGGGGGCGTTGTAGCCGGGGTGTTCCTGCTTGTCTTCCCGGGTTTCTTCCTCGGAATTGCCCTTGAGCGAACGGATCGCCTCGGGCGATTCGACATTGACGACCACCAGGTCGATCTCGTCCCTGACCGCCTTGCGTCCCAGGGCCTTGTCGGCGTCTTTTTTGGCGATGTCGCGCGTGGCGATCCGCTCGGCCTGTCCCACGCCGGCGATCGTCTGGGCCGCGTTGGTCGGAAGGATGCTCATGCCGTTCTGTACGTTCGTCCGGACGGGCCGGATCGCATCAGGGATTTCTCTGGTCGGCCCGGGAGTCGGCCTGCCCGCGCGTGGCCGATGCCGCTGGTAGGGTTGATTGGATGTTATAGGACCATGAGGCCGAGTGCCCAGAGCGAACGATGAGCCTCGGAGTGGGTTCGCGCCCGGTCAGCCGAAGACCTTGCGGAGCAGTCCACCGTGGTACATGAGGTCGAAGTCGTTGAGGATCTTGGCCAGGAATAGGTTGGAAATGATGATGGCGATGAAACTGGTGACGAACGAGTCGGTGGTGGCTCGCCCGACGCCCTCGGCGCCCGCCCGGCAGTTGAAGCCCTTGTAGCAGGAGATGAGGCCGATCATGAGTCCGAAGGCAAAGGACTTTGACAGGCCGTTGACCAGGTCGGTCCAGGCGACGAACTCGGCGGTGTACCTCCAATAGGTTGAGGCATCGGCGTGGAAGTACTTGGTCACGATGGCCCATCCTCCCAGGACTCCGCAGAGATTGGAGACGACGGTCAGAATGGGGATCATCAGCACGCAGGCGACAACCCGAGGGATGACCAGCACGCGGATCGGGTCGGCGGCCATGGCCCGCATGGCGTCGATCTGCTCGGTGACTCGCATGGTGCCGAGTTCGGCGGTCAGGGAGCAACCGACTCGCCCGGCGAGCATGACGGCCGCCAGGACCGGTCCGATCTGCTTGGTCAGGGAGATGTTGATCACGCCGCCAAGCCGGCCTTCCTGGCCGATCGCCGCGAATTGCAGGTAGCCTTCAATCGCCAGGATCATGCCGATGAAGGCCCCGGTGATGACCAGCACGGGCACGGACGTAGTCCCGACGAAGTACAACTGTGAGCGGAGGCGATCGCCGCGAGACCAATCGCGGACAAAGGGAATCCCTCGCACGGTCCAGTAGGCGAACCGGGAGAACTTCCCCAGTTCAACGACAAAGTCCGTCCCCGGCCCGCGGAGCAAAGTTCCGACCGTCGCGCCGAGCGTGCGGACGGGGGAGACGAAGAAATGGTCGAGTGCGGCCATGAGGGTAAGGCTAGTAGGCACTCACGCCGCACGCCATGCCATCCATTTGATTCGACCAGGCCGCCTGAAGCACCAGAGGGATCCGAACCGGGCCGGCCCCTTGATCGGTCATGGAACCCGGCGCGACCGGGCAGTGGGTTCACGATTTCAGAGGCGGCGGGTCGAAAGACGGTCATTCATCGCCGAACATCGTCCCCACCCCGCGAGCCGCGGCGATGAGAGGATCGGCGGTATCCACCAGGCGCTGCCGATTGGCGCATTCGGACATGGGGATGTCGGTGAGACGGCCGTTCTGGAGCGCCACGAGACGGTGGCGTTTTCCATTCAGGAGCAATCGGATGGCATGGTGCCCGAACTGGGTCGCCAGGACGCGATCGGCGGCGACGGGGGTTCCTCCACGTTGCACGTGCCCGAGGACCACGTACCGGCTTTCATGGCCGGTTCGCGATTCGATCTGCTCGCTCAGGTGCTTGCCGATGCCTCCGAGGCGTATGGGATCCGGGGAAGTCGGATCGACCCGGGCGACAAACCGTTCTCCGCCGGCCGGCCTGGCGCCCTCCGAGACCGCGATCACGCTGAACTTCGCGCCCATGCGCCCGCGATCTTCGATGGCCTTGCAGACCGAGTCGATGGAAAAGGGGATCTCGGGTATGAGGATGATGTCCGAACCCGAGGCCACCCCGGCGTGGAGGGCGATCCATCCGGCGTTGCGGCCCATGACCTCGACCACCATGACGCGCTGGTGGCTGGCGGCGGTTGTGTGGACACGGTCGAGGGCCTCGGTGGCGATGGAGACGGCGGTGGCGAATCCGAAGGTGATGTCGGTTCCGTGGAGGTCGTTGTCGATGGTCTTTGGGACACCGACGAAATGGAGGTCGGTGCCATCGCGGATGCCCCGTTCCCAGAGTTGCTGCGCGACGGTCATGCTCCCGTCGCCGCCCACGACGACGATCGCGTCAAGCCGATGTTCCCGGATCGCGGCGAGGCATCGGTCGGAGACGTCGGCGAACACGGGCGATCCGTCGGGGTTCTTTCCCACGGCAAAGCGGGCGGGGTTGCTGCGGTTCGACGATCCCAGGATGGTCCCGCCGGAGGCGAGGATGCCCGAGACATCGCGCCTCGAGAGAGGCCGGCACCTGTTCTCAATCAGTCCAAGGAAGCCGTCTTCAATGCCGACGACGCCCAGGCCCTGGATGATCGCTTCCTTGGCCACGGAGCGGATAACGGCGTTGAGACCCGGGCAATCGCCCCCCGCGGTCAGTATACCGATGCGATTGAGAGGATGCATGGCGGATCGTAAGCACCGGGCAAGGAGCGTGGACGAAATCCTGGTGGAGAAGAGCCCGAGGGACGCTTGCGGCCGATACCATCTCGCCGATGCCCGACGATCGCCCGATCGATACGTCCTCCGCCGCGCGACGCGCCGACCACGCGGGGGCCTCGGACGGCACGCCGGGGAGCGCCCGGTCGCTGCCCGAGGTGGATCCCTCTTTGTACCTTCACCCGCAGACGCTGTCGCGCCTGGGGAGTTTCGAGTTACGGGCGAAGATGATCGTGGAGGGCATTTCGAGCGGGTGGCACCGCTCCCCGTTCCAGGGCTTCAGCGTCGAGTTCGCGCAGCACCGGCCTTACGTGCCCGGGGACGACATCCGACGGCTGGACTGGAAGGTGTTCGCCAAAACCGACCGCCTCCAGATCAAGCAGACTCACCAGGAGACGACGCTCGACCTGCTGGTCATGGTGGATTCATCGGGATCGATGAACTATGGGAGCCGGTCGTTCGAGGAGGCCTCGGGAGAGGGCCGCAAGACCAGCGTCGATGGCCGGACGTCGTGGACGAAGTACGACCACGCGACGGCGGTCGCGGCGGCCCTGTCCTACATCACGCTCCACCAGGGCGACCGGGCGGGGCTGATCGTGTACGCGGACGAGGTACGGGCCTCGGTACGCCGCTCAAGCAGCCAGGGGACGTGGCGGCAGATCGTGGGGGCGTTGTCTCTGCACCCGCTGGCGCCCGAGAATCGATCGCGTCCGACCGCGCTGTCGCGGGCGGTCGACCAGGCACTCGCGTCCATCTCAAACCGGTGCCTGATCGCGATCGTGTCCGATTTCTTCGGTGAGATCGACGAGATCCGTGAGGTGGTGGCGCGGCTGAGGCACCGTCGCCACGACGTGATTGCGTTCCAGGTGCTCGATCGGGCGGAACTGGACTTTGATTTCGTCGAGCCGGCGCCTTTCGAAGGGCTGGAAGGTGAGGGCCGTGTCAGGCTTGATCCACGGGCGATCCGCGACTCGTACCGGGAATTGATCGGCACGCACGTATCGGAGGTCGAGCGGGCGTTTCGCGGGGCCGGGTACGACTACCAGGCGCTGTCGACGCACGACTGGCTGGGTCCGCCGATGGCGGCGTTCGTCGCTCGACGCAACTCGATCCTGAAGAGGAGCAAGTACGCGTGACGGCGATGTGGCAGGACTTCACCCGCCTCCCGGAGCCGTCGTCGGCCCTGGCCACGCTGGGCCTGACGTTCGTGACACCGGCCCTGGCGGTCGCCGGGGCGGCGGCGGTGGCGATCCCGATCATCATCCACCTGCTGACGCGTCGCCGGCGAACGCCCATCGCCTGGGGAGCGATGCGTTTCCTCCTGGAAGCCTATCGAAAGCACCGCCGGCGACTCACCCTGGAGCAACTGCTCCTGCTGGCATGCCGGTGCCTGGTCGTCATGCTGCTGGGATTGGCGCTCTCTCGGCCGATGCTGGGTGATGAGGCGGATTCACGCGGGGCCACCCACCTGATCCTGCTGATCGACAACTCCCTGACATCCCAGGTTCGCGAGAGCCTCGATCCGCGGGGCCAGGCTTCGCGGATCGCGCTGGATCGCCTCAAGGACGAGGCGGGCAAACTGCTGGCGGAACTGGATTCCTCACGCGGAGACCGCGCGTCGGTCATGACCCTTGCCTCTCCCGCGATGGAAGCGGTCTGGCCTGCGTCGCCGGACCTTGGCGCCGTGGCCAGGGTGATCCAGGACATCCGTGCCGAGGACAGCCGCGCCGACGTGGCCGGCGCCATCGCCGCGGTCCGCGCCAGGCTGCTGGAGCGCGAGAATGAGAGCGGACAAGGCGGACCCAGGCCCAGGGTGGTGCTCGCGCTGATGAGCGAACTTCGCGCGGGATCCGCCGAACTGTCCCAGCCGCTGGCCTCGATCGGGTCGGGTCCTGGATCGCCGATTCTCAAAGTTCTTCCCGCGCCTTTCCAGTTCATGGACAACACGGCGATCACGGCCGTGGACCCGGTGCGCCCGCTGATGACCGTGACCGACGCGGAGGAGGAAGCCGGCGGCTCGCCGGGCAACCAGGCCCGCGTGACCCTGGAGCGTTTTGGCCCTTGGGTGTCACGGGCGGGAACCACGCGTGTGCGGGTTTTGCTGACCGACCCCAGGACACCTCCGATCGGTGAATCGCCGGCGGTGACGGTGCCCTGGCAGCCCGGTCAGCGATCGGCGACGGTGATCGTGGATGTCGCGCCGGGCCCGCCCGGCGCCGAGGCGCTCGCCCTGACGGCGTTGATCGACCCCGATGCCATCGCCTCGGACAATATCCGCGTACGTTCCGTGGAGGCCCGGCGCGGGGTGCGTGTCGCGGTGATCGAGTCGCTCCGACTCGTGACTTCCCCATCCACTTCGATCGACCGATTCACGCCGGGAGACTGGGTGCGGCTGGTGCTGCGTCCGCAGGGACCGTCCGTGGGCCTGGGCGTGGCGACGGGCCTGACACCCACCACGATGGATCCCGCTTCGGTCGCTCGCGGCGGGCTTGGAGGGTTCGACGCGGCGATCATCCTCGCGCCCGACGAACTGACGCAAGCGGGTTGGACGCGCATCGCCGAGTTCCTTGGATCGGGCGGCATGGTGCTGGTCACCCCGCCGGCGGATGCGAGCGTACACGTCTGGGGAGAGACAATGGCCGCCGCGCTCGGGCTGGATTGGACGATCGGACGCGAGGCCGTGACGTACGGCGAACCGGTGGGTGTGGCGGGCGAGGTTTCGGGAGGAGCCTCGAACACGCTGCTGGGGATGATCTCCGGTGAAATGCCTGGCCTGGCCCGTCCGGTGTCGGTCATGCGGCGGATTGAGGTCCGGGTCGGAGAAGGCTCGCCGCCTCCCGTGCTTGGGCTGTCCGACGGAGCCGCCCTGCTGGTGGCCTCGGAAGTCGGATCGGCGGGTTCGACGACGGAGAGCCGCGGCATGGTGGCGCTGCTGACGTGCGCGATCGACCTGGCATGGTCGGACCTCCCGACCAAGCCGCTGATGTTGCCGTTGTTGCACGAAACGGTGCGTGTCGGAGTCGGCGTATCGCAGGTGGTACACGATCGAATCGCCGGGCGGACGGGTCGCGTTCCAGCCGGGATGACGGACCTGGTTCCCGTCGATTCCAGGGCCCGTGAAGCGGGAGCCTGGTCGCCGGCGGCGGCGTCGGTCTCGAGGGTTTCCGGGGTATGGCGCGCGGTCGGCGCGGGCGGCTCGACGATCTCGCTCCTGGCGGTCAACCCGGACACGGCGGGATCGGACACCGACGTGGTTCAGTCGGAACAGACGGCGGCGTGGCTCGGAACGACCGTCGGCGCGGATCGCGTGACGGTCATCGCCGAGCCGGCGGACAACCGCGGCCCTCGCCCGGTTTCGGTCGTGGCGGCGGGAGGGGAAGGTGAGTCGATCAGCGTGCCGCTGTTGATCGCCGCGTTGTGCATGGCGCTGGTTGAGGTCTTCCTGGCGAGGCGATTCAGCCACGCCGATACGGCCGTCGCCGCGGGTGAAAGCGGGGCCGGGGCATGATCGCCGCGGTGCCGGGCTTGTTCCCTGGGCGAGTGCTGTCGCCGGACCAGCCGGGGGTGCGCTTCGAGTTCGCGTGGGATATCCCGGGCTGGGGATGGGTGCTGATCGTGTTGTGCGGCGTCGCATGCTCGGCGTGGTGCTACTGGCGGATCGCCGGCTCGCGGCCGTGGCGCATCGCGCTGGCCGCGCTGCGTTCGGTGACGCTCGTGTTGATCGCGGTGCTGATCGCGGGCCCGATGCTCGCGCTGCGGACCGAGCGGACGGAGCGCGACTGGGTCGTGTTCATGGCCGATCGCTCGTCCTCGATGGCGGTGGCGGACGTCGGCTCCCCGGTGGCTCGGATCACGCGCGACGAGCAGATGCGCGAGGGAATCGTGTCGGCGGCGGAGGCGTTGTCCCGGCTGGCCGACGAGCGTTCGACGCTGTGGCTTGGGTTCGACGCGGGGGTTTTTGACCTTGACCCACCGGGACCGGCGGGGGTGGACTGGGGCGATCCGACGGGGCGCCGGACCGAACTGTCCGTCCCGATCGATCAGGCACTGCGGCGCGTGGCGGCCCGGCCGGTCAGCGGGCTGGTCGTGTTCTCGGACGGGAGACTCACGTCGCCGGTGTCCCGTTCGACGCTGCAACGGCTCGTGGCGGACCAGATCCCGGTGTTCGTGGTGCCCGTGGGGAGCGATGGAAGCCTGGCGGACTTTGCGGTGGACCGGGCCGTCGCCCCGACGCGGGCGTTCGTGGATGACACGGTGCCGGTCAATGTCCGCGTGACGCGACGGGGGGGGCCGCGCGAGGGCTGGTCGGGACGCGTCCGGCTGATCGACGAGCCGACGGGGGTGGTGCTCGACGAGCGTTCGCTGGATGAGATCGCCGACGGATCGGATCACGACGAACTCGATTTCTCTCTGTCGGCCCGTCCGGAATCGGCGGGGCGAGTCACCTGGACCGTCCGACTCGAGACGGCGACTCCGGACCTGACGGCGGACAACAACAGCCGCGCGGTCACTCTTGACCTGACCGACCGTCCGCTGCGTGTGGTGTATTTCGACGGGTACCCGCGGTGGGAGTACCGGTACCTGCGCGGGCTGGTCGTGCGTGAGCGATCGATCCGGTCTTCGACGCTGCTGCTTTCAGCCAGCCGCAAATACCTCCAGGAAGGGACCGAAACGCTCGTGTCGATCCCCACCTCGCCCGGGGACTGGGGCGGGATCGACGTGGTGATGATCGGGGATGTGCGGGCCGAACTTTTCTCGACCGAGCAGATGGAGAACCTCAAGTCGCACGTCGCGCGGCAGGGGGCCGGCCTGCTCTGGATCGGCGGACCTTCGGCGATGCCCGCGACCTGGCGGGATTCCCCCCTGGGGGACTTGCTGCCGTTCACGATCGGGCGGGATGCGAGCGGACAGGATTCGGTGCTCGTCTCGTCCGAGCCGGTGGTCGTGAGGCCGACGGCGGCGGCGGCCAGGCTCGGGCTTCTCAGGCTCGGCGACTCGGCCGAGGGACGCTGGCCGTCGTGGCTCTCCGATCCGTCGACGGGATGGGCTCGCCTGTGGTGGTCTCAGCGGATCGGCCCGGGGCGGGTCAAGCCCACGGCCGAGACACTGGCGGTCATGTCACGCGATGCGGCGAGCGACCAAGAGTGGCCGGCGGTGCTGACGATGCGGTACGGGGCGGGACGCGTCGTGTACGTCGCCACCGACGAGACGTGGCGATGGCGGCATGGACGCGGCGAAGTGCTGTACGAGCGGTTCTGGCTCCCGATCATCCGGCTGCTGGCACGGGAGAGCCTCGGTTCGGCCGGAAAGGTCGCCCTGCTTGAAGCCTCCCCCGATCGGCCGGTGGTCGACCAGCCGGTGCGGGTGTCGCTGCGGGTGGTGGACGAAATGATCGCGGGCCAACTCCCCAATCGTCTCACGGTGCGGGCGCTTCGCAGGACAAGCGGTGGCGAGGTTCGCTCGACGGACCTGAGCCTCATGCCCGAGGGGCTGAGGGACGCAAAGCCCTGGTCGTACGCCGCGACGTGGATGCCCGCCGAGGCCGGCACGTACGAATTGACGGCGATCGACGCGTCGCTCGCCGGGTCACTGTCGGATTCAGGGCCGCCCACGGCCTCGGTTGAGGTGGTCGCGCCCGACGACGAGCGCCGTATCCCGCAGGCGGACCACGCCGCGCTTGCGACGATCGCGGAACAGACCGGGGGCGCGGTGGTTCCCATCGAGCGGCTCGCGTCGCTGGCCGATCTGCTCCCCAACCGCCAGGTTCGCGTGGTCGGCGCCGCTCAGATCGACCCGCTGTGGGATCGACCGATCGTCTTCGTGGTTCTTCTCCTGCTCCTCACCGCGGAATGGGGCGGACGCCGGTGGCTCCGCCTTGTCTGACGCCGGGCCTGACAAGGGGCCTGACAGCGGACCCGATGCCCGTGCTCACGCGCCACCGTACAGCCGCGCGAAGTCAATCCAGAACGTCGGGTAGGTCTTGGCGACACAGCCGGGGTTGTTGATGATGACGTTCGGTCGGCGCAGCCCGATGAGCGCCAGCGACATCGCCATTCGATGGTCGTCGTACGTGTCGAACTCGACCCTGGGGCACGCGGCCGAGGTGTCAACGCCCCCCGGCGGCGGGGAGATCGAGATCGCCCCTTCATCACCCGCCACGGGTGTCGAGACCTCCACGCCGATCCGGGACAGTTCTCGACGCATCGCCGAGATGCGGTCGGTTTCCTTGACCCGCAGCGTCCGGAGGCCCTTGAGGATCGAGGTCCCGGTCGCGAACGAGGCGACCGCCGCCAGCGACATCGCCGCGTCGGGCATGTCGGCCATGTCCGCGATGATCGGGGAGAGCCGCGCCGGGCCACACACCCGCCGCCAGGGATCCGGCCCGGAAGACGACGACACCGTCGCGCCCATCGTCGCCAGCAGTTCGGGAAACTCGGCGTCGCCCTGGAGTGAATCGGGGCCAAGCCCTTCCACGCGGGCACAAGCCCCGGGAACCATCGCGGCCGCCGCCCAGAAATACGTCGCTCCGCTCGCGTCGGGCTCGATCACCAGGTCGAAGGCCCGCGGCGGCCCCGTCCCGACCGCGCGGCCCGGGATGCGGATCACCCGCTCATCGGCCGAGGTTCGCACGCCGACGCCGAGGTTCTCGAGCAGGCGGATGGTCATCGTGATGTACGAGGCGCTGGTGACATCCCCTTCCAGCCGCATGGTCAGGCCGCGGTCGAGCCACGGGGCGACCAGCGCCAGCGCGGAAATGAACTGGCTGGACTGGGTCGTGGGAAAGGCGACGTCGTTGCCGATCGCGGCTCGATCGGCGGGCGGGATGACGGTCATCGGCGGGCATCCGGGCAGGCCTGCGTAACGGATGGTCGCGCCCAGGGATGAAAGGGCCGCGCCCAGTTCCCCGATCGGGCGCTCCCGCATGCGTCCGTTGCCGTCGATCGTGACGGGCCCGTCCGAGAGCAACGCGGCCGCGGCGAGGAACCGCGTGGCGGTTCCGGCGTTGTTGAGGTCAAGCGTGACGCCGCCGGCGGGCACTCGCCAATTCCCATTGACACCCGTGACGAGCAGTTCCCCTCCCGGGGCTTGCTCGAATGCGGCGCCGAGCACACGCAGGGCGTGGATCATCCGCTGCGCATCGTCGGCGTCCACGAGCGGACCTTTGATCTGGGATGTCCCGCTCGCCAGCGCGGCAAGCAGCAGGACGCGGTTTGTCAGGCTCTTGCTTCCCGGAGGGGTCACCACGACGTCAAATGGCCGGGCCACGGGAGGCGGCGGTAGTTCCAGTCGCCCGGGCATCAATGAGGCGGGTTGTCGCAGCGATTCGATCACCCGGACGCATTTCCTTGCAAGGACACGGCGCCGCCGGCAACTACGAAACCACCCGCGGGTGATCCCGCAGGATGACCGCCACGACATCCTCAACGGGCACCACGTACAGGCGGTTGTCCCCTTCGAAGTCGACCGGGATCGCGTGCTTGGGGTTGAACAGAACCCGGTCGTAGCGGGCAAGCGGGTAGTCCGTGTCCCGCTCGACCTGGGCGGATATCGCCACGATCCGGCCCGTGAGTGTCGGGATCTCAACCTTGTCGGGCAGGTGGATACCGCTCTTGGTCTGCTTCTTGTCCTCATCCTTGCGGATGAGCACCCGCTTGCCGATCGGCTCGACCGTCTCGAGAACCCCTGCGTTTCCCGCGGATGCGGCGTCTTTGGATTTTCGGGGTTCCTGGCTTGCCATTGAGGCCAAGTGTAGCACATGACCCCGGCGGCTCGGCTCAATCCGCGCGGCCTTACACCGTTCCATACAACCGGTCACCGGCATCCCCAAGCCCGGGCACGATGTACCCGCGTTCGTTCAGTTGGCGGTCAACGGCGGCCGCGTAGATCGTCAGGCCGGGGTCCTCCCGGGCGAGCCGGCGGATCCCCTCGGGCGCCGCCACCAGGCAGAGCATCCGCAGGTCCGTGGCCCCGGCCTGGCGCAGCAACCGGATGGCCTGCGCGGCGGACCCGCCGGTGGCAAGCATCGGATCCACCAGGATCACCGGCCCGGCGTCGATGTCCCGGGGAAGCCGTTGCAGGTAGACGATCGGCTCGAGCGTAATCTCGTCGCGAGCCAGGCCAAGATGGCCGACGCGGGCCTCGGGCATCATCTCGAGAACTCCCTCGGCCATCCCCAGCCCGGCTCGCAGGACCGGAACGACCGTGACCTTGGCGCCCAGCCGCGCCCCGATGGTTTTCTCGACGGGGGTATCGACCTCGACGGGGTTGACCGGGAGCGTGCGCGTGGCCTCGTAGACCATCAGGCCGGCGATCTGGTAGAGAAGTCCGCGGAACGGACGGTGGCTCGTCGTCTTATCACGCAGGTACGTGAGTTTGTGCTGGATGAGCGGGTGATTGAAGACGACGACGTTGCCCAGGTCGCTGACGGACATGGCCATAGAGTACATCCGCGCCCGGGGAACCGCTTGACCCGCCGATGTCAGGTCATCACGCCCAGCACCAGCGAAATCCACGCGATGCCGAACACCATCGGCAGGCACGTGTAGGCGACGATGTCCCGGGCCCTGGCCCCGGTGATGGCCAGCAGCGGCAGAGCCCAGAATGGCTGAAGCATGTTGGTCGTCTGATCGCCGTACGCCACGGCCATGACCATGACGCCGACGGGGATGTCGGCCCGCGCGGCGGTCTCCAGGGCGATCGGCCCCTGGACCCCCCACTGCCCGCCCCCGGACGGGATAAACAGATTCACCAGCCCCGCGGACCAGTACGTCATCACGGGAATCGACCGGCCGCCCATGGCGTCGGCCATCGCCCGCGCAAGCATGGAGACCAGGCCCGAGGAGACCGCCATCGCCATGATCCCGGCGTAAAGCGGGAACTGCAGGACAATCCCCGTGCAGCCGCGGATGCCCGCCTCCGCCGCCGAGAGGTACGAGCGTACCGAGCGGTGGACCGCCAGCCCGACGGCGAACATCGCCGCGTTGATCTCGTCAAGACCCGCGCTGAAGACCGAACCCGTGCCCGCGAATCGCCACAACGCCGCGAAGATCAGGGCCGCCACGAGCCAGGCGACCAGGGGAGAGCGTTCGAGCCGCTCGGCCGGGGTCGCAGCCAGTCCCGGATCGATCGGATCATCGAGAAGCGGCGTCGCATCGGCCTCTCCCGCGACTCCGGCTCGCGGGGGTTGGATTGGGCGGATGTCCTCCGCCTTGCGCGGAGCGGACAGCGCCATCACGGCAGGAATGATGACCAGCAGCCCCCCGGTAACGACCAGGTTGAGCGGGGAGAGGATTGTCTGCGTGAGCGGAACTCCCGAGCCGTCCATCCCGGCGACGACCTGGGCGGGCAGGACCCGAGCCGCGCCGACCGCCGTCGTCATGGACAGGGGCGCGCTGCCCGACAACCCCCCGTGCCAGACCATGAGCCCGGTGTACCCCGACGCGACGATCAAGGGGTAGTGCGCCGGTATCCCTCGCCGGGCAAGTGACCGGCCGACCTCGCGGGCCATGATCGCCCCGACGATGAGGGCAAGCCCCCAGTTCACAATCCCCGTCAGCGTTGCGACCACCGCGACCAGCCCGGCCGCCGTCGCGGTCGAGTTGGGAATCGATGCCGCCCTGGTCAACACGCCGCGGATCGCCGGGGACTCCGCCAGGGCGTGCCCGGTAATCAGCACCAGGCACATCTGCATCGAGAAGGCCAGGAACTTCCAGATGCCGTCGGGGCCGCGCCACGCATCGAGCAGAAAGACCGCCTTGTTCGCGAGCGTCGCGGGACGATCGGGGTCCGCCATCGCGGGAAAATCGCCCACCGCCAGGGCCGCCGCGGCGGTCGCGACGGTCAGGACGACCGCGATCACGAACGGGTCGGGAACCACGGCCCGGAAAGCGCGCGACAAGGTAAGACCAAGCAAGGCGAGCATGGCGTCCCAGCGTACCGTGGATCGCCGCCGACATGCGGCCTCGGGCGGGCCAACGGTCGGCGGGCGTCAGATCCCGGAATGCCAGAGGCGAGCCATAAGAATCGCCGTCAGGGCGCATCGGTCAACCAGGCTGGAAAGGTCGATCCACTCCTGCGGCGTATGAAGCCCCCCGCCGCGAACGCCGAGCGTGTCGATTACCGGCAACCCCTCGGCCTGAAGGATGTTCCCGTCGCAGACGCCGCCGGTCGAACCAAACGTCATCGATTGTCCGAGGTCGTGCGCGACCGACCTGGCCGCCTCCGCCAGCGCCATCACCGCGGGGGTGGCTTCCTTGGCCGGTCGGTTGAAACTCGTTTCGATCCGGATCGAAGGGCACGAGATCTCGGGCGTCTCCACGGATCGGATCATGCGCTCAAGGTCCTCCCCGGCCGCGGCATCAGGGAAGCGGACGTTGCCCCACGCTCGTGCCAGGTCGGGCACCACGTTGGTCGCATGCCCGCCGACCACCGGGCCGACGTTTACGATCCGTCCCGACGCAAGATCAACGAATTCGGACAGACGCAGCACGGCCCCGGCCAGGGCGTTGACCGCCGAAACACCCGACGCGAAGTCCCGCCCGACATGGGCCGATCGACCGCGGGCCTCGACCATGAACTGCCCGCTCCCCGGCCGTCGCGTCACCAGCGACCCGTCCGGGAGCGCGGGCTCGAAGACCAGCCCGACCTGGTGCTCGCGAGCGGCGGACCTCAGCGCCCCCTCCGACCAGTACGACCCGGTTTCCTCGTCGCTGTTGAGAATGAACGACCAGCAGGCATCCATGCCGCATTCATGCAGCGCTTCGAGCGCGGCGCAGGCGATGACCAGCCCGCCTTTCATATCCACGCACCCCGGGCCGGTGGCGGTACGACCGTCGGGGGCGATCACCAGTTCGCGGAACGGATGGTCCGGATCGGGATCGTGGACGGTGTCGAGATGGCCGCTGAGCAGGATCCGCGTCGCGCCCGGACGCGGCGACCATCGCCGCGCGATCGCCGTCGGCGGACCCATCCCGGCGACGGGCGACCCGTGGAGCCATGTCGGCCTGGAGCCGGCGGGGATCGTCTCGACCGTCGCACCAAGCCGAGTCAGCCGTTGGCACAGAAGCGACCTCATCCGGTCAAGCCCCGCGCGGTGGTCAAGCCCGGTCGGGATCCCCACGAACAGGCGGAGGTCATCCACCAGTCGGTCGCGCCATGTCGCGATCAGCGCGGCGAGGCGGCGTTCATCGTTGTTCAGGGGCATCGTCGTTTTCGTTGAGGACGGTGTCGTCGGGTATGGCCGTCCCAGGAGCCAGGACAGACCCGCCCGTCGCGGGTTGCCCTCGTGGAAACGACCATCATGGAAGCGAACGAAGGAGCGCCCACTCCCTTGCAAGAACGCCGGCGGTGGGTGAACCCGCCGAACCGGCCTCTGGTGAATCACCCGGATCATCCGGGAGCGGGTCGGGAAGGTCGCCCGGGCTGATCATCCCATCCATCGCCGGGCCATCCAGCGCCGGGTTGTCCAGTGACGGGGTGTCCAGTGACGGGGTGTCCACGACCGAATTGTTCGTCGAGGGCGGATCACCATCGCCCGCCGGTATTGCTTCGGACTCCGGCCCCGGCGGCAAGCCCGCGGGCACGGACGTCGCCGGTGCGGGAACCGCGGGATCGGGCGTCAGCCATGATCCTGACGAATCGCCATCTTCAGCCTTGAACACGCCGGAGAACCACAGCACCGCCGCCGCCAGCACCACCACGGCCACGGCGGCGATTCCCGCCAGCATTCGTGCGGTCCCCAATTCGCGGTCGAGCCGCTCGACGCGTTCGACCAGCGCCCGGTACTCCCCGGTCTGCGGATCGCCGGTCTGCGGATCGGAAGTCTTGGCCGCGGGTCGATCGCGGGCGGTCCCGGACGATGGACGATCCCGGTTCCCACCGTGCGGTTCGGCCGGACGACCGGAGGCGGCCTGGCGGGCGACCTCCTCGGGCGTGGCCTGCCCGGGGAGGAGGTGTACCGGCCCCAGGCCCAGGTACTGGCGGTCAAACTCGGGAGAAAAATCGGCCCCGCACGCCGGGCACGCCACGGCCGACTGGACCACGGCCTTGCGGCAATTGTGGCACGCGCCCAGCAGGTTCGCGATCGACGGCGCCCGCGAAGCGGTCATCCAGTACTGCCGCGTGGTCGGACCTCGAAGCACCGTCTCCGCGACGATTCGTCCGCGACGCGCCATGTCGCGAATCACCTCGTACGAACACCCCGGGCGGAATGGGTTGGTCGGGTCATGGATGAACCACGGCCCCATCGCGTTTTGCGTTGCCTGTCGCGACAGGGGATCAAGCAGGCCCCGGCACTGTTCGCACCGCGCGCCGAGGATCGTCGGCCGACCGCAGTAGGGGCACAGGACCGACACCTTGCGGTCGGGCACCGACGAGGACGATCCGCTCGATGAGAGATCGGGCGCCACGTCCCCCATCGCCGGGTGCTGGCCTGATTCATCCCTTGAATCGAACGGGTCGTGTGGCATGGATGGATGGCTCGTCGGCGAGGCAACACGTCGGGGGCGAACGATCCTCGCCGGATCAACGCGTGCCGCGCGGCTGGTCCGGCTATCGTATCGAGTGATGGACCGAGTTGCCGCGAGCCGTACCGCCATGGCCAAGGCCGTCTTCGTGGCAAGCGCCCTGGCCGTGACGTGCGGGTGCGCCGCCGACCGGCGGCCGACCACCATCGAGCGGGCCACGGACTCGGCAATGGGGGGTGTTCGCGCGGCGGAGGCGTCGGCCCCTGGCCCCGTTCGCAACGCCGAAAACCCGGCCGACGGACGCCCGGTGGCGACGGTCATGGGACGCCCGATTGAGTGGTCCCGTCTCAACAGCATGCTCGCCGAGGCGTCCGGTTCGGCGGTGATCGAGGAGATCTCGATCGACCTTCTCGCCCGGCGGGAACTCGAACGCCGCGGACTGACCATCGGCCCGGCCGATGCGGAGGCCGAGGAGCAGGCGCTCTTGGCGGCACTCGGGCGCTCGGGGACCGCCCCCGCCCAGGCGGGGGAACTGGTCATGCAGATGCGGCGCACCCGAGGACTTGGCCCGGTGCGCTACAAGGCCATGCTCGAACGCAACGCCATGCTCCGACGGCTGGTGAGGGATGAGTGCGAGCCGACGGACGAGCAGGTCGCCCAGGGCATGGAGGTTCGCCACGGGCCGCGGCACGTCTGTCGGATCATCGTGACACCTTCGCGAACGACGGCGACCGCGATCCGCGCTCGACTTGTCGCCCTCCCCGATAACCAGCGTCAGGCGGCTTTCGCGGCCGAGGCGTTCACCGAATCGACCGATCCGTCTCGCGACCGGGGCGGGCTGCTCGAACCAATCAGCCCCGCCGATGCCTCGTACGCCTCGGCGGTGCGAACCGCCGTGGCGGGGCTGGCGTCAGACCAGGTTTCCCCGGTCATCGCGCTTGACAACGGGTACGCCATCCTGATCGGCGTGCGGACCATCCCGGGGGAGGCTCCCGGACCCGACGCCCCGCAACGGGTCCGCGACGAGATCCGCGCCAGGCTCGAACGGGTGGCGATGGATCAACTGGCCCGCCGCCTGCTCGCGGAGTCTCCGCCGACCGTCTTTGACTCGTCGCTGAACTGGTCGTGGCAGTCAAGGCGGCCCTGACAGGATCCGTGCCGGAGTCTCTTTGAACCGGGCCGCGCGGGCGACGGTCGCGCCGTACGATCCGGTCGCTCTGGCCGCAAAGTCCCCTTCCAGAGAACGCCATGACCAACCGGCTTGAAGTCCTCAAGACCTACAAGTTGCACATCGACGGGAAGTTCCCGCGCAGCGAATCCGGCCGGTCGCTGCCCGTTCATGCCGCCGATGGCCGCCTGCTGGCCCATGTCTGTCGGGCCTCGCGCAAGGACCTCCGCGAGGCCGTCGAGGCCGCCCGCAAGGCTCAGCCAGGCTGGCAGCAGTCCACCGCCTACCTCCGCGGGCAGATCCTGTACCGCATCGCCGAGATGATCGAGGGAAAGCGCGACGAACTGGCCGCGTTGATCGACTCGGTGGCTGCCCCCCGTCGGGGCAAGGCCAAGGCGGCGAAGAAGGCCCCACGCGGACGAGACGAAGTCACCGCCACGATCGATCGGCTCGTCTGTTTCGCCGGATGGTCCGACAAGGTCGCGCAGGTCCTTGGGTGCAACAACCCCGTCGCCGGGCCGCACTACAACTTCACCGTGCCCGAGCCCTCCGGCGTCGTCGCGGTGATCCCTCCCGACGAGGCCCCGCTCCTGGGGCTGGTCTCGCTCATGGCCCCCCCGCTGTGCGCCGGGAACACCCTGGTCGCGCTGTCGAGCGACCGCAATCCCCTTCCCGCGGCCGTCATGGCCGAGGCGTGCGCCACCGGGGACGTCCCTCCCGGGGTCATCAATATTCTCACCGGCCAGCGCGAGGAACTCCTCCCCTGCATCGCGGACCACCGCGACATCGACGCCGTCCACGCGGCCGGCCTCACGGCCCCGTGGGCTCAAAGACTCCGTGCCGGGACCGCCGAGAATCTCAAGCGGGTCACCGTGCTGGGGCCGACCGACTGGTTCGACGCCCAGGTGATGCACAGCCCCTGGCGGATCGAGCCGTTCGTCGAGATGAAGACGATCTGGCACCCGGCGTCGGCGTAAGCCCCGCCTGAAAGCGGTTTCATTCCTCGATCGGCAGGAAGTCGGGCTTGCGCCCGCGCGCCCATTCGTGGATGCGTGGCAGCAGGACCTCCTGCGCCAGGATCTTGAGGCACGCCGCGACGGGTATCGCCAGCAGCAGACCGTAGACCCCCGCCAGCGCCCCTCCCGCCAGCGAAGCAAAGACGATGGTCGGAGTGTCCATGTTGGTGTTCTTGCCCTGGATGGCCGGCGAGAGGATGTAATCGTCGAGCACCTGCGCTCCCATGTACACGACGATCGGGGCAAGCACGATCCACCACCACGAGTTCTGCCACGCGAGCCCGCTGGGCTCGAGGAACATCAGGGCCATCGCCAGCGGGACGCCGACGACATGCACGTACGGGGCGATGAACAGCACCCCGATCAACGGCCCGACCAGGAACGCCGACGGGACCCCGATCAGGAAGTACGCGAGGGTCATGTACACGCTCAGGATGAAGCAGATGATCAGACGGCCGCGGATGAACCCCGCGATCACGCCGTCCATCTTCATGACCAGTTCGATCACCCGGTGCTTGCGGCGCTCGGGGATCAGGCCTTCCCAGAAATCCAGCACTCGCCCCCACCCGGTCGAGAAGAAGAAAAAGAAAAACGCCGTGACGAATCCCCCGAACAGCAGAAAGCCAAGCGACCCGAGGACGCCCAGGGCCGACTGGAGCACCTGCGCGGTCCCTCCCAAAGCCTGGCGACCCAGCGACCTGGCGATCTCCTGAGAGTTGTCGCGCAGCCACACGATCAGCGAATCCGCCGCGTTGTACACCTGTTCCTTCCACGCGGGAAGGTCCGGCGGGCCATCGGGCCCGTGGCGGGCCGCCCCCGCCGCCTCCCCATTCATATCGGACAGGTCCTGGTCAACAAATTCCTCCTCGACCACGCCTTCGTCACCGGCCGCCGGCGGGGCATCCTTGTCGATCGACGGCGGCTCGCCCTCCTCTGGAGCCTGCGTCCGCGGAACCTCCATCTCCGGAACCTCGGCGGCGCCTCCCCGGGCACCGCCGCCCGGGTCCAACCCCATCAACGCGCGATGCCGCCGGTACACGCTGATTTCCCGGCGCAGACCGGTGAGGCCGTCGCTCGACCAACGCCAGAATCCTTCGTCGAGCCTGGTGTACGCGGCCTTGCGTTCGGCCGTGGGCACTCGGAAATCGACCGACTTGATCAGGTCCCCGGTGTTTTGCGCGATGTTCCCGGCCACCGACGCGGCCTGGAGAACGCCCATGACCGCCCCGATCGAGACCGGCACGATGATCAGCAGGCTGACCAGGACGATGATGGACAGCGCCGCCCCCGGACGGCTCATGTGCCCCGAAGCCGTGACACGCCGGATCAACGGCTCGAACAAGTACGCCAGCAGCAGGGCCAGCAGCATCGGCACCGTGACGATGCTCACCAGTTTGCCCAGGTACAAGAGCCCAACGACGGCGGCGATCACCAGCCCGTCTCGCACCGGCTGCATCTGCCAGAGGTGCATCTGCCGCCAGTCACGTCCGCCGGAGGTCGGAGCGGGCGAGGCCTTGACCTGGGGAGGTTTGTGCGAGGAATCGGTCACGAGCAAGGCTCCGGCATCGGACGACGGACGGGATCCCGCCCGGCGCTGCGCAGTGTAGTGTTCTCCTGCCACCGACCATCGGCTTGCCCCCTCAAGCCAGGGTCGGCCATTCCCAGGTTGGCCATTCCCCGGTTAGCCATTCCCCGGTTGGCGGCCTCGCGGGGTTCGGCGGCCCCGACCACTCCGAATACGCCGATCACGCCATGCTCCCTTTCCAGCGCACGAACCCTTCGATGGCCTGGTATTCGGGAAGCCCCAGGGCGTCGTAGACCTGGGCGGTCGATCGGTTCCGCTCCTCGGCACGCTGCCAGAATTCCCGATGATCCGACGGCCCGGGGAACAGCGCCGAGTCTTTCTGGCTTTCGTGCTTGAAGATCGCCAGCCTCTTGCGTTTCACCTCGTCGGGGGCGAGCGGCACCGCCATCTCGATCTCTTCGGGCGCCCACTCCTGCCAGGCCCCCCGGTACAACCAGAGCACGCACCGCTGGGTCCACTCCTCATGGGAGAGCCGCTTGAACGCCTCCACGATGCACGACAGGCAGACCCGGTGCGTGCCGTGGGGGTCCGAAAGATCGCCCGCGGCGTAGATCTGGTGCGGCTTCACGCGTTCGAGCAACTCCATCGTGAGGCGGATGTCGTCCTCGCCGATCGGGTTTTTCTTTACACGGCCGGTTTCGTAGAACGGAAGGTCCAGGAAGTGGATGTTCTCCGGACGGACACCGCTGAAGCGGGCTCCGGCCCTGGCCTCCGTTCGACGGATCAGCGCCTTGATCCGCTGGAGTTCCGGGGTGTCGGGGATGCCCGGCGACTTGGCCGAGATGAAACGCTCGATGTTTTCCTCGAGTCTCTCGGCGAACTCCCGGCCCAGTTGCGGGAACGCCTGCGCGAACTCCCGCACGAAATCGACGTGACGCAGGGCATCATCGTCGAAGACGGCGATGTTCCCCGAGGTCTGGTACGCCACGTGGACCTCGTGTCCCTGGTCGCACAGGCGGATAAACGTCCCGCCCATCGAGATCACGTCGTCATCCGGATGCGGGCTGAAGACCACCACGCGCTTGGGGAACGGGTCCCCGGGGGCCGATCCTTCCGTCCGATCGGAAGGCTTTCCGCCCGGCCAGCCCGTGATTGTCCGGTGCAGGGAGCGGAAGACCTCGATGTTCAGGTCGTACGCGCTCCCCCGGGCCGCCAGAAGGTCCTGCAGACCGTGCTCGTTGTAATCCTCGTCGGTCAATTTCGTGATCGGCTTGCCGACGGTCCTGGCCAGCCAGATCACGGCCCGCTTGGCGAGCGCCGGATCCCACCGCAGCCCGAACTCCTCGATCGCCCCGAGCAGCCACGGGGTCTTGAACCTCGTCAACTCGGCCGCGGCGGCCGGATCCACCGTGAATCGCGCGCTGGGGTGGTTCTGGAGGAAACTCGCGGCCACCGAGTTGGTAACTTCCCCCTCCACCGCCCGCCGAACCACCGCCGCCTTGTGCTCCCCAAACGCCATGAGCACGATCTGGCGGGCGTCCAGGATCGTCCCGACCCCCATGGTGATCGCCCGCTTGGGAACATTCCATTCACCGAAGAAATCCGAGGCCGCGTCCAGACGCGTCACCTTGTCGAGCGTGATCAGCCGAGTCCGGCTCTCTCGCCCCGAACCAGGCTCGTTGAAGCCGATGTGGCCCGTCCGCCCGATCCCCAGGATCTGCAGGTCAATCCCGCCGGCCTCACGGATCAGACGCTCGTATTCCTCGACATGCGACGCCACGCGGTCGAGCGGGACCGATCCGTCGGGAATGTGTACATTCCGCGGATCGATGTCCACGTGGTCGAACAGGTGTTCACGCATGAACCGCCGGTAACTCTGGAGCGAGGACTCGTCCATCGGCCAGTACTCGTCGAGGTTAAAGGTGACCACGTTGGCAAACGACACCCCCTCTCGGTGGAGCGCCACCAGCGATTCGTACACCCCCTTGGGCGTTGAACCGGTCGCAAGACCCAGCACGGCCCGCTCGCCACGCGAGGCCTTTTCACGGATGACCGACGCGATCTCCTCGGCCACCGCGCGGCTCGCCTTCGAACTGTCGGGAAAAACGCTGACCGGGATGCGCTCGAGCGCGGTCGCGGCGCAACGGCCATTCACGCGGGGTTGAGGTTCCTGCATCGGCGGCATACTCCAGGCGGCCCGCGGATCATTGGACGACCCGGAGGCCGCGAGGCGCCTGACACGATACCACCCCACGCTCCCCCGGACACGCCAGACGCCCGCCGTGGCCGCCGCGAAAGCCTACCCCTAGACTGTTCGTTCGCACGCATCCCCGCTCCCCGGGGGGCGCGCGCTCGCCGCGAGCGTCGATGACGACCCCGCGGCGGTGATGAGGTGTTCCGCCGTGTCAATCCCGTGTCGCTGGCAAGTCGTCGTGATCGCGTGCCTGTCCGGTTGGGTGGCCCCCGCCGGCCGCGATCAGCCCGCGGGCGGGCCACGTCCCGCCGACCCCGACCCGGCCTTGAACGCCCGAGCCGCCGTTGACGGCCCCTTCAGCGAGGAGATCCCGGGCGCGGCGTTCAGCATCCGAATGACGCCCATCCCCGGTGACCCATCTCGGGGCATCGAGCCGTTCTGGATGTCCGTCACCGAGGTGACCTGGGACGCCTTCGACGTCTACGTCTACCGCCTCGACGAAGAGGGCGGCGGCGAGGCGGTGGCTCGCGGAACCCACGGGGCCACGCGACCCACCAAGCCGTATCTCCCGCCAGACCGCGGACTGGGTCACTCGGGCTTTGCCACCATCAGCGTGTCGTACCACAACGCGGCGACCTTCTGCGAATGGCTGAGCGAGAAGACCGGGCGGCACTACCGCCTCCCGACCGAGCAGGAATGGGAGTACGCGGCACTGGCCGGTGCCTCCGGCGAGTACGGATTCGGTTCCGAGGACGATGCCGACGCCCACGCGTGGTTTGCCGACAACTCCGATCTTCGCCCGCGACCCGTCGGCCGAAAAACGCCCAATGCCTGGGGCCTGCACGACATGCACGGCAACATCGCCGAGTGGGCTCGGGGGCGCGACGGCAAGGGATGCCTCAAGGGCGGCAGTTACCTTGATCCCGTGGAGGATCTCAAGGTCTCCGCGCGGCGGACCTACGACCCCGCCTGGAACGCCGGCGACCCGAACATGCCCAAGAGCCGTTGGTGGCTCACCGACGGACCCTTCATCGGGTTCCGTATTGTCCGGGACTCCTCGCCGCGACCGGCGAGCGAGCCACCCTCTTCTCCCCCGGCGCCCCGTTGACCGGCCGCGAGGGGCCGACGTTTGAACTTCACCCGGAGCACACGATGAATCCTGTACCTTCCGCCGAACTGTCCAGACGCGAATTCGTCAAGGCCGCCGGAGTATCGGCCGTCGGCGCGGCGGCGCTGGCGGTCCCCGCGGCCTCGGCGCTTGGGTTCCCGGGTTTCTTTGCACGCGGGAGCGACGCGATCAAGGTTGGCCTGGTCGGGTGCGGCGGGCGCGGCACCGGGGCGGCGATGCAGGCACTGGCCGCCGATCCCGGGGCCATCCTCTGGTCGATCGGGGATGTCTTCGAGGACCGCGTCAACGCTTCGCACTCGTACCTCTCGACCCCCTCGGACGACATGCCCGAGGAGTACACCGGCCGCGTGCGCGTCGAAGACCGCCGGTTCACGGGCTTCGACGCGTACAAGCAGGTGATCGACAGCGGCGCCGACGTGGTCCTGCTGTGCGCCTATCCGTGCTTCCGACCGGCCCACCTGGCCTACGCGGTCGAGAAGGGCAAGCACGTCTTTGCCGAAAAACCCGTCGCGGTGGACGCCCCGGGGATCCGGTCGGTCCTCGAATCGGCCCGCCGCGCCCGGGAACGCAACCTCGCCTGCCTCGTCGGGTTCTGCTGGAGGTACAACGCCTCCATGCGAGAGGCGTTCAAGCACGTGCTGGGCGGCACCATCGGCGACATCACCAGTGTCCACACCACCTACCACAGCGGGACGCTCACCCGCCACCCGCGAAAGCCCGGCTGGACCGACCTTGAGTTCCAGATGCGTAACTGGTGGCATTTCAACTGGATCTCGGGAGACCACATCGTCGAGCAGGCCGTTCACTCGGTCGACCGTCTCGCCTGGGCCATGCGTGACGTCATGCCTCGCAGCGTCCAGTGCCTGGGCGGGCGGGCCGCCCGCAGCGGACCCGAGCACGGGGACGTGTTCGACCATTTCTCCGCGATCTACGACTACGCCGACGGTACCCGGTGCTTCCACTCCTGCCGCCAGATCGACGGGTGCCCGTCCGACAACCGCGACTACGTCTTTGGAACCAAGGGCAACGCGATCATCGACGGCTGGTCCGGGCAGTCGCCCATGAAGGCCCGCGACGGATCCGTCCTCTGGGAGGGCAAGGGGACCTCGGCCGATGTCGGGCGCATGTACTTCGACGAGCACCGGGAACTCTTTGCCTCCATCCGGGCGGGCAAGGTCATCAACGACTGCGAGCAGGCGACCAACTCGGTCATGATGGCCATCATGGCTCGCATGGCCGCCTACACCGGCCAGACCATCACCTGGGAAAAGGCCTTGCATTCCACGCAGTCGCTCGTCCCCGAGGCTCTTTCGTTCGACAGGCCCGCCCCCGAGGTCGTCGTGGCGATCCCCGGCCAGACGAAATTCACCTGAACCAAGCCACCGGCCCGACGTGCCCGTCGCTCCGGCCGGCACCCGCCCCGATTCAATGAAAAAGGCCCCGGCAGCGGGGCCTTATTTCATAACCATGACTCGAAAAGCACGCTTCCCCGGCCGGGAGTACACCCCGGCCACGGAATCAGCGGCGACGACGAAGGCCGGCCAGCCCGCCAAGTCCCATCAGGGCCAGCGACGCGGGGGTCGGAACGACCTGGCCGCGGATCTCACCGCCGGGGAGGAACGTCGTATGCACGTTGATGTACGTCAGTTCATCCAGCATTCCCTGGATGTTCGCCGCGGAGAGAACCCCGCCGCCACCCAGCGTTCCGGACGTCCCGCCCGTGTGCGTCAGGTGGATCAGAATCCCCGCATTGACGCCGACGGGAGCCAGGCCGTGGATGTGCGCTGCGGTCACCGTCCCGATCATGCCCGAATAGGTCCCGGTGACCGAGACGGCGCCGGAGACCGTGTCAAGCGTCACCGTCGCCGAGCCAATCCCCGGCGAGGCGTTCGCGGGCACTTCCTGGAGGCCATCGAGGCCAAAGTTGTACACCACGATGGCGGCGTTCGCCGCGCCTGCCGAGGCCGCGAGAATCACGGCGGCGGCGAATATCGAAGACGATCTCATGCTCTGCTCCTTAAAAACAGGGCGTGCCGAACCGCTCGTCCATAGCGCCGAGCGTCCTGTGTGTCCAAGCACGCGTACGATAATCTTAGCGACGATGCCCCCCATTCGCAATGGCGGCGGGCACGGATCTACAATTGTCTTGGGTTTTGAGTGGGAATCAAAATCCAGGCTCATGGAGGGCAGGTCACGTACCACGACACTTTGAACCGGATTGAGTTTGTCCGGCGCGAAATCGACCCAAGTTGACACCGAAACAAGCCCGTGGACCCGTCACGTGACCCGGCCGAGACGCCCCATCGGCCTTTCCGGAGATTCCCGACGTGTGGAAATGGTTTCTTGCCGTGCTTGCCCTGATGGCCGCTCTCTGCGGAGGGGGGGCATATTGGATCTATTCATCCGGTAAATTCGAGGAGATCCGGCGTCAATTTGTGCCCGGCGCCAAACCCGTCACGGTTCGCGTCGAGAAGGTGACCCGGGGCGACCTCGTTCGCACGGTCAGCGCCCCGGGCCTGACCGAGCCGAAGACCAAGGTAGCGATCAGCGCCCAGGTCTCGGCCCGGATCATCGCCATCCCCTTCCGAGAGGGGCAGGACGTAAAGGCCGGCGATGTGCTGGTGCGCCTCGACGCCCGCGACCTTGCGGCCAACCTCGATTCGGCCAAGGCGCAACTCAAGAGCGAGCAGGCCCGTCTTGAGGGGGCGCGTGCCTCGCTCTCGACCGCCGAGTCGGAACTCGTCCGCCGCCGGAACCTGCACGAGACCAACGACATCAGCAAGGCCGCCCTGGACACCGCCCAGGAGCAGTACCTGCGGGCTGAGTCCACCAAGAACATGGCCGAGTTCGCCATCGAGATCGCCCGGGCGAACATCCAGCGGGCTGAAAAGGACCTTGACAACGCGGTCATCAAGGCTCCCTTCGACGGGACCATCGTGAAACTCAACGCCGAGGTCGGGGAACTGGTCGTCGTCGGAACCCTGAACAACGCCGCCTCGGTGATCATGGAGATGGCCGACCTCTCGGTGATGCTCATCAAGGCCAAGGTGGACGAGGCGAACGTGGCCCCCGTCAAGCCAGGCCAGTCGGCAAGGGTCTTCTTCAACGCGTTTGATGATGAGACGTTCGACGCCCGGGTTGAGCGTGTCCGTCTCCAGCGCCAGCAGGACCGCGACGGGACGTCGTACTTCGAGACCGAACTGCTGGTTCAGGTCCCGCCCGGGCGTCGGCTGATGTGGGGCCTGACCGCCAACTGCGACATCGAGGTCGAGAGGATCCGGGACGCGGTGCGCGTTCCCAGCCAGGCCATCCTTGACCGGCCCGTGGACGAACTGCCGGCGAGCATCCGAAACTCCAGCCCGAACGTCGATCACAACAAGAAATTTGCCAGGGTGGTCTACGGTGTTGAGAACGGAAAAGCCGTCACCATCCCGGTCAGCATCGGACCCAGCGACCTCACCCACACGGTGATCCTCGCCGGCCTGGAGGCTGACCAGGAAATCGTGACCGGCCCGTTCAAGCAACTGGTCGGGATGCGTGAGGCCCAGGTCATCACGCCCGAGACGGCGCAGACCCCCACACCGCCCCCCGCGGCGACCGCCCAGGCGGGCAATTCCCCCACCGGCTGACACGCACTGGCCATGACGACCGACCCTCGAACGATCCCCCCCGACGCCCGAGCGGCTCCACGATCGGCGCCGGATCCGGGCACGGCGCCGGCCGCCGGCGTGGTCATCCGCATCCGCGGGCTGCGCAAGACGTACCGCATCGGGACCGAGAAGGTCCACGCCCTGGGCGGGGTCGACCTGGACATCCGCCGCAACGAGTACGTGGCGATCATGGGCGCCTCGGGGTCCGGGAAGAGCACGCTGATGAACATCCTGGGCTGCCTGGACCGCCCCACGGCCGGGTCGTACGAACTCAACGGCAAGCCGACGCACCGCATGGGCGCGACCGCGCTGGCCAAGGTCCGCAACGAGGAGATTGGTTTCGTCTTCCAGTCCTTTGAACTGCTGCCCAGGCTCAACGCGATCGAGAACGTCTCGATGCCGCTGCTGTACTCGCCCCGGTACTGGTGGGGCGCGTCGCGCCGAGCCAGGCAGTCCCTCGAGCGCGTCGGCCTGGGCGACCGCATGAAGCACCGGCCCAGTCAACTCTCCGGCGGGCAGCGCCAGCGCGTCGCCATTGCCCGGGCCCTGGTCGGCTCGCCGAGCATCCTGCTCGCCGACGAGCCGACGGGCAACCTCGACAGCCGCACCAGCGACGAGATCATCTCCCTGTTCAGGAACCTCCACGGCGAAGGCCAGACGATCGTCGTCGTCACGCACGAGGAGGATGTGGCCGGCCACGCCGAGCGCATCGTCCGCCTCCGGGACGGCAAGATCGTCTCCGACTTCCCGACATCTCTTGACCCGTTGCATCAGGCCTTTCTCAGGCGGGCCGCCGAGACGGCCGCGACCATGGCCCGAGGCGCCCAGGAGTCCGGCGACGCCGATGCTCGCGTCGCCGACGCGCCACGCCCCGCGGAGGCCGCCCCGTGATCGTCTTCCGAATCCTGTTCCAGACGGTGGTGCTCGCCCTGGGCCAGGTCTGGGCCAACAAGTTCCGCGCCATCCTCACGACGCTGGGCATCATCATCGGCGTGGCGGCCGTGGTCACGGTCGTCGCGGCCACCGGAGGCCTCGAGAAGTTCGTCCTCAAGGAATTCGCCTCCATCGGGGCGAGCAAGGTCTGGGTCTTCCCGCGGATGCCCCCGGGCCAGCGCGACCGGTACACCTGGCGGCAACTGCGCATCCAGCCCACGGAGGTGGACGGCATGCTTGATCGCTGTCCCTCGCTGCTGAGCCTCACGCCGGTGCTGGAGATGTCCACCTCGGGCCAGGTCGGGGACGTGTTCAAGCAGGTCATCGCCGTCCAGGCCGTCCGGCCCAGTTGGCACCAGATCGAGGATCGATCCGTGATCCAGGGCCGCGAGTTGTCCTCGATCGACGACGAGCAACGACAGCCCGTGTGCATCATCAACGACAAGGCCGTCGCCGAATTTCAACTCGACACCAACTGCGTCGGGCAGCGGATCCTGCTGGGCGGCCGGGCCTTCATGATTGTCGGCGTCGTCGAGACCAAGACCGTCTCCCCCATGTTCGGCGGAGACGAGGCCCGCAGCGAGGTCTTCATTCCCTACCAGACCGGGCTGATGCTCCGCCCCGAGCCTCGCATGTACATCATCGCCCAGACCAGGACCCCCGAACTCCATGAGGATGCCAAGGCCGAGATCCGTTTCTATCTCCGCCGAATGCGCGGCCTGGGACCCGACGAGCCCGACACCTTCGGAATCGAGGCGATCGAGCAGATCGTCTCGGGCTTCAAGAAAATCGCCGCGGGGCTGAGCGTCTTCCTCGCCGGCATCGTGGCCATCTCCCTTCTGGTCGGGGGCATCGGCATCATGAACATCATGCTCGTCTCGGTCAGCGAGCGCACGCGTGAGATCGGGCTTCGCAAGGCCGTCGGGGCAAAGCCCGCGATCATCCTCATGCAGTTCCTGGTCGAGGCCGTCACCCTCTGCCTGATCGGCGGGGCGATCGGGCTGGCGATCGGCTACGCCGCCGTCCTGGCGATGAAACTCACCCCGTCTCTTGAGGGGGCTTCGGTCCCCGCGTGGGCGGTCGCCCTCTCCGTTGGTTTCTCGGCGGGGACCGGGCTGGTCTTCGGCATGTTCCCGGCCATCAAGGCCGCCAGGCTCGACCCGATCGAGGCGCTCCGGCACGAATGATCCAGGCGCGCCCGACCGGCCCGCGCTTCGCCCACGCGAGGAAGTACAGACGGATGAATCCGACCCACCACCACGTTCACACTCACCGCGACCGGGCGACACCGCCCGCCCACCGCCGCGCCCGCGCGGCGCCACGATCATGGGGAACATGGTTCGTTTGCGTCGCCGCCTCGCTGGTGGCCGGGTGCAGCGACGGCCTGTTCTCCTCCGACCCGGCCTACGGAAAACGAGTCTCGGCCGATCGACTCCGCTCGATCGACTCCCGCGATTTCTCGAATTACCGCAGGCCCGAGGCTTCCACCCACGACGTCAACGCGGCCGCCGTCAAGTCCAGGTTCGAGGGGCTCTCCGAAGCCACGCTCTCGATCGAGGAGTGCCGGGCCAGCGCCCTGACCAACAACCTTGACCTCAAGGTCGCCATTGTCTCTCCCGCCATCGCCGGGGAGGTCCTCAGCCGGGAGGAGGCCAAGTTCGAGTCCACCTTCGTGACCCGCGCCCTGTGGTCGGAGACCGATTCCCCGACCTCGTCCAACCTTTCCTCCGCGCAGGCCCAGTTCGGCCGAATCGAGCCCGCCGTTCGGATCCCCTTGCGAACCGGGGGAAACGTCGAGGTCGGGCTGCCCATGTCCCGGGCCAAGAACAACAACCCCTTTACGACCCTCAACCCCGCCTACGAGACGGACCTGCTCTTCTCGATCAGCCAGCCCCTGCTCCGCGGGGCGGGCATCCGCGCCAACCAGGCGAGCATACGGATCGCGTCGTACAACCAGCAGGCCGACGAGGCCAGGACCAAACTGGAGGTCATCCGACAGATCGCCGCCGTTGACCGCTCCTACTGGCAGTTGTACGAGGCACGCCGCGCCCTGGAGGTCGCCCAGCAGCAGTACGAACTCGCCATGGCCCAGCAGCAACGGGCCGAACGCCAGGTCAACGCCGGCCAGGTCGGCGAGATCGAGGTGACCCGCGCCCAGGCCGCCGCCTCGCAACGCCTCGACTCGATTATCCAGGCGCAGACCCTCGTCCTGCGCCGCCAGCGAGAACTCAAGCGGGTCATCAACATGCCCGACCTTCCCCTGGAATCGCCGGTCATGCTCGCCACCTCCACCCCGCCCGACCCGGTTGAGTACCTCATCGACCGCCGAGAGGTGACGACCTCCGCCCTCGAGAACCGCATGGATCTTCTCGAAATCGAACTCCGCCTCGCCGCCGACGCCGCGACGATCGACTTCGAGAACAACGCCGCCCTCCCGCTGTTCACCGTCGACTACTCCTACCGCGTCAACGGACTGGGCGGCTCGTACAAGGAGAGCGTCCGCGTCGCCTCCGAGAATAATTTCGAGGATTGGTCCCTGGGACTCACCGCCGAGATCCCCCTGGGCAACGAGCGCGCCCGGTCGAGAATCCGCGAGGCGATCCTTCGACGGATCCAGAGGCTGAGCACCAAGGAAGCCCGGTCTCTCTCCATCCGGCAGGAGGTCCTCGACGCGGTCGACAACATCGAGCAGAGTTGGCAGCGGATCATCGCCGCCCGCCAGTCGGTGATCCTCAACACCAGGCTCCTGCTCGCCGAGCAGCGGTCGTTCGACGTGGGCGCCTCGACCAGCACCGACGTACTCAACGCGGCGACCGACCTCGCCCAGGCGCAGTACGACGAGATCCGTGCCCTCACCAACTACCAGATCGCCCAGGTCGACCTGGCCTTCGCCACGGGCACCCTGCTGGGCGCGGGCAAGACCGACTGGGACCCCGAACCGCGCCCTGATCACAACCAGCCCGTGCCCCCCGAGATCGTCCCGCGGTGATCGTCCCCGCGCGTCTCGTCAGCGGCCACCGGCCGCGTCGGACCTGACATCCGCGGAGAGTTCCTCAACCAGCCCCCGCATCTCCTGGCCGACCGCCGACTTGACCTCGTCCATCGTCGGGCAGGAAGGCCCCAGTTCTCGCTCCATACACGTCACCGTCCGGCCCGCCAGGCCGCACGGCACGATCAGGCCGAAATGATCCATGTTCGGGGCTACGTTCAGGGCAAGCCCGTGCATCGAGACCCACCGCCGGACCCGCACCCCCATGGCCGCGATCTTGGCCGCGCGGCCCCGCGACGCCGCGTACGACGACATCACCCACACGCCCGTGGCCGATGGGTCCCGGCTTCCCGTGAGTCCAAACCGCGCGATCGTCCGGATCACGCACTCCTCGAGCATCCGCATATGCGCGTGCAGCCCCAGGCCGAGCCGGTTGAGGTCGAGGATCGGGTACGCGACCAGTTGGCCGGGCCCGTGATAGGTGATGTCCCCGCCGCGGTCGGTATCGGCGATCTCCACGCCGTGCCCGGCGAGCAGTTCCGGCGAAGCAACCAGGTGCTCACGAGCCGAGGGTCGGCGGCTGATCGTCACCACCGGCGTGTGCTCGACCAGCAGCAGGACACCCGGCGAGGACCCGGCACGGCCACGGTTCTCGAGTACCTCAAGGTGCGTGCGCTCCTGGATTTCGAACGCCGCGGCATACCCCTTGACGCCAAGATCGCGGACCTCCATGCCGGATTGAGTCACGGGAAATCCTAGCCGCGGCGGCATCGGGCCATCGTGCCCGGGGCTCAGCCCGCAACCCCTTGAAGTTCGGATTCCACAAACCGACGCACGCCCTTGATCACCTCGCCGAAGTCCGCGGCGTCGGGATCAAACTCCAGCCGGGTCACCTTCTGGAGACCTTCGGGGATCTCACACGATTCGGACGATCGGGGCACGACGAGCAGGAGCGGGTGCCGCCCCGTCGCGGCGAGCATCGACTCGAAGATAATGGAGGCATCCTGATACCCCCCCTGAATCGCGACCACGCCGTCGCTTGAGGCGATCAGTTTTCGAATCCACCACGAGACCGGGGCACCCCGTGGCACGCTGCGCTCGGCGGTCACGAATTCAACCCAGCGGGAAGCAAGGCCCCGCTCGATCTCCCGGGCAAGGTCGTTGTACAGTATCGGCGAAGAAAGGAAGACCTTCACGCGATTCAGGCCCGGCAGGGACCGCGCGATGCCGGTCTTATTGAACATCTTCCGCACATCAAGCCGGCCTTTCGCCGCCGCCATCAGCGATCGATCCAGGAACGAGGCCTTCGCCGGCTTTCCCTTCTTTGGATCGGACGCGGCCTTTTTCCCGCGGGGCTTCTTTGACCCCGCCTTGCCCTTTGGCGCGTTCTTCGAAGTCGTCGGGCCCATCGACGACTCGGACGCTTGGCCTTTGCCGACTTCGACCGTCTCTTCCTCGAAGGCGGCCTCGTCCGCTCCGTCCGATGATTCCTCGGCGGGTGCATCCCCGGCCTCATCTTCCTCGCTCCGTCCCCTCCCGAGGGTGAGCCAGTGCTCCATCGTGTGGACCGCGCCGTCTTTCATCCGCACTTCTACCTCGATCATGAACTCCCCCCACCCCGAAGCCCTGAGGCGGAAGGAGTCCGAGCGGGTGCGGACGGTATGCACGGGGTTGTTGAACGTCGGATGCAGGGTGTACGTGACCGACTCGACCTCGTCGAGTGCCTTGGATGGACCCTCCACCCAGACGGACCAGTTCCACCACGACGATTCTCTCCCCGCGGGGCTGGAATCGTTGACCACGCGAAGACCGCCCGCGACCCCGCTGCTCACGGTCCACCTCCCGGGCCGGCGGCCTTCCTGAGCACAACCGGCAGATACTGCGACGTCTGCTGGGAGATATGCTCGACCCCCCCGATCATCGCCCTCACCTGGACGTTGGTGTCGTCGTCCATCTCCGCCACGTAGATAAACGTCCCGCCGATCTCGGGATAGACCGTCGCCTGCTGCCACTGGTTGGGCTGCTTTCCCCGGGTGACGCGGCGGAAATAGCACTGGGCCTGATCCCCCGCGTTGCCGAGCGAGACCGCGACCTCGTCGGGGAGCAACTGCACGGGGACCGTGCGGCCCGACTGGCGCTTCCACACGCCGATGGTCGCGGAGAGTTTCAGGATCATGTCCACCGGCGACGAACGGTCGTAGACGATGTGCTCGTTCGCGGCGTACGCCCCCGCCGTGTCAACCCCCGCCTCCACGATCGCCACCGCACGCTTGCGATGAGCCCGGGCATGCGCGAATTCGTCCCGGACCCAGGGATGTGTCTGGTACCGATCGGGATTCTGGGCAATCGCCGCCCCACGGCGGGTCATCATCGCGATCAGCGCGTCGGATTCCTCGATCCGCGCCATCACCTCCGGCGTCAGCGCCCCGCCGCCGAGGTTGGCCCCCGTCAAGGCCAGGAGGTTGTGCGAACGCACAATCGTCTCAACCTGTCCGGCCAGCACGGTGTCGTGCTTATCCGGGTCGGTCGGGCCATTGAAATGGTACGATAAAAAAACCTTTTGCACCGCGCCACACCCCCCGAGAACGTCTCTCGGTCAACCAGGCCCCGCGCCGCCCGAACGAATCACCGTCAGCGAGACCTGCTTCTCCACCTCCGCGACCGGACGGGCAATCAGGTCGTAGCCGTCGCTCGCCACCACGACACACCGGACCAGTTCCCCGGGCGAGAGTTTATCACGGGACTGCACGTACGTCACCGAGTCGATCTGAGGCGCCTGGAAGTACGCCCGGCCCACGTGCAGCCGCCCGCCGCGCGACACCCCCGCGGTCGGCCGGGCGTCCGAGCCCGTCACCGAGTCGATCAAAACGTCCAGCCGCCGCCCCGTCGTCGCCGGCTGACTTGGATCAAACTCGGCCGCGATCCTCGCCGACCGTTCAAACGCGATCTTCTGCTGCAACGCCATGACCTCCCCGCGGCGGTGGGATTTGACCTCCGGCGCGACGGCCAGCGCGGGGTCGTTCTCCATCGTCCCGGCGACCGTCCCGTCCTCGTGCGAGTACTCGAAGACCCCCACCGCCTCGAACTTCATCCGCTCGACAAACCCGAGAAGTTGCTCGTGGTCTTGCCCCGTCTCTCCGGGGAAGCCGGAGATGAACGTCGTACGGATCGCCATCCCCGGCACCTTCTCCCGGAGAAGGTGCATCAGGTCTTCCTGCCGCCGGGCCTCGACGTTCCGGCGCATCAGGCCGAGCACGCGGTCGCTGGCGTGCTGGAGCGGAATGTCGATGTACGGCAGCAGCCGGCCCGACTTCACAAGCCCGGCGAACGCCTCGACGATCTCGACCGAGAAGTTCGACGGGTAGGCGTACATCAGCCGCATCCAGCCGCGCGAGCCTTCGTCCTCCATGGCGTCGGAAACCCGCCTGAGGAGCATCGGCAGGCCGCCGGCCAAAGACCCCTTCCCGGGCGACGCCCACAGCCCCGACCCGATGTCGTCCCCGTAACTGGTCGTGTCCTGGCCGATCAGCATGATCTCAAACGCCCCGTCGGCGATGAGTTCCCGGGTCTCCCGAACCACCGCCTCGGGGCTTTTGCTGCGCATCTTCCCACGGATCGACGGGATGGTGCAGAACGCGCAGTTCTGGTTGCACCCCTCGCTGATCCGAAGATACGCGTAGTGCCGGGGCGTCAGCCGGAGTCGCGACGAATCGTCCTCGAAGTATCCCAGGCCCTTGCCGTCTTTCCCATGGACCGTCAGCCCGGTCGTCTTCATGCCCCGATCGCGGGCCGCCGACAGGGCGTTGCCCGCGATCCAGTACGCCGGAGTCGCATCGACACTCCCGGCGCCCGGCGGGCGTGCCCGTGGCGCCCCCGTGCCGCGCACCGCATCCACGATCCGGTCGCGGTCAAAGACACCGATCATCGCGTCGATCCCCGGCGCCCAGTCGAGCATCTTCGCCCGGTGACGCTGCACCAGGCACCCCGCCACCACCACCCGCTTCACACGACCTTCCTGCTTGGCCCGGATCGCCTCGTGGATCACCCCCAGGGACTCTTCCTTCGAAGCCTCCAGGAACCCGCAGGTGTTCACGACCACCGCGTCGGCCCCCCCGAACCCGTCACCCTCCGTCGGGTTGTACGACACCGGCAGGATCCCGTCCTCGGCAAGCAGGCCAAGCATCTTCTCGGAATCAACCAGGTTCTTCGGGCAGCCCAGGCTGACAAAGGACACCGAGCAGACGCCCGGATCCACCGGCGATACCGATCGAGAAGGTCCCGTTCTTGTGCGGCGTGCTCGTGCGGCCATGAACACCCATCGTAGCGGGCGAACACGCTCGCCCCGCCGGCGGCCTTCCCGCGTCCCCCCTACAGCGTCCCCCCTACAGCGTCCCCAGCCGCCCCCCGTCCACCGGCAGGTTGATCCCGTTGATGTACGCCGCCGCCGGCGTCGACAGGAACGCGACCGCCGCGGCGACCTCGTCCGCCCGGCCGAACCGACCCGCCGGGATCGACGACACCGCCTCCGAACGGATGCGGTCCAGCGGCACGCCCGACTTGTCGGCCCTGGCCGACAGCAGGCTTGCCAGCCGCTCGGTCTCTGTATACCCGGGCAGCACGTTGTTGACGGTGATGCCGAAAGGGGCCAGTTCCGCGGCCAGCGACTTGGACCAGTTGGCGGCGGCGGCACGCACGGCGTTGGAGATACCCAGGTTCGGGATCGGCGATTTCACGCTCGTGCTCGCGATCGTGATGATCCGACCGTACCCGGCGTGTTTCATCCCCGGGACCACGGCCCGCGCGATCGTGTGCGGCGAGAGCACGAGCGACTGGAAGGCCGATCGAAGTTGATCCTCGGTCGTGTCGAGCATGGACCCGCCGGGCGGCCCACCCGTGTTGCTGACAAAGACGTGAACCGGTCGTCCATCCCCGGCGAGCGCCCGCGAGGCCTCCTCGACGCTCCCCGCATCGGAAAAATCCACGACGATCGCGGTGTGCCGACGCCCCTGCCCCCCGTCAAGCCCCGCCCTCACGTCTTCAAGTTTCCTGGCATCCCGAGCCGCCAGGACCACTTCCGCCCCAAGCGCTGCCAGTTCAACCGCGCACGCACGCCCGATCCCCGCCGTTGATCCGCACACCAATGCCCGACGACCCGCCAGTGACAGTTCCATGCATCGAGCGTACCAGACACCCCGGGCGGCGGCCCCGGCCTCGTGGATTGACCCGCCCCGCCCGCCCGAACCGTCGCGTACCGTTCCTTCCCGGACGATGACCAGGAAAGACGCCGCCAACCCCGAACGTACGATCGAGAACCGCAAGGCTCGGCACGACTACCACATCCTCGACACCCTCGAGTGTGGAATCGCCCTTCGCGGGAGCGAGGTCAAGAGCGTCCGCGCCGGTCGGATATCCATCAGCGAGGGGTTCTGCCGCGTCGAGGGCGATCCCCCGCAACTGGTCATGTTCCAGACCACCATCGAGCCCTACGGGCCCGCCGGGGCTCTTCAACACTCGCGCGGACGCGGCCGACTCCTGCTCGCCCACCGCCGCGAGATCCGCAAACTCCAGCGCCAGATCGAGCAGAAAGGGATGACCATCGTCCCGCTGCGCCTCTATTTCAAGAACGGATTTGCCAAGATCCTGGTCGGCGTCGCCAAAGGCAAGGCCGCCCACGACAAGCGCCAGACCATCGCCAAGCGCGAATCCGACCGCGACATCGCTCGCGCGATGAGCAAGCGACGCTCGTGATACGCGTTCATGGCCGACGGGAGGCCGAACCGGCCGGTGCCGCGCCCCGGCGCGATCGGGACTGGAAGATCAACCCGAGCGCCGACAGCACCATCCATGCGCCCAGGTACCCCAGTGCTCCGACCCCCGCCAGCCACGCGCCAAGACCCGTGTACCGATCGGCGAGCCACACGCCGCCCGCGAGGATCATCCCCGCGCCCGCCAGGGAACTCACCGCCGCGGCCGCCTTGCGGGGAAGGATGATCCCCAGCGCAAAGCCCGCCATCGCCCCGGCCACCCAGGAGCCCGCGACAATCCAGCGCGACCGGTCGGGCAGTGCCTGCCAACGCCCGGCGATCAGGCCGTAGATCGCGCGAGCGGCCTCCTCGGCGGCTTCGGCGGCGGCGCCGACCGCGTCATCCGGCTCGTCCTGAGAACCCGGTCCCTCCAGGCTCGGAGGCGCCCGATCCCCCGGCCCGCCGCCCGTGATCGGCGAGGACGGCGGCGGCGTGCCCATGACACTCCGGCTGGCCGCGGTTTTCGCCGCCCCGGCCCACGAATCGAACCGCTCGCGCACCAGCCGCCTGGCCGTCTCGCCCGAACCATCGGCGATGATCACCGCGCGCCCATCGACCATCCCGATCGACTCGGTGGGTGGGATCGCCCCCGGGACGTGGCTGAGCGTGACGATCGCCACGAGCACGGCGGCCGACCCGAGGACACCCGCCGCAAGGATCGCCATCGCAAACCGAAACAGCAGCGCGGCCGCGATCACCCCGACGATGAAACCCAGGCCCATCCCTACGTACGCCGCCGGGATGCCCCCGACTGAATCCGTAAGCACGGGGAAATACGCGGCTCCCAGCGCGGCGCTCACCACCCCGCCGATCACCAGGAACGCGGCCTTGATCAGCCGACCACCAAACAGCCACGCCACCAGCCCCGAGACCACCGCCGCGCACGCCACCATCACCGGAGCATCGGGCATCCAGGGGGGAAGTTGACTGCCAAGCGACCCCGCGGCGCCCGGAACTCCCGAGGACATCGCCGCCCTGGCCTGGTCGATCAACTCGTTGGGAACGCCCTGAAGCACGCCGCTCGCTTTCTCTTTCACGAAGCGCCCACCGCCACCCTCCCTCGGCGTCGTTGGGAGATCGTTGCATCGGCTTTTGAGCGCGGGAAATCCCCCGCAATTGCCGCTCCGGGAAAGGCGCGTTCGCATCTCGTTTGGTATTCGCGCAGGGAATGACTCCCCGGACATGGGCTCACCCGGCCAAGATCGGGGATCACATCTCGACCACGCCGCGCATCACGCGGATCTGCACCGGAGAGTAACGCGGGCCGGTCCCCATCCCCGGGCATCGGCGGCGAAACATCTCCCACGATCGCCGGCTCACCAGCACCGATTTCCAGAACGGCCATGTCCGGCACTGCGCCGGGCGGTCCTCGTACACCCCGCAGACCGCCTTGCCCGGGAACGTCTCTCGGTCGAGAAACACGCAGTCCCGCCCGTGCTCGGTCTGCTTCTCCACCAGCGATCGCCCCGGCGTGGTCATGTGCGTGTACCGATCGATGAACTCCCCCGGCGTCATCTCAAATCGCTTCGCCAGCGCCACCACTTCCTCATCGCTCACCAGCACGTACCCCTCCGGACCCGTGCAGCAGTTCCCGCACATGGTGCAGCGGAAGCGAAGACCCGGCTCGCCCGTCGCCTCCTCGGGCTGGTCGAACCACTCGGCCGCACGGGGCTTGCTCATGATTCCCCGCTCTCGGCCTTCGCCGCGCCGGCCACCAGCCGCAACGACAGTTCGATCGCCGATCGCATGCTCCCCGCATCGGCCCTGTTTTTTCCCGCGATGTCAAACGCCGTCCCGTGGTCGGGGCTCGTGCGCACCGCCGGAAGGCCGAGCGTCACATTCACCGCCCGGTCCCGGTCAAGCAGTTTCACGGGAATCAACCCCTGGTCGTGGTACATCGCCACCACCAGGTCCCACTCCCCGCGCGCCGCGGATATGAAAACCGTGTCCCCGGGAAACGGCCCTCGGGCATCGATCCCCACGTCGTTGGCCGCCTTGATCGCCGGCTCGATGATCCTCGTCTCCTCGTCCCCCAGCAGCCCCCCTTCTCCCGCGTGCGGGTTCAGCCCGCAGACCGCCACCTTGGGACGCGACACGCCCAGCCGCTTCATCGCGTCGTTCCCCAGGTCGATCGCGTCGAAAACCGTTCCGATCGTGAAAATATCACGGATCTCCATCAGCGGAAGGTGCGCCGTGGCAAGCACGACGTGGAGCCTGGGAGACACGAACATCATCGCCCCGCGCCGGGCCGCGAAGCGCGTCGCGAACAACTCGGTGTGGCCGGGAAATCTCCCGAAACCGGCCATCGACCACGACCTCTTGCAGATCGGACCAGTCACCACCGCGTCCGCGCGGAGCGGGTCCCCGGGCATGCGCTTGACCGACGTGATCGCCGAGTCGCAGAACACAAACGACAACTCGCCCGCCAGGCGGCTGGGCGACCTCGACAGGCGCTCCAGCCCAAGTTCGCCGGGGGAACGCTCCCAGTCGAGCACCACCACGTCGTGCGCCGACGCGGACTCGACCAGCGGCGAGGCGTGATCCACCCGCCACCAGTAGGGGTCGATCCCCGCGTTCAAGGCCGCACGCGACAACGCGGACTCGACCCCGTACACCCGGTACCTGGCGCGCCGGCGCAGCGACGGATCGGCCAGCGCCTTGGCAATGACCTCCGGCCCGATCCCGAGAGGGTCACCCATCGTCACGGCGATGGTTGGCCGAGGCCCGATCGACGGATGATCTTCGTGGTTCGTTCTCGGACGCATGGCCGGCACGATCGTACGACGGCGGATCGATCATGCGCGGGCATCGCAGGAGACGCCCGCCCGGACGAACCGCCGCCCTCACGGCGGCGTACGCTCCGACGAACCACCGACGGCCGCGCCTCACCCCGGGGCCTCGAGGCGAGATGGGAATGTGCCATCCGCCGACGATGCCCCGACCTCCGAACGCCGCCGCGAGGATCCCCGGCTACACTTTTCAGGAAAGATTGAAACGAGATCGACGTGCCCATACTCACCGAATCGTTCACACCACGGGATCTTCGCTCGCTGAGCGTCTCCGAACTGCCCGCGCTGGCCCGCGAGATCCGCGAGGCCATCGTTTCGCAGGTGGCCCGAACGGGGGGGCACCTGGCTCCCAACCTCGGGGTGGTCGAACTCACCATCGCGCTCCACTACGTCTTCGATTTCCTGCATGACCGGCTCGTCTTTGACGTCGGCCACCAGTGCTACCCGCACAAGTTGATCACCGGCCGCCTGGGTCTTCTGGAGAAACTCCGAACCCGGGAGGGGATGTCGGGCTTTCCCGAGCCCGCCGAGTCTCCCTACGACCTGTTCCGCGTCGGCCATGCCGGCACGGGCATCTCAACGGCCGTGGGCCTGGCCCGCGGCGACCTGCTCAACGCCGAGTCGTACGTTCCGGGCGTCCGAAACGACGGCCGCCGCGTCGTGACCCTGATCGGGGACGCCTCGATTGTCAACGGCGTCGCGATGGAGGGCCTCAACAACGCCGGCACGCTCGGCCGTCAATTCCTGGTCGTCCTCAACGACAACGGGATGTCGATCAGCCGCCCGCAGGGCGCGCTGGCGCAGTACTTCGACCGTGTCCGCGTCAGCCACCGCTACGGCGAGTTCAAGAAATCAGCCCGGCGGATTCTCGGGCACGTCCCCGGCGGCGATTCCCTCATCGACGCCTACCACCGCGTGGGTGAAATGACCAAGGCCATCGTGAACGAGCCCTCCTCGGGCGGTGGATGGTTCGAGCACTTCGGCCTCCTGGGCGTCGGACCCATCGACGGCCATGACCTCCCCCATCTCATCGAGTTCCTCGGCGAGGCACGCGATATCGACCGGCCGATGATCCTGCACGTCAAAACCGTCAAGGGGAAGGGCTACGGATTCGCGGAGAGCGATTCAAGCCGGTTCCATTCTCCCGGGGCGTTTACGGTCGTGGGAGCCGCGGGCAGCACCTCTCCTGAAGATCCCGACTCCGAACGTTCGGATCCCGACCTCCCGGGGACCGATCCTGTCTCGACCGCCAAACCCGCCCTGACATCGCAGGGGTGCCGAGTCGAGATCAAGCCGGAAGGCCGCTCCTTCACGGCCGCCGTCTCCGACGCCCTCATCGCCCTCATGGAGCGTGATCCCCGAGCCGTCGCCTGCACCGCCGCCATGCCCGACGGCACCGGCCTGGGCAAAGTCATGGCCGCCTTTCCTCAGCGCTCCTGGGACGTCGGGATCTGTGAGAGCCACGCCCTGGACATGATGGCGGGCCTCGCCAAGACCGGGTTCAAGCCCTTCTTCGCCGTCTACTGCACTTTCTTCCAGCGGGCCTTCGACCAGGCCTTCCAGGAAGCCTCCCTTCAGGGGCTCGCGGTCCGGCTGTGCATGGACCGCGCCGGCCTGGTCGGCGGCGACGGAGCGGTCCACCACGGGTTTTGCGACATCGCCCTGCTGCGCACGCTCCCGGGGACGGTCATCACCGCCGCCATCGATGAACCTTCCCTGCTCGCGGCCCTTGAGTTCATGCGCACGTACGACGCGGGGATCTCCTCGGTCCGCTACCCGCGCGACGCGGTCTCCGCCGTGCTGGCCGACCGCCCGTGCCCGCCCTTTGAACTCGGCAAGGCCCGCCTGATCCATCGCGCCCCGCGCCTTGGTTCAGCGGCTTCGGCGGCCCAGAGCGCCGACCCCGATCCGGACGTCGCCGTGCTGGCCTTCGGGACGCCCGCCATCGACGCCATCGCCGCGGCACAATCCCTCTCCGGTGAGTACGACGTGGCCATTTACGATGCCCGATTCGCCAAGCCCGTCGATGCCTCGCTGCTCTCGGACCTTCTTTCGCGGAGGATCCCGATCGTCACCGTGGAGGACCACGGCGTCATCGGCGGATTTGGCTCGGCCGTCACGGACACCGCCGCCGAACTGGGGCTCGACGCCTCCCGGATCGTCCGCCTGGGAATCCCCGACCACTGGATCCTCCAGGATTCGCGGCGGGCCCAACTCGCCGAGGCGGGGATCGACGTACCCGGCATCACGCGGGCCATCCGGCACGCCGCGTCTCTGGGAAACACGGGCGACCGACCCGCGACGGCCGACGGCCACGCGGACGCTCTCCACAAGCCCGTCATTTCGTCCTGATCGGTCGGCGGGTGGGCAGCCGCGGCATGGTCATCCGTGACCAGCCCATGGTCTTGCCGCCCCGGCCCATGGTCTTGCCGCCCCGGATTGATCAACGGGGATCGGGAGAGTCAATCAACGGTTCGCTTGATCATCCGCCATCACCGGCGACGTGATCCGCAGGGCCCTGGCACTCTTGTGCTGTCCCAGGTGGGCATGGAACTTGGGTTCCCCCTCGACGCACACCACCACCGGCTCGGTCGCGGGTTTCTCGGTGACGATGATGTCCCCCGGCTGCATGCGCAGGACGTCGGACAGGGTGATGGTCGTCCGAGCCAGGATCCCCGTCACCACCAGGCCCGCTTCCTTGAGGGACTTGCCGATCGTCTCCTCGACCGCCTTGGATCGCTGGTTGCGCGAGGCCGCGAACCAACTCTGCGAACTGAGGCTCTCGATCACCGGCTCGATCACGTTGTACGGGATGCACAGGTTCATCGTCCCGGCCCGGTTGGTGATCTTGAGTTCAAAGCCCAGGACCACGACAACCTCGTTGGGGGGAACGATCTGCACCAGTTGCGGGTTGCTCTCCGTCGCCGCCACCGAGAAGGAGAGTTGACGAACGCTCGCCCACGCCTCCGACAGCGCCGCCAGGCCCCGGTTGGTGATATTGCTGATCAGCCGCGACTCGATCAGCGTCATCGGACGCTGCGGAATGAACAGGTCGTGCGACGTGCCCCCGAGCAGCCGGTCGATGATCGGATAGATGATGAGCGGGCTGACCTCCAGGCACATCTGGCCCTCAAGCCCTTCGGCGTGCAGAAGATTGAAACTCGTCGGGTTGGGCAGGGCCGAGATGAACTCCGAATAGGTCATCTGCTCGCACGTCGCCAGCCGGACCTCGACGATCGTTCGCAGGAACCCCGAGAGCGACGCCCCGAAGTTGCGGGCGAACCCCTCGTGCAGGGTCTGCAGCGAACGCATCTGGTCCTTGCTCACCCGCTCGGGCCGCTTGAAGTCGTACGCCCGTACCTCCGTGGAGACAGGGTCGCGGACGGACCTCGAGAAAATACGGGTTGGCGACGTGGCGGCCTCGTCCCCCGGAGGATCGGGCGATGCAAGGATCGCGTCGGACTCGCTCTGGCTCGGTTTATTCGACACTCCGAACGTACTCCAACCGGGGCGGCGGCGCGCCGTGCTTTCCCGTCATCGGACCGTGGCCGCATCCGCCTTGAGAGCCCGTTGCTCCTCCAATTGCGAACCTTCACCGCACGCGGCGCATCTATAGAGTGTCCATCCCTTCCCCTGGTCTGGGGAACGCACCTCCGGAGACCTCCCGACGAATGAACCAGCGACGCCAACATCGACCCTGGTACGGATTCCTGGCCATCTTCATCGGCCTTGTCTCCCTGACAACCCACGCCGCGAGAGGACAGTTCACCGATCCCAACGTCGAAGTCACCGTGGCGTCCTCGCGGCAGGCGGCTCGCCCGGGGGATCAGGTCGTCTTCGCCGTGCTGTTCGAGCATGCCCCGGGGTGGCACATACACACCAACGACCCCAAGCCGCCCCCCGAATGGGAATTCGAGGCGATCAAGACCGAAATACGCACGAAGGAACAGCCGGGCCTGCGCTTCGGGCGTATCCAGTGGCCCACGGCCAAGACCGTCCACATCGATCTTGCCGGGTCGGGGACACCCCTGCCCTACGACGTCTTCGAGGGACGGGCGATCGCCTATCTCCCCGTGATGGTCGAGGCGTCGGCCCTGCCCGGAACGCGCGAGGTCTCCCTCACCATCGCCTACCAGGCCTGCGACGACACCACCTGCGACATGCCCAGGACGGTGACCAGAACCGTTCGGATCGACATCCAGGGGGCCGACGACCCTCCGGCCGAGTCCGCCGCCGCCGATCCCTCCATCTTCTCAGGGTTCAACACCGCCACGTTCGGCGAACTCTTCGAGCGGTCCACCCGGCGGGATGACGTCGTCTTCGACGTCTTCGGCTACCGGGTATTCAACCTCCGCGGCGACCACCCTATCTTCCTGGTCATGCTCCTGCTGGCCGCCGCGCTGGGAGGGTTCATCCTGAACCTGACCCCGTGCGTGATCCCGGTCATCCCGATCAAGATCATGAGTTTGAGCGCGGCGGCGGGAAACCCGGCGCGATGCCTGTACCTGGGCCTGGTCACGTCGGCGGGGATCGTCTTTTTCTGGATCGTGATCGGGGCGTGCATCGCGTTCATCGCGAGTTTCAACCAGGTAAGCCAGTTGTTCCAGCAGCCGTTGTTCACCATCGGGATCGGCCTGTTCGTGGCCCTCATGGCGCTGGGGATGCTCGGCTTGTTCTCCATCAACCTTCCGTCGTGGGTGTACCGCCTGATGCCATCAACCGGGCCCAGGTCCGCCGACGGGTCCGCGGGTGGATCGACGCCCGGGACGTTCCTGTTCGGTGTCTTCACCGCGGTCCTTTCGACGCCGTGTACGGCCCCGTTCATGGCCACGGCATCCGCCTGGGCGGCCAAGCAACCCCCCGCGCTCTCCCTCGCCACGTTCGGAGCGATCGGGGTCGGCATGGCCTTCCCCTACGCCCTGCTGTCGGCAAACCCGCGTTGGGTCTCGAAGGTCCCGCGATCCGGACCGGCCAGCCATCTGGTCAAGCAGGTCATGGGCATTCTCATGGTCGGCGTGGCGGTCTTCTTCCTGGGCACGGGCATCGATCCGCTCGCCCGCCTGCCCGTCGACCCGCCGATCCGCTGGTTCTGGTGGATCGTCGCGCTGTGCATCATCGCGGCGATGAGCGTGCTGGTGTTCAGGACCTTCCTCATCACGCGACGGATCGGACCCCGCCTCTTCTGGACAATCACTTCGCTCCTGTTTGCGGCTTCCGGGGGGTACATGGCCATCCACTTCACCGACCGAGGCCCGATCCCCTGGGTCGCCTACACCCCCGAACGGTTCGACGAGGCGGTCCGCCAGAACAAGGTCATCGTCCTGGATTTCACCGCCGAGTGGTGCCTGAACTGCAAGGCCCTTGAGGCGGGAGTTCTGCACCGCCCGGAAGTCGTCGCCGCGCTGACACGGACCGACGTTGTCCCGATGCGGGTCGACCTGACTGGGAACAACGTCGCCGGAGGAGAAAAACTCAAGAGCCTTGACTGGGTTGGCATCCCGCTGCTGGCGATTTCCGGACCGGGCAAGCCCACCCCCGCCAAGTTCGACACCTACACACCCCAGACCGTCCTCGACGCCATCTCGGCCGCCCGCGGAAGCACGGCTTCCGCCCGGCCATGAGAGAATCCACCCCCCAGGTGACACAGACCGAACGTCCCGGGGAGGCTCCCGGCCTCGAAGCCTGTGGTCGTTGACTCTTCGAGCCGATCGGTCTAACTTCATGGCCTGACACCCGCCGGTTCGGGGGCCTGTCAGGTACGCCACGCGGGCGTAACTCAGTGGTAGAGTGCCACCTTGCCAAGGTGGATGTCGAGGGTTCGAATCCCTTCGCCCGCTTTGTTTGACGCTCCCGGGGACGGTCGCCCCTCCGAGAGCCAGGCTCCGGAACGCCCCCGCTCAACCCATCCGAGCGAAACTTGCCCAAGCCCGGCTGAACTCGAAGCCAGGTTGGATCAGGACGGCGGTCGCATCAGCCCGTCAGGTTCCCGGCCCGCCGTTTATTGCTTCCCCGAAAGCGCGTCGATCGCGCGCAGAGCCTCGGCCACGGCAAGAAGGGTCATCGCGGTGTCCTCGGGATCGAGTTTCTGATCGACGGGTGACCGCCGCACCGCCCACATCACGGCGGAGGGATCGGCCGCCGAGTACGCCGAGTATTCATCCACCGTAAGTTGCCGCAGGAACCGCAGCGCGGAGAGCAGCCGGGCCAGTTCTTTCGGCCGATCGGCGGCATCGGTCAGTCGCCTGTCGGCGACCATCGTCGCGAGAAACGCGACGGCCGGCGCGGCATCGGCCCCGGGAAATCGGTCGTTGACGTTCCAGAGGAAGCCGCCCGCCAGGTCCGCGTCGTCGTCTCCCGGGCTGGGAGAAGCAATCATCCGGGCGTACGCGGCATCTCGCCATTCCCTCAGCAGCGCCACCGCCGGGAGCACGCCCCCGGCATCGGCGGCCGGGGCATCGGCCCGTGCCAGGTCCGCCCACCCCGACCAGGGCATCGCCTGGTGCAACCCGGAGAGAGTCAAACTTCGGTAGATATCCCGGACGTGATCCTCGGCGAGCGGGTCTCCCGCCAGTGCCATCGCGTACGCCAGACGGCCGCGTCCCGGCCATGTCACGCGTCGGGATGCAGAGCCCTCACCCACCGGTCCCAGCCTTGCCAGGCGATGCCCCGGGTCCCAGCGGTTCACCGCCGATACCCCATGACGGGTGTGCCAGCCGTTATACGTCTGTTCAAATGTCAGTTCGACAAGCAAGCCCCGGTACGACACGGCACGGGCGATCCATGCTTCGTCCGACTCGGGCGTTGGAGAGCCGCCGGGGGCGTGTTCGATCGACCCGCGAAGCAGACGGACCGCGGCGTTGCGAGCCGTGTGCGCGGCATCACGGCTCCCTTGCTCTCGCACGTTCGCATACCTTCCGAGCGCCAGGGCCGAGATCGCGTTGGTCACGTCCGACGCCCACTGGGGATCAATTTTCCCCGTCGCCGGCCACGCAACCCCCGGAAGACGCAGACAGATCCGTCCGTCGGCCTCCGGGTGCGGCGGGTCGGTCACGTCGGCGGGATGCGCCACGCACGACCTCACAAGACCCCGCGCCAGAGCGTCGGCCCACTCTTCAAGTCCCGTCCTGTTCAGTTCCCGTGGCGAAACCACCCGCCCGCCGCGATGCAGGAACCGTCCCGGCCCCCCCTCGGACGTCTGCGCAATGTGCATCGACCGGAACCTGTAGAAGACCGCTTCGTGCGCCTTGGCAATCGCCGGCGGTTGCGACAGCGGGTTGATCCGGATCCCGAGCGTCGGATCCTCCGCCGCCTGAGAGACGCACGACAACAGCGCATCCCCAGGCATCACGTTCCTGACCAGCATGGTTCCGGGGAACATCGCTTCGATTCGTTCGCCGATTCGAACCGCCACGCCATCCAGCCCGGGGGAAACGATGCGATCCACCTCGTCGTACGACAGGATCGACATCGGGACCAGCGACCCGCGAACCTCCACGCTGATCATCACTCCCGGCGCCATGAGTCGCAGACGATCTTCTCGAACCGCGTCACGGTCACCGGGCAGGCGGTCGGCCGCCTCGTTCCACGCGGCCCTTGCCGCGGCCACCAGGGGATGGTCGTCGCCGCCGGCCCCGTCGGCGGCGCGTTCGCTCCTGGTACCCCGCCCCACCACCTCGCCCATGAACCGGAGCGTGACCGAGGCCCCGCGCACACCAGACGCGACGCCGGGGGGAAGGTCCGCCGCGTCGGGGCGACGCCAGGTCCGTATCCACGACTCCACGACCGAGAACGCCGCCATCGCCGTTTCCGGATCCATCGCCGCGCCCGCGGCCAGCGACGACTCGACGGCCGGCTGGATCCCCGCGACCAAAGGCCCCGGCCGGGCCTGTGCCGCCGACGGCGAAAACCCGGCAAGCCCGAGAACAATCCACGCCGCCGCGGCCGCGACGCGTGTTGACCGGAATCGACGCCCGGTGTGGCGGCGGATCCACACCGCGGGACAAACCGACCGCGAAGGCCCTGGGAGAGTGTGAAAAATGCCCCCTCGGACGCCGGCGTCGCCCTGGCATGCCGGTTGATTCAGGTATGGCGGATTCGCACAACTCAAGACCGGAGGACTCACATGAAGGCACTACTCACCATCACTCCCAGCCACCGCCGTGTCGCGATCCTCTGCCTGCTGACGTTCCTGGCGATGTGCTGAACACAACCGCCGCAAGCGTATCCGTGGAATCCCGGGCCGTGATTCGCACGGCCGGTCGATTCCCGGCCTGGATCAGGCCGTGTCCTGCTCCGCATCGACGAGCAACTCCTGGACCTTTCTCCGCAGCGCCTCGGGAGTGAACGGCTTTTGGATAAAACCCGTGCGCGTCCTTGAGTCCGCCTTTCGGTTCGACATTTCGCACAAAAACCCGCTGGTGTACAAGACGCGAAGGCCTGGGATCCGATCCAGCATTCGCTCCGCGAGTTCCCCGCCGGTCATGCCGGGCATGGTGATGTCGGTCAGCAGCAGGTCGATGCGACCACCCCTTTCGTCCGCCACGCGCATCGCCTCAACGGCATCCGAGGCCTCAATGACCTCGGCGACGCTCCCCCGCAGGGCCTGAGCCGCCACCAGGCGCACGGCGGGTTCATCCTCCACCACCAGCACGGTCTGGTTGCCCCGAACGATCGGCTCTTTCGCAACGGCCCGCTCCGAACCCGGAACCATCGGATCGACCTTGGGGAGATCGATGTGGATGGTGGTGCCCCGGCCCGGCTCGGACTCCACGACAATCGCCCCCTCACACTGGTTCACGATCCCGAACACGACCGAGAGGCCAAGCCCAGTCCCCTTCCCGGGCGGCTTGGTTGTATAGAACGGCTCGAAGAGCCGTTGACGCGCCTCGGGAGCAATGCCCGGGCCGTCGTCGGAGACGCTCAGCCGGACACGGCACGCCGAACCGGCCGGCGCGATCGACTCGTCCCCCGGCAACGGATCGCCCAGAGACGATGTTCGAATCCGGATCGTCCCCCCCGATTTGATCGCCTCCTTGGAGTTGGAAACGAGGTTCATGAGCACCTGCCCGACGTGGCCGGGGTCCGCACGGACGTGCAGCGCCGACGGATCAAGATCCAGTTCCAGGGTCCCGTGATTCCCGACAAGCCGCCGCAGCAGGGGCTCGGTGTCGCGGACCGCCCGGTTGAGGTCGATGACCCTGGGCTCGTGGGACGACCGACGGCTGAACGTGAGAAGTTGCCTCGTGAGCGCCGCGGCCCGCTCCCCCCCGGCCTGCACCTCTCGGAGGAAACGCACGGCCGCGTGGTCATCCGGGAGCGAGGAGATCGCCAGGTCGCAGGAGCCCATGATGACGGTCAGCAGGTTGTTGAAATCATGCGCGACCCCGCCGGCCAACTGGCCGACCGCCTCCATCTTCTGCGACTGACGAAGGTTCTCCTCCAGCCGAAGGCGTTCGGTCACGTCGCGAACAACCCCCAGGATCCGACCGTCGGGAAGACGGCGGGCGTTGATCTCGCCGTGGAAGATCGACCCATCCTTGCGGCGAAGGTGCCAATGGGTCTTGATCGGCTGGCCGGCCATCAGCCGCTTCAACTGCGGCTCGATCTGCTCGCTCTCTTGCGGAGCCACCACGTCGGGGATCGACAGCCCACGCACCTCGTCGGGGGCATACCCGATCATCTGGCACCCCGCCGCGTTGGCGTCGACGCACCGCCCGGTCGATTCACACAGGAAAATACCATCGGACGCCTGCTCGGCGAGCGTGCGAAGACGTACTTCGCTCGCACGCAGCGCCCGGACCGCCTGGTTGGCCCGCATGAACTCACGGTCCCAGAGCCGGAACTGCGCGCGCAGCATGAAATACAGGAACACGCTCGTCACCGTCACGAAGAACCACCCCTTGAAGATCTGGACTCGGGTGATCTCATGGGGGTCGGTGACGAAAAACGCCACCAACTTGTCGGAGAAGAGGATCCACAGAACGCCGACGATCGCGAACAGGAGCGCGGTCCGCCACGCCACCCGCTCAAGCATGGGACGCTCAACGCCGACACCCTCGAGAGTCATCGTGCGTCTCCGTATGCGAACACCAGCCCCGGCCTCGACCCACGCCCGCGCCACCACGCGGCCGAACGGGAGTCCGGCGGATCATCATACGGGAAACGGCCCGGTTCGCCGGATCAAAACGACCCCTCGCGCGATCATCACGAAAACTCACCCCCGGAAAATCCCCGCCGGCTCGAAGTGGCCTTCCAGCACCCGGGCGGGATCCACTCCGATCCATGATTGGAGGACCGCGGCGTACACGCAGCGGAAGTCGATCCGGTGGCGGACATCCCCGTCGTCGAGGTCGGCCAGGTCGATCTTGCCGCCCGTCACGCCCGGGAGGCACGCCCCCCCCGCCAGGAACATCGGCGCGGCCGCCCCGTGGTCCGTGCCCTGGCTCCCGTTCTCTCGGACCCGGCGTCCAAACTCGCTGTACGTCAGCACCAGCACCCGGTCCTGAAGCCCGCGGGCCTCCAGCCCGGCCATGAACGCCGCGAGCGAATCGGACAATTCGCGCAGCAGCGGTTCATGCACCAGCGACTGCTTGGAATGCGTGTCGAACCCGTCGAGGGATGTGTAGTACACCCTGGCTCCAAACCCCGCCCCGATCAGGTTCTCGATCTGCCATAGTCGAGAGGCCAGCCCGTAGTTCGGGTACGACCGCGACGACCGGCTCTCGGTCACAACCGACTCGATCCGCCGGGCCGAGGAAACACTCTCCACCATCGTCCGCTGGACGAACAGCAGGTCATCGGTCGCCGACCGCCGGACCGAACCGATCGCCGATGAAACGCCCTCGCCCACCTCTCCGAGGCGGAACGAGTCGATGTTGGAGACCGCCGGGACCGACTGCGTCCTGGCCTTGACCGCCAGCGGCAGCGCCGTGCTGTCAAGAACCAGCGCGGGCGGCGGGGACCCGTCACGAGCCGTCAGGTCCACCACGCGGCCGAGCCATCCGTCCTCTCGCCCTTCCGGCGACATGCTCGCCGTGTGCCAGATGTCCATGGACCGGAAATGAGATCGGTCGGGGTTCGGGTATCCCACGTTGGTCATGACCGAAAGCAGCCCGCGGTCGTAGAGGTCCTTCATCCCCGTCATGGACGGTTGGAGACCCAGGCCCTCGCGTCCGAGCCTCAGCACCGACGCGGACGGAACCCTCAGCGTCGGACGCGCCGTGTGGTAGCGATCATCTTCATACGGGATCACCGTGTTCAACCCGTCGTTGCCCCCGGTGAGTTGAATCACCACCAAGATCCGATCGTCGAGGGCCGGGAGCGCCGCCCGAGCCGTCCGCGCCAGGAAACCGGGCAGCGTGATCCCCGTCGCCAGCAGGGACGTGGCCGCCAGGCCGCCGGCAAGAAACTCTCGTCGGCCAATGCCGCGGCCGCCGCGGGTCGAACTCAACGCATCACGATGGTCGGTGCTCATGGCCTTTTTCCTCACGCGCATTGGTACTCGGGCGTGCTCATCAGCACGCGAAGCGCCCCCCGCAGCAGGGAGTCGAGATCCCCGCCGCGCCGACCCGCCGTCGCCTCGATCCACGCGGCCGTCTCGGGGGGCGCGGCCCCGTCCAGGGTCACCGTCTCGCAGAACTCGATGACGCGATCGGCCGTCTTCAGGTCGTGCCGAGCGCGCAACTCTCCCGCCGAGAGCATGCCGTGGCCGTCCGGGTCCGTCAGCCTCAGCGCGGCATTGAGCCGAAGCAGCGCGGCCGACGAGTTGATCCACGCCCGATGACCCGGCCAGCCCTTCACCGACGGCGGCTCCATCAGACGCTGGCCCATCTGGTTCACCGAGTCGATCAGCACGCGGACCGGGGCCCTGGTCTCCAGGGAGCGGCAGATCCCGATCACGAACTCCACCGGGGACTTGATCCGGCGGCGGCGATGCCCAGAATCAAACATCGCCCGGCTCGACAGGAGCGTGGACAGCGACCGCCCGACGTGCATCCCGTTTGACCGCAGGCATGCGGCGAAAGCGTCAACCAGTTCGACGCCGGGATCCGGCCCCACGAACTCGGCCAGGAGTTTGGAGGACAGGAATCGCGCGCACGCCGGATGCTCAACCGCCAGCCGGACCACGTCCTCGCCGCCCAGATTCCCGGTGGAGCCCAGCACGGTCTTGGCCGATGAGTCGTGCTCACGAGAAAAAAACCGGAACCGCCCCTGGCGCTGGTGCCATCCCGTGAATGCCCGGGCCGCCTCCTTCACGTCGTTCTCGGTGTACTGGCCCACCCCGAGCGTGAACAGTTCGAACAGTTCCCTCGCGAAATTCTCGTTCGGACGACCCTTGATGTTGGAATCACCGTCGAGCCACACGATCATCGCGGGGTCGCGGCTCATCGCCAGCACGAGGTCCTCGAACGGGCCCATCGCCAGCGACTCGATCGCCTCGACCTGGCCCAGCATCATCGGGGCGGATCGCACCTTCTCGTTGCTGGTCGCAAAGTGCCCGTGCCAGAAGACCGCCATCCGTGCCTGCAACGGACGCGCCGTGCGGACCATCCGCCGCAGCCACCACCCCCGCACCGCGTCAAGGTTCTCGGACCTGCGCACAAACCTTCGGATCTCCTCCATCTCGGTCGTCGCCCGGGACTCGGGCGCATCGCCATCCACCAGCATCCGGACGGTCTCGGGCAGCCCGCGTTCAAGCGAGGCTCGGATTTCATCCATCGAGGGCTGGAACCCCGCTCGCCGAAGCAGGTGGCACGCGGCCGCCGTGTCCCATGGGCCGTGGACACCAGGCCGATAAGGCTCCAGGGGATCTCCGGTGGAACGTCGATTCACTGGCCCAGGTCCCGCGTGCCCGCCGATCGGATCGACCACGTCAGCGTCGCCTCGAGACCGCCGGGCGTCGGTCTCGCGCTGGCGTGGATCGAATCAACCATGCCGACCGCCGAGAGCAGCGCGGCGATCACGCGCTCCGCCTGCTCACGGTCTTCGTCCTGCTCGAGCATGCGCTGCACGACCAGGTCTTCCCGGTTTTCCACGAGGATCCTGGCCGCCTCCTCGCCCGTGATGGTGAGTTGGTCCGGGAGGGGCTGGTCCGAGCCCCGCTCGACGACGCGGGCATCAAGCACCGCGTCGATCACGGCACGCATCGTCGCCATCGAGGTCGCCAGGACGTAGTGATCCCGGACCACCGAGACAACCGGTTCGAAGTTATACCGGATGTTCACCGGCTCGCCCGCTCCCCGGGGATCGGCGTCGTCCTCGTCCGGGCGCCGATCGGCGTCGGGAGAAGAACTCCCGCCCGATCCGCCGGGAGCCATCATCGAGAGACCCGCCCCGGCGCCCGGCGGGGGATACGTTCCCTTCAGGATCGTCACGCCGCGGTGCTCTCCCAGTCCCATGAGGAAGCCGGGCTGCTGCTTCTGCGCCGCGTCGTAATTGATGAACGACAGGGCCATCTGACTCCCGGACATCAGCCGTTGGCGAAGCATCTCCTCGCTCGCTCCCTTCAATGGGGCGACCATCGCAAAAGCCGGAAGCCGCGGCGATGGAGCGTACGCCGCCTCCGAGAAATCCTGGCGTTCGAGCAGCACGCGGATCGGCCCGTTGACCCGCGGCAGGAAATCCTCGGTGAAGTCGAAGTTGCCCATCAGCGTGGTCATCGTGGCGGCAAACGCGGCGACCTGCGAGGCACCGGCGACCGTGAGGATCTCCTCGCGGTCGGAGAACAGGCTCGCCCAGTCGCGGCCCATCGAAAGTGACGCGACCTGCCGGGGAAGACGTAGGGACGAAAGGTCGATCGACCCCGCGAGGGCCGGCAGGCCGAATCCCGTTCGCCCGGCGGGAGCATCACGGTCGCGGTCGATGCGCAGTGTCATCGCCAGTCCGTCAGCCCGTTCGGTGATCCACGCCATCGCCGCCGAGGCCTGACGCAGCGAATCGGCCCAGCCTCCGAACATGAACCCGCCCAGAGGATTCTCAAACCGCCAGAACTCGGGGTTCCCCTCCGACGCGGCAAGCCGAACCATCGCACGGGCATCCAATGCACCGACGATGAAGGCGTCCGGTGGCGCCGCCGCCTCCGCCGCGTCAAGGTCTCCCGAGACCGCCATGCTCGGGATCGAGCCCCAACGCGCCCCCAGTGCCGAGCGCACCAGGTCCGCATCGCCCGAGATCAGCAGCGCCTCCCCGTCCACGCAGTAACGCAGTTCACCCGCCGTAAACACGGTCCGTCCATCGACCGTCGTCGAGGTCGCCGGATCGGGGCGTCCACCCTTGACCAGGCCCGCCGCCGTGGCCGCCGCGTCGATGAATTTCCCGCGAGAGACCGTGTCACGACCCAGCGCCACGATCAAGAGCCCGGGCTGACCGCCCGACTGCCGGGGTGGGTACATCGCCGCGACCGCTTCCTTGCCAAGCAGGTGCCCAACGGCCGTCCAGCCGTCCATTCCGACCGAGGCGGCCAGCCCCAGAAGGCCGATCCGAGCCTGCATGAGCCCAGGGTTGGTGGTGATCAATTCGTAGGCGGGAGTCTCGAAAAAGCCCGACTGCTCCAGGAAGGCTCGGAGCGACGAGGCCCGCTGATCGGGCTCGCTCAGCCGCACGACCGCGAGCGAACCCGACGGCACCCATCGAACCGCCTCGACGTCGCCCGCGGACGTCTCAGGGGAAACGAGCGCCGGACCTCCCTCATCCCACGCGGCCGGCGAATGGCCAAGCGACCACGCCGGCAAGCCCGCGAGGACCGCCGCCGCCAGAGCCAGCGCCGGGTTTGAAACTCCACCCATGCCTCACCTCCTGAGAATCCGACGACCAGACCCGGTCGCAATCTCCGACGTACGGCAGAGCATCGCGTGAAGCAAAGACATCACTCGTGATCACGTCTTTGCGATTTCATCCTACCACGAGGAGGGGCGCACCCTTCACGCAAACCGAACACACGCGAGAAAACGGCGCTCTTGATGGTCTGTCTCGGCCCTCGTCTTGATCGCGGCATGACCGGCGGAATCTGGCTCGGGCGAACCGTGTTGTCTACACTCACGTCCCGCCGTGGTTCGAACCGGACCGATCGGTATTGTTCGGTCAGGGGGGGCTTCCCTGGATGGTCGCCCCGGGCACCAGGCCAACTGGTGCCCCTCGACGACGGGACCGAGCCGGTCATCAGAGTGATCGCCGGCGGCAGGCCGCGGCCGACGCGGTCGATCGACACCTTGCCTCCGCAAGAGGGTGGAACACAATGTCTGAAAACACGCCGCAGCAACAGCAGCAGGTCCAACTCCGCATCGACGAATCCAAGATGCACACGACCTACGCCAACACCATCCGGACCTCCACGACCCCCGAAGAGGTCGTTCTGGACTTCGGCATCAACATGCCCATGCCCTCGCAGGAAAGCCAGCCGGCCATGATCTTCAGCGTCGGCAGCCGCGTCGTGATGAACTGGGCGGGCATCAAGCGCCTGGCCATCAACCTCGGACAGGTCGTCCGGCAGTACGAGGAGCGAAACGGAGAGATCCAACTCAACCGTGGGCAGCCCCCGGCCGGCCCCGCGGGAGGATCCGGCGGCGGACCACGCCTGGCCCAGTGATGGATTTGGGCGATCCGCGAGGACCATCCGATCGCCCGGAGACCCGCGAGACACGATTGGTACACCCCAGGCCGCGGACGAGAACCGTCCGCGGCTTTTTCATCCCTACGGCTGCCCGTCCCGGACGATGCAGCAAGGCGCGACCCGTCGGGGATTCCCTCCCGATCGCTCTTAAACGAGCCGACCGACCGTTCCGATCGTTCGGCTCCGAGAAGCGGGGCTTGTCCGAGCATCCCGCTCGGCAGGCGACCCGGCAAGAGGACCGGCGTGCCGGCCCCCCTTGAACGGGCGTCCTTGCCCGGATCATCATCGGCAGGCCGCCGGCCCGGAGCCGCGCGTGGCGCCCGCCTCCGGCGGGTCCATCACGCGTTGTTCCATCTCACCGGGCCGAAGCCCCCCGTGACAATCCCCGCCCGCCGCACGTGTTTCAGCGGGGCGCCCCGAACGGCGGATTCAAGTGAATCGGATCGGGGTCGGGCGCCACACCCGTCGCTACCATCCCGGCATGGCCGGCCCAGGACGATTCGAGGTCGTCGCCCCGTTCAAACCAACCGGTGACCAGCCCGCCGCGATCACCAAACTGGCCGGCGACCTGGCCCGGGGATCCACGAGCGTCTGCCTTCTCGGGGCCACCGGGACCGGCAAGACCTTCACGATGGCGAACGTCATCGCCGCGCTGAACAAGCCGACGCTCATCGTCAGCCACAACAAGACGCTGGCCGCGCAACTGTACGAGGAACTCCGCGAGTTCTTCCCGCGCAACAGCGTCAACTACTTCGTGAGTTATTACGACTACTACCAGCCCGAGGCGTACATCCCCCAGCGCGACATCTACATCGAGAAGGACTCGTCTCGCAACGACGACCTCGACCAGTTGCGCCTGGCCGCGACCAGCAGCATCCTCAGCCGCCGCGATACGGTCGTGGTCGCGTCGGTCTCGTGCATCTTCGGCCTGGGCTCCCCGGAAGCCTACGGCGACAAGGTCCTGACCATCGCGCGCGGGGACCGCCTCGACCGCCGGGAGTTCCTGCTCCAACTCAGCGCCATGCAGTACCAGCGCTCCGAGATCGAGTTCAAGCGAGGCCAGTTCCGAGTCCGCGGGGATGCCCTGGAGGTCTGGCCCGCTTCCGAGAAGTTCGCCGTCCGCGTGGAACTCTTCGGCGACGACATCGACCGTGTGGACCTGGTCAACCCCGTCTCGGGCGAGATCCTGGCCGAGGAATCCCGGTTCTTCCTCTTCCCCGCCGTACACTACGTCACGCCCGAGGACCAGATGCAGCGGATCCTCGCCGAAATCCGGGCCGAACTCGACGCCCGCGTCATGCAACTGCGCCACGAGGGGCGGCTGCTGGAGGCCCAGCGGCTGCTCGCAAGAACCAGGTACGACCTGGAGATGCTCGAAGAGACCGGCATCTGCAACGGCGTCGAGAACTACTCACGGTTCATGGACGGACGAGCGCCCGGGGAACGGCCCTACACCCTCATGGACTACTTCGACTACGCCCCCCCCGACCCTCAGCGCGATCCGGCCCCCGACGCCGGCGCTTCACGCGCCCCGGGCCGCCGACCCAACGAGCGCGACTGGCTGCTGATCGTCGACGAATCCCACGTCACCATCCCCCAGGTCCGGGCCATGTACAACGGCGACCAGGCCCGCAAGAGAGTCCTGGTCGAGCACGGCTTCCGCCTCCCCAGCGCGCTGGACAACCGGCCCCTTCGCTTCGAGGAGTTTGAAGCCGTCGTCCCGCGGTTCATGTTCGTCAGCGCCACGCCCGGGCCGTACGAACTTGAGCGCGTCGGCGGCGACGTCGCCGAGCAGGTCATCCGCCCCACCGGACTGCTCGACCCGGAGGTCGAGGTACGCCCCGCCTCGGGACAGGTCCCCGACCTGGTTGAAGAGTGCCGTCGCTGCGTCTGCCTCGGCCGCCGCGCCCTGGTCACCGCCCTCACCAAGCGATTGTGCGAAGACCTGACCGGGTACCTCGACCAGCAGGGCCTTCGCGTGCGCTACCTGCACAGCGAGGTCGAGACCCTCGACCGCGTGCAGATCCTCGCCGACCTGCGCGAGGGAGCCTTCGACGTCCTGGTCGGCGTCAACCTCCTGCGCGAAGGACTCGACCTCCCCGAGGTCGCTCTGGTCTGCATCCTCGACGCCGACAAGGAGGGCTTCCTGCGCTCCCCCACCTCTCTCATCCAGCAGATGGGCCGGGCCGCGCGCAACGCCGAATCGAAGGTCATCATGTACGCCGATCGGATGACCCCCGCCATGAGGGCCGCCATCGACGAGACCACCCGGCGCCGGGACAAGCAGCACGCGTACAACCTCGCCCACGGCATCACGCCCAGAACCATCGAGAAGGCGATCCGACGCGGCATGGAGGTCTCGCTCAAGGGTCGCAAGGCCGCCCGAGAGGCGCTGGGCATCGGGGAGGACGCCTACGAGATCGATGAACTCATCCGGCTGCTCGAAGGCGAGATGCTCGACGCCGCGCGGGAACTGGCGTTCGAGAAGGCCGCCGCGCTGCGCGACCAGGTGAGCACGCTCAGGTCGCGGCGGCAGGCGGGTTCGCCAACAAAGGTGCGCCGATCCGAACTCGATGAGGCGGGTGGACGGCACGCCCGGCGTCCGGGAATGCCCGGCGTCAAGGTCGTCCGGCGAGGCAAGAAACGCTCGTGACCCGCCGGGTCGCGCGGGTCGCCTTCATCCCGGCCCGTCAAACGCCGCCCGCATGACCCACATCTCGCGCCGAAGAACCGCCGACTCGTCCAGCGCGGCGAACAGTTCCCTCGCCTCGGGCGAATCGGGCGCCGGCCAGGAACGCCCCTCGTCAAGCCGGTCGGAGAGCACGTCGAAAAAGGCGCCCGCCGACGACGACGGATCGACCATCGAATCGACGCGGCGGCGAGCCGCTTCCAACAGGGATGGGTTGGCTCGCACAAACGCCTCCGCGGCCAGTCGCAGCCGAGAGGCGTTGGTCGCCCGGCGAGACGCCAGGTCACGGCGCACCGCCGACGACATCCACGACACGATCGCCCTCGCCACACGCACACGCAGCCGCGTCAACATTGAACCGCCGGGTACGTCGAAGACCAGAGCCGGCACGTTTCCATGTTGATTCACCTCGGCGGATCCACCGCGTCCCGCCGATGGCGTTGATTCCATCCAGCACCTGACCAGCCGGTCGAGTTCCACCCCGGACCCGATCCCCCAGGGCGCCAACCAGCGCTCATCCCGCTCGCCGGTGAACCCGGGCGGTGGGATCCCGCACGAAGGGCACGGGTCAGGGGCGGATGGAGCCTCACGAGAGGCCGTCCTGACCACGCCGCCTGACCACCCACACCACGGACACTCGATTCGGCGCTGCTGATCCGAACGGCCAGACACCCCGCCTCGCGTCACGATGTTCGTAACGCCCAGGCCGGTCGGGCACTCGGGCAGCACCTCGAGCAGGACCGTGGTCGGCCTCCCGCGGAGCACGACAAAGGCGAACGAGCACGACCCCTCCGCGTCCGGAGGCCCGAGATGGACCTCGTCGTCGGGATCGATCCGACGCTCGTGGTTCACACGCTCGCCGTTGACGAACGTTCCATTGGTCGATTGCAGATCCTCGACCCACCACCATCCGTCACGCTCAACCAGCCGGGCATGACGACCAGACACCAGCAGTTCCACGCCCGCGTCGAGCCGCACGTGACACTCGGGAGATCGGCCAAGCACCACCTCGGACCCGTCGACCGCCAACTCAATCCCCGCCAGGCTTCCCGTCGTAAAACGTAGAAGCGGCCCCTGGTGAGGAGCCTCGTGATCGATCGCTTCAGGCACGGATTCAACCGCCATGGCACGCCCTGTATCGATGACGCTCGGAGCGAAGACCGGCAAGCCCCGCCGGCTCGGTCCACGCCGAGAATAGCAAGAACAGTCGGTCACGATGAACCCGTCCGCGTCGGACCGTCCCGGCTCTCATCATGTCCCGCGTACGCCGATACAACACCAGGTCCCCCCAAAAACGGATACCGCGGAGCACGTCACCGCGCCCCGGCCGGCCCGGCCGGCCGATACGAGAGCGACGGACTCGCCCGGGACTGCACCCATTTCATGCGTTCGGGGAGTTTTCCCGCAGCCAGACGCCGCCGCCCGGGGAACAATCCAGCCGGGAACCTCACGCCGCCCCTTGGAATCGGGCGAGACCCTGCACGAGCCGGCGACCCGGCACGCGAACCCCCTGACCATGACCAGTTCGCTGAGCGTTTGTCGAACCATGACCTTTCTCGCCGGCCCCGTGTGCCTGGCGATTGGCCGTCTGCTCGCGCCCCTCTGGCCCACCGACGACTCCGCCAATCCGTGGCGGGCCCTCGCGATGGCCGTCTCCCTGGCGGGCGTCGTGTCGCTCCTGTGGTTCGTCCATTCCGCGTGGAGCGCGATCCACGACCGGAGAACCGCGTTCTCACCCGAACTGGCCGCCTTCTTCCTGCTGATTCCGATCGTGAATTGTTACTGGGTCTTCCGGGTGATCGCCGCGTATCCGAAGGATCACAACGCCATGCTCGATCGGCAGGCGCTCCCGCTCCCTCGGATCCGACCGGGCGGCGTCTTTGTCTGGTCGTCGATGCTCTTGCTCTTGACGGTGATTCCCTACATTGGCGCGTTCGCCGCCGTGGCCAACACGGCCGTGGCGGGGGTCATGATCCTGAAGACCTGCGCCGCCATCGAACGTCTTCGATCCTTCGCCGCCCTGATCTCGCCCAGGACAAAGCCAACCGAGACGTACGCCCCGGGAGGCTGACGACCCGTCGCCACCTTGCGCCCGTACGTTCAGGCCCGGCCCTCAAGGTCCTCGGCCGAGAACCCAGACTCCAACAATTCCCGGCGCAGGCGGGCCTTGGCGAACTTCCAATCATTGAACACCGCCCGCTCGCTGTAGCCCAGCACCCTGGCCACCTGGGACATCGACAGGCCGTGCAGCACCCGGAGCCTGACCACCATCGCCATCCGGTCGTCGCGCTTTGCCAGGTCATCCAACGCACGGGAGAGACGCTCCGTCTCGTCCGAGCGAAGCATCGGCGGAGGATGGTCGCCCTCGGAAACATTGTCATCCGGCAGCCGCCGTGAAGAGCCGTCCTTGCCGCCACGCTTGATCCGCGACCTGGCTCGCCCGTGCTCGATCAGGAGCCGCCGCAGCGTGGTCGCCGCGGTCTGAAAGACGTGGTTTCGGTCGTTGAAGACGGCCGCCTCGCTCCGACGAAGGCGCATGTAGGCCTCGTTGACCAGCGCGGTGGCCTGGAGCGTATGGGAGGCCCGTTCCCGCAACATCAGGTCCCGGGCCAGGGCGCGCAACTCGTCGTGGACGGACTCGAACATCGAGTCGAACCCCGGCGCCGCCTCGCGGCCCTGTGGAGTGCCCGCATGCTCCTTGCCCGAGTCCATGGCCAGTCCGCTCCGAAAAACGCCCCAAACCCCACCATGGGGCCGCGCGGTCTCATCCTATCGGATCAGGCTCCCGGACTGAAGAAGCAACCCTGAAAAACAAGGCGGCCCGCTCTCGCGGACCGCCCGTTCATTCGCACGTTGAATTCGAGAGCAATGGAATCACACGGAGGTGATCAGCGCTTGCGGCGGGTGACCAGCAGGCCGCCGATACCGGCAAGGGCGAACGCGCCCGGCGCCGGGATCAGGTTGGTCGTACCGGAGAACGACGCGTTGGCCGCAAAGTCGCGGAACACGCCGCCGGGACCGAACAGGCCGCCGGGGGCCAGCACGTCCGTCAGCGTGAAGACCGCTTCCTGCTCGGGAGCCAGAACCTGGCCCGCGGGCAGGAAGGGAACCAGGTCAGGGCCGGCGGAATACGAGAAACCGTCGGGTGAACTGAACAGGATCGAGTTGGTCCCCGCCACGCGGACGTACGCACCGTCGGCCGACTGGCCCGTCACGATGTCGTTGCCGCTCAGGGCGTTGAAGATCCGGAACACGCCGGACACCGGGGCGACGGTCACCCCGCCGATCGTCACCGCCGGGGAGAGTTCAAACCGCAGTTCCATGCGGGCGTCGGTGAAGGTCATGGAACCAAGACCCTCGTCCGTGCCGTCCACGTAGAACACCAGGGGCGCGGACATGTCGTACGTCATCAGGCTGACGCCCGGAGCCACACCGTTCTCGATGTTCGTCAACTGACGACCATTCGGTGGATCGGCAAAACTAAACGAAATGCTCGCCTGGGCCATGCCGGCGGCCAGGCACAGACTAGCAATAGCCAGAATGCTCTTCTTCATCTCTCGTTCTCCGCTTGTTAAAACGAACCGAACTTGGGATATGTTCGTGAAGCGTTCGGAATGTGCCCCCATCGTCGCCCTTGACGTCAATGGGCCTGACGGCTACGCGCCAGGACGCAATCACATATCCGCATTCAAAGTGCATTCGGTTCCAAGACTTGCACGCGAAGAACCACGCGAAAACGCCCTTCCGGCACGCCCATGGGCGTACCAAAGGCACAAACCGCAAAGATCGCGCTGGTGGGAGCACTCTCTCGGACCTAGACGACCCGGCCCATCAGACCCAGCGAGCGCGCCGAGGTCACCTGGACCGGTACGATCCGTCCGATAAGCGAGCGTGCCGATCGGCCCTGACCGTCCGTGCCCGGCACGTCAACGAACACGATCTGGTCACCGTCGGTTCTTCCGGAGAGTTGAACGGTGGCCTGGGCCGCCTCATCGACGGCCGCGGTCGTCATCGACCCACGGCCAAAGACGGTCAGCGCGACGGCCCCGGGGGATTCCCGGCGTCGCGAGGCCTTTTTTTCCTCTCGCCTGGAAATTCCCTCGATCAGAACGGGGAATGTTCGGCCCACCTGCTCTCGGCTGATCTCGTCGCTGATTCGGGCTTGCTCGGCGAGCAGTTCGTTGTTGCGGCGTCGCTTGTCCCTCTCGGGGACGTCGTCGGGGAGGCGGTCGTGGGCGGTGGTGCCGGGCCGGGGGGAGTACTTGAAGATGAACGCGTTCTTGTACCTGCACCGGCGGAGCAGTTCGACCGTGAGCGCAAAGTCCTTGTCGGTCTCGGAGGGGAAGCCGACGATGAAATCGCCCGAGACCATCAGCGGTCGGCCCAGGTCCGGTCGATCCAGGAACGAACGGGCGCGGTCAAGGAACTCGACGTACTCCGAGACGCCGTAGCCGCGGTTCATGGCGCGCAGGATCCGGTCGGACCCGGACTGCGCCGGAACGTGGAGATACCGGCAGATCCTGGGGTGGTCGCGCATCGCTTCGAGAACATCATCCCCGAAATCACGCGGGTAACTCGTGACGAATCGCAGCCTCTGGATCGCGGGCACCCGGTCGTGGATCCTGGCCAGGAGGTCCGCGAACGTGGTCGTGTGTTCCCCCGAGAATGGATCCCGACGATGCCCACCCGCGTACGAACGACCTTTCTGCGGCTGCGTGAGGCCGTGGACGGTGACCGCCGCCCCGTGCTCGAAGCGGTAGTGGTTGACCGTCTGGCCAAGCAGGGTCACCTCGATCACACCGGCGTCGGCCAGCCGACGACATTCATCCACGATGTGGTCCGGCGGGCGGTGAACCTCCGCCCCTCGGGTAAACGGCACCACGCAGTACGAGCAGAACTTGTTGCACCCCCGCGTGATCCGGACGTACGCCGTGGCGCGTGGGCGATCGGGGTCGGCGTCGATGGGAGAGACGGCCCGGGATAGGTCGAGAAGTTCGAGCGAGTCTTCGGCCGCGGCCAGAACGGCGCTGCGCCGGGACGACGAACCCTGCAACGCCACCTGGAAGGCCGATCGCTCGGCGGACCAGTGCCCGGCACCCCCGGCGGGGGACGCGTCCGGCGCGTCGGCGAGCATCGCGGCGCGGGTCCGCACGGCGTTGTCGAGAAGGGCGGGCAGTTTGTCGAGTTCGGCGGGACCGCACAGGACATCGACGACCGGCATGCGCCGGACCAGGGCGACGCCGTCGCGCTCCGCCAGGCAGCCCAGGACCCCCACCACCAGTCCCGGCTCTCGGCGCTTGCGGATCGCCAGTTCGCCAAGGCGCGACCAGACCTTCTGCTCGGCATGCTCACGGACCGAGCACGTGTTGTACAACACAACGTCCGCCTCGTCCGGGTCGGGGGTCAGGCGATACCCAAGCGTTCGCAACTGTCCGACGACCAGTTCGCTGTCCAGTTCGTTCATCTGGCAGCCGAAAGTCTCGATATGGACGCGAAGCGACGGCATGGGCGGGGATGATAGAAGTCCGGAGCCTCCCGCGCCCGGCGCGGGACCAGGCGGGCCACGGCCCCCCGCGGACCCGTGTACGCTACGGGCCTCATGCCCGCGCGGTCCTCACTGGCGACCAGGATTCTTGTCGTATTCGGCGGGGCCATCACGGTCAGCCTGCTGGCGGCTTCGCTCGCCCCCCTCGTGCGGATGAACGCGATCGTGGACGAAGGCCAGCAGGACCTGTCGAGCCTGATGGCGGACGTCTGGGACCGGATCGACCGGAGCCAGTCGGGCGCGCAGACCCGGTGGGCGGAAGAATCGACCGAGTCAGAGCACGCGGGGATCTCGGCGCGTCGCCTGTCGCTGGACCGGGCACGCCGGGACGCGGAGCACGATCCGTTCCTTGCGTCGGCCCTGGATCGTTTCCTGACCGATCCCCGGCAGGACGAGGTCCACGCGGCGCGGCGAGGCCTGACGAGTTTCGAGTACCGGTACGTGCGCGCGCTGCGCTCGGGCCCGCCCGAGTCGCGCGAACTCAAGGGAGTGATCCTGCTCGACCGCCGGTCGTACGAGGCCTCCCGGCTCCTGCTGGTGAACATCGCGTACCTGGTGGCGGCGGGAACGGCGATCGTGGCCTTCTCGCTGACGGCCTTCTATTTCCTGGCCAACCGCCTGATCCTGCGTCCGGTGAGGGCGCTGACCTCGACCGCCGAAAAGGTGCGCGAGGGGGACCTGGCGATCCGGTCGGAGATCCGGACGGGGGACGAGTTCGAGCGCCTGGCCGAGACGTTCAACCTCATGCTGGGCGACCTCTCCAGCACGCAGGACCAACTCCGTTCAATCAACCGGGCGCTGGACACCAAACTCAACGAACTGGCCGAAGCGAACGTCGCCCTGTACGACGCGGCGAAACTCAAGGGCGAATTCCTCGCGAACGTGAGCCACGAACTGCGCACGCCGCTCAACTCGATCATCGGCTTCGCGGAACTCCTGCTGGAGATCGCCCGGGCCGAGGCCCCCTCGGATGGTGAACTTGCCCCGCCGGTCCAGAAGCGTGTCCGGTACCTGGAGAACATCGTCGCGGCGAGCCGGGGGCTGCTCGAACTCATCAACAGCCTTCTCGAAATGGCCCGGATCGAGGCGGGCCGGGTTGACCTGCGGCTGGAGCGGATATCCCTGCGCGACGCGTGCCAGGGCCTGCTGGGCCTGATCGCTCCGCTGGCCGACAAGAAGGGGCTGACGCTCAAACTCGAACTCTCCGACGACCTCCCGGTCATCGAGACCGACCCGACGAAGTTCCAGCAGGTCGTCTTCAACCTGCTCTCCAACGCCGTGAAGTTCACCGAGTCTCCCGAGCGATCCGCCAAGCCCGGGGTCGTTACCCTGCGGGCCGAGCGACTGGTCGCCTCGCAGGCCGGTGGTCAGTCCGAACGGGTCCGCGTCTCGGTCATCGACACGGGTCCGGGGATCCCTCCCGAGGAGATCGGCAAGATATTTGACAAGTTCCACCAGGTCGACCGCGGACACACCCGTGAACATCCCGGAACGGGGTTGGGCCTGGCCATCACCAAGGAACTTGCCGGCATCCTCCAGGGCGAGGTCACCGTCTTCAGCGAGGTCGGGCGCGGATCGATGTTCAGCCTGATCCTGCCGGTCCGGACCGACCCGGACCTGGCCGCCGAAATCCAGATCGAAGCGGGCTTCCGGGGCAAGGTCGCCGGACGCAGGACGTGGTTCTGATCCGGCCGGGGGCTTGTCATTTCACTTGGACGACGACGTTGAGCCCAAGGCCCAGTCGGGGCCGGTGGCCTGATCGGCCCAGTGGCGCATGTCGTTGAGGTCCTGCCACCCCATCGTCCGGGCGTGACCGTCAAACATCGCCGCCACCGCATCGCCGGCGCGCCGAAGGGAGACGAACCCGGAATTGGCGCCGGGGAGCGGGGCCACCGGGTCGTACGAGACATCCCACTTCCTCCCCAGCGCGGCCGTGAACCACGGCGACTCGACACGGAAAAACCCCTCCGGAGAGGTCAGCGCGGGGAGGGCCGAGTGCGCCTGCGACCGGGCGGATACGAACGTGAGAAGGCTCGTCGGGCGGCGCGGCTCGTCGGCGCGGGTCACGTACGGCCTCCCGAAGACCTTGCGAAAATCGCCGCCGAACTGGCCGTGAAGATCCGACCCGCCGATCCACGCCCCGTTCATGCCAAACGAAGGAAAGAGGCTGACCGCATAGTCGTACGAGTGAGCGGCGTCGGTGTAGTCGCGTGATTCCAACAGCGTTTCCAGAACCCGGCGGTCCATGTACAAGCCGCGGAAATCGCCGGAGAAGTACGGGATGATCCGCCACGGGTAACGCTGGGCGATTTCACCGGTCAGCCGCTCCCCCGCCGCGTTCACGACCTCGATCGGCCCCGAGACCATCTTCTTGGTCGGGTAGGCGGTCAATACCAGGCCCTTGCTGTCGTTGGCGTACGCGTGGAAGGCGACCATCAACTGCCCGGCGGCGGCCTGCTCGCGAACCTGGCGGCACAGGTTCATTGCCCTGGACAGACCCGGGATGGCCAGCCCGACCAGAATGGCAATCACGACCATTACCACGAGGAGTTCAACAAGGGTAAATCCCCGGCCGGATCGACGGCCCATGAGATGCGTTCCGGTGAAAAGCGGCTGAGATGACCCACGGTTCAAACTCCGGGTCCTGGGAGTCGGCAATGGTGCTTTCATTTCTCTGAATTCCGGTTGAACCGCATTTTTCGCGCATAGACAGTAGTTCGCGTGACGCGAATTGTATACAATTGCGATCGAGTCTCAATATCAAGCGTTCGAGGCTCAAAAAGGAGTTCGACCGATGCCTAGAAAGTTCGTATTGCGGTCGGGTATCGCCCCCGTGGTCCTCTCCGCCACGTGCGGGCTCGCGACGGGCCAGACATTTAGCGCGACAATCCCCCAACCGACGCTCGATCGCTGGGTCTATCCGTTTGCGTTCAACCCAGGCAACGAGTTTTTCGCGCCCTTGTTCGGAGCGATCGAGATCCCCGGCTTTGACGACCGTGATGCGCAGTTGCTGGTTGGGTTCAACACGGCTGGAGACGTTCCAACCAACCTTCCACCGGAGTGGTACACGGTGGAGTCGATCTCGCTCACGGTATGGGTGGGGGTTGACGAGCAGTTCGTGTACGACGACACGTTCGACTCGTTCTCCACGCTGTTGCAGACCTCGGATCCGCGGTACACGCCCGACTCGGACCTTGGCAAGCCGGTGGAGGTCTTCGGGGTCGGGTACCGAAATGGCTTTAACGCGCTGACGTTCCTGGAGAATTCGCCGTTTGGAGGCCCCCCGCTGGTGCCCCCGGCCGAGGGGAATCGCAACGTGTTCGCGGCGGTGTACGACCTCACCGCGACGACGGCGACCGATGTGTCACGGCAGGTTCGCCTGGGCTTCGACGCCTCGCCCCTGGGAATCGCGACCATCGATCCGATGTCCGGCGTGATGCCCGGCGATCTGGTGCCGGTGGGGACCGAGATGACCGCGGACCTTGACCCGTGCCTGTCGGGCGGGCAGGCGTACCTGCGACGGTCGTTCTCGTCGGGTCGCATCAACCTGATGGTCTCGAGCCTCTCTCCGGCCCAGGGAGGGCCCGATGGCGGGTCCGGCGATCCGTCGTACCCATCCTTCTACACGAAGGAGAACGCGACGGCGGCCGCGCTGGGCAAGTTCAGCCGCTTGTCGTTTGTCGTGACGGTTCGAAACCCCGCGGACTTTGACCGCAGCGGTTTCGTGGACACCGACGATTTCGACGCGTTCGTGCGCGCGTTCGAGGCCGGCGATGCCGAGGCGGATATCGACGGGTCGTGCTTTGTGGACACCGACGACTTCGATGCGTTCGTGCGGGCGTTCGAGGCGGGTTAAACCCTCCTGGCCCGGCATCTCCACGGGGCCTGGGCACTCACGCCAGCGGGAACGTCTCAACCGCGGCGTGTACCGCGCCGGAAGGACGAAGGGTCGAACGCACCAGGCGGATTTCCGTCGCGTCAAAGGCGCCAACCTCGGCGGGTTCATCGATCACGATCCCGGATCGGGGAGCGTCCAACCGACCGAGCGTCAGATGCGGGGAGTAACCCTCCCCGCGTCTTGCCTTGTCGGTGCGGGCAAGCCGAGCGGCCAGGCGACGGTGCAGTTCGGCCAGGTTCCCCGGGCAGTCGGTTTCGCACGCCACGAGCCGGGCCGGTCCTCGGCGCGGCATGGATGCCACGCGGGACGGGGTCAATCGGATGACCCCGATCCCCGAGGCCGCACGCCCGACGGACTCCTGAACGACATCAAGTTGGCGAGCATCGGTTTCCCCGATGAAAAGCAGCGTCAGGTGGATCATGTCGGGGGCGACGGGCCGGTGCGGTGGCAGGGTGATCGCGTTCAAGCACGCGGACAGGCGGCGGGCGTACTCCGCGGGCGGGTACAGGGCGACAAAGAGTCGAAGGACGGGCATGGTCGGGAGATGGCGTATTCGGAGGAGAGCCGCGGTATCGGAGGCACACGAATGCCAAAGGCACGGGGAAGGCGGAGGCGGGCTACGGGTTGGAGGGGCGTGCAAAGCGGGAAAGGCCGAGGAATCCGATGCGATGAGCGGTGCCGCCCGCGGTGGCGAGGTCGGCGAGGATCTCCCCGACGACGGGGGCGAACTTGAACCCGTGTCCCGAGCACCCGCACACGATCGCCACGTTCGAGTGGATCGGGTGGCGGTCAAGGATGAGGTGTCCATCAGGAGAGTTGGTGTACCGGCAGACGGCCAGGGACAGGAGCGGCCCATCGGCGTCGGGCAGGAACCGTCGCAGGGCGTCACGGGTCTGGTCTTCATCTCCGGGTCGTGGCGATCGGTCGGGGTCGTCGGGCTCAACCAGGTCCCCGTGGGCATGGAGAGCAATCTTGAGTCCGGGTGGGTGCTGGACCATCGGGAAGCCGTAGTGAAATCGGCCGTCCTCGGACTCGATGGCCCAGACGGGGAACGCGGGTGAGCCAAAGAGCGCGGGGCGTCGCGGCCAGTACCAGGCCATGACCTGCCGCGTCACGCGGAGCGGGATTCCCAGGTCGGCGACGACGCGGGACGACCAGGCCCCGGCGGCGATGATGAGGAAATCGGCGAGATGGACGGCCCGTTCGGTGCGCACGGTGACCCCCGAGGAATCGGCGGACCATTCGAGGACGGCCTCGTGTCCGCGGAGGTCCGCGCCCTTCATGAGGGCGTCTCGGGCAAAGGCACCGACCGCGGCCTCCGGCACGATCATCCCGGCGGCGGTCTCCCAGATCGCATCGAAGGAAGGCGGGAGTCTGAAGGACTTGAATCGACCCGAGACATCGGCGTGAGTGAGGCGCTGCACGTCGAGCCTGTGGAAACGGGCGGACTCGGAGGCGCCCTCGATGGTGACGCACCCCCTCGGCCCGGCGTAGAGCGCCCCGGTCTGATGGAAGATCCCCCCGCCGCGCCGGCGGTCAAGGTCGATCCACTTCCGATGGGCGTGCCGGAGAAGCGGGACGTAGTCGGGATGCTCGAAATAGGCGGTGCGAAAGACCCGGGAGTGGCCGTGGTGAGAACCCCGGGCGTTCGGGATGGAGAACCGTTCGAGTCCCAGGACACGCTTCCCTCGGGAGGCCAGTTCGGCGGCGGCGGCGCTGCCGAACGACCCCAGCCCGAGGATGACGGCGTCGTATCGCACCGGCGGGCAGTGTACGGGAGGTCATATCTCGTCGCCGACGGCTTCCTCGCGGAGGGTGAGGATGTCGCGCAACTGATCGGTGGAGAGTTCGGTGAGCCAGCGTTCGCCCGAGCCGATGATGTTCATGGCCAGTTCGGTCTTCTGCTCGATCATCTCGTCGATGCGCTCTTCGAGGGTTCCGCGGACAACGAACTTGTGGACCTGGACCGTGCGGGTCTGGCCGATGCGATAGGCCCGGTCGGTGGCCTGGTTCTCGACGGCGGGGTTCCACCAGCGGTCGAAATGGAAGACATGGGTGGCGGCGGTGAGGTTCAGGCCCACGCCACCGGCACGGAGGCTGACCAGCAGGATCGGCGCCCGCTGGCCGTCCTTCTGGAAGCGATGAACGAGTTGCTCCCGCTGCTTCTGGGGCGTGCCGCCGTGGAGGAACAGGACCTCGCGGTCGAGCCTGTGACGGATCATGACGCTGAGCAGGTGGCCCATCTGCCGGAACTGGGTAAAAACCAGGGCCTGGTCGCCCTCGGCGAGCACTTCATCGAGCATCTCGAGCAACCGGACACACTTGCCCGAACGGGCCGGATCGGGGGGCGTGAGGTTCCCTTCCTCCCAGTCCTTGAGAAGTTGCGAGGGGTGGTTGCAGATCTGCTTGAGCCTGATCAGGGCGGAAAGGACGACGCCGCGTCGGCGGATGCCATCGGAGGATTCAACCTCGCCGAGCATGCGCTTGACGGTGCTCTCGTACAGCGAGGCCTGCTCGGTGGTGAGGTGGGCAAACTCGCGCGACTCGATCTTCTCCGGCAGGTCGGCGACGACGTTGGGATCGGTCTTGAGCCGTCGGAGGATGAACGGCTGGACCAGCCCGCGGAGTTGATCGGTGCGGGCACGGTCGTGGTAGCGTTCGACCGGGACCGCAAAGTGCGTCCGGAAGGAGTGGGCGGTGCCGAGGTAGCCGGGGTTGAGGAAGTCCATGATGGACCAGAGTTCGGTCAGGCGGTTCTCGACGGGGGTGCCCGTCAGCGCGACGCGGCGTTCGGCCGGGATTCCCCGCACGGCCATGGTCTGCTTGGCCTGGGGGTTCTTGATGTACTGGGCCTCGTCGAGCACGAGCCTCCCCCAGGCGACCGCCCCGAGCAGTTCCCGGTCGCGGTGCGCCAGGGAGTACGTGGTCACGATCAGGTCGTGCGAGGCGGCCGCATCAAGAAAATCGCGCCCGAGGCGACGCGTCGCGCCGTGGTGGATCATCACGCGAAGATGCGGGCAGAAGCGCCTCGTCTCGTGCAGCCAGTTGCCCAGCACCGACATGGGAACGATCAGGAGCGTCGGCGGAACGTTCGTGGCCGAGGCGGGCCGGATTTCCTGACCTTCCGGCGCGGCCTGGCCCGCCGGAGAGTCCGGATCGGCCAATCTCTCGTGCGCCAGGAGCCCCAGGAGTTGGATCGTCTTGCCCAGTCCCATGTCGTCGGCCAGGCAGGCCCCCAGCCCGAAGCGTTCAAGGAATGAAAGCCACGACACACCGCGGATCTGGTACGGGCGGAGGGTCCCCAGGAACGTCCCGGGCGCGGTGAGCAACCGCAGGCTCTCGGACTGGGCGTCCCCCGAGAGAAGCCCGTGAATCCACCCGGTGGCCTCGAGCCCCACGACCGGGAGTCCCACCGTCGCCGCGTCGGTCGCGTACGCCATGCGCAGGGCCTCGCCGATCGAAACGTCCCCGCCCGGGTTGTCGCGGATGAACCGCATCGCCGAGTGAACATCCTCGGGGCGGATCTCGACCCAGCGGCCGTTGATTTTCACCAGGGGGGTGTTGCGTCGCGTGAGTTGCTCGAACTCTGCGAGCGTCAGGGATGTATCGCCGATCGCGATCTCCCAGCGGTACTTGACAAGGGTGCCCAGCCCCAGGGACGTGACTCCGGTCACGGAGGAAGCGCCGGCGGATCGCTCCGACGGCGGCACGGCGTCGCTCTCGAGCCGGAGCCTGGCGCCCAGGCGCGCGGCGGGCGATTCCCACCATTCGGGCGCCTGCGAGCCAAAGCCCTGTTCGAGCAGGATCGGGCGAACTTCCCGGAGAAACTCGTAGGCCTGCTTGGTGTTGAGTGTCAGTTCGATCGGCTCGGATTCCTCGAGCGCGGCCTCGAGGCGCTTGTACAGGCGAGAGGCCCTCCCCAGTTCGGCCAGGAGGAGTTCCTGCGGGTTGTCGAGGCGCTGTCCGCTCAGGACGATGGCCGGGGCGGTGAGGAGCCAGATGTCGGAAGCGTCGATCACAACGCCGGGGTGCTCGACGGCCTGGAGATGAAAACTGACGGACCAGACGGCGTCGGCTTCGGTCGCCCCGTCGGCCAGGCCGATGCGTGATTCGATGGGCTCGTTGAGGCGAAGGCAAAGACGCCACAGCGAACTCTGGCCGCGCTCTTCAAGCCCGGCGATCCACGTCCTGACGCGACGGGTCATGTCCTGTCGGACGGCGGTCGAGACCTCGACGGCCTGGGCATCGGCCAGGAGCCCTTTGAGCCAGGCGACGTGTGGATCGGAGGCGGCCTCCCGCTCGCGCACGGCGTCCATCAGATCCTCGTGCTTGAAGATGGACCGGCAGCGGGCATCGCACAACGAGGAGAGGAAATCGTCGAAGATCGCCGCCGCGTCGTGGGCGAACTCGTCCTGAACCGCCCGGACCGCCGCGGGCATCGATCGGATCAGGACGTCTCGCTTGCGGGAGGTCGATTCGTCGGCGGTCCAGGGCTGCCACACGCCGAGCAGTTCGCCCCCGGATCGCTGGCGGAGCATGGGGACAAATCGCTGCTGGGCGAGCAGGTGACGAGCCAGACGGCCGGCGGTCGCGAAATACTCGATCCCGGGGCCCAGGGATGCGGCGTCGAATGATCCCGACGCCTGGGAATCCGCCTCGATCAGGCGTTCGAGCGCCTCCGTGATGTCGATCGGATCGAGACGCACCGTGTTGACGGCCGTCGGCCGCAGTTCCGAGGTGGATCCATCCGACAGCGTGGCTTCCATGCCGAGCAGGTGCCGCAACCTCGCGCTGGGGAGCGGAACCGCGGGAGATGAACGGTCAAAAGGGAGGCGGAGGATCAACTCGCCGGGCGACATCCGGATGTTCGATCCGATTAGGCTCGCCAGCAGGCTTTGGAGCACGTCGGCGGGAACGGCAAACGGGTGCCGGTCCGTGGCCGGCGCGGCGTCAGCGGATTGGCTGTTCGAGGTTTGGTGTCGAAGTTCGGCGCCCAGACGGGCATCCTCCGCCCACAGGTGAAGATGCTTTGCGGACCAGTTTGCGTGCAGGACGATCCTCAATCGTGTGCTCCGGAACAGGCGGCGCAGGGCGATAATGGGCTACCGGATCTACGGACGCCGGGATCTCCCGGCGTGTGCCGGAGTCGGATCCGCGTGAAATGAGGGCGCAGGGACTCGAACCCTGGACCAGCGGCTTAAAAGGCCGATGCTCTACCAACTGAGCTACGCCCTCGGCTCGCGGCGCCCACCGACCATGCGGCGCCGCCGTGAACGTCGATGATAGGCAAACCCCCCGCGTGATCGATCGACTCGGATCGGCAGGCGGCCGGCATTCGTTCGTGTTGACGAACGACGAAGCGCGAATCCCAGCGATCGAATCCGCGGGAACAATCTCCAAGTAAGTACGTACTATCATGGATTGGGGACGGCCCCTTCAAGACGTTTTTCCGGCCACGTGCCGGATCGGAGGAAGCCATGGCTCACGCACGTCGGTTGAGAGTCGCTGGATGTAGAAAAGCCTTCGCCGTGTTCATTGCGATGGGCGCCGGGTGCTTGACGGCGGGATCGGTGATCGGGTGCCAGTCGCCGGCGCGGCCCAGCGACCGGTCGGACCCGTACGCTCGCCCAGGGGACGGGGCGCTGAACGACCCGGCGGCCAGCCCGCGAACGCTGATCGAATTCACGGACAAGGTCTCGCAGGCACTGGCGGACCGGATCCCGCAGTCACCGGAAATAACCAACTCGCCGCGGAAAGTGGTCATCGCGGTGGGCGCGATCACCAATCGGACACGAACGCCATCGACGGACTTCCTGGCGATCCGAAGCAAGATATTCACCAACCTGTTCAACAGCGAGGTCTCCCGGCACGCGGTGATCCTGGAAACACTCGAAACCATGGATGAGCAGGTGAACCGCTACGCCCAGCCCGGGGGCCTGGACCGTCTCGATGAAGGCTCGGGCGGATACGCCACGTCGGCGCGGTACGACCCCGCGATCACGTACATCCTCAACGGCGAGTTCGGGGAGATCAGCCGCGATGCCGGGCGCGATACGACGTACCTCTTCAACTGGCGACTGGTGAACCTGAAGACCAGCGCGGTGGTCTTCGCCGAACAGGTGACGTCGACGCAGACCAGGACGCGGTGAGTCGCGGCGTTTTCGGGAGGGTGGCGTCGTGAACCAGTCCATGCGCGTGGCGACTCTGTTTTTCCTCGTGGTGCTCGCCGCGGGATGCGCCTCGGCCGGCAAGAGCCGTACGTCTCGCCTGACGGCGGGAGATATCCTCGAGACCGCCGCCTCGGTGCGTCAGTCCCTGGCGAATGACCCGTGGCTCTCCGGCCGCGGGAACGAATCACCGCCGATTCGACTTGGGATCTCCGAAGCGGTGAACAAGTCCAACGACCGCCTGGCGACTTCCGATCGATGGGCGCTGACCGCGCTGGTGGTGTACGACCGGTCGGTCCAGTCGCTGCTGGAGAGCCGGAACGTGCGCGTGCATCTCCCCGAGGAAACCCAGGCGATGCTCGGCCGGATGGGGATCGGATCCGACGGGGCGCCGGCCGGGGCCGTCGGGGGCGACGCGCCGACGCACGTTCTGCTCGCGGATGTCCGTTCGATCTCGAGGCAGGGTTCCGCCGCATCGTCGGTAAGCGATGAGCGGTACGACCTGTACGTGATCGACTATCGGGTGGCGGAACTCACTTCGGGACGGATCGAATGGTCGCATGCAGCGCAGGTCGCTCGAAGGGCCTTTGGAACCGTCGCCGATTAGAGGGCGGGTGAAGGTCGGGTTCGCGGATCGGTATTCATGAACGCGTTGGTTTCCAGCATGGCACGCGGGGCGAACGGATCGGCGCACGCCAGGTCCGCGATCGCACGCCCCCCCGATCGAATCGACGGGATCCGGCGGTTCGGGCTCTGGGCCTCGTGCGTGGTGGCGGCGTCGCTCTCGATGGCCGGCGGCGGGTGCGCGTACCAGCGGGATGAGCCGGGGGTGCGTCTGGTGCAGCGGGGCGAGTTCGGAGCCGCCCGCCAGCGGGTGCGAGAGACCGCGACGAGCGATCCGGAGAATCGCGCGTACATCCTCGACCAGATGAAACTGGTTTCGCTGGGGCTGGCGGAGGGGATCCCCGACGCCGCCGAGATGGTCGCCGACCGCCTCAACGACCGGCTGAGGACGCAGGGCCTCAACGACGACACGCGATTCGCATCGGTAATGCTGTGGGACGGTGCCACGCGGATTTACAAGGGAGATCCGTTCGAGCAGGCGCTGGCGTACTACCACATCGCGCTGATCGACGCGTTGAGAGGAGACTGGGGCAACGCCCGGGCGGCCTCGCAGCAGTCGTTGTTCCTGCTGCGGGACTTCAGCGGGGCGCTGCGCTCGGCGGGGGGAACTCGGGACTCGGACGATGCCGCCGCGCTGGTTCGCGCCGCCGCCCTGGCGGAGCGCGAGGGCAAGGACGGGGACGCCCTGGGGGTCGATTACATCGCGGTGGCCTCGGACTTTGAGGCGGGGTACCTGCTCCGCGCGATCGCGGCCCGCCGACTCAACGAGATCGACGACATGGACGAAGCCCTGAGGATCCTCCGGCAGGTCTCCCCGCGGCTCTCGCCGCTCGCCTCGCTGATTTCCGAGGGAAGATACAACACGGTCTTTGCCGTGGACCACGGCGTCGCGCCCGAGAAGTACGGGTCGGGCCCGGACAAGGCCGTGGCGGCCCGGGGGGCGATCACTCCCTCGGACGATGCCCCGCTGGTCCTCTCGATCGGGGGCGAGTCGTCCCAATGGCCGGTGGCGACGGATGTGAACCGGATCGCGGCGAGCACCCGGTGGGCCAACCTCGAGGATGTGCGGCGGGCCAAGAGCGCGATCGGCTCGCTGCTGGTCACCGGGGGGATCATCACGGCGGCGACGGCCGACGACAACGACACGCAGGTGATGGTCGGGCTGATCGTGGCGGGAGTCGGCGCGCTGCTGAAGGCGTCGAGCGCGGCGGACATCCAACACAACGAACTGTTCCCGCAGAGGACGTACCTGGCCCTGGCCGACCTGAACGCCCCGGTCAACCGGGTGGAACTCGCGATCGGCGGTCGTTCACCGTCCCGGCTCGTGCTGCCGGATGTCCCGGCCGGGCCGCGCGGCGGGCTGGCGCTGCACTACATACGCATGCCGCTTCGCCCCGGCCCGTGGGCCGTGGCCGACGTGCCGCGGTACACCAACGACGTGTCGATCCGCCGCGGAGATTCGGCGCTCGGCGATGTCCTGCCGTACATCCTCGGCGGGCGTGACGTGCAGTCGCCCTCGCTCGCCGCGCTTCGGAATTACCAGGCGTCGGGGTACCTTGCCGGTTTCAGCGTGGACGACCTGATCGACCTGTACCGCGAGGAAAACATACGCATCGCGGGACTTGACGGGACGTGGGAAGACGTGGGCCTTCACGTGCTTGAGGGCGGGTCGTGGCTGTACACGCCCGCGCCGGCAAGCACGGCGTACAAGCGCCTTTTCTACTCGGATCATCCCCCGTACCGGCCGCGGTCCAAGCGCGTCGAATCGCTGCGCCAGCAGATCCAGAGCCAACACCCACGCGCCTGGATCCGGGACGGAACGTCCCCGGATCCAGGAACACCAGGCCGTGCCGAGCGTCGAATCGGCGGACACTCGGTCCGAATCGGGGACTCCCGAAGGTTCAACCCGATCGAGGCTCCCGCATGGACGGGAGACGTGCGTTGCTCCTTCAGTTGCCGAACTTTTCCCGGAGTATGCCATGATGACGGATTTGATTCGTGACTCGAGTTGCTGCGTGCGGGCCCTGGCATGGGCCACCGCGCTGGCCGCCACGCTGGGCTCCGCCGCGCTGACGGGCTGCGACACCGTCAAGGCCCCGTACGCGCCCGGCGGAGACCAGGTCCCGGCCAGCAACTACCCGAAAGTCGCGTTTTATGACAAGGAACTCTCGGGGATGCTCGTGGTTGATCCGAACATCGTCGTCGTTGATCGCCCCGAGGGCCGCCCGATGAAGGTGACGGTGCCGCTGCGGTCGGTCTCCGACCACGCGATGAAACTCCAGTACCAGTTCCTGTGGCGCGACTCGCTCGGGAGGCCCGTCGGGGAGAGCGGGTGGCGATACACGCGCGTCGAGCCGCGCGTACAGGTTCCATTCCAGGCCAACGCCCTGACCCAGGACGCGGTGGATTGGCGCCTGGAGGTCCGCTTCGAGCGCTGAGCCGTTGCCAGTACAACCGGGCGGGCGGCACGCCCGCCGCCCGCCCACAAACCACACCGCCGGAGGTGCCTTGTGACCAGCCACGCCGTCTCTTCCAACTCCCCCGTTCGCTCCGCGTCCGTGCGATGCCTTGCCCTGGCAGGGGCGGTGATCCTCGCGGCCGTTCCCTGCGTTGCCGTCGCGCAAAAAGCCAACCCCCAGCCCCTCGAGCCGTACGTCGAGCCGGTGCTCGATACGCGGGCGTGGGCGGAGGTGTACGACCTGATGAACCGCCCCAGGCTGCTGGTGCTGTGCGGACGCGGGAACGACCGCCACCAGGCGATGGACCCCGCGCAGGTACTGAGCAACCTCGATTCCACTTCGGTGACGCAGAAGATCCGATCCGCCCTCATCGCGGAACTCAACGCCCCGGGGGCGGACATCGACGTGGTGGATGACAACGCGCTGCGGGCCGCGCTCACGCGGCTTCGCTCGAACATGGCCCAGGCGGGGGAAGCCGACGCCGCCGAACTCCTGCGGCAGCACTCGGGGGCGGACCTGCTGCTCCTGGTGCGGCTGGTCGAAGCCGGGGCGGAGGGTTCGCCCTTCTCGGTGGTGGTCGAGTCCTCGGACCTGGCCCGAGGGCGCAAGGGAATCTCGCTGCCCTTTGACTGGAAGGGCGGGATCGACGCCGTGAACATCAAGGCCAATGCCCGGGCCGTGGCCATCCGGTTCGTCGATGACCTCGCCGCTCGCGCCAACGACCCGGTGCGGTACACGGTCCAGGTGATGGGGGCGACCACGATGCCGATGCAGCGTGATGTGCTCGCCGCGCTCAACACGCTCCCGGGACTGCGGGGCAACGCCCGCACCCGGGGCACGGCCGCGGTTCCCGGTGACCGACACGACGCGGGGGACGCCGTTCAGGAATTCGATATCGCGTTCATTCGCGGGTCAGACCCCGACCCGACACAGTTCGCCGCCGACCTGGCCGAAAGCCTGCGGACGAGGTTTGGAATCAACGCCTCGCCGCGGCTGGCGGAGGCCGGCCGGATCGCCCTTCGCGTCGAGAAACCGGCCGAGCCCGCCCCCACCACCAACGCCGTCCACTCCCCGCCCTCCACCGGCCGGATCGATCGGACAGACGCTCGGACCGACGCCGCGCTCCCCGAACTGGCATCGCTCTATGCCAGGCGTGGCTCGCCGAGGGTGGTGGTCCTGTTCAACCGGGCCGCGACGATCGAGGAATGGGACGACTGGCGTCGCTCGCCGGTGGTGTCGGGCGAGAACGTCGTGATCATCGGCGAAGTCTCGGCCGAGGTCGGCCAGGAGAAGCCCGCGGCCAATGGCGGGGAGACCTTTGTGACGCCGTCCATTCTGGACGTATGGTCGCGGCAGGTCGAACAGGGAGTTTCTCGCGCGCTGGCCGCGGAGGCGGGCATCAGCCGCCAGGCCTCCCCGGACGTGGCCCGTGCCTCTGTGCTGGCTTCCCGGCCAACGGGCTCGCGGTACATGGGGTCGGACCGACTGCTGGGACTTCTGAAATCCGAAAACATCGCCGACGTGGCGGTCATCGGGTACGGACGGATCATCAGCGGCTTTGCCGGGTTTGAACTGGTGTACACCATCGAGACGGTCGAACTGGCGACGAGCCGGCGCCTGGCCACCGCGACGGTCACCTCCCCCGTGCGGGGACTGTCGGCGTCGGACCTGCTCCGCAAATCGGCCGAGTCCTTCGCGGCGCGGGCCGCGGCACAGGTCGCCGACGACCTGCGCGCCGCGTGGGCGCTTGGATCCGAGGTCTCGATCACGTTGCGGGGTGAGTTCACCGATGACGACGTGGCGTCGATCGCCGACGCGGTCCGAGAACACGCGGGCGGCCTGACCCTGGGCACATCTTCCTTTGACGCCTCCGAAGCAGGGGCGGCGGCGACATTCACTGCCCGCTGGACAGGAAGGCCCGAGGAAATCGGGTCTGAACTGCGTCGGGCGGCGAAGGCGGCGGGGCTTCCTTTCACGTTCGTCGTGACTTCTAGGAACGCCGAATCGGTGATCATCGACGTGACAAGGTGATGCCGATCCGGGGAATTCGGAACACCTGGGGACCCGCGGTGACGAGCAGGCAGGGCGGCTTTGGCCGGGAGAGGTCCCCTCCCCTACGATGCACCTCCACGCGTGTGGAGCCGGGAAACAGACGATCATTGACCGTACCGCAGGGACTTTCATGCCGACCGCCACCGATACGACCACGCGACCGACCCCCACGTACACGATCTCGGCCGAACTGCCCGACGCGACGCTGATCGGCTGGCTCCGGGACATGGTGCTGATCCGCGAGTTCGAGAACCGCTGCGCCCAGGCGTACCAGCAGGCGAAGATCGGTGGGTTCTGCCATCTGTACATCGGGCAGGAGGCGGTGGCCGTCGGGACGGTGGCCTCGGTCCGGCCCGACGATCCGATCGTTCACGCCTACCGGGACCATGGTCACGCCCTGGCACGGGGGATGAGCCCCGGGGCGTGCATGGCGGAGATGTTCGGCAAGTCGACCGGGTGCGCCAAGGGCAAGGGCGGGTCGATGCACATGTTCGACAAGCCTCACTGGTTCTTCGGCGGGCACGGGATCGTCGGGGCGCAGACGCCGCTGGGAACAGGGCTGGCCTTTGCGGCGCGGTACGAGTGGGAAGTGCTGGGCAAGGCCCTGCCCAACCCGGGCGTTCGCGATGGTGACACGGCGAAGAAAAAGATCTCGCTGGCGTTCCTGGGGGACGGGGCCCTGAACCAGGGCGCGCTGCACGAGGCGATGAACCTTGCCGGGCTGCTCTCGATCCCGGTGATCTACGTGGTGGAGAACAACGGCTACTCGATGGGAACAAGCATCGAACGCGGGACAACCATGGCGCACGACCTCATGGCCAAGGCCCGGGCTTACGGCATCGAGGGCCGCGTGATCGACGGGTTCGACGTCATGGGCCTGTACGACGCGTTCAAGCCGCTGGCCGACGCCTGCCGAGACGAGCAGAGGCCCGCCTTCGTCGACCTCAAGACCTACCGCTACCTGGGCCACTCCATGTCCGACCCGCAGAAGTACCGGACCAAGGAGGAGGTCGAGCAGTACAAGCAGCGCGACTCGATCGACTGTCTCGCCGCGTACCTGATGAACGACCGCCGGTCGGGCGGTTCTCCCGCCATGACCGAGGAGGCGTTCATGGCCCTGCAATCGCAGGTAAAGGCGGTGGTGCGTGACGCCGTCGAGTTCGCCGAGAACTCCCCGGTCCCGGACCCGGCGACCGAGTTGTACAGCGACGTGCTGGTCAACCCCGAGCCGAACATGAGCCCGCTGGGAGAGTACATCCACGGGGCCAGGAACCCGCTGCTCTGAGCGGGCGAGTCTCTGGCCGGGCAGGCATGATCCATCCCGTTCGACGGTGTTCGTGCGCACGGCGCGCGGATCGAGCCCGCCCTGGAGTATTATTTTTCATGTCGCACTCCTTCCTCGCGCCCCTGGCCGCGTTGCTCGTGAATCTCGCGCCCCTGGCAAGCCACGCGCCGCCGACCATGCACGCCGTCCGCATCCACGAGTTCGGCGGAGCGGAGGTTCTCAAGTATGAAGAAACGCCCCGACCCGAGCCGGCCCTGGGTGAAATTCTCATCAAGGTCCACGCCGCGGGGGTCAACCCGGTCGATTGGAAGATCCGCGATGGGGCGTTCGGGACCGGCACGTTTCCCATGATCCTGGGGTACGACGTGTCCGGGACCGTCGAGACGGTGGGCGAGGGAACGACCCGCTTCAAGAAGGGGGACGAGGTGTTCGCGTACCTGTTCCTGCAAAGAGGCGGCGGATACGCCGAGTATGCCGCGGTCGCCGAGTCGATTGTTGCGGCCAAGCCCTCCACGATCGACCATGTCCACGCCGCCGGGGTTCCGCTCGCCGCGCTGACGGCCTGGCAGGCGCTTGGCGACGTCGCGAAACTCACCGAAGGACAGACCGTTCTCATCCACGCGGGCGCCGGGGGCGTCGGCCACTTTGCCGTGCAGATCGCCAAGGCCAGGGGCGCCACCGTCATCGCCACCGCGTCCGCCAGGAACCACGACTACCTGAAGTCCATCGGGGCGGACAAGGTCATCGACTACCGCGCCGAGAAATTCGAGGATGTGGTGCGTGACGCCGACGTGGTGCTCGATCCCATCGGCGGAGAGACCCAGGAGCGGTCGTTTGGCGTGATCCGCAAGGGCGGGTACCTGGTCTCGATCGTCCAGCCCCCGAACCCCCAGCGGCTGAAGGAGGCGGGCATCTCGGGCAGCGTGTTCCTCGTCCGCCCCGACGCCGGCCAACTCGCCCAGATCGCACGGCTCATCGACGCGGGGAAGATCAAGCCTCACGTCAGCCAGACGCTCCCCCTTGCGGAGGCGGGCAAGGCCCACGCCCTGAGCCAGGCCGGCGGGACGCGGGGCAAGATCGTGCTGAGCGTTGTTCCCTGATCCAGCCGGCCACGGCGGCGGACCACGCCGGATCAGGAGTCCCAAGCCATGCTCCTTATCGACGCGTACAACGTCCTGCATGTTCAGGGCGTGCTGCCGTCGCACCTGGCGGGGCTCGACGCGGAGGGATTGGCGAGGCTGATCGGGATGTCGCGATTCTCGCGTTCCCCGGCGGTGCTGGTATGCGATGGGACACCGCCCCGGCGTGCGGGAAGGTCGCTCACCGGGGCCGATGCCGCCTGGATGGCCCGGGCCGCGGGGAAAACACCCGACATTCGGCTCGTGTACGCGGGGCCTGGACGCGACGCGGATTCACTCATCGAGGAGATGCTCGCGGCCGACTCGGCGGCCCGTCGCTGGACGGTGGTGAGCAGCGACCACCGGATCCGCCGAGCGGCTTCCAGATTCGGGGCGGTGTCGCTGGACAGCCCGACGTTCCTGCGTCGGCTGGCCGCCGATGAGCGCCGGCCCGCCCCCACCCCGCACCCACGTGATGTTCACAAGATCCCGCTGGGGATGATGGATGTCTACGCATGGATGCGTGAGTTCGGCGTGGCGCGCGACGCGGCCGGGGAGCCTCCATCCGGTCCATCGCACGAAACCAGGACGGCTCGGTCGGCAGGGCACGACGGGCCCCCTGGTCCGGCCGACCGCGAGCCGCGATCCCGCACCACCGGCCCGCGGGAGGGGACACCGCCGGGGGATCACGCCGTCCACGCCCGGCCGGGAAGCCCGGATCGGCCACCGGCGTTGAACTTCGAGCCGGGCATGCGGCCCGACGAGATCGATCCCGTGCTCCGGCAACTGCTCGAGTCAATGGACACGGGCATACGACCCGAAGACCTCGACATGCGCCGGTGGATCGGTGGGGCGTGACGATGGCGGCTGGACCACCGGGATCGCGAACGGCCGCCTCCTGGTCCCCGGGATTCTCATCCGGAGGCGGGCTGGGCCCCAAGCGCGAGCCGCCAGCAGCGATGAATGCGTTTGTCACGGAAGTCCTCGGGGACCGTCCTCGCGGAGATTTCCTGGATGCCGATCCCGGGGCACCGACGTCGCAGGTCATCCGCGGCGAGTTTGAAACGCCGGTAATTGGTGGAGAAGTAGACAACCCCGTTCGCGGACATCAGCGGCAGGAGCAATCCGAGCACCTCGGTGTGGCCCTCCTGGACCTGCCAGTCGTCCTCGGTGCGCTTGCTGTTGGAAAAGGTCGGCGGATCGACGACGGCCAGGTCGAACAGCCCGTCCTCGCCCGCCAGGTCGAGTTCCTCACGGGCCTGGCGGAGGAACGACACGACGTCCGATCGCACAAAGCGGTGCCTGGGCGGTCCGTCGGCATGATCGTCAATCAGGCCGTTGAGGCGCATGTTGCGGATCGTCCAGTCCATGTAGGTGTTTGAGAGGTCCACGCTGACGGTTGACCGCGCCCCGCCCGACGCCGCGTACACGGTGAACGACCCCGTGTAGCAGAAGAGATTGAGAAAACGCGCGCCGCCGGCGGCCTCCCGGACCATCCCGCGAGTGATCCGGTGATCCAGGAACAGGCCGGCATCGGCGTAGTCGGTCAGGTTCACCTCGAACTTCAGCCGGCCCTCGCTCGCCACGAGCGTGGACCCGCGGTCCCCGACCTTTTCGTGCTGCGAGAGCCCGCGTTGGCGGGGTCGGCTCTTCACGTGGACATTCTCGGGCTGGATTTCCAGCACCCGGGCCGTGCGCGCGGCGACTTCATCGAGCCAGTCCTCGTGCTGAGCCGGCGTACGACCGTGCTCTCGCTCGTGCTCGAAGAGGTGCGCGTGGTCTTCGTACCGGTCGATCACGACCGGGACGTCCGGACAGTCCCGCTCGTAGACGCGGTAGCAGGTGATCCCCCGGCCCGGCCAGCGCCGAAGGTGCCTGGCACGCTTGAGAAGCCGAGCCTCGAACTCGTCGATCTCTCGCCGGTCTCGGTCGCGCAGGCCACCGAACGCGGGGCGGGGCTGAATCGGGGGCGCCACGGCCGCGGTTGGGGCCGGGGCGTTTGACTCGGAAGCACGATCGCCGGGCATCACGCTCGACGCATGGTCCTGCTCCGATTCAACTCCGTCGGCCGAGGGGGCGGACTCGGACGATGGGGTGTCGGGCGGGGTGGCTCCGTCGGGCGGGCGCGGCCCGAGGAACTGGAAGTACGTGCATTCGATCTGCGCGTTGTAGATCTTGCGGCGGCGCGTGGCCTCCTGTCCGACCAGGCTCTCAAGGTCCGTACGGGCGGTGAGGATGTGGTGAGACCAGGTCGGCAGCCGACGCAGGATCGCGGGAAACTCGCGGTACAGGCTCTCGACCTGGTGGTCCTCTCCAAGGCGCATGCCGTACGGCGGGTTTGTGATGATGCACCCGTGCTGGGCCTTGCTCGACAAGTCAAGGAAATCCCGGCGGGCAAAGTGGATAAACCGCTCGACGCCGGCGCGGGAGGCGTGACGGCGAGCCGCCGTCAGGGCGGTCTGGCTCACATCGGTGGCGTGGATCGTGTAAGCCAGGGTTCCGGGGACATCGCGGCGCGAAGCCCCACGGGCCTGCTCCCGGGCCTCCTTCCAGACCTCGGGGTCAATCGCGGGCCAGGACTCGGCGTCGAAACGCCGTTCGAGGCCCGGGGCGATGCCAAGCCCGATCATGGCGGCCTCGATGGGGATCGTCCCGCTGCCGCAGAACGGGTCGACCAGCGGACGGTCGGGCCTCCAGACGCTCAGCAGGACCAGGCCGGCCGCGAGTGTTTCCTTCAGGGCCGCGTCGCCGACCAGGTCACGGTACCCGCGCTTGTGAAGCCCCTCCCCGCTGGTGTCGAGGGTGATGGTGGCGCGGTCCTCGAGGAGGGCGATCTCGACAATGACTCGCGGTCCCGACTCGGGAAGGATCGTGGTCCGGTGGCCCCGCATGAGTCGATCAACGATGGCCCGCTTGACGGTCCTCTGGACCGCCGGGACGCTGGTCAGGCGGCTCTTGACGCTTCGTCCGTTCACGGGAAAGGCCGCGTCTTTGGGAATCCAGCGTTCCCAGGGGAAGGCCTTGGTCTGCTCGAACAGCGCCTCGAAATCGGGCGCGTCAAAATGGGCCGCGCGGAGCAGGACGCGGTCGGCGACCCGGAGGTTGATATTGGCGCGGGCGACAGCGTCGATTCCTCCGGAAAACAAGACCCGCCCGGTGGAGACGATCCTGGGTTCGTAGCCCAGGGCGGTCAGTTCGCGCGCGACGACGGCCTCCATCCCGAAGGCGGTGGCGGCTAGAAGATCGACGCGCTCAATCATGTGGCAATCCAAGGCGCGGATCGGCCCCGGGTCGCGGGGTGGTCGATCCGATGCATGGCCCGACATTCCGCGACGCATCGTCCGCGAGGGCGAACGCCTACGATCGGCTCCGCATGACGGTCCTGGCGTGTCGCGAGGGCCGAATCCGACGACCGTGCTCACCTTGTTCCGCCCGGGCCACCGCCCGGCCCCGGAGGTTTGCCCGATGATCCCAAAGCCGCCCCCGCGAGAGGGAACGCTCGGTTTTCTTTATTTCCCGCCGTTTCGCGTGCAGGGGATCTCGATCGCGGGTGAGATCACGTGCCTGCAGATCCCCGAACTGGACCTTGGGTTCGACATCGGATCATGCCCGCGGGCGATGCTCTCGTCGAAGTTCCTGGCGATCAGCCACGGGCACATGGACCACGTCGGGGCGCTGGCGTATTTCTGCTCGCAGCGCCAGTTCCAGGGGATGGGAACGGCCAAGATCGTCTGCGACGAGCGGATCGAAAGCGACATCCGCGGGATGATGTCCGGGTTCGTGAACCTGGAGCGGCAGAAGACGCCCTACGAGATCATCGCCCTCAAGCCCGAGGGCGAGATCGAGATCAAGAACAACATCTTCCTGCGCGGGTTTCCCACCGAGCACACCTGCCCGAGTTTCGGGTACAGCGTGTACGAGCGGAGGACCAAACTCAAGCCTGAACTGGTCGATTTCCCGCAGGAAAAACTGCGCGAACTCAAGGACCGGGGCGTCGAGATCACGCGGACGCTCACGGTCCCTCGGATCGCGTACCTGGGTGACACGCAGCCGGGGCCGCACCTGGTGCGCGAGGATGTCCGCAAAGCCCCGATCGTGATCTGCGAATGCACGTTCTTCGAGCCCGACCACAAGGACCGGGCCAAGATCGGGATGCACCTGCACGTTGACGATGTGGCCGAATGGCTCGGCGTGCTGGAATGCGAGGCGCTGGTGCTGGTCCACGTCTCGCGAAGGACGGACCTGAACTTTGCCCGCAAGCGGTTTCTGCAGGTGTGCGGGCCGGACAAGTCTCAGCGCGTTCATTTCCTCATGGATTTTCGGTCGCAACGGGCACGATACGAGGCGCAACTGGCCGAGGCCGAGGCGCACGCGGCCGCCATGGGCCGCGGTCGCGTGGCCGCCTCGCCCGCGCACGAGCAGCCGGTCGATTCCGACGACTGACCTCGACCAACTCCCGCCGGCGAAGGTCGGCCACGCGACATCGTGCCCGGGCGCCCCGACCAGCAACCGTTCGGCGTCCCCTCGAACGAGCGATCTCTCCTCGATTTCTGACGATCCGGTTGACACCCCGCCGCGTGAGAAGTACGTTGAGAGGCTTGATTCCCCCGGGGTCGTGCTTGGCGAGGTGGGCAGGCACGGCTCGCGGGATTCGGGGAGTGGCTTGCGGGCGCGCGTGGGGGGCGTGGGGTGGCGGTGACCTCGGTTCGTCTTTGAGGGGTGGTGCAGACATGCAGGGGATGAGATCAGCGTCGGGGCGGACGTTTGGCGTGCCGCGCGGGGAGCAACCCGCGGGTGTGTCCGTGGCGTTCCGCGTTCCTTTCCGTATTCATCGAGTCGTGTGAGCAACGAGGGCCACTCCCCATGACTGATCCCGATCGCCAGATCTGGGACAGCATCCTTTCGCACCTTCGGGCGCACCACTCGGGCGTCTGCCGTGCCTGGTTCGCCGAACTCGAGCCGGCGGGCATCTCCTCGGGGGCGTTGCACGTCCGATCGCAGTCGGTCGTTCACCGGGACTACCTCCGACGCGAGTGCGCGGAGGCTTTCAACGACGCCTGCCGCACGGTCTCGGGAATGCTTCTCCCGGTGCGGTTCCTGGGTCCCACCGACGACGTGCCCACATCCCCCAACGGACGTCCGGCGGCGGGCCCCGCCGCGAGGCCCAACCACGACACCGCCATCGCCGGCCAGAACGCCCCGTCTCACCGCCTGGTGATGCCGGTCCCGCCAACGACACCGCCGCGGAACGCCGACTCGGCGCTCCGCGAGGGGTCGATGGTCCTCAACCCGGACTACTCGTTCGACCACTTCGTGGTCGGATCGGGCAACCGCCTGGCCCACGCGGCGATGGTCGCCGTCTCCGACAATCCCGGCCGGTCGTACAACCCGGTCTTCATCCACGGCGGGTCCGGGCTTGGCAAGACGCACCTGCTCCAGGCGGCGTGCCTGAAGATCAACGAGCGTCGGCCCGACGCCCAGATCTACTACATCTCCTGCGACGGCTTCATCAACCAGTTCATCGACGCGGTCACGAAGAACCAGATGTCCGAATTCCGCCACCGGTTCCGGGATGTCGATGTCCTCGTGATCGACGACATCCACTTCCTGGCCAAGCGCGAGAGGACCCAGGAGGAGTTTTTCCACACGTTCAACAGCCTCTACCAGGCGAGCAAGCAGATCGTCCTTTCTTCCGACGCCGCCCCCGAGGAGATCCCCGACCTGGAGGACCGGCTGGTCAGCCGGTTCAAGTGGGGCCTGGTCACGAAGGTCGAACCACCCGACTACGAGACCCGGGTCGCCATCCTCAAGACCAAGGCCGCCCTGCGTGACGTGCTCATCCCCGACGAGGTGGCGATTTTCATTGCCAGCCGCGTGGACACGCATATCCGGGAACTGGAGGGCGCGATCGTCAAACTCCAGAACCGCTCCCACGTCGATCAGCGGCCCATCGACATGGACATGGCCCGGGCCGAGTTCGGGGATGAAGCCTCCGACGAAGACGGCCCCACCATCCAGGTCATCATCGGCCGTGTGACCGAGTTCTACCGGGTCAAGATCACCGAACTTCAGTCCAAGCGGCGCAACCGCTCCGTCGCCCTGCCCCGGCAGATCTGCATGTACCTGGCCCGCAAGCACACGCGCCACTCCCTCGAGGAGATCGGCGGGTACTTCGGCGGACGCGACCACACCACCGTCATGCACGCCGTCAAGACCGTCGACCACCGCCGAACCGCCGAACCGGAGTTTGACGAAACCGTCAAGACTCTCGAAGAAAAGATCCGAGTTGGAAAGTAGGCCGATGGCGGGGCACGCCGGGCATTGCGTGATCGGACCGCGAGGAACGATGCCGGCGAGCGGATGACCGCCGTTGCCACGTTCCGAGCCGCGGCCATCGTCGGTTCCCGGCCCGCCCTGGTCGTGACGTTGCTCCTCACCCCGACGGTGGACACGGTGCCCCGGGCGGCGTCGATGCGCACGATCGGGCAGCACCATGAAGTCGCCCGAAGACTGCATGAGCGATTGGAGCGCGAGCCCCGCCCGATCTCGCTCGAGGACGTCCGCCGGCTCGCCGCGGCGTGCTGGCATGAGTACTCGCACGCGTCCGGGGTCCGGGGCATCGCGCCCATCCACCTCGATGCGCCCGGCGATTACATCCTGCGAACCCGAGCCGACGGATCCGTGGAGTACGTCGTCCACGCCTTTGATGGATCGGTGGACGATAGATCGGCGCACGTGGTGACTTGGCTCGACCCGGCGGACCGATGAAAAACGCCCCATATCCAGGGGCGTGAGGTAGGACCACGGCGGAAAAGCAACCCGACGGTGACCGCGTGGCATCGAGACCCCATGGCCGCTCGCTCGCCGAGCGACCGTCGGATCAGCGCTTCGAGAACTGGAAGCGACGACGGGCGCCGGCCTGGCCGTACTTCTTACGCTCGACCTCGCGTGCGTCGCGGGAGACAAACCCGGCCTCACGCATCGCCGGATGAAGCGCGGGATCCATGCCGACCAGAGCACGGGCCACGCCGAGCCTCATGGCCTGCGCCTGGCCCATGGTCCCACCTCCCTGCAGGCGGACAACGATCTCGAACTTGCCTTCAAGACCGGCGACCTTGAGCGGCGCCACGCAATCGTTGCGGTCGCGGAGTTCCGTGAAGTACTCCTCCAGGGTCTTTGACTTGCCGTCGTTGCGGACGATCGTCACGGACCCGCCTTCCTTCGGGCGGAGGCGCACACGGGCCACCGCCGTCTTGCGGCGGCCGGTCCCCCACCACCATCCTCGCTTGTCGGCGGGCTTGGCCGGGCGGCGCGGCGCGGCCTGCTCGGCGGGGGTCTGCGGCTTCTCGGTGCCGGCAATCTTTCCAAGGTCAAGGCTGCTCATCATGCTCGACATGGCTTTGGGTTCCTTGTCGTCCGGTCGGCTTCAGGGCCGAGGGACGGGAGAATCGTTCGGTGTCAGGGGGGTCGGCGGAAGGCGGATGGGGTGGATCAGGAAACGCCAAGGGGCTCGGGGTTGTGGGCCGCGTGCTCGTGCGCGGTTTCCGGGTACACCATGAGGTTCTTCAGCATGACCCGGGCAAGGCGGTTCTTGGGAAGCATGCGACGGACGGCGTCCGAGATGAGTTTCTCGGGCCGGCGATCACGCACCTGGCCGTAACTCTCGGCCCGCTGGCCGCCGGGGTAGCCGGTGTAACGGATTTTCATGCGCTGCTCGGCCTTGCGGCCCGTGAGCGCGACCTTCCGGGCGTTGGTGACGATCACCTTGTCGCCGGAAATGACGTGCGGGGTGTACTCCGGGCGGTGCTTGCCCATCAGGACGATCGCGACCTCGGCGGCCAGGCGGCCCAGGGGGATCCCTTCGGCATCCACAATCCTCCAGCGGGGGTGCAACTGCCCCGGCTTGGCAAGGATCGTGTCGCGGCGGATCGCCTTGGCGATCTCGGCCCGGGTCGGCCGGCGTCGTTCGGCGGCCGGGGCGGTTGCGGGAGCGGTCTTCGTGGCCATCGTGACGTTCTCCAGGTCGGGCGATCGAAGTTCAACCAGGCCGAGGCAGCGGAAAAACCGCACGTCCACGGACGAAAATCCCTCGATCGACGCGTGGTCGAGGCGTGTTCGCCGCCTACCGGGCGGGGCGGGCCTGGGGGGTGGGATCCCAGGCAAGATTATGGAAAAAGCCCGCGGCCACCCGCCGCGTGGGAGGTCAAGTATTGTTCGGCTCCCCGCCCGGGTCAATGACCCCCCTTCCTGGGGGGCAAACCCGGCCTTCCGAGCCTCGATCAGGGCGCCCGGGCCGTATTGACCGATGATGAGAGCCACATGATTCCCACCGACGATACGACCCCACGGCCCAGCAGGCCCCCCGCCATCCCGGCCGCGGGCACCGTCGCCACCGGCCTCGATCACAATCCCGGCCGGGTACCCGACCCGGGATCGGGCCGTGCCCGCGCGGTGGCTCTTGTCGTGCTGGTGGTCTTTTTCGGGGTGACCTTCATCCTCCAGCAACTGGCCTCGTCCGGACCCGAGAGACCCTCGAACGAATCGGCCGTGATCACACCTCCGGGGAATGACCCGGACGTGTGGGTTGCCAAACTCGCGGTCAAGTTCTCGAACCTCGGGATGTTCAAAGATCAGGGGAGCCCTGCCCCCGGGGCCGCGATGATGCCACAGATCGACGCGGCAGCCAGGACGCCGATCGACCGGTTCCGCGCGGCGATCATCGCGGCCGAAGTGATCGGCGCTGAAGAAGGCCTTGCCCGCCTCGACCGGCTCGCCGAATCGCTCGGGCAGGGGCCGCTCGCGAGCATCGAATCACCGACCGAGCCAGGCCCCGACCAGGCCGAAGTGGACACACCGTTGCCACCCACGCTGGCCGCGGACATGGCGACGCTCGAAGCGGTCTACCGCGGCACGGCGGACTCGCTGACCGTCGAGCAGCAAGACGGGCTGGTCGCCCGCCACGGGTGGTTCGGGCGGCTCGCCCTGACGCACGGCCTGGACAATGCCGACCCGCGCCGGGACCCCTTGGTCTCGGGGGGAGGGACGCTCTTGGCCGTTTCGATCGTGCTGGGCGCGGGCTTTTTCCTTCTGTTGGTCGCGGGTCTGGTCCTGTGCATCGTGGTCATCGTCCGCATCATCTCCGGAAAAATGACCCGGCGATTCACGCCCCCCGCCATCGGCGGCAGTGTCTATCTCGAAACCGCCGCGGTCTTCGTCGTCGCGTTCGTGGTGTTTAAGGTCATGCTCGGCCTCCTGGGCTCCGCGATCGGGACGGCCACGGGTCCGATGGGTGCCGTCGTCCTCTCGGCCCAGTGGGTGCTGCTTCTGGCCGCGCTGTGGCCGCTGGTCCGCGGGGTCGGCTTCACCTCGATGCGACGAGCGATGGGATGGCGGGCCGACCGGGGCGTGTGGCGCGAAGTGTGGGCGGGCGTCGTCGGGTACATCGCCGGGATCCCCGTGCTGGTCGGGGCGGTCGTCACGGCGCTGGTCATGGTCCTTCTGTGGTCGGCGATCCGCCAGGCACTGGGCGGCGATCCATCTCCACCACCCACGAATCCGGTCATCGACGTCATCGCCGGGGCGGACCCGTGGGTGCTCGTGGCCTTCGTCGTGCTGGCGACGCTCTGGGCGCCGATCGTCGAGGAGACCATCTTCCGCGGATGCCTCTACCGTCACATGCGATCCCGGACGGGGCCGATCATCGCGGGGGTTCTCAGCGCGGCGGTCTTCGGCGGGATGCACGGCTATGCCGGCCCTCTGCTGCTGCCGGTCACCGCGCTGGGCTTTGTCTTCGCGATGATGCGCGAGTGGCGCGGGTCGCTGATCGCGCCGGTGACCGCGCACCTGATCCACAACGCGGCGGTGGCGACCATCCTGGTGACGTTCGTGACGCTCCTGCGTGACTGACCACGCGCCGGCTTGCCCTTGCGACCTCGCCCCGCCACGCCCCGCACCGCCTTCCCCATGACCACGCCGCACCCCCAACCTCGCCCGCGCCAGATCAGGGCACGGTGGAGACGAGCCCGTCTCTGGATCGTGTCGATCTCGCTGGGGTTGATCGCCTTCGTCGCGGGCACGGCCGGGACGGCGTGGTGGCTCATCGGGTCAGAGCCACCGTGGTGGACCGCCCTGCCACCGACCGGACCAGGCGCCGCCGCCGTGGGGCAGGACCTTGAAAACGCGGTCGTGAATCACCTGCACGCGACAAGACCCGCGGGCGAAACCTGGTCGGTCTCGATTTCCGCCTCGGACGCCAACGACTGGCTCGCGTCCCGGCTGGTCAAGTGGCTGGCGAGCCGGGAGCCATCCATCGATTGGTCCACGCTCCACCGATCGGTTGTTGACTTTCGCGACGGACGCATTTTCATCGGCGCGAAGTTTCTTCCATCGTCGGGGGGCGACGGGGTCGTGGTATGGGGCGTTGTCATCCCGGGGATCGACGACCAGGGCCGGCTGTGGCTGCGAGCCGACGGTGTGAATCTCGGCCGCCTGCCCCTTCCGATGCGGGCCTTCACCGCAAGCCCCCGCGGTCTGGCGATGCGAGCCATCCCCGGAGGGATCGGCCGCACGGCCCCGGCGCGGGACGCGGCCGAGATGCTTGATGGGAAGCGGCCGCTGGCGTCCACCCCGATCCTGACGCTGGCGGATCGGCGGAAGGTACGCCTCATCGGCATCGCCGCCCGGGAAGGCCGCCTCGAACTGACATGCCAAACACAAATCCCCTGAACCGCGTCGGGGCGTGCGTCAGGCGTTCATCATCGAGCGATTCCCACAAGTCCCGCGAACGAATCAAGTCCCATGACCTCTCGCGAGAAGAACGGCTCGGCCGATTCGACTCCGATGCGCGAGCCGAAGTACCGGTCGGACGCGCCGAGCAGGTCGGGCAGCCCGCGGTTGGCGGGGTTGACCGCAAACTGCGATTGGTAGGCCTCGACGGCCCGACGCTTGCGATCGGCGTACCCCGTGGTATCGATGCAGAACGTCGGATCCGGTACTCGCCGCAGGTGGGAACAGTAATAGTGAAAGCACCATCGGGCGTAGATCGGTGGACCCGCCTTTCCCAGCCCCGCGATCTCCGGCAGGCGCAGGCCCGTCAACTTGGCGTCGAAACGGGCGTCGTGCGCGATCCTTGTCACCGCCAGGTGATCCGGGTGAGCATCCTCGGGATGCGGGATGAACAGCACCGACGCCTGGTGCGCGCGGATCACCGCCGCGACGAGGTGACGAGCCTCCAGGGTATGGATGACCTCGCGGTTGCGCAGGTCCAGCAGGACGCGGCGGACGTCCTTTCCGCCCGCGGACCGCTCCTGATCCGTCGGACAGAGCGCCGCCGCGGCCTGGGCCGCCTCGGCCAGGCGCGTGGGGCGATCGCCGTAGGGCGTCGGGCACCCGTCGGTGACGTCGCACAGCACAACGTCGTGACCCTGGGCGGCGAGGCGGGCGATCGTCCCTCCCATGCCCAGTTCCTGGTCGTCCGGGTGGGGTCCGATGACAAGCACGTTGGCCATGGGAAGGCACCGTAGGTCGTCGCCGGCACGCGGGGCCGTTCAGTGAAGAACCTGCAGAACGTTGGAGAAATCGTCCGTCCAAAGGGGGAACGGCTTGAGCAGGCCGATGCGTTTCCACCCGGTCCTGGGTCCCGTGATCAGGGGCGCGAGAGACTCCTGCCGGCGGGCGATCGCCATCCACTGGCTCGGCCGCTTCCCGGTGCGCAATTCCAGTTCCGTGACCATCGCGTCGTTGTTGAAGAGGCACCAGGCCCCGACCTCATCGGCGATGCGCACCACGACGGGCACGAGGTTGAAGTGACGGTTTGAGACGTGGACAAGCAGGATGCCGTCTTCGCTGAGTTTCTTGAAATACCCCTGGAAGGCCTCGAGCGTCAGCATGTGGACGGGGATGGCGTCGGAACTGAAGGCATCGACGACGATCAGGCCGTGCTCCCCGTCGGCGGCGTTGGATTCAAGCCCCTGGCGCCCGTCGGCGAGGATGACTCGCAGGTCGGCGAGCGAATCCAAAAGGTACGTGAACAGGGGTTCCTTGGTCGATTGCCCCGTCGCGACGTCGATAACCGCCTGGTCGATGTCGTAGAAGGTGTATCGGTCCCCGGGCTGGGCGTACGCGGCGAGCGACCCGACGCCCAGGCCGATCACGGCGACGCTCCGGAGTCGGGGGTCATTCCCCAGGGTGTCGTACAGCACTCCCACGGGACCGTCGGGGTGGTAGTACGTCGTGGGCAGGTGTCGCATGTCCTGGCTCCCGACGAGTTGGGCTCCGTGGGTCGTCGTCCCGTGCGACAGGAACCGGATGACCGACCGGGGCGGTTGGATGACCCGTATCACGCCGAAGAACGACCGCTCCTGATGGATGATCGACCCCATTCCCAGCGGCTTGACCACGTACAGCGAGGCGGCGTACACCGCGAACGCCACCGCGAAGACCCGCGGCCGATGGATCGCCAGCACCAGGATCGACAGCGGCAGCGCCATCCGCAGCCATTGCTCAAAGTCCATCACGAACCGCGCGAACTCCCGGTCGAGCGATGCACGGTTCTCGTAGATGAGCAGCAGGGCCGTCGTCACCACCGCGACGCCGGCCGGGACCAGCCAGGCCCACCACGCGGCCTTGGACCTCAGCCGCCGCATCAGGCCCGGGGGTGAGGTCACTTGGGACGGGGCGGCGGGAGACGATGACCGCGCGGTCGAAACGGCACTGGCACTGGCACTGGCACTGGCCGCGGCCCCGGCACTGGCGGCCGGCCTCAGCAGCAGCGCGACCCCCAGCGCGATCGCGTACTCGTACACGTCGTTGAAGCAGATCGGGGCGATGATGCTGTTGAACAGGCCGCCCACCATCCCGCCCGCCGCCATGACAAGGTAGAACAGCGTGAGATGATCCGTCGATGGACGATCGTCGGCGAGCAGGCGGTGGCACATCAACGCCCCGACGAAGAACGCCGCGAAATGCAGCGCGACCAGGCCCAGCAGCGGGCTGAGCAGGCCAAGCGAGATCGTCGTCAGCGCCGCCGGGGCCAGCACGGCAAAGACCCATCCGAGCAACCGGGGAGAAATCCGCGCCCGGCTTGAAAACGCGAGAATGAACGTCAGCAGATACAGGCTCAGCGGGATGATCCACAGCAACGGGACCGACGCCAGGTCCGTCGCGACCTGCTGCGTCACGCCGAGCATCAGGCTGGAAGGCACCGCCGCCAGAATCAGCCAGCGGAGCACGCGCCGAGCGGGAAGCCGCTCGGGCCTGCCCTGGCCCGTCGCGCAACCCCCGATCCTCTCGGATGAAGCCGCCGGAAGCCGGCGAAACAGGATCACGCCGCACGACACCGCCAGCAGCGCGAAGGCCCCGTACCCCCACGACCAGGCCACGCCCTGCAGGCGCACGCCCAGCCACGGCTCGACCGCGATCGGGTACGCGGCCAGTCCGAGCATGCTCCCGGCGTTGCTCGCCGAGTACAGGAAATACGGATCCCGGGCGTGGACATGGCCTGTCCGAGAGAACCACCGCTGCAGCAGCGGGCCGGTCGTCGAGACAACGAAGAACGGGGCGGCCACGGACATGAACAACACGCTGATCAGCCAGGCGGGCAGGGCCAGTTGGGTCGGCAGGTCCCACGCCAGCGTCGCCAGCGAGCCGGGATCCGCGGGAAGGCCAAGCGGCAGCGACGCCGCCGCGGCGAGCATCACCAGGACATGCACCAGAACCTGCCGCCGCGGGGAAAGCCAGCGGTCGAGAAGGTGCCCGTAGAGATACCCCGCCAGCAGCAGCGTCTGGAAGAACAGCATGCACGTCGTCCAGACGGCCGGCGTGCCGCCCAGGAGCGGCAGCACCAGTTTGGCCGAGAGCGGCTGCACCAGAAACAGCAGCGCGGCCGAGACGAAAATCGCCGCCGCGAACACGATGAGCATGACGAATCCTGCCGAGCGTCCCAACCCGAGCGTCCCAACCACTGCACGGGCGCCGAACACCGGCGGCCGTGCGATGCAGCATAACACGCCGACGGCCCGGGGCATCGCGCCCCGCGGCCGCCCTCGCTCGCCGTAGCCTCGCGGCCCGCGACGAGTCGGTGCCCCCGCCGTGGACCCGGTACACTCTGCGTCATGACCGAGAAGAGAGCGAAGAACCGACAGACGAACCGGGCGCCGCCGGCGGGCGTCCGCGCCGATTCGCCGGACCAGACCGCCGGCGGGCTTTCCGACGACGAGATCGCCGCGCCACCGACCTCGGCCGAACTGGCCGAAATCGAGCGGCTGGCCGGCGGGCCGTCCCGTCGATTCGACGCGATGATCTGCGACATCGACGGGTGCATCGTTCCCGAGAGCGCCGAGCCGTTCGACATCGGGGCCATCCGGGGCATCGCCGACCACAACCGGGCCGCGATCAAGACCGGGGAACTCCCGGTCCTGACCTTGTGCTCGGGGAGGCCGCAGCCGTTTGTCGAAGCCGTCTGCCGCCTGGTCGGCAACACGCTGCTTCCGTGCATCGCCGAGAACGGCGTGTGGCTCTATTTCCCCTCGACCAACGAGTACCAGCGTGACCCGACCATCACGCGCGACCATATCCAGGCCGTGCGGGAGGCGTCGGACTGGGTCGAAGCCGAACTGTTCCCAAGGGGTTTCTCCATACAGCCGGGCAAGACCGCCTCCATCAGTTTGTTCCACCCGGATCCCGGCCAACTGGCCCCGGCCATGCCGGAGATCCAGGAGGCGTTCCGCAAAGAGGGCTGGCCGCTGCGCGTCTCGAGGACCTGGTACTACATCAACTGCGATCTCGATCACATCAGCAAGGCAACCGGCCTGGATTGGCTGATCGCCTCCTCGGGACTGAACCCAGACCGCCTGGCGGGCTTTGGGGATACCGAGAGCGACCTGGCCATCGCCCAGCGCGTCAAGTACTTCGCGTGCCCGCCACGGCATGAAGACTCGGTCGGCCGGGTGGCGCACCACATCTCCCCGTACTGGCAGGCGTGGGCGGTGCTCGACGTGCTCGAGCGTGTGCTGGCCGAGTGACCCTCGGCACGTTCCACGGCATTACCGAGATCCGTGGGCGTGCCGCAGCGCGATCAGCGAGTACGCGGTAATAAGCACCGGATCGTTCTCCATCCATCGCTCGTTCAAACTCTCGAACGACCCGTCGGCCCGCTGAAGCGTGGCGAGACGGTCGGCCAGATCATCCGCCCATCGGGCAGGCCTGTACAGGTCGCCGGCCTTGGTCGGGTGGCCGTCACGGGCACGCTCCCCCGGATCCCCGGCTCGGACCATCAGTTCATCCTCGCCCCACGACGCCAGCGCCCGCGCCATCACCACGTAGTAGTAATACAGCCCCTCGGATCCCAGGCCCGGGTTCTCGGCCAGGGAGTAATGGTCACGGATCCAATGCAGCGCGGCCTGCACCCGGGGATCGTCCCGGGGAAGGTCCGCGTACAGGTAACTCTTGAACCCCGCGTACGTCATCGACCCGTAGGCCCGCAGTCGGCTGATCCGCGTCCCGTCGTCGAGCGTTTCCTCGATCATCCCGGCCGACATGCTCTGGCCGGAGCCGACCTGGCTCTGGTTCAAACTCGTTGAGTAAATGAACCCGCCCTGGCGCGAGCCCTTCGCGTACGGCATGTCGTTCACCACCACGTCGTCGGGCGTCACCTCCAGCATCTGCGTGCGCTGAAGAAAAACCAGCGCCCGCTGGAACGCCTCGTCGGAACCCTCGACACCCGCGTCCCGCAGCGCGTCGAGCATCCAGCCCAGGTTGCTCAGGTCGGGCCGCCCGTGGCGGCCGTACCCGACCCCTCCGTAGAAGGCATGGTCCCGGCCGACCGGACGCGTGCCCTCCAGGCGGCCGTCCACCGCCAGGGACGCCTCGGAGTACTGGAGCGTCCGTAGAAACGCGACCCCGCGCTCCACCGCCGCGCGGGCCTCGGGCGTGCGCACGCGGGTCAGCGCGCTCACGCAGATCGACGTGTTGTACCCCGGCAGGCTGGCGTCGTAGATCCCTCCGTCGGGTTTCTGACACGAGAGGATGTACGCCACCGCGCGGCGGATGTGGTCATCCGCCACCGACGCCGACGGGTCGAGAAGCATCCCCGTCACCACCAGCCCGGTGACCGCGGGAAATATCGGACCCTTTCCATCAGTCCTCCATCCGCCGGTCTGCGGATCCTGCTGAGACTTGAGGTAACCGATCGCTCGCTCCGCAAGGATCGGGACCAACGCCCGTCCCCGGGCCCGTTCATGCTCGGGTGGCTCGCCGGGCAAAGCAGCGGGACGAACCTCGGCGGCGTGAGGCGCCATGGCCGAAAGCACCGACAAAAACAGGACCAGAACGCTCGTCACGGACATGGGCCGCTCCTCTTGACGCCGAACATGGAAAAGCCGATGCCCGGCCCGGCATTGTTCTCCCTCGGCGGACGGTCTGATAGAAGATGCCGGAGATCAGGCCACAATACCGCATCCTATCAGAATCCAAATACAACGCCTTGATGGCCGAATGTTCGGTCAAAGCGAGGCAGCAAAGAACCGATAAACCTGCGATCCTCGATCCGCGAACCACCCCGACTCCATGAACTCAACACTCGCCGACGCCCTGGTGCTGACTCTTCCAGCCGCAATGACCCTCCGCCAGTGGGTCCGCGCCGGGGTCCTCGCCAGGGAATGGCCCCTGTACGAGCGACTCGGCGCCGATTACGGGAGGATCCTGCTGGTCACGTACGGGAACGCGGAAGACCTGGCGTTCGCGGCGGCGTGGCCCGAGTCGTCGGAGTGTCCCTCGGGTCGGCCTCCCACGATCATCTGCAACCAGACCGGCGCCGACCCGGACGTCTACGCGAGCCGCCTGCCGGAGATCGTCTCGGGCACGATTGATGATTGCTCGTCGGCGGTCATCAAGACGTGCCAGATGCAAGGGGGCGAGATCGCGGCCCGAATCGCCGAGCGTCTTCGCGGCACGGGACGGCGAACGGGCCTGATCGGACGGGGCGGGTACTTGTGGTCCAGGTTCGTATCGAAGGAGCGAGGCCCCGATTCGAGCGAGGCCGCGCGGGCCGCGGCGTGTGAGGAATTGCTGTGCCGATCGTCGGACGTGGTCATCGGCACGACTCCCCGGATGATCGACGACCTGGCGTGGCGATACGCCATCTCGCCCGATCGGCTGCACCTGGTGCCGAACTTCGTGGGTGTGGAGAGCGAGCCGACTCCGTCAAGCGACCGCGAGACCGACCGCATCCTGTACGCCGGCCCGCTGGTCCGCAGGAAGCGAGTGGACGTGCTGATCGAGGCGGCGGCGTCCATCCGGGCCGAAGGCCGCCCCGGCGTGGTCCTCGAGGTAATCGGGGAAGGACCCGAGGAGGCCTCGCTGCGATCGCTCGCCCGCGAACTCCAGGCCCCGGTGGACTTCAGGTCATCGGCCACGCGCGGAGAGATTCTGGACCGGATGTCGCGGTGCTCGATCTACGCGCAGGCGTCGGAACTCGAGGGCCACCCGACGACGGTGCTGGAGGCGATGGCGACCGGGGCGGCGGTGGTCGTCGCGGATTCGCCCGGGCTGGCCGAGGTGGTGCAGATCGGGGCGACCGGGCTTCGCGTGCCGTGCGACGCGGAGGGATTCTCGCACGCGATCGGGCAGTTGCTCGGCGACGATGACTGGCGGGATGCGCTGGGGTTTGCCGCCTCACGGTTCGCGCGAGAGACCTGTTCCCTGGAGCGGGTCGTCCCTCTCGAGCGACGGGCACACGAGTCATCCTTGCGGGCGGCGTGAAATCGCCGTGAAGGACCAGGCGCTCGTGTCGATCGGACCGCGCGGCGGTGCTTGTCATCCGACCCCGTACCCGGCGCGACGTTCGTAGTCCCTCCACGAGTTGGCCTGCTCGTCGCCGGGGAACTCCCACGCGGCCGGGTCCCAGTCCAGCGGGCGGCGGTGCCAGTACGCGAGGTTGCACAAGTGGGCGCACGCGATGCTGCGTGCCCCGACCTCGACATCGCAGATGCACCGCGAGCGCGACTTCATGCATGCCACCCAGTCCTCGAGGTGGCTCTTTGCCCGCGGAAGTCTCTTGTCCGCGTTGCCCAGCGGCTCCTTCAGGATCTTCTCGGGAATCGACGCGATCGAGTCCCTGAAGACACTGATGATCCCGGACGTTCCGGTGAACGTGGTTCCAAACGGCCCTCCGTGGATGACCTCCACCCCGTCGGCGTAGACGAGTTTGGCGCCGGTCACGGCTTGCTCGTTCTTCGGAGGAACCACGCGGACCGGCCCGGTGTGGTCGGTGTTCATGCCCCACTGGGCGATGTCGAAGTTGTGAGCCCCAAAGTCGGTCATGCCGCCTCCGGAGTACTCCCGGTACTCACGCCATTTGGGGTAGTGGGCGTGGATGCCGCGCGGACTGAGCGTTGAGTGGTACGGACGCCATGGCGCCGGGCCGAGCCAGCGGTCCCAGTCAAGCCCCGGCTCGAGAGGCTCTTCCGGAAGGTCGCACGGCACGCTCGGACCAGGCACGCCGACATGCACCGTCAGCAGGCGCCCGAGGCGCCCGCTTCGGACATAGTCGCAGGCCTCAACAAACCGGTGGCCGTACTCGGTGCGCTGCTGACTGCCGGTCTGGAAGACCACGCCCGCGCGCCGGCAGGCTTCGATCATCATCTTCCCCTCGAGCAGGGTGAGCGTCAGGGGCTTTTCGCAGTAGATGTCCTTGCGCGCCAGGGCGGCGGAGAGGACCTGGTTCAGGTGCCAGTGGTCGGGCGTGGCGATCACCACCGCGTCGACGCCGGGCATCGCCAGCAGGTCCGTGTCCCTGACGAAGGACCGGCAGTCGGTGTTGCCGCTTGCCTTGTTGACCAGGGCGGCCGCGTGCTCCCGGCGCGTCGTGTCCACATCACAGACCGCCACGACCTGGAGTGAAGGATGCGTCGTGATCGGGCCGAGCATCTCGAACAGCCGCTTGCCGCAGCCGATCAGCCCGACCCCGATCCGGGAGTTGGGGCCGGCGCGCACAAGCCCGGCCCCGCGGGCGATCACACCAGGGGATAGAACCAGCGGCGCCGCCACCGCCCAGCGGTTGAACGCCCGACGCGACCACAGATCCGAACGGTGCTTCATGGCTCGACTCCGTGCCCGAAGGCCAGTATGGCGAGGCGCTGAGCATATCGGATGCCGGCGATGAGCACCGGCCAGGCCGCGGCTTGGCCGGGCGACTCGACGCAACACCCCCGGCACGACCGGAGGGGTCGGTGCGGTACGATCCGCCCATGAAATCCAAGCGTCCCACCGGACGAACTCGCGCCACCACGGCATCCGCCCCTCGGCCGCGAAAAGCCCGCACGCCAGCCGCGACCACGCCGACCGGGGTATCCAGGACTCGAAGAGGCGGCCGCAAAGCCGCACGGTCATCGGCCTTGGCATCGGCGGTCACGATCGAAAGTTCCGTCTCCCCCGCACGGCTGCTCGCCCGGGCACCCTCGGGTTCACCCGAGCGTGCCCACGCCGGCAGGCTTGCCCGTCTGCGGGAGGCCGCCAGGGCCAAGGACCTGACCCACCTGCTCGTGACCGATCCTCGGGATGTCGGGTATCTGACGGGCTTTCTCGGGGGAGACAGTTACCTGCTTGTCCCCGCCGATGAATCGGTTTTCCCGATACTCATCAGCGATTTCCGTTACGAAGAGGAACTCGCCGGATTCAAGACCCTCGCGCGGATCGTGATCCGAAAATCCACGATGCTGCCGTGCGTGGTCGAGACGTTCGCGGCCGAGCGCGTCGAGCGATGCGGCATCCAGGGCGAGCACATGACCGTCGCCGAGCGGGACACGCTCGCGGACCGGATGGACAAGGCCATCGGCGATCCGGGCCGTCCGGGGCATGGGGTGCTGGTTCCGACACGGGGGATCCTGACCGCGATGCGGTCGGTCAAGGACGATCACGAGGTGGCGTTGATCCGTCACGCGGTTCGGATCCAGCAGGATGCCTTGCTGGCGCTACGACCCACGATCTCGCCCGGGCAGACCGAACTGGAGATCGCGGCGCGCCTGGAGTCGGAGATGAAGTCTCGTGGATCGGTTGAGCCGGCGTTCACGAGCATCGTGGCGGCACGGGCCAACGGGTCGCTGCCGCACCACCGTCCGGGGGCGACGCGCGCGGCCTTTCGGCAGCCGCTGCTCATTGACTGGGGCGCCAAGTGGCTCGGGTATTGCAGCGATATGACCAGGACGTTTCACCTGGGACCCTGGTCGGCAACGATGCGCGACGTGTACCGGATCGTTCTGGACGCGCACATCCTCGCGGCCGACTCCCTCAGAGCCGGCGTCACGACCGCGGAGATTGACCGCATCGCCCGGGAACACATCTCCCGCCACGGCCACGGCGAACGCTTCGGCCACGGGCTGGGGCACGGGATCGGGATCAATGTCCACGAGGAGCCGCGGCTGACCCAGCAGGTGGACCCGGTTGCGCTCGCGGCCGGGAACGTCCTGACCATTGAGCCGGGGATCTACCTGCCCGGCGTGGGGGGCGTTCGGATCGAGAACGACTACCTGGTCACACCCACCGGGGCCGAGTGCCTGTGTACGCTCCCGATGGACTTGGAATGGTCGGTGTTGGGGTAATGTCAGGAACTCGGGCCGGTGGGGGTGAACCCGACGGGCGGGGGTGATACGCTCCGGGTTCACGCCGCGCGCCGGTTCGCGGCCTTCGATTCGCCCACGGGTGACGCATGATCGATACCGAGAGACTCAAGGAACTCGTCAAGTTGATGGTCGAGAACGACCTGACGGAACTCGACCTCCAGGATGAGACGCAGACCGTGACGCTCAAACGGGGCCACAACGGCGTCCCGATGACGGCGGCCCCGATGGTCCACGCCCGCCCGGCGGCCGGACCCATGGGCGAGGCCCAGGCTCCCGCCGCCGAGGCCCCGAAACTGGCCGACCCCACGGCGGGTCAGGTGGCGATCGAGTCTCCGATGGTCGGGACGTTCTACTCGTCTCCGAACCCCGACGCGGCCCCGTTCGTCAAGATCGGCCAGACGGTCACGCCCGACACGGTCGTGTGCCTGATCGAGGCGATGAAGGTGTTCAACGAGATCAAGGCGGAAAAATCCGGCGTCATCGAGCAGATCCTGGTCAAGAGCGGCCAGGCGGTCGAATTCGGGCAGAAACTCTTCCTGATCCGTCCGTCGTAAGACGGAATCTTCCGGCGGGCACGGCGGCGGCGGGCGTCGTCGGCGGCCTCCGTTCCCGAGCCTCATGCCCGCCGGTCGTGTGCCAATTCCATGTTCAACCGAGTCCTGATTGCCAACCGCGGGGAGATCGCCCTTCGAATCCTGCGCGCCTGCCGTGAACTGGGAGTCGAAACGGTCTGCGTCTATTCAACGGCCGACAAGGACGCCCCGTACCTCCGCCTGGCCGACCGGGCCATCTGCATCGGCCCGCCTCCCGCGAGGGAGAGTTACCTGAACATCTCGCGGATCATCGCCGCGGCCGAGGTCGCGGACGTGGACGCGATCCATCCCGGGTACGGATTTCTCTCCGAGCGGCCCGACTTCTCCCAGGCGTGCCGCGACTGCGGGATCGAGTTCATCGGCCCTTCCCCGGAGGCGATGGGCAAACTGGGCGACAAGGTCGAGTGCAAGCGCACGGCCAGGGAAAACGGCGTGCCGGTGTTCCCCGGATCGGACGGGGCGATCGAGGAAGAGGACGAGGCGGTCAAGGTCGCGGCGAAGATCGGGTACCCGGTCATCATCAAGGCCTCGGCCGGGGGCGGCGGCCGCGGGATGAAAGTCTGCCACAACGAACTGGCGCTTCGGTCGAACCTTCGGATCGCGGGGCAGGAGGCGCAGGCGGCGTTTGGCAACGGGGCGGTTTTCATCGAGAAGTACCTCGAATCGGCCCGCCACGTCGAGATCCAGTGCCTGGGGGACAAGCACGGCAACGCGGTACACCTGTTCGAACGCGATTGCTCGCTGCAGCGCCGGCATCAGAAAGTGATCGAGGAGGCCCCCGGCCCGGGGATCGACCGCAAGCGCCTGGAGAAGGTGGCCGAGTCGGCTTCAAAGATGATCAGGGCCGCCCGGTACAGCGGGGCGGCCACGTGCGAGTTCCTGCTCGACGACCGCGGCGACTTCTACATGCTCGAAGTCAACACGCGGGTCCAGGTCGAGCACCCGGTCACGGAGATGATCACCGGCGTCGATATCGTGAAGATGTCGATCCTCGTGGCGGCGGGCGAGCGAATCGGGTTCCGCCAGTCGGACGTGAAGATCCGCGGGCACGCGATCGAGTGCCGCATCAACGCGGAAGACCCCTCCAGGGATTTCCGGCCAAGCGCCGGGAAGATCACCACGTACGAGGCCCCCGGCGGCCCGGGCGTGCGCCTGGACAGCCATGTCGTGCCGGGGTATGTCGTCCCTCCCAACTACGACAGCATGATCGGCAAACTCATCGTACACGCCGACACGCGCGACGAGGCGCTGGACCGCATGGCCAGGGCGCTGCGCGAGTTCCGCATCGACCCGATCAAGACGACGATCCCGCTTCACCAGAGGCTCGTCGGGGACTCGGCCTTCCGCAAGGGAGGCGTGGACATCAAGTACCTCGAACGACTGCTGCGATAGCGTGGCGCGTGCCACCGAGGCATCGGCCAACCGGCCGGCCCCGGGAGGTTCAGCACCCCTCCTCGAACGCCCGGACAAACGCGTCGAAGTCGTCGGTGTCCACGAACCCGGATCGATCAAAGTCCGCGGACTCCACCCCGTCCGTAAAGTCATAAACGAACGCGTCGAAGTCATCGGTATCGACAAACCCGGTCCCGTCGTGGTCGGCCAGGCACGGAAGCACCGCGATCCCCCAGACCTGCCCCAGGCCCGCCGAACCCGAGGGGACGACCTCGGCGAGAAACGCTCCCGTGACGCCGTCGAACGCGACGACGTTGTTGGATGTCTGCCCGGCCACGTACAGGACCGTGCCATCCGCCGAGAAAGCGACCGAGATCGGGTCCAGGATCAGCGATGAAACGGCAAAGTCATCGATGAGCAGGCCGGTCGATCCGTCGTAACGGCGGATGGTTTCGTTCGCCCGCGCGCTGCTGAGATACAGGTGCCCGTCGGGCCCCCAGGCCATGCCATACGGACGCAGCGGACCACTCGTCCCCGAATCAACAAACCGTCCCATCGTGGCCCCGGTCTGGCCATTGAACCGGACCACGTCGTGGCAGAGTTCACACGCCACGTACAGGTTCCCGTCGGCGCCGAAGAGCGGGCTGCGCGGAACGGGCGGCGCCCCGGCAAACACGCCCACGTACGACCCGTCCGAACCGTCGTACCGGAGGATCTTGGCGAGCGTCTGGGCGTTGGCGATGTACAGGCGACCGTCCGGGCCGAAGGTCAGGCCGCGCGCATCAACCATGCCGCCCGATCCCGCGCTGACAAAGGCACCGAGGTGTTCTCCGGTGACCGGGTTGTACTTCTGAACGGTGTTGTTCTGGGAATCCGAGACGTAGAGAAACCCGTCCGGTCCGAAGGCCAGGGCGGTACGTCCCTCCAGTCCGCCGGAGGCAAAGACACCCTTGGGCGTTCCATCTCCCGCGTACCTTCGGATCACGTGGCTTGTCCCATCGGCCACGAGCAGGTCGGTGGCGACGGCCGTGGTCGGCGCGCCCATGAACAGGGCCGATCCGGCGATCCACGCAAACCTGGCACACATACTCTGGGACATGGCTCTGCTCTCCGCGCGCACCCGCCGCGCCTTGGCGATACCAGTCTAACGAAGCCGTGGGCATTGACTCACGCCGATTCTCGCCAGAGAACGACAGAAACCGAAACTCGCCCGCGACGGCTTCACCTGCCCCATGCCTTTCGGAAACCGAACAACGCGGCGGGCAGCCGAACAAGACATTACACTGATCGAGTGACCATCCCTCACTGCCAGCCCGCCGAATGGCCCAGGGTCATCGACTCGGCTCGATTCGCCTCGCACATTCATGCGGGATTGCCCGTGGGGTGCCGGATCGGGCTTATCGGGCTTCCGGACGACACCGGGGTGGAACTCAACGGGGGCCGGATCGGCGCGGAGGGAGGCCCCCGAGCCTTCCGCGAGGCCCTGCTTCGATACGGCGTTCAGATCCCGTCCGGGGCGGCGTATCCTCGCGTTTTCGACGCGGGTGATGTCGTGCCGGCCGAGGGGCGAACCGAGGCGGCGTTGCAAGAGACCCACCGCCGGGTCTTTGAGGCGGTCGGGGCCTTGCTCGACCTGGGACTGCTGCCCGTGGGCGTCGGCGGAGGACACGACCTGACGTTTCCGCTCGTTCACGCGGTGGCCAATCGCGGCCGCCCGATGACCGGGGTGTACTTCGACGCTCACCTGGATGTTCGCGAGCGGCCTGGGTCTGGGATGGCGTTCCGCCGGTTGGTCGAGGATTGCGGCATACGGGAACTTCACGTGTTCGGCATGAACGAGTTGGTAAACGACCAGGGGCATGTCTCGTGGTTTTGCGCCAACGGGGGCCGTGTTCACGAGGGGCTCGGGACCCTGGGGACATGCCTGGACGCCAATGGACGGCCGCACCACACCGTCTTTGCGAGCCTGGATCTTGACGTCATCGATGCCGCCCACGCCCCGGGAGTAAGCGCGCCAAACCCGGCGGGTTGGACGGTCGTGCAGGCCGCGGTCGCGGCCAGGGCATGCGGACGTTCCCCCGCGGTCCGATGCTTCGACCTCATGGAGTTAAACCCCGCGCAGGACGAAGCCGGGCGCACCGCACGCCTCGCCGCGCACCTGTTCCTGTCGTTTCTTCGTGGGTTTGCCGAGCGTTCGGCGGCCTCCGGCGGCTTGCACGAGGATTGAGCCAGGGCCTCGACGCGGCGTCCGTCGCACGCGTCATCGCGGAGTGAATTCGGATGTCCATCCTCATCCAGAACGCCCGCGTGATGGCGCGTGCAGCCCAGCCCCCGACCCTCGGCGATGTGCTGATCGAAGGCGACCGGATCGCGGGGGTTGGCCCGGGGATCACAACCCTGCTCCCGCCCGGCCGCATCATCGACGCCGGTGGCCGCATCGTGCTGGCCGGACTGGTCGATTGCCACACGCACGCGTGCTTCGCGGGAGAACGGCTCGACGAGTGGGATCGGCGGCGACAGGGGGCCACGTACCTGGAAATCCTCGCCTCCGGCGGCGGCATCATGTCCACGGTGCGGGCTGTCCGCGCCGCCTCGAAAAAAGAACTGGCCGATCACCTGGCCCGGCGGCTGGCGGTGATGGCCGACGAGGGAACAACGACGGTCGAGGTCAAGAGCGGGTACGGGCTCAGCACCCGCGACGAACTGAAAATGCTCCACGCGATCGACGATGCCGCGGCCGGCTGGCCGGGAACGGTCGTCAAGACCGCGCTTCTGGGCCACGCCGTCGATCCCGACGTCCCGTCGTACTTCGACCGGACGATCGGGGAGACACTTGACGCCGTCCACGCCCAGTTCCCGGGCCTGGCCGTCGACGTGTATTGCGAGAAGGGAGCCTGGCCGCTCGAACAGGCCGACCGCCTCCTGCGGCGGGCGGCCAGCCTCGGGCACCCTGTCCGCGTTCATACGGACCAGTTTCATTCGCTGGGAATGGTCGAACGGGCAATCGAACTGGGCGCCCGGAGCGTCGATCATCTCGAAGCCTCGGACGATCGGACGCTCGAACTGCTCGGCGGCCCCGGGCGGCCCTTCGCGGTCGGACTGCCGATCAGCGGTTTTCACCTCGACGGGCGGTACACCAACCTCCGGAGCATCATCGACCGAGGCGGGCGGGTGGCGATTGCCACGAACTTCAACCCGGGATCGGCGCCGTCGTCCTCGATGCCGCTGGCCATCGCGCTGGCGGTTCGCCAGAACGGACTGAGCGCCGCGGAGGCCATCGCCGCCGCGACGACCGGGGGGGCGGGCGTCCTGGGCCTGGACGACCGGGGGGAGATCCGCGCCGGCGCGCGAGCGGACCTTGTCGTTCTTCGGCATAACGACGAGCGGATGCTCGCGTACGAGGTCGGAGGAAACCCCGCCGACGTCGTGATCGCGGGGGGGCGAATCATCCGTGGGTAAGCGATGGATCACGCCGAAGACGGAAAATCCGTGGCTTGGTCCGGCATCCAGGGAGCATGTGGCCTGGCCATCGTGACCACCACCTTTCTTCTCGGTGTGTAGCGAGGCGACCCGACCATCCAGGCGGCGCCGCACTCGGGGCATACCGCGCATCCGTCCGATTGCGGCTCAACGCCGTTGATTCCATAGTCGCACGACGGGCACCGTCCCTCGGCGAGCATCCTGGCTTGAAGCGCCGCGGATCGGCGACCGTACCAATCGGTCGTCGTTGCCAGGGAGGTCGCGATGAACATGATGCCGGTTGCCGCGACGGGCGAGAACAAGACCAACGCGATCACCACGGGGCCCATCTTCACCGCCGCAAACGCCACCAGGGCAACCACCACCGCCCCCACCAGGGCCAGCAGAACGGGCAGTGCCAGGAGCCAGGCCGCCACTCGCCGGGCCGAACCCCACGCCGCCCCCCGGCCTGACCGAACACGCGCGGGATCACCCGTCGCCGCCAGGCAACGCCAGTGCAGCCTCACACGCCGTCCTCGGTCATCTCGGGTGCGCGGGAGCATGACCATCCTACCCCGGTTCGAACCTACCATGCCGGCCGATGCACGCGCCGAGCATGAACCGAATCGATGAAATGGCCGCGTACGACGCGGCCCAGAAGGTTGTTGAGACGCACCGCCGGGTCTCGTCGTTCCTGCGCGCGGGGATGAAACTCCCGGAGATCGACCGATTCATCGCCCAGACGCTCGACGCGCTGGGGTGCGAGTCGTGCTTTTACGGATACCGTCCGGGTCGCAGCGGCAAACCTCGCTTCCCGTCGCACTCGTGCCTGAGCGTCAACGACTGCATCGTCCACGGGACGGCGGGGTACTACGACCAGCCGATGCGCCCTGGTGATGTACTGAAAATTGACATCGGCGTCCGCCACCGCGGATGGATCGGCGACGCGGGATGGACGTACGTCTTCGGGGAGATGTCTCCGCTGGTCCGCCGTCTCACCGACTGCGGGAAAGAGGCCCTGCGCCTTGGGGTCATGGAACTCCGCCCCGGCAACCGGTTCATCGACTGGGCCAGGGCGGTCCAGACCCACGTGGAGGGGCGGTGCGGGTTTCACCTGGTCCGGGGCCTGGGAGGCCACGGGCTTTTCGATACGCGATCGGGGCAGCCATCCCTCCACGCCCCGCCCTTCATCTCAAACGTCGTGCCCTCCTTCGGAGACTGGGTCGAGGCTCCGTGGCCGTGCGAGCCCGGGGAACTGCTCGCCGTCGAGCCCATGATCGCCGTCGGCACCGGACAAACCCGAGAGCGGCACAAGGATTGGCCGATCTTCACGGCCGACGGTTCGGTGGCGGTCCATTACGAGCACGACGTACTCATCACCAAGAACGGGCCGCGCGTCCTGTCCGAGGGACTCGAATCCGTCAATGACGTGATCCAGGTCTGAACTCAAGCCTTTTCTTTCGAACGGGTTCGATCGACGCCACGGGCAGATTTCCGCGGCCCGTGGGGCACACGCCCGGGAAGGGACACGCGACGAACTACACTTGACCTGTCATGACCGATCTTCGCGTAAACAGGATTGACGAGATCTTCGCCTCCCTTCGCACCTCCGGGCGGCGTGGACTGATGCCGTTTGTGTGCGGGGCCGCTCCACGACCAGGAATCACGGGGGAATTGCTCCTGGCCTGCGAGCGGGGCGGGGCATCGGTGGTCGAGGTTGGGTTTCCATTCTCGGATCCCATCGCCGACGGGCCGGTGATCGCCTCGGCGATGCACCGGGCGCTTGGCCGGGGGGCGACCGCCGAATCGGTCATGCGGGAGGTCGCCCAGGTCAGGCCGCGGCTGGCCATCGGCGTCGTCGCGATGATCAGCGTGTCGATCGTCACGCGATCTCACCGGGAAGAAACGGGGGGCGGGGGGAGAGTCCAAGCGTTCATGGCTCGATTGAAGGAGTCGGGATTTGACGGTGTAATCCTGCCCGATGTTCCAATCGAGGAATCCGGCCCCTACGCCCAGGCGGCAAGGGCGGCGGGGCTGGCGATGGCCATGCTCATCGCCCCGACGACGCCGTTCGCTCGCGCGGAGACGATCGCCGGGGCATGCACCGGGTTTGTGTACATGCTCACACGAACCGGGATCACGGGGGCATCGGAGGGCATCCCCGATATCGGGGCCAGGGTCGAAAAAATCCGCACCGCGACGGACCTTCCCGTGGCGTGCGGGTTTGGGATCTCAACGCCCGACCAGGTCGCGGCGGTCGTGCGCCACGCCGACGCGGCCATTGTTGGAAGCGCTCTGGTTCGGCGGCTCGAAGAGGCCGAGCAGGCGGGTGAGGATCCGGTCGCGGCGTGCGAGGATTTCGTACGCCGCCTGGCGTCAGGCCTGGCACGAACCGACGGGTAGCGGATGCGGCAAGCCCACGACGCGGCCCGTACGTGGTCCAATTCCGCTGGGAACCCATCGCGTCGATTATGAATTGCTCATTGACTTGAAGTATGGGTTGACCATGCGACAATAACCCGTGCCTCTGGTGCTTCGCCCGTGTTCGAATGGGCACCGGTCCGAGCGGATCGGTCGAGCGGACGCCGCGGGATACGACGAACAACTGGATGCACACGCAAGGGACCCTCGCCGCTGGATCTCCTTGTGTTCGTATTTTGATAGGAACATGCGCCGGTGGTGTCTGAAACGCCACTGACCGATGATCGGTTGATGCCGCCCACGGGACTTCCCGCGGGCCTGGAGTACGAGCGATGAACAACGGGCATGCCGTCGTGGATGGACTTTCGATCGCGGAACTCACCAAGCGGCACGCGGGTCTGGGCCAGTCGTCCGCGGCCACGTCTCGCGTGGACCAGGTCTTCGGGGCCGATGTCTTCAGCGAACGGGTCATGCAGCAGAGGCTTCCCCGTGACGTGTTCAAGCGCCTGCAGCGGACGATCCAGCATGCCGAGCCGCTCGACCACGACTCGGCGGACGTGATCGCGGCGGCGATGAAGGACTGGGCGATCGAGCACGGGGCGACGCACTACACGCACTGGTTCCAGCCGTTGACAGGGCTGACGGCGGAGAAGCACGATGCCTTTCTCACGCCCGACGGCCACGGCGGGGCGATCACCGAATTCAGCGGGTCTTCTCTGGTGCAGGGAGAGCCCGACGCCAGTTCGTTCCCCTCGGGCGGGATCCGGGCGACGTTCGAGGCTCGCGGGTACACGGCGTGGGACTGCACCAGCCCGGTCTTCCTGAACCGTAACGGGGGGTCGGTAACGCTGTGCATCCCGACGGCGTTTGTCTCCTGGACCGGGGAGGCGCTGGACCACAAGACACCGCTCCTGCGGTCGATGGATGCGCTGAGCGAGCAGGCGATGCGGATCCTGAGGATTTTCGGGACCGACATGGGCGTCTCGGGGGTCGTGTGTACGGCCGGACCCGAGCAGGAGTATTTCCTGATCGATCGTGAGCACTATTTCAAGCGACCCGACCTGATGGCGTGCGATCGGACGCTCTTTGGGGCTCGACCGCCCAAGGGGCAGCAACTCGAGGACCACTACTTCGGGTCGATCCCTTCGCGGGTGCTGGCGTTCATGCAGGAGGCGGAGCGCGAGTTGTACCGGCTGGGCGTGCCGGTCAAGACACGGCACAACGAGGTCGCCCCCTGCCAGTTCGAGGTCGCCCCGCTCTTCGAGATGGCCAACATCGCCTGCGACCACCAGATGCTCGCCATGGAGACGCTCAAGCGCGTGGCGCCCCGTCACGGCCTGCAGTGCATCCTGCACGAGAAGCCGTTCGCGGGGATCAACGGCTCGGGCAAGCACCTGAACTGGTCGATGGCGACCAACACCGGCGTCAATCTGCTCGACCCACGCGACGAGACGCACACGAACATGCAGTTCCTGGTCTTCCTGTGCGCGGTGATCCGCGCGGTGGACCTGCACGCGGACCTGCTGCGTGCCTCGGTCGCCTCGGCGAACAACGACCACCGGCTGGGGGCCAACGAGGCTCCACCGGCGATTATGTCCATCTTCCTCGGGGACATGCTGACCGACATCATCGAGCAGGTCGAGGCCGGCAAGCCCAAGAAGACGATGAAGGCCGGCAAACTCGACCTGGGAGCCAGGACGCTGCCGTCCATCCCCCGTCACACCGGGGACCGCAACCGGACCTCGCCGTTCGCGTTCACGGGAAACAAGTTCGAGTTCCGGGCCGTCGGATCTTCACAGTCGGTCGCGTGGCCGGCCACCGTGCTCAACACGATCGTGGCCGAGAGCCTGGATCACCTGGCGACGCTGCTTGAAAAATCGGTCGGAGGGCCGGGCAAGGCCGTGGATACCAAGCGCCTGCAGCCGGCGGTGGCCTCGCTCCTCCAGAAGACCGTGCGCCAGCACAAACGGGTGATCTTCAACGGGGACGGCTACGACGCCGCCTGGCACCAGGAGGCGGAGAAGAAGCGCGGGCTTGCCAACCTGCGCTCCAGCGTCGACGCGTTCCCGGTCATCGGGTCGAAAAAGGCCATCGACCTGTTCCGCGCGTACCGCGTCTTTACAAAGGTCGAAACCGAAAGCCGAGAGCACATCCTGGTTGAGAAATACATCAAGCAGGTGATGATCGAGGCCGAAACCGCCGTCCTGATGGCCCGGACGCTCATGCTCCCGGCCGCCCTTCGGCAGCAGGCCGAACTGGCCGAAGTGGTCGCGGCATGCGAGGCGGCCGACGCGGATGTCGGGGACCTGCGCGGCGACATCGAGCGGTTCATCGACCTGGTGAACCGGTTCCGAAAGGCGATTGATTCGCTCGAAAAGGCGTCGGAAGCCGACCTCGGGCATGATGTCCTCAAGCACGCCAGGCACCTCAAGGCCCGCGTCGTGCCCGCCATGGCCGATGTGCGTGAACTGGCCGATCGGCTCGAGCAGCGCGTCAGCGCCGACCTGTGGCCCCTGCCGACGTACCGTGAAATGCTCGTCATCCGCTGATGATCCCGGGCGGACCACCGCCGCTCCAGATGTCCCGATTCCACCACCGCGCCCTCTTCAACAGGGCGCTTTTTCGTGCGCCGGCGCGGCTACTTCCCGACGCAAAACGTCGCGAAGATCCGCCCGAGAACATCGTCGGGAGAGACTCTCCCCGTGAGGTCTGACAGGGCATCGCAGGCCAGGCGGAGCGATTCGGCGACCACCGCCGGATCCCGCAGAAGGTCGCGCGACGCCTTGCGTGCCCTTGTGATCGCATCGGCGGCCTGGGCGAGCGATCGACGGTGCCGGGGGATCAGCCCGGCATCGGCGCCGAAGCGGCCGGGTAGGGTTGTGGCATCGGCGATCGCACGCCGCAACGGACCCAGGCGCCACCCGTCCAGGGCGCACACCGCGATGGCCCCATGACCGTCGTCGCCAGGCTCGTCCAGATCGGCGGGCAGGTCCGCCTTCGTGCGCACACGGATGACGGTCGCGCCGGAAGGAATCGCCTTATCAGGCAAGAAACGCCCGCTCGGGTCGCAGTGCAGGATCACGTCCGAGGCGGCGATGGACTCCCGGGCGGCCCGCTGCGCGGCGGCCTCCGCCTTGCCGACCACGCCGTCTTCGCGGCGGTCAAGACCGGGCAGGTCAATGAGGTCCACGGCCCCCCCCCCGGGAATGTCACGGGAGAGATCGAGCGATTCGCGGACCACATCCCGCGTGGTACCCGGCTCGGCGGCGGTCACCGAGCGCTCCCGGCCAAGGAGCGCGTTGAAAAGGGTGCTCTTGCCCGCGCTGGGACTCCCGACCAGCGCGACGGCCGGGATGCCCGCGCTGATCGCCCGCGGCACCCGGTCTCCGACGTGATCGCGGATGCCCTGCTCGATCGCTCCGAGGCGTCGATCCAGGGACTCGGCGTCGATCGGAATCACGTCTTCCTGGTCGGTAAAGTCAATCCCCGCCTCGACCAGCGCGAGAAGGCCGAGCGCTTCGTCGGCCCAGGCCTGGTGAAGATGCCCGGTCTCGCCGGTCAGCAGCCGGCGGGCGGCGTCGGCCTGCTCGGCGGAACGGGCCGCCACCATGGCCGCCACGCCCTCGGCTTGTTCCATCCTGATCCGCCCGTTCAGAAACGCCCGCGCGGTGAACTCCCCCGGATTGGCCTGCCTGGTCGGGGCGGGTGTCGATAACGTGAGAAGTCGATTCATCAGACGCTCGATCAGGAGCGGATTCCCGGGGCACTGAATCTCGAACGAGTCCTCCCCGGTGTACGAACGCGGACCGACAAATCGCAGCACAAGAACCGCAAGCGCGGGGCCATCGCCCGAGAGTTTCGCCCTGGCCACGTACACGCCCCGCCGCGCGGGGATCGGCTCATCGACGATCGCGTTGAGCAAGGCCGCGCTTCCCGGGCCGGAGGCCCGGATGATCGCACGCGCCGACCAGCCGGGCGCCGAGGCGATGGCGAGGATGGTGTCTCCCGGGGCGTTCATTGGAAGAACCATCGGGCGGCAGGGCAAGCGGTGGAGCGACGCCTCACGGACCGTCCTCAACGGCCTCGCCCCACAATGAGAGACCCGTATGGCGGGAAGCAAACCAGGCGTTGGTGTTGCGGCGGAGTTCGGCGAGAAAGCCCAGGCCCGCCAGGCGGTCGGCGTCGATGGTCACGGTGATTGATCGGTCATCGGCCGAGACGGCGACGAGCCGGACGCCGGTTCTCTCGGCGATCGAGCCGGCGGCCGCGATGACGGTGGCCCGGGTGCGGACATCGGCCAGCGGGGAGCCGTGCAGTGCCCGCAGCCGGACGGTGGCCCCCCGGGCCGTGCCGGGAGAGTTCCTTGCGAGGATGGCATCGGCGGCGGATGCAAGATCGGCCAGCCCGGCATCACCACCGATGCCAAGGCAGCGGTCGGGAGGAATCCCCGCCGCGATGGCGGACTCGATGTCGCGTGGCTTATCTCCCACCGCCCACGATTCACGTAGATCCAGGCCCATCTCGGCGGCGGCGGCGGTGATCATCCCGGATCCGGGCTTGCGCCACGGGTGTTCACGCGTCCAACGCGGCAGGTGGCCCGCCGGGTGGTAGGGGCAGACATAGAACGCGTCGATCGTTCCCGCGGGGAGGAGTTCCCGGATGCGGTCGTTGATCCTCTCGACCCCGCGAAGATCAAGCCCGCCGCGCGCGACCACGCCCTGGTTGCTGTACACAATCAGCCTCAGCCCGGCGGCGCGCAGCCGGGAACACGCCCGGGAGACGCCCGGGAGCAATTCGATCAGGTCCGGGTCGGTCACGTCGCCGGGGCGTGCCGGGGGCGCGGGAGCGGGCAGAGAATCGGCCCGGTTCAACGTTTCGTCGCGGTCAAGAAACACGGCTCGGGACATGGAGGTTCAGCGTAGCCGCGGGGGGCGCCGATCGCGGATCGGGACTCAAGCCCCTGAATGGGGAACGACGCGAACACCGTCATCGGAATCAGCCGCCCACGGGGGCAAGAAGCAGGAGGTTCTCACGGGTGGTCACGACCACCCCTCCAGGCTTCTCCGACGTGACCGCGAAGGCCGCGACATCGCGGACGGGGAGTTTGGGCGTGATCGGCACAATGACGTCACCGGTGCTCGGGTCACGGGCGGCGGTGGTGATATCGAAGACACCGCCATCGACCGGGAACTGTTCGAGCACGGGCTTGTCGGTCTGGCGGCCCTTGTCGAAGATCCACAACTGGTACTGGAAGCGGGCTGGATCGTTCTCGGCCAGTCCGCTGAATCGCAGGTACCCGGTCTGCGTCGTCGGGTTCCAGGCGACGTCTCCGGTGACACCCGAGCCGGCCGGATCCGGTCCGGGGGACCACGTCGCAACGACCGTGTCCGGATCGTCGAGAAGGGCGGCCCGGCTTTCAAAGACCGAGACAACCGAGGGCCGGTCAAGCGTGGACGGAGCGGTCGGGCGGGACTGGTACAAGACGAAGGCAAAGACCAGCGCGGCGGCGGCGGCAAGCCACCCGGTAAAGGCGGCCAGGGCGTAGGTGCGTGAAGAGGGCAACGACGAGTCGGTACCTGATCGAGGCATCGAGCCGGAGTCCTGATCCGCGGTCCCCGCCAGTTCGGCCATTCCCGAGGCGATCAGGCGATCGCGCAGCCCGGGGGAGATCGCCGCGGGCCGATCGGCCTGCATGAACATGGCGAGGGTCTCGGCGGCGGCCCGCTCAAGGCGGTCTCGCTCCATGAACGCCACCGTACGCTGGTCGGTGGGCAGGGAGTCGATCAGCGTCCGGAGTTCCTGCTCCTGGTCCTGGGGAAGTGGAGCAACCGACCGGTCGGCCAGGAGGTCCAGGACGCGTGTGAAATTCGTGTGGAAGGGGGCGCTCATCGGGCGACCTCCTTCACCGCGGAGACCGGGGAGAGAAGTTCACGCAGTCGCATCATCCCTCGGCGGATGCGGGTCTTGACGGTTCCGACGGGGATACGCGTGACGTCGGCGATGCGCTCGTGCGACATCCCCTGGTACAGCGAGTACCACAGCACCTGCTGCTCGTCGCGATCGAGGGATTCGAACGCCGAGGCGGCGGCCCGGAGGTCGTCACGCAGGGCCGCCCGGTCGGGCGTGAAGTTCTCCCGCGACTGCTCGACCGGCGGAGCGGAGGCGATATCGGTGGTGCGGCGGGAGGCGGCCCGGCGCTGGCGGTCGGTCAGCCGACGGTGCGCGATGGTGGCGATGAACGCCGGCTCGGATCCGAGCACCGGGTTGTATCGCCCGGCGCTTTTCCAGATCTCGACGAAGATCTCCTGAACCGCGTCGTCCACGTCCTCGCCCATCGATCGGAGGTATCTGGAGGCGATGGCGCGGATCGTTCCCCCGTACTCGTCGATGCATCGGGCGACCGCCGTCGGGTCTCCGCGAGCGATGAGTTGGAGGAGCGGTTCGGCCATTCGCCGGGTGGTCCCTTCGGCAATCCGGACATTGAGATCAGCCGTCAGTGTACGGGGCGAGAGGGGGCCGTGCAAAAAAACGACCCGATCGGAAATCCGGACGCCCGACGGGTGCGATGGGTCGGCAGTCCCGGATTGACTGGGTCGGATCACTCCCCTGCGGACGGGGATCGGTATCCCTCCGGCCCGATCGATTCCGAGGGTTCATTTCGACCACAAAGGAGAGATCGCATGAATCGGACCGTCGCCGCACTCGCCGGCCTCGCTGTCACCACGCTCGCGTCGGGTCACGCCGCCGCCGAACTGGTCTACGGGGTCACCCTCCAGCAGTCACTGGTCTCGTGGGACCACTCGTCCCCCGGGACGCTCCTGTCGGGCGTGCCGCTGTGGGGCATGTCCGCCAACGAGCAGATCCTGGGGATCGACATCCGCCCGGCCACGGGGGAACTCTACGGCCTGGGATCGTTCAGCCGTCTTTACTCGATCAACCCGGTGACGGGCCAGGCGATGCAGGTCGGGGCGAACTTCTCGACGCCGCTCAACGGATCGAGTTTCGGGTTCGATTTCAACCCGGTTGTCGACCGCATCCGAATCGTCAGCGACGCGGATCAGAACCTGCGCGTCCACCCCGACACCGGGGCGGTCACCGTGGACGGGTCTCTCGGGTACGACCCGATGGACTCGGGCTTTGGAACCAACCCGAGCATCGTGGCGGCGGCGTACACCAACAACTTCAAGGGGGCGACATCGACGGTGCTGTACGAGATCGACGCGGCCCGAGATGTTCTGGTGATCCAGAGCCCTCCGAACAACGGCGTGCTCACGACGGTCGGCCCGCTGGGCACCGACGTGACCGACCTGGCCGGATTCGACATCTCCGGGGTGACGGGCAACGCGTACGCGGCCGTCCGCGATGTGGCACTGGGCCGGACGACGTTCTGGTCGATCGACCTGATGACGGGCCAGGGCACCATGATCGGGGAGGTCGGCGGCGGGGCGCTCATTACCGCGATGACCGTTGTTCCCGCGCCGGGTACGGGCGTGGTCGCGGGCCTCGCGGCGGTGGCCTTTGTCCGGCGCCGGCGCTGATGGCCGGCGATTGAACCAATCGGAGAGAAAGTGTGCGTTGTGCGCGGCGGGACCCGGACCACCGGGTCCCGTGCGCGCGCCCACATCCACCCGATGAGTTCCGGCCGGCCGTGCCCGCGGGAGGAATCACGGGGGCCAGCCCTCGGGCATCCAGCCGGGCAGGTCGAGGACCTGGTCGCGGGCCGCCTGGGAGGTCGGCACACCCCACGATTCAAAGAACGGCCCGAGGTTTCGACCGCACGCCCGGCTGAACCGCACCAGCCACTGGTCCCGCTTCTGATCGTCACCCTTCGGGCGATCGGCGGAAGGCAGGTCGCGGTACTCGGCAAAGACCTTTTTGAATGTCTCCCAGCCAAAGGCCTGCTGGAGTTGCATGTACATCGCCAGGGCCGTGAACGGCTCTCGCTTCCAGGTCTCGAACCTGGCCCCGCGCGCCAGGTGACGGGCGGCGTCGGGCGTGTGTTTCTCCAGCCAGCGCCGTGAGTCGGTCCTGGGCCGGTCGCAGACCATGTCGTGGATGTAGAGCGTGAAGAGATTGCACGTCACCTCGACCGTCCCGTCGAAGGTCCAGTCGGAATGCTGGTGGTTATGCCCCAGTTCGTGGTACAGGCCCCAGTTTCCCTGGCGCAGTTCGTCGAGGTTTCCAAGCCAGTCGGCCGCGTCAAGGTGGGTCATGATCGGGTATCCCGAGTGCATGTACCCCGCGCTGATCTGCACGTCGGGGACGAATCGCTCGGGGCTTTGACGCTCCCGGGGAATCTCGGCCAGGTCGGCCGCCGCATCCATGACCCGGTTCCAGAACTCCAGGACCGGGGTGGGGTCGTCCATGTCGCGGATCTTCTCGGATGGGATCGAGACGATCACCGAGGAGGTCGCCAGTTCCGCCCACGGGCCGGGGGCGTGCCGGATCGAATCCCGCCACTGCGTCGGGGAGGTCTTCCCCAGGACAAAGAGCGGGGCCGCGACGGCTCCGCGGACGGTCACGTCAAGGACACGCCCGGAGGCGCGGGCGGGCACGTCGATGTACAGAAGCCCCCCGAACGAACTCGCCAGGGTGGTTTGCGATCGCGACAGAGGCGTGGTCGATGAAATCCGCGGCACCCGCTTCCATTCGCCGTGGTGCCAGAGTTCGTCCGTGTGGCACCCGATCACGGCTCGCAGACCCAGCGCGGCGGCGGACTCTGGAATCTCGACGGTCACCACCTCACCCGCGGGGACGTACAGCCCGAGGCTGTGCCAGCGAGAGACGGCGGTGTTGATCGGGACCACGCGATCGAGGCGCGGGGCATCGGACGGCACCGGACCGGGGAACCGCGACGCGGCCGGGTGCGCCCGCACCTGGTCGGCCGGCAGATTCTCGATCCGATCGACCTGGACGGCCAGCAGGAACCGATCGATCGGTGATCCGGTCGCCGTCATGGGTTCGGACTCGGTGGGGACAAGTTGGTCGGCTCGCTCGGCGAGTCGTTGGTCGATCCGTGGGCGTAACTCGGCGTCGGACCTGGGCATGGCACGGACGGCGGACATCGCGGCGTGAGAGGCGGTCCTGGCGTCGGCGGCCGTGAGTACCCGTGCTTCCAGCGTGGCCAGCAGCGCCGCCCGGCCGTGGGCGTACGGCGACACCTCCCGGCCCGCGTCGAAGCCGTCCGCGGCGGTGCGATCCGCGTAGCCGTCGGTGAAGGCGATCGAGGCCGGCTCGAGCAATCGGTTGACGCCCAATTCCCCGACGGGACGCCCGCGGTGGATCTGCCGCCACCCCCACCCCGTCTGCGCGGTAATGAAACCGCCGCCGGCGCGTAGGAACGCACGGACATTTTCGAACTGCTCCTCCCGGACATCACCCGCCAGGATGATGACGTCGGCGTCTTCCAGTCGGGCATGCCACCGATCCCCGAGGGCAACCACCGTGAACCCCTCGGCGGAGAGGTACTCCCCGCACTCGGTAGCGCCGACGATGCCGACGCGTGGAGTTTCCTTCGACGCGGACCACCTCACGGCCCGGGCCATCAGCCGGCCCGTGTCGGCGTGATGCAGGGCGTCTTTTCCGAGATACCCAGAGTGAGCAAAGAGCACAACCCCGCCCAGCCCAAGCCGTGACGTCGCCACGACAGGCACCTCGCCGCCGCCTTCAATGCCGGCCACGATCACCGAGCCCTCGGCGCCCCACACCGAGATCGTTCCGGGCACACCGGGCGCGGCGATACGGCCGACGCCGTCGAGCAGCGCCTCCCGGGGATCCCCGGCCAGCCCCCGCCGCTGGGCCACTTCCTGGCCTGGCAACAACGCGGCACGGACGGGCACGGTGACGAATCCGAGATTCACCATCAGCAGAGTTGTCGCCGCAAGAGTCGAGATTGCCATGCGGACACCGTATCACAACCGCTCCTCGCCGGGGGAAGGCCGGGAGATGGCCGTGCCGACCCGCTCCCCATCGTGGTAAATAACCGGAGAATCATCCCCTCCGTGGTGCGTACCATCTCGTTGTCCGCGCCACCCCCGCGGGCGCCCGCGTCAACGCATGGCCAGGGGGGCTTGGCCGATCCAGCGACGCCCCACCGATGGCGGGGCGATGGGAGAGTCTCCGATGAAATGGACCAAGCAGGAATTGCTCGCCAACCCCGTGAAGCACGCCGACGTGACGAAGTTCGACGCCCGCCCGATCATCGACGCGTACCGGTCGATGGCGTACTCGTCACGGAACCTGGCGAAGGCGGCGGACATCTATTCGATGATGCTCGCCGACAAGGGGTGCGGCGTGATCCTGACGCTGGCGGGTTCGCTGATCTCGGCGGGCCTGAAAAAGACGCTGATCACGCTGGTCGAGAACAACATGGTGGACGCGATCGTGTCGACGGGGGCCAACATCGTGGACCAGGACTTCTTCGAGGGCCTGGGGTTCCGGCACTACATGGCGCCCGGCTCTCCCGAGGCGCCGCCCGTGGACGACATGACCCTGCGGAACCTGATGATCGACCGCATTTACGACACGTACATCGACGAGGATGACCTGCGGGCCTGCGACGACGTGACGCGCGAGGTCTTCGACGCGTTCGCGCCCGGGGCCTACTCGTCGCGCGAGTTCATCGACGCGATGGGAGCCTACCTGGCACGCCACCACGCGAAGAACGAGTCGCTGGTCAAGGCCTGCCACCAGAAACGGGTGCCGATTTTCTGCCCGGCCTTCAGCGACTGCTCGGCCGGGTTCGGCATCGTGATGCACCAGGTCGAGCGCCAGGAATCGGGCCGGCCCTTCGTGGCGTTCGACTCGGGCGCCGACTTCCGAGAACTGACCGAGATCAAGTTCCAGTGCCGGGACACCGGCCTGCTCATGCTCGGCGGGGGCGTCCCGAAGAACTTCGCGCAGGACATCGTGGTCGCGGCCGAACTGCTGGTCGAGCGGCGGGGCGGCAAGGCCCGCGGGGACATCAGCATGCACAAGTACGCCGTTCAACTTACCGTCGCCGACAGCCGGGACGGGGCGCTGTCCGGCTCCACGCTCCGCGAGGCCTGCTCGTGGGGCAAGGTCGACGTGGTGCATGAGCAGATGGTCTTCGGGGAAATCTCCTCGCTGTTCCCCCTCATGGCCAGCGATGCCTACCACCGAAAAGCGTGGAAGAGCCGCAAGGGGTTCAAGTTCGCCGACATGTTCGAGAAGGGCGCGGGGGTCCCGACCTTCAAGGACGGGGCGAAGCGCAAGGCCGCCTCGCGCTGACTCTCCGGATCGTCCCCGGCGCGGAATCTCCCGCCCGGCATCGCCGCCGGGCGGGGTGGGCACGTCACGCGCGAAGACCCCGGGCGGTCACGCGCAATCGAACAGGATGACCTTCGTACCGTCCACGCCCGCGCGGACCTCGACGCCGCGTTCTGCCTCGACGGCGGCGGCGTCGCCCGCGTTCAGGTCGATCCCATTGACCGTCGCGGATCCCGTCGCCACATGGACCCACGCCCCGCGCCCGTCCCTGATCGCGTGCCCGGCGGACTGCCCACGTGACAGGTCCGCCACCAGGATGTCCACGTCCTGGTTGATGGTCAACGAGCCGTCGCCGCCGTCCCGACCGGCCACGCGGCGGAACCGTCCGGCCGACTCCGATGGCTCAAACCGCTTCTGCTCGTACGCGGGCGTCAGGCCGCGGGCCTGGGGGATGACCCAGACCTGGAGCAGGTGTACCGGGTGCTCCTGAGAGCCGTTGAATTCGCTGTGGCGGATCCCGCTTCCAGCGCTCATCACCTGAACCTCTCCGGGTCGGATCGTTCCTTCCGAGCCGAGGCTGTCTCGATGCGCCAGAACCCCGTCGAGCACGATCGTGATGATCTCCATGTCGCGGTGCGGGTGCGTGGCGAACCCGCCCCCGGGCGCGACGGTATCGTCGTTGATGACTCGCAGCGCGCGGAAGTTCATGTGCTCGGGATCGTGGTACTCGCCAAACGAGAACGTGTGCCACCCGTCGAGCCAGCCGATCCTGGTCCTGCCCCGCTCGTTCGCCTTTCGGATGGTCACCATCGCACCGCCTCCGTTGATGGCCCGCTCCCCGGGCCGGGGATCATTCCTTGATGCCGATCCTTCGGAGGATTGCCTCCCGGATCGTCCTGGCGTCCGCGCTTCCCGCCGCGCGTTTCATCGTCTCTCCGACGAGCCGACCGACGGCCTGTGTCTTGCCCGCGCGGACCTGGTCGACGATCGACGCGTTCGACGCGAGCACCTGGTCGATCCATCGCTCGATCGCCGCATCGTCACGGACGATGAGCAGGCCGCGTTCCCGGGCGAGCGACTCGGGGTCGGCCCCCGGCGACTCGCACAAAACTCCGAAGAGTTCATCCGCCGCGGCCGCGTTGATCCGGCCTTCTTCCCGCATCACCGCGAGCCCGGCGACCTGCCCGGGCGTGATGCCCAGCGAATGAACCGGAACCCCTCGCTCGTTGGCCCGTTTCAACCCGCTCTGAAGGATGGCATTGGCGGCGAGCCGACCGGCGCGGGCCTGGTCGCCGAGCCTCTGGGCGATGAGCGCCACGCACGATTCGTACATCAGGCACGTCTCCCGCTCCTCGACCAGGGAGGTTGCTTCCTTGATGCCCAGTCCATGGCCGACGACGTAGCGGCGGAGCCGCTCGAGCGGGATCTCGGGGACTCTCGCCCGCGCCCTCTCGATCCACCCGTGCGAAATGACCACGGGAGCAAGGTCCGGGTCGGGGAAGTAACGATAATCGTGGGCGTCCTCCTTGCCTCGCTGCATGATCGAGACACCCCGGTCGTCGTCCCAGCCCCGCGTGGACTTCATCCCAGGGCCCATCTCGCGGCCATCCTCACCCCAGCGACGGGGCTGCTCCCGTCCTTCATATTCAATCGCCGCCTTGAGGGACCGGAAACTGTTCAGGTTCTTGATCTCGACGATCGGGGTCTTGACGAGCCTCCCGTCGGAGAGGGTCAGGTGGCAGTTGATGTTCGGCTCGAACCGCATGTGCCCTCTTTGCATGACCCCTTGTGTCACGCCCAGGAAGCGGCACGTGTCCCGGAGGAGTCGGGCAAAGGCCACGACCTGGTCGGCGCTTCGGAAGTCGGGCTGGGTGACGATCTCCAGGAGAGGCGTTCCCGCGCGGTTGTAGTCCACGATCGAACCGTCGATCTCCCGACCGCCGGGCGCCTCGTGCAGCAGTTTGCCCGCGTCCTCTTCCAGGTGGGCTCTCAGGATGCCGACGCGGACGGGGGAAGAAACCTCCGCGGACGATCCATCAAGCACGAAAAAACTCCGCTCGTCGATTCCCGGCAGGTCCACGCTCCCGTCAAAGCACACCGGCAGGTCGTACTGGCTGATCTGGTACCCCTTGGGCAGGTCGGGGTAGAAGTACCCCTTGCGGTCCCAGCGGGTCTCGGTGGCGATGCGGCAACCAAGCGCGATCCCCACCATCATCGACATCTCGACCGCCTCACGGTTGATGACGGGCAGTGCCCCGGGCAGACCGAGCGTCACCGGGTCGATCCATGAATTGGGCGCCGCCTCGGCGTGCCCCGCGCCGGCCGGGCTGGGGCAGCGGCTGAACATCTTGGTCCGCGTCGAAAGTTCGACATGGACTTCCAGCCCGACCACGAGCGTCGATGAAACAATCTGGACCTGGTCGGCGCTCATCGGGGCAGTGTACGAGCCCGGGGGGACCCCCGTCGCGGAGACGAGGCGGAGAACGCGGACGCGATCATCCTCGCCTGCGGGCTGGAGAGCCCGATCCCGGGCAGTTCGCCTGGTTCCACCCACCGCCTGGACGCCGAGATTGGACGGGCCTGGCTCGCATCCAGTCGTACACGCCAACATTCAAAGTGAACCGTCCGATGTGATGTCTGGTGGCGGAAGCGGGCCAGTCGCTCCAGGGCCGAAACCCCCACCCCGAGCCAGGCCGCAAAGCGAGCGGCGCCGGCGTGCCGGCGGACTCCCTCCCGCTCGAGCGTCGGCGCCTGCCACATCAACGACCACATCCCCGGCGACGGCCGCCGCTCGAGCAGGATGCGGCCGCGACGGTCCATGATCAGAGCGGTCGAGCAGAAAACCGACTTCCTCGCCGTGGTCTTCCGGGGCGAAGGGATCTGGTTCGCCGTCCCCGCCGCCCCGCCCGCGCACAAAGCCGCGAGCGGACACCTCGAACACCGCGGCTCTCCGGGCACGCAGACCGTCGCCCCGAGTTCCATGAGTCCTTCATTGATCGCGGGTATCGGGACATGCCCAGACGATGCCCGCACGATCTGGTCGGCCGTCTCCCACGCCCACCGCATGTCCGCGGCATCGCCCTGGACCGCGCGGCGGTCAAAGACCCGGAACAGGACCCTTGCGATGTTTCCATCCACGATCGGCACGCTTGCCCCGAAGGCAAAGCACGCGACGGCCCCGGCGGTGTAACGCCCCACGCCGGGGAGTTCAGCGAGCCGAGCGGGATCGGTCGGGATTCGGCCGTCGTGCTCGCGCTGAATGTGGCGCGCCGCCGCGTGAAGAAGCCTGGCACGCCGGTAGTACCCAAGACCCGACCACGCCGCGAGGACAGAGGCTTCATCCGCCTCCGCCAGGCGATCAATCGTCGGAAAGTGCGCCAGGAACGGGTCGAATCGCTCAACCACCCGGGACACCTGCGTCTGCTGGAGCATGATCTCGCTCACCAGCACGCGGTAGGGATCGCGGCGCACGCCGGGATCCCCCACCGCTTCACGCCTCCAGGGCAGGTCCCGGGCGCCGCGCGAGAACCAGTCGGCGATCACGCGGGCGATCTCTCGAGAGCCAGGGACGGGAACGGTGGATCGCATGGCCGAACCACGGTACGCCTGTCAAGGCCCGCGCCGCGTCGCGGGGCAAGAAGATGTGCCATGACCAAAAAGAAAAGCCGGGCCCGATTTCGGGCCCGGCGAGAGATTCAGGAGAGGCGAAGATCCCGTCCGGCGGAATCAGCGGTCGATGAAGACCGTGAGTTCGTCGTTGCGGAGGGGGGTCTTGATCTGGTCGGCGGTCGTCTCGCTGATGACGAGTTTCTCGCCGGAAGTGCTCGCCTTGACGGTGAGCGTGAAGGCTCGCTTCTCACCCGGCCTGAGCACGCCCGTCACGCCCGTGAAGGTCAGTTTGCGGCCCTCGACCACCGGGGCCTTGGGAGCCGAACTGCTGACCATCTGCAAGCCCTCGGGCAGGGTGATGACGACCGTCACGTTGGTCAGGTCGATCTGGCCCTGGTTCCCGACCTCGTACCGGAGAATGTGGTCGTCGCCGACGAGCACCACGCCGTCGTCATCCGTAAGAAGGGCGAAGATGTCGGGGGTACCGACGGTGTTGATCTTGCAGTTGGTCGAAACCTGCGTGGCGCACGCGCCCTGAGCGGTCGCGCTCATGGTCACCTCGCCCATGGTCGTGGGACGCACACAGACCTTGACGGTCTTGGACGCGCCCGCGGCCAGGTCGCCGACCGACCAGGTCACGATGTTCCCGCTGACCTGCCCGCCGTCGGCGCTGGTCGGCGTGCCGCCGGCCACCGTCGCGGAGACCACGGTGCCTCGGGAGATCCCGTCACCGGCGTTCTTGATCGTCAGGTCGAAGCAACCCTCAGCGCCCGGACGGATGATGATCCGCTCGGTCGAGGCCGTGCAGGCGAGCGTCAGGACCGGCTGCTTGACCACCGTCGCCACCTTGTTCGACGTGGCCGAAAGACCGCCCTCGGCCGAAGCGCGGGCCTCGTTCTCGAAGCGGCCGGTGCGCGTGGCCCTCAGGGGGATCGTGAAGGGACGCGACTGGCCCTGGGCAAGATCACCGACGGCGATCTCGACCGTGGATCCGCCATCGGCGTTGGTTAGGCCGGCCGGCAACTGATCGACGATCTTGACGCCCGACGCCGTCCCGGTGCCGCTGTTGGTCACCTCGACGGTCATCGTGATCGGATCGCACCCCAGGATGGCCTCGGGCGTGATCTGCTTGGTGATTTTCAGGGCGGGCTCAACGACCGTCGTGCTGGCGCACAGCGTGTTGTTGTACGTCACCGACGAGCAACTGGAGGAAGTGCCCGCCTTGTCGGCCTTGCCGGTCACCTTGATGACCTTGGTCTGGCAGGGAGCCAGGTCGCCGAGCATCCAGAGCGACCCACCGTCGGCGCCGCGGTTGGCGGACGGATCGGACGAGACGACCGTCAGGTTCTGCGCGCCCTCGTTGTGGACCACGACGTTCTGGAGCGTCCCGGCCGTGATGTTCGTCACGTGCAGTTCATACGTGTAGTTCATCCCGACGCGGACCTGCGCCGGCACCACCTGATGAACCAGGACCGCGCTGGTCGCCACGTCGCCCGTGGGGAAGGCCATCGGGGAAACGTTCATCCCGGCGGCGGCCACCGGGGCGTAGTTGCACGGCCCCATCGCCCGGGGCGCGGGGGCGGCCGGCGGAGCGGCCCGGCGAGGAGCCGGAGCCGGTTCACCCGTCTTTGGGAACCACGGGCCGATCGAGTAGTGCTCCTGGGGCTGATTAGCCGCCACGGAGGAGGATGTCTCTTTCTTTGAAGATTCACACCCCAGGGTCGCGAAGGACCCCATGATCAGCGAGGCCGCCGCAAGACCTGACCATATTCCACGTTTCATTTTCAAATGCTCCACTTCTCTTCCGTCACCACGCCTGACAAAAGACGTACTGAGGACCCGAGAGTATGCTCATGTACCTGGGGCAGAGCCAGAACAACAGCCCCATAACCAGACACATGATCGTAGTACGCCGCCTCCCGGGCGTCCACAACACGCCGGCAAGCGTTTGCCCGCCACGGCCCCCTGGCCACCGCTGGCCACCAAGATGCCGTGGGCCGATGCTCCGGACCGCGCCGCCGGAGTTCCGAATACACTGCGGCATGACCTACACCGTGCTCGCCCGCCGGTATCGTTCCCGCGATTTCAACGAGGTCGTCGGCCAGGAGGCCATCGCGTCGACGCTGCGCGGGGCGATCGAGTCGAACCGGGTCGCCCATGCGTACCTGTTCTGCGGAACCCGGGGCGTGGGCAAGACGTCGATGGCCCGGATCTTCGCCAAGGCGCTCAACGGAGGGTCGGCCGAGATCGACTCCTTGATCATGCAGGGCAAGGACACGGACGTCATCGAGATCGACGCGGCGAGCAACACCGGCGTCGACCATGTCCGTGAACTGATCTCCAACGCGGCCTACCGGCCGCTGCGAGGCAAGCACAAGATCTACATCATCGACGAGGTCCACATGCTCTCGACGCAGGCGTTCAACGCCCTGCTCAAGACCATGGAGGAACCCCCCGAGCACGTCAAGTTCATCCTGTGTACGACCGAGTCTCACAAGGTCCCGGCGACCATCCAGTCACGCTGCCAGCGCTTCGATTTTCGCAACATCCCTTCGTCGCGGATCGCCGATCACCTGCGAGCCGTGATCAAGGCCGAGGGACTCGCGGCCGATCCCGAACTGGTCCACGCGGTGGCGAGGCTTGGCAACGGGTCGATGCGCGACGCGCTCTCCCTGCTCGACCGCCTGATGGCCGCGGGGGCAAAGTCGCTCACGCTCAGGACGCTCGAGGACCTGATCGGCCTTCCCGACTCGGAACTCGTGGGAGGGTTGATCGACGCCGTGGCAAGCGCAAGTCCCGGCCCGGCGCTCGAGAGGACCGACTCCCTGCTCAACCGCGGCATTTCCATCGAGACACTGCTCGAGACGCTCTCGTCGCGGTTCCGCGACCTGATGGTGCTGGCGGCCTGCGGGCCTGAAACCACGCTCGTGGACCTTTCCGACCAGTCCCGCCGGGCCGAGGTCGAGCGGGCCTCCCGCTTCGACGTGGCGTCGCTCACGCACGCCATCGCCCTGTGCGAGAGCATCCAGCGTTCGCTGCGCGGCAGCGCCTCGCCGCGGGCGCTGATGGATGCACTGGTCGTCCGGCTCGCGCTCACGGATCGATTCGCCGATGTCACTTCCGTGCTGGCGGCCGCGGCTCGTGAGGAGTCTCCCGCAAAAAAAGCATGACGGCGACGGGGCCCGCGGCGACTCACTCGCCCGAGCCACCGCCGCCGACCCGCCACGGTCCACTCGAACCGATCCGGTCGATTCCGGGACTCTCCATCCCGACCTCGCCCGAGCCCCGACCGCCCGCGGTGCCGGGGCGCGGCGATCAGCCCGTCGAGGCCGCCGTCCGACCCTCTCCGCCACCGGACGCCTTGTCGTGGAGCGAGGTGGTCGCCCGGTGCCCTTCGCGTTCGCTCCAGGCCGTTCTTCAGGGGCTTCGGGCGGTCGAGTATTCCCCGGAGCGGGTGGTGCTCGACGGCCCGGCCGGGCTGGTCCGGACGGCCGAATTGCGCCTTGAAGAAATGACGCGGGCGATCCGAGATGCCACGGGAAGGAAAACAGCCGTCACCCTGACGGCGACCGAGCCGCCGACCGTCGCAGAACCGCTCTCCACATCCCCGTCAACCGCGTCGCCGGGACGTTCCGCGCCCCGGACGCTGCCAACTTCTAGCATGTCCGACCATCCGCTCGTACGACAGGCAACCGAACTTCTCAACGCCCGCCTGATCCGTGTCGAGCCCAGGGAGACCCGTGATGGCTGATCAAAGGCAGGGAACTTTCGTACGGCTCGGAGTCCTCATCGTGGTGCTGGCCGCCGCCGGTGGTTTCTACTTGATCCGCTCGTCCGCGCCCCCAAAGGGCGGGAACCTCGAACGCATCGTCCTGGAGGATTCGGCCAACATCATTTCAGGCGGCAAGACGCTCGATGATGTCAAGAAGATCTTCCGCCACGACTCGCCCGAGCCGGGTCACGAGCAGGGGGTCTACCTGTTCGATTTCGCCAAAGTCGATCCTTCCAACACGGCCCGGATCGAGGTCGTGGTCCGCGGCGGCAAGGTCATCGCCATGAGAGAGTTCGAAGGCCGGATCCCCGCGCCCCGCGCCTTTGATACGTCGATCCCGCAATCCGGCACGCCCACCGATCCACCCACCGATCCACCCGCCGATCCACCCGGAGACACCGGCGACGATTCGGGCGGAAACTGATCTCGATCATCCACGCCCGCCGCGGATGCCATGACCTTGACCACCGCCCCACACGCCCCACACGCCCCGGCCACGCCGGGGCTCGCCGCCAACCGATGGGCCGTTCCCCGGCTCCTCGCCGCCGATATCAAGTTTTCACACACCGTCTTCGCGATGCCGTTCGCGATTCTCGGCGCGTTCATGGCACGGCCCGCCGACGGGACATGGGCGAGGTTCTCGGGACAACTGGCGCTGGTGGCGGTGTGCATGGTGGCGGCCAGAACCTGGGCCATGGTCTTTAACAGGCTGGCCGATCGCACCATCGATTCGCTGAACCCGCGGACCGCCCGGAGGGTCTTTGCCTCCGGCCGCGTCCCGATCCGCCAGGGCCGGATCACCCTCGCCGTGTGCGCGGCGGTCTTCATCGCCGCCGCCGCGGGCTTCTGGTTCGCGTTCGGCAACCCCTGGCCGGTCGCGCTGGCGGTTCCGGTGCTGGCGTTCCTGGCTTTTTATTCGTACACCAAACGCTTCACGTGGCTCTGCCACCTGTTCCTGGGCGTGGCGCTGAGCCTCTCCCCGGTGGCGGCCGCGCTGGCCATCGATCATCGGGCCGCCATGAGCATGCCCGCCCTCTGGTGGATCGCCGCGATGGTGGCCGCGTGGGTCGCCGGGTTCGACATCGTCTACTCGCTCCAGGACGTGCAGGCCGACAAGGCCCAGCATCTCTGGAGCGTGCCTTCACGGCTGGGTATCCACCCCGCGCTGTGGATCAGCCGCGCCCTGCACGCGGCCGCCGTGCTCTTTCTCCTCGCCGCCGGACGAGCCGACGAGCGCCTCGGTCCGCTTTTCCTCTTCGCGACCCTCGCCGTCGGAGTCCTGCTTGCGGCCGAGCACGTGGTCCTCTCGCGAAGGGGGCGCGAGGGTCTTCACATGGCCTTCTTCACGATCAACGGGATCGTGAGTTGCGTGCTGGGGATCGTGGGATGCACCGACGTGTCCCTCTGACGCGGGAATACGATCCCGCGCGGCCCGGTCAGAGTCATCACTTCCGCGGAGTCGCCCCATGCGCGTCGCGTTCTTCAGCGTCAAGAAATACGAGCGTCCCTTCTTTGATGATGCCGCCGCCGGGAAGGGGCACGAGATCGACTACATCGAGGCGCCGGCCTCGGCCGCGACCGCGGGGCTTGCCCAGGGATGCGGCGCCGCGTGCGTGTTCGTCAACGACCGGCTCGACCGGCCCGCGGTTGAAAGGCTGAAGCAAGCGGGAGTCGGCATGATCGCCCTGCGCTCGGCGGGGTTCAACCATGTCGACGTGGAGGCCGCCGCGGACCTGGGGATCGCGCTGGCTCGCGTTCCCGAGTACTCCCCGCACGCCGTCGCCGAGCACGCCGTCGCCCTGATTCTCACGCTCAACCGCCATACGCACCGGGCCTTCAACCGTGTCCGTGAGCACGACTTCTCGATCGACGGATTGATGGGATTCGACCTGCACGGCAAGACCGTCGGCTGCGTGGGGACGGGGAAGATCGGGTCGGTCTTCTGCCGGATCATGACGGGGTTCGGATGCCGGGTGCTGGCCGCGGATCCGTTCGTCTCCCCCGACATGGAGAAACTCGGCGTGAGGTACGTCACCCTCGACGAACTGGCGTCGTCGTCGGACATCGTCGCGCTGCACTGCCCGCTGACGCCGGCGACAAGGCACGTCATCGACCGGCCGCGGCTGGAGATGATGAAACCGGGGGCGATGCTCATCAACACCAGCCGCGGAGGCCTGGTGGATACGCCGGCGCTGGTCGGCGCGCTCAAGGCCCGCCGCCTGGGGGGAGTCGGGCTTGACGTGTACGAGGAAGAGGCGGACCTGTTCTTCCGGGACCTCTCGGAGGAAGTGATCCGCGACGACGTTTTCGCTCGCCTGCTCACGTTCCCCAACGTCATCGTCACGTCCCACCAGGCCTTCTTCACGCGAGAGGCCATGACCGCCATCGCAAAGGTCTCGATGAAGAACATCGACGATTTCGCCCGGGGCGGACCGGGCGCGATCGACCCCGCCAACGCCGTACCGCTCCCGCGCCGGGGAGCCTGACGGCCGCCCCGGGGAGACGCGACGGGATCCCCCGTCTACTCCCCCACCGCTCCAAGAAGTCGCAGCATCAGGGCGTTCTGGACGTGGAGCCGGTTCGCGGCCTGGTCGTACACCACCGAAGAGGGCGAGTCGATCACCTCGTCGGTGACCTCGACGCCACGCTGGGCCGGGAGGCAGTGCATGAACAGCGCCTCGCGGCCGATCCCCCGCGAGGCCAGCCGCATCATGGCCGCATCAACACGGAAGTCCTCGAACGCCCGGCGGCGCTTGGCCGCCTGGTCCGCCTGCCCCATCGAGACCCACACATCGGTGTAGACGGCGTGGTGACCCTCGACCGCGGCCGTGTCGTGGGTGATGTTCAGCGTGGCCCCCGAGGACTCCGCGAACCCCCGGCACTCGCGCGTCACGTCCTCCGCCGGGGCGTACCCCGGCGGGGTCACGACCGTCGTGTCAACCCCCAGCAGCGAAGCGGCGTGCATCAGCGAATGGCAGACGTTGTTGCCGTCTCCCACGAATGCCAGCCGGACGCCTTCCAGCGAGCCGAGCCGCTCTCGGAGCGTGAACAGGTCCGCCAACGCCTGGCAGGGATGGAACCTGTCCGAGAGCGCGTTGATAACCGGGACGCGGGCGTGCTCGGCGAGTTCCTCCAGCGATCGGTGGCTGTGTACCCGGGCCACGATGAACTGGCACCATCGCTCGAGGTTCTTGCCGTAGTCGCGGATGCTCTCACGCTCTCCAAGACGCGAGGCCGACTGATCCAGGAAAATCGGCGTTCCGCCCAGGCGGTGGATCCCGACCTCGAAGGTCACCTTCGTCCGCAAGGAAGGCTTTTCGAAGATCAGGATCGCGGTCTTGTGCCGCAGCGATTCCCCGTAGGGCCGCACGTCCGCCTTGACCGCCGCGGCAAGGTCGAATATCGAGGCGAGCCGCGCGGGGGACAGCATCGCCAGGGTCAACAGGTCCGCCCCGATGAGTTGGTCGCGTGTCGAGTGGCGCTCCGACGTCATTGATCGCTCCGGTGATTCCCTGCTTGTGACTGGGCCGAATCGGCGGTCGGGCACCGGCTCAGTCCGGCTTGACGCGAGTGCCCGCCTGATGGCCCGCGACCCATTTCTCCAGGTCCCCCGCCCCCGCGCCCGAGAGTATGACCACCGGGGAGCCCAGTCGCCGTGCCGTCCTGGCCGCCGCCCGTGCCTTCACGATCATCCCTCCCGTGATCGCCCCCGACCCGATCAAGCCCTCGATCCCCGCCGAATCGATCGACTCGACCACTCGCCCCGACCCGTCGAGGATTCCGGCCACGTCGGTCAGCAGCACCAGGTCGGATGCCCCGATGACGCGGGCCGCTCCCGCCGCCGCGTCGTCCGCGTTCACGTTCAGGAACCCCTCGCGGTCGATCCCGATCGAACTCAGAACCGGAAGATAGCCCGAGGCGAGCAGAAGACCGACGAGGTTCTCGCCCCGCGGCCCGCGGCTCGCGCCGCCGGTCTGCGTATCGACCACGTCCCCGACCCGGCCGGGATCGAACGAAAATCGCGTGGAAAGGGCCGTCGGAACCGCGTCCCCGTCGCCCAGGCAAAGCCCGACGGCACGGACCCCCAGCCGATGCAGCGCCGCGACGATGGACTTGTTGAGGCGCCCGGCCAGCACCGAGACGATCTCGTCGAGTTGGTCCGCCGGGGTAAGGCGGATGCCCTCTCGCCGCCGCGTCGGCATCCCGAGTTGCTCCAGGCGACGATCGACCGAGGCTCCGCCGCCGTGGACGACGACGACCCCGGAGGGACGCGAACGGTGCAGATCGGCGATGGCCCGCCACAACGCGGGCGCGGTCGCGGCGTCCTCGATCATCGTCCCGCCGATCTTGACCACCACCGGCCCGCTGGTCATCGCCCGGCTCCCGTGACCGCGGCACTCACCCCGGTCACCCTCTCGCCGTGGAGCAGCCCGGTCGTCTCCGAAAAGCCGAACCGGATGTTGAAGCACTGAACCGCCTGCCCGGCCGCCCCTTTCACGAGGTTGTCGATCGCGCTGACCACGATGGCATGACCCTGGTCGTCCACGGCCCAGGCAAGATCGCAGTAGTTTGTTCCACGCACGTCCGCGACGGCGGGCCACGAGCCGGAGGGGAGCAGCCGTATGAACGGCTCGTTCGCGTACGCCCCGGCGTACACCCCGCGCACGGACGCTTGGGTCCATCCGCTCTCGAGTTCGACGTGGATCGTGGAGAGAATCCCTCGGTCGTACGGGCCAAGGTGCGGTGTGAAGATGGTCGCAACGCCCGCGTAGGCGTCGATCTCCGGTCGATGCCGGTGACGCAGGACGTTGTAAGGCTGAAGACTCACCTCGCAGAACAGGCTCTTGACCGCGGGAGAACGGCCCGCCCCGCTCACCCCGCTCACCGCGTCGATGATCGGGCGATGCCCCGGACGAAGAGCGCCCGCTCGCACGAGCGGAGCCAGGGCCAGGATCGCCGAGGTCGGGTAGCACCCCGGCACGGCGATCACCTTCGCCCCCGGGATCCGGTCGCGGAACAACTCGCACAGCCCGTAGGGGGCCCGGGCCAGAACGTCCCCGCGTCGGTGCTCGAACCCGTAGTGCTCGGGGTACAAGGTTGCATCCTGGAGCCGGAAGGCCGCCGAAAGGTCGAAAACGACGACCCCGGAATCGGCCAGGACGGGAGCGAGTTCGTGGCTTGCCTCGTGCGGTGTCGCGAGAAACGCCGCGTCCGGCGCGAGTCGCGTGATGGAACCGACATCGGCGGCCTCGACGGGCAGCGCGCAGCGGCCGCGGAAGCGAGTGAAGACCTCTTCAATCACCGGGGCGCGTTCGCCGGAACCTCGGGACGATGACCCGTACAGGCCGACCACCTCGGCGCCGGGATGGCCCAGCAGCAGGTCGAGCGCTTCCGCTCCGCCGTACCCACCCGCCCCGACAATCACCACACGCTTCTTCAACCGAGGCTCCGCATCACACCCGGGTTCATGCATGGGGTACATGCATCGGCACATGCACATATTCATGCAAAGGCTTGCCACGCCGCGGCCGGGGTGTGCGGGCCCGGGACGTGAACACGCAGGATCCTAGCGGTTCTCCAACCCCACGGGCTCAGGACTCCACGACCAGGATCCGGTTGATCTCCTTGCGCCGAATGTCGGGAACCATCACCTCCGGGGCGGGGAAACCGACGGGAAGGACCAGGAACGGGCGCTCGTGCTCGGGGCGGTTGAGCGCCGCCGACAGAAATCCCATCGGGCTGGGCGTGTGCGTCAAGGTAACCAGCCCGGCGTGGTGGATCGCCGCGATCAGCAGGCCGCAGGCGATACCGACCGACTCGTTGACGTAGTACACGCCCGCCGACTCACCGCGGTCGTCCGTATCCGTGCGCATCAACTTGAACACCACGATCACCCACGGGGCGATTTCAAGGAATGGCTTGGAAGCATCGGTGCCCAATGGAGCAAGGTCGGCGAGCCACTCCGGCGTCGCCCGCCGCTGGTAAAACTCCCGCTCCTCACGTTCGGCGGCCTCACGGATCCGCCGCTTGAGGTCCGGGTTTGACACGGCGACGAAGCGCCAGGGCTGCTTGTTGGCACCCGACGGGGCCGTCCCCGCGGCGGCGATGACGTTGCGGATCGTCTCCTCGGACACCGGCCGATCGGAGAACTCGCGGACCGATCGCCTCCGCCGCATGCATTCAAGGAATGCCCGGGATTCGTTCTCGGGAAGGCCCGGCGGGGTGTAGGGCCGAAACCGGATCCAGGGATGCCCATCTCTGATCTCGACCGGCTCGGAGCCGCCGCCTGGTGTGCTGGTCATGAGCGATCGTTCGCACATCGGGGGGCGTCGTCTGGCGACATCACGCCAATCGCACGCCAACGCTCGATCGGCTACCCGACGTCCGCCAGGCCCAGGGAGTGCCCGTGGGCCTTCATCAGCCGTCGGCGGACGGGTTTTTCTTCGGGCCGGGAAAGCGTCGGGGAGGCCGCGATCCACGCCATCGCATCCCGGCGAGCCATGGCCAGCAGGTCGCGGTCGGCCATGAGATCCGCCACCTTGAAAGGAGCGATTCCCGACTGCCTCGTCCCGATCACCTCCCCCGGCCCTCGGATCTCGAAATCCCGTTCGGCGAGCACGAACCCGTCGGTGGTGGATTCCATGACCCCGAGTCGGCGCGCGCCCTCGTCGGTGGCGGGGTCGGCGACCAGGTAGCACTCGGAAGGACGCGAGCCGCGGCCGACACGCCCCCGGATCTGGTGCAGTTGGGCCAGCCCGAACCGGTCGGCATTCTCGATGATGACGATCGACGCGTCGGGGATATCAACCCCGACCTCGACGATGGTGGTCGCGACGATCGCGTCGAGATCGCCGGATCGGAACCGATCAACCACCCGGGCGATCGAGGCGGCGGGCATCCGCCCGTGTATCGCCGCGATCCGCAGCCCCTTCCACGGCCCCTGGGCGAGTTCTTCCAGAACCGTGCGCACATCGACGACGTCGTTGGGGCGGCCCGTGTCGGCGGGGCGATCGCCCTGATCGATGGCCGGCACGACCACGAAGGCACGGTCCTCCCCCGCCAGCCGCGGCGCCAGCCGCTCGTACAAGGCCCGCCGATCCGCGAGCGGAACCACCGTCGTGCGCACGGGGGACCGACCCGGCGGAAGTCCGGTGATGGTCGAGATGTCCAGATCGCCAAAGAGCGTGAGCGCGAGCGTCCGGGGAATCGGGGTGGCGGTCATCACCAGCACGTGCGGGACCGCGGACTCTCCGGAGGACTTGGAACGCAGGGCGGCCCGCTGGTGTACACCGAAGCGGTGCTGCTCATCGATGACCGCGACGGCCAGTGAACGGAACGCGACCGAGGACGTCAGCAGCGCGTGGGTGCCGACCACAAGGTCGATCGCGCCGCCGGCCAGATCGGCGTGTATCCGCTCTCGCTCCGGGGAGGCAACCGACCCGGTGAGCAGTTCGACTCGGACGGAGGATCCGGCCAGGGCGGCGGAAATCGACTCGGCGTGCTGGCGGGCGACCACCTCGGTGGGAGCCATGAGAGCCGCCTGATGCCCGGAGGCCACGGCCAGGAGCATTGCGTACAGGGCGACGGCGGTCTTTCCCGATCCGACGTCTCCCTGAATCAGGCGGTTGGCGGGGACCGATCTCGTGAGGTCGGCGACCATTTCGCCGACGACCTTGTTCTGCGCGGGGGTCAGGGTGAAGGGAAACCGTGCTCGGACGCGTCGATCAATGGCGTCGCTCCATCGCAAGGCGGGGGCACGGAGGTTTGCACGCAGGTGCGCCCGCTTCATCTGAACGCCAAGTTGCAGCAGAAGAAACTCGTCGTAGGCGAGCCGCCGCCTGGCCCGGGTCGCCTCGTCAAAGGTCCCTGGCGCGTGGATGAGCCGGTAGGCCTCGCCCAGGGCCGGCAGGCCGCGAGCGAGCCGGAACGCCTCGTCGAGGTGATCCTCGATGAGAGCGCTGGCCTGAAGGAGGACCTTGGCAACCGCACGCTCGACGACACGCGAGCCGCAGGACTCCGAGGCGGGGTACACGGGCCTGAGGCTCTCGTCGCGCGGCGGCGGGTCGGACGCCCCGACGGCCACGCCCTTGCCTGCCCCGCCGACTCCCCCGGCCGGTGGCAGGACTTCATATCGTGGGTTGACCATCTGGACCCCGGGTCCGTACCGCTTGCACATCCCCTGGAGTCGCACGCGCATCCCCGGACGGATTTTGTCGCCCAGATACGGCTGGTTGAACCAGACGGCATCGAGACGGTCGGTGCCATCGACAATCACCGCCTCGAAACGGGATCGTCCGCGACGAACCAGGCGCGTATTGGCGACTTCCCCGCGGGCCGAGCCGATCCGGTCCGGAACCAGTTGAACGATCTCGCTCTCGGCCTCGAGTTTCTCGTGCCGCATCGGCAGGTGGGCGATCAACCGTCCCACGTTGGTCAGGCCCAGCGCGCGCAGTTTCTCCGCCATCGCTCGGCCGATACCCGGGACCGCCTCCAGCGGCGTGCGGAGCGAGATGCCCCCCCGAGCCGGCCCGCGGGCCGGATGTGCGTCCGATGGCTTGGCCACGAGAACAGCGTACCCCGCGGGAACGGACCCGGACATCACCCTCCCAGGCATGCCCTGGAACCCGTCGGCCCCTGTGGCCATATCCTGCCGTACTCCAAAGTCGAGTTCCCGGACGGTCGATGGAAACTCCATGGATCGAGGCACCGACAAGACCAGGACCGGCACTCCAACCCCTTCGCCGACGGATCAGCGCCGCCCCTCGGGGACGATGGCCGCGGCCGCCGCATCAGAAACGCCCCATGGGGAGTCGATCACCTGGTTCAAGGGGACCGAACGCCGGGCCTGCCGCCGGACGCGGGTGTGCGGGGACGCCACGATCGCGTTCGAGAGCCCCGAGGGGGGACCGTCAACACGGCGGATCGACCTGATCGACGCGAGCATCGGCGGGCTTGGCATTCGGTCGGACCATCCGGCCCAGGTCGGTTCGCGTTTCACGCTGTTTCCGAGCAAGGTGCGGACCTCTTCCTGGACGGGTTCCGTAGCCCGTTGCATGGCCGATGGGCCGTCGTACGTCATCGGTCTGCAACTCTCGCGGCCCGCCGCCCGGGCGGGGTTCACCGCGTAAGAAGCAGCCAGAGCGCCCGCACCACACCGACGATCAGCGGCGAGGCGTACGCGAGCACGCCAACGCCCGCGAGTGCTCCGGCTGCCCAGCGAGTCCGGCGATCCATCTTCCAATCAAGATGTACGAACACCATCCACGGGGGAGGATCCGCCGCCCCGTGCCCGCACTCCGGGCACGTCTTCCCTGCTTCGACGTCGTACCCGCACCACGGGCAGCCGCTCATCCCATCCCGAGCCGCGGAAGCGGGCGCAAAGCGGACCATTTTCGCCACCAACGCCACGCCGATCAGGTACAGCAACGCCGCACCGGCAAACGGTCCCCACATCGCCCCGAACTCCGTCACGATCCACGCTCGCCCCTGCCATTGGTACCACAGCGATGACCAGAAATACTCCGCCGGGCCGACCAGTATCCACGGCGAGAACGCCGCCAGGCCGCCCGCCAGCACGCACCACGACCACAGGATTGCCAGACTGCCGACAAGCACGCACCGGGACCACAGGATTGCCCAGACGCCGCCTGTCACCGCTTGGGCCAGGTGAAAAATCCCCGCACGCCGCGCAAGAATCATCGCCACGGAGATCGCCAGGCAGACGTGGATTGTCAGCCACAGTTGGGGATTGTAGATGGTCCTCTGATGACCATTGACAATCGTCCCGATCATACTGGTTGATTGCTTCCATGTATGTGTAATCGCCTCACCAAGCGTCGGCGCCTGGACGAGATCATGGTACGTAAACGCCAATATGTACGCCCGCGAAAATGATACGCCGGAAGGGTTCAGTTCCTTCGGATCGACAAATCCCCCGCGCGGCGTAAGGAACTCTACCCGCCGGACGATGCCTGCCAGTTCGCTCGACACCATCTCGGCCACGTCCGACCGGCTCACGAGCATGAGGCACGCAAAGCAACGCCAGATCGCCCACAGCGCAACGATGCAGATGGCCATTGCTGCTGCGACACCCAGCGTTCGCCGCCATGCCCCATGCGCGCGAGGATGAACCGGCAACTTCATCATGAAGGAACGCCGCTCATGAGGAGGCTCCCTCGAAACCGCGTGAAACGCAGTCGATGGGAGCGAGAAAACGGGATTCCGGGATAGCCTCCATCGAATACGGAAAGCGGTAGCGTTTCGGCCCGAAGACGCGGACCAACACCCAGTCGCAGGTGTACACCGCGTTGCCCAGCACGACGCGGCATCGGTTGCGGAGAAACCAGGGAAGGGCCTCGTACACGATCGTTCCGGACCGGGGAGCCGTCAGCAGCGCCACCGCGAGGATCCAGACGGCGGAGATGAACGCGAATCGCCGCCGTGTCCCGGCGTGCCGGAGGAGCCGTCGGCTCGGCTCGATCGGCCCACCCGAGCGGGGGGTTGCCGTGCGCGCGCACTCCGGGCACGAGTCCAACCGAGCCGTCTTCAAGCCCGGGTTCAGCCCCAGGTCGTACCCACACCCGACGCATCGGACCCGGACGCCGCGGCGAAACTCCCTTGAACTCCGCAAGGCGCAAGGCAAACTGTGGTAGAGCACAAGCCAATGCACGAGCATCATGCCCCCGGCCATCATCACGATGAACGTGGGCTGATCGTTGATGCCGACCATCGGAACCGGCACGCCGCGATTCGCAAGCGCGGTCGTTCGCTCGTACGAGACGGATCGCTCGAACACAATCCATGCGCAGTAGGTCGCGGCGGGCAGCCACCAGCCGAGCCGTACCGCCCGGTCGATGCACCGGACGCCCACCGGCAGCAACCCCCCGGCCCGCATCTTCAGGTGCATCGTCCGCCGGACGGCCCAGAGAAGCAACGCGCATCCCGCGATGATGCCGGCAAGCCATGCCGCGACGCCGAAAAACACGTACCAGGACGCATACTCAAGATGGAAAAGCCTCGGCATCCAGGGCGGGTTCAATGAGTTGGTATCGACAAGCGTTTCAAGGATTCGCTCGCCGCTGGGATAGTACGAGAAATATCCGACGGCATCGCCGATGCGATCGTACGTCCACCGCAGGCCGGCAAGCCGGAAGAGCACTCCGGCCATCAACGCGTAAACGAGGATTCGTACCCAGCGACGTGCCCGCACGCGCATCGCCTCACTCCCCTATTGGCACTTCCAGATTGATGGCGGGAACGTGGTTCCCGGCTCTGCGGGGCACGGTTGATCCGGCAGCGACGTTGCATCGCCTAGAACGGTTCTCGTACACGTCTCATTGTACGGGGGGCAGGGATCGCACAACAGCACGGTCAACCCTGAATACGCAATCCGCTTGGTGTCGGTCCGGGTGTAGTGGCAATGCAAGGCACTCCCGACCAGTGTGGAACCCGTATTGATCCACTCACCAAGTGTGATCGTCACTGCCTTGGTGCAGCCGTCGCAGAGCACCTGGCACGTGTCTTGATTGACACGCTCGGAATAGCCGTACGCGCTCAGTTCCGCGGACATGGCCATCGTGTCCAGCATGACTGTAATCCCAAGGCCCGGCTGGGCTTCACACGGAATCTGCCCGACAACCTCGGCGTTCGCCGCCAAGCCGGAAAGGATCGGTGCGGCTTCGTATCCCGCCATGGCCAGCGCATTGACCAGCCACCCCGGATCATCTTGAAGTGTTCAGAATCTCCTGGACCGGATCCGCAAGCAGCAAGCCAGCATGCAATGGCATCGGAGCATGGAATTCAGACCGATCGTTCAGGAGGACATCCATGGCCTCCACGTCATCGTTCCAGCACTCAGGATCACCGATCAGATTTTCCACCCAGCGATACGCGGACGCTCGATAGCCCGCGAACCAGGCCGAAGAGACCCAACGACCGCTTGCATCTTGCTCGAACCACACAACTTCGAAATTGGCACCCTGATTTGAGCCCTCGTCCGCCACCGCCAAGAACGCCGTAACTCGAGGGCCATCCCATACCGGGGCAAATGTCCACCCGTTGACATACATGCGCCATGGCGCGGAAGTCAGATCGGATTCCGCGGCATGCTCGGCTTTCGCGTGCATGCTCATCGGCATGGCGAGGAGACCGGCCAATGCCGCCACGGCCGCTCCGAAAAGCCGGCCCTGAACCCGCTTCTTCGTGCTGAACATGAGAATTCCCCCTTCCGAAAGCCCTGGAACCCGCCCGGAACCGCGATGACCCGGTGCCATCACGCTGTCTCCGGTTACTTGACACCGCTCCACATCCCATGTCAAGTCGATTTTGCATACTCGTCATCAAATTTTAGAAAATAAATATTACGGACGAGTGCGCCGTGCTTAATGCCTTTGTTTGTATACCTCGTATGCACACGAGGCGCTTCCGTGCCGGTCATGGATCATGTATGCAGAGGCTTTTTCACCAGCGCCCCCGTGTGCATACGAGACGATCCCTCGCGCCGACGCATCGCGATGCATCGCCCATGCCCGAGGGTCGCTCCCACCAGCCGAAGCGGCGACCACGCCTTCGGCGTGTAATGACGCGGCATCAAGGCCCACCCCCGTGCGGACGATCGCTCGCACCAGTAAGCACATCCCCGAAATGAATGACCATGCGGTTGCCCCCGCCGGCTTCCCGGGCCGATTCCCCCAGGGCAAACGCCATGCCGTTGAGTTCGGGCGGTCCTGATCGAAGTTGAATGACCGCGGCGGCGAGCCGCGGGGTTCGACGCGGGCCGGGCTGACCACGGCATCGGAGACTCGGTGCTTCGGGGATCTGCCCGGCCCCCCGAGCGATAACGGCAGGCGGTGCCCTCTGCCTTGCTCATCACCATCCCCGTCCGCGGAGTGTCCCCGCACCATGCGCACGGTGTAACCGTATCCCCCGGGCCGGCATCGATACACTGTGGATATCGCGGACCACGTGGAACCATCTCGCATGGTGACCGACGCGGGGGACGATCCGTCCCTGGTGAGGCGCTTGCGCGCGGGCGAACCGGCGGCGTTCGAACAGGTGGTGCGGGAGCAGACCGGCCGGATGCTGGCGGTGGCCCGTCGCTTTCTCCCGAGGGAAGACGACGCGCAGGACGCGGTGCAGGAGGCCTTCATGTCGGCGTTCCGATCGCTGGCCAGGTTCGAAGGCGGGTCTCGCCTCTCGACCTGGCTGCACCGCATCGTGGTCAACGCGTGCCTGATGCGGCTGCGCTCGATGCGGCGGCGCCCGGAAACGTCGATCGACGATCTTTTCCCGCGGTTCGATGACAGCGGGCATCACGACCGGGTGCCGGTCCGATGGAGCGAGCCGCCCGCCGACGCGTTGGACCGTGGCGAGATGCTCAAGGAGATCCGGGCGACGATCCTCGAACTGCCGGCCGAGTTCCGGGACGTGATCCTGCTTCGGGACATCGAGCAGGTGGATACCCGGTCGGCGGCGGAGATGCTCGGGATCTCGCCGGGAGCGGTCAAGACGCGACTGCACCGGGCTCGCCTGGCGCTGCGCGGGGCGCTGGACACGCGGCTGGCGAGCCGCCAGGCCCGAGAATCGGCCGCTCGTGATCGCTGGCCCTTGTCGCGCCGAGGCACGAACCACACCGCCGGAGAATCGACGATGGAGGATGGCCGATGACCTGCCGAGAACTGACCGACTTCATCATGGAGTACCTCGAGGGTGACCTTGACCCGGTGATTCGCCGGACGTTCGACCGTCACCTTGAGGAGTGCCCGGCCTGCGTGACGTTCATCGAGTCGTACAGGACATCGATTTCTCTGGGTCAGGAGGCGTTCGGGTGCGGGGACGGTTCGCCGTGCGAGGTGCCCGAGGAACTTGTCAGGGCGATCCTCAACGCGACTCAGGGGCGCGGACCCGAGACAACGTCCGGGGGCTGCGGCTGCGGCGGCTGATCTCCCGGACACCGGCCGGGCCGCGCGGCCACGCGGCCACGCGGCCACGATCGACGGTCCCTTCCGCGGGCGCCGGGCCATACACTCCGCCCGTGTATCAGGCCCTGCTCACGCGACGATACCTGACCAGCAAGATCATGCCGCTGCTGGCATCTCTGGCCGTGGTGCTCTGCACGGCGATGGTGCTGATCGTCTGGTCCGTGATGGGCGGCTTTCTTGTGAAACTGATGAACTCGGGGCGGGCGCTGGTCGGGGACGTGGTCGTGGCCTGGCCCAACACCGGGTTTGCGCACTACGACGACCTCATCGGCCGGTTCGAGCGTGATCCGATGATCGCCGCCGCCACGCCGGTCATCGAGACCTACGGGCTGCTCAGTCTGCCCAGCGGCCGCACCGAGTACGTGGTGGTCAAGGGGATCGAGCCGGCGGGGTACGCGGCGGTAACGGGGTACGACTCGACGCTGTGGTGGCGACCCCTTGACGAGCCGACCCCGAAGGACAAGGACCGGAGGGATGAGCGACTCGATCCCCGCCTGCGATCGGTGATGGAACGGGCGATCCAGAACGGCCGGTCGCTCACGAGGGCCGATCCGGCCACCGGGCGTCCGCTCCCGGCGATCGCGATGGGGATCGAAATCGGGGATAATTACCGGGATCCGACCGGCATTTATTTCCCGCTGCGTTCGCACCGGGTCCGATCCGACGGGACCAGCGAGGTGCTCGACGTCCGGCCGATCAGCGAAGGGGTGGTGAAACTGAACGTCCTGCCGCTGGATTCGCGCGGACGGGTGCTCGATATGGCGTCGCTGACGCTGCCCATCGCCAACGAGTTCAAGACGGGCATGTTCGAGGTTGACAACCGGACGGTGCTGGTCCCGATCGGTCCGCTGCAGGAGCGGCTGCAGATGGGCGAGGCCCTGCGGGCCGACGGCTCGACCTCGCCGGGGGGCACGATCGTGGACGACCAGGGGCGTGAACGCCTGACCAGGCCTTCGATCTCCGGCCGTGAACCGGCGCGCGTCACGGCGGTCTTTGTGCGCGCCACGCCGGCGGTTCTCTCCTCGGACCTTCGATGGCGGGTCGCGGAAATCTACGCGGGATTCGCCGCCGACCACGCGGGGGTGGTGCCGCAGGCTCCCCTGATCAGCGTCCGTCCGGACGGGACGCGGGAAGTGGTGCCGATGCAGGGGTCGATCCTGGTGCGCACGTGGGAAGACCTCAACGCGACGTTCATCAACGCGGTGAAAAAAGAAACCGGGCTGGTGCTGTTCATCTTCAGTTTCATATCGCTTACGGCGGTGTTCCTGGTGCTGGCGATCTTCTGGGCCATGGTGAGCGAGAAGACCAAGGACGTCGGGGTGCTTCGATCGATGGGGGCATCGCGCACGGGCGTGGCGGCGGTGTGGCTTGCGTACGGGCTGGCGATCGGGGTCGTGGGTTCGTCTCTTGGCGGGCTGCTGGCCTACGCGGTGGTGACGAACATCAATGCCATCCACGACTGGATGGGAACCGCGCTGAAGATCCAGATCTGGGATCCCCGTATCTACTACTTCACGGAGATTCCAAGCCGCGTGGAGTGGGACAAAGCGGTGATGGTGATGTCGGGCGGCGCGCTGAGCAGCGTGGCGGGGGCACTGCTCCCGGCGCTGCGGGCCGCGTTCCTGCACCCCGTCGCGGCCCTGAGGTTCGAGTGAAACAACCAACCCCCGCGTCCCGGCGTTCCCGATCCGCATGACCATCCCCATCCTCCAAGTCGGACGCCTCCACAAGACCTACCGCCTGGGACGGGTGGATGTCCCCGTGCTGCGCGGGGCGTCGCTGACACTCGGGGAAGGAGAGACGCTCGCGGTGCTCGGGGCGTCGGGGTCCGGAAAGTCAACCCTGCTGCACCTGATCGGGGGCCTGGACCGGCCGGACCTGCCGATCGGCGCCTCGTCCGTCGGACGGTCGGCTCGGTGCGGGGGGTGCGGGCAGCAATCGATCATCACGGCCGCGGCGGCCTGTGCGACCTGCGGCCGGGCGCTGGTCCGGGGCCGAGGGCCGGCCGACGCGGGCGGGGTCGAGTTCCGCGGGAGGCCGTTGTCGGAGATGACGGCGGGGGAACTCGACCGCTACCGGGGACGCGACGTGGGGTTTGTGTTCCAGTTCTACCACCTTCTGCCGGAGTTGACGGTTCTGCAGAATGTCCTTCTTGGCGCCATGACCGGGCGCGGCCCGGTCGGCTACCTGTCGTCGCGCGGCCAGAGTCGCCGGCGTGCGATGGAACTCCTGGATCGGGTCGGGCTTGGGCGGCGTCTTGGCCATCGCCCCGCCGAACTTTCCGGTGGAGAACGCCAGCGGGTCGCCATCGCTCGCGGCCTGGTGAATACTCCGTCGCTTCTGCTGGCCGACGAACCGACGGGAAACCTTGACCATATCACCGGGGGGAAGATACTGGACCTGCTCGACCAGATCCGCCGAGAAAGCCGCCAGTCGATGGTGATCGTCACGCACGACCGTGAGACCGCCGCGCGGGCCGACCGCATCATCACGCTGGTGGACGGCCGGGTGGAAGGCCCTGGCGCTCAATCTTGACCGTAGCCTTATATGCAGGGATGGTTGTTCGGGTTTCGGTGGTGTCCCCGTCGAACCTACGCCACCCTTGTCCGTATACACTGCTGCTTGGCGATGAGAGCATCAATATCCATGCCGAGGGAAGTGATGGACCTGGCCGAGCCCGTGGACCAGGCGATCACGCTGCGCGGGCTTTCGGGCCGGGATATTCCGGCTCGCCTGAGGCGTGTCGGGCGGGGTCGCCGGGCGGTGTTCCTGCACGGGATGCTGGCGCACAACGCGCACTGGGAGCCTCTCTTGGCGAAGGTGCGCGACCGGTGGCAGTGTACGATGCTGGAACTTCCCCTGATTGACCTGCGGAACGAGGACTGCTCGATCGACGGGGTGACCCACCTGACGAGCCGGTTTATCGAGCGTTTTGCGCCGGCCCCGGCGGTCTATCTTGGGAGTTCGTTCGGAGGCCACGTGGCGTTGCGGATCGCGCTGGAGCGTTCGGAGTTGGTGTCCGGGCTGATCCTGGCCGGGGCGGCCGGGGTTGCCGAGCGTCCGATCGCCGGCGACCTGATGATGAAGCCGACCAAGGAGTGGATCCGAGAGCGTGTCGGGGCCATGTTCTACAACAAGCACAAGCACATCACCGAGCCTGAACTCGAGCGGGTCTACGGGGAGTTGTCGGATCGCGACCGTGCACGGGCGATCATCCGCCTGACTCGCACCTCTCGCAAGGAATACATGGGAGACCGGCTCCCCGAGATCAAGGCCCCGGCGCTGATCGTCTGGGGCCGGCAGGACGCGATCACGCCGCCCGAGGCGGCCCAGGAATTCGCGTCCAGGCTCCCCGACGCGAGGATTGTCTGGCTCGACGAATGCAGCCACGCGCCGATGGTCGAACACCCCGAGCGTTTCGGCCAGGCGATGAACGATTTTTGCGACGAACTCGACCGCCGCGACGCGTCGGCGTGAGGGGGATCATCGCTGGTTCAGGTATTCCTCGATCTTTTCCGCCTTGCGGAGCAGGAAGGGGATGTGCCGCTCGGCGGCGTCGGTGTACCTGGTCATGGCCTTGAGCGTCTGCTCGAACTCCTCGGCGAACTTGGTGTGTTCCTGGTCGCGCCAGGTCTGACCGAGTTCGTTGAAGCGTCCGTGCAGCGCGGCCATCTGCGCGAGGACCTGCGTGTTGAAACGCCTGAGGTCCATGGCAAAGCGGCGGAGTTCCCCGGGATCGACGACGGCCTTGGACATGGGCGTTCTCCCTGGCGAGGGGCGGGCGGGCTGGGGCATGGTAGTGGGCCGGGCCGACTCGGGGGCGCCCGGCCGTTCATGGCCGTCGGGCCGCGGGCTTAGAATCGCGCATGGCAGGCCGTGACCACTACAACACCCTCGGCGTCCCGCGGGGGGCGGGCGCGGACGACATCCGCCGGGCGTACCGCAAACTCGCTCGGCAACACCACCCCGATGTGAACAAGTCCCCCGACGCGGCGGCGAAGTTCGCCGAGGTCCAGGCGGCCTACGACGTGCTGTCCGACGATCAGAAGCGCCGGCTGTACGATCAGTACGGCGAATCGTTCGCTTCCGGCGCGTCGGGTGAGGACCCGTTCTCGGCCCGCAAGTCCGCTTCCGGGGGGCGCGGCGGGGAGTCTCATTTCGACCTTGACGTCGAGGATCTTTCGTCCATGTTCGACGCGATGTTCGGAAGCCGGGCGTCCTCCGACACCGGATCGGGGCGTCGCGGCTCCCGTGGCCGCCGCACGGCCTCGCCCGAATCTCCTCCGCTGCACCACGACCTGCACATCCCGTTCATCACCGCCGTGAAAGGCGGATCGCAGTCGCTGCAACTGCAGTCAGAACAGGGAAATCGCACGGTCGAGGTCAACATCCCGGCGGGAATCCGCGACGGGGCGACCCTTCGGGTGCGCAACCCCATGGGCAAGCCCGGCGGGCCCGACCTGCACATCACGCTGCGCGTCGGGGAGCATCCCTTTTTCCGCCGGGGTGATTCGGTGCCGACCGGATCGGGCCATGACCTGTTCGTCGACCTGCCACTGACCATCGCCGAGGCAACCCTGGGCGCGACCGTGACCGCCCCGACCCTTGAAGGGGACGTGGAACTGACCATCCCGCCGGGCACCGCGAGCGGGAGGCGGCTGCGGCTCAAGGGACAGGGCATCCGAGCGTCCACCGGCGAAGTCGGTGATCTCTACGCGGTGATCAAGATCGTGCCTCCCCGTCTCGAAGACCTTACCGAGCAGGAGCGGGCGGCACTCAGGAGCATCTCGTCCAGGGGTCCAAGCCCGCGCGATCGGGGTCACGCCTCATGACTCCGGGGCACGCCCGCACACACGCCACGCCGATTCACAACAAAACCCTGCTCAGGAATATGTCCCCGGGAAATCGTGATCCTCAAAGGCCCCCGGCGTGAGTAGTATTCCCGGCGGCACGACGGACCCGGGAGCCAACGGGTCCGGGTGACCCGCGGGGGAGAACCACGCATCCTGACCGGGCCGGTTGTGGACGTAGTCGGGCTGCATCGCCGATGGGAAGATTCTTGAACGTCCGATCCGGCAACCCGGGTCGGTCGATCGGGGCCGCCGGTGCCGTGGAGTGGGACCGGAGAACGACGCGTTGCTCAAGCAAAGACACCAACTCTTCGTGGCGCTCCTGGCGGCCGCTGACGCCTCGGTGGTCATCGCGGCGTGCCTCGGAGCATGGGCCCTGCGACGGGTGATGATCGAGGGGTTCTGGCCGGTCAGTTGGGAGAACTGGATCAAGGAGCCTTTGATCCTTTTCACGCTGCCGATCGTGATCGCCTCCCTGTGGGTGAGCGGCCTGTACCGCCCGATGCGCGACCGGAACATCGTCTCTGAATTGTCGCAACTGGCGCGTGCGACGATCGCGGCCCTGGTGGCCCTGGTTGTGGTTCTGTGGGTCATCGGGAACAACGTGATCGGAGGGACCGAGGGCTACGCCCCGGCGCGGCTCCTTGGCCATCAAATGGACTCCGGCCGCCTGCAGATCGGAACGCTGGCGATCCTGCTGCCGACGCTGCTGGGACTCGAACGCGCCTGCTTCCGGCTGGCCCTGCGGTCGATCCGCCGCCGCGGATGGAACCTGCGCCACGTGGCGGTGCTCGGGGCGGGTCGGCTCGGCCAGATCACCTGCCGGACCCTCGAGCGAAACCTCTGGACCGGGATCAAGGTGTCGTACTTCATCTCCCACCTCGATCACACCAAGAGGACGCAGTGGAGCGGGCACCCGATCAGGGGGGGGCTGGCGGACCTCGAAACGACTCTTGAGACGCACCGTGTCGACTCGGTTTTCATCGCCCTGCCCAACGCCCGCGCGTCCGTGCTTTCAAACGTCCTGGAGCGGCTCGAACGCTTCGCGATCGATGTTCGGATCGTGCCCGATGTCCAACTGCGCTTCACGCCGGCCCGGATGAGCGTGAACGAACTGGACGGGATGCCGATCCTGAGTTACCGAGAGAACACGCAGTACGGCCTGGGCGGAATAAGCAAGCGGGCGCTGGACATCCTGGGCTCGCTCGTCGGGATCGTCCTGTTCTCGCCGGTGATGCTCGCGTGCGCGGCCGCGGTCGCGATGACGTCACCCGGCCCGGTGATCTTCCGCCAGCGACGGGTCAGCATCGGCGGCGAAAAGTTCAATATCTACAAATTCCGCACCATGCGGCTGGTGGACGACGAGCAACCGCTGTCGTGCCCCCTCCCCGGCACCCAACCCCCACCCCCACGCAGCATCACCGGCACCCCACGGGCAGGCGTCAACAGCCCCCCGGCCGATCGGTTCCGCATCGACGGGTGGACCGACCACGACGACCCGAGGATCACGCCGGTGGGACGATTCCTGCGGCGCACCAGCCTGGACGAACTGCCGCAGTTGTTCAACGTCCTCTTCGGGCGGATGTCGCTGGTCGGCCCCCGGCCCGAGCGTCCGGAACTGATCGCACGGTTCCGGGAGGACTGGCGGGGGTACATGCTCCGGCAGCATGTCAAGGCGGGGATCACGGGATGGGCCCAGGTCAACGGTCTGCGCGGGCAGACATCGCTTCGAAAGCGCCTCCAGTACGACCTTTTCTATATACGCCACTGGAGCCTGTGGTTCGACCTGCGGATCCTGCTGCTCACCGCGTTCCGCGGGTTCGTGCATCCCAACGCCCGCTGACAAAGCCGGTCCGGCCGCCGCTCGGCATTCGGCATGTTGAACGGGCCGCCTCGCCGCGGGCCGAGCCGGGCAGGGAGGCCGGTCAGGAGGGCCGGGCGGGTGGTGATCACCGGCGCCGCGCGGTACGCTGACAACCCGCCCGTCGTTGTTCCTGTACCCATGGCGTCGATCACGCTCCACGATGTCACCAAGGTCTATCCCGGCGGCCACCGGGCCGTGCGCGGGGTATCCCTCGATATCGCCGACGGGGAACTGGTGGCGTTGGTCGGCCCGTCGGGATGCGGCAAGAGCACGACGCTCCGCATGATCGCCGGGCTTGAAGACGTCACATCGGGCGTCATCTCGATCGGGGGCCGGGTGGTCAACCAGGTCGAGCCCAAGGACCGCGACATCGCGATGGTCTTCCAGAACTACGCGCTCTACCCGCACATGACCGCGTACCAGAACATGGCGTTCTCGCTGCGCCTGCGGGGCGTGCCCCGCGCCGAGATCGACCGGCGGGTCCGGCAGGCGGCCCGCATGCTCGACCTTGTTCCGCTGCTCGGGCGGCGTCCCAGGGAGATGTCGGGCGGGCAGCGCCAGCGCGTCGCGGTTGGCCGGGCGATCGTGCGCGAGCCCCAGTGCCACCTGTTCGACGAGCCGCTGTCGAACCTCGACGCCCGACTGCGGGTGACGACGCGGGGGGAACTCAAGGCCCTGCACCAGCGCCTGAAGACCACGACCGTGTACGTCACCCACGACCAGGAAGAGGCCATGACGCTGGGTGATCGCGTCGTGGTCATGGCGCAGGGAATCATCCAGCAGGCGGGGCCTCCGCTGGAGGTCTACCGCCGACCCGCCAACCGGTTCGTGGCCTCGTTCATCGGGATGCCACCGATGAACTTCATGGATGGGACGCTCGGGAGGGACGCCGACTCTGAATCGGGACGCGAGGTCTTTGTCGCTTCCGAGGGGGGATGGACACTCTCGCTCCCGCCGGTCTCCGGGGATTCCCGGCGCGGAACCGCCGGGGCGCCCGTGGTGCTGGGGCTTCGCCCTCAGGCCTTCTCCATCGCCCGGGATGGGGGCATTCCCGCGGGAGCGGAGGTGTGGGAGGTCCGGGTTCTCGTCGTCGAGCCGCTGGGTGAATCGATGGATGTGACCTGCGAGCGGCCGGGAGGCGAAAGGCTCGTCGCCCGCATCCCCGCGCAAGAGGGAGAGGGCGTGACGCCCAACAGCCTTGCCAGGCTGGCGGTGGATGCCCGCCAGGCGCACCTCTTTGAACCGGGAGAGTTCGGCCGCTCACTCTCCGATGGTCTTTGACTTGGGTGACGCGTCGGGGCACTCGATATTCTCTTTGTCACCGGCGCCAGTTCGTGCCGTATTTTGTCACAATGCGACTGCATGCGACCCGTCATTTTGCGTTTTATATCAAAAACAAAAAAACGCGATTGATCTCCCGGAACGCGGCGGGTAGGCTGCCGGTCATGGTGGGTATTCCGGGAATCATCACTATTCTTTGTCTGACGGCTTTTGCGGCTCCGTACAACGTGCCGCCATCGTCCGTGCGCGAGTGGTTTGACCGAGAGGTTGAGTCCTCGCGGACCGTTCCCGACCTCAACGGCATGAATATCACCTACACCGAGGAGATCCTTCCCGTGATCGCCGGGGAGGAAGTCCGGTCATTGCGGGAGAGCGTCGCGGACAAGCCCGATCACCCGGGTCGCGACACGCTGGTGCTGTACGACCTCTATACGAGAACCGGGCGTGGCTACGTCGTATCCATGCGGCTATTCAGCGCGGGGGACTCGCTGTGGCGGTGGTGTGTGTCGCACCCGAACGAATTCTGGGACTCGGCGATGTCGGCCAGGGGATCATGGACGCTCACGAGCAGGAGCGCCTCGATCCATCCTCCCGGGGACAGCGCGAGCGGAGCGGTGGTTCAGCACGCCTCGATGCTGATCCCTCATGTCTCTCGCCTGCTGCACGGGGGGCTTGGCGTCTATCGCACGGGCGGCCTGGAAACGCGGGAGTTCAGCGTCCAAGCCAACGGCTCGTGGCGGGCCGTCGCGTCCATCGCCGGAAAGCCGGACTCGGGCTACCTCCACTCGTTCGCGGGCCGCCGGGACACCCAGGCCAAACGCGGTTTCGTCGAGGAATCGTCCATCCGCCATTCCGGGCCGCGAAGCCCGGTCGTGGAGCGCCAGACCTACGAGTCCTGGACGTATTCAGCGGACCTTGATCGCTGGATCGCGCATCAATGCCGGCGCTTCGACGAGCGCGGCCGCCACTCCCGGACCTTTCAACTCATCGCCGTGAGCAGAAACCCCGTCGGCATGGATGAACTCGTCCATCCCCCCGGGATCGACACCACCGACCCGATCCGCGGCGAACTCCGGCTCGAGGAAGTTCTTGACCACCGTTCGTCCGGTTACGCGCGCCGCGAGCCTGACGGAAGCATCGACCGCGGATCGATCGTCCGCCGCTCCGATGAACCCATCTCTCCGTGGAAATGGGCGGGGTGGATCACCATCGGCATCCTCCTCGCGGGCGTCCTGGTTCTTATCGCACGCGGGAAAGCAAGGCCCGGAAGGCCTGGAAATATGAAACGTTAGAATTACAAAGGGAGTTTCTCATGCTCGCACGCACTCGGTTCTTCCCCGTCGCGATACTGGCCTTCACCGGACTCTGCCTCGCCAGTTCGGCCGCCCTCTCGCGGGTCATTGGTGAAGACCAGCCCGAACCCGAGCAACGGTGCTTCGTGGAAGGCGACCCGGAATCATGCTGCGGCGACTACTCGATCCCGTGCTCCAAGGGACCGGCTCAATGGACGTGTCCCCAGGACTCGAACGTCAGCGGGTACACGGTTAAAACAGTCAAGAAATCCGCCTATGGCAAGGTTCGGACGATCCAGACCTCGGCGGGGAAATGCACGATTCAGCGCACCACGTGCGGGAATGAGCCGAATTCCTGCGACACGGCCCTCCCGCCGCTCGAACGCCGGTGTTCCAACGTCGTTCCTTCCGGCGGATCCTGCTGAGGGCGGCTCGATGCGTTGTCTCCACGCCACAGGCACGCTGCTCGCCGGCGCCATCGTTCTGGTGATCGGCTTCGCGGGGATTGCCAAACTCCTGGCGATCGATCAATCCATCGAGGACATGGCGGCATACTCCATCGTGCAACTCCCCGGACCTGTTGTCGGATCGGGTATGCTGCTGCTTTCCGCGTTCGAAGTTCTGATCGGGGCCGCGTGGTTTTATTCACCGGCGCGAAGGGTCGCGCAGGTCGCCGCACTGCTTCTCCTGGGCGTTCTTGTTGTCGGGTTGAGCGTCCAGATTCGTTACTCGAACCCCCCGAACTGCGGGTGCCTGGGCCTTTTGCAGCGGTTCGAGACGCTGTCAACCGACGCCCGCGGGGCGCTGCGCCGAGGCTGGATCCTCACGATCCTCATGGCCGCGGCGATGCTGGCCCAGGTTCCTGTTACCGGCATGGAAAAGAAGAAGGATGTGCCATGAGACGCGCCTGGACCGTCGTGGAACTTCTCGTGGTTCTCGCGCTTGCGGTGGTGCTCGCGGCACTGGCAATGCCGGCGCTTTCGTCGGCCCGTTCACACGCCAAACTCACCATGACCCTTGCCCGCCTCGGCCAGAACGCGGCGGTGTTCCACGCCTACACCGCGGATTGGGCCGAGCAATTCCCAGCGCCGTGCGACCCCGCCGGGCCGGCGTACTTCATTCGGTCGGCGGCATTGAAATCCGACCTGATCCTGGCCGACTACTTCGAATCCGCTGAATACTGGTGGTTGGCCATGACCGACCGGTACTACAACGGGACGGTCTTCGACCGGTCGTGGTTCCCCGTCGAGGCCGAGCGGTACGGACAGGAGGGCAACGTGGTCTTTGACTACCCCTGCACGTTTGTGTCCCGCCCGGACTACTGGGATCCACTCACCAGGCTCCGCGGCAACACGCAGTGGGGAGCCGTCCGGCTCTCGTCCGTGCTGTTCCCGTCCAAGAAGGTTCTCCTGAACTCCGGGTTCTACCACGCGCTTCGGCGAAGCAAGCGGTGCTACCCCGAAGGCGCGGACACCAAGGTTCCGCTCTGCGACGGGCGTCGCTACATCGTGCCTCTCGTGTGCGCCGACGGGAGCGCCTCGACGCCCTGGAGGGAAGAGATCTTCGAGGGCTACCCGAACGGGAACGGAACCCTCATCTATCACTCGGCGGATTCCCCGTTGGCGTGCCACACGTTGTCGGGCGTACGCGGGCGCGACCTGCGATGAGATGGGAAACCGCGTTGGGGCGAATCGCGCCGGACCATCACGCGCATCCGTGCGCGAAGTCCCGCGCTGTTCATCGCCACGCCTGTCCGTCGGCCTCGAACGGCGCATCGGAATCCGGATCATCGAACGAGGCCTTCTCGTCGTCTTCGACAGGCTCGACGGTCAGAACCCGGTCGGCGCGGCCGCCGGTATCTTCCCCTGCCTGGGCGGTGGCCGCCAATTCCCGATTCCCAGGGGAATCCGGCTTGGCCTCCGGCTTGACTGGCGGCGGGACCGCCGAATGGACCGCCGATTGGGCGGCCGACACGGAGCAACCCGAAGTCGGTGCGTCCGTCGCCATGTGAGGCTGGTCCGTTGTTGCCGCGCCGGCCTCTCCGGGAGGCGGGGCCGTGGAGGCGCCGCCGGAGAAGAGTTCTCCCTGCTCCTCACCGTTCATATTGACCCCCTTCTCGGCGGCGAGTTTCTTCATCGCCTCCCATTCGCCGGGGGTGATGAGCACGTCGCGGGCGACCGACCCCTTGTGGTCGGAGATGATGCCGGCGATACCCATGAGGTCGATGAGCCGGCTGGCCCGCGTGTAGCCGATGGCAAGCCGTCGCTGGAGGAGCGAGACGCTGCCGCGCTTGGTCTCCAGGACAATCTCGACGGCACGGGGAAAGAGGGGGTCTTCCTGGGCGGCGGCGAGGCTGGCCGAGGAGTTGTTCTCGCTCGCCAGGGCCCGCTCCTCGTCGGACTGGTCCGGTCGGCGGAGGGTCATGAGTGACCGCTCGAAACTGGGGGCGGCGACCTCCCGCATGAAACGTACGACGCGGCGGATTTCCAGGTCGTCGACGAGGGTTCCCTGGGCACGGTTGAGTTTGTTGGTACGGGGGTTGAGGAACAGCATGTCGCCGTGTCCCAGGAGCAGTTCGCCGCCCTTTTGGTCAAGGACGATCCGCGAGTCCATGCCGCTGGCGACGCGGAACGCGACGCGGCAGGGCATGTTGCTCTTGATGAGCCCGGTGACGACGTTGGCCTGCGGGCGCTGGGTGGCGAGGATGAGGTGCATGCCCACGGCGCGGGCCTTTTGCGCGATGCGGATGATGTGGCTCTCAACCTCCTTGGCGGTCATCATGAGGTCGGCCAGTTCGTCGATGATGAAGACCATGTAGGGGAGTTTTCGTGGGATGCGTGCGGCCTCCTCGTCGGTCGAGCATCCGAATCGCTCCTTGATCTCCTCCCAGGGGAGGTCGTTGTAACTGGCGATGTCCCGGCAGCCGGCCTCGGCGAGCAGTTCGTACCGCTCGTCCATCTTCACGCAAGCCCATTCGAGGATGGCCGCGGCCTTGGCCATCTCGGTGACGACGGGGCACATGAGATGCGGGATGTCCTTGAACTGGGACATCTCGACCATCTTGGGATCGACCAGGACCATCTTGAGTTCGCTGGGCTTCTTGGTGTACAGGAAACTCATGATGATGGTGTTCATGCACACGCTCTTGCCCGAGCCGGTGGTGCCGGCGATGAGCATGTGCGGCATCTTCGAGAGATCCTCGATCAGCGGCTCCCCGGAGGCGTCCTTGCCCAGGAACATGGGCAGGCGCATCGACGAGAACCGGTCGGTCTTGGACATGAGTTCCTTGAGCCGGACCTTCTCCTTCCTGGCGTTTGGAACCTCGACGCCGATGGTGTCTCGACCGGCCTGGTTGGGCACGATCCGGATATTGACGGCCTTGAGCGACCGCGCGAGATCCGACGACACGGCCGAGACCGCCGAGACCTTCGTGCCCGGGGCGAGGCGCACGTCGTAGAGCGTGATCACCGGCCCGGACTCGATCCCGACCACCTCCCCGGCGATGTTGTACTGCTTGAGGGCCGATTCGAGCGAGACCGCCTGGTCGCGGACGTACGCCTCAAGCGTGGAATTGAAGTTCTCCTCGGGGTTTTCGAGGATGTCAAGCCCGGGGAACAGGTACGGCTTACCCCCGGTATACGTGGAATCGTCGGTCCCGGATACCCCCTGCATGTCCGCCAGGTCGGCGTCGGTCGCCACCGCCTTGTTGTTCTGATTGAAGAACACGGGGAGTTTCTCGATCTTGGCCCGAAGTTCCGCCTCGCTGTAGACCTGCGGCGCGCCGGGGGCATCCTCGTCCTCGTCGGCGCGAGCGTCGGCCGATTCCTCGGAGGCCGTCGGATCGACCCCGATCGACGGCGCATCGGCGAGGGTCGGGTACGCGGAAGGTCGGCCGGCACGGGGAGGATCGGCGTCCGGGTCTGGATCGGAATCGACCGGGGACGCCATCGAAGAAACCCCGGTATCGCCGAGCGATCCTTCGAGATCGATCTCGCCGGCGGCTCCGCGACGCCCGCGGCGCGGCCTGGTCGTCTGGGGGCTCGCCGCCTGGGAGTCCGGATCGACGACACCCGCCCGAGAGGCCAGGTCGGCATCCGGATCAAAGCCCTCCTTGAGTTCGACCACGCTCGTGCCGTTGCGTCCCGTCGCGCTCGACCGCCGTGATCGACCCGATACATCCGTCCCGTGCGAGCGGTATCCCGGGGGAGTCCCGCGCGCAAGCCGGGCATCGTCGTCCAGGTCGTTTGAGCGAATCCTGGGGGAGCCGCCAAAGACTCTCCGCCAGGCGGTGGCGAAGATGCCGCCCGAAGCGCGGGCGGTGGTGCGTCCGGCTTCGAACGCCATGGCGCCCGCGGCCGAACCGGCCGTCTTGCCCGCGGCCAGGGCGGCCGGCGCGCCACGCCTCCAGATCCACCCGACCAGGGCGGTCACCCACTCATCCATCGCGACGATCGCCCCGACCGCCGCGGTGAGCGTGAGTCCGAGTATCGCCCCTACCGGCCCGATGGAGTCAATCAGCCGCTGCGACCCGGTCATGCCAACCAGACCTCCGGGGAGGTTGGCGAACGGGCCGGACTCGGGAAGCACGATCCGCTGGAAGCCGCTGGCGGCGACGGTCAGCATCGCCAGGCCCAGTGCCCGGACAACCCAGTGCGAGACTCGCTGCCCGGCCGCGGCGGAGAGAATCCCGATCGCGCCGATGATCATGAGGACCCAGACGCCCAGGCCGAGGAGTTTGTAGAGGCCGTAGGCGATGTGGGCGCCGATCGGTCCGCACCAGTTCGAGACCGGCTCGTTGGGAGGCCAGACCAGGTGGCTCGGTGGATCGGCGGGGTCAAAGCCGATGAGACTGGCGATGACGAACATCCAGCCCGCCAGCACGCACAGAATGACCGTGCGGCGGAACGCGGCGACACCCGGGGAGACCGATCGGGGCGCGGAAACAAACTTGGCAGGTTTCGCCATGACTCGGCGATTATCGGCGAGGTGAACCTGAAGCGGTGAGAACTGGCAACGACCCCGTATGGTTGCCGAACGCGATCCGCTCGGCCACGGTCACGGCCCCACGGCTCGATCGGAAGAAGCGGTTCGGAACAGCGAAGGAACCCGGAGGTACGTCAGCAATCGCCAGAGCCACTCCATCGGCCCGTACAGGAAGAACGACATCCACACGTTGCTGAACAAGACCTGGACCAGGTAGATCCCCAGCACCATCGACACGCAGGCGACCCGTGAGACCTGATCGAACAGGCCCAGGCCGTACCAGTAGAAGATAAAGGTCGCGATCACGCTCTGCATGAGGTAGTTCGTCAGGGCCATTCGGCCCACGTTGGCAACCGCGCCGGTGGCGGCGGGGAAGTACCCGCGATTCACGGCGAGCGTGAGCAGCGAGACGTACATGAGTGCCATCAGCGGCCCGCCCGCCATCACCCCCCACCCCTGAAGAAACGCTCTCGCGAAGCCGGGATCAAAAAGGACCGTGGCGGCCGCCGAGACCACGCTCAGCGGAACCCCGACGAGCAGCCCAAGCCAGGCGAGCCGGACGTGCCAGCGTTCGCGGGACGGGCTGAAGAAATCGACCTTGATGAGCGCGGCCCCGATCATGAACATCATCAGGACGTGCCACCCGAACCCGAACAGGCAGAAGATGATCATGGACGCCCAGGTAATCGACCGGACCACGAGGGCGGGCACAAACCCGCCGTGGCGATACACATCCCGCTCGGCTTCCTTCCAGCGATCGTCCCAGGGTCCTTGCACCCGATCCGAGCGTGACTCCATTGACTTCAGGAAAACCTCGTAGGGTCGGGCGTCCTCGTCGGGCACGTCTTTCCGCGAGGAATCGCCCTCCTCTTTCGCGGCGGTGTCTGCCGGCCCGCCCGGATAAGGTTCGCCCGCCTCCGACTTGCCGTCGGTTGCCGCCACATCGCCGTCGGAGTCGGCCGGGGCGGCCGGATTGACCACGGAGGCATCGTGCCCGTCCGCGGTCAGCGCCTGCTCCCGCGTGCCAACAGGTACATCGGGAGCCTGTTCGCTGACACTCGTGCTCGCGGGGGCTGCTCCCACCATCGCCCCGATCGCGGCGGCGCCAAGCGTCACCACCGTGATAAGCCCAAAGAGCACCCCCGCCAAGATAAACAGGGTCGAGGGCCGCAGTTTGCGAAGCAAAAGCATCGCCAGACCCGCAAAGGCGTAAATGAACAGGATGTCGCCGTACCAGAGCACGATGGCGTGAGACAGACCAATCACCGCGAGGACGACCAGCCGGCGAAGGTACAGCGGGACAAACCTCCCCCCTCGCCTCTCGACGCTGGACATCTGGAGAATCAGCCCCGCGCCGAACAGAAGCGAGAAAAGGGGATAAAACTTGCCGGAAAAGAAGATCGCGGTGAAGTAGTGCGCGATGTGCTCGGTGATGCCCTCGGTCGGAGCGGGGGGGAGGGCCTTGAGCATGTCCCCGATCGGGCCGGAGAAAATCGTGATATTGACCATGAAGATGCCCAGGAGCGCCAGGCCCCGGCAGGTGTCGATCGCGCCGAGGCGGTCGGAAACACGGATCGGCCCGACGGGGTAGGTGGCCCCGGTGGAGCCGGCGGTGTCCTCTGGCGAACCGGAACTGGTCATCATGCCAGTGTATTGGCAAACTCCCCGGGATATTTGCAGAGTCTTGCCGCGCGTGAGCGGCGCCGTTCCCGGGAACCCCTGCCTCCAGGGCAACTTCCACGCAATCCAGGCCCGGAAGCCAGGCCCGGAAGCCAGACCCGGAAGCCAGATCCGGAAGCCAGGTCCGTAAGCCTGCCCCGCAACCCCACCGCTCAACCAGGGACCACGGCTTTGAAGCGTCTGGCGGCACGCCAGGTCCCGATGGGCGGTTCGCGGAACTACCATCGCTTCCGATGGCAGAGGATGCATCCCGTCGCTCGAAGGGCTCGTTCGCCGCGCAGGTGCTCATCGTCGAAGACGACACCGACCACGCGGATGTCATGGCCGATGCGTTGCGCAAGCCCGGCCACGTGTGCACGATCGTCTCCGACGTGGCACGGGCCCTGGATGAACTCCGGCACGGGGCCTTCGACGTCGTGGTCACGGACCTGCGCATGCCGTCGTCGGGGGGGGCCGACGGCGTCGCCGCGGACGGCTCCGACGCCGGGCTTCGGGTGCTTGATGCGGTCCGGAAACTCCAGCCCGGGGCCGAGACGATCATGGTGACCGCGCACGGGGACGTTCCCACGGCCCGCGCGGCCTTCAAGCACGGGGCGTACGACTTCATCGAGAAACCGCTGGACCTGGACGTCTTTCGGAACCTGGTCGGCCGTGCCGCCGAAACGGTGATGCTCCGCCACGAGGCGGAGGAACTCGACGAAGACGGTGAACTGATCCAGCACGAAGGGTTCGAAGGGATCATCGCCGGTTCGGAGCCGATGCGGCGGATCCTGCGCTCGGTCCGCACGGTGGCGGGGAGCAGCCTGCCGGTGCTCATCACCGGGGAGAGCGGGACGGGGAAGGAACTGATCGCGCGGGCGATCCACCGCAACAGCCCGAGATCAAAGGGGCGGTTCGTCGCGATCAACTGCGCGGCGGAGGCCGAGAACCTCCTGGAAGACCAGTTGTTCGGGCACGTGCGCGGGGCCTTCACGGGAGCGGAGCGGGACCGTGAAGGCGTCTTCGAGTACGCCAGCCACGGAACGCTCTTTCTCGACGAGATCGGCGACATGCCCCTGGCGATGCAGGCCAAACTGCTGCGGGTGCTCGAGACCGGGGAGGTGGTCCGCCTGGGAAGCAACGACCCGCGGCGCACGGACGTTCGTTTCGTCAGCGCCACGAACATGGACCTCAAGGCGATGGTCTCTCGCGGGGCTTTCCGGGGGGACCTGTTCTTCCGCATCAACGGATCGACGATCTCGCTCCCTCCGCTGCGCGACCGGCGGGAAGACATCCCCCGAATCGTCCGGCACGCGGTGGCGCGGTTTGTCGAGCAGGCGGCTCCCGGGACGCCGCCGTTCGAGGTCACCGACGCGGCGATGATGCGGCTGACCAGTTACAACTGGCCCGGGAATGTCCGGCAACTGCTCAACGTCGTGCAGAACATGGTGGTGACGGCCATCGGGGAGGCGCACGGCGACGTCCGATCGGGCGGTCCCGGAGGGCAGCCGCCCGTGCTCGATACGACCCACATCCCCGACGACGTCCGCTCGGACGACGCCGCCGTTCCCGATGGAGGAGAAGGGGCCTCGCTCGCGGGAACAAGTCTTGAACAGATCGAGAAGCGGGCCATCCGAGAGACACTCCGGCTGACGGGGGGAAACCGGGAGCACGCGGCCCGCCTGCTGGGCATCGGCGAACGCACGCTGTACCGCAAACTCAAGGAGTACGGCCTGCGATGACCACCGAGCCTCCGGAATCTACGACCCGCCAGGCCGACACCTCCCCCGACTCGCCGGCTCTTGCGGGTCCAGGAGTGCCTGGCCATCCAGGTGATCCTCGCGATCATGGGCAGACACGGACGGTTCCCGCCGCGCCTCCGACCAGTCCGCGGTTCATCGCCCCCCGGCGTGAACAGTGGCCCTCGGTGGTCGGCATCGTCGCCATTGTCCTGGGAGCCATCGGTGTTCTTTCGAGCGCGTGGAACGCGCTGGGGATGCTCCTGGTTTCCGCCATGGCGAGCGGTCAGGGCGCCCCCGCGGACAACGCCCCGCCCGCATCGTCGCTGGATGTGTCGGCGATGTTCCGCTCGATGGAGAACTGGACCGGTTCCCTGGTCGCGATCAATTTGCTTCTGGGGGGGCTTGCGGTCCTCTTGATCGTCGCCGGGATCGGGTTGCTCCGCCGGCGTCGGTGGGGGGCGGCATGGATGGTCCGCTGGTCGATCCTCAAGATCATCGCGGGCATCGCGTTCGCCGTCGTCTCCGCGTTGATGCAGCGTGATCAGATCCACGCCATGGCGGGCTCACAGAACGATCCCGCGGCCTCGGCGGTGCTTGGGATGGGGCCGCTCATGATCGTCGTAACCGCGGTGTTCGCTCTCGTGTGGACCGCGACGTTCCCGGTCTTTGTCCTGGTCTGGATGGGTCGCGGGACGATTCGAAAGACGATCGCCTCGTGGCCATGACGCCGAGGCGCGGCCGGTTGAGTGGTGCTTTTCATGCAGTGTGTCGCCTGTCATTACCTGCTGTGGAACATCCGTGACCGGCGATGCCCGGAGTGCGGATCCGATTTCCGCGTCAGCGAGCATACGTTCAGGCCCGGGAGCGTCCAGTTCCGCTGCCCTCACTGCGAGCAGCCGTACTTCGGGACCGATCCCGAGTCGGGGCACCTGGTCCCGCGGACGTTCGACTGCGTACGGTGCTCGAACCGGATCGACATGGACGAGATGGTCCTGCTCCCGGCCCAGGGCGTGGGCGAGGGCGAGGCGACGGAGCGACACCCCTGGATCGAGCGGCGGAGAGGGCTGTTCTTTGCGTGGGTTCACACGGTGGCGTTGTCATGCTTTTCCCCTGTACGGCTCATTCGCCTGACGCGCGAGCGTGATGCCGCCAGGCCGGCGATGATGTTCATGCTCGTCACGCTGGCGATCGCCTTCGCGTGCGGCCTGGGCATGCTCATGCTCTTCGTGCTCACGGCGGGAGGAATGGTCGGCGGATACTCGTTCGCGTCCATGACGCGGATGCTCGCGGCCTTCTGCATCCCTTTCGCGGTTCTCGCGGGCGCCATCGGGGCGTGGCTGCTTGTCACGCACGGGGTGCTCGCCATCACCGGCACGACGCTCGGCCTGCGGCGGACCACGCACGCGATCTGCTATTCCTGCGGACCCGTCGTCCTGGCCTCGATCCCGTGCCTGGGCATGTACGTTATCCCGTTTGCGGCGCTGTGGTGGATCATCAACGCGGCCGTCATGCTCTCGCCGTCGCACCGCATCTCCGGCCTGCGGGCGACACTCGCCGCCCTCGCCCTTCCAGGGCTGGCCGTGGCGCTCCTGGCGATTCTCTTTGCCCAGGCGGTGTTGTCGATGACCTGATTCCCGTGACGGAGGTGGAATCCGGGGCGGTACCGGGCACGAAGCAACCGATGACCGGGCGTCGCCCGGCCGACGGAGTCATGTGGGCATGGCAAACCTGGTCTGGTTTCGATCCGACCTGCGGACACGGGACAACACCGCCCTGGCCGAGGCATGCGCCGATCACTCGGAGGCTGTCCTGGGAATATTCCTGCTCGCGCCGGACCAGTGGCGCGAGCACGACTGGGCGCCGGTCAAGGTGGACCTGATCCTCAGGACCCTGGCGGAACTGTCCAGGGACCTCGCCGCGTTGAACATTCCCCTGATCGTCCGGGAGTGCGGGCGGTTCAAGCATGCTCCGGGAGCGCTGCTTGATGTCGCCCGTTCGCACGGATGTCGCGCCCTGTACTTCAACCGGGAGTACGAGGTCAACGAGCAGCGCCGCGATGATCAGGTTCGCAAGGTCCTGGCGGCCGGGGGCCTGGAAATCCACGCCCACGACGACCAGACGGCGATCCCGCCCGGGGCGGTGGTCACGCAGCAGGGCCGCCCGTACACCGTTTTCACGCCCTTCAAGAAGGCGTGGATCGCCCGGATGGTGGACCGGGGCGGGCCGGTCATCCGCGATGTTCCGGTACCCCGCCCGGCGATGCCGCGCGAGCCGGACCCGGTCGCTTCGGAGGCTCGCGGGTTTGATGGACTCAAACGGCCCGACCTCTGGCCAGGCGGAGAATCGCACGCCCTGAGACGCCTCGATGATTTCGTATCGGGGCGTATCGCGGCGTACAAGCAGCACCGTGATATCCCGGGCGTGAACGGGACAAGCACCCTCTCGCCGTACCTGGCGATCGGGGCGGTCTCTCCCCGGCAGTGCCTGCGGGCCGCGCTGGATGCGAACGCCGGCGGATTCGATCGTGGGAATCCCGGTTGCGTCCACTGGATCAGCGAAATTGTCTGGCGCGAGTTCTACAAGCACCTGATTGTCGCGTTCCCGCGCCTGTGCATGGGGCGTGCCTTCAAGTTCGAGACCGAGCGGATCCGCTGGCGGGAGGACCCGGAGGGCTTTGGCGCCTGGTGCCAGGGAAGGACGGGCGTACCGATCGTCGACGCGGCCGTTCGGCAACTTCTCCAGACCGGGTGGATGCACAACCGGCTTCGCATGGTCTCGGCCATGTACCTCACCAAGGACCTGTTCATCGACTGGCGCGAGGGCGAACGGTTCTTCATGCGTCACCTGGTCGACGGGGACCTGGCGTCCAACAACGGGGGATGGCAGTGGTCGGCCTCCACGGGGACCGACGCGGCCCCGTACTTCCGCATCTTCAACCCGGTGAGCCAGAGCCGGACCCACGACCCCGACGGAACGTTCATACGACAATTCGTGCCCGAACTGGCGTCTCTGGACCGCGACGAGATCCACGAGCCCTGGACAATCCCGGCGCTGGCGCGGGCGCCTCTTGATTACCCGGCCCGGCCCGTCGCCGATCACGCGGCGTCCAGGGCGCGGGTGATGGACGCGTTCCGCGCGATCGGGACGGGAGACCCGTCCCGCGCCGACCGATGAGCGGACGCCCCTCGTCCCCAGCCCCCGGGATCTCGCGATCCGCTCACGCCGCGCCGGGCCTGAACTCCTCGGGGATAAACCCCGCGTCGCTCGACTCACGGACGGCCAGTTCGATCTGGGCCCGCATCACGTCAAGGGGAACCGGCGGGCGATAGTCATCGAGCACCGACCGCAGCGCCTCGACGGGAGACATCCCGGGGGTGGTCCTGGTCGCCCGGTAGACGTTGACCGCGATCGCCTCCGCGGCGCCGGGCGTCACCAGCCGCGGAAGCAGCGGCATCAGAGATTCGAGCAGGGCCTTGTCGATGACCACGCCGCGCCGTGAGCACAGGCCGCGGATCAGGTTGAACGACTCTTGCGGCGTGGTCGTGGGCAGCAGCGGGATCTTGACGTCGATGCGGCCGGGGCGCTTGAGGTCCACCTCGATCAGGTCGGGACGGCTCGACGCCAGAACCCACACAATCCGGCCCCGGTTGCGGGTGTTGCTCATCTCCTCGGCGAGCATGGAATACACGCGTCCGCCGACTCCCGAATCCCCCGAGTCGGCCGTCCGCTTGCCAAGCGCCTGGTCCGCCTCGTCGATGAACACGTAGCAGCGCCGCAGCGCGTGCAACAGCCGGAAGATGGCTTCCAGGTTGGACTCGGTTGAACCGACCCAGCGGTCGCGGAAGTTCTTGAGTTTGACGACCGGCACGCCCGCCTCCCCCGCGAGGCACTCGACCATGAACGTCTTGCCGGTCCCGACCGGGCCGCAGAACAGATACCCCATCGGCATCGCCGCCAGGTCGTTTTGCCTCCACAACTCGATGTCCTGGCGCAGCCACTGCTTCACCTTGTCCTGCCCGATGAGCAGGTCGAGGGATCGGTCGGGCTGAACAAAGTCAATCAACCCGGCGGCTTCCTTCTCGATCATCCGCTTCTTGAGGTCGAGAAGGTCGCGGTGCTCGATCGGCAGACCACGATGCTGCCTGGTCTTCAGGACGCTCTCGACCGCGTGCATGGTCGCGCCCGCCATCGCCGCCGACGGGATGGACCAGTCCCCGGCAAAGGGAGCCAGGGCTTCGGCGTACGACGGGGCCAGGATCTCAAAGGCCCGCCGCAGGTCGCTCTCGCCGGGGAGCGGGATCTCGATCTTCGCCGCCCGCGGGTTGTTGACGATCAACGGGTTCAGGTCGCTGAGGTTCTCGGTGATCAGGAACGAGGCGATCGGCGCATCGGCCAGTGCCGTATCGCCGGCCCACTCCCTGACCTGCAACGCCAGCGCCGAAAACTCGTGGCTGAAGCCCCCCCGGATCGCCGGGGCCACAAGACCCGCCGACCGGAGGAACACGGCCGCGTGCGTCGGGGGGCGCCCCAGGGCGCGGAGGTTGGCCGTGTAGCGCAGGAAGGAAGTGATCCACTCCACCGCCCCCCTGGGTTCCCTGGGAGTCGAGGGAGATTGCTTGAACGTCGGCCATTGAGAAACATGCTCTCCGCCCTTTTCGACCCGGATCCCGGAGGCCAGGTCGTAGGCCATGACCACGTCGAACCGCGGCAGAAGGACCCGTGTGAGAAAATCGGTGAGGGATCCGAGCGCCGCGCCGCCGGACAACGGGAGCAGGATCCGATCCGCCACGTTGCCGTGCAGGATGAACTGCCCGGCCGCTCCCGATTCGTACAACGTGATCAGTTCCGTCGCCCACGAGGGAAGGGACGAGTCGGACTCGCAAGCAACTGGCGTCGGGGGCGTTGACATGGGTTCGCGAAACCAGCCGCCTTGGCGCGGGCGACCGTCGAATCACCGGCTCATCGGGATCACTGGCTCTGGGCCACTTCCTGATCGCCCGAGCCCATGGACTTGACCGCCGGGGCCTTGGCTTCGGACCCGTCCTGGAGAGAGAGGCCCTCCGAGGCCGCGAAGTCGGCCAGGGCCTGGTCGGCCAGGGCCTTGTGCTCGGCCTCCTTCAAATGAACATCGCCGAGGTTCATGGTGTCCTTGGCCACCCGGAGCCTTCCGGCGGCCTTGTCTTTCTCTTCCTCGACCATTCTGTGGAGGCGGTCGAGGGTGTCCCCCGACCCTCCGATCTGGGTCACCATCCCGGAGGCCATCTCGGTGAGTTCGGCCATGGCACGCTTGACCTTCAGGTCGCTCAGGTCGCGCTTGAGGGCGTCGATCTTGCTGCGCGCGGCGTTGATGGAGACCTCCCGGGCGGCGACCAGTTCGTTGTAGGTCTTCTCCGCCTGTTCGAGTTGCGCGCGGTTTTCGGCCAGTTCCCGCTGGACCGTCTGGAGGCGAAGGGCGAACTGGCCGGCCGCCTCACGGTTGCCGACCTTCAGATTGGCCGTGGCTTTGGAACGAAGGTCCCGCTCGTCGGACTCGAGTTTGCGAACCTGCGACATCAGACGCTCGGCCATCCCGGCGTGAGCGGCCAGGCCCTGGTTGTACCGGGCGATCTGCGCGCGAAGGTTCTCCTGCTCGACTTCGAGCAGCGCCTCGGGATTGGCGCGTTCGAGACCCGATACAAAGAGCCCGAAGAACCCGCGGATCAGGTTTCCAAGTCGTCGAAACACGAGTCCACCTCCCGCGCCGGGCGGTCGAGCCCGGCCCCGCGACACCTTGAACACCGACGGCCGATCTCCGGATCGGCGACACGCCCATGAGCGTAGTGTGCTCTGGACAGTCAGGCGCGGACGGCACTTCCACGGCGAGCGGGTTTGCCCCGGCCGCGATTTTCATCTCACCGGGATCATCCGGATGGACCGGAGGTTCATGACCGCGTTCCCCGGCTTGGCGAGGGGAATGACCGCCACTTCCGAAACCGGCGTGCCCGGCGTGAGCGTGACAATCCCGAGATCGACCGTGGTGAATTCCCGCCAGCCGCCGGTACTCGACACCAGGCCGGACACGCGAGATTCGCCGATCACCACGTCGTACCGGGCGCCCTGGGTGTCGGGCTGGCAGGCGTAGGTCAGTTCCACGCGGTACGCGCCGGGCGCCATCTCAAGGACCGGCCAGCGCACCGTCGCCCGCTCGTCGGTCCAGAACCCGACGTTGGGCTCGTCCTCTGGCCCCTCCAGGCGCAGGCCATGCCCGGCCAGCGTGGCGTCCTGGGCCCGGAGCGTGATCGACCCGTCCGCGGCCGGCCCGGGCCGCGCTTCGACCACCGCGGGCGTCCCATCGATATCCAGCACGATCACCGTGCTCGCCAGGTCACGAGGGACCCCGTCAAGGTCGATGGACCACCCCGCCGCATCCCGGACGGGTGACAGTTTCTGCCCCGTCGCCAGCGCCGCCGCCGCGGTCACGGTGTTGAGAAGCCCGGGGACGCGGAGCACCCCGTCGGCCGGCCATTCAAACACGTGCATGTAAAGACGCCCGGGCCTGGTCGTACACCGCCCCCACGGAAGGCGGCGGAACGGGCTGGCGCCCGCCCCGTGGATGCTCGCATGGTTTGCCTTCATCCATCGGGCGATCGCGGCGAACCGCTCGACGCTCGGCTCGGGGATCAGGCCCTGGGCGGTGGGGCCGACGTTCAGGAGGAAGTTCCCGCCCTTGCTGGTGGTCTCGACCAGCATGCGGATGAGAGTCTCGGGGGACTTCCAGTTCGAGTCGGAAGCCTTGTACCCCCAGGTGTCGTTCATGGTCATGCAGGATTCCCAGTCCTGCCCGGCCAGCCCGGTCGAGGGAATCTCCTGCTCAGGGGTGCCAAAGTCGCCCGGAAAGTCCCCCGCGGCGGTCAGCCCGGCCATTCCCTGGCGTCCTTTGCCGACACGGTTGTTGACGATGGTCCAGGGCTGGATCGACCGGCACAGGTCGTAGAGGTCCTTGCCCATGTCGTTGGTCCAGTTGGCATCCCACTCCCCGTCGAACCACATGACGCCGATCGGCCCGTAGTTGGTCAGCAGTTCCGTCACCTGCCCGCGCAGGACCTTGACGTACTCGGGGTACGTCTCGGCGGATTGCGCCAGCGGGTGCGTCCAGTCAAGGATGGAGTGGTACCACCCCATGCGCAGGCCCCGCCGCTCGCACGCCTGGGCCAGTTCCTTCATCACGTCGCGCCCGAAGGGAGTCGCGTCCATGACGTCGAACGTGGCGTGCGCGGAATCAAAGAGCGAGAAGCCGTCGTGGTGCTTGGTCGTGATGACGACGTACTTCACGCCCGCGTCGGCCGCCATCGCCGCCCACGCGTCGGCGTCGAAACTCACCGGGTTGAACCGCCGCGAGAGCGGCATGTAGTCCGGAGCGGGGATCTTCAGGTGGTACATGATCCACTCCCCCACGCCCCCGTGGGACACCCCGTTCCACTCACCCGCCGGTATCGCGTACAGGCCCCAGTGGATGAACATGCCGAACCGGGCGTCCCGCCACCACGCCAGGCGCCTTTCCTCGGGGTCGGCCCGCTCGGGCATGGGGGGTATTTCGCGGATGAAGATATTGCGGAACTCCAGCGGGTTGCCGTGCGCCTGAAGTTCGATCGGGCCCGCCGCGTAGACCGCCCGGCCCGGCTCCCAGTAGTTTTCCATCACCACGTCGTCCGCGACGAGCACGTCGTTGAGCCTCACTCGGACGCGATCGCCCCGCATGATGATGTGGAAGCGGTTCCATTGCCCGACCGGACGGTCGGCCTTGACCGGCGGGTTCGACGCGTGCGCACGATTGTTGTACAACCCCCCCGACCCGGTCGGGTGGTCCCAGATCTGCACCTGCGGCACGCCGCGGAGGTAGATCCCGCTGTCGCCGCCGCTCTGGATCCGCCAATCCACGAACAATTCAAAGTCCCGGTACGAGCGGGCGGTCTGCAGGCTGCCGCCCCTGCCGTCGAACATGAGAACGCCGTCCCGGACGCTCCAGTGGTCTCGCATGGACGCGTCGGCGGCCTGGCGGGCCTGGGCACGAGCCTGGTCAGACATGGCCGCCTCGATCGGCGGGCCGTCGATCAGGCCCTGCCAATTGTTCAGGTCGCGCCCGTTGAACAGCGCTTCGAACCCCGCCGGGGGAACATTGGCCGGGTCGAACCGGTCAACCGGCTTGTCGTCTGCGAACACCAGGCCGGGCGACACAAATCGCTCCACCCGGCCCGTTTCACCCGTTTCGACGAGTTCCTCGACCACGGCCATCAAGCCGGGGAAACCGGCGAGAATACCCCTGGCGCCGGCGACCCCGGCGAGGTACAGGGCATCATCGACCGCATCGACCACAGCGCCATCCCGCCCGACGACCGTGGCCGCGCCACGTCGATGGGATCCAAGCCCGGTCCGAGGGTCGATCACGTGCGAGCGGCGGACACCGTCGATCTCGACGAACTGCTCGAAATCTCCGGCCGTGGAGACCGAGTGACCCGCGGGCAGCCGCAGCACGCGCGACTCGCCCAGGCCCGACCGGATCTCGATTTTCCAGTCGGTCTCCCCGGGCGGCGGGTCCGCCGCCGCCACGTCACCACCGATGGAAACCAGGCAGGAACCAAGGCCCCTCGCGACAAGCACGTCCCTGGCCTCCGCGGCGGCAAAGCCCTTGCCGATCCCTCCCAGGTCGAGCCTCATCCCCGGGGCACCGAGCGTCACCGTACCCCGATGGGAATCGATATCCATGCCGGCTCGCGAACGGTCGAGCGCGGACTGGACCTCGCGCGGGTCGGCAAGCGATCCGTTCTTTCGTGATTCACGCCACAACGCGACGCACGGGCCGACGCGTATGTCGAAAAGCCCGCCCGTCCGGCGGGTGACCTCGGCGGCGGACCCGAGCACGGAAAGCAGGTCCGGGCTCACGGCGAACGGGCCTTGCCCCGCCCGGTCGCAAAGGCGGCTCAGTTCGCTGTCGGTCCGGTAGTCGCTCATCACCTCGTCCAGGACGGCGATCCGCTCGAAGGCGGCGGCCGCGCCCTCCACGGCGGCCTCTCGGTCGTGGTGGTGGATGACCACGGTGACCCGGGCGCCCATGAGGACCCTTGCAAACTCGTGGCGGTTCGGTAAGACTGTCTCGCGGCGGCCCGGGTCGGGATGGCCGATCCCGGCTTCCGCGGGCGTCTCACACGACGGCGGGAGTTCTCCGCCCGCCGCGGCGCCGGCCAGCAGGCACGCCAACGCCGCCGATCGAACCAAGGCCGACCGCTTCAACAACGTTCTCATCGCTTGCTCCATCGATGCACCCCTCGACCCAAGCAGACTATCCGACCCGACGACCAATCACCAGAGGACCCGCGAGCGTCACCGGGTCCTGGGCCGATGTCCCTCCTGACCTTCTCCGCCGACCATCCCCATGAGCACCAACCTGCCCTCGTCCGCCCCTCGTTCGGGCGTCATGCCCAGCCTGTCGATCATGATGTTCCTCCAGTTCTTTGTCTGGGGGGCCTGGTACGTCTCGATGACCGGGTTCATCAATTCAGCGGGGATGAGCGAACTGACCGGCGTGGCGTACACCGTCGCCCCGATCGCCGCCATCCTGTCCCCCTTTTTTCTGGGCCTGATCGCCGACCGCCTTTTTTCAAGCGAAAAAGTACTGGGAGTCCTCCATATCCTGGGCGGGGCCGCGCTGATCGCCGCGCCCATGGCCGCGCGGCCCTTTGAACTGCCGCCGATGCCCGCGGACGCGGGGATCTTCCATCGCCTGTTCGTCCACGACGCGTCGGCGTACTCACACCCGTTCATCCTGCTCCTTCTCCTTCACATGCTCTGCTACATGCCGACGCTGGCCCTGTCCACAAGCCTTTCGTTCCATAACCTGACCAACCCGGAGAAGCAATTCCCGATCATCCGCGTCCTGGGGACCATCGGTTGGATTGTCGGGAACATCGCCGTGAGTTTCCTGCCGGGCAAGGATGTTTCCGCGTCCCAGTTCTACCTCGCGGGCGGCGCGGGGGTCGCGCTTGGGCTCTACTCGTTCTTCCTTCCGCACACCCCCCCCCCGCTGGCGGGGACCAAGCCCTCGATCGGCCAGATCCTGGGACTGGACTCCCTGTCGCTTCTCAAGCGGCGGTCGTACGCGGTCTTCATCGTGTGCTCGTTTCTCCTGTGCATCCCGCTGGCGGGGTACTACCAGCAGGCGAGGAACTACGTGGAGGAGATGGGGGCGGTGGTGAACCAGAGCGCCACGTTCACCATGAGTTTCGGGCAGATGTCCGAGGTCCTCTTCATGCTCATCATGCCCCTGTGCTTTGCTCGTCTTGGGGTCAAGTGGATGCTCCTGGTCGGGATGCTCGCCTGGGTGGTCCGCTACGGGCTCTTCCACCTCGCCGTCGATGACCGCGTGGTCTGGATGATCCTGATGGGCGTCATCCTCCACGGGATCTGCTACGACTTTTTCTTCGTAACGGGCATGATCTACGTTGACAAGGCCGCCCCGCCGACCATCCGCGGACAGGCCCAGGGGTTCCTTGTCCTGGTCACCCAGGGACTTGGGCTCGGCCTGGGCTCGAAAATCATTTCAGGGCTGGTCACCCAGTACACCACCGACGGCGTGACCGACTGGAAGAACGTCTGGCTCATGCCCTGCGTGTTCGCCCTGGGTGTCGCCATCCTGTTCTTTCTCCTGTTCAAGGAGCGCCGACCATCCCGCGCCGGGAATCCCGCGCCATGACCCGGGCCGCCGCCCCGACGATCGGCGTCTGCTCGTGGTCGCTCCAACCCGCCGGACCGGCGGAACTGGTCGAACGTGTCCTTGCCTGCGATCTCTCGGCCGTGCAACTGGCACTCGACCCCGTCCGGACGGGACGATGGGACGAGATCGCCACCATCGACTCGCTCGGATCCTCGGGCATCCGAGTCCTCTCGGGAATGATGGCCATGGAGGGGGAGGACTACTCGACTCTCGGGTCCATCAAGACGACCGGGGGTGTCGCCCCCGATCAGACCTGGACCACCAACCTCGCCGCGGCGCACGAAAACGCCGAACTCGCCGGGCGGATGGGAATCGGCCTGGTGACTTTCCACGCCGGCTTTCTTCCGCACGACCGGAAAGACCCTCGCCGGGGCGTGCTCATCGACCGCCTTCGTGAACTTGCCGTGGTCTTCGCCGACCGCGGCGTCGCGATCGCCTGCGAAACGGGGCAGGAATCGGCCGGTACACTCCTGGGCATCCTGACCGACCTCAACTCCTCGCTGGCGGACCGGACTCCCAAGACCACCGTCGGAGTGAACTTCGACCCGGCGAACATGATTCTGTACGGGATGGGGGATCCGGTCGCTTCGCTCCTGGCCCTGGCGCCGGTCGTTCGGCAGATTCACGTCAAGGATGCCATCCCCACCACCATGGCCGGAACCTGGGGGAAGGAAGTGCCCGTGGGAACCGGCGCCGTCGACTGGCCCGCTTTTTTCGGGGCCTTCGCCACCAGCGGCCTGAACACCGGCAACGGGGTCAACCTTGTCATCGAACGCGAGGCGGGAGACGACCGCGTCCGTGACGTGATCCGGGCGCGTACGGTGATCCAGTCGCACGCGCGTTAGCCGGGTTTGTTCGAACTCCAGAGCCGACAGCCAAGACCGACCATGACCACGCCAGACCAATCCACGCAATCCCGCCCGATCGGCGTCGGCATCATCGGCATGGGATTCATGGGTCAGACGCATCGGCGGGCCTTCAACGCGGCCCGATCGGCGGGCCACCCCTGCCGCGTGGTCGCCCTCGCCGACCGCGACGAGCGCCGGCGAGCGGGGATCGAGGACACCGCCGGCAACCTCGACGCGCCGCCTCCGGGCCTTCGAACCGTGGAAGATCCCGACAATCCCCTCCGCGGATACGAGACGCACGAAGAACTGCTCGCCGATCCCGCGGTGGACGCGGTATGCATCTGCACACCAACCGACACCCACGCCCGGCTGGCCATCGCGGCGCTCAACGCGGGGAAGCATGTCCTGGTCGAAAAGCCCGTCGCCCTCGAAGAGCCGACGATCCTGGAGGTCGAGCACGCCGCGGTCCGGTCGGGCCGCGTGTGCGTCCCGGCCATGTGCATGCGCTTCTGGCCGGGCTGGGACTGGCTCATCCGCGCGGTCCGCGAACGCCCCTACGGCCGCGTGATCTCGGCCTCGTTCTCCCGCATCGGAAGCCGACCCACCTGGTCGCCGGATTTCTACCTTGATCCGGGACGCTCGGGGGGCGCGCTCTTTGACCTGCACATCCACGACGTTGATTTCATACACCATCTCTTCGGCTCGCCTCGATCGGTTTTCGCCTCGGGGAACGAATTCGGTGTTACCACGGTGTACGACTATCCCGCCGGCCCCGATGACCCGGTTCGTGTCACCGCGACCGGGGCGTGGCTCACCAGCCCGGGGTTCCCGTTCCATATGCGGTACCTGGTTGAGTTCGAACGCGCCACCGCTGATTTTGACATCGCCCGGTCGCCGGCCCTGCGGATTTCATGCGTCGATGAACAAAACGCCGTCGAGATACCTCCAGGCGACGGGTACGCGCCCCAGGCCGGGGCCTTCATCGACGCGATCACGGGCCTGCGCCGCCACGACGTCACGCTCACGCAGGCCGCCCAGGTCACGCGAACCATAACCGCCGAGCGGGCGAGCATGAAAACCCGCCGGATCGTCACTCTCTGACGCTTCCACGCACCGCCGGGGCTGGTCACGGAACAACGAGCCGGCCATCTTCCATCCGCGTGATCCGCCCGGGGTTCCCGTCCGCCAGTTCGGTTGGAAGCAGATCCCCGGGATAATTCTGGAAGCACACCGGGCGGCACCACCTCCGCACCGCCAGCGTCCCCACCGCCGATGTCTGCGGCTGGTTTGTCGCGGGGAACGGGCCGCCGTGAACCATCGCCCCGACGACCTCAACGCCCGTCGGCACCCCATTGAAGATCAGGCGCCCCGCCTTGCGCTCAAGGGCCGTGGTCAGGCGACCCGCCAGGACACGGTCAGGCTCGGAGCCGGCGTCCGCCCAGATCGTTCCCGTCAGGCTCCCGTCGATCGCTCTGGCCGCCTCGATGAACTGCTCGGCCTCGTCGCACCAGACCACCACGATCGACGGGCCGAAGCACTCCTCACGCAACGTCCTGTCGCGGACAAACGCCTCGAAGGTCGTCGTCAGCATCGACGGACGGGCCAGAACGCCGCTCGCGGCCACCTCGCCCCGCGACGAGCCAAGCCCTTCTCCGACGACCGCGACCCCTACGCCCGCCGCGGTGGCCATCTCCCCGACGCGGCGCAGGTACGCATCGCGGATCCTCGGCGAGAGCATCACCGACGAGGCCGTCGCGTCGATCCGTGCGCCCAGCGAACGCACAAACGCCTCCGACGAAGATGACCTGGCGACGAACACCAGACCGGGGCATGTACACATCTGCCCCGTCGAGTTCGTCACCGACGCGTGAAGTTTCGCGGCAATGGCTTCCCCATCCGCCGTGGCCGCTCCCGGAAGCACGAAGACCGGGTTGACGCTCCCCATCTCACTGAAGACCGGGATCGGGTCGGGGCGCGAGGCGCCGAGGTTCGCCAGGGACATCCCGCCCGACGGGGAGCCGGTAAACCCCGCCGCGCGTACCCCCGGATGCGTGATCAACTCCCGGCCGACGTCAAACTCCCGCATCCCGCCCGCGTGGAGATAGCCGTACACACCCCCAGGCAGGCCGCATTCGCCCGCCGCCCGTGCGATCGCCCACGCGACCATCTCTCCGGTCCCGGGGTGCGAAGGATGACCCTTCACGACCACCGGGCACCCCGCCGCCAGCGCGCTGGCCGTATCCCCTCCTCCCGCGGAGTACGCGAGCGGGAAATTCGAAGCCCCGAAGACCGCCACGGGACCCAGCGGCCGCAGCATCCGGCGCAGATCCGGACGGGGCATCGGCTTCCTCGTAGGATCGCCCCGGTCAATGACCGCCTCGACCCACCCTCCATCTCGGACCATGGCCGCGAAGAAACGGAACTGGTTGACGGTACGGTCACGTTCCCCGGCGATTCTCGGTCCGGCGAGCCCCGTCTCCCAACAGGCCATCTCCACCAGGTCATCCCCCAGACTCGCGATCTCCGACGCGCATCGCTCGAGAAACGCCGCTTTCGACTCCGACGGATGCGCGGCGTACTCGTCGAAGGAATCAGCCGCCGCCCGCGCGGCGACATCCACTTCGGCGGAGGAGGCGGCGTGGTAGGCATGTCTCGAACCCTCTCCGGTCGCGGGGTTGAGGGAGTGGAACGGGGCGGCCGTGTCGGTTGACGCTCGCCCGGCGATGATCGACATTCCGTTGACTGGCACGTCCGTATCCTCCATGCGTCAAGGCCGATCACGTCCGGCCAACGGCGCGTGCGGCCAACTCGCTCGCCTCGTACGGGGGCCTTCGCGCGGCGTTCGGGAAGCGCCCGACCCTACCGGGAGGCCATCGAACCCATCTCCAGGAAATTGCGGAGCAGTTTCGGCCCCTGGTCGGTCAGAAAACTCTCGGGATGGAACTGAACACCCTCGACCGGGTACCGAGCCGGATCGGCGAAAACCCGCCGCAGTCCCATCACCACCCGCCTCGTGCCGCCGGCCCCATCGGGCTCGTCGGTCCACGCCGATACGACCCAGCCGTCGGCCTGGTATCGGCCATCGGCCAACGGCGGCGGTGGCGGGATGGTCTCGGGCATCACCACCAGCGAGTGGTACCGCGTGGCGATGAACGGGCTGGAAAGCCCGGCAAACACGCCCGCCGCGTCGTGATGGACCGGGCTGGTTTTACCGTGCATCTGGACCGCGTGACGAGCGACCGTCATCCCGTTCATGTGCGCCATGCACTGGTGGCCCAGGCAGACGCCCAGCACGGGGATCCGCCCGGCGAATCGCTCGATCATCGCCGAGGAGACCCCCGCCTCGTTGGGCGTGCATGGCCCGGGTGAGATTACAAGGTGCGATGGCCCGCGCCCCGAGTCAAGGCGCTCGGCCTGGTCGGGCGTGATCTTGTCGTTGCGGACCACGGCCAGGTCACGGCCAAGTTCGAGCAAGGGATCGATCTCGCCGAACCGCTGCACCAGGTTCCAGGTGAAACTGTCGTAGTTGTCGATCAGGAGAATCACGGCGCAAGCGTAGTCGGCGCTGGCCTCGACGCGCCGACCGGGCACCCCGCCAAGCCGTCATCCCCGGGCAAGGGCGGCGGCCGGGCCGGAATATCATCCGCTCATGCCGCTGCTGGGTGTCAACATCGACCACGTCGCCACGCTCCGCCAGGCACGCCGCGGATCGGAGCCGGACCCCGTCCGGGCCGCCCACGAGGCCGAACTGGGCGGGGCGGACATCATCACCATCCACCTGCGCGAAGACCGCCGCCACATCCAGGACCGCGACGCGGATCGACTGAAGGCGTTCGTGGCGGCACGACTGAACCTCGAAATGGCCGCCACCGACGAGATGGTGAAGTTTGCTCGCCGGCTTGGGCCCCACATGTGTACGCTCGTGCCCGAGGGACGGCGCGAGGTCACGACCGAAGGGGGGCTCGACGTGGCCAAAGATCTGGCTCGCCTGCGCGGCGTCGTGCGCCGGCTGCGCGACTCGGGCATCGTCGTCTCGGCCTTCATCGACGCCGACGAGCGGCAGGTCGAGTCCGCGCTCAACGCCGGTTTCGACGCCTGCGAGTTACACACCGGTCCCTACGCCGCCGCCTTCGCCTCGGCGGGCGGCGATTTCTCACGCCCCAAACTCTGGGAATCATTCGACATCGTCCGTGGCGCCGGCGCTCTCATCCGGTCCCGGTCGATGCGCTTCAACGCGGGGCACGCGCTCAACTACCTCAACGTCGGCCCGATCGCCGGGCTTCCCGGGGTCGCCGAACTGCACATCGGACACGCGATCGTCTCGCGAGCCGTCTTTACCGGCCTGCGCCAGGCCGTCGCCGACATGAAGGCCGCGATGTCATCCGCCACCCACGGCACGGAGTTGCCGGCATGAACGACCACCGCATCACCCACGCCGCCCGGATGCTCGACTACGAATTCTGGGCCACCAAAGCGGCCTTCGGGTCGCTCCTGACCGTTCCCGTCGAGCAGGCGGCTCATCCCTCGTTCATCCGCGCGCTGCGGGTCATGGCACACATCCAACTCGCCCGCCGGGTCTGGCTCGCCAGGATCGAAGGCCGCGCCGATCGGCCCGACGACTGGTTCCCGCCCTGGACCGTTGAGAAAACCCAAGACGCCGCCGCCGGCATCGACGATCCGTGGCGCCGATACATCCACCGCCTGACCACCGCCGAACTCGACCGCTCGGTTTCGTACACCAGCAGCGAGGGTGTCGCGTACGCGAGCCGTGTCGAGGACATCCTGACGCACGTTTTCAACCACTCCACCTACCACCGGGGGCAGGTCGCCCGCCTTGTTACCGAGTCGGGTGGAACCCGGGCGGGCACGGACTACATCGCTTACACCCGCACCTCCCCCTGACCCACTCATGGCCGTCATCGATCCCCTCGTCATTTCCTCGGGTGACGTTGAGATCCTGATCCGGCCCGCGCGGCCGGAGGATGCCGCGGCCCTCAACGAGTTCAACCGCTCCGTCAGAGAGCACCGCGATGGCCGGAGCGCGGATCCCGAGACATCCAACGCAACGATGGCCGCCGCGCTGGGCGATATCACGAGCGACCCCCAGCGGCTGCGCCTGCTGGCGATGCACGCCAACACCATCGTCGGGGCGATTGATTTCGTCTCGCCGTCGAAACTCCGGACGCGGCATCGCGGGCGGCTGGGCCTCGCCGTCGCGGCCGCGTGGCGCGGGCGGGGAATCGGCACCTCGCTCATACGAGCGGTCATCGGCTGGGCCGGCTCGCATCCCTACCTGCGCAAGATCCGCCTCTCGGTCCCCGCCGAAAACACGCTCGCGTTTGGCCTGTACCGGCGCCTTGGCTTCATCGTCGAGGGAACGCGACGCGGAGAAATCCTGTGTCCCGACGGAAACTACGACGACGAAATCCAGATGTGCCTGTGGGTCAAGCCCGGTCCGGACGCCGTGGAATCGGACCCAGCATCAGGGAAAAAATGACGGCGAGGTCGCCCGGACCACCGGATCCGTGATCTACGACAACTCGCGGGCCGTCGCGTCGAAGAACGCCACGCAACGGCGGACGTTCTCGTCGAGTTCACGCCCCGACCCGTGCTCATACTCAACGAACACCGCTCCACGGAAGCCCTGTCTCCTCAATTCAGCCAACTGGCCGCGGGCATCCCCGCCGCCCGTGCCCCAGGGATGATCGATGTTGTCCTTGACGTCCTTGAAATGCAGTTCGAGGATCCGGCCCTCGTACCGCCTGAGACTTTCCACGGTCGAAAGGCCCGACCTCGTCCAGTGCCCCGTGTCGGCGCACGCCCCGATCAGGGACTTGTCGAATTCCCCGATCTCGCGCAGAACAACCTCCGGATCCCAGTAGGTGCTCGGTCGCGGGTGGTTGTGGCACGCGGCGTACAACCCGTACTCCCGTGTCAGGCGGCCGAGCAACGCCCAACTCGCCGACGGTCGCTCCTGGCCCGCGAGCACCGGCTCGCAGGCAATCCCCCGCATTCCCATGTCCGAGGCAAACGCCAGTATCTCGCGCAGCGAACCCTCGTCGGCCGAGGGGTTCACGACGCCAAACGAGTGCGCCCGGACCCCGCACGCGGCGAGTTTGCCTTTCAACTCCGACCGCTGCTGGGCGGACATCCCGGGGCCAACCTTGACCTCCGGCAACCCGGGCGACAGCGCCTGCCCCGGGAACAACTCGATGCAGGTAAGTCCAAGCGCGCGAGCCGTATCGATCGCCTCGTAGCACGATCGGTCGCGGAACGTCCAGGCTTGCGTGCCAAGTTCCCACCCAAGCGCATCAGCGGCGGTCGAATCTCGCCCGCCCGGCTCGGGGATAACTCTCTCGCCGCGCCACGCCGCGGAGGCTCCGGCGGATGCCAGGACGGTGATCGCTGACCCGAGAAAGGCCCTTCGCTTCATGGCGGCATGGTACCCGACGCCGGGGGGAGTCTGTTCCCCATGGGCACGCCGACGGGTCGGGTTTCATGATCCTAAAAGCGAGGCGGCAAACACCTATCAAAGTTCGAAAACGAAGCCCCGAGAAGGGGGTCTCGAAGGGGCCTCCCAAGACCTGTCCGGAACAAAGAAAAACCCGGAAATCACGCAAAAAATCCCCGTTTTGCCCTCCTCTGGGCGGCCCGTTCTTTCCGGTTGTCCTATCATGGAAATCACTGTTCCGGATGGCCGGTTCAGCGTCGGCAAGGCTCGGCCGATTCCCGTACGGCACGGCCCCCGACATGGCCCGTCGCACCCGTTTCCCGGTCCCCTTCCCATGCCGATGACAAGTATGGACACACCGCCCGCCGGCGAACCGCCCATCGCCCCCGCTGCTTCTTCGAACGCCGACGCCCCCGGGCGCATGAGCGTGGACTACACGGCCGAGCAGATCAAGGTGCTTGAGGGACTCGAGGCGGTGCGTAAGCGCCCCGGCATGTACATCGGCGGGACCGGGCTCTCCGCGCTTCATCACATGGTCTACGAGGTTGTCGATAACTGCATCGACGAAGCGATGGCGGGTCACGCGACCTCGATCTCGGTGACCATCCAGGCCGACGGTTCGTGCTGCGTCGTTGACGACGGTCGCGGCATTCCCATCGATCCGATCCGCAACGAGAACCCGGCCCTCGACGGGAAGCCGGCGGTCGAGGTCGTCCTGACGGTCCTTCACTCGGGCGGGAAGTTCGGGGAGACGGGATCGGCGTACAAGGTCTCGGGCGGCCTTCACGGCGTGGGGGTTTCCTGCGTCAACGCGCTCTCCGAATCGCTCCGCGTCGAGGTCTGGCGCGGCGGGAAGATGCACACCATCGAGTTCGAGCGCGGCCGGGTCACCCAGGAACTGACCTGCCTGGGCGACATCCCGCCGGGCTCGAAACGCTCGCGCGGGACCTGCGTGACCTTCCGGCCCGATCCGACCATCTTCCCGGATGTCAACTTCAATGCCGTCACGCTCGGCACTCGCCTGCGCGAACTGGCATACCTGAACCCCGGCGTGCGTATCCACTTCACCGACGAGCGTGTCGGCCCGGACGGGAAGATCCACAGCGAGACGTACCACGCCGGGACCGGGCTCCCCGAGTACATCAACCACCTGATGGAGGGCAAGAACGCCTTCTCCCCTCCCGTCCACGTCCGGCGGGTCGTCCCCGAAGAGGACCTCTCGTGCGAAGTGGCTTTCCAGTACCACGACGGGTACACCGAGTCGATCCTCACGTTCGCGAACAACATCAACAACCGCGACGGCGGGACGCATGCCCAGGGATTCAAGGTCGCCCTGACGCGTGCCTTGAACGGCTACTCCCGCAAGGCGGGCATCATCAAGGAGAGCGACCCGGTGCCCACCGGGGAGGACCTCCGGGAAGGCCTGATCGCGATCGTCTCGGTGAAACTACCCACCCCGACATTCAACAACCAGCCCAAGGAACGGCTGCTGAACCCCGAGATCGAGGCCTTCGTTTCCCAGTCCGTGGGGGACGCGCTGGAGTCGTGGCTTGAGGAGCACCCGTCCGAGGCCCGCCGGATCTGCCTGAAGGGGATCGTCGCCGCGCAGGCCCGCGAGGCCGCCCGAAAAGCCAGGGAACTGACTCGCCGCAAGAGCGCGCTCGACTCGGGCTCGATGCCCCACAAACTCCGGGACTGCAAGACTCGCGACTTTGACCGCAGCGAGTTGTTCATCGTCGAGGGTGACTCCGCGGGCGGATCGGCCACGCAGGGACGCGACGTCGAGACGCAGGCGATCCTGCCCTTGAAAGGCAAGATCCTGAACGTGGAGCGGGCCAGGATCGACAAGATCCTGAACTTCGAGGAGATCCGCACGCTTATCTCGGCCCTCAAGTGCGGCATCGGCTCGGACTTCGATATCACTCGCCTGCGATACGGCAAGGTCATCATCATGACCGACGCCGACGTGGACGGGTCGCACATCCGAACGCTCCTGCTTACCTTTTTCTTCCGCCAGATGCCCGAACTCATCCGCCGGGGGCACGTCTACATCGCCCAGCCCCCGCTGTACCAGATCGTCCGGGGATCGGGAAAGAGCCGACGCGCCCGCTACGTCCTCAACGAGCGGGTCATGGACGATGCCCTGACCGACATGGGACTTGAGAACGCATCCCTGGTCATCCGGGAGGCCTCTTCCGACGGCCGTTCCGGATGGCGTGAGTCCCGCCGCCTGACGGCCGACGACCTCCGGCGCGCCGTTCGGCTGCTTCGCCGGCTTGGAGAACTGGTTTCCATCTCGCAACGCCGCGGAACGAAGTTTTCCAGCCTTCTGGACGAGAGGTCGCACGACCCCGAAGGGCGGGGCCGGCTTCCGCTCTTCCGCGTCAGTTGGCGTGGAGGCGAGGCGCACGCCTGGTCGGACCAGGACGCTCATTCAATCGTCGCCCGCCGTGGGCTGGCTCTGGTTGACTCCGCCGTCGGAGCGCCCAACGGCCAGGCGAACGATCCGCAGGGCGGAACTTCCGCCAGCCAGACCATCGCCACGATCCGCGAACTCCACGAGAACCGCGAACTCGATCGGGTCTTTGCCGACCTTGCCACGCTGGGCATCGACATCAACGATTTCGACGCCACGGCCTCCGAGACCGTCAGCGGGGAGAAGGTCCCCAGCAAGTACTCCTGGATCACCTCCGGCCCTTCCGACGAGCGAGCCCCGCGGTCGGACGCCGGGCCGGTCGCCGATCAGGATCGCCTCGACGCCGATGAATCCCCCGGAGGCACCGACGCCCAGGAGCAAACGCCGTCGGCGACCGGAGCCGGCAAGGCTCTTCTCTCGCGGTCGTCCGAGGCCGCCAGCCCCATTGACATCCTCCATGCGCTCCACGCGCTCGGCCGGCGCGGGCTTGAGATCAAGCGGTTCAAGGGGCTGGGCGAGATGGACGCCGAGCAACTCTGGGAAACCACCATGGACGTCGGACGCCGCACCCTGCTGCGGGTCTCCTGGGACACCGCCAGCGAGGCCGACTCGCTGTTCTCGGTCCTCATGGGCGAGGAAGTCGAGCCTCGGCGGCGGTTCATCGAGGAGCACGCGCTGGAAGTCAAGAACCTCGACGTGTGACCGCGGTCCGAGGGCGCCTGGGGCGTTGACCGTTCTGGGACCCGAGAGTTCGGTTCGTCACGGTTATGCGGCTCTCGCGACCCCCGCTCGGCTCGTCGGGCGTGTTGCCCGCCCTCCTGCCCGACGATGAATGTCGTGATCCTCCGCGAGGCTTCACGACGTGCGAACCGACGTCCGAAAACCCATCTCGCTGTCCCTGCTGGCCGTGGTGCTCCTGGGGCTGCCGCTGCTGGCCGCCCGGGTCGTCACTTCCCGCGTTGAGGCGATCGAAGCCGCCGCGGTCAACGACGCCGTAACCGCCGCCCATGCACGCGTTCGATCGGCCTTCATGGCCCAGGCCGAGGAACTCTCCCGGACGGTCGAGGACTGGTCGGCGTGGGATGCGATGCACGCCTTCGCGCTGGACCCGACCGACGACCAGTGGAAAGCGGAGAACATGTCATCGGACTCGGCCGCCTCGCTCGGCCTGAGCCGCATCGCGCTCCTGGATCGCAACGCCCGACGCGTGGTGCATGTCGACTACTGCCACACGCTGGGCGAGGCCGCCGATTTCGATTTCGGGCCCGAGGAGCACCGGCTGGTCGCCGGAATGAACGCCGACACCAGCCTTGATATCGCCCGCACCGGGCTGGCCCGCGGCCCAGACGGGTCGATCTCGTGGGCCTGCGCCAAGCCGATCCGGCGCAGCGATAAAACCGGACCCATCGCCGGATTCCTCGTGATGGTGCGCCCGATGACCGGGGAGATCCTCAATCGGATGTCCGCGATCTCCGGAACCTCGCTCTCGCTGGCCATGTCGGCCGAACACACCGGCACGGGCGCCCCGCACTCGGTCACTCGGCGCAGCGACATGCCGCTCGAATCATGGGACGGCATGACGCTGGGAAACCTCGTCGTCGAGATCCGCGTTGATCCGCAGATCGCCCAATCAAGAGAGATCGGTCACCTGCTGCTTGAGTCAGGGATCGTCGCGTACGTCCTGCTTGTCGCGTCGAGCCTCCTGGCGTTCTCGATCATCTGGACCAGCCGTGTCGAGCGTGAGCCGTCGCGGGAACTCTCGGGACGGCTGCCGGTCCTGGTGGCGGCGGCCGTCGGGCTGTCGCTGACCGCGGCCGCCACGTGGGGCGCCATGGCCTGGCAGCAGCACGCCAGGGAACGTGAATTCTCTCGCCGCACGGGCAACTACACCGAGCACATCGACCGCGAGTTTGCCGCCCGGCGCGACGCCGTGCGGTTCGTGCAGGCGCACTTCCACAGTTCCGTGGTCGTCGAGCCCGGGGAGTTCGACCGGTTCATCGAGAACACCGGCCTGAACACCGCCGGATCACGCCTCTGGGTGTGGGTTCCGCGCCAGGACCCGCGACCCGGCGAATCGACGCAGGGCCTCGAAGCGGGGGCGTCGGAGTTCCACTCCCGGATCGCCCCGCCGACAACGATGATGGTGACGCCCGCCTCGATGGCCGACGCCATGAGGGCGCTTCTCGACCGATGGCCCGGGTTCGAAGCCGCCTCGCTTCAGGCGCGGGATTCGGGCAGGATCGTCACCAACACGTTTCCACGCGACGACGCCATCACCCAGTCGCGGCGGGCCGTCGCGCTCGTCGCGCCGGTCTACAGGACTTCGATTCCATCGCTGCTGGAGCACCGCCGCCGGGATTTCCTGGGGTCCATTGTCTCGGTGATCGAACTGGACAGCGTGATCGACGCCGCCGGATGGCAGATGGACTACGGGGGAATCGATCCCGCGCTGGCGACGGTTTCAGACAGGCCATCCATCCCGGTCCCGCTCGACGAGGTCGTCGATGGCGCCCTGACCCGGCGGTGCTCGATCTCCATCGCCGACGGGCTTGTGGCCGATATCGTCTTTACCGCCTCCGCGAAGTTCACCGATCCGGCCGGAACCGCGGTCACCCTCGGAGCCGCCGCGTCGGGGCTGGTCCTGACAGGCCTGCTGGTCGCGTTCATGGAACTCGGCCTGAGCCGGACCAGGCACGTCGAGCGCCTCGTGGCACTCCGCACGGCGGAACTCCGACAACTCGCCCGCGAACTCACCGAGGCCAACCAGGATGCCCAGGCCGCCCACCAGGCCAAGAGCGCGTTTCTCGCCAACATGAGCCACGAACTGCGCACCCCCATGACCGCCATCCTCGGCTACGCCGACCTGATCGCCGAGAACAGCCACTCCGCCGAGACGCGAAACGACTTTGCCCGAATCATCCGTCGCAGCGGAGAGCACCTCCTGGCGCTCATCAACGACGTCCTGGATATTTCCAAGATCGAGGCCGGTCGAATGGCCGTCGAACTCCTCCGTTGCCGGACCATGCCGCTCATTGACGACACGCTCTCGATCCTCCGCGCCAAGGCCGATTCCAAGGGCATTTTCCTGGCTTGCGAGATCGTCGGGGAGATCCCCGAAACGATCCGCACCGACCCGACACGGTTCCGACAGATCCTGGTCAACCTCGTCGGCAACGCCATTAAGTTCACCGAGTCGGGCGGTGTCCGCGTCATCGTCCGCCTCGCCTCGCCCCCGGATGATCCCGATCCGAGCCTGTCGGTCGAGGTCGCCGACACGGGGCCGGGTATCGAGGACCACGTCATGGCACGGCTCTTCAAGCCCTTTGAGCAGGGAGACGGGTCCACGACGCGCCGATTCGGCGGCACCGGGCTTGGCCTGAGCATCTCACGCCAACTCGCCAACCTCCTCGGGGGGGACATCACCGCCGCGAGTACCCCCGGCGAAGGAAGTTCCTTCCTGGTCACCATCCGCACCGGGCCGCTCGACGGTGTCCCGCGGCTCACGGGCGAAAGAACCGGCCAGGGTCAGGACTCCCTCCAGCAAGACGATGCCGGCACGGCAACCAAGACGGTGGACACGCCGTCCCTGCCGGACGACGCTCGCATCCTGCTGGCCGACGACACCATCGACAACCAGCGTCTGCTGGCATTTCACCTGCGCCTGATCGCCCGCGAGGTTCTCATCGTTTCCGACGGCCAGGAGGCGGTCGACGCGGTGCTGCTCGCCGGCGAACAGGACAAGCCGTACGACCTGATTCTCATGGACATGCAGATGCCCCGGCTCGACGGCTACGCCGCCACTCGCCTGTTGCGCTCACGCGGGTACCAACGCCCCATCATCGCCCTGACGGCGCATACCTCCGCCGAGGACGAGCGGCGTTGCCGAGAAGCCGGATGCGACGCCTTCCTTTCAAAGCCGGTCGAGAAAAACGAACTTGCAAGAGTCTGCGCCCGGTTCATCGATCAGGCTCGCCGCGACCAGGCGCGAGGGTTGGACCGGCCACGTGCCGCCGCCTGAACCGCCTGGCGAGCGTCAGGCCAACGGCCCGAAGACCATCGCCACGTGGTTCACGTTCACCCCGGTCGGGCCGGTCCTGACCAGGCCACCGGCGCGACCCAGAAACCCGTGCGAATCATGCCTCTGGAGAGCCTTGATCGCCTCCGAAAGGCCACCGCCCGCGCCGATGACCCCCGAGTCCGCGATCGCTCCCGCCGCATCCGTCGGGCCGTCTATCCCGTCGGTCGAGAACGACGCCACGACCATCGACGACGCCGCGAGAGCCGTTCCAGCCCGCACCGCGCCGGCCAGAACAACCTCCTGGCTTGGCCCCCCCTCCCCCACCGACTCGCCCGCCTCGCGGGTATCGACCGTGGGCTCGCCACCTTCGATCATCGCCGCCCAGCCACCCGCCTCGCCCCGGTGCCTTGCCAGCCACGACCCCATGCGATCAACCATCAACCGACCCACGCCCGACGCCGACGCTCGCACGGGCATTTCCGTGCAGCCGACCACGCGGATGCCCAGCCGCCCCGCCTCTTGCATCGCCCCGTGCCGGGCATCGGCATTTGAACTCACGACCTCGTGGTCCACCCGGTCAAGCGCCGGCTCTCCCGGTTTGACCGTCTCGCTCCATCCGTCGGTCACCGCCCTGGAGAGGTAGGCGGCCACGCGGTCACACGTCCCGCTCACCTCGTAGCGGTCAAGCACGTCCAACGCCTGGGCGTAGGTGGTGGAATCAGGAGCAAACGGCCCGGAAGCGACCACACCCAGGTCGTTTCCCACGACATCGGACGCCACGAACACCTGCACCGTCGCCCGCCCCGCCAGAACGCCCAGACGACCGCCTTTGAGCCTTTCGGTGTGCTTGCGCACACAGTTCAGTTCATGGATGCCGGCTCCACGCCCCTGCAGCAGACGGTTCACTTCGCGGACATCCTCCAGCATCAGCCCCTCCTCGGGCAGGCACATCTGCGCGGACCCGCCGCCGGAGATCAGCGCGATCACGATCCCGCGTTCGCCATGATCGGAGGCAAAGCGAGCCACGCGGTCGGCGATGCGGCTCGCCGCGGCGATCGATCGCTCGGTCGGAAGGGGATGATCGGCGGGCATCACCTCGACGCCGGGCCATGAGGTCCCGGACGCATGCCACGCCGCGAGGCGCTCGGGCACCGCCGCCACCACCGAAGGCTCGACCGGGCGCGAAAGGCGTTCGAGGCACGCCCGAGCCATCTCGATCGAACTCTTCCCGACCGAGATCACCATGACCGGACGGTCCGGGTCGCGTGGGTCGATGCCCCGGCTTGACCACGCCCGGTCCCAGCACCGATCAAGCCCCGCCGCGGGATCGGCGGCCCGCAGCGCGGCTCGGAACATCCTTGCCGCCGCTTCCCTGGGATCAAACGTCCCGACCGCCATGACCTCGCTCACTCTCAACGGCTCGCTGCCGGCGTTCCCGATGCCTCGACCTCGCCGAGCCTCAGTCTAGCCTCAACCCGCGCGCTGCCGGCCGTCGCCGGCACGGCCAGGACATCCATCGCCGCCGCGGGATATCCTGTCTCCATGGCCGGATCACCGATCACCCGCCCGCCGCGTATGGCCATCGCCTCGGTCGCCTCGCTCCTGCCGCTGGCGGGCTGCGTGAGCGACAACGATCGTCTCACCATCGGGCAAGAGGTCAAACTGGAGGTCTTCTCAACCGGCCCGGATGACACCGCCCCGGTCGCTCAAGGCGGTTCGCTCGTGCCCGAGGAGAACGTCTGGACCGTCGGGAGAACCCCCCAGTCGATCGATCGCTCCGGGTGGGAACGGACCGAGTTCGTCGTCCCCGTTGACGGGACCGGGCATCGCCCCACCTACACCGCGTGGGTGATGCTCAAGAATTCGACGGCACGGCAGCGCGGCGATTTCCCAACCGCCGAATCCGCCCTTGAACTCACCGGCGGGTTCACCGACGAGCAGTTCACCGAATCATGGACGGCGCCGCTGGTGACCTTCGGGAGCGTGTTCGCCATACCGTTTCGTCTGTTCATCGAGCCTCCGTGGACGGTGCGACGCAGCCCGGCGATGGGGTATGAACGCTGGCGCGGTGCCGGCCAGGCCGGTCTGGGCACGTCAGGGGAACAACAGGGGTCATCCACGGCCGAGGCGAGCCATGACAATCACTCCGACAAGGCGGAAGAGAATTCAACGATGGATGGGGATGCTCCACAATGACAACGAACCCCGCCGGCCAATCACCCTCCCTGGACGACCGCGGCATGCCCGCGGGAGCGACGCTCCGCGAGGGGCTTGAGATCACTCCCCGGCAGGCAAAGTCCCGCTTTGAAACACCCGGGAGACTGGTGCTTGTCGACGTCCGCACGAAGCCCGAGTGGGACCTTGTCCACATCCCCGGTTCGGTGCATATCCCGCTCGACGAGATCGAGCGACGCCACGACGAAATCGATCGAGCCCCGGATCAGGAACTGGCGATTCTCTGCCATCACGGTGTCCGCTCCATGAAAGCCGCGCTGGCCCTGCGGGCGCTCGGGCACGCGGGCGCGGTCTCCGTGGCGGGCGGGATCGAACTGTGGTCCCTCGCCGCCGACCCTTCGATACCCAGGTACGAGCGCGGGCCTGGCGTTCTGCGACTTGTGGACGATGCCAGCCGCCCCGGCTCACCCGGCGCGTGAGCACTCGATCAGCGCGGAAAGCGTCCGGGCAGCGCGGCCCGAGGCGATCGCCTCCCGGGCCATCTCCATCCCTGACGCGAGGTCGTCCGCCGCCCCGGCGACCAGCAGCGCCGCCGCCGAATTGAGTTCGACAATCGCACGGGCCGCCGCCAGCGCGGGATCAGGATCACCGGCGATAACCCCGCGCAGGATCTCGACCCCGCGTGCAAGGTCCGGCGCTTCGATCATCCCGGGCTCGGCCCGTCGGACCCCCAGCGACGCCGGATCGAATGTCTCATGGGTCACCGCCCCATCGGCGACATGAAATACATGCGTGCGATCGCGCGTGGTGATCTCGTCGATCCCGTCGAACCCGTGGACCACCATCGCCCGCGCCGAGCCAAGCCCCGCCAGGGCGCCGGCCACCTTCGAGGCTTCGTCCCTTCCGTACACGCCGATGACCTGTCGAGAGGCCCGGGCGGGGTTGGTCAGCGGACCCAGCAGATTGAAGATGGTCGGGAACCCCAGCGACCGCCTCACCCCCGCCGCGTGCTTCATCGCCGGGTGCGCGTGGATCGCAAAGCAGAAACACACCCCGACCTGATCCAGGCAACGGGCCTGAATCTCCGGCGAGGCATCGACGTTGACATCGAGAGCCGCGAGCACCTCCGCGGACCCTCGCCCGGAGCGCGAGCGATTGCCGTGCTTGGCGACGCGGGCATGGCCAGGACCGGCGGCGGCGGCCGTCACCACGGCGCTGGCGGTGGAGATATTGAAGGTCTTGGGCGCGCCGCCCGTCCCGCAGGTGTCGATCACGGGTCCCCGAGTGCCCGGCGACTCCGGGCCGGCGGGAACGGGGGTGACAAACCGACGCATCGCCCGGGCCGCCCCGATCAGTTCCCCCGTGGTTGGTCCGCGAGACTGGATCAACGAGAGCATGGCCGCCATCCTGGGTTCGTCGAGCCCTCCCGTGAGCAACTCCCCGAAGACCCCCTCGGCCTCGGCTTCATTGAGCGTCCCGCCCGGCAGAAGACGTTGAAAAACATCGCCGATATCCATTGAAGAGAGGGTACGCGAGCCTCCGAACGAACACCCGCCCTCCTCTGGACGAATACCCTTCAGGCGATGATCCCCGACCCTGTCATCACGCGAAAGACCGCGCGGAAAGCCGCGGCCCGGTTTCTGGCCGCGGCGTTCGTCCGGCATTTCCTCCTTGCCCTGGGGATCGCGCTGGCGGCCTCGGCGGCGTGGATCCTCGCGGTACGCATGAACCTGCTCCCGTTCACCAGCGGGACCCTGGTCACGGTCCTTGCGCTGTTTCCACTGCTCGCACTGGCCGGGGCCTTGGTAGCGACGTGGATGGGTCGGCGCCCCCTGCAATGGGCCGCCACGGACCTTGACCAAACCCTGCAACTGCGGGACCGCCTCTCCACCGCGCTGCAACTGGCCGACCTGGCCGTCAAGCGCCCGTTCAGTCCCTTCGCCGTGGTCGCCGTCGAGGATGCCGAACAAGCCGCCTCGGGGATCCCCGTCAGCAAAGCCGTTCCCATCCGCATCGGCCGACGGTGGATTTGGCCCGCCGCCGGTCTGATCCTGGCCTTCGCCGCCTGGATGACACCGCAGGTCCTCGGGCCGCGCGACCAGGGCCCTCGCCATTCGGAGAAGGCCGTGCGGCTCGAGGCGTCCAGGGCGGTCACCCAGGCGGCCGATTCGACACGCCAACTCATCGCCGAAGTCCCGCTCGACGAGGCGATCACCTCCGAGGCCGGGCGTCGCCTGGCGGATCTCGATCGAATCACGAAAGAACTGGAATCCGGCACGGCCTCGGCTCCGGGAGGCAGACAAGCCGAGGAGGCGGTGGCGAAGTCGGCTCGATCGATCAACGAACTGGCCGACCGTGTGCGCTCGGCGTCCGAAGAGCAAGGACAAGTCGCGGATGAAGCCAGGCGGCGTCTCGCGGAAGCCGCCCGCCGAAACACGACGCGAAGTGAATCCGGCCGTTCGGACGAGTCGCCCGCCGAGGCGCTGCGACGTGCCATGCGCGAGGGCGACCTGGAGACGGCCCGGGAGGCGGCACGGGAACTCGCCCGAGCGGTTGAGTCGCTCGACGAGTTGGGGCGTGAAACACTCGCGGACGAACTCCGCCGAATCGCGGGGGAACTCGAAGGCGAGCCGCAAGTTCCCCCACCGGGGAGGGCTCGCGGGCCTGAAGCGACCGATGACACCGCCGACTTGCCAGAGGGCTCGCGAGCCGATGATCGGGCGGCCAACGCCGCGGAGTCATCTCCCAAAGACCCCAGAGACACCGTCCCCGCGAACCGCCCTGAAAAAATCGATGATCGGCCCGAGGTGGCATCGACGCCGGATCCTGCTCAACCGCCCGCGGGCGAACGCATGAAGGGATCGGATGAGCGGCCGCCTTCCGATGGCAAGCGCGACCCCGAGGTGAACCCCACGCCCGCGGATCCGCCCGATTCGGCACCTCGCGGCGAGCCGGAACCCGCGCCCCGGAAAGACCCATCCCCAGGGCAGGCCCCGAGTCAGGTTCCGCCCAGGCCCAGCCCGGACACCGACGCGACACCGCGCGATCAAAGGCCCGCCGATACGGGCGAATCGAACGATCGTGAAAAACTCGCTCCGCGGGAATCCTCGGCGAAGCGTCCAGAGAACCAGGCCGACACGGACCCCGATGCGAAGCGTTCACCCGAATCGACCGCCAGCCCGCGGGAGCGTGGAAACGAACCTGCCCGGTCGATCGGCGAGGCGATGCGACAGGCGGCGGACGACCTGCGGCCGGCGCCAACTCCTGGTGAGTCTCCTCCCCCGGCTCAACAACCCCGGGATCCCGGCATGCCAGGCGGCAAGAAGAGCCCACAAGCCCCGAGAGACGATCAACCGCAAGCGTCCGATTCAGCAAGCCAGGCGGCATCGTCCTCCGATCGCCAGCCACCCGAGGGCGGGGCTCCCGTCGATGAGTTGAAGAACGATCAGCGGGAGGCGCCGACTTCCCCGCCGGACGCAAACACCCCGCCGTCGGACCTCCCAACGGACCTGAAAGGACTGGAACGTCTGGCTCGCGAGTTCGAGAAACTTGATCGCCAGCGCCAGGATGCTCGCCGCGGCGAAGCGGTGAGCGAAGAACTCCGACGCAAGGCCGAGGACCTTCTCCGTCGGTCCACGCCCGAGCAACGACGTGAACTCGAACGCCTGGCCCGTGAATTCGCGCGGGACAAGGGCCCTGTCCCAGGCGGCGCCAATGATCGTGAGCGGCCTGATTCCAACGCCAAGCCGTCACTCCCCGGAAGCAACATGGACGACAACCCCGCGGCGTCGGATCGTCGATTCGGAGAACGCTCGACAAGGCAGAACGACACGGCGGAATCCCCGGACGGGTTCGAGCAGACTCCGATGGACGCTCGGCGTCCGGGAGAAGGCCTCGACGCATCGCGCCCCGTCGGGCACATCCCGACTCTTCTGGGCGGCGCGCCGGGGGGGCGGGGCGGCGTGGGCATCACTCAAGAGTCGGCCCGGGAGGCCGCCCGAGGCGTGGAACGTGCCCTCGAGCAGCAGACGATCCCGTCTCGACGCAGCGAACTGGTGCGCCGCGTCTATCGCCGCCTTTCAGAGAGGGCGACGACCATCGAGCCGACCACCGTGACGGCGCCCGGCCGCGATGATATTCAGGATGCGCCCGACGCCCCGCGACGGCGCTGATGAGCCCTGATGGCGCGGCGACCGGCACATCGGCGTTGCCCTTCGGTTGACTCACGGCTCGGGCCGGCGGAGGTTGTAGACCATGTCTTCTCCCGCGACAAAGGGCGACCCTTTCGCCGTAAACGCGCCCTGATTGTCCGCCATGTCGCTCCCAAGCGAGTACAGGAGAAACGCCCTGGAAACCGGAGCCGTCGGATCGCGGAGGGTGTAGGTCAGCCCGGCGGGATTGAACTGATCCTCGGGCGGTGCATCGAGGTAGCCGGGAACAAGGTCGCCCAGTGAACCGGGGTACCTGCCATGATCGGACCTGTAGAGTTCGAGAGCGATCAACGCTCGCGTCCCCGCGACGTCGGTGACATGCATCGAAGCCACTTCGAAGGACCTTGAAAACGCCGGGGCCAGGGTCTTGACCACCACGTACCGCGGTGAAACACCCTCGACGTACTGATCCGCGGGGGAAGGCTTTGAACGGGCGTGCGCGGGCAGGCGTGCCTCCTCGACCATACGGTCGTACAGGGCGTTGGCCACCGAGATCGATTCTTCGCGGGAAGGCATCACGACCGCGGCCAGATTCGCCAGCCGACCCAGATTCGACGCGGCGACGCCCGCGGCCGACGAACCATCGCCGCTCAGGGCGTGCATGGCCGACGGTATCGCCCGCCCGCTCGTGGTGTGCGTCCATTCAATCGTGTCGAGCATGAAGTACCGCTCACACTCCAGCGCCGACTCGATCGAGGGAAGAGGCAGGTTCCGGTCGATGACCGCAAGGGCCAGGCGCAGAGTTTCGGCGTCCAGACGCCCATCGGAAATCACGTTCCGAAGATCGGTCATCGCCAGGCCGGCCATGGCGTAGCCGACGAGACGATCAATCAAGGTGCTCTGCGAACCGATGATCCTCGCGAGCGCCAGGGTGTGCTCGAACGCGGACACGAATTCGTTCATATCGCCGTCACCGACAGCAAAGACCATCCTCGCGTGGTTGAGCCTTGCCACACCTCTTGCCGCGCCCAGTTCCGGAACCAAAATGTCGATAAACCGTGCTTCGGGGATCGGGCGAACGGCCCGCCGCGGGGGCGTCAGGGCGTCAAGACCGTCCATCACCCCATCGGCCCGTGCCTGGGCGATGATCTCCCGGACGATTGCTTCGGTACGCGGCGTCGCCTGGCTGGTCCCGACGGTGTTTGGATCGGGCGGCCAGAAATCCGTCTCCGTCCAATCCTCGGGGGCAAGAGGGAATTGACCTGGATTCGCGGTCCGGCCGACCCGGTCATACACCGCACGCTGGGATGACTTTGCCAGGTTCACCACGCGAACCACTTCGGCCCACGCGTCGGGGCCGGGAAGGCCTTTTTGCAAATCGGCGATCAAGGACTCGACCGTGGAGGCGTACTGACCAGGCCGTCCAGGCGTGGCCGTGATCGCCCTGGTGACTTCGTAGGCCAGCCATGCTCCGATCAGAGCAAACGCGGCCAGGGAAAACGAAAGGGCCGGGTTTCTTCGTATGAACGATCGTCGCTTCGGTGCCATGCCTGCATGTACCGAAACGCCGCCCCGGGGGATTCACAATCCCAACAACTCCGCCCGGCCCGAAGGCCGTCAGCGACCCCCGCCGGGAACCACGGCCGTGACCGGCTGGTTGGCCAACCCCTCCAACTGGGAAGCCGCCGTGTCGGCGTTCAAGGAAACCCACCGCCGGCCCTGGACCACCGTGACCGACTGACCGGCGGGCCAGTACGGATATCCGTTGACCTGCCGGTGGATGTAGTCCGGCGCGTTGACCATAAGGGTCCCCTGGTAGTACCGGATGGTTCCGCCGGTGCCGCCGTTGTCGGCCCATTGCTCGGGCTCGACCAGTTGAGTCAGGATGTCGATGACCGAGTCGGCCCGGTCCTGGCGAGTGGTGCGATCCTGGTTGCCGCGATCCTGGTTGGTATCGCGGAAGGGGCTCTGGCCCCCACCCCCTCCGCCCTGGCCGGTGCTCTGCAGGACGGACTGAAGGTCAAACTCCGGAGCGTTGTCGTATCGCGGAAGTTCGACCAGCAGGTCGTTGATGTCGTACACCTCAAGGCGCTTGAAGGCGTTGAGGCGCTCCTTCGGGCCGATCTGCATCGCGCCCCCGTCGGACATCTGCCACCCGTTCTCGTTGTAGTCGCCGCGTTCGCTCGACCGCTGCAGCACACGCTCGATCACCTTGAGCGCGGTGAGGCCCTTGGCGTTGAACGTGATGAGCATGTCCTTGTTCAGGCCGATCGAATGGCGGTCATCGATCCACATCGCCTCGATGTCCGCCCCGGTTACCTCGGCCATGAACTTGACCACATCCTCAAGCCGAGATTCCTTGAATTCAACGGTCAGCGGACGCATGAACTTCAGGAGCGTCTCCCGCTCCGGACGAGTGGACGACGACGCCGTGCGCACGCCGTCGGCCATCCCGGCCGACAACCCCGGCCGACCAGGCCCCTGCTGAGCGGTGGCCACCGACACGGATCCGGCGAACACGACCACACAGGCAATCAGGCTTGAGGAAACGGTCTTCATACCCGGCTCCTTACCGAGGCCGCGGAACACCCGATGGATACACGCGCCATACAAAATCCAAACAAACGGCCGCTCTCAGATGATATCGGATTGGACGCCAGCCGGATCAAGCGGTTCCCATGACTCGGGAGATCCTCACACAGCCGAGGAGGGAGCCTGCCGGGCGGGAGAATGGGTATGAGCCCCCGCCCACCCCAGACCGATCGGGATCCCGATCATCGCTCCCGCCATCCAGTCAAAGGAATTCAACAACCCCAGACGAAAAAGGCTCCCGGTTCGAATGCTCGCCAACGGATCGGAATGGAGCATTGAAATCGTCACAGGCGATACCATCGCCAGAACGCCCATCCCGAGCATCGCGGTCAGCACCGGGTCAACGGGCGGGTCCTTTCGGCCGGCGGTGGTGTTCGCCGACACGATCGCGGCCAGGGCCCCCGCGGCAATTCCCGCGGCCGAGGCACCAAAGACGGCCTGCCCCTTGGCGGCGTGAAAAGTCACAAGCCACGCCATAAACCCGCCCGCAACGGCGGCCGCGGCAACGCAGGCCAGGGCGCCGGGAGTGAATAAACCCCTGGGAACCATACTCCGACGGGAGGCGGTGGAGTTGTCGGGGGGAGATTCGGCCCAGCGAACCAGCGTGAGGCGGTGGGTGAGCAGAACCATGACCACGGCGGCAAGAACGCCCTCGATGGCCAGCATGATCGTGACCTGGGAGGGGGCGGTGGTTCGGAGGAGATCATCGACACGGCCCGAATACAGGCTCGCCCAGGCAAAGACGATCCCCGCGCCGACGATTCCGGAGCGAGGCCCGAAGTACCTGGTGTCGATCATCCCGACCGCCGCCGCGGCGAGGATCACGAACACCCCGACGACGAGCCCAAGAACCGGGGAGTTGTTGAGAAGCGGGGTGACGGCGAGCCCCCCGTCGGAAGCACGCAAGAACGTGACCGCGCCTCCGGCAAGCGGGCCGACGGCCAGAAGTTCAAGAACCAGAGCGGTGTTCCGCATCGCCTCTCGTGACATGACGGGGATGATGGGCATCCAGGACGCCCGGGGCAAGCCCCCCGCGCGAGGAGTCGCGGAATCGTCCGCCGCCGCGCCGGGCGGGTGGCACAAAGGCATGGAAGGCTTTAGCATCGATCGCCATGGATACTTCTCGCCCCCCGAGCCCTCACACCCCCGGCCATGGATACGCCCCGATGCGGCCTCCGCTCCTCTCGGACCTGACGCGCGACCTGCGCTGGCCACGGGCCTTGCGGGCCGCCGGGCTTGCCATGCGTCCCCAGCGATGGGTCTTCTCGTGCGTCCTGCTGGTCGTGCTTTTGCTCGGCATCCGCCTCGCGGACTCGACCGCGCCGGGTCGATCGCTGTTCTCGTCGTTCACGGTGGCCGCCGGGCGAGCCATCGACGAAGTCACGCTGGAATGCACGCGTGGCGATCTTCCGGCGATCGCGGCGGCAACGGGGCGTTCGATCCGCTCTCTGCTCGTGGATACGCCTCTTTCCCGACCGCTGACCACCCTCGCGGTGCTCCTGCCGCTGCTGGCCATCTGGTCGGTGGGCGCCACCGCCCTGGCCCGCATGAACGCCGTTGAATTTGGACACGGCTCCCCGGCCCCCTGGACCGAGGCCCTGGCGATCGCGCTTCGGCGCTGGTCATCGTCGATGGCGGCGCTGCTGGTCGCCCCGATCGGGGCGGGGCTGATCTGCCTGGGAATGGCGGCGGCGGGGTGGGTCCTCCTGGGAATCCCGTACGTCGAAGCGGCTGGATCGCTAACTTATCCGCTCTTGCTCGCCGGGGGGCTTGTTTCGGTTCTGCTCCTGGTCGGCCATGGCCTGGGCAAGCACCTGATATGCCCGGCGGTCGCCTGCGAAGGCTCGGACGCGCTCGACGCCTTCCAGAGGTCGATGGCGTACGTGGTGGCCTCTCCGGGCCGGTTTCTGGTGTACGCGGCCCTTGGCACCCTTCAGACCGCGCTGTTCGGCGTCGTCGTGTGGTTCATCGCGACGTGGACCTCCGACCTTGCCGTCTTTGCCTCTCACGCGTGGGTCTCGCCGCTCGGACCGGGCGAAGAGCCGGGATGGAGCCGGAGATTCGCCGATTCGGTGACCGGCCTGTGCCTGAGTGTTCCCATGCTCGCCGTCGCGGGGTACGCCCTCAGCGCGTACGTCTCGGTCTCCACGATCACCTATCTCCTGCTCCGCGAACACAACGACGGGCAGGATCCTTCCGACCTGTGGCAGCCGGGGATGATCGAGGGCACCCTGGCCGCGGCGCCCCCGCTCGCCGCCTCGTGAAGCCCCCGGATCAGGGATCCATGGAACGTCGCGACCGTGCGAGTTGAACAAACTGGGGCGGCGTCAGTTCTTCCGGCCTCATCGTCGTCTCGATGCCCGCGGGCCTGTGGGTCAGCGTGGACATGAACCAGCCGATCTGCTTGCGGCGTCGTGAAAACAGATCCCGGCAGACCAACTCCAGCGTCTCAAGATCGTCGGTGAGCGGTGAGTTCAGGCGGGTCAGCATGACCATCGCGCTGGTCACGTCCGGGCGCGGCCAGAAGCACTCGGGGGGGAGCGTCGCGACATGCTCGATCGTCGCCGACGCCTGCGCGACGACGGAGATCGGCCCGTAGTCGCGCGAACCCGGCCGTGCCGACAATCGATCCGCCACCTCTCGCTGAATCGTGACCGCCATGACCCGGCATGACCGGTGCCGCGAAAGCAACGTCGTCAGCAGCGGCGTGGCCGCGCCGTACGGGAGATTCGACACCAGCGTGAACGGGCGGTTCCCGATCGCCCCGATCAGTTCGGACGACAGCGCGTGCTTGGAAGCCAGGCAGTCCCCTTCCACAAGCGTGAAGCGACCGCCACCGACCCCGCCACCGACCACGTCCCGGAGCAGGCTCGCCAGGCCGTGATCGAGTTCACACGCGACGACCTCGCAGCCGCGCTCCAGGAGTTCTTCGGTCATCGTGCCGGTGCCGGGGCCGACTTCGAGCACCAGGCTCCCCGGGCCGACACCCGACGCATCAACAAGTTTGCGGATCAGGTTGTGGTCGATGAGAAAGTTCTGCCCGAACCGCTTCAGGGGCGAAAGCCCGCGATCATCGAGGTACTGCCTGATACGAGCAAGGGTCTGCATGGCATCGTGCCGGAGGAAACGGTCACCATTCCCCGGTCAGCATCCGGTCGATGGCGTGCGCCACGCCGTCCTGGTCGTTGGTCAGGGTCCGGCGATCGGCGGCGTCGGTCGCCGCCGCGACCGCGTTGCCCATCGCCACCCCCAGGGCGGCGTGACGGAGCATGGAGACATCGTTGATCTGGTCTCCGATCGCGGCGATCCGTTCCCTGGAAATGCCCAGGCGTCGAGCCAGCACGTCGATGGCGGACCATTTGTTCGCATCTCGGTCAAAGACTTCCAGCACGTGCAGGACCTGGCCGTCGTCGGCCCGGCTGGAATGCTCGGGCGCCACAACCGCCGGAAAATGGTGAAGGTGCAGTTCGTCCCCGAAGGCCTCGATCAGGTCCTTCTCGACCCGGGCCATCGCCCCGGACAGGCCGCACGCGCCAAGCCGGACGGTGTGCTCGGGGTGCGCGTCGTCCGACAGGCGCCGCACGAAGCGAACGTTGACATCCATGCTCTGGAACCACCATCGGGTCACCGGGTCGATGGGGTGATCGTCGTCGCCCGTCACCACGAGGTAGTCGTACCCCGCCTCGACGGGGTCCTTCAGGATCAGGGCCGGATACCCGTGGGCGTGGATGCGGCCGACCGCGTGGCCGACCAGGGCGTGGTCGAGTTTGAAGTGATGGATGGTTCGAGAGGTGACCGGGCAGGCGATGATCGATCCGCCCGCGACCACGACGGGATCGGTCTGCCCGATCGCGTCCAGGTACCGCCGGCACTCCACCAAACCCCGGCCGGTACACACGACAACCTTCATCCCCGCGTGACGCGCACGCGCCACGGCTCGGGCGTTGGCCTCCGACACACGCGAGGCCGAATCCAGGAGCGTGCCGTCGAGGTCGATCGCGACCAGGTCGTATCGCGGGGCATTCATCGAGCCATAGGGTATGACGACCGTTGCCCTGGGCCGCCGATCGATCCGGTCAGGCGGGCTCGGCGTCGGGGCCCATGCGGATCGCGTTCTTACCCTGCTGCTTGGCTTGCCGGGCCCGTTCGTCGGCTCGGTTGAGGATCTCTTCGGATGTCGATCCATCCCACGGGAACGTCGCCAGACCGGCCGAGACGGTCAGTCGGCCCGGGGCATCGATCCCGAGTTTGGGGAACCGTTGTTCGAGGATCTGCCGCTGGAACCGCTCGGCAATCTGGGCCGCGGCCCGAGGCGGGGTGCTCCCGGGGGTTCTCGGCCCGGTGGGCTCGTGGAAGATCACGGCGAACTCGTCCCCCCCGATGCGGCAGACGCGGTCGGTGGGCCGGATGACGGACTGGAGCATCTTGACGACCTCGACGAGGATCTCATCGGCCGCGGCGTGCCCGTAGGTATCGTTGAACCGCTTGAAGTCGTCGATGTCCAGGTGCAGCACGGCGAGCGAGAGACGGTTGGACCTGGCTTGCTCGATCGCCCAGGCCAAAAACCGCTCGAAGTACCGCCGGTTCCACGCGCCCGTGAGAGGATCGGTGAACGCGGCCCGGCGCAGCGTGGTCTGCTGGTGCTGAAGCCGGAGCCACGCCGAGAGCCATGCGGCGTGCGCCTGGAGTTGCTCGGCGTTCGCCGACGGAGCGACGAGCCAGCCATGCTCACCCCCGCCCGGCGCGCTCACCCGGGCCGACCCGGCCGGTTGATCGGGACCTGGCGACAACAAGGCGACGCCCGGATCGCTCAGACGTGATCGAATCACTTCCAGGGCCGCCTGGGTGATGTCCTTCCCGGCCAGAATCGCGGCAACAACGGCCGCGTCCCCGGGTGGCCCCGGCGCCCGAGAGTCACCCGTCGCGGTCAGTTCGTTCCCGATCGCCGGGTCGATCGCCCGCAGGATCTCTTCAACGCCCGCCCCGGCGGGAACGAACCCGTCGTAGGCGGCGACATCGGCGGGCTCGGGCAACTCGCCCGGGCTCCCCAGCATCAGCAGAACGCGCACGTGAGGATCAACGAGCCTCAGGCCGTCGACGATCTCGTCGGCCGACGAGCCCAACGATTCCTCCGCATGCCTGTCAGCATCATTTCCCACGACCACCACGGTACGCCGCGTTTGCCCGGCGGCGCGGAGGCGGGCCAGTTGGCCAATGGCATCCAGGACGCGGGGCGCGCGCGACACCTCCACACCCGCCTGATGGCGAACAACATCGTCAAGCCCGGTCGTGCCGACCAGGATGACTCGAACAACCGCGTCGGCCCGGGCCATCCATTCCCTCCTCGGAGCGGGTCGGAGCGCGCACGCTCCACCACTGTTCTCGCCGGAGGGTTCCGAAGCAAGCAAATCCGCGCGGAGTTGGAGATATCGGTCGTTCAGGGACGGGGGCGGGGGGTGTTAAAGGGGGGGGGATCCGCAAGGGGGCCGTCCAGGAGCATGGACAGTTCCTCGTCGGTCAGAAGATCCCGGGGTGCCGTGGCACGCTCGAACGTCCCCACCTCGGGCGTTGGCACCCGGCCGGTATCGAACGAGAGATCGACCGGCGTGCCCGCATCATCATCCTGGGGATCGGATGTCAACGCCAGACGCAACGTCGTCCCGGGATCGCCGACCGGCCCCGGCGGGGCTGCTCGCCGGATCGGCTCGGCGGCCGGGTAACGGCTCAGCCTGGGCACTCCGCCCGGATCGTGGACCCAGATCGCGGCGCCCGGGGCGTACCGATCCAGGGCTTGGCGAACCTCGGAAATCCCAAGCAGCATCGTCGGACGGTCAAGAAGGAACACGACCGGCTGGATCGGATCCGGCGAACATCGGCCCGCCTTGCTGAACCCGGCCGCCGGAATCGCGGTGGAGCAGACCCATGAGGTCGCCTCGACAGGGCTGTCGCATTCGATGGTCCGGAAGCCCTTGGTACGCAGCGTCTCCACCAGTTCGGAGTCGGGCTGCTTGCCACGAGGGTGCCACAACACGCACAGGGCCTCTCGGGAGCCGTGCGCACCAGGGCTGCTCGGTCGGATCGGCGTCGGCATCAACGACAGTGTACCGGCTCGGTCAGGGCCGGGTTCGCCCGTGCGCACGGAATGCACCGATCATCTCAACACCGTCACTCGCGGATGAGCATGAAGCCCCGCAACGTCACGTGGTTGTGGACGTGACCATGCAGGCCGGGCTCGATCCGAACGCGCAGGACACCCCGATCACCAGGGTCGGGGATGCTCGCCCCGATCACCGCGGCCGGCGAGTCCGACTGAAGCGTTCCCGCCCAGACCACGTGAGGCAATCCACCGGCCCGTTCGATGGAAACCGAGACCTTGCAGTCTCCCCACAGCCTGGACTCGGGGGAAAGTTCGACGGTGCCTGCCAGAGCGGTGACGCCCGAAGGCAGGGCCCAACGGGCATCCATCGCCCCCTGGAGGACCACGTCTCCCAGCCCCAGGGGAGAGCGCAACCCCGCATCAACTCGGGGAGGCCGGCCCCAGCGGCGGGAGCGATCCGGCTCGAATTCTGGCGCGGCGATCGAGCACAGCGGCACGACGCGGGACGCGTCGGGCGTGAATGCGGCGACCTGGTGGGAGCCCACGACCCAGGCCAGGGCCGCGAAGCCGGGGATATCCGGGAGGATCGTCGCCTCTCCTGACGCGGTGATCCGCACCTGCGCCGCACGCACCACATGCATCTCTCCCGAGTGGTCGTTCACCCACGCCACAAAGCCCGCCAGTGGCACCGCGGCGTTGGCGAACTCGATCGCGCGAACACGATCGATCGGAACCCGCGCCAGGTCGATCGCACGGCCACTGGAAGCGTCGGGGGCAATCGCCACCTCGATCCCGACCGACTCGATAAAGCCCTCGATTCGATCACCGTTCACCAGCACCACGCGGTCGGTGCCCGGCCGGCGTGGGGGTTCAGGACCCGCGGGAAGACCGCCCTGCCCCGCCGCCTGGGAGATGGGCTCGATCATCGCCACGTGTTCAAGGGAAATGACAAGATCGCCAAAGAGCGATGTCTGAAGCGTGAACGGGGCGTCGGCAAGAGAGCGGGCATCCGATGGCTCGGACGCCTCCGCCGGCCTGACGGACCCGACATACCGCTGCCCATCGGCAAGGGTCACTCGTACGCGAGCCGGAGACCTCGAACGCGACCGGTCGATCAGGCCGGACGTCGCACCAGGGCCCCACGGCACGGCATCGTCCAGGGTGTCGTCGGGGGCGAAAATCGCGATCACCTCGGCCGCGGGTATCACCTCGTTCGCGGCGTCGATGGCGAACTCCTCCGGAACGGTCGCCGGAGCGACCCTCGCGCCGGCGGGTGTCCACTCAACAAGCCGGACCGGGCGACGATCGAGCGAGGAGGGAATGACCAGCCGCACGGGCGCCACGACCCGCCGAACCCCGGCTGAAACCGTTGAATCCTGCCGGGCATCGGCGCCGGCCGCCGCGACCGGAAGAACGGCGGCGGCCAGGAATCGCCATATGGAGCCAAAGGACTTCATTTCTGGAAGATCGGGAGGTACCGCTTGGGCATCTGAAGAATGATCAGCGCCATCGACGTCCCGTAGGTCTCGCCGATGCTCTGGTCGTTCCACGTGCCGTCGTCTCGCTGCGTGTCGAGGAGTTCCTTTCGAATCGCGGGCCACCACCGTGCCCAGTGCGAGCCACCGGCGAGGTACATCGCCTGGACCGCGTAGTAATGCCCGTAAAAATAGTGGGCTCGGCTGCTGTCTCCACGGCCCGGGAAGGCCGAGTCGGAGATGTACGACAGTCCGCGGTCGATCGCCGCGTCGGCGTAGATCCCCGCGTAGAACAGCGACGATACCCCCGCCGCCGATCGCGGCCACAGACTGTCCCCGGCGTCCATCTGGTAGCGAAACCCACCGTCGGGGTTCTGGCACCGGCGTATGTACTCGACGGCCTTGTCGATCGTGTCCTTCGAGACATCCAGGCCCGCGTTGCGCGCCGACCGCAGCGCCATGACCTGGCAGATCGTCACCGATACGTCCGCGTCGTACGGAATCGGGTTGTATCTCCACCCCCCCTGGGCGTTCTGGCTCGCCTGGATCAGTCGGACCGCCTTGACCAGCGCCGTATGCACCCGGGCGTTGAGCGCGGTATCCCCGCCCCCGGCCGTCATCCCATAGACCTCGCCCAGAAACAGCGTGGCAAAGCCGTGACCGTACATCGGCCCCGTGGTCGCATCGGTCGCCACCAGGCCCGTCTCGGCGCAGTTGGCCAGGATGTGCTCAAGGCCGCGGGCCACCAGGTCGCCGTACGGACCGCGGCCGGGAAGATTGCCGTCGGCCATGTACGCCAGGCACGCCAGCGCCGTGATGGCGACGCTGCGCCCGAAGCGATCGCCCCCGAACGAACCATCCTCCAACTGCCGGCGAGCCAGCGACGACAGGCCACGAGAGACCGCCTCGTTCAATTCGGGCGTGATCTCTCCCTCGGCCGCGTTGTTCTGCGCCGAGTTGGGCAGGCGGGTCTCGTTGTCCGGCTTCGGCGGATCGTGCGGCTCGGCGGCGGGGTCAACCGGCTCGGGCGGCGCTTCTCCTCCGGGCTGCCGCGGGGCGCTCATGCTCACGGCTCGGGCAGCGGCAGCACCGATCCCGGACGGACCGACGCGGCTCGGCGCCGCCGACGCGATCAGGACGGCTCCCACCAGGCTCGCCGTCGCCGCGATGAACGGGAATCGAGCCGTGGCCGCGCGTGGCGCCATCATCGCGAGCCTCCGACCGGACGATCCTCGGGACCGCTTCGTCGATCCCGGCCTTGATCCTCGGCCAGGCGCCGGTAATACGCCTCGGTCATCGACTGGTACATGGAACTGAACTGGTCGCTGAATCCCTGCATGAGCGACGAACGGATGTGCTCGGGCAGGCTCCCCCACGCGGCCGAACCGCCGGGGGCGATCTGCCGGAGCGATCCCGATCGTCGATCACCCGGATCCATCTCCTGGCCCTGGTTTTCTCGTCCGGCCTGGGCCTGCGAGGAAGAAGACGCGGAGGGGGATGGTTGCGGCTGGGACTGGGTTTGTTCCTGGTCCTGGGGACGCGGCTGCTGGTTCTGCCTCTGGCGCTGTGGCTGGCGCTGCCGGCGGGCGTCGGCGATCAGTTTGTCAAGTCGGCGGATTGCCTCTTCCTGCAGGCGCTGCGTGGGCAATCCCGTGTCCTGATCACGCTCGAGCCGGGCGGCCACGCGGTCCATGAGGTCGACCGCCTGGCTGAAATCATCGCCCGGCGTCTGGTCAAGCAACTGGCGGTCAAGATCCGAAGTCCCCGACGTGGACCCGCCACGCCCGGGACGCTCCTTGACCAGTCCCAGGAGTTCGTCCAGCGAGGGGAGCGGGTCACGCGCGGGAGGGGGCGAATCCGTCCGCTCCGCGCTGCTGGCCGGCTGCCAACCCCACGCCGCCCCGGCCACGACGGCGTGAAGCACCGCGACAAGCGCGATGGCGACGGCTCGCGCACGCTCACGTCGCGAAGCAAAGGCCACGGGCAACCTGATCGGCGATTCGACCTTCACGCGTCGCCCTCCTTGGGATCTTCCCGATGGCCCGCGCCATCGGACCCCTGGTCGCCGGGAGCGGGGTTCTGGAGTTTTTCGAGAAGCGCCCTGGCCCGATCGGCGATGGAACGCTGGAACCGCTGGATCTCGGCGACCTGGGCGGAGTCGGAGGGTGATTCCTCGGCGGATCGGGTACGGAGGTTGGCGATCTCCTGCAGGGCCTTGAGGCCCTGGAGTTCGGCGATATCCGGGATCAGGGGTGGTTCCTGGTCCGCGCCCGGACCACCGGCGCCGCCCTCGTCGGCCCCGTCCTGAGAAGCGTCGTCCCGGAACGGGTCCCTCTGATCGGCGGTCGCCATCGCCTGGACCAGAGAGCGGATCAGCATCACCGCGGTGTTCTGATCGGACCGGACCGGCGCGGGCGTCAGCCCGGAACGAAGCGACAAGGCCGTGCGCCGCAGGACCTCGTCGATCTGGTCGTGTGCGAAACTGATGATGATCGTCGCGTCGATGTCCGTGTTGGCCTTGCGGAGTTCGGCGAGGGTGACGCGGAGTGACTCCTCCCGCTCTCCAAGCGTTCGGGCCGCCGCCCGCTGTCGGCGATCAAGCACGCGATCGATCAGCGGATCGGTCTCGGCCGTGATGGCGGACTGTTCTTCGAGCGCCTCCTTGTACGCCTGGAGGATCTCGGACCGACGACGCGCCTGGTCTCGCTCCTCGGCCTGCCGTGCCATCGACCTTGCCATCGTGAGCGCTTCACCCAGGGAAGACAGGCTCTGGTTCTCGTGCTCTCGGACGGTGTCCGCGGCCGGCGTCGGCCGACGAAGTTCGGCGATCGCGCGGCCCTGAGCCGACGAAGCGCGCCCGAGCGGCTCGGCGACGGATCGAGCCGCCTGCGAACCCTGGGCAACCTCCGCCGCGAGGGCGACCGTCGAGGCGTGAAGCGGGATCATGCCCGCGTCAAGGCCCGACCCGGGCAGGTCGGGACCGGCACGGTCAAGAGCGTCGAGTTGATCCCGCTGCCGAGCGATCAGGGCGTTGATCTGGTCGGTAAGTTCGGCCAGGACACGCCGAAGGGCCTCGTCTCGCCGGCGCTCGGACTGGTCGAATCGCCGCAGCATCTCGGCCATCGCTTCCACGGCCTGCTGCTGGAGTTCGTTGGCCGATCGGGACCGGTTCTCGGTGATGGCCTGGGCGGCCTGGCGCTGGCTGTCCGGGACACGCTGCTCGCGTCCCTGCTGTGCGGCCTCTCGCATCGCCTGGCTCTGCCCCGGGTCCGCCTGCTCGATCGCATCGGCACGCTGTTCGATCTGGCGTATCGCCTCCTCGGTCCGGGAGGACAACTCCCGCTGGCGGTCGGCCAGGGCCAAGAGCCGCTCACGCTCCTCCGCCGACAAACGGTCGGTGGTCTTCCCCGACGTCTCGGCGGTCTGGCGCCTTGTTTCTTCCAGGAGATCGCGCTGCTGGTCAAGCAGGCGGCTCACCTCTCGCCTGACCGTCCAGCCGTCCTGGCCTCGGTCGAGCATGGAAACAAGCGACGAGAGTTCGTCACGGACTCGTCGCTGGGAATCGGCGGCATCCGAGAGCGCGGCCTCGCTCGCGGCGTCGGAATCCTCCCCCGATTCGGCGAGCCGATCGGCGGCCTGGAGCGACTCGGCGGCGCGTTGGGATTCCTCGGCGGCGATCCGCGCGGCCTCGGCGGCGTCGGCGAGCATCCCCGTCAACGCCTGATCCTCCAGGCCGTTGCGAGATAGTCTCCCGGCGAGTCGATCAATGAGTTCAGACGGGGGAATCAGCCGCTGGCCGATCGAACGCTGACCGGCAATCTGGCGTGCCGCCGTGCGCGTGCCTCGATTCTCCATCAGTTCTTCCTGGTCACGATCGAGGCGGATCGCCGCATCCCGCACCGCGACCAGTTCGCTCAGGACCTGCTCGACCAGTTGCGCCTCGGACAGGACAAAGAGCCGACGGGCGAGTGACCGCACCTCCTCGTGCTCGATCCCGTCTCGCCGGAACACGTCCTTGGCAACCGCGGTCACGACGATCTCGTCGCCCGGCTTTGCCTCAAGATCGGACAACCGGAGTTGGGCCTGGACGCGAACCCTTGATTCGATCGTGCCGTCCGATCCACGGCCCACGGCCGAGGCGATGCGGACAGGATCGGACGGGGGCCGCCGGGCCCCCGGCGAACCCGGCGCGGCCGACGACAAGACGACCTCGATCGCCGCGTGCTCAAGTCCGACGTCATCTCGGCCTTCGGCTTCAATCGCAACCGTCGCGGTCGGCAGGACGCCCTCGTCCTGCGCGGGAACAAGCACCGACGACGCGGGGGGCTGATCCGTGTGGACCGTGACGCCGATCACCGTCTCGGACTGGCTGGAGATCCCGAACTCGTCGCGGGGCACCATCACCACGCGAACAGGCGATTCGGCCGTGAACCGTACGACCCAGGCGTCGCCATCGGCGGTGATTGACCCGTCGGCGGGTAGAGGCCCGACGAAAACGGACGCCGCCCCGCCTTCGGGGGCGGGAACCGGCTTGTTCAGGAATGATCGGATCGTCACCGACGAACCGGCGAGCACCGGCCCGACCGGCGCCATGCCGTCGGCCTCCGTGATGGAATGCGAGCCCGCGAAGAACGCCCCCGTCATGCCCTTGGCGTAGTCCGGCGGCTCGACCGAGACAATCGACCGGGCGATGACGGGAGGATCGACCAGCATGATGCGAGCCAGGGGCGTCTGGTCGTCCATGCTTATGAAGCGATACTCAACCTCGCCATGGCCGGCCGTGCTTCGGTCTGCGGTCGTGTGCGCCGGCTCGATCAGTCGCTCGACAAGATCGCCCTCCAGGCGGCCGTCCGAGGAGACGGCACGCCGCCCTTGGGGCGTCAGAAGTTCCGATCGCCATGGTCCCGACGATCCATCCACCACCAGGCGGTAGCGGATCCAGACATCCGGCGTGGAGGAGAACCCGTGCGCCACGGCCGCCCTGACCGGCAGTGAGGCGCGAGAGGAATGAACCATCACGCCCGTGACATCGGCGAGCATGGTCCGCTTGGGCCAGGCCGCGTCGGACCAGGGGGTCAGCAGCCGCCGGGCCGCGATCTGGGCAAGATCCGGCCGCCACGCGGACAATCCGATGCCCGGCAGTGCCAGGCACATCGCGAGCAACGCGGCCCGCCAGGCGCCTCGCGCACGCACAACCCCCACCATGGCCCCCGAGGACTCGAGCCGATCCATCGAGTCTCGTATCAGGTACGCGGCTCGGTCCTTATCCATCGAACCGGAGACCTGGCAAGCCGCGAACTCCACCGATGAGGCCAGTCGCCCGCTCAGACCGGCTCGCCGAGCCTGGTCTGTCTTCTCGACGCGAAGCGCGATCTCAACCAGCGGGGGCTTGAACAAGATCACCGGGCCAAGACGAGTACGCAGCAACGACCACAATCCTAACAAACCGACCGCCAGCAGCCCGATCCTGAGAGTTGGTGGTGTTCTCAGGGAGTAGTCCGCGAGAGCCACGACGGTCAGTCCGGCGGCGATGATGCCGGCAATGCTGGCCAGGGCCCAGGCAACCAGCACAACCCACGCCTTTGTCCGCAGGCGTCTCAGGGCGCGCATCACACCCTCGACACGGTCTGGGTCGAGGGGCGGGGTATTGCCCGCGGGCGTCGTGGAACTCAGCGGCGCGTGGTCGGGCATCAGAAAAACCCGTCCTCCACGAAGCACTATCGGCCATGGGAACGCGACGGGTGACCTCGACCCGTCACGGCGGCCGACGGCTTCGCCATCCCCACGGATCACTGTACGCCAACGACGGGATCAGGGATCGGGAGTGCCGTCACCAGATGACCAACGGACGGCGGCGGCGAGCCGCTCGGCATGCCAGCAACATCGCGGCGGGGACGGCAATCCCCGGCGCGGGAATCGTCGCCGATTCACCCCGGCCGGGCCCGATCTCGCGATGGCCGACCGGCCGTACGCCGGATTCGACGGACACGCGATCTCCCGATCGGTCCATGTCGGAATCACGGCCGGACCGAACCACGATCCCGCCGTGCGCACGGCGGGGCGTAGCGAGTACGTCCAGGAGCCAATCGATCCCGTCGATGATCCCCGAGTGATCGTCCCATCCGTGACCGCCGGACGTCGCCCGGGCGATCTGGTCAATGTTCGAGGCATCTCCAAACCAATCGGACATGCCGCCCGACGCCCGGCCCGATGGGGTCAACGTATGGCGTCCCTGTTCGTTGTGGGCCCTGATGGAATCGCTGCTGGTGGTGGTCGTGGTGGATCCGCCCGGATTGACCTGGGCGGACTGGGCAACGGCCGTGCTCGCAACCGAGGCGGGCAGGATCCCGCCGGCGAGCATGGCGATGACGGGGAAGATCCGCGCGTGGTCTTTGGTGTTCATCGTCTGGCTCCCTTCGTCACCGCTCGTCCACCACCGTCGCCGTCTGGAGGATTCTCCATCCGGTCGAGCGGAACATCGGGAATCGGCCCATGGTCCCCACGATCACTTTCACTTCCTCCTGGTCGATGGACCAGTCCGAATCGGGGTCCCCGTCCTCGGCGGCCCGGTGCCTTTGAACATACTCGAGGGTAAAGAGCCGCTCACGCATGGCCCAGTTGTCGAGTCGATCGGCGATCTCGTACCCCTTGTTGGTGAAGATCGCGACGGCCTTGGCCAGGTCCCGCCCGTGCATGTGCCGGATCGCCACCTCGCACCCAAAGACACACCACCATCCGTAACTTTCGAGTCGGTCCCCGACCAGTCCGTCGGAGGCGTCGATGACCGCGCCAAGCCCGTCGGTGAGTTCTTCGACGGCGGAATCCGGGGAGCGTTGGCCCAGGTCAACCTCGCAGGCGAGGATGCCGCCGGCGCACGTGCCGGCGATGCCCCGCCACGCGTCGTTGCCGAACTCGTCGGCGAGGGTGAGGTAGAGCCACGAGGAGGCTTCGTACGCGCGGATCGCCTCCGAGGCGTGGAACTGGGCATTGGCGGAGTCGTGACCGGCCAGGGAGCGCCCGGCATTCCCCATGACGTAGCGAGAGAAGGCCAGCGCGGCCCGAGGGGCACGCTCGACGGGCCGAGCCGCCTCGAGCCGCTCGGCCAGGTCCCTGGCGATCGAGCGACCTTCGACCAGGTGCCCGAGCGTGAAGTAGGTGTTGGCAAGGTTCGCGGTCAGAAGGGTTGACGTGTCGCGATCGATGGGCGACTCGGCGAGCCCGCGGCGCAGCACGTCGAGTTCCTGGGCGTAGCGACCCAGGCCATCCCATCCTCCCGACTCCCGGAGCATCGACAGAGCCCGCTGCTGCGGCGTCGCCGCGCAGGACCACATGCGGCGAGCGGCATCGATCATGCCGCGAAAATCACCCTCCCGGTGCGACTTGCGGGCAAGGTCGTTCCAGTGGTCGAATGAGCCTCCGAGTCCCCGTTCGGTCGCGGGCAGGCCCGCTCGTTCCCAGATCGCATCGGCCACGTTGCCGATGGGCCAGTCAAGGATCTCGGCGAGCCGGACGAGGTAATCGAGTTTCGGGTTCCCCGAGGCGGGGGAGAGTTTGGTCTGATCTCGACCGAGGGCATCGGCGAGTTGGCGTCGGTTGAGGCCCTTGTAGGTCGCGGCCAGGTCCAGGAGTTGATCAACCCTGGCTCGTCGTAGTGACTCGGCTTCCATGCCTCGATCTCCCTTTCCGGGGAACATCCCGCGCGACCTGAAGTCGGCGCGGCGCTTCCTGCTCCGGTTACATCGGCGCGGATCTCTCGCGAAGGTGACACTTTCGTGCGCCCGGCGGGCAGAACGTGCGCCCACCTCACATCCCTTCACGGAAAAAAGGCAAATCGCGGCGATTCCTTTCGCGAGTTGGTGTACAAGCCCGGGTGCAGGGGGCTGCCGGCCTCCGGTGCCGGTCGGCCCACCTCATTTCCCTCCACCCCTGTCCCAGCCGCAAGGCGGGCAGGGGTTTGGCGGAGCGTGCCTGGACCACGGGCGCTTGCCCTGAAAGGCGCCCGAGGCGTCGCCGGCCAGGGGGTGCCGGATCGACCCACGGGTTCGCGCGGCCGCCGCGCGATCGCCGCGCGACCTCCGCCTCCGACACCTACCATTGACGATGGCCGTGAAGGGTTCCTGCTGTGGAGGACCGGTGATGCCCAGCCAACGCGTCTACCGCGAGGCGGATGAAGGTCCGCAGGAAGCCGACCTCGAACGCTTCGGCGGTGAAACCAGGCCGTGCCCGCGATGCGGCCGTGATATCTATGACGAGGCCGAGTGGTGCCACGCGTGCGGGCATGTCATGTCCGACGCGACGGACAAAAAAGTCCCCGCGTGGGTCGTCGTCACGGCGGCGACCGCCGCGGCGGCGTTCATTTTCGTGATGTTGCTCCGTTGACAAGGCCCGGGCAGCGCTGCTCGCCCACAACACTCCCATTGAGGATGCTTTCGATGACCACCCTTCAACACGTGACCGCGGCGCTGGCCGTCACCATGCTCGCCAACCTCTCCGCCACGGCCCGGCAAGCCGAGCCGCCGGCGGCCCGCTCCGCCGGCCATGAGCCGAGTATCGAGCAATTCATGCGGATCCGGACGCCCTCGCGTCCCACGCTGCTTGCCGACGGGACGCTCTACGTGGTCGACTGGCCCGACGGGGTCGGCCAGTTGTACCGTTCTCGCAACGGCAAGGCCGACGCCGCGGCGGGCGGACTCGAACGTCTCACGTCGTTCACCGACGGGATCTCCGGCTACACGGTCTCCCCGGATGGGTCCCGGGTCGTGCTGACGGCGGCGGTCGGAGGGAACGAGAACACGCAGATCTCGATGCTCGGCCCATCGAACGAGGTCGTGGCGATCACCGACGACCCTCGGGTTCAGCACTCGGTAAACGCCTGGCTCGACGACTCCTCGGGGTTCTACTTCTCGGCCAACGACGCCAGCCCGACGGATTTCTACGTCTACCGGTACGACTTCGGCCCGGCCGGGCAGACGGGCGCCATCACTCGCGTGCTGGCCAGGGAGGGAAGTTGGGCGTGCGCGGCGGCGTCCGCCGACGGCAAGCGGCTCCTGGTCCAGCAGTACAAGAGCATCTCCGATTCAACCGTTCACCTCCTCGACACGACCACCGGCGAGTTGACCGAGGTTCCGATTGAGATCCCCGGGGCCGAGCCAGGGACGCGTGCCAACTCGGCGGTGGGGTTCCTCCCCGGTGAGCGGCGCGTGCTGATGATCTCCGACCTCATCGACGGGCGCCGACAGTTGTTCGTCAAGGACCTCGAGTCCGGCTCGGTGACCCAGCCCCTCGACCGCCTGGCGAAGTTCGAGATCGACTCCGCGGCGATCAGCCGGGAGAAAGACCTGCTCGCGGTGACGGTCAACGAGGATGGGTACGGGGTCCTTCACCTCTTCAAACTCCCCGAGTTCAACGCGATCGTCCTTCCGCCGATCGAGAAGGGCGTGGTCTCCCTCTCGGGCCTTCGCGACCGGACCGTCACGTGGACACTCAGCAACGCCCGGACGGCGGGGGTCGCGTACGCGTACCGCGTTCCCGAGCAGGTGGGGTCCTCCGCCCGCGTGCAGGCGGCGCAGGTGACGTTCACCGACACGCGGGGGATTGACCTCACGTCGTTTCCCCTTCCCGAACTGGTCCGATACAAGAGTTTTGACGGCGTCGAGATTCCCGCGTTTGTCTTCCTTCCTCCGGGGGCGACCAGGGGAAAGCCGGTTCCCTTCGTGGTCAACTACCACGGCGGGCCCGAAGGGCAGCATCGGCCGTCGTTCAGCGCGTTCAACCAGTTCATGCTGGCCCGCGGGTACGGCATGATGCTGCCGAACGTGCGCGGCTCGACCGGCTACGGCCGCGAGTTCCACATGATGGATAACTACAAGAACCGATGGGACTCGGTAAAGGACGGGGTCGAGGCCGCGCGGTGGCTGGTCGCCAAGAACCACGCCAAGCCCGGAAAAATCGCAACCTTCGGAGGGTCGTACGGAGGCTTCATGTCGGTGGCGTGCCTGGTCGAGGACCAGGAGTCTGGCCAGCCGGTCTTCGGAGCCGGCGTCAACATCGTCGGCATCGTGAACTTCAAGACCTTCCTCGAGCGCACGGCGGGGTACCGCCGCAAACTCCGGGAGGTCGAGTACGGCCCGTTGAGCGACCCCGAGTTCCTCGTGTCAATCTCCCCCCTGCACCGCGCCGACCGGATCCGCGTGCCGATGTTCATCGCGCACGGGTTCAATGACCCGAGGGTGCCGATCGATGAGGCGGTGCAACTGGCGATGGCGCTGCGCGACCAGGCCAGGGACAACCCCGCGCTGATGCCGCAACTCCTGGTCTTCCCCGACGAAGGGCACGGGTTCGCGAAACTGGACAACCGCCTGCTCTATACCGACCGGGTCGCCAGGTTCCTCGACCAGCACATCGGGCAATAAACGACCGCCCGACGAGGGATACTCCGGCCGGCTCGCGGCTCAACGCCGTGAACCGGGGAGCCGTGCCATGCGGCCCATCTTCGCTTTCGCGGCGTCGGCGGCAAGGGCGCCAGCGGCGGATCCGGTGGGAAACCCGGAGGCGGCGGGGTCGGCGGCTCGGGCAATCCTCCAGGCAACGACGGATCGAAGAGGCAACCGGGATGGCCGTAATCGCACGACCCGCTCCTGGTGGTCACGAGGGGTTGTTGCGGCGCCCATGGACGAGGGTTTACCCCGCGCTGTCCTGCTCGGCCAGGTACGCGAGCGTGCGCACACCCCAGCCGGTGGGACCTTCAATAAAACAGCCCTTGTTCGCCTCGGCGACGTGAACGCCGGCAATGTCAAGGTGACACCACGGGACACCCTCCTTGACGAAATAACTCAGGAACGCCGCGCCCTGGATGGGGTGTGCCTTTCGATTGGGGTTGCTGTTGACGATGTCGGCGACAGGGCTCTTCATCAGTTCTCGGTACTCGTCGTGCATGGGCAGCCTCCAGACTCGCTCCCCGGCGGCGGCGGCGGCTCGCTCGATGCGGGACCTCAGGCGATCGTCCTCGCAGAACATCCCGCAGTAGGTCGATCCCAGGGCGACGACCACGCCTCCGGTCAAGGTGGCCAGGTCGACGATAGCGGACGGGTCCTCCTTCTCGCAGGCCCAGCACAGGGCGTCGGCGAGCACCAGCCGACCCTCCGCGTCGGTGTTGGTGACTTCGACGGTCACGCCGTTGCGGTAGGTAAGCACGTCATCGGGGCGGTAGGCCTCGTCGCTGATCGAGTTCTCGGCGATGGCCAGCAGCGCGACAACGGGGCGCGAGGGCTTGACCACGGTCGCGATCGCGTGCATCGCCCCCAGCACGGCGCACCCGCCGTCCTTGTCGCGCTTCATGCCCACCATGCCGTTGTTGACCTTCAAGGACAGGCCGCCGGTGTCGTAGGTCATGGTCTTTCCGACCAGGACGAGCGGGCGACTGGCCACGCCCCGAGCGGCGCGCCCCCGCCGGGGTGAGTATTCCAGCCGCACCATGCACGGCTTGTTTTCACTCGCCTTTCCGACATTGATCAGGCCCTCAAACTTCTCCCGGACGAGGGCCTGGCCCTCGAAGAGGCGGTAGTTGAGGCCGCACTCACGGGCCAGTCGGCGTGCCCTGTCCGCCATGTACGACGTCGTGGCGATGTTGGGAGGTGTCTGGCTGAGCGTGCGCGCGATGTTGGCGCTCAGAGCCAGGCCCAGGCCGCGCTCAAGCCCCGCGTTGAACCGCTCGGTCGGTCCCTTGACCGCGAGTTTTTTTCTCCCCGATTTCGTGCCGCCGGTTCCCTTGAACTGGTCGCAGACCCAGCCGATCAGGCCCAGGCCCTCACCGATCGCGGAACCCGCGCCGCCCGCATCGATCCGGGCGGCGGTGCAGCAGGGAAGAACCTCGATCTGCGCCGAGACGGCCTTGCTCGCCGCCAGGCGGCGGCCCAGGTTCCCCGCCGCCGACCTCAGCACGTCGGTCGAGAGGCCCTCCTTCTTGCCCAGGCCGAGGATCCAGACGCGAGAGTGGCCCGATCGCAGCGGCTTGCCCGCGTACGCCTCAACGACACTGCCGGCTTCCCCCGTGGCCTCTGGTCGTTTGAGCGCGTCGCCGCCGGAGGAACTGGGATCCAGCCCGGCGGTCTGGCGGTCGAGGGCCAGGCGGTCCTTCCCGCTGGAGGGCTGGAAAACCCCGAGGACCAGGACCTCACTCTTGCCTCGCCCGCCGACGGTCACTGATTCGAACATGGCTTCTCCATCCCGTGCCCGGCACGGATCGGGTTGTTTCCCACCGACACGGCGGAGTCTAGCGGATCGCCGAGGACGGGTTGTACACTCGGCTCTCATGCAACCCCCCGCCGACCGTTCGTTCGGGCCGTCGTCGCTCCCCGCCCCGTGGCGCCTTGCCTACCTGCAAGCCATGGACGAGAAGGAAAAATCGTCCGGCCCCCCCGCCGCGGGATCGGGGTCGTTCCTGCTTGACTACTGGCGCGACCCGTCGAGCGACGTGAAAAACCACGTCATCGTCCGGACCGATCATGGCCTGATCTTGTTGAACGCGTTCCCGTACGCGAACGGGCACCTGCTCGTGGCGCTCGGGGAGGCCCGGCCCACGCTGCTCGACTACGACCCGGACCAGAGGGACGCCCTGTGGAGATTGACCGAGATCGCCGCCGATCTCATGCAGCGGACGCTCGACCCGCAGGGGATCAACATCGGAATCAACCAGGGCCGGGCCGCCGGGGCGGGCGTGCCGCAGCACCTGCACGTCCACCTGGTGCCCCGCTGGGGCGGGGATGTGAACTTCATGAGCGTTATCGGACAGGTTCGCGTCATCCCGTCGGCGATCGAGGACATGGCCGCCCGGTACCGGCGCCTCGCGGGAGTCCTGTCCGGATCCCGTCCATGATCCCGCCGGGGGGTCTGCATCGGTGGTCTTCGGGTGATTCTGTCCGCGGGCGCGTGAGTACTCGCGTCCTGTGTCGTTCCAATTCCATAGCACCCTGTCAACGTCGAGAGGGATGCCCCTTCGGATTTCTGGATTGCCACCGAGGCATACGGCGTGGTGGCCACGGAGTCATGCCATGAACACCAAGACACCGACGCTCCTGCCGACCCGCGGATTCATCCTGTTGTCGATGCTGCTGGCGGCCGGGACGGCCCAGGCGGCGATCCACACCATCGACGTGAACGGGAAGGTCCAGGGGTTCGGCACCCCGCAGAAGATCGGCTCGATCGCCGTGGAACCGGGCAAGGCGGACGGCTTCCAGGGCTCCGGTCACGCAAGTTTCATGAACGGCTACTTCACCTTCACCAACGCCTTCAAGTCGCTCGACGACACGTACGACTTCAACTGGATCAACGTTGTCCGCCGGGAGACCGGCCCGGCCTTGGGGCTGTTCTCCAAGACTCCAAACATGGACCCCGAGATGGAGGACACCTTCCCTCACTACTACACGGAGGCGGAGTGGATTACGGACAACAAGTTAAACGGCCGCACGCTCCGTGGAGACCAGTCGTTCACCCAGTTCATCGATTTTCCTAAGCAGCCAAAGGAGCGAGGGTTCGACTTCAGCACGTTCCTGATCCTGCAAGACAACAACAAGTTCGCCCTTGACGGCAAGAAGCAGTTTCTCGTGCTCGCCGGCTGGGAGTGGAACTACCAGGGCGACGACGATTTCGACGGCTCAAAAAAGAACGGCGTCTCAACCTTCGGCAAGGCCGTGACGATCGACAAGACCGCCCGGGACCTGATCACCGAGGCGATGGCCAACGGCAAGGACGGCCGATTCAATGGCTGGACGGTGCTCGAGACCTTCACGATGGTGCCATCCCCGGCAACCGTGGCTTTGGCGTGCCTGGGCGGTGTGATCGCCGCCCGTCGCCGCCGGGGATGATCCCTCGACCTGAAACGTGCATTCCTCACTGGGCCGTGGGACCGAAATGTCCCGCGGCCTTTTCATGATGGGACGTGGCGGCCGGGAATGACAAACGCCGCCCCATCGGACGGCGTTCGCGGTGCGCGTTGTGGTCAGGGTTCAATGCCGTGGCGGCGGCGGTCACTGGTCCTTGACCTTGAACTCCGCGTCGATGACATCATCCTTGGCGGATGAAGCCCTGGACCCCGGAGATGCGTCGGCGGCGGAGTCCGACGCCGCCCCACCACCACCGCCCCCACCACCGGGGCCTCCCGAGCCTTTGCTGGCCTCGTAGACGGCCTTGCCCAGTTCGAGGCTGGCGTTCTCGAGTTCCTTCATGGCGGCCTCGATGGCGGCCTTGTCGTCGCCCTTGATCTTGCCCTCGAGGTTCGAAAGAGATGATTCGATGCGTCCGCGGGTCTCGGGGGAGACCTTGCCGCCGTGCTCTTCGAGGGCCTTGCGCGTCTGGATGACCACGGCGTCGGCCCGGTTCTTGAGGTCAACGACCTCCCGGCGGGCCTTGTCTTCGGCGGCGTGGGCCTGGGCATCCTGCTTCATGCGGTCGATCTCATCCTTGGACAGTCCGCCGGAATTGCTGATCTTGATGTCGGCCTTCTTGCCGGTGCCCTTGTCGGCGGCGGTGACCGTGAGGATGCCGTTGGCGTCGAGAGCAAACTCGACCTCGATCTGCGGCGTGCCGCGCGGGGCGGGGGCGATCCCGGTAAGTTCGAACTGGCCGAGCGTGCGGTTGTCACGCGCGAACTCACGCTCGCCCTGCAGAACGTGGATCTGGACGCTCGTCTGGCTGTCGGCGGCCGTCGAGAACGTCTCCTTCTTGCTGGTGGGGATCGTCGTGTTGCGTTCGATCAGTTTGGTCATGACGCCGCCGAGGGTCTCGACGCCCAGGGAAAGGGGAGTGACGTCAAGGAGCAGGACGTCCTTGACCTGGCCCATCAGGACGCCCCCCTGGATGGCCGCCCCCACCGCGACAACCTCGTCGGGGTTGACGCTCTTGTTGGGATCCTTGCCGAAGATCTCCCGGCAGATCTGCTGGGCCCGGGGCATGCGGGTGGACCCGCCGACCAGGATCACCTCGTCGATGCGCGAGGGGTCGAGTTTCGCGTCTCGCAGGGCGTTCTGGCAGGGCGCCTTGAGCCGCTCGAACAGGTCGTCGCACAACGACTCGAACTTGGCCCGCGTGAGCGAGACCTGGAGGTGCTTGGGGCCGTTCTGGTCGGCGGTGATAAACGGCAGGTTGACCGCGGTCTCCTGCATGGTCGAGAGTTCGATCTTCGCCTTCTCGGCGGCTTCCTTGAGCCGCTGGAGCGCCATCGCATCCTTGCGGATGTCGATCCCCTCCTTCTTGCGGAACTCCTCGGCGATGAAGTCGATGAGGCGCTGGTCCCAGTCGTCGCCGCCCAGGTGGGTGTCGCCGTTGGTGGAAAGAACCTCAAAGACGCCGTCCCCGATGTCGAGGATCGAGACGTCGAAGGTCCCGCCGCCCAGGTCAAACACGGCGATCTTCTCGTTCTTCTTCTTGTCAAGGCCGTACGCCAGCGCGGCGGCGGTCGGCTCGTTGATGATCCTTTCAACCTTCAGGCCCGCGACCTCGCCCGCGTCCTTGGTCGCCTGGCGCTGGGCGTCGTTGAAGTAGGCGGGAACGGTGATGACGGCGCGTTCGACCTTCTCTCCCAGGTAATCCTCGGCGGTTTTCTTCAGGTCCTGAAGGATGAACGCCGAGACCTGCTGGGGAGTGAACTCCCCCTGGTTCACGCGGACCTTGACGAACTCGTCGGCCCCGCCGGTGATCGCGTAAGGGACGTGGCCTTCCTCGTTGCCGGACTTTCCGTACCCGGATTCGCCCGTGCCGGAAACCTCCACGCGGCGGCGGCCCATGAACCGCTTGATCGAGTAGATCGTGTTCTTGGGGTTGGTCACCTGCTGGTGCTTGGCCGGCTGGCCGACCAGCCGCTCGCCCTTGTCGGTGAACCCGACGACCGACGGGGTGATGCGATTGCCCGAACTGTTGATCAGGACCTTCGGCTGACCGCCTTCCATGACCGCCACGCACGAATTGGTTGTTCCCAGGTCGATGCCGATGATTTTTGACATGTTCACTGCTCCCTGCCGGGCCAGGGCGGCCCGTCATCCTGAGAACAAGGCAAGTCACGTGCCATCGACGTATCCGACAACGCGGCCAAACCGGAAGTACCAGGCGCCCCCGAGCGGCGAACAGCAGCGGATCGAGCACCCCAATCTGCCGAAATGACAGGTTCGACCAAGCACTCCCGCCGTTTGCTCTTTGTAAGAGTGGCCTGCGAGCCTTCCGTGGAACCGACTCGGCCTCGAACCGTGAATCTCGGAACGTGAGAAGTCCGGCGTCGATCGGACTTGATCGTCGCTCCGCGGTCATTGGTCGAGAATCCCACGACGGGACCGCTCGTGTTCTTCAGGCCGCCGCTTCAGGCCGCCCGCCGGGCGGGCCGCCCCATCAGGCGGGAGAGGGCATGGCGCCCGGGGGGGACTCGGTACCGGCCGCGGCATCGGGCGGGCGGGAGGGGGCGGGGGATTCGAGGGTCTTTCGCCGGGCCTCGGCACGCAGCAGGTCGCTGACCGTCGGTCGGTCGAGCACACCGTCGCGCATGATCTTGGACACGTCATCCGACGTGAGCGTTTCGTACTTGATGAGAGCCTCGGCCACCGCCTCGACCTTGCTCCAGTTCTCGTCGAGGACCTTCGTGGCCTCGTTGTAGGCCTCGTCGATGAGGCGGCGAACCTCCGAATCGACCAGCGTGGCCGTCTCCTCGGAGAAGTCCTTGTCCTGCATGAACATCTCGCGGGTGTCGGCGCCCTCGTAGCGGACAAAGCCGAGTTTCTCGCTCATTCCCCACTCGAGGACCATCTTGCGCGCCAGGCTGGTGGCCTGGGCGATATCCATGGCCGCCCCGGATCCGATGTCTCCGGTGGCGCGCTGCTCGGCGATACGTCCTCCGCACAGCACCCGCATCGTGGCGCGGAGCCACTTGGCGCCGTACCCCCAGCGGTCCTTCTCCGGGAGCGAGAACGTCGCGCCCATGGCCTGTCCTCGGGGGATGATGGTGACCTTGTGCAGGGGATCGGCGTCGGCGAGATGGGCCTGCAGCACGGCGTGGCCCGCCTCGTGGTAGGCGGTGGCCCTGTTCTCGAGCGCGTCGGGCTTCCGGCTCTTGCGGGCCCGGCCGAACTTGACCTTGTCGCGCGCTTCCTCAAGGTCCTCGTGCTCGATGAATTCCTTGTTCTGCATCGTCGCGGCGATCGCGCCCTCGTTGATGATGGCGGCCAGGTCCGCTCCCGAGAACATCGGCGTCCCGCGGGCGACTTTCTCAAGGTCAACATCCGGCCCGAGCATGACCTTCTTGGCGTGGACCTTCAGGATCTCGATGCGGCCCTTGACGTCCGGGAGGGAAACCACGATCTGACGGTCGAACCGGCCCGGCCGCGTGAGCGCGGGGTCGAGCACGTCCGAGCGGTTCGTGGCGGCGATGACGATCACCCCGTCGGTCGAGTTGAACCCGTCCATCTCAACCAGGATCGCGTTGAGGGTCTGCTCGCGCTCGTCGTGACCGCCGGTGGTGAAGCCCCCGCCGCGCCGCCGACCGACGGCGTCGATCTCGTCCAGGAAGATGATGCACGGGGCGGAGTCCTTGGCCTGCTTGAACAGGTCGCGCACGCGCGACGCCCCGACGCCGACGAACATCTCCACGAAGTCCGACCCGGAGATCGAGAAAAACGGGACATCCGCCTCGCCGGCGATGGCCTTGGCGAGCAGCGTCTTGCCGCACCCGGGCTCCCCGATGAGCAGCACGCCGCGGGGGATGCGACCCCCGAGTTTCGTGAACTTCTTCGGGTTGCGGAGGAACTCGATGATCTCGGTGACTTCGTCCTTGGCCTCGTCGATCCCGGCCACGTCGGCGAAGGTCACGCCGGTCATCTCCTTGGTCAGGGTCCGGTGGCGGGACTTTCCGAAATTGCCGAGCATGCCCCCCCCGGCCCCCGCCGACCGAAGGCCACGGGAGATAAAAAACCACAGGAACGCGATGAAGATCAGGAACGGGGCGAAGATGTACAGGAACGGACCCCAGTACGACTGCGGCCGGCTGAGCGCCTCTCCCTCGGTGATCCGAAGAACCTCCCGCACCACCGCCTCGCGCGAGGCGGTGTTGAGCGAGATCCGGACCGTCGATTCCTTGCCCTGGGCGTCGATCTGCCCCGCCGTGATCGCGTCCTCACGGATCACGACGCTGTTACGCACCAGCGTCCCGTTCTCGTACCGCGTCTTGAACTCGCTGAGCGAGATCGATTCGCCTTGGTTCTGCATGTTCAACGCCATGAACAGCAGCATCACCACCACCACGATCGTGACGATGCCGAAGATCCCCCGGCTGGGCTGCATGGTCGGGGGCGTCGTCCGGCGTCGGGGATCGCCCTCGCCGTCACCCCGGCCCGGTTCGGGCCGGTCGGACTTGCCGTCGTCCCGTGCCATCGCGGGCACGGTCCCTCCACCGCTCGGGAAAACCCGGGCATCACCCGGTCGTGTCGGCGGCGCGTGTAAGTTCTGATCGATCACCGTACCTCAACTTTCGGCTCGCGAACATGCCGGATGCACCGGAGCCTCGCTTCACCGCTCGAACGCTCTCCGCGGCGGGCATGCCATCCCTCTCGGGGAGCGTAGAGCCACCACATCGGCTCATATGATAGGGTTCGAGTAGGGGTTATTCCCGACTGGGCGGTCGGGAAACAACACGTGGTTCAAGGGGACCCGTCGGTTTCTACGGGCCGAGGCTCGTCCGCGTTCGCACGCCACACCCGCCATGCCGCGGGGCGGACCATCACCAGGACGAACGCAGTTCGGCGACGATGGCCTTGGCGAGCGCGTCAATGGTCGATGCCTGACCGATCTCGATGCGTTCACCCGTCCGGATCGCCGGGACAAACGTATCCATCGCGGTGAAGGACCGCCTGGAAACCAGCGTCTTGCCCGAGCGGTTGTCCATCCAGTCGAAATCCACCGTGAGCCGGACGCCCAGTTCCTGAACCAGGCCGGTTTGCTGATCGCTCGACAGCGGGCGCAGTTCGGAAGCGGTCAACCTGCCGGACAGGATCGTCTCGGCGTTGCGGGTGCTGGCCACCCTCCATCGAGTGGTCCGCATGATCTCTCGGGCGACCGCCTCGGAAAGTTGGGCCTCCAGGCCGGTCGAAAAAGTCTCGTTGTCAAAGACCTCGATCGCCACCGTGCGCACGGTGTCACCGTGGCCCGAAGAAAAACTGTACCCCTCGCGAGGATCCGAGGCGCACCCGACAACGCCCGACATCGCGGTCAGGGTGATCGCCAGCACCGTCGGCCACGAGGTCATTCGCCGCATCAGTTCCTCCCCTGGCCCGAAGGGCCATCGACCGGGGGCAAATCCGGGGGCGAATCCGGGGGCGAATCCGGGGGCGAATCCGGGGGCGAATCCGGGGGCGAATCCGGGGGCGAACCAGACCCGGGCTCGACGTCCTCCGGATCGCGCGGGGGGTCACCGGACTGGGCGGCCTCCTCCGGCCATGCCTCGCCGATCGACCTCGCCGGTTCTGGCATGATCCAGCCGTATTCCTGTGCCAATTCCCTCGCGATGACCGCCGCGACCGTTCCGGGGTGGCGCCGCAGGAGCCTCGATACCGTGAGTCGTGCCGAGACAGGATTCTCCCTTCGCAGGTACCACCGGGCCGACTCGAGCATCTGCACCGCCGCCGACTCGTCGAGGCGTGCGATCAGCGCATCGTCCAGCCCGGTTCGCTCGGCGTCGAGCGGATACCTGGCCTTGTAGTCCTGGATCAGGAACCTCGCCTCTCGGAGGCCCGACCCGTCGTACCGCGGCCCTTTGAACATCGCGATGTTCGAGTAAATGCGTCGTTGCATGGCCCGCTGACGCTCATCGCTGTTTGGATAGATGCGCAGGAACACCTCGTACGCGTCCGACGCCATGCTCATGTCGCGGACGCGGTAGTAGTAGTCGGCCAGTTCGAGCAGCGCCCGCTCCCCCAGCAGGCTTCGGGGCATCCGCTCGGTCACACGGAGCACGATCTCCTCGCCGATGCGTTCGGCGGGCTCGATGCGCAGGCCAAGAAATCTCTTTCGCAGTCCGTTGAGGTACCGAAGGCCGATGTCCAGTTCACGGGTGAGCGCGGTCGTGTAGGCCTCGGATCCGGGGAAATTCTTGACGATCTCCTCGTAGTCCTCCAGGGCGGGCACTTCACGGTCGCGCATGAGACGGGCATCCCCGCGGGCCAGGTACGCCTCGGCCAGCCAGGGGTTGCTCGTCCGCTCGTGGCGCTCGATCCAGCCGTCCATGAGCGATTCGGCGGCGGCGTACCGGCCCTGAACAATCATCTCCCGGGCGCGTCCGATGACCTCGGCGTCGCTGCCGGGCTCGGGGGCCTCGGAGACGTTCCAGTTCCCCTCGGCGTCGAGTTTGAAGGTCTTCTGCTGACCCTGAGAGATCGCGCTGCACGCCGCCACGGCCAAAGCCGCCGCCAAGATCGCCGGGGTGTCCGCGAATCGCCGCATCAGGACCAGAGAATACCACCCCCGGCACGCCCTCGCCCGGCAACTCCCACGGAGGGCCAATCCGTGGAAGCAAGCCCCGTACGGATCAGCACCCCAGGGTGAACGCGCCCACGAAGGAGTCGAAGTCGTCCGTATCGACAAAGCCCGATCCGTCGAAATCGGCGTCGTTGCCACCGGCCTCGAACGCGGCCACAAAGGCGTCGAAATCGTCCGTATCCACGAAGCCCGAACCGTCAAAGTCCGCGGGGCATGGGTTGACCCGAGAGAGGGCCGCGGCCGCAATGACCGCCTTGGGCGTGGAGGGGCCCTGGTGGCTGACGATCAGCCCGCAGGATCCGGTTCGCTCGAAGTACTCGACCCGCAGGGCGTGCGTCCCGGCCTTGAGCCCGATCATGCCCGAACGCTCCTGCATGGTGTGCAGGCCGTTGTTGTCGACGACCAGGTGCCCCCCGACGTACACCCGCGAACCCTCGTCGGAGTTTGAGTAAAAAGTGTGAAAGCCCGTCTCCCCGACGGTGACAAAACCGGTGAAGAGCGCGGCGACGGCGTCGGAGCGTCCGGAATTGGCGAACACCCCGCTGGTCGGCGCGTAGTTGAGCATGTCAACGGACGTGACCAGGTACGGGGTCAGCGCGGCAAAGTTGGGCAGCGTGGTAATGAAGAGCGTCGTGGCGTAGTAATTGGCGTCAAGCCCGGGTCGCGTGACCCCGGGGCTCGCCGGATCGAGGAAATCCGAATCGGCAAAGTCTCCGTGCGACCACATCCACGACGGGATCACCTGCTTGGATAGCCCGCCGCCGGCAATGCTAACCACCAGCGTGGCCCCCCCGCCGGCCTCGAAGTACTCGACCCGGATCCGGTGGCGACCGGCCCGCAGCGCGATCTCGCCCCCCGCCTCCACCGGCCCGTGCAGGCCGTCGTTGGACACGACCACGGTGTCGCCGATCAGCAGCCTTGAGCCGTCGTCGGAATTGGCGTACAGGGTGTATACGTCGTCGGCGGGAACCAGCAGCCACCCCTCGAAGACCGCCCCGACGTTGTCCGCCAGGCCCGAGTCCCCAAAGACGCCCCCGCCCGCGTTGATGTTGATATCCGGCCGGACCTTCACGACGATCGGCGTCAGCACCGAGAAATCAGGAAGTTGCGTCGGGGATGACAGGGCGTAATACCTTCCCTCGACACCCGGCATGGGGTAGTTTGGGTTCTCGGGAACGCGGAACTCGTCCAGCGTCATCACCTGGAGGCGCACGGTCGCCCCGTCGGTCAGGCCGGTCGAATCCTGGATCGTGTACGTGAAGGTGTCCATGCCCGGGCCGACCGCGGGAGCCTGGTACAGCAGTTCGTCTCGACCGCCAGGGCCGGTCCCCGTCGAGAGCGAGACCGTTCCACCAAGACCGGAGGCCGGGCTGAACCCGACGATGGAAATGGGCTGCGACTGGGGATCAAAGTCGTTGGCGAGCACGTCGATCCGCAGGGAGGCCCCGGCGAGGATCTTCCCGGCGTTGTCGTCCACGGCGACCGGGTGGTTGCTCCCGAAACTGACGGCGGCCTTGACCGCGTCGTACGTATCCACGCGGCCCCACCCGTACACATCGTCGTTGCCGGGAGCACCCCAGTCCTTGCAGGTGGCAAAGAGGATGTTCTCAACCTGCTGGGCGGTCAGCGACGGTCGGGCGGCCCAGATCATGGCGCAGACGCCGTTGGCGACCGGCGTGGCCATGCTTGTTCCCGAGGCGTAGCACCACCCCCCGCCGATGCACGAACTGAGAATGGACTCGCCCGGCGCGAAGACATCGACGGCCTTTCCATAGGCGGACCACCCGGCGCGATCCTCTCCCGAATGCGATGCCCCGACGACGATCGTGTTGGGATAATCGAACCACGAGAGGTCTCGCCCGTCGTTGCCGGCGGCGTAGAGGTGGAGCGTCCCCCGGTTCTTGCAGTAGGTGCCGGTCGTCCCCACGCCAGCGTAGTCGACGCCGCTGTAACTGGTGCTGACGGTCTTGGCCCCGTTGTCGGCGGCCCAGCGGGCGCCCTGGAGCAGGTCGTCGAGGTACGCATACCCCCATCCAGGCTCCTCGACGCGGATCATCATGATCTTGAAGTTCCACCCGATCCCCGCCACGCCGACACCGTTGTTGCCGATCGCGGCCGCGCACCCGGCCACGTGCGTCCCGTGCCCGCCGACGTCCCATACCTGCCCCCCGTTGACCTCGGCCAGGTCGGTCACCGCGTTGAAGCCGGGCACCCGGTTCGCCGCAAGGTCCGGGTGCGTCAGGTCGATGCCCGTGTCGGTGAACGCGGCGATGACCGACGGTGACCCGGTCGTGAGGTCCCACGCCTGGGCGGACCGCATCACCCCGTGGTGCCACTGGGCGCCAAACTGCGGGTCGTTGGGGATTGTCTCGACACGGAAGCACTTCCAGTTCGGATGCACGTACTCGAACAAGCCGGTGCGCATCAGGCGGCCGGCGTGGTGGTTCTCACCCCACCCCGGCCCGGCGGCCATGTCGCCCTCCCGTGACCCGACGTCCAGCACGAACTCATCGACCTCCGGGTAGTACTTGGCCACCATTCCCGCGACCGCGGCGTCCACCAGTGGACGCGCCGCCGGATCCAGGTCCTGCCGCGGCCGGGCGATCAACTGGCCCGAGAACTCGACGATGCCCGGCCGCTCGACGAACGATGGCGAGAGGGATTTCCCGCCCCCGTCGTGGCGAGCGACCCCGGCCTGCCACCCCATGACGGGTGAAACGAAGAACACGAGGGCAAGGAATGCGGCCGTGCGAAGGACGGATCGGTGCAACATCGCGATCTCCGGGGTGTGGGCAGTTCGGACACGAGTGTGACCGAAACCCTCGCTGATTTCAAGGAAGATTCCCAGTGGGGCCTCAGAACCGGGACAACTCCCGGCCCCGGTCGCGGGCGGCGGTCATCGCTTCCAGGAGCGACGCCGCCACGCCACGCCTCTCCAGCACCGCCGACGCCGCCTCCGTCGTCCCCCCCTTGCTGGTCACGGCCGCTCGCAGCGCCTCCGGGCGATCCGGGGTCTCGGCGAGCAGTCGGGCGGCCCCCGCGAGCGTCTGCCTGGTTACGGACTGAGCCGTGGCGTCGTCGAAGCCGAGTTCAACGCCCGCCCGGGCCATCGCCTCGGCGAGGAAGAACAGGTACGCCGGGCCGGAACCGGCCAGCGCCGTGAACGCATCCATGAGCGATTCCTCGATGGAGACCACCATCGGGCCGACCGACTCGAACATCGACCTGGCGAAGTCCAGGTCCTCCGGCGTGGATTGGGACGAAGATGCGAGGGCGGTGACGCCCATCCCGATCCGTGCCGCGAGATTCGGCATCGCCCGGACGACACGCCGACACCCCGGAAACGCGTGATGCAGGCGCTCGATGGTCGTGCCCGCGAGAATGGAGACGATCGGCACGCCGCGAACGGGCAGCGCGTTGGCAAGGCCGGCCGACACCTCGGCGAGTACCTGCGGCTTGATGGCAAGCAGCAGTCGCACGCCCTCGCCACCCGCCGGCTCGCGGGACACGGCGTCGTCCATCGCCGATGCGGCATCGGTGAAAACCTGAATGCCCAGGGTCTGAAAGTGGGCATGGCGAGACGGATCGGGCTCGGCGAGCCGCCACGCGGTGAGCGAGTCGCCGACCGCCGCCGCCCCGTCGGCGATGGCACGGGCCATGGTTCCTCCGCCGACGATCACGAGCGGCGTCTGGTAGCGGCATCGCATGCAAAACCTCGTGGCAAGTGACGGAGCGGGCGGCGGAACGGGATCCAGGGCGGGGCTCGAATCGACGCGGAGAGCCCGCGGGATCATAACGGAGCCCGGTCGGCACGGCCTGCATCGAAACCACGACGGACGAACTACGATAAATACGCGCCACGGGCCTCGCCGTTCCCGCTGGCCTGTTCTTCCGGCGATTGATCGGGCACTCTGGGCGCGACGGAGGTGACGCATGAGCATCTGGAAGGCCATCCGCGGTGAACTGATCGACATCATCGAGTGGCTGGATTCGACGCGCGACACCCTCGTCTGGAGGTATCCGCGCCACGACAACGAGATCAAGAACGGAGCCAGGCTGGTCGTCCGCGAATCGCAGGCGGCGGTCTTCGTGAACGAGGGCCAGGTGGCCGACGTCTTCGAGTTCCCCGGGACGTTCACGCTGACGACGCAGAACCTGCCGCTGCTGAGCAAACTCAAGGGGTGGAAGTACGGATTCGAAAGCCCGTTCAAGGCCGAGGTGTACTTTGTCAATACCCGCCGATTCACGGACCTCAAGTGGGGCACGAAGAACCCGGTGATGCTCCGAGACGCGGACTTCGGACCCGTCCGCCTGCGGGCCTTTGGAACGTACGTGCTCCGGGTGGCCAAGCCGGTGGACCTGATCCGGTCGTCGGTGGGAACCGACGCCCGTTTCACCACCGACGAGATCACCGATCAGTTGCGCAACCTGATCGTCTCTCGGTTCGCCGACACCCTGGGCGAGGGCAAGATCCCCGCGCTCGACCTGGCGGCCAACTACGACTCGCTCGCGGCGGCGATGCTCGCCAAACTCGGCCCCGAGTTCGAGCAGTACGGCATCGAGGTCCCTTCCCTGTTGATCGAGAACATCTCCCTGCCGCCCGAGGTCGAGCAGATGCTCGACAAGCGCACGAGCATGGGCGTGCTGGGCGACATGAACCGGTTCACCCAGTTCCAGGCGGCCAACGCGCTTGGTGACGCGGCGAAGAACCCCGGCGGAGCGGCCGGCGCCGGTGTGGGCGTCGGCGCCGGAATCGCCATGGGGCAGGCCATGGCCGGGGCGATGGCCGGGGCCGCCAACCCCCCGCCCGCGAGCGGGCCGGCGGCGCCTCCTCCGATGCCCGTGTATCACCTCGCCGTCGGGGGGCAGCAGGTCGGCCCGCTTGACATGGCGGGACTGCAGGCACGGGTTCGCTCGGGCGAACTCACCCAGGCAACGCTCGTCTGGACACCCGGCATGGCGCAATGGACCGCCGCGGGAACCGTCCCCGGACTCGCGGCTCTGTTTGGCACCGGATCGGCCCCCCCGCCCCTGCCGAACGGGTGATTCAAACTCCCGCGGGATTCCAACTCCCGGATGGCTCCCTCTCCCGAAGGACCTTGTTCGGCCATCCGCACGGTCCGTCGCCTTTCACACAGGACCGCCACGCATGAGCGAGGCCATCGAGACATCGCCGCCGGCGCTGGAGGGAAATCGATTCCCGTGCGCGCGCTGCGGCGCCAAACTCGAGTTCTCGCCCGGGCAAGATGCCCTGGCGTGCCCTTTTTGCGGTCACCAAAACGCCATCGAGGGGTCGTCCGAGATTGTCGAGGAACTCGACTTCGAAGTCGTCCTGCGGGATCTCGATTCGGCCGCCGAGCACTGCGAGCACACGCTCGTCAAGTGCGACGCCTGCGCCGCCGAGATCGACCGCCCGCCGAACGTCACCTCGCTTTCCTGCCCGTACTGCCGGAGCAACATTGTCCTCCAGTCGGTCACGCGGCGGGCCATCAAGCCCAGGTCCCTGCTCCCGTTCTCGATCGAGCGACGCTCCGCGGCCGACCGCGTGCGTTCGTGGGTCGCGTCGCTGTGGTTCGCCCCCTCGGCGATCAAGCGCTTCGCCGACATCGACGGCGCGATCCGCGGGATCTATTACCCCGCCTGGACGTACGACTGCTCGACCGATACCCAGTACACGGGGTTTCGCGGCGACGCCTACTACGTCCCGGTCTCGTACACCACGATGGTCAACGGCAAGCCGCAGCGACGCACGCGCATGGAGCGCCGCATCCGCTGGACCCCGGCCTGGGGAACCGTCCACAACACCTTCGACGACGTGCTGGTGCTGGCAAGCCGGTCCCTGCCGGATCGTTTCGCCCACAAACTCGAGCCCTGGGACCTCAAGGCCCTCGCCCCCTACCGTGACGATTACCTCGCCGGGTTTCTCGCGGAAAACTATCAGATCGACCTGGCGGCCGGCTTTGACGTCGCCAAGACGCGGATGGCCCCCGAGATCGACGCCACGATCCGCCGGCACATCGGCGGCGATGCCCAGCGGATCCTGTCACGGCGGATTCACTACCGGGACATCACCTTCAAGCACGTCCTGCTGCCCATCTGGATCGGGTCGTACCGATTCAAAGACCGCGTCTTTCGCATCCTGGTCAACGCCCGCACCGGAGAAGTGCAAGGCGAGCGGCCGTGGAGTTGGATCAAGATCACCGCGGCGGCCCTGGCCGTTGCCGCGATCGTCGCCGTCATCGCTCTTCTCGCGTCGGCGAAATAACGCTTCGGTCCTCGATACTCACGCCGTCGGCCCGCACAGCATGTCCGCCAGCGACCGAAGGTCGGGCAGTTCAAGATCAGGCATCACGCCCCGGGCGGCGGGCGTCGCCCCGCTCCCCGGCTTACCGCGCCGGCGGTTGATCCACGCCGTCGTCAGCCCGGCCTGCCGCGCCGGAGCCACGTCATGGTACAGACTCTGCGCGACGTGCAGGACCGATTCAACCGGGGCATCGAGCAGCGCCAGCGCCACCCGGAAATTCCGCGGCGAGGGTTTGTACGACCGGCAGAGTTGAGCGCTGACCAGGCGATCGATCCGCGCCCCGGCCGACTCGAGCCGTTGGCGTGACCCTTCGAACAGGTCGTCGTCAACGTTCGAGACCACCGTCAACGTAAACCGCTCGCCAAGCCGCGCCAGCGCCTGGGCCGTGTCCGGGAATGCCGGCCACGCCCCGACCGAAGCCGCCAGGCGCTCCCGTTCCCGCGACTCGAATCGCAGCCCGTACGACACCCCGATCGACTCCATCACGCGGTCGAGTACCTCCCGGTAGGGCCTGTACGTCCCGGATTCGACGGCGGCCTCCGACCGCGCGTACCTCTCGAGCAACTCCTCGTCCGAGGTCCGCACGCCGTGGACGGAAAGGACCGGACGGATCGCCCGAAGGATCCCGGCCTCCCAGTCAATGAGAGTGCCGTAGCAATCAAACATCAGGTGCCTGACGCGCGCCGCGTCGATCATGGAGGGGAGGGTATCGCGGACGCCGCCGGCCCGCCCCGATCGGCGTCAGGCCGACCTCTGGATCCCGGGGCGCTTGTGGGAGTGGCGGATGATGTCGCCTGTGGCGAGGTAGATGACCTCTTCGGCGATGTTGCTCATGAGGTCGCCGACCCGCTCGAGTTCTCGCCCCGCCCGGTAGATCAAAAGGCCGTTGGTCAGCCCGCCGGGAGTGGCGCCCTCGTGACCCATGAAGTCGATGGTCTCACCGAACAGCCGGTCGTCCAATCCGTCGATGGTCTTGTCCTTGGCGACCAGGCTCCGGGCGGCCTCGACATCCTCGTCCAGGACGGCCCGCAGGAGTTCATGGCACCGGACGGGGACGCGCTGGCCGAGTTCGATCAGCGAGGTCGGCCACGCGGGAGGGATGTCGCCCTCGATCTTCCCGACGATCTTGGCGATCGAGGACGCGTGGTCGGCGACCCGCTCGATGTCATGGTTCACCTTCAGGACAAAGGCCACCACCCGAAAATCACGCGCAAAGACGTGGTGAAGCGTCAGGAGGTTGAAGCACTCCTGCTCGATCTCCACCTCTTCCCGATCGATGGTGTCGTCGATACGCCGGACCTCGGCCGCGGCCTGGCGATCAAGCCTCCACAGGGCGTCGATCGCCCGCTCGAGCATCGAGATGGCACCCGTGGCCTCACGGACCAGCCGCCTCTTGAGCATGACCAGTTTGCGGTCAAAGAAGATGCTGTGCCCCGGCGTCGGGGTGGGTTCGGGAGTTGGAACCTCTGGATCGTTCACGGGAAAGCCTTTCAGGTCCGCGGGACGGGGGAGCCGCCATCGGCCGATCAAACCGCCGAGCAGCCCTGGATGACCGGTCCTGTGGTTGGCAGTTGTCATGCTATTCCTGACATCGAACCAATCGGCCTCCAATGCCAGCAACTCCGCCGCTTTTTTTGGACCTTCCCGCGGGCGGACCCGCCGGTGCGAACCGGCGAACAACCCTATCGTCCCGGCATCAGGCGCCTGCCCAGGAGTAACTGCTGCCTATCCATGCGGGAGTTCCTAAAAAAAACCGTCTACCGAGCCTTGCGACCCGCGATGAAGGACGTGGTGGATCGGCTTGATCAGGTGCAAGCCGTCACACTCTCGACGTGCGACCATCTTGCCCGCCATCAGCACGAATTGGCCGGGCTGCGGTCGTCGGTGCAGGGTTTCCAGGACCGCGTCGAGCGCCTGCTGGCCCGGATGGAGCGCCGACTGGTTTCCGGGGCGGTGTGGCGCGGCGGCCTGCGCGGGTCGGCCGTCGATGAGTTGGGACAACCCGTACCCGAGATGACCGAGAAATATCGATCCGAACTGGGGTTCTGGGAGTCCCTGGTGCGCCGGGACGCCATGGCAACCTGGGCCATGCCTTTCGAGGAGGTCTACGGCGGGTGGCAGAAAACCCGAATGACCGAGTTCGTCGAGTTCCTGGGGATCGAGGGATCGGGGGACGCCCTCGACGCGCTGGCGGCATGGGCCGTCACCCGCCGAGCCCTTGAGATCGGCTCCGGGCCGCTTCCATCCATCTCACTGGTCCGATGGGAGCAGGCCGTCGCGCTCGACCCCCTGGCCGAGGGGTTCATCACCGAGGGCCTGGTTCCCCGGGCGTTCGAGACGTCCCGGGTGGTGTTCCTGGCCGCGACGGGTGAATCCATCCCCATCCCTTCGGATGCCATGGACCTGGTGGTCCTTGAGAACTGCCTCGACCATATCGAGGACCCGTCCCGAGTCCTGCGGGAGTGCGCCCGGGTGCTCAGGCCCGGCGGGCTCGCGTGGATCCTGGTGGACCTGATGGACTACCGGGACCACTTGCACCCCAACCCCTTCTCCCAGGCGTCGATCAAGGACCTGCTCTCCGGGACGGGGTTCGAGACGATCCGTGACCGTACGAGCGACCACAAGAGCCACCCCAACGCCTACGGGGAATACCGCGTCCTGGCCCGTCGGACCTCCGGACGCCCCTGACCCGGGCAAGGCAAGGACGAAACTCGTTCTTCGAGAGAACTCGATGAGGTTCCTTGCTGCCGGTGGCCCGCCGCGCTTTCATATGACCGGATGTCTCCCTCCGGCACCACGAGCCCCTGCGCCCAATTGCTCGAGCCCGAGATCCGGGAACTCGTGCGGGAGGGCGCGTTCAGCGAACTCCGCCACGCGCTGGAGGGGGTACACCCGGCCGACATCGCCGACATCCTCGCGGAACTCGGACCCGACGACGCGGCGCTGGCGTTCCGGTTTCTTCCCCGCGACGACGCCGGCGAGGTCTTTGGCTATCTGTCGCAGGATTTCCAGGAGCAGTTGATCACCAAACTCGGGGAGGAGCAGGCGGTCCGCGTGGTCGAGGGGATGTCGGCCGATGACCGCGCCAGGATCCTTGACGAACTTCCGCACGAAGTCGCGCAGCGCCTCGTCGCGTCGCTCTCACCCGAGTCTCGAAGGATCACGCAGGCGATCCTGGGGTACCCCCCGCGTTCGGTCGGACGCCTGATGACCCCGGACTACATACGGGTGAAGCCCGACTGGACCATCCGCCAGTCCCTGGACCACATACGCCGGTACGGCAGGGACGCCGAGACGATCAACGTCGTGTACGTCGTCAACGACCAGGGCGTGCTGATCGACGACCTCCGGCTTCGGCAGGTCTTCCTGGCCGATCCCGACCAGACCATCGACGACATCACCAACCGCCAGTTCGTCACGCTCCGAGCCGACCACGACCAGTCCGAGGCGGTGGCGCTCATGTCCCGGTACGACCGCTCGGCGCTGCCCGTGGTCGATTCCCGCGGCGTGCTTCTTGGCATCGTCACCCACGACGACGTGGCCGACGTCGCCCAGCAGGAGGCCACCGAGGACATGCAGAAGATGGCCGGCATGCAGGCGCTCGAATCGCCGTACATCCAGACCGGGCACGTCGAGATGTTCCGCAAGCGAGGCATATGGCTCTCGGTCCTGTTTGTCGGGCAGACGATCACGATCCTGGTCCTGGGTTCATTCCAGGACCAGATCGAGCGGGCCGCCGTGCTCTCGGTCTTCCTGCCGCTGGTCATTTCCTGCGGCGGCAATTCGGGGTCTCAGGCCGCGACGCTCGTGACACGCGCCCTGGCTCTGGGTGAGGTAACCAGCGCCGACTGGCTTCGGATCGTCGGTCGCGAGGTGATCACCGCGATGATGCTCGCCGCCACGTTGTCCATCATGGGCGTGATCTGCGTCGAGTTCTTCACGAGGCTTCTGAAGCATCCCGAGACGAAGTTCCCGATCCAACTCGGGATGACGGTCGGGGCCGCGGTTTTCGGGGTTGTGATCTGGGGGACCCTGCTGGGGTCGCTCCTGCCGCTGATCCTCAAGCGGCTGAACATCGATCCGGCGACCGCTTCGAGCCCGATGGTGGCGACCCTGATGGACGCCTCCGGGACGCTCATTTACCTGGGCATGGCGATCATCATCCTGTCGGGCTCGCTGCTGTAGGAACGCCGTCCGGACCCCGCCCCGGGGCCTGGATATCACGCCGTCTGGGGATATCACGCCGTCTGGGCCGCCAGGCCTCTCATGCTCGCGGCTCGGCGCTTCTGAGCCGCCTGCTGGTCCGCCTCGGCCGTCACGAAACTCTCGCCGAAACGGAAGAGCCTGAAACTGTTGCCGACGACGAACACGTCGCCGACGAAGTGATACAACGCGGCGATCGGCACGGCCAGCGCGCCGGTCTGGGCGAGCGTCCCGGTCGCGGCCACCGCCAGGCCCGCCAGCGCGATCACGATCGACGCCCCGATATTCTGCGCGATGATCGCGCGTGAACGACGGGCAAGTTCGATCAGGAACGGCACCCGCGAAAGATCATCGTTCATCAGCGCCACGCCCGCCGAGTTGGCCGCGATATCCGACCCCGACAGGCCCATCGCCACGCCGACGTCCGCCGCCGCCAGCGACGGCCCGTCGTTGATCCCGTCGCCGACCATCAACGTCCGGTACCCCGACCGCACCATCCCCTTGATCAGTTCGTGCTTTTCCTCGGGGTGGCACTCGGCCTCGATCGAGTCGACGCCGACCGCGACTCCCACCCGCCGGGCGACCGCCATCCGGTCACCGGTAAAGATCGCGACCTGCTTGACCCCCTGCTCGCGAAGGCGGGCAATCACCGCCCGCGTGTTGGGGCGCACCGTGTCCTCGAGGCCCACGGCGCCCAGGTAACGGCCGTTGCGCATCACGTGAACACTTGAACGTCCCTCGATCTGGTCCTCGACCTTGTCAATCTCGGACTTGATGCCGGGGCTGAGTTCGAGCAGCCAACTCGCCCGGCCGACGCACAATTCGCCCATCGTGGTGCGGGCGCGGACGCCACGGCCGTGGATCTCCTCGTAGTCCTGGGTGGCATCGGGCGTGATCTTGGCCGCGGTCGCCGTCGCCAGGATGGACTGCGCCAGAGGATGGTTGGAGTTCTGCTCGGCATTGGCCGCGGCGGCCAGCAGTTCGGCGCCGTCCACCCCCGTCGCCGGGGCGAGTTTGGTGACCTGGAACTTGCCGGTGGTGATCGTCCCGGTCTTGTCGAAGACCACCGCGTTGACGTTCGCGGCTCCCTCGAGATACGCGGGCTGCTTGATGAGGATGCCCAGGCGTGCCGCCGCCGCGAACGCCGCGAGCATCGCGCTGGGGCTGGCCAGCAGCAGAGCCGACGGGCAGGCCACCACCAGGACCGTCACGGCCGTCGTCGCCGCCTGCTCGCGCGTCGCCGGATTCTCGGACTGGCTCATCAGGAACCACACCACCGCCGTCACGCTCAGCACGACGGGCACGAAGAATCGCGACACCTGCTCGATGAGCATCTGCCGCGGCGTGCGGCTCTGCTCGGCCTGCCGGATCAACTGCGTCACCTTGCCGATCGTCGTGTCCTCGCCGACCTGGGTGACCGAGATGTCAAGGCCGCCCGTGAGGTTGGTCGTGCCGGCATACACCAGGTCGCCCACGGCCACCTCGACCGGGACCGCCTCGCCCGTCAGCGAGGCCTGGTTCACCGTTGACCGGCCCGTCACCACCTTGCCGTCCACCGGCAGATTCTCTCCGGCGCGCACTCGAACCAGCGAGCCGACCTTCACCTCCGCGAGACGGATCTCTCGCTCCTGCCCGTTCTCGACCAGCCGGGCCGTGTCGGGCGTCAACTGGACCAGTTCCTGGATCGCACGCTGCGCGCCCGAAGCCGACCGCCGCACCAACTGCCCGAAGATCACCAGGATGAACGCCAGCCAGCCGCCCGCCACGAACTGCCCCGTCGCCAGCGCGGCCAGGATCGCCAAGGCGGCGAGCGTCGAACTCGAGAGCAGGCCCGTCCTGAGTTCCTTGATCGCCGCCGTGAACAGCGGGATCCCCATCACCACCGCCCCGATCGCCGCGGGGATCACCGCCACGTGATCGTCCGTCAGGCCCAGGATCTGCACGATCCACGTCGAAAGCAGCAGCACGCACCCCACCAGGCAGAGCATGATGTACCGCTCGATCTCGATCTCGTGGTGCGAGCAGCAGGCGAGCCCCTCGCGGGCATGGTCCGGATTGAAGTCGTGATGGTGCCCGACCCCGGCCGCGGAAGCGTGAGAGGCAACGTTGTTCGACATTCGCCAGAACTCCGTCAGGGCCGACATCCATGCCCCGAAAACAGGGCCCGGAGGCCGCCTATGCGAAAGATCCACCGGCCTTGATCACGTCCACCCGCCTACCGATCGTGAGGCCGCACGGGAACAAACAAAATCAGAACGGGCAACCCGGAAATTCTCGCACTAGCATACGGCATCCACGCCGGGCGTGTTCGATTTCGCGCCGCCGCGCTCGATATCCTGACATCTCCCGAAACGATCGCGTACCGAGGACCCATCGACGGTGGGCCTCCGCCCGACGGCTTCAAGCCCCAGAAAATACAGCACCCATGACGGCCATGAACACGACCCCAGACGACGCCGCGACTCGCGACGTAGCCCCGCCCAGGGTGGCCATCCTGGGAATCGGCCAGATGGGTCTGGTGTGCGCGGGCGTTCTGGCCGGGGAGCACGGGATCGCTCCCAGCGGCAGGGCGTCGCGGACGTCCCGTGTCTCGATCTGGGGTCACAGCGAAGAGGAGGCCGATCGGCTTGCCCAGAGCCGCCGGAGCGCCCGGCTCGATGGATTCTCGCTGCCAGAGTCCGTTCACGTCCACCACCGCGACGTCTCGGTGATCCGCGAAGCGGACCTGGTCGTTTCGGCGATCCCGGTTCAGTTCATGCGGGCGGCCTGGGAACGGCTGGGATCGTGCGTTTCGGACGGCGCCGGGGTCGTCTCGGTGGCCAAGGGAGTCGAGAACGGGACGCTCCTGCGCCCAACCCAGATTATCCAGGATGTTCTGCGGGGCATCGGGCGTGACGATCCCGACCGCCCAGCCCGCTCGATGGCCTGCCTCTCCGGCCCGACCATCGCCACGGAACTGGCCCGGTGTCTGCCGGCGGCCATGGTGGCGGCGAGCGATGAGGCCGACTTTGCTCGAAGGATCCAGACGCTGTTCACGACCAGTTGGCTCCGCGTGTACACGAACCCGGACGTTCTGGGGGTCGAACTGGCCGGGGCAACCAAGAACGTGATCGCGATCGCGGCGGGGATCCTCGACGGCCTGCACGCCGGGAACAACGCCAAGTCCGCGCTACTGGCCCGGGGTCTGGCCGAGATCGCCCGACTGGGATCCGCGATGGGCGCGAACAAGGAAACCTTTTTCGGCATCGCGGGCCTGGGCGACCTGGCCACGTCGTGCTTCTCTCCGGAGGGACGCAACCGCTCGTGCGGGGAGCACCTGGGCCGCGGGGGACTGCTCGAAGAGTACCTCGCGGCGTCGGCCTCGGTCGTGGAAGGGGTCTCGACGGCCCGTTCGGTCATCGACCTCGCGGCCAGGTATCGCGTGGAAATGCCGATCGTCCAGGCCGTACACGCGGTGCTGTTCCAGGCGATGGACCCGATCGAGGCGATCGGGCGACTGATGACCCGCGACCCGCAGGCCGAGCGGGTTGGATAACACAAACGGACGCTCGCGAACGGTTCCGCCGCGCGACAATTATTCTCGTACACCGTGAGTCGTCACGCCAACGAGCGTTCCTCGTATGTCAGCAACGCTCGCCTCCCGCGTGGGATGCGAGAACAACCGGACCATACGAAGCAAGGAACCTCGCCATGAACCGTGCCGCTGTCACTCTGTCCGTCACCGTCGTATCCGTCGTCGCCTTCGCCTCCGGCTCGGCGCTGGCGGGATTCGACATGAACTGGGACTACAAGGCCAACGCCCGGACGCTCCACCTCAATTTCATGGCCGATGCCAACGCGTTCATGATCAACCGGCCGGTCGGCGCCATCGAACCCGCGTTCACGATCTCCGACTCGGTCAAGCGCGCGGCGATGTCCTGGAACGCGACCGGGTCGGGGTGGAACCTGAACCTCGGCGCCGCGGGCATGGGCGACATCCCCATCACCGTGCGCATGGGGCAGATCGATCCGACCAACCCGGCCAACAACGAGTTCGAGCCCGTCAGCGGATCCCACGGGAACATGGACCCGGACTCCGACCCCGCCGCCAATCCCAAGCAGGTGCTCGCGTTCTTCCGGATCACCGGAACCGATGCGGCCGACGCCCGTTTCGCCACTTCCGCGGAGATCGTCTTCAACAACTTCGTGACGTGGGGAGTCGGGACCAACGCGGCGGTCCGGGAAGCCATCGGCATCTTCGACCCCATCACCGTGGCGCTGCACGAGATCGGACACGCCCTCCGGCTGGATCACACGAACTTCCTCGGCAACAACACGATCGACGGGATCATCGGGAACGTCATGCGCCCGGTGCTTGAGACCGGATGGCATCGGATCAACAAGAACGTGATGTTCGACCGAAATCCACACGCCAACGACATCGGCGACGCGGCCGCCTCGTTCGCTCACAAGTTGCCCTCGCCCGGGGCCGCCACCCTCGCGATGATCGCCGCGATCACCATGTCTCGCCGGCGCAGGCCCTGATACGGATCCTCGGACGGGTCACTCTCGCGGCCCACGCGGCGCTCCACGCCGCCAGTGCGTGAAGAGCACACCGAGATGAACCTTGAGCGGCGGAGGGTCGGCGTCCGATCCTCCGCCGCGTGCGCGCCGTGATGATCCCGAGCCGCGCGAGTCGGCATCACACGTCCAGCAGGAGCCTTGCCGGATCCTCGATGTTGTTCTTGATCGTAACCAGGAACTGAACGGCCTCGGCGCCGTCGATAAGGCGGTGATCGTAACTGACCGCCAGGTACATCATCGGCCGGATCGCGACCTGCCCGCTGCCGGGGGGGTACTCCGCCGGGCGGTTCTTGATCGTGTGCATGCCCAGGATCGCCGACTGCGGCGGGTTCAGGATCGGAGTCGACATCAACGACCCGAAAACGCCCCCGTTGGTGATCGTGAACGTCCCCCCCTGCATGTCCTCGAGCGCGAGTTTGCCGTCGCGGGCACGGGTGGCCAGGTCCTTGACGCCGCGCTCGATCGCCGCGAACGACAGGTGCTCGCAGTTGCGCAGCACGGGCACAACCAGCCCCTTGGGAGTCGAGACGGCGACCGCGATGTCGCAGGCTTCGTGGCGTTCGATTTCCGGCGTGCCGTCCGCGCCCTCGACGATCGAGGCGTTCACCAGGGGGAATGCCCGGAGCGCCCGCGCCGCGGCCTTGACGAAAAAGCCCATGAACCCCATCCCGATCCCGTGGCGTTTCTCGAACTCGTCCTTGTGCTTCTTGCGCAGGTCCATGACCGCGCCCATGTCGCACTCGTTGAACGTCGTGAGCATCGCGGCGGTGTGCTGGGCCTGGACCAACCGGGAAGCGATCCGCTGGCGGAGCGGGGACATCCGTTCACGGGTGACGCCACGCCGCCCGGCCCCGCCCTCTGAAGCCGCCGACGAACCGTTCGCGCCGGGCAAAGGGGCCGATCCGCCGACCGCGATCAGCACGTCCTTCTCACGGATGCGCCCGCCCGCGAAACTGCCCTTGATCGTGGCAAGATCAACCCCATGCTCCTCCGCCGTCTTGCGGGCCAGGGGCGTCGCGAGCGTCTCCGAGGTCTCCACGACCGCCGAACCCGCGGTGCCGGACGCCGCACCCGAGGCCACGGACGATGAAGCGGCCGCGGGCGCCGCCGGCTTTGGCTCTGCTGTTGCCTTTCCCGCCGGGGGCGCGGAAGCCACTCCCGCCGGGTCAACCACCCCCACCACCGCCCCCACGGCCACGGTGTCACCCTCCTTGGCCAGACGCTTCACGACACCCGCCGCGGGCGCGGGGATCTCCATCGTGACCTTGTCCGTCTCGAGATCGAGTACCGTCTCGTCGCGCTGCACGGCCTCGCCGTCTTTCTTGCGCCACGAGGCAATGACGCCGGAGGTGATCGATTCGCCGATGGTCGGAATGACGATGTCGATGGGCATGCGAGTCTCGCTGCGTCGCCCCGCCGCGCCGGGAATCCGTCACCGCGGGGGACGCCATGAAATCCGTGGGAATGGCGGGAGGCTGCTGGGCATGTACAGGGGTGGTCAGTGTCCGGACTTCGAGGCTCCCTTGGGCTTGGGACCGACGGCCTTGGCGAGCACCGCCTCCTGCTGGGCGTAATGGAGGTGCTTGGAACCCGTCGCCGGGCTCGCCGACGGCTCTCGCCCGGTGTAGATCAGTTCAACGCCAAGCGACTCCTTGACCGCGTCCGAGATATGCGTCCAGGCCCCGGCGTTGCGTGGCTCTTCCTGCGCCCAGACCTTCTCGACCGCGGAGGGGTACGACGCGAGGATCTCGCGGAGCCGATCGGCATGAAGAGGGTACAACTGCTCGACCCGCACCAGCGCGATATCCGCGCGTCCAAGCGCGGCGCGGCGCTCGGCCAACTCGTGGTAGAACTTCCCCATGCACAACACGACCCGCTTGACGCCCTTGCGGTCGAACGCCCCGGCCTTCTTCGCTCCAGGGCCCCCCGAGGCCGCGAACATGGGATCGTCGATGATCTCGTGGAATCGCCCGGTGACCAGTTCCTCGATGCGGCTGGTGAACTCGCGGAGCATCTTCTTTGGCGTCGGAACGATCAGCGGCTTGCGGAACGATCTTTTGATCTGCCGACGCAGGAGGTGGAACATCTGCGCGGCGGTCGATGGCACGACCACCTCGATGTTCTCCTGGGCGGCCATCTGGAGAAACCGCTCGATCCGGCACGACGAATGCTCCGGGCCGGCCCCCTCGTACCCGTGCGGCAGCAGCAGCACGAGCCCCGACCAGCGGTCCCACTTTATCTCCGAGGAGACCAGGTACTGGTCGATCATGACCTGGGCCCCGTTGTTGAAGTCGCCGAACTGCGCCTCCCACATCACGAGCATGCTGGGATCGGCCAGCGAGTACCCGTAATCGAACCCGACGACGGAAGCCTCCGAGAGCGGGCTGTCGTAGACGCAGAACCGCGCCTGGCGGGTCTTGCCGTCGGGAGCCATCGAGCCCGGCTCGCTTTCGCCGCTTCCGGGAAGCCCCATCTCCCGGATGTTGTTCAGTGGGACGTACGGCTTGCCGGTCTCGAAGTCGCGGAGCACGGCGTGACGCTGCGTGAAGGTTCCACGGCGGCAGTCCTGCCCCGACAGGCGGACCGGGATCCCCTCGATCAGGAGCGTCCCGATCGCCAGTTGCTCGGCGTCCGCGTGGGAGATATTCGGCTCCGTGCCGCCGGGACGTGCCAGCGACCCGCGCTGGTCGAGCAGGCCCTTGAGTTTCGGGTTGACGTGGAAGCCCTCGGGGACGGTCGCCATCGCCCGGCTGACCTCGTCAAGAACCTCGATCGGAACCGACGTCACGACCGGGACGAAGGAGTACTCGCTGGTGATGCCCTTCCAGCGCTGGCCCGCGGGGTCGATGGTCGGGTCGCACGGGCGGGACTTGGCCTTGGCCTGCGCCTCCTCGAGCGCGGCGTTGAGCCTGCCCGTGATCGCGTCGATCTCGGCCTGCGTGACCTGACCCTCCCCGACCAGCCGCTCCTTGAAACGGGACAGCACGCCCGGGTGCCCGCGGATGAGGCCCGCGAGGATCGGCTGCGTGAAACTGGGCTCGTCCTGCTCGTTATGCCCGTACTTTCGGAAACAGACCAGGTCGATGAAGACGTCCTTGCGGAATTCCTGCCGGTAGCGAATGGCCAGAAGGGCCGCGGCGGCACACGCCTCGGGGTCGTCGCCGTTGACGTGCAGCACCGGTGCGTCGATCATCTTCGCCACGTCCGTGCAGTACCGGGTGCTGCGCCCATCCTCGGGAACGGTCGTGAACCCGATCAGGTTGTTGATGACCAGGTGGATCGCGCCCCCGACCGTGTACCCCTCCAGTTGCGAGAAATTCAGGCATTCGGTGACCACGCCCTGCCCGGGAAGGGCCGCATCCCCGTGGATAAGCAGCGGCGCCACCCGGCGACGGAGTTTGTCGCCACGCAGACGCTGCTTGGCCCGGCAACGGCCGAGCACCACGGCGTTGACCGACTCGAGATGACTGGGATTGCTCGCCATGGCCAGGTGGAGCGACCGTCCGGAAAACTCCCGCTGACCGGAGTACCCGCGGTGGTACTTCACGTCTCCGCCGCCGTCGGCGAAGCCCTCCTCCCAGTTGTCCTCGAACTCCGTGAAGATCTGCTCGTAGGACTTGCCCATCACGTTGTTCAGGACGCTGAGACGCCCGCGGTGGGCCATCCCGATGACCACCTCCTCAACCCCAAGCGCGGTCGCGGCTTCGAGCATGAGGTTGATGGTGGGAATCGTCGACTCACCGCCCTCGAGACTGAATCGCTTCTCGCCCGGGTAGCGGCGCTGCATGAATCGTTCAAAGCCCTCGGCCCGAATCAGTTGCTCGAGAACGCCCAGTCGTTGCTCTCGCGTCAGGGGGACCTGCCCCTGGGGACGCTCGAAATGGTCAAGGAACCACTGACGCTCCTTCGCGTCAGGGATATACGTGAACTCCAGCCCGATCGTCCGGCAATACGTCCGCTCAAGACGATCGACCAGTTCACGAAGCGTCAGCGTTCCCTCGACGTTCATCATCGACGCGCTCACGCGACGATCGAGATCCGACGACGAAAGCCCGTGGTACGACAGGGCCAGTTGCTCCGGACGGGTCGGCTCTCGACCAAACGGGTCGAGCCGGGCCGCGATGTGGCCAAGACGCCGGTACGCCGCGATCAATGAATCCACGCCGGATTGAAAATCCGAGGCCGACCCCGTGGCCCTCGGAACCGTCGCCGTCCCGTTGGCCGGGGGCATCGACAACGCCAGGTCAAATCCCTGGAAGAAAGCCCGGACATCCGCACAGACCGACGACGGGTCCGAGCGGAACCGGGCGTACTGCTCGTCCAGGTAGTCGGCGTTCCATCCGTTCACGGCAGGGGTCGTCGGGGTCGTCTGAACTCGTGGCGCAATGGTCATGGGGCGTCGGGACCTCGGTACGCGGCACCGAGCAAGGACCGAAAATGCCAGGCGCCTGGCCTCCGTGCCGCGGGTGTCATGATAGGCAAATCGGCTCGCGCGACTTTCGAGTGTGACCGGGGAAGCGAGAAAGAAGGATCTCGACCGCCACCCCCTCGAACGGGGGGCGGCGCCGGCTCGGGATCCGCCACCGACCCGCCGCGACAAGCAGGGGGATCAACCGAAACGGCCGGTCACGTAATCCTCGGTTTCCTTGCGGCGCGGGTTCTGGAAAATCTCCGCGGTCGAACCGGTCTCGACCAGCCTTCCCAGGTACATGAAGGCCGTGAAATCGCTGATCCGTGCCGCCTGCTGCATGTTGTGCGTCACGATGATGATCGTCACGCGGCGTTTGAGTTCCACGATCAGTTCCTCGATCCGCGCGGTGGCGATCGGGTCCAGGGCCGACGTAGGCTCGTCGAGCAGCAGGACTTCGGGCTCGATCGCCAGCGCCCGGGCGATGCACAGCCGCTGCTGCTGCCCGCCGGAGAGGTCGTACCCCGGCTTGCGGAGGCGGTCTTTGACCTCGTCGAACAGCGCGGCGTCGCGCAACGCCGCCTCGACCCGGGCGTCGAGTTCCGACCGGGATCGCACCCCGCGCAGCCGCAGCCCGTACGCCACGTTCTCGAAGATCGACTTGGGGAACGGGTTTGGCTTCTGGAAGACCATGCTGATCCGCATCCGCAGGCCGATCGGATCGATCTCCCTGGACACGATATTGATCCCATCGGGGTACAGCACAATGCGACCCGAGTACCTGTTTCCGGGGTAGAGGTCGTGCATCCGGTTGAAGCACCGAAGCAGCGTCGTCTTGCCGCAGCCCGAAGGCCCGATGAGGGCCGTGATCGCACGCTCGTGGAATCGAAGGCTCACATCATCGAGCGCCTGGGCCGTCCCGTAGTGAAAACTCAGGCCCACCGCCTCGGCCTTGACGGGCCTTGTGACCGACCCGACCGAAACGGCCGCGTCGGACTCCGAGGAAGGCAACCCGGCCCCCGGGATCGACGGAGGAACGCTGTTCATGGGCTTTGGTCCATCGATCGAGGGTCTCGGGGCGGGCTTGACAACGGGCGAGTTTACCACTTGATCCTCCGCCGCAGGCGGTAGCGCAACACGATCGCGACCGCGTTCATGCCCAGGGTCAGCGCGATGAGCACCACCCCCGCCGCCGCCGCGTTGCGCAGGAAATCATCGCCGGGCCTGGAAACCCAGTTGAACATCTGGATGGGCAGGACGGTAAACGGGGACCAGACCCACCTGAGCGGCTGAATCATCAGTTCGGGGTCGGTGACGATCGGGGCCGGTGGAAGAAAGGCGATGAACGTCAGCGCCCCGATGGTGATCAGGGGCGCGGTCTCTCCGATCGCCCGGGACATCGCGATGATCACGCCCGTCGCGATCCCCGAGGTCGAGTACGGCAGCAGGTGGTGCCGCACGACCTGCCACCGGGTCGCTCCCAGCGCGTACGCCGCCTCGCGCATCCCCCGGGGGATCGTCCGCAAGGCCTCTCTCGTCGCCACGATCACGATCGGAAGGATCAGGCACCCGAGCGTCAGGCCGCCCGCCAGGATGCTCTGGCCGAAGCCGAACTTGTACACGAACAACCCCAGCGCCATCAGCCCGAAGATGATCGAAGGGACCGCCGCCAGGTTGCTGATGTTGATCTCGATCACGGAGGTCATCCAGTTCTTCCTCGCGTACTCCTCCAGGTACACCCCCGCCGCAATCCCCAGCGGGATCGCCGTCACCGCCGTGACCAGCATGATCAGCATCGAACCGACCCACGCCGAGAAAATCCCCGCCTGGCCGGGACGCCGCGAAGGGAACGACGTCAGGAACTGCCAGTCCACGCGCGAGAGCCCGTCCCGCGCCAGGTCAAACAGCAGGACCCCCAGGAACATGACCGCCCCGAGCGTGACAAGACCACCCGCGATCGAGAAGACCCGGTCGTGGAGTCGCGTCCTGGCTATGGATCGTTCGCTCGTGAGCATCCGACGTGCATCCGGCCTCAATACGCCTGGCGGTACCGCCGCTTCAGGTACGCCCCGATGATGTTGAAACCCAGCGTCATCACAAAGAGCGTGACCCCGGCCGCAAAGATGGACTGGTACCCCACGCTCCCGTGCGGCAGGTCGCCCAAACTCACCTGCACGATAAACGCCGTAATCGTCGCCGCCGGGTCAAGCGGGTTGAACGTCAGGTTGGGCTGCTGGCCCGCCGCGATCGCGACGATCATCGTCTCCCCCACGGCCCGGGAGATCGCCAGCACGTACGCCGCCGCGATCCCCGAGAACGCCGCCGGGAAGACCACCCGCAGCGCCGTCGTCAGGCGCCCCGCCCCCATCGCGTACGAGCCCTCGCGAAGCAGCATCGGGACCGCCCGGATCGCGTCCTCGCTCAGCGAACTCACGTACGGGATGATCATCACGCCCATCACGATCCCCGGGCCGAGCATGTTGAACGTCGGAAGCCCGGGGATCAGGTGCTGCAACGCGGGCGTTACGAAGTCCACCGCGAAGTACCCGTAGACCACCGTCGGCACCGCCGCGAGCATCTCCATCACCGGCTTGACGATCTCCCGGACGCGCGACGGCGCAAACTCGCTCAGCCAGATCGCGATCATCGTTCCCACGGGCATCGCCACCACCAGCGCGACGGCCGTGGTCGTCAGCGTCCCGGCCACCAGGGGAAGGATGCCGTGCCGGGGCTCGGCGAACATGGGAGTCCACATCCGATCGGTGAAGAACTCCCAGATCGAGACGTGCCGGAAAAACGGGATCGACTCGGTCGCCAGGACGTACACGATCCCCGCGGTGACAAACACCGAGAACGCCGCCGCCAGGAGCAGCGACGATTCGACCAGCCACTCCAGGGCCCGGCTCAACGCCGATCGCGGACGCAGCGCGGGCAGGGCCTCGACCCGAGTCCCGCCCGGCCCGGGGCCATCAACGCTCGTGCTCGGTGTGTATGCCTGAGGCATGGTCGGGGTAAGCGGGACGCCATCATACCGTGGATCGCGGTGTATCAGGGGCTATCGGATGAAACTCGCGGACGCGAGGCGTGGACTCGATGGTGGTGAGTCCGGGGACGGCGAGGACGGGATCACTTGCCGCCGCCGCCCGTGGAGGGGCGGGCCTCAACACCCGGCTCCCGTCGGATGATCTCCTCGACACTCACCCCGATCTCGGCATGACCCGCGAACGCCGTCCCGACCTGCATCTTCCTCACCCGCTCGAGACAGGCCTCGTAGGCGGCGGAAGGCAGCGGCAGGTACTTGACCTCGGAGGCCAGTTGCGGAACGTTCTTGATGTAGAACTCGACGAACTCGCGCACCTCCGGACGGGTCTGCAACGACTCCTTGTTCACGTAGATGAACAGGGGCCGTGAAAGCGGGTTGTACCGACCGGATACCACGTTCTCCATCGACGGTTCGATCGCCGGGAGGTCGTCCTTCTCCCAGTCGATCTTCACCGCCTTCATCCGCGACGCATGGGGCGCGTAGTACGCGTACGGGATGTACCCCAGGGCGTACTTGCTCCCCTCGATGCCGCGGACCAGGACGTTGTCATCCTCCGACGCCGTGAAATCGCCCCGGCTGCTCTTGGCCTTGCCGACGATCGCCTCGGTGAAGTAGTCGAACGTCCCCGAATCGGTGCCCGGCCCGTACAACTCGATCTTCTCCGACGGCCACCCTTCCCGGACCTGGCTCCAGGTGGTCACGCGGCCCTGCGCCGCGGGCTCCCAGAGTTTCTTCAGTTCCTCGACCGTCATCGAGTCGCACCAGGTATTCTGAGGATGCACGGAGACCGTGATCGCGTCGAAGCAGATCGGCAGTTCGATGTACTGGACCCCGTTCTCCGACGCCGCCTTCATTTCCTCCGCCGAGATCGGCCGCGAGGCGTTGGTGACGTCCGTCTCGCCGCGGGTAAATTTCTTGAACCCGCCGCCGGTTCCTGAAATCCCCACGGTCACCCGAACCAAGCCTCGCTTGGAGTTCTGGAACTCCTCCGCCACCGCCTCGGTCACCGGGAAGACCGTGCTCGAACCGTCGATCCTGATCAGGCGCGCCTGGCCACTCGCCACGGTCGTGGCACACGACATGAAAGAGGCGATGACCACCATCGCCCACGTTGAGATCCCGCGTGTCATTGTGCAATCTCCAGTGAATTCCCGGCGTGAAATCCCCAAAGCCCCGGCGATTCGGACACGGCAACCAGGCCGGATGAGGGTAGTGCCGGCCTCATCAGGAACGGGCGGCCCCGCGTTCAGATCGCGCTAAGACCGACCCGAGCGTATCCACACCCTCAGCGGCCTTTTTGGCGAAGGGAGAACGAGGAACCACCGCTGCTCTCGATGACCTGCCCGTCGCTGGTGGTCAGCCGTGCCAGAAGCGTGAACGGATATCCCCCGAGTTCCATGACGCGATCCTGGGGAATCGTCAGTCGCAGACGGAGCATCGGCCCCGGTGCCTCGATGCGGTACCCGTCGCGCACGACCTCCGGCGGGACTTCCCAGTCAAGCGCCACCAGGCCGTCGGCGTCGACCAGCGCGAACACGTACGTGCCCTCAACCCGGATCGACTGCGAGCGAAAGTCGGCGTCGAAGACATACACCGTGACGAAGATCGTGTCGTCGTACCCGTCGGAATTGCGGTCCTCGGGCTGCTCGACGTTCAGGACGATGCTCGTCGGCCGCACCCAGGCGGGCTGCGAAACCAGCGGCTTGATGCGACCCGACGACGATTCGCACGCGGCCGGCCCGATGGCCGCGGCCACGAGCCCCGCCGCCGCCAGGTATGTCATGGTCAATCGCGGCATGGTTCGGGATCCTCGATTCAACGGTCCCAGGCGGGGAGATCGGTCACCACCTCCGGCGGGGGGCGGCGCGGTTGGCGGGGGTCGGCTCGACGGCCGGCGCCGTCTCGTCGTCCGGGGGACGCATGGCGCCGGGTCCGGGTGTGCTCGCCGAAGGGTTGGCGGGAATCCGCTGGCTCGCCGGGTGCTCGGGAAAATTCCCGTCCACCTTCCACATGTACTCACGCACCGTCGTGGGATCGCTGAGGCGATGCGTGGACTGCTCGGTGATGATCCGCTGCACTTCCTCGCCGCTGGACCAGTATCCCCCGCCGCTCTGGCCGGGAATAACCCGCGGGGTCACGATCACCATCAGTTCGGTCTTGATGGTCTTGTTCGTCCGGCTCTTGAACAACTCACCCACCAGCGGGACATCTCCCAGGAGCGGGATCTTGGTCTTGCGCAACTCGTCGGTGTTCTGGAGCAACCCGCCGATCACAACGCTCTGCCCGTCCTTGACGGTCACGTTGGTCGAGAGGGTCCGCTTTCGGATGATCGGAGCCGAGAAATCCTCGCTGATCTGCGTGGTCCGGTCGGTCACTGTCGAAATCTCCGGGGCGATCTCCAGGCGGACGAACCCGTCGGCGTTGATGGAAGGCGTGACGTTGAGGATGATGCCCACCTCGCGGCGTGTCACGCTCGACCGGGTGCCGCCCTGGGGGGTGATCTCGACGTTGGTCGCGATCGAGATGTCGTCACCCACCTGGAACCTCGCCTCGGTGTTGTTGTTGACCATCACCTTGGGCTCGCTCAGCACCTCGAGTTTGCCCTGCGCCTCGAGCGCCCGGATCAGAAGGCTGAAATCCGCGCTCGACACGCTCAGGTTCGGCACGCCCAGCGCCGTGGCGACCCCCGACCCGGCCCCCAGCGTGCTGAGGCGGTAGTTGTCCCCGCCAAACGGACCCACGTTCAGGTTCGCGGCCCATGTCTGCTCGTTGTCGATCGTCACCTCGGCCAGCAGGACCTGGATCATGACCTGCGGCGGCGAGGAGTCCAGTTCCTCAACGATCCGCATGACCCGCTCGATGTAGCGCGGGGACGTCGAGATCACCAGCCGGTTGCTCTTCTCGTCCCCGACCACCGTCACCTCCTGCTCGAGCATCCGGGCGACGGATCCGATGTTGTTCGGCCCGAGGGTGGCCCGGAACTTCTGGTTGTCCGCCAGGAAGTACGCCTGGAGCGTGGTCTCGATTTCCTTGGCCTTGGCGTTGCGCAGGTGGTACACGGACTGGATCCGCTCGTTGGCCTCGACACCGTCAAGGTCGTTGACCAGAGATCGCACCAGTTCGATGTACTCCTCGGTTCCCGAGACGATGAGCGTGTTGGTCCGCGAGTCGATCGCGATCGACAACTGCTGGCGCTCGTCGGGCACCGGTGTCACGGTGGTCCCCGCGAACGACGCCGCCGGCTCCGCGGGTCCCGGGGTGGATCCCTCGACCGCCGGCTGGTCCGAGGCACGCGGCGGAACGAGAATGAACGCGTTGCCCTGCTGCTGGAGGCGGAAGGTGTCGCGCAGCAGTTCCGCCATGGCCCGGGCGTCGGCGTTGCGCAACTGGAATTTCTCGATCCGCCGCGCCCCCGCCGCCGTCGCGTCGATGTCGCGCACGATCTCCTCGATCAGGGCGAGCATCTCCGGAGGGGCGTTCACAAGCACCGAGTTGGACCTCAGATCCGGCGTCAGCGTGACCTGGTCACGAATCGCCCCGTCGATTTCCGCCTCCCGCAGCGTTGACCCGTCGGGAAGCGCCCGGAGCGACGCGCCCAGGAAACTCAGCCGGGTCGCCTGGCGTCCGCCCAGGGCCCGCCCGCTCACGGGCCTGCCCGCCAGGAGGTTCTCCAGCAGGTTGACCATCTCCAGGGCGTTGGCGCTGCGGAGTTCGATTCGCTTGATCTGCCGGACCGCCGTGACTTGCGTGCTCTCGAGCCTGGCCACCAGGCCCCGCACCTCCGCGATGTCCTGCTCGGTCCCGGTCACCACCAGCGCGTTGAGACGCTCGTTGGCGATCACCGAGACCGACCCGGCGCCTCGCCGCTCAACCTCCTTCTCGACGTACATCTGCCGGATCTGCGACGCGGCGTCGGTCGCCGACGACTTGAGCAGGGAGATGATCTCGATCCGGGCCGACCCGGCGACGCGCGTCGCGTCGGCGGTCAGCGCGGCGAGCAATTCACGGACGAGTTGAAGGTTCTCCTCGCTGGCCGCGACGATCAGCAGGTTGTTCGTCGGCTCGGCCTCGACGCTGAAGACGTCCGACGGGTTGGCGACCGACCCGGTCCGCCTCGACGCGTCGATCCGCTCCCGCATGAGTTTCTCGATCTTGGGGGCCAGCGCCCGGACGTCCGCCTCGGAGACGGGGATCACGTGCAGCCCGACGGAGAAGTTGGCACGGTCCCCGTCGAGGGTCTTGAGCAGGCCCTCAAGGATGGCAAAACTCCGGGGGCTCGACGTGACGATAAGCGAGTTGGTCCGGACATCGGCGGCGATGATGAGACGGTCCTCGGGACGGATCTGCCCGTCGCGCTCACGCTGCTGGAAGACCCCCTGGACGATCTGAGCCACCCGGTCCGCCGCGGCATGTTCGAGGGCGAAGACCCGCACCTGGTTCGCCGCCGCCGCGGCCTCGACATCGAGTTGCCCGGCAAGTTCCCGCACCACGCCGATGTTGGTCGGCGTTCCCACGACGATCAGCGCGTTGAGTGCTTCGTCGGGCGTGATGACCAGCCCCGACAGAGGGGCGAACAGATCCGCCTCGATCCGTGAGCCGGGGTCGGCCGGATCCCCGCCACGCGCGATCATCCGCAGGCGGCCGAACTGCTTCTGGATGCCCATCGCCTCGGGGGTCGTCGCAAAGCCGGCCACCAGCACCTCGCGGAGCCTCCGGCTCATGGCCACCGCGTCCGCGTGGCGGAGCGGCACGATCGCCGGCTCGATCCACTTCGACGCCTCGTCCGAGTCGATCTGCCGGATCAGCACCTCGACCAGGGCGACCGCCTCCTCGCGTCCGGCCACGATCATCGTGTTCGTCCGGTCGTCGATCGCCGTGGCGATCTCACCCGCCAGTGCCTGCCCCGTCGCCGTCGTCGGAAGGCCCTGCCGACGCGTCCCGGGCAGCCGCCGCAACGCCTCGCCCTGCTGGAACAACTGGTCCACGATCGTCTTCACCCTCGAAGCCGTCGCGTTCTGCAGAGGGAAGATCCGCACCACGACCGCGTCTCCCATCGGCAGCGCGTCGAGCATGCGGACAACCTCGCGCAGCGCCTCCACGTTCGCCGGCGTCGAGGCGATCAGCACGCTGTTGCTCTCCGAGTCGGCGATCAGCCGGATCGGGCGCGACAGATCGACCGTCAGAGGCTTGGCATCAACGCCGTTTCCCAGCAGGCTCAGCCGCCGGACCTGCTCGGCCAGCGCCCGAGCGGGACCAGACCCCGAGGCCTTCTGCTCGGACGCGAGCATCGCTTCGAGCGTCACCACGACGGTCTGGGCGGTGGCCAATTTCAGTCCGACCACCGCGACACGCTGATCGGGCTCCATCGGGGCGGCGTCGATCGCCTTGATCAACTCGATCACCGCCGCCGAATCGCCCGGATTGGACATCACGGCCAGCGCCCGGCGGCTCTTCAGCGCGGTCACCGTCACCGGGTCGTTCACCACGCCGGGACGGTCGGCGGCCTGCGGCCGGTCAAGCCCCATCTCGATCAACACCCTCCGCACATCCTCCGGGGCGTTGTTCGTCACGTCCACGATGAACACCGATTGGCCCAGCCGCGTCGTCGAGTCACCCGCCGCCTCCTCCGCTCCGAACGCCGATTGATCCAGTTCCGAGATCACCCGACGGATCTCCTCCCGAAGACGCTCCGAGCCGGCGATAACCAGTGAATTGCTGCCACGGTCCGCCTCCACCGCGAAGGTCTCGCCGAGGTTCTGCGCAATCGGCGTGAACGTGGCCATCAGCGTCTGCCGAAGCCGCGCCGCCGGGACGTGGACGACCCGCACGACCGTCGGGGCGAGTTGGTTCACCCGGCCCTGCTGCTGGAGCGTGTCCGCCAGCGCCTTGATCTGCGCGAACTGCGACTCGTCCGCGCGGACGATGATCGCCGCCGAGTCGTCGAGGCCCGCGATCATCACGGCTCTCGGGCCCGTCGGCGTCGCCCCGGCCTGGCCGGTCCTCGAGCCGGTGAACATGTCCCGCAGCGTCTGGGCGATCAGCGAAGGCCGTCCGCCCCCGGTGATCGGGATGATCCGTGGCTCGGGGAGGTTCGCAAACCCGGGGACATCCAGTTGGCTCACCACGTCCCGTATGCGTTCGAGGTCACGCAGCGCCGCAAAGACCACCAGCGCGTTGGTCTGCGGCTCGGCCGAGACCGCGGGGATGTTCTCACCCTCGAGCACGATGCCGTCCACCCCGGTGATCGGGCGCTCGTCGGGACGAGCCCCCGGGCGGCCGGTTCGCTCCTGCCGGGCACGGTTGACCGCGTCGAGCAGCGGCGTCCGGAATCCCTCGTTGATCGCCCGGGCCACGCTCGCCGCGTCGGCGTGCGACAACGCGATGACCGCCAGTTGTCGCGACGTGTCGTACTGCTTGTCGTCGAGTTTCTCGACCAGTTCACGGATGCCGGACCATTCGGCCTCGTCGGCGCTGATGATCAGCGAGTTCGACCCGCGGTCGGGCACGACCGTGACGTTCCTCGCCCCCGGAGTCGAGGCTTCCGGGGCAAAGCGGCCGTAGAACATCCGCAGCGCCTTGCCGACCTGCTCGGCATCGGCGTACTCGACCTTCACGAACTCCGTCCGCCGTGTCGCGTTCGCCGGCTGGTCGAGTTGACGGATCATCTCCTCGACCTGGTCGATCTGGTCCGAGGCCGCCCACACCAGCAGAGAGTTGTCCGTCCGCGAGGATTCCAGCGTCGGCGCCGGCTCGTTCGACGCCCGAGCCCGTGCCCGAAGCACCTGCCCGATCGTGAACTCCACCTCGTCGGCCGGGACATGGACCACCGCGACGCGACGGAAGACGTCGAGCGTGCGCGAGGGTTCCTCGTCGAGTTTCGCCACGTGCCCAAGAACCACCGTGATCGCGTCGTTCGAACCCGACAGCAGCAGCGAGTTGCTCCTCGCCACCGGCGTCACCGTCAGTTTCAGACCCGGAGGCATCGCGGCCCGCAGCGCCGCCGCCACCTCCGCCGCCCGCGCCGTCTTGAGCGGCACGGTCACCAGGTTGTTCGCCTCCGCCGTCGGGGCCGCGTCGAGAGTCTTTACCAGCGCGTCGATCTGGTCGAACATCGCCTCCGGAGCCGACACGATCACCGAGTTCGTGCTCGCCTGCGTCGTCACCGTCGCCTGCTCGTCACCCTGCCGACCCCGCGCCAGCACCGAGCGCAGCGTCGCCGCCGTGTCGGGCGCGGGCGCGTTGCGCAACAGGTACACCTCGATCCGCCGGCCCTGGTTCAGGCCCGGCTGGTCGATCTGCGCCACGATGTCGCCGATCGCCTTCAACTCCGCCTCATCGCCCGAGACGATCAGCACGTTCCCGTCCGATGAGCCGATCACCGAAGGACCCGCGTCCGCCGGACGGCCCTGGCTGGCGATCCACCCCCGCATGAACTGAGAGATGGAGGCCGCCGCACGGTCCGCCCGGGCGTGCTCCAGCGTGATCGTCACGACCCGCCGATCCGCCTGCTCCGACACCGAATCGAGTTCCTTCACGTACGCCATCGCCTGGTCCACACGCTCCTCGCGGCCGACCAGCACCAGACCACGGCGGCGGGCGTCGGCAATCACCGTCACCGCGTCGGGGTCGGCCCCGCGCCACGGCCGCCAGTTGGGGTTTGCCATCGCCCGCTCGACCGCCTGCCTCACCGCCGTCGGATCCGCCTTCTCGATCGATACCCCCTTGACGACCATCGCCGTCCGCGCCGCGTCGGGGATGTCCAGCGCGGCGATCAGCCGCTCGACCGCGACCACCCCATCGCCCTGTCCCATCACCACCACGCTGTTGGTCCGCTCGTTGAAGTCGACCGACAGCGTCTCGACCCCCTGGTCGGCGGGCCGCGCCCCGGGAGCGCTGGACCTTTGCCACTGCAATTCCTCCGCGAGGTTCCGCACCGTCGCCTGGATATCCGTCACCCTCGCGTTCTTCAGGGCGATGATCTTGAACTGAAGATCGCGCCCGGGCGCGGGCGTGTCAAAGTCCGAAGCCAGCGATTTGATCTGCTCGAACTCGTCGTCCGACGCCGCCACCACCAGCGTCGCGCTGCGGCGGTCACCGACGATCGTGACTTTTCCCGTGACCCGCTGGCCGGGCCGGGCCGACGCCGACGCCCGGTCCTGGAAAAACTTCTGCAGCGCGGCCGCGACCTGCTGAGCGTCCGCCCGCTCGAGCCTGATCGAGCGAACCGGCAGCCCCGCCGCCGCGCTTGTGTCCACCTCGCCGACGATCCGCCGGACCTCCTCCAGCGTCTCCGCGGAGGCACGAACCACCAGGAGGTTCGACGCGTCGTCCGCGCTGATCCGAACCTTCTCCATCCGCGCCGGGTCCTTCCCGATCACCACCTCTTCCACGATCCGCTTCACCAGGGCGGGCGTTGCCATCTGCAACGCGATGATCTCCGTCCGCAGCGCCGGATCCTCCGTCGAGGCATCCGCCGACTCCAGAACCCGGCGAACTTCCGCGTGCTGGGCCTCCGACGCCGTGGCCATCAGCGCGTTGGTCCGGTCGTCGGACACAAACCTCGCCTGCGGCATGTCCGCCGCCCCGGTCCCCTGCCGCTGCGCATCCATCAGCGCCTGGAGAGTCCTCGCCAGGTCCGACGCCCGGGCGTTGGACAGTTCGTACCTCCGGATCGACACCCGATCCGTCACCGGGCTCTGGTCGAGCAGCCCGATAAAACGATCGATCAGCGGGATCGTGTCCCGCGGCGCCGCGACGATCAGCGTCGATCCCGTCGGGTCGGCGATCAGGCGAACCCGCGAAGGGTCGATCCGCCCCGAGACATCCTGCTCTCCGCCGTCCCCGGGGATCGTCACCTCCATCGATCGCACAATCCGGGCCTGCTGTCCGCGTGGCTGGGGCCGGACAAGGTCCTCGACCGCTTCGCGCGCCCGGGCCGCCGTGATCGAATGCAGCGGGTAGATCTTCACCGCGATCTCGCCCGCCGCCCCCGCCTGGGCCACCGACGCGATGATCGAGCCCACCGTGGCAAAGTCCGTGTCGTTGGCGAGCACCACCAGCGCGCCACCCGTCGGGTCCGCCACCACGCTGACGGGCCCCGTGAAGCCGGAGGGGTTCTCAGGCCCGGACCGGCCGATCTGCGCCACCGTCGATGACACGATCTGCTGGATCGACCACGCGGGAACCGAGTCGGGCAGGGTCACGACCCTCACGCCCGTTGGCTCGGACGGAAAACTCCGCTCCAGTTCGGCCGCCAGCGCGGCCAGGCGGTCGGTCATCCGCGGAGATCCCACCACGATAATCGAGTTTGTCGCCGGATCGACCGCGATGGTGACGCCCGCTTCTTCCTCCGGCCCCGAGGCCGAGGGAACAAGAAACGGCAAGGACGAAGGCACGAGCACGACCGCCGTGGCCGCCTCGACCATCAACGCCCACACGCGGGTGGACATCCCGCCGAGGGGCGCATGAGCACGCGTCGCCGTCGGCACCATCGACGCCGACGCCGTCACGGCCCCCGGTGTGAACGTGGTCCGCGACGAACTCCATGACCACGCGACCTGGGCACCAGGCGCCGGCACTGGATCGTTCGACCTTCGACCGGGGTATTCACGCGACGCGCCCGGATTCCCCGACGGCCCGCCGGGGCCGGTCGGCGGCCGCTCATCATCGCCGGGCGAACCCGGCTTGACCTCCGGCGACTTGGGGGCCGGTTCTCCGGCCGATCGCCGGAGCAGTTCATCCGAGGTGATCACCTCGACCTTGACACCGCCCCGCTGCTCCATGAGGCGCTGAAGGGTCCGTGCCATCAGGTCCGCGCTGGCGCGGGACCGGTCGATCGGGATCACCCGCATCTGGCGGCTGCTCGCCAGCGTCGCCTGGTCGAGGTTGCCGACCAGGCTCTCGATCGTCGCCATCTGCTCCTCGTCGGCCCGGACGATCAGCGAGTTGCTCGACCGGTCGACTCGGATGCTCGGCGGGCGCGACCTGCCCGCTTCCTCCGTGAAGACCGATTCCACGCTCGCGGCCAGATCCACGGCGTCGGCGTTGCGCGGCGTCATGATCCTCACCACGCGCCGCCCCCCCATCCCCGACGCGGATTCCGCATCCACGTCGAGTTCACCGGCGACCTGCTCGGCCATATCGAGCATCGGCGCCGGACCGCTGACCAGCAGCGCGTTGAGCCGTGTCTCGGCCGTGACCTTCACCTTCTCGATGGCCCGGATGCCGTGCAGACGTATGTACTGCTGGCGCTGAGACTCGCTCATGCGGTCGAACATGGACTCCCTCGCCAGCACACCCTCGATCACCGGCGCCACCGATTCGGCACGCGCGTGGCGCAGGAAGATGGTCCGAAGCCCGATCCGGTCGGGCTCGACCACCGTGTCCATCGGCGTGATCAGACCGGACACACGATCGAGTTGCTCGGCCGTCCCGGTCACAATCACCACGTTGCTCGCCGCCTCGGGCGTGATCGTCGGCACGGGCTCGCCCGGCCGGGACGCGGCCTTCAAGCCGTCCCGAAGGGCCCCCGCCACCGAAACCGCCTCGCCACGCTGCAACCGGAAGACCCGCACATCCACCGATCCCGCCGAGGCCGGCTGGTCGATCGCCTCGATCAGCCCGGACGCCAGGGGCATCAGCCCAGACGGCACGCTCACCAGCAGCCGGTTGCCTCGGACATCCGCGTTCACCATCGGAGTCGGAACGCCGACTCCCGCCTTCTCCGCCGCGACCAGTTCTCGCGGCCACCGCGAACGGTCGGAGAGCATCGCCTGCACCTGCGCGGCCACGGATGCCGCGTCGGCGTTGGCCAGCGACACGATGGTGATATCCGCGGCGGGCACCGCCGGCGAACGATCGTCGAACTCCGCCAGGCGCTTCATCGCTTCGGCGACCTGCTCGGCCCCGCCGATGGCCACGATCGCCCCGCTGCGGGGCTCGGCCGTCAGTTCCAGCGGGCCGCGACCCTGCGGGAGCGTCGCGTTCACGATGCGCGCGACCATCGCCGCCAGTTCGGACGCGTCCCCGCGCGCCGGCGTGAAGGTCATGACCACGCGGTCCGTCGCCCCCGACGGCTGGTCCAGGCTCTCGATCAGCGTCCGGGCCAGTTGAAGCGTCGCCGGCGGAGCCGACACGATCAAGGCGTTGGTCCGTTGCGCCGCCTCCACGCGGATGGCCGGCTTTCGGAACAGGTCCTGGCGATTCTGCCGTGCGAACTGCATCTGCAGCGACAGGATCCGCGGGTCGGTTTCCTGCTGGTCGGCCAGCAGTCGCTGCACCGTCGCCGCCAGTTGCCCCGCGTCGGCGTGCGTGAGCGCGAACGTCTCGACCTTCAACGCATCCGCCGTGGTCGGGGGGACATCCAGGGGCTTGATCAGTTCCTCGACCCGGTTGATGTCCGCCTCGGTGCCGGAGATCACGATCGCGTTCGATCCCGGAGCCGCCACGACCGACACGGTCCCGCCCGAAGGAAGGTCCAGCGACGGCAAGGCCTGCGACACCGTGGCCGCCACCGACCCCGCTTCCGCGAATCCCAGCGGCACCACCCGTACCGACGTCCGACCCGACGCCGCGTTCTCCGTGTCCAGGTTCCTGACCAGTTCTTCCGCGATCCGCTGGATCGCCTCGGGCGCCGAGATGATGAGCGTGTTGGAGGGGACATCCGCCGAAACGTCCAGAAGCGACCGGGCGTCGTCTCCCGATTTTCCCTCCGTTTCACGCTGCTCGCGCAGGCGCGTCGACAGCACCCCTTCCAGCAGCGTCCGCATACGGTCGGCCCGGGCGTGCCTGAGCGCGTACAACCGAAGAACCGTCGGCGGACGTTCCGGCGTCCCATCCAACTGCCGCACCACCTTCTCAACACCGGCGAACACGTCCAGCGGGCCGCTCACCACCAGCACGCGGTTGGAAGGCTCGGTCGAGATCGTCACCGACCCGGAGGCGATGGCCTTCCCGCCCCCCAGGGATCCCGACGCCGCCAGGTCACGCAGCGACGACGCCACCGCGTCCAGGCTTGCCCGCTCGATCCGATACGTCCGGATCTCCAGGTTTTCCGCCAGTTCGCGCTGGTCGAGGCTCTTGACGATCTGCTCGAAACCCGACAGTCGCCTCGCCGGAGCGTCAACAATCAGCGAGTTGGTCGCACGGTCCGCCCGCACCACCACCTCGCGCGGGGGCTTGAGGTCCGGACGCGGCTGGCGCGTCCTGGGGTCGAGCGGGGCCGGCGGATCGGGGAACATCTCGTCGATCGTCCGGGCGAGTTCCTCCGCCCGCGCGATCCGCAGCGGGAAGATCCGGATCTCACGTCCGTCCGCGTCGGTCGCGGTCGTGTCGTTCAGTTCCGAGACAACCTTCTCGATTTCCGGAAGAAGGTCCGGGTGCGCCGAGACCAGCAGCGTGTTGGTCGCCGCGTCGGCCTGGATGTCCACCGGCTGGCGGCCACGCTGGTCCGGGGACCGGGCCGCGTACGCCTGCTGAAGCACCTGCGCCAGGTTGGAAGCGTCGCTCGTCCGAACCCGCAGGATCCGCATCGGCGGCTTGTCGGCCGCCCGAGACTGGTCAAGGCTGCGGGCCAGCGCGTCGATCACCGCGAACTGGATCGGCTGGGCCGCCACCAGCAGCGTGTTGGTCGCCTCGATCGGTTCGATCACCGGCTCGGGGCCGCCCCGGATCCCCATCGACTCGCTGCTCTTGACAAGGTCTTCCAGGAACGAGGCCACCTCCGCGGCTTTGGCGATCCGCAACTCGATCATCCGAACTTCTCGCGCCGGCCCCGATTGACGCTGCAACTCGTCCAGGATCTTCACAAACCGCGGCATCGCCTCCGCATCCGCCACCACCATCAGCGAGTTGCTCTTCTCGTCGATCGTCACGTCCACCGGGTTCGCCCCGGGGATGCTCGCCACCTGCGCGTTGTAGATCGCCATCGCCCGGTCCCGCACCGCCGTCGCCCGCTCATTGGCCACGGGGATCACGCGAAGGCCACGCTCGATCGGAACCGCCGAAAGGTCGTCGAGCATCCGCTCGACACGCTCGAACGTGGTGTCGTCACCGGCCACGATCAGCGTCCCGCTCCGGGGCTCGGCCTGGATCAGGACCTGCACGGCCTGCTTGCCGGGCTGCGCCGGGGCGGCCAGGTTCCCCCTCGACGCCAGCGCGTTCAGCGTCGTCACGATCGCGTCAAGGTCCGCCCCCACCACCCGGTACGTCCGGAGCGTCGCGCTTGGGGGAAGTTCGACGCGGTCCAGTTGCGCCGCCAGCGACTCGATCGCCTCCACGCGGTCCGCGGGACAGTCCACGATCAGCGAGTTGCTTGTCGGCTCCGCCGAGACCGTCACTTCCTTGGGCTGCTGAAGCCACGGCATCGGACGATTCAGACGGTCCACCGGCATCGGCGGCTGCGGGTACAGCCGGTCCATCGCCGCCGCCACTTCCGACGCCTTCGCCACCTTCAGCGGGAACAGCCGTGTCACGCGGTCGGCGCCGTCCTTGCGCTCCTTGTTCAACTCGTCCACGAATTCCTTGATCGAATCGAACAACTCCGCGTGAGCCGCCACGATCAGCGTGTTCGTGGCCGCGTCCGAACGCACATCCACCGGGCGGGCGGAACGGTCGGCCTGCGGACGCTGCGCGTACTGCTGGTTGAGCATCGCCGCGATCGCCGTCGATTCGGCCGTCCGCAACTGGAGCAGCCGAAGCGGGGGAAGGTCCGTCCGATCCACCGCGTCCAGCCGGCGAACGTACTCGGACACCAGCGCGTGCTGGGCCTCTTCCGCCGTCACCAGCAGCGAGTTCGTCCGGTCGATCACCTGGATCGTCGGGTCGGGAACCTTCCGGGCCGGATCGATCGGATCCGCGCTGCGCAGGAACGCCGTCAAAGGCTCGACGATCGCCGACGCCTGCTGATGGTCGATGTCCAGAATCCGCGTTGACCGCGCCGGCGGCGCCAATTCCTGCGCGCCCCGCAGCGAGTCCGAGAACAGGCGGATCGCCGACGCCCGACCCGAGATCATCACGCGCCCGGAACGCTCGTCGTACGTCGCCTCGACCGGGCCGGCCTCCTCGTCCGACAGACCGTCCACCTTCGCGGCGTACATCTTCTTTGCCCGCTCGATCATCCCCACCGGGTCCGGCCCCGTCAGCCCAACCACGCGCAGTTCTCGCTCCCGAGGGTCGTCCGTGTCAAGACGCTTGACCAGTTCGTCGATCACACCGAACTGCGAAGGCTCCGCCCGGACAATCAGTTTCCGCAGTTCGTCCAGCGGCTCGAACACCGGCTCGACGTACGGCCGATCGTCGTCGAGCATCAGCATCGGCCGGGCGAGCCTCGCCAGTTTCGACGCCAGCACGCTCGGGCGCGTCCGGCGAACCTCGTACGAACGCCCCGTGCGCTCCGCGAACTCCGACGACTGCGCCCGCGTCACCATCGACTCGAAACGGCCCAGCGCCGACGACGAGCCGATCAACGTCGCCACCTTCGACTCGGCATCGAACGACACGACGACCGGGTCCTTGTCCGCCCACCCCGCCTGGTCGTACAACCGGCGAGCCTGATCGATCACGCCCGCGGGGTCCACCGACGCGATCTTCACCATCCGGACCTCGCGGTCGACCTCGGGCGCGACGTCCATGCTCAGGACGATCTCACGAACCGCGTCCACATCCGACGTCGGACCGCTGATGACCAGCCCGCGGCCGTCGGGCGTCCCCGCCAGACGCACCACCTGCGATTGCCGAGGCGTGAGCAGGCGCGAGGCGATCTGCTCGACCTGCCCGGGCGAGGCGAACCGCAGCCGCACCACCACCGCCTGACGCTCCACCGAACGCCCGGCATCGACCCCGCCCGCCGCCCCGCCGTCGATCTCCGAAAGAAGCGTCATCGCCTGGAGGAGGTGCCCCTGCGTCCCCACCACCGTCACCTTGCCCGCCTCGGGAATCGGCAGCACCGTTGGACGGCGGTTTGCCGGCAACGCCTGGAACAGCGCCATGACCTTCTGCGCCGCCGCGTCGGCCGTCACCGTCGACAGGCTGAACGTCATCATCTGCGCATCGCCCTGACCCGCCTCCGGGATGTCAAGCAGCGCCAGCAGTTCCTCCACCTGCTTGATCCGGCTCGCCAGACCCACCACCAGCAGAGAGTTGGTCCTGGCGTCGGGCGTGATGTTCACCCCTTGCACGGCCGTGTCCGTCACCGTCGTCGTCTTTCCGTCCGCCCCGATGAACGTCTGACGAACACGCTCCCCGATCAATCCCCGCAACGCCCCGTACGCCGCCTCCGCCGTCGCGTGCTTCAGGGGAAAAAGACGGAACGCCTGGTCCGCCGGGCGGACCTGGTCGATCGCCTGCACCACCTCGCGGATGCGACGGCACTGCGCCGCCGATTCCATCACGATCACCATGTTCTGCGCCGGGACCGCCTGAACACCGCCGAACGGGCCGATCAGCGGCTTGATCTGCTCGGCCACCAGCGACGCCTGCGCGTTGGACAGCGGGATCGTCAGCGTCAGGAACTCGTCCGGCTTCACGCCATCCGGAACCGTGTCTCTTTCCACGCGGTTCGCCCGCTTCACCGAGTCCTGCATGGACGCCAGGTACAGGAACTGGTCCTGCTGGCGCAGGTGAACCCCGTGCATCGCCAGATTCAGGTTCAGGATCGTCAGCGCATCCTCGAACGAATACGGCCGTGCCCCGACGAACGTCATCGCACCCGAAGGCACCACCGCCTCGCGGATGATCGGGAGACCGCTCTCCCTCGAGAAAAAATCGAGCACGAGATCGAACGGCATGTCCTTGAAACTGAAGCGGATCAGCCCCTGGGAATCCTCCACCGGGTCTGGTGCCGGGGCCGGCGCCGGCGGAGGTTCGGGCGGCGTGCCCGGTGATCCGGCTGGCGCGGCCCCAACGGCCGGCCCGGACTGAAGGTCCGGGCGCGGCGCCTCGGGCTGCGCCGACGCGTGCTTGACCGACACCGCCAGCCCCGCCGCCGCGGCCAGCGTCGCCGAAACGAACACGCGAGTCGAAAGAGATCCGATCGTCCGAGATCGTCGCATCACAGCCTCCGCCGTCTGGACTTGGCCCGCAACTCCGACGGGCTCACATCCCGCTCAGTCGCCCAGTGTACTTGACCCGGATCGACCACGCGCCGGCCGACGTTCGGCCAGCGTTTGCCCCGGCACAAATTCGTATCCCACGCCGCCGATCTCGAACACCGCCACCTCGCCGTCGCTCCACAAGAGCGTGGCGCCCGACGTCGCCCCGCCGGCGGTCACCGTCAAACGCTCGCCCGTGCGAGTATTGAGCAGCGTCACCTCGCAACGCGAGCCCGTCGAGATCAATCCCGCCACTCGCCAGTCACCCAGCGAAGCCACCGGGTCGCGTACCGGAGGCTTTTTCTCAGGCCCGGCCGACACCTCGACCACCCGCGCCGGGGCCGACTCTCTCGGAGGGGGATTGCGGAACATGTTCTTCGATGCCACCGTCCTCCACACCGACTCGTGACCGGGCAGCGGATCCGTCGGCAGCGGCTCACCATCACCCGGCGCCAGGTCCGACACGAACATCGTCGAGACGTCGATCTGCAACTCCACCCACTCGCGGTCCTTTCCGACCGGCACCATCGAGAATCCCGAAACCCGGTGCGCCCAGGGCTGGGCCTGCACCACCGCGAGCGTCCGCAGCGCGCTCTCCAGCGGGCCGCTGGCCTTCAGGCGGCCGTGGATGACCGCAAAGTCGCCCCTCCGGGCCCGCAGGCGGTTCTTGAACGCCGTCGAGATACGCTCACGCAGCGCGGGGTTTGGGACCAGGGTCGGAGGACCGCTGCTGACCACAAGCCCCGTCAGGCCGTTGCGCTCCGCGATCGCCGTCAGACCATCCCGGAACCGCGCGATCGCCAGGTCCTCCTTCTTCCCGAGCGTCGTCGAAGCGATGGCCCGAAGCCCGCGACGTATCGCCGCGGCCTCGTCGAGTTGCTCGTCCAGCCGTTGAGCCGCCGATTTCGCCTCCTGGATCGCCTCAAGACGCGCACGCACCGGGGAGGCGTACAGGCGCTCGTACGCCGCCCACCCCGCCGCCAGCACCGCCACGCCGCCGATCGCGAACTTCAACCACGGCGGGATCGACGACATCTTCACGATCCACCTCCCCCCGCCTTCACCGGCGAATCGACGGGATCACGCCCGCCATCCGCCGACCCCGCCGGGCTCTCCGGGCGGCCCCCCGCTCGGGGGGTCGCGCGATCACCACGGCCCTCGGGAACCTCCGGCTTCCTCGGCGTCGCGTACGGCGTAAACAACTGGAAACTGAACCGATCACCCGTGTCGGGCGTCGGACTGTCAACCGAATACACCTCTCCCGCCGCCAAACGGCCACGCAGCGACGCCGCCGTCTCTCTCTGCTGAACACGGCCCCGGATCGTGAACGATGAGGTCTGCGCCGACGACCACGTCCCGCCCGCGTACTGGCCGCTCTTGGCCGTAAAATCCACCTGCGCGTTCATCAAACCGTCGAGGCCATCCACCAGCGCCTCGGGCGGCGACGGAACCTGCTCGCTCAGCGCCCCGATGTGCGCGATCCAGTCCACCCGAACGTCCGACCACCGTTCCATGTGGCTCAGCCGGGCGTGCTCGGCCATCATCTCGGACACTTCGGCCTGGCGGCGAGTCACGACCTCACGATGGCGACGAAGTTCATCGTCCAGGGACGACAGTTCCAGTTGCGACAGCACGACCGGCGTGCCGATTCCCACGATCGCCGCCAGCACGCCGCCGAGCACGAACTGCCGGCGACGAGCCGCATGGTCAGGCATGCGGCGCGGGTGCAGAAAATCAAGCATCGGACGGCCCGCCGCCTCCTCCAGCAGCAGGCCTATCGAGGCCGCCGCCACCGACGACGTAGGCTCGGGCTCGTTTCGAACCGTCGAAGCCCCGGGAGGCACCATCGTCACGCCCGGCATCTCCAGGGACGACGAGCAACGATCGCACACCGCTTCAGCGCCAGGGCCAGAGCCAAGGACGATCACCACCTGCGCCGAGCCATCGCCGCCACCCGCACGGTGGCTCATCCACGTCCGCTTGGCCTCGACCGCCACTCGATCCGCGTACGCGCTCAATTCAACCGCGTCGTCGGCGGCCCAGGGAATATCGACCGCCCGCGCGAGCATCAACTGCCCCGATTCCACCACCACGAACTCCACGCTCGATCCGGTCGGAACAACGCCCAGCACGCCCCCGTCTCGCCGCAGCGATTCCTCCGCGAGCACGTGCCCAGCCCCGAAGCACCTCAGACCGATCCGCGCCAGACGGATCCCCGCCGAGCGCCCGACCGCCCGGCACCAGTCCAGTCGATCGCCCGGCAGCGCCGCCGCCGTCACCCAGGCCAGCCCCGCCCCATCCGAAGACGGCGCCGCCCCGGACGCCATCGGCACGTAGTCGATCGCGCTCGATTCCGCGGGGACGCTCAACTGGCGCGACATCTGGAGCCGCACCGCCCCCACCACGTCCTCCGCCACCACCCCCGCTCCCGCGGGGATCGACAGTCGCTTGAGCACCACGTCCCCGCGCGGGAGCGACAACACCACCCGCGCCCCCACCGTCCCGGACTCCCGCAGTTTTTCCTTGATCCACACCCCCACCGCCGAACCGTCGAACGGATCCACCTCGGCCGGACGAGCAAACGAGCGGCACGACTTCACCACCGCGCGGCCGGCATCCACCGACGCGAGCGTCACCGTGACCCGCTGACGGTCGATGTCCACCACCGCCGTATCACGCTTGTTCATCGGCGTCCTCCCCCGACTCCCGCGGCGTTCCAGCGACCAACCCGCCGATCCACCCCGGTTTGCACACGCACCGCCGGCGGCTCCCCATCCACCGGGGTTGCCCCCGGCGACGATGAAACTTCCGAATCAACAGACTCGCCGACCCGGCCTGCGGAAGCCCGGGACGGTTCCCCGGTCACGGACCCCACGGATGCCATCGAGGGTGATGGACTCCATGCCGGTTCCCACGACCCCGCATCGTCAGACGCCCCGGACTCCTCGTTCATCATCCGGACGGCCTGGAGCGCCGTCACGTCACGCAGGTACGCCACGCGCGCGCGCGGATCCGACACGTCAAGCACCGCCTCAAAGACCACCCGATCCGACAACTCGCCCGCCGCCGATCCCCAAGGCCCGCGTCGCGCGCGGCCGGCCTCCACCATCACCCGCCATTGCAGCGAACGGTTCGCGATGAAATCCACCGCCTCCTCGAACTCCTCCACCGAAAGAATCCCCTCGATCAACGGCCATGTGATCTCGCTTCGAACCGACGTGTCCAGGCGATCGCGAGACCCCACCATCCTCTCGGCCGCCTCGGGAGAGATCCCGGGCACCGACGCGATCGTCGCCGCATCCGCCCGGAGAATGTCCACGCGCCCGATCACGAATGGATCGGCGGTGGTCGTGAACGCATCGAGGAACGAAGCCCATTGCCGAACGGGAACGCCGATGCGGCGAAGAAGTCCCACCACGTCCTTCATGGTCCTGAGTGAAGACCCGCTCTGGATCACCTGCCGGGAAACGTTCACCGCGTCGGCCCCGAATCGACGGGCGATCGGCATCGCCAGATCCTCCGTCCATCCAAGGCCCAGGTTGATCCGCTCCGCGCCCGCGTACCCCGCTCCATCGGGACCGATCCCCACCTGCACGTTCGGATCCGCCGAGTACACCGTGAACGCATCCGACAACGCCGGCAACGCCGGCAACGCCCCCGAACCACCGGGCATTGGTCCGTTGCCCGCAACGACCTCTCGCCGCGCTGGCCCGTTCCCGATCGAAGCGGCGTCCGTGCCCAGGACGTTCCCGTACACGCGGTCCACCGTGATCCCCATCCACCCGCACAACTCCGCGACCGAATCCACCGGACCCGCCGAAACCCAGGCCAGGATCGCCGATTCGTCCGCCTCCGACAGCAGCACGGACCGCGAAGCCGTCCATTCCTCAAAGCGGTTCAGGTTCAGTTTGGCCGCTTCCGACTGCAGCAGCACACCCTCCGTCGGTCCCAGGTCGATCAGGCGAACCGTCATCGCGGGTGTATCGGCCGTCCGAGCCAGCAGCCACGTTCCGGTCACCTCGGGAACGCCGCCCCGGAGCAGCAGGTCGCGCGACGCGGCCAACTCGGACATCACCGCGCGCACGCCGCTCCACGCCGCCGCCCGAGACTGGCTGTGCCGCAGCGAAGCGGAAGTCCGTGTCGTCGCCGCATCCGCCCGCAGAAGAACCACCGACACCGACGACGCGAGCATCGCCACCGCCGCCAGAACCGCCACCAGCACGACCGCGCCGCGGTGCGGGATCCCGCCGGCCACCTTGCCGCCCAGTGCCCTGGTGTCTTGTCGCGTCATGGCGCTCCGCCAGGCTCGAACCCGCTCACTCCCAGCGAAGCCTCCGAACCCGCGTCCGGGATGGCAAACGCCCTTACCCGATCCGGAGGTCGGCGCGGCGAGCCGGTTGGAGAGCCGTCCGCGGTCTGAACGTCCTGTGAAGCCACGCCCTCAAACCACACCTCGACCTGAACCGCCAGCGGAAGCCGCCCACGGGCGAGGCTGTCATAGGTCAAGACCCACTCCGATTCATCCCGGTACATGAACCGCACCGACTCGACCCCGCGGCCGATCACCGACATCTCCTGCTCTTGGGCTTCGAAATCCACCGGCCCCTCGTCCCCGGCGTTGCTCGGCCTCGACGCATCGCCGATCCGCCGGCCGAGCAGACGCCGCTGCGAAGGGTCGAACCGGATCTCCGTGACCACGTGATCACCGTTCAAGCCCGAGACACCCCGAGACACGATCCGAATCCCCTGCTCCGTGCCCAGCACGCCCGACCCGGCCTCGCGATGGCCGATCAGGCATGTCGATAAGTCCCGCTCAAGACGGTGGATCACGTGCTCGGACGCCTCCTGCGCCGACGCCCAAGACCTGGCCCGCGTCCGATGCTCCACCACCCGCGACGAAACACCAACCACTCCAGCCAGCAGCGCGATCGTCAGCCCCACCACCAGGATCACCTCCAGCAACGTAAACCCGGCACGGCCACGTGATCGATCTCTTCTTCCGCCGCCGCGCTGGCTCATCGGTCGGCCTCCACCCCCCGCCCGGTCGCGCGACGAGGCGCCCGGGCGATCTCGGCCCCGGAAACGCCGCGGCCTTCGTCCCCCGACGACACCCGAATCAACTGGGTCATCGCGTACGACGCCCGGACATGCTCGCCCCCCGAGGCCGGACGCTTGATCGCCGTCACCGTCACCCGCGTCAGGCCCGCGAACGCGGAAGGCTCGGTCACCACGTCGATCTCCCACCGCCCCCCCGACCCGGCCTGGAGAACGCCGCCATCGCTCGTGTCATCCCATGGCGGCACCGGGCCGTCGAGCGTCTCGGCCGTGTCGATCCCCGCTTCCATCCTCGCCAGCGCCGACGACGCCAGGTCACACGCCTGACGAAGATCACGGGCACGGATCATCGCCTCCGTCGATTGTTCAAGCACCGTGACGAACGCCAGCCCGGCCCCGACGAAAACAGCCAGGGCCACCAGCGCCTCGAGCAACAGCGCGCCACGCCCGAGCCGGGACCGATCCGCTGTCGCGCGAACTCTGGCTTTGTTCACCAAGAATCCCTCGATCCCGGGCCGATCCTCCGCCCGTCGAGCATGAAAACATGCGAGGCCCGCTCCCAACCCCCGCTCTCAACCCCCGGAGGATCCCGTCGTTCGTCTTGAAGGACTCGGAGTCAATTCCTCCGGCGGCCCGCTCATGCCAAGCAGAACCCCGCCGAACTCATCCACCGAGAGCGATACCGATTCGCCCGACGAGCCCAGACGCACATGCGCCGACCCGGCCGGGTGAACCGCCCCGTCGGGCGTCAACACGACGAGCGTGCGATCTTCCATCACCTCCGACCCCGTGCCGGAATGCCCAATCCCACCCGCGACGGTCGATCCCTTCCCGGGTACCGACGCCGGATCGCCCTTTCCAGTGGACGGTCGGACCCTGGACTGGCGGATCACGCCGACCAGCACGTCGCTCCTGTCCGAGACACCCCCCGACGATGGCGAGGACAACGCTCCTGGCCCGCCGTCACGAGACGACCCTCGGGATGTGGCCCCCGCCACCACGACACGGATCAGGCCGCCCTCGTCCTCACGCAACTTCACGGACGCCGAACTACCCGTCCGAGCCGACTTGGCCCGAGCCTCCGCCACCGCCGCGTCGATCACGTCAACCACGTCCTCCGCCGACGACGAGCGACCGCCGCTCGAGAACAGCATCGGGATCGCCACCGCCGAGATCGCGGCAAGGATCCCCACCACGATCAGCAACTCAAGAATGGAAAACCCGCGCCGGCGTCGCCACGCTTCCACTTGCCATGATGCCCGCGGCATCACCACCCCTTGTCCTTGCCAGTTCAGTCCCTTCATCGTGCCCGTGACCCTTCTCCGCCCAAACCGTCCGCTTCCGTCTTCCACGACGTGATGTCGTCCTCCGTCCCGTCCTGTCGATCCGGCCCGGGAGACCAGATGTCACAGGTCTCCTCATCCCCGTGCTCGCTGACCGGCCGGTACCCCCACGGTGATCCCCAGCGGTCCATGGGCATCGGCTCATCCAGGAATTTCTTCCACTTGGCCGCGTCCGCGTCCGGGCTCAGAAGGTCCTTGTTCCAAAGCACCTCGACTCCCTCCTCTTCGGTAGGGAATCGTTCGTACGTTAGATAGAACAACTTCATCCCCTGCTTGATGACGCTCAGGTCGTGCTCCGCCAGACCCCTGGTCGCTTCCTTCTTCCGACCCAGCAAGGCGACGGTCACCAGGCCACCCAGGGCGGCAATGATCGCAATCACGATCAGCAGTTCGATCAGCGTGAAGCCGCGAGCAACACGTCGGGACGACACGGCACCAGTGACAAAAAAGCGGCTCATCATCGGACTCCTTTGTGCCGCACCGGCAAGCCGAAACTCCATTCAAGGCTCTTGAAGAGCCCCGGCAGCCGATACCAATTATAAACCTAACCAAACACCGGCGAGATTCACCGGCCCATGATGCTTCCTCAAGGAGCGTATCAGACACACCTCATCGAGCCAAGAAGTAAATCAACTACTAACTTGTTTTTTTATTCGTATTTTGATAGGGCGCGCGGTGGGCGCCATGTCCTACAAGTTCGCGCTGACGTTCATCATCGGCAGGATCAGCGCGGCCGCGACAGTACCAACCACCCCGGCCAGCGCGATCAGAAGCGTCGGTTCAACCAGTTTCAAAACCCCCTCCAGCATCCGATCCACCCGGGCCTCGATCGTGTCGGCGATCTTGAGCAGCACCCGGTCCAGGTTGTTCGACGCCTCCGCCACGGAGATCATCTCCACCACGTCCGCTTCGAAAAGACCGCACGCTTCCAGCGGGGGAGCCAGGCTCTTGCCCGACTTCACCGCCTCCGCCGCCGTCACGATCGCTTCCTCAACGACCGGGTTCCCCGCCGCCTCCCGGGCAATCGTCATCGCCGACAGCAGCGGCACCCCATTTCCCAGCATCGTGCCGAGCATCCGGCAGAATCGTGCCGCCGCCAGAGATCGCACCAGGGGGCCGGCAATCGGCGCAAACGTCCACCATCTCACCAACCGATCCCGTACCGAGGCTCGCCGGCACAGTCTCCAGCCTCCCAGCACGGCCAGCACCAGAAACCCCAACGTGAACAGGCCGAACTCCGAGACAAGGCGGCTGATCCCAAGCACCGCCGAGGTCACCCACGGCAACCCCCCCTGCACACGGTCGAACACGTCACGGAACTTGGGCACAAACACCCCGAAGATCACCCCCAGCACCACGCTCCCCGTGCCCAGCAGGAACATCGGATAAATCAGGCTGCCGATCACCTTGCTCCGCAACTCCGCCTGCGCCAGGGTCAGTTGCGCCAGCCGCTTAAGCACGTTCTCCAGGAACCCGCCCTTTTCCCCGGCACGAACCATCGCGATGTGGATCGGCGGAAAAAACTCGGGGCGGCGCTGCATCGCCCCCGCCAGGTCGGATCCTTCCGACACCGCGTCGGTGATCTCCTGGAAGACCATCCCCAGGCGTGGGTCGCTCTTCCTGGCCCCCAGGATCTTCAATGACCGCAGCAGCGGAACCCCCGCGTCGAGCAACTCGGCCAACTGCGTGTACGCCGCGCCGAGTTTGCGCGCCGACACCCCCCGCCCCGACGCCGCCGAGTCATCCCGGGCCTCGATCGACACCGGCGTCAGGCGGCGGGACTCCAGTTCCGCGATCACCGCCTGCTCGGTCGGACCGGAGAGGATCCCCCCGGTTCGCCGGCCGGTCCGGTCAAGGGCGATGTATTCGAAAGTCGCCACGGGACGTCAACGACCATCATTCCCGGGATGCCAGCAACGCCGCGATGACGTCGGCCATCGCCTTGCTGTCGGGGTCCGCCGTCTCATCGGGGCGCGCGTTGCTGTTGAACCGGGCCACCACTTTTCCCGATCGGTCCACGATGAACTTCGTAAAATTCCACTTCGGGTCGCCCCCGATCGGCGCCGGCTGGCTCGACAGACGCTTGTACAGCGGGTGCTGATCCTCGCCCTTCACGCTGATCTTTGAGAACATCGGGAACATCACCCCGTACTTCGACGAGCAGAACTCCCGGATCTCCGCGTCGGTCCCGGGCTCCTGTCCCCCGAAGTTGTTGGCCGGGAAGCCCAGAACCACCAGGCCTTCTTCCTTGTGCTTCTCGTACAGGCGCTGGAGCCCCTCGTATTGCGTGGTGTACCCGCAGCGACTCGCCACGTTCACCATCACCACCACGCGGCCCTTGTATTTCTCGAGGTTCACGTCCTGGCCGTTGATGTCCTTGATCACAAAGCCCAGGGCGTACGCCGGATCGTCCTGCGGCTTGGCGGGCTCGTCAACCGTGTTGCCCGCGTCGGAGGACGGCTGCACGGACCCCACGCCCTGGGGCTTGGACTTGGACCCCGAATCGGACGGTTCTCCAGCGGGTGATGACGACGGCGGAACCGTCGGGCCGGACCCGGGCTGACCGCTCACCACCCCATGCACGCGAGATGGGCCACCGGAATCCCCAGCCACCACCGGAAAAGACAGGCCGACGATCGCCGCCAGAGCAATGTCCGATCGATTCATGGTCCTCGACCCTTTCGCCCGGGGTGGTCGCCGCGCGCCACGCCGGGGTCTGCGAGTGGTCGGGGGCCTCGTGCCCCCGATCGCCTCGGATGCGTACATCAAGTGTACCGGCTTGAATCACGCCGCGAATCAAGGCCCGTGCCTCTATCCTTATCCATGCCCGCCCCCAAGACTTCCCGAACCACGCCACACCACGGGCAGGACCAGCCTCGGAAGGCCCCGATCGACCGACCTCTTTCGGTTCTGGGGGGGCGCGTGACCTGGACACTCACCAGAGCCGTTCGCGTCAACATCAGCCCGGCTGACCAGGAACACACCGGCTCGCCGCCAGGTCGAGGTGCTTCTGGATACTCGGGCATCGGCGCGGCGTCCGGCCTGCCCGTCCATGTGGCGTTCGAAGTGACCTGCCGAGGGACCCCCGACCCCACGACCTGGTACGTCCGGGACATAAAAGAGATCGATCGAGCCGTCGAGAACGCGGTCATCCCGCTGCTGACCCGGCAGGTTTCCGCCAACCGCGTGGATCGGCTCAGCGCGACGGCGATCCTGGCCCGCTGTGCCCGGGAGATCGACCGTGAACTGGCCGGAGGCGTCTGGTCCGTCCGCTGGCGAGTCACCCCGTACCATTCGTACGAGATGACCCCTTCGGGCCAGCCAGCGACCCAGGACCAAGCCCCCGCACACGCCGACGCGGGATCCGCAAGCGGGTTTGTCGTCCTGCGTCAGCGCTTCGACTTTGCCGCCTCCCATCGGCTGCACAACCCGGCCCTTTCCGACCGCGAGAACCTCGCCCGGTTCGGCAAATGCAACAACCCCGCCGGGCACGGCCACAACTACGTCGTCGAGCCGGCGGTTCGCGTCCAACTCCGAAACGACCATTCCACCGGGTTCACGTTCGACGATCTCGACGAGATCACTTCGCGGACCATCATCCGTCGATTTGACCACACCCACCTGAACGCCGACACCCCGGAGTTCTCCGACCGGGGCGGAGTCCTCCCGACGGTGGAGAATATCGCCAGGGTCTGCTACGACCTGCTCTCCCCTCGCATCGCGGAACGCGATCACTTGGCGTCCCTCGTGTCGATCACCGTCTGGGAGACCGACCGCACCAGCAGCACCTACCCGGGATAATCGGCGGGAATGAGCGGCCCGGGATGACCGGCCGAACCATCGGCCAGGAGTGACCACGCGATGGCGATCGGAACGCTGCTGGTGGACCAGGGGATTATCTCCCGCGAGCAACTCGCCGAGGCCCTCGCCGAGCAGGCCTCGGCGGGCGACCGGCTCGACCGCGTGCTGGTCCGCCGGGGCCTTGTCACCAAGGACCTGATCCTCCAGACCATTGCCGCCCAGTTCCACCTCCCGGTCATCGACCTCGAGACGGTCGAGGTCGATCCCGCCGTTCTCACGGCGATCCCCTCCCGGCTGGTCTTCCGGCTGCACTGCGTCCCGATCCGACGGGAGGATTCCCGCCTGGTCGTCGCCACCAGTGACCCGTTCGACCTGGCCGTGCTTGACGAGTTGAAACTCGTCACGCATTGCTCGATCGAACTCGCCCTGGCCGACGAGGACGACCTTCGCGCCTTCATCCGGACGCACTTTGGTGTCGGCGGCGACACCCTGGACGCCATGGCCGCGGGGCTCGATGAACTTGTCGCCGAGTCCACGCCATCGGGCGACGAGGCCGAGCAGGCGCAGGAAGCCTCGGTCATCAAACTCGTCAACGACCTGCTCGCCGAGGCCATCGCCGAGCGCGCCACCGACGTTCACATCGAGCCGTACGAGCACGAACTGACCGTCCGCTACCGCATCGACGGCGTCCTCCAGCGGGCCAGCGTCCCCGCGGTCATCAACCGCTTCGGGGCCGCCATCATCAGCCGCCTGAAGATCATGGCCAACCTCAACATCGCGGAAAAGCGGGTCCCGCAGGACGGGCGAATCACCTTCAAGGCCAGGGTCGGCGGGCGGGCCATCGAGGAGTTTGACCTCCGCCTGAGCATCATCCCCATGCTCTTTGGCGAGGGCGTGGTCCTGCGCGTACTGAGCAAGTCCGCGGTCCTCATGACGCTCGACCAACTCGGCATGCCCGAGTGGGTCCGTACGCGATGGACCAGACTCATCGACCGGCCGCACGGCATCCTCCTGGTGACCGGCCCGACCGGATCGGGAAAATCAACCACCCTCTACGCCTCCCTCAACACCATCGTCTCCGACGAGATCAAGGCCATCACCGTCGAGGACCCCGTCGAGTACCACGTCCAGGGCGTCAACCAGATCCAGGTCAACCACAAGGTCGGCCTCGACTTTGCCGCCGGCCTGCGGGCCATCCTCCGCCACGACCCCGACGTCGTCATGATCGGCGAAATCCGGGATAAGGAGACCGCCGAAACCGCCATCCAGGCCTCCCTCACCGGGCACCTGGTCTTCTCAACGCTTCACACCAACGACTCCCCGGGCGCGGTCACCCGCCTGCTCGACATGGGCGTCGAGCCGTTCCTGGTCTCATCGTCCGTCGAAGGCGTCATGGCCCAGCGCCTGGTCCGACGGATATGCCCTCAGTGCGCCAGGCCCTATACCCCCGAGCCCGCCGACATCCCCGAAGGGTTCGTGATCCCCGCCGGGCAAACGCTGGTCCGAGGCGAAGGATGCCGCTTCTGCCGAGACACCGGCTACCGGGGACGCGTCGGCATCTACGAACTCCTTGAACTCGACGAGCAGACGCGGGACCACATCATGCATCGCTCCGCCGCCCCCACCATCGCCGCCGCCGCCCGGGCCGCCGGGCGACTCAACACCCTCCTTGAAGACGGGTACGCGAAGGCTTCGGCCGCGGAGACCACCCTGGCCGAGGTCGTCCGGTCCATCACCACCTGACGCCCCGGACCTCGAACGCCCCGGCTCGTGAATACCGCGTCGGTTCAGAAAATTTTCTCTTGCATCAGCGGCCGTTATCGGTACATTCCCTAAGCAAAAGGGCGGGCACAGGAGTGTATCTTCCATGCGAAAAACAACGATTGCAGCGGCCGTGGTCGCCGGTTTGTGCTGCGCCCTGGCCGGGGCCCGGCACATCACTCCCACCTCCGCCGTGCGAGAGATCTACGTCGAGGCCATCGTCATCGACTCCAGTGCCTATTCCTCCGGCTTTGATTCGGATGTATCCCGGTCGGAAAACCTCTACCCCTTCAACAGGAAACTCGACCGGTTTCTCTCCCTGGGCTTGCAGAACGTCACCATGTTCGCCTCGCAGAACTCCGCGATCACGTCGAGCGCCGTCAGCGCGGTCATCGTCAGCGATGAAACCGTCTCCTGCCCATCGCCGGGCATGACCTACGGGTATTCCCGCGGGCTGCTCGACACGACCTGCACGGTCGCTCGCCCGACGCGGTACCGGCTCAACGCCACCCTCACGGTCCTCACCGAAGGGACGGGCAACTCCTGCCGGACCGACGTGGCCCTGACCGGACAGGACGGCGCGGTCTTCTCCGTCGCCAGGACCACCGCGGGTCAGTCGGTTCACGTCCTGTCGGGAGTGATCCCTCCGGGCACCTACCGCGTGCGTTCCACGACCGACGCCTCCTCGCAGACCACCAAGTCGCCCATCACCCGTCGCGGACGCGCCGTGGCCGATTTCACCCTCTCTTTTTATTGCCTGGCGGACTTTGACGCCTCGGGCTTCGTCGACATCGATGACTACTCCTCGTTTATCGCCGCCTTTGAGCGCGGTGATCCCGAGGCCGACATCGACCTCACCGGCTTTGTCGATACGGACGATTTCACCGCCTTTGTCACCGCCTTCATCGACGCGTGCTGAACAACGCCCGAGCCGACGACAACCGGCACCACGAAAAAACCCGGCCTCCGAGGCCGGGTTTCATGTCCTCATGCAATTCAACGTGGACGGCGTCACGGGTGACCAAGTCATCGCGACCCGTCCGGCGCCATCACCGACGCCGGCGAACAACCGCCAGGCCCGCCAGGCCCATCAGAGCGAGAGAACCAGGCGTCGGAACATCCGACACCCGCCAGCGGCCGTTGGGAAGATCGAGTTCAAAGAGCACGGGGTCCGCGCCGGCCGTGAACCAGATATTCGCCGCCGAGTTTCCGAAGTCGTCCCCGATGCTCACCGCCCAGTCGCCATCCTTGCGGAACTTGAATTCGTACGACCCGGGCGCGATCGCGATGGTGGTCGAGTACAGACCCCCACCCATGTTCGACAGCGTCCCGAAGGGGCCTGCCCACCCATTCACCGAACCCATCAGGTCCCACCCGTGGGTGCCGGAATCCTCGTAGCCGACCCGAGCCCACCCCGAGGGCTGCCAGCCATCCGCCCACGACGTGCTTGGGAACCAATTGATCCTCATCACGCCGCTCGCGTCCGCGGCCGCACGGGCATTGCTCCCCGGACCGTTGAACGACCAATCCAGGGTCGTCGCCTTGTACTCGTACAGCCCGCCGGGGGTCAGGCCAGTCACCGTGCCGCTGTACATGCCGCCGCCCATGTCAATCAGCGGGATGTCGCCGCCGCCGCCCCAAGCATTGAATTCGCCGCGCAGCACGTACTGGGCGCTGGCCGACCCGGCCACAACCGCAAGGGCCGCGAGTGCAAAAACCGTTTTCATATCTTCCTCTTCCTCTGCTCAGGCGTCACAATCGCCGGGACGCACAAACCGGCTGGTCGAGCCGACATGCCGAACAACGGCCGGAAACACGGCTCGACGCTATCAGTTTAGTTCATCGCACCCGTGATGCAAGTGCTTTTTCGATACGCGGCCCCGGACTGGTCGGCGACCAAACCCCTGATTCGCCGGAATCTTGCCCATTTTTACTTTTACTGAGGCTCGACGGAGGCCATGTGCCGTGACTGGGCGTCGGGATCATCCGTCGTGGACGGGGGCGCGCCCAGGTACGTCAACGCACGCTCCATGAACCGGCGAACCACCGGGCCGGCCGTCGCCGCCCCGTAGTGCCGAGGCAGCGGACGGGCAAAGACCAGCGAGGGACCGGGGTCGTCGATCACCGCGATCACCACCAGCCGGGGATCCTCGAACGGGCCTGCGGCGATGAAACTCGAGTTGTACTGGTCGTCGAAGTACCCCGTCGAGCCCGCCGGACGACGCTTCCCCGGTGGAGCCTTGCCCAGCGGGATCTCCGCCGTCCCCGACTTGCCGTAGATCGTGTACCTCCACCCCGATTGCGAACGGTCCTGCTGCCTCAGGCGGTTTTGCATGTTCTCCGCCACGCCAAGCAGCGTCCGGCGCGTCAGGTCCGCGCACGCCGGGGTCGTCACCCGGCGGAGCACCGCCACCGACGGATCGGAAGGCGAAACCGCGGTGAGCCTCAATTCCGCAAGGGTCCCCGCCAGCGGCCCGGTCCGTGCAAAGGCACTGAACGCTCGAACCATCTGGAGCGGCGTGACCGCCACCTCGTGCCCCATCGCGTACGACGTCTGGCTGTAGATCGTCCAGGCCTCCGCACGCGTCACAAGACCGCTCGCCTCCCCGCCGATCCCGACTCCGGTTGGGCTGCCGAATCCAAAGCGACGCACCGCGTCGTGCAGTTGCCGGTGCGTCAGCCGCTCGACCGCCTTCGACATCCCGATGTTCGATGAATTCACGAGCACGTCGGCCCAGGTCATCGTCGCCCGCTTCGTGACGTCGTTGATCCGTCGTCCGTACGGGGTAACCCACCGGCCGCTCTCGGTATCAAAGACCTCCTCAACCCTTGCCAGCCCCAGTTCCGTGATCGTGCACCATACGAACGCCTTGAACGTCGAGCCGGGCTCGTACACGTCCTCCGCGCAGCGGTTGCGGAACAGCGCCGCCAGACCCGGCGAACGCTCCCGGGCCATGTCGGTCGCGATCGTGCGATACCGGGCCGAGCCGGGCCTGGGGGCCATGAACGGCCGTGTCGAGCCGGACGACGAGCGGCCCGAGGCCCGGGGGTCATCCTCCCACGGATACTCCTTCAGCCCCGCAACCTCGCGCACGATGTCGCACATCGCCAGGATCTCACCGCTGCGCGGGTCGATCGCCACCAGCCTCCCGCCCGCCGCGTCGCTCTCCTCGACACCCCTCGAGAGTTCTTCCAGGCCGATCGACTGAATCTCAAGGTCAATCGACAGGCGAACGTCCTCCCCGTGGACGGGCATCCGCACCTGCCCTGGCTCGATCCAGAGCGGACGACCGCGGGCGTCGCGGTAATAACTCACATGCCCGGGACGCCCGGCGAGCCGGTCGTTGAGCCTTGCCTCCATCCCGATGCTCTCATCAACCCCAACCTTGCCGACGACCGCCGCCACCGCGGGGCCTCCGATCGGCTCACGCACGCCCGCCCGCTCAAGACCGATACCCCTGATCCTCAGACGCCGCAGGCCCGCCGCCGCCGCATCATCGACCACCTCTCGGAATGGCAGATACCGGATCGGCTTCAGGACCTCCGGCGGGGCGGGAACGTCGGCAAAGGAAATCGGCGAAACCCACTCACCCGATTCGTCGTCGATTGCCAACTCCGGCTCGACGGGAAGCCGGTCCATGCCCGCGGGAGGGAACGATTGGTCCCCGGCGTCCGGCAGCCCGATGAACCCGCGCAGCCACTGGACCGGCGTGGGGCGAGTCGGACCGGAACCATGCATGCCCGCCAGGACCTCCCGGCGACGGTCGTTCTCCGCCAGGGCCCACATCACGCGCTCCCCGACCTCGTCGGTCGGTCGGCCGATGGCCCTGGCAATTTCGACAATCGCCACGTCCACGTCCACGGGCCTGAGATTCACCGGATCGATATGGACGCGCCATCCGAAACGGGTCGCGGCCAGCAGACGCCCCCGGCGATCCATCAAGTCACCACGGACCGGCAACTCGACCCGAGTGGTCACGCGTGCCTGGTGCTGCTCCCGGAGCCGCTGCGGAGGGGAGACCTGCAACTGCGCCACCCGCGCCAGAATGATCGCCAGCAGCACCGACATCGCACACCCGAAGACCAGCGATATCCGGTTCGAACGCGCGTAGTGGTGGCCCATCCCCGGACCCAACGGCGGCGCTTCGGACTTGACCGTCACTGGTCGTCCTCCGCAACCGGGTCGTAGGCCAGGAGAGGTTGCACGCCGGAAGCAGAGCGGGAGCCTCCCGTGTTCGACGGGCGACTGGTCATGGTCCCCCGGCCGGAGGGCTCGCCCGGGGCCGGCACGACCGCCGGCAGACCCGGCTCGGCCTCGACGCCGGGAACGATCGGCCTCAGAGACATCGATTCCGAAACCAGCGACCGGACATCCTCCGGACGCACGTTCGCCCCGATCTGGGTCCTTAACTTGAAGAGGCGCTCATCGCTGGTCCTGATCCGCAATTGCGTCTGGGCCAGTTCGTGCGCCGCCTGCAGCCTCGCCTGGCGCATCGCCAGCAAGGCGCACCCAAAGACGCACATGGCGACCACGCAGACTGCCAGTTTCAAGAACACCGTGAGGCTCCCGACCCGACGCCCGCATCACTTCGACGGAAGTTTGATCACCATGCCCACCTTCAGGCCAAACTCATCCGAGACAACCCCGCTGTTGAGGTCGAGGATCTCCGAGGCGCGCCGAGCGCTGCCAAGTTCCCGGGCCGCGATGTGGCCGAGTGTGTCACCCTTCTTGACCGTGTACGAGTTGACCCGCCCGGGGGACGGCTTCGCCGGCTCGCGTCCGGACCCGCCCCCGGCGGGAACATTCATCAATGGCTCCAGGGTCCCGCGGCGCGACCCGGCGTTGCTCGCGACACGCGTCCCCGGTTCACCGGCCGTCTCCGATCCAGCGCCGCCGGACCCTCCCACCGCGTACAGCGGCTGACGAGGCGGCTGGGATGGACGAGCCGACCGGCCCGTCAGCACGTCGATCTCGGGAACGCGGATCACCGTCCCGACCCTCAGGCTCGCCTCGGGCTTCATGCTGTTGTACATCGCCAACTGGCGGTGGTACTTCCCGTCCCGGTAGTACCGGCGGGAAATCCCATACAGCGTGTCGCCCGCCGCGATCGTGTGCGTGCGATCGGCCGACGTCGCGGGAGCCGTGACCGTCCGGTCCCCCGAACCGCCCGAAGGTGACGAACCCCCCTGCTCGATGATGGTGATCTCGTGCCGCTCCGCGGGGTCTTCAAACCGCGTCGGCTGCACCACGCCGGACTGTGCCGAACTCGGCTCCGAGCCGGGGCGACCGGGGACCGCCGCGACCGCCGAAGTCCGGTCGCCCGCCGGATGTCGAGGAAGCAGGTCTTCCGACGCGGGGGGAAGGATCGCCACGGGCGCCACCGTCGCCGATGCGTCGAGCGAGGACGTCCTTGCCTTCGACAAATGGTCGCCGATCAGCACCGTGACCACCAGCACCAGCGAGAATCCCAGGATCAGCGAGAGTTTCAGTTCGCGGGTCACCAGACGGTTCCTCACCCTCCGGCCGTCACCCGGGGTCGGGTGTCCGAAGGTCGCAACGCCGCGCAGCGCCGCCGCACGGCAAGACCAGGCGTCACCCGCGTGCCGATCGCTTCCATGCGCTCGGCCGCCAGCGCGTCAACGCCACTCGAATCAAGACGCTCGCCCGGGCCTGCGCCGCGGACGGCACCATCATACCGCTCGCCGTCCCACCCTGATCCCTCTGAGCCGCGCCGAACGGCTCCGTGGGTTCTCCGACACCTCATGTTCCGACGCCACCATCGGCCCCCGGGTCAGCGACTCGGCGTACCCGGATGCCACCAGTTCAGCCGTCCGTCGCTTCACCGGCCGGTCCTCCAGCGAGTGAAACGAAATCACCACCACGCGGGCACCGGGTCTCAGCCACGACCCACCCTCCGATTCCGCCGACCTGGCACCCCGGAGAATCCCCGCGAGAAGGGCCTCCAGACTTCCGATCTCGTCGTTCACCGCGATCCGCAAGGCCTGGAACGTCCGGGTGGCCGGGTCAATCCCCGACGATCCCGACCGGGACGACGAGACCGAACGGACGATCCCGGCAAGCCGCCCCGTGGTCGTTATCGGCGACACTTCACGCTCGCGGACAAGTTTTCGAGCGATACGCCCCGCTTCGCGCTCTTCCCCGTAGGTTCGTAACACCTCCGCGAGTTCTCGCTCCGTGAGGGTCGCCACCAGTTCGGCGGCCGTCACCGGCAAGGTTGGGTCCAGACGCATGTCAAGAGGCCCATCCCTGGAGAAAGACAACCCGCGAGAGGCGTCGTCCACCTGACCGGAGGCGAACCCAAGATCGGCCAGGACCATGTCCGCACGCAAACCCTGTTCGGTGATCTTCCGGGGTACGTCCGCAAAGTTCCCCGCCATCGGCACGACGCCGACGCCTGGAGCGGCGGCCCGAACCCGCTCCGACGCCCTTTCGAGGTTCCCCGGATCCACATCGTTCAGCACCACCGTCCCCCCGGGAACCAGGCGAGATGCCACCGCCGAAGCGTGACCCCCAAGCCCCGCCGTGCAGTCCACGTAGACCTCTCCCGGCGAAGGGGAGAGCCGTTGCAATACCTCGGAAATCATGACCGGAACGTGCGTCACCGCGGGCAGCGTAGCCGCCCCGTCCATTCCCAAGACCGTGGGAGAAGCCGACCACCCCCCCGCCGCGCCCGTGCCGCCGTCAGCACCCCTGCTCAAACGCCGTCACGAACGCGTCGTAGTCGTCCGTGTCCACAAAGCCCGACCGATCGAAGTCGGCGGACGGATCTCCCAGTTCAAACATCGCGACAAAGTCGGTGAAGTCGTCCAGGTCAACAAAGCCCGAGCCGTCGAAGTCCGCCGGGCATTCGCTGTAGATCAGCGTCACCGTGGCCAGGTTCGATTCCCCTCCGGGCGTGGTCACCGTGAAGGTGACATCCTCCTGCCCGGAGGCGCCCGACATCGGACGGAAGATCCGGTACGGCCCTGCGTACGTCCCCAGCGTCGCGGCCATCGTCGGTCCCGAAACGATCGTGTACGTGTACCCGGGGCCGCTGAGCACGCTGTCGTGCGTCGCCGGGAGTTCCACCACATGAGCCTCGGTGGTCAGTAGACGCTTGCGGTACGAGTACGCGACCGGGGCGACGTTGGAGGGCGTCCCCGTCGCCGCCACCGTCACCGTGACCGGCGAACTGCGGGACCGCCGGCCGTCGTTGTACTCGGTCTGGGCCCGCAGGCGGCAAGTCCCGGCCCCGAGAACCTGCCCATGCACCGACAGCGTGCCCGAAGAGCCCTGCGTCGCCGCGACCACGCGCCCGTTGTGCAGCAGGCGGATCTCCTTGACGTTCCCGCCGGATCCGGCCACGTTGAAATCGAACTTCGTCGCCAGATTCCCCGAAGAAGTCACCGCCGACAGCGAGGTCGATCGTCCGTAGTTGTCGATCACCACGGATGAGGCCCACCGCCCGTACGACTTGACCGTCGTGTCGTCGTACGCCAGGACCCGCACGTCCGCGTGGCCGTCGTCAAGCCCGTACGTCTCGATCGAGAACTGACCGCCGGTCGGGACCGTCTGGACCACCACGCCGTTGATGAGCAGTTCGAAGGCCGTGATCGACGCCGTCGGGTGGGACGTCGTCGCCGACGGCGTCAACGCCAGCAGGCCCGACACCGGACCCGTCGGGGCATCGGGCACCGACACCGCCGGGATGTGCGCGAAAGGCCTCGCCAGGGGGTCGCCCACGAAGTTCTGCTGGAACGGGATGAACTGCAGACTCCGGAACCACGCCTCCCCAAGAGACAGACCCTGGAAGTAGTGCGCGTGCAGCATCGCGTTGGGGAACTTGCCCGTGTAGTTGCAGGGTTCCTCGATCGTCCCTGAACTGCCACCGGCCCCCCACGTGATCCACTCGGTCGTCTTGGTCTGCGAATCGATGTCGTACGCCGCCGCGTACGAGGTCAGGTGATCGCAGAACGACCCCGGAAGGAGGACCGTCCCCGTTCCGAACAGGCTGAACCCCGCCAGGCCCGTCATGACCCCCAGGCAGTCCGTCTTGCCCAGGGGGAGCGATCCGACGATGATCTCCGCGAGGCCGCCACGGCTCACGATCGAGTTGCGAGCCGAGGCAAACTGGCTCGAACGGACGTTGCGGGCCGTGTCCGCCGTGTTGTTCATGAAATAAAACGTCCCGGCGGGCCGCGTCCCGTCCGCCCCCACGCTGGCCGTCAGCGACGACAGAACCTGCGACATCAGGTTCCCCTTGATCCCCGTCCATCCCAGGGTGGTTCCGATGTAGTACCGCCGCGCGTTCACGTTCGTGCTCTCGACCCCGTTCAGGTACGAGACGTTGCTGTCGAAAGCGCGGGCCAGTTCCGTCGACGAGAAGTACCGGTTCGCCTTCGACTGGTTCGTCGGACCCGTCAGGATCTCGCTCGAAATAAAGATCATCGTGTACAGCGAACCAAGCGAGAAACGCTGAACGTCAAAGCACGAATCGCTCACCAGTCCGCCCTCGGAGATCCAGAACGTGTCCGTCGGAGAAACCACCACGATGTCCGCGTGGTCCTCGATCCCGCGCTGGTTCAGGAATCCGACGAACGCCGGCTGCTGCACCCCGGTCCACGCCTGGTAGTTCGCCGCGGCCGCCGAGTCCATATACAGGATGTTCGAGTCCGGGATGTTCCGCAGGTTGATGTAGTGGTTCGCGATCTGGAGCGAGTCCGCGAACGACGGGTCGATGATGACCACCGCGTTCTCGGGCGTTGAACCCGCCCAGGCCGCCGAGGCCGCCCCCAGGACCATCATCGCCGCCGCGGGGATCGCCCCGCGAGCGGACCGATACGCGATTCTCATGGATCAAATCCTCCGTGCCGGATCTTCCGTCGGCCCTTGACCGAGCCCCCTTCCGGACTCTCCCGTGAATCTAGCACGAAGGTCGGACCCGTGGAAGAAAAAACGTCCGTGAACCTCCCCGTTCCGCACACTTGCCCTTCCGCCGAGAGGAAGGTGCCTGTTATGCTGACGGTTTTCCGCCGCGCGAGGCCAAGACCTGCCTCGCTTCCGTCCCCCCGAATCACCACCGAGCCACACACCCCAGGCCATACACGCCAAACCACGCATCACGGTTCCCCCCGGCTCACCCGGCTCTCTTGGGGTGTCTCCCGGGCGGATCCCCCGAGCCAGAGGTTTCCCCATGTCCCTCTCGACATCCCTGCAAACGGTGATCGCGGTGGCCTGCTTCTTTGCCGCTCACGGCCTGTCCGCTGGCCAATCCCCCGCGCCGGGAATCGCGCCACCCGACGCGCTCACCGAGCCCGTCCGGCTCACCGTTCGCCTCGAACACACACGCGACGGCGTCCACGCGGTCCGGTTCGATCCGGCCGATATGACGCGGGCCTCCGCGGCAAACAGCCAGTTTGTCGTCGAGGATTTCCCGATCCCCGGAGCCTCGCGGGTCAACCTCCGACTCGAACGATTCACGATCCTGCGCCCCTGGACGCGCCTGGTTGCCGCGGGCCACGACGGGAAGGACCGGCCGATCCCGTTTGATCCCACCTCGGTCGTGATGTTCAGGGGCGTGGCCGAGGGTGTGGCGGGATCGTCCGTCTTTCTTTCGTTCGCGGCCGGGTCAGCCGTCGGCCGGATCGACCTGGGCGCCAGGCACGGACGGTTCGCCCTTTCTCATGTCGGCGGGTCACGCATCGAACTTGCCCCCGGGGAGTTCGCGGTGTTTGCCGCCAGCAGCGCGGGGGTCGGACTCGAGGTACCCATGTGCTCGGTCGTGACGCCCCCGGGATGGACGCCCCCGGACTGGTCGCCAGGGACGGGACCCGGGTACGACCGCGAGATCAAGCCCGTCCGGGGCCTGCGGCAACTCGAACTCGCCATCGACTCCGACCATGAACTGTTCGAGATCCTCGGCGACACCGACGCGACGCTCACGTACATCATCCAGTTGTACGGCCAGGTGAGCGACATCTTCATGCGCGACGTCAACACGCGCGTCGACCTGACCTACATCCGCGTCTGGACCACCCCCACCGACCCCTACGACTCCGAGGATCCGCTGAGCACGTTCCGCTCGATCTGGAACAACACGATGCAATCGGTCCCGCGCGACGCGGCGCAACTCCTGCTGGGAAGCCGCAACCTGTCCGCCGGCGGGGTAGCGTACGCCCCGGCCCTGTGCAACAACAACGCCTATTCATGGTCGGGATACACGCTGGGATACTTCGCCGATCCCGACCGGCCGAACTGGGCGAACCGTGACATCATGATCACGTCCCACGAACTGGGTCACAATTGCGGCACCTTCCACACCCACGACTACGGCATCGACAATTGCGACAACGCCCTGTCCACCCCCCGTCGGGGAACCATCATGTCCTACTGCGGCCAGACCTACAGCGGCGGAGACGCCAACCACGACCTTTGGTTTCACGAGCACACCGCCCAGGTGATGCGAACCTACATGAGCAACCGGCCGTGCCTGGCCGCCGACTGCAACCAGAACGGCCGGGAGGACTCCCTGGATATCCAGTTGGGCTCGAGCCCGGACGTCAACGCCAACGGCATCCCCGACGAGTGCGAGGATTGCAACGACAACGGCGTGCTCGACACCGTGGACATCGCCACGGGCTACAGCCTCGACCTGGACTCCAACGGCGTCCCCGACGAGTGCGACCCCGACTGCAACGCCAACGGTGTCCCCGACCGACTCGACATCGCCTCGGGCTTCAGCCTCGACCTCAACGCCAACCGCGTCCCCGACGAGTGCGAGCCGGATCTCGACGCCGACGGCGTTCTCGATTACGCGCAGATCTCCGCCGACATGCCCCTGGACGCCGACCGTGACCTCCGGCTCGACGCCTACCAGGACTGCGACGGCGACGGCATCACCGACCACCAGGCCCTCGACCACGCCTGGAACGTGTACGTCGCGACGACCTCCAGCGACGACTCGGTCCGAGAGTTCTTCCACACCACCGGCGTGCTGGTCGGCGTCACACGCGACGGGGGCGTGCGCCAGGGACAGGACCTTGTCATCACACCCGACCGGGAGATCCTGGTCTCCTGCGGCATCGACAACCGCGTGGTCGTGCTCGACCGCCACGGCGTCTACCAACGCGACCTGGTCCCCTCCACCGCGGGGGTCCCGTTTCCCGCCGGGCTTCAGGTCCTGCCCGCTTCCGCGACCGTGCTGGTCGTCAGCCGCGGCGACGCCGCCGTCCGGGAGTTCTCCATAGCCGACGGATCGCTGATCCGCACGGTCGTGGCGCCGGGATCGGCCGGGCTCTCGCAGCCCTTTGGGATCACGGTCCACGGCGACCGGCTGTGCCTCACCACCGCCAACCACCAGGTCATGGAGTTCAGCCTGACGACCGGGGCGTTCGTGCGCACGCTCGTCACCACGGGCTCGGGGAACCTCTCGGACCCCCGCGGCCTGCTCTTCAAGCCCGACGGCAACCTCCTGGTCGCCTCGCGCGGGACCCATCGCATCAACGAGTACGACGGGGCGTCCGGGGCGTTCCTGCGACGCTGGAACCGAAACGGCACCGCCAACCGCCTCACCCTCGACGAGCCCTGGTGCCTGCGCCTCGGACCCGACGGCGATGTCTACGTCACGCGTCACCGCGTCACCCGAGAGCACCACGACGACGACCACGACCACGACAACGACGGCCACGCCCACGACCACGACGATCACACCTACGGCGGACCCATGCGGCTCCACCTGACCGACTCACGCGTGTACCAGTTCGACGTGCGCAACGGCAACATGGTGCGGGCCTACATCCTCGGCTCCGACACGGGCCTGTACCTCCCCACCGGCTTTGACTTCATGCCCGGCGGGTTCACCGACTGCAACCGCAACCTCATCCCCGATTCCTGCGACATCGAGTCGGGGTACAGCCGCGACGCCAACGGGAACGGAGTCCCCGACGAATGCGAGCCGCCCTGCGTCGCCGATTTCGACGGCTCGGGCTTTGTCGACACCGACGACTTCGACGCGTTTGTCCACGCCTTCGAAGCCGGCGACCCCTCGGCCGACGCCGACGGGTCGGGATTTGTCGACACCGACGATTACGACGCGTTCATCCACGCCTTTGAGGCCGGATGCTGACGGCTCGGCGCCGCCCGGCCGGGGCATGATCCCCCCGGCGGAGGACTTGTCCCACGCTCAGAACATCATCTGCAACTGGAACCGCACGCAGAACTGGTTTCCCTCCGAGTCGGCGAGCAGGCCGTTTCGACCGTTCAGCCTCGCGGCGACCAGCGAGTTGCTCGTCGTCGAATCCAGGAACCAGCACACGTCCGCGGTGAACTTCAACGCGTGGCTCTCGGGGACGAAAAAATGGTTGTACCCCGCCGTCAGCGTGTTGAACGGGTCGTTCCCGGTTCGGTTCCCGTCGGGAAAGACCGTGTCCCATCGCACAAAGACCTCGTCCTGCCCGGTCAGGAACATCGCGCCCTGGGCCACGAGGCCAAAGTCGTCAAAGCCCGGGGCGCCGTTGTCTCCCGAGAGGTGAGACCCCACGAACGACGCGAACACGCTCCATCCGTCTCCCTCGCTGGTCACATCGGCCGTGTACATCAGCAGGTCCGACTGGGACACCGGGCCGGGAGACCCGCTCCCGGGCGTGGCCGTGTTGCCGGAATGCTGCCAATGGAACGCCACCCCCGCCATCCCGGCGTACGGCGATAACTTCCAGCCCGGCGAGTCCTCGAAGCGAACCCAGTCCCCGTCGCCCCACTTGAATTCCATCCGGCCCGTGAGGGCGACATCCGACTCGGACGAGGACGTGTACCTGGTGTTCAGAGACCCGATCCCATCTCCAAGCCCGCCGGTCAGGCGGATGCGATCGTCCTGCCACCGCGCATCAACCCCCTGCGAACGTCCCTGGCTGAAGACCGAATCGACCACCGAGCGCTCCATGGTCAACGCCGCGGTGTCGGGCACCAGTTGCTCTCGAAGTAGGGGCATCTTGAACTGCCCCCCGCGGATCGTCGCCCCCTCGAGCCACCCATCCGTGAACGTGTACGAACTCCACGCATCAAGCAGTCCGAATTCACCGGAAGTTCGCGAGAACTCCCCTTCGATCCGGAACCGCAGGTTTGGATCAAGGACCGTGCCCGCCGCCTGCAGCCGCGTCTTGGCCGTCTCAAACCCGCTGGCAAACCCGCTGTCGTGATTCCCCCCGGAATCCGGCGCGGGATTGTCCCGGAAATTCATCAGGTACCGGAACTGCGCCCAGCCCGAAATCCGCAGCCGAAACTCCCCGTCGGTGACCACAAACCCCTTGGCCGGCCGCATCCCCTCCACGGCTGGCGCCGATGAAGAAGGCACGCCGGCGCCGACGGGTTCCACCCCGCTCCACGCGGCCGCGGCGTGGCACGCCGCCGACACACACAACACCGCCGCGAATGGGCGATCCAGACATGCCGCGGCGAGGCGATTCATCGCATTGCTCCCAAACCATTGATCGAGCGAGCGAGGCAGCGGGTGGCGAAACCGCCACCGACCATCCACTATCCGGCATTCGGGGAATCAAAATATACCAAATCTTCACACGCGAGGCCATCCGCTCACCCCGCGTCACCCGGGCCTCGCGGCAGAAAAAAAACGGCCACGCCTTTCGGCGCGGCCGCTTGTGAATGACACGGTGTTCCAGAGCCTCTTAGAAGGCAAGTTGGAACTGGAAACGAACGAGGATCTGGTTGTCCTCGCTGCTGGGAAGCAGGCCCGTCGCCGCCGAGCCGACGCTGGTGGCCGCCAGGCTGTTCGCGCCGGTGTCGTTGATGAACCACACCAACTCGGACGTAAACTTCGCCGCGTTGCTGTCCGGAACGAGGTAGTGGTTCCAGCCGAACGTCAGGGAGTGGACATCGTCGTCGTCGGTCGGACGGTCATCGTCGGCGATGATCCAGTCCCAACGGCCGAAGAGTTCATCCTGCTCGGTCACGAAGAAACCGCCGCCGATCTGGACACCGAAGTCGTCGGTGCTGTTGCCACCGCCGCTGTCGGGATCGTTGTGGACGCCGACGAACGCGCCGTAGACGTTCGCGCCGCCGAACTCCATCGTGAGATCGACCGTGTACTGCAGCAGGTTGCGCTGCAGGACCGGGCCGTTGCCGGGGTGCGCGGTGTTGCCATCGTGCTGCCAGTGGATGCCCAGGCCCAGCAGGGTGGCCATGCCATCATCGCTGCGCCAACTGGCCGTCTCGTCAAACCGGCTCCAGTCGCCGGCCAACTTGCCTTCGAGGCGAGCGGTCACGGCGATATCGGCCTCGCTGGCGCTGGTGTAGCGGGTGTTGGCCGCGCGGGCGCCGTCGTTGATCGAGAAGATGCCCTTGAACGCGTCGGCCTGGTAGGTCATCCAGATACCCTGGGTGTACCCGGGGTTGAACACGTCGGTGACCAGGCCGTAGTCCGCGCCCTGGACGCCCATGGGGCTCAGGTACCACTCACGCATGAGCGGGATCTGGAACTGACCGCCCGAGATCGAGATCTCGTCGTTCCACTTGTACGAGGTGAAGGCGTCGAGGAGGTCGAAGCCGCCTTCGCTGTCATCCGAGAACTGGCCCTCGATCTTGAACGACAGGTTCGGATCCAGAACGTTGCCCGAGAAGATCAGGCGCGTCCGGGGCATCTCGAAACCGTTGGCGAACCCGTTGTCGTGGTCGCCGTTGGCGTCAAGACCGGGGGAATCACGGAAGTTCAGGTTGTAGCGGAACTGCGTGAAACCGCTGATCCGCAACTTGTTCGTCCCGTCCGTGATGGTGAACCCGTTGTTCTTCGCCCAGTACTGGGACTTGGCGACGGCATCGGCGCTCAACTCGGCCGAATACGCCCGCTCCGAGTCGCTCTGTGCAAGGGCGCTCGAAGCGCCGAGGCCGAGAGCCGCACCCGCGAGCATCACAAGAAACTTGCTCCGATTCATCTCGCGAAACTCCTTCGAATGTGACCCGGACTTTGACGGTCCGTTGAGCCCGGGCTCGATTTGCGTCCGACTCTCTGAGGGGCCGACCACGAGGCCTGCCCATCGGACGATCCCTTTCTACTTCTATACCCGTTTCCTCGTCCGCACCGGGCGGACTCCGGGGACACGCTCCCCGAGGAAACACGCTGAACTCCACCTTCACGCGAGCGGTGCCGTCCTGACTCACCTCCGCGTGCATCTTGCCATCGCCTTGAACAAGGCCATGACGAGAGTGAATACTAGCCTCCAAGTAAAGCGACCGCAAACACCCCATAACGATTTTCGGTTCAATCAACCCCACACCATGAACACCAAGACCCTTTTAAAATGCGAACATGGCCATAAACACGGATTAAATTGCCTCCCGACCCACGGCTTCCCCCGGTCGCCCGCCGAAAAACCGCCCCGCCAACCGCCTCCTCGAAAAAAACAAGTTAGCGCAACCCAAGCACTCCATGGCCACACCGTAAGACCGTTTTTCCCTACGATCTTCGCCTGTCTGGCCCTTTTCAACTCCCGCTGGCACGACGCTCCGCGGGGGAATCAGGCGAGGCGACACCGTGAATGGACACAAAAATATCCTGATTGTCGATGACGAGAAGGATCTCACCGACCTGATCGCCATTAATCTCGAGAAATCAGGTTATCAGACCTCCGTTGCCCTCAACGGCCGCCAGGCGCTCGCCGCGATCGCCGCCGCCCCCCCCGACCTCATCCTGCTTGACCTCATGCTCCCCGAGGTCTCGGGGATCGAGGTCGCCCGCAGGATCAGGACCGACCCCGCCACGGCCGACATCCCGATCATCATGCTCACCGCCAAGGGCACCGAGAACGATCAACTCGCCGGCCTCACCATGGGAGCCGACGACTACATCGCCAAGCCTTTCTCGATGCGTGTCCTCCTGGCGCGGATCGAAGCCGTCCTCCGCCGAACCGCCAAGCCCGCCGCCTCAAAAAAACTGTTCTCGCTGGGAAGTATCCAACTCAGCACCGACACGCACCAGGCCACCGTTGACGGCCAGCCCATGCGCCTGACCCTCACGGAGTTCCGGCTTTTGTGCGCCCTGATCCAGGCCGCGGGGCGTATCCTTTCAAGGCCGGTCCTCATGCAGCGGGCCATGGGGCCGGGCGTCACGGTGACCGAGCGCACCATCGACGTTCACGTCACTTCGATCCGCAAGAAACTCGGGCCGCACTCGGCCATGATCAAGACCGTCCGCGGGGTCGGATATCGGATGACCGAATCGGCCGAGACCGACGACCTGATTGAGGCCGAATCCTCCCCCAATCTGTGAATGCCCGGATCGCCCGAACCACGATGAACCCCTCGGGCAAGGCAGGTTCGCCATCGCCATGCCGACCCGAGTCCCCGAAAAACCAGGTGACCGAGTCGATTCCCGGGCGGCCGCCCGGAGCAGCGCGCCCTTTCCATTCATTCTTCTGACCGCCACGGCCATCGCCTGCCTCCTGGGTGCATTCTGGGACGGCTGGTGGTGGGTCGCCCTGCTTCTGTGCGTCGCGACCGCCTTCCAGGGCGTGCTCGATCGATCGCGTCGGTCGCGATCACTCTCTGTCCAGCAGACCGATCACGACATGCTCGTTGACTTGTCCCAAGCGGCTCGTGACGCGGCGCCGATGCTCGGTGGCATCGTCGCGGCGCCGTCCAGGGACGACCCCGGCCAGGTCCTCCGGTTCGCACGGGATGCCCTCGCCATGCTCTCCGACGAGCGCGACACCCTCCGCAAGGTTCTCGACTCGGTCGGCGAACCGATCCTGGTCACCGACCCACGCGGCGCGGTCCGCCTCTGGAACCACGCCGCCGAGACCTTCCTGGGCCGTGGATCCGTACGGTTGGTCGGTCGCACGATCGATGAGTTGTTCACGTCGGCCGACCTGGTCGCGCTCCACGCCCGGGCCAGCCGAGGGGAACCCGCCCACGCGACGGTTCGCCTTGCCCGGGCGACCGGCGCGCGCTCGTACGAGGTCACCGCCACGCCCGTCGAGTGGAGTCTTTCTCGCGCGGATCCGGGGGATTCGGTCGATCCCTCGGCCTCCGCCGCCGTCGTCACGCTCCGCGATATCACCGAACTTGCCTCCGCGAGCCAGGTGCAGACCGACTTTGTCGCCAACGCCTCGCACGAACTGCGGACCCCGCTCTCGTCCATACGCGGAGCCGTTGAAACCCTGATTGACGACTCGGACGACCCCGTGCTTCGCGGGCGGCTGCACCGGATGATCGCCACCAACGTCGGGAGGCTCGAGGAACTCATCCGCGACCTGCTCGACCTCTCGCGGCTCGACGCCCCCGACGCGGACCGTGATCGCTCCCCCGTCCCGATCGCAACGCTTGTAAACGCCCTGGCCACGGACTTCTTGCCCGCCTGCGAACGTCGATCCCTTGAACTCCGCTTTGATATTGACCCGCGGCTGCGCTCGATCATCGCCGACTCGAGATTGATCGATCTGATCCTGCGCAACCTGATCGAGAACGCGGTCAAGTACGCCAACGAAGGAACAACCATCCGGGTCGTCGCCGAGGCGGTCCACGCCCAGGGCGGTGAATCCGCGCCGTGGGACGCCCGGCTGACCGTGATCGACCGTGGCCCGGGCATACCCCTCGCCGCGCAGCCACGCATCTTCGAGCGTTTCTACCAGGCGGATCCGTCCCGGTCCGGAGGGACCACAAGCCGCGGCACGGGGCTTGGCCTGGCGATCGTCAAGAACGCCGTCGATGCGCTGGGGGGCTCGATCAGGCTGGAATCGGTCTGGATGCAGGGGACGACGATGATCGTCGACCTTCCCGCGTGCGTGCCCGCGCCCACGCGTCGCCCCGCCGATCCCGCGGAAAACGCCGGCCATGCCGCGTGATCCGACCCGGCCCGGCGGATCGGCGGCACGGGGCCACTGCCTCGCACGCCAATCCGGTATCATCGTGAACGACACGCCCGACGGCTGGGATCCGGCGGCGTCGATCTTTTTTGTCCAGGAGCGTTCCGACCATGCCAACCGCCTCATCTCGTTCGTCTTCCGCGAAGAGGACCGCGCCGTCGATCAACCTCGACCTTCTCAAACGCCTCTGCGAGACCCCCGGCGTCCCCGGGAGGGAAGAGCGAGTCCGGGCATTGATCGAGTCCGAGATCGCGCGCCCGGGTCCGTCCGGCGGGTCGCTGTTCGACGAAGTTCTGACCGACCCGATGGGGTCGCTGATCTGCCGCCGTGGACCCAGGGCCGGAACCAGGGGTGGAAAAGGACGCCAGGGACGTCGCCCCGCCGCCCGCCGCGCGACCCGCGTGATGCTCCTGTGTCACATGGACGAGATCGGCTTCTACGTGTCAAGCATCGACAAGAACGGATTCCTGTGGCTCAACGCCGCGGGCGGCTTCGACACGCGCAACCTCTTCTCCCGGCGCGTCACGGTCGTCACCGACGGGGGTGACATGCACGGGGTGATGAACCCCGGCGGACGACCGATCCACATTTCCAGCCCCAAGGACCGCGAGCGTGTCCCTGAAGCGAAGGAGTTCTTCGTCGACATCGGCCTGCCCGCCGACGACGTCAAGAAAAAGGTCAAGGTCGGGGATTACGTGGTGATGAACGAACCGGCGATCGCCGTGGGCAACAAGTTCGTCTCCAAGGCCCTGGACAACCGGGTGGCCTGCTGGCTCGGGATCGAGTCGATCCGCCTGCTCGACGCGGCCTCGGCGGGTCACGCCTGCGAGGTGTACGTCGCGTTCACGGTGCAGGAGGAAGTCGGGCTGCGCGGGGCCAAGACCGCGAGCCACGCCGTGGCGCCCGACATCGGGCTGGGCATCGATGTCACGCTCTCGTGCGACACGCCCGGCGTGCCCGAAGAGGAGTGGGTCACCAGGAGCGGCGGCGGCTTCGGGTTGCACATCAAGGACTCGTCCTTCATCGCCGACCATCGCCTGGTCAAAGACTTCGAGGACCTTGCCAAGAAACGCCGGATCGCGTACCAGCGCACCATCCTCGCCGCCGGAGGACAGGACGGGGCGGCGGCCCAGCAGGCCGCGGCGGGCGCCAGGGCCGTGGGCATTACCGTCGGAACCCGCTACATACATACGGTGACGGAGATGATCGACACCGGCGACCTCAAGGCCGCTCGCGACGTTCTCGCCGCGTATCTCGAGGCGGTGGGGTAATAGGGTCGGCCTCCGCGATGGGGCGCTGGTCGGCGTGTCAGCCAAACGGGTGAAACGAGCGGGGCGTCGATCGGCCCGCAGCGGGACCATCTCGATGGAAGCCTCGGTTCTCAAGTCGCTGATGATCTCCCGGCATCCGTGCCTGAGGATCGTGACCGATGAGGAGCCAGAGGCCCTGGCCGAGGTGGTCGAGGCCGCCCACGCGGCTCGCCTGGGGGAACTCAAGACCTGGACCGTCACCGAAGGCCTCCGCGACGGCCTGGTCGATGGCGCCTCCCCCGTGAAGGACACGACCGACCCGGCCGCCGCGATGCTCTACATCGCCGTGGGCATTCACTCCCCCATGGTGGTCGTGTTCTTCGACCTGTCCCCGCACCTCCAGGAGCCACGCTGCCTGCGGGCATGGCGAGAGATGGTCGAGCGGATCCGGCGTGCCTCGGGCATCTGCGTGATGATCGACGGCCAGGAGCACGCTCCCGGGATCGTCACGACCACCGCGACGCGGGTCACGCTGCCGCTCCCCGACGACGAAGCGCTCGAATCCGTGCTGCGCGGCACGCTCCGGCTGGTCTCTCGGGACCGGCCCGTCGAGATCGCCGTGACCCGAGGAGAGGTGGCCTCCGCCATCGCCAATCTCCGCGGCCTGTCTCGCCGACAGGCCCGGCAGGTCATCCTCGACGTGGTTGCGGAGGACCGACGGTTCGACGCGTCGGACCTGGCCGGGATCCTGTCCTCCAAGCGCCGGCTCCTGCAGACCTCGGGGCTGCTGGAATTCGTCGAGTCTCCGGCGAGCATGGATCAGATCGGGGGGCTGGCCGCGCTCAAATCATGGCTCGCCGCTCGCGAGCGCGGTTTTAGCGCCAAGGCCAGGGAATTCGGGATTGTCCCCCCGCGCGGGATCCTGCTGCTGGGGGTCCAGGGCGCGGGCAAGAGCCTGTGCGCCAAGGCCGTGGCCACCGCGTGGCGAAGGCCTCTGCTCCGGATGGACCCGGGGGTGCTGTACGACCGCTTCGTCGGGGAAAGCGAGAACCGCCTGCGGGGCGCGCTCAGGCAGGCCGAAGCCATGGCGCCCATCATCCTCTGGATCGACGAGATCGAGAAGGCGTTTGCCTCCGCCGCCAGTCACTCGACCGACGGCGGGCTCTCGCAGCGCATGTTCGGCACCCTCCTGACCTGGATGCAGGAGCATGTCGCCCCGGTGTTTCTCGTCGCCACCGCCAACAACATCGAGGCGTTGCCCGCCGAACTGCTCCGCAAAGGCCGATTCGACGAGATCTTCTTTGTCGATCTGCCATCGCCCGACGCCAGGGCACGGATCTTCCATATCCACCTCGCCAGGCGGGGACGCGACCCGTCCGCCTTCGACCTCTCCGCGCTGGCCCGGGCAAGCCACGGCTTCAGCGGGGCCGAGATCGAGCAGGCCATCACCTCCGCCCTGCACGAGGCCTTCTCACGCGGGGGTGAACTGACCACCCAGGGAATCGCCGACTCGATCGCCGGGTCGCCGCCGCTCTCGGTCACCATGGCCGAACACATCGCCGACCTGCGTGCCTGGTCGCGCGGCCGGTGCGTCCCGGCCGAGTGAAGGCATCCTCGCACGGGCGACGTAGCGGACCCAGACGCCGGCGTTCCGGCCTCCCTATTCCTCGTCCGCGCCCATCTCGCGCCACTGGATGATCCGGACCGCCTTGCGCCGCTCGCCGGGCTCTGACTCGAACGCCCCGACATCAACGCGGGCCACGCCGTCGCCGTCGCCGTCCACGGGCCGACGCTTGCCGGTCACGTCCGTCGCCGGCGCCCCGGTCGGCGTTCCCGCATCGATCCCCACGGTCCCCGTGAGCGAGAAATCCCCGCGAGACGGATCCGCAAACGACGGAGGCTGGTTGAGGATCACCTCGCCCATCTTCGCCACCGTGACGTACGAACACCCGCTCCACGACCTCCCGCCGCACGGGTCGTACGTCATGCCGTACGCCAGGTGGCCGTCGAGCACCGCGTTCTTGGACTGGATGTACGTGCTCACGTACGAGTCCCCGGCGATGTTGTTCGTGATCGTCGCCGTGGTCTTGTCATCGGTGGCAAGGTACAGCGCGTAGTAGCACCCGACGACGGTGTTGTTCGAGCAGACCACGCTTGCCTTCTGCTTGTTCCCGAAGTTGTACACGTACAAGCCCAGGTACGCGTCGGAGACCACGTTGTTCTGGATCGTCATCGTCATCGACCCGGGGACCGCCGCCATCGCGATGATCCCGTACGCGTACCCCGCCGACGACGACCGGGTTCCCCCCGACATCAGTTCACCGCGGCGGTACCCCGACGAGAGATAGTCCCCGCCGGTCATCGAGAGCCGGTTCCCCGTTACAACCATCTCGCTCCCCGACGTCTGGTACAGGTACGTCGCGTGTCCCGAAGCGGCCGAGCGCGTAAACGTGTTGCTCCGAAGTTCAAGGTTGCCGTGGTTCGCGAAATAGACCCCCCACTGCGGCGTGACATCGAAGATGCACGAGTCGAACTCGATGTCCGAGACGCCCGACGCGTCCGTCATCACGTTCGCCGTGGTCTGGCCCGTGAAACGCAGGCTGCCAAACCCCCAGTGAGACCCCGCGTTGAAGAGCAGGCCGTACGCGAGCGAGCCGCCGCCGTCGATGACCACTTCCCCCGCCGGCCAACCCGTCGCCGTGCCTTTGACGTCGCCGACGATCCACATGGGCAGGGCTTTATTTCCCTTTCGCGTCGACGACGTAAACGTGATCGTCTCGGCGTAGACGCCGGGGGCCACCACGATCACCGTCCCGGGCCGCGGCACGCTGTTCACCGCCTTCTGGATCGTCCGGTACGCCGTCCGAATCGTCTGGCCGTTGTTCGAGTCGCTCCCCGAGGGCGTGACGAAGAGCGTCGTCTTGGCGCCAGAGACCACCTCCGCCAACGCCTGTCCCAGGGCCGATTCCGAACACCACAGCCACGCCGCGGCCGCGGCGATGCACACGCTTCCAAATCGAACAGAACAGGTCTGCTTCATGGCGAACACCTCCGCTCGCGCGCTCGACGCGCTCCGATCGAATCGATCCGAGGCTCGCTCGCCATGACCAACTCCATCCGGATCGCACGCGCGGCCGCTGAACAAAGCCCGGTCAGGCCGTCGCTCCGAGGTTATCGGAGCCATTCGCGCCACCCGTTCTGCCCGGGCCTTTCGCTTCTCGCCTCGCGCGGCGCAGCAGGTCGAGCCTTTCGGCCAGCCGCTTTTCCTCTCCCAGGCCGGCCGGGCGGTAGTACTCCCGCGCAACCCCGAGGTAATCCTGGCCGGAGATGCCCCCCACGCCGCCAACGGGCGGAAGGTCGTGTGAATAGATGTATGTTTCGCCGCCGGCCGTCGGGCTTGATGCCGAAAGGTCCGACGCACGCCGGACGTTCCCGTCCTTGATCGACACCGGAACCGCCACCGTCCGCCCCGTCCGCACGTCCGCCGTCGCCTCCTCGATGGCCACGTAACTCGCGTTGCTCTTTGGCGCCAGCGACAGATAGCACGCGCACTGGCTGAGCGTGATCCGGCACTCGGGCATCCCCACCCGCTCCACCACCTCCCAGCAGGCGGCCGCGATCACCACCCCGCGAGGATCCGCGTTGCCCACGTCCTCGCTCGCCAGGATCGCCAGCCGACGGGCGATGAACCGTGGATCTTCCCCCGCGTCGAGCATCCGAGCGATCCAGTACACCGCGGCGTCGGGGTCGCTCCCCCGGATGGACTTGATCATCGCGCTGATCGAATCGTAATGGTCGTCGCCGGTCCCGTCGTACACCGCGGCCTTCCGCTGGATCGAGTCCTCCGCCACCGATCGGTCGATGCGGATCTCTCCGGTCGCCCCGCTCGATGGCGCCGGCCCACCGACCGCCTCACGCGAGGAAAGAACCGCGACCTCCAGCGCGTTGAGCGCGCGGCGGGCATCCCCGTCGCACATCACCGCCCACGCCGTCAACGCCTCCTCGTCCGCACGAATCTCCAGTCGGCCAAAGCCGCGGTGAGGGTCGGCGATCGCTCGCCGCAGGAGCGTGACAACCTCCTGGATCGACAATGGCTCAAGCCCAAGCAGCGTCGATCGGCTCACCAGCGCGGCGTTGACCGCAAAGAGCGGGTTCTGCGTCGTCGCCCCGATCAGCGTGATCGTCCCACGCTCCACGTCCCCGAGCAGCACATCCTGCTGCGCCCGGCTGAATCGGTGGATCTCGTCGAGAAACAGCACGCTCCGTCGGCCGGATGACTCCAGCCGCTCCGCCGCCGCGTCGATCACCTCGCGGATCCGCTTCACGCTCACGTTGGCCGCGTTCTCTCGCTCGAAGTGGCGATCCGTGGCCGCCGCGATGACCTCGGCAAGGGTCGTTTTTCCCGTGCCCGGCGGCCCGTGCAGGATCAGGCTCGAGAGCGTGCCCCCCAGGATCATCCGGCGAAGGATTTTGCCGGGTCCCAGGATGTGGGCCTGGCCGATCACCTCATCGATCGTCCTCGGACGCATGCGGATCGAGAGCGGCTCGACCGACCGCCGAGCCTCGAACCTCTTGCTCGCCCAAAGATCGCTCACATCGCATGGTAGCCATCTGTTCGCCGCTTCCCGATGCCCTCCATGGAACGCACCCCGACGCGACTCTCGATTCCACGCTATTGGACGCTAACATAGCCCGTGCCCGGTTCGGTCTGGCTGATACTCATTCTCGCCCTGGCCATCGCCCTGGCGGAGTTTTCCAGGCGCGTCGTCAAAAACGCACGCCAGGATGTCATTTGGGGGATGGCGTTGATGGTCGCTGGGTGGTACGTCCGGGCCGTCCACAACCTCCGGATCGTCGGGGCCGAGAATATCCCCGGTTCCGGCGGCCATCGCCGGACGATTCTGGTCGTGAATCACACCGCGGGAATCGACCCGATCCTTGTACAGGCAGCCTGCCCGTTTGAGATCCGTTGGATGATGGCGTCCGACATGCAGGTCGGGTTCCTGCGATGGGCGTGGGACTGGCTCGAGGTCATCAACGTCGACCGCTTCGGCCGAGATACCTCCGCGATCCGCCGGGCCTTGCGGCACCTGGCCAACGGGGGGGTAGTCGGTATTTTTCCAGAGGGCGCGATCGAAAGACCCCCGCGGCAGGTGCTGCCGTTTCATCCGGGGGTGGGGCTTCTGGCGGCTCGTTCGGGAGCCCAGGTACTCCCGGTGGTCGTGGATGGAACCCCGCAGGTGGACCACGCGTGGTCGAGCCTGTTCCGACGTTCGCGGTCGACGATCCGGTTCCTGCCGCCGGTACGGTACGGGAACAGGCCGGCCGCGGAGATCACCGAAGACCTGCGCCGGCGATACATCGATTGGACGGGCTGGCCGGCCAACGATCAACCGCGGTTCCGAGAAGGGCCGGGGAAGGACGCGACCGGCGGCCATGTGCGGTCCCGCCTCAGGCACGATACGCTCGGCGCATGACACGCTTTCCGGCGATTCTCCTCGCCCTCGCGGCCGCCCTGACCGGATGCGCCCGGTCGGGTTCTCCAACCGTCCAGATCCCGGCGGGTTCGTATTCCCAGGCCTTTGAGGCCACGCGAGCCTCACTCCGCGACTTTGATTTTTCTCTCGACCGAGTCGATGCCGCCTCGGGTGTGATTACCACCGCAACCAAAGCCTCGTCCGGTCTGGCCACGCCCTGGGATCCCGAGCAGTCGGGACTCGACCAGGAGTGGGAAGACTTCATCAACCGCCAGCGCCGGTTCGTTCGCGTGACCTTCGTGCCGGCGGATCAACCGGTCGGGCGGACCACGCGTGACCCCGCCGCCGCGAAAGCCGCCGACCAGCCCGACCTGCGCGACTTCGACGGACCGGTCGTGGCCCGCGTCGCGGTCACGGTCGAGCGGATCCAGCGCCCGGGGTGGCGGGTCAACACCAAGTCGATCAACCAGAGCACGTTCACGCGCGACCCCTCGCCCGAGGCGGCGTCGAAGTACCCGACGTACGCGGTCGAACTCGAACCCGACACCCGGCTCGCCACACGGATCGCGTCAACGATCCGCGCGAAACTGAACCTCTCCGCCGCACCCGCGGATGAGCCCCCCACCGCCCCGCCGGCGCCGGATTCCGCGGGCGGATGACGAGATTCAATCACCCTCGATGCGCTTGAGGCCAATAACCCGGTCCATGCCTTCCAGCGGTTGGGGCGGGGCGAATCCCATCGCCTGGGTAACGGCCGTCCAGACCTCGGGCACCCGCATCAGCGGGGCAAATCGCTCGCTCCCGGGGCCGAGCGTCGTCAATTCCACCATATCCGACGTGTGGTTCGGGCTGGTGAACGCGACGCCGTAGACCGTGGCGAGAAGCGAACCCAGGACACTCGTCGGCGTATTCGCCTGCCGGAAAGGCATGACTCTCCGGCTCTCCAGCGAAGCGACAAACAGGTTCAGGCCCTCCTGGTCCAGCGCGACCCCGGTCGCGGCCTCGACCGCCTGGGCGGCGACGCGGGAGAGGTCACCATCTTTTCGTCCCTGGCTGATTCGGGCGAAGATCCACTCAAAGGAACGCTCGGCCTTGAGCAGCCGCCTGAGCCCCTGCTCCCCGCGTTTGCCGTAGAACGTGAGACCCGGGTTGGCGTTGCCGTGGTCGGTGGTGACGACCAGCAGCGTGTCATCACGGCCGTCCATCCAATCCAGCACGTCCCCGAGGGCACGGTCGAACTCGATCTGCTCTCGCACCAGAGACGGGGCGTCGTTGTCGTGCGCGGCGTGGTCGACACGTCCCCCCTCGACCTGGAGCACGAACCCCCCGGGGGCCGACTCCAACGAGCGTATCGCGGCGATCGCCATTTCCCCAAGCGAAGGAATGTCGCCCGTTCGGTCGAGCACGTACGGGATGTGGTCGCGGCTGAACAAGCCTATAAGCCGGGGCGATCCCACTTTCTCGAACAGCGCGTCGGCGGTTCGAACGACTTCGTGGCCGTCACGCCTGTCGAGCACGGTATCGGGGAAGTGCCTGGCTCCCCCGCCCATGATCACGTCGAGCCCGCGCTCGATCTGCTGGCGGGCGATGTCGTCCTCCAGGTCCCGGTGTGGGGAGTTGGCGCAAAAACCCGCCGGCGTGGCGTGCGTCACGCGGGTCGTGGTGACCACCCCGGTCGCGCGTCCGTTCTGCTTCGCGTGAACCAGGATCGGCAGGTGCTGGCGGCCATCGGGGGTGATGTTGAGAACACCGGTGTTGCACGAGAACCCGCATCCCCACCCCGCCGCCGCCGCCGCCGAATCGGTCACCAGGGCATCGGCACAGGAGGTCATCTGCATCGTCCGGCGGGCTCCCGGGCGTTCCCAGAGCGAACACCACGAGGAAGGGCGCCCTTCCTCCATCCTTCGCACATGATCCCCGAGGGTCAGAGTCCCCGTACTCATCCCATCGGACACCATGAAAACCAGATTTCGAACCGGGGTCCGGCTGGCGCGACTCTTCGCCCAAGTCGGGACGGCCGCCCGGGACGATCGGGGCGCCACGATCGGGGGAACGAAGACGGCGGCTCCGATCGCGGACCCCGCCCCAACCCGCAGAAATCCTCTCCGCCCGATCGATCCCCCCTCGGAAACACCTGCTGTGGTTGGTCCTCTTGGCATTGAAAACAGTAAGCCACCGGGTCACGATCCGACGTTACCAAGGCGCAAAGTTCAGTGGCGGCGTTGCGGGATGGGGTATTCTGCACGGCCTGGTTGAAAGGCGGGCGGGCGCGATCTTGCCCGAGACCTGGGACGTAAGGACCTTTTCAGGGAAACTACCGCTCCGGGACCCGGCGCGGTACTCTGACCCAGGCCCGAGGATGACCCATCCGAACACCGCAGATCCGTCGAACGCCCACCCCCCGGCCTCGTCCGAGTCGCTGGGCGTCTCACTCGGGCCGGCCCTCCGTGAACAATGCGGCGGTCGCCTCGGTCCGATCGAGTGGTTTCGAAACGGCTGGCAGCACTCCGGGGCGGCCACGGGTTTTTCCGTATGGAACGACGGATCGGGATCGTCGCTCGATGTCATGGTGAAGATCCCCGTCGGTCCGACGGAACTTGAGTGGACCTCACGGCTGGCGGGCTTTGCCCTGGGGTCGGCCTCGCCGCCCGAAGCCGGTTCGGCGGCACCCGCCTCGACCGACGGCCATGAACCTCCGACGCCGCTCGTTCTGGCGGCGGGATCTTCCGTCGGAAACTATGACCTGGCGTGGCTGGTCATGGAGCGCCTGTCGGGCCAGACGCTCGCCCACGAGCAGGATCCGTCCGCGGTCCAGGACCTGATCGTCGCGGCGGCGGACTTCCACGAATGCGCCGGGGAACAGTGCCCCATCGGCCAGACCCCGCCTCCGCACGAATGGGAGCGGCTGATCGAGAAGGCCCGTCACACGGCCAGGGACGGCGCCATCGGCGACTCGCAGCGTTGGAACGAGGCCATCAAGAGGACCCAGCGCCACCTGACCTCGCTGATCGCCCGCTGGAATCGCCGCGATGTTCGCACCTGGTGCCACGGCGACCTTCACCCGGGCAACGCCCTCCGCCGGCCCGGTGCCCGATCCGCAAGCGCCGCCAGGCGGAACGGGGCGGTCCTGATCGACCTGGCCCTGGTCCATCCGGGGCACTGGGTCGAAGACGCCTTGTACCTCGAACGCCTGCACTGGGCCAAGCCCGAACGCCTCCGCGGCGTCAAGCCGGTTTCGGCGCTGGCGCAATTACGCCGCGAGCGAGGACTCCCCACCAACGATGGATATGCGGAACTCGCGATGATCCGCCGGGCCCTGATGGCGGCGTGCGCCCCCGCGTTTCTGGAGCACGAAGGGCACCCCAAATACCTCAGGGCCGCTCTTGAGAACCTTGAAAAAGCCCTTCCGCAGGTCGCGAAATAGGCCCGGATCGGACAGATTCTTGCTTTGTTCGGCCTCTGGAGGCTTGCCCCGGTGCCAAAAGGCCGCAAGACTCATCCACGTTTGCCGGGTGAACGACCCGTCGGCGAGGAGGCATGCCCGTGGATCCACTTGAGAACATCGAACAACTCATTGCCGACATCAAAGAAGACTACCGCAAGGCCCTGGGAGGAAACCAGGCCGCCGGTACCCGCGTCCGCAAGACCATGCAGGACATCAAGGAGGCCGCCCAGCAGGTGCGGGAAAAAATCCTGGAGGTTCGCAATGCTCCCAAGGCCGAGTGAATCGGCTTCACTCGATCAGCCCAGGAACGCCGCGGTCGAGACGACCGACTCGTCCCACGAGCCGCTGTTTGACCTCTCGGGCATTGACCTGGCCACCCGGATCCATGGCCGTGACCGCGTGGAGCAGTTCATCCCCCACCGCGGGGCGATGAGCCTGGTTGATCACATCATCTGGGAACACCCGTCGCGCCTGCAGGGGGTCGCGTGCAAGGTTGTCGGCGATTCGGAGTTCTGGGTACCGGGGCATTTCCCCCAGCAGCCGCTCTTCCCCGGTGTCATGATGATTGAAACGGCCGCCCAGTTCGCGGCGTACCTGTTCAAGTCCAGGGTCAGCCCCGGCCCGAGTCTGGTTGTCTTCCTCCGTATCGACGACGTCTCGTTCCGACACATGGTCCGCCCGGGGGACTCGCTGTACATCCTGTGCAACGAGATCAAAGTCGGGAAGCGGAGGTTTACCTCCGCCTCGCAGGGCATCGTCTCAGGAAAGATCGCGTTCCAGGGCACGCTCACGGGGATGATCCGCTGATCGCGCCGCGTGCCGCCGGTTCGTCCACCACGCCGGAGTCTCCCGCGTGACGAACAGACCGTACCCGATCATTCTCAATCCAATCCTGATGAGCAAAGTCTGGGGCGGACGCGGGCTGTCTCGCCTGGGAAAAAAACTCCCCCACGACGGCCCCTTCGGCGAAAGTTGGGAACTGGCCGACCTCGCTTCAACCAGTTCGTCGGGCGGCGGGGGCGGGGCGGCTCGATCGGTCATCGCCAACGGCCCTCTCGCCGGGCGCACGATCCACGATGCCCTGACGATGTGGGGGCGTGGCCTGCTCGGCGAGGCGAGGCCGACGCCCGACGGCGCGATCCCGCTTCTGATCAAATTCCTCGACGCGAAAGAGAACCTCTCGGTCCAGGTACACCCAAGCCCCGCGTACGCCGCCGCGCACCCGGGCTCGGACCTGAAGACCGAGTGCTGGATCATCCTCGATGCAGCGCCCGGCTCGTGCATCTACAAGGGCGTGCGAAGCGGGGTCACGCCCGAATCGTTCCGGCGAAGCATCGACCACGGAACCGTCGCCGAGCACCTGGTCCGCGTGCCGGCCGTCGTGGGAGAGTGCCACAACCTGCCCAGCGGGACGTGCCACGCCCTGGGGGCGGGGGTGCTGGTCGCGGAGGTTCAGACACCCAGCGACACGACTTTCCGCGTCTTTGACTGGGGACGGACGGGGCGCGAACTGCATGTCGAGCAGGCCCTGGAGTGCATCGATTTTTCGGAGGCCCCCCCCGCCACGTGCCTGAAGCCGGGCCAGGGACGAGCGACACTCGTGCAAACCGAGTTCTTCCGCGTTGATCGCGTAAGGACGGAAAGCCCGATCGACGCCGGGCGGGGGATGTCGGCCTGGATCGTGATCGAGGGCGAGGGCCGGGTCACCGGCGGGGATCATCCCGTCGCGTTCGACCCCGTCCGCGTGGCGCGAGGGGACACGTTTGTCATCCCGTCGGGGTGCGCGGTCTCGTCACGCCTCGAGCCGGACCGGTCTTTCGATGTTGTCCGCGTGGAACCCGCGTAACGGCGCCGGATGATCCGGCACCCGCCGCTCACTCGAGAACGAGCCCATCGTGCGCCAGCCGCATGCCGCGGGGGAGGGACTCGTTCGTCTGGGCGTGAGGAACGTCGTGCGACATGTGGACGAAGTACGTGCGCGTGGCGCCCACGTTCTGGGCGACCGAGACCGCCTCGTCGATGGTGAGGTGGGTGGAGTGCTTGCGGTGGCGGAGCGCGTCGAGCACGAGGGTCCGAAGCCCCGTCAGCCGCTTCCACGTCGCGGGAGGGATCCCCGAGACGTCCGTGCAGTAGGCCAGCGGCAGGGGCGAGGACTCTCCGCCCGCGATCGGGCGTGCATGGTCGAACCGGAAACCCAGGATCGGGAGTTTTCCGTGAAGAAGCCGCAGCGGCGTGACCCGGACGCCGTGAATCTCAAACGGAGCATCGGGATCGATCACGTGAGGAATGAGCGAGGCGACGAAACTGTTGTTGACGTTCTGGTCGCGGTCGAAGATATGGGCAAAGACCCGCCGCAGGTCGCCCAGGGTCTTGCCCTCGGCGTGGATGGAGATCGGGGTCTTCTGCACGGCGTTGAAGCGGCGCACCTCGTCGAGCCCGAAGGTGTGATCGACGTGGTTGTGCGTGAACAGGATGGCGTCGCAGCGGCGCAGCCCCCGCCGCAGCGCCTGGGCTCTGAGGTCCGGACCCGAATCGATCAGAATGACCCGCTCGCGGCCGTCGGCGTCGGTGAACTCCAGCGCGGCGCTCGTGCGCAATCGCTGGTCGCGCGGGTCGGCGCTGGTGCAGACAGCGCAGTCGCACCCGATCGCGGGGACTCCCGCCGAGGTGCCGGTACCCAGAAAGACAAATCGCATCCGGGTAGGTTACCCAGGGCTCGCGTCGTCCACCGCCGGGGGCGACCCGGCGTCTATCATGGCGCGTTGACCATCCCACGAGGAACGGCATGAACCAGCCAGCACCCACGACCGATCCGGAATCCAGACTCCTGGCGCTTGGTCTTTCGCTTCCGGTCGCGCCAAAGCCCGTCGCGGCGTACATCCCGACGCGCCGCGCCGGGGACCTGTTGTTTGTGTCGGGGCAGATCCCCCTGGTGCCCGGGCCGGATGGATCCCCGACGCTCTTGTTCAAGGGCGCGGTCCCGGACGAGGTGTCGATGGAGCAAGCCCAAGAGTGCGCCCGTCGATGCGTGCTCAACGGCCTGGCGGCGATGAAGGCCGCCGTCGGATCGCTCGCCTGCCTCCGCCAGGTCGTGCGCGTGGGCGTCTTTGTCTGTTCGAGGCCGGGGTTCTTTGACCAGCCGAAAGTGGCCAATGCCGCCAGTGAACTTCTGATGGAGGTCTTCGGTGATGCGGGCCGCCACGCCCGGGCGGCCGTCGGATCGATCGCCCTGCCGCTGGGCGCCCCCGTCGAGATCGAGTTCATCGTCGAGATCGATCCCGCCTGCGACCCGTGACTCCGAGCCGCGACCCTGAACCCCTCGCCGGCGCGACCGGCGGCGCGCCGCCGCCCGTCGGACGCCTCCTCATCATCCGGCCCAGCGCGCTGGGCGACGTCTGTCGAACGGTCCCGGTGCTGGCGAGCCTTCGGGCGGCGTACCCGCGGGCAACGATCGACTGGCTGGTGCAGGACACGTTCGCCGAGGCGATCGTGGCACACCCCGCGCTCACATCGGTGGTGCCCTTCCCACGGGCACGATTCGGGTGGCTGGCTCGACGGCTTCGGCTGACGGAGATACTGCGGTACCTGGGCGAACTTCGCCGAGCCCGGTACGACCTGGTGATCGACTGCCAGGGCCTGGCTCGCTCAGGGATCTTCGCGTGGGCAACACGCTCGGCGCGTCGAGTGGGATACGCCAACTCGCCCGAGGCCGCGTGGCTTGCCTACACCGACCGCGTCCACGCCGACCTTTCCATGCACGCCGTAGACCGGATGCTCGCCCTGGTGCGTGCCATCGGCGTGCCCGTCACGGCGGACATGCGGCTGTTCGCACCGGCCCGGGCGCTCGAGATGATCGACCGGGACCCGGTGCTTCGCGAGCCGTTCATGGTCGTCGCTCCCACGAGCCGCTGGCCCGGGAAGCGCTGGCCGCCGGAGCGTTTCGTCGAGGTGATCCACCGCGTCCTGGATGCGATGAACGGTACGGGGGTCGGGGCGGGCATCGGCCGCGTGGTGATGGTCGGGGCGGCGAGCGAGCGGCCGCAGTGCGCGTTGATCACTCGCCTGGCCGCCTCGGAGCCACGCCTCATCGACCGCGTCGGCGCGACCGGGGTCGGGGAACTGATGGCGCTGGTCGCCCGCTCGTCGCTGGTGCTGGGCAACGATTCGGCGGTCCTTCACATGGCCGTGGGCTTTGATCGGCCGATCGTCGGGCTGTACGGGCCGACGCACGTTTCGCGGGTCGGACCGTACGGGCGCGAGCGTGACGTCATCCGTCACGTCCGGGAAGGTGATCGGATCGACCACAAGGACGACGCGTCCGGGAAAGCCCTCATGGACCGAATCGGCGTCGAGGAAGTCGCCGCCGCCGTAATCGCCAGGCTCGGGTCGTCGGCACGTCGCCCCCGAGCGGCGGGCACGTGAAATTATCAGACACGCGTCGATCGCGTTCCCGGAACGCCCGGAGCGGGTCCTCGGGCGCGGTCATCCCGCTCCCGGATTCGGCCGATGGTGTGGCGGATCCTGTCGCCCCCCACCGGAGACGCACCGTGCCCGCAAGCCGATCCCGTACCGAGCGTTGGCGAGATTGTCTGCACCAGGTCTACGAGCGTGGCGGCGGGCTGGAACTGTCCTTCGCGCGGGACGACGGGGACGCGGGGTCGGACCTGGTGTGGCGAGTCCGCCTGCTGGCTTTGGGCGAGGACGACCTGACGGTGGAGGCTCCCAACGCGCTTGGCAAGTCGATGCGGATCGAGCCGGGCACGGCGTTCATCGCGGCGATGGCGATCGGGCAGAATCGCTGGATGTTCAGGACGAGCGTGGTGTCGATCGACCACATGCGGCTGGGGCGCGGGGCGATGGAGCAGTCGGTCCTGCGGCTTGAGATGCCCGACCACGTCGAGCGGTGCTCCCGGCGGTCGTTTTACCGCATGTCCACGGCGCAACTGCGCCTCCCGCGGGTCGAATGCTGGCCGCTGCGCGATCCCGCGACGGCGATCGCGCCCGAGATCGCCAACCGGACACTCATCCTGGACCTTCAGAACCAGGACGTCACGGGAATCCGCGTCGGCGACCGTGCCGCCGCGCCCGCGATGCTGCCGGAGGTCGGGCCCGGGTTCACGGCGAGTTTGGTCAATGTCGGCGGGGGAGGGGCGGGGCTGATCGTGGACCGGCAGGACGCCCCTGCCCTCGAGTGCGTGCGGACCCTGTGGATCCGCATCGACCTGAGGCCCGATATCCCGGCCCCCATCGCCATGACCGCCCGATGCGTACACACGCACATCGACAGCGGCCAGAACACCTACGCGGGGCTGGCGTTCGACTTTGGCTTCAACCCCGGCCACCGGGAATTCGTCGTCTCGCAGATCTCGCGGTACGTTCAGTCAATCTCGCAACGCGCCGTGCCGGGGAAAAAGGCCGCCTGAACAGGCCGGCACGACGGCCGGGGTCCCGCGCGAACTTGCCTGGTCAGCATCCTTCCTCAAACGCGAGGACGAACGCCGAGAAGTCCTCGATATCGACAAAGCCGCTGCCGTCGAAGTCCGCGTCGTCGCCGCCCTCCTCGAACGCCAGCACGAACGCCGTGTAGTCCTCGATATCGACAAACCCGCTGCCGTCGAAGTCCGCCGGACGGTAACTCTCGAACATCCAGGAGACCGGGGAGGAGGGCGTCGATCCGCCGCTGTTGCTGGCCGTCACGCCCCAGTAGTACTCCGTGCAGAACTGCAACACGCCCGAGGGGACCGCGATCGATGTCGCGACGGTCGAGTCGCTCCACAGCACCGGGGATAAGGAAGGGCTCTCCGAGATCACGACGGAGTACCCCGCCGCGCCCGCCGACGCCGACCATTCCAGCGTGGTCGTCAGCGACACACCCACCGAACCGTCCGCGGGCGAGTTGAGCGTGAACGACCCGGGGGGAAGAACCGCCAGGGGAAGGATCAGGTCGATGATGACCGGCCTGTGATCGGACGCGAAACTCGAAACCAGCGCGGGGCTGCCCGGGTACCCGATGCACTCGGGCGGGTGGGTGTTCGATCCGACCGATCCGCTGTTGAAGATGAACGCCCGGCGAAGCGTCGCGATCGAGTCCTGCCAGAGCATGTAGTCGAGTTTCGACGAGGAGAACGTGGAACGGTTGTTGTTGAACGGGTCGCGGGCGTCGTCGTACGTGCTGTCCGAGCGGTCCCGGTCGGTGCCGTCGGTTCCGCCCAGCACCTGCGCGCTGGCCATCCAGCGCGCGGGGCCGTCACGGCCGTTGGTGTTCTCGTCCTCGTTGACGTCTCCACCCCAGACCACCGGGGTGCTCGGACCCAGGATCGAGGTGACACCCGCGTCGAAGATCTTGTTCCGCGGGTCGGGCACCAGGGTGCCGCCACCGTTGAAGAGGTAGTCGATGTAGTACGCGATGTTTTTGCTCGCCGCCAGGCGATCGGCCAGGTCGCCGCTCGACCCGCCGGACTTCATGTGCATCGTCCCGGCCACGATGTCCCCGGCGTACACCGCGTCGGGGAGGTTGATCTCCGCGAAGATGATGCCGCGGATACCGCCCGACCCGCCGGGAGCGTACAGGTCGGGATCCATCGCGAAATTCGAGATGGCGAACTGGCTGTCTCCGTTGAGGTCCTGAAAGGGCCAGCGCGAAACCAGCACGTTTCGGTTGAAGTTGTCCGTCACGACGCTGACGTACACGTGGTCAAGGCCGTAGTTGGGATCGTATTTCTTGACCCACGACGTGATCGGCGTGTTGCCCTTGAACGAATCCAGCCCGCCGTTGAAGAAATACCCCATGACCGTCGTCAACTGCGCGACCGAGTCGACTCCCGAGCCCGTCCCCTGCCCGCTGTTATCCCCGCACTCCTGGAGGAGCAGGATGTCGGGCTTGAGCGCCGCGACGATACGGGCGATGGCGCACCAGTCGTTGAGGTCCTCGGTCTTGCTGTTGGTCCGGCACAGCGCATCCTGGATGTTCCAGGTCATGATCCGCACATCGGTCGGTTCGGTCTTGCCCCATTGTCCCGCCGGTGGATTCCACTGCGCGGCGGCGTGACCCGCGAAGAGAAAGACGACCAGGGCGAAGGCGGCGCGGGTTCGCATGAATCAACTCCCTTCGGGGACAAGACCGGCTCGCGGCCGCCGGGCATTTCCCCCGCGGCACACCTCGAAGCCTCAAGCCAGAATGATACGGATCGGGGGGCCCGAGCGAGGCCGCGGGCGGACGAATCGCCTGTGGGAGGTGTCTTCGCACGCCCGTAAACAAGCACCCCGACCGGTGATTGCCAAGCACCCGGCCAAGGTCCGATCTGGCGTGAATCTGGGCAAGCGCCGACGGCTGACCCGGGTGAAGCGGTTCATCCTCCCACGGTTCATGCGCCCGGGTTTGCTCTACGCCGGGCAGGCGCGTACATTTCCCTTCCCGTGCCGCGAGTGCGGCACCGGAGCGAGTCGGGAGCGTGCCGGAGTGGCCAAACGGGGCAGACTGTAAATCTGTTGGCATATGCCTACGGGGGTTCGAATCCCTCCGCTCCCATGTGACCAGTGACCCGGCCCCGCCCTTCGCGGGGCCGGTGTCGTTTCCGGCCCGCCGCCGATCGGGATACCGGCCCATCCACGCCGACAATGAAAAAGGGGCGCCCGAAGGCGCCCCCTGTGAGCGATCACGCACCGGTTGTCCGCCCGGGTGTCAGCAACCCCCTTCGAAGGCCAGGACAAACTCGGTGAAGTCTTCGATGTCGACAAAGCCCGACCCGTCAAAGTCCGCGGTGTCGTCGCCGGCCTCGAAGGCCTGCACGAAGGCGGTGTAGTCCTCGATATCAACGAACCCGGACCCGTCGAAGTCCGCCGGGCACGAGCCGCAGTCGGTGATCAGCAGCAGGCTGACCGCGTCCACGCCCGCCTCGACGACCGAACCGGCCCCGTAGTCCGAGGCGATGAACCGGATCCGCATCTGGTTGGTGAGCGAGACCTTCGGCGAGAGCGGGTACGTCTTGTAGAACCAGCCGCCGTTGGACTCGACGACCGGACCGACCGTCTCGAGGTTGACCCACGTGGTGCCGTTGTTGTTGGAGACCTCCACCAGGAAGGTGTCGTTGTTGGGGTCGTTGCCGAAACTGTTGTGGTACCAGCGGGCGTAGGAGATGTACGCCTCGACCGCCCCGGAAGCGTTCATCACCGGGCTGGTCAGCAGGACCGCGCCGCCGTCGACGTCGGTGTCCCCGGCGCCGTTCTGGGTCACGTAGCAGAAGCCCGAGCCGTCGTAATCCGTCGGTGGATCGCCGCGGGCCCCGCCGCCGTTGGGAACGGCCCGCTGCCAGAACCCGGCCGTCGCGCCCTGGGAGGTCGCGCTCCAGCCCTTGTTGGTCTGGAAGTTATCCTCGAAGGGAATCGCCACCGCCCCCGCCGAGATCAGCGTGTAGTACGACGTCGGGGCGTTGATCGGGTTGGTCACCGTCGCGTTGGTGGTGGTCTTGGCCGAGACGTAGTACCGGACCACGCTCCCGCAGGGCGCGGGCGGGAAGTTCGCTTCGTACAGGTTCGCCGAGACCTGGTTCATCGAATACGGGACGTACGTCCCGTCGTTCTCGATATCCACCAGGAGGACACCGGTGCCGGGCTGGGGCGAACCGCCCGCCGCGTTCACCTGCACCGTGAAAGCCACGCCGCCGAAGGGAGAGACCGTCGCCGGCCTTCCCGAGGGGTACGAGAACGTCAGCAGGTTGAGCGGCGGGGCGTTGAGGTTCCGAGAACCAAAGCCCGTCGCGATGTAGGAGTAGTGCGGAGTCCCGTCGCCGATGTCGGCGTTGTTGTCGTCGAGCGTCAGCACGTCGATCGTCACCTGCGGCGTGATCTCCGTCCCCGTGTGAACCAGCACGCTGTTGCACCCCCACGCCCCCAGCAGGTCGCGGTAGTTGCTCACCCCGCCGCCGACCAGCGCGTTGCGGGTCGCCCAGAACGCCCCCGAGAGCATCTGGCCGCAGTCATGGATGGGGGTTGAGCACGGGTACAGCCGGACGTTGTTCGCCGACCTGATCCCCGCGTTGCAGTTGTTCTGGAACCCGTACCCCAGGACCGGCTCGTCGCTGATGAGCACGCCCATCAGGTCGCCGTACCCCTCTCCGTACGCGCCCTGGCCGGACCCGGCCACGTTGACGATGTGGTGCCCGTACTCGTGATGCACGACGTCGCCGAAGGCCGTGTTCGCACACCCGCCGCCGGCGTTGTAGAAGTTGATCGATGTCCCGTTGTAGAAGGCGTTGCACGTCCCCGAGACGGCCGTGTTGATCCGGAACTCCTGCTGGTTCGGGATCGTGGGGAACGTCGGGGCATAGTTCAGCAGGAAGTCACGAACGACGTTGGATTGGATGTACGCGTTGGCCTCGGCTCGACGCAACGCGTCGGAGTTGCCGGGGTTGAACAGGAAGTTCGCCGGACCGGGGGGCGTCACCGAGAGCGAAAGCCCGGGGGCGTCGTTCGTCGGGTTATAGACGCGGAACCAACGCCCACGCATCCCCGCGTTGACCGTCACCGCCGAAGAACCCGCGTTGGGGATCGTGAAGTTGCCGTTCACGTCCGCAAAGGCCACGGTTGCCCCGATCGCCACCCGTGCGTACGGCATCGCCAGTTGGACCGCGGCGGTGCAGATGTCCGCCTTCTTCCCAGGGGTCGAGAAGGCCTTGACCGATCCCGACACATCCACGTGCAGGACCTGGTTCTCGGCATGCACGATCCGGCCGGTCTTCGCGTCGGCCAGGAACAGCCACCGGGCGTAGCCCTCGTCGTGCGTTTCGCCCGCCTCGACGATGAAGCGGATGGCGACCGTCGGATCGGCGGGGTTCTCTCCCGTCCCGGCCCAGATCACCAGTTCAGGCGTTCCCCAGTCCGTGATCCCCTGCACCCGCAGCGCGGCCGATTCGAACGCCGCGGCCAGGTTCGGGTTTGCCGCCGCCGACTGGTCCAGGCGGTAGGCCCCCAGTTCGCGCAGGTTGTTGCGGACAAGCACCAGCGGATATCCCGCCTCGTTGCGGACAAGCATCCGCACATCGCTCCCGAAGACCGGCAGGCCGCCGATCTCCTGCACGTAGGAGATCAGCGTGAACTTCATGGCGCCCGTATCGAGGTCGGGCATGATCTCCCGGACCGACGCGCCGTCCGCCGCGAGTGAACCCGCCACCAGGTGGCCGCGCGGAACGCCCAGGACACCGATCGAATTCTTCAGGAAGGATTCCACGCTCGCTTGCGGAGAATCACCGTGCGAGAACGCCCGCCCGTACAGAGAAGTGACCTGCCCGCCGGTCCAGTAAACCCTTGAACCGGGGTTGGAGTCCAGGAATCGGTCCACCGCCGCGGCGACCTGCGGGGAAGCCTTGGACGTCGGACTCGCACCATGAACAAACCCATCCGCGGCGAGGGCAATGCCCGCCGACAAGACCAGTGCCGCTGCCGCGGCAGACGCGGAGAACTTCATTCAAGCGACTCCTCTCAAGAGCCCATCGAGTCCGATTGGTGGAGCGGATCGCGATCAATCCGCAAGAACACCTAAAATAACGGGTTCCGTGGAACCCGGTCAAGGGAATTTTCATCGGCTCGGCCGTGTCGCCGGTCAACGTGGTCCCGCTCCGATGGTCATGACCCTCCCAGTTTGCCATGCTCGTGCATGGATCGGCTTGATCGCGAAGAGTTCATTGCGAGACATCGACCCCGACCCGGCAGTCGATCGGGGTCCTTCCCCAGGCCGTGTTCGGCGCGACAGGATCGGCGTACCACGTCAAACAGCACGCGCTTCGCCGAGTACGAACGCCACGGGTATAGATAACGGCTTATGCGTCCATTATCGTCCGCGATCCCGGCGGGTCGTCGCGGTCTCGTATAGCAATTGTCTATAAGACAAGCCGCAGACGATAGACAATACGCTCGCTTCGATCCGCGACGACAGGAATGAAGGCGTGCCGCTGTTGCCGCTCGCGGCAAGGTTCGGGCAGCGTCGTGCCGTCATCATGCGTGATACTTCCGGGCGCGTCGCTCGGGGCGGCCCAGCCGCGTGCCGGATTCGGGGACTTGCCCGGGGGCACGCCGAACTCGGCGCGAAGGGGGGTGTCGGAATCAGGAACGCCCTAAGAGCAGACTTCAACGCCGGCGGCGAGCGAGCAAAAGCAGGCAGCCCGCGACAGCGGTGAATCCCATGCCGGGAGCGGGGATCGTCGCTACGAACGTGCGAAAATCTCCGCCGCGCCTGGCGATCCCCGTGACGGTCAGGCCATCGTCCGAAACACCGGTGGCTCGGATCAACACCCAGTCATCGGGGACGGATGGATAAAGAAGTGCTCTCAGATACACGATCCCGGTCGCCTCCGACCAGTAGAAAGCCTGACCGGGATTGCCGCTTCTGTCCCGGACGACCTCCCCGACAACGACCTTGCCGTCCGCCGAGACGTCGAGGGCCCTGGACATGGTCCACCCCTGGATGAGCGGGAGCGTCACTATTCCGGCTTGCTGCGTCCAACGAATCGCGCGGTCGGTAAGCGGGGAATAGATGCCGGTGCCCACGATGGTCGAGCCATCGGCGGACATCGCGTTCGCGTTGGCGAACAAACAACCTGGGGGGAGGCTGATGATCGACACACCCGACTCCTTGGTCCACCGGTAGAACCTGGTCGTGGAGTTCCACGAGAAACTGCCCGCGATCACGCTGCCGTCGTGATTGACCCCCATCGCACGTCCGCTGAAAAGATTGACCGGTGTGGATGCGCCATCCCAGTAGAGCGAACTGACCGCGTTGACATTGGACCTCCCGCTGCCGACGGCGATCCGGCCGTCCCCGGAGATTCCGAAAGCCTCGCGGTTGATCGTGGTTGCGTTCGGCAGCGTCGGCAGGATCTGGAGACCATCCGACTCCGTCCAGCGAAACGCCTGCGGCACGGCGAAGGGAACGACCGTGAGCGAATAGGTTCCCGCGACCGCGGAGCCGTCGTACGAGACGGCGTTGGCGATCCCGCGGATCGTGCCGTCCGGAACGGGCAGGGCCGTCATCCCGCCGGCGGCGGTCCAACGGAACGCCGTGGATGGGCTGTAAACGCTCGTGCCGACCTGCGAGCCGCCCACGACCGTCAGGCCATCACCGGAGATATCCGTGCTTTCGGTGCGATTCATGCCGGGCAGGTGCGGAAGCAGCGTAAAGGACTGGGCCGCGTGCGAGAGCGCATCGCCCGCGAAGAGGAACGCGAGAACGGCCACGGCCGTTGTGGACGAGATTGAATTCATGGGAACTCTCCGGAAACAGACACAGGTACGTTCGCAGACACCCTTGGGGGGATGCGATATTCTGGAGAATCGAACGAACCGCATCGGGTATCCGGTGGCGACTGGCCGTGCCGGTCGCCGGTGCCCATTTCATCACACGGCCCGCGGCTTCCAGGTCGGGTCCATGCTCAACGCGAATCGGTTGATCGGCCGACGCAACGGCGTCGATCCGGCTTATGAGCCCGTTCCCTATGAAACGCCGATCTCGTCGGCGATGCTCTCGAGCGTTTCGTCGGCCCCCGCCTCCGCGCTGGCCGTCTTACCCGCCAGGACATCAACCGTCGGCGCCGTCGGGAGCGGCTTGCCCCTGGAATCGGTGAGCGCGGCGCCCCCGAGCGTGCGGACCACCAAGACCGGGTTGGCTTTCTCGTGCTCGAACAGGGCCTTTTCAAGGGCCTGGCGCTTCTGGTCGTCGAGTTCGCCCCACTTGCCGCGCCCGCGACACTTGGGAAACCGTGAGCAGCCCAGCCACGGACCACGCAATCCCCCTCGCAGGTTCATCGGCGCCTCGCAGGTCGGGCATGGCAGTTCGGTCAGCAACGCCGGCGGACTGGGCGCCACCACGTATCCCTTCTTGTCGATGTTCAGGATCCCGTCGCACGGAGAAGACTTGTCACCGTACCTCGAGCACCCCAGGAACGGCCCGAAGCGGCCGGTTCGTCGCGTCATGGCCCCCGCGCACTTCGGGCAGGCCACGTCGACCGTGTCCGCGGCCGGGCGGGGCTTGCCCTCGCGATCCACCGGGCTGGCGTAGTCGCACTCGGGATACCGGGAGCACGACAGGAAACGCCCGTTCTTCCCGAATCGGTAGACCAGCGATGTCCGCCCGCGGCCTTCTTTCTCGCACTTGGGACACGTGTAGGCCTCGGGCGCGGGGACCGTCTCGGCCTTGGCGTGCGTGAGCGTCTCCATCGCGTGCGCCAGGCTCTTCTTGAAAGGGCCGTAGAAGCGCCGGAGCATGTCAACCCAGTCGAGGTGCTCCTCCTCGATCTTGTCGAGCAGGCCCTCCATGTCCCTGGTGTACCCGACGTCCATGATCTCCGGGAACGCCTCGACCAGTTTGTCGGTGACGACCTCCCCAAGATCGGTCGCGAGGAAGCGGCGCTGGATCTGCTCGACGTAGTTGCGTTCCTGGATCACGCCGATGATCGAGGCGTAGGTCGACGGCCGACCGATCCCCTCGCTCTCGAGGGTCTTGATGAGAGAGGCCTCCGTGTATCGCGGCGGCGGCGACGTGAACTTCTGGTGTACGCCCAGGCCGAAGGGGCTCAGGGCACGACCCTCGGACAGCGCGGGAAGCGTCTGCTCGTCCGCGGCGTGCGGCAGGCCCGTCACCTTGTGGAACCCGTCGAAAACCAGCGTCCGTCCGGTTGCCTTGAAAGTCAGTTCGCCGATCGAACGGCCATCGGGCGCCGTGCCGCCGCGCCCGCCCATGATCAGGACCGTCGTCGCGTCCCACTGCGATGGGGCCATCTGGCACGCGACAAACCGCTCCCACACCAACTGATACAGGCGGCACTGGTCCGCGGAGAGCGAGGACCGGACGCGCTCGGGCGGGTGGTTCATGCTCGTCGGTCGGATCGCCTCGTGAGCCTCCTGCGCGGCCTTGTTCGACGATGAAAAAAAGTTCGGCTTCTCGGGCAGGTACCGCTCCCCGTACGTCCGGGAAATGTACGATCGGACCATGTCGATCGCTTCCCCCGAAAGGTGCGTCGAGTCGGTGCGCATGTAGGTGATCAGGCCAACCGGACCCTCGCCGGGGATCTCGACGCCCTCGTACAACTGCTGCGCGGCCCGCATCGTCCTCTGAGCGCCAAATCCAAGCCGGTTCGCCGCCGACTGCTGCAGCGTCGAGGTAATGAACGGACCGGGCGCTCGCTGCGTGGTCCGCCGGGTCTCGATCGACCCGATCCGGTAGGGCGTCGCGGGATCGATCACGCCCGTGACGTTCCTCCGCCAGCGGGCGGGGCCTCGCCCATCCGGATCCTCCGTCACCGTGCCCTTGATTCCCGTCAGCCCCGCCGCGTGGGCGATCGCCGCCACGTCCGCCGTCCGGTCGGCCGACATCGGCATCGCAAAGCGATCCGGGCCGCCAGCCGACGACCCGACTCGTCCGGGCGTCGTGAGATCGAATTTCTCTCCCCCGACCTGCACGAGTTCGGCTCGGAATCCTCCCTGGCCGGCGAGCCAGGCATTCTGCGATTTGAGCGTCGGAGGGTGACCCTTTTCGTCCCGGTGTTGAAGGAACGCCGCCCACTCGGGAGCCAGGCGGAACGCGTCGGAGACATCGAGGGCAAAGTCGGCGACGACCTGCCAGTTCTCGTCGGGGACAAAGGCCCGAATCTCGCGCTCACGCTCGACCACGAGGCGGACCGCCACGCTCTGCACGCGTCCGGCCGACAAGCCCCGTGCCACCTTCTTCCAAAGAAGGGGCGAAACCTGGTAACCGACGATGCGGTCAACGATGCGCCTGGCCTGCTGGGCGTTGACACGATCCTCGTCGATGGCGTGCGGGTTCTGAAAGGCCTTCTCGATCTCGGCCTTGGTGATGGCCGGGAAGATCACACGCCGGGCGGCGGACGACTCGATCCCAAGTTCCTGCGCCAGGTGCCACGCGATCGCCTCGCCTTCACGATCAAGGTCGGTGGCAAACCAGACGTTGCCGCCGGTGGTCATCGCGTCCTTGGCGGCTTTCTTCAGGTCGCTGACGACCTTCTCCTTACCGGGAAGCACCTCGTAGGTGGGCTTGAAGTCATGTTCGAGGTCAACGCCAGGGACCGGGGAGCGAACCGCCCGCACCGCGGGGGCGCCATCCGACTTGCGAGCCGCCTTTTTCGCCCCCGGGGGCTTCTTGGGCCCCTTGCTCGGGAGGTCGCGGACGTGCCCGACGCTCGCCATGACAAGGTACCCCGACCCGAGGTACTTGTTGATGGTCTTGGCCTTGGCGGGCGACTCGACGATGACAAGGTCTTTCCCCTTGGCAGCGCCGGCCGTGTAACTGAAGGAACGGAACCCCGAGCCGCGACCGGCACGGGAGCCACGATCCGGCGGCGAATTGCGGGATGCCTCGACGGATGACGACGTGCGCTTTGCCATGAGAGTCCGCCGGAGGTGCCTGGGCCGATCATCGGGGGTGTGGGTCATTCCACGTCCGGCAGGCGACAGGAAAGGGTGAGGCGTCCCGTGTGTCAAGTGAAGAGCCGGCAGGAAAAGAGAAAAATTCGTATTTTGTTTGTATAATTTGGTTTATTTTTAGTTTTTGTTTGGTATACAAAGATTCTTTTGAGGAAATCCAGATTGACTCGACCTCGTGCGCATACGAGGGTATATTTGCCTGGACGAATCTTCATATGCCCCCGGAAGGGCGGCGAGTGCGCTTCGGTGCCTCGCCGCCTCTTTTTTTTCCTGCGTGTTTCAATTTATTCTGAAAGTTCAATGGACGCCGCCGATCGGCCCCATCATACTTTCGCCGTGGGCTCCACCGCGCGCGACAACTCAACCGGGCGAGAGGCACGGCCGCTGGTCGAAGCGCAGGACCGATTCGTCGCCGCCTGGGGGCAGATGGGATCGGTGTGGGGTATCAGCCGGACGATGGCCGAGGTCCACGCGCTGCTGTACATCACCGGCGAGCCGATGTGTACCGACGACGTGATGGAACGGCTGCGGATCAGCCGTGGAAACGCTTCGATGTCGCTGCGAGCGCTGGTGGACTGGGGCATCGTGGCGCGGGCGAACAAGCGCGGTGACCGCAAGGAGTATTTCCGCGCCGAGCAGGATGTGTGGACGATGGCACGCGCGATCGTGCGACAACGGATCAAACGCGAGATCGACCCGATGCTCGCCGGGCTGTACGAGATCCGCGACATGACGCGACCCGATGCCAAGCCGGCGAGGCGAACGGACCGCGATCCGGTTGCCGAGCACCACCGCCGCCTGGACGCCCTTGTGGACCTGACGATCACGCTCCAACGGGCGAGCCAGATGTTCGTTTCTTCGAAGGGAAGCGGGCTGCGGGCCGCGGCCTCGATGCTTGGATCGGCCGTCTTCGACCAGCCGTCGAAGGGGGCCTCGACCACTCGATCCGGCCCGCGTGCCCGGAGTGAACCCGGGGGTGAAAACCCATGACGGTGGCGCCAGGTCCTGGTCATGCCCGCCATGCCGCCCCGGAGCACGGGGGTGAGTCTTCGCGCCGCGCCAGCCGCCGGACGCGGACATTCGAGGCGCGTTGGCGGGTATCGCGGCGCGCCCTCGCGGCCTCCAGGCCCGACCTGGGGTTTCCGCCGCAAGGAGATGACCTGGTCCTGTCCTGGCTCGTGGTCATCGGGGATCGGGGAACCTCGGGAGGCACCGCGGCGGCCCGCGCGGTGGTCTGGGAAGACGACCCTTCCCGGGGCCGAATCCTGTACAGCGCCAACCAGGTTCAAGGGACCTGGCACGCCGATCCCGACTCCGGGTACGCCGCGATCGAGATCCACCGCGGCCCGGATCCGGTGCTGTCGATGACGGTCAGGTTCGGGAGTGGCGAGCCGTGGGCCATGAATGCCGTGTCGGGGGATCGAGAGTCGGCCATCGGGCGGCCGGCGTGCGATCCGGCGTACGCTCGCACCTCGTTGCTCAATGCGCCCTTCCCGCACGGGCTGGGAGTTGGCGGGGGTCGGTACGAGTTCGAGGGCGCGTTTGTGTGGGATTGACCGCGAGCGCACGCGGATCCGTTTGTACGGTCGGCCGCCTGCTAACCTCCCCCCGCCATGCGGATCCTGCTCACCAACGACGACGGCCTGGGCGCGCCCGGGATCATCGCGATGCACGCCGCGCTGATCGACCAGGAGGGACGGTTCGGAGGTCCGATCGGTGACAACCGGGACACCGTGACCCGGTCCCCGCGGTCGGTGGTGTACCCGGTGGCGCCGATGACGGTGCAGTCGGCGACGAGCCACGGCGTGACGTTCCACACCCCCCTGATGACCAGGGAGATGCAGGTCGCGCCGTCGATGCGCGGGATCGCGGTGGACGGGCGTCCGGCCGATTGCGTCAAGGTTGCGATTTCCTCGCTGTGGCCGGAACAATTCGGGGCCGGATCACGGCCCGACCTGTTGATCTCCGGGATGAACGCCGGGGCCAACTGCGGGGTGAACGTGATCTACTCGGGGACGGTCGCGGCCGCGATCGAGGCGGCGTTCCTGGGCGTTCCTTCGATCGCGGTGAGCCTGCTGCTGGGGGGCACATCGCCCGACTTCACGGTCGCCGCCGGGTTCGCCCGGCGAACGATCGAGCACCTGATCCGGGAGCGTCTGCCGCGCCCGCACGAGTGCCTGAGCATCAACATCCCCCAGACCACCGGGCCAGGGCCGATGCCGCCCATCCGCGTGTGCCCCATGAACACGCATGGCCTGGTCGACCGATACGAGCGCCGACTCAGCCCGTCGGGCGACGCGTACTACTGGGCGACCGGCCACGGCCTCGATTTCCACGCGACCGATGCGGACTCGGACGTCGACCTGCTCAAGTCCGGACACATCACCGTGACGCCCCTGAAATACGACCTGACCCGGCACGACGACCTGGATCGCTGGCGTGAGGTTCTGCGAAACCGAACCGACGGGTCATCGCCCTCGCATCGCCCTCGCCCAGGCAAGGCCGAGAGGGGTTGACGTGCCGGACCGGACCGCACGCCCCGGGTACGAGAGACCCCGCGGCCGCGCAACCCGCGGAATCCGAAAATATCACTTGACGCGGTGTGTGTGTGTGTGTGTGTGTGTACAATGTTCTTGATGCACCCGCACGGGGCGGGTGCTGAATCCGAGGGGTCCTGATACAAATAGATGAAAGGGGGCGGTATGAGCCAGAGCCGTACGATGGCGTGGGGATTCGCGGCGGCGGTCATGATGGTTGCCTGCGCCATGATCCCCAGGGCGGACGGGGCATCCTCGCGACCGCCAACGGTGGGGGAACTGGCGGCGCGGGTGGGGGCGGCGGAGTACTACATGCTCCCGGATCGCGGCGTCGAGTTGGTGGACGGCGTCCTGGTCGGGATGGACGATCTGGAAGGCGAGTTTTTCACGCCGAATCGGCGCTTGTCGCGAGGCGTGTATCATAACTTTACTTCCGAGGTAATCCGCCTGACGCTCGGGGATGCCGTGTACGACGTGGCGCCGGGGGGAGTGGTCGGCGTCGGCCGCTATGACGCGTCGTTGGAATCTCGCGGGAAGACGCGGGGCGTCTCCGATCCGGATCAGCCCCCCAACGTGCAACCCGGCCCCCCCGGCTCGGTGATATGCCGGGACGGGTACTACGCCTGCTGCGTGTACGGGAAAGATGGGAAAAAAGGCACCGCCAAGTGCGTGAAGAACTCGGTGACGGCGGAGTGTGATGCGGGCGGTCCCGGCGCGGTCGCCTGCACCACGGTCGTGGACTGAGGCCCGGCTGTACCGGGTCGGGCGATGGTGATCAAACCAAACCGGGCAAACCAGAGCAATCCGAGAACGTCACTTGACGCAGTGTGTGTGTGTGTGTGTGTGTGTGTGTGTGTGTGTGTGTGTGTGTGTGTGTGTGTGTGTGTGTGTGTGTGTGTGTGTGTGTGTGTGTGTGTGTGTGTGTGTGTGTGTGTGTGTGTGTGTGTGTGTACAATGCTCTTGATGCACCCGCACGGGGCGGGTGCTGAATCCGAGGGGTTCTGATACAAACAGATGAAAGGGGGCGACATGAACCGGTGTCAGCGTCTGATGGCATGGGGAGTCACGGCGATGGGTATCGCGGCCGCCATGCCCGGGTGCGGCGGCGGGTGAGCCCGTCAACCGCAGGTGGGCAGGTTCAGACACCCCCCCAAAGCCCTTCGATGGAGTACCGATCGATGCGAATCAGACTTGCTGCCTACGTCCTGGCCGCGTACACGGCCATCTTGCACGGCTGCGCGTCCTCTGAAAGATCCGATCTCGATATCGTGCGCCACCGGGTAACGCGGGTCGCGGGACCACCCGGGACGGCCTCCGGCGCCGGCACGATCCTGCGTGACGACCGCCTCCTGATCTCGAACCACGTCCTGGCCCGGCTGCGAGGGTCGCCGTGGATCCTGGTCGAGGGCGTGCCGTTGGACTACTCGCTCGTGGAAGCCGGGCGCGAGCCCGACGAGTTCCTCACGGTGGATTCGGGGCCGTCGGATCGCCTCTGCGACCTCGCGCCGGGGACTGGGCCGTCCTGGACGTCGCGTGCGGGCCGCTCATCCTTCGCGACCTCAAGCCGATCCGATACGGGCACGCGGCGGTACACGACAAAGTCCTGATATTCGCGTCAAACGAGAGAACCACCACGCCCCAGGTGGTCCACGGCCGTGTCGTGCTCGCCGTCAATGCCCAAGGCTCGCCGCTGGAATGTCAGCGGGAGGTCTTTGTCGTCCGCCCGGATCATGTCGTCGAGAACGACCCCGGCCACGGGGATTTCTGGTCGGGGGGACCCGTTCTGCGCCGAGATCCCGATGGGGTATACACCATCGTGGGCATCACCGCCGCGCTGGTCGGCCCTTCGCAGGGCGCCGCCACGATCCACCAGTTCGTCGCCGCCCGGATTCCCGACTTCGCGATTGAATCCGGCTGGTGAAAGACACGACCGGCCCGGTTCCGGTCGTGCGAAGGAAGAACCTGGGGCCGCATCGAGGCGGAGCCGAACAACATCGGTGCGCCGGGGTTCTTGTCTCCGGGGATTTCTCCATCTCCGTTTGCCGACCATCCGGGAAGGCCCCGGGAGCGTGATCGGCCTGCCGGCCCGGCCGGGATTGATCGCCCGGATCGTGTTGACCACCGTCGCACGCGAAGTTCCGTGCCATGGCGGTCGGACGCGGGGCGCGTCGCTCCGATCCCTCGAGCCGAGCGGGAGATGCCATCGGCCCGCGGGCGCGATGCTCGACGCCCGCTCGGGACGGTTGCGGCGACGGCATCTTTGCCGCCCGGCGCGGTGGGTGGAGCAGACGGCGTAGGCGGCCTGGGCGCGTGAAAAACCCCGGCCGCGGGGCCGGGGTTCGAAGTTGACGGGAGCGTCACGACGGTCGGCAGGAGCGCCTCGATCAGCAGCCTTCCTCGAAGGCGTGGACAAAGGAGGAGAAGTCTTCGAGGTCCACGAACCCCGAACCGTCGAAGTCCGCGTCGCTGGTCCCCTCCTCGAAGGCCAGGACGAACGCGGCGTAGTCTTCAAGATCCACGAAACCCGAGCCGTCAAAGTCCGAGGGGCAGAACGGCGTCTGATCGACCGCCGCGACCACCAGGCTCCCGACATCCGACGAGCAGGTGAGGGTGAGCCGGGCCAGTCGGTGTTCGCCCATGCCGATCGGGGCGATCGACATCGATCCGACCGGCCCGAACTCGGGCAGCCCGGGGGCGAGGCGAACATTCCAGGATCCGACGTCGCACCCCTTGAAAAGCCAGGACTTGGTGATCGGGTCCCATTCCCAGACCTCGGGGAAGAGGCTGCCGCAGTTGCCGCTCAGGACCGGACCGGCGGGGTTGCCGCCGCCGTAGAGTTGCGAGGCCAGGGGAACGCCGTTTGGATCGTTGAAGGTGATGACGTACTCGCTCACCCCGATGCCCGACATGTCGATCTCAAGTTCCTGTCCGCCGCCGGGGAGAACCTCGTCTCGGCAGACTCGGAGCATCTCGTTGCCCTCGTCGTCCTGGAACTTCGTGCATTCCTTGAGGTTCCAACCGCCCTTGACCAACTTGAAACTGGTGTGCTGGTTGCCGGGATTCACGTCGATCTCGACGCCGTCGTGCCCGTCGGTCCCGAGGTTCGTGATGCCCAGGACACGGTCCTGGGGAAGGCAGGTCGGAAGGCCGGCCTGGCACTGCTCCATCAGGATCGCCGAGCCCACGCCCGACGACCTGGCGCCGAAAGTCCCGATGTCCGTCTCAATCAGGTCGAAATCGGGCAGGTTGGATCCCGTGATCCGCAACGACTCGGTGTCGACCTCGTCGTTACTCCCCACCGGCACATCCGGCGTCACGATGATGACCCGGTGGACCTGCGACCCGGTGTAATCGCCACCCCCCGCGCACGACCACATCCAGTACGAGATCCACTTGTGGAGGGTGTAACTCCAGTAGTGTCCAACGCTGATCGACGCCGGTTCCCCGTTGGGGCATGTGAAATTCGGAAGCACGTCCTTCCCGACGAAGGGGCCGCCGTGCCAGTCGTTGGCAACGACGTGGCCGTTCTCGTCGTACTCAACGACCGTCAATCCCGTCGCCCCGACGCCGCTGAAATCAAACAACACCGTCGCCGATCCGTCGCCGTGGCTGAGCATCGAGGACGATCCGCGGACCACCCCATCGATGCCGACGTTATCGACCTGCAACACGGCCCCCGCCACCTCCAGGATCGGCTCGTGCAGGATCACGACCGCCCCACCCGAACCCGACATCATGCGAACAGCGATGCCGTCCTGACCGGAACTGCTCAGGCCAATATGTCGGATCTTTCGCTTCTTGGGTTTCTCGGTATCAAGCGTGATCATCGCGTCGCCGAAGGTGCTGTGCAGGAACCCCTGCACAAACAACTGGGCGTCGGCGGTCCCGGCCATGGAAAGAAGCGTGATGACGGCAAGGCTGGTCCGAAAGGTCTTCATGGGTCAACTCCTTTGAATCGGTGCGTCGTTCCGACGCGTGGTTTCTGGATCGAGCACGGCCGTTCATCCGGCCACATACAGACTTGCCGCCACGCCCCCGGACCTTGCCGGGTGGAGAGACAAAAAAACGAAAGAAGGCGAGGATCACGGCGTCGAAGCCCGGACGACCCCGGGAAACCGGTCAGCGGAACTTCAGAACCCGAACAAGACTCGAATAACTATCCGTCCAGAGCGGGTCGGAGTCCTTTGCTTCCAGGCGTTTCCACCGGGAAATGTCGTCGATCATGGGCCGCAGGTGCCTGGCTTCTCGGGCCATCAGGACCCAGGTCGACGGGAGTCGCCCCTGGCTCCTGGAGAGATCGTCGATCGATCGGTCGTCCTGCACGATCGCGGTCAGGCCCAGTTCACGGGCGGCCCTGGCCAGGACCGGCTTGAGATCGACGTGCAGGTTGGTGATGTTCGTCACCATGATCCCGTCGGTCTTGAGTTTGGTCAGGTAGGTCTGGAAGGCCTCGAGCGTGATGATGTGCGCCGGGAGCGAATCCGAACTGAAGGCGTCGAATATAAGCACGTTGAACTCGTCGTCCGGCTCGTCGGCCAGGACCAGGCGCCCGTCTCCGAGTTTGGTATCGACTCGGTCCCCGGCGTTTGACATGAACGTAAACAGGTTCGGATCCGCGGCGATTCGGATGACCACGTCGTCGATCTCGTAGAACGTGAACTTCGCCCCAGCAAGGGCGTAGGCGGCGATGCTCCCGACGCCAAGCCCCAGCACCCCGACCCGCTGGATACGCCCGGGGTTGTCATTCGCCAGGGAATTGAACATCTGCCCAAGCGGGCCGCTTGGATGAAAGTACGACGTGGGAACCAGTTGCCATTTCGTCGACGCCCCGGGAAGGTCGCGGTTCTGAAGACCGTGCCACGTGGTGCCGTGCATCAGGACGCGCTGCGCCCCGTCGAGGCTCTCCTTGACGCGGTGGACGCCGTAGAACGACCGCTCCTGGAAAAGGAACCGCTCGGTTGAATAGTCGGGAAGCAGTTTGGCCACGCTGAAGAGGACGGCGAGCGAAACCGCGAACGCCCCGACGCGCGTGACCACGAGCATCGCGATACCCAGTGGGGCCCAGACGCGAAGAACAAGCCCGAGCGTGTCGGCCTGGCCCGTGGCGGAGGCCGAACTCCTCTGGGCGGCGATACCCGCGACGACCAGGGACGACACGAGCACCACGGCCACGAGGGAGAGAATGACTCGCCGGTCGGAGAGCACGGCGCGGATCGACCGCGGGCCATCGCCCAGGCGCCTCGCCGGCGACGGCCTGAGAAGGCACGCCGCGACGATGGCGATCGGGTACTCGAGGATCTCGGAAAAGACCGCCGGGGAGACCAGGGCATTGAACAGCCCGCCCACCATGCCGCCGACCGACATCCACAGGAAATACTCGGTGAGGTAGGCGGGTCCGGGTCGGTCGTCGGCGAGCCGCTTGTGGCACATCCACGCGGCGAAGAAGAACGCCGCCACGTGCAGCGAGACCAGCGGGATGATCGGCTTTCGCAGGTACAGCCCCGTCACCAGGCAGACCCCCACCGCCCCGACCGCGGCGATGTATCCGAGGGTTCGGGCGCTGACAAACTGCCGCCGGGCGAAGACCAGGACGAACGTCACCAGGTACAGCGCCAGCGGGATCACCCACAGCAGCGGCATCGCCGCCACGTCCGTCGAGATGTGCTGCGTCACGCCCAGCAACAGCGAGGAAGGCACCGCCGCGAGCAGCACCCACCGGGCACGGCGACCCGCCGTGACAATCCCCGATGCGGCGGGGGGTTCCGCGCCGGCGTGAGAGACGGGGGCGGAAGTGTCGGCCGCCGGCACCCGCTTCCAGAGGATCGCCCCGCACGCGGCGGCGAGCGCCCCGAAGGCGAAGAAGCCGTACGACCACGACTGCTCCTGCTCGCGCAGGCCCATGACCGGCTCGATGATGAACGGATACGACAGGAGCCCGAGAAAACTCCCCGCGTTGCTCGCGGCGTAGAGGAAGTACGGATCGGCGGACTGGGCGTGCCCGCTCCTGGAGAACCACCGCTGCAGCAGCGGGCCGGTCGTCGCCAGCACGAAGAACGGCAGGCCGACCGATATCGCCAGGAGTTTGATCATGTAAAAGGCCAGGCGCAGTTCGGCCCCCGTGCCCGAGGCCTGCGGGGGCATGGGAACGGGGCTGGGCAGGCCGATGGGGACGGCGATCACGATGGTCGCCGCGATCAGGGCAAGGTGTACCAGCGGCTGCGCCCGCGTGCGGACGTGGTTGATCAGGTGCGCGTAGGCGTACCCCGCCAGCAGGGCGGCCTGGAAGAAGAGCATCGACGTGGTCCAGACCGCGGGCGTCCCACCCAGAAGCGGGAGCACCTGCTTGGCCGCCATCGGCTGAACAAGGAACAACAAGGCGGCCGAGAGGAAGATCGCGGCCGTATAGACCAGCACCATGCGCATGCTCCGGAGTCGGCCCCGCGCGTGAACCGGGCGCGGGAGGCCGTGATTATTGCCGGCAGGCCCCGTCTCCGCCCTTCCAACGGCCGGGCAACGCCGCCCGCGGCGGCACCATTGATCCCCTTATCAGGGCTCGCGGTTCAAGCCCCAGGGAACGGTGGTGTATCGGTCGTTCCGACGGCTGGCGTGCATCAGGAGGGGACGGGATCCGGGGGTCCGAGAGCCGGTTCACGGGCGCGAAGGAACCACTCGCAGACCTCGCGCACCGCCCCTCGCCCCCCGGGCCGCGTGGTGACCAGGCTCGCCGCCGCCATCGCCTCCGGGTAGGCGTCCGCCACGGCGATCGCGACGCCGACGGCTTCCAAGCACGCCACGTCGTTGACGTCGTTTCCCACGTAAGCCGTGAACTCCAGCGGGACGCCACGCTCCCGGCCGATGGCCACGAGCGCGGTGATCTTGTCGTCGATCCCCTGCACGCACTCAATCCGCAGTTTCGCGCACCGAGCCCCCACCACCGGGTTGCGCTCCTTCGACAGGACGAGCATGCCCATCCCGGCGTTTCGCAGCATCTCCAGCCCCAGCCCGTCCGACCGATCGCACACGACGCCTTCCGTCCCGTCCTGCATCACGATCACGCGGTTGTCCGTCCAGACACCGTCAAAGTCAAAGACCAGCAGGCGGACCGACGAGAGCGCGACGCCGGGATCTGGGCCAGGATCCCGTCGGATCGACGCGAATCGAGCCACGGGGATCGACTCGACCCCCGCTCCCGCCGCCAGGTGGACGGTCTGGCCCGAAGGATCGATCGCGATCCTCTCGGCGGCCTCCACGGCGCGGGTGGTGGCGTCGTCGAGGGTTATCGTCAACGCGCCAAACGGCCTGGCGGCGAGCATGGATCGGAGTCGATCGATCATGTCGGATCGTACCCGCCGACGGCGGCGTTCGTGCCCGGCTCACGGCATGAACGCGTGGGTCAGAAGTTGAAGATCGCCTCGAACAGGCGCGGGATCAGGCCCTTGGTCGCCGAGTTGCGGACCTCTCCCTCCTGCTGGGTCGAGATGGCCAGTTCGGCCAGTTGCGTCGAGAGGACGGTGTTGGCATTGGTCACGTCCTCCTTGCGGCACGACCCCGAGAGGATGATCGTCTGCTTCTCTTCGCCGGTCTCGACGACCTTGCGGGCCTCGAGCACCAGGACGCCGTTGGGCTTGACGTCGATGACCTTCGCCTGGATGCGCGCCGAGAAGCGGTCGGTGCGCTCGAACGTCCCCTCGCCCTTGAACTTGTTCTTGCTGCCGATGCCCATCTCAACGACCGGCTCGCTGTTGCCGGTGGCCAGTTCTCCGTCGATGAGTTTCCTGAGACTCGGGAACTTCTCAAGAACGGCCTCGAAATCGTAGTTTTTCTTGGTGTCGAGGGTCTGCTCGGATTTCTGCTTGCTCGTCTCGTCGATGATGATGGTGACCAGGTCGTTGATCTGGACAATCCGCGGAGGGGGCGGCTCGGAGTACGTCAGGCTCGCGGCGCGCAGGTGGGCGTTGGGGTCCGGGTTCCCGTCCGGAGCCACGGGCATCTCGCCGGATCGGCGGAAGAGGCTCTGCCCGGCCGCGGCGGGCGCGAACCCCGCCAGCACCACCAATCCCCCCAGCCACACCATCGCCCTGAACGACAAGACCAGCGGGAACGCCTGGCGTTTGGCAAGACCAATCCGATGCGGGACGATCATGGGTCCTCTCCGTGGCATTGGCAACGCGCGCTCGGGACGGTCCGCTCGCCGCGCGACGGGCCGCGCGATCCGCCCCGCGACTACTTTCCTCTCGATGCCTGTTCGACCGGGCGGTTGGCGAGTTCCGCGTACCGAGCCGATCGACGGCCGGGTGAAACACCCGGGCGACGTTCGACCATCACGCCGCCCACGCGGGCGGACGTGTTCTTGTCCGTAGTGATGGTGGATTCGAGATCGGCAAAGCGAGCCGGATCGGGATCCGGCGCGAGTTCCGCTCGATCCGTCGGAGGTGACACGGGTGAGTGCTCCGCAATCGCCGCGACCGATGGGGTAATGACGCGGATGTCCGGCGACGGCGCGGCGCGGTCGGCGGGCGTGTCGGCGAGCATGACCGCGCGCCCCGGGCCGTTCATTCGGGCACGGGCGGTTGACTTCCCGGCCAGGGACTGGAGGGTGACGACCTCGCCGTCACGGACGGTCTCGACGGCGCGCATGGTCCGGCGAAGGACGATCGATCCCGCGACGCAGTCAACATTGACCAGGTCGCCCTTGCGAGCGGCGATGGCAGGCTCGACATCGCCGGGGGTGACAACCTGCCCCGGACGCAGGCGTGCCCTGGCCGAAAGCCCGATGGATCGAGCGGGATCGGCGACGGGATCGAATGGTCCCATCCATCGCGGCTCGACGGAGGTATTGTCAAGATTGACCAACTCCCCGCGCCCGATGGGAACGGCGACCACCAGCGCCTCGCGCCGGACGCTCACGCGGCAGCGGAAAGTTCCGTCACGGACGATGCGATCTCCCTCGTACACGCGGACGGACATGGCCGCTCGCTCCGACTTTCCCACCGGATGCATCTGAACCACGCGGCCGGCGGTCGGCGTGCTCAGCAGGTCATCGTCCTGTTCGGCGAATTCAACACGCAGATCGGCGGGCGCGGCGCCGGTCAGGGTTGCCAGCCTCTCAAGGGCGTACATCCGCAGGGTCGGGCCGTGCCGAGCCTGGGTCACCGGGGCCGCCGGATCGGGCGTGGCGGGCGCTGGATCGGGGGGGTGATCCGTGGGTGACAGGCGGGCCACATCGCAGGTTGACCCGCGGATCAGGATGCGTCCCCAGTGAACGTCGGGCTGCTCGGCCACGGCCTCTCGCACGCGATCCACGCCGATCCGCACCCATGATGTTTTTCCCGCCCGGCCCGACGCGGAGCCCGGCTCGTGCGCATCGATCTCGACGGTCGCCCATCGGGCGGCGTCGGGGCCTGTGAGTTCGGCGATGTGGGCGAGCGTCAGCCGCTCGTCATGGGCGACGCGGGCGGTGGACCGCAGTTCAATCACGACCTGGGCGTTGGTCGAGGCGGTCAACAGCACGACGACCGCCAGGGCCGCGGCGGCGGACAGGAACGATCGCAAGGCCGGGGTTGATGCTCCGCGGAGTTTCATGGCATGGTCGTGGGATCCCTCACGGGGCGGACGGGATCACATCCTGAGTTGCGACACGGTGCGGAGGACCTCGTCGGCCGCGCGGATCGTCTGGCTGTTCATGTCGAATGCCCGCTGGGTTCGTATGAGTTCGATCAACTCGCGCGTGGGATCGACGTTGGAGGCCTCGAGAAACCCCTGGAGCAGTCGGCCGCGGTTGTCGGTGGCGGGCTCTCCACCCTGCGGAGAGCCCGAGGCGGCGGTCTCGATCCAGAGGTTCTCGCCGACCGACGAGAGGCCGCTGGGGTTGATGAAGGTGGCGATCTCGAGTTGGCCGATCTCCTGCGGCTCGATCTCTCCGGGGATCTGGACGCTGACGGTGCCATCGGCGGAGATCGAGATCGTCTCGGCGTTCTCGGGGACCTGGATGATGGGATCGAGACGACGTCCCTGGTCGTTGGCCAGGACGATCTCGCCGTCGGAATTGAGGGTGAAGTTGCCCGCCCGCGTGTAGGCGATGCCGCCGCCCAGTTCGGTGGGCGTGGCGACCTTGAAGAACCCGTTGCCCTCGATCATGACATCGAGGGTGCGGCCCGTGGCCAGGGGGGCGCCCTGCTCGAAATTCTGCTGCGTTGCCGAGACCTTCACCCCCAGGCCCACGTACAGCCCGGTGGGGCGCTGGTCCCCGTTGGCGTTCTCGGTCCCCGGCTGGGCGCGTTCAAGGTACAGCAGGTCCTGGAAATTGGCCCGGCTTTGCTTGAAGCCCGGCGTGTTGACGTTGGCCAGGTTGTTGGCCGTGACGTCGAGTTGCGTGTTCAGCGCGGTCAGGCCCGTCGAGGCCGACTGCAGCGCGATGATGGCCATGAACCACTCTCCTTTACGCGATTCGGCCGAGTTGCGTGATCGCACGCTCGGTCATCTTGTCCTGGTACCCGATCATCGCCAGGTTGGCCGAGGCCGCCCGGCCGGCGTCCTGCACGTCCAGCAACGCCCTGATCTCGTCCACCGCGGATCGCTCTCGGGAGAACTGGACGATCGATCCCGACGATCGCTCGGCGCCGTTGATCGTCTCCGACGGGGCCGTGAAAAGGTTGTTCCCCGTCTTGCGCAACCGCGAACGGTCGGCGATGGTGACAAGGTTGATGGTTGCCACCTCCGCCCCATCGCGGCGAATGACGCCGTCGGAGCCGATGACAACCTCACCCCCGGGCGGCACCTCGATCGGCCTGTTCTGGACATCAAGCACGGGCATCCCCGTGGTGGCCATGACCAGCCGCCCCCGCCCGTCAAGGGTCAGCCTTCCATCCCGGGTCAGGCGCAGCCGATCCGTGCTTCCCGAAGTCTCCGATCGCACGACCAGGTACCCATCCCCGTTGATCGCCACGTCGAGCGGGTTCGACGTCGTCTCGATCGAACCCTGCTCGTGCCTGGTTACCGAAGGGGCCATCAGCGGCCCCGCGCCGAGGCGCTCGAGCAGGCGGTTCGACGGAAGGTGCCACACCCCGTCTTCCTCCCGCACGGCGGGGCGGTGCCGGACCATCGGCGTTTCGGGTTTGAACGCGATGGTATTGAGGTTCGCCAGGTTGTTCGCAAGGACATCCTGGCGGTGCATCGCCGTCAGCGCGCCCGAGGCGGAGATATTCAGTCCGTAGTTCATGCGCGTGCCGCCGGACCATCCACAACCGGCATGCCACTCGCGACCGATAGCCCCGACCCGTGCCGGTCACTCCATCGAATCAACATGAACCATCGCGAATGAACGACCGACACGCACCCGCGGGAGTCCCGGGAAGACCTCCCGGCGGCGCACCCCCTGCGCGACCAGGTTCAGGTGTTCGAGCAACTCCCGCGCCCCTTGCCGCACGGGCAACAACCCCCTGCCACGGGGAGCGAGGCCCCGCGAGGCACGCCGGACGAACCGCTCCCCCCGACCGCCTGGAAGGTGGATAGGGTCCGGCGGAATGTTCGACCTCGACCCTCGGGGTCTTCAACGGGATCATCGGCCCGGGGCATGGGCCGGATCAGTTCGATGATCGTTCCGTCCTGTTCGCAGGTGTATTCGTAAAGAGGCATGTCTTGACCTCACCGATGGGGATGCAAGACAATACGTCGGCCGTGATCCGAACATATTTCAAACATCCATGACTCCGCCCGGCGTATCACCTACCCTACCGCCCCCCGGCGGGGATGGCGAATGGAACATCGGCCCGCGGGCCGCCAAAGCCTCGCCCTTTACCCTTCACGGAGTCATCGATGCTCGGCCGAGTCTTTAAAGCCTACGACGTTCGCGGGACGTATCCGGATCCTCTGAACGAAAACCTGGCGTGGCAGATCGGGTACGGGTGCTCGAAGTACCTGCTCCACGACGCCCAGGCGGCGGGGGAGACCTCACCGATGATGCACAACATCGTGGTAGGCCGCGACATGCGGTCGAGCAGCCCGTCGCTGTGCAAGTCGTTGATCCAGGGGATCACGGACCACGGGGGGCACGTGATCGACGTGGGGCTGGTGGACACCTCGATGATTTACTTCGCGGTCAACCACCTGGACTGCGCCGGGGGCGTGATGGTCACGGCCTCGCACAATCCCCCTCAATACAACGGCTTCAAGGTCTCCAAGCGCAAGGCCAAGCCCGTGGGCGAGGCCACGGGCCTGGCGGACATCCGCAAGCACGCGGCGATGGTGGACCGTGCCACGATGGTTCCGGGCAAGGGACGCGTCGAATCCCGCGACCTGTGGAACGCCTACGTCAAGCATGTCCGGTCATTCCTCGACCTGGGATCGTCGAAACTCAAGATCGTGGTGGATGCGAGCAACGGCATGGCCGGCACGATGGTCCCGCGTGTCTTCGGCGGCGCGCTGGCCAAGGGCGCGGGGATCTCGGCGGTCCCGGGCCTCACGATCGTCGAACTGAACTTTGAGAACACCAAGAACCAGTTCGCGCACGAGCCCAACCCCCTTGTGGCCGCCAACCTCCGACAGTTGCAGGGCGCGGTGGTCGCCGAGAAGGCGGACCTGGGCGTGTGCTTCGACGGCGACGCCGACCGGTGCGTGGTGGTGGACGAGATGGGAAACATCATCGGGTGCGACCACCTGACCGCGCTGGTCGCTCGCCACATGCTGTCGAGGACCCCGGGCGCCGCGGTCATCTACGACCTGCGCTCGACCAAGGCGGTCGAGGAGGAAATCCGTTCGGCCGGCGGCAAGCCGGTACGCGGTCGGGTCGGGCACGTCTTCATGAAGGCGGGGATGTCCGAGCACTCGGCCATCTTCGGCGGAGAACTCTCGGGGCATTTTTACTTCCGAGACAACTTCAATGCCGACTCGGGGGCGATCGCCATGGCCGTCGTCCTCTCGATCCTCGCCCGAAGCGGGAAGAAAATGTCGCAGTTGATACACCCGATCGCCCGGTACCCACAGTCGGGGGAAATCAACTTCACCATCGAGGACAAGGACGCGGCGATCGCCGAACTGCGCAAGACCTTTGCCGGATCGGGCTTGATCGACGACCTTGACGGAATCACCATCGACTGCTTTCCGAAGGAAGGGTGGTGGCTCAACGTGCGCAAGAGCAACACCGAGCCGCTGCTGCGCCTCAACGCCGAGGCACGAGACCGCAAGACACTCGAAGCCGTGCTCGCCCGCGTCTCTCCCATGCTCGGACGCAAGGCCGACCACTGATCGCGGCGCCTCGCCCGCCCCTGGAAGGGGCGTTGTAGCATCAGCACCCGGCCTCGAAGGAAAGCACGAACACGGTGAAATCCTCGATATCGACAAACCCGGACCCGTCAAAGTCGGCGTCGTCCAGGCCTTGCTCAAACGAGTCCACGAACGCGACGTAGTCGTCAAGGTCCACGAAGCCGGACCCGTCGAAGTCGGAAGGGCACGCGGGCGGGCATCCCCACGACCCGCAGAACAGCGGGACCCTGGCCACGCGCGAGAGCGCCTCGCCCCCGGCCGCCGCCGCATCCTGGACGAACCACTGCAGGAAGATCACCTGCCCGTCGGAGAACATCGCGGGGTCGAGGCCCCAGTGGAATGTCGCCAGCCCGGTGCCGGCGGTCCCCGGCGAAGTCACCACCTCACCGATGAACGCGGTCGGGGTGATACGTCCGTTCACCGGGCCGGAGATGGAATACGCGAGCCGTGCCACGGCCGATCCGCGAGCCACGTCCACCCCGATGCGGAAACCCGGCGTCCCGATCATGGGGGGTGCGTCGGCGATAATCCGAGGGATAAAGCCTCCCTGGCCGGGCGTGCCGCCTCCGATGATGGTTGTCCGGTGTTCGGGCCGCTCGGAGGCGAGTGTCGGGGCGTCGAAGGGGAAAAGCCGGTCACGCACGCGAGGGTCCAGCAGCCCGTTGCGAAGGAAATCCTCGATCAGCGGGGCCGCCTGGGGCGGGACGTTGACCTGCTGCATGATGGGGTCCTGGTTGTCCGGGAATTGCGGCGGAGCGCCGGGGGCTCGGGCGTAGAAACGGATCACCTCCGTCAGCGTTGGCAGCATCCCCGTGTGCATGAACGATGTTTTCTGGCCGACGTTCCGCAAGCCAGGCACTTTGAACTTGCCGCGGTCGGCGAACTGGCCCGTGGTCTCCTGAAGTCCACGGTCCTCGGGCGGGGGGCGCAGCCCGATGTTGCGGAACCCGTTGCCCGTGAACAACGGCGGGATGTGGCACAGGGCGCAGTTGCTCGCCTGGAACGCCTGCCAGCCGTCTCGCTGGGCCTGCGTCATGGCGTTGTTGTTCCCGGCGATAAACGCGTCCCAGGGAGTCTGATCGGCGATGAGCGTGCGCTGGTAGGTCGCGATCGCCATCGAGATTCTCGCGGCGGTGATCTCCGTGTCGCCGAACGCCCGCCGGAACAACTCGGGATAGGTGACCCCGCCCGCCAGGGCCTGGGCCACGTCCGGAGGATGGTTCGTTGCCAGGTCCAGCGGGCGGACACCCGAGAGTTTGGAGGTCACCTGCGACCAGTCGATGTCGTCGTGGGCCATCTCGACACCGTTGACGGGAGGACCGGCGGCCTGGCTTTCAAGCGCCCCTCCGGCCGGGATGATGACCTGGCCCGACACGGGGTCTCGAAACTGCCCCGAGGCACGGCCATCCCAGAAAAGCGTCGGGGCATACGCGGCGTTGATCGGGCTGTTGGCCGAACGGGACGTCACCTGCACCTGGGTGTTGAATACCTGGTCGCGTATGAAATCCGAGAACACATTGGATCGAAAAATCCCCGGAGACCCGCGCTTGTCGTCGGGAGTGCCGGGGAGTCCGTCGGGACCGGGGTGCGAACCGTTCCGGGGATCGGCGCCGGCCCGATTCATCACGTGGCAGGTGGCGCATGAGACGGTGTTGGTCGAGGAGAGTTGTTCGTCAAAGAACAGGACTTTTCCCAGGACACGCTTCTCTTCCGTGAGGGGGTTCTCGGGCGGGACGGGGACCGGCGGGAGGGCCGCAAAGGCCGCGTACGCCGCCGCAAGAGCGACCCCGGCGACCACGGGCATGCCGAGGAAGACGGTCGCGAGCGTGGCACGACCAAAGCGGCCGCGGATTTTCCTGATCGCCCCTGCCTCACGCCCATCGTCGAGTCTGGCCATGATTGGCTCCCATGGGTGCATCCCGTGCGCAACGGGATATTCCCGGCATCGCTATTGGCGGGCGGAGCGGCCAGGGGGACGGAAAATCCCGGAAATAATCGGATTCCTGCCGGCGGCCGGAAATCCCATTGGAATCATGTCCCCTGGCCCTGCGACCGAGGCAACATGTTGTGAGCGGAGGCCCGTGTGAGCATAGATCAAGGCCCATCGGGGCGAGAAGTCTTCGAGATCCTTGTCCGGGAGCATGCGGACATGCTCGCCGCGTACACGCGGAGTCTGGCCTGGTCGGCGTCGGCGGCGGATGACCTCTTCCAGGAGACGATGTTGACCGCGTGGCGGCACCTTGGGGAGTACGACCGTTCCCGTCCATTTGGCCCCTGGCTGCGTGGGATCGCGCGGAACCTGAGTCTTTCGATGGGCCGGTCGGCCAGGGCGGTGCCGCTGGCCACTGACGCGGCGGTTCTTGACGCGCTGGAGTCCCGGTACGCGCGGTTCCTCCCGCCGGGAACGGCCTTCCGCGAACGGGTGGAGCGGCTGGAGGACTGCCTGCAACGCCTGCCCGAGGCGATGCGCGAGGTGATCGACATGATGTACGCGCGCGGGCTGCTGCTCGCGCAGATCGCCGGCTCGATCGGCGACTCGGAGGAATCGGTGAAGAAGCGTGCCCAGCGTGCCAGGAAACTCCTCGCCCAGTGCGTCCTTTCCACGGAGCAAGCACCGTGACACGACACGACGATCACGACCACGCGGACCCGGCGGCCTTCGCCGCGGACGACCTGTTCACGCACGGCGTGCTGCACGTCCTGCACGAGCGGGGAAGCCAGGCCCGCGAGCGCCGGGTACGAGACGTGATGGAGGCTCTCGGCCCGGTCGAGAGGCGAGGCGTTCGTGCGGGGGCTCGGCCGTCGGGGCGTCGGCCCCACGCCCGTCGCCTGATCGGAGCGGCCTGGGCGTTCGCCGCGTTCGCGACGGCGATGGTCATCCTGGCGATTCCTTCCCCGACGCGGGCCGCGTCGATCGAGGATTCGATCCACGCGCTCCGCGGACCCGGCGACCGTCGCTACGAGGTGCGCGCCGAGTTCTTCGAGTTTTCACAAGAGTCCGAACGCCGCGCCGCGGCGCCCCGGGCGGATTCAACACCCCACGCGGTCATCGACACTCGGTATCCGTATCACCTGCTGCGCCTGACCCGTCCGGATGGATCCACGGTGGTGGCGGGGCGCGACTCGAACGGCGAGTGGGCGATGCGTCCCGATGGGTCGGTCGAGCGCGATGACCCCCGCCGCGCCTGGCCGGGGTGGGCCCTGGACGAAGGCGAAGTGCTCTTTGCCGAGTCGGTCGACGCGTGGCTCGAAGCCGCCGCGGATTCCTACGACCTGGTGATCCGGCCTCCGGCCGCGCTGCCCGGGCGCGACGAGCGCCGCCTCGACCGTGTCGGCGGAGCACGCAAGGCAGAACCCGGGCCGTTTGCCCCGCGACTCCGATCCGCCGAGCGGATCGAACTGTGGATCGACCCGGAAACCAAGATCGTCGAGCGGATGGTGCTCACCTGGCGGCCTCCACCCGCGGGCATGCCTGGCGGGCCGATGAGCGGCCCGCGTCCTCTCCCGGACGGCATCATGCCCCGGCCCGGGGATCACCCTCCGGCGGCGGGCCGGGAGCGAGCCGAGCCACCACGAGATATTCAGCGGCCGGGCGGCCATCGGATCGAGGATCGTCGTCCCGGCGATCACCCGCGGGGAGCCATGCCGCCCAGGCCTCCTTCCGATCGGCCGGACGCACGTGCGCCCGATCGCCCGGCCGAAGGTCCGCGTGGATCGATGCCACAACCACCGCCACGGCACTCCCCAGTGCGTCAACCTCCGCCCTGGCCGGGAGCGGGTCGAGAGGGACCAGGCCAAAGTGGCGGGCCACGCGGCATGGATGGTCCCCGATCCCGACCGCTCCTTCGGTCTCTTGTGATTGAGCGAGTCGCCGCTCCAGATCATCCGGACGGCTGGTTTTCACCCGAGGCGCACGCTCGCTGATCCGCGGCGCACGGTGATGTAAGCCGCCGTGACGTGGTGAACGGAGCCACGCGGGCGTCCTGGTTGCGGTCGCGACGGGCCGGCCGAAGTTCGGGACGGCATGAACGTGGGTATGGGTCCCGGCATGGATGCGGGTATGAATGCGGGCCTCAAGCCTGGCTATCGGTATCTGCCAGGGCCTTTGGCGCGTGGTGTTTTCAATGATTACTGAAAACAACGGCCCCGCTCGCTACCATGCCTCATGAGCGTCCTCGCGTCCACATCCACCCCCCTGAGCGCCCGCGCCCGCCCCGACGCCCGTCCCGACGCCCGCCTCGACGTGATCGAGGAAAAAATCGCCCGCGGGGAGCGCCTGACGATCGACGACGGGTTGCTGCTGTATGAAACACCCGATGTCTGGTCGGTCGTCGCGCTGGCCGACGTGGTGCGGCGCCGACTCCACGGCCACGCCGCGTATTACAACATCAACCGGCATCTCAATTACTCCAACGTGTGCGCGTTGTCATGCAAGTTCTGCGAGTTCTACCGCAAGGACGGTGACGACGGGGCGTACACCCGGGACATGGAGTACATACGGGAGCAGGCCCGGGGCGCCGTGGAGGCCGGGGCAACGGAGATCCACTCCGTCGGTGGTCTTCACCCGTCGCTGCCGTTCTCGTATTACACGGACCTCGTCGCCACGATCCGCGGCGAGGCATCACGCCTGGGAAGCGACCTGCACGTCAAGGCCTTCACCGCGGTGGAAATCGTCCACCTGGCCCGCATCGCCAAGGTGTACAAGGGGGCGACGCTGCCGGGCGAGGAGGGCCGTGCCGCGCGACGGGCGGGGATTCGTCACGTCCTGTCGGAGTTGAAGAAGGCCGGGCTGGGCTCGCTGCCCGGCGGCGGAGCCGAGGTCTTCGACGACCGAGTCCATGACCAGGCTTACAAAGGCAAGATACGCAGCGACGTATGGCTCGACGTTCACCGCGTCGCGCACGAACTTGGATTGAACACCAACGCGACCATCCTGTACGGCCATATCGAGTCGAGGATCGATCGCCTGACGCACATGGACATGCTGCGACGGGCACAGGATGAAGCGCTGGCCCGGCTCGGGTACGCGGGCGTGTCGGGGCGGGGCCTTGCGAAACGGAGCGCGGCCCGCGAGGGAAAGCCCGACACGGGCGTCGGTGTCGAGGACGACCCGGGGACAGGCGAGGGCGACCTTGCCCGCTCCGAAGGCGGGCACCTGGGCGCGCGGGCTGGGGAGGTCGGCGACTCGAACGCGCCCATCATCACGCTCACGCGCCCGGGCACGCCGTTGCCCGAGCGCGTGTCCGCGGCCGACGGGGTTGGGACGTGCCCATGCGGGTACTACCAGACGATCATCCCGCTGCCGTTCTTCCCCGACGGGAGCGAACTCGAGCGGCTGCCAGGACCCAGCGGCCTCGAAAACCTTCGAACGATCGCGGTATCTCGCCTGATGCTCGATAATTTCCCGCACGTCAAGGCCTTCTGGATCATGCAGACACTGCCGATGTCGCAGGTGATGCTCGCGGCGGGCGCCGACGACATCGACGGCACGGTGGTGTGGTACGACATCACGAAGGTGAACCACGGCGCGGGCCAGGGCGCCGGGGCCGCCGCGACAAACCAGGAAGTGAACGTCTGGACGCTCCGCAAGGCGATCCGTGAGGCGGGATTTGAACCAATTGAACGCGACACGCTGTACCGGCGCGTGATCCGCGACGGCTCGAACGGCCGCTTGTGGCGGACCGAGCCGTTCGGCGTGCCGCCGGCCCATGGAATCCGCTGACCGGTGTACCCTTCCCGCGTGCGCGTGCGAGAGAATGCCGGCAAACGACACGGCGCCGATCCCTCCCCGAGAACCGGGCGGATCGCCCCATGGGAGGCGATCACGGCCGCGGCCGTCCTGTCCGCGTCCTTCACCTGGTTCGCCGCGTCGCCCGGTGCCGCTTCGTACGCCGGGGCGCCCGTGGCCGTCGGCCTGGCGGTCATGCTGCTTTTTTTCGCGGGGCGGCGGCGTGGGAAGCGCGGGAACCGGCTTCTCCAGGCCATCCCCGTGATCGGATGGATCACGATGCCGGCGTGGCTCGGCCCGGTCGTCGAGGCCACGGGTCCGACCATCGCGGCGATTCTCCCCTACGGGATGCTCCGGGGCCTGACGACGAGCAACGCGGTCTTTTTCGTGGAGTCGGTGATCATGGCCACCGTGGTGACGGCGGCCATGGGAGCGGCGTACCTCGCGGCCACGGGATCGTGGCGGATCGTGGCGATCGGCGCCCTGTCGAGTCTTTCCGTGCTGGTCGTCTGCTGGGCGCTCGGCCACGCTCAACCCTCCGAGGCGACACGGGACCTCGTGGTGCTGGGCCTGGCGCTCACGGCACCGGTCGCCCCGATCTCGTGGTGGTTGCTGGCCGCGCCGGCCACGCCGGCGGCGCGGCGTTGCCGTGCGTGCGGGTACGACCTGGCCGGGCTTGTCTCCCCGACCTGCCCCGAATGCGGAGATTCATGGTTCATATCGTAAAACTCATCGTCCTCCGGAGCCTGCCGAATCGCTGAGGAGCCTCACGCGTCACGATGAAAAAGGGCGACCCGGCCTTTGCCGAGTCGCCCTGGGATATGGAACCGGGATCCGAAAGCCGGAGACGGATTCGGAATCAGCAGCCGCCCTCGAACTGCGAGACAAAGGCGATGTAGTCGTCGAGGTCGACGAAGCCCGAGCCGTCGAAGTCGGCGTTCTGGCAGCCTTCCTCGAAGATCCCGACGAACGCGGTGAAGTCGTCGAGGTCGATGAAGCCCGTGCCGTCGATGTCCGCCGGGCAGCAGAACGTAACGAAGCCGAGGTTGGCCGTCAGGATGGCCACGTCGGCCGCGTCCACGATGCCGTCCTGGTTGAAATCGCCCTGCGCCCAGCCCGACCCGCCGATGACCATCGCGGCCAGGTCGTCGGCGTCGACATCGCCGTCGAGGTCGAGGTCCCCGTACTCGGTACACAGGATCACGCGGACCAGTTCATCAAGGTCGGCCTGGTCGATGACCAGGTCGCCGTTCATGTCGGCCGAGAGGTCGCCGTTCTGGGCCTCGGCGGGGACGTTCCAGTTCAGCGCCCCGTCGGTGACGTCGGCGTTGCGCAGGAACTGCTGGCCGACGTAGTCGATGTCGGCCGCGTTGATGAAGCCGTCGGCCCCGGTCGGAGCAAACCCCGGGGTCGTCACGCCGGAACCGGCGATGTCCCCTCGGGAGTCGCCCGCCGCGTAGCGCTTGAAGGGATTGGCGATCACGGTGCCGAAGAAGTTGTTGGCAAGCCCGCCGCAGCCGTAGCACTCGTCGATCGCGGTGAACGCCGCCGTGCGGTCGAGCAGGCGAGTCACCGGGTCAACGCCCAGGCCATCGGCGAAGTAGCGGACGTCCGCGAGATCAAAGTTGCCATCTCCGTTGAAATCGCCCAGGATCTCGATGCACGCGTCGGTCCCCGGGGCGCCGGCGATCGGGCCGGTCCCATTGGGAGCAACCCAGGGCGTGAAGTTGTAGCGATCATCCCATGCCTTGAGCATCTCGCAGGTGTCGTTGATGTCGCGCACGCCGTCACCGTTGAAGTCGCCGCCGATCCGGTTGCGCGACAGCGCGTTGGCCGCGTAAACCAGCGTCGCCCCGCCCTGCGAGACGTAACTGGAGGACCGGCCATCGGAGTAGGTCTGGTTGGTGCGGCGGGTCGGGTTCTTCCCGTTCTCGGTGAACAGGCCGAAGGTGTAGTACCCCGCGCTGCGGAGGATGTTATTGGCACGGGCGTAGTCCTGGACCGACTGAACCTTCGTCGAGTTGGCCAGCCACACGCACGGGTCGGGCAGGCCCGTCCCGGGGACGACGCCCTTGGGCAGCGAGTCCAAGCCCGACGTCAGCAGGAAGTTGACCGCCAGGAACTGGCCGGGCGTGAAGTTGGTCGCCAATCCGCCGGGATTGCCCGTGAAGGCCGTGATCGAAAGGGTCATGTTGTTCAGGTAGGCGGCGGCGTTCTCGTTGCGCAACTTCGGGTTGCCGTTTCCGATCCCGCCGAAGGCCGGACCCGAAGCCAGCGGATCACCCAGGTGCGAGAAAACGGCCGCCCCCCCGATGCGGTACGACTCGGGGGTCGAATTGTCGAGGATGGCGTCGATGTTCGGGCGGAAGTAACCAACGCCGCCCTGGCTGTCGTTGCGGACGGCCAGGACCTCGAGCCGGCCACCGGTCAGCCACGCGCTGTTGTACCCGCGCTCCGCCCCGGCGTACCCGATGCCGATGCGCGTGTTCGCGACGGTCGTCTCGACGTCCGCCTGGCCGTTCTTGTTCGAGGGGTTGTACGAGTCACCCAGGAGGTTCTGGTTTCCCGAGGAAAGCGGCCCGATGTTCTCCCCGTACCCGAACGATGGATCGACGCACACGCTGTTGCAGAAGGCGTTGCGGGTGCCCGACCCCGAGTCGCGGGTCGTGAACATCAGGTTCTCGCCGGACTTGAGGCGTCCGGTCAGGTTCAGGTGCTTGAGGTCCGACGCGTCGATCTGGGTAAGGCCCGTCCCCAGGTTGGTCACCACCGCGATGGGCGCGAACGCGATCGGGGTGTCAAAGATGGTGTCCGCGTCGGGGGAAAGGACGTTGAAGTTGCGCGGGCCGAGGTTGGCCAGTTTGTTGGTCTGACCGCCCGTGACGTTGACGTTGAGAGGATTCGCGACCGATTGGCGGGAGTTGTTGCCGTAGCCCGCCTCGGTGGGGTACCGCTCGGCCGAGGGAGCCCCGGCGTAGAAGACCGACCAGGGGCCGGGGACGTCGGTCGGGGCCATGTCGATCCGGATCCCGGCGGTGGAGGAAGCGTTCAGTTCGGCCAGGAGAGTGGTCGTGTTGGAGACCGCGGGCGCCGCTCCGGGGTTGTTGGTGTTGGCGATCCCCTGCGGGGCCTGGCCGCTGACGTACTGGTTGCGGTTGTGGAAGGCCTTGGACGCCTTGGAGGAGAAGATTTCCACGTTGTCGGGGGTCGTCACGAACGTCGAGGAGAAATCGACCATCTCCTGAAAACCGTTGACCGAGCCGACGACGCGGTACTGGATCACCCACCAGCGCGAGGACTGGAGGTTCGAACCTCCGTTCCAGGAATCATCCGCGAACTGAGCCCCGAAATTCGGGAAGGTGAACGCGGCCAACTGGTCCGCCCCGGGGCTGAGGAAGATCTTGGCGTCGCCGTCGCCGTCAACGTCGAAGTAGTCGTTCGTCGCGGCGGGGGCGACCAGGAAGTTCTCAAGAAGGGTGGCCCCCGACTGGTTGATAACCACCTGGGCCTGGGAAACCGATGTAAGCCCGCCGACCAGACCCATCGCCGCCAATGCCATAAGGCGCTTGTCAATCTTCATACGTACCTCTCTCTTTCTTTGCAAAACCCTTGCGCAAACATGCTCAGGCGGGACGCACACGCGCCGCGCCGGGATCGACGGTGCAAGACAGACCGAAAGCCCGCGTCCCGTGCGGGCGCGTGACACGGAGCCTGCGTGTCACCGGAATCAATCCTCCGACAAGACACCGGAGCCGCGTCGCGGATCCGGCACGATCACGTCACTTCCAACTGTTGTCGGCCTTCTTCACCACGTCGGTGTTCCCGGACAGGCTGTAGAAGCGGTCGCCCCACTTCTTGTCCCGGATGGTGTCGGTGAGTTTCTCCACCGTCGCATGGCCATCCACGTAGACGAAGACCGTCGGCCCGCCGTACCCCGCGCGGTTGTTCACGTTGCCGTTGTGGTGGCGACCGACCGCGTTGAGCGTCGAATTGGCGTCGTTGATCATGTTGGTCGACATCTTGTCGAGCGTGTAGATCTCCGATGCGTTGGGGTATCGGAACGAGGCTTCCCCGCTGATCACCGGCTCGGAGTAGACATTCGTCCCGGACGAAAGACCCACAAAGGGGATCACCGGGCGGTGGCTCTTGTTCTTGCCATCCTCGGCGTCCACCAGAGACTTCCACCGGTCGAAGTAGTAGAACTCCGTGGCGAGGATGACGCCCGCGGGCCCGCGGGTCGAGTTGTCAACCGCCGCGCTGTTGACAAACCGGTTCTTGCGCGTCCCGGGGCTGTCCCAGAACTTGTTCCGCGGGAAAATGGCCCCGTTTCCCGTGTAGGCCATGCGCTGGGCCTGGCGGTCGACCGGCGGGGAGGACGGGTTGCCGTACGTCCCGCCGATGTCGTTGACCTGGTCAACCTCCCAGTTTTCCTGGTTCGCGCCGGGGTTTGTCCTGGGGGCTCCCTTGTTGGGGACCGAAGGACACTGGAAGGCTTCCTCGCCCAACCCAGCCTCCCCGTCGTAGAGGTAGTAGGACCAGTGGATATACCCGTTGACGGGGTTCGGATTCGACGTCTGCTGATCTTTCAGGCGCCATTCACGGCTGCTCGAATCAGCGCCGTACATGTAGTGCGCCGGGAAAAAGCCCCTCTCGTTGCCCGTGTAGATCTGGACCGCCTTGGCCGTGCTCCCCACGTTGGAGGTGCAGACGGCCAAGCGGGCCGCCTCCCTGGCCTTGCTCAGCGACGGTATCAGGAGCCCAAGAAGAAGCGCGATGATCGCGATGACGACGAGCAATTCGATCAGCGTGAAGCCCGAGGCCAGGGGGCGAGGCCGCCTGGTCACGAAGGCCCCGCGGGCGTCGGAGGGGATGGAGGTAAATCCCGTGATCCGATCCGTGAACCCAGAGCGATCGCGCCGCCGTTCAATGCAACCCATAATCTGACCCCTGTTGACTCGATTCAGCAGGACAACCGGTTTCCATTCCACTCGAAATCACGGGAGTTCAACCCGGTGACCTCGCGTGTCATAAGAGGCAGATCATACTTGTGGCCAAACTGTCGGTCATGGTGGATACCGATATTGTGAGTTAAGACTACGCGTTGATTGTGCTAAGTCTCGACGTTATATGTTTTCTATTAATATTCACGTTGCGCCGGGAACAACCGCCATCACCGCGCGGCGACATGCGGCCGGTCGTTCGCCGCCGAGTGCCCAGGCGTGGTGAGACGCACGCTTCCGCCGCGCCCTGGCCCGCGCGTGATACAACCCGTGCCGCGGACACCAGCCCCCCGATGCCCACGGCAATGTCCAAACCTTATGCGAACAGCTCGCCGCCGAAACCTCGCTTTTCAGTCCTCATTCCGCGAACCAAAGGCCGCGTGCCGCGTTCCATAAATGCGCGGAATCGCTCACCGCAATCGCCTTTCCGACAAGGCGTTGCCCAGACACCCGCGCCGGAACACGCCAGGAGATATGCACCATGCCAGGGTCACTGGGACGATCGAACGCTCGGCGATTCCTGACCGCGAGCATTCTCGCCTGCGTGGTCGGCGGAGCCTCCGGCCTCCAGCAGGATCGTCGCGTGCAAGGCCCTCCGAACCGGGGGATGCACCAGTCGCCCATGGCCCCGGGATCACCGTTTGCCTCTCGACCGGGTCGGTCCGCCGAGGCGCCGCTGGCCGCCGGCGGCGGGACGCGTTCCTCCGGAGCGACAAGCCGGTCACGCGACCACGCGGCTCGGGACAACACCTGGTCATCGGGCTCGACACGGGGGGAGCGGTCCTTCAGCGAGGGTCCCGAACGCTCGGGCTCGTGGGGGTACCCTTCGACTCCGAATCGGTCCGATTCTTTCCATCGCGGTTCGTCGCGTACTTCCGTCTCGGTCGGCATCTCGACCGGATCGAGTTGGAACCACCGCGGCTGGGGGTACCCGACCTACAGCGCGGGACGCTCGACCTGGGGCGAGTGGGACCGGTGCGGCTTGCCAGGGGCCTCGTACGGGTCGAGTTTCAGCCTGAGCATCCGAAGCGGCCCATCGTGGCATCGCGCCCCGGCGTATTGCCCGCCCCCCGTGTACCGGTCATCGGTGACGTACTGCCCGCCGATCGCGTATTGCCCGCCGGTGCGTCGGGTGGTCTACTCCCCTCCGGGGGCGTGGTGTCCCCCGGCGGTGGTGTGGGCTTCACCCGTTGTCGTGCGGCCGACGACGACGTACATCGTCTCGGCCCCGGTGGTGACAACGGCCGAGCCGGACGTGGTGTTCGTGGAGCGGCCCGCCGCGACAGGCACCCAGCCCGCGGTTCACACGTACGGGCCGCGAGAGGTACGCCGTGCATCGTCCGTGCCGGTCGTTCTTTCAACGGGTCGAGAAGCACCCACCCAAGCGGATGAGGCGCAGACGATCTCGATGTCGTCGGCTCCGGGAAATGCCATCGGCCCGCTCGCGGGTGCCGGCTCGGCACCGGTGTCCGGCTCGGCAAGACCGGACGTTGCCCCTGGCGAACTGGGCATTTCGGCGATTCGAGTTGGGGCGGACCGCGTCGTCGTCTCCATCTCGGGGATCAACCCGTCGGACGGATACGCCACGTCGATCCAGATCGAGGGATACCGGTCGGCGGTACCCGTTCTACGGCTGAGAAACTCCCCACCCGCGGGAGCCATCGAAGCGTCCGGCACTCGATCCGCCGCGGTCCTCGCCAGCGTCACCGTGAAGGTTCCCTCGGCCGCGGGAGTGCTCACCCTGCGCCTCGCCGACATCGAGTACCAAGTCGCGATCGCCGAAGCACCCGAACTGGGATTCTGACGTATCCGGTCCGCCTCCCCGGCAAGGCCGGGGCCGGTGTCAACTCCGGCGAAGGGCGCCGGCACGGGGGTGTGCCTTGGGTTGGGCTTCGGGTTGGGCTTCGGGTTGGGCTTCGGGTTGGGCGGGGCCTTATCCTTCGGCACCATGCCCCTCTTTCAACGGCCGTGCGCGCTGATCGGCATGATCCACGCCGATGCGCTTCCGGGCTCCCCGCGATCACGCCGCCTGGTGGACCAGATCGCCCGCTCCGCGGCGCACGAAGCCCGGGTCATCGTCGAGGCCGGGTTCGACGCGGTGATGATCGAGAACATGCACGACCGCCCGTACGTCAACGCCCCGCACGCCCCGGAGGTGACCGCCGCCATGACCGTCGTCGCCTGCCGCGTGCGCGACGCGGTTGAGGTCCCGATCGGCGTCCAGGTGCTTTCTCGCGGCGAACACGAGGCCCTCGCCGTCGCGATGGCCGCGGACTGCCGGTTCATCCGCTGCGAGAACTTCGTCTACTCGCATGTCGCCGACGAGGGAATCATGGCCGACGCGGCGGCCGGGCCGCTGCTTCGCCGGCGGCGGGCCATCGGGGCGGACCATGTCGCCGTCTACTGCGATATCAAGAAAAAGCACGCCTCCCACGCCCTGACGTCGGACCTCTCCCTCGCCGACGCCGCCCAGGGCGCCGAGTTCTTCGGCGCCGACGGCGTCATCATCACCGGGGCGTTCACGGGGTCCCCCGCCGACCGGGCCGACGTTGAAGCGGCCCGACGGGCCGTGACGATCCCCGTGCTGGTTGGCTCGGGAGTCACCCCCGAACAGATCGCCGAACTCGCGCCCCTTGCCGACGCCCTGATCGTGGGGTCGTATATCAAGGCCCAGGGGGTGTGGTCAAACCCGGTGGAAGCCGAACGATGCCGTGCGATCGCCGCGGCAAGGCAGGCCGCGGCCGTGCCCGCCACCCCCCGCGGATGATCCACTTCGCCATCATCCTCTGCGTCCTGGCGATCCACCTCCGGGACCCGGCCGTCGCGGCGTTCGGCCCGCCCGCCTTCGCCCCGCTGCCCGCCGCGATCCTCTCGATCGGCGGGTTCATCCTCCTGAACCTCCTGACCGACCGATCGGTGCGCCGACTTGGCCGCGCGGTGGACCAGACCGGATCCTGGCACGCGGTGCATCGGGCCGAGCACCTGGTTCGCCGGGCAAGGCTGCTGGCGGTGGGGCTTCACCTGGTCAACGTCGTGCTCGTGGGATGGGCCGAGTCCGTCCGCTCGGTGACGACGGACCTGATCCTGATCGACGAACTGGTCGTCATCGCCCCGCTCGTGGCGTCGTGGTGCATCGGGTGGTGGTCGCTGGCGCCGATCGAACGCCGCGTGCGAGAGGCCGCGCTGATCCGCGACCTTGACTCGGGGGTTGCGCTGCGGCCGTTTGTCACGAGAGGCCAGTTCGTGCTCAGCAACCTCCGCTACCACGTCCTGATCGCCCTGGTTCCCATCCTCCTGCTGGTCGCGTGGGCCGAAACCATCGAGCGGCACGGGGCGCGGTGGTTCGGTGTCGTGCCGGGGTCGGCCGCGGCCGTGCTGATCCAGATCTCGGGCGTCGCCGTACTTTTCACGCTCATGCCGCTGGGGTTGCGACTCGTGTGGGACACCGTCCCGCTCGGCCCGGGGCCGCTTCGCGACGCGATCACCGCGCTGTGCAGGCAAAGCCGCGTCCGCGTCGGAAACCTCCTGGTCTGGCGCACGCACGGGTTGATGCTCAACGGGGCCGTCATCGGTCTGTTCTGGCCGCTTCGCTACATCCTCCTGACCGACGCCCTGCTCGAAGCGCTGACGCCCGATCAGGTCGAGGCCGTCGCCGCGCACGAGGTCGGACACGTCCGCCGGCGGCACCTGCCCTGGCTCGCCGCCGCCATGCTCGCCGCCGTGACAGGCATCGGCATGACGCTCTCGGTGGTCCAGATCTCGCTGGCGATCGCGGTCCCGGGCCTGGCCTCGTCCGCGCTGGCCGAGGGACTGATGGCCATGATCACGCTCGCGATGTCGCTCACGGTCCTGGGCTTTGTCAGTCGGACGTTCGAACGCCAGGCCGACGCCTTCGCGGTGTGCGCCCTCAGCCGGCGTGCCGCCGGCACGCGTGAAGCGGGGCCAAGCCCGGTGGTGACGCCGGAGGCGGTCACTTCCATGCGTGCCGCGCTGAGCGTCGTGGCCCACGCCTCGGGCTTGCCCATTCGAAAATTCACGTGGCGCCACGGGTCGATCCTGGACCGCCAGCGACGATTGGACGCCATGGTCGGCCGGCCCATGAACCGGCTGGCGATCGACCGGGAAGCACGGTGGATGAAAGTCGCCATCGCGCTGGGCCTGATCGCCGTGCTCTCGATCATGGTGGGTGGGTACCTGCTCGCTTCCGTCATTTTCCCGGCGGGCGCGTCACACCCGTAGCCCCATGCACGGCCGACGCACGATCGACGCACGGTCACCGGCGCCATCGCCATCGCACACGAATAATCAATCAGGATCGGGGCGCTTCCACGGCCGCCTGGGAACGACGGACGGGCACCTGCACCTCGGCCCATTTGTTCCACCACATCAGCGACGGGCCGTTGTAGTAGAGCGAACGCCAACCCCCGGCAACCTCCCATTCCGGGTGGTCCGCAAGCCAGTCCTCCAGGCGGGCCATGCCCCGCTTCACCAGTGACATCGAGTAGTCACCCTTAAGGCCGACGGCGACCACGGTGACCGCCTCGGTGTCACGGACGACGACGTCCCCATCCCTGCCGGTGTCGTTCAGGTCCCGCGTTCGGTACAGAAAGCCCATCGACCAGGATTCGGGGAGACCCGCGTTCGAGGAGCCCAACCCGCGATACCGCATCTCCACGGGGGATGTCATCGCGATGTCGTGCTTCTTGATGTGATTGAACAGCGGCCAGAACGCCCGGTTCATCCCGCGGTCGGGAGATCCACTCCCGTCGACCTCCGCCACGCGGACCACCGGATACGTCTTGAGATCGATCGCGCCGGGCGGGGTGGGGGGCGGGTAGCCCTCTGGAAGGGGCGTGTCGATGCGGCACGAACCGCTGCGGAAATCGCCATCTCGACCCGTCACGCGCGCGTTCGTGTCGCCACCGACGCGGAGCGTCTGACCCGGTGACGGGATCAACATCGCGTTTTCCACGTCATCGGGTACGGGTGTGGTCTTTGGTGTTGAGGCTGGATCCTCCGAGGTCACGCTCGACGGTCGTGACGACGTGACCGAGGCGCGAGCATCGTGAACGTCCTTTGTGTACGGCTCGTTCGGCGGAGCACACCCGGCCAGGGCCGCCGCGGCCATGATGACGGCCGTGACCGGAAGGTGGCCTCCGGCACGCATGACGTGGGAGTTGCAATCGGCCATATCAGCAGATCTGGTCATACGAGATTGGATTCGACCGACGACTTCCTCCGGATTCGCCGGCCCCGGATGGGCCGGTTCGCCGAGCCGCGTGCCGTTCAAAGACGACTACGCTGTCGGATGCCCGACTCGCAAGCCGCCGGCGGGAACATCTCGACCCCGATCGAACTCCGCGCTGTCGGGATCTCAAAGTCGTTCGGGGAACGCACGGTTCTCCGAGGGATCAGTCTCCAGGCTCACCGCGGGGACCTGGTGTGCATCGTCGGGGGCAGCGGGAGCGGGAAAACCGTGCTCATGCACATCCTGGCGGGCCTGATCGAGCCGGACACCGGGACCGTCGAGGCGGCGGATCACTCGACCCCCGGCGCCCCGCTGGTACGGCTCTTCGAACTGGACCGGGATCAACTCGAGCGGGTTCGCCTTTCGTGGGCGGTCGTCTTCCAGCGCAACGCGCTGTTCAGCGGGAGCGTCCGGGAGAACATCGCGCTTCTCCTGCGTGAGCATGCCGCGATGTCCACCGATGACACCCGCGAGTTGACCGAGTCCCAGATCACCGACCTGGCTCGCCGGAGCCTGATCGATGCCGCCCTTGACCCCGATGAAGTCCTCGACAAGGACCGCGATACGCTGTCGGGGGGGATGGCCAAGCGGGTCGCCATCGCCCGGGCCATCGCCATCGACCCGGCGCTGATCTTCTACGACGAGCCGACAACCGGGCTGGACCCGGTCATCAGCGGCCGCATCCACGAACTGGTCTTCAACACGCACCACCAGCCGAGATCCGGCGGCGCCCGGCGAACGTCCATCATCGTGACCCATGACAAAGACCTCCTCCGCCGGCTCGAGCCTCGCGTGGTCATGCTCTACGAAGGACGGGCGATCTTCGACGGCCCGTACCGGTCCTTTGTATCGATCCGCGAAGGTCCGGCCGGGGAGTACCTCAGGGCCATGCCGGTGCTGCAATCCCGGGTCATTTGATGACCGCTGGCGGACGGCCGCCGAGGTCCCGCCGCGGGCACGTCACAGGATCCGGCGCGGCACGTGGGTCACTGGTCGGCCTGCATGACCTCTCGCCGCAGCCACGCGCGGGCGAAGTTCCAGTCGTTCTTGACCGTGGCCGAGGAAATATCCAGGGCCGCCGCCGTGTCCTCGATGCTCAGCCCGGCGAAGTACCGCAGCATGACCACCTGGTACTTGCGTGCGTCGAGTTCCTCGAGTTTCTTCAGGGCATCGTCGAGCAGGAGCAACTCGTCGTCCTGTGGCTCCTCGGCGAGCGACTCGACCGGAAGCGCGACACGCTGGCGTCCGCCGCCGTGGCGAACGCGCCCGCGTCGGCGAGCCCGCTCGACCAGTATCCTCCGCATCGCCAGGGCCGCGGCCGCGAAGAAATGCCCGCGACCATCCCATCGGACGTCCCCCCCTCCGACCAGCCGCATGTACGCCTCATGGACCAGCGCGGTGGGCTGGAGCGTGTACGCCTTGCCGGCTCCGGGCTCCTTGGCGAGCCTGGCCGCCGCGAGTCGGCGCATCTCCTCGTAGACCAGCGGCAGGAGGTGCTCGGCCGCCCTGGGATCCCCATCGCATGCCGCGGCGATCAGTTGCGTCACGTCGTGACGGGTTGGCTGTTCCATCGGGTTCACCTCCGATCCGGATGGTACCGCGCGGCCGTACCATCGCTCATGCCGCGGCCCTGCCTGACCCGACCCGCGCGGTGGCGTTGCTCCCCAAGGGCCTCCATCCCCCTCGACCGGCCGAGGGTCATGGCCATTCTCAACGCCACGCCCGACAGTTTCCACGATGGGGGGTGCCTCCCCACCGTCGATCTCGCGTGCCGATTCGCGCACGAGGCCGTCCGCGACGGGGCGGACGCGCTTGACATCGGCGGTGAATCCACGCGGCCCGGCGCCGAGCCCGTCTCACCGGAGGATCAGATCCGGCGGACGGTCCCGATCGTCCGGGCCCTCCGGGAGGCGGGCCTGTCGATCCCCATCACGATCGACACCACGCGCCGAGAGGTTGCCGCCGCCGCCCTCGACGCCGGCGCCGACGCCGTGAACGACGTTTCGGCCGGCCGAGATGACCCGGGCATGTTCGACCTTGTCGCCCGCCGTGGGGCGGGCATCATTCTCATGCACCGCTTGACCGATCCGTCCCGTGATCGGTTCTCGGATCGATACGACACCCCGCCCGCCTACCGGGACGTGGTCGGGGAGGTCCGGGAGTTCCTCTCGCAGCGCGTCCGGGAGGCGCTGTCCGCCGGGATCCGCCCCGATTCCATCTGCATCGACCCAGGCCTGGGGTTCGGCAAGTCGGTCGAACAGAACATGGAACTGATCCGCCGGACGGATGAACTGGCGACCATCGGCCTCCCGATCCTCAGCGCTCTGTCGCGCAAAAGTTTCGTCGGCCGTGTTTCCCTCGAACGGGATTCCCACCCTTCCGAGAGGCTCCTGGGCACCGTGGGATTGAGCGTCGTTCACGTCATGGCGGGTGCGGCGATTGTCAGGGTTCACGACGTACGCCCGCATGTTGAGGCGCTGCGCCCGGTAACCTTTTTTCTCTCCGCGGCATCCAATCACAATACGAACAGTTTGTCCCGCCCCGGGGACGGGCATGGTGTGTCGGGCTAGAGTCATGGCACGCTGGCACGACGCCAAAGGCATCGGCTGGAAAAGGAGTTTTCATGGCAAGCAGCCCGAACGTCCGGACGTTCACCGACGCGAATTTCGACTCGGAGGTGGTCAAGTCCGACCTGCCGGTCCTGGTCGATGTCAGCGCGACCTGGTGTGGCCCGTGCCAGTACCTGGCACCCACGATCGCCGCCGTCGCCGACGAAAGCGTCGGGAAAGCCAAGGTCGGGGTGATTGATGCGGATGAGAACCGCGAGACCACCATGCACCTGGGCGTGATGTCACTGCCCACGATCTTCGTCTTCAAAGGCGGCAAGGTCTTCAAGACTTTCATGGGCGGACAGACACGCAAGGAAGAACTGCTGGCGGCGTTGGAAGACGCGGCCCGATGAGATGGGGTGCGTTCGATCCGGGTGACCGGAGCGAACGCTCGCCCCCGGAGACGCGCCGAGGAGCCCGTGCGATCGGCGGGCCGGGGAGCACAGAGGGAGTCGAGCCTTGACCACTGCCATCCCCGAATCGGGCACGCCCGGTTCGGGCCTTACCGTCGCGGGCCGCCCCGTGGTTGTCGAATCGGACCGTTTTGCAGGCCGGACCATCCGGTGCGGCGTGGTCGGCGTGGGCCGCATGGGCCAGCACCACGCCCGCGTCTATTCGAACCTTCCCGGGTGTTCGCTGGTTGGTGTCGTCGACGCCAACGACGACCGCCGGGGGGCCATCGCCGGCAAGTTCGAGACCGTCCCGATGGCCACGGTCGCGCAGATGATCGAGGCGGGCGTCGACTGCGTAAGCATCGCCGTCCCGACCATCCACCATTACGCCGCGGCCGAGCCGCTGCTTCGCGCGGGGGTCGCGTGCCTCATCGAAAAGCCCCTCGCCGGGGACGTCCAGACCGCCCGCCAACTCAAGGAACTCTCCGAGAGCACCGGATCGGTCCTGATGGTCGGACACATCGAGCGGTTCAACCCCGTCATGCGGGCCATGCAGAAGGCCATGCTCGCCGGGGACCCGATCATCCCGCGGTTTCTGGAGATCCACCGCGTCAGCCCCATGACCTTCCGGTCGGTCGATGTGGGCGTCGTGCTCGACATGATGATCCACGACCTCGACGTCGTGCTCATGCTGATGGACGGGCAGGAGCCCGACGACGTGCAGGCCTCGGGCGTCGCCGTGATCACCGAGCATGAGGACATCTGCAACGCCCGGCTCACCTGGAAAAACGCCAGGATCGCGGGCGGACGCACCGTCGTGGCCAACATCACCGCCAGCCGGCTGGCGCTCAAGACCGAGCGGATCGCCCGCATCACCGGGGAAAACTGCTACGTCAAGATCGATTACGGCGCCAAGTCCGGAACCCTCATCCGACGCATCGCCAACGAGATCCAGATGCGGGAGGTCCGCGACCAGATCCGATCGGGCGCCGACCTGACCCACCTCAAATGGCACGAACTCGTGAACATCGAGCCCCTCGCGGTCGATGACGCCGAGCCCATCGTCGCCGAGATCACGGCCTTCCTCGACGCCGTCAAGACCGGCGCCAGGCCTCCCATCGACGCCGAGGCGGGGTTCGCCAACGTCCGCACCGCCGAACGCATCGTCCAGGCGATCCGCCAGACCCTCTGATCCCCCGGCGCCGCCTCAGGTCGCGGGCTTCTCCGGATCGGGAGCCGCCGCGGGAACTTCGTCCTCGACCGGGCCGATCGAGTCCCGCCATCGCGCGTCGAGTTCCTCGAACGACAGCCCCAGCACGTCCCGCGTCGCCTGGTCGAGAGAATCACCGCGGGCCTGGGCGGTCAGCCACCCGACCCGTGCCTCCCGGCCGTACCGGTCGGAGATGTAGCCGAGCATGTGGTGACCCTGGCCGTAGACCTGCGAGTACCACTTCTTCGCACGGTCGTCGAACTCGGCCATCTCCTCGAACGGGGGGAGTTTTCCCTCGGCCTTCCAGCGGCGAACCTCCCGATCGTTGCGCTCGCGTGACTTGCCGTAGACCTCGGCGCTGAGTTCGGCGACACCTTCGAGGATCCACCACGGCATGCGGGCATCACCCAGTTCGAACGTGGCGACATGGCCGTACTCGTGCGCCAGAAGAGGGCGCAGGGAGCCGGCCCGAGTCCTGCGGCCGATCAGCAGTTTGATTGATTCGCCCGGCTCGTTCCAGCCGGCAATCCCGTCGGTGTAACTCAGGAAGATCGACGCCTGGAGATGCTGCATCGACCCGTAGACCTTGACCTCCTGCACGCGCGTGGCGAGGGGGGAATCCTCGGCGAACAGGAACCCGTCGTGAACATGGCGACGCACCGCCGGGAGTTCGTCCGCCACGGCACGGGCCGCCTCCTCGAGACCGTCCGCGTACATCACCAAGACCCCCTCGGATTCCAGTCGGTTCCATTTCTCCCCGGAGTACCGCCAGCCATCCTCGCCACGGCGGAACGAGGCCGTCCAGCGCAACGTCCGTGGCTTCGGCCAGCCGGGCATCGACCACACAACCTCGATGGGAGCCTCGGCGGTCGCCCCGTCGATCCGAAAGGCCTGGCCCCCTTCGCCGGGGGCGTCGTTCGCATTCCGTGCAGGCACCGCGTCATCGTCGCCCGCCGCCTCCGTACCCCTCTGATCCACCGCAGGATCCTGGATCGCCCACCGGAACTCGACGGGCGTGTTTTTGCGGAGGTCGTCGGCCCACATCCGCTGTTCCTGGAGAAAGACCGGGTCGGACGGATCAACGAACTTCATGTACCCGTCCATGTCGGCGGCGAGGACCGCCGCCTGCATTTCACCCAGGAGACGCTCGATCTCCGATCGCGAGGCCGACGACGGCCGCGCGACCAGCCCGATGACCAGAACGGCGAGCAACAACGACCACAATGAACCCGGTAGACGACGAGCGACACTTGGCATGAACCAAACGTAGACCCCTCCCGGGCGCCCCGGCAACAGGACCGGGAGGCGAGTCAGCGGTCCCGTCGGGCCATCGATCTCGCCAGGTCCGCCAACCCTCCCGCCGCCTGGCCGAGGGGCGCGATCGCCCCGAGCGCCTTTCGCTCAAGGTCCTTGACCACCCGCCACGAGGCCTCGATCCCCATGACCGACGGGTACGTCACCTTCCCCGACGTGGCGTCCTTGTTGGTTCTTTTGCCGACACGCTCTCGGGGTTGAGTCACGTCGAGCAGGTCATCGACCACCTGGAACATCAGCCCGACCGCCTCGGCGTACGCCGTCACCCCCGCCATCGCGGGCGAATCGTCCGGCGCCCCGCCGCACGCCGCCCCCATCCGGCACGAAGCCCGGATCAACGCACCGGTTTTGTTCTTGTGGATGAGTTCAAGCCTCCGATCCTCCGGGGCGTCGTCGGGAAGCCCCCCCAACGTGTCGTAGACCTGGCCGGCGATCATTCCTTCCGTCCCCGCCGCCAGTTCCCGGCACAAGCGCAGGGCCAGCCCCGCCTCGGGATGGTCGATCAGCGCGTGAAAACCCAGGGAGAGCATCGCATCCCCCGCGAGGATCGCCATCGCCTCCCCGTCGTACACGTGCAAGGTCGGCCGTCCCCGGCGGAGGTCGTCGTTGTCCATCGCCGGAAGATCGTCATGGACCAGACTGAAAGCGTGGATCAGTTCCACGGCCGTACACGCCCGCAGCGACGAGGCGCCATCACCCCCCACCGCCCGGGCCGAGTGCCAGGCAAGAAGCGGACGCAGCCGCTTACCCCCTCCCAGAAGCCCGTACTCAATCGCCGCCACGAGGCGGGGAGGAAACATCAACCCCCGAACGAAGTCCTCCAGGTGCTTCTCGATCACCGGCAATGCGGCCTCCGACGGGCCCGTCGCCGGCTCCGACGCAGGGCCGGTACCGCTCCCAGGGCCTGACCCAGACCCCTTCCCAGGCCCATCCCGCCGGGTGTTGGCGGTTGCATCATGATGCGGCGAAGTGTGTTCCATGATGAAGCGGGGTAACTCGTTCACCTCCCCACGGCGTCAAGAGAGTATCGACCCACGACGGCGGAATGGGTTTGGTTTCTGGTCTATCCCCGAGTCGAGGCGGGCGTTGTGGATATTCGCGCCGGGTTCGGGGAGCATTTGCCCATGCGAAGGCCTCGTCTAGACTTACGACCCTGCCCGGCGAAGGCTCGCGGGTGGGTTTCCTATTCCTTGCCCCAGGGGTCGCCGCTCGTGCCGCCCCGACCGGAGAAGACCCCATGTCCGAGAGCGCGACCGCCGAGCATCCCAACAAAGTGACCGTCTCCGACCTGGGACCGGCCCGGAAGAAACTCTCGATCGAGATCCCCGCGGAGACCGTCGACTCGCGACTTCGCGAATCGATGGACACGCTGGTCAGCACGGCCGCGCTGCCGGGGTTCCGCCCGGGGCACGTCCCGCGCAAACTCATCGAGAAGCGATTCGGCGCTTCGCTGCGCGACGAGACGAAAGGACGCCTGTTGTCCGAGGCCTACCGCAAGGCCGTGGAGGATCACAAACTCCAGGTTGTCGGCGATCCTGCTTCGGAGAACTTCGCCGCGATCGAGATCAGCGAGGGCAAGCCGCTGGCCTTCGAACTCGAGATCGAGGTGGTCCCCGAGTTTGAACTCCCGGACCTCGAGGGCATCCCCGTCAAGAAGCCCGTCATCGAGGTGACCGACGCGATGGTCGGCGATGAACTCAGGAAGATCTGCATCAACGAGGGAGAACTGGAGTCGCGCGAGACGCCCGAGCCCGGTGACTACCTGACCGGCCACGGGATCATGGTCGGCTCCGACGGGACCGAGTTCTACAACCTCCCGGGCGCGGTGATCCAGGTCCCCGCGGCCGACAGCAATGGCCGGGGGATGATCCTGGGCGTGATGGTCGAGGACTTCTCCAGGCAACTGGGCCTGCCAAAGCCGGGGGCGACCGCCACCATCCGCACGAAGGGTCCGGAGAATCACGAGGTCGAGAAGATCCGCGGGGCGGACCTGACGATCACGTTCAAGGTCGACCGCGCCGACCGGATCATCCCGGCGAAGGTGGCGGACGTCGTCGCCAGGTACCAGTGGCCCGACGAGGCTCGCCTGCGGGACTTCGTCCGCTCGCGTCTCGAGCAGAATGTCAATGTCCGCCAGCAGGTGGCGATGCGCCAGCAGGTCGCCCGCTACCTGATGGAGCACGTGAAGATCGACCTCCCGCCGCGGATGGCCGCGTCGCAGGCGGCCCGCCTGCTGGAGCGCCAGCGTCTCGAACTCATGTACCGCGGCTTTGACCCGCAGAAGATCGAGGAGCACCTCGCGGAACTCCGGGCGGCGTCGGGTGTCCGCGCCGCCAACGAACTCAAGATGTTCTTCATCCTCCACAAGGCCGCCGCGAAGTTCAATGTCCAGGTCACCCAGCAGGACGTCGATCAGCGCATCGCGCAACTCGCCGCCGAGAACAACACAAGGCCCGAGACCCTCGCCCAGGACCTCTCCCGCTCGGGTCGTCTCAACGGCATCGCCATGCAGATCCGCGAGCACAAGTCCATGGATGCGATCGTGGCCAGGGCCAAGGTCGAGGACGTCGCCGCCGAGGAATTCGAGAAACTCATGAAGCCCACCGCCTGATCCCCCCGGGGGGGTTCCGGCGCGATCCCGACGCCCGCGGGGAGTTGGCACGTCCACCCCCGTTCAATCGACCCCGCGCCGAGCCGCCCGGTCAAGGAATGTCACCGCCGCGTCCACCTCGTCGGGCGTGTTGTAGTGAACGAGGCTGATCCGCAGGACTCCATCCTCGGGGTCCCCGCCGGGCAGCAACGCCCGCACGAGCCGGTGCGAATAGAAATGCCCGTGCCGCATCCCAAGGCCCAGCGCGTTGGCCGCCGTCGCGACGGCTCGCGACGAGCGCCCCTCGATCACGGCGCTCACCGTCGGGACGCGGTCCCGGCCGTCGTCCTGGGGACCCAGGATCCTCAGCCCGGGCACGGCCCGCATCCCCTCAATCAGGCGGCGCTGCAGGGGCCGTTCCATCGCGGCCATCACGTCAAACGCGCGGGTGATGGTCTCGCGGTCGATCGGAGCATCGCCCCACGCGACCGAGTTCGGCTTCACCCCGCCGGCCGGCGCCAAAGCCCCGTCGGCCAGAAACCGGAGGTACCCGCCAAGGCCCACGATCGCGGCGCACGACTCCTGCGGCACGCCGCCGATCTCAAATTTCTTCGGCCAGGCACTGTCGGGGATGAAATAGTGGTTGGGACCGACGACCTCCACCATCGCGTCCCTGGTCCCGACCAGCACCGACGCGTGCGGGCCGTAGACCTTGTACGTGCTCCACCCGTACCAGTCCGCCCCGAGCGCCCGCACGTCGACCGCCCGGTGGGGCGCGAAGGCCACGCCGTCGACCACCACCCGGGCGCCGGCCCGGTGCGCCAGGTCCGCGATCAGCCGGGCGTCGGTCACCGAGCCCAGGATGTTCGAAACGTGCGGGAAAACGACCAGTCTTACGCGTGGGCCCAGGTGCGGCGTGACCGACCTGGCGTACGCCTCACCCGCGACCGGCAGGTCGGTCCACGGGACCACCGTCCAGCCTCGCTTCTCCAGCGCCAGCCACGGACCGATGTTGCTCTCGTGCCCGTGGAGGCAGACGACCAGGTGATCGCGGCCGTCACGCGGCCCGGTGTCGGCGTACGCCCCGGCGAGCAGACGCGAGAGAGCCGAGTTCGAAGGGCCGATGATCGCGAGTTCATCGCTTGCCGCGTTGGACATCCTCGCCACGAAGGCGTGCGCCGCGCGGATCGTCCCGGCCGACGCCAGCGACGGCCCGTACGACCCGCCCACCTGCGCGTTGCCGTGGAGAAGACACTCGCGTGCGGCGTCGGCGACGCCGACGGGCACCTGCGAACCACCCGCGTTGTCAAGGAAAACCGTCCCCGTGGAAAGGGATGGGAAACACGATCGGATCGCGTGTATATCGGTCACGCCTGAGCGTAGCGTGGGCGGAACTACACCCGCGCGGGCGGCGCCGGCCTTCGCCACAAGCCCCGTTCCACGTCAAGCGCGGCGCCGGCGTGCCGACCCGGCGTGCCGCCCGATGGCCTCGGCGGGCTCACGGGCTTGTACGGCGGACGATCGCGGCCACGGACACCGTGCAGCGTCTCCTCGATCGGGAGCCCTGAATGAAAGAAGGTCTTCGCCCCGTTGTGATAATAAAAATTCGGTTCCCCAGGGTTGAGTTCCGCCTGCACCAGGGTCGCGGCGCTGAGGTCCGCCCACGCGACCGCGCTCCGGACGCCCATGAATCCGGACGCCTGCTGTTCGTAAGGGAAATTCGCAAGTCCGTACACCAGGTGCTGGCGGACAAGCCCCTTGTCGGAAGGGAACGTGATGGATGAGAAACGCTGCGCGCCCCATTGGCTCGGCCCGCGCTGCGTCCAGCGGTTCCAGTACTCCGGGCTTGCGTAGAGACACTTCGGCATCGAGTAATCCGCGACGTTCACCGTGCCGATCCCGCCGACGTCCACGATGTCGTGCGGAACCGAGCCGGGCGCGAGCAGCGCCTTGGCCGGCAGGGCCGGGTTGAGCAGTTTGTGAAACTCCCACCCGTTGTAGAACCACCGGCCCTTGACCAGCCGCCCGTAGACCTCCACCTCCTGCGGCGGATCCTTGTAGGTGTATGACTCGATCGGGTCGAAGAGAACCGGCGGCATGTCGCGGTTCTCCGCGCCGTACTGGCCGACGGCGACGGCGATCAAACGCGCGTTGGCGAGCGAGGCGGTCTCCCGGGCACCGCCGCGCGATCGGGCGAGCATCGGAGCGCAAACCGCCAGCAACACCCCGACAACCGCGACGACGACCAAAGCCTCTATAAGCGAGAATGCGCGTTTTTCCGAGTACGCTTGCGTCCTTGACACGGCCATAAGAAAATATTAGCCTTATATGACGGGTGGATCAACAGGGAAAGTCCGCGGGACAATTACTCATGAAACGTTTCAATGCCGCGTGCATGGTTCTTTGGGCGGGGATGGTGGCCGCATCGATGGGCTTTTTCCCACCCCCCGGTCCGGTGCCGCACTGCTTCAACGTCGTGGCCTACAACAGCATCCCGGGAATAACAGACGGGAGCGACTGCTGCGACGCGTGTACCAACGGCGCTTCAAAGTGCGTGTTGGGCTCGATTTTCACGGGCTGCGCCGCAACCACCGTAAACATCATTTGCCAGAAAGGCACTTGGCGCAAGAATCCCGATGGCACGTGGGGGTGCTGGGGATCGACCGGCTACCACACCGTCGCCGCGACAGAAGCGACCGGCTCGGGGGAGTGCCCGTGATGGTGCTGCGGCCATGGCTCTGTGTCGCGGGCGTTGCTTGGGCCGCGGGCGTTGCTTGGGCCGCGACCCACTCCCCGTCGTGGACGGCTGGTGAAGCGAGGATGAGCGAGGGTATCGCTCGCTCGGGGCTTGACCGATTCCGCGCGGCGTACTCGCCGACGTGCGACATCGAGATTGTCTCAAGGCGAGCCGCGGCGCCGGGGGAGAGCATCACGCCCGAGATGTTGGAGGTGATCCGCGCCGTTCCGGGTATCGAGGAATATACCGACGTCCCGAGCGGTCGCACGCTCCACACCATGTTCCGGCAGGTTCATATCCGTGAACGATCCAACCGGTCGCACATAACGACATACAGCCTGCTCCAGGGCGGCAACCCCGCGAGCCACGCACGGATCGCGATCTGGGGCGGGGCTGAATACGCCAGCGGGAATGCCGCACAGAGCCGCTGCGAACTCCGTGACATGCCGCCCCCATCGTGGGATGCGTACGTCAAGGCGAGAGACTCGGGAATGATCCCGCCCGAACTGGAGCGTGCGGGACTGGGATGCCTCGAACTGGCGACATTCCTGACCTGGGCCTTTGACCAGGCGGGCGTTGTCGAGCGCGAGGCATCGGGCCGTATCGAACTTTCGACCCCCCGGGGCGACATTCGCGTCCTGGCGGATGGACGGACGGGAGAAATGATCGAGGCAACCGTGCGAGCGTCGGGGGAAACCCGCTGGGCTTTTTCGGGTTCGCACGCCGAGGCGTTATTCCCGGCGCGATGTCCCCGTGAAATTCGCATGACCTACGCGCTGCCTGGTTCCGCGCACGAGCCGGGTGACGTGGTGATCATCGACTCCGCAAGGTGCATCCCTCCCGTCGATCCGGCGGTGTTCGAGTGGACAACGATCGCACGGACGGCCGTGCATCTTCCGTCGGGACGAACGCTCGACTCAACCGGAGCGGTGGTTTCGCGCGAGCCGCCTGACCGTTCATCGCCGCCGATCGCGGCGAATGCCGATGGAACTCTCGAAGTGGCCCCGGGAAGCGTCACGCCGCCCTGGGCGTGGGGCGCCATGATCGCGGTTGGCGCGGTCGCGGTCGTTGCGGGATTGCTGTTGCGGCGCCGGATCCCGTGATTCATCATCCGCCGCGTGATACGGCGATCCGGCTGTCCCGTGCCGCGTCGGGCATCATGGCGGTCGTCTGGATCGGGTCCGGGGCGTGGAAGGCCACGCACCCGGCGAACTTTGCCGAGATTGTCCGCGGGCACGGGGTCGTTCCCGGCCTGGCTTCCGAGATTCAAGCCGTGGCGCCGCTCATCGAGATTGCCGCTGCAGGCAAGCCCGATGGCGCAGTTCGTCAGGTCTCGTCGGCCTTGCCGATCTGCCATTCCTCGAGTTCGATCGGGGCCTGACGCCCGAAGATCGTGACCAGGACGCGGACCAGGCCCTTGTCGGGGAGCAGTTCGTCGACGGTGCCTTCGTAACTCTGGAAGGGGCCTTCCTTGATCTGGACGTGCTCGCCCTTCTGGAAAACGAGTTTGACCGAGGGCTGGTCCTCGGGCTTGCGGCTGTCGAGGAGCATCTTCTCGATCTCGTGCTCCTTCATCGGGGTGGGGCGTCCGGCGGTGCCGACAAAGTCCCCCACGCCGGTCGTCTCCTTGATCAGGAAGAAAACGTCCTGCGGGATCCGCCCGTCGTCTTCCAGCCGCATCTCGACAAAGACGTACCCGGGGTAGAGTTTGGTCTCCGTGATCTTCTGCTTGCCGGCCTTGACGGTCTTGGTCTTCTCGGTGGGAACCAGGATCCGCCCGACCAGGTGCGTCATCTTCTCGATCTGCACCTTGCGCAGGAGCGTCTCCCGGACGGACGACTCCTTGTTGGAGGCGACTCGCAGCACAAACCAGTTCATCCCCTCCTGCCGGATCGGCTCATCCTCCCGGAGGAGATCACCGCGTTCGTTTGGCCGGCCATCGAAGACACTGGTTGCCGAGGTCATGGTGACGCTCCTGAAGATGGCCCGTGACGGGCCCGACACGATCCGATGAACACCCCGCCATCAGGTGGCCTCTCCCGCCGATTTCCACCCGATTCCTCCCCCGGAACCGACGCCCGCCCGAACGCGGACACCCCAACCCCGCTTCCGAACACGCCATGCCCGGCCAACGAAGCCGGCGGCGTGCCGCGTGACCCGACCCGCGGGATCCGGTCCGAGTGCGTGCCGGCGGGTCCGCCGACGGGCGGGCCGGCATCAGCCGCGTTTGAGCAGGCCGACAAACTCAAAGAACGACGAGAACGCGATATCCACGATAAACAGGAACGTCGCGATGAGGAAGCACGCCCCGATGACCACCCACGTCGATCCCAGGACCTCCCGGCGTGTTGACCAATTGACCTTCTTCATCTCTCCGTCGGTGGCGATCAGAAACTCGACCGAATTTCGACGCAGCCCCACGATCCAGTAGATGAAAATCGCTCCGGCCACGAGGATGAGCCCCACCACCCCCGCCTGAAGATAGAGCAGGTCGAAGTACGGCACGGCCTGCGTCGCCGTCACCAGCGCCCGGGCCGAGCCGATGACCGCGACCTGGTTACGCTCCGGCACCGCGGCCTTCTGCACCGCCGAGATGTCCCGCACCACGATCGTGGCGTTGTGGTCGCCGGGCACCTGGCGGATCTCGTGAACCACGCCCGTCACCGCGCGCGGGCCGGTATCGTGAATGCCGCTCCCGGGGGCGAAGAACTCCACCGAGCCACCCGGCGCCAGCGCGGGGGCCGTGGCGTGGCCGGAGTGATCGATCGCGACCGTGATGTTCCACTCCTTCGTCGGGATGACGAAGGCCTCGAGTTCGCGGTAGGACCAGACGGCGGCGGACAGGAGCAGCACCCCGATCAGGCAGGATGTCACCATCCGCGTCCAGTATCCCTGCCCGGGCTTGTACAGGCCGTGCGAGGATTCGCCGCCGCCGGATCCAGAACCAGATCCGGGGCCGGAAACACGCCGGGAGGGACTCGAACCCGCAACCTGCGGATTTGGAATCCGCTGCTCTACCAATTGAGCTACCGGCGTCTGGGGATTGGAACCATTGACGGATGCGGACACGTGCGCTCGCTTCCCGGAAGTTCGCTCGTCGAGGATCGCCGCCCGAGAGGGGCGGTCGGGCGTCCGACGGGCGTCACTTCCTCTTGATCTTGTGCAGCGTGTGCTTGCGCAGACGCGGGGAGAACTTACTCATCCCCTCCTTCAGGCTCTCGGGGACTCCGCCCTTGGTGTTCACGGAGGTGCGGTAATTCAGGTCCCCGCACTCGGTGCATTGGAGCCACACAAACTCACGCGCCGCCGTTTTCTTCTTGGCCATGACCTGTTTCACCTTTCACGGACAACGAAGGGTATGTACGACCCATTCCCGGTTCGCCCCGGGCGCGAGGGAAAGTCGCCCCACGCGCGGATTCCAGTCTTGAAACAGCCGCCCGGATCTTTCGACCCGGGCGACGCTCTGAACCTTGACGAGCCGTCCGGACAATCCTGACAAAAACCGTCCGATGACCGGGGGATTCCTCGGGGACTAACCGTCAGGCGATGATCTCGGTCACGACGCCCGACCCGATCGTCTTGCCGCCTTCACGGACGGCGAAGCGAACGCCCTTTTCCATGGCCACGGGCTTGCCCATCAGGTCGACTTCCATGCCGATGTTGTCACCGGGCATGCACATCTGGGCCCCGCCGGTCAGGGTGACCGTGCCGGTGACGTCGGTGGTGCGGAAGTAGAACTGCGGGCGGTACCCGGAGACAAACGGCGTGTGGCGGCCGCCTTCTTCCTTTGTCAGCACGTAGACCTCGCCCTTGAACTTGGTGTGCGGCTTGATGCTGCCGGGCTTGCAGATCACCTGGCCGCGCTCGATGTCGTTCTTCTCGACGCCGCGGAGCAGGGCGCCGACGTTGTCGCCGGCCTGGCCGCTGTCAAGCGTCTTGTTGAACATCTCCACCCCCGTGACCACCGTGCTCTTGGTCTCCGCTCGCAGGCCGACGATCTCCACCCCGTCGCCCACCTTGACCACGCCGCGCTCGATGCGCCCGGTCGCCACCGTCCCGCGGCCCTTGATCGAGAACACGTCCTCGACCGACATCAGGAACGGCTTGTCAACCTCGCGCGTCGGCTCGGGGATGTACGAGTCGATCGCGTCGAAGAGTTCGTCGATGGGCTTGCAGATCGCGTCGTCCTTGGGGTTCTCCAGCGCGGCCTTCGACTGCCCGCGGATCACCGGCGTGTCGTCGCCCGGGAACCCGTACTTCTTCAGGAGTTCACGGACCTCCAGTTCGACCAGGTCAAGCAGTTCCGGGTCGTCCACCAGGTCCACCTTGTTCAGGAACACCACGATGTACGGGACGCCGACCTGGCGAGCCAGCAGAACGTGCTCCCGGGTCTGGGGCATCGGGCCGTCGGCCGCCGACACGACCAGGATCGCCCCGTCCATCTGCGCCGCGCCGGTGATCATGTTCTTCACGAAGTCGGCGTGGCCCGGACAGTCCACGTGGGCGTAGTGACGCTTGGACGTCTCGTACTCGGTGTGCGACGAGGCGATCGTCACCGTCTTGTTCGCGTCGCGGACCGTGCCGCCCTTGGTGATGTCCGCATAACTCTTGATCTCACCGCCGAAGCGCGCCGCCGATCGCGCCGAGAGCGCCGCGGTGAGCGTCGACTTGCCGTGGTCGATGTGACCGATCGTGCCGACGTTGACGTGGGGTTTGGTCCGCTGAAATACGCCCTTTGCCATGACGAGTCACTCCAGATGTGCTCGGGCCGATCCAGGCCCGTTCAGAGCATGGTGATCCTGATTTCCAAACACTCGACCCACCCCGATCCATCCCGAACGAAACTCGCCGGGCTTGATCAAGCCGGACCCGCCGATGCGACCGCCGAATCACGCTCGCGGAACGCGCCGACTCCCGTCAAAGCCGCTGACGGGATTTGAACCCGTGACCTCACCCTTACCAAGGGTGCGCTCTACCACTGAGCTACAGCGGCGGTACGGACCGGGAAAACCTGCCGGCCAGACCACCGGCTGACCCTTCCTGGGTGAAGTCAATCATGGCCCACCAGACAAAACGCCCGGCATTCACGCCGAGCGGGGGAGCATGATAGCCCCTCGACGTGAGGGGTCAATTCCCGCATCAACACCCCACTTCCCGCCGATCCATGGCCGAGCATAGCCGCCTTGACCGCGACATGTTCTCTCGTGGAAGCGTTCCGGGGACTCCTGGGAATCACATCGACGATCGGTTATTGTTTTATTTTTGATTGGATTATGAAAGGCGTGGCCTTGTCGCGGGATCCAGGCGATACCTCTATCATCGCGTATGGAGTCCGGGCATCGTGTCTGGAGTCCGGGCCTGAGTCCCGGACCATCTGCGAGCATGAGGTACCTCGGCATCGATCTGGGCGACAAGAGAACCGGGCTTGCCCTGGGAGATGACCAGACCCGGCTTGCGACGCCCGCCGACGTGATCGACATCCCCATGGGGCTCGCCGGGGGAGGCCCATTGATCGAGGCGATCGTCCGAGCCTATGACCGCCTCATCGGCACCGCAACCCCGGGCGAACTGGTCGTGGGACTTCCTCTCAACATGGACGGTACCGAGAGCCGACGATCGAAGGTGGTCCGGTCCTTCGCCGCGAGGGTTCAAGCCAGGATCGATCGAGAGGTTCGATTTCAGGACGAGCGGCTGACCACGGCCGAGGCCGATTGGGCCATGGCCGGGGCGGACCTGACCCATCGTCAGAAGAAAGACCGTCGCGATGCGCTCGCCGCCGCCGCGATCCTGCGTGATTTTCTTTCCGCCGCTCCTGGGGGGTCTTCCAAACAAGACCCGTTGGAATAATCACCGGGGTGTACTTCCGGCCCCTCCCGGCAACGATTCGAAGATCGGGGATCGGAATCGATGTCTCCGGAACATCCCCGCGCTCCATCGGACTTTGCGTCCGCTCGCGAACCGCTTTATGCCGACCGCATCCAATGACCCAGAACCCGGAGCGAACATGGCGCACGGCCTTGGCCCGAAACAACACTTGATTCCTGGGGATTGGCGCCGCGGCTCGATTGGGCTCACCGTTGCCGCGGGGTGCCTCATCGGCTCGCCTTTCATCACACGAGCCGAGCCACCCACCGGGTCGGTCACGGCGGCCTGCCCGCACGGGTCGGCCGAGGAACTGCTCACCAGGCTGGAGACCGCCGACCGGGGGCTGACCTCCATGCAGGCCGAGATCCTCCTGCACCGGTCGTTCGCCCTTGAAGGCGACGAGCAGACACGGTACGGGATGCTCTATTTCAGCCAGGAATCCGCCGACGACGAGGCCTCGCCTCGCCGGCGTTTTTCCATACGCTTCGACGGCCGACTCGTCGGCCAGCGATACGAGGAAAAGGAGCAACGGTTCATCTTCGACGGCGAATGGCTGGTCGAGATCAACCCCGACCAGAAGCGGTTCAGCAAGCGACAACTGGCCGCCCCCGGGGAGCCATTCGACCCGCTGCGCGTCGGGGAGGGTCCTCTCCCGATCCCTCTCGGGCAGAAGAAAGATGACATCCTGGCACGCTTTGACGCCGTCCTGGTGGCTGCGGCCGACGGGATCGAGAGTTCCGATCCCCGGCAGTCCGACCAATGGCGGAAGTTCGTGGAGGGAAGTTGCCAGTTGAAACTCACGCCGCGGGGCGAATCCGGGGAAGACGACTTCACCGAGATCCGCCTGTGGTACAAGGCCGATCCACGCCACGCCGGGGACAATCCCGCAAGGCTCCTTCCACGGATGGCCAGGACCATCAACCATGCCGGGGACGTCACCACCGTGCAACTTGTGGGAATTGAAGTCAACTTCCCCATCGGGGACGAGTACTTCTCGACCGTGTCCCCCGCCGAGCGAGGCGAGCGCGGGTGGGACATCACCGTGACCCCATTGGTGCGCTCGGTCAAGCAATCACAGGAACGCGAGAGGGGGATGGTTCACGCCCCGCTCATCCCGCCGACGAGCAAGGAACCCGCCGAAGACGATCCCGCCAATGAGAACCCCGCAAGCCAGGTCCCGGCGAAGCCCGACCCGGAAAAGCCCGATCAGCCCCCCAAGGGCTCATGACCTTTATCCGCAACGGAACCCCGCCGGGGGTCGCGCAAGGAGGAATCCGGTGCCGCACGCACGGAAGCGATGGATGACCCGAGAATGGTCGTCGGCGATGGTGGCCGCGTGGTGCCTGCTCTGGGTCGGCCTGGCCTCGCCGCCGGCGCGAGCCGATGCGACCGGCGCGCCGCCCCCGGGGGCTCGTCAACCCGAATCCCCGGACGTCGTACCTCCGATGGCCCCGCCCGAAGTCGCCGCATCGGTGCGCGCGCTCTTGGATGCCGAGTTTCTCTCCGACGACGAAAAGAAAGATCTTCGCATCCGCCACGGTGTCTGGGAAGCGAAGGACCTTGACACGCCCGCGCGAAAGGCACGGGCCGCCGCCGCGTCCGGTCGGCTCCGCGATGCCTCGCTCGACGACCCCGCCGCCGATCCGCACGACCGGGCACACGGCCTGATCGGTCGAGGGGAAGCCGAAAGGGCGCTCGATGTGCTCGCGGGAGTGAAGACCATGCGAGCCGCGTATCTCTCGGCCCGGGCCATGTGGGACCTGGGCCGGCTTGAAGACGCGCGGACGTCGCTTGAGCGGGTCAGGACGACCCTGATGGAAGTTCCGCTGTCCGATTCGTCGGAAGTGGCCTATGCGGTGCGCGCGATGGTGATCCACTTGCGTCTGGCGGGGGAAGGCGAGGCCGCTCCCGACGGAGGCGCCCGTGCCGCCGGCTTCCAGTCGCTGATGTCCTCGCTGGCCCGCGCCAGAGAGCAGATCGACCGACTCGATCCGATTGTCTACCTTGCCGAGGCGGAACTGCTGGAAGAAAAGGAGAATTACCGGGAAGCCTCGGCGGCGCTGTCCCAGTGCATGTCCTTGCATCCCAGGCTTGCGGAGGCATGGGTGCTGCTGGGCCGCATGTCGGTGCAGACGTGGGATTTCGAGCGGTCGCTGGCGATCGCCGCCCGTCTTGACCGTCTGGGCCTGGACGATGATGGCCCGGGCGATCTGTTCACCCCGCGATCGGCGGGGGGGGGCGAGATCGCCGCCAGGGCGTACCTTCGACTCCAGGATCCCGACGCGGCCATCGCCGCGATCGAGCGCGCGCTGGAAGTCGCCCCGCGAGGACGGGCGTTGCTGGCCCTTCGGGCGGCGGCGTGGGCGGGAAACTTCGACGAGACCCGGGCCGCCGAGCACCTGGCGGCCTTCGAGGCACTGGCCCCGGGATCCCCCGTCGCGTCGTACGAAATGGGGAGCGTGCTCTCCGACCTTCGCCAGTACGAGGATGCCGAGCGGTTCCTGGAGGAAGCGCGGCGCCGCGCCCCGCGGTGGGCGATGGCGGCGAGCGAACTGGGCCTGCTCCAGGTGCAGGCCGGCAGGGACGACCGGGCTCTGGCGACGCTGCGTGAGGCCGCCGCCCTGGATCCCTTCAACACCCGGGTTGCCAACAGCCTGACGCTGGTCACGGAGATCGCGGGGTATTCGCGGCTGACGAGCGAACATTTCGAGATCCGCTTCAAGCCCGGGATCGACGAGGTGCTCGCCGGAGAGATGCTCGGCGTCATGGAGGCCAACTTTGCGCGCGTGACAGGCTCGGACCCGGGCGGCATCGACTTCGTTCCGCCGGGCCGGACGGTGATCGAGTTGTACCCGGATCATCACTGGTTCAGCGTGCGGATCACGGGGATGCGCCGGATCCACACGATCGCGGCGGCGACGGGCCCGGTGATCGCGATGGAGCGCCCGATGGCCGGCCCTGGGCACTCGCTCGGCCCGTACGACTGGCCGCGGGTGCTCCGCCACGAATACACCCATACGGTGACGCTCGCGCGGACGCGAAACCGCCTCCCCCACTGGTTTACCGAGGCGGCGGCGGTACACCTGGAGGATTCGCCCCGTGACGAGTCGCGGAGCGACCTGCTGACCAGGGCGCTGGAGACCGGGGGGCTTCTGGATTTCTCACGGATCAACACGGCCTTCGTCCGGCCGCGGACGCCGACCGAGCGCGGCCTTGCCTACGCCCAGGGTCACTGGATGTACGAGTACATGATCGATCGCTTCGGGCCGCGAGCCCCGCTGAACCTCATGGACCGCTACGCCCGCGGGGAGCGTGAGGCCGCCGCGTTCGAGGCCGAATTCGGGCTCTCCCGAGAGCGGTTTTTCGAGCAGTTCGTGGCATGGGCTCGCGTCCAGTGCCGGGCATGGGGAACCCTGCCTCCGGAAGGGATGCCGTCGGTCGTTTCGCTGCTTGAGGTGGGCGACAACGGCAACGCCGGCCCGGGCGCCCAGGAGCCTTCCCCCGAACTCGTCCAGACGCTGCTTGATCGATACCCGGATCATCCGGACCTGGTTCGCCTGGCGGTGGGGTACGAACTGGCCGAACGCCAGGGGCAGGCGGACGAATCGATGATCCCGATGCTCGAGCGGCTCTCCCGAGTCCGGCCGATCGACCACATGCCCCACAAGCAACTGGCCCGGATCCACCTGGCTTCGGCCACGCCGTGGAAGGCCGTCGCGCACCTGGAATTCCTGGATGACCGGGAGCAGTACTCAACCACGTACGCGTTGGAACTGGCCCGGCTGCATGCGGTCGCGGGGGACCTTGAGGCGGCCTACCGCCGCGTCGAGCGGGCCTCTCGGATTGCCCCGTTTGACCCGTCGGTGCGGGAACTGGCGGCTTCAATCGCCCTGATGCGAAAGGACTACGCCACGGCTCGGCGCCACATCACCGCGATGATCGCGATCGAGCCCGAGCAGTCGATCCATTCGCGGCGGCTCCGAGCGCTCGACCAACTCGAAGCCCGCGATTGAGTGATCGCCGCCGATTCATCTTGCGATTCAGGAGGCCCGCTGGCGAGCCAGGTCCGCGGTGGATTTGTACATCACGCGCCCGTGGTAGAAAGCCGTGACGCTCTTGGCAAGCGACTCGGTGATCTTCGCCAGGTCCTTGAGGGTCATGTCGCATTCATCGAACTGGCCGTCCATGAGCCGCCGGTTGGCGAGCGTGCGAACCACGGTCTCGATCCTGGCCGGGGTCGGCTCGGCGAGCGACCTCGCGGTGGACTCGACCGCGTCGGCAAGCATCACGATCGCGGCTTCACGGGAGCGTGGCCGCGGACCCGGGTATCGGTACTCGAACTCGTCGGGGACGTACGCGTTGTCGGTGGCAAGCGGGTCGTCGACCTCGCTCTCCTCTCCGGCGGGTCGGCCGGCGGCCGACACCCGGGCCTGCTCCAGCGCCCGCTGCTGGGCCCGCTGGAAGAAGTACTCGACCAGCGTGGTGCCGTGGTGGCTCTCGATGAAATGCTGTATCTGGCGTGGCAACCCGAACTCGCGGGCGAGTTCCATGCCGTCCTTGACGTGCCCGACGATGACCAGCAGGGACATGGCGGGGGTGAGTTTGTCGTGCTTGTTGACGCCGCCGCGCTGGTTCTCGACAAAGTACTCGGGCTTGTTCATTTTGCCGACGTCGTGGTACAAGGCGCCGACGTAGGTAAGAAGGCCGTTGGCGCCCACCGCGTCGGCGGCGGCCTCGGCGATCGAGGCGACCGTCAGGGAATGGTTGTACGTTCCGGGCGCCCGCTGGAGGAGTTCTCGCAGCAACGGATGCTTGGAGTCCCGCAGTTCAATGAGCGTCATGCCCGTCACGACGTCGAACCAGCGTTCGATCGCCGGGAGGATGAAGAGCGTGACGCCGCCGATGACCAGGCCGCCCGCGGCGGCGAACATGGCATCCACCACGGTCTCCCGCAGGACGTGGTCGTTGATCGGGCGGTCGATGAACCCGACCAGCGCGGTCGCCAGGGCCAGCGCCAGCCCGATGTTGATCCCGGCCCGGAACAGGTCGTGACGGCCGCGGATCTCCCGGAGGTTCCACACCGCCGTCCCGACGCCCGTGATGATCGTCGCGAACGTGCCGATCCCCTGCCCCAGCGCCACGCACACCAGCACGCCGTGCAGCGCGCCGAACGCCAGCGCGACGCGCTGGTCGTAGGACACGGCGAGGATAACCGCGGCAAAGACCGTGGGACAGATGGCCGTGAGCGTCATGATCGCCGGGTCGGCAACCGATCCGAAGCACGCGGCGGCCATCGCCCCCAGCAGAAGCGCCGCGGCCCCGGCGACCCGGGCCGGATTGCGGCGGATCCGCGGCGCGAACAACGCCGTGTACCCGGCCAGCGCGACCGCCACCGCCACCACCGCCGCCGACAGGCTCGACCACCGCAGCCAGATGCGCCATGGCGCGGCGCTCTGGCGGAAGTGCCGCATCTCCGCGACGTGCAGGTCCAGCGCGGCGGCGGTCAGGACATCACCCCGGCGGAAGATCGGCTGTCCCTCGGGGTTGATGCGGTACTTCGGGGTCACCTCGGCCGCCGCCGCGTTCTGGTCGGCGGTTGTCTGCGCCTCGTCAAAGACGTACGTCGGCCGGAGCGACGAGAGGACACGGGCCGTCACGATCTGCCGGATCGGCCCGGCCGTAAACCCCGCGTCACGCGCGATGGCGTTGATCACGTCGCCCACTCGCTCGCTTTCGACGTTGATCACGTCCGCGCGGAGGACATCCTGCTCGACCGGACCGATCGAGAGGCGGATGGTCGGGGAAAGACCCTCGGTCGTGGCCCGCTGAAACGACTGCTCATCCAGCAGCGGACGAGACCTGAGAAGGTCCACGAAGGCCCGCACCCGGGTCGCCCAGCGCGACTCGCGCTCGGGGTCCGTGCCGACCTCGTTCTTCAGCGCCGCCAGCGAGGCCTCGGTCAGACCAAAGTGCTCTCTCAGGCGGGGATCGACATCCTGGATCGTGGCCGTGGTGGCCAGCGCCCGGGGAAGGCTCTCCAGCGACGCCGCCACCTCGTCGAAATACGTCTCCACCGCCCGGTAGGTGCGGGGCGTGCGCTGTCGGGCGGCCTCGCGCGACGCCTCCGTCTGGGCCTTGTCCTCCGTGGACATCGTGAGCCGTACCAGGCGGGTCTCGTTCATGAGCCGGCCCACCGCCACAAGCGGCCGCTCTCGCGTCCAGATCGTCAGCAAGGAACCCAGCACGATGAATAGCACCAGGATCCCCACGCCCCAGACCGCCCGCGGGGATTGCGCCAGTTCATACGTCCGCTCAAAGAGCGAATTCTCCTGGAACCGCAGGTTGACCCGGCGCGACGGTCCCGCCCCACGGCGTCCGAGTGAGAAAATCGAAGTTCTTGAACGGTCCTTGGCCATGTCAGGAGTGGCCCCTTCCGCCGGCGGGAAGCCCAAAAACCCCGGCGGACCCGGCAGTCCCGGAACTCGCCTCGTCGTCGCCGTACGCGTCGATCACGCGCTGGACGATCGGATGTCGAACCACGTCGGAGCGGTCCAGGGCGATGAACCCAACCCCCGCGGTACGCCCGAGCCGCCTGGCCGCGTCGATAAGACCGCTCTGTCGCGGGTCGGGCAGGTCGATCTGGGTGGTGTCGCCGGTGACGATCATCTTCGACCCGTGGCCCATGCGCGTCAAGAACATCTTCATCTGACCGCGCGTGGTGTTCTGCGCCTCGTCAAGGATGATAACGGAATTGTTGAGCGTGCGCCCCCGCATGAACGCCAACGGGCAGACCTCGACCACGTCGCTCTCCATGAACCGACGCAGCGTCGCGTACTCGACCATGTCGCCCAGCGCGTCGAACAGCGGGCGAAGGTACGGGTTCACCTTCGCCTCGAGATCACCCGGAAGAAACCCCAGTTTCTCCCCCGCCTCCACCGCCGGACGGCACAGGATCACCCGCGTGCATCGGTCCGTCCGCAGCAGATGCACCGCGGCCGCCACGGCCAGGTACGTCTTGCCAGTTCCCGCCGGGCCGATCGCGAACACCAGGTCGTGGTCCCGGATCGCCCCCAGGTAGGCGTCCTGGTTGGCCGACCGGGGCCTGATTCTTCGGCCGCGCACGAACACGTCGAGCGTCCCGTCCCACTCCCGACGTTCCGGCCGCGAGGCGGACTCCGACTCATCGTTAAACCAACCCAGCGAGGCGGGAGGCTGGAGCCCTCGACGTTCTCCCGAGTCAGCCTCGGCGGCCTCGTCGCGTCCGGCGTGCTCGATCAGAGTCGAGGATTCCTCGGCAATGATGTTCAGGACTTCCGACCGGGTCGGAGCCCGACCGGTCGAGGTCGCGCTGCCGGTGATACGGTCGATCACGCGGCGAGCCGTCGCCACCTCGGGGCGTTCACCCTTGAGGCGGATCTGGCTGTCGTGGATGGACAGGGCGACGCCGAGCGTCTCCCGGATCATCTTCAGGTTGCGGTCGGCAATCCCAAGGACGCTGACTCGGTCCGCCCCGGTTGGGATTTTGATGGTGATATCCACGCCCGAGGAGGCTCCCTTGCCGGTTGCACCCCGAGTCGAACGGCCGGGCCGACCTCGGCCCCGCCGGGATGGAGTCGGCGAACTCATCACGTGTATTTTAGTCGGACTTTCCGGGATGAACCCGGAGCCGCAACGCCCAGTCCCTGTCGGGTTACACTTGGCGTCAGGGGTCCTCGCGGGTGAACATCCCCCGGAACCTCGGCCTTCCTCCGTCCCGACCGGGTCTTTTCGATGACCGACGACGATGCCCGAGCAACCCCACACCCCACTTCGGACGCGCGGCCGCACGATCGACACCGCGCGAACCTCGCGCGGGACCCGACCGTCGGCGGCTCGCCGGGATCAAGCCACCCCGGCCCACGGGCGTCGATGGCAACTTCTTGGCGCGGTGGCGTGGGCCGCGGGGCTGATCGGATCGGCGGGATGCGCGATGCCCGACCCGCTCCCCGCGCCCGTGCGATTTCAGGAACAGGCAACGGGCGCGGCGATGGGAGACTGGGACGACCTTGAGGCGGCGGTGATCGTCGGAGCGTCCCAGAGCGAGATGGCGATCGTGCGTCTCACCCGCCCATCGGATCGCGAAGCGGTCTTTGAACTTCGAACGATTACGGACGAGGATGGCCGACTCGTCGCGACGCTGATCGAGCCGGAGGGTTGGTCTGGCCGGATCGAACTGCGTGCCAGGATCGGTCGATTCGGCAGCCTCGATTGGGAGCGCCGGTTGATTGACCGGGTCTCTCGGCGACTGACCGACCTCCACGGGGTGGACGCCGCGCCGATCCGCTGAACAAGCATGGAAGCGCGTGTTGCGTCGGCGCGGGGCCGTGCCGCATGGACGTGTCGATCCACGGATCCGCAACGAAGAACCCCCGCCTGGGCGGGGGTTCTGGAGTGGACACGGAGTTGGGTCTGGCGGGCCTGGGGGCGATCGAGGATCACCGGACGACGTTCATCACGCTCTCGATGGCCTCGACGACCTGCCGCACCTGGAAGGGCTTCTTGAGGAAGTGGTCGAAGCCCTGGGACTTGAGCCCGTGGGCCTGGCCGTCGGTGATCTTGCCCGACATGGCGATGATCTTGGTGTACTGAAGTTGCTCGCTCTTGCGGACAAAGTCGGCGACCTGGCGGCTGTCGCCTTCGCCCAGGTGGATGTCCATGAGCAGGACGTGCGGGCGGAAGGACTGGCATGACATGCCCGCTTCAAAGCCGCTGGTGGCGACGTGGACCTCGTACGAGGTCTGCTCGGAGAGGATCCGAGCCAGGGTCTCGATAATTTCCTTGTCGTCGTCGACGAGCAGAACCCGCGTCCTGCCGGAGGTGATCCCGTCGAGAGGGATGCTGTGGGCCTTCATGAACTTGACGAGTTCATTGATCGGGATGCGGCGGTCGCGCGACCCTGGGATGCGATAGCCGGGGAGTTGGCCGGTGTCGAACCACTTTGATACCGTCCGCGAGGCGACCTTGCAGATCTTGGCGACTTCTCCGGTCGTCAGGACTTCTTTTTCGATGGGCATCGTCACACCTCGAAGTAAACACAGGGGTGGGGCGTGCCATGCACACGGCACCAGCCGCAACGAGCATCGTCCACCGGCCGGTCGGCCTTCATCGATGGGGTCCGGGGCGCGGAAAGTTCCCGTTCTAGGACGGTTGACAGGGAGTTATCCGCGCGTGTGGGGGAGCCGCGGGGGGTCGATTGCCTATGCTGGTTCCCCTGCCCGGACCGGGGCGTTACGACCACGGCTGGCCTGGTCCCGATTGACAGGCCTTGCGTCGGGGAAGTAAAGTGCCGGGTTCACCGTGGTGGCGATGCGCGCGCCGGCGGCGGCCGGTGCCGCCTCGGTGGTCCAATCGAGGATCGCCCTAAGAGGCGGTCTTTGTTTGGATCTGTGGCTTGGGTGGCTCGCCGATGCCATGCCACCCCGCTGGCCTTCGGTCTTTGGGCGTTGTTCTCGCGGCGGGGATGTCGAATCGGGATGTGTCAGGTATCTCGGGTGATTGGCAAGGGTTGCCTTGGCCCCATGCAGGAGTTGACCGTGCGGAACCTATCCCTCAATCTGGTTCGGATGATGGTGGTCGCGGCGGGCTCTTTGATCGCCGCGCCCGCGGTGCTGGGACAGGGGACGACCGGATCGGATCCGAACTCGGATGCTCGCCGTGCCGAACTGGCCTGGTCCGAGCAGATCTCGGATTTCCTGCACTTTGTTCGGATCGCCCGCTTCGACGTGGCGACGGGCGTCGGCCAGGAATTGATTCGCGCGGACATCGACCCCCGGACGTTCGCGGACCTGGTCGAAAAATCGAAGGATGGCGTCGGCCGGTTTCTGGAGACGACGGCTCGGGCGATGCGGGTTCCTGAACTGGAGGCGACGGCCGGAAGTTTGCTGCGTCTGTACGAGGAGGGAAAACTGCGTCGCGCCCGGGATCCCGAGCAGGTGGCCGAGGCGATCACGCTCCTGGGAGGCAACACGCGCCGAGGCCAGGACCTTGCCAGGCAGCGGCTGATGGCGGCCGGAGAGTACGCGATGCCGCAGTTGCTGCCCGCGCTGACGGACTCAAAGAATCCCGCGTTGCAGGCGCAGGTGGCGACGCTGCTGGTGGAAATGGGTCGTCAGGCGATTATTCCGTTGACGACCGCGCTGCCCTCGCTGCCCGCCGACCAGCAGGAGCGCGTGGTCAACGCGCTCGGACAGATCCCCTACCGGACAAGCCTGCCGTTCCTGTTCGATGTTCGAGACACGACGACCTCGGCCGAGGTTCGACGGGCGGCGGATCGGGCCATCGCTTCCATCGAGGGCGGATCATCCGCGGGCAGCACCACCACGGCGGCGGACCTGTACGTTCGGCTGGCCGAGAACTACTACGACCGCAAGAGCGAACTGACGAGTTTTCCCGGCGAGGATCATCAGTTGCTGTGGTCGTTCGATCCCGGCCTGGGGCTGGTGATGACGCCGATCATCAGCGGCGTCTACTACGACGCGATGGCGATGCGCATGACCGAGCGGGCGCTCCGCCTGCGAAGCGACAACCCCGAGGCGGTCTCGCTGTGGGTCGCGGCGAACTTCTCCCGGGAGATCCGCCAGCCTCGCGGGTACGAGAACCCCGCCTACCCGGCCGAACGCCGCGAGGCGATGTACTACGCGGTGGCGGCGGGTCCGTCGGTCTCGCAGCGTGTGCTTGGTCGGGCGATCGACGACCGTGACACGCAACTCTCTCGGCGGGCCATCGCCGCGATCGATCGGACGACCGGCGGCGCGGCGCTGTGGGCCGGCGACGGGACTCGCCGGCCGCTGCTCGAAGCCCTCACGTACCCGAACCGCCGCGTGCAGTACGAAGCGGCTCTGGCGATCGCTTCGGCACACCCGTCGGAGGCCTTCGCCGGGTCCGACCGGGTGGTGCCCGTGTTGACGGGCGCGATCCGCGAGGCGACGCTGAAGATCGCCGCCGCGATCACGCCCGACACCGAAACCTACCAGCGGATCCGCCGCGTCCTGGAGTCCGATGGGTACAGCGTTCTGCCGATGTCGTCATCACTCGACGGGCTCTCCGTGCCGATCGCCGAATCGCCGGCCGTTGACGTGCTGGTCGTCGCGTCGATGAACACGGCTTCGATGCCCGAGATGATCCAGGCCGTTCGCGTCAATCCCAAACTCTCGGCCGCCCCGGTGCTGATCCTGACGAGCGTGGACGGGTACATGGAACTCCGGCGTCGGTACGACCGGGATACGACCATCGCCGTGCGTCAGTCCTCGGTCTCGGACCAGATGCTGGGACTGGCGCTGACCGAACTCGTCCGGTCGGCCTCGGGCGGCCCCATCACGCCCGACGAGGCGATGGTCTACTCGTCCCGGGCGGTATCGGCCCTGCGAGACCTGGCGGTCTCCGGCAACAACGTGCTGAGCGTGTCGGACTCGGCGGGCTCCCTGATCGGGGTTCTCCTGGACACATCCCGGGCGTCGTCGGCGGCGGTCAACCGCCTGGACGTGGCGGAGGTCCTTTCACGCGTGAATCAGCCCCGCGCCCAGCAGGCGGTGATGGACGCGGCGCTCAACGCCGCCGGGCCGGAACGCGTGGCCTTCCTTTCGAAGGTGTCCGACTCGGCCAAGCGGCACGGGAACCTGCTGACCCGGGTTCAGGTCGAGCGGCTGGTCGAACTGGCCCGCGCCAACGACCGGTCCGAGGCGACCGCCGCCGCCGCCGTTCTGGGCGCGCTCAACCTGCCCAACGCGGACCTGGCGGACCTGATCCTGGGGGATGGGGCGACCAGGTCGGCGAGCCGCTGAAACCGCGCTCTCCGGGCGGCCGGCCATCGCGGCATCCAGGTATTCGTCGGAGAGTTGCTCGGCCGATGCATCCATGCGGAACCGCCGTCCGTTGCGCCGTGTAAGCGTGCCCGCCATTTCGATACGCGACGGGCGAACTCGGCGACGGAGCCTGTGTGAGCGGAATACCGGGTCGTCACACCCGCGCGAAGCAAATCGCAACCGCCCTCATCGATCCCAGGCCCGAACGCCATGTTCACAACGCCGTGCCGGCGATCTCGGACGTCCGGACCCCGCGGAGCGACCGGCCCGGTATCGAGTTGACCAGGTCGCGCGTGTACGGGTCGGAGGGCTCGGAAAGGACGCGATCGCACGGGCCCGACTCGACGATCCGGCCTTCCCGCATGACCACGACCCGTTCGCAGACGTGGTTGACCACCGCCATGTCGTGGCTGATGAACAAGTAGGACAACCCGCGTTCGGATCGCAGGTCGCCCAGCAGGTTCAGGATCTGCGCCTGTATCGATACGTCCAGCGCGCTGGTCGGCTCGTCGCAGACGATCAGGGCGGGTTCGAGAAGCAGGACCCTGGCGATGGCCAGACGCTGCTTCTGACCGCCGGAAAACTCGTGCGGGAAGCGATCCAGCCCCGACCGGGGAAGCCCGCAGCGGTCCATCATCACCGCGAGGCGACGGGCGATCTCCGACCGGTCCGCGAGGCGGTGAACCACCAGCGGCTCGGCGAGGATGTCGCGCACCCGCCTCCGCGGATTGAACGAACCACCCGGATCCTGGAAGATGATCTGGGCCTTTCGCCGCCAGGCCCGCAGGTCTCGTGGTCCCATCGCCAGCACGTCCTTGCCCTCGAACAGGACTCGCCCGGAAACAACGGGGCCATCATGATGCTCGGGCACCAGACGCATCACGGCCCGCCCGACCGTGGTCTTGCCGCTCCCCGATTCACCGACCAGGCCGAGGGCCTCCCCAGGGGCGATATCGAACGAGACTCCCTCGACGGCCCGGATATGGGACGTGGTTCGTTGCAGGAATCCCGAACGAACCGGGAAGCGGACGGCAAGTGAGTCGATGCGGAGCAGGGGGGTGCCCGCCGGGATGGGCGGGGGAGTCACGGGTTGGAGTCTGGGTCCGGGATTAGACATCGAGTGGAATCTAGGCTCGCCCGGTCGAGCGAGGGCCCGTGCCCGGTTGACGGAAGTTGGAGTGGGGCTACCCTTCGGTCCTTGTCGGCGTGAATGAGCCGGCGGGCGGCGGTCATGTTCGGACACGGCGGGAATGCCGTAACCGGGGTGAGCGGCGGACGGGCAGATAGCTCAATTGGTAGAGCATGGCATTGAAAATGCCAGGGTTCCCGGTTCAAGTCCGGGTCTGCCCATTCGACGGGCCGCGCCACCTGCCGCGGCCCTTTTTTATTGGTGAGTCTCCGCCTCCCCGATGGCCCCAGCGCCAGCAGGCACCTGGCTTGAAAGGAACTGGAAGGAACCCCAATGAAGGCTGCCTCTGCGTTGATTGCGGCTCGGGTCCAAGGCACGGCCGAACCATCCGTGGCGGTGGGTCGGGCCGCCTCGGATCCGGCGATTTCGAATCCGGCAACCGCGGATCAGGCCGCCATGGACCTGGCGGATTGGCTCGGCCGCGCGGGACTCCAGTGGGGCGGCAAGATCCTCGCGGTGGTGGTGCTGCTGGTGGCGGCGTGGATGGTCGGGACGTGGGCCCGCCGCTCGCTTGGCCGCGTGCTCGAACGTACCCGGATGGACATCACCCTGGTGCGGTTCTTCGGGAACCTGACGCGCTGGGTGATCTTCCTGATGGCGGTGGTGGCGTGCCTGGGGTTCTTCGGGTTCAACATCACGAGCGTGGCCGCGCTGGTGGGAGCGGCGGGGTTGACCGTCGGCCTGGCGCTGCAGGGGTCGCTTTCGAACCTTGCCGCCGGGATCATGCTGCTGATCCTGCGTCCGTTCAAGGTCGGGGATGTGGTGAACCTCGCCGGTCAGTTCGGGAAGATCGACGACATCGACCTGTTCAACACGAAGGTCGACACGCCGGACAACCGGCGGCTGATCATCCCCAACGGCCAGATCTTCGGCAACACGATCGAGAACATCACGCACCACCCCTGGCGGCGGTGCGACGTCTCGGTGGGGACCGCCTACGCGGCGGACCTTCGCCAGGCCCGGGCCGCGCTGCGGCGGGCGGGCGAGGCGATCACCAGGCGAGACCCGGCCAAGCCCGTCGACGTGATCCTCCAGAACCTCGGGAGCCACGCGGTGGAATGGACCGTGCGCGTGTGGGTTCCCACGGCCGAGTTCATCGCCTGCAAGGATGAACTCACCGAGTCGGTCAAGGACCACCTGGACTCGGCGGGCGTCTCGATCCCGTTCCCGCAGTTGGACCTGTGGTTCCGCAACGCGCTCACGGCGACGCCCCCCCCCTCCGGCCCACGATGATCCGCCGCCGACCCGGCACGGGTCAAAAATTGCCGACCGCCGCGCGATGTTCGCACGGCGGCCGGGGTTGATTCAATTGGCCAAAACCCGCGCCGTGCCGGCGCGGGGCTCCCATTCAGCGGCGGCGACGGATGACCAGCCCCAGCGCCACGACGGCCGCAGCGCCCAGGCCCGGCGCGGGAATAAAGGTTGTATCGAACGAGCACCGTCCGAGGCGCACATCGTTGATGCTGGCGATCTTGTCGCCGACCAACTGCGTGCAACCCTGGACGTTGCTCAGGCTGATCTGACCGCCGCTCAAGGCGAGCGTCCAGAACGCCGCGCCATCGAGGACCGCGTTGCTGAAGGAAAAGTGCTCGGCATTGTCTGGGCGGTCGGTGTAGAACAAGGTGCTGCCACCCGTGATGCCATCCAACCCCAGGAGAATATTGGCGTTGGAGACGAGGAACTTGGCGTGGTGCGGGACGCGGAAGATCACGCCCGAACCCGCCGGGCCGTTGATGACCAGGTTGGCGTTCTGGAGTTTGAAGTCCCCGCCGCCGGTGACGATATCGATGACGTTCAGGCCAGGACCGAGGTTGATCGTGGTGTCGGAACTGATCGTGCCGCCCGAACCGGAGACGTTGAGCACGCCGGTCGAGGCAAGGCCGTTGATCGCGGTCCTTGCGGCGGCGAGTTCGGCGCGTAGGGCCGCGTGGTCGTACCCGCCGGTCACGCCGGCGAAGTTCGGGGCATCCATGCGGGTGCTCTGGTCGGCCTGGCCAGGACCGACGGCAAATCCGAATCCGCCCGTGTTCTTGTTCACGCCCGGATTGGTAAAGCCCGTAGGCGTGAACGTGTTGGGGAAATGATTCGGATCATTGAAAAATGAGTTCTGCGTGCCCGAATTCGCTCCCGGGAGCGGCCCGGCCGTCCGGACCCCGATGTTGGCGTAGACACCGACATCCTGGAGGTTGAAGCGGCCCTGCGGGTGCGTAATGGCGATGTTGCCGTTCCCGAAGATGCCGGAAGCAACGGGCTTGGCATGCATCGGGATGTTGGGCACGTTTCCGAGCAGGCCCGGCCCAAAACTGCTCGGAGAAGGAACCGGCGCCTTGTTGGCGCCCAGTTCAAAATTATTGACAATGACCGCGTTCCCGACGCCTGGCTGGGTACTCGTGGAATTCACGGGCCCCATCCCGATCAAGAGGTAATCGACGCTGTGCGTCGTCGAAAACGGAACCGTGCCCGCGTGCGCCAGACCGGCCAAACTCAAAACCATCCCCGCGCCAAGCAAAAAAATACCGCGACGAGACAATCGTCTGCCCAATGACATTTTCATATCCCTCCTCCTATTACGTCGATCCGGCTCCTGTTTTCCAAGACCGACGAGCCTATTCAACTCAAAGACAGGCACTTTGTCAAGGATTGTCCCAGGGCTTTCAGCCAAACGGCACACAACAAAAACTATAAATAAAGATGCCGTAGTATATAATCTGTGCGCCGATGTACGGTGCTCCTTGCAGGCAGGCAACGGCACACGGTCACCCTCCACAAGGATCCTCGCGCGGAATCACGGCACTCATCTGGGCAGATGATGCATGCTATTGCGCACCCCAAAACACGAAACGGTGCGTACGGTCCGGCGGCGCGGGCATGACGCGACGGCCTATTCCCTCATCGCCCTCGCGACTTTCTCGATTGCCTCGGCCATCAAGGCAAAGTGGCTGTCGGTCAACGCGTGGTGCATCGGAAGGCACAGCACCCTGGCCGAGAGCGAATCGGCCACCGGACAGTCTTCGCGGTTCCAGCGCGACAGAGCCGGTTGGCGAGGCAACGCCCGGGGATAGTGGACCGCCGTCGGGACTCCCTCGGCACCCAGCGCCTTGCAGAACTCGTCGCGCGAGCACCTAACCACCGCGGGGTCAAGCAGGACCGTGTACAGGTGGTAGGCACTGGTCGCCCCGGGGGTGATGGCCGCGGGCGTCAGGCCCGTCCCGGCCGATCCGAAGACCCGCTCGTTGATCGACGCGAGCATCCCGGCGTACCGATCGGCGTTGTGCTGGCGGCGGCGTGTCTGCTCGGAGAGCCGATCGAGTTTCGAACATCCGATGGCCCCGGTGATATCGTTCATCCGGTAGTTGTACCCCACGGACTCGTGCAGGTACTTGTCCGTCTCGCCGTGGCTGCGAAGCAGGCGAATCGCCCGGGCCAGCGTCTCCTGGTTGCATGAGATCGCGCCGCCCTCGCCGGTTCCGAGGTTCTTGGTCGCGTAGAACGAGTACGTCACGGCGTCACCAAAGGCCCCCAGCCCCACGCCCTTGTACGTCGCCAGGTGGGCCTGGGCCGCGTCGTAGACAACCTTCAGACCGGCGGACCTGGCCAGCGATTCGACCGCATCGATGTCCACCGGCGTCCCGTAGAGGTGGGTCGCGGCGATCCCGCGCGTTCGCGGGGTGATCTTCCGGGCCGCGTCGGCCGGGTCGATCTGGAGGGTGTCGGGCCGTGCATCCACGAACACCGGGACGCACCCGCGCGCCACGACCATGCTCACCGTCGCGATGTACGACCACGCGGGAACCAGGACCTCGTCACCCGGACTCAACAGCGGCTCGTACGCCAGTTGCAGGGCGCACGTCCCGTTGGCGCAGGTCATCATGTGCCTGGCGCCGGTCATCGTGCCCAGTCGGGTCTCGAGTTCCTCGCAACGCCCGGCGGCTCGGAGCATCCCCGACCGCAGCACCGCCGTCGCCGCCTCGATATCCGCCGGCTCCAGGGCCGTGGACATGAAAGGGACGGGCTTGCCGCCGTGTCGTGCGGAAACGGGAGTCCCGCCGGACAGGGCAAGAGCGGACTCAGAAGCGGTCGTGCTCAATGGAGTTCTCCGTGTCGGGTGGTCGGTCCCCGGATCTGGCGAGCGAGCCTGGCCCGAATAACCCGCCCTCGTTGATCGGAATCGGTCGGAATCAGAGACATGCCCCGAAACCCTGGCCGGGCGCCCCGAGGTCACCCCATCGGGGTCAAAGCCATGGGGGAAAAGGATAGCCCGGCCCGACATGGCAACCCCGTGCCCGAGCGTTGCGGAAGAAACGGCAACCGAACGAAACGGCGACCGGATCCGGGAATCTTGCGGAGGGTGCGCGGGCGGATGGATCGGCTTGGCGGGAAGGTCGTATATAGTCACGGTATGAAGACCCGCCAAGGCGTTGCCAGGCGGCTCGCGCTCTTCTGGGTGATTGGAGCAGCGGGCCTGCCGGGCCAGATGGCCGCGTCAGCGTACGGGATCCGGCAGGATTCCGGTCAGCCGACGGGCCGAATCGAGAATCCGGCGTCCGCGACCAACGCCCAAGCCGCGTCGGTCCCCGCCCCCCCGCCGACGCCGTCGTTGACGGCCCAGGAATTGGCTCCATCGTTCGGTGGAGAGAAGGCCTTTACGCGCCCCTGGCGGGACTCGGTGATGGGTTTCTCGCAGTCCTCACGGGTGCTTGAAGTCCTGGTGGCGGGCGGGCAGGACATCCGCAAGGGCCAGTTGCTGATCCGGGGCGAGGACGAGGAAGAGTCGGCCCGGCTTGAACTTCAGCGGATGCGTGCCGACAGCACGCTGCAGATGGACAAGGCCCGTAAATCGCTGGAACTGGCGACGCTTTTCTACACGAGATACCGGGAGGCCGAATCCCGCGGCGGAACGAACAAGCAGGAACTCGACCGGGCGCGACTGGACTTTGAGGCCAGCGAGATCGACGTGGGACTGGCGCAACTGAACCAGGACCAGGAGCAGGTCGCGATCCGGCTGGCGCAGGCCCGGCTCGACCGGATCCGCATCGTCGCCCCGTTCGACGGGACGATTGACGTGATCAACGTGGATGTGGGCCATTCGGTGACCGAAAACGACAAGGTCATCCGCGTCGTTGACACGAGCAGACTGTGGATCGACGTGGGCGTTCCCACGGGACAGACGATCGAGCAGGGGCTGACGACCGGCGGGAAGGCCTGGGCGCTCATGAGCCTTCCGGGAGAGCCCAGGGTCTACGAGGGGCGGATCGTCGAGGTCAGTCCCGTCGCCGATCCGGGCAGCAACACCCGGCGTATCCGCGTTGAGATCGAAAACCCGTCGCGCCTGGTGGCGGGCGTGACGGCCTGGGTCCGCTTCACCGAGCCGGGCGGCGATTGGGCGGGTCGCCTGGTCCGTCCTGACCAGGCGGCGGCGCGGACCGCCGCGGCGGATGAACCGTCCCGGGATCCCGTGGAGGCTGGGAGTAAGGCTCGATGATCGATCTGTCGAACGTAAAGGCCCCCGGCTGGCAGAGGGTGGTGGCGGACCTTTCCAGCCACGCCCCTGACGATCGCTCGTACGTGGCTCGCCTGGTCACGAAACTGACGCAGGTCTCGGGGGCTCGTCAGGGCGTGCTCTTTGTCATCCCCGAGTCGCTCTCGGCGCCCGACGAATCGGCAGCGTCCGCGGCGCCCCCGATCGAGTCCGAGGCGCGGGCGGCGTTCATGTGGCCCCTGCCCGCGGGGGCGGCGGCGGCCCTCCAGGGCGGGGGACAGGTCTCCGAGCGGGTTATCCTCGAGACGCCGGTCGATGAGGGCCAGATCGAGCACCTGGCCGATGCGCGAGCGGCCGCCCGGGCGGCGCACGCGTCCCGGCAGACCCGCGTTTTTGGACTCGATCGTTCCGACGATCTTCTGTACGACGGTTCGCCGGGGAAAGGGTACGTGGTGGCGGTGCCGATCCCGGGCGCTCCCGGGCACGAGGCCTCCACGGCGCCGGTGCGCGGGGTGGTGACGCTGGTGCTTGACCATCAGTCCCGCCAGGCACTCCAGACAACCCTGGCGCTGATCGAGGTGCTGACGGGGTACATCCACGGGCACACGGCCAGGCAGCAGTTGTCCCGGATCCGGGCGGCGGGAGCCGCGCTTGACCTGGCGACACGGCTGATCGCGTCGATCAACACGGCCAGGAATTTCAAGGGGGCGTCGTTCCAACTGGTCAACGACGTATGCCGTCAACTCTCGGTGGACCGTGTGGCGATGGGCTGGGTCGCCGCCGCCCGCCACACCGAGGGCCATCGGATCAGCCGCTGCGTGGCCATCAGCGATACCGAGCACATCGACCGGCGGATGGCGATGGTGCAGAAACTCGAAGCGGCGATGGACGAGTGCGTTGACCAGGAGCAGCCGGTGATGCACCCGCTGCCGGAGAACCTCGCGCAGGGCGAGGTGCTGCTGTCGCAGGCGATCACGCACGCCCACCGGGAACTGGCCGCCAGCGATGCCCGGCTTCGGATCGTGACCATCCCGCTTCGGGCCGAGGGAAAGGTGCTGGGCTCGGTGCTGATCGAGGCGACGGGACCCGCGCCGATCGACCTGGGGACGGTCGAACTGCTCCAGGCGGCCTTTGACCTGGTCGCCCCGGTCCTGGAGATCCGCCGACGCGACGACCGGAACCTGGCGCTTCGGGCGTACGACTCATCGCTGCGCGCGGGCTCCTGGCTGGTCGGCCCCCGCCACACGGGCTGGAAACTCGCCGGCCTGGCGTTGACGACGATCCTGCTGGTCTCGATCTTCGTCCGCGTGCCGTACCGGGTCTCGGCCCCGTTCGAGATCCAGGCCCGAAACCCCAGGACCGTCTCGATCCCGTTCGATGGGGTGATCCGGGAGATCGGGCCGGGGGTGGAGGCCGGCGCTCGGGTCGATCAGGGGCAGTTCCTGCTGCGGCTTGACACCACGGACCTGGAACTCAGCGTGCTCGACTCGCGCGCGCAGATCACGCAGGCCGAGAAGCAGGCCGACGAGGCCATGAAGAAGGGCGATCTCTCCCAGGCCCAGCAGCAGCAGGCCCGGGCCGACCAGGCGGCCGCGAAGATGCGCCTGCTCGAGCACCGCATCTCGCAGGCGACGATCACCGCCCCGATCTCGGGCACGATCATCGCGGGCGACATCAAGGACCGCGTGGGAAGTTCGGTCAAACTCGGGGATGCGGTCTTCCAGGTGGCGGACTTGTCCGACATGGTCGCGGTCTGCAAGGTGGATGACCGGGACATCGCGCTGATCACCGACGAATCGGTCGGGGAGATCTCTCCCAAGTCCGATCCCTCGCGGTCGTTTGGCTTCACGGTCGAGCGCATCGTCCCGCTCTCGCAGGCCCACGAGGGGGGGAACACGTTCGTCGTGCGCGGTCGCCTGACGCAGAGCGCGGCGTGGTTCAGGCCCGGCATGGAGGGTATCGCCCGCATCAACACCCCCGAGCGGAGCCTGATCGGGATCGTGTCCCGCCGCATCGTGGACCAGTTGCGGCTGTGGCTGTGGTGGTGAACACGGATCGGCGGAGAACCCGACGGAGGCCATGACGGTGTCGGAAAGACCCACGTTCTCACCATTCTGGCACCGCGTGCGGGCGATGACGCCCCGCCTGAGGCCGCACGTCCAGATCACCCGGCAGCACTACCGCGGGCAGCGCTGGCATGTCCTGCAGGACCCGTCGACCAACCAGTTCTTCCGCCTCGGGCCGGTGGCGTACGAGTACGTCCAGATGCTCGACGGCCGGCGGACCGTCGAGGAGGTCTGGAAGATCAGCCTTTCGCGGCACGGGGACGACGCCCCGACGCAGGGCGAGGTCATCCAACTCATCAGCCAACTTTACAACTCGAACCTCCTGACGGTGGACGCGACGCCCGACGTCGAGCAACTCCTGGGCCGCGGGCGGGAGCGGCTGCGCAAGTCGGTCCAGCAGCAGGCCATCGGCCTGATGTACTTCAAGATCAAGGTGTTCAACCCCGACCGGATCCTGGCCTGGATCGAGCCGATCCTCAGGCCGATCCTGAACCGCTGGGGACTGATCGCGTGGGCCGGCCTGCTGGTGTTCGCGATCGTCTCGATCGCCCCCTACTGGGAAGAACTCCGACTGGGGATCGAGAGCACGCTCGCCCCGTCGAACTGGGGGTGGATCGCCGTCGTCTTTGTCGTGACCAAACTGATCCACGAGATCGGCCACGGCGTGATCTGCAAGCGGTTCGGAGGCCAGGTCCCCGAGTTTGGGTTCATGCTCCTGGTCATGATGCCCGCCCCGTTCGTGGACGCCTCGGCGAGTTGGGCCTTTGCCAGCAAGTGGCGCCGCATCGCCGTGGGAGCGGGCGGGATGATCTTCGAACTGGCGATCGCCTCGGTCGCGGCGCTGGTCTGGATCTCCACTCTCTCGGGCGGCAGCCCCCTGGTCCACCAGATCGCCTACAACGCGATGTTCACGGCGAGCCTCTCGACCATCCTCTTCAACGCCAACCCGCTCATGCGCTTCGACGGGTACTACATGCTCAGCGACCTGCTTGAGATCCCCAACCTCATGCAGCGCTCGACGACCATGCTCAAGCACCTCTGGGAGCGGCTGGTCTTCCGCGTCCGGGACACGTTCCCGCCCTCGAGCGCCCGCGACGAGCAGGTCATCCTCGTCGTCTACGGCATCGCCGCCCTGGTCTACCGGATCTTCCTGTTCTTCTCCATCACCCTGTACGTGATGGGCAAGATGTTCGGCCTGGGCCTGGTCCTGGCGGTCTGGACGGCCTCGGTCTGGTTCATCCTTCCGATGGCGGGCTTTGTCCATTACCTGGCGTCGAGTCCCAAGATCGCCGACCGCCGGGGCCAGGTGGTCTTCACCACGCTCGCCATCGCGGCGGCGGTCTCGCTGCTGATCGGGGCCGTGCCGTTCCCCGACCGGCGATACGGAGAGGGCGTGATCGAGAGTCCCGGACGGACGGGGATCTTCGCGGGGGTGGACGGGTTCATCACCGATTCCCATGTCCGGCCCGGTGACGTGGTCCGCGAGGGTGACCCGCTGATCACGATGACCAGCCGCGAACTCCAGGCCCAGCGCGAGACGGTCGAGGCGATGATCCGGGAGACCGAGAGCCTCGAGCGCGAGTACCTGACCCAGAGCCACGCGATGGCCCAGATCGCGAGGGAAAAGGTCGCGACCCTCCGTGAGCAACGGCGCTTCATCGACGATCGTGGCCTGCGGCTGGTCGTCAGGGCGCCACGGGACGGCGTCATCGTGGGCCGCGATCCGACCGCCGCGGTCGGCATGTTCGTGCGAGAAGGGACCTTCCTGTGCGAACTGGTCGATACGTCCGCCCTGCGCGTGGCGGGCGAACTCGCCCAGACCGAGGGTTCGTGGCTCTTCGAACTCCCGCGGGAATCCTTCAAGGTGGAGATGCGCACGCACTCGAGGATCGACCGGATCGTCGAGGGTTCCGTTGAGCGGATCATCGAGGCGGGCCAGCGTGAACTGCCTCACCCGGCTCTTGGCGTCGGGGGAGGCGGGGTCATCGAGACCGACCCGCAGGATCGATCCGGACGCCAGATCAAGAGGCCTCGTTTCCGCGTGGACATCCACGCCCCGGGCGTGCCGATCGGAGCCCCCGGAGAGCGCGTCCGCATCCGGTACACGCTCCCCGACAAGCCCCTGGTGGCTCAGTGGGTCGATCGGCTCCAGAAGATCGTCCAGGGCCGGGTCAACATCTGACCCGCCCCGCGCCGTTTGAGGCCCCCCCCTCGCACGTCCGCCGACCGCCGCCAGCACCCATGTCTTCCCTCTCCCGATATCACGCCCTGTACGAATCGATCCGGAGCCGGCAGATCCGGCCGGAAGTCCACAAGGGGCTGGACAAGGTCGTGGGCCGCGCGATCATGCGCTTCAAGATGCGGGGCGTCACCCGCTCGTGGCTGCGAACGCAGGCCGAGCGTGTCGACCTGATGGCCCCGGAATTGCGCTCCGTATCCGCGGACTCGCTGCGGTCTCGCGTGGAGCAACTCCGAGCGGTCTTCGCGCGCGGCTCTCAGGCGGAAGAACAGGTCCGCACGGGCCTGGCCGTGGTGCGAGAGGTGGCCCGGCGGGAAACCGGAGAGGAGGCGTACCTGGTCCAGGTCATGGGGGCCCTGGCTCTGTACCACGGCCGCATCATCGAGATGGCCACCGGCGAGGGCAAGACCCTCACCGGGTCGCTCGCCGCGACCCTCATCGCCTGGAAACGCCGCCACCTGCACGTCTTCACGGTCAACGACTATCTCGCCTCGCGCGACGCCCGAAGTCGCGAGGCCATCTACCGGTTCTGCGGGCTGTCGGTCGGCGCGATCGTGCAGGAGATCGACGAGAAAGACCGCGCCGCCATCTACGAGCGATCCATCGTCTACGGAACCCCAAAGCAGATCACCGCCGACTGGCTCCGCGACCAGATCCGGCTCGGACGCACCAACACCGCCTGGGCCGGACGGCAGACCTCCGCGCTGGGGGGGGGGCCGCGCGGACCGATCAGCGGGCCGATGATCCCCGGCCTGTCCGCCGCCCTGGTCGACGAGGCCGACGCCGTCCTGATCGATGAGGGGGTCGTCCCGCTCATCATCGCCCGAAGCCGCCGCCAGGATGACATGGCCGAGGTTTACCTCCAGGCCGCCCGGATCGCCGCCAAACTCGACGAAGGACCCGACTACTCCATCGAGCACCTGCGCCGCCGAGCCGACCTGCGCCGAAGGGGCCTGGTCCGCGCTGAGCAGGCCTGGTCGGAGTTCACCGAGCCGATCTGGAAGGCCGCCCGCCGAGCCGAGGAACTCATCCGCCAGGCGCTGGTCGCCCGCCACTGCTACGTCCGGGGTCGCCAGTACGAGGTCGTCGAGGGGAAGGTGGTCATCGTCGACGAGTACACGGGACGCTTTCTCCCCGATCGATCGTGGGAGCACGGGCTGCACCAGGCCGTCGAGGCCAAGGAGGGGCTGGAGGTCACCGCCGACCGCGAGACCCTCGCCAGGATGAGTTTTCAGCGGTTCTTCCGGACCTACCCGCTCCTGGCGGGGATGACCGGCACGGCCGCGGACGCCACCTCGGAGATGGAAGCCGTCTACCAGCGACCGGTGATCGTGATCCCCACGCACCGGCCGATCGCCCGCGTCGAGAGCCCCGCTCGCGTCTTCAAAGACACCGAGTCCAAGTGGATCGCGATCACCGACGCGGTGGTCGAGGCGGCACGCGCCGGAAGGCCGGCGCTGGTGGGAACCCGCTCGATCGCCGCCTCCGAACTGATGAGCCGCCTGCTCGACTCAAGGGGCGTCGCCCACAAGGTCCTCAACGCGAACTTTGACAAGGAGGAAGCGACCCTGATCGCCGCGGCGGGCCGCGGCGGTGACGAGCGATCCGGGGTCACGCCCGCGATCACGGTCGCCACCAACATGGCCGGCCGCGGCACGGATATCAAGCCCGACGCCGCCGCCCTCGCCGTCGGCGGACTCCTGGTCGTCCTCACGGAAATGCACGGCGCCAAACGCATCGACCGCCAATTCATGGGACGCTCGGGACGACAGGGGGACCCCGGCCAGGCCATGGTCTTCGTCTCGCTCGACGATGAACTCATCGTTCGCCATGCCCCCTGGGCCGCGGCCGTTCTGCGAGCCTCACCCGGGCGCGTCGAGTGCCGGTGGGGATGGCTCGGGCGGGCGGCGTTCCGCCTGGCGCAGCGGCGCTCCGAGGCCCGCGACCGACGCAGCCGAGAGGCGGTTCTGCGGCAGGACACCTGGATGGAAAAGTACCTCCCCGGCACGTGAGAACCCACCACCCGCGCCGTCTCGCCGCGCGCCTTCAGGGTCGGAATTCCCCGCCTGCCGCTCACACCGGGGGGGGGTCACACCGCCTGCGGAGATCGGCTCTCCCGGATCAGTCGCCGCAGAACGGTCTGAAGAACGCCGCCGTTGCGGTAGTACTCGGCCTCGACGGGCGTGTCGATTCGACAGCGTGTCGAGAAGCGAACCTGGGTGCCATCGGGGCGGGTGGCCGTTACGGGAACCTCGCATCGCGGCTCAACCAGCCCTTCTGGCGATGTCGGAAGTCGGATGTCGTACGTCTCGTCGCCGCCGAGCCCGACCGACGCGGCGTGCTGTCCCTCAAGAAAGCACAGCGGCAGGACGCCCATGCCCACGAGGTTTGAACGGTGGATCCGCTCGAAGGACTCGGCGATCACGGCCCTGACTCCCAGAAGGAGCGTCCCCTTGGCCGCCCAGTCGCGCGACGACCCCATGCCGTAGTCCTTTCCGGCCAGCACGATCAGGGGCGTGCCCTGGGCCTTGTAGTTCATGGCGGCGTTGTAGATCCAGTCGAGGCCACCGGCGGAGCCCGAACCGCTCTCCCGTGACATGTCACGCGTCCACCCACCCTCCCGGATCTTCCCCGTGGCGGGATCGACGGCGAGTTTGTTCTTGACGCGGACGTTCGCGTAGGTCCCGCGGACCATGATGCGGTCGTTGCCGCGACGGGCTCCGTAACTGTTGAAGTCCGCCCTTTGGACTCCGAGGCTCTTGAGGTACTCGCCCGCGGGGGACTGCTCGGCGATATCGCCCGCGGGAGAGATGTGGTCCGTGGTCACTGAATCGCCGACGAAAGCCAGGACCCTGGCCCCCGTGATCGGCTCGGGGTGGCCCGGCGCGTGGGTCAGGTTCTCGAAAAATGGCGGGTGCTGGATGTAGGTCGAGGCCGGGTTCCACGGGTACAGGTCGCTGGTGCTCACGGGAACCTTGTTCCACATCTCGTTGCCGTTGAAGACGTTGGCGTACTGCGAGCGGAACTGCTCGGGATTGAGGCACAGCGCCTTGACCTCCTGGACTTCCTTCCACGTCGGCCACAGGTCTTTCAGGAAGACGTTGTGGCCGTCGCGATCGGTCCCGATCGGCTCGGTGGTCAGGTCGATCGCCACGCTGCCCGCGATGGCGTACGCGACGCACAGCGGCGGCGAGGCGAGGTAATTGGCCTTCACCTGCGGGTGTACGCGACCCTCGAAGTTGCGATTCCCCGACAGCACGCTCGCCACGATAAGGTCGTTGCGTCGGATCGCCACGTCGATCTCGTCGGGCAGCGGGCCGGAGTTGCCGATGCAGGTTGTGCATCCGTAGCCGACGGTGTGGAACCCGATCGATTCCAGGTCGTCGGTCAGGCCAGCCCGGTCCAGGTACGCCGTGACGACCTTGGACCCGGGGGCCAGCGATGTCTTGACCCAGGGCTTCCGCGTCAGACCCCGCGCCCTGGCCTTGCGGGCCACCAGGCCCGCGGCGATGAGTACATCCGGGTTGCTCGTGTTGGTGCAGGATGTGATGGCCGCGATCACCACGTCGCCGTGGTGGAGCGCGAACGTCCGACCGCCCGACTCAACCGCCACGCCCTGCGCCCCGGGATCCGACGGGTTGGATGCCGCCGCGTCTGCCGGCGAAGGAGCATCGGTTGAGAGTCGGCGGCGTTCGTTGACGGCGTCGGCGGGGGCGGCTTTGGCAAACCCGCCGGTGAGTTCCTTGTTCCACGAGGACTTCACGTCCGTGAGCGGGACGCGGTCCTGCGGCCGCCGCGGCCCGGCCAGCGAGGGACGCACCGTGGAAAGGTCGAGTTCGAGCGTGTCGGTAAACTCCGGCTCGGCAGACCCCGGCTCCCAGAACAGCCCCTGCGCCCGCGCGTACGCCTCGGCCAGTTCGATCGTCGCGTCGTCCCGACCCGTGAAGCGAAGGTAGTCGATCGTGGCCCGATCGATCGGGAAAAACCCCATCGTCGCCCCGTACTCGGGGGCCATGTTGGCGATCGTCGCCCGGTCGGGGACCGACAGGCTCTCGAGCCCCTCCCCTATGAATTCCACGAACTTGTCCACAACCCCCTTGTGCCGGAGCATCTGCGTCACGGTCAGCACCAGGTCCGTCGCCGTCGTCCCCTCGGGCAGCCGCCCCTTGAGACGAAACCCGATGACCTCCGGCGTGAGCATGTAGATCGGCTGGCCGAGCATCACCGCCTCGGCCTCGATCCCCCCCACCCCCCACCCCACCACGCCCAGGCCGTTCTGCATCGTCGTGTGGCTGTCGGTCCCGACGCACGAGTCCGGCAACGCGACGGTCTCCCCCGTCTCCCGGTCGGTCGTCGTCAACACGCACGTCGCCAGGTACTCGAGGTTGACCTGGTGGACGATCCCGGTGGCGGGAGGGACCACGCTGAAGTTGCTCAGGCTCTGCTGGCCCCACTTGAGGAACTCGTACCGCTCGGTGTTGCGATCGAATTCCTTCTGGGCGTTGATCGTCAACGACACCCTGGATCCAAACGAGTCCACCTGAACCGAGTGGTCGATCACCAGGTCGCACTTGACCAGCGGGTTGATCAACGACGGGTCACCGCCCAGGCGCTTCATCGCCTCCCGCATCGCCGCCAGGTCCACCACGCACGGGACTCCGGTAAAGTCCTGCAGGATCACGCGCCCGGGCATGAACGGGATCTCCTCCCGCGCCGGCGCCGTGGCGTGCCAGTTTGCCAGGCCCGCCACGTCGTCCTGGGTCACGATGAACCCGTCCACGTTGCGGAGCATCGATTCCAGCAGGACGCGGATCGAATACGGCAACCTGTCCACGCGGCCAATCCCCGCCTCCGACAACGCCCCGAGCGCGAAGTACGTGTACATCCCGTGGGCGGTCTTGAGCATCCGGCGTGACTGAAAAGGATTGCGGGCCATCGTTCTACTCCTGGGCGTGAGCCCCGTCGATCAACCGTATCACGCCCGATTCATAATCCAAGTCAATGATAATTGCAATTTGCATCAATAATAGTTATGCAACCCTACCTTCCGAGACCTCCCCCGGCACCGCCGCCGCCCGTGAACGACATGCCCGCAATGGCCGCGGGTCGCATCGGCGGGCCGGGGCGAACCCCGCCGAGAGTACCATGGCCTCGATGACCATCCGAACCGACGAGGCGTACGCACGCGAACTCGACGCCGCCGACCCGCTCTCGGCGTTGCGCGCCGAATTCGACATCCCGACGCGGCGGGCCTTGACGGGGACAGGGGCGGGCTTTTCCCCGGAGGAATCGACCGAACCCGGCGACTCGCCCTGCATCTATCTCTGTGGCAATTCTCTCGGGTGCATGCCCAGGCGCGCCCGCGAGGCCGTGATCCGCCAACTCGACGACTGGTCGATGCTGGGCGTGGAGGGACACCGGCACGGCCGCGATCCGTGGCTTTGCTTCCATGAGCGTTTCCGCGGGCCGCTCTCTCGCCTGGTCGGCGCGACCGAGCGGGAGGTCGTGGCGATGAACTCGCTGACGGCGAACCTGCACCTGCTGATGATGTCCTTCTATCGCCCGACGCGCGAGCGTTACCGGATCGTGATCGAGGACTCGGCGTTCCCGTCGGACTCGTACGCGGTTTGCTCCCAAGCGGAGGCTCACGCCCGATACGCGGGGTTCGATCCCGCCTCCGCGGTGGTGCGGCTGACCCCCGCCCCCGGGGAATCCTCGCTGAAAACCCAGGACGTGGCACGGGAGATCGACCGTCTCGGCGGATCGGTCGCGATGGTGCTGCTCGGGGCGGTGAACTACCTGACCGGCCAGTGGCTCGACATGCCGGGGATCACGAGCCAATGCCGCTCGCGCGGCATCGGTGTGGGATGGGACCTGGCCCACGCGATCGGGAATGTCCCGATGAGCCTTCACGACTGGGGCGCGGACTTTGCGGTCTGGTGTTCGTACAAGTACCTCAACGCGGGGCCCGGCGCGGTTGGCGGGGCCTTCGTCCACGAACGACACCTGGCCGACCGAACGCTCCCCCGCCTGGCCGGCTGGTGGGGCAACGACCCGCAGACCAGGTTCCAGATGAGCAAGACGTTCGTGCCCGTCGAGCGCGCCGACGCCTGGTCGCTCTCCAACCCCCCGATCCTCTCCATGGCTCCGCTGATCGCCTCGCTCGACCTGTTCGACCGTGCCCGAATCGGTGCCCTGCGGCAAAAATCGCTCGCACTCACCGATTACCTCGAACGCCTGGTCGACCGGATCAACGCCGAATCCCGCGGGGGAACGATCGGACTCCTCACGCCGCGCGACCCCGAGGCCCGAGGGTGCCACCTCTCGATGACGCTCCCGGGCGACGCCGACGCCGCCATGCTCGCCCTCCGCCGCGCGGGGATCATCTGCGACTTCCGGGAGCCCAACGTCTTTCGTTTCGCGCCGGTCCCCCTGTACAACACGTTTACGGACGTCCACCGCACGGCCGCCGCGCTACGTGCCATCGTCGCTTGAGCCTGGGATCGAGGCGTCGAGACATGACCCCGGCGCGCGCATAAACCGCGCGATCCGGTCGGCCAGGTCCGCCCGCGCGGCGGGATCCATGTCGCCCCTGAGCCGCTCGGAAGGCCAACCCCAGACTGGCTGGCTCGGCTGGGGATCATCCGCGTGCCGGGGGATCACATGCCAGTGGACATGCGCCACCTGGTTTCCCAGGCATTCATAGTTGATGCGGACCGGACCGAAGACCGAGCGAATCGCGGCGGCCGTTCGAGCAACCTCGGCGAACACCGCCGCCTGCCGGACAATCGGCATGTGCGCGAGGTGCTCGACGTGCTCCTTGAGAACGGCCACACACCATCCCGGGCAGCCCTGATTCTCCCCGAGCAGGACCACGGTGAGATCAAGATCGGCCACCACCGCAGCGGTGGCCACGCCGTTTCGAACGCGAGCAAGGGTCTCGCAGAGTGGGCAGGGCATGATCGATTGAGCGTACGAGCCCGCCGGGCCGCCGCGTCACGCCAACTGGAACAAAAAAAGAGAACCCCCCAATCATCCAGGACGATGGGGGGTTCACGCGGGGGAGTTTCGGAGTATCCGGGTCGAATCGGGTTCGAGGGCCGGGCGCTCGCGCGCCCGGGCCCCCGAAGGGAGAGAGAGTGGTTCAGAGACGCGGAACCGGGTCTTTGCCCGGCGTCCGCGTTGGTTTCCTGGTCAAGCGGCGGGCCGCTGCTCCCGGACGGAGGGGCACACCTGGTCCATGCGTCGCAGGAAGCGGCTGGCCTCCTCGATCTCGAAGAGCGTGAAGGGGGCCAGGCACGCGGGCTGCATGGGTCCGCCCATCAGGTCGGCGGGGTAGGGGCGGGGCTGGCCGGTGTACTGGGCGATCTCTTCGGCCGCGGCATACGCGGCATCGACCGCTTCCATCAGCCGCAACGCGTCGATCTGGTTCTCCGGTCTCGATTCGGGATTGTTCTCCGAACGGCCGGGGTTCTCAGGATTCTTGTCGCGCTTCTTCATGGCTCGCCCTTTCTCCAATTACTTCGTTCAACTCACCTCGCTGGTTTTGCTCCCCGTGTAATTTCGACCGTGCGTCGCCGTGTTCCTACTCATCTATGACGGAACGTGGGCCGGAAGGTTTCATACACGCGCCAAGTTGCGGGAAACACCCCCTGCGCGGAGGATGTGAAGCGGGGCAATTTCCCCACTGGTCCGGCTCCGGACAGTCCAAACGCCGCGAGTCCGGCACCGGCTAACCTTCCGCACGATGCGCATCATCGCCGGAGAATTCAGGTCGCGGAGGCTTCTTTCACCCCCTGACGAGGCCGACACTCGCCCCATCCCTGACCGGGTGAAGGAGTCGCTCTTCGCGCTCCTGCGTGGGCATGTCGAAGGAGCGGCGGTCTTCGACGGGTTCGCCGGATCCGGCGCGTTCGGGCTCGAGGCCATCAGCCGCGGGGCCGCCCGGTGCGTCTTCGTGGAAAAGGACCGGGCCGCGGCCCGAATGCTCGAACGCAACATCGAGATGCTCGGCGTGCAGGACCGCTGCGAACTGGTGGTCGGGGATGCGCTGGGACCCGGCGCGCTGGCCCGATGCCCTCGGCCGGCATCCATCGTCTTGCTCGATCCCCCCTACCCGCTTGTTCGGGAGCCCCTCGGCTGGAAGCGAACCCGGGTCCAGTTCGAGCGACTGGTCGAGTGCCTCACGCCCGACGGTTTCGCGGCGATCAGAACGCCGTGGCCATTCTTCCAGGAGACGCCGCCGGAGCGGCCGGCCGCCGAGGACCAGGACCACGGCCTCGGACGCGGGGCCGGCGGCCGTAGGGCACGCAAGCCCGGCCCGCGCACCCGAACGGGACGACGCCACGACGACGACGGCCGAACAAGGGATCCACGCGGCGAGACCGAGATCTGGTCGATCGAGAGGGACGAACCTCGATCGCTCGCCAACCTCACCGAGCAGGAACTCGACGAGATCGACGCCCGCGAGGAACTGGCCCTACGCGAGGCCGCGCAAAGGCCAAAGCCCTTGCGTATCACCCCCGAACTGTCGATCCCCGGGGCGATCGGGCCCGAGACGCACGCCTACGGCACGATGGCGGTCCACCTCTACCAGGCCGCCCGCGCGTGAAGCCGCTCGCACGCCCGTAAAGAATCAGCGTTGGCCGCCCGCCTCACCCGCCCGTATCAACTCGACCACGCGCTCCGCGAGGTCGTTGGGAACGGGGAACGAAAGCGTGTAGTGGGCCACCTTCCACCGCCCGGACTCGATCACGCAGACCGCCGTCCCCCGGCAGCGGCCGTACTTCTCGTTGTCCAGTTTCTCGTCCGCCCAGGCGACATCGCCCGCCTCGCTCACGCGGACATGGCGCTCGACCGGCACGTACGTCCACCCCCGCCCGGCACCAAAGTACGGCGCGGCGAAGGCCATGAACTCATCGCGCGTCCATCGCTCGGTGTCGTCGGTACCGATGAAAACGGCCTCGCCCGTCATGCGGTCGAAATAGGCGCTCCCGTCGGCGCGACTCGCGGCCCGGTGCCAGTCGTCGAGCATCGCCCCGACCTCGGCGGCACGAACCGACCGCGAAGGCCCCGACGCCCCGACCGCCGAGTCCGGGCCCGAGGCGCACCCGGCCAGGGCCGCCACGGCCGCGCCGGCTCCCACCAGGAAAAGACAAAGCCGGATGACCGTCGGCATCGGGGGCTCCTCTTCGCCGGCACGTCGTCGCGACAACGATCGTCAGGCCAGGTCCGGGAAGATCTTGACGGTGGCGGCGATCAGGTCCTTGACGTGGCTGATCGATTCGTCCATGAACTTCTTTTCCTCGGCGTTCATGGAGAACGTGAGGACTTTCTCGACGCCTCGCGTGCCCAGCACGCACGGGACACCGACAAACAGCCCCTTGCCCCCGTTGGCGGACTTGACGCCAAACTCATCCTCGCACCACGCCGCACAGGGGATCACCCGCTTTTTGTCGCGGACGATCGCCTCCACCATCTCGATCGTCCCCGACGCCGGGGCGTAGAACGCGCTGGTGCCCATGAGTTTCACGATCTCACCGCCGCCGACCTTCGCCCGATCGACGCACGCCTGGATCCTCTCCGCGGACAGGAGGTCCGAAATCGGGATGCCGTTAACGCTCGTCAGGCGGGGCAGGGGGACCATGTCGTCGCCGTGCCCGCCCAGCAGCAAGCCCTGGATGTCTTCCACGCTCACGCCCAGTTCCATCGCCAGGAACGTCTTGTACCTCGCCACGTCGAGCGCGCCCGCCTGGCCGATCACGCGGTGGGCGGGGAAGCCGGTGGTCTTCCACGCGACGTAGACCATCGCGTCGAGCGGGTTCGAAACCACGATCACCACCGAGTCGGGGGCGAATTTCTTCACCTGCTCGGAGACGTTGCGGACGATTCCCGCGTTCACCTGGACCAGGTCGTCCCGGGACATCCCCGGCTTGCGCGGAAGGCCGGCGGTGATGACCACCACGTCGGACCCGGCGATGTCGGCGTAATCGAACGTCCCGGTGACGCGACAATCAAAGTTCTCGATCGGGCCGCAGCAGGCAAGGTCCAGCGCCTTGCCCCGGGGCATGTGCAGTTCAGCCTTGTCCTTGATCGGGATATCGAGCAGGACGATGTCCCCGAGTTCCTTGGACGCGGCCCAGTGCGCGCACGTCCCGCCGATGTTGCCCGCTCCGATGATGCTGATTTTCGCCCGACGCATGGTGAATTTCCCTCGCTGAATCACGACCGAATTCGACACGCCCTGCCGGCTCCGGCATGGCCCCCATCAACACGGTGAAGGGTCGGCCAAAGCAGGGGGTCATATTAGGCGTTCGACCGAACCGCACGGCCCGGCGCGGGCCGATCCCGCCACCCGCCCACCCGCCCACGGCCCACGGCCCACGGCCCACGGCCCGCCCGTGGTCTAACCTCCCTCCGCGACGCGCGATCCGACCCGGACCATGACCGTTTTTTCGGGCGGTCCCCGGCGCCGCTCGGGAGAGGCACGCCCATGTCATACGAGAGAGTCCAGTCGTACATGCGTGACCAGCGGATCGATGCCTGGCTGGTCTTCGACTTCCGCAACAACAACCCCGTCATGGCCCGGATCCTCGGCGGGACACGGCACCTGACCCGCCGCGTGTTCTGGCTCCTGCCCGCGCACGGAGAGCCGACGCTGCTGTGCCACTTCATCGATGAAGCCACGTTCAAGAAACTCGGCCTTCCGTTCCGCTCGTACGGGACATGGCACGCGATGCGCGAGATGGTCGGGGAACTCCTGTCTCCCCACCGCCGCGTGGCGATGGAGTACTCTCCCGGAGGCTCGCTCCCCACGGCCGGCATCGTCGACGCGGGAACCATCGAGTCCATACGGTCCCTGGGCGTCGAGGTCGTGACCTCCGCCGACCTGGTTCAGATCCACGCCGCCGACTGGGGCCCGCACGGCCTGCGGTCGCACCAAACCGCCATCGCCCATTGCGACCGAATCATGCGCGAGGCATTCGACTTCCTCGCCGCGCGCCTCCGTGAGAATGGATCCTCGAACGAGCACGAGGTGCAGCGGTTCATACGCGAACAGCACGCCGCGGCCGGCCTGGTCACCGACTCGGGACCGATCGTCGCCGTCAACGCCAACGCCGCCGACTGCCACTACGAGCCCGACGAAAAAAGCCACGCCTCCATACGGCCCGGGGACTGGGTCTTGATCGACCAATGGGCGAAGGTCCCCGGCGACGGGTCCGTCTACGGCGACATCACCTGGACCGGGTTCTGCGGGCGCGACGTTCCCGATGAACACCGCCGCGTCTTCCAGGCCGTCGTCGCGGCGCGCGATGCCGCGCTGGAGGCCGCCCGGGCGGGTTGGGCAAGGTCGGCCGCGGGCGGGCCGACCGCCGAGGGATGGCAACTCGACGACGCCGCCCGGAAGGTCATCATCGACGCCGGGCACCTGGCCCGCATCAAGCACCGGACCGGGCACTCCCTCAGCCCGGGGACCCCGGGCGCGCACGGCATCGGCATGAACCTCGACAACATGGAGACGCACGACACCCGACGGATGATGCCCGGCACGGGCTTCACCGTCGAGCCGGGGATCTACCTTGACGGACGCTTCGGTGTGCGCAACGAGGTCAACGTGTACGTCGATCCGGTCCACGGACCGACCGTGACCGGGGCCATGCAGAACGAACCCGTGCTGATCGTCTGACGCCGCCACACCGCCAATTGACGGGAACGCCGGGCGAGATCGCATCCCACTCGCGCCGGCACGGTATCACCCGCGTGCTCGTCTCGTTCGCCATACCCGCCCACAACGAAGAACGCCGCCTCCCCGCGACGATCGGCGCGATCCACGACGCCGCAAGGACGCTGGGACTGTCGTACGAGATCGTCGTGGCCGACGACGCCTCGACCGACGCCACCGCCCGCGTGGCCCGGAACGCCGGCGCCACCGTCGTCTCCATCGAGGCCAGGCAGATCGCCGCCGCAAGGAACGCCGCCGCCGCCGCGACCTCCGGCGAGGTGCTCTTCTTTGTTGACGCGGACACCACGGTCAATGCCCAGGCCGTTGGCGAGGGCCTGCTCGCCATCGCTCACGGCGCGGCGGGGGGAGGGGCCATGTTCCGATTCGACGGGAAGATCCCGCTCTGGGCAACGGCGACCCTCGCCTTACTGACCTGTTTCTTCCGGATATTCCGCTACGCCGGCGGGGCGTTCATGTTCGCCCGCCGGTCCGCCTTTGAGGCCGCGGGGGGATGGGATCAGACCTTCTACGCCGGTGAAGAGATCGCCCTGGCACGGTCGCTCAAGCGACATGGACGATTTGTCATCATCCGAACCAGGGTCGTCACGTCCGGACGCAAACTCCGTGCCTTTGAAGGGGCCGAACTTCTCCGAATGACACTCGCCATGGTGCTGAGCCCGCGCCGGGCCGTCCGAAGCCGTGAACGTCTTCCTCTCTGGTACGGGCCTCGGCGTGCCGACCCCGCCGATCAGGACACCGGCGCGGGCATGGCCGCCCGTCCCCCATGACCGCGCCCTCCCGCGGGTACAGTGCGCCGAGGCATGGAACTCACCCCGCTCAGATACTTCCGGGCCATCGTCGCCGCCGGGCACATGACCCGGGCCGCGAGGACTCTGGGCATCACCCAGCCCGCTCTCTCGGCCGTCGTCAAGAAACTCGAGGCCGAGGTCGGCGCCCGACTCCTCAACCGAACCGGCCTGGGTGTCGAACCGACCGAGGCCGGACGCATCCTGCTCCGGCACGCCGAGGAGGCCATCCGATCCGCCGACACCGCCGTCAAGGCCGTCCGCGAACTCTTGGGACTCGAGCACGGTTCCATACGCATCGGCGGAGGGGCCACCGCCACCACTTCCATCCTGCCGCAGGCCGTCTCCGCCACGCGGGCCAGGCATCCGGGCCTGCGGTTCTTCGTGCGAGAGGCCGGATCGGCCCAGGTGGCCTTCGCCGTGGCCACCGGCGAACTCGACCTGGGCATCGTCACGCTTCCCGTCCCCCGACCCATGGCCGACGACCTGGTCATCCTCCCGCTCGTCCGGGATGAACTGCGGCTCATCACCCCCGCTTCGCACCCGCTCCGAGTCGCGGAGCCTCCCGCGCGAAACCCACCGGACTCGTCCGCACGCCCTCGCCCGCGCGGCTCGCCGAGAGCCGCCTCCACGACCCCAGGAGGAAGTGCCCGGTCGTTCCGGTGGTCACAACTCTCCGGCGAGGCCTTCGTCGCGTTCGAGGCCGGGTCCGCCGTCCGGTCGATCATCGACGAGGCGGCCCGAACCGCGGGCGTCACGCTGAACGTCGTCATGGAACTCCGTTCGATCGAGTCCATCAAGCGGATGGTCGCGGCGGGCATCGGTGTCGGCCTGGTCTCACGGTTCGCCCTCTCACCCGACGAAGGCCTCACCGCCTCCGACGGCACCCTCATCCGGCAACTGGGCGTCGTCCGCCACAAAGATCGTGCCCCCAGCCCCGCCGTTCGGGCCTTCGAGTCCGTCCTTCTCGGACTCCACGCCTGATCCTCCGCGACCGATGGGTCTTGACGACATCGCCGAAAGTCCGGCCCCGGGGCGACGGGAGTTCCCCGGAGGTGCATCTTGTTCAAAGTCGGGCGGAACGTGAATGCAATCCGACCGTGTTCGGGCCGTTCTGCCGCAAGTCTCGACCGCGACGGCCGCCGTGGAGCAAGCCGGGCGGGTGGGAACATCGCCGGCTTTCGTGGGCGTTCAAGATTTTTCAGTCAAAGCCGCACGCACGCGTACCGCGCGGTGAAGAGCCTTTGCCATGCCGTTTCAACGATTCCATCGAACCCTGCAAGGCACCATGATCGCGGCGGCCATCATCGCCGCCATGGCCGTACGCACCGGGGCCGACCTCGCCGTCGGCATGGCCGCGGTCCATTCGGGATGGGTGGCTTCGCTCGCCGGCGTGTTGTTCGACCGCCTCTCGACGGGTTCGGGCGTCGCCGGGCCGACGGCCAGAGCCGTATCCGCCGCCATGACCTCGATGGGAATTCTCGATCAGAATGCCGCTTCACCAGGCGGCCAATCGGGGCTGGCGAGCATCGACCGGCCTGAACTCCCGTCGATCCCAGATGCCCCGTCACCCCCGGACCTGCGTGCTGTCCAGGACCGGCAAGCCGGCCGCTTGCACGCAGGCCCATCACTCGCTCGGTCCCCAGCCCCTGCCCCGATCCACAATCACGCCGAGCGAGACACGGCCGAGTATGTCCTGCTTCGTGTATGCATCACCGATCGGGGGCGCATCCTCGACGTGCGAATCCGGCCGACCGGCCACGGCGAAGCCACCATGCCGATGAACTCCGGAAGACCTCTCCGGACGCCTCGGTTCTGGCGAGCCGTCACACGTGAAGACCTTTCGACTTGATCGATCCACGCTGATTCACCGAACGATCGACGAGGTGTTCCCCTACTTCGCCGATGCGGGCAACCTCGAACGCATCACGCCGCCGTGGCTGCGATTCCGGATCCTGACGCCCCGGCCCATCGAAATGGCCGAAGGAACGCTGATCGACTACTCGCTTGGGCTGCACGGTGTCCCGATCCGCTGGAAAACCCGCATCGCCGCCTGGGAGCCTCCCCGCCTGTTCATCGACGAGCAGGTCAAAGGCCCGTACTCGCTCTGGCGACACACCCACTCGTTCGAGGCCGATCCCGCCGGGTCCGAGGGAACGCTGATGAGGGATATCGTTGACTACTCGCTCCCCGCCGGTCCGCTCTCGCCACTGATCAACCGCCTGTACGTCCGTCGAGAACTCGACCGCATCTTCGACTACCGGGCGAAGGCGATTGAGGAGGCTTTTCACGCTCCCCACGCGCGTGCGTGAACCGAGATCGCGCCCCGACTCCCCGTGTCGGCCCTGGTCTTGGGCCTTCGCATCCTCCGCGAAAACTCGCACTTACAATGGACGCGCCCGTCGGCGTCATGCCCGACGGTGGGTTCGTTGATGGTGCCGTTGCCCCTGGAAGGAGACCATTCCATGCCGACCGCCGCGGTGGTTCTGTCCGGTTGCGGGTTTCTCGACGGGAGCGAGATCCACGAATCCGTCGGTTGCCTCGTGCACCTGGCGCGGCACGGCATCGAGGCACGATGCTTCTCACCCGACGCGGCACAGGCGGACGTGGTGAACCACGCGACCGGCAAGACCATCGACCAAATGAGGAACTGCCTGGTCGAATCGGCGCGCATCGCCCGGGGGCGCATCGCGCTCCTCTCCGAACTGCGCGTCAACGCGTTTGACGGCGTGGTCTTCCCCGGCGGGTACGGGGCGGCGAAGAATCTGTGTACGTTCGCCTCCGACGGGCCGACATGCACGGTCGCGCCGGAGGTTGAGCGTGTGGTTCGAGATTTCCACTCGGCCGGAAAGCCCCTGGCGATGTGCTGCATCGCCCCGGTGATCGCGGCGCGCGTGCTGGGGACCGCGGGAGGGTGCTCGGTCACGATCGGCGACGACCCGGCCACCGCCGCCGCGATCGAGAAAATGGGCGCCCGCCACCACCCCACCTCCGTGACCGAGGCCTTCTCCGACAATGCCAACCGCCTGGTCACCACCGGGGCGTATATGTTCGACGCCTCCCCGTGGGATGTTTTCCAGGGGGTCGGCGCGATGATCGACCGCTTCGCCGCCTGGCTCGCGCCCCGCTGAGCGTGCGTTCGGGACCTTAACTCCCACCAATCCCATGCCGGACACCCGCCATCCCTTCCCCACGGCGTCGGCGTGTACACTCCCGCCGCCCACCGGACCGCGGCTCTTGCGGTCGGCGGCTCGGTGACCACGGGAAGATCGTCGCATGCTTGTCGCCCAGAACCGACCCCGCAACCTGTCCTGGTACCACGCCGGGCCGCTTCTGTTTGGTGACTGGGGAACAAGCCGTCTGTACGTGCTGGGCCTGGCGTTTTTCTACACCGGCCACGCCGCGCTGTGGTACCTGGGCGCGATGTCGATCGTGATGGCCGCCGTCGCCTGGTCGTACACGATCGTCTGCCGCGTCTTCCCCGAGGGAGGGGGCGTCTACACGTCCGCGCGGCAACTCAGCCCGGTCCTTTCCGTGATCGGCGCCACGCTTCTGCTGTGCGACTACATCGTCACCGCCGCCCTCTCGACCGTCGAGGCCTTCAAGTACATCGGCGTCTCGGATTCGATGATCGTCCCCCTGAGCGTGATCTCCATCACGCTCGTCGGGGTGGTCAACTGGTTCGGCGCTCGAAGCGCCGGACGCTTTGCCCTCATCATCGCCGCCATCACCCTGGTCATGTCCCTGGCGATCCTCTCCTTGTGCTTGCCCTTCGTCACCGAGGGGCTGCGCACCGTGTCGGGCGTTCACCCCTCGATCTCCTCGCCCTGGGACCGCTGGTCGAGCCTTGTCGCCATCATGCTCGCGCTCTCCGGGGTGGAGGCCGTCTCCAACATGACCGGACTGATGAAGCAGCCGGTCGCGCAAACCGCCAAGCGCACTATCTGGCCGGTCCTTATCGAGGTCGTCACCCTCAACCTGGTCTTCGGGCTTGCCTTCACCGGCCTCTCCCACATGGTCGACGTGACCGTCCCCCACGCCGTCGAGTACGGGGCCATGCACAACCCGTCGGCCCACGTCCCCGAGCACGTCGAGGCCTACCGCGACACCGCCATCAAGCAACTGGCCATCGAGGCGGGCCAGGCATCGTTCCTGGGCCAGACCGCGGGCTACTACTTCGGAAAAATCGCCGCGGTCGCCTTCGGCCTCCTGCTGCTCTCGGCTTCCAACACCGCCGTCATGGCCATGGTCTCGGTCCTCTACTCGATGGGCCAGGACTACGAGGTTCCCAGGTTCTTCACCAGGCTCAACTACTCCGGCGTTCCGTGGATCGGCCTGATCATCTCCGTCGCCGCCTGCGTGCTCACCGTCGTTCTCAGCGCGGGAAACACCCTTCTTCTCTACGACATGTACGCCGTCGGCGTGGTCGGCGCCATCACCATCAACATCGGGTGCTGCGTCCTCAACCCGAAACTCGATATCGCTCGACGCGAACGCGCCGCACTCGCCGTCGTCGCGTCCGTCATGCTCGCCGTCGAGATCACCATCATCGCCACCAAACTCCACGCCACCATCTTCGCCGGAGGCGTCGTCGGACTGGTCCTCACCATCCGCTTCATGGTCGCCTCACGGCGACGCCGACGCGCCCTCGAAGAGCCCATGCCAGAGCCCTCGACCGGCTGGATCGCCGAACTCAAGTCCCCCACCGCCGCCCTGGATTCGTCCCGCTCGCGCATCATGCTTGCCGCCAGGGGCAAGGACCAGTCCGAGTTTGCCGTGGACCTGGCCCGCCGGCGGAAGGCCGTCCTGTTCTCCATTTACGTGCGCACCCTCCGGGTCATGGACATCGCCCCCGGGCAGGTCCCTCGCGTCGAGGACGACCGCGACGCCCTCATCGCCCTGGGCACCACCGCCCTCCTGGCCAGGAGGGCCGGGGTCCCCTTCGTTCCCATCTACGTCACCGGCACCGATATCGCCGCCGAGATCCTCGACTACACCGTCACCTTCGGATGCGACACGCTCATCATGGGCAAGACCCGCCGATGGGGCTTCTCCCGCCGGATCGCCGGGGATGTCATCGCCCAGGTCACCGGGGCCCTCCCCGACGGCGTCTCGCTCCTGCTTCGCTCCAACTCCCCCTTCGAGCCCGACAAGCCCGACGCCGGCACCGAGCAGCACGTCCGCGAGGAGGACGAGCCGGCCTGAAACGGACCCGCCCGTGACGGCCGAGCCGGCCCGTCCGCGGAGTCCGCATACGCTTGGGCAATGCCGCGCCAAAGTCCGTTCCCAACCGATGACGACGACCACGGCGGCGCGCCGATCGAACACGCCCCCGAGCACGGCGGGCATGTGGACCCCATCCCCATCCTGCTCGACGATCTCACGCCACCGCAGGCCAGGGCCGTCAGGACGACCGAGGGGCCGGTCCTGGTCCTGGCCGCCGCCGGATCGGGCAAGACCCGCGTCATATCCCGCCGAATCGCCTTTCTCATCGCCAACGGCGTGCCGCCCTGGTCGATCCTGGCCCTGACCTTCACCAACAAGGCCGCGGGGGAGATGCGTGAGCGCGTCCACCACCTCGTCCGAACGGTCATCGGACTGGCCGACCACCGCGCCCGGGGGCTGACCGTCACCACCTTCCATTCTCTGTGCGCCCGCCTCCTGCGGCGTCACGCCGATCGGGCGGGACTGGCGGCCGACTTTACCATCTACGACTCGTCCGACCAGGTCTCGCTCATCAAGCGCGCGATCGAATCCCTGCAACTGAGCACCACCAACTGGCCCGCCCGGTCGGTCCTTTCGGCCATCTCCGCCGCCAAGAACCAGTTGCTCGACGCCGACGAGCACGCCGCTCGCGCCTTTGATTTCCATTCCCGCACCATCGCGAAGATCCACGCGGCCTACCAGAAGGCGCTGCGATCCGCCGGGGCGGTCGATTTCGACGACCTGCTCGTCCTCTCCGCGCGTCTCCTGCGCGACGACCAGGACGTCCGTGACGACTGCCGACGCCGCTGGGGATATCTCCTGATCGACGAGTACCAGGACACCAACCACGCCCAGTTCGTCATCGCCTCCATGCTCGCCGGCACCCCCGCCGACGGTGTCCCGATCCCCAACATCTTCGTCGTCGGAGACCCCGACCAGGCCATCTACGGCTGGCGTGGGGCCGACATCGCCAACATCCTCGAGTTCGAGGAGCGCTACCCCGGAGCGGAGGTCATCGCCCTGGGCGAGAACTTCCGATCCACCGAGCCGATCCTCGCCGTCGCCGATTCGCTCATCCGCCAAAACCGCCTCCGCAAGCACAAGGACCTTTTCACGACCCGTCCCGGCGGCGAACGCGTCGAGGTCACCCTCTGCACCGACGAGCACCGCGAGGCCGCCCTCATCGCCGACTGGTTCCGACTCCTCCACGAAGGGTCGTTCTCCGGCGAAAACCCGCGGCCCGGTTTGGCCTGGCGCGAGATGGCCGTGCTCTATCGCACCAACGCGCTCTCCCGAGTCATGGAAGACACGCTCAGGGCCTCGGGCATCCCCTACGTGATCGCCCGAGGGACCGCTTTCTACGATCGCGAGGAGATCCGAAACGCCCTGGCGTACCTCCGCGTCGTCTCCAACCACGCCGACGGCGTCTCCCTGTCACGCATCCTCAACGTCCCGGCCAGAGGCCTGGGCGCCACCACGGTCCAGCGCCTCGAACTCGACGCCTCGCGCCGCGAAGTCCCCCTCATGCGTTCCATCCGCGAAGCCGTCGGAGTCCCGGGCGTCAATTCCAGGGCCGCCGCCGCCTGCGAACGCTTCGGTCAGATGCTCGACTCCTGGACCGGGGGCGGGACCTTCCTCGGATCCAATGTCTCCAATTCGCTCGCCGAACTCGTCGAGCGTGTCGTGCGTGAATCCGGCCTGGAGGCCATGTACCGCGCGCAGGCCGCGGCGGGACGAGCCGAGGCAGACCTCGAACGACTCGACAACCTCTCCGAACTTGTCTCGTCGGCCCGGGAGTTCGAACTCGAGTACCAGCCCGAGTCGGACCCCGCGCTCGACCCGCCGCGAGATCCGGACGATCCGCCACCCGCACCTCCGCTGCTCGCCATGCTCCGGTCGTACCTTGAATCCGTCTCGCTGGTCGCCGATGCCGACGCGATCGATCCCGCGCAGGGGGCGGTGACGCTCCTGACCCTCCACGCCGCCAAGGGACTTGAGTTTCCCGCCGTCGCGATCATCGGGCTGGAGGAAGGCATGCTCCCCCACGCCAGGGCACTCCAGGCCGAGCGGGAAATGGAGGAGGAACGCCGGCTCTGCTTCGTCGGCATCACCCGGGCCATGCGGCGGCTCCACCTCACCACCGCCCGGTACCGGACCATCCGCGGGCTCCCCGAACGCACCATCCCCAGCCGTTTCCTCTCCGAGATCGACCAGTCCCGCTGCCTCTTCAGCAATCAGTCCGCCGTGGAGCCGGTTGATGACGCCGCCGCGTGGGACGACGAGCACGCCCCCGACGAGCCGCGAATCGTCGAGGAGGATGAGGCCGGGAACGCCGTCCGCCGATCCACCAAACTCGCCCCCGGCTGCATGGTCCGCCACCCGCAGTTTGGCGTGGGCAGGATCCGGACCATCACCGCCGGGCAGAACGCAAGAGCCACCATCGAGTTCAAGGCCGTCGGCGTCAAGACCCTCGTCGTCGAGTACGCCCGGCTCCAGCGACTCGACTGACCCGGTGCCCGCGGGCCATGCCAGGCCTCGTACACTCCGCAACCGGGCGCCTCCGCCCCGGTACATGGTGAGCGATGCCGGTTCCTCCCCGCGAGAAACAGCGCCTTCCCCGCCCGCTACGCAACCCCGCGCGGGATGTCTTCACCTCCGATGCGTTCTGCCCGCGCTGCGACTACAACCTCAAGGGGCTTTCCCCAGGCTCGCCCTGCCCCGAGTGCGGGGCGCCGATCGTCACGTCCGCACGCGCCACCGCCCAGGACGAGAGCATCACCGCCGCCCCACGGATGTATCTCGTCCTCCTCGCCGTCGGCCTGGGACTCATGACCCTCGCGGGACTGATCGCGGCCGTACTGCTCTTCCAGCACCGACCATCGTCGATCAACTGGGTGGTTCTCGCCGGCATGCTTGCCGCCGGGCTGTGGGTCGCCGGCTCGTTCATCGTCACCGCCCCCGCCCCGCACGCCGTCGTACGCCGAACCACCCGACGGATCGAACGCCGTCTCGCCAGGTCGATGATCGTGTTCTCACAGGCATGCTGGGTGTGGCTCCCGATCGGCGTCGGGCTCGCCGCCGAGGAAGACCGGCGCGCCATGACCCTGGCGGCCACCTTCGGACAGCCGTTCAAGAGGACGGACCTGGCCTCCATGCTCGCAAGCAGTGCCTGGGCCGCGGCGATGGTCGGACTCCTGGGATGGCTCCTGCTCGCCTATCTCCTGGCCGACCTTGCCCAGTGGGCCTCGGATTCCGGGCTTGCCGAACGCTTCCGGATCGTCGGCCTGGCCATCCCGGTCGCCACCCCGATCGCCCTGCTGGGATGGGCCTTCCATGATCGGTTCGGGCTGTTTTCGCTGATTGTGCTCGGCGCCGCCGCGGTTGCCGGGGCGGCCGTGGTCATCTCGACCGGGCTCTTGCTGTTCTCGCTCGGGCAGTTGACGAACCTGACCATCTGGGCCGTGCATAACAAGGCGTCGGGAGACCAGTTCGCTCGGCGCCGCGAACGCCGTGAAAAAACCTACGAGCGGCAGATGAACGACCGTCTCGACCCGACGCCCTCGGCCCCGATCCCCGAGAGCGATCGGTTCACCCAGCCCGACACGCCTCCCGCAACGAACATCGCCGACACGCCGATGGTGATCCCCGCCAGTGAACATTTCGTCCCGCGGTCAGGGTCGCCCAGGCCGTACGACCTCGACCGAGAACCTCGCGCCTGACCGGGTCGCCCGCTCCACCGATCACGCACCAACGGGGCCGAGAACTACGGCAACTCCACCGGCTTGCGCTCGACGGTCAGCGTCGCCCGCCTCCCCGACCGGCTTCGCCGACGTATCAGCGGGATCCCCGAAGGAAAGATCATCCGCGCGACGTGCCGAAGCGCCAGAACGGCAATCAACGTCGCCGCCCAGAACTGCCAGTCTTGAACCGGCAGCGTCATCACGTCACCCCCGCCAGCCCGAGCCCCTGGTACACCGCCAGCGCCGACAGGTACGCAAGACCCGACATCCACGCCAACTGAAGCATCGCCCACTTCAGCCCGCCCGATTCCCTGGCCGTGACCGCCAGCGTCGGGAGGCACTGCATCGCCAGCACGTAGTACACGAGCAACGACCAGCACGTCGCCGCCGTGAACACCGGCGAACCATCGTCTCGCTTCGCCGCCCCGATCTCCGACAGGATTCCCTCGCCGTCCGCTTCATCCGATCCCGTCACGATCACCGCCATCGTCGAGACGAATACCTCTCGCGCCGCGAAACTCGTCACCACGCCTACCGTCAGTTGCCAGTCGTATCCAAGCGGGGCAAAGACCGGCTGCATCGCCCGCCCGAGCCGACCGGCGAAACTCCGGGCCTTCCCGTCCGCCGATTCGATCCGGTCCGCCCGGTCTTCCAGTTCGCGTGCGCTCGACTCGCGGTCCTTGAACGGGGCAACCCCGAGTCCCTCCCCGGGCGTCACGAACGCCGAGTCGTGCGGGCTTGAATCCGCCAGGCGGCCGTCGCGGATCTCCGCCGCCAACTGCCGCAACTGGACGACTTCCTCGGGCGGATCAACCTTGGGGTACGTCCCCAGCCACCACAGCACGATCGAGATCGCCAGGATGTTCGTCCCGGCGTTCTTCAGGAACACGATCGACCGATCCCATGTCGTAACCAACGCGGTGCGCAGGCTCGGAGGCCGATACGTGGGCAACTCCAGGATCATCGGGCGGTCAGGCCCGCGGAGAAGGGTCCGGCCGATCACCAGCGCGCTGACCAGCCCCGCCGCCGCCCCCAGCGCGTAGCAGCCGACAAAGGCCACCGCCGCCAGCAGCGGGCGGTCACGGAACAGCAGCGTGGTCACCAGAACGTACACCGGCAGCCTCGCCGAGCACGTCATGAACGGGGCCACCAGGATCGTCAGCAACCGCTGACGACGATCCGGGATCGTCCGCGTGGCCATGATCCCCGGCAACGCGCACGCGTGCGACGACAAGAGCGGCACGAAACTGTGCCCCGGGAGGCCGAACGGACGGAAAAGCCGGTCCATCAGGAACGCCGCCCGCGCCAGGTACCCCGTGTCCTCAAGCAGAGAGATCAGGAAGAACATCAGCGCGATCTGCGGAACGAAGATCAGCGTCGCCCCGATCCCGCTCACCACGCCACCGCTCAGCAAGTCCCTCAGGATCCCCTCGGGCATCGCGTGCTCGACCAGACCACGCAGCCCCCCGCCGGTCAGTTCCGCCAGCCACGCCGGCTGCCACGCCGCCACCCACCCCGCGTTGCCCGAGAATATCGAATCGATCCACTCCATCGGGTACGTCGCGATCTGGAAGACCACAAAGAGCAGACCGCTCATCACCGCCGCGAACACACCCATGCCCAGCAACGGGTGCGTGCAGACGCGGTCGATCCGGTCGGTGGCCGTGGGACGCCACCCTCCCGGCCCCGAACTCGTGACCTCGCGTGCCCGCGCACCATCGGGATCTCCCCGGGATGCCGCACCCCGATCCACCGCGACACGATCCGCCAGGCCCCGATGCCCCACGCACAATTCATGCACCCGGTCCGCCCATGACTCGATCCCCTCGCGCGACCCGGGGGGTGTCCGGTTCGGAACACGGGCCGTCCGCATCGCCTCAGGCAGGCCTTCAAGACCCTCACCCGTGCGCGCGCTGCACTCCACAACCCCGCACCCGAGTTGTCGCTCCAGTTCAACCGGGTCAATACGAATACCACCGCGACGCGCCGCGTCGATCATGTTCACCGCGACCACCGTGGGCAGCCGCCGCGAGAGCGCCTCCCCCACCATCAGCAGGTTCCGCGCCAGGTTCGTCCCGTCCACCACCACGCACACCGCGTCGGGCGAACCCACCGGCTCACCACGCGGCGAAAGGTTGCCCGCCAGGACTTCCCGGCAGACCTCCGATTCGCTCTGGGCCAGTTCAAGGGAGTAAACCCCCGGGAGGTCAACCAGGTGAATCGGCCGAGCCGCCGATGAACTCTCACCCCGCGGGCGAACCACCCCGATCCGGGATTCCTGCGTCGTCCCGGGGAAGTTGCTCGTCTTGTGGCGAAGCCCGCACAGGCGATTGAACAGCGTCGTCTTCCCGGTATTCGGGTTGCCCAACAGCGCGACGCGCCACGGCGTGGCGACGGGATCAACCGCCATCCCAGGGCCGGCACCGGACCCACCACACCCGCAACGGTCGCACCCCGCTTCGGTCACCGGACGACCTCCTTCTCACGCCGTCGCGGCGCCGACGATCGCCTCGATCGAGACACGACGGGCGAGCGAACCCGACAATCCGATGCGGCACGAACACCCCGAGGCGCCCATCACGACCCCATCATGCCCACACCCCGCCAGGACCTGCACAATGCACGGTTCCCCGGGCTTGCAAATCCGCACCCGAGCCATCGGACGAAGCCCCATGGCACGCAGGAGTTCCGCGTCCGCGGTTCCCAGGTCGTGGTGGCAAACCACGCCGACGAAGCCCTCGGGGGCTTCCGAAAGCCGCACGCGAGCATCCGCCGAGGAGAGATCCGAGCGGCAGCAGGCAGAGTCACCCCCGCAGCAGGAATCCCGATCATTTGTTTGGATTTTGATAGGAATTTGCGCCGAAGCATCGGTCATGCCGGATGGTATGCCAAATGAGATTGTGTCGCAAATAACACCGGACGAGAGCGTCCATAAATGCTCCGCGCGGTTCGGGCATGCACACCAACCTCCCCATCGGCACGGGGCCCGCATCGACGGTTCCACTTTTTTGAAAGATTCCATCCGTGACGGCTGGCATATCCGTGAAGACGAGGCACATTGAGAGTGTCCGAGCGGGTTGTCCGGATCGAAAGCCCTGTGACGGTTACACCGCACACGGGGAAACCGGAACCACGATCCGCCCGGCGAGAACGTCATGCGTCGCGGTGCTGTCCGCGTGGAAGCAAGCACACGCACTCTGAAAGGATCGAGCCATGCTGGTCACTGATTGGATGAGATGGTCGGCGTTGTCGGTGCTTCTGGCTTTCGGGCCGGCCCATGCCGCGGGGCGACGGGTCGAGGCAATGCAGGACGATCAGGATCCTTCCAACGAGATCTGAGGAACCGCCCGGCACGTCCCGCCGGGCGTGGAATCGAAGCCGCGAGGCGTTCGCGTCTCGCGGGAGAATCACGGCAAGGCCGCGCCCCCGAGGGCGCGGCTCGTCGTTTTTGAACTCTCCGGGATCCGGGCCGAGCCGGGCCGGGCCCGGCCGCCGGATATCGCTCCGGTACGACTTGTCGCGTGACGACTCGCGCCCGCGTGCGTTCATCCTTCAGGGGCAACGCCCCGTTGAAGGAGACCCTCATGAAGCGCGCGCTCGAAATCCTCGCCGTTTGCTCGCTCTCTTCGGCCGTTCACGCCGCCGTGGTATCGGAAGTCAAGGAGTTCAGCATCCCGCTCGCGCTCAACGCGGCCATGACCTCCTACAGCGGCTCCACGACGATCCGCATGGATCCATTCTCGCGGGCGGGCACATTAACCTCGGTCAAAGTGACGATGACGCAGAACGTCTTCGGGCAGATCATCGTGGAGAACGCCGACCTGGTGCCCGCCGTCTTCTCGACCTCGCTGATGCACTTTGATGGCGGGTTCTCCACCGTGAACAACCTGAAGAACGACTGGGAGGTATTCGAGGGCCCCCAAGTCGATTTCAACAAGGCGCTGGCGGCAAACGACTTCACACCAGGCGGCGGGCCCGACTGGCACGACTTTGGCTCGGTGGGAGGGGACGACCGCACTCTCACCGCATCGCCTGGAGCCGAATTCAACCGCGCGCTGTGGACCGCGAGCGACACGGTCCCGTTCATCGACATCTCGATCCATTACCTCGGCGCGCTCGCCAACGCGACGGAGGGTGTTCCGTTCCAGGGCTTTGACACACAACTCAAGTCGTTCGGGACCGCGGGGCGGATCCGCATCGAATACACCTACAACCCCATCCCGTCACCGGGCTCCGGCCTGGCCTTCGTGCCTTTCCTGCGACGCCGACGGCGTTGATCCCGGAGGTCCGGACCGGTCGCGACCCCCGCCGGGCACGATCCGCCTCGCGAGAGGCGGCGTTCACATCCGGCCGAGAGTCCGTCTACCCTGCTCCCTGCTCGCGACGACGATCCGCCGCGACGACCGGAGCCCTCCGCCATGCCCCAGCCCGACGTGTACGAACGCCTTGTTTCCCTGCGCCGTCGATCCGCCACGCTCGGATCGGTCCACCGGCTGCTCAACTGGGACCAGGAGACCTACATGCCGCCCGCGGGCGCGGCGGCCCGGGCCGAGATGCTGTCGGTCATGGCCGAACTCTCGCATAAGGCGGCGACGGATCCGCGGCTTGGCGATCTGATTTCGCGGTGCGAGTCGGATCCGGCCCTGACCGCCGACCCGGTGATCGCCGCCGACCTGCGCGAGATGCGCCGCGATTACGACCTGGCCACCCGCCTGCCCTCGGAACTGGTCGCCGAACTGGCCAGGGTCGCCAGCCAGGCACAGCAGGTCTGGAAGGAGGCCCGCGCGGCCAGCAATTTCAAGATGTTCGCCCCGTGGCTCGATCGCATCATGGCGCTCGTCCGTCGCAAGGCCGAGTGCTACGGGACGCCCCCCGGCGGTGAGTTGTACGACGCCCTGCTCGACGAATACGAGCCTTCGGCCCGTTCGGCGGACATCGAGGCCGTCTTCACCCCGCTGCGAGGACGGCTGGCCGGCCTCATCGGAGAAATCGCCGCGTCCAGGAAAAAAGTCTCGACGAGGATCCTGACCTCGAAGATCCCCGCCGACCGCCAGCACGCCTTCGGGCAGTTCGTGCTCGGGGCGATGGGCTTTGACCTCAAGGCCGGGCGTCTCGATGTCACGACGCACCCGTTCTGTGACGGGCTGGCTCCCGGGGACACCCGGCTCACCACCCGCTACCGCGACGAGAAGTTCACCGACGCGCTCTACGGGACGCTCCACGAAATGGGCCACGGCCTGTACGAGCAGGGGCTCCCCAAGAGCAAGCGTCACGGACTTCCCTCGGCCGAGTCGATCAGCCTGGGGATCCATGAGAGCCAGTCTCGGATGTGGGAGAATTTCGTCGGCCGAAGCCGCTCGTTCTGGACCTGGGCGCTTCCCCGGGCCAGAAAAATGCTCGGCGGCGCGATGACCAGGGCCACCGTCGATCAACTCCACGCGGCGGTCAACACGGCCACGCCTTCCTACATTCGCGTCGAGGCCGACGAGGCCACGTACAACCTGCACATCATGCTGCGCTTCGAGATCGAGAGGGGCCTCATCTCCGGGAACCTCCGGGTCCGGGACATCCCGGGGGCCTGGAACTCGAACTTCGAACGCCTCCTGGGCATCAAGGTCCCCGACGACCGACGCGGCTGCCTCCAGGACGTCCACTGGAGTTTCGGCCTGGTCGGGTACTTTGCCACCTACACGCTTGGCAACCTGTACGCGGCCCAGTTCTGGGAGAAGATCAATAAGGACATCAAGGACCTCGACCGCCGCCTGGCAAGGGGCGACTTCGCCCCTCTCAAGGCGTGGCTCAACAAGCACATCCACGCCCACGGACGCCGATACAGAGCCGACGAACTCTGCCGCAAAATTACGGGCAAGGCCCTCTCCGCCGACCCCTTGATGCGGCACCTCGAGGGCAAACTGCGCCCGCTCTACGGAATCTAAGAACCACGCGCCGCCACGCGCCCGCGTCCACGGCGGGCGGCCTCGACGGATATGCTGCCGGCCGTGCCGCTGTTCTTCACCGGAGGTTGCCATCATGCTCTCGCTCACCCTCGCCTTCCTGATCGCCGCCGCCCCGCTCCATCACGCCTCCGCGACCAGCGCGGACGAACCGCGGGTCCCCATCGTGGCGCCAGGACCCGCGCCCGTCGATCCCGCCGCGCCGCCGTCCGACGCGATCGTCCTGTTCGACGGGACCTCGCTTGAAGGATGGACCCACCTCGACGGCCAGCCGGCCCGGTGGATTCCCGACGGACACGCGGGCGGGGCGATGACGTGCAAGCCCGGCTCGGGGAGCATCGTCACGCGGCAGGTCTTCGGTGACGCCCAGATCCACGTCGAGTTCGCCACTCCCTCGGTCGTCGATGGGGAGGGCCAGGGACGTGGCAACAGCGGCGTCTACATCCAGAACCGCTACGAGGTCCAGGTGCTCGACTCGTTCGAGAACAACACGTACCCGATGGGCCAGTGCGGGGCGATCTATCTTCAGCACGCCCCGCTGGTCAACGCCTGCCGCCGTCCCGGGGAGTGGCAGACGTACGACATCGTCTTCCGCGCTCCGATATTCGACGAGTCGGGGAACGTCACGGCGCCCGGGCGGATCACCGTCCTGCACAACGGCATCCTGATCCAGGACCACGTCCCGATCACCGCGCCCACCGGCGGAGGCGACCGCGGGACCGGCGATGGCCCGATCCACCTCCAGGACCACGGCAACACCGTGAAGTTCCGCAACATCTGGGTACGGCCGCTCTGAACGCGGCCATCCCTCCCGCCGTCACGCTCCGCGGCTCAATCGCCGGAAGAGCAAGAGGACCAACCCCGTGGCGGCAACGCCGCCGCCGGCCAGGCCAATCCACGCCCTGACCGACCATCGACCCGATTCCGGACGGGACGTGATGGGGTGAGGTCGCGCGGCGTCCGCATCTCCCCCGGGACGCTCCACGGGCATGCGTGCTCGCTCTCGCGACGCCTCGGCCACCGCCTGGGAGAGGATCAGGCGGCCGTCAAAGGACGACGCGTCGGGCCGCTCCTGATATTCGCACGATTGGAGTTGAAACCCCCGATCGGATTCATCGGGATGTCCGGCCACATGGAAGCCCGGCAACGAGCACTCCGCGCGGTCGAACGCGTCCCGCTCGGGGCCTTGCAGCCCCTGTCGCTCGATCGAGAGTACCCGGCCATCCGTCCCGATCGTGTACACCACGGCCCGATGCACCCCGGCGTGCCCGCCCCATCGCTCCAGTTCCGGGGCGGGGATGCGCTCAAGGTCCAGGCCGCGGGAGGCCCTGGGAAGGGTTGCCTCGACCCGGAGCAGGCCGTCGGCGGACTCGGCCACGGAGGTCACGAGTTCTGGATGATCGAGCAGCCACGCCACCTCCAGCGTTGGAAAGTACCGGTCGATGAAAAAGCCAAAGCCGCGTGACGCGGAGGCGAGCGGCTTGTACTCCTGATCCTCGATACGGCAGGAATAGAGTTCCCCGGCCGTGTCCTGGCCGACGATGTTCCGGCGGGTCCGACGATACCAGGCGCCCGTGGCGAAATCGTACCCGACGTACGTCGGGTTCAACCCGTCGTCGTAGAGCGCGTGGATCGCTCCCTGCGCCGGCCAATGAGCGACCGTCCGTTCCCTGATGGCGGCGACTTCATCACGGGACTCGGCCGGCGAGGCCACCACGGCCACAGCGGTTCCGACGACCGCAGCGGCCAGCACCAGAGAAACGCTTGATGGACAGGTCTTCATGCCTTCCCCCTTGGTCACGACGCGGGCCGGAAACCCGGCGAGTCGCGTCGCGCACAAACAGCGCGGCTCCACCGGGGAGGTTGCATCAGCAGCCGCTTCGCTGCAAGAAATAACACGGTTGTCCCGGCTGCGCCAACGACCCGACAACCACCCAGCACAGAACCGCGCATGCTCCTACGGCGAATCCAGACCTCATCCCGCATCGCGTACTCATGACTATTCCTTTCTCTGACACGTGCGTGTCAGGGAATCACCCGGCGATCCAACCCGCGACAACCCTGCCACGTCGAGATGACCGGGTTTCCCACCCAGTTCTCAAAGAACTCGTGATCGAGGGCGTAATCGGTGCACCGAGCCGTGACCACGGATCCGTCCGCCATCGCCACCGGCCTCGCGGGCGGATTCCACGGCTCCCACGTCCAGAAGACATGCTCCCCGTTCTCAACCCCGAGCCACTGCACCATCGCCCCTTTGCTCGAAGGGAACACAACCCCCGACAAACGGATCGGCGAGGACTTCGCGTAGGGAATCGGCACCGTCGCGTCGGGGACCATCAGTTCGGGCGGGTGCAGCAACGCCCCCGACAGGCAGACCCGATTCCCGCCGACGGCCGCGAAGCCCTCGGGGTCGGCCGATTCCTCGCTCGGCAGATACCCCAGCCGCACGAGCGGCCGTTGCCACGCCAGCATCGACTCGTTCAATCCGGCCGAGGCGATCGGGTAAATCTCCTGGTGGTGCTCCGCATAGGCATGGACGAGCGCAAGACTCGATCGAACCAGGGCGAGCGACCTCAGCGACCGGGCCGACCCCCAGGCTCCGCGCAAGGACGGCAGGAACACCGCGAACAGAATCGCGATGACCCCGATCGACACAAGAACCTCGGCGATCGTAAACCCGCGTCGGCCAACCGTGCGATTGAAAGACCCCATGCACGCCCCCTGAAATAACCCCGGACCACCCGAAAGCCTACCGCCCCCCCCCCGTGTCAAGCACGGGATCGAAGGATCAGTCCGCCCGGGAAGTCGTGGTCGGAACCCGCGAAGACGCGGCTCGCCGGCCGGAAATCGCCCCGACGCAGATCGCGCCCAGCATGATAAGCGTGGCTCCCGTCGTCGCCGGGAGCGTCCATCCGGAGGCCCGAAGGCCATCGTCGCTGAACTTGGGCTTGGGCGAGATCCCCGTGGGGATGACCGAGAGCGCGGCCTGGTACTGCCAGGTGTTCTCCCGCAGTTCACCCTCCTTGTCGGGCTGGTGCTGGCGGGTCGTCGGGAAGCGGAGTTTCTGGTGCTCGATCTCGCCGCCGGGCATGAACTCATGGAAGTCGAACGTCCACGCCTTTGGGTTCATCCGTCCGGCGTAGGCCTGAGGCTCGCCGGGCCGGGGCGTGCGCGTCACCACGACCATGCGGGGCTCGACCCGTCGGGACCGCAGGTCGTCGTGTACCTGGTCGATCGAGCGACCGACCGCCGACGCGAACATGAGCACGCGCAGCCACTGCTCATGCGGCAGAAGGCCGGGCAACTCGGCGTTGCCCGGGATCGTCACGAGCAGCCGGAGCCGCCGGTCTCCGTACCGCACGTTCAGGTAGGCGATGCCGTCCTGGGTCTCGTCGGTGAACTCGACCTCGCGCCCGTGGATCTCAAACGAGGGGTAGTCAATCCTCTGAAAGGCAAAGACCTCGCGCGGGTTGGCCTTGTGGTACGCGGCGATGCGCGAGGCCATCGCAAACCCGCAGGCCACCATGGCCGCCGCCGAAAAGACGGCCACCACGATCGATATGGATCTCACGGACATCATGGACGTCCCCGGCCGGCCCCGGGTCTGCATCGACGCCGAGACCGGCCCACGATACAGCGGGCCCGCGGCTTCAATGCCCACCCGACCCGTGACCGGCTCCATGCCCGGCGCCGCCATGAGCCGAGGCCGGCACGGCGTCGTACAGGTCGATGGTCTGACCGGTGCGAGCACGGCTGTGGTTATGGTCGCTGGAGGATGCCCGCGTGTGGCCGTGGGCGTGCTTGTGGCCGTGGGCGTCGGCTTCCCGGCGGGCAAACTCCTCGCGGGCCAGTTCCATATCCCCCAGTTCGGCGGCGAGGTTCTCGAGGTACTTGGCCCGGGCGTGGGCGACAATCGACCCAGAAATCGTCTCGGAGATCCGTTCGCCCTGGTCATTGCGTTCGCCGGTCCTGCGGCTGAGCCCAAGCCCTCCCTTGACCTGCTCCCCGGCCTTGTAGGCGTAGACCGTGTCTCGACCGGCCAGGTCCATGACGGTAAAGCCCAGGAACAGGGCAAAGGCAAAGAGGGTAAAGAGGAAGACAATGGTGTTGATCGGGTTGTCGTACCGGAGTTGCATGAAGTAAAGAAGCACCAGCGCGCTCTTGACGGTCGCGATCGAGAGCGCCACCACCACGTTGACCCACCGCGGCAGTTCGATCGAGAAATACGCCTGTGCCCACACCTCGAACTGCGCCGCCGCGACCGTCAGGCCCGTGAACAACAACAGGATGACCAGCACCGTCCGCAGCGTGAGCGCGGACATGATGATGTGGCCGTGGTGGTGTCCCTTGCCAAACCCGTGCGGGTCGCTCTCGTCAAAGGCGGCGCCCGCCGACCCGGAAGGGTGGTGCGGGGGATGGGAGCCGTGCGGATGGTCGGTGGTCATGGGTCGTCTCGGCGTCGGGGTACGGGGTTCCGAAGGGGGGCTCGCCGGCGCGGCCCTCGTGGCTCGGGGTCAGTGGATGAGGTACAAAAGCGGGAACAGGAAGATCCAGATCAGGTCGACCAGGTGCCAGTACAGGCCGGCCATCTCGACACCCGTGTAGTGCGTCGGGCCGTACATCCCCTTGCGCACACGGAGGTACACCCACGCGATCAGCCCCATCCCGATGATGACGTGCGTGGCGTGGATCCCCGTCGCGCTGTAATACACACTCCACCAGAGATGCTCGTAGTTGTCGGTCGAGAACGGGTAATCAAACCACTCGCCGGGACGCTTGCCGCCGTACCCCTCCACGAAGTGGAACAGGCCGCCCAGGGCCCGCTTGCCCGAGTCCTCGTGGTGCGACAGCGCCGGATCAAGCACGAAGAACCACCCCGACCACTTCGGGGTGTACTCGAACAGGAACTTGATGCACAGGAACGCCAGGCCGCAGGCCATCGTAAACAGCAGGTTGAACTTCGCGCGGGCGAACTGCTGCAACTGAACGTTTCGGATGCTCGCCGCCATGGTGTAACTCGACACCAGCAGCACCACCGTGTTCAGCCCCCCCCACCGCCAGTCCAGGTACGAGGATCCGTTCGTGAACGCCTCGGGATGCAGGATCCGGAAGACCGCGTACGCGCAGAAAAGGCCCGAAAAAAGCAGCACTTCCGTCGCCAGGAACAGCCACATCCCCAGTTTGACGCCGTCGAACTCCTCTTCCTTGTTCCGGAAGTGGTGCGCCGCCTTGTACTTGTGCCACGGCACCGCCCCCGTGGCGGTGGCGTGGGACTCGGTTTCTCGGATCGGGACGGTGGTCATCGGGGCGTGCCCTCGGGGTGATTCGACGCGGGGGGTGGAGACATCGCGGGCGGACGGGTTCAGTGGTGCGAGGATCCGACGTGGGAGTGCTGGGCCTTCGCGTACGCCTCGGCCTGTTCATGGGCGTTGGGCACCGGGTAGTCCTTCGGATCCCACCCCGGCGGCAGGATCGTGTCGAAGTCGTACGGGCCGTGGTGAACGATCGGCTCCTTGTGGAAGTTGTGCGTCGACGGCGGGCTTTCCACGTGCCACTCGAGCGTCAGCCCGCCCCAGGGGTTCTGCGGAGCCTTCTTGCCCGCCAGCAGCGAATGCACGAACACCGCCAGGCTGCCCGTGAACCCGATCGCCAGGATGTACGACCCGAACGTCGAGATCTGGTGCAGCGTCTGGAATTCGTCGACGTAGGAGGCGTACCGCCGCGGCATCCCGCGGGTTCCGAGGATGAACTGCGTGAAGAACGTCACGTTGAAGCCGACGAACTGCACCAGCGCGAACACGATCGCCGCGCGCTCGTTGTACATCCGGCCGAACATCTTGGGCCACCAGTGATGGAGGCCCCCGATGAACGCGATGATCGTCCCACCCATCATCACGTAGTGGAAGTGAGCCACGACGAAGTAACTGTCGTGAAGGTGCATGTCGGTTGAGAGCGTCGCCAGCGGCAGGCCCGTCAGGCCCCCGATCGTGAACAGGAACAGGAACATCAGGGCATAGACCATCGGGGGGGTCATGGAGATCGACCCCTTGTACAGGGTCCCCAGCCAGTTGAAGACCTTCACCGCCGTCGGCACCGCCACCAGGAACGTCAGCGCCGAGAAGACCGTCGCCGCCAGTTCACCCGTCGAGGTGAACATGTGGTGACCCCAGACCAGGAACGACACCGCCGCGATCCCCAGCGACGCGAACGCCATCGAGCGGTACCCGAAGATCTTCTTGTGCGAGTGTACCGGGATGATCTCGTTGATCACCGCCATCCCAGGAAGAATCATCACGTACACCACCGGGTGGCTGTAGAACCAGAAAAAGTGCTGGAACAGCACCGGGTCGCCCCCCAGGCCCGGATCGAAGATCCCCACCCGGAACAGGCGCTCGAAGACCAGCAGCAGCAGCGTGATCCCGATCACCGGCGTCGCCAGCACCTGCAGGATCGACGTCGCGTACACCGCCCACACGAACAGGGGCATGTCGAACCACCCCATCCCGGGGGCCCGCAGTTTGTGCGTCGTCACCACGAAATTCAGCCCTGTCAGGATCGAACTGAACCCGAGAATGAACGCCGCCAGCACCATGTACACCACGCGCATCTGGTCCGCGTCGGTGGTCGTTGAATACGGCGTGTAGAACGTCCATCCCGTGTCCACGCCCCCCATCAGGATCGACATGATCCCGAAGATCGACCCCGTCACGTAGATGTACCACGACAGCAGGTTCAGCCGCGGGAACGCCACGTCCTTCGCCCCGATCATGATCGGCAGGAAGAAATTCCCAAGCGCCGCCGGCACGCTCGGGATGATCACCATGAACACCATGATCGCCCCGTGAAGCGTGAACGCCCGGTTGTACAGGTTGTTGTTCTCGGCGATGCTCGCGTCGGGGTTCCCCAAGAACGACCCCAGCCACTGCCCCGTGATGCCCTCCCCGGGGACCTCCCGCACGGGAGAGAACAGTTCGGTCCGGACGGCCAGCGCGGCCACCCCGCCGAAAAAGAACATCATCAGCACCGCCGCCAGGTACATCACGCCGATCTTCTTGTGGTCGACCGTCGTCGCCCAGTCCCAGATCGTCGTGATCAGGCCGCCACGCGGGGTCAGGTAACTGCCCTCGTCGTGCCCATGCCCGGCGGCGGATCCCAGCGTGTCGGCGTTGCGGTCGTCGATGGTCGCCATGGTCGTGTCCGATCCCGTCGTTGAGGCCCGTGCGTCATGGCCCGGGCCGATCCGTCCTCTCCCGTCGCGTACGCCTCACTTCAGAGACTTGATGTAGGCGATGATCCCGTTGATCTGCGCCTCGCTGATCTGCCCCGCCCACGGGGTCATCTGGTTCGGGTACCCCGCCACGATCTTCTTCGCCGGCACCAGGATCGACTCCCGTATGTACTCCGCGAAAAAATCGTCGTTGGCCATCTGCTCGGGCGTGTAGGAACTCCCGTCGGTGAACTCCCTCGACGACCCGTACAGGCCCTTCCATGTCGGGCCGGTGTTCTTGCTGCCATCCACCGAGTGGCACGAGGCGCACTTGGCCGCCCACTGCCGACGGCCCAGTTCGACCGGGTCCACCGCGTCGTTCCACTTGTTGATCGTCTCGTGGTAGTAGGCTTCCGGCACCACCCGGATGATCGCCGCCATCTCCGAGTGCAGGTCGCCGCAGTACTCCGCGCAGAACACGAAATGGTCGCGGTATTTCACCCCCGTGTCCGTGGTCCCCGTCGAGGCGGAATCCAGGCGGTCGGGCTTGAACCAGAAACTCGTGTAACGGTTCGGGATCACGTCCATCTTCGCCCGAAAGTCCGGGACCCAGAACGCGTGCAGCACGTCCTGGCTGATCATCCGGAATTTCACCGGCTTGTCCTCGGGAACGTAGAAGACCGGCACGTCCTGGGCCCCCACACGCTGCTGCACCGGCGTCTCCGCCCCGTTGGGGTACGCCAGCGTCCAACTCCACTTGCGGGCGGTCAGGTGCATCTCGATGGCGTCGGGCGGCGACGTCAGGCGGGCCATGTACCCGTGGAACCCCTCGAAGAACATGTACGCGAAAAAGCCCAGCGGCACCACGCTCCAGGCCAGTTCGAGCATCGTGTTGTGCGAGGGGCTTGCCTGCGCGATCGTCCCGGGACGGCGGCGGTACTTGAACGCCCAGTACAACATCAGGACCGTGAACGGCACGAACACCGCCGTCGAGATCCAGAAGATGAACATGAAGATCCCGTCGGCCGACGCCGCCCCATCGGCCATCGACCGACCGCCCAGGCCGTCGCGCCGAAAAATGTAGTCGTGGACCGCGTCCCCGAGGATGAGGGTGGTGGATGGATCGATCATGGTCATGCCGCTGGCCCTGTCAATGGTTCACCGCCCGTTCGCCCCGACGGCGAAGGTTGCTCGACAAAAACCGCCGGACGACGCCGGAGACGCTCCGCGATCCGAAGCCCCGCGATCAGCCCCCCCACGCCCAGGATCGCCAGCGCCCCCCCCACCTGCATCACCCGCATCGCATGGATCGTGTACTTTCCCACGCTCGGGTCGTACAGGTAGCAGTAGTTCATGAAATAGTCGCCGATGCTGCGCGCCAGTTTGCCGTCCGACGCGTCGAGCAGCGCGAGTTTCACCTGAGCCGACGGGTAACTGAACCCGTAGATGTATCGAGAAATCACGCCTTCCGGAGACACCACGAACAACGCCACCGGGTGCGAATACTCCCCGCTCTCGACCTTCCGGTACGGGAAGCCCAGGGCGTTGGACAACTGCCGGGACGACTCCGCGTTGCCCGCGTGGTAGGCGAACCCACGGTCCACCTCGGCAGAGCCCGCTCGTCCGTACCCGGAGATCGCCCGCTCACGCGAGCCCCTGGCCACCGCCGCGCTCTCGGTCGGCTCGAAACTGAACACGAGGAAGTTGAAGTCCTTCCCGATTGTCAGGTCAACCTTTTCAAGCGACTCGAGGATCTTGTCCTGGACCACCGAGCACACCACCGGACACCCGTAGTACCCCATCATGATGATCGAAGGACGCGGGCGCTCCCCGGTCTTCAGGCGGCCCGAAGCGGCGGGAAAATACTCCCCGAGCATCACCGTACGCCCGGCATGGTCCACGAACTGCAGTTCAAGAGGCAGCGTCGCTCCCAGACGCTCCTGGACTTCCAGTCCTCGCACCTGGGGAGGCAGGTCCTGCGTCGGCAGGTCGGTTGGGCGAACCCGACCTTCGGGTGCTTCGGTCCCCGGGGCATCCTGAGCCACGGCCGAACCGGCCGCCAGGAGCCAGACGATCAGCCCGCAAGACGCGAGCATCGAAAACCTGGAAATGGAAAGGGAAAAAACCCGCATCGCTCTTACCGCCCGCTCGCCTCCGCCGCGCGTGAATACGTCTCGATCACACGGTCGAACGCCGCCTCGATCGGGATCGAGACCGTGCCCGCCTGGGCATCCACCCACTCGTACGCGCCCAGGCGGCGTTCGGACTCCTGGGAGTACAACTGCGCATCGGCCGACATCCGCAGCGTCGCTTCCTTGTCCTGCCGGGCAACAAGGCCCCCGACGCCGCTGACCTGCTGGTAGTAGTACATCTGGACAATCCCAACCAGCGCCAGGGTCACGACACTGAGCGCGACAAACGTGATGAACAACGCGAGCGGGTTGGCCACCGAGGCGTGCTCTCGCTGGGGCATGCCCTCGGCACTCAGGTCGTGGTGGTGCCACGAATCGGCGGGCTCGTGCTCGATCGGGATCTCGTGCGGGGCGTGCGATGCGGCCATCGGGCAACCTCGTCCTTCGTTCTCACCGTGCTCACCATGGATTCGGAAAATCCTGGCTCACCGGATTCTTTACTGTTCAACGCGATAAAGCGAACCCTAAATATATTCCGAACATATTCTTGTGGACAAATCTAGACGTAATTCTTGTGTTCCAGAGCCTGATCCATGTACGGGTCGTTCACCGCCACCAGGACTCCCGAAGTGACTTTACGGATCACCAGGGCCGCGAAGACCGCCATGACCCCCCCGATCGCCACCACGTCAACCCACAAACCACCGACGCCGATCTTGTCCACGAAGTCGCCCGAGGCGTACACCGATGGCCGAACGATCCAGAAAACATCCGCCACGTGCGCCAGGATCGCCCAGCCCGCCATCGCCATGACCAGCCCCGGACGCTTCTTGAAGGGTCGGAACAGCAGCAGGATGAACGGCACCAGGAAGTGACCAAACACCAGGAACGAGAACAGCGCGTTCCAGCCGCCGGTCTTGCGGGCGATGTAGTACGCCGTCTCCTCCGGGATGTTGCTGTACCAGATCAGGAAATACTGGCTGAACGCGATGTACGCCCAGAAGACGGTGAACGCGAACAGGAACTTGCCCATGTCGTGGTTGTGCTCCTCGGTCACGACCCCTTCGAGCCGGCCCAGGCGGCGGAGCGAGGCCGTGATCAGGATGCACACCGCGATCCCCGCGTACGCGCTGCCCGCGAAGTAGTACACCCCCCACATCGTGCTGAAGAACCGATGGTCAAGCGCCATCAGAAGGTCGAACGAGGCAAACGCCACCGACAAGGCGAAAAAGAGCATGCCCCACGCCCCGGTGGCCGCGGCCTTGGCGCTGAGCCACTTGTCCCCCGTGCGGTCCTGCTCGAGGCTCAGCCCGGTCATTCGCCGGGCCAGGAACGTCCAGACCATCAGGTACACGACGATTCGGACGTAGAAGAACGGCTGATTCAGCCACGCCGATTTCTTGCTCAGCAGGTAGTCGCCCTGATGCTCCCCCATCCACCGGAACAGCGGGTGACCCAGAACCAGGTCGGCCACGCAGATCCCGATCACGCCGACTCCCAGCAGCGGGACCAGGGACGCCACGTTCTCCATCTGGCGCCGGATCGTCGCGCTCCATCCCGACCGCACCAGCGAGAACAGCAGGATGTACCAGAGGTTCCCCAGCGTGACCGCCAGGCACGCCATCACGCCCACGTGCAGCGCGGCCAGCGCGTGCGACGCTCCCGCCGGGCCGATCATCGTCGATCCAAACCCCGCCAGCACGATCCCGATCACCCCGGCCCCGAGCAACGCGCGCGAGAGTCCCCGGCCCGTACCCGGAGAGAGCGTGATGTTGTCCTCACGGAGCAGGTACGCCCGGTCGGGGCCGTGACCATGCCCATCGCCCGACGCCTGGGCGTGGTGATCGGCGTGAGAATGTGAGGATGCACTCGTCACGGCTGACCTCCGTTGTCCGCCGAATCGCCCGCGGACGACGGCCTCCCGCGGACCAGCGCGTCGCGCTGGCCCCGCGGGATCGACGGGTCGTCGATCTTCACTCCGCGAGACTCCCGCAACGCCCGGATGTACGCCACCACCGCCCACGACTCACGCTCCGACAACGCGTGGCCGTACCCGGGCATCTTGTTGTTCCCCTGGACATCCCACACGCCCTCTCGGGCCACGCTGAACAGGTACCCGTCCTGGCCGGTCCGCGCCGGGCGAGTTCGCGTCTGGCGTGTCGCCTCGTCCGTGTACTCCTCCGTCGCGCCCGGGCTGTACTTGGGGTCATGGAACGACGGCAGCGGCGCCGACCAGTTCTTTCCCACCATCCCCTGGCCATCGCCCAGGTACCCGTGGCACACCGAGCAATAGATGTTGTACTGCTGTCGCCCCAGGTCGAGCATCGGACGAGTCACCGCCATCGGGATCCGGTCCAGGTACTCACCAGAGCCGTTCTTGCCCGTGTACACCGCGTCGTCGGCTTTCAGGAAATCTTCCCGCTCCTCCATCCACCGCCGCGCCCAGGGCTTGGAGCCTTCAAGATCGGCCTCCCCGACGTAGAAATTCACGCGGCCGTAAGGCACCGACCCGGCGACCGGGCGACGCATCGTCCGGCCATCGGCGAAGAACCCCGATCCATCCTGCGGCTTCCACTTCATCTGGTTGTCCAGGTCGGGGAAAAACTCGCGCGGAGGATTGTCGCTGCGTCCCCCGCGGCACCCCGCCATCACCGCCGCGGTCGCCAGCGCCACCGCCGCCAACCTCGCCGCTCCCCAGGTTGTCTTTGTGTCCGCCTTCATCGCTTTCCACCGCCTTGTCAGCCGACAATTCGTCGCCATCCCGTCCGGGCCTCCCCAACGCCTTCAGTGCCCGCCGTCATCCTCGACCGGCATCTCGGGCTCATCCTCAACCAGGTCCACGTTGGTCCCGCCCGCCGCCTCGAGCAGGTGCCGTGTCTTCTCGGGATCGAAGCGGTCGTCCGACGCCTCGATGCAGATCATGAAGCGGTCGTCGCTCACCCGCAGGAAACGGTCCTTGCGCAACAGCGGGTGGTTCCACATCGGCAGGCGGTTGAAGGCAAGCATCCCCAGGATCGCCGTGAACGCCGCCGACAAGATCCCCAGTTCGAAGGTGATCGGGATGTACGCCTCCCAGTCCCGCGGATTCTTCCCTTGGACGACCTGGGCATAGTCCACCGCCGACATCCAGTGCTGCATCAGGTACCCAAGCGCCGCGCCCGTCAGACCGATCACCGCGATCAGGATCGGAAGCCGCGTCCGGCGGATACCCATCGCCTCGTCCAGGCCGTGAACGGGGAAGGGCGAATACGCATCCCATCTCGCGTACCCGGCGTCACGGACCATCTCCGACGCCCGGTACAGGTCCGCGGGCGTGGCGTACTCGGCCACGATCCCGTACACCGGAACCCCCGACTCGGTCGTGTAGATGGTCCCCGTGGCTCGTCCGGCCATGACTCGTCCGGCCATGATCAGTGACCTCCCTTCTCACCCGCCGGGCCGGCGGGCTCGGGGTGGTAATGCGGGCTGGCCTGCGGGAGCACGGCCTTCACTTCCGAGATCGCGAACATCGGCAGGTACCGCGCGAACAGCAGGAAGAGCGTCAGGAAAACCCCGCACGAGCCGACGAAGATCGCGATGTCCACCAGCGTCGGCGTGAACATGTGCCACTCTCCCGGCAGGAACGCCCGGTGAAGGCTCGTCACGATGATCACGAATCGCTCGAACCACATCCCGATCGTCACCAGGAAACTCACGATGAAGATCACCAGCGGGCTGCGCCGCATCGCCTTGAACCAGAACACCTGCGGGCTGACCACGTTGCAGCCGATCATCGCCCAGTACGCCCACCAGTACGGGGCGTACCGCCCTTCCTCCCCGGCGAAGAACGGGGGCATCAGGCGGTTGTAAAGGAACGCCTCCTGCTCGAACTGGCTCCCCGAGTACCACGCGATGAAGAACTCCATCCCGTAGGCAAAGCCGACCATCATGCCCGTGGCCAGAACGATCTTGGCCATGTTCTCCAGGTGGCGGAGCGTGATCAGGTCGCTCATCCGGGGAAACAGCGAGCGGAACGGGATCAGCAGGAGGAGCACCATCGCGAACCCGCCGAAGATGGCCCCGGCCACGAAGTACGGCGGGAAGATGGTCGTGTGCCACCCGGGAACGATCGACGTCGCAAAGTCGAACGACACGATCGAGTGAACGCTCAGCACCAGCGGCGTCGAGATCCCCGCCAGCACCAGGTAGGCCGTCTCGTATCGGTGCCAGTGACGGCTGCTGAACCGCCAGCCCAGCGAGAGCAACCCGTACACAAAGGCCCGAAGACGGTCGATCCGGATCGGGACGAACGGGAGGACCGTGGCCCCGTTTGGGTTCCGCCGCATCCGGGCGTCGGCACGGTCACGCAGCGTCGCCAGGTCCGGGATCATCCCCATGTACCAGAACAGAAGCGACACCGTCCCGTACGTCGAGACCGCGAACACGTCCCACAGGAGCGGCGAACGGAAGTTCGGCCAGATCGCGTTGGCGTTGGGAAGCGGGAAGAGCATCCACGCCATCCACTGACGGCCGATGTGGATGCCCGGGAACGTCGCCGCGCAGATCACCGCGAAGATCGTCATCGCCTCCGCCGAACGGTTGATCGCCGTCCGCCACCGCTGCTTGAGCAGGCACAGGATCGCCGAGATGAGCGTCCCCGCGTGGCCGATGCCGATCCAGAACACGAAGTTCGTGATATCCCACGCCCAGTCAACCTGGTTGTTCAGGCCCCACGTCCCGATCCCCGTGATCACCAGGTACGCGATGAACATCCCCCCCAGGCCCGCGATCGAGCCCGTGAACAGCACCGTCGGCAGCCACCACCGGGCCGGCTTGTTCTCGATGTACCCGCAGACAATATTCGTCACGTCGCCGAACGACCGGTTTCCCAGCACCAGCGGGGCGCGTTTCCCAGGCTCGTCCTCCAGCGAACCGTCCCCCTTGCCGGGATCGGCCGCCCCGACCGGGGCCGGGACCAGACCGGCCAGCCGGCGAGCCGTCGCTTCATCGGGGTGCAGCACGCTCATGCGTTGACTCCAAACGGCGCCGCCGCGGCCCGAAGCACATTCAGCGACAACGCGTATCCCTGGTCCTGAAGCATCTTGCGCCGGTCCTTGCGGAACGTCGCGTCCGAATGACCCCCCGACGACCCCGCCCCGTGCTTGCCGTGATCGTCCTGGTGGTGGCCGTGGTCGAACGGGTCATGCTCGACCCGGCGAATCCGCTCGTTGGGGTTGTTGATCCGCACCATGTGGCTCGTCCGCGGACGCGTGTTGAGGTACCCAAGCAGCAGGTACGACCGGCCGTGCGAACGCCGCGAAGCCACCCGAGAGGCCTTGTCGAGGATGTCGCCGAAGACGATCGCGTCCGACGGGCACGCCTGCTGGCACGCCGTCTGGAAGAAGCCGTCGGGAACCTTGTCCATGTCCGACAGGCGGCACTCGTGACGGGCCGCGTTGATCCGCTGGATGCAGAATGAGCACTTTTCCATCACCCCGCGAGACCGCACCGTCACGTCCGGGTTCTTCTGCATCCGGCTCACCTGGTCCAGTTTCTCTCGCAGCCGCGGCGGGACCAGGTTCACGTTGATCCGGTTGTGCCCCGTGGCCCCCGTCACCGGGTGACCCAGGCCGCTCTCGGGAACGACCGCGTCGACGATCTCCTTGCCGTAGAAGTCGCCGTTGAAGCGCGTCACCGCGTAGTCGAAGTAGTTGTACCGCCGCACCTTGTACGGGCAGTTGTTCGCGCAGTACCGGGTCCCGATGCACCGGTTGTACGTCATGTAGTTCAGGCCCTCGGGGCCATGCACCGTCGCGTTCACCGGGCAGACCGTCTCGCACGGGGCGTTCTCGCAATGCACGCATGCCACCGGCTGGTGCAGCATCTGGTCGGGGTTGTCGATGCTGTCCCCCGTGTAGTACCGGTCAACCCGGATCCACAGAAGTTCACGGCCCTTGGCCGTCTCGACCTTCCCCACCGACGGGATGTTGTTCTCCGACTGGCACGCGATCGTGCATACCCCGCACCCCGTACACTTGGACAGGTCGATCGTCATCCCCCACTGCTGCCCGGTCGCGTACACCGATCCCGGGGCCGCGTCGGACGGCGAACGGTTGAACGGGTTCTCGTAGATCGACACGTTCGGCGGCGTGTGCGAGAGTTCCCCCATCCGCTCGGCGAAGTTCAAGGACCCCGGCGTCCCGTAGATCGTGTCGCTCGAGTCGATCACCTCGTCGCCGTACTTGCGCCACCATCCCAGGTCCGCCTGTCGCACGAGAGAGGTCCGGCCCTCCATCGACCAGTGGTTCTGTGTGCTGGCGATCATGTACTTCCCGGGCGCACGCTCAAATCGCCCCCCGCGCTCCAGCCACGGTGAACGAGACGATCGGCCGGCGGACACGTCAAACCCGACCCCGTCGCCGACCCGGCCGCAGACCCGCCGCCCGTACCCGAGCGTGAGCAGCACCGTGTTGTCCGCCATCCCGGGCATCACCCAGAACGCCATCGTCACCGATCGACCGCCCACGTGGATCGTCCCCATCCGCGCGTGCGGGAATTCCCCATGCGTGTACGGGTCGCTTGGCTTGTCCATCACCCCAAGCGCTTTGGCCGTCGCCGGGCTCACCAACGCCGGGTTGTCCCAGACCACCCGCGTCGCATCCTGCGGGAGTTCCTGCAGCCACGGGACGTTCCCGTACCGGCCCGCCCCGATCGCGTTCACGCCGAACATCACGTCCAGCGATTCCACCCCGGGCATCCCGGCCGTCTCAAACGCCCCCACGGCACGGGCCACGTCGGCCAGGCGAAGGTCCGGGTTCGCCGCCACCACCGCCGAGTTCATCACGAGCCCGTCGTGAAGCGCCGAACGCCATTTCTTCTCGAATCCGACCTCACCCAGGGCCTTTCGCCACGACGAACGCACAATCTCGTACCCGTCCACTTTCGCCCCGCCCCGATCGTCCGAGGCCAGCAGCGCCAGGAACTCGATCTCGCTCAGGGGCTGGTGCTGCTTGGGGTCGGAAGGACCGTACAGCGGCGCGATCATCGGCTGAATCGGAGAGATCGTCCCGTCCGCCGCCCGGGCATCGCCCCAGGACTCCAGTTCGTGCGAACCGTTGAGCGACCACAGGGACGACTCCGCCGTTTCGGTCGCGGGCACCGAGAGCGTGACCGTCCTGGGCGCCCGGGCAAACGCCTCCGCAAAGCCCAGGTCGCCCGGGGCGTCAAAGACCGGATTGGTCCCCACGCAGATCACCGTCCGGATCGTCCCGTCGTTCAGCCCGTCCCGGACCTTGCGAAGATCCGCCATCGAATCGGCCGCTTCGTCCTCCGTCATCGCAACGAACTTCACCAGTGTTCCGGCCGACTTGATCGCGACATTCATCGCGTGGGCCAGCGCGTGAACCTCCGGCGGCATCGACGGACCCGCCAGGACCACCGCCCGGCCGCGGTTGGCCGCGTCAAGCAGGTCCATGGCCACCTCATCCACGAAGGTCGTCCCCGACACCGTCCGCACGTCGATGTCCGGCCCACCCGGCACCAGTCGGGACATCGCCGCCTCGATCAGCGCCTGCGAGCCGGGGATCTGCGACTTGGACAGCACCTGCTTGGCCAGCGCGACCGCGAACGCCGGGATTCGGCTTGGCGCCACGCGAAGCCGGTGATCCGCCTGGCCACCCGTGATCGAGAACCCCGACTCGATCATGTACAGGCGCGACATGCCGTCGCGCGTCGTCTGCACATCGCGCGTCCTGGCCCATTCCCGCGCGTGCGCCAGGCCGTTGGGCTCGGTCAGCGTGTTCAGGAAGTCGCGGTCAAGCGACACGACCACCTTCGCCTCGGTCAGCGAGATCAGGTCTCGCATCGGAGCGCCAAAGGCTAGGCGAGACCCTTCCACCGGCCCGCGGTGATCCGCCGGGTCCCAACTCACCCACGTTGCCTTGGGCCACTTGGCAAGCACCGCGGCCTTCATCGCGTCGCGCGTCGGGCTCGATTTTTTCTCCACGATCACCGCCACGCCACGGCCCTGGTCGGCATCCTCGGGCTTGAGGTTCTCCGCCGCCCACGCCCGGAAATCCTCCCATGTCGCCTCGATCTTTCCTCTCGTCGGGTTGCGGTACCGAGGCGACTTCAGGCGATCCGGGTCGTACAGCCCAAGCACGTGCGCCTGCGCCCAGACCGAACTCTTCCCCTGGTTGACGGGGTGCAGCGGATTGCCCTCGATCTTGGTCGGACGGCCTTCGTGCGTCTCGACCAGCAGGCCCTCCGCGCCGCCGCCCGGACGTGCCGTCGACGTCGCGTAGAACAAGGGCTTGCCCGGGATGACCTCCTCGGGCGCCTCCCGGCTGAACGGCATGATGTGACGCTCGGGACGCCGACACCCGGGGATGGTCGCCGCCCCCGCCAAGGCCGCGGTCGCCCCCATGAACTGGAGGAACGCCCGGCGGGACCCCGACAACAGTTCCGAGGCGCTCGACGGGAACTCCCTCTCCAGAAAATCACGGAATTCCGGCGTGTCGGCCGCTTCTTCAAGGCTCCGCCAGACCCGCGGCTGGCCCTTCCCCGACGAGGCGAGCACGCGCTTGGTGCTCGACAACTCCGCCTTGGAAGGCTTCTTCTTGTCACCCGTGGCGGTCGTGTGGCATTGGTCGAGCATGGGAGTTACCGAAGGCGAAGAAACCGGCGAGACCCCGATCCCAGGGCCGAGAAACACGGCCCGATTCCGATGGCGGGATCCGTCGATCCCCGCCCCGTAGCGGCGATCAACCGCCGCCTGTACGACTGGTCAGTAATGGCACGCCCCGCAGTTCTCGGGCGGCGTGAGTTTGATGTTCTCCAGCAGGCGGGCCGCGTCGGCCACATGATCCGACGGGTTCGAGAGCCGGGCCTCGACCGCGATCAACTTCGTCACCATGTCGCGCGGCACGAGATGATTCTGCGGGTTGTCCTGCACGTCGCGGTGGCAGTCCAGGCACCAACTCATGCTGAGCGGCTCGGCCTGGTACACCACCGGCATCCCCATGATCTGGCCGTGGCACGAGTAGCAACTCACCCCCGCGGCGATGTGCGACGCGTGCGGGAAATTACGCACGTAGTCCGGGAGTACGTGTACGCGGCGCCATTCGATCGGGGCGTCCTGCTCGTACGCCTCCCGGATGAAATCCGTCTTTTCCTTGTGCGCCGCCAGTTGAAACTGCGACAGGCGATTCTCCGCGTGGCACCCGAAGCACACGTGTACCGAAGGGATGTTCGCCTCCGCGCTGACCTCGATGTTGCTGTGGCAGTACCGGCAGTCCATGCCCAGTTTGCCCGCGTGCAACTGGTGATTGAACCCGCCCCCCGGCTGGGTGGGCGTGTAGCCGACACGCCAGAACTTCGGCGTCGCGTAGTACCAGAACGCGCCGACCGTCGCCGTCAGGCCGCCGACCACGCCCACCGCGATCAGCGGCGGCAACGAGTTCAACCACTTCGGGAAGATCAACGACACGCCGTATCTCCTCGATCCGAACGCGGACCTGACCCGCACACGCCCCGGACGCACCCCGCAAAGGGCGGGACTTTACCACCCGAACCCTTCTTGTGCAACGAAACGGATTTCTGCCACGCCGGAAATTTGTGCCCGGCGACCTACGCTGTCAAGTTATTCGTCCGGTTCGACAGTAACTGAGACTGATTCTCAAATGCAGAGACCACGGCATGACCACGCTCAACAACCCATCCCACACCCGACCCCTTGAACGGGCCACCTCAGCCAGGCCGGTTCTCCTGGGACCGATCGTCGTCTACGGCTTCGCCGCCGTGGTCGCCATGTGGTGCGCCTGGCTCCTGAGCCATACCCCGGGACTCGACGCACCCCCCGCCGCCGTGGCGATGTCCCTGATCGCCGCTCTCTCGCTCACCACCTTCATGGGGGGGTGGTCCGTCGCACGGGGTGGTGCCCAGGCCATCGCCTGGAAAGTCGGGGGTGGGGCTGGATGCCTGGCCGCCGCCGTCACGCTCCTGCTGCTCGCCTCTCACATCGTCGAGCAGTCCCCCCCCGGAACCGTGCCCGCCGCGGGCATGTCCGGGCTTCGTCCCACCGCGTTCATCTACATCCCGGGCTTCCTTGTCGTCGCCGCCATCATCGGGGCCGTGACCGCCGTGGTCGGATCGCTCGCCGGACGCAAGCCCCCGCCACCCGACGGCCTCTACGCCGGGCACGACCACTGGCTTTCCAGGTTCGCGCTGGTCACCGCCGCGGCCGTCTTCCCCGTTATCGTGCTCGGCGGCTTCGTGACCAGCACCGCCAGCGGCATGGCCGTCACCGGGTGGCCCGATTCCTACGGCGCCAACATGTTCCTTTTTCCCATCTCGCTCATGTCCGAGCCCAGGATCTTCCTCGAGCACTCGCACCGGCTCTTCGGGTCGATGGCGGGCCTCTCCGTCCTGACTCTCACGATCTACGCCTTACGCCACGAGACCAGGCCCCGCGTGCGCCTGTGGATCGTCGGGATGTTCATCGTCGTCTGCGTCCAGGGGCTTCTTGGCGGCCTGCGAGTCGTCCACAACCACACCGACCTGGCCATCCTCCACGGCGTGCTGGGGCAACTCTTCTTTGCCATGGCCGCCGCCGCGTGCATTCACCTCGCCTTCTCGTACCGCCTGCTCGCGGCACCGCGCCCGGCCGTCGAACTGCCCGGCGACGAGGCGCGCCTCCCTCGCCGCCGAAGGGTCATGGCGACCGCCCTGCTCCACCTGCTGATCCTGCAACTGGTCATGGGCGCGTGGTATCGCCACACCGGCAAACTCCACCCGCTCTACACGCACATCGCCATCGCGCTGGCGATCGTGGTGATCGGCTTTGTCGCCGGGATGCTGCTGCGCTGGACGCGGGATGTCCCCGACCGCACCGCCCCGCTCATGCGGGGCGTGGGCATGGGAATCCTGGTCTGCCTGGCGTTGCAGTTCGTGCTCGGCTGGGGCGCGTTCGCCATGGTCCTCACCGGCCCGGAGAAAGGCCCGGTCCCGCTCGCCCACGAACTCGACGACGTTCCCGCGCCCCCGGTCATGCAGTCGATCATCGCCACCGCCCACCAGGCCAACGGAGCGGTCCTCATCGGCCTCGCGGCCGGGGCGGTGGCCCTCGCCCGGGCGGCCACCCGCCGTCCCTGACAGCCCCTTCCCCTCCGGGACGATCGCGAAAGTCTTGCTTCCATTCAGGGAAGATCCGATGCATACTGGACGGCGGGTGTCCCGACGCACGGGCACCCGGTGCAATGGCGAGACGACTGAACCGTTTATCTCGGGGAAGCACGCGGAGTATCCATGATGGCACACGCCCGCACCGCCTACCTCCCGTCGAAGGCGCCGACCATCGGCGAAGGGCCCCGCCAAGCCTCCCCAAGAGGCCGCCTCTCCGCCTCCCTTTCGCCGATCAAGCCCGAGAAGTTCGGGTACGACCAGGCCCGGCACCTGCTCTGGAGAGCCGGCTTCGGCGGAACGCCCACGCAGATTCAGACGCTCGCGTCCTGGGGACCCCAGCGCGCCGTGGACTACATGCTCGACTTTGACCGCGTGGCGGACGAGCCGGTGGCCGGGGACCTGTTCGATCGCAACATCATGCGGCCCCCCACCAGCGAAGAGCGCGAGGCCTACCGAAAGGCCCAGAGAGCCCAGGACGAGGACGCCCTCGCACGGTTCCGCCAGGAGCGCCAGCGCCGCGAACGGTCGGATCGTTCCCAGATGACCGAGATCCAGAAGTGGTGGCTGCGGCGGATGATCCAGACCCCCCGCCCCCTTGAAGAGAAAATGACCCTCTTCTGGCACACCCTCCTGGCCACCAGTTACCGGACGATCGAGAACAGTTACCACATGTTCCTTCAGAACATGATGTTCCGCCGGCACGCCACCGGGAATTTCGGCCGGATCCTCTCCGACCTCATCCGCGATCCCGCGATGATCAAGTACCTTGACAACGACTCGAGCCGCAAGGGTCGGCCCAACGAGAACCTCGCCCGCGAGATCATGGAACTCTTCAGCCTGGGCATCGGCAACTACACCGAGCGCGACATCAAGGAAGGCGCCCGCGCTCTCACCGGATACACCTTCCGCGACGACGAGTTCTTTTTCGATGCCCGCAACCACGACAACGGCGAGAAGACCATCCTGGGAAAACGCGGCACGCACGACGGCGACGGGTTCGTGCGGGCGATCCTCGATTCAAAGGCCTGCGCGGCCTACATCGCCCGGCGCCTCTACGGCTTTCTCGCCGCCGACCTCCCGCCCCTCGAACGTGTCCCCGACCGGGACCTGGATCCCTCCGTCCGGGCCGTGCTTGACGGACTAACTTCCACCCTCGTCTCGGGGAACTACGAACTCAAGCCCATGCTCCGGCGCCTCCTTCTCAGCGAGCACTTCTACGACCCGGCCAACGCGGGAGAGCAGATCAAGAGCCCCGTGGTGCTCGTCGTCGGCGCGATCCGCTCGCTCAACACCCCGGTCCGCGACCTGGGCATCCTCAACGACGCCCTCGACCTGATGGGCCAGAGCATCTTCTTCCCACCGAGCGTCAAGGGATGGGAAGCAGGTCGCTCCTGGATCAACACCTCCACCATCTACGTCCGGCAGAACATCCTGACCTACCTGCTCACCGGAAAGAAGCCCGTGGGATACGACGCCACCGCCGACTCGGCCAGGTTCGATCCCACCGGCCTGCTCTCCGAACTCTCCCGTGCCGACGCCTCCGCGGCCAACGATCCCGGGCGAGTGGTCGATTACCTCCTGAAATTGACGCTCGGAGGAATACCGCCCGCGGCCCGGGAGTCCCTCGTCGCGTTCGCCCGTTCCCGCGGAGGAACGATCACCCCCGACGTCGTGACCGCCCTTCTCCTGGTGACCACGACGATGCCCGAGTACCAACTCTGCTGACCGCCCGCCCCGACCCGGGCGACCAGAAGCACGCCCCTTCCGGCCCGATCGACAAGGGAAACGACCATGACCATCGACCGCCCCGCCTTCACCCGCCGCGAGTTCCTCGGGACATCGCTGACGCTCGCGTCGTCCACGTTGGCCGTCCCGGCCTTCATCCACGGGTCGGCGCACGCCCTCCACGCCGCGCTGGGAGGGCTCTCCAGCGCCCCGGGCGTCCCCGACGAACGCATCCTGGTCGTCGTCCAACTCGGCGGGGGAAACGACGGCCTGAACACCATCGTCCCCTTCGGAATGAACCAGTACTACAAGGCCCGGCCGGGCATCGCCATCCCCGAGCGCGAAGCCCTTCGACTCTCCGGATCCGACGGCATCGGTCTGCATCCCTCGATGACCTCGCTGCGCGACCTGTTCGACGACGGACGGGCCGCCATCGTCCAGGGCGTCGGATACCCCAATCCCAACCGCTCTCACTTCAAGTCCATGGACATATGGCAGACCGCCGACACCTCCGCCACCGGCGACGGCTGGCTCGGCAGGTACTTCGACGCCGAGTGCTGCGGGTACGGCAAGGGCGAAAGCGGCCGTCCCGAGGGACCGGCGGGAACGTCACGCCGCGCTCCACCCCCGCGCGACTCCCAGGCACAGGCACGAACCGCCACCACCGACAGCCCCGGCGTCGCCATCGGCCGCTCCGCGCCACTGGCGATGCAGGGGCGGGCCGTCAAACCCATCGCCTTTGAGTCCGCGGAACTTTTCCGCTGGTCCGGCCAGGACATCCATGACTCGCTCCGCGATCCGTACACCGCGATCGCCCGCCGCGAACCCTCGGCCACCGAGGCACGCCCCGACTCGGCCGCCGCTTTTCTCATGCGCACCAACCTCGACGCGCAGGTCTCCTCCGAACTCATCCGCAAGGCCGTGACCCTTCGCCCGCAGACCCAGTTCCCCGGCACCGACCTGGGCCGCCAACTCTCGATGGTGTCGAGCATGATCCGCGCCGGACTCAAGACCCGTGTCTACTACGTCACCCACGGAGGGTTCGACACCCACTCGGGCCAGGGCGGCCAGCAGGGACGCCACGCCAACCTGCTCCGCGACTTTGCCAACGCCGTCAAGGCCTTCCACGACGAGATGAAGGCGCAGGAGAACGATCGCCGCGTCGTCACCATGGCTTTCAGCGAATTCGGACGACGCGTCGCGCAGAACGCCAGCCAGGGCACCGACCACGGCACCGCCGCCCCGATGTTCCTCTTTGGTCCCATGGTCCGCTCCGGCGTCCACGGGGCACACCCATCGCTCACCGATCTGGACGACGGCGACCTCAAGTACAAGATTGACTTCCGGTCGGTCTACGCCTCGCTGCTCGACGACTGGATGAAGGCCGATTCCCGAGGCATCCTCGGATCGTCGTTCCGCGGTCCGTCCCTGCTCAAGAAAGCCTGAGCACACACGCCCGCGAAAACACGCTCCCGCAAGGGATCATCGCCGCCCAGGCCACCAACGCCGGTCAGCCCCCCTCGCCCACGGATCTAGCGACCCTTGCCCTTGCCCGCCGGTTCCTGGAGGCGCTTGGCATCCTCGTCGGTGACGTACAGGATGCACCCGCACGACACGCACAGGGTCAGTCGGCCCGAGCCCAGCACCGAACTGATCGTCTCCACCGGGATCGACATCATGCACGAGGCGCAGTTGTACTCGTGACGCTTGCGGTCCTGGATCTCGATCTGGGCCATCGCGTCGTCACCCCGGGCACGCACCAACTGCTCGAACTCGCGAAGCGGGTCCTTGGGGATGTCCGCCGCCAGGGCGTCTCGCTCCCGCTGGAGTTCTTGAAGACGGTCCTTGATCTCCATCATGCGGCGGTCACGCTCATCGGTCGCGATGACGACGATCTTGGCCTTCTCTTCCCGCTGGGCCTCGACCTCGGCGATGGCGGCCCGCAGTTCATCCGACTTGGACATCGACTCAAGGGCCTGGGTCTCGGCCTTGTCACGATCGGCCTTGTACGTGTTGAGTTCGGCCAGGAAACTCTTGTATTCCTTGTGGTTCTGGGAGGACTCCATCCGTCCCCGCACCGTCAGGAGTTTTTCATCCAGCCGGGCGACCTCGCCCTGGCGCTCCGCCGCCGAAGCCGCCAGTTGACGAGCCTGCGCTTCAAGAGACCATTGGCGCTCCTCCAGCGCCTTGAGGCCCGACGACTGCTCCGTGAGATACTTCTCCGAGGTTCGCAGGCGCGATTGCAGCCCGCGCAGTTGTTTATCGACCAGGAAGATCTTGAGCAGTTTCTGCGTGACCGTCATTCGACACTCCGAGAGGCCAACCGCCGACATACCACAGTGTATCCGGCGAACCGACCCGTGCCCGTGCCGCAGCGGCCACTTCTCATACGGGCGGCGGATGAACAAGCCTCAACCACCAATACGCAACCGGGGCGACAAGGATCACCGAATCCAGGACATCCAAAAAACCACCGAACCCGGGGATTGTTTCCCCCGAATCCTTGAGCCCCGCGTCGCGTTTGAACAGGCTTTCACCCAGGTCCCCCATCTGGCCCACCAGCGCAAAGAGCATCCCGGCCAACCCCCCGGTCCACGGAGCGGGAACCGCCAGGCCGCACGCCCGCTCCAGGGCCCAGAGGCCCGCCCAACCGACCAGGCCCGCGAAGATCGTACCCCCGAACAGCCCCTCCCAAGTCTTCCCCGGGCTGAGCCAGTGGATGAGTTTGTGCTGCCCGATCGCCCGTCCCGTGAAATACGCGCCGATATCCGAACTCTTGGTCGTCAGCAAGACCCACACCAGGATCCAGACCGGGTGCTCGGACCGGATGAGGGCCACGCAACCGAACATCACGCCCAGGTAGACAAAGGCCAGCATCGCCCCCGCCGCCGACGCCAGCGCTCCCTCGAAGGTCCTCGCCCTGGAGTAGTACGTCTGCGAAGCGATCAGCGATATCGTCGCCGCGATCGTCATCGCCGCCACCGTCAGCGACCGATCCTCGAAGACCAGCGCCGTCCCGCACGCGGCCATGCCCACGCCCGCCGCCAGCGGGGTCACGAACCTCGACGCGACAACCCCCTTGGCCCGCAGCATCCGGGCCAGTTCCAGCGCGCCGCCCCACGCCAGTGCCAGGCACGCCGGCCAGATCACCGTCCCCGGCGGGAATGTCCCCGAACCCAGCCACGACGGCGCCGACGCCGAGCCGACCCGTTCATCCGCCAGGCACAGCCCCAGCATCAGCACGATCAGCACCGGCCCAAGGAGCAGTCGTTTGACCATGGTCTTGTTTCCGTCCGTCGCCCGAAAAAGACGCGAGCAGACGATAGCCGATGCCGGCGCCCGTCACCCCTGCCTCACGGGGTCGCCAACCCCCCGAACTTTCGGTGTCGCGTCGCAAAGTCCCTCACCGCCGCGTCGAGATCGCCCTCCGAGAAGTCCGGCCACAGCACCGGCGACGAGTGCAGTTCCGCGTAACTCAGTTGCCACAGAAGGTAGTTGCTCAGACGCATCTCTCCACCCGTGCGGATCAAAAGGTCGGGATCGGGCATCCCCGCCGTATACAGCCGCGAAGATACCGCCGTCTCGTCGATCGACTCGGCCGTGATCCGTCCCGCCGCCGCGTCCCTCGCGAGCGAACGGGCCGCGTCGGCGATCTCACCGCGCGAACCGTAATTGATCGCCAGGCATACCGTGATCCGCCGGCACTCCGCCGTGGATCGCTCGACGAACTCCAGCGCCTCCACCACGTCCGCCGCGAGACCCTCCCGACGGCCGATCACCACCACGCGGACGCCCGAGGAACTCAGTTCGGCCTGCTCGCTATGGCAGTGCTCGATGCACAACTCCATCAACGCCCGCACTTCCTCCTCGGGCCGGCTCCAGTTCTCGCTCGAGAACGAGTACAGCGTCAGGTACTCGATCCCCAGTTTCGCCGCGTGGACAAGCGTTCGCCGGATCGACGCCGCCCCCGCCCGGTGCCCGTCGGTCCGGGGACGCCCGCGAGCCGAAGCCCATCGCCCGTTGCCGTCCATGATGACCGCCACATGGCGGGGAATCCTCGACACCGGGACATCCGGCAGCGCCACGGCCGGGTCCGATTCGGGGCTTCTCGCTCGGATCCGTTCGAGCGCGGCCCGGTCGGCGTCGGTCGCCAGCGCGACGGAAACGACAGCGCTCACGACCGATCCGCCGTGATGGTCTGCTCTCGTCCCGGGCCGACGCTCACCATCGAGATCGGCACCCCCGTGTACGCCGCGACCAGGTCGAGATACTCACGGGCCTGCCGCGGCAGGGACTGCAACGACCGGCACCCGGCGATGTCCTGATCGAATCCGTCCATGTCCTTGTACACCGGACGGACCCGGCCCAGCGACAGACCGTCGGCCGGGAACCGCTCCGTGGACGCTCCGTCCAACTCGTACCCGACGCACACCCGGAGCGTCCGGATCCCTGAAAGCACATCGAGCAACGTCACCGCGATCCCAGACGCCCCGTTCACCATGCAGGCGTACTTCACCGCCACCAGGTCGAGCCATCCCACCCGCCGCGGACGCCCCGTCGTCGTCCCGAACTCACGCCCTCGATCCCGGATCCCATCCCCCGTGGCGTCGTGCAATTCCGTCGGCAAAGGACCCGCGCCAACCCGCGTCGAGTATGCCTTCACGATCCCAAGGACCGGGCCGATCGAGCAGGCCGGAACACCCGTCCCCGGCGCCACGCCCGCCGAGGTGCATGACGAACCCGTCACGAACGGGTACGTCCCGTGATCAACATCCAGCAACGACCCGTTCGCCCCCTCGAACAGCACCCCCTTGCCCGACGACACCAGGTCGTTGAGCAGGTACGTCGTGTCGCGGATCATCGGAGCCAGGCGAAGCCCCTGCTCGGACGCCGCCGCCACCAGCGCCGCCGGGTCGAGAGAGCAACCCGACTCCGCCAGACCCGCCCGCTTGAGCCGGCATGCCAGTTCCACCTTGGCCGTCAGAACCTCGATGTTGAGAAGATCCCCGATCCGCACCGCCGAGGACCGCTGAACCTTCTCCGCGTAGCACGGTCCAATCCCGCGCCGTGTCGTCCCGATGTGGGAGACCGCGCTCGAATCGCCGAACTCCTCATCCTCCGCCGCCCGCTTGAGAATGTCCTCACGCAGGCCGTCCTCGGCCTGGTGGTACGGCATCACCACGTGCGCACGGTCGGAGATCACCAGCCCCGAGACGTCCACCCCGCTCGACGCCAGCCCGTCGATCTCACGGATCAGCGCCCCGGGATCGATCACCACCCCGTTGCCGATCACCGCGAGTTTACCGGGTGAAAGGATCCCCGCCGGGATCAGGTGCAACGCGAATCGCTTCCCGCCGATCACCACCGAATGACCCGCGTTGGCGCCCCCGTTGTACCGCACCACCGCGTCGAACCCTTCCGCCAGGTGATCGACGATCTTCCCCTTCCCCTCGTCGCCCCATTGAAGCCCGACGACGGCCATGGTCTTGGGCGGTCTCGATGGACTCGTCACGGGTATCTCTCCCTCGCTTTACAAAGAACGAACATCAGGCCAAATCTGTCCGGAATGAATCGCCCTTCGCGCCGAACACGAATTTTAGGACCAGAGACCTCGCCCACCAAGCACCGCGGCCGTGAAGTGGAGCCGAACACGCGCCTCGGGGTCAAGGTCGGGCCTCCGCGCGCCGATGCACGAACCGACCCCATCTCGCCATGACCCCCGACACCGTCAAAATCATGTGCCCGAAACTCACCTGCCGCAAGGTGCTCTCCGTGCCGGGGACCGCTCGCGGACGAACGGTGAGGTGCCGCATGTGCGGGACCGCCATCCGCGTCCCGGCGGCCAAGCCCCACGGCGAAGGCGCGGATCAAAAGAAAAACTGACGGTCATCCGAAAGCCATGAGTTTTCGTGCCCTGACCCGAACGCTCGCGGCTCTCCATTATCCCCATCGATCCTTCAGACCCGCCACCAGGTCGGCCCAGACGTCATCGGGGCCCCGCGAGGCATCGACGACCAGGTGCCGACCCGGATCCCGACGAGCCTGCTCCAGGTAGCCAAAGCGCACCTTGCGGTGGTACTCGACGTCTCGCGATTCGATCCGGTCAAGGACACGGCCCGCGCCCTCCGCCGACAAGGGATCGGGCACCGAGGCCTGCCCGGATTCAGCATGCAGCAGCGGGTTCATCCGCCGCCGGGCCGTCACTTCATCCACGTCAAAGATGATGACCAGGTCCGGCACAAGCCCCCCGACCGCGCAGGCCGCCACCGCGCGGATCTCCTCGATCGGCAGGCCGCCCGCCGCTCCCTGATACGCGATGGTCGAACTGACGAACCGATCCGCGATCACGAGCCGACCCGCTCGCAGTGCGGGGGCGATCTTCTCCTCAACCAGTTGCGCCCGGCTCGCCATGTACAGCAGCATCTCGCACCGCATCGACAGGTCACCGGTCGCCCTGGCAAGCAGCACCTCCCGGATGCGTTCCCCGACGTACGTGCCCCCCGGCTCTCGGACCTCGATCAGGCCGACCCCGGCCGACGAGCACGACTCGACCAGGCGACGCAACTGCGTGGATTTGCCGGACCCGTCCGGCCCCTCGAAGACCAGGAACCGACCCGCGAGGGCCGTGGTCCAGCCGTGCGCCGCGTGCTTGTGATCCGGGGTTTGCTCCACGCGCCGAGTCTAGCCTCGGCACGGGGAATCGGCGTGACCAGCCGCCGCCGCGCCGGCCCTCAGTTCATCACGCCCGCCGCGCTGGAGACCATCCCAAGTCCCTGCTCGTCCATCGCCGCGGCGTAGTTCACGATCTCGATCGAATCGGGACGAACCGTCCGCATGGCCGCCACGAGGTTCCCCACCGAGCACCACCGCGTCGGATTCTGCTGCCACGCCATCGAGGCCACCAGTTCGTCGGGCTTGTTCTCACGAACCAGGTTGAGCATGTCACGGTCGTGCTGGAAGACCTTGTTGCGAAACTCCACCGCCGCCGGCTCTTCACCCGCGAGCGCCTGCTTGTCGCCAAACGCCGGGCCCACGTGGCTCAGGTCCGCCGACGACACCACCAGCGTGCTCCCGCCCAGTTCGTCCAGCGCCGACCGAAGCGCCTCAACGAACGCGTCGAGCGAGATCCCCTGGCCGTCGTACGGCTCCCCGGCGTTCACCGTCGGGTCGTGTACCAACGTCCCGAAGACCTTGCAGAAGTTCCCCGATTCGTCTCGCCCCAGGACGTGCTGCACCCACGGGATCTGCAACTCGATCGAATGTTCACGCTCGTGGTCGTAGCGGTGCTCGTACAGCGCGTCGCCCAGCCGCGAACGCAACGCCCCCACCAGGTCCCCGTCCACTTCGCACGTCCCCAGCGGCGTCACGTACCCCTTGTCGCACCCCACCACCCCGGTCCCTTCCCCGAAGTGGTTGGTCCCAAGGATCACCACCCGGTCGGGGCGGTCCACCACGCGCAGGCGACCCCACACCGACGCGTAGTTCAGCCACCCGCGCGGGTAGTCGACGTGAGGCGCGATGATCGCCTTCGGAAGGACGTTCAGACTCGGATTCTCGACCTTCTCCAGAGCCTTCGAGATCCACTGGTCGAACAACTCGCGAAGTTTCGTCGCCCCAACCTCCGCCAGTTGAGCCTCCGCCGCGGATTCCCCAAGTTCCTGCTTCGCCAGCGACTCGGCCAACGCCGCCGTTGACGCCGGCGGAAGGTTCGCCGACGAGTCAAAGTCGCGACGCATCTTCTCCGCCATCGCCTCGAACGTCGGCCCGAACAGAAGGCCCGCGTCGTCCAGTTGAGCCACCAACTGCTCCACCGTCGGACGGGTCAGGCCGCGGCCCACCGCCGTCACGATCTCGTCGATCGTCCGGTTCCCGTCGAGCATCGGCAGGATCAACTGCGCCGCGGGCATCGTGAATACCACCCGATCGCTGATCTGCTTCGCGTCCGCCAGACCAAGCACCATCTGCTCCCCCGCCTTGGCCGGGAATCCTCGAACCGGCCGCAGCCGGGGCTTGGCGTGGTGCGCGAGGGACGCATTGAACGGCGTGGTCGGGGATTGTCCGGATGGGGGGTTGGATGACGATTCGGTCGGATCGGTCATGTTGAGAGTGTAGGAGTCGAGTCCGCTCCCTCCCCCATCCCTTCGCCACGCCCGGCCGCCACGTCCGGCCGCCCGACGACCCCGCCGTCACTGTTCCGGCCGCCGCGTGGTGACTATCATCCCGACCCCGGACCCAGCACGCGTCCGGTCTATTTTGATCGAGGATCACGCCATGTTCGACTCCATCAAGCCCGGCCAGACGATCACCTGCACCATCACCAAGGCCCCCAGGGGCGAAGGCCGGATCTCGACCATCGAAAGACTCATGCGGCGCGATCCGGCCAATGCCAAGGCCCTCCGGCGCGGACACCGCCGTCGCCAGCAGACCCTCAACGTCTACAACCGCGGCAACCGTGACTGGACCAGCCGCGTCCCGTGCGCGAAGGTCGTCCGCGTGGTCAGCGGCCAGTCGTGGACGATGACCTTCACCGCCGACCTGCTCCCCGATTTCAAGAGCGTTGAGCAGTACCTCTCCGTCAAGTCCGCCTGAATCGGACGCCTGAATCGGCAGTCTGAATCGACAGTCTCGATCGATTGTCGGATTCGACCGCCTCCTTTGACGGCTTGGATTCGGCCGCCGGGCACGTGACACGCGCGGGTCTTCGCTTTCCCCGGCTCGGCGATCCGCCTTCAATACCGCCATGCTTCTTCCGTCACGGCTTCGAGCCGCTTGCTGTTGCCCCCGCCGGGAATGCGCCGCCGTGGCCCTGGCCGCTTTCCTTCTCCCCTTGTGCATCGCCGGATGCTCGGACACTTCTCCCCCTCCAACTCGTGCCCGCTCCGAAGTTCCCGTCCGGTCGTACACGGTGGAGGGTGTGATCGAGGCGATGCCAAAGCCCGACCGACCGGGGACGCAACTCATCATTCTCCACGAGGAGATCGCCGACTTTGTCGCGTCCGATGGGCGAGTCGGGATGAAGAAAATGGCGATGCCCTTCCCGATCGGGCCGGGCGTGACGCTCGACGGCCTCTCGGTGGGTGACTCCGTGATGGTCCAGTTCACCACCGATTGGAACGCGACGCCCGCGTACTGGATCACGTCCATCACGCGGCGAGAGACGCCAAGCCGCTGACGGCGTGGATCACCCGCGGCAAAGCCAAGAAAAAACCCGGCACTCGGACGAACCGAAGCACCGGGTCTCGTGGGGGTCAGAATAAGCCGTCGAACGCCTGGATCCTACCACATCATCATCGACACGTCATCGCACAATTTGGCCGCGATCAAAAAAAACAGAATCACGATGGTGAGGGCCGGAAATGCGGTGAACTCGATTCACCACAACATCCTTCTCCACAAGACCATTCGCGGCAAGTCCCCAGGGGTTCCTTCAAGACCGATTTTTTTGAATTGGGTAAACACCTTATCGTCCGCTTTTTACCGTGGTCCTTGACGAGCGGCTCGGTGTTCAGCCAAGCCCCGCCGGATCCGATGTTCGCCCGAGCCCCAGGCGATCCATCACCAGGCGCAGGTCGGACCAGACCTTGGCCCTCTCCTGTGGCGTGTAGTTCCGGAGCAGGTACGCCGGGTGGTACGTGGGCATCACCGCGAACTCGCGGTCCCCCGATGGCGGCGAGAACGTCGCCCATCGACCCCGCAGACGACCCATCGTTTCCGTGGTTCCCAGGATCGTGCGTGTCGCCGGAAGACCAAGCGTGACAATCACTTCCGGGGCAACCACCCCGATCTGCTCGTACAGGTACGGGGCGCACAAACGCGATTCCTCCAGCGTCGGCGTCGCGTTGTTGGGAGGCCGCGTCTTAAGAACATTGGCGATATAAACGTCCTGCCGGCCAAGCCCCATCGCGGCGATCATCTTGTCAAGCAACTGCCCGGCTCGCCCCACGAACGGGCGGCCCGTTCGGTCCTCTTCCTCCCCCGGAGCCTCGCCCACGAACATCAAACGAGCGCAAGGGTCACCTTCCCCGAACACGATGTTCGTATGCACGGTATGAAAGTGCTTGTGAGGAGCATCGGACTCATAGCGATGCCGTATGGCCGCAAGCCGCCGCTCACGCTCGACGCGTTCACGCGGCTCCCAGGCTGGCTCGCCACCGGAAGAAATCGTGAACGCCAGCAGGGACTCTCCGATGGCCTTTGGCTTGACCTCGATCGACGGGAGTTCCATTCGCGGACCCGGCTCCTCCGAATCGCTCCTGGGCGTGACGGACCTGCCGACCGGCCCTTCGGCTGGCCCTTCGACCGGACTTTCGGCTGGCCCGCTCATCTGCCTGTCAATTGATGGGACGCCTGCCGGGGCCTCCTTGCCTCGCGTGCCCACGGGAACAAAGTCCACGCCAAGAAGACGGATCGTCTCGGCGTGAACTCGGACAACACGGGCGATGGAAGAGCGATCGGTCGGCATGGCGAACTTCGCTCTGGTCGAGCGGCCCCGCATCCTACACGCCAATCGCATGAAACGCTCGCTCGCTCGACGCGGCGGGCATGTTGAGCACTTACTTGGGGTCGATAACCGACGGGTCGGCCGAGCCGCCGCCATACCCCGAGATCGTCTTTGCGCCGGCGGGCGCTGAAGAACTCGAAGACACCTCCCGACGCGGATCATTTTCCTCGCCAGACCCGGAACCCCGGGGCGATTCTCCTTCGACCGGCGGCGTCGAGCCGGGATTCTCCGGCTCCTGGCTGGGAGCAGGGGCATCGGCGGGCGGGACGCGTTCATCCGTCTCGCCATCCTGAAGCACCTCTCGCTCATCGCCAGAGGGGTCGAATCGTGGTGAAGGGAAATTCTGGTTGCTCCCCCCACCAACGGCCTTGACATTGCCCGGGCCGCCCAGGCCTGAAAGCAAGGCGCCGGCAAACCCGCCGACCACCAGGCCCACGATCAGCCCGGGCAGAAAGGCCCTGGCAAAGGTCCCGCCGTTGGTGTTGCTCGAGGACATGCTCATGACTCCAGTTCAAGTACCCGGTGGCTCGGCGTCTCCGGAATCCGGCGTTCGGTCGGCACCCATTCGCCGGGCCGACCAACGAATCGGGCGTCTTTGCCCAGGGCCACAAGGATACACGCACGGCCGGTATGAGACCCCCGCCTTGCGGGGAAACCACTCTGATCGGGCGGAATAGGTCCGTGCTTTACAAAGTCTTATAAGATCGCCTTCCTGACACCCTGGCAAGCGATGCGGCGTCAGGAGCGACGCCGCATCCGGTGCATCCAGCGGCCGTAGTCCAGCAACGACAGGGCCATCTCAAGCCGCGAGGCCGGCACGCCGCGACCGAACGCTGTCTGGAATCGCCACCGCCAGTACGGACCACGGAAGCGAAAGCCCGTGATCCAGGCCAATCGAGCCAGTTGCCACAACCCGCCGATCGTGTCCATGAACCAGCGCATCGGGCTCCATCCGAACGGGCGCCGGGCTCGCATCATCCCGACGCGCCCCCGCCACGTTCTTGATCGCCAGCGGGTCACGACGGTCGAGAGCCCGCTCCAATTCCAAAGATCGTCCGGTAGTGCGCCATGGTCTCCACGATCCCCGCTTCGAGGCTGGTCACCGGCTCGTACCCAAGCATCTCCCGCGCTCGCCCGAGGTCCGCCAGCGAGTCACGTACATCACCGGAACGCTCGGGAAGAAACTCCGGAGAACGCCCGTCAGCGCCGCACGCCCTGGCGAGCATCTGCGCCAACTCCAGCACCGTCGTGCGCCGTCCCGCGGCGACGTTCACGGCTTCGCCGCGGAACGGCCACTCCGCCACGCCCGCCAGCAACGTCCCCAGGACCGCGTTGCCGACGTACGTGAAGTCGCGCCCCTGCTTGCCGTCCCCGAAGATCGACGCCTGGTGTCCGGAGAGCAGCCGCTTGGCCATCGCCGGAACCACCGCCGCGTACTCGGAATCGGGGGATTGACGCGGACCGAAGACGTTGAAATATCGCAGCGAGACGGTGGAAACCCCGTAGCAATGCGACCACGCCGCCATCAGACTCTCCGCCGCGAGTTTGCTCGCCGCATAGGGCGACAGCGGCCTGGGAAGCATGGTCTCGGTCTTTGGAAGTGGTGGGAGCGAGGCTCCCACGCTGACCGCCGGATCACCGTAGACCGACGACGAGGACGCCAGGACCACGCGCTCGGCCGACGGCCCATGCCCACCCGCGCTCCGGGACGAAGCCGCCACGAGCACCCGGAGCGTCCCCGTGGCGTTGACCGACCAGGCGCGCTGCGGGTTCGCCACCGACTTGGGCACCGACCCGATCGCCGCCAGGTGAAAAACGATCTGGCAGCCATCGCCACCCGAAGACCGCCCGCTCGCCTCGATCAGCGCGTCGTCGTCAAGGACCGACCCGTGTACAAATCGAACCCGCCGAGGCTCCAGGTCCATCAGCGAGGCGACGTGCTCGGCCGTGCTGTTCGAAAGGTCGTCGAGCACCGTGATCGTCGCGCCAAGCGCCAGCAGCGCATCGCACAGATGGCCACCGATGAACCCGGCCCCGCCGGTAACGCACACGGACCGTCCCTGGTACTTGCTTCGCAATCGGCTCACGACATCGGCGGGCAGTTTCATTCCGGAGCCAGTTTATCAACTGTCGGCACGGATTCGAGGCTCGCCCGCGCCCGCCGTTCCCCCGCGCCCTCCATCACGCCTGCGAGGGCGCGATGGAAGGCATCGGAACTCAAAAACAGAAACCCCCGCAACGCGCGGGGGCTCTGGTGGGAAAAACGGTAACTCGGTTGACCCCGGTGCGGTGACAACTCTTGGACTTCTCATGGTGATACTCGCGAGACTCGGATCCGTCTCCGAGTGACATCAATTTTGTCACTGATTGACAAAATTCACGCGCGATTCGCTCCCAATGCGGTTCGACTTGCCACCAATCCCCGAGGTACGCTTACGATCTTCCGTTCAATAGATGTTGTGTTTGCATTTTGAAAGGTATCCGTGCCCAGGGTCATCCCAGGAATCTCCGAAGCGGATCGTGTCCGTCTGCAACTCCTCGGCCGAAGGCTCTCGGGCGAACTCGCATCGCTGATCGCGGCCGTTCCCAAAGAAAACCGTACCGCGCGGGGCCTCGCGGCGTTTCTGAACGTTGATCGCGGGACGGCTCAAAGGGCGTTGACCGCCTCTCGACTCTCCGCGGACCCGATGGGCGCGTTGGCCCGCGGGCCGGGTGTCGCGGCGATCCGGCAACTCGTACGCGGCGCCCAGTCCTCGGGCCTGACCAGCGAACCGTCGAGCGGCCTGCCCGTGGCGGCCGATCAGATTGAAGAGGCCTTGCGGCAAATCGGCGTCAGCCAGGCACGCCTGTTGAGAACGCTGGGGGGACCGGTCTACGAGTCCGAGCCTTCCTCCCCGGTTCCTGGTGAAGAGCAGGAGCGCCGTCGGCGGCTGTTCGAAGCCGCGGCCGATTCGCTCGGCCGCGTCATGGACACCCGCGCCATCGTGCTCATGGTCCGGCCACGCCCCGGCCGCGAGTCAACCCTGCAGGTCTTCGGGGGTCACGGCGTCATCGGCTACAGGGCACGCCCCGATGCGATGCCGCTGGTGATCGGACGGAGCATCGACCCGCCCTCCGCGGACCAGGACCACTCCTCCATCTCCCCGACGCCCGCCCCGGCCCTGCTTTCCGGGGAGAGAGTCCTGCTTGAATTCTGCACCGAGCCACTCGCGCTGGTGACCAGCCGACGCCACAGCCGGGAGGTCCACGCGGTCGTCGAACCTCGCACGCCGGGCGAGTCGGCGGACGTGGTGCTCGCCTCCAACGCCCCGGACGACGACCACAACGCGATGCTCGGCGGCGGCGTGCAGGAAATGCGATTCAACGTTCGTGTTCCCGCCCGAGGAGCGGTCTTTGACGTGTACCTGGAGCGGACACTCGCGATGCGCTGCGTCCCGACCCTTGACCTCCTGTTGTGGCCTCGCGAGTCCGGCTCGCCGCGGGCGAACAACTGGTACGACGCCCTTCCCGGCGGGCCGTTGCCCAGGGTGCTGGGCCCGGGCATCCGCCACGCGGCCACGGACCTGTACGCCCGTCACGCCCAACTCACCGAAGCGCTCTTTGAACTCTCGGGCTGGGATCCCGAGGCGTTTGTCGGATACCGATGCCAGACGCTCTACCCGCACTGGGCGGGGTGCTACGCCATGAATTTCGACTCTCGCCCCGCTCTCGACTCGGAGACCGACGAGCAAGACCCGCCGACTCGAACCGCAGGCGCCTGATCACGCGCCCCGCGAGGATCTCGGCTCGTGCTTCGCCACGCCGACCCGTCAGCACCCGGCCTCGAACGCGCGGACGAACGCGTCGAAGTCGTCCGTGTCCACGAAGCCGGACCCGTCGAAGTCGGCCCGATCGTCCCCGTCGATGAACGCCGCGACAAACTCGATGAAGTCGTCAAGGTCAACAAACGCGGAGAGGTCAAAGTCGGCCGGGCAGGGCGTGCATCCGAACGTCAGGGTGAACGGGTTGCTGTCGGCGTACTGCCCGCTCGTGTCCTGAAGAACGAAGGTCATCGCGTACACGCGCCCGATCTCCACGTCATCGATCGTCCAGATCGGATGCAGGTGAAAGTACGGGTTCCCGAAGGTATACGTTTCCCCGATCCCGAGAGGGCCGGCGAACTGCGGCTTCTGCAGGTACACCCCCGGATCGCTCGCCACGAGTTTCAGGACCACGTTCGACTGCGACGAAATGGTGTACAGGTTGTACTCGGGGACATCCTCCCCGATCGTCTCGAAGCCGAACTCGGGCTGGATCCAGCCCGGGTATTCCGGGAAGATCGACGGGACCATCATGTTCGGCAGGATCCCGTCCTCGATGAATATGGTGAGTTTGCCGGTCGATGTGCGCCCGACAAACATCATGTCGTGGGCCAGGGCCGGCGCGGCAAGGCCCGACACGGCCGCCGTCACCAGGACCGCGGCGGTGATCTCGACACCCCGAACCCCTCCCGTTCCGCGGTTCTTCATCATGTGCCGTCTCCTGATTCCGATCGCCACTGGCCCCGGTGCGGGGAGCCACCCGGAGGGGAGCCACTCGCGCCACGCCACCATGCTATGTTCCCGAGGCCTCGACCTCTTGCGTTTTGCCCATCCTACCACTCGATCACCCATCGAAGAAGGACCATCCGTGGATTTGAAGGAAGCCACTCCATGACGCCGGCGTTGCCGCTCCTGGCGGTGCTCCTGAACGCCGCGTGTACCCTCATCGAGCCGCCGCCGGGCGTTGCGGACGATCTCCTGACCGTCGCCGAACGCACCAACTATGAACAGACTTCCCGGCACGACGACGTGATCGGCCTCCTGGAGCGTCTCGACGCGATCTCCCCGGCCGCACGCCTGCTCTCGATGGGCACAACCTTCGAAGGCCGCACCATCCCGATGCTGGTGATCGCGGATCCGCCGATCCAAACATCCCACGATGATCCGGAATCCAACGAGCGCATCCTCGTCACCGATGATCGGATCGTGGTCCTGGCACTGGGCAACATCCACGCCGGCGAAGTCGACGGCAAGGAAGCACTGCCGATGCTCGCCAGGAGAATCCTCCTGAACCCAAGCGCCCCGGAACACCGCCTGCTGCTCGACCACCTCGTGATCCTCCTTGTCCCAAATTACAACGCCGACGGCAACGAACGCATGGCCGCGGGCCAGCGCGGATCCCAGAACGGCCCCGACGTGGTCGGCGTCCGGGAAAACGCCCAGGGCCTTGATCTCAACCGGGACTTCGTCAAGGCCGCGGCGCCCGAAACACGATCTCTACTCCGGACCATCAACCGATGGGACCCCGCCGTGGTCATCGACTGCCACATCACCAACGGGTCGTTCCACCGCTACCTGGTGACCTACGCCGGGGCGAAGGTTCCCGCCGGCGACGCGAGGATCATCGACCACACGCGCGGCGTGCTCTTCCCCGGCATCGTCGCGGACTTTGAGGCCAGGACCGGGTACAAGGCCTTCTGGTACGGCAATTTCAACGGCGAATGGGCCGGGGAACCAACCCCGCGCACCCGCTGGGAGACTTTTCCCGCCCAGCCGCGCTACGGCACCAACTACGTCGGACTGCGAAACCGCCTGAGCATCCTGGTCGAGACCTACTCGTACGCGCCCTTTGACCATCGCGTCGGCGCGACGGTTGAGTTTGTCATGTCATCGCTCACCCACGCCGCCCGGCACGCGGCGGACATCCGCGAACTCCTGGATCGCGCCGACCGCGACGCCCAGTCCGACCTTCGGCGCGGAGAGCCGGTGGCCGTGAGATCCCGGGAATCCCCCTGGCCCGGGACCGTGACCATCGCCGGGTATGCCGAAGAAGTGACCGATGGACGGCGACGCCCGACCCAGGCCCCGCGCGACTACGAAGTAACTCTCTGGGATCGCTTCGAACCGACCGTCACGGTCGCGCGGCCCTGGGGGTACGCCATCCCCCCCGGGCACGGGCGCGTCCTTGAAACGCTGGCGGTACACGGGATCCGCTTTGACACGTCGGACGTGGCGCTGAACGTCCAGGCCGAGGTGTACCGAGTCGAATCGGCCAACCCCGCCTCGCGGGCCTTCCAGGGTCACGTGCTGGTTGACGTCGCCGCCACGGCGCGAACGCTCCCCATGGCTCTTCCCCCGGGGTGGACGATCGTCCGAACCGCCCAGCCGCTTGGAAACCTGGCGGTCTTGCTTCTCGAACCCCGCAGCGAGGACGGCCTGGCGACCTGGAACTTTTTCGATGACCAGTTGCGGGCCGGTGAGGACTTCCCGGTGCTTCGCCTTCCCGAGCCGCCCGGTTGAACCAGCCCGCGCGAGCCGGGGGAGCCATCAGACCCTCGGCCCGCTGTCGTCGAGCGGGGCGATAACGTGCTTGTATTGTTCGCGGAGGGGCTCGACAACATCCTTGATGAAACGCTCGGTCTGCTCGATGCTTCGCCCGATGTACTTCATGGGGTCGAGGAGCCCGTCCCAGTCGAGTTCGTCGGAGAGCGAGCCGCCGCGGGCGCGTGACCAGAAGGCACGGTCCGCCCTGAGTCGGTCGAGAAGGTCGTTCTCAAGGCCTTCGTGCTTGACCCGCATCCCCGCGGCCTGCGCGTGAACACGGATGAGTTCGTGGTAATGCTGGCGGTCGCCGCCGGCCCTGACGCACGCCATCAGGATGTTCTCGGTCGCCATGAACGGCAGTTCGGCCATGAGGTTTCGGCGGACCATCGCCTCGTGGACGAGAAGGCCCGAGGCGACGTTGTGCATGAGGTCAAGGGCGCCGTCGAGGGCCAGGAACGCCTCCGGCAGGGAGAGGCGGCGGTTGGACGAGTCGTCCAGCGTCCGCTCCAGCCACTGCGTCGCCGCGGTGTCGTAGGCGTTGCCGACGAGGTTCATGACAAAGCGTGTGAGGCCGCAGATCCGCTCGCACCGCATCGGGTTGCGCTTGTACGGCATCGCGCTGGACCCGATCTGCTTGTCCTCGAAGGGCTCGTCCACCTCCTTCCGGTTGCACAGCAGCCTGATGTCCGTCGCGATCTTGTGCAGCACGGCGGCGCAGGAGGCAAGAACACCCAGCGCGAACGCATCCTCGACGCGGGGATACGTCTGCCCGAGCGGCCCATGCAACGCGGTGTGGTTCGCAAATCTCTCGGCGAACCGGCGCTCCAGAGCGTCCACCCGCGCGCCATCCCCCTCGAACAGCGCCAGGTACGACGCCTGAGTTCCCGTGGCGCCTCGCAATCCCCGGATGGGCATCCACCTTGAGCCGGTATTCATTTCGCGTAGGCAGATCGTCAAGTCGTACGCCCAACCGACTGCTCGGCGACCCACCGTCGTCGGCTGCGCCGGCTGATAATGCGTAAGACCCATCGCCGCCATTCCGGCATGACGCCCCGCGAACGCGGCAAGCGCGAATACGACCCGTGCCAACTTATCCAAGCAAAGGTTGGTCGCGTCCATAATGATCGTGGCGTCCGCGTTGCACACCACGTCCTGGCTCGTCATGCCCAGGTGGATGATGCCGCGGGCCAGGGGGCACGAGTCGCCCAGGGCGTGGACATGGGACATCACGTCATGCCGCAGGTCTCGCTCGTACCTTTCCGCCGCGGAGATCTCGGCGTCGCTGATGCCACGCTGGACCACGGCGCGCAGTTCCTCGACCTGCTCCTTGGTCACCGGCAGCCCGAGTTCGTGCTGGGCTTCCGCCACCGCCAGCCAGACCCGACGCCAGGTGTTGAACTTGTGCCGGGGCGACCACAGGCGCAGCATGCCCCGGCTGGCGTTTCGCGTCGCGAGTGGGGAGACGTACGTGTCATAAGGGGAAGTCACGGGTGATTATCGCCGCCATGCGGCACGCGGAGAACCGCCCCACCGGATGGACCCGTGAACGTGATCCGCGCCCGGATCCGCATAAAAAAACCGGCGGACCCGTCAGGGACCGCCGGCGTGTACGCATCAATCGTACAGGGTCTGCGTACCGGGCCGCGCTTCGCGGCTCCGTCGAGCCGCGTTTACCAGCGCAGGCCCTTCATACAGTCAGAAATCAACACTGGATCACCTCCTTCTGAAAGAGACCCGTCAGCCGCCGCGGGGGTGACGCCCCGCCGCCGACCTCTTTCCGCCCAGGGCCGTCGCCCGGGGCACGTGACGGGAAGTGCCGTCGCGATTCGGCCGCCTCCCGACGCCGGAGCCGACCTCGGCCGGGAACGTGGGTTCACGCTCGCCGCGCCGCCTCGGGATTCCGACACAATACTATCGGCGATCGCTCGATCCGAAGCAAGAGGGATTTTCCCGTTCCGGACCCCGCCCATGGACCTTGTTCATGGTCGAACGCCCTTTGCAGACCCGAGTTTGAATCCGCCAAATACCTCCCGGGAAGGTCCAAAAAAAAGACCCCGCCCGGTTTCCCGAGCGGGGCTGGAGATCAAGAGAAGCGCCGGCGAGAACACAGCCGACGTGCGTGGCCGTTCTTAGCGGCGGCGGCGGCCGGCGGCGATGCCGGCGAGACCGACGAGGGCCAGCGAGGCGGGAGCCGGAACGAAGGTGATCGTGCCGGTATCACCCTCGACGCCGCCGAGGATGTCGGAGCCCGAGGTCGAACCGCTGGTCTCGTAGCCCTTGAAGGACGTGATCTGGTTCACGCCCGACGTGCCGTCCTCGATCCGGAAGATCAACTGCTCGCCGGCGCCGGGGCGGCCGCCGTGCGTGTTGACGGCGAAGCGGTAGACGAGGGCCGACTTGTTGGTGTTGAAGTTGGTGCCCAGGGCGCCGGGGGTGTTCTGCGAGGTCGAGATACCGGCGTTGGGGTTGTTGCCCGTGTCACCCTTGGCGTCGATGCGGAGGCTGCCAGCCGCCTCGAAGGCGACCTGGGTCTGACCACCGAAGTCGAAGCCGGCGAGGCGGGCGTCGGTCGCGCTGCCCTTGCCGGGGGTGAAATCGGTCGTGTCGTTGCCGCCGATGTCCCACTGGCCGTTGTTCGACACGATGTTGTAGCGGGCGCCGGAGATCCCGTAGTACTGCGTCGGGATGCTCATGATGACGCCAACCCACACGGTCGAGCCGGGGGTGACGTTGACGTTGTCAAACCAGGTCGTGCCCGAATCGGTCGAGAAGACCAGGTCCAGTTTCGACTGGGCCGAAGCGGCCGTAGCCAGGCCGGCGACGGCGATCAATGCGAGAACGTTCTTCATGTCAATCTCCTCACTATGAAAAATGCAAACACGGAAACAAAGGTGAAACCCTGCGGAAACGAGTTCACCTGACCCACCCAGAGGATACGGGCGATCGCGGCAAGTTGCAAGGGTATTTTCCGCGCGGAATCGCAAAAAATGCGAACCCCAGACCTCGCGCGGCAAATCCACATGCTTTCCGCAGCCGAACGCCGTTGGTTCCCGTTGTTTTTGAGATTTGATGGTGGAAATCACCGTTATCTACCTCGTGCGCATACGAGGCGGTATCCTTAACGGGTTCCTTCCGGAGTTGTTTGTTTGGAATCCGTGAAGCCGAGAGTTTCGGACTTTGCCCGCCATTCGGCACGCTCACGGGCGTTCGAGGATTCCAGTTCAAGGGATCCACCGGCCCGCCACCGCTGAACCGCCTCGATCTCCAGACGGGACAGGCGCATCGATTCCCACTCGTAATCCCTCCATGCCTCCAGGGTGTACGGAATAAGTTCGGATAATAGGGAGTGCATGGCGGCGGCGTACGCGCGGATCTCCGCCTGGGCGTGCAAATCGAGACGGAGGCTCAGGAATCGCAGCGTGTTGTGCAGGTCACACTTCCAGTACCACTCGGTGTACATGTTGACGGGAAGACCAATCCTGGCCAGTTCGCGGCTGACGCCCTTTTCCGCCAGTGCCAGATAGCGGGCGTAGTACCCCTCCACGTCCCGGAGGTACGCCAGAAAATCCTCGGCGGTGCGCAGTTCATCCCTGGCATCGGGGGCCTCCCCCCCCACACCGGCGAGAACGTTGAAGACCTCCTCGCCTCCCTGGCGGTTGGAGGCCGACTGCTTCCGGATGGCCTCCAGCGGAGGGACGTAAAAGCGATCCGGAAGTATGGAGTAACGGGCGGAGTACTCGTTGACGCTCGCCGTCCGATGGCGTATCCACTGGCGAGCGACAAAGATCGGCATCGCCACGTGGAACTTGAATTCAACCATCTCGAAGGGCGTGGTGTGGCGGTGCCGCAGGAGGTAGCGGATCAGGCCGCGGTCTTCATGGACCTGCCTGGTTCCCTGGCCATAGGAAACCCGGGCGGCCTGCACGACGGCGGAATCGACGGTCATCCCCCCTGGGATCAGCCGCGGCATGACGTCGAGCAGGGCGAGGAATCCGTGCTCGTGGACCTTGACCTCCCACCGAGAAGAGCCGCCCATGCAGTCAATCAGGGACGCTTCGGGGACAACTCTCGCAATGGCGGGACCGGGAACGGCCGCGTCGGTGGGTAACGACATGCCCGGAGGGTACCGCGACAATCAAGGGGGGTCGAGCGCGATCAACACTCACGCGAATGGCCAAGAAAAAACCTCGCCCGGTTTCCCGGGCGAGGCTTAGAAGACTTCACTATGCGGTCGTCTGATCGGTGCGATCAGCGGCGACGGCGGGCCGCGGCCAGGCCACCCAGGCCGATGAGGGCGAGGGAAGCCGGAGCCGGGACGAAGGTGATCACGGACGTGCCGCCCGTCTCATCATCGACCTGGATGCCGGCCGTTGAACCCGAGTTCTCGTAGACCTTGAAGGACGTGATCTGGTCGGGGGAGCCGTTCTCGCCGCCGTCCATGATCCGGAGGGTCAGTTTGTCCCCGTCGTTGCGGTTGGTGTGGAGGTTGACGGCAAACTTGTAGACCACGACGGACTTGCCGGTGTTGAAGTTGGTGCCCAGGGCGCCGGGGGTGTTCTGCGAGGTCGAGATACCGGCGTTGGGGTTGTTGCCCGTGTCACCCTTGGCGTCGATACGGAGTTGGTTGCCCGTCTCGAAGACCACCTGGGTCTGGCCACCGAAGTCGAAGCCCGCGAGGCGGCCGTCGGTCGCGCTGCCCTTGCCGGGGGTGAAGTCGATCGAGTCGTTGCCGCCGACATCCCACTCGCCCGGGAGCGAGGTGATGTTGTAGCGGGCGCCCGAGATCCCGTGGTACTGGTCCGGGATGTTCATGATCACGCGGACGAAGACCTTGTCGGTCGTCATCGGGACGCTCATGTTGTCAAACCAGGCCGAGTTATCCAGGGAGACCTGGAGCACCACGCCGTGGTTCGCCATCGACGTGGAGGCGAGGCCGGCGACCGCGAGGACTGCAAGAACGTTCTTCATTTCTCAATCTCCTGATTGCTGCGTAAAAGCACGTGTGCGAATGAACTGTGTTGACGATGCACGAAGGCCGACGAAAAGCCAGCGGCATCGCCCCAAATCCCTCGCCGGTCGCCTTTCGGCGGCCGCGGAAGCGTCACAATCCACCCACACCAAGCCTCCCGGCACGCCCAGGCCGCCAATCAACCACAGGCACGGCAGGGCCGCCGACGTTCGGCCCCATCCGATTCGCGTGCCCGACGCGGCCGGTTCCCTGCTCGTCGTGATTTGATTGGACTGATTCCCGGCGAAGGACAGAGCCGTCGCTATTTATTAGCATTTTGTTTGGCTTTGCCCGGATACCTTCATCAGGAAATGCGAGGCCGGCGGCGTACGCACCCGCAACAGGCCACGAGCCGGCCATCCGGCCGATGGAGCGACGCCATAGACCAAGCCCATCGCGGCGGGCACACAATCCCACGGATGGCACACCCCATCCGCCCCCGCCAAGAGCCCGGGAGTCGGCCACGATCCACCCGACCTTCCCAGGGGCGTGACTCCGAGTGCATCCGGCGTCGATTCATCATGCCTGAAGGCCAGGTCGGCCCGTGGCGAGACGAGCGATCGGGGGATGGATCCTCGATCCGACACGTCCAGGGCCATCCGGACGACGTGCGCGGGGATCTCCGAGGCGGGTTTGGCGATCTTGCTCCCCGGATCAATCCCTGGAATCGTCGCGACGCGAAGATTTTTCCCAAAGTCCGCTGGCGGAATCTCCGGCGTGATTCATATTTCCGAGTGGGTGAGATGAGTGCGAGGGATTGAACCCCTCGCCATCCGAACTCAGACAAGTCCACTTTGTTGGAAGGAGATTCATCATGCAGAAGCTGGCTATCGGTCTCGTCGCTGTCGCTGGTATGGCCACGGTCGCCACCGCCCGTCCCGACCCCAACCTCTCCCTCGAGTTTTCGAGCGATGACTCGACGTGGGTGAACGACATCACGGTGACCCCCGGTTCGGCGGTTCTGGTGCGCGTCAAGATGAGCATCCCGGACTCCTACCACGGGATCTCGGGCGCCCGGTACAACATCATCAGCACGAACGCCGGCGGCTGGGACAACGGCGGGAACGACACGGTCGACCTGACCCCCGGCAAGGGAAGCGCGACCGACGGCCGCCTCGCGGGCTTTGACTTCGGCGGCCAGACGCAGCAGATCTTCGAGGCGGTCAACAGCCTCCGCATCGACGCCAAGGGTGACACCGGCAACAGCGTGAACGCCGGTATCTCGACCTCCCAGAACACCCCCGGCGCCCTGGGCACCAACTTCAACACGAACAAGGTCGCGGTGGTCTACAAGTTCCGTATCCAACTGAGCGGCAACACGGACACCCGCGACATCGTCCTGATGATCCGCGACGGCATCAACGGAACGCCCGACGAGATCACCTCGTTCAAGGGCTACGAGACCTCGGGTTCGACGGCGGGCGTGACGATCGACGGTGAGACGGGCGACGTGGGGACGATCCGCGTCGAGATCCCGGCCCCGGGTGCGTTCGCCCTCCTGGGCCTGGGCGGCCTGGCCGCGGCCCGCCGCCGCCGCTGATCGAGCGTGACGAGAAGTCGTCCCTTGAAGTACGAGACCGAACCAGCACCCCCGCTCGGGAAGACCCGGGCGGGGGTTTGTCGTTTGTGAGAGGGCCTCGCACGGCGCGCAACGGGGTGGCTCTCGATCACGCCAACGGTCAGTACTGGATGACCGAGTGGAGTTCGCCAAAGCGGCTGAAGGCGGCCCTCCCGCGGAGCGCGGTCAGTTCGATCAGGACCGTGATGCCCATGATCCCCGCCCCGGTGCGGGAGACCAGTTCGCAGCAGGCGCGGAGGGTTCCGCCGGTGGCGAGCAGGTCATCCACGAGCAGGACGCGCCGTCCGGGCGCGATGGCGTCGGTGTGCATCTCGAGCCGGTCCTGTCCGTACTCAAGGGCGTACTCGACGGCGTGAACCGGCCCGGGGAGTTTGCCCGGCTTGCGCACGGGGACAAACCCGGCGGAGAGGGCCTGGGCGATGGCGATCCCGAAGATGAAACCCCGTGACTCGGCCCCGACAACGACATCGACGCCCATGCCGCGGTAGGGGTTGGCCATCAGTTCAACGGCCAGGGCCAGGCCGCGCGGGTCGGCCAGCAGGGGCGTGAAGTCCTTGAAGACAATCCCCGGCCTGGGGTGGTCCGGGACATCGCGGATCAGTGTGCGAAGGTGGTCCATCGCCACGGACGATACCAGACGGCCGCCGCCCTTGTCATCGGTCGAGTTCGGCGGCGACGACGTTGATCGACCCGAGGATGGCGACGATGTCGGCGAGCATGTGCCCCTCGGTCAGTTTCTGCATGACCTGGTAGTTGATGAAGCAGGCCGGCCGCGTCTTGACTCGCCAGGCCCGCGGCCCGCCGTCGGAAACGATGTAGAACCCCTGCTCTCCGTTGGGGCCTTCGTTCCAGCCGTAGGCCTCGGCGACGGGGGCCTTCCACCCGCGGTTGGACATGATGAGTTCGAAGTGCTGGATCAGCCCCTCGATGGATCCGTAGACGTCCTTCTTGTCGGGCTTGACGACCTTGGAATCCGCGAAGGTGTCAACGGGACCCTGGGGGATGGCGTCGATGAGTTGTTCAATGATGCCGATGGACTGCTTGATCTCCTCGAGTCGGACGAGGTACCGGCAGAGGGTGTCCCCGTCGGTGGCGACGGCGACGTTGAAGCCGACGGCGCCGGCTCCCTGGCCGTCCCAGTTGTCCTGGTAGCAGAGATAGGGCATGTCCTTGCGCAGGTCGCGGGCAACGCCGCTGGCGCGGGCGCACGGGCCGGAGAGCGACCAGTTGATGGCCTCTTCCCGTGAGATGACGCCGATCCCCTGGGTGCGGTCAACGAAGATCCGGTTGCGGTTCAGGAGCCCCTCGATGTCTCGCAGGGCCACGGGAAGATCCTCCCGGATGAGGTTCTTGACCATCCGCTTGAAGGTCTGCTCGTCGGGAAGGTCCTGCATCAGGCCGCCGACCCGGGTCCAGTCGGGGTGGAACCGCTGCCCGGAGATGAAATCCATGATGTCGTAAATCTTCTCCCGCGGGTTGAAGCCGTAGAGGAACCCGGTGAGGGCGCCCAGGTCAAGGCCGGCCGCGGCGACACAGAGCAGGTGGTTCTGGATGCGGCCCAGTTCGTTCATGATGGTCCGCAGGACCTTGCAGCGAGGGGTGATGTCGATGCCAAAGAGCCGCTCGACGGCCAGGTGCCAGGTAATGTCGTTGTGGATGGGTGAGAGGTAGTCCATCCGCGAGACAATCGTGACGTACTGGTTGAAATCGAGGTGCTCCCCGAGTTTCTCGAACCCCGAATGCAGGTAACCGATGTGGGGGGTACACCGGGCGACACGCTCCCCGTCGAGTTCAAGAACCAGACGGAGCGTGGTGTGCGTCGCGGGATGCTGGGGCCCGAAGTTCAAGACCCAGCGGTCGCCGGTGTCGACATGCCCGGCGACGTAGCGGGCGCTGTCGGCGTCGACGGTAAGGCCATCTTCCGGGCGGAGGGTGTACGGCACGAGCGGCTCCGGGGGAAACCCGACCGCGCGCAACGGACGGCCTGGCCCGCCGCGCCGGATGGGGTCCGCACTATAGGAATGGCTCCCCCGGGCGTCCGCCCGCCAACGGCGGTGAGCCGGTGTTCGGGTTCCCGTGACGCCGGGGTGCGTTTGCCATCCGGATGCCACCCGCGGATCCCGCGGCTCGGGTCAGTGCCCCGGGGCCTGATCAGGATCGGAGACCGGGTCCGGGCGGTCTGCCCGGAGGTCTGATTCCACGTCTCCGTCCTTCATGAAGATCACGCGGCCGGCGCGGCGGCCGATGGCCGGATCGTGCGTCACCATGACGATGGTCATGCCTGCCTCGTGCAGGCGCTCGAAGGTCCGAAGGATGGCAAGGCCCGTCGCCGAGTCGAGATTCCCGGTTGGCTCGTCGGCCATGAGGATCAGGGGCCGAGTCACCAGGGCCCGGGCGATGGCGGCCCTTTGCTGCTGTCCGCCGGAGAGTTCGCTCGGGCGGTGCCCCAGGCGGTGGTCGAGTTCGACCATGCGGAGGGCCTCGATGGCGCGTTCCCGGCGCTCGGACTTCTCAAGGCCCTGGTAAAAAAGAGGGACCTCGGCGTTCTCTTCGATCGTGAGTTGAGGGATGAGATTGAAGGACTGGAAGATGAAGCCGATGGTGCGGCCCCTGAACGCCGACAGTTCCTCATCGTGCATCCGCGCGACGTTCCTGCCGTCGAGCAGGTACGCCCCCGAAGTCGGCCGGTCGAGACATCCCAGCAGGTACATCAGGGTGGACTTGCCCGACCCCGACGCGCCCATGATCGCCACGTACTCGCCGCGCGGGATCGAGAGGTTCACGCCCCGCAGGGCCTCGACCATGACCGATCCGTCGGGCTTGAAGTATGTCTTGCGGATGTCGATCAGTTGCGCGACCGGGACGGGGATCGCCGTCCCGGAGGCTTGATTCCCCGAGTCCAGGGCCAGGGGCGCCCGGGCCGCGGCGGATGGATTCTCCGATGGCGGAATCGCGGACGATTGGGACTGGGCGGTGGTCATCGACGGCACCCCCCCCGGCGCGCGCCAAGGGAGATGGCGATCAGGGCCGGTCGCGAGCGCCTCGTGCCGATCGCTCGAACCTGGCAATCCGAGCGACCCAACCCACGACCCAACCCGCGATCACACCCGCGATCACGCCCGCGATCACGCCCGCGCACGCATCCGCTCGACACGATCCCCGGAATGCCCCGGCATGCCAGGCCCCTCACTCCTTCGCCGCCTTTTCCGACTCGATCTGAAGCCCGGCCAGCGCGGTCATGACGTCGGGTGAGAAACGGAAGACCTTGTCCAGCCCGGTGACCAGCAACACCGACCACACCTCATCCGAGATGGAGCAGATGCGTATCTGCCGCGAGGCCTCCGTCAGGCGCTTGCGCAGCCTGAGGAGTTGGGCCAGATTCGAAGAACTGATGTACGTGACACGCGAGAAATTGAGAACCATGTTCGGGACCTTGTCGGTCGCCAGTTTGCTCGCGCGGTCAAAGAGGGACGACAACTCATCCGAGAGGGCGGGCTCGTCCTCAAGGTCCGACACGACGATTGAATCCGACCATTGCGTCGCCATGCGACCTCCCTGAAACAATCTAAGGATAGCGTAAGGCACGCCCATCCGTCGCGGAATCCGATCGGCAACGGCTCGAAGGTCGTTTGTACGGATTCTAGTTGGATTCCCTGTGCGCCGCCGCCCGCAATACTACCGACCAGGCTTGCTGATCAGGATGCCCGAGTGGTCCGGGGCGGCGGAAGTGGCGACCGGCTCGGCGGTGCCCGCGCTTTGATCGTCCTCGGCCTGGCGGTCGGGACCCGAACCTTCGTCCCACTGGATGGGACCGGGTGATTGTCCTTCCGGGGCGTCGGATCGGATCTGGTCCTCGCAGGCTCTTTTGACGAGGTCGGACAACTCGCGCGGCTCAAAGGCACGCGGCGCGCCGGGTCCGTTCTTGCTCGCCGGGCCCAGGGGTGCCGGAGTGACAATGAGCATCCATCCGCCGGGTCGAAGCACCCGCCATAACTCTCGGACCACGGCGTGCGGATCATCATCCTCGCGGAACGCGTCGAGAGAGACGACCACGTCAAAGGCCCCGTCGGTTTCTCCCGAGAGGGCGTTGGTCCACCCGACCTCGAAGGCCGCGTTCGGGGCCGCGTAGCGCCTCTGCGCGTAGACGATGCTTTCAAGGTCGCGGTCCAGCGCGACGACGGCGCCCGACGGCCCGACCACGTCCACAAGCCACGCCGATCCGTACCCGGTCCCGCAGCCGAAGTCCAGCGCCCTCATGCCCGGCCGCAGGCACGACAGGAGCATTTCGTAGCAGGGAAGAAGTCTCGGTTCCATGATGTCGGCGTAGACGCGGTGGGGCGTGCAATGGATCAGGTGCCGGTAGCCGTCGGCAAACTCAACGATGAATTCCTTGCTGCCGCTGCCCCGGCGGGACAACGCCCGGCGGAGAGGCTCGGAGTTTGTCTCGATGTAGCGTGCGCCACCGGCATGGATGGTTCGGCGCAGGCCCAGGGCCGCGCGGACCTGGTCGGCGAACCTGGCCACCCGGCGGACGGCGCGGGAGGAGAAGGGCGGCGTGTGCGAGGGAACAGGAGCGGGCGCAGAGCCCGCCGCCGATCCGGGTGTATGGGCATCCGAATCCATGTCGGTTCGGCGCATTCTATCGTGGAACCATGGACTTCCGTTGCGGGTCCGAACGATCAAGGCCGGGCACGACCACGGGATGGAGGTCCGCGGAAACCACCGGGTCCGCCGTTCCGACATTCACCCATCCGGTGGGCCGGTCGTGGCGGGCGATCGTCACCGAATAGCCGGACCCGGCGTGCAGTTCCGAGACCAGTTCCGGGCGGTTGCACTGCCGGGACAGATGAAGCAGGACCACGTGCCCGCGCGGGGCGATCCGCTCAATCGCCGCGAAGCACTCGTGGTTGCTCAGGTGCCCTCGCCCGCCGGTGATTCGCCGCTTGAGGAACGCGGGCCGATCGGAGGCGGCCTGGAGCATCGGGCAGTAGTTGCTTTCGATGGCGAGCACGTTCACGCCGCTGAGGCACTCGACCAGGTCGTCGGTCACGTGCCCCAGGTCGGTCGCAAACCCAAGCGAAACCACGCCTCCGGGAGATGAAAAATCGAACCGGAAGGCCGCGACACCCAGGCGGTCGTGCGACATCATCACGGTCCGGACGCGTACGGCGGGGGAAAGTTCGATCCGGTCGTTGAACGCAACGATCGGGTGGTGATGGAGGCCTTCCTCTTCGGCCCTGGAAAGGTGACGGCCGTGCAGGCGTACGGTGATGTGCCCGGGGATGCGCCCCCCGGTCCAGCCGACGTGGCAGTGGTCGCGGTCGAGGTGGGTGAGCAGGATCGAGCGGACCTGCGCCAGGTTGGTTCCGACACCGCGCAGCCAGTTGCGGGTCTTCCTGGGCGAAAGGCCGGCATCGAGCAGGCAGACGCGGACCGATCCGTTCTCCCTCCATCGAAGGGCGGTGCAATTTCCCGATGAACTGCTCGCCAGGACGCACATCGACACGTCGGAGACGATGGCGGGGTCGTCGGCTCGGGCGGTCGTGGCGGACCACGGCAGGCCGGCGAGTCGTATGGCATCGAGAGTCGTCATCGTGGAGGGTCGTTCAAACTCGTTGCGGCCTGGTCATGGAGAACAGCGCGAAGCCTTGGGATCTACGCCATCGGGTCCTGGTGGTCGGGCGCCTCCGCGACGGGTTCAATGCCCCGTCCACGGCGGATCCGGTGAAGCAGCGGGGCGAAGAGCCGGGGTGGACGGCCCGACCCGGGGCATATCCCACGTTTGCTTTGTCGGACGAACTCGGCCATCTCCTCCACCGGCGGACAGCCCGCGCCCAGGGTGTCGAGGATCTCGAGCATCTGGGCCCGGGATAGATTGCCGGGGCGGAAGGCCTTGCGGAAGGCCTCGTCGATGGCGGTGATGTGGTCCCTGGGGAACCCCGCCCGGCGGAGGCCGACGCGGTTGATCCCCTCCAGGCGTTGCGTTTCGGGGGCAACGCAGAACGGGGGAACATCCATCGAAACACAAACGCCCGCGGACATGAACACAAACCGGCCCACGCGGACGAACTGATGCACGCCGACCGAGGAAGAAAGCGTGACGCTGTCGCCCAGTTCGCAGTGCCCGGCCAGGGCGGAGTTGTTGACCATGACCACGTTGTTGCCGATCCGGGCGTCGTGGCCCAGGTGGGCATTGACCATCAACATGCATCGGTCTCCGACGGTGGTCGGTCGATCGGGCCTGGTCGCGGCATGGATGGTGACGTGCTCTCGGAGGATGCAATCGCGCCCGACGGTGACCCCCGGGGTGGGGTCGCCCGGCTTGAACTTCCAGTCCTGCCCCGGGAAGCCCAGGCAGCAGAAGGGGTAAATCGTGGTGCCTTCTCCGATTCGAGCCGGGCCGACCACGTAGACGTCGCCGATCAGGCGAGCACCGGCCCCGATGGTCACCTCCCCCTCAACGACGCAGCGAGGCCCGATCTGGACCTCATCACCGAGCACGGCCTGGGGTGAAACGGACGCGGAAGGGTGGATAATGGCCATGTGGGAAAAAGGCTAGGAGCCGGAATGGACGTCGGCCCGACGGAGGGCGGGTCGGCTCCTATAGTTGCCACCTGCTGCCGGCGGCGTTGCGCCGGCGAGCACCCTGGAGCAACCGGCCGATGTCCCACGACCCCCTTGACACCGTGATCGGCGTCTCCGACGCCGCCCCCCGAGACACCCAGACCGCCTCCCGGCACGTGGCGGCGGCACGGAAACTGGACCAGGCCGGGGACAAGACCGGGGCGATCGCCGAGTACCGCCGAGCCGTGGCGGCCGATCCGGAAAACCCCGAGACGCTCTTCCACCTGGCGTACCTGCTCGACCTGGTCGGCGAGGAAGAAGAGGCTTTGGCGTTGTACGAGCGCGCGTGCGAACATCCCCCGGCCCCGATCAACGCCCTGATCAATCTGGCGGTCCTGTACGAGGATCAGTCCGACCTTGTCCGTGCGGAGCGGTGCCTGCGGCAGGTGCTCGACACGCATCCGAACCACCCCCGCGCGCGGCTGTACATGAAAGACGTTCAGGCGAGCCGCGAGATGATCGTGGAGGAAGAGCAGGACCGGGACGCGTTCAAGCGCAAGGCGATGCTCGACACGCCCGTGACCGACTTCGAGTTGTCGGTGCGCGCCAGGACGTGCCTGAAGAAAATGAACATCCGCACGCTTGGCGACCTGCTCCGGATCACCGAGCCGGAACTGATGAGTTACAAGAACTTCGGGGAGACGAGTTTGGTCGAGATCAAGCGCATGCTGACGGCGCGGGGCCTGCGGCTGGGCCAGGGCCAGGAGGACGCCCAGCGGGCGGCTCGCCGCGCCCTGATCGAGCAATACAAGGGGACCGGCCAGGAGGCCGTCCTGGGCAAGCCCGTGTCGGACCTGCAACTCTCGGTTCGGGCTCGCAAGGCCCTGTCGCTGCTTGGGATCCAGACGCTGGGCGACCTGGCGAGCCACACCGAGGCCGAACTCATGGGCGTCAAGAACTTCGGCGCCACCAGCCTGAAGGAAATCCGCGAACGGCTCACCGAATTCGGGCTGCTCCTGCGCAAACTCGATACGTGATTCCCGCGTGACGGTTGAAGCCATCGTGCGTGCGCGGGATGCGTGTCGCGCTGGCGGCTCGCTTCCAGCGCGCCGGTCGTCGTCAGCACCCCTGCTCGAACACGTACACGAAGAAATCGTGGTCCTCAAAGTCGACAAAGCCCGACCCGTCGAGGTCGCACGCCCCATCCCCATCCTCGAAGGCGAGTACGAACGCGATGTAGTCGTCGAAATCAACGAAGCCGGACCCGTCAAAGTCCGCCAGGCAGACGACCGCCGACCGCAGTTCGGCGTTGATGATCGCCCCCAGGTGCAGGACGCCCGAGTGGTTCGGGTGGACGCCGTCGGAAAGGAACGCCGCCTGGTTGAAGGATTCCCCGCCCGTGAGGCGGTAAAGGTTCAGGAACGAGACGCGTTCTCGCCCGAGGGAGATCGCGTATAGCCCCTCGCACATCAGCACGTGGTGGAATTCGTCGTACCCGGTCTTGTACTGCGAGACCAGGAGCCACCGCGGGGCGGGCGCGTCCATCGCGGCCAGCACCGCGTCGTGGCGGTCCATGATCGCCTCGACATCGTGCTTGAAGACTTCGAAACTCCCCTGGTAAAAATCGGCGGACTCCTGCGCGGTCTGGTTCTGCCCGATCCAGAGGATGAAGTGCGTCGGCGGGTCGGTGGCGGAGTAGAACTGCCGCAGGGCCTCGTCGGTGAATCGGATGGGATTCACGTGGTCGGCCGCGTTCCAGCCGCCGTGCGAGAGGAACTGCATCTGCACACCGGAGGGCTTCGCGGCCCGGAACCGCGTGCCCAGGTGGATCAGCGAGTGCGCGCCCGGCGTGGACTCGGCGGTGGACGGGTCGGACTTGAGCCGAAACCCCGGATCGCCGGTCCCGGCGCCCAGCGCGCGGTCGATCCACGTGATCGCGCCGGCGACGGGGTCGGGGCGCGTGTAGAACCCCGACGAGATCGTCGCCGGGCCGCGCATCCCGACGGCCTCGAACCCGCCGACCTGGGTCGGGCCTTCGAACATGATCATGCGGGCGCCGACCGGAAACGACGAGGCAAACGGGTTGCCCTGCTTCATCCCCGCCATGCGGAAATTCAGCAGGAACGAATCGGACATCGTCCCGCCCCACGCCACGTCCCCGGACCAGACCGCGTCGCGAGTGCGCACGGGCGAGATGGACCTCATGCCGTTCGAGAAAAAATCCCCCGGGATTCGGATGGCGTTCACGGCCAGAGACCCCTGGGCGTTGGTGTACCCGATGTCGGAGTTGCCGCTGTCGGCGTGAACGACCCACGCGTTGAAGGGAACGTCGAGCCGGTCGCGGTAGCCGACCTGCATCCCGTGGACGCTGTTGGTGGCGTTGATCGAGTCGCCGATCACCTGCAGGACCGCCTGGCCCTCGGGGAAGTACAGGCCGGCGGCAAAGTCGGCCAGGCGGTGCCCACGCGGCGCGGACCAGCGCGGGGAATCGCTCGCCCGCGGGCGTTCGGACGGACGCGGGGGCACGCCATCGGCCACGCCCGCTCCGGGTATGACCACCGACACACCCGCCACCACGAAACCCAGGTAGAACCTCGGATCCCCACGCATCGAAACCCCCTCACCGGCGGGTCGTGCCCGCCGATGTGATAATCTCGTGCGCCTGGTGATCGGCGGCCAGCAGCCTGGGCATCACGCATGACACGATGCTGTCAGGGGTCGATGTCTCGACCCTGATAGCCCGGTGTCAGGGCGAAGGCTTGCGTGTACATTGGTTCTCGCGGATCGTCCGGATCGGATCCGCGCCGCCGCCGTCGAGGGGAGGTTCCGAGGGATGGATCACACGCGCGTTCACCGCCTGCTCCGGATGCTGTGGCTGATCAATTCCCGGCCGGGGTGGGACGCCCCGAGCCTGGCGCGAGAATTCGGCGTCGATGTGCGGACCATCTACCGCGACGTGCGGGGCCTGTCATCGGTGGGGCTGCCGTGCGAGTACGACCGGGCACGCCGGGGGTACCGATCGCGTGACGGGGTCTTCCTCCCGCCGGTGCAACTCACCGTGGAAGAGGCCCTCTCCCTGGCCGTGCTGTGCGAGCGGATCGCCGGTCAGGGAGCGATCCCGTACCTGACGGCGGCGACACGGGCGATCGAGAAACTCCGGTGTGTCCTGCCCGTCGAGACCCGGGAGGAAGTCGGCGCCATGCTCGATGGCGTGCGCGTGCGCACCGCCGCCGGGGCCGACCCGACCGAAGCCCGGGACGTGTACGACCGGCTCGCCGAATCCGTCCGCGCGGCCGCGGTCGTGCGGTGCCGGTACGACTCGCTCTCTTCGACGTCGGAGTTCGACTTCCATCCCTACGCGCTGTTCTTCTGCGTCCGGGCGTGGTACGCGGTGGGGCAACACACCGGCCGCGGAGAGATCCGGACGCTCAAACTCAACCGCTTCGCCTCCGTCGCCCCGACGGGCGAGCGGTTCACTCGCCCGGCGGGCTTTGACCTCGCCTCGCACCTGGGCAACGCGTGGAGGATGATGCGCGGGCCCGAGCACCAGGTCGAGGTCTGGTTCGACGCGGAGTTCGCGCCGACGGTCTCGGACACGATCTGGCACCCGACCCAGCAAACCAGCCACCACGAGGACGGTTCCATGACATTCCGCTGCACGGTCTCAGGGCTGGATGAAATCGTGTGGTGGGTCCTGTCGATGGGACCGCACGCGGTGGTGCGCCGGCCCCCTGAACTGGCCGGGCAGGTCAAGAAACTGGCACGCGGGATTCTCGGGGTGTACGCCGGGCCGAGAGCCTCAGCGCCCGGGGCGCGAAAAAAACCCCGCCCATCGGGGCGGGGTCGTGGTGGTGGTGGTCCTGGTCGAACGAAGGGATAAATCGCGGCGACGAATCAGCGGCGCCGGCGGGCCAGTGCCAGGCCGGCCAGCCCGAACAAGGCCGCGGACCCGGGGGATGGGATGAAGTAGACACCAAAGACGTTTTCGCCCGGGCCGGCGAGCGTTTCAAGGCCCGAGCCGTCGGTGTTGATCTGGTAGAAGCCCTGCGTGGCCTCGTCGGTAAAGACGAGTTTATCGGTGAAGGGGTTCCATTTCGCGCCGCCCAGGCGTGGGAACTGGACGCCCTGGGCCACCAGGAGTTGAACGGTGCCGGGGATCCAGTCCCCGTTGGCATCGAGTTGCGCCTTGTAGACGCCGGTGTTGGCATCGACGAAGAAGACCTCATTGGTCGACGGCTTGACGTCCACGGTGCGGACAAGGTTGAGTTTGGCCGAAAGGCCCGTCGCCGCCAGGTCGGCGAAGTTCACCAGCAGCGTGGGGGTGGCCACCTCGGTGGTGGTGTTGTAGTCGAACTTCCAGAGGGTGCTGGCCGACGAGTCGGGGAACGAAAAGTCCGAATCTCCGCCGTTCAGGCAGGCGACGAAGTACTGGTTGGCGGCGTAGGGGCTGTTGACGATATCGTTGGAAGTGAAGGGCTGGGGCGGCGGGTTGAGGTTGTTCTGGTTGTACGCGGTGACGGCGAACCCGCTGGTCGCGTCCACCGACAGCAGGCCGCGGACGGGGTTCGCCGGGTTGTACTGGCTCTGGGGGTTGTTGACCGTCACGAGTTTGTTGTTGTTGAAGTTGTACTTCAGCGTCGTGGGATTGGCCAGGGGGAAGCCCTGGGAGACGGTGGTATGAGACGCGACGCCGAACAGGTTGTCCACTCGGTAGATGGCGGACTTGTTGTCCGCCAGGTCGACCGGGAATTGGCCGGCGGTCACGTAGTACTCCCCGCTGGGTCCCCGGTCGATCCCGCCAAGCCCCTCCGAAGGGGACGCGGGGATCGTGTACAGCGTGCTGATCACGCCGTTGTTGTAGTACTTGATGGTCATGTCGCCGGTCGTATAGATGATGTTGCCGACGCCGGCGTGCGAAATCGCGGCAAGCCCCGCGAGCGCCAAAAGTCCGATGGCCGTGTTGGATCGCATACCTGTTCTCCTCCTCGTGTTCGATGCCCGCTGATCGACGTTCGATCAAGTCCGAATCCGGGCGGATCAACCCACGCCCGCCGCCCATGTTCCCCGCGAGTGCCGCCTTGCAAAACCGGCCCGCCAATCGCCTCCCGATCCCCGATAAGGAACGATGGTAGTCTGTTCGCCGCTCGCCTGGGGCCGCATCCCGCGGAGTGAATCGCCGCTCGACCGTTTCCAGGCGAGCGGCGGGAATGTCAGATTGACAGGCCTTTGACAAGGCCCGGACCCGATGTCGGCATCAGGCCCTTTCGAATCGGCTCAGGCGCGGCGGCGGCGGGACGCGGCCAGGCCGGCGAGGCCGACCAGGGCGAGCGAACCGGGGGCCGGGACGAAGTAGAAGCCGCGGGCGCCGACGCCGGTGGCGACGGTCTCGAACCCGGTGCCGTCGGGGTTGATCTGGTAGATATTGCCGGTGGTCTCATCCGAGAAGACGACCTTGTCGGTGAAGGGGTTGTACTCGATGGCGTCGGGGCGCGGGGCGTTGACGTTGTCCTGGAACAGGAGCGAAACGCCGGCGAAGTCGCCGTTGGCGTCGAGCATGATCTTGTAGATGCCGTTGGTCGCGCCGACGGCGACGGGGGCGTTGACGACGAACATCTCGTTGGCCGACTGCTTGATGGTCGCCGTGCGGATGAAGTGCAGGGAGTTGGCCAGGCCGGTCGACGCGGTGTCGGCGAAGTTCACAAGCAGGGAGGGAGTCCCGACGAGCGCGCCGTCAAAAGACATCTTCCAGATGGTGCTCGCCTCTCCGTCGGGTCCGGGGGTCAGGTCGCCGCCGTTGATGCCGGTCACGTAGTAGTCGTTGGCGCCGCCCCAGGGGTTCTTGGTGATGTCGTCGGCGGTGCGGAGCGTGGGACGGGTGGTATCGGTGTTGGCGATCTGCTGGTAGGAGCCGACGTCAACGGCCGTGGTGGCGTTGATGACGCGAACACCGCGGTAGGGGTTGACGGGGTTGTATTCGCTCTGGGCGTTGTTGGTGTACGCGATGCCGCCCGAGGGGCCGTGCCAGGCGATGCCCGTGGGGTTGGCGAGGGGGTAGTCCTGCGAGAGCGTCGTCACCGTCGGCAGGGCGGCAAAGACGTTGTCGATGCGGTAGATGGCGGACTTGTTGTTGGCGGTGTCCACGGGGAACGGCCCGCTGGAGACGTAGTAGTCACCGGTCGGCGCCCGGAGGATCTCGGCCAGGCGGACGTCGGGGTCCGCGAACGAAACCAGCGTGGACACCGAGCCGCTGTCCTGGCTGTAGTACATCACGGCGTCGTTGGTCTTCGACGTGAAGACGATGTACCCCGCGGGGTTCGCCATCGCGACGGTCGAAGCCCCGGCCAAAGCCACAAGTGCGATCAGTCTCTTGTTCATCTCGTGAACTCCTCTGTGTTTGGACGGGTCCTGTTGCCCGCCTCTTCCTGGCAAACCCTTGCGCTCCTCGGCCACGCGCCCGAGCAGATACCGCCCACCCGACCGATTTCCCGTGGCCTTCTTGCGCGATGTGATGAAACCGACGATCTCTTTCAAATCCAGGGGTGAATGCCCCCACTTCCTATGTACGTACGGCACACGTCAATGCGTTGCCGAGACCACCTTCGATTGCCGAACAAACGCGGTTTTTGATCTCGCCCAGCATGGGCGCGGAAACCTCGACGTACCGAAAGACTCGGCATGAGCCGAACGCACCGACCGCTCGTCGGCTCACGCCTCTTGACCTTAAATTCTAGTATGACGTGGACTTGCGTCGCGGGAAACCCGCGCAACTCCCGACCGAGCCCCCTGATCTCCTCGAAGCGACCGGGCCACGTCCGATCGCCGATGCCTTGTCCCGGAGCCCGAGCATCCTGCCCCAATCTCCGGTCCTGTGGGTCGCAGTATAGTCCAAGAACACCGGAATGAGAACCCAATTTGACACCAATTCGAGCCATCATTCTCTGTATTGATGCGAATTGAACCAATTTGTACGAATTTTATATGTATTTTGTACGGGTAATGGCCGAGATACACGGAGGGGTGACTGTCGAACGGCAACGGTCTACACTCCCCGTTCGAGAGGGCTTGTAGCTCAGTTGGCTAGAGCGCACCCCTGATAAGGGTGAGGTCGTTGGTTCGAATCCAATCAGGCCCATTGACGGCGGGGTGTCCCAGGCGGATGCCCCGCTTTGCTTTCGGCGGCGGTGCGGGACGGTTTTTCAGGCACGTTCGCCGCGGTCCATGGGCCTTCAAAGGCGGGGGGATTCACGGTTATGATCGGGTTGTAGACCATCGTGACCAAGCAACCAACGCGCGACTCGCCGAGGGCGTTTCGCTTCCGCGGGCCATCGACGGTGAAAGGGCAAGTGCATGCGCATCGACATTGTGGGCCGAGACATCGAGATCACACCCGCCATCCGGGAGTACGGGGAGCAGAAGGCGTCCAAACTCTCCAAGTACTTTGACGGCCTCCAGCAGGTGCGGGTGACGATTCACCGGGCGCACGCACACCACACGCAGGAGTTCTCGGTGGAGGTGGTGGCCGACGTCGAGAAGCACGCGGACTTCATCTCTCACGCCAAGGGTCCGGACCTGTACGCGGTCATCGACGAGACCGTGGAAAAAGCCGCGAGGCAACTCAAGGACTTCAAGGAAAAACTGAAGAAGCACTAGGCCCGTCTTTGGGGCACGCCGTCCCTTCTGGAATGAGGAGCCACCGCTTGGTGAAACTGACCGACATCGTGCGCCGCGGCGCCGTGGTCGCGCCGCTCAAGGGTCGTGAGCGCGACCAGGTCGTCGGTGAACTGGTCGACGCCCTGGCAAGTCAGGGTGGGCTCGAGGCCGGGACCCGAGACCAGGTCCTGCTTCGGGTGATCGAGCGGGAACTCAAGAGCACGACGGGGTTCGGCAAGGGGGTCGCCGTCCCCCACGCCAAGGACTCCCGCGTGACGCGGGTGGAGGCGGCCCTGGGGATCAGCCCGCAAGGGGTCGAGTTCAATTCGCTCGACCGACAGCCGGTGTACATCGTCATGCTGCTGATCTCCCCGGAGGACCAGCCCAACGAGCACCTGCGGGCGATGGAGGCGATCTTCAAGCACGTGGACAGCGACGTGTTCCGCCGACTGCTTCGGCAGTGCCAGACGCCCGAAGAGGCCTGGGCACTCCTGGAAGAGACCGATGCACGCAAGTACGCCGGGTGAGGTTGTAGATCACGGGTGAGCATGGTGGGGGATAGGGGACACGCCTTGCGGGGTGGGAGCATTCCGGCGGATCGACTCGGGACATGTCCAATCGCCACGAAATCAAGGTCACGATCGTCAACCGTCTCGGGCTCCACGCCCGGCCCGCGATGTCGTTCGTGGACACGGCCAACCTCTACACCAGCGAGGTGCGGGTCATGCGTGACGACACCGAGGTTGACGGCAAGTCCATCATGCAGATGATGATGCTCGCGGCGGGACAGGGGACGGAACTGGTGATCGTCACGGAAGGCCCCGACGCGCAAGCCGCCGCCGCGGCGCTCAAGGCGCTCGTGGACGGCGGGTTCGAGGAAGAGTGACCGCGGGGCGCGGTCGGGTAAGAGGGCACGACACGAGGTATCCATGACCACCGACCACGCCGCGAGTGCCGATCATGCCGGCGGACATCCGGGGCCGATCCCCGCTCGCACGCTCCTTGATGCCCTGGGCTGGAGATACGCGACCAAGGCCTTCGATCCGTCGAGGCGGATCGACGAGCCGACGTGGTCGGCGCTGGAGCGAGCGGCGGTTCTCTCCCCTTCGTCGTACGGGCTTCAGCCCTGGCGGTTCGTGGTGGTCACGGACCCGCCGACGAGGTCCCGGCTGCGCGAGGCTTCGTACGGCCAGCCGCAGATCACCGACGCCTCGCACCTGGTGGTTTTCGCGCGGCGAGCCGCCATGACCGAGGCGGACATTCAGCGGCATATCGACCGGATCGTCGAGGTTCGCGGGGTGGCGGCTTCAACCCTGGATGGGCTTCGCGGAGCGATGCTGGGCTCGATCGTCCAGCCGCGGCCGAACTTTGACCCTTCGGCGTGGGCCGCTCGGCAGGTGTACATCGCGCTTGGCTTTTTCCTGTCGGCGGCGGCGAGCCTGGGCGTCGACGCCTGCCCGATGGAGGGGTTCGACGCGGCGGCGTACGACCTGATTCTCGGGCTTCCCGAGCGAGGGTACCTCGCGACGGTGGTGGCCGCGGCGGGGTACCGATCGGCCGGCGATCCGTTCGCGTCGATGAAGAAGGTGCGGTTCGATCCGTCCGCGACGGTGGTTCGTGTCTGAGACTCCGCCGCCACGCGGCCGGGCATCATCATCCCGGGATGATCGTCCCGCGGCATTCGCCAAAGCCGATCGACCGGTACCCTTCTCGCTCGCATCGCCCCTTCAGAATGACGGTGTCCCCGTCGCCCAGGAACGTGCGTTTCTCTCCCGTGGGCAGTTCGATCGGCCGGCGAGGACGCGGCTTTCGTGATGCCGGATCGACACCGTCCCATGTCAGTTCGAGCAGGCATCCGCGGGAGCCGGGGTCGGATCCGGAGACGGTCCCGCTGGCGATGAGGTCTCCGTCCTGGAGATTGCACCCGTTCACGGTATGGTGCGCGATCATCTGCGCAAAGGACCAGTACATATCGCGGAATCCCCCGCGAGACAGGCGGACAGGGGACAGCCCCTTGCCCGCCATCTCGGCGGTCTGCAGGAATGCCTCGAGGGTGATGTCGAAGCCGCCGCGCTCGCGATCGGCGGGGTCCGTGAGATACGCCAGCGGGTCGGGATCGCCTTGTGCCCTGGACCATCCCCGGCATCGGAACGGCTCGAGCGCGGCGGAGGTCACCAGGAACGGCGAGACCGTCGTCGCGAAATTCTTGGCCAGGAACGGGCCCAGCGGCTGGTACTCCCATTTTTGAACATCCCGCGCGGACCAATCGTTGACCAGCACCAGCCCGAAGATGTGCGAACCCGCCCGATCGATCGGGATCGGTTCGCCCAGGGCGTTACCCTTGCCGACCACGCAGCCGACTTCGAGTTCGTAATCGAGCATGCGGCAAGGGCCGAACGACGGGCGTGACGCGGGGTCATCCTCGGCGGGCGACTGCTGCCCGGAAGGCCTTCGCACCCGTGTCCCGGAGACAACGACGGATGAGGCGCGGCCGTGGTACCCGATGGGGACGTGCTTGTAATTGGGCAGCAGCGGGTTGTCGGGCCTGAACATCGAGCCGACGGTGGTGGCGTGGTGGATGGACGCGTAGAAATCGGTGAAATTCAGGAACGAGACCGGCGGGATGAACGGCGCCTCCGAAACCGAGAGCAGGGCATGCCGGCGCAGGCGGCGATCTCTTTGTCCTCCCGCGGGACCGTCGAGCAAAAACCGCTGCAACTGGCTCCGAAGCACGGGGACCAGGTCCGGCCTGGAGAGCAACCCCATCCAGTGCGGGCGAGACAGGACCTCGATCAGGTCGTCGGCACGCTGGGCGTCGGGATCACCCTCGGCCGGCTCGCCGGGAAAGACCTCGGCCTCCCAGAGCGCGGTGACATCGAGGATGTGCTCACCGATGGCAACGCCGTCGTGGACGTGCTCGTGGCCGTCGTGCTCGCGGAGGAACGAGCACAGGGGAAGATTCTGGATGGGGAAATCGGTTCCCGGGTCGTTGGCCGAATCAACCCACGATCGGAGGCTCGGGTTGTGCGTGTCGTCAAGCATGTGCTGATGGCCCGCAAGGGTGTGACGGCGACGATCACCCCGCTTCCATCGCGGGATGCGGGTCGCATGGTACGCCCGGGCCGCTGCCGGCGCACGCGAGCGATCCTGCGTTGGGCCTCCGGCGGAGCGCGTCGGGGGCGCCGGGTCACTACGATGCGCGCGATGCCACGGAAATCGGCAAGCATGATCGCGTGGTGCGAACCGATGCAGGCGGAGTTTCTGCGCGCGATCGCGGCGGCGGCGGACCTGGCGGTGGTCGGTGGCGGCTCGCCGTCACGCGGGCAGACGACGACCGTGGCGGGGATGCTCGGTTGCGAGCCCGTGGACGACCTTCGCCAGTCTCTTTCGGAGCCGCGGGCGGATATTCTGCTGATCCTGTCTCCCCCGGACCTGGACTTTGCGCGGCTGGCGCCGACCTCGATGAAAATCGCGACGATCGAGCCGATCCCCGATTCGGCGCTGGCGCCCGTGGCCGGGGACCGCCCGGCGTCGGCGTCCGGGACAGCCGCGACGCCCGTGCATTTCATGCCGCTGGTCCGATTCAGCAAGCCGTTGCGCTCGGCGCCGGAGATGCTCGGCTCGTTCGGGGAGGCGGGCGTGGTGGTGCATGAGAGCCTGGGGATGCCCGGCGAGGGAACGCTGGGCGCGCGTCTGTTCGCGGCGATGGACCTGGTCCACCTCATGCTTGGAGAGCCGGACACGATCGACGCCGCGTTGGCGCCGCCATCCTCGCGATCCTCGGGGCCCGGCGCGGCCGAGCCGGGTGAAACGCTCGCCGGACTGCACGGCACGGTCACGGCGAACCTTCGTTTCAGCGGACGCCGCGCGGCGGCGGTGGTGGCGAGCAATCAGGCGGGGCGATGGAACAACACGACGACGATCATCGGACCCGGCGGGAGGATCCGGCTCTTTGATGACGGATTCGAATGGATTGACCCCGGCGGACGGAAACTCGACGAGATGCGATCTCGACGGTCGGCCTCGCGCGGGTCCGGTTCTCCATCGGGACCCGACTCGCCGCGCAAGCCCACCGGCAAGCGGGCCTCCCGATCGGCGGAGCACATCCGCGCGGGATCCGTCCCTGCCGTCACCGGCTTCTCGCCGGCGTGCGTAGGTGTGCTCGCCGACTCGATCCGCCGACTCCTCGAAGACACGCTCTTTCCCGAGCCCCCGGCCGACGTAACCGCCGCGCTGGCGATGGGACAGGCCGCGCTGCTTTCGTGCCGAACCGGACAGCCCGAAAGCCCCGCCACCATCCGCCGAATGCTCAACGCGGTTTGATGGACCGAACGTACCGCGGGTGGTCGAGAGGTCCGGACGCCGCGCCTCACCGATCGAGGTGGACACGCAGGGCCTTTCTCCGCTGCTCCGGGGTCAGTTCGGCGAGGATCTCCCTCGCGAGCGTGGCTCGCTGCCCGGGCGTGGGCTTGAAGTTCGTCTCGGCGGCGAACTCACGGAGTTTGCCCCGGATGCGGTTGTCCTGCTCCGGGGTCGCGTCGATGGACTTTAGAAACGCGTCGGCGTTCTCCCGACGTTCATCGAGCAATGTCGAAAACGACCTGCCCATCTCGCGGAGAAGGAGGTTCAACTCGGCGCGGCGCCTGACCAGCGGACCGTCGCGCGCGGGCGAGGAGATTCCGGGAGATCCGGTCGAGTCGATCGACGACCCGCCTTGATCCGGTCCGCCCGGACGGATACGCGCTCCGCGAGGCCCGACGGTATCCTCCGCCATCAGGGCCCGCTGGTACTCACGCACCAGGGAGAGGTAACGGTCTCGCGTTGCTTGCGGGAGCGCGTCGGCCACACGCTGGGCCAGCGGCGGGAGAAGCAGCGGCCTGGCCTTGTCGTTGATTTCCCGGAGCAGCGACCTGGCTTGGTCGCTCGCCCCGCCCTGTCGCGCGGCCTGAAGACGGAGGAAAAGGTCGTAGTGCTCAAGGGCGAACACGCCGACGGCGGTGGCGTGAACCTCAAGGACGGCATCGGCGGCGGCCCGTTCATCAACGCCAAGGCCCAGCAGGGCCAGGGCGGCCACCTCGGGACGTTCTTCAAGTCGGACAAGGGTCCCGGAAAAATCGCGCTGCACGAGGGAGGCCCGGTTCTCGGACGCATCCTTGATATCCGGACCGCGGAGGAGATCTTCGGCGGGCTGCGGCGCGGACGCGCCGGCGCTCGCGATGCCGGCCAGCGCCGCAAGCCACACGACCAACCCGTTCTTCCTCCCATTCCTCACGTTTGCGATCGGATTCATGGCACAACTCCCAGGGCCGTTCGCCGGGTCATGGCGGGCAACACCGGCAGAACGCCCCTGGGTCCGGCCGATTGCACGCGTGACCGAGAGTCCGACATGGTACGTTCATTCTGTCGGCGACTACACTGGGCCATGGCCACGCCAACCAACGGGCAGACGCGGATTGAGAAGGACACGATGGGAGAAATGCACGTCCCGAGCGACGTGCTGTACGGGGCTTCGACGCAGCGCGCCGTGCTGAATTTTCCGGTGTCGGGGCGGGCGGTGCCGGGGGGGATCATCCGGGCGTACGCGGTGCTGAAGGCGTCGTGCGCCCGGGTGAACCACGGACTCGGCCGCCTGGACCAGGAGCGGGCGCACGCGATTGTCGAGGCGTGCCGGGAGGTCCAGGACGGTCTTCCGGCGTTCGGGGGGCTCGACCGGCACTTCCCCGTCGACGTCTACCAGACCGGCTCGGGGACCTCGACGAACATGAACGTCAACGAGGTGCTCGCCAACCTCGTGTGCGTACGACGAGGACAGCCGATCGGACGGTCGAAGGACCCGGCGTGGATCGCGCAGGGCGGCGTGCATCCGAACGATCACGTCAACATGGGGCAATCGTCCAACGACACGTTCCCGACGGCGATGCACCTGGCGGCGGCGATCGCGATCAACGAATCGCTCCTGCCGGCGATGCAGCGCATGGCCGAGCGGCTCGAGTCGCACGCCGCGTCGTGGGACCGGATTGTCAAGATCGGCCGGACGCACCTGCAGGACGCGACACCGATCCGCCTGGGGCAGGAGTTCTCGGGGTACGCCTCGCAGGTCCGCCACGGGGAGGAGCGTCTCCACCGCGCGCTGCACACGCTGGGGGAACTGGCGATCGGAGGAACGGCCGTGGGGACCGGCATCAATTGTCACGAGGAGTTCGGGCGCCGCGTGGCGGCGGACCTGACCGGGCAGACCGGGATCTGCTTCCGGGAGGCGGTCAACCACTTCGAGGCCCAGCACGCCAAGGACGCGTACGTCGAGACTTCCGGGCACCTTCGGACGATCGCCGTGGGGCTGACCAAGATCGCCAATGACATCCGATGGCTTGGGTCGGGTCCGCGGTGCGGGATCGGGGAACTCGCGCTACCGGCGGTGCAGCCGGGATCGTCGATCATGCCCGGCAAGGTCAACCCGGTGATCTGCGAATCGATGATGATGGTCTGCTGCCAGGTGATCGGACACGACGCGGCGGTGACGTGCGGAGGTCTGGGAGGCGTCGGATCGCTGCTCGATCTCAACGTGGCCATGCCGATGATGGCCTACTCGGTGCTCGACTCGATCCACCTGCTCGCCCGTGCGTGCGAGATGTTCGACCGGAACCTGCTGGCCGACCTCAGGCCCGACCCGGAGCGGTGCGCCTCGTTGATCGAGGGAAGCCTGGCGATGTGTACGAGCCTGGTGCCGGTCATCGGGTACGACAAGTCGGCCGCGCTTGCCAAGGAGGCTCTCCGGCAGGGCAAGACCGTCCGGCAACTCGCGTACGAGACGGTGGCGGGGACGAGGGATCTTGCGGGGGGCGAGATCTCCCGAGCGGATATCGATCGGCACCTTGACCCGTGGTCGATGACGTTGCCCGGCGGGGAAGGCAGCGCGGGCGGTTGATCATCCCGGCTCGTTGTGGACGGCGCGGGTCGCCGGTACGCTGACGGCATGAAGACCGTCGTGCTGGCTGTAATGGTCGGAGCGCTGATCACGACGCCGGCGCCGTACCCGGGCGTGGAGCGGCCGACGCCCGGAGGACACGAATCGCGGCAGTCCCAGCCCGCGACCCCGCCGGAGACATCCTTCCCCCCGCCGTCCGCGGACGAGCCGATCGGAAGCGAACGCAACGCCCGGGTTGCTCGCCCGATGCCGCCGGACCCCGCCGAGCGAGCCACGATCGCCCTCACCTTTCTCGCCGGTCCGCTTACCGATGAGCAGTTGGACGAAGCGGCCAGGGCCGCGCCCAACATCCGGGTGATCCGGAACCTCGACCGGCAATCCGCCCTGGACCACGCGGCCGTGGCCGACGGCGTTGATGGGCGTCTCGTGACCGCCGAATTCCTCGAACGAGCCGTCCGCCTTTCGTGGATCCACTCTCCCAGTGCCGGGGTTGAGCGGATCGTCTCGATGCGGGGCCTGGCGGAACGCCCCTCGATCGTCCTGACCAACTCGCGTGGCGTGCATGGCCCGGCGATCGCGGACCACGCGATGGCGATGCTGTTGAGCCTCACCCGCCGCCTTCCTCACTACGCACAGGCTCAGTCCAAGGGCCTCTGGACGGGTCGGGAACCGTCCGAACGGGCGATCACGCTCTCGGGTCGGACGATGCTGGTCGTCGGTCTCGGCGGGATCGGTACAGAGGTCGCCCGCCGGGCGCACGGATTCGGGATGCGCCTCATCGCGACGCGCCGGAGCCAGTCGCCCTCCCCGCCCTTTGTGGATCGGGTTGGCTCCCCGGACGATCTGCCCGCCATGATCGGGGAGGCGGACGTCGTGGTGATCTGCGTCCCGCTCACGAGGGAAACCCTCGGCCTGTTCAACGCGGCGATGATCGCCCGCATGAAGCCCGGGGCGTATCTCATCAACATGGCCCGGGGAAGGATCGTGGACACCGGGGCGCTGATCGAGGCGCTCACGTCTGGCCGACTCGCCGGAGCGGGCCTTGATGTCACCGACCCCGAGCCGCTCCCCGATGGGCACCCTCTCTGGTCCGCGCCAAACGTGGTCATCACCCCGCACATTTCCGCCGATGGAGAACTGACCGACCGCCGCTGGTGGGCGCTGTACGCCGACAACATGAGGCGGTTCGGGGCGGGCGAGCCGCTCCTGAACGTGGTGGACGTGGCCGCGGAATACTGAGCCATGCCGAAACCCGGGCCTTGCTCGGAACCGCGTCGGCGCGGGGCGTGTACGCTCTCATCATGCGATACCGAGACATCCCCGGGACCGGTCTTTCGATTTCCGAGATCGGGTTCGGGTGCTGGACGATGGGCGGACCGAACTGGTCGACCTCGACCGGCGCCCCGATCGGATGGTCCGACGTCAACGACGACGACATCCTGGCGGGCGTCAAGGCCGGGATCGACGGGGGCGTCAACCACTGGGACAACGCCGATATCTACGGCAACGGCCGGGCCGAGCGGACCCTGGCCGAGTGCTTCCGCAAACTCGGCGTCAACCGTGACACCCAGGTGATCGCCACCAAGGTCGGCCACTTCCGGGGAACCGCGATTCACGCCTACGAACCCCGGCACATCCGCAACCAGTGCGAGCAGTCGCTGCGCAACCTGCGCACGGACCGCATCGATATCTACTACTTCCACCACGGGTCGTACGTGGCCGCGGGGTACGACGCCCGGGGGAACATCGTCCCCGACCACGACTATCTCCCCGAGGCGGCCCGGACCATGCACGATCTGGTAAAGGAAGGAAAGGTGCGGGCGGTCGGCCAGTCCGCGTACACGGTCGAGGACTTCGAACGCGCGATCCCCGTGCTCAAGCCCCGGATCCTCCAGAACAAGGCCAACCTGAGGTACGACGAGTACATCAGGCCCGGGGGGCGGCTGGAATCGCTGATGCGAGCGCACGACTGCGCCTTGGTCGCCTTTGGTCCGCTCGATCAGGGGATCCTGCTCGACAAGTTCGACCCCGATCGGCCCCCGTCGTTTGACGAGGGGGACTACCGCCGCGGACGTAAGGACTTCAACCCCGACACGCTCAGAACCGTCCGGCAAAAACTCTCCCTCGTGAGGGAGCGATTCGCCGGCGGGTCATCGGACGTGACGGCGATGCTCTCCTCGATCGCCTCCCGGTGGGTGCTCGCCCATGAGCGGGTGGCGTCGGCCATCCCGGGATTCCGCAACCAACGACAGGCCCTGTGCAACCTCCGAGCGGCGGAGGACCCGCCGATGACCGAGCCTGAAGTGACCTGGCTCAGGGAGTTGTTCCAAGGGTGAGTCTTCCGCGGGAAGGTTCGATCCCATCGGGTGACGGCACGAGTAGAATTCAGATAATTATATCTCTAATATCCCCGTGGTCCCTTCAAAGGAGCGATCATGTTCGGTTTACCTCCGATTCCACGCTGGGATGCGGCTCACCCGATCGTGGTGCATATGCCGCTCGGACTGCTGTTCTTCGCGCCCGTACTCGTCGTCCTCGCCATGGTGATGAAGCGCCGGTCGGCCGGGCTGCTCATCGGGGCATGGGCGACCGTCGTGGCGGGCACCGTGTCGCTGCTGCTGGCCCTCTGGACCGGTGAGGCCGCGGAGGATGTGGCCGACGGGGTACCGGGGGCGGCGGCGGTGCTCGAACGCCACGAGGGACTTGCCCATGCGGCCCGGAACGTGTTTGTGATGCTCGCGGTGCTGCTCACGGCGTGGACCGTGGCGTCGTTGCGGTACGTCGATCGGTGGCCGAGGCGGGCGTTCGTGACCGGGTGCGCCGCGTACCTGCTCCTGCACGGCGCGGGGGCGTTGATCATGGCCAACGCAGCGCACGAGGGTGGCCGGCTGGTACACGAATTCGGCGTGCGAGCCTCGATGGCGTCGAACGTCCCGGGCACTGGCCGATCGGTCACGGGCTCGCTCACACACAACGACGATTGATGGGCTTGTGCGCCCGGGAATTCGAGACGCCCCCTATGCCGCTCACGTCAATCCACGCCGGCCGCGGCCAGCCATCGTTCGGCGTCGAGGGCGGCGATGCAACCCATCCCCGCGGCCGAGACGGCCTGGCGGTAGTGCGGATCGGCGACGTCGCCGGCGGCAAAGACGCCGGGGATGTTCGTCTGGCTCCCCCTCGTGGCGAGCGTGATGTAGCCGCCCGAGTCAAGGTCGATCCCCGAGCCCTTGAGGAACCGGGTCGCCGGGGTGTGGCCGATGGCGATGAACAGGCCCTTGACCTCGAGGGTGGACTCTTCGCCGGTAACCGTGTCCCTGAGAGCGACGCCGGTGATGCGCGAGTCGCCCAGCACGTCGAGGACGCCCTTGTTCCACAGGACGCGGGCGTTGGGTCGGGAGAGGAACCGCTCCTGCATGATCTTGCTGGCGCGGAGCGTGTCGCGGCGATGGATCACGTACACGACCGACCCGAACTTGGTCAGGTAAGTCGCTTCTTCCATGGCGGTATCACCGCCTCCGACGACGGCCAGCGGCTGTCCGCGAAACGGCGGGAGCGCCCCGTCGCAGACCGCGCACGCCGAGACGCCACCCCCCGAAGTGGCCAGTCGCATCTCGTTCTCGAGGCCGAGCCAGTTGGCCGTCGCCCCGGTCGCCAGGATCACGGCTCGCGCGTGGACCTCTCCGCCCGATTCGGTGTGAAGAACGTGCGGAACCGACGCGGGGTCGTCTGAGAACCGGCACGAGGCGATATGCTCGGGGACAACCTTCGCGCCAAATCGCACCGCTTGTTCCTGGAACAGCCGCATCATCTCCGGACCGCGGACACCCTCGGGGAATCCGGGATAATTCTCGACCTCGGTGGTGAGCATCAACTGCCCACCGGGGAGGATGGGCCCCGGATCGGACTTAAGCACCCCGACGCAGCAGAGCGGGGAAAGACTGGCCCGCGCGGCGTAGATCGCCGCGGTCCATCCCGCCGGACCCGACCCGACGATCACCACCTTATGCACCTGGTTCGCCGTCATGCGTTGAGCCCATCGGGCCGGAGCACCCCGGCCGGCCGGGCGACCCCGTGGAACGCCCGAGTAGGAAAGATCCGGCCCTGTTCACTTGAGGGCCCCGACGTCCTTGAGATGCTGCCGCCAGAGAGAGGACACGGGCGGCCACAAAAGCAAGTCGGTGTCCTTGACGACATGCCAGACGTTCTGGATCCGATCGGCGTTGTTCCGACCGCCGTCGGGTCCCGTTGAGTAGAGGACGAAGGTGTCCTCGCGGAGCCGGATGGTGAAATTCTGCCCGCCGGCCACGAAAACGACCATCTCGTGCGGTCGGCGCTCATCGCGAGGGCCGGGATCCACCGAGTCACGGATCGGCACGAAGTACTCGAAAGGCGGCTGCTGCCCACGGGCGCGGTTGGGGTTGAAAGGGTCGGAGGTGATGGCGCGTATGAAGTTGGGACGTATGGAACTCAGGTGCGGAGGCCAGCCGCGGTTGGCGTACTGGAAGGCCAGGACGCCCAGGGCGTGACGGACACCGGCGATGCTCGTGCGCACAAACTGGCGCATCGGGAACAGGTCGCTGATCGCCGGGGCCGAGGCGGCCAGCACCGGGAACTGGTTCTTGTCCAGGTTCGTCGCGTAAAAAGGCTGGAGCATGCGCGGGTCGAACGGGTCGAGCCTCCAACGCGACTGCCAGTCGTCGTACAACTTTCCCAGTTCCTCCAGGGTCGCGAACCAGTCTCGCTGGGTCGCCGCCGTCAGTTGCCACCGGCCGGCCTCCCCAAAGAGCCTCAGGGGCCGTCCCCCGGCGCTGATGCGAGCCATGGTCGCGGCGAAGGTCTCCTGGTTGATCCCGCCGCGCTGCTGCATAACCCGCGAGATGAGTTGCTCGGCGGCGGCTCGGTTCCCGGTCGGGAACGGGAGGCGGTCGATCGCAAAGACGCCGCGATCCTCTTCAAGCCGGTTGATGAAATCGGGGAGCCTGGCGGCCTGTCCCGACGAGAGGATGGACCTGGCCCCACGGAAATCCGTGTAGGCGATGTCGGCCATCCGCTCCATCGCCTGCCAGATCATCATGTAGCCCAGATACACCTCGGCATGCATGGGCCGCTCGGCCAACTGCCGACCGAAGAACGCGATCCTGGCGAGCACTTCCATCCCGCCCAGCACGTCTCCCTCCGAGGATCGGCGTATCGCCTCGACGTGAGCAAGCCGGGTCATCGTCCGGATCGCGGGAAGGTACTGGATATTCGCCGCCGCCAGCAGGGGCGGATCACCCAGTTCGACATACATACGGGCCTTGACCAGGTCCGGGGAGACGTCCTCGACACCGTACGGCAACGCAAAGATCATCGAGTCCTTGAAGTCGTTCGCCTCGGTGACCTTGTACAAGCCGTCGATGAGGGCTTTCTGGTTTGGGGCGGTCGCCCAGGCGGCCGCCTCCGGCCATGCCACCTGGCCCGGCACGATCAGGGGCAGGGCGTCGGCGTCGCTCACCGCGCGGGGGGGTTCATCCATCGCCGCCAGAAGAGGGAGGATGACCAGGTCGCTTCGGCGGTCGGTCCGGACACCCGAGTACGGGGCGTTGACGCGTTCGATGGGCTCGTCGGCTCGGGCCGGGAGAGGCGGCGCGACGAGAACCGTGGCCGTCAGAAGGGTAGCGACCACCCGGGACGCGAAGGCGCGTCCGAGCGCCGATCGAATGGTTCGATTCATGGCCGCGGATGGTAGCAGTTTCGGCCGGCAGGCGGGTGGATCCCCGGCATCCGCGGGTCTGAAAAAACAAGGCCCGGCCGCGTGAGCGACCGGGCTTGCTGGTCCCGCCCCAGGAGGGAATCGAAGAGAGATCGTGAGCCGCTCCGACCGACTCGAGCGACCTGGAGTCAATCCGCTTCGGATGTTTCTTCGGTCGCCTGGTCTTCGGATTCATCGAAGAACCGAGTCGGCCGATCGTCGCTGAGACGCTGATTCAGTTTGGTGAGTGCCTCGTCCACGATCTGGCGAACCCGCTCCCGGCTGATACCGACCTCGTCGGCGATCTGCTTGAGGGTGAGGGGCTCGCCGTCGAGGCCGAAGCGAAGCCGCAGGATCCTGGCCTCCCGCTCGTCGATGGTGTCCAGAAGGCGCTGCAGGACACAGAGTTCCTCGTAGCGGAGAACCGAATCCTCCGGTGCCCCGTGACGGGAATCGGCGAGCATCTCGGCCATCCCCGTCAGGCCGCTGGATGAAGCGCTGGCTTCCTGGGCCGGGGTCTGGAAGGCCTTGACGGCCCGTCGGATGATGCGGACCTTGCGCAGGGGCAGTTCCATCGCGGCGGCCATGTCCTGGAGGGACGGGGTGGTCCCCAGGTCCTGCTCGAGTTTCCGGAAGGCGACCTTCCACTTGGCGACCAGTTCGACCATGTAGGCCGGGATATGGACGGGCTGGCTGGCGTTGATGAGCGCCCGCTTGATGGCCTGCTTGATCCACCAGGAGGCGTAGGTGCTGAACCGGGCGCCCTGGGCGGGATCAAACCCCTCCACGGCTCTCATCAGGCCGATATTCCCCTCCTCGATAAGGTCCTGGAGGGGCAGCCCGCGGTTGGAGTAATTTTTGGCGATGGCCACGACCAGCCGCAGGTTGGCCCGGACCATGCGGTCGCGGGACGCCGGGCAGTTGTCGTTGATGATCGCCCAGCCCAGGGTTTTTTCCTCTTCGGCGGAGAGGAGGGCGGTCTGGTTAATCTCGCGCAGGTAAATCTGCAAGTCCGATTGGACACAATTTGGGGCCGAACGGGCCTCACGAAGACGACTCACGCGTACCCGCCTTCCGCGGCGCAAGGCCGCAATGGACCACGAGCGTGGCCTATTTCCTGACTATCCGCTCGAACCCGTCCTTGGGTTCCATCGTCTGCGAGACCTTGTCTCTTGAAGGGGGACTCTCGCACTATCCTCCGCATGTCAAGGTGCCACGGGTTACGGAGCGTGCAAGGAATCTGCCGATTTTTTTTTTCGTGCGGCCCGTAGGGCCTGGGAAGCCTGTTCCCAGGCCATTGTCAATTGACACGCCGGCCGGGCCGATCCCTTGTGAATGGTGCCGCGCCCGTACACTTGCGCACCCACCCGATGCCCGCCAACCGACCCCCAAAACCCCCGAAACCACCGGAACAACCGGGAACGCCCGAGCCCCCGGACGCCCCGGAACCCCGCGATTCCAAGACCACGCCGGAATCCCAGGCCGCGCCGGGCTCTGCGAGTTCCGCCGGGTCGGTCCCGTCTCCCGGCGATCGCACGGGCGTACCCGCGGACGCCGATAACGAACACGATTCTCACGAAGGTGAAGACCCCGAACCCGTGCGCGGCGCTGATATCTCGAAGATCCTGGAAGCGTGGTCGTATAACCCCGACCAGATCAACGCCCGCCGCATCATCGCCGACGACGGGGACGAGCGGATCCAGGTGCGGCTCGACCTGGGCATCCTTCAAATGCACATCACCGGTCGCCCCGACGGGACCAGGCCGATGGGGTTTGAAAGCCTGCTCGAGTACTTCGAGGCCAAACTCGACGATGCACGGGAAGGGGGGGGAAAAGACCCGAGGCCGCCTCGCCGTCCGGAAACCCAGCGCCCCGAGAAACAGGGTCCGGAGAACCCAACCCGAGAGACCGGGGAATCCCCGTCCGACGAGCCCGACGACGATGGGACCGCGGATTCCGAGGCTGTTGGACACGGTGTTGGCGATACCGAGCATCACCCGGACGCGGAGCCTATCTCGGGGAGTGACGACGCAAAGGAAGGGACCGCCCGGCTCTCGTCGGACGACTGCCAATCGCTTCGTGAGGAAGCGGTGCAGTACTACCACCGGTACGTGGCGATGATGGCGCTGGGGGACTACTACGCGGTGATCCGGGACACGACCCGGAACCTGCGGGTGCTGGACCTTTGCCGTGACCACGCGGAGGACGAATCGGACCGGGAGTTCCTGGAGCAGTTCCGGCCGTACATCCTGATGGTGCGTGCCCGGGCGCTGGCGAGCCAGGCGATCACCGACAACGAGCCCAAGGCCGCGCTGCACGCGATCGACGAGGCACTCGAAGCGCTCAAGAGCCACTTCGAGATGGAGGATGAGCCCAACGCGTTCGACATGTCGGGGGAAGTGCAGATGCTGCGGTCGATGCGTGACTCGCTGGTGCCCAAACTTCCGATCAGCCCGATGGCGGAACTGCGGGCTCGCCTGGCCAAGGCGATCGAGACGGAGAACTACGAACTCGCGGCGATCCTTCGCGACGAGATGAAGCAGATGAAGGAATGAGCCCGGGCGCCCGGTGACACCACCGGACTATCGGCGCTGGTCGTTGCAATCCGGCTGAACCACCGGCCTCACGCGTACGAACTCACCGGCGGGCACGAGCAGACGAGGTTGCGGTCTCCGTAGGGATTGTCGATGCGGGCGACGCTGGGCCAGAACTTGTTCGCGCGCAGCCAGGGGAGGGGGAAGGCGGCCTGCTCGCGCGTGTACGCGTGCGTCCACGAGTCGGCCATCAGCATGTGCATGGTGTGGGGCGCGTGCTTGAGCGGGTTGTCGGCCCGGTCGAGCCCGCCGTGCTCGATGGCCTTGATTTCCTGGCGTATGGCGATCAGGGCTTCGCAGAAACGATCGAGTTCGGCCCTGGGTTCGGACTCGGTCGGCTCGATCATGAGGGTGCCCGGCACCGGGAAACTCATGGTGGGGGCGTGGAAGCCGTAGTCCATGAGGCGCTTGGCGATGTCCTCGACCTTGACGCCGGCGGTCTTCTCGAAATGGCGACAGTCGAGGATGAACTCGTGGGCGCATCGACCGCGGGCGCCGCGGTACAGGACGGGATAGTGGGATTCGAGGCGGGCGGCCATGTAGTTGGCGTTGAGGATGGCGACCTTGGTGGCGAGGGAGAGGCCGGCCGAGCCCATCATGGCGATGTACATGTAACTGATGGTGAGGATGGAGGGTGAGCCCCAGGGCGCGGCGGAGACGGGGCCGATGGCCCGGCGGCCGGCTTCCCCGGCGGAGGTTGCCTCGAAGGGAGACCGGACGGGGTGTCCGGGCAGGAACGGGGCGAGGTGGCTCGCGACCCCGATGGGGCCCATCCCGGGTCCTCCGCCGCCGTGTGGGATGCAGAACGTCTTGTGCAGGTTGAGGTGGCAGACGTCGGCGCCGATGGCGCCCGGGCTGGTGAGTCCGACCTGGGCGTTCATGTTCGCGCCGTCCATGTAGACCTGGCCGCCTCGCGAGTGGACGACCTGGCAGATCTCCTTGATGGATTCCTCGAAAACGCCGTGGGTGGAGGGGTACGTCACCATCAGGGCCGCGAGGGTGTCCCGGTGCTCATCGGCCCGGGCCTTGAGGTCGGCGACGTCGATGTTGCCGCGGTCGTCGCAGGCGACGCCGACGACTTTCATGCCGGCGATGACGGCCGAGGCGGGGTTGGTGCCGTGTGCCGAATCCGGGATGAGGCACACGTCGCGCTTCGTGTCGCCGCGCGAGTGGTGGTAGGCGCGGAGAACCATGAGGCCCGCGTACTCACCCTGGGAGCCGGCGTTGGGCTGGAGGCTGACGGCCGCGAAGCCCGTGATGTCGGCGAGCCATCGCTCGAGGGTGCGGAACATCTCGAGGTAGCCGCGGGTCTGGTCCTGCGGGGCAAAGGGGTGCAGGCGGGCGAACTCCGGCCAGGTGACGGGGATCATCTCGCTGGTGGCGTTGAGTTTCATCGTACACGAGCCCAGCGAGATCATCGAGTCGGCCAGGGAGAGGTCGCGGGACTGGAGTTGCTTGATGTACCGCAGCATCTGCGTTTCGCTGTGGTGCGTGTTGAAGACCGGGTGGGTGAGGAATGCCGAGTCCCGTGAGAACGGACCCGCGATGCCGACGGCGATCTCCCTCGCCAGGGAGTCGAGGTCCGGGACCTGACCCGGCCGGCCCTCGGCCGCGGCGACGGCCTCGATGATGAGGCGCAGGTCGGCCACGGTGGTGGTCTCGTCGCAGGAAGCCCCGAAGATCCTCCCGGATTCCGCGTTCACGTAACGGAGATTCACCCCGCGGGAGGCCGCCTCATCCACGACGGAGCGGGCGTCGCCGCTTGTGCGCACCTGGATGGTGTCAAAGTACGGTTCGGGCGTTACCACCTCGCACCCGAGGCGTTGCAGGCCCGCGGCAAGCAGCCGAGTCATGGCGTGGGTACGCCGGGCGATGCGGCGCAACCCCTCCGGCCCGTGGTACACGGCGTAGAAGCCGGCCATGATCGCCAGGAGTGCCTGGGCGGTGCAGATATTGCTGGTGGCCTTCTCTCGCTTGATGTGCTGCTCGCGGGTCTGGATGGCCATGCGGTAGGCGGGATTTCCGGCGGCGTCGCGGGAGACGCCGATGATCCGTCCGGGCATTTTTCGGGCGTGCTCCATCTTCGTGGCGATGAACGCCGCGTGCGGACCTCCAAAGCCCATCGGAACGCCGAACCGCTGGGCGGAGCCCACGGCGATGTCGGCGCCCCACTCGCCCGGAGGCTTGAGGAGGGTGAGGGCGAGCAGGTCGCAGGCCATGACGATCATCGCCCCCGCGGCGCGAGCGGCGGCGATGATGGGAGATGGATCGGCGAGGCGTCCGTCGGTGGCGGGGTACTGGAGCAGGGCTCCGCAGACATCTCCGGCGGCAAAGTCGATCGAGTCCTGGTCGGCGACCCGGAGGGTGATCCCCAGTCCCTGGGCCCTGGTCCGGCAGACGGCGATCGTTTGCGGGTGGCAGTTTGCGGCGATGATAAAGGCGGCCTTGTCTCCGTCGGCGATCGAGAAGCACATCGCCATGGCCTCGGCGGCGGCGGTCGCCTCGTCGAGCAGCGACGCCCCGGCCAGCGGGAGTCCGGTCAGGTCGGAAATCACCGTCTGGAAATTGAGGAGCGCTTCGAGGCGTCCCTGGCTGATCTCCGCCTGGTAGGGCGTGTACTGGGTGTACCAGCAGGGGTTCTCCATGACGTTGCGGAGGATGACGGGGGGGACGATGGTGTCGTGGTAGCCCATGCCGATGAAGGTCCGGTTGACACGGTTCTTCGAGGCGATGGACCGGAGCGCATCGAGGGCGGCGAACTCGCCCATCCCCGGGCCGCAGTCAAGCGGGCGATCCAGTCGGATCGACGCGGGGACGGTCTGGTCGATCAGTTGATCCAGCGACGTACAACCCAGCGCCAGGAGCATCTCGTGCTGGTCGGCCTCGCCCGGGCCGATGTGCCGTCGGACGAACGAATCGGATGGTTCAAAGATCGACCCGTCGGAAGGGGTATGGTGGGTGTGCATGGCGGTGGTGCGCCGGGCGTGCCGGCTCGGCTTACTGGCGATTCGACGCACGGCGGGGAGAAGATGCGGCGGGACGGCGTCCCGACAACCCGCGATCCATAAAAACCCGCCGTAACCAAGTGGGCGGAACGATAGCGCACGGGCCGGTTCGCCCGCGTGACCGCGGGGCAAGTGCCGGGGAGGTTCCGTCGCGCGAAGAGGGCGGCGGCTTCTATAATCGCGGTCGTCGCGGCACGGTGGGACGGCGCGGCGGGACGGGCCGGCGCGGGCGCCACGCCCGGATCCGATGAATCAAACCAGCGAGGAATCTCATGAACAAGTCCGTGTCCGCGGGTCCACGCGCGAGCCGAAGCACGCCCGCCCTTCCATCTCGGATCCGTCGGCGTGTTCCGCGGATCGGTGGACTTGCCGTCACGGCGGTCGCGCTGGGCGTCTTCTTGACGCCCGCGGCGGACGCGCGGCCCGAATCGGCGGAGAACCTCGACACCCTGTCGGCGGACACGATCCGGTTCAACAACCACGCGTGGACGCTCGCCAACCCGTTCTTCGAAGGCCGTGCTCCCGGCTCTCGGGGGATCGAACTGGCGGCCGAGTACCTGGAGTTTCAGTTCCGCAAACTCGGCCTGAAGCCGGCTTTCCCTTCCGAGGGTGGGGGTGGGGGTGGGGATGAGGGTGGCGGGTCGGAGACGGCGTTTACCTCGTACCGCCAGCCGTTCCCGTTCGGATCAACCATCTCGCTGGCGTCGTCGTCCTTTGCGGTCACCAAGCCGACACCCGAGAACCTTGAGATGGGCAAGGACTTCACGGTCCTGGGCTTCTCGGGGAGCGGCGAGGCGACCGGCCCGCTGGTGTTCGTCGGGTACGGCCTCAACATCGGCCGCGACGGGTACGCCTCGTACCCCGCCAACACGGACCTGACCGGCAAGATCGCGGTGGTCCTTCGCTTCGAGCCGATGACCGAAGAGGGGACAAGCCGGTGGGACGATCGCGGCTGGTCGTTCAACGCCGCGCTGGAGCCCAAGATCCAGCAGGCGGTCAAGCGCGGGGCGGCCGGTGTGATCCTTGTCAACCCGCCCGGCGCCAACGATGAGCGCACGGGCCGACTGGAAACCATCGACAGCACCAAGCCCGCGGGCAAGCCCGTTGATGTGCCCGTCGTGATGCTCTCCATCGACCGGGCGGACCGGCTTGTTCGAGCGGCGGACCCGGCGGGCCGCTCGCTGATGGATCTGCGGCGGCTCGCCGACGACGTGGCGCTGGTCGCCGAGCATGGTTCGGTGGCCGACCTTCCGGGCGTGAACGTCACGCTCAAGACCTCGCTGGTCAGCGAGCCGATCATCACGTCCAACGTGGGCGGAATCCTGCCCGGGACGGGAGACCTGGCGGACCAGTACCTGGTGATCGGGGCGCACTACGACCACATCGGGTACGGGACTGGCGGATCGCTCGGCGGGGCGGGGTCTCGCGGCCGTGTCCATCCCGGCGCCGACGACAACGCCTCGGGGACGTCGGGGATGCTGATGGTCGCGGAAAAAATGACGGCGGCGTACGCCTCGATGCCCGATGACCAGCCTCGCCGGTCGATCCTGTTCATGGGCTTCACGGCCGAGGAATCGGGCCTGATCGGCTCGCGGCACTACACGCGGAACATGATCGCCGACAAGGACCGCCACGCCCTGATGATCAACATGGACATGATCGGCCGATACCGGGGCGACGACCCGAAGCAGCCGCCGCTGGAACTGGGAGGCGTCGGGACGGCCGACGGGCTGCTCGACTTCATACAGCCGCTGATCGACTCGTCGGGCCTGCGGGTCGCGCCCAAACCGGGCGGGTACGGCCCGTCGGATCACGCCTCGTTCTACGGAGCGGGGATCCCGGTGCTGTTTTTCTTTACCGGCCTGCACGAGCACTACCACGCCCCTTCGGACACGGCCGACACCCTCAACGCCCCGGGGGCGGCGAGGGTCGTCTCGCTGGTGCAGAGCATCGCGCTCGCGGCGGCGACGCGGCGGGAAAACTTCGTGTACAACGGGGACGCCGAGTCCCAGCCCTCGGCCGCGATGGGCGACCGAGCCTCGGCCCCGCGAACACGCGTGCGTTTTGGCATCACGCCCGGCGACTACGCGGGCGAGGACGGGATTCTGGTCGGGGATGTCTCCGAGGGAGGGAGCGCGGCGGAGGCGGGAATCCGCAAGGACGACCGGCTTATCAAGTGGAACGGGGAGTCAATCTCCACGGTGCAGTCGTGGATGCCGCTGCTCTCCAAGCACGAGCCCGGAGACAAGGTCGAGATTGTGCTGGTCCGCGACGGCCAGGAAGTCACGGTCACGGCGACGCTCAAGTCTCGCCGGACAAGCAACCAGTGATGGTGGCCGGCGGGTGATCAAAGCCCGGCCGCCGTCTTCGCCTGAAGCGGCCGGGCGTGTTATTCCCCGGCGCCTTCCTTGACCGAAACACGGGTGATCCTGGCTCCCACATCGCGCAGCCTTGACTCCATGCTCTCGTAGCCGCGGTCGAGGTGGTAGACACGGTTGACGGTGGTGGTTCCCTGCGCGGCCATGCCGGCCAGGACGAGGCAGGCCGAGGCCCGCAGGTCGCTGGCCATGACGGGCGCGCCGTGCAACTCCCGGACGCCCGAGACGATCACGGTCGGACCCTGGCGGAAGATCTTGGCTCCCATGCGTGTGAGTTCGGCGACGTGAAGGAATCGATCGGGGAAAATCCGCTCGGTGATGACCGAGTTGCCGTCGGCGAGCGTGAGAAGAGCCACCAACTGCGCCTGGAGGTCGGTGGGGAACCCGGGGTGGGGTTGGGTGGTGACCTCGACGGGCCTGATGACTCGTCCGCAGGTGACGCGGACGGCCTGGCGCTGCGGATCGGCCGGATGCCCGGCCGGGCGGAGGAACTCGATCGGCTCGACCTCGACGCCGATGGCGTTCAGGCGGTCGATGGTGGCCAGGAGGGTGTCGGTCGGGCAGTTGTCCAGGACCAGGTCGCCGTTGGTGATGGCGGCGGCCATCAAGAAGGTGCCCGCCTCGATGCGGTCGGGCATGATGGTGTGGTCGGCTTTGCCGAGTTGGGGGACGCCGTCGATGGTGATCCGCGGGGTTCCCGCCCCCGAGATTCTCGCGCCCATGCGCACCAGGAGGGCGGCCAGGTCGGCGACCTCGGGCTCGCAGGCGGCGGACTCGATCACGGTGCGTCCCCTGGCGACGGCGGCGGCGCACATGACGTTGGCGGTGCCCAGAACGGTTGATCCAAACGGCCCTCCGAGGAAGATGGTCGCCCCGACCAGTCCACCCGGCGGCACCGTCACGACGATGTCCCCGGCGTCCATCGAGACTTCAGCGCCAAGGGCCCGCATCCCGCGGAGGTGGAGGTCGATGGGCCGGTCGCCGATGGCGCATCCGCCGGGCATCGAGACACGGCATGTCCCCCGGCGGCCCAGGAGCGGACCCAGGACGCAGACCCCCGCCCGCATGGTGCGCACGATGTCGTAGCGGGCGTGGCTGTTGGAACGGTCCGTGGCGTGAAGGGTCATCACCCGCCGGTCGTCCCCTTCGTTCACCCGATGGCACCCCAGTTCCGCCAGGAGGCGGAGCATGTTGCGGATGTCGGCCAGGTCGGGGACATCGCGGAGGGTCACCGGCTCGTCGGTGAGCAGGGCGGCGGCCATGAGAGGGAGAGCGGCGTTCTTGCTGCCGTTGATCCGGAGTTTCCCCGCCAGCCGGCGGCCACCCTCGATCACGAACGAATCCATCAACAACCTCCGTCCTTTCGGGGCTCTGGCCCACCCGCGGGGGGCCTGCCATCCCCCGGGTTGCACAGAGCAACCTCACGAATCGAGCGAACCGCGTCGCGACGTCCGATCATACATCGGACCAAAGCCCGTGCGGCCTTGTTTTCCTTCGAGGATGACGTCGAAACCGGCACGACCCGCGCCGACCGACCCCCACGAGGTCTCGGAGGACACCCGGGGCTTGCCGGGGGCGGGTTCAAATCGGATCGTTGTCCGTGGGTTGTTGAAGACCGCCGAGAGGGCGGGTTTTCAGGAAGTTTCTCCACGGAGGCAATTCATGGCATCGCAGGTCACTCAATCTCGTTCGCGGCTGGCGGGTCTGGCGTTGCTGGCCGGATCGGTCCTGGCGTCGGCGTCGCTGCCGGCCCTGGCCGCCGACCAGTACGCGCACCTTCCCTCGACGCTGGAACTCTCGGCGACGATCCGGGACTTCAAGGCCAAGGGGCAGGCCGGGGGTCACAACGATTTCCAGGCGTACTCGGGCTCGACCACGGTCGGCCTGGTCTCCGACACGCTGGGCTCCGACGGCAAGCCGGTGCCGATCAGCCTGCGGGGGAAGAAGATCTCGACCGAGTACCGGAACAAGAACAACAAGAACATCAACCCCGCGCTGTTCGACGCGGCCCTGGGTGACAGGGCGGGCTCGCTGGTGACGGGCGACACCGGCAACGGCATCTTCAGTTACGACTCGTTCAACCAGTGGTACCGCGACGTGCCGGGCGTGAACGTCTCGAAGAACATCAACCTGACCATGAAGCGCGTCGCGAACACGAACCGGTACGTCTTCGACTCGGCCCTCGACGAGCCGTACAAGTCCCTGGGCGGGTTCTTCCCGATCAACGGCGACCTGTACGGCAACTACGCGAACAACCCGTCGGGGGTGCCGTCGAACTACCACTTCACCACCGAGGTCGAGACCGAGTTCGTCTTCGAGAAGGGCAAGGGCCAGGTCTTCACCTTCACGGGTGACGACGACGTGTGGGTGTTCGTCGCGGGCAAACTGGTCATCGACCTGGGCGGGCTTCACTCCAAGAAGGAGCAGACGATCGACCTGGACCGGTTGTCGTGGCTCAACGACGGGCAGGTCTACCAACTCAAGGTCTTCCATGCCGAGCGTCGAACCACGGAGTCCAACTTCCGGATCGAAACGACCATCAAGTTGCGCAATGTCTCGCCGCCGGTGAGCACCGGGCTTTACGACTGAGCCACACCACTCCGGGGCGTCGGGAGCCAACGCGACCGCCGCCTCTTTGGCCCGGCCCGGGTCCGACGACAACCCGGGCCGAGTCTCGAATCCGACGACGCGTGGTGCTGGATCAGCCCCCGCGACCGCCGGAGCAACTCCCCGCCCCGTCGTCCGCCGCGACGGGGCCGACGACCCACGCCCCGGACCGCCCGATCGTGGTCCGGGGCCTTTTCGATGATTCCGCTGGCCGCCGCCCGAACGGGAGTGAGAGAGACGGGGGGCCACGACCGGCGATCGGCGCCCGTCGGCGAACGGTCCCTCCACCGATGGGCGACCGCATCAAGGGGGCTCGGGCACCACGCCCGGGCCCCTCGTGCTGTTCGTCAGGCCTTTGCGTCAGGACACGGCCGCGTCGGCTCGGAGTCAATGGTCCGCCGGCGATTCCCCTTCACGGAGCGTTGCCCCGTTCCCGGCCGATCCGAGGGCGTTTGCGTCCCTCTCCGTCGGATGATCGCCCTCCCGCTGTTGATCCGAACTCGGGGGAGAGGCCCTGGGAACGAACTTGATGACGACCAGGGTGACGTCATCCTCCTGCGAACGTCCCTTGCGGTACTTTGCGAGCGTGTCGGTGATGGCCTTGGCAATCTCGCCGCACGGCCGGCGGGCGTTGGATCGGATGATCTCACGCAGGCCCGTCTTGCCGAACATGCGTCCCTCGGGGTCGCGTGACTCCCAGATCCCGTCGGTGCCGATCACGAGGACCTGCCCGTCGATCCACCCGGAGCGCTGAAACTCCTGGTACTCCCAGTCGGAATCAAGCCCCATCGGGATGTCGGCCCCGGCGAGTTCGACAAACACGTCCGTCGAGGGGTTGTAGGCGATGGCCGGGTCGTGTCCCGCGCTGACCCAGCGAAGATCCCTTTTGTTCGCGTCGATGACCAGGTAGAACATGGTCATGAACCGTCCGGCCTGGCAATCGCTCGACAGGTGACGGTTCATGTGCGTGATCACCTGGGCGAGGCTCCCACCTTGCCCGGCGTGCCCGCGCAGGAGCGCGCGGGCGGTGGTCATCAGCAGGGCGGCGGCGATCCCGTGCCCGGTCACGTCCCCCACCGCGATGGCGAGGGTATCGGGGGCAACGTCCGACAACTCAAGGAAGTCGTAGTAGTCGCCGCCGGTCTCGTCGCAGTAGATGCTCCGGCCGGAGATCTCGATCCCGTCCACGGCCGGCGGGGTGGTCGGAAGCAGGGCCTGCTGCACCTCCATCGCCAGGGCGAGGCTCTCCTTGATTTTCAGGCCGTCCCGCAACTGCGGGACCATCTCGTTGAAAGCCGCCCCGACCCGAGCGAACTCGTCGCCGCCGCCCAGGGGGGCCTTGGCGTCGAGGTCGCCGGAGGCGACGCGCTCCACCGCGGCCATCAGCGATTCCAGGGCGCGGGAGACTCGCCGCGAGAGGTACACGGCAAACACCGCCGCGGCGCCGCCCGCCATCGCCATGCCGCCCAGGCCGATGTACAAGAGGCGTCGCGTCCGGGCGAGGACTTCCTCGATGACCACGTCGACGCCGACCAGCGCGCGGGCCGTGCCGGACCGGTCACGGATCGGGGAAGTCGCGCTCAGGAACGTCCCGTACGCGTCGGCGCCGATCTGGACATCATCGCGGTCGATGGGGAACGCCGCCTGCGAGGGGTCCGACGGCTTGTGTTCCTCCAGAACATCCGACTTGTCGGGCGAGCCTCGCTCCTCCGCGTCAACGATGTAGGCGTAAACGCCCGGGCGCCCTTCCACGGGCCGGAGCGTGTAGACGAATTTCACCTCGACATCGTCGCGGCGATTGGCGTCCCGGACGGCCCGGAGCAGGGACTCGATGGACGTGTAGGCGTCGCCGTCGAGATCCGCGCCGGACCGGATCGACTCGTGGGCCTGGGCGTCGATCATCCGAGCGGTCGTCGCCGCGATGGACAGGACCTTGCTGCGGATCTCCTCCATGAGCAGCGAGCGCGAACGGAGCGTCGTCACGGCCACGAGCACGCCGTTGCTCGCCACCGCCAACCCCACCATCATCAAGAGCAGTTTGTTTCTGAATTTCATGCGGGTCTTCACGGCAAGTCGGGGCGTCGCCGGGTCGATGGCCCGGGGATCTCGCGCCAATGATACCGATATCCAGGACGCACCCCGCATGGCCACCACCCCGGATCGTCTCAAGCCCTTCGAGATCAACCCCGACATCGCGAGGGCGGCCACCCTGCCCGCCCGTGTCTATTCGGATGAATCGATCTATCGGGCGATGGTCGATCGCGTCCTGCCGGCCTCCTGGCAGTTCATCGGCGACAACTCGCTCGTCAAGACTCCCGGCCAGGTCAGCCCCGTGACGCTGCTTGAGGGCTCGCTCGACGAGCCGCTCCTGCTGACGCGCGACCTGCAAGACCGCGTTCACGCCCTCTCCAACGTCTGCACCCACCGCGGGACCACGCTGGTCGAAAAGGGCGGGCACGAGAAACGAATCACCTGCCGCTACCACGGGCGACGGTTCGAACTCGACGGGACCTGCCGATTCATGCCGGAGTTCCAGGGGGTCGAGGGGTTCCCTTCGCCCTCGGACCATCTCCCCCGGGTTCCCTTCGGGACATTCCCGATCGCCACGATTCCCGGCAACTCCGCCGATCCGGGGGCGCCCGATGCCGCGGGGATGACAGGCTCGATCGGGCGGTTTCTTTTCGCGTCGATCCGACCGGCGGGTCCGCTTGTGGAACTGCTTGCCGACATGCAGCGCCGCGTCGGCTGGATGCCCTTCGACCGGTTCACGCACGACCCATCCCGCAGCCGGGAGTACCTCGTCCGGGCGAACTGGGCGTTGTACTGCGACAACTACCTGGAGGGTTTTCACATCCCCTTCGTGCATACCTCCCTCAACCAGGCGCTCGACTACGGAGAATACTCAACGGAGTTATTCCCCTGGAGCAACTTGCAACTGGGTATCGCCACGTCCGGGGAGGACGCGTTCGACCTGCCGACAACCAGCCCCGACCACGGGCGCCGCGTGGCGGCGTACTACTTCTGGCTCTTCCCCAACACGATGTTTAATTTCTACCCGTGGGGTCTGTCCATCAACGTCGTGCGTCCGGTCGGAGTATCCCTCACGAAGGTGGCGTTCATCTCATACGTCTGGGACGAGTCTCGTCTGGACCGCGGAGCCGGGGCGGGTCTCGACCGCGTCGAGCGGGAGGACGAGGCGGTCGTCGAAGCGGTGCAGCAAGGCACCCGGTCCCGCTTGTACGACCGCGGCCGGTATTCACCCACGCGTGAACAGGGAGTTCATCATTTCCACACACTCCTGGCCCGCCGGTTCTTTGAGACCCCGCCGGTTCTTTGAGACATGGACCAAGCCGACGTGGACCTGGTTGAATCGTCGCGGCCTGCGAACCAGACCGGCCCCACGCGCCCAAACCCCGCGGATCGAATCGGGCTCCCCCATCTGGTGTCTCGATCGACGTTGCGGCCCGGGCCAAATTCCACAGGTCGCGTGTTGACAGGGTGTGGATAACGCGGCCACGCGGGAATCTCGATTGCTCGTAAGTGTTTATTTTTATTGTTTTTAGATGCACTTTTGCGTTCGCCGCCTGCTCCCGATCGGGAATGTGGGCAAGTCGAAACAAATCAGGGAAAAAACGTAACGGGAGGCTTGACTTTTTTCCCGTCTGAGCGTTGTTGGGCAAGGGAGGTTCCGGGGGTACTTCCCCGCTCGACCCGGCTCTGGATCCGCGGCTCACCCGTTCGCCAGGAAGGCATCACTCCCGAGGATCGGGAGGGGATTGGGTGCCCGCCGCTATGATCGGCCATGACCGACCACGCTCCGCACGCCGACGACCGATCGACGACCCTTGCCGATGGCCGGGCCACCGGACGGAGTCCCGGGCCTCTCCCGGGCCGCAAGTTTCTTCGGGAGCACGCCCCGGCCGAACGGGTGAGGGGGCTGTTCTCGATCTCCAACGCGCAGTTGGGCAAAACCCGACAGGACAAGCCGTACCTGCGCTGCATCATCGGCGACAAATCCGGGGAAATGCCCGGCCGGATGTGGTCGGTGGACGAGGCGACCTTCCGCCGGCTTCCGACCGACGGGTTCGTGTACCTGGAGGGAGAGACCCAGCCGTACCAGGGAGAAGTCCAACTCATCATCCACTCGATCGACGCGGCCGACCCCAGCCCCGGCGAGATGAGGGACCTGCTGCCGTGCGCCAAACGCCCGGTGGAGGAGATGTGGGACGACCTCACCGGGGTCCTGGGGACCCTGTCGCACCCGGCGATGAAGGCCCTGGTGGCGACGTACCTGGCCGACGAAACCCTGATGGCGGCCTTCCGCCAGTGCCCGGCGGCCAAGAGCATGCACCACGCGTACCTGGGCGGCCTTCTGGAGCACACCCTGACGCTCGTGCGGCTGGCGGACGTGGCGTGCCCTTTGTACCCGGGGATCAACCGCGACCTGGTGATCACGGGCCTGTTCCTGCACGACCTGGGCAAGACGCGGGAACTGGTGTACGACCGGGCCTTCGCGTATACCGACCGTGGTGAACTGATCGGGCACATCGTCGAGGGGGCCATCATGCTGCACGACAAGGTGCAGCAGATGATCCGCGAGACCGGGCAGCGCCTCCCTCCGGGGACGCTGACGGTGCTCCAGCACATCATCCTGTCGCACCATTCCCTGCCGGAGTTTGGCGCCGCGAAGATCCCGTCGACGCCCGAGGCGATCCTCGTGGCGCAACTCGACAACCTGGATGCGAAGGTGACGATGGCGATGGTGGCGGCCAGGCCCGACGGATCGCCCCCGCTCGAAGCGGGGGGCAACTTCACGGAACGACAGTGGGCCCTGGATACCAAACTCTTCCGCCCCGATCCGCTCTCGGGCTCGTAACCGGGGTCATTACCGAACCGCCGGGATCGGGCACCGCGATCAGGGGATCCGTCCATCGGATTCTCCGCGGCGCATGATCGCCCGGACGTTGCGAGCCGCGCGGCCGAGTACCTCGTGCGCCGGCTTGGTGTTCGACTCGTTGAGGTACTCGTTGAGCATCCGGACGATTTCCTCTTCGAGTTCGGTCTGGAACCGGCCAACGGGAACAAAGGCCGGGACCGTGCCCGTCAGGGGATCCGGCGTGATCGTCTGGATGATCCACGCGGCGCGCGACTCGAATCGTTCACGTGGCATGGGGGCCACCTCGTACCCAAGCGCCGGATCCGAGGGGTCCTTGAGGATTCCCCGGGTGGACCTGAAGGCCTCGGATCCGATGGCGGAGAGGTTGGCGGGCGGGGCGACCCGGAGCGTGTCCCAGTAATCGATGGCCTGCTCGGCCCTGGTGAGCCATCGCACCATGCTGATTCCATCCTCGGGGTGGGCGGCATTGGCGGAGACCGCCCACAGGACGCACCCGGAGACGACGGCGGCCCGTCCGCCGAGCCGCTCGGGCCCGCGCGGCAGGGGAACGACCGCGTATTCGAGGTCGGGGGCGTTGCGGTCGAAATCCGCGATCCGCCACGAACCGTCAAGGAACAGGGCGGTGCGGCCTCTGGCGAACAGGACGTCGGGCCCGGTCCCCGACAGGTACCCCGAGAGTTGCGGGATGAAACTCCCGTCCTCGCGCGACATCGCCCGCATGAACTCCAGCGCTTCGACGCCCGCGGGCGAATCGATCAGGCAATCGCTTCCATCCGGGGTCCACAGCGTCCCGCCCGCCTGCGCGAAGAACGTCAGAAACGGCCACGACCAGACGGCAAAGTCGATGCCGCGGATCTCGACGTTGCCCCTGGCGTCCTTGCGTGTGAGTTGCCGGGCGGCACGGCGAAGATCATCCCAGGTCCAGGCCCCCGAGGGCGTTTCGACAGGCCGGTCGGGGTGGAGGCGGTTGTGCTCCCGGATGATCCGGGCGTTGTAGAAGAGGCCGTACGGGGCGTTGTCCTGCGGGAGGGCGTAGACGCCATGCCCCTGGGGCCCGTCGGTCCACAGCAACGAGACCAGGTGCCTGGGGATCGCCGCCAGTTCATCATCGGTCAGGCGCGTCGTTCCATCATCCGCCATGTCGAGGCGCCGGAGCATGCCGCGGGCCGCCATGCCGTGGTAGTCGGTGATGCGCAGGCGCATGACGTCGGCGCCACGCCCCCGGGCGTGCCAGGCGTTGTACTTCATGATGATGTCGTCGGCGTACCTCTGGTAGTTGACCCGTACACCGGGGTGCGCGGCTTCAAACCCGCGGGCGTAGCGGTCGCGAAACAGGAGGTCCTCGAAGGGCATCCCCCAGACGGTGAACAGGAGCGTCCGCTCTCCGGTCACGGCGTCGGCCGCCGGCCAGAGGACAACCGCGGCGGTCAACACCGCCAGCACCGCGCCCGCCAGGGTTGACCGCCTGGGCCTCATGAGAACATCCCGCCGGGCGGGGCTACTCCTTCACGCCCGTCAGCGCGATCCCGCGCACGAACGCCCGTTGAAAGACCATGAACACGATGATGAGAGGGAGCGTGATGAGGGTCGCGGCGGCCATGCGCGTGGGCCAACTGAGGACCAGCCGGCCGGTGGCCAGTTCCGCGACACCCAGCGGCAGGGTCTTCCTCCCCGCGCTGTCGATCACGATCAGCGGCCAGAAGAACGAGTTCCACGATCCCACGAACGTAAAAATCGCCAGGGCCGAAATCGCCGGCCAGACCGTCGGCCGCACGAGCGTCCAGAAGAGTTCGAAGTCGGTCATGCCGTCGATCCGTCCGGCGTCGAGCAGCGAATCGGGGACCAACGACACGGCCTGTCGCATGTAGAAGATCCCGAATCCGCTCGCCAGGAACGGCACGACCAGCGCCTGCATGTTGTCGATGAACCCCAGCCGCCCGGCGATCAGGTAGGCAAAGATGAAACAGACCTGGACGGGCATCATCATCGTGGCGATGGTGACCGCGAAGATCACCCGGCGGCCCCTGAACCGCATCTTGGCGAACGCAAAGCCCGCCAGGGCGTTGTGAAACCCCGCCAGGATCGTCGTCAGGACCGCGGCCACGAGTGAATTGAGGTAGTACTCGCCCAGGCGGGCTCCCACCAGGGCGTCGGTGTAGTTCTGCCATCGCCACCTCCACGGCGGACCCGACGGCAACGCGGAGGCTGTCCCGCTCAGGACCTCCTGGTCGGTCTTGAGTGAAGTCAGCACCATCCACGCGAACGGGGCGAGCATGGAAAGGGCGATGGCGTACACCGCGAGGTGCGCCACCGCCCGCTGGATCGGTCCTGGCCCTCGCATGGCGGGTACACGGTACCAAAGAAAGCGGGCCGAGCAGCAGGTGCCCGGCCCGATCCACGTCACGTTGCGAGGCGTTGAGGGACGGTCACCAGCCGCCGCCGGTGGTCTCGTAGCCACCACCCTTGCCCCCCCCACCACCACCTCCACCGCCGCCGCGACTCCCACGACCGCCGTAGCCGCCGCGGCCACCCCCGCCGCCGCCACGACCACCTCCTCCGCCACCAAATCCACCGCGGCCCCCGCCACCCCCGCCACCGAAACCTCCGGATCGCTGCTCGCGAGGCTGCGCCTCGTTGACCTTGAGGCTTCGTCCACCCATGTCGTACCCGTTCAGGGCGTTGATGGCCGCGTCGGCGGCCGCATCGTCTTCCATCTCAACAAAGGCGAAGCCCTTGGAGCGGCCGGTGTCGCGATCAATGATGACCGACGCCCGCCTCACGTCACCGTGCTGGCGGAAGAGGGCCTCGATATCGGCATCCGTCGCCGTGTACGGCAGGTTCCCCACATATATGTTCTTCATCGCCAAACGATCCTTGCCCGAGAGTCCTCATCCACATTGAACCGCCGCCAGCCACTCGGGCGAACGTCCGACCCGGTCCAAAGAACCGCCCTTCGCGGCGGGCGGTTCGACACTTGGGTTCAATATACCCGCAACGCCTGTCGATCGCCAAACCCTTGCGACACTCTTCCGGGGTCCTTCCGTGGCCGATGCCGTGGCGTGTCCGGAGGCCGTACCCGATGGCCAGGATCATCCGTTACCCCAGAATCTCGACCAGTTCCCCCACGCGAACCCCTCGACCTCCGCATCCGACCAACCCCGAGCCAAGAGCGATTCGGCCAGCCGTTCGATGTCCGCGTGACGGCGGATTCCCGCCGGGAGCACCGACGCCCCGAATCCGCCGTCCATGTCGCTTCCCAGGCCAACGCACCGGCGGCTCTGGGCGACCGCGGCGATGTGATCCGCGTGGTCGGCCACATCATCGATGGTCGGCTCTCGGTCTGATCCCTCCGGCACGAGAAACTTCCCGTAGAGGTTCAGCCCGACAACCCCGCCCCTGGCCGCGATGGTGCGGATGGATTCATCGCGAAGATGACGCTGGTTGTCACCGCCCAGCAAGGCTCGGCTGTTCGAATGAGAGGCGATCACCCGGCCGCGGGCACGCTCGAACAGTTCATCCATGGCGAGATCGCTCAGGTGTGAGACATCATGGACAACGCCCGAGTCGTCGGCGGCCTGGATCATCTCGCGACCCCGTTCCGTCAGCCCCAGTCGCGGCGTCGAATTTCCGCCCGCGTAGCGCGATGGACGGGCCCACGCCAGGCCGACCGCGACCACGCCACGCCCGACCCACCACTCAAGTTCTTCCGGTGAGCGGATCGGGTCGGCACCCTCGACGAGAATGCCCATCTGGATCGCCCGTGGATCGGGCGGCACCCGGCCGGTGAGCGGATCGGATCCGGGACCGCCGCCGCGACCGAACCCCACCGTGAAGTGCCCCTGTCGTGCCCAGTCGGCGTATATCTCGACCTGCCGGACTCCCGCGGCGTGCGCCGCCTCGGCATCACCGGGAGGGAATCCAACCGCGTCCGATCCGCCGGGCTCGGTAAAGATGGTCGCCAGACAGGCGCGGACGCCTCCTTCGACGAGCGAGCCAATCGTCACGGAAGGTTCCGCCGGTCCACCGCACGATTCGATGGGAGCGAGCATGTCGCGCTCCATCCGCGCCAGGTACGCCAGGTCCAGGTGCGCATCAAACCACCGTCGGCGCGGCACGGTTCACCCTCCTCACCACCACAGGCTGCGACCCGTGGCCAACTCCCGTGGCCAACTCCCGGGCCGAAGCCCAGGCCGAAGCCCAGGCCGAAGCCCAGGCCGAAGCCCAGGCCGAAGCACCGTCAGGGAACATCGGCCGCCGCGCGGTTACTTGCGGGTCGGGGAGTTGTACTCGGCGTTCATGATCTTCGCCAGACGGTCGGTGATGTCGATGGTGTCGGAGGCAAACAGGACTCGCTTGGCCTGGATCGCCGAGTTCACCTGGCTCTGCGTCGCCGATGTCGGCAGCGTGATGCCGCGATCATCGAGCATGACCAGGTCAATCCCTTCCTTCTGCGAGAAGGAGTTGATCGACGCGACGATCTTGGTGTACATCGCGCGGATCAACTCGCCGTTGTCCAGGTCGATCAGGGCCTGGTAGATGGTGTGGCGGGCCTCGGCCATTTTCTTGGCCTCGGCGGCATCGGCCGCCTTCTGGCGGCGCTCGCGCGACTCGGCGGGGAGCATGTCCCGCTCGGTCTCCAGGGCGCGGGCCCGGTTGACCACTTCCTCGAACTCCTTCTTGCGCTTGTCGAAGGTCGATTTGAGTTCCTTGTTCAAGACCTCGGTCTCGTCGAGTTGCGTCATCAGTTTCTCAAGATTGACGATGGCCACCGAGGTCTTGGGAGCCGCGGGCACCGCCGCGGGAGCGACACCCCAGGCCCGCAGTTCACCAACCGCCAGCGCCCCGATCCCGACCGCCACCATCAGCCCCACCGTGCTCATCCGGTTCGACTTCATCTTTGTGCTCCCTCTGTCGTTCACGACGACCGCTGCAACATCCCTGGAAATCGTAGGTCCCAGGTTAGTACGAACCAAACATGACCGTTCCCGAGCGGCGGGGGTCAGGAACCCCGGCCCTGGGGCTCGGCCGCCGGTTGGATTAATCGCTGCGGATCCGGGAAATCGCGGTACAGCGCGGACGTGAAGTCCTTGACCATGGAATAGACCGGATGGTGGAGGCGCTCGACCTCGCCCGACCGGGTGGCCACCAGGTCAAAGGCACGGTCGAGTTGAGCCATGTCGGCGGTCCAGACCGTCACGTGAAACTCGCCCAGCGACGGCGGGCCGAAGCCGAACTTTCGTCGCGCCAGCCGCCATCCCTCGATCCGGCCGTCATTCCTGAGGTGGCCCAGGTACGCCTCGACCGCGCGGGCAAACTCCAGGTCCTTGCGAGAGTCGATGAGGTTGAACCACATCTCGTAATACTGCATCTTCGTCTCCAGCCTGGCCGTCAGGTTCGCCCGACGACGGCGAGGTCTTCGATGACGGGTTCGACGCGGAGCCCGCCGTAGTCCGAGATGGCGGGCGTCACGATGGCGTCGATGATGTCGCCGGCGCGGAGCGAGGCGATCCGCGGCCCCCATCCCCACCCGACCAGCCGCATCCACGCCCTGGCCTCGGACCGCAGGACGGTCTCTCGTAGACGCAGTTCCAGGTGGCGGCCGGTCGAGCCCATCAGACGCGGCGGTTCGCTGATGACCGCGCCCCGCACGAGGAGCCGGACCGGGGGATTGCCGCGGCCAAATGGCTCCAGTCGGGCGAAGTCTCGTACCGCGTCGATGGTCAGTTCGTTCATGCCGGCGTCGGTGTCGTACTCGACGATCCCGCACAGGTCCCCGGGCGCCAACCGCTCGTTGGCGACGCCGATGAACGCTCGGGCAAAGTCGTCGAGCGACGACGCATCCAGCCTCATCCCCGCGGCCATGTCGTGCCCGCCGAAGGTCGTCAAGTGGTCGCGGCAGGCCTCCAGGGCCGCGTGCAGACTGAATCCCTCGACCGAGCGGCCCGACCCGTGGAGCATCGAGCCGTCACGCCCCAGCAGGATGCACGGCCGGCCGTATTTTTCGACCAGCCGCGAGCAGACGATCCCCACCACGCCGGTGTGCCATGCCCCGTCGGCCAGGACGATGGCTCGCCGGTCGTCGGTGTGCATGCCTTCGGACTCAACTCGTTCGCAGGCGGTCTCGAAGATCGCCTGTTCGACGCGGCGCCGCTCGTTGTTGAGACGCGTGAGGCTCTCGGCGATGGCCCGTGCCCGATCCGGGTCCTGCGTGGTCAGCAGTTCGGCCGCTTCGTTGGCATGCCCGAGGCGACCGCAGGCGTTGAGCCTCGGGGCGATCTTGAAACCGACTCCGCGGGCATCCACGCCCGACCCGCCCAGGCCGGAAGATTCGACCAGGGCTCGCAGGCCCACGAACGGCGAAGACGCGATCCGCCCGAGGCCGTGGTACGCGATCACGCGGTTCTCACCCACGAGGGGGACCACGTCGGCGATGGTGCCCAGGGCGGCCAGGCCCAGGAGGTCGATCAGCAACGCGCGCAGGTGCTCGGGTACGCGGGGCGAACCCGAGGCCATCGTCGCCAGTCGCCACGCCAGTTTGTACGCGACGCCCGCCCCGGAGAGATCACTGAACGGGTACTCCCCACCACCGCACCCTGCCCCACCACTCCCACCCGTGCGCCGTGGATGCACCACCGCGTACGCCGGTGGCATCGGTTCATCCGACGATGGGGCGTTGTGGTGGTCCGTGATGATGAGATCCACCCCCCGCCGCCGCGCCACCCGCGCGGGTTCCACCGCCGTCACGCCGCAATCAACCGAGACAATCAGGCCGGCGCCGCCCGAGCAGATCTGGTCGATCGCCTCGGAGTTCAGCCCGTACCCCTCCTCAACGCGGTGCGGGATGTACCAGCCGACACGGGCCTCGGGGTGGATCGCCCGGATCATGCGCATGAGGATGGCCGTGGCCGTCACACCGTCGACGTCGTAATCCCCGTAGATGACGATCGAGCCGCCGCGGCGCGCCTCGGCGAGCACCCTTTCGGCGGCCCGGTCGAGGTCCAACATCAGGGACGGGTCGTGCAACCGGCCGAGGCGGGGATCGAGGAACTCGCCCGCCGCCTCTGTTTCGTGCAGCCCTCGGGCGAGCAGGACTCGCTCGACGATCGACCGGCCATCACCGGCGCGCGATCCGGGATGCCGCCGGCGCCATCGCTTCAAAAGCCCGCGGCTGGTGTCGGATCCGGCCGGGTCGAGCATCTCCGCGTTGAGTGACATCCGGCCGTGCGCTCCGTCCTGGTCCTTGTTCGAGTCCGAATCGGTGGTGATTCCCGCGAACCACGGTCTTTCCGGGATCGCCCGGGCACGATACGCTGATCGTCCATCCAAGCCACGAACCGACAGGATTCCTCGGGGCGACCCCGCCCGGGCCGGCCGGATTCGGGTTCCATGACGGAGCGACGCCGTGGTCAAACTGAACCGCATCTACACCAAGACGGGCGACGGCGGGACGACCGGCCTTGCGTCGGGCGTGCGGGTCCCCAAGGACGACCCCCGCGTCGAGACCTACGGCACCGTCGATGAGGCAAACGCCGCCGTGGGCCTTGCCATCACCACCGCCGGGGCCGACGGTCCCGACGCCGACCCCGTGCGAAAGGAGGTCGTCGCCATCCTGCGGTCCATACAGCACGACCTGTTTGACTGCGGGGCGGACCTGGCCACGCCGGTGGAGTCCTCGGAGACGCCCGGGAGCCGGCTGCGAATCCTCCCGTCGCAGACCGAGCGCCTCGAGCACCTGATCGATGAATACAACGACCCGCTCTCGCCACTGACCAGTTTCGTCCTTCCGGGAGGCACGCCGTTCGCGGCGGGTCTGCACCTGGCAAGGACCATTGTCCGACGCGCTGAACGGCTCGTCGCCACCCTCCGCCGCACCGATCCGGACACCACCAACGCCGAGACACTCCGATACCTGAACCGTCTGAGCGATCTTCTGTTCGTGCTGGCTCGCATCGCCAATGACCGCGGGGCAGGGGATGTCCTGTGGATTCCCGGCTCGAATCGACCCCGATGACTCCCCGAAGGCCCCAGATCGAAGGCCCCAGATCGAAGGCCCCAGATCATCCGCACCGCCCACGTCCCTTCTCGATCGGCGCTCCACCCGTGACCTCCAACACCACACCGTCGGGCACCTTCACCGCGGACTTCCGCGCCGAATTCGACGCGAGCACGGGGCAACTGCTGCGTCAGCAGTTCGTCTGGTTCGCGGGCATCACCGGCGTCGCGGGTCTGCTCTTTTGCGCGTACGACCTGACCATCCACTTCGCGGGCACGACGCTCATCCGTCGGATCTTCACGAGTCTCCCGAGCGAGAAGGCCGACCAGGCCTTCCCGTGGATGGCGGTGGCGTTCACGCTCGCGTTCGTGGGGGCGCACGTGGCCGCGATCACGGCCGTCACGACAAGGCCCTACACCGCGAAGGGGGTCGAGTTGCTCACGATCGGCCTCGTTCTGTTCGATTCGATCGCGCAGATGCTTGTCCGACGGATGGGTATCGTCCCGGAGATCGGATTCGGGGCGTGGGGCTCCATGTGGACGCACACGCTCGCCGCGATCTTTCTCCCCTGGACCAACTGGCAGGCCGTCCGTGCCGCGCTGGCCCTCTGGGGGGCTTATGCGCTCATCACCGTCACCTACCGCGATGCGGAGTGGTCCACCAAACTCCTGCGCATCGGCTTTTTTCCCGTTCTCACGTCCCCAGGGGTCTTCATCGCCTGGCTCAAGCATTCCCGCCGGTACGAGCAGCACAAGATGACGTTTTTCCAGCGCCGCTACGCCGACGTGCGCCGGGAACTGGTCGACGCCCGGCGCATCCACGAGGCCCTTTTCCCTCCGCAGAAGGTCACCCAGCACCTGCGGTTTTCCTACGAGTACGAGCCGATGCGGCAGATCGGCGGGGATTACCTCTACGCCAACTGGTTCGGGCCTCGCGGGCGTCACGAAGACACCCTCAACGTGGTCCTCATGGACGTGACCGGGCACGGGATCCCCGCCGCGCTGACCGTCAACCGGCTCCACGGTGAACTGGAACGCGTCTTTGCCGAGAATCCCGAGATCCCCCCCGGGGAAGTCCTCGAACTGCTCAACCGTTACGTCCACCTGACGCTCGCCACGCACTCGGTCTTTGTCACCGCGCTGTGCCTCAAGGTCGATATCCTCGGGAACAAGGTCGAGTACGCCAGCGGGGGACACCCCCCGGCGTTCCTTCGGACGGTCGATGGGAAGATCCACGAACTGCCATCAACGACGTTCGTGCTGGGCGCGTGCGGAGGCAGGGAATTCGACCCCGACCCCAGGTCGGTGCATTTCGGGCCGGGGGATGTACTCATCGCGTACACGGACGGCGCGATCGAGGCACGGGACCGGATGGGCAAGATGCTCGGCATCAAGGGCGTGCAGAAACTGGTGGCGTTTGGTTCCCCCGACGCGGGCGGCGGATGGACGCGCACGCTGCGTTCGGCGGTCGAGGGCCACCGCCACGGCCCGCCCGCGGACGACACGCTGGTCGTCGAGATTGCCAGGGTTCTGCACGCATGACCCTGGTTGAGGTTCTCCGCACCCTCACGCCAGCCTGACCAGACGCACTCGCTCGGCCGGGTCGATGATCTCACCCGCTTCGGCAAGCCACCGGCCCGCGTCCGATCCGTACCCCGCCGTCGGCTTGATCGCCGCGCCAAGAAGGTCCGTGGACCGGGCGCCCCAGTACCGGTTGAAGCGGGCCATCGCCAGTTCCCGCAGGTACTTGGCGACCATCGACGACAGGGCCACGGGCAGGTGCGTTCCATCGGCCTGGACTTCGAAGGCGACGCCGATCCGCCGGCCGGCCACCTCAATCCAGTAGCGGCTCCGATCCGGCGACTCAACCGAATCCCCGATCGCCGCGCCTGGGAACCACCGTCCGAGCAAGTCGGCGTATCGCTCTCGTCCGCCGAGTCGGTCGCAGACGATCTGCACATCGTCGCCGGGAAACCGGTCGGCCTGTTCGACGACCTCCCGGACAAACCCGCCGATGGCCGTGATGGCGACCTGGGCCTTGTTGCCGGTCCGGCGGATGATGTCATTGAATTCGGTCTCCGCGATGATCCGACCGCGAACGGCCAGCAACGAAACCGAGGCGGCTCGCAGACCCTTGCGCAGGACGTTCCCGGAGATACGCATGGCGTCGGGCGTCGAAGAGACCGGGAGCGGGGTCGGGTCGGACTCGTACCAGTGTTCGCCATCGGCGTGCCATTTCCCGTGCGCCGAACCGCACAGACGCGAGGCCAGGGCAACATCATCGGCGGGCGGCTCACCCGGGCTGGCTTCCTCGCACGCCAGGGCCGCCAGGACGCCTCGCTCGATATGGCAGAGCGGATGGACGATCGCGGAGTCGTTGGGTCGCTTGATCACCTTGGAGTCGGCGATGGCGATGGGGGCGGAGGCGGCTCGCCCGCGAAGGCCGAGGGCGGGCCTTCGGCTTACGGATGGGCCGATCACTTTCCAAAGATCCGGCGATGAGCCGGAGGACTTCCAGGAGTCAACTCGCCAGATCGTCATTGCGGAGCACATCGGCCCCAGGCGGGGCCCGTACCCAGCCTCGTCGATCCCGACCACAATCAGGCCCATGGAGTGGCAGTGTACCGATTCGCGGGGAGATTCTCCGCAATGCCCTCGGGCTCCCGAGAACATCGTCTCCGGATGGCGTGGTCTTGCGAGGGGTTCTCTCCGACGGGGGCGTGCCCGGCGGAGTAGAGACAAACAAAGACCCGCTCTTGCGAGCGGGTCTTGTTCAATGCGGCCGAGAGGAGTCGAACCTCCACGGGTGTGATCCCACTAGAACCTGAATCTAGCGCGTCTGCCAATTCCGCCACGGCCGCGTGAATCGGAGAAAAGGATAGACGCCGGGTCCGACCCTGGCAACGCGGCTTATCGTCCGCCGGATCGCCTGGTCTTCCCCCGGAAATGCGACATCGTGGTCCGGGGACCGGAGGCCGCCGGGTTGGCGCGGCGGGGATGGGAGCCGGAGTGTCCAGGCGAGTGGACATGGCCGCTCCCGGATCGCGGGGCCGACGCTGTTCCCGAGCCGTGTCCCCCGCGGGGCGCCGACCGGCTCCTGGGGCGTTGCTGGGACGATCGCTCGCCCCCCGATGAACGATCACCGCCCCGCCCGGAACGACCCGATCCGCCCTGGCGGGCATCGTGCCCGCGCGAGTCCGGCCTGACAGGCCGCTCGTCATGCGACACGGCGCGAGCCGGGGCATGGGGCAGATCGGCGACCGGGTCGGCGACACGGACGCGCCGGCCGAGCAGGCGTTCGATATCCCTGAGCAACGGCCGTTCATCGTCGCCGCAGAGGGCGATGGCGATTCCCGTCGCGCCGGCGCGGCCGGTCCGGCCGATTCGGTGGACGTAGGCCTCGGCTTCCACGGGCATGTCGTAGTTGATGACGTGCGTGATTCCGTCGACGTCGATTCCACGGGCGGCCACGTCGGTCGCGACCAGGATGCGGACGCGTCCCGACCGGAGGCCGTCGAGAGCACGCGTGCGCTGGTTCTGGGCCTTGTTGCCGTGGATGGCGGTCGAGACGATTCCCGCGTCGTTGAGGCGGCGAGCCACGACGTCCGCCCCTCGCTTGGTCCTGGTGAACACCAGCGCGCGGCCGATCTTCTCGGAGCGGATCAGGTGCTCGAGCAGGGCGGGCTTGCGTCCGCGGTCGATCATGTAGACCAACTGCTCGATCTTCGGGGCGGCCGACGAAACCGGCGTCACCGAGACTCGGGCCGGGTCTCGCAGCAGCGATTCGGCCAGGCCCGCGATCTCTCGCGGCATCGTGGCCGAAAACAGCAGCGTCTGGCGGGCCTTGGGGAGCGCGGAGGCGATCCGGCGGATCGGCTGGATGAACCCCATGTCGAGCATGCGGTCGGCCTCGTCGAGAACGAACACCTCGACCGCCGACAGGTCGCAGCACCCCTGCTGCATCAGGTCCATGAGTCGGCCGGGCGTCGCCACCAGCACGTCGACCCCGCGGCGCAACGCCCTGACCTGGTTCACCTGGCTCACCCCTCCGAAGACCGTCGTGCCCGTGACGGCGGTGTGACGGCCGTAGGTTGCAAACGACTCACCGATCTGCGTTGCCAGTTCGCGTGTCGGGGACAGGACCAACACGCGCGGGAGCGTTGCCCCGCGGCGGGACTTGTCCGCCGGCGCGGTCACGAGCCGGTGCAGGATCGGCAGCGCGAACGCGGCGGTCTTGCCCGTGCCGGTCTGGGCGCACCCGAGCAGGTCGCGACCGGCCATCACCGCGGGGATCGCCTGCGACTGGATGGGCGTGGGCGTGGCGTACCCCTCTTCGGCCAAGGCCCGGGCGATGGCCGGTGAAAGGCCGATCAGGTCGAAACCGCTCGGCGACTCCACGCTCTCCCGGGTTGGAAGTGGATCCGCGTGACTGGCAATCTTTGCCACCCGTCCACGCGGCGCGGACTTGCGGACTTCCTCGAAATGGTCCGACACGAGGCTCGCCTCGGCCTGGACACTCACCGACATCGCGCCCGCGGGCGGGACGTCACGATCACTCGACTGCATCAAAACAAAAACTCCGTTCGACCGTACAAGCCCGCACGCCACGCGCGCGGACCGGCAGGGCCATGGTTCTTCGGGCGTCCTTGCCCAATTCGGTTGGGGTCAAGAGAGCCGTACTGGGGCCGAGCGTCCGAAATAACCCTCGACCGACGCGGTCGGGAGACGGACGCCGCCAGCAGTTTCCCAGGACGATCGACACGGCCCCACGGGTTTCAGTGAACCCCGGGCCGGGCAAAAAGGCAACTGAGCCTACCGGCAATAGGCCAGATAGTAGGCGCGCCGCGCGGCCCGGGTCGTTCCACGCAGGCGAGGGCAGGGCAAACGCATTATCCGCTGGGTGAGGCGAGGAGTCTGAGGAGGTAGCGGTGGTCCCAGCCGGCCATGAGGCGTTTGTTCCTGATGCCCATCTTTTCGGAAGTGTCGTGCCGGAGGGCGTTGAGGGCGATTCGGCGCAGACGCGACATGTTCTGGGCTCCGTGGCCCGCTCGGAGGCGGCTGTTGTCCTCGTTGAAGCACACGTCCAGTCGCCAGTGCAACTGGTTCTCCACGCCCCAGTGGGATCGCACCGCCGCGGCGATCCGCTCGGCCTTGCGTGTCTCCACGCTGGCGATGAAGTGGTGCGTCGTCTTGGTCGTGGCGTCTCCGATGGTCCGCTCGCGCTGCACGCGCACCAGACACGCGACGCCCGGCCAGCCCGATGCTTCCACCAGGTCGCGTGGGGACCAGGTGATCGTCGTCGTCCGCGTCTCGATCCGCCCGTGCCCCTTGTCCACCTCGACATGGGTGTCGTGCGCGGCGTCGCGCCAGCCCTTCCCGGCCGCCCGGTCGAAGACCCGGGCCACGTCCGCGTGCAGCGTCGGTTGGTTGTCCTTGACCGCCAGCACATACTCGCCGCCGCCCTTGACGATCTTCTCGGCGATCGCCTTCTGGCAGCCGATCGCGTCGATGGTGACGGTCATTGCCTTGAGGTCCAGCAGCTCCAGCAGCCGTGGGATCGCGGTGATCTCGTTGCTCTTGTCGCCCACGGCCAGTTGCCCGAAGACCAGCCCGTGCTCACCGGCCCAGGCGCTGACCATGTGGATCGCGGCCTTGCCCGACGCGGCGTCAAAGCTCCGCCGCAGCGTCTTGCCGTCGAGTGCGATCGTGCCGGAGAGTTCCCCGACCAGGGTGTTGGTCCAGGCCCGGAAGCACGCCTCGAAGGCGTCCGGGTCCAACCGCGCGAAGATTCTCGCGAAGGTGTCGTGCGTCGGCGTGTCGCCGGGCAGGTCCAGGAACGTGGCGAACCAGTCCCGCTTGGCCCGGCCAAAAGCCGCCACCCCGACCCAGTCCTCGGACCCGCAGATCACCCCGCAGATGGCGATGGTGATGACCGAAACCAGAGGGTAGCGTTTGCCGTGATCGCTCCGGGGATCGGGCAGGTCCCCAAAGTGCCGTGTCACCGATGTCGTGGTCATCCAGACCTCCGTTGAATCCCGCGGCATCCAGCCACGGTCATTCAACATCGATCACAACCACCCATCAGCACCGATAATGCGTTTGCCCTGCAGGCGAGGGGCACCGTTGGTCGGGCCCCGGCCTGGCCTCGGCCGGCACCCGTGGTCATCGCTCGTCGTCCACGGGGACCAGGTCACTCCATACCGCGCGGTGAGTCCCGGTACCCGTGGAGAACTCGCTGTACCCAACCGCCCGGAACCGCTCGCCGACAAACACCTGATCGATATGCCACATCGGCCACCGGCGGGGATAGGTGGCGATGTACGACCTGCCCGCCTGAGACCAGGCGTCTTCCAGCGCGGGGTGGTGCATCCCCGCGAGCGTGCCGATCGACCACGACCCACGCGGGATGTTGAAGTCCCCGACGAGCAGGTCGGGCGGCGGGAAGCCCGCGACCGAACCCCGCGCCTCTTCGACCCACAGGCCCCTGTCGTCCATGATGAGCGTCGGCCCGCGAAAGGCCGCGATGGCCCTGGCCGCCTGCTCGGTCACCATCGCTCGCGGCAAACTGAGATCCGACGGGAGATCCACTACCCAGACAACCCGGGTCTGGTGTGGGAGGGACCCTGGTTCCTTGATTTTTCCCGGGAACGGGAAGTCAACCTCGAAAAACATCGCCCGGCCGGGGTCGTAGTACCGCTTGGGCCCCTGATCGCGGTAATCAAGCCCGCCACCGCGGGAGATCGCCAGCGTCAAGAACCCGGCGCGGGTAATCCGCCAACGGCTCAGGACGATGAAGCGGTCGTGACGAAATATCCAAACCGGGTGATTGACCGGGTCGTCGGTCATCGCGTGGGAGATTCGGACCACCTGATCGTCGTTGATGACGCTCGCCAGGACGCACAGGCTGGGATCGGCGGCGATGATCGGGTTTGCCCACGGTCCCCGCTCCTCGGCGCCGCTGTTCCAGAAGACAACGCGGAAGGTCCGCTCGTCGCGCGCGGTCGCGGAAGTGAACCAGCGAGCCGCCCCCAGGTCCAGGACGGCAAAGGCCCCGGCCAGCACCAGCCACGCGCCAAGGACCACGGCGATGATGGGGGTCAGCCGCGTCGAGGCTCGAACGCCACGGCAGGCCCGGAGCATCATCCGACGGGCGGCCTCGGCCGCGACGGCAAGCGTCCCCGAGGCCGCCACCGCCGCGGACGTCGGGATCCACGCGAAGAACTGTGACCACCAGGATCGATCGCTCACGGCTTGCCCGACCGTCCAGGCCGCGACGATGAGCATCGCCCCGGCCGCGCAGACGCCCGAACAGAGCCTGAGCATGGACCCGGCGGCGAGCCGCTCCACGGGCTCACCGAGGATCGCTCGCTCGGCCCGCGACCACGGGTCGGGGCCGTCGGCGTCGTGCGCGGGATGCCCGTTGTTCGGGATGGTCATGCGTCGGCCTTTTCCTGACGAATACAGTGTCGGCTCAACGGGCGTCGCGGCCACACGGGGCCGACGCCGATTGTTCACATCCCCCTGGGACCGTACGCGCGTGAGGCGCCTTTTCGCACGGGACTCTCTCCATGACGGATCAATCAAAGGACTCGGGACGGCCCCTGGCGGGCAAACGGATCATCCTGACCGGCGGGGCCGGGTTCCTCGGTCGCCAGGTGCGGCGGGTGCTCATGGAGCGCGGCGCGCGGGAAGCCGACATCTTCATCCCCCGGTCGAAGGACTACGACCTGACGAGCGAGACGGCCGTGGCCAGGCTCTACCGGCAGGCGTTCGGGACCGCCAAAGCGGACCTGGTCATCCACCTGGCGGCCGAAGTCGGGGGCATCGGGGCGAACCGAAAGAACCCCGGCCGGTACTTCTTTGCGAACATGGCGATGGCGCTGCACCTGATCGAGCAGGCCCGGCTCGACGGACTGGTCGAGCGCGGCGGCAAATTCGTGCAGGTCGGAACGATCTGCGCGTACCCCAAGTTCACGCCGGTGCCCTTCCGGGAGGAGGAACTCTGGAACGGGTACCCGGAGGAAACCAACGCCCCGTACGGGGTCGCGAAGAAGGCGGCGTGGCAGATGCTCGATGCGTACCGGATCCAGTACGGCATGAAGAGCGCGTACATCCTGCCGGTCAACCTGTACGGTCCGGAGGACAATTTCGACCTTGAATCCTCGCACGTGATCCCCGCGCTGATCCGCAAATGCGTCGAGGCCACGCGGCGCGGGGAGGATCGCATCGTCTGCTGGGGGACCGGATCGGCCAGCCGTGAGTTCCTGTACCGAGACGACGCGGCGGATGGGATCGTCCGGTCGGCCGAGGTCCTCGACGAACCAACGCCGGTCAACCTCGGCGCGGGGTTTGAGATCACGATCCGCGACCTGGTCCTGCTGGTGGTGCGACTGACCGGGTTTACCGGCGCGATCGAATGGGACGCCACCAAGCCCGACGGCCAGCCGCGGCGCTGTCTGGATACGTCCCGGGCGGCGGACCTGATGGGGTGGAGGGCCCGCGTCGGCTTCGAGGAAGGCCTGCGACGCACCATCGAGTGGTTCCGCGCATCGGCCCGTTGACAAGTCCGACGACCACGCGGCGACGCGGACGTTCAGAGAGCCTCCGGGAACACGGCCTCGTCGGCGGGCCGATCCTCGGCCGCGGCGAGCAGGCCCGCCCGCCACATCCACCGCTTGGCCGGAAGGATGTGCAGGTACGCCATGCGAACCAGAGCCGGCAGGTCCGACCCGCCGAGCCGTTCGACGGGCATGGCGCCGATCGACCGGGTGCTTTCCAGCGCGCTGGACGCCAGGCCCCGTTCACGGTGCAGAAACTCACGGGAGTAGGCGATCTCTCCCGTTGTCCGGATGTCGCGCCCGAAGACCGCCTCGCCAAACTCCGGATCACGGGCGGCGTACCGCCAGGCGCTGTGGCCAAGCCGGTATTCGCGCGCGAACGTCTCATCCACGCCGTAGCGGTGGTCGTGCTCGGCCACGGCGCGCGGACGATAGAGGATCCTGGTCCCGTGCCGGCGCGAGAGGCGGAACGCGATTTCGATGTCGTCGTACCCGTAGGCGCGGTGGAAATCGGTGAATCCGCCGGCCCGTCGCAGCAGGTCCGTGCGCGCGGAAAAATTCAGCCCGTAACAATGGCGGAACCCCCAGTCGTGCCACGGCCCGAGCGCCTCGACCCGCTGAGCGTTCATCTGGTCAAAGAAAAAAATCAGCGATGTCTCCGAGACCACGCGGTCGAAGACCGTCTCGTCGGGCCAAACTCTCCATGGGCTGTGACCGCTGATGATCGATGGTCCCAGGCGGTCCTCCGCCCGGGCCTGCTCGCGGGCGTGCGTCTCCAGCAGGTCACTCGCGGGCACCACGTCGTCGTTGAGCGATACCAGGTACGTCCCGCGGGCCTGACCAAGCAGCGTGTTCCGAACGGCGTTGTACCCCCGGCGTTCGCAGGGCGTGACGGTCATCTCCGCGGGACAGGATCCCCAGGCCCGTCGGGCCGCCCGCTGGGCATCGGGGTCCGGGCCGTCAAGACCGACGAGGACCTCGTACCGCCTCGGATCAAGGGTCTGCGACGCGAGCGCGGCCAGGCACGAGGAGAGTTTCTCCGGTCGGCGGTGCGTCGGGATGACCACGGATACATCCATGCTCGAAGGCGCCTTGAGCGATCCCGGCACGAGTTATCGGCCGTCGCGGGGGTCCCCCTGAATCGTGCCGAGAAGTTCCCGTGGATTCCAGGGAGCGAAATTGATTCGCCTCGGGCGGATTGTCTCACCGGGCGTCCATCAATGCCCGATATCGGACGATCGGATGCACGGGCAGACCCCGCCAGCCCGCCCGCCCTGTTTCGACGGGGGGGCCGGAACCGGCTGATCAGGGAGGATCAGACGATGACCATCGCCACTTCGCGCGGACACACGACCGATACCACGGCACCGGCCCCGGAGCGGGTGTCCGAGACGAAACCGACGCCAAACGAGCGCCGCCGCTACGCGCGCAAGTCCGTTTCACGCCCGTGCAAGATCTTTCACTGCCCCTCGCGGAGGTACCTTTCCGCGAGGACATGCGACCTTTCTTCCGGCGGCGCGTTGATCCACCTCGAGGACGGGCGCCCCATCTCCCCGGGGGAGGAAGTCCTGATGGTGGTTGACTGGACCGGGCGCACCATTGTCCCGGCCGACCGGATGGTGCACGGCACCGTCGTGCGCGTCGCCGGGGCCATCGGCCGGCACCAGTCCATCGGGCTTCAATTCGCGCAGGCGACCGAACTGGCCGCCGTCGCCTGACCCGGATGGATCCGCCGGTCACGGGGCGAGCACGAGCCATCCCGATTCACCGCCGCGGATCACGCTCAGGCGCGGACCACCCTCGGCGTCGGACTCCGAGAGCATGCGCAGGAATTCATCGGCGTCGGCAAAGCCGCGACGATCGACCTCGACGATGATGTCGCGCTCTTCAAGCCCCGAGCGGGCCGCCCGGCGTCCGGGAATCACCGACGTTACCAACACTCCCTGGACACCGCGATACCCCAGGCGGCGGGCTTCCTCGGGGGTCAGGGTCGTGACCCGCAACCCCAGGGATTCGAGCCAGACACGCTCCCGGTCGCCAACCCGAACGGCCAACTGCTCACGGCGTCCGTCGCGGTACACCTCGACCGTCGCCTCGCTCTCGGGGGGCGTGAGGGCGATGGCGGTCCTGAGCCTGTAGACCTGGTCGATGGGGCGGCCCTGGTAACGCAGCACGACGTCCCCGACTCGAAGCCCGGCGCGATCCGCCGGGCTGTCGGGAACAACCCCGCCGATGAGGATGCCGTCAACGGGTCGCAGCCCCGCCGAGGCCGCGGCCTCCGAGGTCAGCGGCATCATCTCGATACCCAGGTAGCCGCGCTCCACGCGGCCGTGTCGAAGGAGGGTGTCGGCGACGTACCGCGCGATGTTGCTCGGGATCGCAAAGCCCAGGCCCACCGACCCGCCCGATCGTGTGGCGATGGCGGAATTGATGCCGATGACGCGGCCCCCAAGGTCGTACAGCGGTCCGCCGGAGTTGCCGGGGTTGATCGCCGCGTCGGTCTGGATGAAGTCCTCGTTGGCCCGATCGGACCCCGAGAGCGCGCGTCCCTTGCCGCTGATGATCCCCGCGGTCACCGTACTCTCAAAGCCAAAGGGATTGCCAACGGCAACGACCCAGTCGCCGACCTCGAGTTCATCCGAGTCGCCCATGTCGGCGGGCGTCAGCCCCTGGGCCTCGATGCGGATCACCGCCAGGTCGGTGGCCCGGTCTCGGCCGATGATCCGTGCATCAAACTCCCGCCCGTCGTGCAGCCGAACGCGCAGTGAGTCCGCGCTGGCCACCACGTGGTTGTTCGTCAGGATGTTCCCGTCGGGGGAGATGATCACCCCCGACCCCATCCCCGCCGGGGCAAGCCGCTCGCCACGCTCGATCACGCGGCCGAAGAAGTCACGCCGGACAACCCGGTTCAAGGCGCTGATATGCACCACCGAGTGCTCGGCCTTTTTCGCGACGTAGCGGAACGCCTTGGAAAGTGAGCGAGCGCTCTCGATCTCCGGCGGGGGCTGGGTCGCCGGCGAGCCGGCGGGGCTCTCACGCAACGCCCAGGCCCGCGGGACCGGGATCCACGGGGAAGCCGCGACCGCGGCCAGAACCAGTCCCATCAACACACGGCGAAGAATCGGCATGGCCGGGAACTCCAGTCTTGGATCGACGACGGGATTGGCTCGCCCACGAAACTTCACCGACCGTATTCCGCCCACGAAGTCGGTGTTTCGGTGACACGCACCCGCTCGACGACCAGGTCGGTCGGGAGTGAGTACGTACGGCCCGCGCCCTCGATGGGCTTCCCCGAGGCGATCCGCGTAACCAGGAAGTCGTAGATGCTCCGAGCCATGACTTCCGTCGTCGGGTCCCGCGGACCGAACGTGACGACCCGCTCGCACCATTGGCTGATCTCCCCGTACCGGGGGTCTTCCTGGTTCATGGCCATCGCGTGGTCGAGCCGGTCGATATGCTCGGCCAGGGCGTGCTTCACGGCCGCAAAGTCGCAGACCATGTCGTTGGCGTCGAGTTCCTCCCGAGAGAGGATCACGTCGATCCTCCGGGAATGCCCGTGGGGGAACCGGCAGCGCCCGCGGTGCTTCAAGAGCATATGACCCGATTCGATCTCGAACGATTTGCAGACGCGGTACCGCATTGCGGATGATCGTACGGAGCGTCCCGATGAGACGCCCGGACAAGTCACCGGGTCCCGCGGGACGCCGACGAGGCGGTTTGCCGCGGGCGTTCAGGTCCCCCGCCGATTCCCGAACAATTCGATATGCAGACGCGAGCAGTACCGCCACCCGCGGGTCATGCACGCCTCCGCGATCATCGACCGCAGGGCCGCGGGGGGCGGCTCAACTCCCTCGGGCATGAGCAGGACATCGTCGCGTGTCCAGCCGTCGATCGCCCCCAGGACCTGGTCGATCTCGTCGAGGTCCTCCCGAGAACGGACCACGAATTTCAACTGCCTGTCCTCCCCGCGGCCGAGCAAGGACCGCAGGGCGGCGGGATTGAACCGGCGCTGCTCGTGCCGGATGCTCCACGCGCCGGAAGGATCGCGGTGGTCCCCGGCGGCGGGCGTCGAGTTGGACAACTTCGGGCTGATGCTCATCAGGTCAGGGCAAAGGTCATCCCGGTCCACCGTCCCGGCCGTCTCGATGGTGACAAACAAGCCACCGTGGCGAAGTTGTCGGACCAGCGACCCGACACCGGGCCAGATCAGCGGCTCGCCTCCGGTCACCACCACATCGCCAAGCCCCGACGAACGCGCCGCGGAGACCAGTTGGGCCGTGGTCATGGGCGAACCTTCCGGGTTCCAACTCGCGTAGGGTGTGTCGCACCATGAACACCGCAGGTTGCACCCGCTCAGGCGTATGAAAAACGACGGGACACCGGCTCGCTTGCCTTCACCCTGCAGGCTCGAGAACGTCTCGGCCACCACGAACGAATCCCGGTCGGCCGTCGCGACGGAATGAACTCGATCCGAATCGCTTGCCGCCGGTATCGAGACGACCCGACCGCTCGCCCCCAGGCCATCCCCCCGGGGCTTTCCCGGTCGCGGCCCGTCCGAGATCCTGGTGAGCGTGGCGGCGTGAAATGGCCTCCGCTCACGCCGGTACTTTCTCTCGAAATTGCTGCCGACCAATTCCCCCTCACCCGCCGAACGCGGCGGCTCGAACGGGCCGACCTCGAACAAACCCTCCCCCGCGGGAAGCGTCACCCGGTTGAACTGGTGCTGCATCCACTCCCAGTACTCGGAGTGATCGGTGACGATTCGGAGTTGGCCGTCGCGCTCGAGAACACGGTGGCACTCTCTCAGGAACGACTCCTGGACGACCCGGCGCTTGTGGTGACGGACCTTCGGCCATGGATCCGAGAAATAGAGGTGGATGACCCGAACGATTCCCGACGGGCATCGCCACCGAAGAAACTCGACCGCGTCGGCGTGCAGCATCCGGACGTTGCGGATCCGGGCGCGACGGAGCCGGTCACACGCGTAGGCGAAAAACTCGTATTCCCACTCGAACCCCAGGAAGTTCACGCCGGGCCTTTCCCGTGCCTCGTGAAGAAGAAAGGTCCCTTTCCCACAACCGATCTCGATCTCAAAGGGGCGGGATGAATCCTCAAACCACCTCCGAGGATCCGCTCGTCCGGCGTTCGGATCGGTCAGGATCGCGTCCGGGAGGGGGGGGAGTTCCTCCCGGGTGACCGAAATAACTCCCGGCGCGGTGTCGGCGGCCCCTTCTCCTCGTGTCGATTCGGTCATCGGGGAACTGTAGAGGGCGAAGGCAAGCCCCGAACAAAATGCCCCCGGGCCACGCGATTATCGATCCTCCGCGCGGCCGGAGCGTATATGGAGTTGTGCGTGTTCGCCGGAGGGACTCTCGGTGAAGCACGCGTGAACCGATACGCTGGATGACACGGAACATGCCGCCGCGCCGGCGCGATCCGGTTGAACGCCAGGCGGGACCGGTCGCACGGATCGCGGTCGGACGAACGTACCCCCTCACCGCACGACGCCACGGAGGGACAGGACATGTCGGATGAACTGCTCGGCCTGATCGAATCCCGCCTGGACCGCCGGCGCTTCCAGGATCAGCACTGGACGGGGTCGTTCACGGATTACCTGACGCTGTGCGGGCAGAACCCCGGGGTGCTCCGCAACGCGTACCAGCGGCTGTACGACGCGATCCTGTCGCACGGGTTCGAGCGGTACCGCCTGTTCAAGCGCGACTGCATCCGGTACCACTTCTTCAGCGATCCGTTTGACGGCGGGGCCGACGGGATCTACGGGCTCGATTTCGCGCTCATGCAACTGGTCGATTTCCTGCGATCGGCCTCCGAGGGCTACGGGACCGACAAGCGGATCCTGCTGCTGCACGGCCCGGTGGGGTCGAGCAAGTCCACCATCGCGCGGCTCCTGAAGAAAGGGATCGAGCATTACTCCCGCACGCCCGACGGGGCGTTGTACTCGTTCTCGTGGATGCTCGACGAGCGGTGCGAAGTCTCGGCGGTATCGTCCGGGGCGCGCCAGGCGGTGATGTCCCACGAATTCCCGTGCCCGATGCACGAGGATCCCCTGGTGCTGGTGCCCCGTGAGGCCCGCGACGTGATCATGGCCCGGCTCAACGAGTCGTGGAAGCCCAGCCACCACGGCGGGCGGCTGCGGATCTACAACGAGCCCGACCCGTTCTGCCGGCGGATCTTTGAGGACCTGATGACCTTCTACGACGGGGACTTCACGGCGGTGGCCCGCCACGTGAAGGTGCGGCGGATCGTGATCAGCGAGAAGGACCGCGTGGGGGTCGGGACGTTCCAGCCGAAGGACGAGAAGAACCAGGACTCGACGGAACTGACCGGGGACATCAACTACCGCAAGATCGCGCAGTACGGCTCGGACTCCGACCCGCGGGCGTTCAATTTCGACGGGGAACTGAACATCGCCAACCGCGGGGTCTGCGAGTTCATCGAACTTCTGAAACTCGACGTGGCGTTCCTGTACGACCTGCTGGGGGCGACGCAGGAGCACACGATCAAGCCCAAGAAGTTCGCGCAGACGCATATCGACGAGGTCATCATCGGGCACACCAACGAGCCCGAGTACAAGCGGCTGCAGTCCAACGAGATGATGGAGGCGTTCCGGGACCGGACGATCAAGATCGACGTGCCGTACAACATCCGCCTCGATGACGAGATCAAGATCTACCAGAAGGACTTCGGGACGGAGCGCATCCGCAACATCCACATCGCCCCCCACACGCTGGAGGTCGCGGCGATGTGGGCGGTGCTGACCCGCCTGGAGGAGCCGCGCAAGGCCGGCCTGTCGCTGCTCCAGAAACTCAAACTCTACAACGGCAAGAGCATCCCCGGGTACACCGAGGACTCGGTCAAGGAACTCAAGGACGAGACGCAGCGCGAGGGGATGAACGGCATCAGCCCGCGGTACATCCAGGACAAGATCTCCAACGCCCTGGTAAGCCGCCAGGCGCTGGAGGAACGAACGATCAACCCGTTCATGGTCCTCAACGAACTCGAGAGCGGGCTTTCCCACCATTCGCTCATCAACGACGAGAACACCCGCAAGCGATACCGGGAGTTGCTCTCGGTCGTGAAGGAGGAGTACGAGGACATAATCAAGGGCGAGGTGCAGCGGGCGATCTCCGCCGACGAGGACGCCATCCGCCGCCTGTGCGCCAACTACATCGAGAACGTGCGGGCCTACACCCAGAAGGAGCGCGTCAAGAACCGCTACACCGGGCGGGACGACGAGCCCGACGAGCGGCTCATGCGGTCGATCGAGGACAAGATCGACATCCCCGAGAGCCGCAAGGACGACTTCCGCCAGGAGATCATGAACTACATCGGGGCGCTGGCTCTGGACGGCAAGAAATTCGAGTTCAACACCAACGCCCGCCTGTACCGCGCGCTCGAACTCAAACTCTTCGAGGACCAGCGCGACACGATCAAACTCAAGAACCTGGTCTCCTCGGTCGTGGACGACGAGACCCAGGCCAAGATCGACGTGGTCAAGCAGCGGCTCATCAAGCAGTTCGGATACAACGACGCCAGCGCGACCGACGTGCTCAACTACGTGGCGAGCATCTTCGCCCGGGGCGACACCAAGAGCAAGTGACCCCGCCGTCGCCGCGCGGAGCCGCGCTTCACGGCCCGGTCATCCCTTGATCGACGCCATGTCGATCACGAAGCGGTACTTGACGTCGCTGCGGAGCATGCGCTCGTAGGCCTCGTTGATCTGCCGCATGCGTATGAGTTCGATGTCGCAGGCGATGCCGTGCTGTCCGCAAAAATCGAGCATCTCCTGGGTCTGGGCGATGCCGCCGATCAGCGAGCCGGAGAGATTCCGCCGCGGCATGAGCAGGCCGAAGAGGTTGACGGGCTGCGGGTTGGGCGGCGCGCCGACCACCACCAGGGTTGCGTCGAGTTTCAACAGGGCGAGGTAGGCGTTCAGGTCGTGGTCGGCGGAGACCGTGTCGAGGATCAGGTCGAAACTCCCGGCGTGCCCGGCCATCGCCTGGGCGTCCCTGGAGATCACGACCTCGTCGGCGCCCAGGCGCTTGCCGTCGGCAATCTTGCCCTCGGAGGTGGTGAACAGCACGGTGTGGGCGCCCATCGCGTGGGCGAACTTGACGCCCATGTGACCCAGCCCGCCCAGCCCGACGACACCGACCTTCTTCCCCGCGGCGGCTCCCCACTTGCGGAGCGGGGAGTACGTCGTGATCCCCGCGCACAGCAGCGGCGCGGCACGGGCCGGATCGAGGTTGGTCGGCACCTTCAGGGTGAAGGCTTCATCGCAGACAATCTTCTCGGAGTATCCCCCGAAGGTCATGCCGCCGGAGTGCTTGTCGGGCCATCCGTAGGAAAAGACCGCGCCGCCGAGACAGAACTGCTCGAGCCCGCTCCGGCAACTGGCGCAGGAGCGGCAGGAATCAACGATGCACCCGACGGCCGCGGTGTCTCCGACCTTGAACCGGGTGACTTCCCGTCCGATGCGCGACACCCGGCCGAGGATCTCGTGCCCGGGCACCAGCGGGTAGGCGGTCATGCCCCACTCGTTGCGGGCAAAGTGCAGGTCGCTGTGGCACACGCCGCAGAAGAGGATGTCGATCTCGACATCCCGAGGCAGCGGTTCGCGGCGCTCGATCGTGAACGGCCCCAGGGGCGTGGTGGCGGACTGGGCGGCGTAGGCTCTGGTGGGCACGGGGAACTCCATCTCTTGGCTGCTTGACGACTGTAGCCACCGCATCGGTGCCGCCCAAGGGGGACAGGGCACGGCTCGGGTGATACGCGACCCTTTCGGCGGTACTTACAGCGGACCCGAGGATTCCGACGGGCCGGGGCCGGGGCCGGGGCCGGGGCGGGTGTCTCGCTCGGGCTCGCGCCGGGATGGGTCCGAAAGCGGTTCCGTTCGGCCCGATGGGCTCGCCCGCCCACGACCCTCGATCCGGGACCTCATGTCGGCGAACGGATCAAGAAGCGCCCCCTGCCGCTCGACGGGGACGCCGGCGATCACAATCTCTCCCGCGTAGTAGGATTCAAGTTCGATCGTGCGCTCGGCGATCGCGGACACCGGGCGGAGGATGAGATCCACTTCCACGGCATCACCGCCTTCCCACGGGCCGGCGACGCGGCGTCCGTCGGCGTCATCCCCCGACGAGGACGACCGTGTGATCGTCCGTCCGTTGAGCGTGATCGTGGTCATCGAGCGAAAAATCCTCTGCGCGCCGAACGGATCGCCGTCGGCATCGGGCCGGGAACCGCTGTGGAGTTCTCCGAGTTTCCATTCACGTCCACCGGCCCGGCACCAGACCTCGAAGGCCACCGGCACGGACACACCATTGACCATGAACGACGCCGAGGCCTGCCCCGCGGTGGCGAATGGGTCGGCGCCGAAGAACAGATCGCTCACGAGATCGGATCCGAGCGTCACCCGGCTGGGCCTGAGTGCCTGGGCGAGGTGGGCGGACATCGGCTTCGTCGCCGGGATGGCCGTGGCCGCCTGGTTCTCCGCCGCGACGATGCGAACCGGGGCACTGGTGACTTCAACCGGCGTGCGCACCGAAGACCTGCCGGTGGCGCGGAGGCGTCCGTTGATCATGGCGAGCACCCCCCCGCCCGAGGCGTCGGTCACGGCGCGTTGCAGTTCAAGTTCGAGGGTCGTGTCCCCTGGAGAGCAGTCGGCGGGAACCAGCACGGTCACTTCCCCGCGCGATGGCTGCTGGTTCACGAAGAACATACCCCCCAAGCCGGCCGCGCGGCTCCCCGTGAGCATGAACGTCGCCGCCTCCTCGCCCGCGAGGATCGGCTCCCCGAGCACGGAGACCGGACCGCTCGCCGGGCGCTCCCACCGGGCTTGCTTTCCGGCAACGCGGGCTCCGTTGACCACGACCGAGCACGCCATCCTCATGCCGCTTCCGACCCGGGCTTCCTTCAGCCTGATCCGCACCGGGACGTACGCGCCCGCCCGCGCGGTCGAACGCGTCTCGATCTCCAGCACCGCCGCCTGTGAACGGAACCTCGCCTCCTGCTCGGCCGTCAGGACACCATCGAGTCGGGCACGCTCGATCAGGTCTCCCCAGGATTCGCGCCACGGCCGCCGCGTGTTTCCCTGCATGGCGAGGGTCTGGTCAACCATGCGGCGGTACTGGCCAGGGTCGAGTTTTCCCGCCATGGCCCTGGCCGCCAACTCGGCCGCGAGGGCGTCGAGCCTCGCGGGGTCGCTCACGCGAGATTCCCAGAGCAAGAGACCAAGCGGCTTGTACGAGTCGATGTTCGCCCCGGTCACCAGAGCCCAGGCCACCATCCCCATCGGCGCCAGCGGGAGCGTGGCGAGCAGGATCCCCGCCGCGATGAACGTCGGCATGCGACGCCGGACGCCCACCCGCACCGCGCCCTGCCGCTTGAGGCCGGCCCCACACTCGGGACAGGTGACCGACTCGGGATAGACGCCGTCCAGGTCAAACCGGCACCACCGGCACACGGGATGATCGTTGATCCCGCGGCCGCGCAGCCCGTACCACAGCATGACCACCCCGGTCACGCACGCCGCGAGGAGCAATAGAACGGCGATTCCTGGCATGGCAAACTGACCCGGTGGTCAAGCCCCGGTACACCCACTCGGATGCCGATTGACGCGTGATCCGTCACGCTCAAAGCCGCCGGGGCGCGACAACGACCGGCAGGCGGCACCAAGAAGCACCATGAAACCAACCACCCGGACCCGTCAGCCCACCCGGACCCCGTCAGCCCACCCGGACCCCGTCAGCGGAGTTCCACGCTCCAGTACGCGTGATCAAGGAACGTCTTCCAGGACGAATATTTCTCGTTCCCCAGGCGAATGGTTATCAGTGGGTTGCGCCTGGGACGCTCGGGCCTTCGGATCATCTTCATCCCCGCCTGATCGGGAGTCCGGCCCCCCTTGCGGGCGTTGCAGCGGATGCACGCGCACACGAGGTTCTCCCATGAATCCTGCCCGCCCAGCGACCTGGGGTTGACATGGTCGATCGACAGTTCGCTTGTCGGGAAGTGACGCCCGCAGTACTGGCACTGGTTGCGATCGCGGGCAAACAGGTTCCGCCGGTTCAGTTTCACCGTCTGCTCGGGCAGGCGGTCGTACCCAAACAAACGGATGATGCGCGGGACCGCGATATCGAACCGCACCGTCTTGACCCAGTCGTGGCGGTCGGGCTCGAACTGCCGCTGCAACTCGCTGATCTGCAGCCACGAATCGAAATCGTAATTGATGTACCGGGGCGATCCCGGCTCGGCCCCTTGCTCCCCATCGGCGCGCCCAGACGCGTAATCGACATGGATGATCTCGGCGATGTTGTTCAGCAGCAGGCAGAACGCCCGCTTGGCCGAAACGACGCGAACCGCCACGTACAATTTATTGAGCACCAGAACCTTGGCGTTCAGCCCGTCGTTGGCCGCCGTTCCTTCGTAGGCCGCGACCAGCGACGGGGGTAGTACACCGTCAGGGATTTGCATCCCCGAGAAAGCCTCCGCCGCGGCATGGCCGGGCGAGCGGGTTCGTTCGGGACGGTGTTTCATGGGGCCTCACACACCACGAACGGTCCATGAGTTGTAGTGTCACCGGCGGCTTGAATCAACGGCTTCCCTCTTCGTTGGGTGTGCCGATCGTGCCGCGCGGTGCCGCACACCCGTATCAACTACCTGACATTTCCCGCACCGAGCCGCCGCGAACCACGACCCGATCGGCCTCCACCACAACCGCCGCGCCCCTCCATTGAAAGATCCTTGTTTCTCCGCTCCCGTTTCGGACGGCTCGAATCACGGCGGAGAGCGACCGCCGGGTGATCCGATCCCGTGCCTGTCCCCCGCTGACCAGGATGATCGCGCGGCGCAGCGCCTCGGCCACCACCACCGGCGGGTACTCGCGCAGAACCGAACGCGTCCAGGCAGGCACGCCGCCGCTGATTGATTTTCGGCCATCAAGTTCGGCCGTCCGCGCTTGCACGACCTCCCACGCGGCCCGGCACAGGTCGGCCGCTTCCACCGCCTTGCGCGCGACCGCGGGATTGAGCGCGCGAAGAGCGGGAAGCACCTCCATCCGCAGCGCGGACCGGAGGCCGGATCGATCCGCGTTGGTGGCATCCTCCACCCATGTCCATCCCGCCTCCCGGCAGACCGACTCGGTCTGTGATCGAGTAACGCCAAGCAGGGGACGGACCACGCGCCGCGGCGGATCTCCCCCGTTCAGCCGCCGCGTGCGCGCGATCCCCGCCATCCCGCCCGGACCAGCCCCTCGCAGCAGGCGCATCAAGACCGTTTCCAACTGGTCGTCGGCATGATGGCCGGTGGCGATGTACGGGCACCCCGACTCGCTTGCGAGCCGGGCCAACTCCTCATACCGCCTGCGTCGGGAGAGTCCTTCGGCGTTGCCGGGCAACCCGCGAACCGAGACCTGGCCCTCCACGAATGGGACGCCGAGCCGCTCGGCGAGGTTCCGCGTGGAATCGCGGTCCGCCATCGCCTCCTCGGGCGGGCGCATGTCGTGCCTGACGTGCCCGGCCACCACCGAGCCCGCCGCGCCGGCCCTCGACAGCACGATCAGCAGCGCTGAAGAATCCGCCCCGCCGGAACAGGCAACCAGCGTGCGGCGCCGCTGGTCACGAACCGATCGCCCGCCGGTCAGCCGGCGCCACGACACCGCGATCATTCGCCGGATCGAATCGATATCCCTCGATGCAGCACACACGTTTGGCTCGAAGATCCGCCCGTCACGGGCACGAAAGACACACGATCTCGAATGCCACGTGGGCGGCGAGCAGCGCGGTGATCCCCGCGTGGTCGCGGTCGGGAAGCACCTCCACAACGTCCGCCCCCGCCACGTTCAGCCCCCGGAGCGACCGCACCAGCGTCAGGGCGTCGGCCGAGGAAATCCCACCAACCGATGGCGTGCCGGTTCCCGGCGCGAACGCCGGGTCCACCACGTCCACGTCAAAGGTCACGTACGCCGGAGCCCCGCCGAGTCCATCCACGAACGCGCGTATTGTCGCGGGGCCGGAGTTTTCGAGTTCGTCCCGAGTCACCATCGTTACCCCGTGCCGGCGAGCAAAGTCCGTATCGGCCGCGGAGTTCAACGGCCCCTTAACGCCGATGGAGATCATCCGCCCGGGGTCAACCAGCCCGTCTTCGATCGCGCGGATAAAGACCGACGCGTGGCCCCACTTCTCTCCCCAGACGCTGTCCACGGTGTCGAGGTGGCTGTCGAAGTGGATCAGGGCCAGCCCATCGGGCGGCCGCCCCCGACGCTCCCACGTCGCACGGATATTCGCATACGCGACCGAGTGATCACCCCCCAGGGCAAGCAGTCTCGCCGTCGCCGGGTCGGGCAGGTCGGTCGCGTACTCCGCGACCGACCGGGCCGTTTCCGGCGCTGAATACGGGCTGACCGGGGCATCTCCCGCATCGGCCAGGCTGAGTTGTTCGCAGACATTCACGCGGTGCGCCATTGAATACGGCTTGAGGTACTGGGATTCCTCTCGTATCGCCCGCGGCCCGAACCTTGCCCCGGGCCGGTACGTCACCCCCCCATCGAAGGGAACGCCGTAGAAAACCCAGTCAAGGGGCCGATCGGCCGGGGAGACGTCCGCGACCCGCGGATAACGCCCGAACGTGACCAGGCCCGCGAACCGAGGCATGACGCGCGAGTTGGGGATCTGCGTCGGCATGCATCCATCGTAACGGCCTGCGAGCCTCCCCGTCCGCGAATACGCTGGTCCCATGCCAGGCCAGGTCACCGTGATCATCAACAACGAACCCGTCCGGGTCGAGTCGGGCTCGACCGTCGCCGCCGCCCTCTGGAGCCGGGGCGTCCGTGGCACGCGAGCCTCGGTCCTGGGCCACCCCCGTGCCGCCGTGTGCGGCATGGGCACGTGCTACGAATGCCGGGTCGTCATCAACGGCGTCGCCCACGAACGCTCCTGCATGGTCGAGTGCCGTGATGGCATGATGGTGCGGACGACCCCTCCGGCATCGGCCGGATGCGAACATGACAACCTCCCACCCCGGCTTCCGCCGGCATGATCGGCGGCCCCCCGGGCAACGCATGGACCACTCCTGCGACATCCTCATCATCGGAGCCGGGCCAGCCGGGCTTCATGCCGCGCGGGCCGCCTCGCGATCCACACGGCGACCGAGCATCCTTCTTGTTGATGAAAACCCCTCCATCGGCGGGCAGATCTGGCGGCGCGGCGCACCGGCCTGGGCGGGACGGCTCCTCGCGGGCGCGAACGCTTGCTCCATTTCCTATCTCTCCTCCACCACGGTGCTGCAACGCCTTGGTCCGCGCGCCGTCCTGGCTTCGACGCTCACTCCCTCCGGACGCGGACCCATCGCCGCACGGATCACCTTTGACACCGTCATCCTCGCCACCGGCGCCCGTGAACTGTTCCTGCCGTTTCCCGGCTGGACACTCCCCGGCGTTGTCGGCGCGGGCGGGGCACAGGCCTTGGTCAAGTCAGGGCTTGATGTCACCGGGAAACGAATGGTCGTGGCGGGATCCGGTCCCCTGCTTCTCGCCGTCGCGGGGTTCCTGCGATCGCGCGGGGCTCTCGTGGCGGCCATCGCCGAGCAGGCCCCGCCGGCCGCCATCCGTCGATTTGCCCTCTCCCTGGCCGGGTACCCAACCAAGGCCTTCCAGGGGTTGATGCTCCGCGCCAGGCTCGCGTCCGTGCCGTATTGGACAGGGGCCTGGCCCATCCGGGCCACGGGTACGGACCGAATCGAACGGGTGACCATCCGCCGAGGGGACCGGGACGTTGAGATCCCGTGCGACCTTCTTGCCTGCGGATTTGGTCTTGTCCCTTCGATCCACCTCGCCGCGGTCATGGGGTGCGAGATCCGCGATGGCCGCGTCGTCACCGACGACCTGCTGACGACCACGGCCCCGCATGTCTTGTGCGCGGGGGAGGCCAACGGCATCGGCGGCGTCGAGTGCGCCGCGATCGAGGGGGAAATGGCGGGGCTGGCCGCCGCGGGCATGATCGACCCGGCCCGGCGGCTTCTCCCGGCGCGTGCCCGGGCGCGTCGCTTCGCGGCCCTTCTCGACAGCGCCTTCGCGCCACGTTCGGAGTTATCAAGCCTGGCATCCCCCGACACGATCCTGTGCCGCTGCGAGGACGTAACCACCGGGGAAGTCAAGCCGTATACCACGTGGCGGGAGGCGAAAATCCATGCCCGCTGCGGGATGGGATCGTGCCAGGGCCGCGTGTGCGGCCCGATCGCACGCTACCTTTTCGGCCTCGATCCCGGGGATGCCCGTCCGCCCGCCGCTCCGGTCGATGTTGCTTTCCTGGCCGCGGCGGACCCCGGTGCGATTCCGGGGGAATCACCGCTCTCGGAGTGACCACGTCATGGCCGTAAACCAAGCCCCCGCGATGTCCCGTTCCGACTGGCGCGGGGTGATCCCCGCGATCACGACTCCGTTCGACGCCGGCCTGGCCGTCGACCACGCGTTCCTGGCTCGTCACGCGGCCTGGATGGTGGACGCGGGATGCACCGGCATCGTGGCGGCGGGTTCGCTCGGAGAGGGGGCCACGCTCTCCCACGACGAAAGAGCCGAGATTCTCCGCACGCTGATCGGGGCGGTGGGTGACCGCGTCCCCATCATCGCGACGGTGAGCGCGCTGAGCACCGCCGAGGCGGTGCGGATCGCCGGGGATGCCCAAGCCGCCGGGTGTCGCGGGCTGATGGTCCTTCCGCCGTACGTCTACCGGGGCGACTGGCGCGAGACCAGGGCGCACTTCACCGCGGTGATCCGCGCGACCGACCTGTCGTGCATGCTCTACAACAACCCGATCGCCTACGGGACCGACGTCACGCCGTCCCAGGTCGCCGAACTGGCCGTTGAGTTTCCGAGCCTTCATGCCGTCAAGGAGTCGAGCGCGGATGTCCGCCGCGTGACCGCGATACGTTCGCTGCTGGGCGATCGCCTGTCCGTCCTGGTCGGCGTCGACGACCTCATCGCCGAGGGCATCTCCGCCGGAGCCGAGGGCTGGATCGCGGGCCTGGTCAACGCGATGCCGGCCGAGAGCGTCGCCCTGTTCAACCTGGCCCGGGAGGCGGCCCGCGGCGGGGACTGGTCGCGGGCCACCGCCCTCTACCGATGGTTCCTTCCGCTTTTGCGCCTGGACGTGGTGCCCGAGTTCGTGCATCTCATCAAACTCGTCCAGCAGGAGGTCGGCATGGGGTCCGAGCGGGTCCGTCCGCCGAGGCTCGAACTCGCCGGGGAGGCCCGGGAGGAGGCGATCGAGGTCATCCGAACCGCGATCATGACCAAGCCGGCCGTCTGAGGGCAACGCAAGGCACAGGGGCGGTATACTGGGGGTGTTCCACGGCTCGATCCTCGGGCCGCGCGTCCGTTCGTTCGTTTCCCGGTCACTCTCTGGAGAAACACGATGGTCGCCTCGGGCCCGCTCACCATCCAGCGTCTGCTGAGTTCGATGAAGAAACTCGACGCTTCCGACCTGCACATCAAGGTCGGAACCCCGCCCGTGTATCGCATCGGGGGGCTGCTCAAGCCGGTCCAGGGGGACCCCATCACCGAGGACGAGGCCGACCACCTGCTCGACGCGCTCGTCACCGACGCCCAGCGCGAGCGGTTCATCGGCACGGGGAATCTCGATTTTGCCGCGCACCTCCCCGACGGGGATCGATTCCGGATCAACATGTTCCGTGCCGGGGGGCATACCCACGCCGCCATCCGACGAGTCAAGGCCGAGATCCCGAGTTACAAGGACCTCAATCTCCCGCAGACGTACCACGACATCGTCGAGCGGTCCTCCGAGGGGCTTGTCCTGATCGTCGGAGTCACCGGGTCGGGCAAGAGCAGCACGCTCGCCTCGATGATCGAGCACATCAACCAGACCCGCTCCGAGAACATCATCACCGTCGAGGACCCCGTCGAGTACCGATTCGTGCCGAAAAAATCCATCATCTCCCAGCGCGAGATCGGCATCGACGTGCAGGACTTCCCCACCGCTTTGCGTTACATCGTGCGCGAGGACCCCGACGTCATTTTCATAGGGGAACTCCGCGACCACGACACGGTTCTCTCCGCCGTCCAGGCCGCCGAGACCGGGCACCTGGTCTTCTCCACCATGCACACCGCCGACACCATGCAGGCTTTCAGCCGCATCCTTGAATTCTTCCCAAGCCACGAGCACGGGTTCCTCCGCCACGCCCTGGCCAACACGCTCAAGGCGGTGTGCGCCCAGCGCCTCCTGCCCGCCACCGCCGATACGGCGGGACTGAAGGCCAAGGTCGTTCCAGCCTGCGAGATCCTCCTGGGAAACTCCACCGTGCGGGACAAGATCCGCAAGGGAGAGGACGAGGACCTGCCCGCCATCGTCGGCCGCAACGAGGAGGGCATGCAGAGTTTCACCCACGCGCTGGCGGACCTGGTGAACCGGGAATGGGTTTCCCTGTCAACGGCCCTGGAGTTTGCCCCCAACCGCGACGCGCTGATGAGCACGATCAAGGGAGTCGAGGTCAAGGCGGCCACGCTCACGGGCAAGGTCCGCTCGTCGGGCCACTGAGACCGCGAGGTATCACACTTCGACGGCTCGCCACGCCCCCCGCCGCGGACGTCGGCCCTGATCTGGCGCTTCTATCCTCACTCGATGGCCACTTTCCTGTTCAAGACCGAGCCTGCCGAGTACTCCTTCGATGATCTGTGCCGTGAAAAGAGGTGCGCCTGGACCGGCGTTTCGAACAACGCCGCCCTTTCGCACCTGCGCAAGGCCGTCCGCGGGGATGAGGTCTTGATCTACCACACCGGCGATGACAAGGCCATCGTCGGCCTTGCAAAGGTTGTCTCGAAGCCGTACGAGGACCCCGAGCGGCCCGGCCGAACGGCCGGCGACGAACCCAGGTTCGCCGTCGTTGACCTGGCCCCGGTACGCGCCGCCACGTCCCCCGTCGCTCTTTCGGTTATCAAGTCCGACCCGAGGTTCAAGGCCTTTCCACTGGTCACCCAGGGCCGGCTGAGCGTCATGCCCGTCCCGGCCGGAATCGACGCGGCGCTGCGGGCACTGGCGGGACTTTGAGCACCGGCGAGGCGTGATTCGAGCAAGGCGGCGCCGGGCCGACGAACGTCGGCGGGCTCACGGGGCGACACCGGCACTCTCACGGTTCGCGGATGCTCTCCGCGCTCGACACCGTCTGGGTGCCTCCAGCGAACGTCCACCACACCTGGGCCGAGCCCGTGCGTCTATGAACGTCCCACCGCCGACCGTATCCACTCGATGATCTTCTGGGTCTCGTGGGAGAGCATCTCGATGATGAGGCCCTCGTGTCCGGTCGCGTACACCCAGCGTTCCGGCCGGCCGAGGCGTTCCCAGAGCACATCGCCCAGCGGGGCGGGCACCGCCGCGTCCGCCGATCCGTGGAGCATGAGCGTCGGTTTGCCGTGCAACGCCCTGGCCGTATGGAACGGGTCCAGGGCGGCCCGCTCCAGATACAACCGATCGAAGCGGCGCCAGTCGATCGCTCCGGCCTCCTCCCCTTCGATGACACGTCCGTTGACACGGACCTCGATGCTCCGCGCGTCGTTGACGTAGGCGCTGCGGCGGGCAATCAGCCACAGGTCCGCCGCCCCCGCCACCAGAACGCCGGCGGCGTACCGATCCGGCTCGCGAGCCACCACCGTCGGAAGAATCATCGCCCCGCCCGAGGTTCCCAGGACGACCTTCGGCACCCCGGCAAGGTCGGGCCGCTGGGATTCCAGGAACCACCACGCCGCCTGCGCCGACAGGGCGCACTCGCCCACCCGATCGCCCAGGATCGACACCGCCCGATCCACCCCTTGCTCGATCGCGCCGGGATCAAGGTCAAGTCGCGTCCTTTCGGTGAATCTCGACGGCTGCGACAGCATCCGCAGCACGCCCAGCCCGCTCTCTCGAAGGCGTCGCACCAGCACATCGATCGTCGGCTCGGGAGTCCCGTACAGCCCCGGCATGACCAGCACCACGCCCCAGGCCCGCACCGCGTCCGCCGTGTCTTCTTCGCCGGGTTCATCCGTGTCCGCGTCGCCATCGATCGGGTCGTAGTACGCGAACCAGGTCCGCTGGATCATCAAGCCCGGAGATTCGACCTTGCTCTCGGGAGCCACCAGGACACCCGACGCGAAACGGAACACCAGCGACGCTTCCGGACCGGCGTGGCGGCTTGGACCAAGGCCAAACCCCTTGCGGCGGGTCTCTCGCGCGGAACCCTCCCGGAAGACCCGTCCGCGCGGGCCTTCGAGCATGAGCGTGGTCGTGCCTTCCGGGTCGATCGCGGCATGATCGGCAATGTCCCGGTCATCCGGGAGGAACAGGTCGCCGGTGACCCTGGGCATCACCCGGGAGACCCGCACGTCCCACCGAGTCACAATCCCCTGGATGGGATCCTCGCCCCCGCGGTTTGCCCGCACGGGCCAGGCGCCGGAGTAGTCAGCAAACGGGGCATCCGGGTCGGGAAGGAAGCCCCGCGAACGATCGGGTTCGTTCCCCACGTGCCCGCCGGGCTGCGCGATCGCGCACGGATTGGTGAACACCCCGAGCACGGCGATCACGCACGCGGCGGCGATGACCAAACTCGCCGTGGCGGCCCGCCCGGCACGGTTCGGGGCTGTGCTACATTTCATGATGCCCCCTTGTACGATCCATGCGGGGCTCTTTCATCCGCCGTAGCCCTTGGGGTTCTGACGGAACCACCTCCAGGCCGAATCGATGATCTCTCGCAGGTCGGTGATCCGCGCCGACCATCCGAGTTCGGCGTGGATCCGCGAGGCATCCGCGAAAAGCCTCGGGGGGTCTCCGGGGCGACGGGCCTGCTCGCGCACCTTGAAGTCGGCCCCGGTGACTTCACGCACGGCCTCGATGATCTGCCGGACCGAGTATCCCGTGCCGATGCCCAGGTTGTACGCCCGCTCGTCGCCGGGGCGAAGGGCCTCCATGACCTTGACGTGGGCATCGGCCAGGTCCTCGACGTGGAGGTAATCGCGTATGCAGGTGCCGTCGGGCGTCGGGTAGTCGGTCCCGAACACCGATACGCCGTCGCGTCGGCCCAGCGCGGCCTGAAGCACGACGGGGATCAGGTGCGTCTCGGGGGTATGGTCCTCTCCCAGCAGCCCCGAGCGGTCGCACCCGGCCACGTTGAAATACCTCAGCGCGGCGTACGAGAAGTCCCGGCCCGACCGCCGGCACGCCTCCGCCACGTCGCGCAGGATCCTCTCTCCCTGGAGTTTTGTCTCACCGTACGGGGAGATCGGGCACTGCGGGCAATGCTCGGGGATGGGAATCATCCGCTCGGGAGGCACGCCGTAGGTCGCGCAACTCGATGAGAACACGAACCGCTCGACCCCCGCCGCCAGGCACGCCTCCAGCAGCGAGACCATGGCGCAGGTGTTGTTGCGGTAATAGAGCATCGGGTTCTCAACGCTCTCGCCCACCGCCGCCAGCGCCGCGAAGTGCATGACGGTCGCGACCCCGTGCTCCCGGATCAACCGCTCGATCCCGGCCCGCTCGTTGAGGTCGAGTTTCGCGAACACGAGCCGACCACCCGACTGGGGCCGGATACGGTCGATGGCTCTCTCGTGTCCCCGCAGCAGGCTGTCCACCACGACCACGGTGTGCCCGTCGCGTAAAAGACGCTGTGCCGCGTGCGACCCGATGTACCCCGCCCCGCCGGTGACCAGAACGTTCATAACCTCACTTCTCCATCACATCAATCACCCTCACGTCTTGTTATGCATCGCTCGTCGGGTGACTCTTGGCTGTCAGGCCTTCAGTGTACGCCCCACGCCCCAGCCACCCATCACCGGCAAGGACCCCCTCGACCGCCACGCCAACAGCGCAACGCCCGCGGCGATCATCCCCACGCTCAGCCACTGCCCGCGTGACAGCCCCGCGAGGCGCTGCACCTGAAGGTGCGCATCGGGAAGGCGATACAACTCCGTCAGGATGCGCAAGGCCCCGTACGCCATCAGAAAGACGCACGCCACCGCCCCGGGAACACGAGGGCGTTTCCAGAACCACCATACAACGCCCCCGACCACGACGCCCTCGGCCACGGCCTGATAGACCTGCGATGGGTGCCGGGCCGAGATCCACGGCTCCAGTTGCCTCGCCAGGTCCGCGCTGCCGGACTGGATCTTCTCAAGCACCCGCCCATACCCCGCCGCCAGGTCACCGTCGTACCCCGCTCCGCGGACGATCGAAGCGATGGCCTTCGTCCGCTCCGACGCGTCCTCCGGCGAAAGGCGGCTCGAGCAATCGTGGTCACTCAGGAACTCGTGCGGGAACTTCACCGCCCACCAGGGTGCCGGCTCTCCGGGCATCGCCGCGATCTTCCCCAGCAACTCACCGTTGATGAAATTGGCGATCCGTCCCAGGAACAGGCCCGGCGGAGCGAGCAGCGCCGTCAGGTCAAGCACGTGGAGAAACGGGGATGCCCCCTCCCGACTTTCATCCTCGGTGCGAAAACCCCGCGCGATGATCCAGCACGCCGCCGCCACCCCCACCATGCCTCCGTGGCTCGCCATGCCTCCCTTGTTGATCATCAGGAACCCCCACCACGGGGGCGATGATGTCACGAACGTCAGGAGCGAAGGGTCGTACACCAACACGTACCCAAGACGACCCCCGATCATCACCCCGCCGACCAGGATCAGGATCGCATCGCCCGCCCGGCGCGGCGGGATGGGCGTCAGGCCGCGGCGGCCCATCCAGCGCAGCATGAAAAACGCCAGAAGGAAACCCGCGGCGTACGCCAGACCGTACCACCGTACTCCGAACTCACCCCACAGTCGTACAAGCATGGGCGAGAGGTCGTGAAGCCAGGCGGAGGTGAAACTCACGGGGCTCATGCCGGCCGCTCACGGGTCGCCCCGCGCTCCCCGCGTGCCCGGCCGATGCGCCTTGCGTTGGCCCAGTCGCGGAGCGTGTTTGCCGCGAGCATCGCGGGGGTCCCAAGCCACGCTTCCCCGGGCGGCACATTGTCCATCACCCCCGACTGCGCCCCCACCCTCGCCCCGCGCCCGATCGTCCGCCCGTCGGCAAAGCCGGCCTGCCCGCCGATCATGACGCCGTCCTCGACCACGCACGATCCGCCCATGCCCACGCCCGCGGCGATCAGGCACGACTGGCCAATCCGGCACCCGTGACCGATCTGCACCAGGTTGTCGATCTTGGTTCCCGACCCGATGATCGTGGCCCCGAACTTGGCGCGGTCCACGCACGAATTGGCCCCGATCTCCACACCAGCCCCGACCTCCACGATACCGGTGTGCGGGATCTTGACCACGCCGCGTCCGTCGGGGCTCGGGCGGAACCCAAAGCCGTCCGCGCCGATCACCACGCCCGGAAAGAACAGGCACCCGTCCCCGACCACGCACCGTTCCAGGATTCTCACCCCCGCGTGAAACACGCAGGCTCTGCCCACCGAGGCCCCATCCCCGATGTAGACCTGCGCCTTGAGCACGCTGCCCGCGCCGACGGAGGCCCCCGCCCCCACGACGCACATCGGCCCGATCGTGGCCCCATCCCCGATCGACGCCGTCGCGTCGACCACGGCCGTTGGATGGATGCCCGGCGTCGGGGCCGCGGAGGGGATCGCGAACTTCTCCAGCAGCAGGTTCAGGGCCAGGTCCGCGTCCTCCACGACCAGCAGTGCCCGGGTTGCCCGGTCAAAGAGCGGCACCGGAATCCGGCGAGAGATCAGCGCGCACGGTGATGCGGATGCCAGCCATTGATTCGCACGGCGGCGGTCACGGATAAAGGTGATGTTCTGGGAACCGGCTCGCTCGATCACCTCCATGCCGACGACAGCGATGTCCGGTGAACCGATCAGTTCAGCGCCCAGGAAACCGGCGATGGACCCGCAGGTGTGCGATGATGTCATACCGGCGCACTCTAGCACTCACGGAAAAAGGCCGCGAGAGGCACCCTCGCCAAGCACGACGCCGGAGCCGCGACGGGCCTTGGAATCACCCCGCGCCCGTTCCGGGCGGCGACGCGGCGGCCCCCCCTTCCGGGGGAGGATCGCCGGATGGGCTCACCGGCCTCCCATCCTCGTCGAGCGTAAAGCCAAGAGACGCCAAGGCCGCCAGGTCCCAGCGTTCGTCCGGACGCTCATCGGCTCGGGGCTCTCGCACGAGTACACGGGCACCATCCCCGATCCCCGCGGTGATCTCCGCCGAAGAGGACGAAATCCGGCCGACCGTGACCGGCGTGCGAGACAGGTCTCGCCCGCGACGCTCGTACACAAAGCAAAGCGGTCCGTCATGGAAGACCGCCTGCAGGGGCACGACCAGGACGTCGTCGGCCCGGCCAAGCGTGATGGTCGCATCAACCCGCATGCTCGGCTTGAGCGCCACCCCGGCCGCCGAGGCCGCATCCAGAGCGATCTTCACCTTGTAGAGCCGCGTCTGGTCGCGGCCGTCCTCGGACTCGGCGAGCACGCCCAGCGATTCGACCACGCCGCCGAAGTCACGCCCCCCCGCCGCGTCGATGCGAAGATCCGCCCGCTGCCCGGGAGCGATCCTGCTCGCCAGGCTCTCCTGGACGCTCACGCTCGCGAGCATCTCGCTGGTGTCCGGGATCACCATCACCAGTTCGTTGCGGTAGACCGGCTGACCGACCTGCAGCGGGGTTTCTCTCCAGCCCAGGCCCATGCTGAACGCGTACACCACCAGTCCGTCGACGGGAGCCAGGATCGTCGCCGCCTCCAACTGCTTCTCGAGTTCGGCCAGGCGAGCCTCCCGGATCTCCAGTTGCGTCCGCCTGGTCACCCGGGCGGAGTCCTTGCTGGTCAACTCGATCTGGTTGTTCATCTTGATTCGCTCGAGTTCGGCACGCGATTCCTCCAGCGCGCTGGTCCTGGTCTCCTGTTCTTCGGGATGCTTGAAGTCCCAGTAGATCTGCTGGTCCAGCACCGCCGCTTGCGCCGCCGACCTGGCCTCGGTGAGCGCGATCTGGTCGCGCTGGTATTCGTCCTTGCTCAGGAACCCTCGCTCCCACAGCCGACGGGACGTCTCGACTTTCTCCTTCAGGCGGTCGAAATCCCGGGCGGTTTTCTCGATGGCCAGCGCCAGTTCCCGTTTTTTCTTCTCCACGTCGCCCTGGCGCCACTGGTCGAGCGCCAGTTCCGCCAGCTTCACTTTCGAGAGCGACTGGCGAAGTTTCGATTCATTCTCGTTGACCTGTATCTCGTACGCGTTGTCGGCCGCCACCGAGTCCGCGCGCGCCGTCGTCACCGCCAACTGCTCCGCCCGGATCGACTGGCTGATCTCGTCGGTGTTCAGGCGCATCAGCAGGTCGCCCTTCTTCACCGCCGTCCCCTCGGCCGTCAGTTCCACGATGTTCGATCGCGTGTCAAGCCCGCTGCGTATTTCAACCTGCCGGCGCGCCTCCAGACGCCCCGATGCCACGGTCGTGATCTTGAAGCCGCCACGGCGGACCACCGCGTGGTCGGCTGGAACCGGCCCGGAGTTCGGACCTTCCCGTAAGCCTCGATCATTCCCGACCAGGACCCATCCACCCGCCGACAGCACCCCTACGCCCAGGATCGCCGCGAACAGCCTCCGGAATCGGGGGGCGCGCCGACGAATCGCTGCCGCCACGCCAACGTCCTTCGGGGGGACGCATACCTGCGAGGAAATGGACATGCCGTGTACCTCCCTGCGACGCGCAAGGGATCACGTATCCCGAGCCGTCCTTGATTTTGTATACCGCCATGAGCCCTTCGGGTTGCCCTCGTCATGGGAAGGCGTGGGCTTCCCCCTGGCCGTCGGCTGATGGCCCGGCGTCAACCGGGCCACGTACCGCACGGGACTTGGCCACGCCGATTCGTTTATCGAGATGCCTTCCCCGTTTCAGCCGCCTCCCGGGGCTGGGCCTGCGTCGCGGAAGGGGTCTCCAACTCCCCGCCGGCCTTCGTCTCCACACCCTCCGCTACGACCGAGCCCGAATCGCCTTTCTCACCGGGCTTTGATGCGTCCTCCCTGGGCGCGGGGGATTCGGGAGAGTTGCCCCGAGGACCAGGCGAGATCCGCCCTCGTCCCTCACCACGACCCGCGGAGTTCGGGGAACCGGTCCCGGGTGGGCCACCACCACCCGATCGGGGCTGGCGATCGCCCCCGCCGCCGGACGCCACGGGCTTGCCGTCGGCATCAAGCGAATACCCGGCCAATTCCAGCGCGGCCTTGTCCCACGGGCGTGTCATAACCTCACCCGCCGTCGGCTCACGCACGAGGACAACCGCCCCCGGGGCCAGGCCGGCCGTGATCTCGGCGAACGTATCGGAACGCCGGCCCATTCTCACCGGGGTGCGCACGAATTTCATCCCATCCTGCCGGTAGACAAAGCGGACGGCCCCTTCGTTGAAGACCGCCTGAACCGGGATTGACGCGGCGTCCTCCACCCGTCCCAGGGTGATGATCGCGTCGACGCGCATGCTCGGCTTGAGCCCCTCTCCCTCCAACTCGCTCTGGTCAAGCGCGACCTTGACCGTGTACTCGCGCAGGTTGGGATCTCGCCACCCGCCGGTCTCGGCCAGCACGCTGGTGCTCTCCACCCGACCGCTGTAGGTCTTGCCCCCGGCGGCATCGACCTGCACGGTGACCACCTGCCCAGGCCGGACACGGCCCGCGAGGCTTTCCTGCACGCGGACCGACGCCATCATGTCGCTGGTATCCGGCAGGATCATCAGCAGTTCATTGGGAAACACCTGGCGTCCGATCTGAAGCGGGCCCTCGCGGTCGCCGCCGAACCCTCTCCCGCTGCTCATGCTCGTCGCGTACACCACCAGTCCGTCCGAAGGAGCCCGGATCGTCGACGAGGCGAATTGGTTCTGGAGGTTGCGCAGTTTCTCCTCCCGCACCGCGAGTTGCTTGCGCCGGTTGGTCCTGGCGGCCTCCTTGGAGGCCAGTTCGATCTCGTTGTTCATCTTCACGCGCTCGAGTTCGGCCTCCGCCTCGATCAGCGCGCTGGTGAATCGCTCCCGCTCCTCGGGAAGCCTGTAGTTCTCGTAGATCTCGTTGTCCTTCCCCGACTTGTCGACCGCCGCCAGAGCCTCGATGAACGAGATCTCGTCGAGTTCCAGTTCGTTCTTGCTCAGGAAGCCCTGGCCGTGCAGCAGGCGCGACCGGAACACCTTGTCCTTCAGGCGGTCGTGGTCGCGGGTTGCCTTGTCCATCGCCAGTTTCAATTCAAGGCGGCGCTTCTCGACATCGCCTTTTTCCCACTGCTCAAGCGCCAGTTTCGCCAGCGTCACCTTCGACGTGGACTGCCGCAGACGCGACTCGTTCTCGTTGACCTGGATGTTGTACCCGTTCTCGGCGGCGACCAGTTCCGCCCGCGCGGACTCGACCTGCAACGTCTGCTCAAGGATCTCCTGCTCGATCCGGTCGGAGTTGAGCCGCACGAGAAGTTCCCCCGCCCTGACCGAACGGCCCTCGGGCGTCAGTTCCACGATCGTTGACGAGGATTCGAGCCGGCTGCGGATCTCGATCTGGTGCCTCGCCTCCAGTTCACCGCTGCACCGCGTGGTGATGTCGAACGACGTCAAACGCACCATCGCCCGGTCGCTCGACGAAGGGGCCTGGGAAGTCGGGTTCGACCCTCCCGCATCGGGGCGCCACGCCAGGTAGACGATCCCCGCCGTCACCACCGCCACGCCCGCCAGCGCCATCAGACGGCGAGAACCAGCGCGGCGGGACTTGCCGCCCAGAATCCCCGTCGCCGGGCCGTGAATGGAGGTCGTGCTGGTCGTCATCGGTCGTCTGCTCCATGAACCAAACACATCCCGCACAATTCGTCCGTCAATCGACCCCGAGTACGAAGACTGCCCGGTTCAAGACGGGCCTTGATTTGAACGGTAGTCTATGGTTGGGGTTCGCACGAACACCTTTATTCGCTTCGCTTTGGGTGATGTTTCCTCGCATCATGACCGTTGGCGCTCTCACCCCCATCACGACCCACGGACGCCGGGTTCTTCTTGCCGTCGCCGCCGCCAGCGAGTGCCGCGCCGTGCTTATCGGACTTGGAGGTCGGCCTACCTCCGTTCCCGCCCTCTGGACGACCACCCAGGTTGGCCCGTGGGACATCCTGCTCACGGGCATCTCCAAGTCAAACGCCGCCGCCGCCACGGCCCTTGCACTTGATCCGAAGATCCACTCCGCGGTCCTATCCATCGGCGTGGCGGGGGCCTATCCCCCGCGGGGCGCGACCTTGATGGGCTCAACCGTCGCGGGGACCAGGAGCGTCCTGGCCGACGAGGGGGTAATCACCCCTGGCGGTTTCCTCGATTGCCCGGCGATCGGATTCCCGGTTTTTGGAGGCTCGGCGGACGCGGCCGTCAGCGACCCTGGGCTGCTTGAGGCCCTCACGCCGCTTGTGGACGCCACCGGCCCGATCGCGACCGTGTCGGCTTGCTCCGGCACGGATGAACTCGCCGACATCCTGTCGGGACGGACCGGAGCCATCGCCGAATGCATGGAAGGGGCCGCGGTGGGGCTGGTCGCCGCGCGGAGAAACGTGGCGTTCATCGAACTGCGCGCCATCAGCAACACCACCGGGGATCGGGACCGCCAGACGTGGGATATGCGCGCGGCGCTGGGCCGCCTATCGGACCTTGCCTCCGGACTGTGAGGATCCGTGGTGGTTCGGTGGCGGAGGTGGCTCCGTGTGCGCGGGCTATTCCGGTCGGCGGCTCGCCGTCGGGGGGCGATGCGGCGTTGTCCGGGAGAGATCCATGCCCGGGCAACCGAATACTCCATCAGCCGGTCGTCCCGCGTCCTTCACGTTCAACGGCGAGGTCCCTGTCCGATGGGCATGAGCCTGCGATTCAAACCCATGGACCTGTTGAGCGGCCTGTTTGGCCAGGCGGGTTCGCCGGTGGCGGTCGATTTGGGCTCGTCGGGCCTCAAGGTGCTGGCGATCCAGCCCGGCACCGCGCCGGTGCTGGAGGCGATCGGCTTCGCGGCCACACCACCCGAACTTCGCCACGACATCCGCGGCCGCCTGAGGCACCAATTCGATCAACTGGCCGATCTCTCCAGAAAACTCGGACTCAAGGGCCGCAAGGTTGTCTGCGCGATCCCCGCTTCCCAAACCTTCTGCAAGCACCTGCAGATGGAGCGTATCGCCGACGTCCCGGTGACGGTCCATGCCCAGTCGGCCATCGCCCAGCAACTCGGGTGCGACCCGGCCGCGCTGGTCTACCAGGCCATCGACGTCGGCCCGCTGCCGAGCGACTCCACGCGGCACGAGGTCATCTGCACGGCCGTCAGCCGTGAACTGGTAAGCCTGATCATGTCCGGCATGCGCCATGCCAAACTCGAGATCGCGGGCGTTCATGGGGAGTTCATGGCGACCGTGCGCGGGCTCGATCACCTGACCAAGCGCGCGGATGATGCGGTGCTGGGGTCGGTCTATCTCGACATAGGCGAATCGGCGACCAAGATCGTCATAGCGCAAGGGACGCGAGTGGTGTTCGTGCGCAACATCGAGGCCGGCACCGCGGTGATCGACACCGCCCTGGCGGAGCGCCGGTCGTGTACGGCCGCCGAGGCCGCGGTCATTCGGCACAACCACTCCGCGGGCCTGGAAGACGAGCCCGCTCCCGTGGGCCGGCCCGAGCCGGTCGCGGCCGCGGCGCGGCCGGAGAGCCTCGGGGTCCTGGCGCTGATCCCGCAGGATCGCCGGCGAGGCGCTCCCCGGAGCGAGCACGAACTCCCGGATTCCCCCCTTCCCGAGATCGCCGAGCAGGTCGAGATCCTTGCCGACGAGGTCCAGATGTGCGTGCGGTATGCCGAGTCGGTGGTGTCGGACCTTCGGATCGACCGCCTGATGTGCATGGGAGGAGGGGCCACCGATCGGGCCTTGTGCCGCCGCATCGCCAGAACGCTCCGGCTCCCCGCCCAGACCATCGATCCGCTCGCCCGGCTCTCCAGGACGGGGAAGGAACCCGTCATCGGGGTGGACCTTTCGACCCCGCATCCCGAGTGGACGGTCGCGGTCGGCCTGAGCCTGTGCCCGACCTCCCTGTGATTGACGGCCCCCAACCAGGATCAACGACATGTTCACCCCGACCCATCAAACCGAGATGAACGGGAGTTTTCTCCCCGAGGAGTACGTGGCCCGGCGGGCCGAACTGAGAGCCGGGGTTCTCGGGATCGTGCTGTTCGGCGTGGTGATGACGCTGGTGATCGGGGCCTTCCTGGTCACCAACCAGCGCTGGCGGTCGGTCCGCGCCGAGGCGGCGGCGGTCCACGCCGAGTACGAGGACCAGAAACTCAAGATCCAGCAACTCGAAGCGCTCGAGCGCGACCGCGAGGTCATGCTGGAGAAGGCCGAGATCGTCTCGGCGCTGGTCGAGAAGACGCCCCGTTCGCTGCTGATGTCCGAACTGGTCTCACGCATGCCCCCGGGGATGACCATGCTCGACTTCCGGCTCGAGGGCAAGCGGGTCGAAGCGCCAAAGCCCGAGCCGGCCAAGACGGCGACCGGTCCCCGGAAGGTCGGGACGCTCTCGGGCTCAAAGAGCCCCGTGGTCAAGGGCAAGCCCGGCGGGGCCAAGCCCGGGGCCGTGCCCGAGGCGCCGCCTCCACGGGAGAAGATCCTGCCCCCGAGATTCGATCACAAGATCAGCATCACGGGCGTGACGGCCGTGAACGCGGAGGTGACCGACTACCTCACCAGGCTCAACGAGTGCCCGTTGCTGCAGAACGTGGACCTGATCTACATCCGCGAGGCGAAGATCGACGGGGTGTTTCTGCGGCGGTTCGAGATCACGGCGAACCTCCGTGCGTCACCGCCCAAGGGGTTCGGACTGGACCCGGCGTCGCAGATGGCCGATGTCGAGTCGCGCTCCGCGGCGGCCTCGGAGAAGGAGTAAGACGTCATGAGGATGGGAACCCGCGAGGGGTTGATCGGCGTGGTGCTGCTGGCGATCCCGCTGTCGAGTTGGTGGCTGGTCTTCCGGCCGCAGAACACCGCCATCGACACGGCCAAACGAGAGGTCGCGCACAAGCGAGACCTGCTTGAGAAACTCAAGCAGCACACCAGCCGGAACCAGGACCTCGCCGAGGCCAACCAGGAGATGAACGACCGCATCCGCGCCATCGAGGGCCGGTTCCCGGGCGTCAAGGAGGTGGACAGCATCGTCCGGCAGGTCTCCGACGTCGCCGTCCTGTGCCGGCTCAACGCCCCCACCGTGGCCAACGTCAAGCCCCGGCAGGAAGCCATGTACATGGAGCAGCCCCTGGACATGACCTTGTCGGGCAACTGGGAGGGCTTTTACGACTTCCTGGCCCGCGTCGAGCAACTCCCCCGCATCACCCGGATCTCCAACATGCTGCTTCGCCGCGACGACAAGGGCGACGGGGACATGAAGGCCGAGTTCACGCTGAGCATCTATTACCAGCAGTCGCCCGCCAACGCCGCGGCCGCGAACAACGCCCCCGGCGCGCCCAAGAAGGGCGCCGCGCCGGCGCGAAAGGCCGGTGGCCGGTGAGCACACCCGACCCATCGAGCCCCGTCGCCGCGCCCGCCTCGTCGTTCCTGGCCGAACTGCGCTCCTCCGATCGCCCGGTGGAGGGGGCGGTTCCCGCATCCTCACGGCGTCGGCGCATCCCGCTCCACATCGCCGTCGCGGCCGGGGTTGTCGCGATCGGGTGCGCCTCGCTGCTGGGCATGCGGCGGATCGGCATGCAGGCGGGCATGACCTTCGACACCGACTCTTCCATGATCCCCGTCGGGGGTCCCTCCGCCGCCGACGCGGGCAGGCTCGCCGCGGTCATGTCCGAGATCGAATCGACGCAGTCCGTGCAGGCGGCCTCCCGCCACCGTCCAGGGAAGAACCCGTTCAGCCTTGCCCCGCTTGGCTCCACCAAGAGGACCGAGGAAACCCGTGACGAAGCGCGTGAACTCGCCGAGCGTCTCGCCCAGGAAAAACTCATCCGCGCGCAGCGCCTCGAGGCCGCTCTCGAGTCGCTCCACCTGAACGGCATCGTGGGGGGAAGGGAAGACCGGATCGCGAGCATCGGCTCGAAGACCTACCGCGTCGGGGACGTGGTCGATGACCTGTTCACGATCACGCAGATCGACGGCCGCACCGTGATCGTCGCCGTCGATGACCAACTCTACGAACTGACCATCGGTCAGAAGTCCGCCAAGCAGGTACGCAAGACCCCGTCGCGGACCTCGCGACCGGCAAGGTGATCATCCCAGGTCGGCTCGAAAAGAGGACAATCGGGCGTGGCCAAGCACTCCATCGACGACATCCTGAACGAACTGGGCCTGGCGGAGGCGGACCAGCGGAAAAAGCCACGCCACGCCCCCAGGCAAGACCCCGGCGGAGAGCAGCCCCATCCGGGTCCACCCCAGAGCGAGCGGACCTTCTCTCCACTGCCTCCGACGCCAACAAATCAGCGGCTGTTCCGTGATCCTCCGTCGGCCCGAGCCGCCGAACCGCGCGAGGACGTCGGGACCGGGCCAGCCCCGGATCCTCGGCCGCCCGCGAACAACCGCCCCTGCTCTCCCTCGCCTTGCGCGGTAGGACCGGCGGCGACGACGGTGTATGACCCCGAGGAGGACATCAAGGCCGCCGCGGCCGACCCGGTGGCGGCGGCCGGCTCGACGCCCCACACGGACGAGACGGTATCTCTCGAGCACCTGCTGCTGTCACGCGGGGCCGTGGGCGCCGACAAACTCCAGAGCGCCCAGCAGATCTGCCGGCAGTCCCCCAACAAGCGGCTGGTGGATGTTCTGATCGAGAACGGGGCCGACGAGGCCGCGGTGCTCGAGTGCGTCGCCCTGGCGTCACGCATCCCGTTCGAGCGCATCCGGCTGGACCTGGGCCTGTCGGGTGGATTTGAAGGGACCCTCCTTCAGCGTCTGACGCCCGAGTTTTGCCGCCAGCACGTGGTCATCCCGCTGCGGACGGAGGGCTCGCGCGTGGTGATCGCGACGCCGGACCCCAAGCGGGTCTTCCTGGTCGATGAGATCAAGGAGCGCCTGCGGGTCGGGGGCGTCAAGTTTGTCATGGCCCCCGCCTTCGACGTGCGGGGCGCGCTGGAGATCGTCGGCGGCGGGAGGGACGAAACCCCGGCGATCGACCTGTCGGAGATGCTCGCCGAGGTCGGCGAGGGGGACGTGCAGGTCGAGTCAAAGAAGTCCGAGGAATTGAACCTCGAGCGGGAGGCCGCCGAGTCCCCGGTCATCAAGTACGTGAACCACATCATCCACTCGGCGGTTCGGGACGGCGCCAGCGACATCCACGTCGAGCCGTCGGAGAAGAAGGTGCGCGTGCGGTTCCGCATCGACGGTGAACTCTTCGAGACGATGAACCCTCCCGCGTCGATGGGCGCGGCGATCACAAGCCGGCTGAAGATCATGGCCAACCTGGACATCTCCGAGCGCCGCCTGCCGCAGGACGGACGCATCCGGTGCATGGTCCAGGGACGGAAACTCGACCTGCGCGTGTCGACGCTGCCGAACGGGTACGGCGAGAAGACGGTCATGCGCATCCTGGACACCAAGTCCATCAACGTCGAACTCGAGCAACTCGGCTTTGACGAGGACATCCTCGAGGTCTGGCGCAAGCAGATCGAGTCGCCGCACGGCATCGTGCTTGTGACCGGCCCGACCGGCTCGGGTAAAACCACGACCCTGTACGCGTCGCTCCGGAAACTGGACAAGACCTCGATGAACATCTCGACCGTCGAGGACCCGGTCGAGTATCACCTCGACGGGATCACCCAGACCCAGACCCACGACAAGATCGGGATGACGTTTGCCAAGGCCCTCAAGGCCCTGCTCCGCCAGGACCCCGACGTCATCATGCTCGGTGAAATCCGTGACCACGAGGCCGCCCACACCGCCGTCCAGGCCGCCCTCACCGGCCACCTGGTTCTCAGCACGCTCCACACCAACGACGCGCCCAGTTCGATCACCCGCCTGGTCAACATCGGCGTCGAGCCGTTCCTGGCCTCGGCGGCGGTCAACGCCGTCCTGGCCCAGCGTCTCATCCGCCGCCTGTGCCCGGCCTGCAAGGTCCAGGAGCCGCCCGCCGATACCCTCCGGGAGTTCCTCGAGATGCAGGCGATGGACACCGAACTGGTCTGGTCCCCCAAGGGGTGCGACAAGTGCCGCAAGATCGGCTACTCCGGCCGCGTGGGTCTGTACGAACTCCTCGCCGTTGACAACCAACTCCGCGACATCATCGCGCGCAACCCCAGCGCGCCGGAGTTCACCCGCATCTGCATCGAGCGCGGCATGGCGACGCTCCAGCAGGATGGCTTGAAGAAGGTCGGCAAGGGACTGACCACCGTGGATGAAGTCCTGCGGGCCACGAAGGAAGGCCACTGACCTCTTGTCCCGGGGACAGGGGGCCGGGGCGCCCGGAAAGGCTCTCCTGGTTCACGCGGGTTCGGCGCGGTCCTCTCGGGATGCCCCCCCCTCTCAGGACTCAGAGCCGAAGCCAGCCCGCCAAAGACGACGCGTTTGCCTCGACCGGGAGCGTGAAGTTGTCCTCGGCCACGTCGTGCCCCTCGGCCCTGGCGATGAACAGGTCGGCGTTGCGCGACAGGTCGATGTGAACGTTCGTCGCGTGCGGACGCGCCGTTCCGACTCGTCGCGGGGCCACGATCTCCGCGACCGTCGGCCGGCACGGGTCGGCCGGGTTCCACCCGATCACCACCCCTTCGCACCCGTCGCTGAGCGTCACCCGGGTCCCCGGGGCGTACGGCGGAACCACCGTCAGCAGCGCCCGAAGCACCACGGGGTCAATCCACGATCGGTACGGCTCTCGCAGGAGCATCGCCAGCGACCGGACCATCGGGCGCACGGGACGATCGTCGGGATCGTCGCCCACCTCGCGGCGGTGTCGCAGGCGGTCGAGAAGGTCGGCGGCCGCGGCGATCCTGGCGAACACGTGGATCTCCGCCCCGCGCAGCGGACGGCCCGGGCCGGGTGTTACCACCGTCGGGAAGCCCGTGCCATCGAATTTCTGGTGGTGGTGCAGCACCACGGCGGCGGCGGACGGATCCACCCCCGCGTGCACCAGTTCATGCCCGAGGGTCACGTGGGCGCGCAGGGCCGCGTCATCCTCCAATCCCGTGCGGTGCCAGAGGTCCACCGTACGGGCGTCGAGCCGCAACATCCCGACGTCGTGGAGCAGGCATCCGACCCCCAGGTTGGAAACGTCGCGGGCCTCGTACGAAGACAGTTTCGGCCTCTCCCGGATGAGGTAGTCGTCGAGTTTCAGCCCCACCAGCACGCTCACCAGCGCCACGTTGCAGGCATGACGCAGCGAAACACTCCCCGACCGTCCGATCTCGCCCAGGAACAGCGCCGCCGAGCGGTTCTCGGCGAGTTTCTCGAGCAGGGAGACCACGGCCCGCTTGTAGGATCGAAAGTCCAGGACCGGGTCCACCCCCGCCGAGGCCGGCGCCAGCGCCGAGGCGATCGCACCCGCAACCCCGTGGCAGGCACGCTGCACCGACGGGCTGACGAAGTCGGCCATGAACTCAACCCCCGGGCACTCGATCCAGGCCTCGTGAACCCGCAATTCTCGGAGTTTGGCGATGCTGGGCGTGTCGAGTTCGAACCCCGCGCGCAGCAACACCGCGCCCGGACGGCGCGGATGATGGATCGGCATGGCGAGTCGCATGCCGGGGATAGCCCCGGACAGGTCCACGCGGAGCATCGTGATTCCTCCCGGTTTGACCATCGGATCGACGGTCCAGCGCGTGCGGCGGAAACTCGGACTTCGCGGGTGAGCCGCGCTATCGGACCGTCGTCTCCGGGCGGGGGAGGCGCGGCGAGGCCCGCTCCGAACGCTCGAATCGTTCCGTCAGCCTGGGCGTGACCGAGAGAATGACCCGCCGGGATGCCCCTCGCCCGACACGCGCGTCGGTGAGCATCGCTTCCCCGATCGTGAGCAGGTCCGGAAGTTGCGGGCCGGCCGGTCCGGTTGGCACGGGCTGAACTCCCTCATCAAGGATCTCGAGATCTCCTTCGGACAATTCGTCGGGGCTCATCGGACGCGAAGGGTCGGGCGAACCCCGGCCGAGCGGTCCTTGATTTTCATACAGCCACTCCTCTCGGGGATGCGCGGGCACGATGAGCGCCGTCTGACCCGGCTCGCACGCCAGTTCGAGACGCAGGCGATCGAAGAACTGGCCATCGCCGCGAGCCGACGAAGACCGAGTCGCGGCGGCAAGGTCGAGCGAGCGAGCCGTCGAACCTCCGTGATGCTGCGGAGCCATCTCCAGGACCATCATCGTTGGAACACCCGGCCCGATCCCGTCGGGGATGAACTCGGTCGTCCCCGACGCGATCCACGTCCTTGCCAGCAACCGCATCGAACCCGGCCCCAGCGAGAGTCGCCCCATGCTCACCGCGATCGATCCGGCCTCGTCCCCGTCGCCCCAGTCCTGCTGGTCGAGCCAGACATCGACGCCCGAATCCCATCGCCGTCCGGTCGCGATCGGCATCCACCGGGGAAGCATCGGGAGGGTTTCGCGGCGGGTCTGCGGAGCCATGGTGATGCCGGTCACGGCGGCGATCACCTCCTCGGTCGGCCCAAGGAAAACGCGCAGTCCGTTTGATCTCCACGCCCCCGCCCGGCGGCCGGTCACCTCGTACCGTCGCACGCGCTCCAGGGCTCTGCCCAGTGAACCCGACGACAGGTCGCAGATCCAGTATTCGACCACGACGCCGTCCACCGACGACCGGACATCTCCGACCTGCACGTCCGCGAACGTCCGAGGCGGGTTGGGCGTCTCCTGGCGTTCCGCGCACCCGCCAATCGCCATCGAAGCCCACGCCAGGCAAGCCCACCGCCGGGCCGTCGCGCGGACCACACCCCTCCCCCGCCGCGGAGCGGGGATGCGGCCGTCGCGGGCAAGGGCGGCATCAACCATGGTCAAGCCGATCACGACCGTTCCGGAGGAACCCACGGCTCGGCGGAAGGCTCGCACTCGTTGATCCGATCGATCAGGCGGCGCACCATCCCGAACCTGCTTCTGGTGTGGGTAAACGCCAGTCGCGGCAACTGAGGCCATTCATCCTCTTCAAGGTACGGGCCGCGCTGCGTGATCGATCCCTCCCGGATGATCGGCCGGAACTCATCGGTCAGGCGGTCGATGTCCTCGGCTCGCAGCGGGTGCTTGAGCCGGATGACGCAGTCGTCGTCCACGTACCGCGACGAGTGGTACGTCCGGTAGAACCTGGCGACATGGTCCACCGCCTCTCGCGGGGACGACGCCAGGTGGTACAGGCTCGTGTCCTCGGGGCTGATCCACCCGCGGTCGAGCAGTTGCCTGCCCACCCACGCATCCCACGACGACCAGTAGTCCCCGCCCGCGCCCTCCACCAGCACGATCGGAACAATCCCCGTCTTTCCCGTCTGCACGAGCGTCAACGCCTCGTACGCCTCGTCCAGCGTCCCGAAGCCGCCGGGAAAGAGCGCGACGGCCTCGGCCTGGGAGATGAACATCAGTTTGCGCGTGAAGAAATACCGGAAGTGGATGAGTTTTTCATCCCCCGCGATCACCTTGTTCGCGTTGGTTTCGAAGGGCAGCCTGATGGCGACGCCGAAACTCGCCTCTCGACCCGGCCCGACGTGCCCGGCGTGCATGATGCCCCCGCCCGCCCCCGTGATGATCATCCAACCCTGCTCGGCCATCAGGCGGCTGAACTCGACGCACGCGGCGTAGTCGGGGTGGTCCTCGGGCGTCCTGGCCGACCCGAAGATCGTCACTTTGTGGGTCTCGGCGTAGCGGCTGAAGACCGAGTACGCGTAGCGCATCTCCCGGACGGCCGAGGACATCAGTTTCAGTTCGCCCGTGTCACGGCCGTCGGGGATCAGTTTCAGCCCCGCCACCATGAGGTCTCGCACCAGTTTCGACTTGAACGTCCCCGGGACGCCCCCGACCCGCCCGATCAGCGAATCGAGCAGGTCGAGCACCTGGGGATCCTCGGCGGCACGGACGTGCGCCGAATCGGACGGAGCGGTCCGCTCCATCCTTTCAACCGTCCCGTCCCCCCGTGCGTTGGATTCTGGCGTCATGCGTGGTATCTCTCCTGGGTGTCATCTTTGCACCCGATCCGCCACGGGGCGCGGCCGGGCCGCGCGGCTCCGCAAGACCAGGCGACCCGAGGGGGGGGGCGAGACTCCCGCCGCCACCGTTGCTACACCGACCCCAGGCCGTATTCGTCCCACCGCGCCCGCACCCGCTCCACGATCTTGGGCGTCATGGAGATGATCGGCGGCCAGGCCCGAACCGCCTGCCCTCGGCGTTCATCCCCGGGCGACTTGGGCGTGGCGTCGAACGCCAGCCGAAGGACACGGCCCGACGCATCCCGGTGCTCGTGCATGTCGCGACCGGCGTCGGTGTTGGCACACCAGTGGAACATCGCCTGGTCGATGTCCTCCACGTTGACCGACTCTCCGACCACGACCACGTACCGCGGCAGGGCGGGCTCGACCCCGATCGCGTTGCAGATCGCGGCAACCGCACGAGCCCCTTCCCCGGGATGCGCTTTGTGGATCGAGACGAACAGCCATCCCCCTCCGCACGAAGCGGGCATCGAGGCCCCGACAACCCCAACCCCGTCCCCGGGCGCCAGGCCACGCACGCGGGCGAGGATCGCCTCCACCTCCGCGTCGGACGGAATCGGCGGGGGCAACCCAGGCACGGGCGGCTCGGCGGCGTCGGCGCAGGCCCCGTCCCCTTCGATCTTCGCCGTCCCATCAAAGCCGATCTTGGTCCCGGTCCCAAGCCCGGGGGCGGCATGGTCGAGGATGTCGAGCGGCCCACGCACCGTCTCGACATCGCGCCCGGGAACGCAGCGCTGGGCGATCCGGCGAAGCACCGCCGTCGTGTCGTGAACGTCCGTGTCCTGGTCAACGACAAAGACCGTCTTGGTCCAGGCCATCTGCCCGGCGCCCCAGACCGAGTGCATCACGCGCCGACCCTGCATCGCGTACCGCTTGTCGATGCGCACCGCCGCCGCGTTGTGGAACGCGCCAAAGAGCGGCAGGTCGTAATCCTCGATGTCCGGCACGATCGTCCTGAGCAGCGGCAGGAAGATCCGCTCGGTCGCCTTGCCGATGAAGTAGTCCTCCTGAGGGGGCAGGCCGACGATCGTCGTCGGATAGATCGGGTCGCGGCGGTGAGTGATCGCCGTGACCGTCATGATCGGGTATCGGTCGGGCATCGAGTAGTACCCGGTGTGGTCTCCAAACGGCCCTTCGAGCACCGCCCCGGCACCCAGAGGCTCGGCGCAAACCAGCCGGTCCGCCGATCCGCTGGCCCAGCCCACGCCACCCGCCTGGGCGCTGACATACCCCTCGATCACGATCTCCGACCGGGCCGGGACCCAGATCGGCACGGTCCGGCCCATGACCATCTCGATCCCGCCGCGGTTGAGGAACCCCGCCATCAACAGTTCGCTGATCCCCGGCGGGAGCGGGGCGGTCGCCGCGTACGGCAGCACGCTCTCACCGCCCAGCGCGATCGCCACCGGCATCGCCTCCCCCCGGGCCTTCCACGACCGCCAATGCCGGGCCCCGTCGTGATGGACGTGCCAGTGCATGGCCATCGTGCGCGGTCCCAGCAACTGCACACGGTACATCCCGATGTTGTGCGAAGTAGGGCGCGGATTCCCGGCATCCGAGGCGTGGATCGTGTGGATCCCGCCGAGTGTGATGTACCGCCCCCGGTGCGTCGATTCCCACTCAGGACCCGACTCGACCCCCGCGATCCCGGTGTTGATCCCGGCCGCAAAGCCCACCGCGCATGGATCCCCGTCCATCGGCCAACACCGCAGGATCGGGAGGCGGGTCAGGTCGATCCGGTCACCCGTGTGGACCACCTCCTGGCAAAGACCCATCCCCCGGCGCCGCCGAGGGCCGATCCGAAGCAGCGGCAGGAGCGTGCGAACTTTGCGGATCGCCTCGCCCAGTGACCTCGGGAAATCCGGCCTGACCAGTTCCCCGATGCGAGCCGCCACCGCCTCGAACCCCCCGGGCGTGTGCCCAGCGCCGATCCCGCCCCCGGCGTCGTGGCACCCAAGCGCGATCTCCATGCGCCGGTAACTCCCCAGCGTGTTGATCGCCACCGGCATCGGCGAACCCTCGACGTTTGTAAACAGCAGCGCACGCCCCCCCAGGTGGTGAAAGCGCGGGTCGCACCGCCGGGCTCCCTCCGAGGGCTTGTGCGGGGCGGGGGACTTGCTCATCCGGTCCGCGATCCACGCAATCTCAAGCACCGGGGAGACGCGGGCATCGACCCGGGCCACCTCTCCCGCCGCATCGAGCGTCCGCAGGAAATCGCGCAAGTCCATCGACATCAACACCAGCGTATGCCCCACGACCGGCCATGCCGGCACGGGCGAGCCGCTCTATCGTCGATCTCATGACCCACGACCAGAACGCCCGTCCAGACGCCCCGGGAAGGGACTGGACGACCTACTACATCGCCGTCTCGGGCAAGCCCGCGCGCGAGACGCTCCTGGAGGCGATCGGGCGGTTCGAGCGGGAGAGGGCGGGCAAAGACGACGATCGGAATCGGATCGCGCTCGACCTGGGATGCGGCGAAGGTCGCGACACCAGGGCCTTGCTCGACGCCGGGTGGCGCGTCGTCGCGGTCGATCCGCACCCCGAGGCGGTCGCCCGCGTGCGGAGGATCACCGGCGGCGAACGCCTGGACGTCGTCCAGGCATCCATCGAAGATCTTGCCTCTGAATCGGTGGACCGCGACGCGTCGGGCAGGTTCCCTATCCCCGTGGCCGTGGACCTGGTCAATGCCAGTTTTTCTCTGCCGTTCGTGCCTCCCTCGCGATTTGCGGTGGCGTGGACCTGGATCCGTGGCATGATCGCCCCCGGAGGCCGTTTCTGCGGGCAGTTCTTCGGCCCGCGCGATTCGTGGTCCTCCATACCCGGACGCTCACACCACGACCTCTCCGCCGTCCGGGCGATGCTCGATGGATTCGCCATCGAACTCCTCCGCGAGGATGAGAAGGACGGGCACGACGCCGAGGGCAACCCCAAGCACTGGCACGTCTTTCACGTGGTGGCGAGGCGGCCCGGCGAATCCTCCGTAATCACCTTGCCTTGAACCGTCGATCAGCCCGTGCGACTACCCTCGTTTCATGCCCGCGATCAACTACCAGACCGCCGGAGAATCCCACGGCCCCTCCCTGGTCATCACCGTCACGGGCCTCCCGGCCGGGCTCGCCCTCGACGCCGATTTCATCAACGGTGAACTCACCCGCCGCCAGGGGGGATACGGGCGTGGCGGACGCATGAAGATCGAAAAGGACGTGATCGAATTCCTCGCGGGCGTTCGCCGGGGTCACGCGATCGGGTCTCCCCTGGTCATGCGGATCGTGAACAACGACGCACGCCTCGACGACCTCGACAAGACACCTTCCGTCCATCGCCCGCGACCCGGTCACGCCGACCTGGCCGGGAGCGTCAAGTGGCTCACCACGGACTGCCGGGAAACCCTCGAGCGAGCCAGCGCGCGGGAAACCGCCAGCCGGGTCGCGGCGGGGGCGGTGGCGCGGTGCCTGTTGCGCGAGTTCGGCATCGAGACCTTCGGGTTTGTCCGGTCGATCCTGGATTCGCGAACCGACGCCGTCGTCACGGAAGAGAACTGGCGATCCCACGCGGCCGCCCGCGACGCCTCCGACACCTACTGCCCCGATCCGGCCGCTTCCGAGCGGCAGCGCGAGATCATCCGCCAGGCCAAGATCGACCGCGACACCGTCGGCGGCGTGGTGGAGACGCACGTCTTTGGGTGCCCCCCGGGGATCGGCTCGACGATGGACTGGACGACCAAACTCGACGCCCGCATTGCCTACGCGGTCATGGGGATCCAGGCCTTCAAGGCCGTCGAGATCGGGCTGGGCCACGCGTGCGCCGGACGAACGGGCAGCCAGGTCCACGACCCGATCCGCTTCGACGCCAGACAGCGCGAGGCGCCCTGCCTGGGCTTCATCCGCGACACCAACAACGCCGGGGGCACCGAGGGAGGCATGACCAACGGACAGCCCATCGTCGTCCGCGGGACCATGAAGCCCATCTCCACCCTCCTCCGGGGCCTGCCGAGCATCGACCTCAACACCAAGCAGCCCCAGACCAGCCAGTACGAGCGCAGCGACGTGTGCGCGGTCCCCGCCGCCAGCGTCGTGATAGAGAACGTCGTGGCCTTCGAGGTCGCCCGTTGCTTTTGCGACAAGTTTGCGGGCGACTCGATCTTCGAGGTCCACCGCAACGTCGAGACGTTTCTGAGGCTCGCCCGCATGCTCCCTCTCGACCCCCCCGCCTTCACCCTCGCCTGAGACCCCCGATCGAGCCGTCCCGGCACGACCGCGCCCGATGACCATCCGCCGCCATCCAGACGACTTCCAGGTGGTCGAGATCCTCACCGACGACCGCCGTGCATCGCTCCGTACATCGTGGGATCCGGCTTGCCGGTACGCCGTCTACGTACTCACCAAAGCCTCCACGACCACTCCCGACGCCGTCTCCCGGCTGGCCCGCACGCTTCGCGTGCCGCCCGCCGCCGTCTCCTACGCCGGGTTGAAGGACAAGCACGCACAAACCGTCCAGCATGTTTCGGTCTTGCTCCCCGCCGGCCGCCGAGCGGGTGAATTCCCCGACACTCTCGACGCGGATCGCTGGTCGGCGCATCGGCTCGCCTGGTCGGCCAACCCCATCGACGCCTCGGCGATCACCGGCAATCGCTTCACGATCATGGTTCGTGACCTGGCGAGCGAGACGTGCGCGGAGATGGACCGCCGGGCCGCGATCCTCTCGGGCGCGACCGGCGACAAGGCCCGCCCCACCACCGAGCACGGCGGCGCGGCCGACCCGTGGTTCATCAACTACTTCGGTTCCCAGCGGTTCGGCTCGGCTCGCCACGGCGAGGGGTTTGTCGCCCGGAGTCTTCTTCGCGGCGATTTCGAGGAGGCGCTGCGCCTGGCCGTCGCCACGCCGGCCCGCAAGGACTCGGGCCGCACGCGCGTGTTCACACGCCTGGCCGCCTCCCGCTGGGGGGACTGGAAGGCCCTGGCATCCGAACTCCCCCGATGCCCGGAGCGGGCGCCCTTCGAAGCCCTCGCCGCGGGCTCGGACCATCGCCGTGCATTCTCCACGCTGCCGGCGTTTCTTCAGTCCATGTACGTCGAGGCGTTCCAGTCGCACCTTTGGAACCGATCCGCCCACGCGCTGGCGGTCACCATCGCCGGAGGCGCCGAACGCTGCCTTCGCTCGGACGACGCGTACGGGGAGATGCTGTTCCCACCCTGGTCCGCCTCGGCGCGTGGACCCTGGAGATCCCTCATCCTGCCCCTGATCGGGCCGGGCACTACCCTGGAAGAACCGTGGGCAAACGAGGTCCGCGCCACGCTCGCACGGGAAAACCTCGTGATCGACCAACTCCGAGTGCCGGGCCTGAAACGTCCCTTCTTCGGAGAGGCGCCCCGGCCCCTGTTCGCCCAGGCGGCGGGCTTTGCCGTATCGGATACAGCCCCGGACACCGACTCCCGATCGTCCCGCCGGTATTCTCGACGGCTCGAATTTACCCTGCCGCGTGGGTCGTACGCGACCGTCGTGCTCCGTGCTCTTGGCCAGTAAACAGGCCCCTTGTACAAGACCGCCCACGCGGGTTCGCGGGGTTCTCTCCGGCAACGCCGCCGAACCCCGGCCGCGCACGTCGGTGGCATGAGAGCGTTGCTAACCACCAAGCGCGATGGCAATGGCCACAAGCCCGATACCCAGGAGGAGCATCGCGATCCCTGTAAGCCAGGGTCGGTGCCCGGTCAGTCGCCCAAAGGCATACCCGGTCATGAACAGCATCACGATGGCGATGCCGTTGGAGACGCGCAAGGCGAGCAAGGCGTTTTCCATGAAGAGAAACGGGGTCACCACGGGGAACGTCGAGAGGAAGACCAGGAGAAACACGGCAAGCCCGCCCAGCCAATCGCCGCGTCGCAGGAGAGCCCGATCGGGCGGCTGAGGCAGGCTCTTGAGCCTCTGGTGGATGGCCTCGAACTCGTGCGGCTCCATGACCGACGCGACCATCGGGGGCAGCGCGTCGGCGATCATGCGAACCGCGCGGCGCGGGTCGTCGGCCTTGCGCAGGGCGTGCAGGACCCGGAGCCCCCCCGCCCGTTCGGCAAGGCAGCCCATGAGGTACAGCACCGCGTCGATGATGCCCCAGGCAAGGTTGCACCCCAGGGCGCCGATGAGCATGGTTCGCACCTCACGGTCGCCTGCTTCGGCCACGCTGAGCGATCCCGTAAACGTCAGCACCATGATCAATCCGAACAGGATTTCAGAGACGCGATCAATCGGGTCGAGCACCGACCGGGGGGATCCGCCGGGTTCGCGGGGGGTGGATGTCCTGATCAGGCCGTTTGACGGTGCTTTCAAGGGTGAATCTCTGCCAACAGGCCCGTCGGATGACGGCCGAGTTCGTGCGTGAAGATCCGTGCCACGGGCCATGAGGCCGAGGATGCGTGGCCAGGGGTGGCCGGATCAGCGTTCGTGACGCGGCGCGAACAAGAGCGGCCATGCCCGATCGTGGCGGGCGCCGGTCACGATCACGGCGCCACGCGGTCTTGTCCTTCCACGGTAAGCCGGGCCGGGTGACCAAACCAGGAATTGTCGCCGCCCGGACCTGGGTATTTCTCGTCCAGGACTCGCGCGACGGCGTGCATGTCGGCGTCGGCAAAGACCCAGCCCCCGGCGATATCGGGGTAATCGACCCGGCAGTTCTCGCATTTCTTGGCCGAGTCGAAGCGGATGGGGCACCAGAAACTCTCGACGTTGCGCAGCATTTCCGCGCCCAGCGACCACACGCCCGTCATCCAGTCGCAGTAGAGGCACCAGATCAGGTCGTGGCCGACCAGGCCGCGGAACTTGTGTCGGGAGACATTCACCCACTCGCGGGACCGGTACCGCGGCAGCCGGATGAGCCAGGTGAGGGGTGGATAGATGAAGTACTGCGCAACCCGGACCACCCAGAAGACCGGGACCGCCCAGGCCGTCCACCAGACCGCCGCGTGATTGCGGACCCGCCCGACTTTTCGGTTGAGTGTGTGAACGATGCGCGGCCCACGCCGGGCCTGGGGGTTGGCGAGTTCGTGCAGGACGGTCCAGGCCATGACGGCGGCGACCTGCCCCAGGACCGCGGCCAGCAGCCCCATGAGCGCGCCGATCGGCGTCGTCTGGCCCAAGAGGCTCGCCCCGGCGATGGAACCGGCGATCATCGGGGCCACGGTGAACCAGGTGATCACAAGGTCAAGCAGGGGCGCGCGGCAGAGGGCCTCGGAGAGCGACCGGCCCGGGGAGCCCAGGCGTGGAACAACGTGAAGCACCGCCGCGCCAAGGAGCATGGCCCCGAGCGTGACGAGCATGACGATCAAAAACGGTGACATGAACGGAGTCTACACGGGATACCGCGGCCGCGGGAAACACGTTCATCACGCGAGGCTCCCGCGGGCGGGGATGAACGGATTGACCGTCCGCGGCCGTGAATGAGGAACCGGCCGTGCTTGGGGATCCCCCTCGCCGCCACCCGGCCTTTTCACCCGCCTTGCCGCCGGGCCGACAAGGAAAAAGGCCCCGGCATCGGGCCGGGGCCTTTGGTGTGTGAACATGGAGTCTGCGCCTCGGGCGGGTTCTCAGCACCCCTCGATGAAGGCGACCACGAACGCGTCGAAGTCGTCCGTGTCGACAAAGCCGGACCCGTCAAAGTCCGCGTCGTCCTCGCCGGCCTCGAACGCCTGCACGAACGCGTCGTAATCGTCCGTGTCAAGGAAGCCGCTGCCGTCAAAGTCCGCCGGGCACCCGCACTGGACGCTAAAGACGCGGAAGTCATCAACACCCGCCTCGACCAGGTGGTCGGGCGTCGCGTCGGCCGCGCGGAACCGCACCCGCATCGACGCCGTCGCCGCGACGATCGACGTCGGGTCGAACTCACGGTACACCCACCCGCCCGAACCGCCCGGTCCGACCCGTTCGACCTGGCTCCACGATGTCCCGTTGTTGTTGGAAATCTCGACGATCAGGTAGTTCCCGTTGTCCGTGTCGCTGTCGCTGTAGTACCACCGCTGGTAGGCGATGGCGGGGTTGTCTACCCCCACCAGGCTGAACACCGGCGAGGTCAGGATCGTCTCCACGCCGTCGACGTCGGAGGCGGAGGCCTGTCCTCCGACCGGGCCGTTCCCGGTAACCCAGCACTTCACGCCCGAGCCCGGTGTCGCGTCGTTTTCCGGAGCGACCGGCACGCCCTGGTCGGTGTACGTCCCGTTCGGATCGCCCTGCATCCAACGGCCCTTGGTCCCAAGCGCGATGCTGCCCGACACCGTGAAGAGGGAGGTGCCCTCGAACGAGTCCTCGAAGACGACCGGCCCGGAACTGATGACAACGTACGAGTGAACCCCGCTGGGCGGGTCGAACCGCCCGGACGGGGTCTCGACCGTTGAGATCTTCAATCGGTACTCGACGTTGGTCCCGCAGTCGGCCCCCGGCAGCGTGCCGATGTACGAACTGCCCGACACCAGGGTCAGGGGCGCCGACGTGAACGGATCGGTCGGCGACTGGCGGTACAGAATCTGCGCGGTGGCGGGGATTGTCTGCTCGTACCCGTCGACAATGTCCACGGTGATCGCGGCCGGCTGGAAGGCCGGGGCGGTGTTCGGAAGGCCTTGCGGGTAGATGAACGACAAGGGCGTGACCACCGGCAGCGCGATGCCGTGCTTGCCGAACGCGTAGAAGAGATCCGCGTAGTGCGGGGTGCCGTTGAGAAGGTTGCCGTCGTCGTCGTCGGCCGTCATGGCCTCGATCCCCGTCTGCGGCCACGCCGCGTTCGAGGAATTCATGCCGCCCACCGTGATCAGCGACCAGTCCACGTGGATCTGGCTCGCCACCTGCAGCGCGGGTGCCGACCCGTAGGTGTCCGTGAGTTTCAGCCGAAGATCACGCCACACGCCCGCCAGAACCTGGCCGCAGTCGTGGATCCCGCCGTTGCAGGGGTACTGCTTGTTGGCCGCGTCGATGTTGCGGATGTGGCACCCCACCCCGCAGAAGTCCGTCCCGATGATCCCCGTGTCGTGCAGCAGCACCCCGCACGAATCGCTGTACCCTTCTCCGAACGCGTTCTGGGCCAGCCCCAACTGCTGGACGATGAAGTGACCGTACTCGTGCGCCACCACGTCGCCGTAGGCGGTGTTCACGCACCCGCCGGAGTTGCGGTAGAAATTGATCGAGTTGCCGTCGAAGTACGCGTTGCACGACGAGTTCCAGTTCACGCGCGCCAACAACTGCGTATCAAGGGCCGTGAACGTCGGGGCCCGCGTCTTGAAGTACTCGTGGATCTTCACCGTCCCGATGAACGCGTTCACCTGGGCGGTCGTGAACTCCGTCGGCGCGCTGTTCAGCAGGAAGTTGCCCGGGCCGGGGGGGGTCACGCTCTGCGTCATCGAGAGCACGCTCGTACCGGACTGGTCGACCACCCGCACCCAGCGGCCGTCGGCCAGGCCCACCTGCACGTTCACCGCCGACGAGCCCGGCGTCGGCAGGAGGTAGTTCCCCAGGATGTTCGTCTCCACCGTGCTCGGGCCCTTGACTCGTATGAAATGCACCGGCATCGTCACCGGGGGGTTGGATCCCGAGTCGGGCTTGACGCCCGGCGTCCCCCTGGCCTCCACCTTGCCCGTGATGTCCACGTGCAGGATCATGTCCCGCGCCTCGAGCAGTCGCCCGCTGGTCGCGTCCACGAAAAACCGGAACGCCAGAGGGTTCGCCCCGTCGGCGTTGCGGCCCGTGAACATCCACGCCATCCCCGTGTGCGGGGCGTGGCCCGCCGTCACCCCCGCCAGGTCCGAGTCGTGGATCACCAGGGTCGGCTCCGACCACTCGACAAGCCCCGGGAACGCCGCCCGGTCACGCACCGATGCGAGCGCCCCGTCTCCCGAGACGCGCAGCATCCCGATCCCGCCCTGGGGCTCGCGCGCCAGCCGGGCCGCCGCGTACGTCACGCGATTCCCGTCGGGGTGAACCACCACCCGCGCCAGTCCGCCGTCGACCGGCAGGTTCCCCATGAACTGCTCGAACGCAACAACCACCGAACCGTTGCTGATCGCATTTGATCGCACGGGCCTCAGGTCGGGGTCGGACACACCAAAGTCCTCGCCGTGCTCGCTCCAGAACGCCGCCGCCGCCGCCTCGGGTGTCGCCCCGCCGGTCATCGGCACGCCGAAAACCGAGATCCGCCTCCCGTCAAGAACCACGGCCTGAGCGCCGGGGTACTTCCCAATCGCCGACGACCCGATCGGGTCGGCGGTCACCCGCGCCTGCGTCCCCGCGGACGCGGCCATCGAGCACACCGTCAAGCCGGCCGCGGCCAGCAGGACCTTGATATTCGTGACCAGGCGATCCATGCTGCTTCTCATTCGACTCTCCCGATGGCGGGCGCCGCGGCGCCGGCCCTGTCCCCTGGAGCGCGGTGGCGATCACTACCCTCGACCGCACGGGAACGCGCCGGCGGATCTTGGCAACGATCGCGGAACCTGAAAAACCAGCCCCGGCACTTTCGATCCGGGGCTGGATGAACACCACTTGAGGACAACTCGGGGACCATGCCGCGTTCGGAAGCCCGAGTTCGGAAGCCCGAGTTCGGCAGCCCGGGTTCAGCAGCCCAACTCGAACTTCTGGACGAAGTAGTTGAAATCCTCGAGATCAACAAAGCCCGAGCCATCGACATCCGCCGACTCATCCCCTTCCTCAAACATCAAGATAAACGCGCTGTAGTCCTCGATATCGACAAACCCCGAGCCGTCGAAGTCGGCGATGCAAACGACCGTCAGGACGGCGGTGTTGCTCGTCTGCTGCCCGCAGGCGCCGGTCACCACCACCGTGTAATTGCCCGCTTCGCTCAACGAGACGCTCGGGATCGTGTACGAACTCGAGACCGCCCCGTCGATGTCATCACCGTTGAATTTCCACTGGTACTGCAGGGACGTGCCCGTGGCCGACACGTTGAAGAGCACCGGGTCCCAGGCGTCGACGGTCTGGGAGGCCGGATGCCCGCCGATCGACGGGGCGATGCACGTCGAGACATCCCCGGTGACGACCAGGGCGTACCCCTGCTTGTTCGCGCTGTTCACGAACGCGGCGTTCACCGTCACGCTGTACTCCCCGACCGTCGGGGAATTGCGAAGGACCATCTCCACGTTGTTGCGGAAGTCCGCCGAACCGCCCGTCGAGGATTGCCCGCTTGTGAACACGTTGCCCAGGTACAGGACCGATCCCGGGGCCGTCACCCGCAGGTCCAGGTTGTTGATGTACGCCGGGTTGGCGTTGACCGCCGCCGGCGGCTCGGTCCACACCAGCGTCACCTTCAGAGGGACCGACGACGAGTTCACGTTGAACGTGTAGACCTGGCTCTGACCCGTCGTGAACCCGTTGGCGTTGCCCACGTCGTACGCGAGGATCTTGCTCGTGTCGCCCGTGAAGTACAACGCGTTGTCAAGCAGCACCCGGCCCCATCCTTCCCCGTTGCTGGGGTACCCCGCGATGCCCGTCATGTCCACGCAGGAATTCAGCAGCGTCGCCCGGACCAGCGCGCCGGTCGGCAGGAACGCGTTCCCGGACACCGCCGCCCCGGTCGGGTAGTACCCGTCCGTGTAATACTGACGCACCAGGGCCGCCGCGCCCGCCACCGCCGGGCTCGCCATCGACGTGCCGGTCATGCCCGTCACGCCGCAGGTCGTCGCCGAATTCGCGCTGGTGGTGTTGCACCCGGGAAGGAACGCCTCGGGCTTCATTCGACCATCGTTGGTCGGGCCGTTGCCGCCCGAGCACTTGCTGGCCTGGTTCGGGGTGTCGTTGCTCGCCCCGACCCCGAGGCAGTTCTTGGCATTCTCGGGGGTGCGCAGAGAACTCTGGTTCGTCACGGCAAACAGCACCAGGCTGTCTTCCTTCAAGTAACTGTGGTTGTCGATCTGGCGGCAGTGCGTCGTGTACGCCGTGGTGCCGTCGTCGCCCCAACTGTTCGTGTGGACCCTCGCCCCGTCGGTGTGCGCCGCGTTGAGATTGGTCTCCAGGTTCGCCGAGGTGATCACGCTCAGGTTCGTGCAACTCAGTTTGGCCCGGAATGCCAGGCCGTCGTGGGTGGTGTAGACGTCGTACGGGGCGTTGTCTCCCGCCACCGTCGCCGCGACGTGCGTGCCGTGCGAGTCCGAACCCGCCGACCCGCGCATCGCGATGATCTTGCGGTGCGTCGGCCCCATCGCCACCGCGTCGTCAAACGCGCAGTGCGACTCACGCGGCGGACCGTCGATGACCCCGACCACCTGCCCAAGCCCCGTGATCCCCGCGTTCCACACGGGCGTCTGCGCGCTGATGTTGCTCTGCGCGATCCACCGGTTCGAGTCGTTGCGCAGCGTGATCTCCGCCGCCTCCTCGATGAACATCACCGAGTCGATCCCCGCCAGACGGGACACCGACGCCGTCGGAATCACCGCCTCGATGTACGTGTCCTGGTCCAGCACCTGGAGGTCGCGAACCACGCCGCCCATCGCCTCGATCTCTCCCAGGGCATCGATCGCCGACGCCCCCTCGTGCAGAACCACCGAAACCCGGGAGTAACCCGCCTCTCGATCCGAGAGCCGGTCCGCGTCCGTGATCGGGCGGATCCCCAGTTCCGGGTCGATCTTCCACGGGGCCTTGATCGTTCCGACCCAGGTCACAAAGCCCAGGCCTCGCAGCGCCGCCGCGGTTGAATGCTCCAGTTTGGTCACATACGAAAAATGCGGCAGATACTGTCCCAGTTTCACGCCCGCGGCCTCCAGGCGAGCCTGGCGATCCGCGTCCAGAGGGCCGTCCAGTTGCAACACGTAGTACCGATCCACCGAGAAGGGCTGGTCGGCCCCCAAGAGGTTCACTTCCAGTCGCGTGTCAATCACGCCCGTCCGCAAGTCGAGCGTGTGCGGACGGATCACCGACGACCATGCCGCGACCTGGGATCCCTGCCCTGTCGTCACATCCATCGCCGCCGAGACCGACGCCGCGACCCCCGCCACCAGGAGCAGCGCCGCCGTACTCATACGAACATACCCCACCCGCGTGAGCGTCTTCATGCCAGATTCTCCCGTAACCGAATATTTCTCGAACAATTTCGAGATTCAAGAGTTGAGTGTGAGGTTACCCGAACACCCTCCGCGAACACAAGGGGACGTGCGACGATATGACGGATTTGATTTTTGATTGAGGACCTGTTCCTGTTCGCTCGGAGGGCTGACGGGATCCAAAAACATCCTACTTCTCTCCGCATGGCAACCCTCGAGGTCACCGTCCCCGTGCATGCACGAGGTACACTTGGTTCTCTTGGGAACGACCTCCTATCACCATTCCCCCGGCATCCTGCACCTGCAGGCGATCTCCGGGCCGCCGTTGGCCCCACTGGCCATCCCATCGGGAAAACCAGCGGTCATCGGCCGCCAGGCCACCACGGCCGACATCGTTCTCGCCGGTGATCTGAGCGTCTCTCGCAATCACGCCACGGTCTTTTCCCGGGGAGGAACCTGGCTGATCTGTGATATCGGTTCCAAGCACGGCACCTACCTGAACGGAGTCCGAATACCGCCCCACGAACTGGCCCCGATACGTGACGGCGACTTCATACGCATCGGACCCTGGACGTTTCATGTCGGCGGTCGCCCCGTGACCAGTCCACGTCTGCTGACGACCAACGACGACATCCAAAGCAGCGCCAACCGCGTGCGCCGATTGCCGGACCACGAGTTCTCGCTGAAGGTCCGAGAACGCCTGGAACTGCTGATCGACGCCGCTGGAACGATCGCCGCATCCTCGACCATCGAAGGGCTTGCGCACGCCGCCCTCGACGCGGTCATCGGGGCCACCCCGTACCCCCGGGCCGCGTTCATACGGCGTGTCCACTCCGGAGAGTTCGACGCCCAGTCCCGGGTCGAGGTCATCGCCTCCCGCATACAGAACATGCCCGATTCCCCGCCGGGCGAGTTTGATTCGTTCAGCCTGACGGTTCTCCGGGCGGCGGATGATGGAAAGGTCGTGGTGCTTGACGGCGGACCCGGGGAGATCCCTCCGGGCCAGTCACTCATCGACCTTCGGATCCAGCACGCGCTCTGCGCCCCGATCCTGGTGGACGGTGTCCCGTGCGCCTATCTCTACCTTGACGCTCGCAAGCACGAGAGCGCGGCCGGCGTGCCGCTGAGCGGATCGTCGGCCGACGATGCCCCCGCGTTCTGCGTCGCGATCGCCCGGGTGTGCGGGCTGGCGATGGCGAAATTGAACCGGGCGGCCCTGGACATCCGGAGGCAGGAACTCGAAAAGGACCTTCAGGCGGCCCGGGCGGCACAGAACATGCTCATGCCCGCCGCGCAAGGAACCCTGGGGCCTTTTGACTACGCGGTGCGCTCGTGCCCTGGCCGCCTGGTGGCGGGCGACCTTTTCCATGCCTCGGTCCTGCCCGATGGGCGGGTGGCGGTCATGATCGGGGACGTGGCGGGCAAGGGGATCGGCGCCGGCATCCTGATGGCGGGCACGCAGGCGCACCTGGCCGCCTCACTCACGCACCACGCCGATCCCGCGAGGGCCGTTCAGGAAGCCAACCGATTCGTCAGCATCCACGGGGAGCCCGGTCGGATCGTCTCCCTCCTGCTCGCCATCATCGACCCGGCCTCGGGCGAGATGACGTTCGTGGATGCCGGACACGGGTACTGGCTGGTAAGGACGCCCGGATCCCTCCCCCGCCGTGTCCCGTGCCAGGGCGGCCCGCCGATCGGCACGGAGCGGGACACGGCGTATGTGAACGAACACGTGCCGTTCGGCCCGGGGAGTTCGCTGATCGCATTCAGCGACGGCCTTGCCGAGCAGCCCGGACCCGACGGGACCCGCTTCGGCATCGAGCGTGTCTGCGAAGTCTGCAAGAGGGCGGACGATCCCGACCGGATCGTCGACGCCCTGCTGACCGAACTGCGCACCTTCGCGGGAGGCGGACACCTCGACGACGACGTCACCATCGCGGCGCTGCGCAGGGCCGATTCGTAGCAGGCACGGGAAACGCACGCCACACGCGAGTCACCAAGCCGACTTCGCTGGTCACATCAGGGGTGCCGGCGTGCCGCGCGTGCGTGGGCTTCCTCGCCACCCCCATGCGGCGGTGAACGCTCACCCCCCCACGGCCGGCGGCTGGCGCGCCGCCCGCCTCGACAGGTGCGTGTCCACGGTCTTGAAGACATCCTCGGCCAGGTCGAAGACGTTGCCATGGACATCGCCGGGGATGTCGTTGGCGATGAAACTCACGGCGAGGCGTTCGCCGGTGTCGCGGTGGGTCACGTACCCCGAGAGGCTCCGCACGCGGTTGATGTACCCGCTCTTGGCTCGCACGTCGCACCGCAACCGCGCCCCCTGGAACCGCCGCTTGAGGGTTCCTTCTCCGGGCTTGGCCAGCGAGGCGATGAACGCGTCGGCGATGGTCCGGTCACGGGAGATCACGGTCAGCCATCGCGTGATGGTGTCGGGCGAAACGGCGTTCTCACGGCTCATCCCCGACCCGTCGGCGACGCGCGTGCTCGCCGCGTACCCCGGGCCGAGTTTTTCCGACAGGAGCATGAGCATGACTTTGCCGCCGTTCTCCCACGACCCGGGGGTATTGGTGGCGCGGTGCCCGATGCTCTTGAGCAGGCTCTCGGCGTAGAGGTTGTAGGAGTCCGTGTTGCACCGCTTCAGGACGTCGGCGAGCGGCGTGGTAACGACGGCGATGGTCCTTCCACGCGGGAAATCCTCGTCCATCCGGACAAGCCGGACCGCGCCCTGGGATTCGGGGAGGCTGACGCCCGCCTGGCGGACACGGTCGGCGAGCATACGGCCGAACAATTCCGTCGGCCTGCTTACCGAGACCTCGATGGGCACCACGGACGGGACGGCCACTTCACCCGCGAGACGAAAGCGGTACGGATCCGGCGTGCGCAGGACCGAGACGGTGTTACGGTCGCCGTTGATGGTCCGGGCGCGGTTCTCGATGTCGATCCACGGGGCGCTGGGCTGGACGCGGACGGTCGGGGCCTGGGCAACTCCGCCCTGAGACGGTCGCGGGTAGAACGCCAGAACGTTGGCATGAAAATTGATCCCCGAGACCTGGGCGCAGTACCACTTGTCCAGTTGGTTTTCCGGCCATGAAGGATGGATGTAGGCACGGTCGAAGACCCGGTCGTCCAAGACCACCTCGGTGACGTCCAGGATGCCGGCCTTGCGGACGGACTCGGACAGGATCGTGAGGAAATCCTCGACGGTCAGGCGCGGCTCGGTCCGGTTGAGCAGTTCGGGGTCGGCCAGGGCGGGATCACCGCTGCCGACCAGGATCAGGCGGCCATCCACCTCGCGGAGTTCGGTCCTGTAGACCCACTCGGGCCCGAGGGTCCAGAGGGCGGCGGCCGAGGTCAGGATCTTCATGTTCGAAGCGGGAATGAGAGCCTCGGAGGATCGGGAGGAAAAAAGCACCTCGCCGGTCGCGGTATCGACAATGCTGACGCCGATCCTGGACTGTCCGACCTTGGCCGAGTTCATCAGCCGGCGCATGTCGGAGGCAAGGTCCTGCGCCGCCGCGTGGGCGGAAACAACGACCATCGCGAAAAGGACGATCAGCCCGCGAACCAGGGGCGTGGCGACCATGCATCCCCGCGATGCCCGGTGTACCCATCGGCTCTCACACCCCGGTCGGATCGACGCCATGCGGGAACCTCCTCTCCTCCGACTCCGCGATCCGGGCCACAACGGGCGAACCGGCACCCCGGTCCAGGCGGGAATCTTCTGCATCGGACAACGCACGGGGAGGACTCCAGCATTCGGGTTCGTGATTCCCGCATCGAGGCCGGCCGTGCGCACGGGATCGGTCACGCGGCCGGGATACCGAAAAACCTTGTGGTATTCTGGTTGATCTGATCGTGAAAGACCTCCCAGGGCACCCCACGCTCCTGGGCCAGGCGCCGGGCCGTCACGCTCGACATCCACGGCTCGCACGGGCGGGCGCCACGGTGCGGGTCCGGGGATAGAAACGGGGCATCGGTCTCCACCATGATCCGATCCGCCGGTACGAGCCGGGCGGCCTTTCGAACCTCGCCGGCGTTGCGGTAGGTGGCGACCCCGGTGAACGAAATCCACGCCCCCTGGTCGAGGACCTTTCGGGCGTCGTCGGGAGTTCCGGTGAAGCAATGGAAGACGACGCGGGATAAATCGAGGGCGGAGCCCGCCAGGACCGGCAGCAGGTCGTCGAAGGCCTCTCGGCAATGAATGATGACGGGCTTCTCGACGCCGCCGCGCTGGACCGATTCGATGTACGCGAGTTGATCGGCCAGGACCTTGTCCTGGAGCGACCGGGGCGGGTCGTCGTAGTGGTTATCAAGCCCCAGTTCTCCCCAGGCGACGCAGCGGGGATCGGCGATGGCTCGCCCGAGCGCGGCCCAGTCGTGCGGCCCCTCGTGCGAGTACAGCGGGTGGACGCCGGCCGAGGACCAGACCGAGGGGAACCGGTGAGCCACCACGAGGTTCTCGGCGGCGTTGGCGGTGGTGGTGCCGACGGTGATGACGCCGGAGACTCCGTGCTCTCGTGCCCTGGCCAGGACATCCCCGACGATGCCGCTGAAATCCGGGAACGTGAGGTGGCAGTGGGTGTCGATCACGGGACAAGGGTAGTTTCGCGCGCCGGCCGGGAGCGGGGCTGCATCGGCTTGCCGGCAGTACAATTCCGGCATGACACGCGGCATGATGGCCGTTCCGATTCGCGCGTCCGTGCTGGCCATCCTTACCGCCGTGGCCGCGCTGGCCGCGGGTTCGTGGCTTCGGGCGCCATCCCGGGAGTATGTCCGGCATTACGCCGTGTTCATGGAAGGTGCCCGGGCCGGCTGGCTGCGTACAAGCCTGCACGGCGAGGGCGACGTGGCCACCACGACGCGCGAGATGAAGTTTGATGTCCGCCGAGGGAAGACCCGCTCCACGTCGTCGATGTCCACGCGATTCGTCGAGACCTCCGCCGGCAAGCCCGTCTCCATGAGCGCCACCCACCAGATGGGAGCGGTCCCTGTCGTGGTCAACTACGAGTTCAAGGGTGAGCGTATCGAGGTGGTCGCCGACCCCGGAGGGGCGCGCACGGTCACGTCCGTCGACGCCCCGAAAGAGACGTGGCTCACCCCGGCGGCCGCGGCCTCCTTTGTCCGCCAGCGGCTGATCGCCCGGGCCGGGGAGATCACGTACCGGACCATGGACCCGCTGACGGGTCCCCAGGTCGTGACGGTGACGCATTCGGGGATCCGGCCCGAGTCACGCCGGATCGACGGCCGGGAGATCGATGGGTTCACCATGGAGACCACGGCAAGCAACGCCCCCGGGACGGTCTCGATCGATTTCGTGGACGGCGAGGGAAACCCGGTCATCCAAAGAGCCATGCTCGGCGGGCTCTCGGTTGAATTCGTGCTCGCCGGGCCGGAGGTGGTGACGCAAGCGACCGCCGCCCCGGAGTTGATGGTCTCGACGTTTGTAAAGCCCGACCGGAAGATCGCCGACCCCCGCCGCAGCACCCGGTCCGTGTACGTGCTCGACTTTGTCACCGGCCCGCCTCCGCCGATCCCCCAGACCGGTTCGCAGTCGGTGACGTCGATCGACGGTACCAAAGCGACGATCTCGATCGATGTCACAACGCCGCACCCCGCGCCCGAGGAGGACCTGGACGACCCGGCGTACCGAGATCCATCGGGCGTGGTTTCCTCTCGTGACCCGGGCGTGGTGGAGATCGCCGCCCGGGCGGTCAAGGACATCCCCGCCGACGATGCCCGCCGCCGGGCCGAAGCGCTCAAGCGGGCCGTGGACCGGCACATCACGAAGAAGTCGCTTGATGTTGGATTCGCCGGCGCGGCCGAGGTCGCCCGCAACCGCGAAGGCGATTGCAGCGAGCACGCGGTACTTCTGGCCGCGACGCTGCGATCGGTCGGTATCCCGTCGCGCATCGCCGGAGGGCTGGTGTATGTGGATGAGTTCGCGGGTGCTCGCGATTGCTTTGGCTACCACATGTGGACGCAGGCTCTGATCGACGTCGGCGGATCATCGCGGTGGATCGACCTTGACGCCACGATGTCGGCGAACTCGGGATTCGATGCCACACACGTGGCCCTGACCGTCTCCCCGCTCGCCGACGATCGGGGCATGCTCGATCTCCTGGGGATTGCCCAGGCCATGGGCCGCCTGGCGATCTCGGTGCATTCGGTCGAGTACGAGCGGTAACCCGGGCTGGCGTGTTTGCTTTTTATTCGTATTCCGATAGGAAAAGTGACCCGTATGCTTGACGCCGCGGGGAACTTTGGCGACACTGTCCCCCCTCGCCAAGCCAGTTCGGGCTGGCTCAATCGGGATGGTCGTGGGCACGGCCACGGTTTCTCGAGAATGGCTCGCGGGCAACCTCGCGGGAAATCACGCGTTGGCGGGGTGATTATCCTTCGTCCCGATCGGCCGCGGGGCTGGGAACCGGGGGAACGGGTGGCGAGAGCGGGCTTGCCGGGGTCGGTCGGGCGCTGTCGCCCGGGTTTGATTGATCGGATGAAAGCGGGGCCGAGTCGCCCCGTCAGGAGCACGTTCGATGGCACGCACGAGCACGGGCGTTGGCATGGGGGTGACGGTGGCGATCCTGGGCATGCTGAGCCTGGGCCTGTTCATCTGCTTTGCGATCTTCTACGGAAAGTGGAACACGCTGAACAACGAGAAGCGCAACGCGCAGCGCGAGCAGGATCAGTACATCACCAGCGCCGAGCGCAACCGGGACGACATCGCCCGGCTCCTGGCGGCCGCCAAGCAGGACCGCAAGTCCCTGGTGGGGCACCTGGCCGAGTCGCAGCAGGCGATCATGCGCCGGGTCACCGGGGTTCCCTCGGACACGCTGGGTCAACTCGACCAGAAGGCCTCGGCGCTGGGCGGCGGAAACTCCCCACTGCTGACGGTGGCAAGGGATCAGGCCTCGCGTCTTGCGCAGTTGCAGGAGGAACTGGTCCGAGCGGACGCGGAGCGTTCGCGAGCCCTGGAAGACAAGAAGGCGGAAGTCGACCGCGTCGCAACGATCGAGAAAAGCCACGCCAGCACCGTGGCCGCGCTCAACGCCCAGATTGACCAGTATAAGGATGAGATCTCCAGGTACCGCGAGGGCACGGACACGGCCCGCAAGCAGATGGATTCCCGTGTCCAGAACCTCGACACGCGGATCGCGCAACTCCAGGACGAGCACGACCGGGAGCGTTCCCGGATGATGGAAGAGAACCTCGTGCTCTCGGCGCAGGTCCAGCAACTCCGCGGGGCAAGGTCGAAGGAGATCTTCTCGGGCCGTCCCGAGGAATCGCTGGCGGACGGCCAGGTGCTCGGCCTGACGCCCGCCGACGGGACGGTGATCGTGTCGATCGGCCGCCGCGACAAGGTGACCATCGGGATGTCGTTCTCGGTGTACGCCGATGCGGCGTCCATCAAGCCCGACGACGTGACCGGGGCGTACCCGCGCGGCAAGGCCGGTCTGGAGGTGATCCGCGTGGACGAGGACACGGCGACCTGCCGCGTGGTCTGGGCGGCTCGTGGAAACCCGGTGGTGAAGGGTGACGTGATCGCCAATCCGGTCTACGACCCGCGCAAGGTGTACAAGATGGTGGTGTACGGGAACTTCGACGTGAACAGCGACGGGATCGCGACCCCCGACGAGGCCGAGTCCATCCGGGCGCTGATCGAGTCGTGGGGCGGGAAGGTGCTCGAAGCCGAACGGGGCCTGACCGGCGACACCGATTTTCTCGTCCTGGGCGAGCGTCCGATACTGCCGCCCCCCCCCGGATCCGGTGCTCCGTTCGAGGTCGTGCAGAATTACATACGCCTCGACCAGATCGTGAAGCGCTACGACGAACTGTATGAAAAGGCACGGGCGACCTCGATGCCGATCCTCAACGAGAACCGCCTGTACACGCTCCTGGGCCGGGAGCGGCCGATGCGACGCTGATCGGGTTCGGTCGTGCGGCAACCCGCCGGGCGAGCGGGTACCGGGGCTCGTTCCAGGTCACGGGTCTTCCCATGGGAAAAAGGAAGGAGAAGATCCCGCGGTGGCTGCACTGGCCCGTCACGGCGATCATCCGCTCGGGGATGGCGGTTCCCGTGATCGCCGGCTTTGATACGTCCACGCGAACGGCTCGGGGAATCGCCAAGACGTATTGCGGCATGCCGTTCAACAGACGCCGCCTGCTCCGCGCGATGGAGCACATCGAGCAGGCATTTCCCGGCATGGACGCGCCGGCTCGCCGGCGGATGGTGGAGGCGTCGTACGCGCACCTGTTCACCCTGGGCGTTGAACTGGCGTTCACCCCGCGCTGCCTGACGACCGACGCGTGGGCGTCGCATGTCGAGGTCGGCCCGGTGGCCGATGCCCTTGATGCCATGCTCGGTGACGGCCCGGCGATCCTGCTGACGGGCCACTGCGGAAACTGGGAAGTCCTTGGCTACACACTGGCGCTGCTGGGGTTCAGGCTGCACGCGTTGTACCGCCCGCTGGACCTTCGCCCGTTGGACGCGTGGGTCCGGCGCACCCGCCAGGCGTGCGGGCTGACGCTGGTGGACAAGTTCGGCGCGGCCGACCTGCTTCCGGAGATTCTCGGGCAGGGTCGGCCGGTCGGGTTTGTCGCCGACCAGAACGCGGGAGACCGGGGTCTTTTTGTCCCGTTCTTCGGTCGCCTGGCCTCCACGTACAAGACCATCGGACTGCTGGCGATGCAGTTCCAGGCGCCGGTGGTCTGCGGCATGGCCCGGAGAATCGACGAGAACTCATTCCGCTACCGGCTGGAGATTCAGGACGTGATCCGGCCGGGCGAGTGGCGCGACACTCCCGATCCCCTGTTCTACCTCACGGCCCGGTACCGCCGGGCGATCGAGCGGGCCGTGGTCGCCGCCCCCAGCCAGTACCTGTGGATGCACCGCATATGGAAAAGCCGCCCCCGGCACGAGCGTCTGGGACGGCCGTTCCCGGATTCTCTGCGGGAGAAACTCCGGTCCTTGCCGTGGATGACCGACGACGAACTGGCCCGGATCATCGACCTGAGCGCCCGAGACGCCGCGGCGCTGGCGGCGAACTGACTCTCGCGGAAACCGGCGAGGCTCCGCGACCGTACGATGATCCGAGCGGGCGTCTTCTCGGCCGGACCGAGCGCCGACCCGCGCCGATGACAGGGGTATCACGATGCCTGGCGACGAGACCGAAACCGAGTATCAGGGGGGCGGGAGGCTTGAGGACGTCCGGGTATTGATCGTGGATGACGACCGGGACATCCTGGAGTCGATCGAGACGGCGTTTCAATCGGAAGGGGCGCTCACGCAATCGTGCATGGATGGAAACGAAGCGGTCCGCATCTGCCAGGAGGATCCCCCCGACATGGTGATCCTGGACATGATGCTCCCGAGGCGGTCGGGGTTTCTGGTGCTTGAGAAGATCAAGGGCAACGAGGACAGCCCGATCGTGATCATGGTCACGGCCAACGAGGGGCGGCGACACCAGGCCTACGCCGAGAGCCTGGGCGTTGACAAGTACATGCTCAAGCCCGTTCCGCTCGAGCGGCTCCTGGACGAGGCGGTCCGCCTGTGGGATCTGGAATCCGAGGAAGACGAGAGCGAAGGCTAGCCGCGACGGCCGAGTCGCGCGTGTACGATCGCCCGTGTCGAAAAAACGCCAATACGTGTTGATGACGGCCCAGACAACGCCCGGGGGCGGTTTGTCGGCGCTGGGCAGCGCGGGGGCGGTCAAGGAAATCCTGGCCAACTTCAACACGGCGCCGGACGGGGGGCCCACCAAGTCGCTCGGAACCGAGATGCTCCACGGGCCCGGGATGGTCATGGACATCCCAACATCCACCGAATCCGTCACGCAAGTCATGGTTTCCGTGACGGACGAGGAGATCGCCTGGCCCGTTTTGTCGCGATTGTGCAAAGTTCGGAACTGGAAACTGGTTGATCTTGAATCAGGGCGCACCTTTGGGTAGTAGTGGTGGGATTCGCCGGCGCCCCATCGCACGGGGCGACCTCCGACCGATGCGTGCTTCAGGTCAGTCCCAAGGACATCTCCATGCCGCGACGCGCCTTCACGCTGATTGAACTGCTGGTGGTCATCGCGGTCATCGCCCTGCTGATCGGGATCATGCTGCCGATGCTCGGAAAGTCACGCGAGACCGGGCGGACGATGGTCTGCCTGTCGAACCTGCGGACGCTGTCGCAGGGGTGGGACCTGTACGCGGACACGAACAAGGACATCATGCCCGGGGGGCGGATGGTGAACCTTCCCGGTGGAAAGAGCAATCCTCTGAACTGGTACGAGATCGGGACGGGCTCGAAGTTTCGCCCGTCGTGGATCGCCACGATCGGGTCGTACGTCGGGGTCTACCCGTTCAATGATCCGTACCCGGCGGATCATCCTGAGTACAACCGGCAGGACTACGACAGCAAGGTCTACCAGTGCCCGGTCACCCCGGACTGGGCCGATGAGCGGAACCACTGCTACGGGTACAACTTCCAGTTCCTGGGAAACGCCCGGCAGAGCAACGGCAAATTCATCAACTACCCGAGGCGCCGGGCGAATATCCAGCAGTTCGCGATCACGGTCATGGCGGGGGACGGGTTGGGGACGGCGGGGGCCTTCCCTCGCGCCGATCGCATCCCGTACATCAACAACGGCCCCGACGACTACCGGGCGGTGGCCAACGAGGGTTTTAACCTCGACCCGCCGCGCCTGACCTCGACCTCGGATCGCTGCTCGACGTCGTATCGCTCGGGTCCCGATCCGCGGCACTTCGGGAAATCGAACTTTGTGTTCCTGGATCATCACGCCGAGACGCGCGGCGTCGTGGACATGGGGTACGGGGTCATCAACGACGGCAAGTACATCGACCTCGACGCGGCGACCAACGAGTTGACCAACCGGTTCTTCAGCGGGACGGGCGGGGACGACGATCCGCCGGACCTGCCTCTCTGACTCTCGGGCACCGGTCTCCAATGGCCCGACGCCTCATCCTGCGCGCCTTGTCCGCCGGGTCCGATCCAGGCCCGGTCGAATTGACTTTACGTGGCGGGGGTGTTTCCGGTACCGTGCCGCCTTGTCGTCTTTCGTTTGTGTTTCCCCTTTTCACCGCCTTGTGTCCTTACCGCTCGTGGTGACGGGAGTTGCGTCCATGACCAGTCCATTCCATGCCGCGTACTTGCTCTTTGCCCTGGCTGGCTTGGCGGTGCCGGCCCAGGGCCAGTCGGCCCGGGCGCCCGCCCAGGATCCGCCCGCCGACGATCACGGGATCATCCTGCCCACGCCGCCGTTCGAGGAAGTGCCGATCGACGTGGATTCGGGGGAGGTCTTTGCCGACCCGGCGGGAGGAAACGACCAGGTGGTGTTCGTGGCGATGGTCCATGTGACCGACGCCCCGTGGCTGCGGCTGCGGTTTGACACGGCGCTGCTTGGTGGCGACCCCGCCAACGACAACGCGTCGCGCCTGCGGATCGTCTCGGTTCTCGACGGCGCAACGCAATACCTGACGTCCGAGAACGTGGAGCAGTGGAGCGGGACGTCGGCGTATTTCAACGGGGATGCGGTGATCATCGAGTTGATCGCCTCCCCCGGGACGGGCCCCAGCCGCCTGGCGATGACGTCGGTGAAAGCGGGGATCCAGCCTTTTTCCGACCGGACGATCTGCGGCCCCACCGACGACCGCGTGCTGAGTTACGACGACCGCAACGCCCGCCACAGCGTCGGGTGCTCGTCGTGGGTCATCAATGACCTGAACTCGATGTTCATGACGGCGGGGCACTGCGGGACCACGGGCAGCCACGTGATGAGTTTCAAAGTGCCGCTTTCGACCTCGACGGGGGCGAAGGTCAACCCGCCGCCCGAGCACCAGTACGCGGTGAACGGGGCGAGCGTGCAGGGCCAGAACAACGGGGTGGGCCAGGACTGGGGATACTTCGGCGTCAACGTGAACTCAAACACCGGCCTGACGCCCTACCAGGCGTACGGCATGCGGCACACGCTCGCGACATCGACACCGGGGATCACGGGAACGAATATCCGGATCACGGGGTACGGGACCACGAGTGCCCCGGTGCCGAATCAATGGAATCAAGTCCAGAAGACACACGTAGGCCCCCTGAAGGCAAACTCGGGGACCTCGCTGGGCTATCACACGGATACGACCGGCGGCAACAGCGGCTCGTGCGTGCTGTACGAGAACAACAACACCGCCGTGGGCGTTCACACGCACGGGGGATGCGGGTCCTCGAGTTCGAGTTACAACAACGGGACGAAGATCACGTACGCTCCGATCCAGAGCGCCCTGGCCAACCCGCTGGGGGTATGCCTGACCGGCAAGGGCGTTCCGGGCGGGATCCTGTTTGCATCGGGGGACGCGGCGAACAACGTCGGGACCGTTTCGCCCGTCACCGGGGCGTTTGCCAAGGTCGGGGAGGTGCCCGGGATTTCACAGGGGATGGCCTGGGACAAGAACCGCGGGCTTTTCTACATCATCGACAACGCCAGGAACCTGTACACCATGTCGCCTTCCGGGGATCTCCAGTGGCTCGGGACGGTCACGGGGACGGCGAGCATCCTCAACGGGCTTGCCTTTGATCACGTCACGCGGACGCTGTACGGGATCGCGGGAAGCAACGGGCAACTCTTCACGATCAACCGGGACTCTCTGACGGCCACGGCGGTGGGCTCCGCGCTGGGGGGGAACATCGGCGGGCTGGAGATCGACTCGTCCACGGGGACCTTGTACGGCCTGAGCGATTCGCTGGTCGTGGGCACCCAACTGGTGATCATCAACAAGACCACCGGGGCTCGCACGGTCGTCGGGGCCCTTGCCACGGGCGTGAACGATTGCAACGGACTGGCGTACATCGAGGCGACCGACGATTTCTGGACGATCAACGCCGCCAACGAGCAGACCCTGCGGATCAGCAAGTCCACGGGCGTCGCGACGGTGATCGGATCGACCAACGGGCTGTTCGGGGCCTCGTACGCCCTGTCGGGCGCGAATCCCAAGGAGTGCCGCTCGGACTTCGACAACAGCGGCTTTGTTGACCTGGAGGACTTCGCGCTGTTCGTGCTGTACTTCGAGTCCGGCAAGGTGGACGCGGACATCGACGGATCGGGGTTTGTCGACCTGGAGGACTTCGACGCGTTCATTTCCTCGTACCTGGAGGGGTGCTGAAAAACCGTACTTTCCACGAACATCTGTCCGCGCGGCCAAACCTCGCTGGATGAAGGGGATCCAACCGCCTATCGTCACAGCCCTTCCCGGGTGGGGAAGGCGTGTCTGGATATCACGTTCGAACGGTTCCCGGAGGCTTCCAGGTGCTTCGTATCCGCTTGCAGAGGTTCGGCCGCAAACATCGCCCGTTTTACCGTATCAGCGCGGTGGATCGACGGACCCGCCGAGACGGCGCGCCCGTCGAGGAACTGGGTTGGTACAACCCCGTGGAGAAGGACCCGGCCAAGCAGGTCTCCATCAACGCCGAACGGGTGAAGCACTGGATCAGCATGGGCGCCCAGCCGACCGATACCGTGCGCGACATGCTCGCCAAGCGGAACCTGATCGACGTGTCGGCCTGGGAGGCCGATCGGGCCGTGGACCGAAAGAAGGTCGAGGCAAAGCAGGCCGCTCTGGCCGCCGCCGCCGAGAACAAGGACGAGAAGAAGGCCTGAGCCTCTCGCCAGAGTCACCGATCCTCCCGGGCCGAGCCAACCGCCGGCCCGGGTTCGTTTTTGGATCCGATTCATCCGCGTGATTACGATCCTCACCGCCGCGCGGCCGGCGTACGCCACCGATGGACCGACTCCTTGATCACCTGGCCTCCTGGAAGCCGTTCCGAGCGGCGGTCATCGGCGATTTCATGCTCGATCAACTCGTGTACGGCGACGCGGAGCGCCTGAGCGCCGACGCCCCGGTGCCGATCCTGCACGTGCGTGACGTGCAGAGTCGGCCGGGAGGAGCCGCCAACGTCTGCCTCGACCTGGCGGCGCTGCGCGGGGAGGTCCGCTGCTTCGGCGTGATCGGCGGCGACGGGCACGGGGAATCGCTGGCAAGCGAACTGACCGCCCGGGGCATCCGCGCGGACGGGCTGATCCGGGTCGAGGGACGGCCGACGACGCTGAAGCAGAACCTGATCGGCATGGCGCAGTCCCGGCATCCGCAGAAGATGTTCCGCGTGGATTTCGAGGCGCGATCGCCGATCCCCGGGCACGTGGCCGAGCAACTGGTCCGGTCGCTGGAGTCGTCGCTTGCCGAGTGCGACGTGGTGTGCATCGAGGACTACGCCAAGGGGGTATGCACGGAGGAACTGTGCCGCGGCGTGATCGACGCGGCGCGGCGAGCCGGCACGCCGGTGATGGTGGACCCCGCGAGGATTTCGGATTACTCGCGGTACCGCGGCGCGACCGTGATCACTCCCAACCGCACGGAGGCGGAGTTTGCGACGGGGATGTCGGCGTGCGGGGAAGCCACGCTCGATCGCAACGAGCCCCTGGGACGTCGCCTGCTGGCGGACCTCGATCTCGAGGCGGTGGTGCTGACGCTCGACCGCCACGGGGCGATGCTGGCGCTGCGGGGGGGAGAGGCGGTGACGGTCCCGACGATCGCTCGCCATGTGTACGACGTGACGGGAGCCGGGGACATGTTCCTGGCGGGGCTCGCCGCGTCGCGGTCGAACGGGTGCTCGTGGCTCGACGCGGTTCGCTTCGCCAACGCCGCGGCCGGCCTCGAGGTTGAGGTGTTCGGGGTCGAGCCGATCCCCCTGGACCGGATTCATCACGCGCTGATGACCAGGAGCGCGGCGGACCACGGCAAGACCCGGACGCTCGACCGGGTGCTGGTCGAGGTGGCGGCGGCCCGGAAGGCCGGGCGGAAGGTGGTCTTCACCAACGGGTGCTTCGACGTGCTGCACGCGGGCCACGTCTCGCTGCTGGAGCGGGCGGCCGCGGAGGGAGATGTTCTGATCGTTGGCCTGAACGACGACGCCTCGGTTCGCAGGCTCAAGGGTCCGGACAGGCCGGTCAACAACCAGGAGGACCGTGCCCGCGTGATCGGGGCGCTGGGATCGGTTTCGGCGGTGGTGCTCTTTGGAGAGCAGACACCGATGCGTCTGATCGAGGCGATACGCCCGGACGTGCTGGTCAAGGGGGGGGACTATCGAAAGGAACTGGTGGTCGGGGCTTCGCTGGTGGAGTCGTACGGCGGCCGAGTGGTGCTGACGGACCTGGTGGAAGGGCGGAGCACATCGGGGACGATCCGCAAGATGCGGGGGACGTCCCCCGCGAGCGGGCCGATCGCGCCGTCGTAAGCGACGTTTCCGCGGGTCGGGAACTTCCGGGAGATCACTTGTCGCGGCGGTGATTGCCCTTGCGTTTGTCGCGCTGCTTGCTTTTCTGGCTGCGGCGTTGCCCCCCGGTCATCTTGGGGCCGGAGTCGATGCCGCCGAAGCCGGCGCCCCTGCCCCCGCCAAGCCCGCCGCCCACGAAGGGACCGGCGACGGGTCGTGCCTTGCCGGCGGCGCGGGTCTGGGCATCGGCGATGACGCATTCCATCTGGCGGCGGGCGAGATCCACGGCGATGACCCGGATACGGACGGCATCGCCCATATTGAAACTGCGCCCGGATCGCTGATCGACCAGGGCGCCGGTTTTCTGGTCGATGACCCAGAACGGCTGGAGGTTCTCGCGGGTGACGTCGCCGGGGATGTCCTCTTTCTTGACGAATCCGTCGGCAAGGTACTTATCGAGTTGGACGAACAGGCCGCGGGGGCTGACCCCGGTCACGACGCCGGGGAAGACCTCCCCGATGTGACGATCGAGGAGTTGAAGGACAAGGAAGGTGCGCAGGCTGCGCTCGGCCTCCTCGGCGTTTGCCTCCTGCCGGGTGGCGTGACGACCGATCTCGGAAAGTTCCATCTCGGACGGGCACATCTCGCTGTCACGCAGGCGGGCGGCCAGGGCGGCGGCCTGCTCGTCGGACTGCGGACGCCGTGTGCCGTTGTCCGTCAGCCGGAGGTACTCGTCCATGGCACGGTGAACCGTGAGGTCGGCGTAACGCCGGATCGGACTGGTAAAGTGGGCGTACGCCTCGCTCGCCAGGGCGAAGTGACCGACGATGGCCGGGGAATACTCGGCCTTGGTGAGGGTGCGAAGGACCGCCATATGGACGGCCCTCGCGGCGGGGGTGCCTCGCGTGGCGTTGACAAGCCCCTGGAGTTCTTCGCGGGATGGGTTCCGCGGGATCTTGAAACCGGCGACCATCGCGGCTTTTCGCAGGCCCTCGGCCTCGCCGGGGGTTGGCTCGGGGTGCGTGCGGCGGAGGAGGGGGACGCTGAGCCGCTCGAACAGCCGGGCGAGGACCTCGTTGGCCTCGACCATGAACATCTCGATGAGGGTGTGCGTGAAGGCGTCGTCCTCGCGTTCGGCGTCGACGACGTGACCGTTCTCGTCGAAGAGAAGGACCACGTCGGGCAGTTCAAGGGTGATCATCCCCTGCCGCTGGCGGCGGGCCTGGATCGCCCGAGCCAGTTGGTTCATCTCGCTCAGGTAGCCGATCAGTTCGTCGGTGTACTTCGGAGGCGTCTTGGCGTGACGGCGCGCCTCTTCGATGTCACCGTCAATGAGGGCCTGGGCCTCCAGGTAGGTCAGCCGCTTGGACGAGCGGATAAGGGTGTTGCCAACCCCCTCGGCGGTCACTTTCCCGTCACGGTCGTACCGGATGAAGGCGGACTTGCAGAAGCGGTACACGCCCTCCTGGAGCGAACAGATGCCGTTGGAGAGGACCTCCGGGAGCATCGGGATCACCAGCCTCGGCAGATAGACCGAATTGGACCTGGTCTTTGCCTCGGCATCCAGCGGGGAACCCGGGGCGATGAACGTCGCCACGTCGGCGATGTGGACGCCCAGTTCCCACCCTCCCGATTCGGTCCTCCGGATGCTGATCGCGTCGTCGTAGTCTTTCGCGTCGGGAGGATCGATCGTGAGGATGAAGTCGCCGGTCAGGTCCTTGCGGAGCGGGAGTTCGGCCGCTCCGTGCTGGCGGTATCGATCGATCCGCGTGTCGAAGTCGTTGGCCGCATCCCGGGCCTGCTCGACGCACTCGATCGGGAAGTCGCCGGGAAGGTCGAAGGCGGCGATGACGGCGGCGGTCTCCACGTCGGGCCGGCCCGCCTCGCCCAGGACACGGGTAATGACCCCTTCGGCCGGGGTGGAGGTCCCGTCGTCCCCGGACTCGGGATAGGTCGTGATCTCGACGATGACCTTCATGCCCTCGCGGGCGTTCTTGCTCGGGGCGTCGCGGACGATGATCGGCTCGGTCATCTCCCGGCCGTCGGGGTAGACGACCCACTGGCCGCCCTTGAGGGCGATCTCGCCGCTGAAACTGGACCGCTTGCGAGCGATCACCTCGACTATGCGTCCGGCGAATCGGTTGTCACGGCGATCACGCACGATCTGAACCCGCACCGTATCGCCCGACAGGGCGTCGGAGGTCTGGTCCGCGGGGACGAAGACCGATCCCTCCCGATACGCGTGCGAAGGCTCGACAAAGCCAAAGCCGCGGGCGTTCTTGCGGAACGTTCCCTCGACCACGCCGCCGGAGGAAGCCAACGAAGGAAGCAGGACATGGCCCGCGGAGGTGACCTCGACCCTCTTTTCATCCGCCAGGCGAGCCACCTCGGACGCGAAGTCGTCGCGGTCGGCCTCGGAGATTCGCAGGTCGGCGGAGAGCGTCTCAACCCGTGAGGGAACATACCCCTCGTGCGAGAGATGCTCGAAAAGGCGTCGTCGGAATCGTTGTGTCATGGAATGCCGTTCTTCGTGCCGCGGCCATGGGCCTGCGCCGTGGATCCAGTCGAGAAAAAGGCCGTTGGCCGGCGTCGCGATCTTCCCTCAGAGCCGTGACGCATACAGCGCCAGCGCCGACGAGAACGGGCGTGGATCGAAGTCCAGGTCAAGGCGTGCCTTGTCCAGGCTCGCCGTGGAATCCTCCATCCCCATCCGGGCCATGCCCTCATCGAATGGAACCGCCCACCCCAGGCCGATGGCACCGGCCACCCGGGCCGCGACGGCGGCCATGTCGCCCGGGATCCCCCAGGGAACCAGGCCGTGGTTGGCGTCGGGGATCGAGTCGCGGACCAGGCGAAGCAGGTCGGGCCAGGCGAGCGTCTCGGGACCGACGAGGTTGTAAATCTCACCGATGGCCTCGGAAACACCGATCGCCTTCGAGAAAGCCCGGGCCACATCCTCCACCGCGACCGGGGCAACCACGGGATCGACCTCGGGAGCGGTTCCAAGCGGGCACACCGCATCGGGGACTCGCCGTGAGAAGTACGGGAGGAAGAACCACGGAGCGGACTCTCCCGATGCCCAGGACGCCGCCAACTGCATGAATGCACCGCCGGGTCCGTGGATCAGGCCGGGCCGAAAAATGGTCCACGGAATCCCAGACGACCGCACGACCTGCTCGCCGTTCCACTTGGAACGCTGATACTCGCCGATACCGTCGTGCCCGACTCCCAGGGCCGACATCTGAAGGAAACGCCGGCATCGGGCCTCTCGGGCGGCGAAAGCAAGGACCTGGACGGTCCGGACATGGGCGCGCTCGAAGGAGACTCCCGGAGTCTCGCGGATGATGCCGATCAGGTTGATGCACGCCTCGCACCCGCGGAGCAGATCGGCGGCGCACGCCGGATCCGTCGCGTCACCGGACACGATCTCGACGCGCTGATCGGCGGCGGGAAGCACCTCCCCGGCCTTGCTCCGGTCACGGGCCAGGGCGCGGACGGCGTAGCCATCGGCGAGCAGCCGGCGGACGACTTCCCGCCCGACAAAGCCGGTGGATCCTGCCACGGCGACGGTCTTGTGTGTGCTCACGATCGAATCTCCGGGCAATACCGCGGGCGGCTCGCGACGCCCGGAAAGGGCGGGCTCGGCCCGCGATCGGTCCCGAACACATCGGGAACCGTCCCGCGACGGGGGACGATCGTAGCATCCGTGCGATGTCCCTGCGTCTGGAGAGCATTCATGTCACGATGGGGTCGGGCCGATCGTCCCGCCGCGTGCTGTCGGGATTGGACGCCGACTTTGCTCCGGGCCTGGTGACCGCGATCGTCGGTCCCAACGGGGCGGGCAAAAGCACTCTCGTACGAACCTCGCTTGGGTTCATCGAGCCCCGATCCGGCCGGGTGACGCTCGACGGGGTCCCCGTGGGTTCGTTCGCGGGAGAACGTCGGGCGCAGCACCTGGTGTATATCCCGCAGCATTCGACGGTCGCGTTCGCGTACCGGGTACGGGATGTCGTCGCGATGGGACTGGTCGCGGCCGGTCGGGGGTTCCATGATGACCCCGACACACGGATCGGTCGATCGCTCCTGATGGTCGAACTCGCGGACCGGGCCATGGATGCTTTCGGGGAACTCTCCGCGGGTCAGCGCCAGCGAGCCACGCTCGCAAGAGCGCTTGCCCAGGTCGAGGCGGCGGTCATCGCCCGTCGCGACGGCGGACGAGCCGCGACGGGCCGCGAAGAAACGATCGCGCTGCTCGCCGACGAGCCGGTCTCGGCGATGGACCCAAGGCAAGCCCTGGCCACGCTCGGCTTGCTGCGTTCCCTGTCGCGGCAAGGGGTCGCGGTGGCGGTGGTGCTGCACGACCTGACGCTGGCGGCGGGCGTGGCGGACCGGGTTCTGCTGCTGGGGACCGATGGAACCATCGTCGCGCACGGGCCGACGGACGACGTGCTGGTGCCCGAGGTGCTTGCCCCGGCTCTTGGCCTTGGGATGGCCCGGGTGAGCACACCCGGGGGCGGATGGCTCATCGGTCCGAACGCCCCACCGGCATGCCGCCAGGAAGGAACGCCGATTCCGAACGGGTGATACGATCCTCACGTGAACCGCCAGCAGGTCATCCAACTCATCATCTTCGCCCTTTTCATCGGGGCATCGGGAATCGGCTGGATTCTCCGAAGAATCGGGGAGCAGGCCCAGCGGCGAGCCGCCGAGCAGGCGCTCGAGCGACGCCGCCTCGAATTGCTCAGGACCGGGCGCGACCCGGGCCTGTCATCTCCTCAGGCCAGGGGCACGATCGGCCCGGCGAGAGTGTCGGCGGGAGGAGAATTGACCGTCGCCGAGCGCCGGCAGCGGCAGTTGGAGGAACTGCGCCGCAGACAGTTGGCTCGGTCACAAGGACAAGCAGGGAGCCAGGGAGGCGTGGCGTCCCCATCACGCGATTCCCGGCGGATCGGCGAGGCCCAGGTCCGCGTCCCTGACATGAACGCGGCCAAGACCGGACGCGGCTCGCCTGCGGGTCGTCAAGGAACCGCTCGGACACCGGCGCCCCTGGGTCCAAGTCCAAGTTCGCAGTCGTTCCCGGGCCGTTCGCCGAGCCGCACGCCGACCGGTCGCGTGCCCGAGCCCGGGAGGCCCGGCGCCGGGGCGCAGGATGTCGAGGCCGCGCGGCGGGAGGCGCTTCGGCGTCACCAGGAACGCCTCCGACGAACCGCCGAGGAGCAAGCCAGACGGGCGGAGGCGTCGCGAAAAGCGGGGTCCGCGTTTGAACTTCAGGAAGGCGAGTCTTCCACAAGGCAACTTCTCGGCGAATCCATCGCCAGCGAGTCCGCGTACGCGATTGATCGGTCAATCCCGGCGGCGGCGACGCTCACGGCCGACGGCCGGCGGCGGTCCACGACGCCGCCGATCCTGGTGGCGGGTACGGAACTGACATTCAAGGACTGGCGCCGGGCCATCATCGTCAACGAGGTGCTTGGCAAGCCCGTTTCTCTGCGGGACGACCCGACCCCGTACACGCCGGATTGATTTCCACCCGGTTCTGAGGATTCGATCACATCACGCCGCGTCTCTTTGCGGAGGCGCCATGAACCGTTCGTGCCATCGGGCCGGGCGGACCTGGGCGGGGGCGTCGGCGGGCTCGGTCCAGTCCTCGGCTCGCAGCAGGTTCAACTCGCTGGACCGGGTCTTGCGGTAGCCAAGAAGCCGGACGACCTCGAGCACGTCGGTCCATGACGGGAAAGTCTTGCCGTTGGCTTTCTTGAACTCGTCGATGGCGATGAGGAAGAAAAACTGCTCGGTGGTCAGTTCGCCCTCTTCGGCGGCTCGCTGGAAATCGGAAAGCCGACGACCAGGCCCACGGCGGCGCTCCAGGCCGGTGGCGGCGGAGGGAACGGAGGTCCTGAACAGCCCGGGTGCCTCATCGGGTGGGACAGCACCCATCAGCCGGGAACCCATCTTGGCGATCAACGCCCGACGGTCCGGGATGGTGCGGCGGTCAACGACGGACTGAGCGTCCGCCGCCGGGGGGGTGTTTGCCTCCGCGGAGGTCGCGTCGGGCGAGGGGCGCTCAAAGCCGGGGCGGTTCGATGGTTTGTCGGTCGGACACATGGGCGACATCCGGTGGCGCGGTCGGTGGACGCCGTCCCACGCCCCGAATCGGGCGTGAGATCCGAGTCCCGGCCCTTGTTCGGCGGCGCCAAGGCCCCGGCACGGATTAAAAATCGTCGTCCTCGTCCGACTCGTCGCCGCTGTCGGTATCGGCTTCTTCCTCGGCGTCCTCTTCGTCGTCTTCGAGGAAATCCTCGTCGTCGTCCTCGAACTCCTCGTCATCCTCGAATTCATCCTCCGAGAACCCCTCGTCCTCGGGATCCTCGTCGTCGTCCTCGTCGTCGTAGGCCGATTCAACGGCATACTCGGAACGTTCGCCGGGACACGGCCTCCCAATCAACTCGCTTCCGAGATCGTCGGCGGCGGGGTCCGGGTCGGGGTCCTCCGCGAAGCGGATACCCGCCGGACAGACGGCCGAGGCAATCGGGAGGGTCCCCGCGCCAAACGCGAGGAAAGGGACAAGTTCATCGGACGTGATCATGGTTCACCTCGGTCGTGACACTCTCTCCGCCGCGGCTCCTACGAGACGGTCCCGCGGCCCCTGGCTCGTCATCCCCGCGCGGGCCACCAACGCCGCGCGTGAACGGCCCACCGGCCGTTCCGAAAACGATTCGCCGCGCGATCAAAGCCCGTGCTTCCGGCCATTCCAATCCGCGGCGATCAAACCGCCCGATTGTTCCCCGCTCAATCGCCGCGTCCAGTGACGGCGCGCCGAACCTTTGAGGCGGGGCGGAGCGGAAAAACGACCGATCATGCCCGGCGACCAAAACGGCGGTAAAGTACCGCCCCGGTGCCCCGTGTCAAACGCATCGGGATTGAGACACCCCGGCACGGATGGGAACGTTCCGCATTCCGGCCCTCGTCGGGGCCCGAGCCCCTGCCCGCCATGGATTCCTCCACCTTCGACCCACGCGCCCACGTCGAGTTTCGCCCACAATTCGGGCTGCTCGCCTACCTGTTCCCAGGGCTTGGGCACGTGGCTCAAGGGCAACGGCGGAGGGGAGTGCTGATCGGGACGGGCCTGCTGGGACTGTTTTTCGGAGGCCTCATGGTCGGGGGGATCGACGTGGTCGACCGCCGGGAGGACCGGCTCTGGTTCTTTGCCCAGGGCCTGATCGGCCCCCTCGCGTTCGGGGTCGATTTTCTCCACCAGCACCACTTTAAGGTTCTTGAGCCCGCGGACCCGTCTCGGCGAATCCCGGCGATGCCACGGTCCGCGCTGCCGGGAGAGGTCCGGGATCCGGGGGCCTCGTTCTTCTCCGTCGAGCCGCCGAGGCCGGCGATGCCCGACGCGGCGACCGGGCAGGTGCCGCGGCCTCCGAACATCAAATCGATCGCGCACATGAACGAACTGGGGATGCTGTTCTGCGGGGTCGCCGGGATGATGAACCTGATCGTGATGATCGACGCGGCCTTCCCCCGGTCACGCCGGCCGAAGGGGTCCACGGCATGAACCCGCCGATGGCAACGATGCTCGTGGAGCAGGCCGCGGCGTGGATCCTGCCGATCGCCCCGACGGGGTCGGTCACGGCGGCGTGGCGTCCATTCATCGATCCGATCAATGCGCACCGGGTCTGGTACCTCCTGCTGATCCCGATGGCGTGGCTGATCTCGATGGTCTACAAGGCGGTCCGGCTGCCAGACCTCGAGAAGTACTGGAGGCAGGTGACGGTCATGTCGGCCCAGATCGTGCTGTGGATCATCGCCCTGGGCGCCGGCCTGTACGTGTTCATCCAGCACCTGGCTCCCCTGATCACCACCGCGCGGTGAACGCAAGGCCCGGGCGCCGGCTCATTCCACCAGGCCGGCGCGAACCGCCGATTCGCGGGCCTTGGCGACAAGCCGGAGAAACTCCTGATCGTCGCTCGATGTCTCGGAGAGGTTCCTTCGCACGAGCGATCGGCCGTCGTGCTCGGCGTAGCGATGAACCGCGTCGATGATGGTCTCGGGGCGGCCGGGGCTGGCGGGCAGTTCGGACAGCCGGACTCGGCTCGATGAGGGGCCGATGAAGTAGAACTGCTCGATCGCGGGCGAGGTGCGCACGAAAAAGGTGGTGCCGTCGGCGGCCCCGATGACGTGCCTGGTCTTGCAGATCGGCTGGTTGCCGACGATCCAGATCCACCCGAACGTCACGGAAAAACCGGGGACCCCCCCCACGCCGGTGATGCCGCCTCCGCCCGATCCGTGTCCGGGCCCCGGGATCGACCCGCCGCCCAGCGGCCGAAGGGAGGGCAAGGACATGGAGACGACCTCGGCACGCCCCGCGGCAGACTCTGATGGCAGGAACAGGGCCCTGGATCCTCCGCCAGGAGAACCGGCGATCAGGATCCTCGGGGCGGCTTGGTCGTCGGACGGCATGGAATCGGTCTTCATCGTTTTACTTTCACTATGGAACCGGGTTTTCGCTGACCGGGAGGTTCGCGCGGATCGCCTGCTCCCGCGCGGCGTTCATGGAGGCGGCCATCCCGTCCCACGGGAGACCCGCCGGAATGGAGGCAAACGGTCCGTGCCATTGTCCCGAGTTTCCGGTGGAGGCGCATTCATAGACGGCGTAAGGGAGTTGGTGCGTAAGAATCGGCTCGCCCGGGTCCGGGGATTGCAGGCGATGGAGCGTGACTTTTTCTCCGGCGCCAGAAATCGGTGTTTGAATCAGGGCAAAGCGGTGGTATTCGGTCCTGCCGTTCCTGGCCGCCTGGTAGAAGAACGTCGTACCGTCCGCGCCACCGATGACCCACTTGGTCTTGACGATGGGCTTGTCACCGGTCAGGTAGATCCATCCGTACCCATCGACCTGCTCGATGGCGACGGCATCGAAGTCGGCCTTCGCCGATACGCCCGCGGCAACGCCGGGAATGCCGTTCATCCCGGCCGCGAGGAACCCGGGCCAGGCACCTCCTGACGACGTCGGCTCATTCCAGGAAATCCAGTCCTTCCTGAGCGACGTCAGTTTGGTGCTGAACGGATCGGAGGATCCGTCGTCCTTCAAAGGCCATGGCGAAACCATCGCGTGGTACGTCAGGGATCTCGTCCCGTTGACCTCGCGATGGACGATTTTGAAGACGGGCGATGGCATCCACTCGGCGTCGCCGGCGTTCCTGCCGTGATACTTCGAGGTGGTATTGAGGCGCCCGGAGGCGAACACCGGAGTAGCGGGCTGGGGACCATGCCCGACCTCTTGTTCGCAGGATGCATTCAGGTTCACGCAGCCCGGCGTACATGCGAAGACCCAGGCGGCCGCCGCGACAACCCAGGCATCTCTCAGGACTTTCATGCAAACCTCCACGGCTGATTCTCTCGCCGATCCATGCGAGCACGATACAGGAATGCGGCGAGTTCCGCCGCCATGACCACGGCAATCGCGGCGGGTACGGGGTTGAAGAACGTATCCGTAAGCCGCATCGAAGCCCACGCACCGAACAGCAGGCAACCCAGGCATGCGAGGATGAGGATCCAGCGTGATGCCCCCGCTCGTGCGCACAATGTGCCGATGGCGACCCCGATCGCCGCGCCCGCCGCGGACCAGGCCACCGCCGCGCCGCCCGCCCGCATCGGGAAGGTGAACCACTCCCCCTGGGTGATGTTGTGGCCAACGTCCAGTGACGCGATCGCGGCGGCGTGAATATCCATGCCGGCGGCAACCCGGCCCCCGGCAAGCGTGAACATCTCGCTGGGAACGCCCCGGACACCGATGACCACGGCCTTGCCGGCGTACTCATCCATGAGGCGCTGGTCGCTCCAGGAAAGCACGTCGGCCAGGTCCGCGTCTCTTGAACGAATGTGCTCATCGGTGGGAAGCCAGACTTCGTACACGGGCACGACGGCGTTGGGCTCGATCCCGAAGTTCACCGCCCCGTCATCGACCGCCCCCGTGCTGATGTAGGCGATGGTCTCCAGTCCTCGACGACGACCCTGCCCCGCCGAGTGCAGCGCTCCCGGTTCGTGCGCTGAAACGCTCAGGGCCGTCCGATCCACGGTCTTTTCCATGACCACTTCACAGCCCGGATGGCGAGCGCTTATGTAGGCACGCAGGGCAATCCCGGGAATCGGGGGAGACTGGGGGTTCTTGACCGCCAGGGGTACCTTGGGATGCACCCATGACACCCCGTCGGCGCCGATCAGGATCGACGGCCCCCCGAATCGGATGCCCGCCTCGAGCAGGGACGGCGCGACGGCGGGCGTTCCCTGATCGTTCAGCCGCATGGAGGCCAGGGCGCAGATGACGTCCACACGCGGCGGGAACTTCGCGGGATCAAATTCGGCCAGTTCCCGGACACCACGGGCCAGCCGCTCGTCGAACCCCGGGCGATCGGCGGCAAAGCGGATATCAAGCACGACCACCGACGGCCGCCTCGGAAGGGCCGCGAATCGCGACAAGAGGTGCCCGTAGATCGGCCTCAGGGTGAACAACCTGTTGAAATCGGGCGGCTCGGGGCCGATGTCGCCCTCGTGGGCCGCCAGGTCCGTCTCGGGCGTGACGGAAATAAGGCGGACGTCGCCGAGGGGAACTCCCCCGGCATACCGGCCCGCCTTGGTCAACGCGGTGTGGAGCACGAATTCGTTGATGTTGGTGTGGGTCCTGAGCAAGCGGTCGAGTTGATACCCGGCCACAACGGTCACCAGAGCAACGATCGCGACCACCGTCCATTCAAACCGCCGGGCCGAGGCGTCCACAATCCTGGTCCAGGCCCTGGTCGGCCAGGAAACCGGGGCCAGGTCGCCTGGTTCCCCGCGCAGGTACTTCTCGCAATGGGAGATGAGTTCGGAAACAGACTGGACGCGCGCCTGACGGCTCTTCTCCAGCGAGCGGAGAATGATGGTTTCCAGGTCCTTGTCGATCGTGGCGACGTGCTGTCTCGGCGGGACGGGGGGTTGATTCAGGATCGCCCTGGTGGCGTCGATGAAGGAACGCCCCTCGACGTCGTAGGGCAGGCGGCGACAGACGAGTTCGTAGAGCACGACCCCGAGGGAATAGACATCCGACCGCTGATCGAGCCGACCTCCCGTCGAGGAGAACTGCTCGGGGCTCATGTACTGAACGGTCCCCACGATCTGGCCCGTTTCGGTGTGACGGGGGGCGTTGCGCTCCGGGTCGGTGCAGACGGCCACGCCGTAGTCGATGATCTTGGGCTGACCGGCATCGTTGACAAGGATGTTCGCGGGCTTGAGGTCGCGGTGGATCACGCCCTGGGCGTGGCCGTGCTCGACGCCGCGGCACACCTCCACGAACAGCCTGACGCGGTCACGGATGGCCAGGTGATTCGCGGCGGCGTACACGGTCAGCGGCTTGGCCCCGCGGACATGCTCCATGGCAAAGAACGGGATCGCCTGCTCTGGTCCGACCGCGTCGGGAGGGAGGTGCATCCCCGCCTCGTACACCTGGGCAACCGAGGGGTGCGCGAGCCTGGCGAGCAGTTCGGCTTCCTGGTGAAAGCGGGACCGTGCCGCCCTGGAAGTGATGCCCTGACGCATCAGTTTGATGGCGACCTGCCGTCGCGGGTTGTCCTGCTGGGCGAGATAGACAACGCCCATCCCGCCCCCGCCGATGCGTTCTTCGATGCGATAGTTTCCGATCCGGTGCCCGGTGAGATCGGACTCGACGGCCCGGGTCACGTACACGACCGTCTCGGCATCCGGTCCATCGGACGACTCATGGCCGGAGGGGGCCGAGCCGGGATCCGAGGGAAAAGATCCCCCCTGGAGGGATGTCGCGTCCGGGTCGGGCGGATTCGCCGAGCCGGAAGGGGCATGATCGCCCTGGGTGATCACGGGCCTTGGTATGCCGTCGCCGCGAAGAGCCAAGCCACCCCCCAATACACCCCGGCGAACGCCTTGTCTTTCTACCGCCGTGAACCAGCCTCCGATGCACTCATGAACAAGCCGGAATCAAAGATTCTATATTATGCAGGCCCCCAGGAGCCCACCCGAACCGCCGCCGCCATGAAACCCGATCCACTCTCCAACCTGGCACCGATCGTCATTGGCGCCGTGTTGATCGGCCTTCTGGCTTCCTGCGCGCCGCCCTTCCTTTTTGCGAACGCCGGGGTTTCGCTCGCCGAGGCGGGGACCTCCGCGTTTGTTGAGGGAGAGTTGAGAGCCGCGAAGAAAATCCCGCTCGACGTGGCGGATCGGGCGTTCACCCAGGCGCTCTCAAACCTGCGGTTTGAGATCGAGCGTCGGGTCGAAGGGGATGGATTTGTTTACATCACCGCCGATCAGGTGGGCGACGACGACATCCAGGTCCGCTTGACGAGCCGCTCGCCCGCGGTCACGTCGATCAAAATCAGCGTCGGACTCTTCGGGAATCTCACGATTTCCAGGCTCGTGATGGAAGAGGCCCTTGAGGTCATGCGCCATTGGGAAAACACCAACGATCCTCGCGGCATGAGTCAAGCCGGGGCCGCCACGCCGTCCGGCGATCCCACGTCCGCGTCGGGAACGCCGATCGATCCGGGTACGTAACGGATCTCACCGCCGCCTGGAGGGCTTGGCCGGATTCTTCTTTACCGGAGAACGCCGCGCGGCGGCTTTGGGCGGCTTGACACGATCCCCGAGGCCATCGTGGCTCCCCTGGTTCGCGGTTGGTGCCTTTCGCCGGGGTATCTTCACGGAACTGGAACCAGCCCCCCGAGCCGCCCGGGACTTCCCGGCCCCGGACCCCGAGCGTCCCTTCTTCGCGGGCTTGCTCCCCGCGGAGGGCGGTCCTTCGGAAGGCTCGACCGAATCACTCAGGTCGCCAAGAAGGTGACTCGCGGCGGCAAGAAACGCGCTGACGGCGTGCCGTAGTCTCTTGGCGCCATGGGCGGCGGCGTCGGCCGCGGGCTCGACCACGCCGTGATCGATGGCATCGATCGCGGCGGAGGCCCTGGGCCTGATCCGTTCGCCCGCTCGGCGTATCTGCTCGGCCACACGCTTGATGTCGTTCACGGGGCGTCCTCCTCTGGGTACGGTGGGCGGGATCGCCCGCCTCTGATTATTCAATCGCCCGCGGAGTCCTCGATCGCGCGGTCGGCCTCTCGCACGGCTCGGCAAAAGGCGCGGATCAGGTCCGGGTCCTTCTGTCCGCGTGATCGCTCCACGCCGCTGGAGACATCCACACCGTAGGGACGAACAACGCGGATGGCCTCTGCGACATTCTCGGGAGTCAGCCCACCCGCGAGGATGATGGGCGTCGAGATCCCCTTGGCCGCGGCGGCCAGTCCGTGCCAGTCGAGCGTGACCCCCTCTCCGCCGACGGACCCGTCGGCCAGGATCGCATCCACCTCGTCGATCGCATCCCAACGGGCCAGGTCGGCGGCGATGGTGTCCGCGTCGTAGCGGACGGCCCTGATCAGCCAGGGCCCGCACCGACGGACCATGGCCTCATCCTCCTGCCCGTGGAGTTGCACGTAGTTGGTCGGGCAGGCTTCCTCGCAGTCGCAGAACTTCTCGATGGAAGGGTTGACGAAGACGCCGACGGTCGCGACCAGCGGCGGGAGTGTGTCCATGATGGCCCGCGCGTCGTCGGGGTCGATCCAGCGAGGCGACTCGCGGTAGAACATGAACCCGATCGCGTCGGCGCCCGCCTCGGCGGCGGCCAGCGCGTGGTCGGTCCTGGAAATCCCGCAGATCTTGATCCTCGTTCGGGGCATCCCCTGCTCCTGCTGTCCGGCGGCGGTGGCGCCTTCACTCTACCCGCCGCGGACCATGGCGTGCAGCGCCGACTCAAATCGGCCCGCGAACGCCGGTCCGTCGCACAGGACCGAGGACGCGACCCGATCACGCGTGCTCGCTCGAAGCGACGCCGTCCGCGCCCGATCACCGGCGAGCCCGACGGCCAGCGCGACGTACGAATCCACGTCCGGGGCGGCCAGTTCGTCCATCCCCACGGCCGAGAGAAGCGAGAGCCCGACCCGCCCGGCGTGCGAGCGTCCCGCGAGGGTCACCACGGGAACACCCATCCACATCGCCTCGCAGGTGGTCGTCGTCCCGGCATACGGGAAGGGGTCCAGGGCGATGTCCATGCGGTGGTACAGAGCCAGGTGGTCGTGCTGGGAAGCGGTGGCCTCAAGGACATCAATCCGAGCGGGATCGATGCCCGCGGCCGCGAATCGATCGACCGTCCACCCTCGCACCCGGGAGTCGGCCAGTTGCGTCGCCTTCAGCATCAGTTTGGATCCGGGCGTCTCCCGCAGGATCCTGGCCCAGGTCTCGACGACGCGGGTGTTGAGTTTGAGCAGCGTGTTGAAGGATCCGAAGGTGACGTGCCCGGCGGCCTCCGCGGGGGACGGGCCGACCGGGGGGGAGGCGTCGGGCGGCTGGTAGCACAGGAAGCACGGGTCCATCCGCATGATTTTTTCGACGCAGTGCGATTCGCTCCCGGCCGGGTCGGTGATCGAGTCAACCAGTCGCCAGTCGATGGCGGTAAGGCCGGTCGTCGCGGGGTACCCGCACCAGGTCGCCTGGATGGGGGCCGGGCGCATGGCAAAGACCGGGAGGCTGTTGTCGCTGGTGTGCCCGGCCAGGTCGAACAGGATGTCGATGCGGTCCGACCGGATCCGATCGGCCAGGGCGGCGTCGGCAAGCCCGGCGCACGGCCTCCAGTGGGCGGCGAGATCCTTCAATCGCCGCGTGGTCTGGTCCTGGGTCTTCGAGGTCGAGTAGCACGTCACCTCGACTCGATCGCGGTCAAGATGTCTCAGCAACGGTTCGACAAAGTACGCGACCGAGTGCGTCCGAAAGTCGGGAGAGACCAGGCCGACGCGAAGCGAGCCGCCGGGCCGTGCCGGTTCGCGCGGCGGAGATTGGGGCCGCGGCGGGTGGGCGGTTTCGACCAGTCTCCCGTATTGCTCGTGGGCCGATCGGACCTGGGCTGGGTCGGGATCGGGGAGGTAATTGAGGGCAAAGGCCCGCCACGAGGCCAGCACCGAGTCGTCCGGACGCCTCTCCAGAGCCTTGCCGGAAAAAGCGACGGCCTCGTCGGCCTGCCCGCAACTGAGCAGTCCAAAGGTGAGTTTGACGGTCAGGTCCTGATCATCAGGCGCCACGGCGAGTCCCGCGCGGCAGTGCTCGACCACCTCGGAGTGACGGTTCAGCGACCCCAGGGCGTTGGCGATCCCAAGACGCGGGTTTGGAGATCGCGGAGATAGGGCGATGGCCCGCTCGAGAACGGGGACGGCCTCGGCGGCCCTGCCCAGCAGGGCGAGGATGCTGCCCAGCGTGGAAGCGGCCTCTCCGTCGTCGGGCAAGGCCTTGGCCGCCCGCTGGGCGTAGAAGAGGGCCTGCTCGTGCTGGCGGAGCATGACCAAGGTCACGGCCATGGCGTTGCACAAAGGACCGTTGGACGGGTCTCTTTGCAGCGCTCGCATGAGCGTCTGTCGCGCCTCCTCGAACCGCCCGCCGGCGAGGGCCTGCTCAACCGTGGAAAGCATTGCCTGAAGGCGGGACACGCGGACGGTTCCTCCGTAAGTCGGCGGTGCTGGAGATCCACCGAGAGTCGATCGTAGTGGGCCGTGACCTGGGTTCGCCGAGGCTCGACCTGTCAGGGTCCGGCCGGTGGCGAGCAAGCCCCCGGCAGGCCGCGCGGTACCATACCAGAGATAGGGGAGGCGCCCGCCGCGGCGGATGCACGGAGGTGTTCGATGGGTGGGAACCGAAGGCGTATGGTCACGACGGGTCGTGGTGGGAATCGCACGGTCGAGCGACTTCTGGAGCGTCTCGAAGCGCGGTACGCCCTGAGCGCGGCCTTCGACGTGGTTGGGCTGACCGCGCTTCGATCGGACCCGTCGTACGCCTCGGTGGATGGCAGCGGCGTTGGCGTGGCGATTATCGACACGGGGGTGTACTCGGCGCACCCGGACATCGCCGGGAACTTCGCGGCCTGGTACGACGCGGTGACGCGGACATCGGCGGGGACACCCCGCGACCCCGACGGCCACGGCACCCACGTGGCGGGCACGGCCGCCGCCTCGAACCCGTCGATCGGCGTGGCGACCAAGGCGAGGATCATCGGCATACGAGGCCTGCCCGACGACAACGAACGGCGACCGAGCCACGACCCGGTCGCGACCGCCCTGCAGTGGGTGATCGACCACCACTCGACCCACAACATCAAGGTGGTGAACATGTCGCTGGGCGTCCCGGGCGTGAACATCAACACGCCCCAGCCCCGCACCGACGCGATGGCCTCTCGGATCGCGCAACTCGAGTCCCTGGGGATCACGGTCGTTACGGCCTCGGGCAACGGGTACGCGGACTTCGCCGTTCCGGGGGCGAGCATCCCGGCGATCCACTCGACCATCCAGGTCGCCAACACATGGGAGGACAACGGCGCGGGAGACGACCTGCCCGGCATCGGCGCCGGAGGCGCGAACTCATCGTTCGCCGGCATCGATTTTCGTCCACGGGCCGACCAGTTCTCGGCCACCAGCCAGCGGAGCACGCTCCCCAACCAGGTCGCCGCGCCCGGTTCGACGATTTACTCGGCGTGGAATGGTTCGGGGGGAAAACTCTACAACACGATCAGCGGGACCAGCATGGCCTCCCCGCTGGTCGCGGGCATGGTCGCGCTGATGCAGGACGCGGCCTTTACCTTCGGGGGCTACTACCTCTCGACGTCCGATGTGGTCTCGATCATCCGCACGACCGCCGACGAGATCGTGGACGCCGACACCGACACCAACGGCCGGGCCCCGATCCAGTTCGATCACGCGGGGCGGGCAAGCCTCGGACCCGCCCAGCCCCTGGCCGAGACGGGACAGACGTACAAGCGCGTGAACATCGACCGGGCGGTCCGGCAGGTCGTGGCCCAGGTGCAGGGCGGCACGATCAACAACCCCCCGCCGCCCAACCTGGATACCAACTCGACGATCTCCAACGCCGTGGAGGTTCCCGCGCTCAACGGCACGCGTGTGTTCGAGTATTCCGGGTCGATCGGGACCGACGGGACGGTGCAGGTCGGCCTCAAGGACATCGACCTGTACTCGGTCACGCTCCGATCCCCCGGGAACCTGGTCGCCGCGTCGCTGCTGACTCCCGCAGGCGTGGCGGGCACGGTCGCGATCAGGCTGTTCAGCGGCACGGGCGCGGAACTTTCGCGTTCGGTCGGCACGCCCGGTTCGCCGTACCCGACGCACACCAGCGCCCGCCTGTTGCCCGGGACGTACTACATCGGCGTCTCCGCGACGGGGAACACGGGGTACCTCATCACGTCCGGGGCAGGGGCGGCGGACGGGGCGGCGGCGGCGGATTACACCATCCGGTTCTCGCTGACCAACCCGGATCCCAACGGCGTGGTCCAGGGCGCGGTGCCGTTCGAGGGGCTGCCCAACTCGTACCCGGGGTTCATCGGGGCGGACCTTGGCCTGGATGTCGGCCCCCAGGACGTGGATTTTTTCGAGATCATCGCCCCCGACGACGGCCTGCTGATCATCGACATCGAGGCGCAGGAGGTCTACGGGGCACAGGCGGTCGACTCCTACGTCCGCGTCTTCAACGAACAACTCCAGCAGATCGCGTTCAACGACGACGAGTCGTCGTCCAACACCGACAGTTACCTCGAAGTCTTCCTCACGCGCGGGCAGCGGGTGTACGTCGCGGTCGCCGATTACTGGAACCGGAACTTCAACCCCGCCGATCCGTTCGACCGCAGCGCGTCGGGGACCGGCGGTTTCTACGACCTGTACCTGCGCTTTGACAATTCCGACCGGAACGGGACCGTGCTCAGCGCCCAGGCGGCGGCCATCGGGTCCACGCTCCTGGGGGTCGTCGGCTCGGACAACAACCAGGTCGTCGGGGCGGACGGCTCGCTCGACGTCGATTTCTTCGAGTTTGCCGCCGCGGAGAATTCGCTCATCGAACTTACGCTCACCGCCATGTCCGACGGGTTCATCGGCTCGGTCTCCGTCTGGGTCTACAACCCCGAGGTCGGCGACGTCCTGAGGCTCGCCGAATCCACCGGCGCCGTCGTCCGCCTCGTCGGGGTGATCGAGGCGGGAGAGACGGTCTACGTCGCGGTGACCGGGCGCGGCAACACCGGCTTCAACTGGTTCGCCCCGGCCTCGGGGACGGGCGGCTCGACCGGGACGTACACACTCACAACCGCGACCCGTCCACTGACGGACCTGCGCTCCCTGAACAACGATTCGGTGCTCAACGGGACTCCAACGCCCATCACGGTGGGGACCCCGTTGGCCGAATCGATCGGATCGGACGGCGGTTTCATCGTCGGGGCGGCGGATGTGGACGTCTTTGTCTTTACGCCATCGACCTCGGGGAGCGTGGTCATCCGGACGTCCTCCCCGGCCCTGCTGGGGGTGGACACCTACCTGCGGGTCTTCGACTCGGCGGGGAACCAGATCGCGGCCAACGACGACATCTCCGCGTGGACGCTCGAAAGCGGGCTGATCGTGTCGGTCGTTTCGGGGGTGACGTACTACATCGGCGTGTCGGCGAGCGGTCCTGCCGCGGCGGCGTACAGCGTGGTCACGGGCGACGGAGCGGAACCCTCGACCACCGGGGACTACATCCTGTCGATCGTGCCCGGGGGACCGTTCACGGCGGGCGCCGACGGGAGGGTGTCGGCCACCGCCGGAGTGACCGGCAGCGTCACCGTCACGTCGGTGAACCTCCTGGGCATGCCTTTCGCGTTGCGGCAAGAGTCGGGCCAGGCCGCCTGGACGGGCAACGATCTTCAGGCCAAGACGGGTTCTCCGCTCACGCTCGGGGATGTGGCGACCTGGGTCGATCCCAAGGATGGCCGCTTCTACGCGGCGGCCCGGACGATCAACGGCCTGGGGCTGTTCACCAACACCGGGGGATCTTCGTGGACGTTCCGCAACCTTTCCCAGGAGGTCGCCCATTCACCTTCCATCGCCGGGGAACTGACCGTCTTCGTGTCGATCGACGGCCTGGTGAACCTCGTGGGCGTCGCCTCGAACGGTGACCTGGTGCGGTTCGTGCAGACCGGGGCGTCGGCCGCGGCGGGGTTTGCGTGGGAGGCGTTCAACCTCGGGGACGACCTGCGTTCTCAGAGCCTCGAAGTCCCCCGCTTCGCGGGGCGAATCACCAGTTTCGTCACGTCATGGAACGCGCTCAACGTGGTCGGGCTCGACGAGTCGGGGCAGATCCAGGCCGTGTGGTACCACCACTCGCTGGCTCTGCCCAAGTGGACCACCAACAACCTCAGCGCCCAGACGGGAGCCCCGGTCCTGTCCGGCGGCCTGACGGTCTGGCTTACCGCGTGGAACGCGATCAACATCGGCGGCGCGGATTCGTCGGGAAAACTCTCGGTGACGTGGTGGCTCCCGGAGTTCGGCGCCCTGTGGCGCACGACCAACATGACCGACCTCATCGGAGGACCGCTCCTGGAGGGCGACAGCGTTTCGAGTTTCGTCACCCCCTGGGGAGCCATGAACATCGCCGGTCGAGAGCCCGACGGGACGATCAGTGTCTACTGGTGGGAACCGGTCGGGAATCTCTGGCAGATCGCCCGCATCAGCGACGCCATCCAGGACGCCACGCCGATGACCGGCTCGATCCTCGGGCTGACCACCAGCGGCACTTTCACCATCAACCTCCTGGGCACGACCGCCGCGGGTGACGTGATCCGGTACTGGTGGAGCGTCGGGACAGGCGTCTGGGCCGAGGAAAACATGACCCGCGCCGCCGTCGTGGCGTAACGCTCCGCGGGCCGGGAACACGATACCCCGGGCATGCCGCGGGGGATCCATCGCGGGTCTTTGACCCTACGATCCAGCATGTTGGACCGTATCAAGGCCATGGGTGCTCTGGCCGGATTCATGAAGAACCAAGACGCCCTTCGAGAGGCCGGGGACCGGATCCGTGCTGAAATGAAGGCCACCCGGTGCGTCGGGGAGTCCGGTGGCGGGGCGGCCCGGGCCGTCGTCTCCGGCTCGATGGAGGTCCTCGAAGTCCACCTCGCGCCCGCGCTGGTCAACGGGATGGCCGCCGACGAGAACACCAGGTCCCTCGCCGGTACGCTGATCGCCCAGGCCGTCAACGAGGCGCTGCGAAAGGCGCAGGAAAAACTCCGGGAGACCCTCCGGGCCGAGGCGGTGTCGATGGGACTGGGCGACCTTGGGGGTCTCGACGAATTGGCGGATTTTCTGCGATGACCGCCGGGGCATGGACCCACCTCCCTCTGCGTGGCCCCCCGTCGGAGCCCGACGTCACGTTCGGCCCGGTGCGGGTGTGGCGGCCGCCGGCGGGTTCATCCGAACCGGTCATCATCGAGCCGATCGGCGCGGACCCGATCCCCGAGGATCCCCGACTCTCCGTGCGGTGGCGGGAGTTGTGCGCTGCGAACCCCCGGCTCCACGACGGTCCGATCTGGGGAGTCCGGGCCTTTGAACCAGCGGCCGGGGTGATCCACGTCGCGGCGGACGACTACAGCCGTTACGCCGTGCGGCCGAGGGTCGGGGCGGGAACCTGGATGCTCGCCGTGCGCGGCGTCATCACCGCTCGCGACGCTTCGGGCCAGGAACACGTGCTGCTTGGCTTGCGGTCGCCGAGCGTGCGCAACTACGGCGATATGTGGGAAGTCATCCCCGGCGGCGGGGTGCCCCGGCCGGACCATCACGGATCGGCGCCGGCCATCTCGGACCTGATCGACCACCTCCGCCAGGAAGCCCGTGAAGAAGCCGGGCTTGAGATCCATCCGCCGTCCTGCCGGATCGCGGGCGTCTGCGACGATTCGTACGCCGGGGGATTCGACGTGCTCATCGACGTTCGCATCGCCGACCCGCTCGCCCAGGTCATCGCGCGGATGGGCGAACGCGACTGGGAACACCGGCGTGTCGAGTGGAAACCCGTCCGGGAGATCCCGACGCTCGACGCCCGGGAAGGGTCGATCGTCTCCCCTCCCACGCGGGCGATCTTTCGCTACCTGGGCTGGGTGGATCGCGGGCCGGTCGCGGGACCCGGGGATGATCCTGGGATTTCAGTGGGCTGACGCGTTGGGGTGGCCCGGCAGGTCGGCCTCCCCGAACAGGCGGAAGTCCTTGCGCCGCAGGATCTGCCCGCCGAGGGTCAGGTCGTCGACCGCCAGGGCGATGGTGGCGGTCCCGTTGGGCCTGTGCATCAACGGGTACGCAAACTGGATGAACAGTTCCGCGCTCAGCAGGCTCAGGCACAACTGCGCGAGCGACTTGCCCCGGGAGAGTTCAACCACCAGGACGTCCTTCTCGGAAAACGGCAGGCCGTGCTTTCGGAGCAGTTCCCGCGCGGCCGAGGCGTTGCTGGTGATGACGCGAACCACGGCGTGGTCGCTGGCCTCGTGCACGGAGATCGCGCAGACCTGGCATGGAGAGTTGTCGAACAGTTCCACCAGGTCGAAGAGTTTGCCGACCTTGTTCACCAGGAAGACGCTGAACTGCGTCACGGTCGGCGGCGCGTAATTCATCGACGTACCAAGAGGCGTCGCGGCCTGGCTCATCGCGTCCTTCCGATCCGTCGCAACGACGGTCGCCGCACCTTCGACCGGGCACGCCTCGTCGCGCGCCCTCCAAGTCCGTCTCTCGCGCGGCAAGGCGAAACGCGTCCGGGCTGCGGCCGGGCAACGGAAGCGCCCAGCCGACCTCGATACCGCGTACACAACCGCCCGAGGGCCGCGCGACCAAGAAACGCCATCTGGTCCACGTGTCCGGATGCCGATCCCCAAGCCCGCGACCGCAAGAACACGACCGAGAACCCGACCTGGGTTTTCGGATCATGCATGCGCAGGATACAACGAAGCCGGGCTGATCCGCAATCCAAACAAAATACGATTGACCGCCGGCGTCGCTCCGAACTGGTCAGGCGTGGAAACTCGATCCGCACCCGCAGGTCGACGTGGCGTTGGGGTTGTTGAAGACAAAGCCCCGGCCCATGATCTCGTCGCGAAAGTCGATGGTGACGCCGTTCAAATATAAAAGGCTCTTGGGGTCACAGATGACCGTGATCCCGTGCCTCTCGAAGGCCTCATCGGTTTCCTTCTGGGTTTCGGTCAGGTCGAGTATATAACTAAAACCCGAACACCCTCCGCCCTTGACGCCGACACGCAGGCGAACCTTCTCGGCGTCGAGTTCCTGCTGCTGGATAATGGTCTTGATCTCGCGGGCGGCGGTCTCGGTCAGAAGTACGCCGCCCTGCGACGTCTGGCTCTGGGTCGTGGTCGCGGTCGTGGACATGGTTCAACTCCTTGCTCAACAAAATGTTGTGCCCCCTCGCCGTCGAGGTCTTCGGCCCTGGGCCAATCGACATGAATCATACGCCGGGGGGATCGCGCCAGTGCGGTCACCCCGACGTCAGCGTGACGGGGCGATCGAGGCGGCAGCGCTACCGGGGGCCGCTGGAGACAGGCCGTTCTTGGCACGGTAATCGTTGATGGCGGCGTGGATGGCATCCTCGGCCAGGACCGAGCAGTGGATCTTGACGGGCGGGAGGCTGAGTTCCTCGACGATCTGGGTGTTCTTGATCCGTTCGGCATCGTCGAGCGACTTTCCCTTGAGCCACTCGGTCGCCAGGGAGGAACTGGCGATCGCCGACCCGCAGCCAAAGCACTTGAACCGGGCGTCCTCGATGACGCCGGTCGAGTCGTTGACCTTGATCTGCAGTTGCATCACGTCGCCGCATTCGGGCGCGCCGACCAATCCGACGCCGACATCCTTGCGGGTCTTGATCTCGGACTGGGTCCCGAAGGACCCGACGTTGCGCGGGTTTTCATAGTGGTCGATGATCTTGGGTCCGTACGCCATGTCGAGTCTCCATGTGCTCGGTGATTCTCGGCCGATCCGCCCGGTCAGTGGTGCGCCCATTCGACTTTCGAGAGGTCGATGCCTTCCTTGTGCATGTCGTACAGGGGCGAGAGTTCGCGGAGTTTCTTCACCGCGGTGACGATCTTCTCGATCGTGAACTCGATCTCCGCGTCGGTGGTGCCGCGGCCGAGCGAGAGCCGGAGCGAACTGTGCGCCAGTTCGTCGCCGACGCCGATCGACTTGAGCACGTAACTGGGCTCGAGCGACGCGCTCGTGCAGGCCGATCCCGACGAGCACGCGATCTCCTTGCACGCCATCATCAGGCTCTCGCCCTCGACAAACCCGAACGAGATGTTCGTGAGGTGCGGGAGTCGCTTGTGCGGATGCCCGTTGACCTGCGTGCTGTCGAGCCGCGAGGTGACCTGCGATTCCAGCCTTGTCCGCAGAGCGAGCAGTCGGCGGCCGTCGGACTCCATCTGGTCCCTGGCGATCTCCGCCGCCTTGCCCAGCCCGACGATCCCCGTCACGTTCAGCGTCCCTGACCGAAATCCCCGCTCCTGCCCCCCGCCGTCGACCAGCGGCGTGAGGCGGACGCGCGGCTTGCGTCGGCGGACGTACAGCGCGCCAACGCCCTTGGGGCCGTACATCTTGTGGGCCGAGAGGCTTAAAAGGTCAACCCCGGCCGCCTCGACGTCGGTGGGCATCTTGCCGACCCACTGCGTGGCGTCGGTGTGGAATATCACGCCGCGCTCCTTGCACAACGCGCCGATCCCGGGGATGTCGTTGATGACTCCGATTTCGTTGTTGGCCCACATCACCGTACACAGGATGGTGTCCGGGCGCATCGCCGCGCGGACCATCTCGGCCGTGATGATCCCGTCGGAACCGGGATCGAGGAAGGTGACGTCGAATCCCTCTTTCTGGAGGCGCTTGCACGGATCCAGCACCGCCTTGTGCTCGATCGTGTTGGTGATGATGTGCCCACGCCCCCCCGCCCCGGATGGCGCCGCGTTCATCGGGGCCTTCTCGTACATCAGGGCCGCCCCGCGGATGGCGATGTTGTTGCTCTCGGTCGAGCCCGACGTGAAGATGACTTCCTTCTCGTTGGCCCCGAGCAGCGCGGCGACACGCTCCCGGGCCAGGTCGACCGCCTCCTCGGCGTTCCATCCAAACTGGTGGTTGCGGCTCCCGGGATTCCCGAAGCGCTCGGTGAAATACGGGAGCATGGCCTCCACGACCCTGGGATCGCAGGGCGTCGTGGCGGCGTGGTCGAGATAGATGGGCAGGCGGGGTGTATCCATCGGGATCCTCTGGACAACGGTGTCTTTAATTGCGGATTAGAATCATTCCAGTATAGGCGCGGCGTAGCGATTTCCGTCCATCGCATGCCTTGCGGGATCCGTGGCTCCGAGCCGTTTCTATGGGCTGCTCACTACGGCGATGTCGCGGCGGAGGGGCGGGCGTAGCGCATGTCCACGCGATTGCCCCCCGGGCCGTAGGAGACCTCGGTCATGTACGAGCGTATGAGCATGATGCCGCGGCCGCACGGGCGTTCCAGGTTCTCGTCGAGCGTTGGATCGGGGACGGACCCGGGATCGAATCCAGGTCCCTGATCGGAGATGGAGAGGCGCACCTCGGAAGGGGAAACGCTGTACTCAAGGCGAACCGGCGTGGCGGGCGGAAGGTCCTTGTGTCCGTGGAAGATGGCGTTGGCCAACCCTTCCTGGAGAGAGAGTTTCACGGCAAAGCGGGAGGCCTTGTCGTATCCGAATCGGTCGAGCGCGGCGGCGACCTGCTCGATGGCGCGGTCGATCTGCACCCGGTCGTTGGCGACGCTGAGCGAGGCGGACTCGGTCATCGGTTGCTGATCGTGGGTCATCGAGGTATGCGATCCGGCGCCGGGGCGTGGCAGGCCTTCGCGGATCCGTCATCGCGCGGTCGCGGTCCCGGCGCCGGGGCCACGGCGCGTCGCCGGCATCAGGCGGGCTTGAAACTACGGATCGCCTCCTCGGCGGTCTCGTGAATCTGGAAAATCTTGGTGAGCCGGGTGATGGCGAAGACTTCCTGGATCTGCGGATCGATGTTCGAGAGCCGCAGCTGCCCCCGGCGATCACGGACCTTGTTGTTGATCGTGATCAGGGCGCCCAGGGCGGCGGAGGAGAGGTGATCGACGTTCTGGAAGCAGATGAGCAGGCGGGGCGAAGGATCGGACTCGATCAGCCGGGCGATTTCCTCGGCGATCGCCTGGATGTTCCCTTCGTCGAGGATGTTGCGGTCAATGAACTCGACCTGCGTGATGTTGTCGATCCTTCGGACGCGGAGGCGAGAGTCCTTGCTTTGCATCGACACGGTCTCCTGATCGACACGAGGCGGGAGAGCGGCGGTTGAGCCGAATCCCGCGAGGCCCGACAGGGTAGCCGTCGAACCGGGGGAACGTCGCCCGGGATGGAATGCCGGACCCGGCTTGCCGGGGACGGGGTTGCCCGCGGCGATAAAAAAGGCCCGAACGGAGGGTTCGGGCCGGAAGGGTCGAACGTGGGTGCGAACTCAGCCGCCAAGCCCCGCGCGGATCGTGTCGGCCAGTCCGGGGAAGTTTCGTTCTTCTTCCTCGTTCTGGATGAGAATGGTGGGCTTGATGAGGACGATGAGGGTCTGCTCCTCCTTGACCTGGATGCGGTTGGAGAAGAACCGGTTGAGGATCGGGATCTTGGATAGGACGGGAACGCCCGTCTCGGCTTCGACCTCGTTGATGAGCCTCTGACCGCCGATCAGGATGGTTCCCTGGTCCGGGACGGTGACCGTGGTCTGGACCCGAGTGACGGTCACGGTCGGGGCCTGGATGAACGACTGCGTGTCGGCGGAACTGACCAACTGACCACCCGCGACGGCGGTGACGGCCCGGTTCTGGAAGCCTTCGAGTTTGGAGACGGCGACATCGACGTTCAGGGTGACGTACCGGCGGTCCGAGGAAATCGTCCCCTCGAGGAGCATGACGACACCCTCGTTGAGGGTCGCCAACTGAGGATCGAAACCAACGGCCGAATCGGAGACAATCGGGGTAAGGTCGGAGACGAAGGCGGTCTGGGTGGCCACGTAGATGTTGGAGACCTGGCCGTTGGTGAACGTCAGACGCGGGGCGGTCAGGCGAACCGATCGGCGATCGGCCTGCGTGGCCTGGATAAGGAAATCGACCTGGATGTCGTCCAGGAACTGTCCGGCGATTCCCAGGGCGGGGGCGGGCGTTCCGGACAGGATGTCTCCGACAAAGCCTTCCCTGGGGATCAGGGATGACGCGAGTTGCGATGAGTTCTGGCTCACGCCGATCGGCGACCATGGCCTGGGGTTGACGACGCCCTGGGTGACAAAGGTATCGACGTTGCCGTCGCCGTCGGTATCGATCCCGGATCCGGTGACCGCCCGGTTCAGACTCCCGTTGTTGGCGAAGAAATCGGAGGCCTGGATGGTCGGGTCGTTGGCGCGGGCGGCGCGGACCTGGTTGTTGTTCGCATTGAAGTAGACGTCGATGTCGAACCCGATCTGCTCAAAGAACTCGGTATTGACGAGCAGGAACCTGGACTCGACGTTGATCTGCATCGCCCGGACCTCGCGCAGTTTGCGGAGCAGGCCGTCGATCGCCTGGTGGTTCTTGGGCGTGTTGGTGATGATGAGGTTCCCGTTGAGGGACTGGACGCGCCCCGTGGTGCCGCCCGCATCAATCCACCCTTCCGGGTCCACGTTCTGCTGGATGATGTCGAGGAGGTCGTTGGTCCTGTCCTGGAGCGGACGGCGGGCATCCTGGCCGCGATCCTGGTTGGTATCTCGGAACGGGCTCTGGCCGCCGCCCCCGCCGCCCTGGCCGGTGCTTTGGAGGACGGACTGGAGATCGAACTCGGGGGCGTTGGTGTAGTCGGGGACCTCGAGCAAGAGGTCGCGGATGTCGTAGACGAGAGTGACGGTGTTTTTGCGCAGGAGTTGCTCGGAGGCGATCCGCAGGACGCCGTCGGAAATCTCCCACCCGGCCCGGTTGTTGTCATCGCCGATCTTGGCCATGACCCGGTCGAGGACCGAGCGCAGGACGACGTTTCGAAGTTCCAGCGAAACGGGGGTGTCCTCCGTGATGCCGATGCTTTCAAGAGAGGGCCAGTCGATGTCCACGTCGAGGTTCGACACCGTCTGGAAGAACCCCAGGACGTCCCGGAGGGTGTTGTTACGGAACGAGACGGGGATGCGCCGCGACTCGAGCACGCCCCGGACGCGCCGGTCCTCGGGGGTCTCCGCGAACTGGATCGGTTCACCGCGGCGAGCGCTGGTGGCGGGCCAGTCCGTCGGGTAATTGATGATCGACTCGGGGGCGATCATCGCCCGCTCGTTGTCAAGCGCCTGCAGGGCGTAGGAACTGGACTGATCGTCGCGGATACGGTGGAAACTCGTGTAGATGTGGGCATCCTCGATGATGTCACGCAGGATCAACCCCGCGGGGTTGATGGGGTCGAGGAAAAGAATCTGGTCGACCACCTGCAGGGCCTCGCGGTACTTCATCTCACGCTGCAGGTCGCGGGCGCGGAGGAGGTGCTCTCGGATCTTGTTTTCACGGTCGCGGGCGATGTCGGCCTGGGCGCGGCTGGCACGGTCGGCCAGTTCACGCGACCGGGTGTCCTGCTCGAGTCGGATCAATTCCTGCGTGCGGACCTCGATCTCGGACATGGTGTCGGTGACCTGGCGATTGAGCGTTTCGAGTTCGGCATCGGAGAAATTGTCGCGGCCGTTGTTGAGCGTGAAGCGGGCGCCGGCCGCCAGTTCCCTGGCGCGGGCCGTGTCCCCCGTCGCCAGGGCGGCCTTCGACTGGGCGAGTTGGTTGCTGAACTCGGCCAGGGTCTGCTGCTTGACGAGCGTGCGGCCCTTGACCACGTCGCCCAGGGGATCACGGGGGCCGGTGTCGAGTTTGAGTCTCGCCTGCGTGATCCGCTGCTCGACGTGGGCGGCCTGGTCGGCGGAGAGGAATTCGCGATAGCCCGCCAGCAATTGCCCATAGCGGGTAACGGCCTCGTTGAAGCGGCCGGACTCGAACGCCTTGTCCGCCTCGACCAGAAGATTGGTGGCCTCGAATCGCCGAGCGTCGGCCACCGGGTCGGCGGGCTGTGGATCCGCCGCGTCGTCGGCGGGCTGCGAGGCGACGGGTGAGAGGACGGCGGGAGCAAAGCCGACCGACCCGGACCCATGAACGCCGGAAATCGGGTCGAGTCCTTGCTCGATCGCGATGATCCTCGTCCGGCAATCGTCGGCGATCGACTGGAGATTCTCGGGGATGCTCACGCCCGAGCGAAAGAGCGAATCGAGTGCTGCCCGAGCCTGCGCCACCCGGCCTTCGCGGAGGTCGGCGGCGGCCTGGGAGATGATCGCGGGCGCCTTGGGGGCAAGCCCTTCGCGCGTCTGGATGACCGCCTCGGCGACCGCGTCGGCACGGGACCGCTGCTCGGGCGTCAGAAGCGAGGATTGTCGAACCCTGGCGGCGTGGCGTTCGGCGGTGCGCAGGTCGCTCTCGTCGAGGGCGACTTCGGCCTTCTGGAGGCTCAGTTCGAGGGGATCGAGTTGAGCGAGTTTCGAGTTGGCGATGCCGAGCAGGGACGCGGCCCGTGTCCGCTCCGCATCGGTCAGGGCCTGCGCCCGGCCCGCGTCGGCGAGGCCGACCAGTATCGCCCGACCCCGGACGACCATTCCCTCGCCAATGAGTCTTGATGCCCGCTCAATCGAATCGGCGGTCGTTGGCCCGGCCACGGCTCGGCCGATCGAATCGGTGGTGCCGGCGTTCTGGGCCAGGGATGCGGGCGTGACGGCGAAGAAAACCCCGCCGAACGCGGTCGCGCACGCCATCATCGAACGGGTCATACGGGCGCTGGTGCGGTTCATCTGCGTCTCCAAGCGTCGCTGCCGGTGCCTTCACCGGTCGTTGGCCAATCGTCTCCGACCGTCGAGTCGTCTCCGACACTCCCGAAGGGCGGTGCCACGGCGGACTCATCGCGTCATCCGTCCAACTTCCAACTCGCTCGCGTGAAACGGCGTTCCTTGAAACCGGAACGAACGTGTCGGCGCGAACGCCCCACGACCAAACGGCTCCGCCGCGTATTCCACCCACCCCACGCTCCCCCACGCGGCTTCATCCCGGCGAAGGGCCGCAAGCCTACCCACCCTGTCTCGCCGCCACAAGCCGCTGGCGCATCGCTTTCTTGAAATCGGGACTTCGACCACGACCGCCCGCCGTTGCATGCCAACGGATCGATCCGGTCATCTCACATCCGTCAAACCCGATCCGCGGCGGGGCCATCGTCCCATCTGCATCGGCGCGCGATGCGCAGGCCTTCGAACCACCTTTCGGAGTCGGGAACATACCGCAAGTCCGATCGGTTTGCAAACCGGGTGAACAAGCCGGTCGCGGCATTGATGTTTGTATTATGGACGGGTTCCGCCGAAGGCGCCACGCCTGGGTTACCGAGGTTCGATCCAGCGCGCCGCGAGGATAGTGCCGGAAGTCCACGGGCCTTTTTTCGGGAGTTTCCCTTTGGCGCCGATGAATTCGCGAAGATGATCGGGAGTCACACGGTCGAAGATAATGACTTCGACGTCTTCCTCCTCGGGGAGCGGAAGGGAATCGGCGAGGAGTTCCTCGGTGGCATGGAGGGCGGTGTCTTCGGCGGATCGAAGTCCATCGGCGGCAAGGAAGATCTCCGCGAATCGTGGGTCCCGCTCGGGTTCGTCGTCGATGCGAACGACGCATCGCCAGGGGGTGACGCCCAGTTCAGCGCCCTCGTCGTCGACGTTGGACTCCGGATCAATATTGAGGATGAGCCTCCATTCGTCTCGGAGGCGTCCGGCGATTTCATCGAAGGGCAGGAGGGTCTTGTCGTCTTCGGGAGCGAGGAGGACGCCCCGGTGCTCGTGGGCGGCCGAATCCGCCCCGGCGGGCTCTTCGACCGGCTCGAGGTCGTAGGCACGCATGATGCGCTCGATCCGGTCCTTGAGGTCGGTCTGGGCGCGGACGGTGACTATCTTGTGCTCGTCGACAAAGACGTAGAGGAATGGCTCCTCGGTCATCGCGCCAAAGCCGCACATGCCATCCTCAAAGAAAAATTCCCGGTAGCGGCGGAGGTGGTCCATCATGCGGTCCACCCCGATCAGGTCGTACGAGACAAACGGGTCGATCTCTCGATAGTCGTCGTGACCGAGTATGTCGAGGATCGGATAGACGCGGCCGGGGAAGAGCGAAAAAAGAGTCCAGACGAGGCTCTCCAGCCGCTCAAACGAAACAACGGCGTCGAACAGGTACCGATCCGGCCATTCCTCCCACTCCTGGTCCTCGCCGCCGTCGGCGGACTCAAAGAGCAACGTGTACCCCGGGCGAGGCGTCATCGGCTCGATCGGATAGACCCCCAGCGGGAACTGGAAGTTGCCGACCACGATGCGTTCGAGGGATGGATCCAGTTTGCAGACGGACAATGGGCCTCCCGCGCATAAGGCGTGAAGCGGAAGGACGCCACGGCCGATGCGGCGGGGCAGTGTAGACCCCGCGTGCGGGATCGGATCGGGTCATCGGATGGTACGAACGCGCGAGGCGGGACCCGGGAACGGGCGCGGCCGTGATCAGGCGGGCATCGGGAATTCACGGCACAGCGAGCGGACCTGCTCGCGTACCTGTCCGGCGACGATCCGGCGATCGTCGTCACCCCTGAGGCCGGCGTCGAGAACCCGGTCGATGAAGTCCGCGACGACGGGCATGTGGGCTTCCTTCAGGCCTCGTGAAGTCACGGCAGGAGTGCCCAGGCGCACGCCGCTGGTGACCCGGGGAGGTCGCGGATCGTCCGGAATCCCGTTCTTGTTGCAGATGATCCCGGCCTCTTCAAGCCATTTTTCCGCATCCGCTCCGGTAAGCCGGTCGGAGCGCGGCCGGAGGTCGACGAGCATGAGGTGGTTGTCCGTCCCTCCCGACGTGATGCGGTAGCCACGCTCGGCAAGGGCGGCCGCGAGGGAGCCGGCGTTGCGCACGACCTGCGCGGCGTAGGTCTTGAACGAATCCTGGAGACACTCCCCGAAGGCGATGGCCTTGGCCGCGATGATGTGCATCAGGGGCCCGCCCTGCATCCCCGGGAAGACCGATCGGTCGATCTTTTTGGCCAGGTCCTCCGAGTCGGTCAGGATGAGCCCGCCTCGCGGCCCGCGGAGGGTCTTGTGCGTCGTGGTCGTCACCACGTGGGCATACGGGAACGGTGACGGGTGCGCCCCCCCGACGATAAGCCCGGCGATGTGGGCGACATCGGCGACCAGCAGAGCCCCGCACTGGTCGGCGGCCTCACGGAACTTCTTGAAGTCGATAACCCGCGGGTACGCCGAATAGCCGCAGAGCAGCACCTTGGGCTTGTGCTCTCGACAGACCGCGGCCACGGCGTCGTAATCGATGCGCTCGTGCTGGGGGTGGTTCACGTCGTAGTGGAGCGGGTAGTGGACGGGCTTGTAATACGTCCCGCTGAAATTAATCTTCATCCCGTGGGAGAGATGCCCTCCGTCCTTGAGGACCAGGCTGGCAAAGGTCGCGCCCGGCTCCATCAGGGCCATGAAAACCGCGGCGTTGGCCTGGGCGCCTGAATGTGGCTGGACGTTGGCAAATCGGCACCCGAACATCGACCGGGCACGCTCTCGGGCGATTTCCTCGACCTGGTCGTGATAGACACACCCCCCGTAGTACCTGGCCCCGGGATATCCCTCGGCGTACTTGTTGGTCAGGCAGGTTCCGGCCGCGTGCAGGACCGCCGGGGAGACGTGGTTTTCGCTGGCGATCAGTTCGAGCGTCGTCTCTTGGCGCTCCGCCTCCTTGGCGATCAGGTCGGCCACGGAGCGGTCGTGGCGGCGAAGTAGGTCGACCACCTGCATGGAAAGGGTGTCCATTGGTGGATGGTATCGGGCCGAACCCCCGGCGATCTTGCGTGTGAATGCCCGCGTGCGGGGAGCGATTGATCGGGAAACCGAACGCCCCGCGTCAGGTCGGCAAGGCCTGCGACAGGTCTACCGACGTGCCCGGGGTCGGGATCCGCTCAACGTGGAATCGCCGACGAAGGTCGCGGACCAGGGCGGCCATGTCGCCGCGCAGCGGCGCGGAAAAAACGAGAGGTTCGCCGCTGATCGGGTGGCGTATCCCCAGCATGCAGGCATGAAGCGCCTGGCGATCGATGATGGTCGCCCCGGATTCGTCGGCGTAGGGCTTCCCGCCGTACATGTCATCCCCCACGATCGGCCAGCCCAGGTGCGAAAGATGGACCCGGATCTGGTGCGTCCGGCCGGTCTTGAGTTCGAGTTCGACCAGGGAGTACCCGGCGGAGGCGCCCGGCGCGGAGAGCGGTCGAACGCGCCGGGTCGCGGAGTTGTGACCATCCCCGCCCCCATCCCAGTGCGGACCAACGGGAGGCGCCGGTGGCGCGGGCGCCGCGGGATGCGCTCCATGAGCGGGCACGATGCCCGGCGCCCCAGACGCGATCGGATCGTCCGGCCGGATGGTCCGGTACCGTTCCCGGACGCGCACGATCGTGACGGCGTTTTTGCCGAGTTCATCGTGGCGGACGACGTACTTCTCGCGGTACCCCTTCTCCCGCGACGGGTGCGGACCGATTGGCAGGTCGATCACGTCGGCGTCGGGCTCCACCAGCCCCTCGACCAGCGCGAGGTACCGCTTGTCCACGCGGCGATGCTCGAACTGGTGACCGAGTTTCCAGTGGGCTTCGTCTCGCTTGGCAAAGACGATGACGCCGCTGGTATGGCGGTCGAGGCGATGAACGACGCCCGGCCTTGCGAAATCACCCCCCACCGTCGAGAGGGAACCTCCCGACGGGGAACGGTGCCGGAAGTGGAACGCCAGGGCGTTGATCAGCGTGCCTTTGAGGTGCGATCGCGCGGGATGGACGATGATCCCCGGCGGCTTGTTCAGAACGACCATGTCGTCGTCTTCGTACAGCACGTCGAGGGGGATGTCCTCGGGCTGGGTGTGGGGCGAGGGAGGGGGCGGGACGACCACCTCCACCACGTCGCCGGCGCGAAGGAGCGTCGAGGCCTTGGGGATCCGCTGATTGACGGTGACGCCACCTTCGTCGATGAGCCGCTGGAGTTGGGTGCGGCTCATGAACGTGATCCGGTCGGTGAGGTAGCGGTCGAGCCGCTTGTTCAGGTCGCGACGGAGGGAGAACGTCACGCGGGGCATGACCGCATCGGTCTCCTCGTCGGCGGTCTCGCAAGAGGGCGATTGCTGGGCGGACTCGACGGCCCGTCGGAGCGCTTCGGGGTCCACGTTCCCGCCGGGCAGGAGCAGGCCCTCGGAGGTGGCCGAGGTGGAGACAAGTTCATCGGGGCCATCGCCCGAAGTTGGAGCGGGGACGGCATCACGACGGCGTGGCTTTCGTGGCGGCTTGGCCATGCATCACCCCGGTGGTGATCGCGGCGAGGATCTCTCGGCACCGGCCCGAAGGGAATGATTCACTCCGCGCGCCGGGGCGGCTCGTCTGGAACGGGATCGCTCGCGGGCGGCGACGTGTCATCGGCCGTCGGAGCAGGCGGCTGCTCCGGGTCGGCGGGGGACGGGGCATCGGCCGGTGGCCCTTGCGGATCGGCGGGCGGGCGCGGGGCCGGAGGGCCGGCGGCGGGTGGGCTTGGCTGCGGATCAAAGGGAGACGGGGGAGCGACCGCTTCGGCGGGAAGTTCAGCCTTGGCGAACAGCCTCGCGACGTTGCGGATGCGGTCGAGATCGGCGATTCGGTCACGCGCGACCGCGGCGTGATCGGCGTAGGGAGATCCCGTGGCCATCGCGACGATCGCCTCGAACTGAGTCCTTGCCGCGTCGTAGTCCTCCCGGCATTCGGCCACGGCGGCCAGGCCGTACGTGGCCCCGATCGCGATGAGCAGTTGCGAGTCGTTCCGGCGAGCGTCGCGGGCGACCTTCGAGAACAACTCCCATGCCTGGTCGAGGTATTCCAAGCGGTCCTGGGGAGTGATCGCGTCTTCCGCGTTGGCGATCTCTCCCGTGAACTCGACCTGTGCGCCGGCCTTGATCCCTCGGCGCACCGCCTGAAGGTACAAGTCGGCGGCCTGGAGACGGGCCAGCAAACTCACCCCGCCAACACCCTCGTAGTCTTCGGCGAGGCGCCGGAGCGAGGTCGGGCTGGGAGTATTCACCCCCGCGACGCGTTCGAACTCCGCGTAGGCGTCGTTGAAGCGGGCGTTTTTTCGTTCCTGCCAGCGGGTGTACCCGGCGTACCCGACGGCGACGACCGCGACGACGACCAGGAACGGCGTGCTCCACCGCCGAAGGAAATCGATGAAGTCCTGGTTGAGGCGTGCCTCGTCAAGGCCCGCGCCCTCCCGTATCTCTCGGCGTTCGTCGACCATGAAGAATGATTCCCTTGCGTTCGGCCCGGCCGCGAAATCCGCGGAGCCTCCATCAACCGACAGACTGTAGGAACTCGCCCCGCCCGTCGGCGAGACTCACGGACAGCCGCCGATCCGCCAGGGGGCGGGGTCTGTCAGGGCGGCGTCGGGAACCAACAGGCCGCGGATGCGGCGCGACAGTTCTCCAATCCCTTGTCCGGTCGCGGCCGAGGTGACGATGTCTGGCCGCCATGACACCGGCGAGCCAAGGTCTCCCCGCAGGGCCACGGAAAGTCGCCCGACGGTTGAGGGAACTCCCGGAGGCTCAACGGGCAACGCGTCCTTGTCGCCGCAGACCAGGAGCAGGTCCGCATCCCGGACGAGCCGCCACGCGGTCACGGCGGCGCGGGACTCGGCGGGGTCGGCGTCCGGTCGGATCCCGGGGGTGTCGACAAATCGCACCGCCAGCCCGTCGAGATTGACCAGCACTCCGACATGGTCGCGCGTGGTCCCTCGCTCATCGGCGACGATCGAGACATTCGACTTTGCCAGCGAGTTGGTGAGTGAACTCTTGCCGATGTTCGTCCCGCCCACCGCGGCCACCAAGGGCGGATCCACGAGGCGGTCAAGAAGGCGGCTGGTGTCTCTGGCCGGTCCGGGTCCCGACCCTTGCTCGAACAAGCGCCAGCGGCGCGGCTGATCGAGGAGCAGGTCGATCGCCCGTGGGCTGCGGGTCCGTCCAAGCGCGGCCAGGATCCGCGCCTCGTGTTTGTCGCGGGCCTCGGGGAAGTAGTCCGTCTCCCGCGGATCTTCCCCATCATCGCACCGGACGGCGCCGGCCGCGACGATCCGGTCTGAGATCGCACGGACGGCGAACACTCCGCCATGAGGCATCAGTTGAACGTGGGAGGGCGACCAGCGAGCCACCAGGCCGACGTCCACGCCGCACAAGCCACGCGTCGCCACGCGGCCGACGGGGAACGCACCGATCCCGATCGCTCGCAGAACATCCGTGATCGCCCCGGGCGGACCTGTAATCTCGATGCAAGCGACGGCTCCGGCGGCCAAAGCGGGTGTCGCGACTCGCCACCGGGCCACGGACTCATTCGCGGGGGTTGGGGTCATCATGGCTCCCACCCTCGGACCCGGACGTGCCCTCGTGGCGCCCAAGCCGTGATTCAAACCCGCCGCCGCGTGCCGCGCGTGCCGACCGCTCGCGATCGACCTGGTCCTGGGGATCATCCATGAGCGTGCGCCGACATGCCTCGGCGATCCCCAGCAGGACCAGGTCGGGAACAATGTGCTCGACGAGCGGGTCATTCTCGAAGATCGCCGCGTCCCCCCCGGTGGCGACCACCTGCGGGTAGGCGCCGAAGACCTCGGCATAGGAATCAATCAGCACGCGGGCCATGCCGGTGACCGCGGCTCGGACTCCAATCGTCATCGCGTGGCGGGTGTCCTTGCCGATCACCCCACGGGCGGGATCGGGAACGAGAAACTCCATCTTCGGGAGCGCGGCGGTGCCCCGGTGCAGGGAGTCGAGCATCATGGTCAGGCCTGGGGCGATGGCCCCGCCCTGAAACGTCCCTTCACCATCGACAAAATCAACCGTGACGGCGGTTCCCGCATCAATGACCACGCACGCCTGGCCGGCCCGCGAATACGCCCCCATCGCCGCCAGGAGGCGGTCCTGACCGACGGTCGAATCGTCGTCCAGGGCCATCGGCATCAGGATGGCCAGATCAGACCCGAGCCGAAAAATACGGTCTCTGGGGATGGAATCCGCGAGGGCACCGACCAGGCGATCCGCCACCGGGGCGTTCACCGTCGCCACCACCACGGGAATGCCCGTGGCCGAGGGACCCCCCGAGCCGGACAGCGAGAGTATCCCCGCCACCACCGCTTCCAGGTCGGTGTTGACGCATGCCTGGGAACGTTCGAGGCGCCCCGCATCGAACAAACCAAACCGTGTACGGGTGTTGCCGACGTTCACCGCCACGAGGCGGGCATCCAGTCCGGCACCGGATAGGTCCTTGAATTCGCTCATCGGGGAAGTATCCACGCGCCGGGGCCGGGGGCAACCCCACGAGACATTCCTCCCCGGACGGTCGAGCCTCCCCGGACGGTCGGGTCGGAATTGAGATAAACTCGGCCGACAGCCGAAGAATATGGCTCGGTCGCATCAGAACCGGGATTCGCAGGCGGGTCGAACAAGGCACGTCGGAACATTCGGCTCCGACGACGCAGTGGGAGTGCATCGCATGAATATTCGCAAGTATGCCGTCGAGTTTATCGGGGCGTTTTTTCTTGTGTTCACGATCGGAATGACGGTGATCGATCCTGGGGGCGCGGGGCCGTTGGCGCCGCTGGCGATCGCCTCGGCGCTGATGGTGATGGTCTACGCGGGCGGGCACATCTCCGGGGGGCACTACAACCCGGCGGTAACGCTCGCGGTCATGCTGCGCGGCAAGTGCCCGGCGTCGGATGTGGTCCCGTACATGGTGGCGCAAGGCGTTGCGGCCCTGGCGGCCGGGATGCTGGTGCTGTTCCTCAAGGGGGATCGTGCGGCGGCCGGGATGATCCCGGCGACCGTGCCCGCGCTGCTGGCCGAGTTCCTGTTCACGTTCGCGCTCTGCCACGTGGTGCTGCACGTCGCCACCTCCAAGGCAACGTCGGGGAATTCATTCTACGGGCTGGCGATCGGGTTTACCGTGTTGACGGGAGCGTTCGCGGTCGGCGGGATCTCGGGCGGGGCCTTCAACCCCGCGGTGGCGATCGGCCTGGGCGTCATGGGCCTGGTCGAGTGGTCGAGCCTTTGGATCCACTTCGCCGCGGAGTTTGCCGCCGCCATCGCCGCCGCCATGACCTTCAAGTTCCTGGTGCCTGGAGACAAGGACTGAACGTGCTGGACTGAACGGTCAGGACTGAACGGTCAGAACTGGGCCGTCAGAATTGGGCCGTCAGAATTGGGCCGTCAGAATTGGGCCGTCAGGACCGTCGAGCCCTGGGCAACAGGCCGATCAGGACGCAGACCGAGCCGATCACGCCGACCCACAATCCGGTTCGGGGTGACAGCACGAGTCGTTCGAGGGTCGAATGTCCCCGGCGTCGCTCGGGAAGAGATGGGGGTGGGGGTTCAAGGGCCGGGAAGACCGATGCGTCCGACAGGCCCGGCGAGGAGATACCCGTTCCCAACGGGGAGCGATCAAACGGGATCTGGTTGAGTTGCGAGGCGGCGAGCGAAAGGGCGAGCGTCTCGTCACGCGCCTGCAGGCCCTCCAGGAATTCCTCGTGACGCATCAGGCGTTCGACCCGGTGCTGCTCGATCACCAGTGCCCGATCTCGCAGGTGACGGGCCTGGGCAAGGTCGTCGGCCGCGGGAATGAGCAGGGAACACCCGATCATCGCGAGGCCCGCCAACACAAAGGGCCAGCCGGGATCAACGACAGCCGGAACAAAATACGAACCGGGAGCCGTGCCGGGCGAGGGAACCGGAGCGTCGATCGGCTGGGGGGCTATTGATGACACGCTCATGCATTGTTGATCGGGCGGCGGGGGCGGGGTGGATTGACAATACACGCGGGCGCCTGAGGCCGGCCGGTTCCGCTGGGGGCACTCTACGATCCGGGCGTGCTGCACGTCGCCGGGTCACCTCGTCCACAAACCCTTGAAGACCTTTTGGGGAAGGACCTGGCGGCCCGTCTGGACCGGATGGATGTCCTGACCTCGAAGATGTTTGCCGGAAAACTCCCCGGCGAACGCCGATCCAAGCGTCGAGGGCGCAGCGTCGAGTTCGACGATTTTCGGGACTACATCCCCGGGGATGACCTTCGGCACGTGGACTGGAACGTCCTGGCTCGACTGGACAAACTGTTCATCAAACTCTTCCGGGAGGACGAGGACCTGTCCGTCCAGGTATTCGTGGATGGGTCACGGTCGATGGAGTCTGGCGATCCGAGCAAGTTGCTCTTCGCGTGCCGGGTGGCGATGGCGGTCGCGTACGTCGGGCTGGTCAATCAGAACCGGGTCTCGGCGGTCTCGTATGTTCCGCATGGATCGCCGGCGGTCCGCCGGCTGGCCGCGACGCGGGGCCGGGCGGGGATCCGGCGGGTCGCTCGCTTCCTGATCGACACCATGAACGCAAAGCCCGGCGACGGGGTCGAACCCGCGTCGGTCACGGATTTCAACGCCGCGCTGCGTATCGCCGCCACCTCTCGCACGGGCCGGGGAATCATGGTGGTGCTGTCGGATTTTCTGGTGCCGGGGGAGTGCTCGCGTGGTCTGGACGCCCTGGCGGGATCGTCGACAGGCATCGCCGGGTTCGACACCACCTGCATCCAGGTCGTCACGCCGGCCGAGCGTGACCCACGGTCGGATCGTACCGGGGCCCTGGCCGGGGATGTCCGCCTGATCGACGCGGAAACCGGCCGCTCGGTCGACCTGACGCTGTCCCCGACGGTGGTGGCGAAATACAAGGAGAGGTTCGAGAGTCACTCGTCGCTTCTGCGTGCCCAGTGCCGGGGCCGGGGGATCTCGTTCCTGCGCGCCGACTCGGACACCCCCGTTGATCGCTTCGTGACCGACACGCTCCGCTCGGGTGGCCTGCTGCGATGAGGGCAAACTCCCGGATCAGCAGCCAAGCGCAAAGTCCGTGATGAAGGCGTCGAAATCGTTGAGGTCGACAAAGCCGCTCTGGTCGTAGTCGGCCGCCGGATCCCCCGCCTCGAAGGCCGCGATGAACGCGATAAAGTCGTCGATGTCAACCCACCCGCTCCCGTCGAAATCGACGCGGCACGCCGCCTGACGCTCGTACGCCCCGATGTCGACGTGCGGGCCAGGGCCCGGGCCGGTATCGGGGGCGTCGGGATCGTCAAAGACTCGAACCGAACCCGCGAAGTCCAGGGGAGCCAACTCGGCCGTGTCCCCGTCGGCGTCGAGGTCCCACTGATCGGCGGGAAGCAGGGACGTGTTGCCCGCGTCGATGCACGCCGAACCGGGAGAAAGGTAGAACGTGTCGTCGGCCGTCCCGAGCCTGGCATCGGCTCCGGCCGCGTCAATGAAGCGAGGCGGAGATGAGCCGAAGTTGCCGACGCCGCCAAGCGACCCGGTCCACCCGTGGATGCAGGAAGCGTTGATGGTCCACAAACCCGCGGTTCCGGACAACTGGCTCGCCTGGGTCGATGACTGGGAATCGGCGTTGCTCCAAAGGACGCAGTTGGAGATGATCGGAACGCCCGAGGCCGCGTACATGCCGCCGCCCTGCGTGAGGGACCAGTTCGAGAAGATCGTGCAGTTGACAAATCTGGCCGACCCTTGCAGATAGGCCCCCGCGCCGCGCTGCGTCGAGGTGTTCTTCGAGATGACGCAACTGTACAGAAGGGGCGCGTTGGTCAGGTGCAGGGCCCCGCCGATGTTCGCGGAGTTCCCCGTAAACGTGGTCAGCGCGGCCGAGAACGTTGACGACGCTGAACTCGAGTTCACCGCGCCACCGTTGCCCGCCGAATTGCCCTCGAAGACGCCACGAACCACCGAGAGCGTGCCGATGGGGCTGAAGACGCCCCCGCCCGTGTTGGCGAAGTTCCCCGTGAACGTGGTGTCGAGGACTTTCGAAGAGCCGCAGCAGAACACGGCCCCGCCCCCGAAGTTGGACCGATTCGCGTCAAAGACGCTGTGACGGACCACGGCCGATCCGTTGACGTTCAGGCCTCCGCCGTCGGCCGTGGCGATGTTCTGCCGCAGCGAGCACGACTCGATGGTCGGCGAGCCGGGCCGTGAATAAATCCCGCCTCCGTACTTGGCGGTATTGAAGCGGATCACGCATTGACGGATGGTCGGGCTGCCCCCGTCGATGAGGATGCCGCCCCCGCTGTCGAGCGGATAGACGCTCCCGTTCGCGTTGCCTCGCTCGATCGTAAATCCGTCGATGACGGTTGATGCCGTGACGGCCGCCGGCACCAGGACCACGTGCCTGGAGTTGTCGTCGGGCTGATCCGCAAGGCCGATGTCCCCGCTCAGCACGGTCCTCTGGGCCAGGGGGTTACGCTGCTCGAGTGTTGACTCCCACCCCCCGAACCCGCCGTAGAGGCTCACCCCGGGGGAAACGATGAAACTCGCCTCTCTATCTCCGGTCCCCGAATCCGGCCTGTACGTTCCCGCGGCAACCCAGACCTGGGCCGGGGGCATCGTCGCGGCCATGCCCAGCGCCACGGACAAGTCATTGATGGCCGTATCCCAGGACTCTCCGGTGCCGCCGCCTGGGGCAGAATGATCTACAAACAAAATATGAACAGCACTGGCCGCCGACGACAACGCCGCGATGCACGCGATCAAGAACGAACCTTTCACGATCCCCTGCGCTCCCTTCGCACCGCTTGACCAAGGCGGTTGACCCCGCGAGGGAGGGCCCAATATACCAGTAGGAAGAGGGAAATCTACTTCCAAGTGCGTTAAATCACGGCAGCACGATGCCAGGGCGCATGGTTATAGGACTTTGTTGTCGTTTCGATGGGTCGCCGACCGGCCGCCCGAACGGCCGCGCCAACTCGAAATGGGCATTGACAAGGCACCACGTTCCCGGGTAGAGTATTCACCGCAGGGGATAATCCGCCCCGGAATTTGTTTCCGGAATCCCCTCAAGGAGAGTTAACCTCTAAAGGAGAGGGACATTATGAAGATTCTTGGCCTCGCTGTAGTCGCCGGAATGGCGACTGCGGCCGTGGCGGGTGTGGATGTCCAGACACAGAACTGGGCCTTCCCGCTCTCGCCGAACAACGCCGTTCTGACATTCAACAAATTCGATGACAACGGCGGATTGAAAGTGCTGACCAAGGTCGAGATGTCGTTCAACGCGACCATGGGCGCGCTCGTGACCGCCGAGAACGATTCGACGCTTCCGGCCCCGAACTTTGCCGTGAACCTCTCGGGGTTCGTGACGGTGGGGTTTGCGTCGCTGAGCGGCTTTACCGGCCTGGCTCAGGGCGCGATGGCGGGCGTCGCGGCCAGCGATGGCATCGCCGGCTCCGGTCCCGACTTCCACGATTTCGGGTACCTGGCCGACAGCAGTTCGGGGTTCGATGACACGACCTCGGGCCTCCTGTCGTACTACGGACCTGGGACGATCAACGCGAACGTCTTCGGCACGGGCGGTTTCTCGGTCTCGGGCACCACGGACTCGACCCTGAAACTCACCGACTTTGCCGCCGATGGCGACGTGACGATCAAGTACTACTGGGAGCCGATCCCAACGCCGGCGAGCCTCGCGCTGGCCGCCGTCGGGATGATCGCCGCGGGCCGTCGCCGCCGCTGATCGACCACTCTCTCGTCTTGCCTGACCCACGGACCTCCCGCTCGTCGCGGGAGGTCTTTTTTTTGCTCCGCCCCGAGGGGGCGTCAAGTCGGCGGGTCTGCCCATTGCGTCGGCCTCTCCCACCGCTACACTTGCGACCCGTATGGAAGGCCTTCTCACCGTTCAACTGCTGGTCAACGCGGTCGTGTGCGTGGTGGTGATCCACGTGATCCTGGCACACGCGGGCCTGTTCATCTACTTTGAGCGGAAGATATCGGCGTACATGCAGGACCGGATCGGGCCGAACCGGACCGGGTTCAACCTCGGCCAGGAGTTCCTGCCCAGGTTCGGATTCTGGGGTCTTGGCCAGTCGCTGGCGGACGGGATCAAGTTCTTCGTGAAAGAGGACTTCACGCCCGCCAACGTGGACAAGGCGCTTTTTTCCCTGGCCCCGCTCGTGGGCGTGGTTCCGGCCCTGATCGGCTTCATCGTGATCCCGTGGGGCGGGGTGTGGGATGCCCCGGACATGACCATCCTGGGGTTGACCTTCACCGGCGGGCCAGTGGTGGTAGCGGGGGCAAACATCAACATTGGGGTTGTGTTCCTGCTCGCCGTGGCGTCGCTTGGGGTGTATGGGGTCACCCTGGGAGGCTGGGCGAGCAACAACAAGTACTCGTTCCTGGGCGGCCTGCGTTGCACGGCGCAGATGATTTCGTACGAGATCCCGCTGGGGCTTGCGTTGCTGGCGGTGCTCTTGCTGGCCGGAACGGTGATCCCCGACGAGATTGTCCGTCACCAGACCGAGCATGGCTGGATGCTGTTGTCTCAGCCGATCGCGGCGGCGATATTCTTCATCTGCGGTCTGGCGGAGGCGAACCGGGCCCCGTTCGACAACGCGGAATGTGAGCAGGAACTCGTCGGCGGGTTCCACACCGAATACTCGTCGATGCGGTACGCGCTGTTCCCCCTGGCGGAATACGCCCACATGACCACGGCGGCGGCGTTCTTCACGCTGCTGTTCCTGGGTGGATACCACCTGCCGTTCCTGCCCGGGGCGCAGCCCGAGCACACGGTGCTGGCGGCGGCGTTCCTGAAATTCGTGGTGTTCTTCTCCAAGACGGTTCTGGTGGTGTGCTTCATGATGGTGGTCCGCTGGACCATACCGCGGCTGCGCTTCGACCAGGTGATGATGGTGGGGTGGCAGTCGGTGATCCCGATCTCGCTGCTGGCGGTGGTGGTCACGTCGGTGATGGTGTACATGGGCCAGACGGACCTGGTCTCGATGTTGATCGCCAACGGCGTCATGGCGGCGGGAATCCTCGCGGTGATGCCCCTGATGCCCAGGTACACGGCCAACCGCCGGATCCGCCTGTACGGTTCGCGGTTCAGCCCGATGCCGGACGAGGTCGTCTTCACGGGGCCGGTGTCCCGCCTGGCACGCGAGGATCGGCCGGTGGAAGGATCGGTCGCGACGCACTGAGGCCGCTCGCGGGTTCACCGCCGGATGGAACGCATGACCCAGGACCAGGTCGACCGAGTGGCGATGGAGGTCGCGATCGAGCAGGCCCTCGAGAGCCTCTCGGAGGGCGGCATCCCGATCGGGTCGGCCCTGGTCGCCCCGGACGGCCGGGTGATCTCGGCCGGGCACAACCTCCGGGTCCAATCGGGCGATTCGACGGCTCACGCGGAGACCGTGTGCATCCGTCACGCGGGGCGGCGGCGCGACTGGCACACGCTGACGCTCGCTTCAACCCTCAGCCCGTGCGCCATGTGCTCCGGGACGGCGGTGCTGCACCGGATCCCCCGCGTGGTGATCGGGGAGAACACGACGTTCCTGGGGCGCGAGGACTGGCTCGGGGCGGAGGGTATCGCGGTCGTGAACCTCAACGATCCCCGATGCGTTGAGATGATGCGAGCGTTCATCTCCTCCCGCCGAGAACTGTGGGACGAGGACATCGGCCTGCCTCCGCGCCGCGCCGATGGGGACCGGTGAGCCTCCTGGCGAGGGAAGCACTTACTTCAGCGAATTCACGAAATCCCCCAGACGGTCCATGCCCTTGTCGATCTGCTCGTCCGAGCAGGCAAAGGAGATTCGGATGTGGTTCTTGCCGCATCCGCCGAAGTCCTCCCCGGGAACGAGAGCCACGAGGTTCTCGGCGAGCAGCGCTTCGCAGAACTCCAGGGCGGAGTTGATCGGCCTTCCGCCCTTGCTGGATTTTCCGAAGTGGGCCGAGACGTCGGGGAAGGCGTAAAACGCGCCGGTGGCCTTGACACTGCGAAGGCCGGGGATGCCGGCCAGTCGCCGTTCGAGGATCGTGGCCCGGTGGGCGAAGGCGTCGCGCATGCGGCGGACATCGGCGTCGCACGACTCGAGGGCGACGGGGATGGCCGCGTAGGTGAACGAGGTGTTGTTGGTGGACATCTGGCCCTGGAGGGTGCCCATGGCCTTGATGAACTCGCGTCCGAACTCCCCGCTGCACGCGGTGAACCCGATGCGCCAGCCCGTCATCGAGTACGCCTTGGACAGTCCGTTGATGGTGATGACCCTCTGGGCGATCTCGTGGATCGAGCCGATGGAAAAATGATCGATGCCTCCAAACACGATCTTCTCGTAGATCTCGTCGGACAGGACGAGCAGGTGAGGGGCCACGGTGCGCGCGGCCTGGGCGACAACCTCGGCCAGGGCACGCAGGTCGTCGGGGGTGTACATCGTCCCGCACGGGTTGCTGGGCGAGTTGAGGATCAGGAGCCGTGATGAAGGGGTGATGGCGGCCCGGAGTTGGTCGGGGGTCATGCGGAAATCGGACTGGGCGGTCGTGGGGATGGGGACGACTCGTCCACCCGCCAGTTCGGCGATCGGGGCGTAACTGACCCAGGTGGGAACGGGGAGCAGGACGTCGCGTGGGACGTCGCCGGCTTCGGACCCGTCAAGCAGGCAGTGGAGGGCGACAAAGAGCGAGTGCTTGCCGCCGGCGGAGATCGCGACGTGATCGGGGGTGCAGTCCGGGATGGAGTTGTCGCGCGTGAATTTCCGGGCAACCGCGGCGCGGGAGGCCGCGTCTCCGAGCGTGGGCATGTACTTGGTGTTGCCCTTGAGGAGTGAATCGATGGCCGCCCGCTTGATGACCTCGGGGGTGTCGAAGTCCGGCTCCCCGGCCGCGAATCCCAGAACGTCAAGCCCGCGGTCTCGCATCGCCTTGGCCCGGTTGGTGAAGGCAACGGTGACCGACGGGACCAGCGTGGCGACGCGGCGGGCAACTCGGAGCATGCTCGATGAAGTGTCCATACCGGGCGTGAGGATAGGTTCACGAGCCGGAAGGAGGATGGATCGAGCCCGTCGGGGGTTGCCGCGGGGCGCGGGGATCCTTGTGGGGGTTCAAGCCGCCAGGTCGATGTCCGGGTCTTCGCCGAGGCTGCCGGGCTTGAGCCCCCACTTATCCTTGGGCAGGTGGCGGTGGTGGCAGCGGATGATCCGTGAGAGTTGACGGCCGAAGTGGTCGGCGATCGCGGGGACCAGGCGAGCAAAGTCGTCCGAGAATGGGGTGGCCAGTCCGCGGTGGATAAGGACCACGGCGAGACACTCACCCTGATCGTGGCAGGCAAAGGCCATGACGTGCGAATCGGCGATCCAATCCGATTCCGGTCCGAGGCGTTCGTTCATGTCGGCGCGGCCGCTGAGGCGCAGGACCCCGATCTGGTGTTCGAGCCTGGGGGCGATCGTGCATGCGAGGTGATCAAGCAGCGTTTCGGCCGAGTCCTTGGGCCCGTCGTAGTTGATATAGGCCCCGAGGGTGAAATCACCGCTGCTGGCGGGGAGGAAGACGGCGGCGTTGGTCGGTCCGGCCTTTGCCAGGACGTACTCAAGCACCACCCTCAGGAGTGATTCGAGGTCGAGTTCCTGCCGGACGATGCTGTTGAACTCGGCGGCGGCGGCGGCGTCGGCGACCTTTCCCGTCAGGTCCTGGTACGCCGTGGCCAGGTCGTCGCAGAGCGACCCGACCTGGCTTGAGACGATCTTCCTCGCCTTGTTGAGTTCCCTGCACGCTTTTCGGAGTTTGCGGATGCGATCCTCACGATCACGGACGACCCATGAACGGCGCAGCGCGTCGGCGAGCCGGTCCACGAATTCCGGGGAGTTCATGCCGGATCCCAGCAGGTCGCACGCCCCGCACCGCAGGGCGATCGATGCTTCCTCGAGTGTCGGACAATCCGACACCATGACCACGCACAGACCCGGGTGAGACTCCTCGATGAAACGGACAAGCGAGGCGCCCGTCCCGTCCGTCAGGCGAACCTGGATGATCGCCACGTCGAAGGGGTCGCGACGCAGCCTGGCGGTGGCATCGGCGATCGAGTCGGTAAGACAAGCCTCGAACTCTCCAACGCCGAGGTGCCCGGCGACGGATTGTCGCAGGTCCGGCGAGGAAACCACGACGAGCACGCGGGGACGCACCGGAGGTTCGGCGGCCTGACAATCGTGTGATTCCGTCTCGGCCCGTTCAGGGGCGCGATCGGTCCTGGCATCGTCGCCGGGAGAGCGAGTGCCCTGGTGCCGTCCGGCGGGTGTGCCCCCCTCGTTCTTGCGCTTGCGTGCCATGAGTACTCGCCGTTTTCCGCTCGCGGTCGGGGCGTCTGCCCCGTTCCCGGGCGGCACCACCAAAGTCGGCGTTTGAAGGACGTGTTTTGAGCGATCGCGGCAAGGATGCGGCGCGCCGGAGCGAAACGATGGGTCTCGGACCAATTGAGACGTGGGCTGGACGACGATTCACGGCGCGGGCGTGGTCATCGGTCGAGTTCTCGGCCGGTGATACTCCGCCTCCGCGCTATCGGCCGTTGTCGTGGACCTTGGCGACCAAGGCCCGCGCCACGGCCCGGCCCAGTTCGCTCGGATCCTCTGGTGATCGAACGACGTCGGACGCCCCGGCGGCCCGGAGGTCCGCAGGCGATGGCAGGGGCGATGGACCGATCGAACAGAGAATCAGCGGGCGTGTTGGCATCAAGGCGATCGTTCGAACGGCGGCGATGAGGTCGATGCCGGGAACATCGAAGGCCAGAACGACCAACTCGGGCGGGTCGGAGCCGGCTTCGATGCCGGCATCGAAAGCGTTGGAAGCACACACAACCCTGGCCGACTCGGCGATCGATGTCTCGGCCTCGACCGCGGCTCGTACGGCGGCCTGAACGCGCTTCTCGGCGGTGATAACCAGCACCCGCGCCCCCGGCCCGGGTCCGAGACGCTCGATCGGGATGTTGTTCTCCCGCATGAAACGGATCAGTTCGTCGCGTGGGATGCGGCGAAAGCGTGATCCAGGGACGCGGAATCCGGCAAGGCGACCGGAATCGAAGCAACGGATGATGGTCTGCTGGCTTACGCGGCAGACTTCCGCCGCCTCCCCGGTGGTGAAGACGGTCTTGGCGGACCAGTCGGATGGTGGGCCGTGTGTGACCATGGGTGGCCGATCCGGCCGGTCCGGCCGCGGTGATCGGCACGGAAGCAACGATTCGAGATCCGCGACGCGGCGCGGGAGGCGGCCGTCCGTGGCCGACCCTGGGCATCGATGCCCTCCGCCCGGCGTCAGGGCTACGTATCGACGCGTCCCTTGCCCAACTTCACTCTCCCCCGCTGGACGGTCACCGTCCACCACCCGCGCCGGCGGGAGATCGCCATCGGCGCGCATGGTCCGGCCTTGTTACGCGGGATCACCGCCGCGTCCCGGCCGACCGCGCGCGCACCGGCACGGACATTTTTCCGTGGTGCCGTGAAAAAAAATGATCATTTGCATGTGCGGAACTGGCAAGGCGTTGCGGCTCATCACCGGCCGCGTATCCGCCGCCGGCGCGCGCGCCATCGCGCCGCCGGAGAGACCTTGTGAGGGCGTGCGATGGGCGTGCCGCGACCCGGGTGCCCGGCTCGCGACTCAAAGGCAGGGGCTGGACCATGACCTACCGGCTTGGAGTGTTTTCCGACGTCGGCCTCGACGAGGCCTATCTGAAACTCATCCTTGATGAGCACTCGACCGCGAGGCGACCGCGGCTCGAACGTTACTGGACGTACTACAGGAATCCGCTCCGGCCGGTGGGGCATGGGATCGGCGGCGAAGTTGACCGCCCGGGGAGATGGTACCGGCAGGCACAGGAGATCGGCCTTCCTGGTCGGATCATCGGCCGCAGCGGGAAGACCGGCGAGCAGGTCCAGGGCGGACGCCGCGAGGTGGTCATCGAGAACGACATCGCGTGGCGGATCCAGTCCATGGTGGACTTCATGTTCTCCAAGCCCGTCGCGATCCACAGCGGGGCGGGTGACCGGGACCTGGCGGGCCGGATCGAGCGGGCGCTCGACCGCGTGTGGGAGAACTCCGGCGGGATCGCCCTGTTCCAGGACATGGCGCTTCTGGGCCATGTCTACGGGCATGTTGACCTGGTGGTCCGCATGGACCCCGAGGCGTCCGGCGTTGAATCGGTTCGCGTCGAAGTGGTTGAGCCCACACGCGGCATCCCCGTGCTTGACCCCGCGGACTACCGATCGCTCGCGGCGTACGTGATCCACTTCGAGCGAGAGGAGATCGCGGCCGAGTCTCCGGGCTGGCTCGGGGCCATGGCCATGCCGACGCGACGCCGGGGCGGGACCGATCGATCCATCGGCGTTCGACGGAAACGGACGACGGTGACGGAAGTCATGTCCTCGCGGGCCAGGCAGGTGTACCTGGACGAGCGCCTGGTGAGCCAGGAGAGTTTCGAGTGGACCGGCGGGCGCATCCCGGTGTGCCACATCCAGAACATCTCCGAACCGTTCCGCTACGAGGGGTTCGGCGAGGTCGAGGCGATGATCGCGATGCAGGATGAACTGAACACGCGGCTGTCGGATCGGGCGAGCCGCGTCACGCTCCAGAGTTTCAAGATGTACCTGGCGCGGGGGATCGAGGGGTTCGAGAAATCTCCCGTCGGCCCCGGCGTGATGTGGTCGACCGACAACCCGCACGCGTCGATCCATGAGTTCGGCGGGGACGGGGAATCTCCGAGCGAACTTGCCCACGTCCAGGAGGTGCGCGAGGCGCTCGACAAGATCTCCTGCGTGCCGCCGCTGGCCAGCGGGGTGGTCAGGGCCAGGATCGGGAACCTCTCGAGCGCCAACGCGCTTCGGATCACCCTGATGGGGCTGCTGAGCAAAACGGCTCGCAAGCGTGTCACCTACGGGCAGGGAATCACCCGAGCGTGCGGGTTGATCCTGGCGGGCCTGGACCACGCCGGCGTGCTTCGGACCCGGCCGGAGGATCGCGCCGTGTCCCTCCGCTGGCCGGATCCTCTCCCGACCGACGATCGCGAGGCCGCGCACAGCGCCAGGGCGAAGTTCGACCTGGGGGTCCCGCGTGATCGCGTGCTCGAGGAACTTGGGTATGCGCCGGGCGACACGGGGGTGACCTGACCGCCGGCGTCGCGACCCGCCGGACCGCGTGAGCAATCAACGCCCCCGCCGGCATCATCGACATCTCACGAACAAGGAGAACATTCATGCCATCACTTCCAGGACCTGATCTTGGCGACCCGGACCACGGAGCGGGCGAACCCGGCGCCCGCGGCATCACCACGCCAGGGTCGGGCGAGTCATCGCCCGAGGCCCCGGCGGCGGCACGCGGCGACGGTACGCCCGACGGGACCGACTGGCGGACTCGCGCCCTGGCGGCCGAGGAACGGGCGTCCCAACTGGAGCAGGAACTTGCCGTCGCCACCGCCGCCATCGCCGATGTCCGGCGGAGGCTGGGCGAGAGCGAGCGTCGATCGGAGATCGACCGGGAACTGACCCGGGCGGGCGCGATCGAGACCGAATCCGTCTCCCTGCTGGTTGAGCGGGAACTGGAGCGAACACCGACGTCCGACGTCGCGTCGGCGGTCGCCGAGGTTCGCCGGCGCAAGCCGGTCCTGTTCGATGGCGACCCGCCGCCGCGCCGTGTACGGCCGTGGTCGATGAGCCCCGCGGCCGAGAGCCGGGAGACCACGGGGGATATCGCGACGCTGGCCCGAGAGACGGGGGATCGCCGGCTTCTGATGAAGTACCTGCGTGCCCGGCGTGGAGAGCCGTAAAGGGCGGGCACGGCGGGAGCGCGGACCTGATGGAAAGGGCCTGGGGCATCGGCCAGCGGGGCCGATCGGCTGAAGGAACGGGGAACGGCATGGCGCGGGCGCCTGTCCCGCGAAGGAGGTCATCATGGCATTTTCGGGAAAGGCAACGTACGACTCGGGGGAGACGCTGCCGGAGATCGTGGAGGACGTGTCGGACATTATCGGGATCGTGAGTCCGTACGAGACGCCGCTGCTGGACTGGCTGGGCGATCCCAAGCGACCGGCGGCGAGCACGGTACACGAATGGCTGGAAGACTCGCTGCTGCCCAACACGGACCAGGTCAACCAGACCACGTTCACTCCCGACGCGCAGAACGCCACGTCGATCACGGTGGACCACGGCCCCCGCTTCCAGGTGGGGGACCAGGTACGGCCGGGTGACTCTCGTGAGGTCATGTTCGTGACGGTGGTGTCGGGGCACGTGCTGACGGTGGTGCGCGGGTATGGGGGTACGCCCAAGCACACACTGGCGGACAACATGCGGCTGACGATCCTGGGGAACGCGGCGCTCGAGGGCGCCGACGCTCCCGCGGCCCGGAGCACAAGCCGCGCGCGGCGGATGAACTACACGCAGATCTTCACGGCGTCGGTGAACGTGAGCGGGAGCAACCAGGCGGCCCGCCACCACGGGGTGCGGGACGAGGTGGACCACCAGAAGCAGGAGCGGATGCGTGAGTTGCTCCGTGACCTTGAGAACTGCGTGATCAACGGGACCGCGCCGTCGGCCGGGCAGGTCGGTTCGTCCACGGTTCGGCGGACGATGAACGGGATCGTCCGCCAGATCGCGAGCAACGCGTTCACCCCCGGGGTTGGCGGCTTTCCTTCGGGTGGCGGCTCGGGCAACGACCTGACCGAGACGCTGCTGAACACGGCGCTTCGGCTGATCTGGGAGCAGTCCAGCGGGCAGGTGGACACGATCCTGTGCGGGGGCGTGCAGAAGCGGCGGATCAACTCGTTCATCACGTCCCAGAGGACGTACGCCCCGCATGAAACGCGCGTGCGCGACCTGGTGGGCGTCTACGAGAGCGATTACGGGGTCTGCCGGGTCGTCGTATCCCGCTGGGCACCGCCGGACTCGGTGATCCTGCTGGACAGTTCACGGATCGAGGTGCTCCCGCTGGCCGGGCGGAGTTTCCACTACAAGCCGCTGGCGACGACCGGGGACGCCATCGCGGGGATGGTGGTGGGTGAGTACACGGCCGAGTTCCGCAACGAGAACGCGCACGGGATCCTCAGGGGTCTTTCGACGTCCTGACCACCGGGCACGGCGGGCCTGGGGTCAACGGCTTCTCTCTCCTCCGAGCACGCCGCCCACGGCAGAAGCCGGCCGCGAGCGCGGCCGGCGGGACACGGCGGCGGGGCCTTCCCGCGTGGCGCGAGCCGCGCGGGGAGGATTGCATTCACCGGACATCGACCACGGGCGCGGCCGCGTGCCGCGGAAGGACGCCGCATGTTCATCACCGATCGAGACCTCCTGGCCGTCGAGCCGAACCTGTTCCGCGACGTTCAATGGGTCGGGCAGCGCCTGTGCCGGGGGACGGGCAGCGCCCTGAACACGACGCTCACGCTCCACGAATCGGACACGGACTTCAACGACGGCGACGTGCGCGCCGGGCACGTGGTCGTCGTGGACGGGGCGTCGTACGAGGTGATCGACCGCATCGGCGGGAACGAACTGGTGGTCTCTCGGCTGCGGGCAAGCCCGCTCGACTTTGCGATCCCCGTCACGCCGGCGGAATCCAGGCCCGTCGTGGTGACGACATTCGAGCCTCAGATCGCGATGATCCACCGCCAGGTGCTTGGGATGCTCGGCGTGGCGCCGACGCCCGGCGAGGGTCCCTCGGAGAGCCCCGTGAAAGGCTTTGTCGAGTCGATGATCCTGAACCCGCGCGACCTGGCCCCGGTGGAAGTGTTCGGCACGCTGTTCCTGGCTCTGTCGGCCGCGGCGGCGACGTCCGGTCCACAGTCGCCGCTTGGCATCCGGGCGTCGTTCCACCGGGCGCTGTTCTCGCAGGAACGGGCGAGGGCCGTGGCGGAGATCGACGCCGACGGGGACGGGGTCGCGGAGGTCCGTCGGCGCATGAGCGTGTCGGTGCTGCGTCGGGAGTGAGGCCGGGCGTGCCCCGCGGCCGGAAGGAGGATCCACGGTGCTCTTTCTCAATCCACGATCGGTTTTATTCGGCCCGCGGCGATGGGACGGTGTCGAGACGATCTCGGTCGAGCGGGCGGCCACCCGCCTGGTGGTCGATCGTCCCGACGGCGGGTCGTACCCGGTGTTCGTGGACGTGGCCGAGCAGTCGGTGGCGATCCGGGTAGTCCAGCGCCTGGCTGGTCACGACACGGATCCCCCGCGGTGCGGGGAAGAGGCCACGCTGTCGTTCCTGACGGGGCCGACGGATTCGCAGGCCCGTCCCGGGCGGGTGGCCGCGGTGGCGGTTGTACGGCGCGTGGCGTACGAGTTCTCAAGGTCGCGTGGGATATCGCGCGTGGTGACGCTGGCGGCGGTCTCTCCCGACGGGCACTCGGACCCGGTGTCGGTGATCGAGGATTCGTCGGGGGCGTGATGTCCCCGGCCGACGACGCGGAGGGACTGGCATGGCAAGTTCGTTCAAGAGCCTCAACCTGTTCGGCTCGGGCCCGCACCGCTTCGCCCGGTCGCGGCAGGGTCACCTGCTGATCCCTGACCTCGAGTTCGGAGGGTACACGCCCAAGACGTACGCGTTGGGGGTGCTTGAACTGGAGGTTGTGGTGCGAGGACGGCTGGTCTCCTCCTCCTCCTCCGGGCTTTGGGCGTTGCGCGATGCGATCACGGATCAGATCACGGACCCGCCATCGAAAGGGGCCCTGATCGACCTGTCGGGACGCTCGTACGAGGGGATGTCCTTCGTGCGGTACGACGAGGGGCCGCGTGTGGACCGTGGGCGGGCGCACTCGATCGCGTACGTGGCGCGGTTCCGGCGTCTGCTGGAGTAGGGATGCCCGCGCCGGGACGGCGGGGAGAGGCTCAGAAATCGCGGCGGCAGAAGATCCAGCAGGCGATGGCCAGGACGGCGGCCTCGAAGGCCAGGGAGGTCCCAAGCACCCAGGCCACGGACCGTTCGCGGAGGATGCGTTCAACGCGCTTGGCGACCTCGAACGGATCGACGCCGCGCCTTCGATCCTCCTCGCCGACCTCGACGCGACTGACCATCGCGTCGCGGAACCCCTGCATATCGGTCATGGCGACGATCTGGCGTTCGAGCAGCCCCATGGTCTCGGTGGTCTTGGGAAGGATGCTCTTGGCGACGTAGAACATCCGGTGGATCCGCTCGAGCCTGGGGAGTTCCAGGCGGGCTTGCTCGAGGCGCTCGTTCGTCCGGGAGAGTTCCTCGCGGGCGGTGTCGAGTCTCTCCCGGGAACGGTTGGCAAGGCGGACGGCTCGATCGTGCTCCTGGGTCGCTTTGGCGTCAAGGGCGGGGTCGTCGGTCGGGACGGGGTCGGGGGGAACGACGGCCCTGGGTTCGAGGTCGGCGATGCGGGCGGGGAGGTCCACCTGGACGGACCGCTCCATCCTTTCGATCGAGAGTTTCCTGGTCTCCCTGAGTTCAAGGACGATCCCCGACTCGCCGAGGTGGACGAGAAAAATGGCGATCCAGAAGAGCGCGGTGATGAGCAGCGAGGCGATGGTGGAACGCGTGACCAGGCCGGCCAGGACGCAGACCGCGAAGAGGTAACTGAAGAAGGCAAGCACCAGCGGGATAGCCAGGAACAGGCGTGGCTCCCACGATTCGCCGCGGACGCCGATGAGCACGAACGACGCGACGGTGAAAACAGTGACCTGCAGCGCGACGAACGTGAGCCCGGCGAGGTACTTGGTGAGGAAGAGCCGAAGGCGCCCGATCGGCCGAGAGAGGGAGAGTTCGATGGACCCGGAACTGATGAAGTCGGGGATCATGGAGGCGGTGGAGATGAGGGCGAGTATCGTCGCGGCCCACGTGAGCCAGATCGACATCCCGACGGGGAGGAACATGAACATCTTGTAGAAGGTCGGCTTGCTGATGACGGTGGTGTTGATGAACTCGACGTCGAGGTCCCACCACAGGACGGTGATGCCCTTCTGGTTGATGCCGACGCAGGCCATGCTTGCCACGATCAGCCCCGAGAGCAGGACCGAGATCCAGAACAGCCGCTTGGCGTTCAACTCGCGGTAGGCGTCAACGAACATCGCCAGCGTCTGGGTCATCATGCCGTGGCTCCCCGACGGGCCTTGCGTCCCGAGGACTCCGCACCCGGCGCCAGGGCACGCCCGGTCGTCGGGTCGGTGATCGCCTGCATGAAAAGGTCCTCGAGCGAAGGGCGCACGGGCCGGACGGAACGAATGATGACGCCGAAACGGCGGAGGGCGTCGATGACGGGCTGAACCTCCGCGGCGTCGATGGTCGGGACGGTGATGGTGTCCTGGGCGGGGTCCAGCCCGGGGGGTTGCCGTCCCGGCGGTGGCGGCGCCGGGCACTCACGCCCAAGTCCTGCGAGGGCGTCCGCGGCGGCCGGACGGCTCGCGGGATCGATCTCGATCACGTAGCGTTGCTGACCGTGGGTGAGTTCGTCGATGGTCCCCTGGGAGGAGACCACTCCCTGGACAAGGATCGCGACGCGGTCGCAGACCATCTCCAGTTCGCTCAGGAGGTGCGAGTTGAGAAAGACGGTCCTTCCCTGGGACTTGAGGTGGGTCAGGACCTGGCGGATGTCTCTCCGCCCGACCGGATCGACGCCGTCGGTGGGCTCGTCGAGTACGACCAGGTCCGGGTTGTTGACCAGGGACTGGGCGATGCCGATGCGCTGGCGCATGCCCTTGGAGTACCCCTTGACCCTTGTGTCGGCCCACTGGGTCATGCCGACGAGTTCGAGAAGTTCGGCGGCGCGGCGGCGGCGGTCGGGCCGCGGGACCATTCCCATCGCGCCGTAGAACTCGATGACCTGACGGCCGGTGAGGTACTCGGGAAAGCGGTGGTGCTCGGGGAGGTATCCGACCCTGGCCAGGACGCCTTTGTCTCCGACGGGGCTGCCCAGGACCGAGCCCTTCGCGTGCGTCGGTCGGATCACGGTCATGAGGATCTTGACGAGGGTGCTCTTCCCCGCGCCGTTGGGCCCCAGGAGCCCGAAGATCTCCCCGCGACGGACATGCATGGAGATGTCGCGCAGGGCGCGGACCTTGCGTCCGTAGGTCTTGGAGACGTGCGTCAGGTCGATCGCGGCGGAGGTCACGGCGGCATCTTCCCCGATACGGCCCGGGGCCGCAACGCCGGCGGTCGGGTCCATCTCCTTTGGAATCGCGTCCGGGGCCTTTCACCGGGGAGCGAACTCACGATGACCTTGCCCGCCAGCGGCGAACAAAGGCCTCGTACTGGTCGGGCGTGTCGATCCCCGCCGCGGTCACGGGGAAGATCGCGACGGCGATCGTGTGCCCGTGCTCAAGGATGCGGAGTTGTTCGAGCATCTCGGTGGTTTCGAGGGGGGTCGTCGGCAGGGAGGCGTAGGTTTGGAGGAACGAAGCGCGGTACGCGTAGATACCGACATGACGCAGCGGCATGACTTCGGGGGTCGGGTCCCTGGGGAACGGGATGGCGGCCCGTGAGAAATACAGCGCGGTCCCGTCGGATCGCAGGACAACTTTGACGATGTTGGGGTTGGCCGTGTCCTCGCCCGGCGCCATCGGCGACGCGGCGGTGGCGACGGGAGCGGCCGAGGATCGCAGGGCGTCGGCCACGGCGTCGATCAGTCCTCCCTCGATCTCCGGCTCGTCGCCCTGGACATTGACGACAATCGTCTCGTCGGAGAGGGCGAGGATTCGGGCGGCCTCGGCGAGCCGCGCGGTGCCGTTTGGGTGCGAGGGCGAGGTCAGGACGGCGTCGCCGCCGAAGGACTCGACGGCGCGGACGACGCGGCCGTCATCGGCGGCCACGACCACGCGTGCGGCCCGGCGCGACGTGCGGGCGGATTCACAGACATGGCGGATAAGGGGCCATCCGGTGCGGTCGGCAAGGACTTTCTCGGGGAATCGCGCGGAGGCGAGGCGCGCCGGGATAATGACGACGACCTGTTCGGCGGATCGGCCATCGGCGGCGTTGCTGGTGTCGTTTGCGGGCGGGTACACGCGGCGGCTCTGGTGGCAAAGAATCGGCGGGCGTGACGCCGGGGGTTCGGTGGCGGAGCGAGAAACCGAGGGATCAGGCTCCGTCCTGGGAGGCGGCGGGGGCTGGCGCCCCTCCGGAGCGAAGTTCGAGGATGAGTTTCTTGAGTTCGTCGCGCTGGGCGCGGATATCGCGGTAGGTGATCTGCTGGATGGCGATGGAGGAGGCGATCTTGTCGGCTTCCTCGGCGGCTCCGAGGTCTCGGTCGTGCTGGCCCTTGCCCTTGAGAGCCCGCATAAGGTCGTAGCGGAGTTCGAGGGCAAGGTCCGGGAGGAGGTCGCGACCGTCGAGCGCCTTGCGGAAGGTCTCGATGGCCTCGTTGATCCATCCGATCTTGAGGAATGACCGTCCGAGGAACTTGAGGGAATCCCCGCGGAGTTTGGGGTCGTTCTGGGATTCCTGGAAAAGGGCGATCGACTCTTCCAGCAGGCCGAGGTTGAAGTACTTCTCGGCGAGGCGGTACTTGCGTCCCAGGTCGGTGGGGTAGGCCTCGACGCGGAGCCGGAATTCCTCGAGTTCGTACTCGAGCAGGTCTCGCTGGGCCTTGTCGTAGGCGGCCTGGGCGGCGGCGTCGGTCGGGCGGGACTCGGCGGTTTCCTTGAGGATGACGATCTTGCGGCGGGCAATCCGCATACGAAGGTCCCCGGCCTGCTCACGGAAGATGAACTGCTTGGTCATCGAGTACATCTCGTCCATGAGTTTGAGGGCTCTTGCCTCGTCGTCGGGTCGCGCTCTTTCCATGAGCCGCTTGATGAAGACCTGCGCGGCCGGGATGTCCGTGGGTCGGGCGGTGTGGTCTTCCTCGGCGGACTTGATAAGGGCGTCGAGGGTGCCGGCGGATTTGACGATGGAGTCCTGCGCTTCGAGCATCCGCTGCTTTTCGGCGTCCTTGATATTGGCGCGAAAGCCCCCGACCTCTCCGGCGCGGTCGAAGCCGCCCTTGTTCATGGTCTCCTGGGCGGACAGGTTGCGGATCTCGGCGGCCAGCGGGCCGTCGGTGGGGTCCAGACGGAGGGCGGCCTCGGCGGACTGAACGGCGAGGGTGTAGGCCCCCGACTTGTTGGCCGCTTCCTTGAGTTTCAGCAGGAGGTCCTTGCGGGGTTTTTTGTCCTTGACCACGCAGTTGAAGGCTCGGACGCCGATCCACTCGACCGGCTCCTTCAGGCCGATTCCGGCGCCCAGTTCGACGCATCGCACGGCGGGGGCCGGATCGAGCGGCTTCATGCCCCACTCCAGCAGCGCGGTCAGGTACCGATCGACGGGTGATCCCGAGGAAATCGGCTTGATGACGTCCTTGCTCGGCCGTGCCTTCTCGCCCGCCTTGTCGAGGAAGGCGGCGGCCGACTTGAAAAAACCCTGCATGCCCGGCATGCTGGTCGGGTCCAGCCGAAGGCCGCTGAGCCACAACTGCATGGCGTATTCGTAGTTGGTGGTCTCGTGGACGGTCCTGGCGTGGCTGAAGAACCGCTCGGCCTTTTCGGGGGAGAAGCCCCCCCCGGCGCCGTCGGCTCCCGCGGTGGAGGGCGCGCCGGCCTCGGCCGCTGCGGGAGCGGCGTCGGCCTTCTTCTCTTCCGATTTCTTCCAGCCGAAGATTCCCAAGGTTCAGAGCCTCTACGTCAAAGGGTCACACCGGTATCGAGCCGCATCGCGCGGGGTCGGTGATTGTAGTGGTCCACGCCCGGCGGAGATCCGGCCTCCGGAATCCTAACGGCGGCGGGTCGGAACTCAACCGGCGGGGGGGAATCCCCGTCCAGCCCGTTGCGGGCGCGCGGCATCACGTATTATCGATCGGTGAGCACGGACCCCGCCAGGCTAGAGGTTGTTCATTACCCCGCGGAGGTGCTGCGCCGCAAGGCCGCGCCGGCCGACCTGCCCGCGGCCGAACTGGCGGTGATCGCCGATCGCATGATCCACCTGATGCGCCGGGAAGAGGGGATCGGCCTCGCCGCCCCGCAGGTCGGGCTGCCGATCCGGTTGTTCGTGGTGGATGTCCCCCCGGGGGATGGCCGAACCGCGCAAGGCCCGTCGCCCAGCGCGACCGAAGGACCGATCGTCCTGGTGAACCCGGCGGCGGCGGCCCTGGAGGGGATCCCCCAGTTGCACGAGGAAGGGTGTTTGAGTCTGCCGGACATCCGCGGGGACGTGATGCGCCCCCCGAAGGTGACCTTCCGGGCTCACGACCTTTCCGGGCGTGAGTTCACGATCGAGGCGTCGGGCCTGCTGGCGCGGTGCCTGCAGCATGAACTGGACCACCTCGATGGGATCCTTATCCTCGACCGGATGACGCAGATGTCCAGGCTACGGAACCGCGCGGCGGTGCGCGACCTCGAGCGGTCGGCCGTGCCGCGAGGCAGACACCCGCCGCGTTGATCCCCGTCGCGGCCCCACCTCGATGAACGCATGAGAATCGTGTTTTTCGGATCCGGCGCCTTTGGAGTCCCGACGCTCGCGGCCATCGCCGCGGAGCACGAGGTGGCGTGCGTGGTCACGCAGCCCGACCGCCCGGCGGGCCGGGGTGGCGCCCTGACGCCGACGCCCGTGGCGGCATGGTGCGCGAGCCGGGGCGGCTCGATCCCGGTGATCAGGCCGGAGAACGTCAACGCGGCGGACGTGAGCGACCACCTGCGATCACTTGGGGCCGACGCGTGGGTGGTGATTGCCTTCGGACAAAAACTGGGGATGGACCTTCGGCGGGGCGTCCTTGCGGTGAACCTCCACGCCTCGCTGCTGCCCCGGTGGCGGGGCGCGGCCCCGATCAACGCGGCGGTCGTGGCGGGGGACGAATTGACGGGCAACAGCGTCATCGCCCTGGCCGATCGCATGGACGCGGGCGAGGTCCTGGGGCAGACGACGCGGGTCATCGGCGATGACCTGACGGCCGGTGAATTGCACGACCTGTTGTCGGGGGACGGCCCGTCGCTGGTGCTCGACGTGCTGACGCGGAGCCGTTCGGGAACACTCCGCCCGATGATGCAGGATGAAACGTGGGTGACCAGGGCTCGTAAACTCTCCCGGTCGGATGCGTGGGTCGATTTCACTCGCCCGGCGCGGGAATGCCTCCGCCGTGTCCACGGCCTGACACCCTGGCCGGGGGTTTCTTTCCTGGTGGGCGGGTCCGGTCCGGGGGATGGGATGACGGAATTGAAGGTCCTGCGGGTGCAAGTCGCCGCTTCGATGTCGGAACAAGCCTCGCCGGGACGGATGATCGGAGAGGCCACGGACGGCCTGGTCGCGTGCGGGGAAAAGACCGTTCTGAGGATCGTGGAGGTCCAGCCTCCCGGGAAGCGCCCGATGCGGTGGGAGGAGTACGCGCGGGGAGCCCGGTTCGCGGGTCCGCTCGCCGCGCGGAGCGCGATCACGCCCCCGCCCGGAGCAGACGCGTGCTGACCCTGTGGGACCTTCTTCCCCGTTCGCTCCGCCCGCGCGATCGCACCCCGCCGAAGGTCGCGCCTTCAGGAGTCGCCCGGACCCGTGCGACACGCCGCGGGCGCCGCGCGCGCGGGAAAGGCAGCCCCCCCGAGACGACGGCGGGCCGAGGGGCTCGCCCGACGATGCGCGACCGCTACGAGCGGGTCGCGGCCGAGATGGTGGCCCGGTACGGGGTTCGCGTGCGGCGCTGGCGGACGAGCATGTCGGGCGTGGCGTGGGCGGTGACGTACCAGGATGGGCGCGTTGCCCGGCTGATCGAGTCGCCTCGCCCGCGCGGGCCGATGTCGGCGGCGGTCTTCCTGCACGAGATCGGGCACCACGCGATCGGGATCGGGTCGTGCAAGCCCCGCTGCCTCGAGGAATACCACGCGTGGGTCTTCGCGCTGCGCGAGATGGAAGCCAACGGCTTGAACGTGACCGACGCGGTCAGGACGAGGATGCGCAGGTCGCTCGAGTACGCCGTACGCAAGGCGATCCGACGGGGGATTCAGTCCATCCCGCCGGAACTGGCACCCTATGCCCCGGGGCTCGCGGGACTCGTCGCGCGGATCGGGCTGACGCCCCGCCCCGGCAAGGACCGGGACGGGGCCTGAAAGCCAAATGGACACGGCCGACCGATCAGCAGCCCGCCTCGAAGGCGAGGATAAACGCGACGTAGTCCTCGAGATCGACGAAACCGCTGCCATCAAAGTCGGCGTCGTCTCCGCCGAGTTCAAAGGCCAGAACAAAGGCGTTGAAGTCCTCGTTATCGACAAAGCCGCTGCCGTCGAAGTCGGCGGGGCACTCGTACGGGCAGTAGTCGGGGTCGATCCGCTGCACCCAGGTTCGCCACGACCCGGAGATGGCGTACTCGTGAACCGCCCAGAAGGTCCGCCCATCCACCGGGTCGACCTGCACGGCGGAATAGTCGCCCCAGCGGGTATTGTTGTAGGCGGCGTTGCTGGCCTTGTGGATGACGGCCGGGCGCATCGTGCTCGGCGGGTCGCAGTAGAGGCGGTGCGATGTCGCCATGGACAGGAAGTGGCTCGCCGACGAGTACGCGTAACAGACCGCGGCGTGCCCGGCGGGGGAAACGGTGATGGATGAGAAGGATGTGTTGATGTTCGCGCCGGGATTGATGACGCCGGTCTGGACCAGGGATGGGTTGTTGCCCGAGGCGGGCCAGCCGTTCATGGCGATCTCGTACCAGCGGGCCTTGACCACCGAATCGACGTGGTGCGTCCCCCAGAGACTGCCGTTGCGGTACGCCACCGACCAGAACCTCGAATCGAACGCGGTCGGCCGCGTCGTCGTGCCCTGCTGGACGGGGTTGCCGGGATTGCTGTACGTGGGAACCGTCAGGTTGATGGTGGTGAAATTGGGGCCGGTAAAGGGGTTGGTCAGGGCGATCAGGCGAACCTGCGTGCGGTTGGATCCCTCCTGGTGCTCGAGCATGTAGAGCGCGGGGGGGGAGTCGAAGTAGACCGGCGGGATGCCCGCCGACTGCGTCGATGTGGTGAGGGTCGTTGATTGAACGAACGACGTGGGGATCCCCGCCAGGAGGTCGGACTTGCGGAGCGTGTAGACGGGGTAATTCGACGTGATGCCAAAGCCGTCGCCGGTGACCAGGACCACGTCGTTGCTGACGGCGATATTGGGCGAGTCAAACAGGTTGCCCGAGAGGGTCGTGGTATCGAGGCGGTACTTGTACCAGGCGCCGTTTGGGTCTGAATCGTCCGAGACCGCGATCAGGACATAGGAACGGGTCTGGTTTGGCGGGGCGTAGGCCTCGGCGGCCATGGCAAAGAAGCGCCCGGAGAGTTCGTCGTAAAGCACTTCGGGATCAAAGACAAACCCGGTGGCCCCGACGGATCCCCAGAACCCGAACGAGTCCTCGATCTCGTCCTGGAAGGTCTTGAATCCGTCTGACTTGCGGTAGTAGGCGATCGCTCCGTTGGTCATCACGACCACGTGATCCGGGCCGACCGCCATGTGCGGGTCGGGGGGAGTCCAGCCCGTGTTGAGAACCGCGTCGAAGCCGATCGAGCGGCCGGTCAGGTCGATGGCTCGCTGTCCCCGCTCGATCGCGGCGCGGTCGAAGGTCGGGGGGATGTGCGGCTCGGCGGCGGACGACTGGGCCGCGAACTGTTCACGGGAGAAGGGCGCCGGGGCCATGTCGGGGGTCACGCCCGCGATCGTTCCAGGCGCCGGTGGTGACACGGAAAGAAGCGTCACGTTGGCGGAGTTCCGGTCGGTGGAGACGGACTCGCCTGACCACGCCACGGCGATGAAGTCGGCGCCCAGCGCGGCGGTGCGCGGGGCGGCGGTCAGTTCAACCCGCTGCTCCCCTCGTGGGGAGGCGTGGAGCGAGAAAGGCGCGCCGGCGGGGAAACCCGCCGCGTCGAACCACCGGGCACGAACGCCGGTGGCATCGGCGTCGTCCTGGTTGTACACCACGAGGAACGAGCCGTCGCGGCCGACCTCGATGGCGGGGGCGTTCTGAAGACCATCGGTCGGTTCACCGACATGAAAGACCGGGCCCAGTTCGGACCCGTCACGCCCGAGTCGCTGAACGGCGACGCGGTACGTGCTTCGATCGGCGTCGGGAGTCGCCCACGACGCGACCAGTCCGAACGGGGCCGAGGCGATCACCGGCTCGATCGCGGCCCCCGGTCCTTCGATGCCAACGAGGGTGGGCCGGCCGATCGCCCGCCCGTGCGCGTCGAGACGGATCAGCCGAACGCCGTCCGGCTCGCCCGACGCCGTGACGGCGATGGCCGCAGCGAACACCGCCCCGTCATCGCCCAAGACCGCTGGAGTCAACGCCGTGAGGGAGACCCACGCGGACGCCACGGTCGAGCCCGTCGGCTCGCCGAGCAGGTCGATCTCATCGCCGATCGCGTCCAGGTTCGCATCAAACGCGCGAGCCATGACCGTTGAGCCGCCGTCGGGAGTCTGCGAGGTCCACGCGATCAGCACGTGGCCATCGGGTGAAACGGCGACCACGGGCCGGGTCTGGTCGCCGGCGACGGTCTGATTGACGAGCACCTCGTCGCCGCCGACCAGCGAATCCCCGCCGCTCGCGTCATCTCCCATGCCGGATGCCGCGCCGTGGCCGAGCGCGAACCGGCGGGCGATGATCGCTCCCTGGTCCCCATCCTGGCCCCACGACTGCCACGCGGCGACGGCGCCGGAGGCGGTGCGGGCCAGTGCCGGGGAGCGCTGGTGCGTCTGGTTCCAGACGGCCAGAGGAGTCTCGGTTCCGACCGCGACACCCTGGGCGGTCAGACGCTGGAGGAACACCCCGGAGCGGCCGGCGTTCTGCCGGCGGCTCGACCAGGCGGCGAGCCACTGGCCCTGGTCCCCGCCGCCCAGGGCGCAGACGACCGCCTGTTCCTGGGCGGAAGGCTTGAAGGTGCTGACTCGCATCTCCTGGAGGTGGTATGGATCGGAGGTGGCGAGGCAGTCGGCATGAGAGAGAGCCGTCGGGAAAGCCGACGCCGTTCCTGAAAGAACAAGCACGGCCGCAAGGCCGGGCGCCGCGCGAGAGATTGATCGAGCGACGCAACGGCGGTCATCGGCGCCAACATGCATGGTGATGCTCCTTCGGCTGGGCGTGACCGGCGGGGCATGACCGGCGAGGCAACGCCGACCGACCTTCGCAGACCACCCGTCCGTGGCGTCAGCCTACCAGACGCGGGCCCTCCGGCAAACGAAAAAGCGTCCGCCGACGGCTCTTTGATGATTTCATCATGAAGGTCCTGCCCGCCGGATGACCCGCTTCGAGTCATGGCCGGGTGATCGGTACACTGGCCCCATGCCCCGCCTTTTCCGAGCCCTGGCCACGCTGGGTCCCATCCTTGTTCTGCTTGCCATCTCGATCCCCCCGATCTTCGCTGGGGTTGAGCGTGGGCGGGGCTACTCCGACCAGGTCAACTACCACGAGCGGATCATCCGCGCCTTCTCCGAACAGTGGCCAAGCCCGGACCTGTCCGACTACCCGGGCGTCATGACGCCGCTGTACCACCTCCTGCTTGCGGCGGCGCATCGGCATGTGACCGCCGACCTCGCCTGGCTGCAACTGGCCGCGTCCGTCTTCGGGCCATTGCTGGTTCTGATCGTCTCGCTGGCGGTCGGGCGAAAGGCCCGGCCCGCCCTGGCGCTCGCGGTCGTGCTGCCGCTGGCGTGCTCGATGTACGTGTGGGACTCGACCACGTACCTGCTTCCCGACAACATGGCGTGGGCCATGACGGCGGGGATCCTGGGCCTGGTGATGACGTCGCGGCCGTGCTCGCCGCCGCGGGTGGCCCTTCGCCTTGGGTTGATCGGCGTTGTCCTTGCCCTGCTGATCGCCACGAGGCAGTCGGGGATCTGGCTTGCCGCCGCCGTGTGGGCGTGGGCCTTCCTGGGTGATGACCCCGACGAGCAGACCCTCGCCGGGTCGCTCGTCACACCACGGCCGCGCGTGGCGCGCACGCTCGCGGCCATCGCCGCGACGCTCCCGGCCTTCGCGGTGCTCGGCTGGTTTTTCTCGCACTGGGGCGGGCGGTTCCAGCCGCCGATGTGGGACCAGTGGTACGCCCGCGCGTGGAACGCCTCGGCAATCCCGTTCGTCCTGGCGCTCTTCTCGCTGTATTCGGCGTTCTTCGCCGGGTTCTGGTTGCCCGCGGCGGTCGCCATCGTGCGTCGCCGGCCCGTGCTGGTCGCCGCCGCCGCCGCGTTCACCGCGCTGGCCGCGGCCATCCCACCCAGCGACTACAGCATCGAGATGGGACGCTACGGAGCGATCTGGTCGGTCGCGGACAAGTTCCCGATCGTCGGCGGGCGATCGTTTTTCATGGTCGGGCTTTCCCTGCTCGCCGGGCCGATCCTGCTCGCGTGGGCCGCGGCCCTGCCCTACCGCCCGCGATGGATCTTTCTGGCCGTCCTGGCCGCCTTCTCCGCCACCCAACTGAAGAACCCCTACCTCTACCAGCGCTACGCCGAACCGCTGCTGCTCATCCTCTTGCCCATGGCCGCGTCGCTGATCCCCCACCACGGCCACCGATCCCTCATCCCGCGCGATCCGGCCCTCCCCGCCTTCGGTTCGCCCGTGGCCAACCTCGCCGCCGGGCTGGCAACCCCCCTGCGCTACGCCGGGCCGATCTTCCTTGCGATTGTCCTGGCGCTGATGGGCCTTCAAACGATGCGAACGGCCGTTCGACCGGTGATCCTCCCCGAGGGGAGCATCGGCAATCCGCCAAGGGCAACACCCAAGGCGCCCGGCCCACCCCCCGTATCGACGGGTGACGTTCAGCCGACCCTCGCCCGTTGATGGTGTGAGACGGAGCACCCTGGCTTTACGAGTTCCACGGGCTTTACGAGTTCCACGGGCCTCACGAACTCTCCGAGAGACGACAACGCCATGGCGACGCTCGGATCCGTGCGGGCCGCGGATCGGTCGGGTCCTGGTTCACCTTCGCAAAGCCGGGCACGCCCTCTGGTCCATTCGGGCATTTCGCCCGCGAGCATGGCATTGGCGGCCGACGATCATCGCGCGATGCCCTACCGCTCGGCGATCTCCACCAACGCCACGCCCAGCGGCGGAACCGTGATCGTGTGAATCGCCCGGCCCGACGAGGCATCCTCGCCGACCTCGTACGTGGCCCGGTCACGCCAGGGGCCGACCACGCGGCCGTGCCACGCCCGGGAACGAGCAAAGGCCACCGTCCGCTCCCGGGTCGAGACGTTCACGGCCACGACCATCTTGCCCTTGTCGTGGATACGGCCAAAGACCCACACGGCGTCACCCGTGGAGCCGCCGTCGGCGTCCTGTCCGTCACCCCCGGAGACAACCTCGTCGGCCTTGATGGGGAGGTAGTCCCCGCGACGCAGCGCCACGCTCTCCCGGCGAAGGCGTATGAGTTCCCGGTAGGTCTCAAGGACCGACCCGGGGCGGCCCTGCTGCTCCTCGACGCTGCGCCCATCCCCATCGCGCGAAAACCGCTTCTCGATCACGCCCGCGTGCGCTCGCCAGTAATCGGTCATCGGAGAATCGGGGTTCTCGCCCGGCCCGGCGGCGGTCCACTTGAACGGCTCGCGGCGCGGGATGTCGTTCGCATCACTCCCGAACGATCCCGCGCGGCCGGTCATGCCGATCTCATCCCCGAAGTAGATGACCGGGGGCAGGGGCAGGGTCAAGAGGATCCCCGCGGCGAGTTTCGCGCGGTCGAGTTCATCGGCCGCCTCACGTGCCGGCGGCGATCCTGTTCCGGGGGCGGGGGCGGGAGTTCCGGGGGCGGGGGCGGGAGTTCCGGGGGCGGGTCCGGGGGCGGGTCCGGGTGGTGGAGAGAGGCTCGACGCGACGCGGTCGACGTCGTGGTCACCGATCGAGCCCAGGAGCGTGCGTCCGGCGGGGATCTGCCGCATCGCCTTTTCGAGCGCGGCGGCGGCCTTGCCCGCCTTCCCGGAGGCGATCGACTCCCGGATGGCAAACAAGAGCGGCTTGGCGAGGGCGGCATCGTGCGCTGGGAGCAGGTCGATGCCGTTATTCTCCCACTGGGCCTGCTCGGCGAACGTGAAGACCCGCGGGTTGACCCGCTGGAGTTCCTTTTTCCAGGGGATCCAGAAATCCCCGACGCCGTACCCCCAGCCGTCGGGCCCGTGCGGGTATCGCCCCCAGACGTGGTCGAGCCGGAAGCCATCGACCCCGTCGGAAAAATCACCATCCCCATCCGGGTCCATCCAGTACCGGCACCAGGAGGCGACCAGGTCTCTCGGGGCTTCGCGGCGCAGGTCCCACCAGGCGATGCCGATCGTCTCCCCGGTCCAGGTCTTAAAGTCGTACCCCTGGAAGGCCCGGCGGTCCCCCGGCCGGTTCGCACGCCAGACCGGGCCGGGTCGAAGCGATGAATCGTCGGGGGCGATGGCGAACATCCCCGCGTCGGGGTGGCCCGGGTCCCTGAGGGCGTTTTGGAACCAGGTCGAGTCCTGGCTGATGCCGTAGACAACCAGGTCGATGTAGACCTTCATTCCCAGGGCGTGCGCGGAGCGGACAAACCCGATGAAATCCTCCCGCGTGCCGAACCAGTGGTTCACGTCGTCGGCGGCCCCGTGCTGGTAGCCGTGGTAGGCCCGGCTCGGGAAAATCGGGGTCATCCAGATGCCCGTCACGCCCAGCGCGGAGAGGTAGTCCAGCGATTCGGTCATGCCCTTGAAATCGCCGAAGCGGTGGCGGACTTCGATGGGAACGCCGCCGCCCGGGCCACCACCACCCGCGCCGCTCTCAACGCCGCCGGTCTCGACTCCGCCGGTCGGGCCGGCGAGCCATTCACGGCGCGCTTCGAGGCGGTCCGAGGAGACCCGCCAGGCGATGGGCATGATCTGGTAGATGACCTCATCGCTGGGGTCGAACCCCGAGGGGATGAACTCCTGGGCGCGTGCCGAGAGGGCCGCGAGTGGGGAGAGGATCAGCGCGATCAACCGGCGCAGGGGGGATGAGATGATCGTTGGTGGCATGGGGGATTGTTGGGGGAGTCTCGGCGGAGCGGAAACGTGATCGCCAGGACGGCTCGCCCGCGCAGAACCCAAGCGCTGACTCTCCCAGGCCGGTGGCATGCGCCCCGAACATGGGCGCTTACATGTTCTTGATCTTGTCGGCGACCCAATTGGCCCCGGCGACAATCACGATCGTGATTCCCTTCATCAGACCGCAGTCCTTGCAAAGTTGAAGGAGCGTTTTTCGCTGTTCGACACGGCGCTTTGCGATCTCCTTCGGGCTGGGAAGGACTCGCCGAACCGGCTGCATTGTCGGTTTTCCTGGCTTGCCCGCGGCTCTGCGTTGGGACGCCCGTTCGTTCTTTTCGAGCGCCTTGGTCGCGGCATCCCTCGCGAGCGTTTCAAGTTGCTCGGTCTTCGGCCTTCGCGCCTGCGACACGGGGGCGGGCTGTGGCTTTTCCCCGATGTGAACATCGACAGGTCCGTTGATGCTTTGGGCGGCGGCGGCGATCGCGAGGAGGCACTCCGCCGTTTCTTTCGGGTCTTTGTTCTCGAAGAACACACGGAGTTTCGGGGATTCCTCGCTCACGCGGGCACCCCCGCCGGGGCGATGGCCGGCTCATCGATCTCGATGCGGTCGATCGTCAGACCCCGCCCTCCGTACGCTCGATGCAGTTTGTCCATCCGATCGGCCAGTTGGGCGGAAATCTCCTGAACATCTGCGGGCGTAATCCCGGCTGGCAATTCGATCTCGACCATCAGTTGCCGGCCGCCTTTATCATCCACAGATTCGGCCGTGGGCCATCCTTCGGGCGTGCCATCGGGCCAGAGCGGCCCGAAGACCCCGGGCGGGACGGGGGTTTGATCGTTCCACTTCTCAGCGCTGGCAACCGCCTTGAGGATCTCAAAGTCACGCCGGATCGCGGCGTCGGCGGCGTCGGCGTCGGCGGCGGCGGCGGCGGCGGCGGCGGCGGCGGCGAAGGCGGCGCGCGGGCGGCGTCGGCGGCGGCGGCGAAGGCGGCGGCGCGGGCGGCGTCGGCGGCGCGGGCGGCGTCGGCGGCGGCGGCGGCGAAGGCGGCGGCGGCGAAGCGCGGGCGGCGGCGGCGGCGGCGTCGGCGGCGTCGGCGGCGGCGGCGAAGGCGCGGGCGGCGTCGGCGGCGGCTCGCTCGCTGATCGTAATCGCCCTGTCAAGGGCCGCGGTGTGCTCTGCCGGGGCCTCGGGCCACCCGTGCGTGAACAGGGGCTGGACCCGCCGGGCGCACCGGGCCGCGAAGGCGACCCTGGCCCACCGTGGAAGGAGCCGGATCTCGTCGGCGTTCGGGACGACCGCCCCAGGTTTCTCTGGTTTCTTGGCCACGAGTGACCTCCCGGTACAAGGTACCATTTTACCCGGGCGATGGCCGGGAAGCCGCCGCCCGGCTTTTTGCAAAGCCCCCCCCGGACCCCCGGACCCCGGGAAAAGAGCGGCGCCTCCGCCTGGCACGAGATTGCGCGGATGCGCACGGGTCCTTCAAGGACACGACTCGCAATGAAGAGGAGGGGACACGATGCTCGTACAAGACACGAGATCGGGGCATGAAAAAACCCCCGCACGGGCGGGGGTTTGATGATGATCGTGCGCGGGTGATGGATGGGGAGGGGTGTTCGAAGGGCCGGTTCGGTCGGCCGCGTTGGCCCGATCAATCGGCTCGATCAATCAATTGGCCCGATCAATCGGCCCTGCGAATTGGCCCTGCGAATTGGCCCTGCGAATTGGCCCTATTAATTGGCAAAGTGTGCGAAGGCGCGGTTGGCCTCGGCCATCTTGTGGGTCTGGTCGCGTGTCTGCATGGCTTTGCCCTGTCCCTGGGCGGCGAGGTAGAGTTCATCGGCGAGTCGTTCGCACATGGGTCGGCCTTTTTCCGACCTGACGGCCTCGATGATCCAGCGGAAGGCCAGGGACTGCTGACGCTTGCGGTTGACCTGCATGGGGACCTGGTAGTTGGCCCCGCCGATGCGCTTGGAGCGGACCTCGACGTAGGGCTTGACGCTGTCGATGGAGCGGAGGAAGAGGTCGAGGGGGTCCTTGGGGGCGTTGGGGTCGGTTTCCTTGGCGAGTTTGTCGGCGATGATGTCGAAGGCGTCGTAGACGACGCGCTGGGCGACGGACTTCTTGCCGTCGTACATGATGCAGTTGATGAAGCGCGAGACCGTGCGGTCGTTGCACCGCGGGTCTGGGCGGAGTTGCTCGTCGGCGGCGGTGAACTTCTTGCGTCCCATGCGAAACTCCCGTGAAAGGCGGCCCGGGTCCGGGATGGATCCCCGTGCGTCGGCCCGTGGGTTGTCGGCGATCGCCCGCGACGCTCGCGGGCCGCTTCACCCAGGCCCCGCGGGTGGGTACCCGACTCGTGGGGGACTGGATTACTCGCCGACCGGAATGAAAGACGTGACGCCCGCGGTCGCGGGGGTCACGCGTGGGGAACCGTGGGAAGGCGGATCACTTCTTGCCGCGCTTGGCGCCGTACTTGGAGCGGCTCTGCTTGCGGTTCTCGACGCCCAGGCAGTCCAGGGTGCCGCGGACGATGTGGTACCGCACGCCGGGGAGGTCGCGGACTCGGCCCCCGCGAACCAGGACGATCGAGTGCTCCTGGAGGTTGTGCCCCTCGCCGCCGATGTAGGCGGTGACTTCCTTGCCGTTGGAAAGCCGGACGCGGGCGATCTTTCGCAGAGCCGAGTTTGGCTTCTTGGGCGTCATCGTGCGCACGATGGTGCACACGCCGCGCTTCTGGGGGCATCCGACCAGGTCCTTGACCTTGTTGATGCGGCCGAGTTTGCGGCGGGGATTGCGGATGAGTTGATTGATCGTCGGCATGAAATTCCACCACTGCGGCAAGGCAACCGTGACAAGACGACACAGGCCCCGGCCCGCGCGTCCACCCGACGCGGGATAGGGGGGGAATATTAGCCGGTCCCGGGACCTCGGCAACCGTGCGGCTCCCGGATGGGGGAGGCCGGCGAATGTCGGTTTGGGTTGTGGAAGGGCGGATGGTCGGGATAGCCTCCGCGATTGGCCCGCGGGTGTTTCGCAAGGCGCGGAAAAGTGGGCGGGCGGGCTTGATCTATGCTTGGCGATGGATGTGGTGGTCAGCCCGTATCACCTGACGTCTCGGGAGCCCGCGGCGATGGTATCGCTGCTGCTGGCGGACCGCGTGGTGACGCTGATGCCCGCTCCGACGCGGACCATGCGTGCCGATGACCTTCGGGATGCGGCCTATGCGCTGCCGAGGTACCTGAAGTTCGTGGAGAGTTGGCGGTGGTCGCAGGCGCTGTGGGAGTGCGGGGCGATCGTGTCGCAACGGGGCGGCCTGGACCCGATCGACGAGGTTCGGCGTGTGTGGGAGGACCTGGCGGCCGGGGCGTGGCCGGAACTTTCCTTGCTGATGCGGGCTGGGCTGTTTGACGATGAGCGTGGCTACCTCGACGCGGTGGCGGGGGATGTGCTCAAAGGCGGGCCGGACCCGGGGATCTGCATCCCGGTTTCGGCGGGTCTTGACCGGTTCGCGGCCGGTTGCGGGCTGCTGTCGGCCCGGTCGGCGGCGGTGAGCGTGGCGCAGAAGGCGGAAGAACGGATGGGCCGTCGGCTCTTTGCGTTCTCGGTTCCGGTGCTCTCGCAGGCGCCCGGGGAGTTGATGTCGGATGTCCGTGCCGACGCGGAAGAGATGCTTGGGGAGTTGCGCGAGTCGATCGACGCGGCGTGCGAGCAGGGATGCGCGGCGGACGGGGGGACGGACGGTGACGCGGATGGGGGCGCGTCGGACGTGGCGGGTCTGGAATGTTCGCGGCGGGTGTCGGAGGCGGCCGGGCGTGTGTCGGGGGGTTTGGCGGACCTGCTGGCGTGCGCGGTCGAGGCGAGCGACCGACGGGAGACGCGGACGGTCCTGGCGACGGCGACGGTGACGGGGGTTGCGCTGCCCGTCAACGCGGTGCTCTGCAGCAGCAGCCATGCGGCGTCGGCGCTGATCGGCACACGGTCCTCGCGCGGGGATGAGCCGCGGGCCGCTCTGCCGGTGGCGGACCCGCTGGCGGGGAGGCTGGTCGCGGGCCTGGTGGTGAAACTGGTGGGCTCTCCGGTGACCGGCGGGCGGCGCTGAGCGGGGCCTGGCGCGACCCCGAGAGCCATCGCGCGGTCAGAGCGTTCGCTCGATGTCGATTTCGTGTGCAATCGCGGCGGCGAGGCGTTCGTACTGGTCGGTCGAGTTGTAGACCTGGGCGCTGAGGCGCACGAGGCGCCCCGGGCGGTTTGGCACCGACCATATCGGGACCTGGATGCGATGGGTGTTGATGATGGCGTCCTGGAGGGCGTCGTGGTAGGCGGAGGGTCGCGCGGCGAGGCGCGCGTGGCGGGCGGGGTCGTGGGAGGGGAGAAAGATGGCGGCCAGGCAGCCGATCATGGAGTCGGGCGCGGGCGGGTGGACGCCCAGTGCCCGGCAGATCACGTCTCGACCTTGCAGGACGAGTTCGCGGTTTCGTCGTCGGAGTTCGGCAAAGCCCGCGCGTATCCGGTCGGGGGTTGGACGCGCCCGGGTGGTGGAGCGTTCGCTGGAGGCGGGGTCTTCCAGGATCGTGCCCATGAAGGCGAGCGCGTCGGGAACGGCGAGGAACGCGGAGTGGTCGGCGGTGCCGATGTAATCGAACTCGGTGAGGAAGCGGGACCGCCCGGGCCTGGGCTTTTCGGCGGAGTTCGACAGGACCAGCGGCCGGAAGTTCTCTTGAAGGTCGGGGCGGACGTAGAGCATCCCCGACCCCTTGGGGGAGCAGAGCCACTTGTGGGCGTTGGCGGCGTAGTACGCGGGGGCCAGGTCGGCCAGGTCGACCTCGGTAAATCCCGGGGCGTGCGCGGCATCGACGATGGTGCGCACGCCCCGGGATTCGAGTTCCCGGATGATGCGGGCGATGGGGAGCACCAGGCCGCTGGGGCTGGTGACGTGGCTGACCAGGGCAAGCCGGGTGCGTGGGGTGACGCGATCAACCATGGCCTCGACGGCGTGGTCGGGAGAAGCGATGGGGAAGGGGATGTCCGCCATGACGGGGACCGCCCCGATGCGCGCGCACAGGCGGCGAAGGTTGTTGAGGCAGGCGGGGTACTCGTGGTCGCTGGCGATGACCTCGTCGCCGGGCCCGAGGCGTCCCTGGGCGGCTTCGTTCTCCAGGGCGGTGGCGACGGCGACGGTGGCGTTGGTGATGAAGGCAAGGTCGCCGGGCGGGCAGTTGACAAAGGCGGCCAGTTCTCGGCGGGCGTTGTCCATGAGCGAATCGAAGTCCTGGACGAAATATCGGACGGCCTCGGCCTCCATCCTCTCGCGGTATCGGGACTGCGCGTGGAGGACGGGGATCGGGCATGCCCCGAAACTGCCGTGGTTGAGGTGGTCGAGCGTTGGATCGAGCAGCCAGTGGCGGGCAAACGGGGATGTCGTGGGCATGAGGATGTCCGGGCGGTGTTGTGGATGGTCCTGGGCGTGGGAGGTCGGCGGGGTTCCGTGTCGGCTGTTCCTAGCATACGAATCGCGTGACACGGCAAGGCATGGACAGTTCGTCGCGGGGGAGCGGATCCGAAACGGGCGAACGTTCCGGGCTCGGGCACTGGCCGATCGCGCTGGCGATGGCGTGGTGCCTGACGGCGTTGATCCCGGCGCCGGTGGCGGAGTGGGGAGATTGGCGGGACTGGGCGTGGCCGCTCCGGGCGACACCGCCCAAGGCGCTGGCGGTGGGGATCGGGCTGGCGCTGGGCGGGTTGGTGTCGGCGGGGGCGTCGGAAGGGTGGGGAAAAAAGTCGTCCCGGCTGCTGATGCAGTGGAGCATCGTGCTGTCGGGCCTGACCATGAGCGTGACGGAGGTGTTGCGGGCGGGGGCGACGGGTGTGGCGTTCACGGCGGCGACGATCGCGGGGAGTTTCGTGCTGGGGTGGGCGTTGTGGCGGCTCCTGGGGACGGACGGGAAGGTGACGACGCTGCTGTCGTCGGGAACGGCGATCTGCGGCGGCTCGGCGATCGCGGCGGTATCGCCGGTGATCGGGGCGTCGGCGGCGCAGATTTCGGTGGCGATGGCGACGGTGTTTGTACTCAACGGGGTGGGGCTGTATGCGTTCCCGGCGATCGGTTCATGGCTGGGGATGACGGGCCAGGAGTTCGGGACGTGGGCGGGGATCGCCATCCACGATACCTCGTCGGTCTACGGGGCGGGGCAGGTCTTTGATGCGGGGCAGGCGGGGTCGGACTCGCTGCAGCAGGCGATGGCGGTGAAGTTGTCGCGGACGCTGTGGATCCTGCCGATCGTGGTCGGGGCGGCGTGGTGGGTCCGTCGCGCGGCGGGGCGAGAGGCCCGCGCGGGCTCTTCGTCGTTCCCGTGGTTTGTTGTCTGGTTCATGCTGGCGTGCGCGGCGGGGAGCGTTTCGGGCTGGTTCGGCGGGCATCGTTCGGAGATCCGTCTGGCGGCGGGGGCCGGAATGACGATGGCGCTGCTGTTGATCGGGTCTGGCCTGACGGTCGGGGCGCTCAAGACGGTCGGCCTGCGGCCTCTGGCCCAGGGGGTTCTCCAGTGGATCGCGCTGAGCGTGGCGGCGCTGGCGGCGGTGCGGTGGTCGTGGTGAGGCGACGGTGATCAAGGGGCAACGGTGATCAAGGGGCAGCGGTGGCGATTCGATTCGACATCCTCACGACGTTCCCCGAGATGTTCTCGCCGGATCCTCCCGCGGCACTGGCCGTGAGCATCCCCGGCCGGGCCAGGTCCGCGGGACTGGTCGAGTGGCACGCGACCGACATCCGCGCGTATTCTCGCGACAAGCACCGCAAGACCGACGAGCGGCCGTTTGGCGGCGGACCCGGGATGGTGATGATGTGCCAGCCGCTGTGGGACGCCGTGGCGGGCGCTGAGGCGCTCGATCCCAGGCCGGCGGCGCGGATCCTGCTTACCCCGCAGGGGGAACGCCTGCACCAGGGGATGGTGGAGGAACTGGCTCGCCTGGAGCGGATCCTCCTGATCGCGGGGCACTACGAGGGGATCGACGAGCGGGTGATCGAGCGGCTCGCCCCGCGCGAGGTAAGCCTTGGGGATTACGTACTCAGCGGGGGGGAGATGGCGGCGATGGTCCTGATGGACGCGGTCATCCGTCTGATTCCCGGGGCACTGGGGGACGGAGAATCGGCGGTTCGGGAGAGTTTTTCGGTCGCCGATGGCGCCGGTGGCGGGCGGCGGCTGCTCGACTGCCCGCAGTACACCCGGCCTCGTACGTGGGAGAGCATGGAAGTCCCGGAAGTTCTTACCAGCGGGGACCACGAGCGGATCGCCCGGTGGAGGCTCGAACGCATGTTGGAACGGACCCGGGCCAGGAGGCCCGATCTTTTTCCGAACCAGGAGGGCGCGGGGTAAGAACGGGCGGGATCGGGGGCAACCCGGGGCGCGTGGCGGCGCCGGTGCTCGCCGAAGGTGGCGTCCGAAGAGGGATCGGCCTATCGTTGAGGCCCGTTTTCCATCGGGATGAACCGATACCCAGGTGAACCATGTCGACGCAACAGTTGATCGAAAGCCTCACGGCGGACCAGTTGAAGAAAACGCTCCCGGCGATGCACGTCGGGGACACCGTCAACGTCCACTTCCGTATCGTGGAGGGTGACAAGGAGCGGACGCAGGTCTTCCAGGGGGTGGTCCTGGCGAAGAAGGGCCGGGGCATCAACCAGATGATGACGGTTCGCAAGATCGTCGACGAGGTCGGGACCGAGCGTCAGTTCCCGGTGTATTCACCGATGATCTCGAAGTTCGAGATTATCCGTCGCGGCGATTCACGGCGGGCCAAGTTGTACTACCTGCGCGATCGGACGGGCAAGTCCCGCCGCCTGCGGGACCGCCGCCGCGCCCTGGGCAAGGTCGGCGTGACCAAGGCCGGGGGCAAGTCGGCACCGTCGGCGTGACGGTTGATCGAACCCGATGACCCGATTTCCGAGTACGCCCTGGCATTTGACCGGGGCGTTATTCTTTCCCTGCCGTCTTGTGGAGCCGGCCGGCTTGCTCGGCGGTGGGGTAAAGCGACAATCAGATCTCATGGAAGGTTCATTACCAGTTCCGGGTCCGTTCAGCGCCGATCCGGGATCGCCCGGTCGGGTGCTGCGCGGCCACCACGGCGGATCGCTGCGAATCGCGGATCGGGTGACGAAGGTGGCGTATGTCATCGACCCGGGGACGGGGTGCCCGGTAGTCCCATTGGCGGCGGACGGCGCCGAAGCACCGACGGACGAGGAAGCCTCGTCGCTGGTGCTGATGATCCCGGATGAGGATGAGGCATCGCTTCAATTGCTGTGCTCGGCGGCGGATCTTGACGCCAGGACGCACGAATCGCCCGACCGGCACATGATTTACCACGGCCCCTCGCGCGAGCGTCGGTGGGCGCTGCTGCGGGTGGAAGCCGCCCGCATGGAGAACAAGGTCTTCGATCCGCTGCTGATCGTGGCGCCCAACCCGCTGCGCGTGGCCGAAGCCCGGCTGTGCAAGCGTTTCAACGCGATGGCGGAGTCGGTGAAGGACCTGGCTCGCCGTGTCATTTTCAAGGGGACGGACGTGGGCGTGATGGTGGGCGTGGACCCGCTGGGGATCGACGTGCGGACGCGCTTTGGCCCGGGCCGGGCCTGGTTTGCACACCCGGCGATGGACGCGGCGGCGGCGGAGGCGGCGATCGAGTTTCTGCTTGGGGTATCGGGCCTCGGAGCCGGAGAGCCCCGCGAGTGAGAGCGAACGCGAGCGAAACCGGAGCGGTCGGAGCGCCCCGCGGGGGGCTGCGCGAGGCGCACGCGCACATCGCGGAACACGGGCGATCGCTGACGATGCCTTCCCTGGCGGGGTGCGCTGGGGCCGACGACATGCTGGAGATCGTGCGCGACCTGTGCCGGTCGGTTGCCCCGGGTGGATGGCTTTTGCTTCGCGGGGCCCGGGTCGAGGGGTGGGCCAAGCCGGGAGCCGGACCCTGCGGATGGCCGACGCGAGAGGAACTGGACGCGGCGTCGGGTGGCGTGGCGTGCCTGGCGATGTCGTTCGACCATCACATGGTGATGGCCAACGGGGCGGCGCTGGACGCGGGCGGTATCGGCCCGGGAACGCCCGATCCGCCCGGCGGGATCATCGATCGAGACGGATCGGGCCGGGCGACGGGGCTTGTTCTCGAAACGGCGGCGTGGGGGCTGTGGGGTCGGTCGCCCGAGCCGACGCTCGCCGAGCGCCGTTGGCATGTGGCGTCCGCGCTGGCGGATTTCCATCGCCTGGGCTTTGTCGAGGTTCACGACATGCTCTCTCAGCCGTGGCTTGGGCCCATGCTCGCCGACCTTCACGACGCCGACCGTCTTCCCATCCATGCGTGGCTGTACGAGCCGATGGAGGAAGCGGCGTCGCGCGGCGGACGCGAGCGTCCCTGGGAGCGCGAGCCGGGTTCGTCCGTCGGCGCGCGGGGTGTTCGCTTCGCGGGGGGCAAGATCTTCATCGACGGGACGCTCAACAGCCGGACGGCGTGGATGCTTGGCCCGTACCGCGATCCGCAACCTTCGCTGCCAACGGGAAAAGTGGTGACCGACCCGGCGGGCATCGAGTCGGCCCTGCGGGCGTGCCGGTCGCTGGGAGTTGGCCTGGCGGCGCACGCGATCGGGGATGCGGCGGTGCGGGCCGCGCTGGACGCGTTCGAGGGGGCGCCCGGGATCCCGACACCGCCGCGGTCCTCCTCGGGGTATGTCCTCTGCAGGGCGGGTTCGCCGGTACCGGCGTTGCGGATCGAGCACGCGGAGGTGGTTGACGCCGCGGACGTGCCGCGGTTTGCGCGCCTTGGCGTGGTGGCTTCGGTGCAGCCGTGCCACCTGCTCGCGGACGTTGAGGCGTTGCGTCGATACCTGCCCCACCGTCTCGACGACGTGTTGCCGCTGAGAGGCCTGACCACGCACGGGTGCGCGGCGGGGGGGATGCTGTGGTTTGGTTCGGACGCCCCGATCGTGCGGCCCGACCCGGTGGACAGCGTGCGGGCCGCGACGGAGCGGCGCCGGGCGGGCGAGTCGGTCGGTCAGGCGATCGCGTGGAACGAGCGGATCGGAGAGCGTGAAGCGTGGGCGTGCTTCGGGGCGCGGCCCTGAACGCGGCCTGGTTCCGCCGCGTCAGCGACCCTGCTTGAAGAACGTGCGGAGCGACTCAAGGACGTCGTCTCGGCCGTTGACCTTGCTGGTGACCACTCGCGGCCCGAGATCGTCGGGGCGCCCGTCGGGGAAGGCCTCGTGCAGGACGTTGATGAACGAGCCGCTTCCGTAACTGCTGGCGACCTGGCAGTACCCGAACATGTTGCAGCGAGGAAGGAGTTGCTCGTCGATGACCTTGACGCACAGTCGGTTGTCGGCGTCGGACGAATTGTCGCCGTCGGAGAAGTGGAAGAGGTAGATATTCCAGTCGGCGTTGTCGTAGTGCCGCTGGAGGAGTTCGTGGCAGGCGTGGTAGGCGCTGCTGATGCGGGTGCCGCCGTCCTCTCGGATGGAGAAGAACGTCTTGCGGTCAACCTCGGCGGCGCGGACGTCGTGGACGATGTACCGCGATTCGATGCCCTGGTAGTTGCGGCGCAGCCAGGTATCGATCCAGAAGGCCTCGAGTCGGACGAGTTCCTTCTGCTCGTCGCCCATGGATCCCGAGACGTCCATCATGTAGACGATCACGGCGTTGCTCTGGGGCTTCTTGACCTCGTTCCACGACCGGAATCGCAGGTCGTTCTTGATGGGGATGATGACGGGGTTGTCGGGGTCGTACAGGCCCATGGACAACTGCCGCCTGAGGGCCTCGCGGTAGGTCCTCTTGAAGTGCCGCAGCGCGGCGGGGCCGATGGGACGGATGCCCGTGTACTTGTCGCGGATGGTGGTGAGTTCGTGCCGGCCGCGCGGCTGGATGCGCGGGAGTTTGAGTTCGTCGGCGAGAATGTCGGCCAGTTCGTCAAGGGCGACGTCGACCTCGATGGCGTGGCGACCCTCGGCGTCCCCTCCCTGCGCCTGGCCTTGTCCCTGGCCGACGGACTGGCCTTCCTCGCCTTCGCCCATGCCGACGCCACCGGAGTTGTCGCCGTAGCGGAAGGTGGGGATGTCGATGTCGTGGATGGGAACGGAAACCACTCGTCCTCCCTCCCGGGCGAGGATGTCTCCGCGGGAAATGAACCGCCGCAGGTCGCGACGGATCGCCCCGCGGACGATCTGCCGGAATCGCTGGTGGTCCTGTTCGATGCTGTTGACCATGCGTGCATCTCGCGGCCATGTCCGGGCGGGCTTGGGCGGGCTGGCTTGGGCGGGCGCGGGTCCTTCCTTCTTCTATACGGCTTCGACGGCCCGTGGATTCGGCTTCAGGAGGGGAGGAAAGAACCTTGAAGGCAGGACGCGAGGGGGTGACTCAGGCGCGGCGGTCGTCGCGGGGCGTTTCCGATAATGACGCGGCCGGGTCACTGGAGGCCCCCGCCCGTGGCACGGCGGACATTCGCCGCACCACCCAGGCCGAGCCGATGATCCCGACGACCACGGCGAGCGAGACCTCGACGACTCGGTTGATGAGTTCGGCCGTCATGCCCCGAGCGAGCGTCGGGGCCACGGCGTGCGCGGCCGGGAGAGAGCCGGCCAGGGCGGCGACGACCCACTCTCGCACGCCCAGCGCCGCGCCGACGACCGGAACCGCCGCCACGGCCTGCGTGACGGCCGCCAGCGCCGCGGCCTGGGCCATCGTCACGGGAGACCCGACCATCTCGAAGACGACGACGTATCGCAGGACCCAGACCGCGGCATCGCCCAGTCGGAAGACCATCGCGACCGAGAGCCGCGCAGCGCCCGGGTTCCAACCGGAATTCAGCCCCACGCGCCTCGCGTACACCCCCGCCGCCGGGATTGCAAGGCCGACCACGGCCACGACCGACCACCCGACCGTCGGGCCGAGGGAGCCTTGACCCAGGAGCAGGGCCGAGACGATCAGGCCACCCGCGGCCACCACGCCGAGGGCGAAGGCCAGAATCGTGACCTTGACCGATTCTCGGATCGGCACGCCATGGACCATCTTGTGGTACGCGAGGCGTCCGGCAAGCCCCGGCTTGAGAGGGAGGTGGTTGGCAAGCCACGAGGCGCCCATCAGCGCGGCCATCTCTCCGTAGGAGACATGGGCCAGGGGCCGGGTGAGCACCCAGAAGGTCCCGGTCGTGCAGAGATAGTTCACGAGCGGGAGGACCACCGCGGCGATGATGAGGCCGACGGGCGCGCGAGCCGCGGCGGACATCGCCCCCGAGAAATCGCCGGCGTGCCGGAGAACCGCCGCCACGGCCGCGGCGGTAAAGACGGCCGCGACGACAACCGCAACCAGGCGTCGCCTGGAATGGAATCGCGGCGTCGGCACGGCCGGGCCGGTGCCGGGTGTCCCGGCGGAGGCATCGGTCGAATCGGGGGGCGGGTCGTCGTTCACCGCCCCGGTGTCCCGTAGTAATTGGCGTTCCAGGCGTCGCGCGCGACCGAGTCGATGATGATGCCGCGGACGTCCGGTCCACCCCGGGCGGCGTACCCGTCGAGCCCGGACTCCAGCCGTTTCGAAAGCAGCGAGGCGAACCGGGCGAGCCGCGGATCCTCGGAAGAAACAGCCCTGGCCAGGAACTGGTCGTCGGGGTCGGTCACTCGCGTCAACGCGACCACGACCGCGACGCCCGGATCGGTCTCGCGGAGCGCGGCCTGATCAAAGGGCTTCATGGCCGGGACGATCGACGCCTGCGGGAGCACCGCGAGCAGGAGCAGGCGCTCGGCGGAAGAAAGGGACGAGTACCGAGCGGCGGCCTGTTCGGCGAACCGTGAGATCGTCTCCGGTTCCACGCGGATCGGCTGGCGCGAGGAGTCGTGGCGCGGGTTGAGGAGCCTTGCCCGAACCAGCATGGCGGCGGAGGCAAGTTGCTTCCCGCCGGCCTGACCCAGCAGATCGGCGAGTTCCTCATTGGTCAGGGTGGACTCGGGGAGCGGCAATCGCGTCTGGGGGGATGATTCTCGCGAGAGGCACAGGGGCCCGGTGATGATAATGCCGTCTTCTCGCTGGATGAAACCCTGGATGGCCCTCCAGCGCTGGCGAACCAGGCGGTCGCAGCATTCCTCCGCCACCCAGCCGGCGGAGCCGGCGTCGGGCCAGTAGAGCATCTCGACGGATTCACCGGGCATGAGTCGCAAGCGGCGGGAGAGCGCGGTCGCCTCGGGCATGAGGTGAGCACGGACGTTGGCCAGGCCGATCTCGACGCTCGAACCGACCAGGACCTGGGCATTGAGTATCCGGTCGGATCCAAGGCCAAGCGGCACCGGGGCGAGATTCTGGAGGCGGATCCGGAGCGTCGTTCGGTCGAGGGCGGAAACGGTCGGCGGCGTGGCGATGATCTCGAGTTGCATGAAGGTGTGTCCGCCTTCGGCAAGCCGGTCGATCCATCGCGGGATTCCGTCGGCAAAAGCGCGGGCACGTCGGGCGAGTTCGGGGTTTGCGTCTTCCTGCCCGAGCAATTCCCGCAGTCGCGAGTGGGCGTACATGGCCTCGAGGGTGAGCGGGACGCTGCTCCAGATAAGCGTGTACTCGGCCACGGCGCGGTCTTTGTGCCCAAGTTGAGTCCAGGCGTGGGCGAGCGCCAGCCGGGCGCCGATTCGCTGGTCATCGATCTGGTCGAGGACGGAGACGGCCTCGTCGATCCGGTCCGCGCGGATCAGCGCCCATCCCAGGGCCACCTTGTAGTCGGGGGACGTGGGATCGACCAACCCCTGCTCGATCAGGCTTGCCAGTTCCTCGGCGGGCGAGCCGGGCGTCGCCGACCCGGTGGACATGACCGCGTCGATGGCATCGTCGCCGCCCGGCGGGACGTAGACGTCCGCCCAGGCGAGGATCTCGACCAGCCCGACGCGGAGCGCCGATCCGATCTCGACGGCTCGCTCGTCGGTGATGTCCTCGGGCCTCAGGCGTGGGTCCTGCAGTTCACGCAGGCGCTGCTCGACGGTGAGGCGTAGGTCCGTCGCCGACCGGCGGGCGGTCGGCGAATCGCCCGCCACGGCCGCGGCAATGAGCCGGAGCCGCTCGGTGAGAATCTCGAGCCGGACTTCCTCGGGACGCGGAATCCCCTCGGTGGACATCAGCGCTTTTTCCCGCTGCTCGAGTTGGCGGGCGACGGACATGCGGTAGGCGTCCACCTGGGCGTTGAGTTCGCGGACGATATCGCCCGGCCCATCGGCTCCCCAGCGGGTGAACAGGCGTTCGAGGCGTACGGCCGGCGGCGTGTCGATCTGGGCGCTTTGGTACATCCGGATGACGTTTTCCTGGAACCGGCCGGCCTCACGGAAAGCGCCCAGGGCGGCGACCTCTCGGCTGATGGCGACCTGGGTCTCGGTGTCGGCGGGCTCGGCGAGCAGGAGGTTGGCGAGCAGTTCGAGGCGCCCGATCGGGTCATCGACGCGCTCGGAGAAATACGCGGCGGCCGCGGCGGCCGCGTCGCGGTTCGTGGCGTCGAGCGAGGTGGCGAGTTTGAGGTTTTCGACAAATCCCGGCTCATCTCCCAGTTGCTTGCACATGAGGGCCGCGTCCATGGCAAGGCGGCTTCGGACGGACGGATCGAGGGTGGCGCCGTCGGGCCCGAGCATGCGGGCGAGCCGGCGCAGGCGTTCCTCGACGGTCCCCGACGACTCGAGTTGCCTCGTGATAAGCACATGCTGGAGAACCGTGTCGCCCGGATCGATGCGGAGCAGTTCGCGGCACAGGGCGACGGCGAGTTCTCGGTCTCCGGCGACGTTGGCCGCGCCAAGTCGCCATCGCAGGACGAGTTCGTCGGGGCGGAGTTCTCCGGCCACCTGGAGCAGGACGTCGATGAGGCGGTGATCGTCGGGGGTCGGCGGGTCCTGAAGTCCCAGGTCCGCGAAGGCGATGCGGATGAGGTTCCGGCTGGCGACGTCCCTGACGATCCGGTCATTCTCCGCATCATCAAGGACAAGGGGGCATGCCGGGCTACCGGCCGGCGCCGGCGTCGTCACGCCGACCGTCACGACGGCCGTCGCGACGGCCAGGGCCAGGGAGATGATCGACCGTGTCAAGGGCATCGGGTTCAGTCTCCCGTCAGGAGGACGAAACGAAGGAACGCGGCCAGCGGAGCGCCGACAAAGGCGCCCAGGCACGCGAGTTCGGCCGTCCAGATCATCGGCCTGGCGGCCCGTCGAAACCACCGGTCGGCGACAAGGACCATGAAGACGAAAAGCCCGCCCGCCGCGAGGGCCACGCCGATCGACCAGCGTATGGGGGCCAGGTGGCCCAGGAGTTCTCGGGAGGAGCAGAGTACGAGGATGCCGGCGACGACCATGGCGGCCGCCCACGCCGACCCGGCGACGATCCTGAGTGTCAGCCCCAGCCGCTGGGTAAGTCTCACGGAATCCTCCGGGTGGCGAGGCTCTCTACGCCGCGTGGCTGTCGAATTGGTCGAAGCCTCCGCGGAGTCCGCCGCGGAGAAAACGGTCGAGCGCGTCGTGGACCTGGTCAGGCAAGACGGCCAGGCGGATGGCTTCCTTGAGCGGCTTGACCCCGACGGGCTTGCCGCGCGGGTCGGTTTCAACCAGGTTCCTGGCGAACCAACTGACACGGCGGTTGATTTGGAAGAGCGCGTAGCGATCGTCGTGCGTGTGTCGCATCAAGTCGAAGTACCGCCGGATGATGCCGATCTTCTCCGCGACCGGGGGAGAGGCGGGCACTCGCCCATCGCGCAGGAAGGACCATGTCTCCCGGAAGATCCAGGGTGTCGAGAGGGCTCCGCGCCCGATCATGACGCCCGAGCAGCCGGTTCGCCGGATCATTTCGGCGGCGTCCCCGGGCTCTCGCACATCACCGTTGCCGATGACCGGGATACGCCCGTTCACCGCGTCGACCACTCGGGCGATGCCGTCGAGAAGGACCGATCCGGAGAACTTCATCTCGGTCGTACGTCCGTGGACCGTGACCGCCGAGACACCCGCGTCCGCCAGGGATCGAGCCAGGTGGGGCGAGCATGCCCGACCGGCGTGGTAGTCGTCGGTGCTCCAGCACAGCCGCATCTTGCACGTCAGCGGGACGGGGACCGGGTAGGCGCCGCCCGGGGTAAGCGCCGCGTCACCCAGCCGGGCGGACCACTCATCCGCGGACAGGGCGCAGCGCTGCAGTTCCCTGGCGACATGCTCGACGATGCGTATGGCTCGCGGAAGATCGGTGAGTAGTTTGGAACCGCCGTCTTTTTTGGTGACCTTGTCGACGGGGCAGCCCATGTTGATATCGACCACGGTGGCCCCGTGCTCGACCGCCCACCGCGCGCCCTGGGCCATGACCCGCGGATCCGAGCCGTAGATCTGCATGCCGATGGGCTTGTCGTACGGGTCGGTCCTGGCCAGGTCGAGGCTGGTGGCCGATCCCCGCAGCAATCCCTGCGGGCTGAGCAGGTCGGTGCATGCCAACCCCAGCCCTCCCTGTTCACGGCAGATGGTCCTGAACGACAGGTCGCAATACCCGGCGATGGGAGCCAGAAGAAGGTTCGTGGCCAGCCGGAGCGGGCCGATGGTGAGGGGTGCCGCGAGCACGTATGCAGTTTATTCGGCTTGTGGCGCCCGGGGTCGGCGGTGGCGAGAAGGTCGCGAGGATCGGCGTCGTCGGGATGTCCGATGATGGCCGATGCCCTCCAACCCCGCGTTGATCGTGAAGACGTGTTTTCGGAGCATGGACTGGTTCTTGGCGGTGAATACTTGTCTGGGTTCTTGGAGAGGTTGATGGTGGTGGTGCCCGGCGCGGGCCGAACCAAATAAATTACGAACACATCGGCCGCGCTGGGCGGCAACCCTGGGAGCGAATTGCCATGAAGAACATCGTCGTGTCGCGTTGTGCCGCATTGTGCGCGGCGGGCCTTGCGGTGCTGGTTGTCGGCTCGGTGGCGTGCCCGGCCCATGCGTGGGCCTGGGGCCAGCCCGCGGCGGCGCCTTCCGAACCCGTGGCGCCGGGCCAGCCGGCTCCCGCCTCCACGGGTCGGCCGATCATGTCGGTCGCGAATCCCGAGGTGGAACTGGGAACGCTTCTCGACGTCGAGCGGACCAAGTTCACGATCGATTTCACGAACTCCGGAGAAGGCGTGCTCGTGATCACCCGTGTGCAGCCTTCGTGCGGTTGCACGGCGGCGGCTCCGAACAAGACGGAGTACCTCCCCGGGGAGTCGGGGGTGATCGAGGGCGAGGTGGACCCGCGCGGCAAGGAAGGCCCGCTGACCAAGAGCATCACGATCTTCACGAACGACCCCGAGAAGCCGACGACGGTGGTTTCCTTCCGATCAATGATCGAGCCCCTGGTCAAGATCGAGCCCAAGGTGCTGAACTTCGCCAAGGTCGAGAACGCGGTTGGCAAGAGCATGTTTGTGACGCTCACGTCCGGCTCACCGGACTTCAAGGCGACGATGGCGACGATGAGCGACGACCGCTTCTCGGCGTCGGTGATCAAGACCGAGGACATCGAGATCGGCGGCAAGCCGCTGCGACGGTCCACCGTCGAGGTGAAGGTCGAGAAGGGTGCCCGGGTGGGGCGCGGCACGGCCACCGTGGCCATCCGGACCAACGAGCCTCGCGCGGATCTCATGAACGTCCAGGTGGTCGCGGAAGTCCTGGGAGAACTCGAGATCTCCCCTTCGCCGACGACGCTTGGGAACCTCCCCGCGGGAGAGCCCTTCGAGGCGAAGATCACGATGCGCAGCCGTAGTGGCAAGGCCGTGAAGATCAACGGTGTCGAGTTGCGGCGCCCCAACAACCTGGGCATCGAGGTGTCCATCGAGAGCGCGGAGACCAACACGTTCCACACGATCACCATCAAGGGCGTGGCCCCGGAGCGCGGCGGCGCGATGCAGGGCGAACTGGCGGTCCTGACGAACAACCCCGGCGAGGAAGAAATCAAGATCACGTTCTACGGCTTCGTGCGCACGGGAACGCAGGCCGGATCCCCGGTGCAGTCGATCCCGCCGGGCGGCCCGGCGCAGCCGCGTCCGGCGGTCCGTCCGGTCTCCCCGCGGTGACACGGGCCCCTTGAATCCGGTGGAGACAGGAGGGTGCTTCATGTGGCCGATGGTGACGCGGATGCTCGCCCTGACGGGACTCGGGCTGCTCATCGGCATGGCGGATTCATGGATCCGTCCGGTGCAGATGCGTCTGATGCCCGCATCCCCGGCCGGTCCGGCGCCGGATCGGGTGGCCGGGACCGATCCGCAAACCCCGCCCGTCGCGGACATGGCCGGGGACGGCCCGGCTTTCGATCCGGCTTTGCTTGGGATCGAGATCTCGCTCGAGGAGTCCCGGCTGTTGTTTGAGATGGGAACGCCCTTCATCGACGCGCGACTCGAGCCCGAGTTTGCGGTCGAGCGGGTGCGGGGCGCGATCCACCTGACCACGGCCATGTTCAGCGGGGCCAGCGCGCCCGAGGCACTGACGATCCTGGACCCATCGATGCACGTGGTCATCTACTGCTCGGGAGGAGACTGCGACGCCTCTCATTCGGTGGGCATCCGCCTTCAGCAGGCGGGCTTCGAGCGAATCCACATCATGACGGCGGGCTATGCGGCGTGGAAGGCGGCGGGGCTGCCGGTCGAATCGGGCGAGACCGCCGGCGGCGGGGATTGACGGACGATCGCTATGGGCACGAGCGTGTTGACACGGGAGATCGGCGGATTGGGTGGGTTGGGGCTGCTGGCGCTGCGGCTCGGGCTGGCCGGCCTGTTCACGTTGGCGGCCTGGGTGAAACTCCGCGAACCGATCGATTTTTCCGATTCCGTCAAGGCGTTCAAGATCCTGCCCGACCACCTCGCGCAGGTTGCCACGTTCGCGGTCCCGTGGATCGAACTGCTGTGCGCGGCGTGCCTGGCGGCCGGGGTGTGGGCGCGGGCGTCGGCGGGGGTGATCTTCTCGCTTCTCTTGGTGTTCATGGGCGGGATCGCGTCGATCCTGTGGCGGGGCTTGTCGGTCAACTGCGGGTGCTTCGGAAAACTCCAGCCGTTCTGCACGGGACCGCTGGGGTCCTGCAACATCATCCAGAACGCGGTCATGGCGGCGGGCGCGCTGGCGGTCGTTGTGTGGGGGGCGGGGCTGGTGTCGGTCGACCGGGTCCTGGCGGCACCGGCGGCGGGGGGTGGCGGTGGAGGAACCCGCCAGGGCAAACGCATTATCGGTGCTGATGGGTGGTTGTGATCGATGTTGAATGACCGTGGCTGGATGCCGCGGGATTCAACGGAGGTCTGGATGACCACGACATCGGTGACACGGCACTTTGGGGACCTGCCCGATCCCCGGAGCGATCACGGCAAACGCTACCCTCTGGTTTCGGTCATCACCATCGCCATCTGCGGGGTGATCTGCGGGTCCGAGGACTGGGTCGGGGTGGCGGCTTTTGGCCGGGCCAAGCGGGACTGGTTCGCCACGTTCCTGGACCTGCCCGGCGACACGCCGACGCACGACACCTTCGCGAGAATCTTCGCGCGGTTGGACCCGGACGCCTTCGAGGCGTGCTTCCGGGCCTGGACCAACACCCTGGTCGGGGAACTCTCCGGCACGATCGCACTCGACGGCAAGACGCTGCGGCGGAGCTTTGACGCCGCGTCGGGCAAGGCCGCGATCCACATGGTCAGCGCCTGGGCCGGTGAGCACGGGCTGGTCTTCGGGCAACTGGCCGTGGGCGACAAGAGCAACGAGATCACCGCGATCCCACGGCTGCTGGAGCTGCTGGACCTCAAGGCAATGACCGTCACCATCGACGCGATCGGCTGCCAGAAGGCGATCGCCGAGAAGATCGTCAAGGGCGGCGGCGAGTATGTGCTGGCGGTCAAGGACAACCAACCGACGCTGCACGCGGACGTGGCCCGGGTCTTCGACCGGGCGGCCGGGAAGGGCTGGCGCGACGCCGCGCACGACACCCATGTCGAGGTGGACAAGGGGCACGGGCGGATCGAGACGCGGACGACGACGATCACCTGGTCCCCACGCGACCTGGTGGAAGCATCGGGCTGGCCGGGCGTCGCGTGTCTGGTGCGCGTGCAGCGCGAGCGGACCATCGGAGACGCCACGACCAAGACGACGCACCACTTCATCGCCAGCGTGGAGACACGCAAGGCCGAGCGGATCGCCGCGGCGGTGCGATCCCACTGGGGCGTGGAGAACCAGTTGCACTGGCGACTGGACGTGTGCTTCAACGAGGACAACAGCCGCCTCCGAGCGGGCCACGGAGCCCAGAACATGTCGCGTCTGCGCCGAATCGCCCTCAACGCCCTCCGGCACGACACTTCCGAAAAGATGGGCATCAGGAACAAACGCCTCATGGCCGGCTGGGACCACCGCTACCTCCTCAGACTCCTCGCCTCACCCAGCGGATAATGCGTTTGCCCTGAGGAACCCGCGGAACCAACTCCCCGGAGTAGGGGTTGTGCCTAGAATGGAGGCCCATCGCGCGGCGTCGCGCGTGGGCATCGAAACCGTCGCCCGTCGGCTCCGCCGCCGGGCCAATGACCACGACGGAGGCCCGCTGACGCGGGCATGAGCGCATGTCGAAGTTCAACCGATTCCAGAACGTGCAGAAAATCAAGGTCGCGCGGATCTCGGCCAAGGGCAAGGTCTTCGTTGATTGGAAGGACATCGAGACCCTTCGACGTCTCATGAGCCCCAACGGGAAGATGTACGGCCGCAAGCGGGCCGGGACCAGCGCGGGGGAGCAACGCATGGTTTCCCAGGCCATCAAGCGGGCCAGGTACATGGGTCTGCTGCCCTACACCAGCGCGACGCTCTGAACGACGGTCGGCACGACGTTCAACGCCTGGTCCGTCATCTTCATGATCGGACGACGCTCAACCGCGGAGAGTATCCATGGGTCGTCGCGACTATGGCCCGCTTATCGCACTGGCGATGGACGGCTCGGGAGGCGGACGAAGCGCCGCGATGGCGTTGCTTTGCGACTGGGTCTGGGAGGCCTTCGGCCAGGGACGGCCGGAACGACCGGCCTATTCGTGGATCGGGTTCTACGAGAAAATCACCGGTCGCGATGAGATGGTCCTTGTCGCCCGCCGGGATAAACCGGCATGCTCTCCGATCGGGCTGCATGGCATGTGCGGGCGATGCTGGAGCGAGCGTCGCCCGATCCTGGTGGACGACGTGGCCACCCTGGGCACGAACTACATCGCGTGCGACCCGAAGGACCGCTCGGAAGTGGTGATCCCGTTGATCGACGAGTCGGGAGCGTGCTGGGGGGTGCTCGACGGCGACAGTTACGAGTTGGCCGCGTTCGACGAGGCGGACGTCCACGGCCTGACCCGGCTGGCGGGTTCGCTTGGCCTTTCCCATCCCGGCCTGGGAGGGGGAAATGCGGTCGGGCAGACCCGACGGCTCTGAACCGGGGGAGGGGATACTATTTTTGCGGTGGGAAGCGCCGACGGCACGAGGGTCGGCGGATGGTCCACGGAGGCCTCGCGCGAATCTCGCGTGGTTGGCGGGCGGAGTGAAGCACGATGTCACGGCTGGCGTTGAACCCTGGTACTGGCTTTGCGTGCGGGGTGGCACGCGGAACGCGTCGAGGGGCATGGGCGGGCCTGGTCCTCGCGGCGGCGATCTTCCAGTCGGCCCCGGGGTGGCAGGCCGCGGGAGATGCCCGATCCGAACTTTCAGCCCTGGTACACGACCTGGGGTCCGAATCGTACGAAGTGCGCTGGCAGGCGTACGAGCGTCTGCGGACGCATCCGGACGCCCGGCTGGTGAGTTTTGAAGATGTTCTCCTGGATCCGACGCTTGATGCCGAGCAAAGGGCGCGGGTGACGGCGCTTGCCCGCGGACGATTCGGCGTAGAACCCCGGGCGGCGCTTGGGATCCGGTACGACAACGCGTGGAACCGGGCCCGCCGCAACGCGCCGGCGGTGATCGAGCGCGCCATCGATGGCTTTGATTCGGCCCGCGTGCTGAGGCCGGGGGACGCGGTGGTGAGTTTCGACGGCGTTCGCGTGACCGATCGCGTGAACTTCCGGACCCACATCCTGTCGTACGACCCGGGTGACGTGGCTTTGCTTGGCATCGAGCGGGATGACGCGGTACTCGATGTTCTGGTAACGATGGGAAGCCAGGATCAACTCAACACCCGCGAGGTCCGCGGAGACAACCAATGGGGAATCCCGGCGGCCTCAAACACGATCTCGGAATCGGACCTTGACGACTCGTGGGCCGTGCGGCTGGGCCGCAAGGGGCTTCGGGCATCGCCCGAGACGCTTGTGCTTGACGGGGAACTTTCCGGCTCGCGGTGGCGAGAGACCTGGAGCATCGAGGGCGTCTCCGCGGCGCGAGCCGGGTCGGGGTCCGTGTCGGTATCACCCGGAGGCTCGGCTCGCGGGGGCGGTCCCCTGTCGGTTCGAGAGTTTTCCGGCGGGGAGTACGCGGTGTCGGCTCGCCCCGGTCGGTGGGGTCAGGACCGAGACCCGGTGGCGGAACAGATCAACCAGTTCCGGCGCACAATCGAGGACATCGACGCCCGCATCGCGGACCTTCGGTCTCGCCTTGATGGGCTGGCGCCCGAGGAGTTGGCGCGGATGCGGATGGAGGCGCTGGCGCTGCAGCAATTGATCGCGCAGCGCGACGTCCTGTCGGCGACGCTCGACGCGCTGGAGATGCAGCGTCGTGCCTCGCCGCCGCGTGGTCAGCCGCGGCGGTAAGGCGCGATCAGTTGCTCGGTGAGTTCCGCGGCGCGGCGGATCACTTCCCGAGCATCCGCGTCGCGGCGAGCCAGTGAGATGGCCCTGAGGCACTTGTTCAGGTGATCGCCCAGCGACGATCGCTCCTCGGCCGTGTCGAGGGCGTCCGAGAAATTGTCGTAGGTGTCGGCGAGTTTGATGAGCCAGACCCTCCAGTCGGCGCCGGCGAGGCGTTGGTCGTACTCCCTCTCTCGCTCGGGCTCGGGCAGCGCCATGTTCTTTGTCAGGGCCGAGACCATGTCGGCGACGTCCGTGCCGAAGCAGGACTCGATGTCCTCGTAATCGGTCGTGGTGTCCTCGATGGTGTCGTGGAGCAGGGCGGCGGCGATCACCAGGTCGTCATGGCAGCCAAAGACGTGGGAGACGGTCATGGCAACACGGAACACGTGCGAGACGTAGGGCGTGCGGCCATCCTTGCGGACCTGGTGGCGGTGCCGTCGCGCGGCAAAGGCCGCGGCCCGCTGGTACAGGTGAATCGCCGCCTGGGGAGGCTGGTTCATGCGGTGACGGTAGCGCGGCCCGCGGGGATGTCCCGGGAGTCAGGGGACCAGAGAGAGTTGAACGCCCCGGACCGGCGAAGCACCCCGCTCGTCGAAGATGACCAGGTCATTGCCCTTGCCCGGGTTGAGCCGTGAGGCGTGGACGATCATGCGCTCGGCCTGCCCCTTGCGGAGGAAATAGCGTCCCAGGTGGGCGTTGTTGACGTAGACCTGCCCGGTGGAAAGTCCCGAGACGGTGATCGCCACTCCGCGGGCGGAGGGATCGAAGTCAAACGAGCACCGCCACCACGCGGGGACCTGGGACGGGCTCGACCTGGCGAGGGCCTGGTACGCCGAGACGGGGGGATGCTCCCACTTGGCGAAACTCCATTCGGCTCTCGCGGTGAACGGCTCCGAGGCGGCTTCGAACGATACAACAGATTCGAGCGCCTTGGCGGCGGCCGCGAGATCACCATCGAAGTCGTCCGCCAGCGACTGTGGAAGCAGCGCGGCGGAGATGGTGTGCGACCCGCGGGAGATCTGCTCGGCGTCGAGAAGGACGTGGTCGGGGCACCCGTACTCGATGACCTCGATGGGATTGCCGTCGAGCAGGAGGAGCGCGCGGCCCATGAATCCGCGCCCGTTCTTGTCTCGCAACCAGACGATCACCGACGACTTGCCCCGCCGTCCGAGCGACCAGGTGATCCGCTCGGGTATGGTGGTGTCGTCCTCGCGAACCTCCCAGAGCGGCGCGCGGAATGGGAGGATCTCGACGGGATCGGCCGTGACGATCTTGGGCCGTGGAACACGGATGGGATCGACCTCCCACCCGTGGCCGTAGAGCCCCTTTCGGTCGGCGAGCATGCCGCCTTCGGAGAATCTCCCCAGGTTGGCGGCGAGAAAGACAACGTCGGTCGCGGGCTTGCGCAGCGGGATCGACAGGTGCCTGTGGGCTCCCGACCCGACACCGATGACACCGGACCGAGATCCATCCGTAAAGGCCACGACGCGGTCGGCGGCGTGCGGGAACGCCACGCGGACCTTCCTGGGGGCCGACGGCTTGAAGGACACGCGGTACCAGCCGTAGCCGTACGGCGCCCCGAGCGACGACAGGTCGCCAGGGCCCTTGATGGTGGCAAAGCGTGCGCTGACGCCCTGCACGTATTCATCGAGCGGGGCGACGGTCCACGGCGAGCAATGGACCTTCGCGTTCGTGCCGAGCGGGCGGGGGTGATCCGCGGCGACCTGGGAGACCGACCCGTCGGAGGCGATCCGCGTGACATGACGCACGCCCGCCGGTGCCAGGGGCCTTCCCTCGACAGAGATGCCCGAAACCCCCAGGAACACGGCGTCGTCGGTCGGGTAGACGGCGTCGGCCTGATCCTCGTTGCAGACAACCACCGTGATTCCCTCGTGTTCTTCGGTCAATGGGGCCTTGCCGCCCGGCACCGCGACCTCGAACACCGACCCGTTGATGGACAACACGCCCTTGGCGCCCGCCGGGCCATAGCAGACGAAGACTTTTCCCACCACCGCCAGCGCGCACAGGTTGCAATAGTCGAGGGAGGCGCGCCCTCCGAGGGGCGCGTCGATGAGGCACCAGACCACCGCCTGCCGGCCCATGGGCACCGGAAGCGTCACGCCGTCGGTGAGAAGGATGTTCACGGCCCGCGGCGTGGGCGGCCGACCGGTAACGGATGGATCGGGGCCGAAGACGAAGACCACACCCCCCTGCTGACCGGCCGTGTGTACGACGGCGATTCGAGGTTCCTCGGCCGTGACCGGGGCGCTTTTTTTCCCGCGTGCGGGTTCGGGTCTTGAGGTTGCGACATCGAGCGTGACCGGCTGATAGGACTGGTCAAGACTCGAGAGGACGCGCCAGAATCGTGAGGCGAAGGTCGCGATCTTCCGGACGGCCTGGTACGACGCCCCGTGCTCTCCCGTCTCGAGAATGGGTCCTTCCCGCGTGTTATCCCGGCCGACAAACACGGCCGGTCCTACGGGAAGCCGTCCGGTCAGGAAGCCCGGCGTCGAGCCGCCCGCGAACGGCTGAATGTTGAACTGACCGCCCCCGGCGATGATCTCGGCAAGCCTCCGCTGGATGGCCCACGGATCCAGGGGACGAGACAGGCCAACACGGACATCGTCGTGGCCGGCTTCATCGGCGCCGTGCATGGACGCCTCGCCCATCGGAAAATCGATCACGATCCGGGGTTGATCGGACCTGACGATGGAAAGTTGCCGCAGGGCCGGGAGCATGTTCTCCGTGCCGAGCCAGCAATCAATCTCGCCCTCGACGGTCTGCCACAGGCTGTTGGCGTTGATGATCGGGACGGTAATGCCCCCCTCCCGAAGGTAGCGGTTGAGTTCGCCCAGGTACCCGTGAGCGATCGCCGAGTGCGAGCAGTTCCACCCCGATTCGTTCTGGACGAGGAGGATTGGCCCGCCCGCGCCGGGGCTTGTGACCTGGAGCGAACGGACCCGCTCGATCACCGCGCCCAGGTACCTGGAGCATGCCTCGAGGAATGGCCCGTTGTTGGACCGGATCTGGACCCTGGGTATCTCGATGACCCACGGGGGGATGCCCCCCAGGTCCCAGTTGTCGCCGATGTACGGACCGGGGCGAAGGATGCACCACATCCCGGCCTTGCCGATCAGTTCAACGAAGTGGCGGAGGTCGTTGTCTGCCTCGAAATCAAAGACGCCGGGCCTGGTCTCGTGCCGCGCCCAGCAGACGGAGAGGTCGATGGTGTTCAAGCCGGCGGTCTTGGCCGCGTGGATGCGGGATGCCCATTCGGCCCGCGGGATTCGGTGCATGTGGATCGCCCCCGAGACGATCCATATCCGCTTGCCATCCAGGAGGAAACTACGTCCGTCAAAGGTGACCGAAGGCATGTCCTGGTTCACTCCCTTCGTGACGGCGCCGCTCGGAGACGAGGCCGAACAACAGGTCGGGTGCCCGTGACGGCGTTGATCGCCGGGCCCATGCTCACACCGGCTCGCCGACCGACGGATCGGCGGGTGAAGACCGCACGGGGGCCCGAGACGCGTTACACTCGACGAATCGCCCCAACCGGTGCCGAGCCATAACGATAGATCGCCCCCGATAAATCCTCAACAAATAGAGGCCGATCAGGGTAAAATACGAACAAAAAACGTACGAATGACAGCCAAAAACAGAACCAATTCGTTTATGGGCCGTTCGAATCAACACAATGGGTTGTGCATCTGTTTCGATTGGATTCCGTTCGTTTGTTTTTTATTTGCAATTTGTTTTGCTGGTTGTGCGAACGATTCCGCGACCGATGCCCGCCTGCGCGACCTGATACTCAGGCAAAGTACCGCCCTGGGTACCGAGACGCTTGCCCCGACTCGCGACATTGCCAACGACTCGACGGGAACCCGTCGGCGTCCGGAGGACATTCGGGTCGATCCGCCCACGAACAATCCGGGCGTTCTCGATCTTCGCTATACCCCGATCAGCGAGAACCGGGATGTGGCGGCCCGCCTCGAGCAGTACGCCCGGGATGTCCTGGGAGAATCGGCCGCGGGGATCCAAGGTCCCTCGGACGATGGCTCATCATCGTCTGATTCATCGCCGCTGGTGCCGCTGGACCTGATCGAGACGTTCCGCCTGGCACAAACGGGGGCTCGCGAGTTCAAGACGTCCGAAGAGGAATACGTCCTGGCCGCGATCCGGGTGCTGATCGAGCGCCACCGGTGGGGCCCGCGTTTTTTTCATGAGGTGGGCGCGCAGATCCGTGGTTCGGGAGACGATGGGAGTTACCAGTCCGCGGTGGACCTTGTCAACGAATTGCGGGTGACGCAGCGTCTGCCGGCGGGGGGCGACCTGGAGGCGCGGTGGCTCTGGAATGCGACCGAACACCTCCGGGAGCAGGCGTCGGGGCGATACCGCCAGTCGTCGTCGCTGATTCTGGGGGGCAACATCCCGCTGCTGCGCGGGGCGGGCGATATCGCGCGGGAGGACCTGATCCAGACCGAGCGCGACCTTGTGTACCAGGCCAGGACCTTTGAGCGCACGCGGCGGGCGTTGCTGGTATCGGTGGCGGAGGACTACTTCGATCTCGATCAGATCCGGTCGCTGATCGCCAACCAGGTGCAGCAGATCGAGAGTCTGCGCGAGTTCGAACGCCAGACCACCGCCCTTGTGGAGGCGGGCCGAAAGCCGCAATTCGACCTCAACGATGCGAGAAACCGGGTGCTGTCGGGGGTGGCGTCACTGGCGAACCTGCGCGAGCGGTACATCTTGCAGTTGGATCGTTTCAAGGTTCGCCTTGGTCTTGCGCTGGAAACGCGGATTGACATCCAGCCGCTGGCGTTCGACCTTCCGGAGCCCGACACGACCATCGAGGATGCGACGCGCGCGGCTCTGGAGTATCGCCTTGACCTTCAGAACGAGCGAGACCGGGTTGATGACTCCCTCCGGGCGGTGCGAAACGCCCGCAACCTGGCCTTGCCTGACCTGGATGTCTCGGGGAACGTGCGTTTGCCGACGGATCCGGACGCCCGGGAGGGGGGGTTGGCGTTCGACCCGGAGGAACTGAATTACCAGGCGGGGATCACGTTCGGCCTTCCGCTTGACCGGGAGATCGAGCGGCTGAACATCCGCCAGGCGATCATCCGCCACGAGCAGGCCATCCGCCGGTACGAGAGGTTCCGCGACGAGGTGGTGGTTTCGGTGCGGTCGTCGCTTCGGACGATCGACCTGGCCCGGTTCCAGTTGCGCCTAGCGGAAGAGCAGGTCAAGATCACCGAGCAGCGCCGAGAGGAGCAGTTGCTCAAGGCGGATGAACTGGACACCCGGCGGCGGCTGGAATCGGAAGAGGACCTGCTGACGGCGCGGAATCGCCGGGACGCGGCCAAGACGGCGCTTCGCTCGGCCATCCTGAATTACCTGCTCCAGAGCGATCAACTCCGCGTTGCCAGGGACGGAACGCCGCTGCCGATCCCGGGAATGGAAGCGATCCCCGCGGAGCCGCCGACGCCCCCCGACGTGGTCGAATTTGACCCGTAATCCGGTCCATCGATCGCGTCGGCCTTGACGCGAAAGATGTACTCGTCGTGGCGTTCCCAGCGGTCGCCGACCCGCACGGGCTGGCATATCCCCGTATGAATAAAGCCGACCCGGCGGGCCAGCGTGGCGCTGACGGCGTTGTCGGGGTGTATCGCGGCGTGGACGGCGTGAAGGCCCAGGCCGCTGGGAAGATCGCGGGTGGCGTGGGCGACGGCGGCGGCGACGATCTCTCGCCCGTAGCCGTGCCCGACGGCGTCGGCGGCGACCCACCAGTGGGCGCAGCCTTCGGAAGTCAGCCCGCGCGTGATGGCGAAGATCGAGAAACCGCCGACGAGCCGTCCGGAGGGTGTACACGCGACGCGGCGCCAGGCGGACCGGGTTTGGTCGCCGTTGGCGGCCAGAGCGATGCAGCGCTTCATGGCCTGGGTGTTTGATTCGTGGGGGGCCACAATCGGAATCCAGCGGTCGAGGTGTTCGCGGCTGAGGTCCATGACACGGTTGAATTCGCCCAGGTCGGACTCGGCGAGGCAGCGGAGGACGAGGCGGCGAGTCCGGATGGGCGAGTGGCCGGTATGGGTGGCGCGGCCGGCGCGAGCGGGGCGGGCTGGGCGGTTTGTTCCGGTTCGAACAACGGTAACCGCGGGAGCGGGTACGACGGCTGCGAGCGCTGCGCTGTTTGGGCAAGCCAGTGAAGTCACGATGGTGTTATCGTGCGTCGTCGGCGGGGACTTTGGCCCTCGAATCGAATGCGGATCGCAATCCGTGGCCCGATAACCAGCGGTCGGCGGTACGGAAAAAACGCGGTGGACTGGTGGATTCGTGCCGCGGGCACCTTCGGGATCAGCAACCCGCGATGAAGGCGAGCACGAAAGCGTCGAAGTCGTCGGTATCGACGAAGCCCGAGCCGTCGAAGTCCGCCTCGTCGACGCCTTCTTCGAAGGCCAGAACAAAGGCGGTGAAGTCTTCGATGTCCACGAAGCCGGAGCGGTCGAAATCGGCGGGGCAGAAGCACCCGTCCACGTCGATGACCGCCAGGACCGCGGGGTCGCTGATGACCTCTCCGCAGGGTGTGGTGACGCGGCAGTCGTAATCGCCGGCATCGGCGGCGGTCACGGCGGAAAGGGAGAGGGCGGCGGTCGCCGCTGAGGGATTAAGGGATGCGTCGATGGGAACGCCGTCCCGGCGCCACTCGAAGGCCGGGTCTACAAAGCCAGGAGCGAGCGCCACCGAAAAATTCGCTGAAGTTCCGCAGGGTGTCTCGGCCGGATCGGGGTGGAGGGTGAGCCACGGGGTCTGATCGCTCCAGCGGCCCAATCCTTTGGCGGGAAGGCCCCCGACGGTCGCGAAGACACCACCGACCGCGATCTCGCCGCAAGCCAGGAGGCGAACGGCAAGGGCGGTATCGCTGGCTCCCAGTCCCATCGGGACCCAGGCCGAGCCGTCCCACCGGGCGGTACGGTTGACGACGACGCTTCCGGATCGGGTAAAGAACCCGACGGCGACGGGGCTTCCTGTGGAATCAAGATCAATTCCCCGGACCGTGGCGTCAACGCCCGCGCCCATGGAACTCCATGCGCCGTTCCATCGTGCCAGGCGTGTCGCGGGCACGCCGCCGGCGAGTGAGAACTCTCCCCCCGCGACGACCTCGCCGGAAGGAAGGACGGCAAGAGCCGTGACGTAGGCGTTGGTGCCCGAGTGCATGGGATTCCATGCGTACCCATCCCAACGCGCGATGTTGAAGCACGGGGCGCCACCGGCATGGGTCCACTGTCCGCCGGCGATGACCTCGCCGCCGGGGGTGATCGCCAGGGCGAAGACCGCGGGGGTGTAGATCATGCCCGTCTCGCGGGTCATGCCGCCGCCGACAGGGAGCCACTCGGATCCATTCCATCGCGCGATCCGGAGGACCTGGGTCGGGCCTGAATGTGTGAAATCGCCGCCGGCGAGAAGGTCACCGCCGGGGAGAACCAGGAGCGCCCGAACGCCTCCGAGGTTGGATCCGGCGCCGTCCAGTCCATGGCCCATGGGGTGCCAGTGGGCTCCGTCGAAACGAGCGATGTTGATCGCGCTGACGTTGCCCGCGGTAGTGAACAGGCCCGCGGCGACGAGGTCGCCGCCAGGGAGAACGGCAAGAGCGGATACCTGCCCGTTCAAGGCGCCGCCCGCGGTGCCTTCGCCGAGCGGGAGCCAGGCATCTTCAGACCAGAGGGCGATGTTCCGGGAGGGGCCTGGTCCGGAGAGCGCGAACTGGCCGGCGACGACGGGAAGGAGGGGGCGTGGGCCAGGTCCATCGGGGTCCCATTGTGCGATGGCCCGTGCGTACCCGTTCAATCCGGGACCGTCATGGGCCGGGAGCCAGGCCGAAGGGCATTGGGCGTGGTTCACTCGCGCCAGCGCCGAGAGGACAAGCAAGGACATGGCGAGCGCGAGCCGCATGAAACCACTTTACACAAGAGGCGACCGGATGCAACAGTTTTCGCGCGCATGGCGAGCGGGATGACCTCGGGCGATCCGGATCCGGATTCAGGAGGAGGCCTTGAAACCGCTCTTGAACTTCTGAATGGCCTCGGTCAGTTTCTTCTCGAGGTCGGCGTCGATGGCCTTCTTGGCGTCGAGTTCGTCCCAGAGGGGCTTGTTGACGGTTCGGAAGGAATCCAGAAGTTGTGTCTCGAACGAACGAACGTCGGGCACGGGGACATCGTCGAGGAAGCCCTTGGTTCCGGCGAACATCGAGATGACCTGATCAACGACGTGGAAGGGCGTGTACTGGCCCTGCTTGAGGAGTTCGACCATGCGGCGTCCGCGGTCGAGTTGTCGCTGGGTGGCCTTGTCGAGTTCGGTGCCGAGTTGGGCGAATGCCTCGAGTTCGCGTGCCGATGCCAGGTCGAGCCGCAGCGACCCGGCGATTTTTTTCATCGCCTTGACCTGCGCGTTTCCACCCACGCGGGAGACGGAGATACCGACGTTGATCGCCGGGCGAACGCCGGAAAAGAACAGTTCGGGCTCGAGGTAGATCTGTCCGTCGGTGATGGAAATCACGTTGGTCGGGATGTACGCGGAGACGTCGCCTTCCTGGGTCTCGATGACGGGCAGGGCGGTCAGCGAGCCCGCGCCGTTCTCGTCGGAGAGTTTGGTGGCCCGCTCGAGCAGGCGGCTGTGGAGATAAAAGACGTCGCCGGGGTACGCCTCGCGACCCGGCGGGCGGCGGAGGAGGAGGGACAACTGGCGGTAGGCGACGGCCTGCTTGGACAGGTCGTCGTAGATGCACAGGGCATGCTTGGGAGTCTTGCCGTTCATTCCCTGCCACATGAAGTACTCGCCCATCGAGCACCCCGAGTACGGGGCGATGTACTGCATGGGCGCCGGGGCGGACGACCCGGCGTTGACGACGATGGTGTAATCCATGGCGCCGTTCTTTCGGAGGGTCTCGACGACCGCCGCGACGGTGGATTCTTTCTGGCCAACGGCAACGTAGATGCAGACCACCGCGTCCTTGGTGCCCCAGTACTGCTTCTGGTTGATGATGGTGTCGATGGCGACGGCGGTCTTCCCGGTCTTGCGGTCGCCGATGATGAGTTCTCGCTGACCGCGGCCGATGGGGATCATCGCGTCCACGGACTTGACCCCGGTCTGGAGGGGCTCGTGGACGGGCTGACGCTCGGCGATCCCCGGGGCGATGATGTCGACCTTCCGGAACTCGGTGGCGTTGATCGGCCCGGCGTCGTCGAGGGGGCGGCCCAGGGGGTCAACCACGCGGCCGAGCATGCACTCCCCGACGGGTACCTGCAGGAGGCGGCCCGTGGCCTTGACCATGTCGCCTTCCTTGATGGACTTGTAGTCCCCGTAGATGACCGCGCCGACCGTGTCGAGTTCAAGATTGAAGACCTGGCCCATCACGGCGCCGGCGGAACTCTGGAACTCGAGCAATTCGCCGGCCATGGCCTTCGAAAGACCGTAGATGCGGGCGATGCCGTCGCCGATCTCGACGACCCGGCCGACCTCGGAGACTTCAAGGTCGGAGGCAAACTGCTCGATTTCCTGACGGATGATGCTCGCGATCTCGTCGGTCTTGATCTTCACGGTGAACTCCCAGGCCTGCTCGATGGTGAACGGCGCGACGCCGGACCCGCCCCGGACCCCCATCCCGGGCGGATGCGCCGAACAAGGGAGGCAAGGATAGACCCGGAGGGGCGGATTGTCATGGATCGGGCGCCACGACCCCCGCCGGCCCGATTCGGTCCGGAACGCGGGCGACGGGATTCAACGAGACCATATATATGGTGGCCACAAGGTCGATTGGGGGCGAAAAACCACGACCTGAAGGGGCCGATCGGAAGGGGTTTACGTCCGCGCTGCGATCCCGACGGGTTGCTTGTAGGCGTCGGCCGCGTCGGGGCTGATGCGGGTTGCGAACTCGTAGGTGGTCATGTTCTTGATCGGAATCGAGTAGATGTGAAGCGTGATCAGGTCCTGGCCCGGCGGCTGCATGTTGGCGATCTGGTGGATGTCGTCGTCCTGGGCGGCGCACACGTAGCCGGGGGGCATGGGCGTGGTCTGGGTTGGACAGATAAGCCCCGACGGTGTTCGGACAAAGCGGATCTCGGTGCCGGTTCCTTCCAGGACTTTGAATGCGCAGGACGACCCGTGGTGGTCGTGGATCGGGGTGAAATCACCCGACCGCCAACAGAGGGCGACGAGTTCGTACTGCTCGCTCCGGCTTACGGTGTTTCGCTTGTAGCCGCGGGTGCCAAAGACGCAGCAGGCATGGACATCGTCGCGCGTGATGCGGGATTCGCTCAGGAGATTCTGGAGAATGGCCAGGTCGGCCCGGCCCGTCAGGGTGTCGAGGTAGTCGATGATGGGAGCCAGGGCCGGGAAGCGTTCACGGGGCGGTCGCGGCGGGGTCTGGTCGATGCAAGGGGTGGATTCTTCGCGTCCCATGCCTCAAGTATACATGAACAGCCGCTTCCCCAGCAGGGAAACCAGGCATCCATGCCCTGAGATTGTGGTGTGGAAAGGCCCGAGAAACCGGGGCGTCAGGCCGGGCCGGAGGGAACGGAAGCGGCGGGGGGATCGTCTTCGAGTTCGCGTCGCGAACCGCCCGGGCCGTAGGTATACGTTCGAGCCGGATCTTCGCCGGCGCAGGACTTGTGCGTGCCATCGCAGAACGGGAACCGGGCACTCAGCCCGCAGGCGCAGATAAATATCTTCTTGAGGTTGCCTTCCTGGTCGCGCGGCCAGGCGGCGGGGTCCCCGGGCGGGGCGGCGGGATCGATCTTTATCGGGCCGCTCTGGTCGTGACGGACGATTCTGGGCACGGAGTCCTCCGGAAGGTGGTTCAATCAGGAGAAGGAACGGATTGCAGGATTGACCGGAGCACGGCGGGCGCGACATCTCGCCCGGCGGAGGTGTTCCGCGGGACGATGCGATGAGCGCAGACGGCCTCCACCGATACGGTGACGTCCTCGGGGATGACGTAGTCGCGAGCGCCAAGGACGGCTCTGGCGCGGGCGGCCTGTGCCAGGGCAAGCGAACCGCGCGGGGAAACCCCGACGCGGATCTGCTCGTCGCGCCGGGTCGCGTTGGCGATGGCGACGACGTAGTCGGCGATGGTTCGATCGAGCCGGACCGCGTCGGCAAATCGCTGGAGTTCCAGGACGGTGGCCTTCTCGATGACCGGCGTGAGCAGCGGGAGGGTGCTGCCGGCGGGGCGAAGGTCCAGGACGCGAGCCTCTTCCTGGGGAGAAGGGTACCCCAGGCTTATCTTCATGAGGAATCGATCGAGTTGGTTCTCGGGGAGCGCGTAAGTCCCCTCGAAGTCGTGGGGGTTCTGGGTCGCGACGACCATGAAGGGTTGCTCGAGCGTGTACGTCACGCCGTCGACCGAGACGGTGGCCTCGCTCATGGCTTCGAGCAGGGCGGTCTGGGTGCGCGGGGGGGTACGGTTGATCTCATCGGCAAGGACGATGTTGGCGAAGATCGGGCCGGGCTTGAAGACGAACTTCTCGGCGTCGCGTTTGTAGACGGAAACGCCGATCACGTCGCTGGGGAGCAGGTCCGGCGTGAGTTGGATCCTCGAGAACGAGCAGTTGATGCTCCGGGCCATCGCGGCGGCGAGGATGGTCTTCCCGACACCGGGAACATCCTCGATCAGCACGTGCCCTCTGGCCAGGAGCGACACGATGAGAAGATCGACCGCGGCGGGCACCCCGAGGAAGACCCTTGTGATGTTGGCGCGGAGTTGTTCAATCGAATCGATCATCGCGGGGACTTCATGCCTGGCCCGTGGGATGGGGAGTATACGGCCGCGACTGAAACCTTATACTTCACCCGATGCGCGCCGGGGCCATCCAGCCTTCGGCGGGCTGCCGTGTCGCGCGTCTCGGGTGTCCGCTGCTTTCATGCGAGCAAGAGAGGGCCAGGAATCAGTCCCGGTGTCGACCCCAACGCCCATGCCCCCAGCCCGGTTGTCCTGGGAACGGAACTGACCGGCGACCTGCGGTGCGCGAGGTGCGGGTACAACCTGCGCGGGCTGTCGGTGCGCGGGGCGTGCCCGGAATGCGGCACGGCCATCGCCGCCACGCTCCTGCTGGTGATTGACCCGCAGGCGGCGGAGGTCCAGCCGATCCATCGCCCTCGACTGACGGCGTTCGGAATGGCGGCCTGGGCGTTTGGCGGGCTTGCGGCGGCGGTGTTCGTGTGGCTCGCGCGGATCGGCGAGGTGTTCCCGGTTGCACGGTCGTACACGTGGCATCCGGAACTGGCGGCCTGGCTGCTCGTGCTGAGCGGAGTC
>JAHBXI010000001.1 GCA_019636515.1 Phycisphaeraceae bacterium | reverse complement strand
AGTGCCCGTCTCCGCGGGCATCGCCGACGTCGTGACCTCGTTCGACGCCCTTGAACACCTCCTGCCCGAGGAGGTGGACGAGGTGCTCGACGAGATGCGACGGATCGCCGTGCCGGGCGGGGGTTTCGTGCTGTCGATCTGCACGCGGGAGAGCAAGACCAAGGTCAACGGCGAGGGCCTGCATCCGACGGTGCGGCCGCTGAAGTGGTGGCTCGACCGGATCGGCCACGTCGGCACGGTGCGCCGGGGACTGGGCGCGCCTCGTGGGGGGTACATCGCAGGGGTGTTCAAAGATGCGTGAGAATGGTGGCGACATCGCGGCGTTGCAGGCGGGGCTGAAACAGCGCAGGCCAGCGAGGTCGGGCGTGCGCCTTTACACCGCCGACTTCGATTCTGTCTCGCTCTGCGACTTCTATCGGGGGCGCTCGGCGTTCCTGATCCTCTCGGGACCGTCGCTGGCGGCGCTCGACCTGGCCCAACTCAACCGCCGCGGCATCGTGACGATGGCCGTCAACAACGCCTGGGCGGTGCATCGACCGACGCTCTGGACCTGCGTGGATGACCCTGGGCGATTCATCGACACCGGCTGGAAGGACCCGGGCATCCTGAAGATCGTGCCCGTCTCGCACTTCGACAAGCGCCTGCGCGTCCAGAACCCCGACGGCTCGTTCCGCGCGAGCGCCTTCAAGGTGCGACAGATGCCCGGCGTGCTCTTCTACCGCCGCAGCGACCATTTCGACCACAGCCGGTTCCTCAAGAGTGACACCATAAACTGGGGCCAGGACGGCGAGCACACCGATTCGCTGGGGATCAAAGGCAAGCGGAGCGTCATGCTCGCGGCGCTGCACCTGCTGCACTACCTGGGCTTCCGCACGGTCTACCTGCTCGGCGCGGACTTCAGGATGGACCGCGAGCGGCGCTACGCCTTCGACGAGCACCGATCGAAGGACGCGATCCGCCACAACACCATCCTGTACGAGAGCCTCCAGAAGCGCTTCGAGGCCCTGAAGCCGCACTTCGAGCAGCACCGCTTCCGCGTCCTCAACTGTGCGCCCGACCCCGAGGCGTGCGCCCTGAAGGCGTTTGAGTTCGTGCCCTTCGAGCAGGCCGTGGCCGACGCCGCGGCGGAGTGCGCCAAGCCCGTCAGCACCGCCGGGTGGTATCAGCCCGCCAATCCGAACCAACCCCAGGAGGAGAACAAGGGATGAGCGACGAACCCCGCCGGTACTTCCTCTACATCCCCGTGTGGGCCTCCACCGGCGGCCCCGGCGGCTCGGGTTCCGGTTCCGGCTCGTCCGGCAGTTCGGAGAGTTCCTCGTCGGGCTCGTCCTCGTCGAGCGGCAGCAGTTCGTCGGGTTCGTCGAGCGGGTCTTCGAGCAGCGGCTCGGCCTCGTCGAGCGGAGACTCCAGCAGCGCGAGCAGCGGGGCCAGCAGCGGTGCGTCGAGCGGCGCATCGGGGAGTTCCGGCCCTGGCAGCAGCGGCGCGTCCAGCGGCGGCGGCGGGAGTTCCGGTGGATCGTCCGGCGGTGGCGGCACGAGCGGGTCGGGCGGATCGGGAGGGTCGGGTTCCGGCGGCAGCGGTGGCTCCGGCTCGGGAGGTTCGGGTGGATCAGGCTCGGGCGGCTCCGGAAGCGGCGGGTCCGGCGGCAGCGGATCGGGCAGCGGCGGCTCCGGAGGTGGTTCGGGCGGCGGCGGATCGGGTGGCGGTGGAGGCGGAGGGGGCGGCGGTGGTGGTGGGGGCGGCGGTGGCGGAGGTGGTGGCTCGAACTGCCTGCTCTTCGGCACGCTCGTCCGCCTGGCCGACGGCCGCGTGACCACGATCGAGAACCTCAAGCCCGGCGACCGCGTCGCCACGATCAAGATTCCCGGCCTCGAAGTCGATGTCCCCTACCGCGCGCAGTACCAGTGGCTCTCGCACCACGGGATGCGCGGCACGATCCCGACCGTTGGCCGCGTCGCCAGCGTGAAACTCGGCGAGCACACGGGGTTCGTGGTGATCAACCGCCGGATCAAGGCGACGCCCGAGCACCCGTTCCTCATGCGCCGCGGCGACGAATGGGGCTTCTCGTCGGCCGAGTTCCTCAAGAAGGGCGACTACCTGATCGGCGAGCGTCTCGCCGAGGAACTGGTCGAGACCGTCGATCACATCGATGCGCCGACCCGCACCGTGGCCATCCACATACCCGGCACGAACACGTTCTCGGCCGAGGGGGTGTGGGTCCACAACGACATGCCCGCGACGGCGCACTCGTCGGGCTCGGGGTCGAGCTCCAGCGGCTCGGGCTCCGGTTCCGGCAGCGGGTCCTCGAGCAGTGGGTCCTCGTCCGGCTCGGCCAGCAAGTCCAGCGGATCGTCGATGTCGTCGAGTTCCTCCTCCGGCTCCGGCAGCGGCAGCGGCTCCAGCAGCCAGTCCAGCGGCGGGGGGACGGGAACGTACTCGATCTGAGTTGAACGGATACGAGCACGGGGCCTCAAACGCACGCGATTCCCTACCCTCCGGGATCGAATCCCGGCAATGCCCGTCCAAATACCGATCGATTTGGGTGTCTCGTTTTCGCCCATCGGGTGATCGGATTGACATGGCTATCGCACCTGTTATACTGATGGCCATGACGAGCAGGCGTTCGCCGGAGATCCCGAGTGACTACCCGACTCGCGTGAGGAGACTGCGGGACCGCCTGGGCCTCACGCAGGTCGAACTCGCGAGCCGACTCGGGGTGGCCTTTGCAACCGTGAACCGGTGGGAGAACGGCCAGACCTCCCCGTCGCCGCTCTCCTGGCAGCAGCTCGTCCGGATGGACGAGGGGAACGCTGAGGAGCAGTCATCAGTTGCCACCGCCGTTGCTGCCCCGTCGCTCGACTTTACTGGCTCAGCCGACGTTGTGCGTGCGCTGGCGGAAGGCGAGCGTCTGAGTTTCGGGCACCTCTTCAATCCCGCGTTCGCCACCGAAATCTCGCAGATCGACCCGCTGCCACACCAGCGGATCGCGGTGTACGAGCACATGCTGTCGCAGTCGCCGCTCCGCTTCTTGCTGGCTGACGACGCAGGCGCGGGCAAGACGATCATGACGGGCCTGTACTTGCGGGAGATGAAAGCCCGGCGACTCCTGCGGCGGATCCTCATCGTGCCGCCCGCGGGCCTCATCGGGAACTGGCAGCGCGAGTTGCGGACGCTGTTCGACATGGACTTCCGGATCATCACCGGGGCTGATGCCCGCGACGAGAATCCGTTCATCGGCGAGGGTAGTGATCGACTGATTGTGAGCGTGGACACGCTCGCCGGGGCGAGAATGTTCGCACGCCTGCGCGAACAGGGTGTGTTGCCGTACGACCTCGTGGTCTTCGATGAAGCCCACAAACTGTCGGTTGATCGAGGGGCGGATCTGCGTGTGCGGAAGACGGAACGGTACAAACTTGCCGAGGCCCTGGCGGGCGTCACGGGCTTGGACGATGCGTGGCGGTTGCCCTGGACCGCGCAGCACATTCTCCTCCTGACCGCCACGCCGCACCAAGGGAAGGACTATCCGTACTACGCCCTATGGCGGATACTTGCCCCCGAAGTGCTCTCCACGCCGGAGGCATTCGAGCAGTATCCGACCGACCGTAAGGCCGCCCATTTCATCCGGCGCACGAAGGAGGAGATGGTCCACCTGAGCGGAGCCCCGCTCTATCCGAAGCGGATCTCGGACACGCTCGGGTACGACCTGTCGCAGGGCGAGGTCAGCGAGCAGTCCCTCTACGACGAGACGACCGAGTACATGCGGCATGTCTACAACCGGGCGAAGGTGCTGAACCGATCGGCGGCTCGCCTGGCCATGAGCGTCTTGCAGCGGCGGCTTGCCAGTTCAACCTACGCGCTCCTCCGCTCGTTTGAACGTCGCATCGAGAAACTCGACGACCTGATCCGCCAGATCCAACAGGGCAAACTGACCGAGGAACAGATGGTCGTGCTGCAGCGGCGGCTCGCCGAAGAGAAGGACCTTCTTGACACGACCACGGCCGACGAAGAGGAGACGAAGAACGGCCGCGAAGAGCACGAACTGTCCGAGGAGCGGCTTCTCGCGGGCGTCGTCGCCGCGTCGCTCGCCGACCTTGTCGTGGAGCGCGAGCAGGTCGTCAATCTCCGCGAACTCGCCAAGAAGGTCCACGCCAAGGGGGAGGAATCGAAGTTCGACAAACTCCGTGAGGTGCTCACGCAGGATCGGTTCGCGGGCGAGAAGTTCATCATCTTCACCGAGCACCGCGACACGCTGGAGTACCTGATCAACCGGCTTGGAGGCATGGGCTACACGGGGCAGATCGCCCAGATCCACGGCGGCATGGACTACCTCCAGCGACAGGACGAGGTCGACCGGTTCCGCAGGCCGCAGGCCGAGGGCGGGGCAAGGTTCATGATCTGCACGGACGCCGCGGCCGAAGGCATCAACCTCCAGTTCTGCTGGATCATGATCAACTTCGATGTGCCGTGGAACCCGGCCCGCCTCGAGCAGCGCATGGGCCGCATCCATCGGTACGGCCAGAAGCACGACCCGGTGCACATCATCAACCTCGTCGCGCCCAGCACCCGCGAAGGCCTGGTGATCGACACGCTGCTCAAGAAGCTCGAAGCGATCCGTCTCTCGCTCGGCAGCGACAAGGTCTTCGACTCCATCGGGCGGCTCTTCGAGGGGCTCTCGATCAAGGACTACATGGAGCGGGCGGTCGTCGGCGACAAGGACGCCGTCGCCAGAGAGTTGGCCGGCCGCCTGACCGACGAGCAGGTCGCGGCGCTCGAAGCGCGCGACCGGATGCTCTACGGCGACGGGGGCGACGTGAAGCGCCAGTTGCCCCGCCTGCGCGAGGACCTGGAGCGCGAGGCCTACTGCCGGTTGCTCCCCGGCTACGTGCGGCAGTTCATCGAGAACGCCGCGCCGCTCATCGGTCTCAAGATCGAAGGGGACATGGACGCCGAGTTCACCTTCGTGCCGACCGAGTCGGGCGCGGGGGCCGCTGTCTTTCATGCGCTCGACGCCTACCCCGCCCAGCGCCAGCGACGGCTCACCGTCGTGCGCCCCGAGCAGCGCGACCAGGCCGTCTGGATTCACCCCGGCGAACCTGTGTTCGAGCGGTTCCGCGCGACCGTCAGCGACCAACTCGGGGACGAGGCCCTGCGCGGCGCGGTCTTCATCGACCCGACGACCGATCGCCCGTATGTGTTCCACCTCGCGCTCACGAACGTGGTGCGCCACGCCGACGCCGACCTCCCCGAACTCGCCAACGAGGAACCCCTCGAGTGCCGGCTCGTCGGCGTGAAGCAGTTCGAAGGGGCCGACGTCTCACTCTGCCCCGTCGAGCACCTCCTGCTGCTCAAGGGTGGGCGCGGCATCCCGGCCGCAGCCGCGCAGCGGCTGGCCGTCAACGCGCTGACACTCAAGGAGCAGGCCGAGGCCTTCGTCGTCGAGCGCGTGGCCCGCGACATGGCGACGAAGCACCGCCGGCAACTCCTGGACACACTGGCCGAGCGCGAACGCTTCATGCAGCGCGGCTTTGACTACCAGGAGGCCGAACTCGCCGCTGCCCGCGTGAAACTCTCCGAGAAGGCCCGTTCCGGCAACGCCGCGGCCGCCAAGGCCCTCGCCGAGATCAAGGACCAGCAGCGGTCGCTGGCCGATCGCCGGCGTCTCGCCCTGGCTTCGATCCGCCGCGAGCCCGAACTGGTGACCCCGGGCAGCGTGACATTCCTCGCCCACGCGCTCGTGGTTCCCTCCACCGACGCCGAAGACCGAAAGCGTCATGATGCGGAAGTCGAGCGGGTGGCGATGGACCTGGCGCGGGCGTTCGAGGAGGCCGCCGGCGCGAGAGTCGTCGACGTATCCACGCCGCCGCTGGCCCGCGCCGCGGGCCTGACCGACAACCCCGGCTTCGACCTGCTGGCGATCTACGAAGGCGGCGAACGCCGGGCGATCGAGGTCAAGGGCCGCGCCGGCACGGGTGATGTCGAGGTCTCCAGCAACGAGTGGGCCCGCGCGGCGAACCTGCGTGGCGGCTACTGGCTCTACGCCGTCTACGAATGCGCGTCGCCCGCGCCGCGGCTGGTGCGCGTGCGAGACCCCTTCGGCAGCCTGCTTGCGAGATCAAAGGGGAGTGTTTTGATCGGGCACGCGGCAGTGATGGCATCAGCGACGGAGGCCACGCAATGAGTCAGCCCGCACTTGAGCTGCTCCGCACAATCGGGCTCCTGGACAGCAACGATAGGGTGGCCGATCTGAGTCGATACTCTGAGTCCGACCTCGCCAAGCATGTGGCGTACTACGTCGCCCATCGCCGCAAGCAGGCCCGCAGCGAGCTCGAAGGAATGCCGAAGACGGCGGGACTCTCGTCTCTGGTGAGCTCCTTTTCCGGTCGAACAGCTGTTCAGCCCCTTCTCCCCTCCACATTGGTATTCGAGCGGGTCATCGTCGACGATCTCGTTTTCAAGCTGCATCAGGAAGAGAACTCCCTCTCCAAGGCTGGCCGTGCGTCGCTCGGTTTTAGCGCGGACAACACGGGAATCGAGCACTGGCGACTACAGAATGCACTGGCGTTCTTCGAGCATCTCGCGCCCCTCATGCGGCATGGCATCGTTCATTGCCTGCCGTTGGCCGATCTGCACAGTCCACCTGCTCAGCCGCTGATTAAGTTCAGCCCCGACTGGTATCGTTCCGACGTGCCCGACGCCGTCCATGATTTCGTGCACAACAGCGTGCGCCTCAGTGCGGTGCGCCCGGGGCCCGATGGCAGGGGACTGGTTGTCTTCGAGGGTGCACCCACATCCCCGACCCGGGGCATCATGGTGGAGTTTGACGATGACCTGATCCCCAGCAGCGCATTTTACTTGCTGTACGAGATGACCGAGGTGAAGCGAGGCGACGAGAACACCTTTACTTTCCTACAGACACTTCCCTGGGACAAGCCACCAGACCAGGCGTATTACAACGCCTGGGTCTATCAGTCGATCAACCAAACCATCGCCGCTCGGCTGCGCGCGATCGGCGCTGAGATGGCCGTCGCCGATGCTGCTGGTGCGGCCTACACGACTGAGTCGAGCTTCGAGGCACACCTATGTGCCAAGCTCGGCGTGAAGGGTGGCGGCGCAGCTCCCTCTGCCGACGCCGTCAACTTCCTGCGTGCCAACGAGCCGACCCTTCGCATTGACAGCGCGGACACAGTCCTGCGCCTGCGCACGGACGATCCCAAGATGTTCGAGCAGTTTCACCAGACGCTGGTCGAGGTCTCCCGGCAACTGCACGGGGTAGATGACTTCGACACACGAGCGAAGGCATTGCTCACGAAAGAGATCCTTCCTCAGGTGAAGTCGATCGAGACAGCTGCGGCCAAGCTCTGGGGCTCGGCGGCCGGAGGCGTGGTGCTTGCTGGAGGAACATTGGGGCTGGCGCTTCTGTCGGGGCCGGTGCTGCCGCTCGCGGCGGTGTTAGGCGTTGGTGCCACCCTCGCCGCGGGCGCTGCACTGCCCTCGGTGACGGAGTACCTCTCGGTCCGCAAAACCCCGGCGTTCCTTTGGAAGCAGATCAAGAAGGCGAACCCATGACCGACTTCCCCCGCCTCATCGAGCACGCCTTCCCCCTCAAGCAGGCCTCGCTGGACTCCGTCCACGAGAAGAACGTCCGCCACGGGCACATCTCCACCCTGCACATCTGGCCCGCCCGCCGTCCGCTCGCGGCGTGCCGGGCCGCGCTCATCGCCACCCTCCTGCCCGACCCCGGCACGCCGGAAGCACGCAAGGAACTCTGCGAGAAGATCGGCGGGCGCGTCGTCAAGCGGATCGAGAAGAAGAAGATGCCCGGCGGCCAGACGGTCGAGCGGGTCAAGGAAGAGACCGAGGGCGGCATCCTGCACTGGGGCCGCGAGACCGAGAACGCCGAGACCCTCGAATGGTTCCGCCAGGAGATCCGCAAGGCCTACGGCGGGCGCGCTCCCAAAGTCCTCGACCCCTTCGCCGGCGGCGGGGCCATCCCGCTCGAGGCCATGCGCCTCGGGTGCGAGGCCACGGCGGTGGACATCAACCCCGTCGCGTGGTTCATCCTCAAGTGCACGCTGGAGTACCCGCAGAAACTCGCCGGGCAGACGCGCCCGCTCCCCGACTTCATGCTCCACGACGACGCCTTCATGGAGGAGTTCTTCAAGAAGGCCAAGGGGTACAGCAAGGCGGAGGCCGCGGCCGCGATCAAGCGGCTGCACGCCGGGAGCAAGAAGAAGGCCAAGCCCGGCGCGAAGCAGGCCGACGCCGGGCTGCCCTTCGGCTCGCCCGGGGGGGTGGGGGGGGGCGATGAGGAGATCCAGGCCGACCTGGCGTGGCACGTCCGCGCGTGGGGGCAGTGGGTGCTTGCCCGGGCGCGGCGGGAACTGGCCCAGTACTACCCGACCTACGCCGACTTTGAGCCTCTCAAGAAGGACCACGTCTCCTACGAGTGCCAGCCGATGCGATTGGTGCCGCTCAAGGATGATGGCACGGCGGACATTGACGCGCTGAACGCAGAGTTCACCCAGGAGTACCTGGAGGACAAGCGCAACCCGCGCTGGGTCGCCAAGCCGACGGTGGCGTACCTCTGGGCGCGGACGGTGACCTGCAAGAACTGCCGGGCGACGGTGCCGCTGCTGAAGACGCGGTGGCTGTGCAAGAAGGCGAACAAGCGCGTGCTGCTGACGATGGAGCCGAACCCTGATCGCACGGGTGTGGTCTTCGGCGTGCAGACGGGCGTCCCGGTGAAGGGCGGGAACGCGGCGCAGAAGCGCGAGCACGACAAGCGGATCGGGGCGGGGACCATGAGCCGCGCCGGAGCGCAGTGCCCCTGCTGCTCGGCCATCAACACGATGGAGGATGTGCGGCTGGAGGGCAAGGCCGGGCGGCTGGGGAGCGTGATGACCGCAGTGGTGGTGGATGTGCCGGGGGTGGGAAAGAGCGGCGGGGGCAAGGCCTACCGGCTGCCGGCAGATCGCGAGCAGGCCGTGGCGATGCCGGACGCCGATCGTGTCGAGGCGGCGTTCGCGGAGGTGCCCTTCGGCCTGCCCGAAGAGCCGACGCCCGCGGGCGGCGGCAGTGGTGCGGGTCGGGCGTTCAGCGTGCAGGGATACGGCTTGATGCAATGGCGGGATCTGTTCACGCCCCGCCAGCTCCTTGCGCTCGGAACATTCGTTGCCGCGACGCGGGCAGTCCGCGCACAACCCCCGTCCCGCGGAAATCCCTATTCACCCGAATGGACCGAGGCGGTGTTCGCGGCGCTCGCGGTCGGAGTAGATCGCATCGCGGATCGTCAGTCGATGGTGTGCCGCTGGGATATGGGCTACACGAAGCTCCAAGGCACCTTCACGCGGTTCGCCCTCCCCATCACGTGGGACTACTGCGAAGGAAATCCTTTCTCAGATACGACCGGCAACTACGCGGCGAACTTGGAGTGGGTGGCCAAGTACTCGGAGCACGCGATGGATGCGACCGCGCACGCCCCGACAGCCGCGGTCAAGCGGAAGAGCGCGATTGAGGCACACGGGGGCGGGCTCGACGCCATCGTCACCGACCCGCCGTACTACGACGCGATCCCTTACTCCGACCTCATGGACTTCTTTTACATCTGGCTTCGCCGAACTCTTCACGGAGCTGCGCCGACCTTTGAGCGCCCTTTCTCTAGCACGCTCTCGCCGAAATGGGACCATGCTGCCCAGGACGGTGAACTAATCGACGATGCGAGCCGGCACGGTAACGATGCCGCCAAGAGCAAGCGGATCTACGAGGACGGAATGGCGAGAGTCTTTTCGTCCTGCTGGAACGCTTTGAACGCGGAAGGCCGACTGGTCATCGTCTTCGCCCACAAGCACCCCGATGCGTGGGAAACGCTCGTGTCCGCGATCATTCGTGCCGGGTTTGTGGTTGACGGCAGTTGGCCCATCCAGACGGAGATGGGCAACCGCACCCGTGCGCTCGCCGGTGCAGCACTCGCCTCCTCCATCTGGCTCGTCTGCAAGAAGCGTCCCGTCGCTGCTCGACCCGGTTGGGACAACCGCGTCCTCGAAGAGATGCGCGAGAACATCGCGGTCCAACTCCGCGAGTTCTGGGATGCCGGCATCCGCGGCCCCGACTTCGTTTGGGCGGCGACCGGCCCCGCGCTGGAGGCCTACAGCAAGCACCCGGTCGTCCGCAAGGCCAACGAGCCCAACGCCACGATGAGCGTGGGCGAATTCCTCAACCACGTTCGCCGCATGGTGGTTGACTACATCGTCGGCCAGGTGCTCTCCGGCGAGAAGGGGGCGGACCTGTCCGCCGCCGACCGGCTCGACGAGGTGACGGCCTACTACCTGCTGCACCGGCACGACTTCGGCCTGGACGACGCCCCCGTCGGCGCGTGCATCCTGTACGCGACGGCGTGCGGGCTCTCGGATGCCGAACTGGAGCGGTCGTGGGACATCCTCGTCGGCGCTGAGGGGGCGGGCGGGGGCGACGCCCCGGCCGACGACCTCGCCGAGGATGATGACGCCGAGAGCGACGACGGCGACGCCGACGCGGCGGGCGGCGAGGGCGGCGGCAGCAAGGTGAAACTGAAGGGGTGGAGCCAGCGGAAGGGGCGGAGCCTGGGCTACGAGGCCCCCGAGGGCAAGGCCGTGCCGCTGATCGACCGCATCCACCGGCTGATGCACCTGTGGAAGGACGGCGACCTGCACAAGGTGGACGAGTACATCGACGAGCACGGCCTGCGGCGGAACGAACTGTTCAAGCGGGTGGTGCAGTCGCTGATCGAACTCTCGACCAACAGCGAGCGGTCGCTGCTGGAGAGCATCAGCAACCACATCGGGGCGAAGGGCGCGGTGCGTGACCGCGGGCCGGAGTTGTTCGCGGCGAGCCCCGGGGGTGAACGCGAGTGAACGTGATCTGCTACATCGACGGCTTCAACCTCTACCACGGCCTGCGCAGCAAGGGGTGGCGGAAGTACTACTGGCTTGACCTGTGGGCGCTGGCGGAACGGTTCCTGAAGCGCGGGCAGACGCTCGTGGAGGTCGTGTACTGCACCACGCTGATCAAGGACGACCCGCCCGGCCAGCAGCGGCAGTTGACCTTCATCGACGCCCTGAAAGCCCATCGGCCCGGCATCAAGGTCGTGTACGGCCACTACTTGGCGAAGGAGATGAAGTGCTTCAAGTGCGCGAACACGTACACGCGGCACGAGGAGAAGATGACCGACGTGAACATCGCCTGCCACATGCTGACGGACGCGATGGACTGTCGGTTCGACGTGGCACTGGTGCTTTCCGGAGACAGTGACCTCGTGCCGCCCGTGAAGACGGTGAGGGATCGCTGGCCCCAGAAGCGGGTGATCGCGGTGTTCCCACCTGAGCGGTACAGCGACGCGCTGAAGAGGGCGTGCCACGGGCACACGTGGATCGGCGAGGAAAAGCTCCGCCAGTCACAGTTACCGGTCGTGGTCCGGACGGCGGCGGGGCTCGATTTGACTCGCCCGACGGAGTGGGATCCAAAAGGATAGACGCCCGCTTGCGCGGGCGTCGGGCCGTGCCTCTCGACACGGCGGGGTTACTGGGTTGATCGGACAGAAGCATACCGCGGCCGGAGCGCGGCGTCACGGCAAAGGATGGATCGCATGGCAAAGCAACCCTGGAAGGCCTGGCACGAGGTGGTCAAACTGCGGGACGACCTCCGGTCGGGCGACCTGCCCCTGCACATGTTCGCCGCGGACCTGTACGAGGTCATGATGCAGAACGGGAAGCGGCCGATCTACGAGAAGCCGGAGGAGTTCTTCGCCCTCACCTTCCCGACGCACAACCTGCGGAACCTGGTGAAGGACGTGGTGCTGCGGCTGGCGGGGAAGAACGACAAGGCGGTTCGGCAACTGGAACTGACCTACGGCGGCGGCAAGACGCACACGCTGATCACGATGCGTCACCTGGTGCACGACCCGGCCAAGTTGCCGCACCTGCCCGCGGTGCGGGAGTTCATGGAGACGATCGGGCAGGACCTGCCGCGGGCGCGGGTCGCGGCGCTGTGCTTCGATAAGATCGACGTGGAAACGGGGTGCGAGGTCCGGTCACCCGACGGCGCGGTGCGTCGTCTGAAGCAGCCCTGGAGCATCCTGGCGTATCAGGTCGCCGGCGACGACGGGCTGAAGTTGATGAGCGCCAAGGGCGTCGCCGAGGAGCGAGAGACGCCGCCCGCCGAGAACACGTTGACCGACCTGCTGGCGTTGCCGTCCAAGCAGGGCATGGGGACGCTCGTGCTCCTCGACGAGGTGCTGCTGTACGCGAAGGTGAAGATCCGCTCGGAGCCGGGGTGGATCGACATCCTCACGTCGTTCTTCCAGTACCTGACGCAGGCGGCGGCGAAGGTGAACCGCTGCTGTATCGTGGCGTCGCTCCTGTCGAGTGATCCGAAGGACCAGGCCGACGACCTCGGCAAGCGGATCGTGTCGGAGTTGTACGACATCTTCCAGCGTCAGCGCGAGGAGGCCGTACAGCCGGTGGAGAAGGACGACGTGGCCGAGGTGCTCCGCCGGCGTCTGTTCGACCCTGTGTCGGGCCAGGACCGCGATAGTTGGCGGCAGCACGTCATCGCCGCGCTCAAGGGGATCACGCCGCTCGACGAGCAGACGGGGAAGGCCGGGGCGAGCGCGGAGGAGCGGTACCTCAAGAGTTACCCCTTCCACCCGGAGTTGACGGAGGTCTTCTACACCAAGTGGACGACCATCGATCGGTTCCAGAAGACCCGCGGCGTGCTGCGCACGTTTGCGCTGGCGCTGCGCGAGGCCGAGAAGTGGGACGATTGCCCGCTCGTGGGGCCTGCGGTCTTCCTGAGTTCCCCGAAGCAGGCGGGCCTTTCCGAGGCGGCGCGCGAGCTTGTGCTCATCGCCGACACCATCGTCTCCGATGGGCAGGCGACGCGGTGGACCGGCATCATCCAAAGCGAACTCGACATCGCCCGGCGCGTGCAGGCGGACTCCGTCGGGCTGAGAGTCCGCGAGGTCGAGCAGGCGGTCATCGCGACGTTTCTGCATTCACAGCCCGCGGGCCGGAGCGCGAAGACCCGGGATCTGATGCTCCTTGTCGGCCCGTGCCGCCCCGACAAGATCGAGTTGGAGAAGGGCCTTGCCAGGTGGGCGAGGGGTAGTTACTGGCTCGATGATGGCGATCTGCCCGAGAAGGACGGGCAACTTCCGACCGAATGGCGGCTTGGGAACCGCCCGAACTTGACTCAGATGCAGGCCGCGGCGGCGGCGCAGATCTCCGATGACGTCGTCAAGGCCAAGATGCTCGAGGAGATCGGGCGAACCAAGGCGCTTACGAGTGGAGCGTCCGCGTTCGGCGTCCGCGTCCACACGCTTCCTACCAAGCCCCGCGACATCGAGGATGACGGCCTGTTTCACTACGCCGTGCTGCCGCCGAGCGCCGCGTCGGACTCGGGCAAGCCCAGCGCGGAAGCGAAGCGGTTCCTTGACGAGACGACCGGCAGCGACAAGCCGCGCGTGTACCGCAACGCTGTCCTGCTGCTGGCGCCTTCGCGCGAGGGGCTCGACGTGGCCCACGCGCGGGTGCGCGACCAGCTCGCGTGGGAACGTGTCCTCGATGACCTGACGCCGAAGAACGATGAGGATCGGAAGCAGAAGGGCTCGGTGGACGTGGCCCGCCTGCAGACGCTCAAGATCAACATCGACAAGGCTCGGGCCCGCGTGCCGGAGGCGATCCGCCAGGCGTACTGCATCGTCGTGACGGTTTCGGAGAAGGACGAGGCGCAGGCGTTCAAGATCACGGTCACCGACGATCCGCACTTCGACACCATCAAGGGCGATTCGCGCTCCCGTGTTCAGGATACGGCGATCACCGCGGAGGCCTTGTTGCCCGATGGGCCGTACAACCTCTGGAAGGGTGGGGAGACAAGCCGGCGCGTGAAGGACCTGGCGGGCGCATTCGCCCAGTTGCCACACCTGCCGAAGATGCTCAAGGCGCAGGCCATCGTCGAGACGCTGGTAGAGGGGTGCGTGCAGGGGACGTTCGTCCTGAAACTCACCCGGCCGGACCGCACGTTCCGGACCTGGTGGCGCAGCCGTCCGGACGAGGCCGCGCTGAACGACCCGGCACTCGAACTGGTCCTTCCCGAGGCGGCGGAACTTGGCGAGATTTCGGGCGAACTTTTCGCCCGGGGCACGTTGCCCGGTCTGTGGCACGCCGACGAGGTTTCGGCGCTGGAGGTAGCGTCCTATTTCGATGGGACGAAGGTCGTGCAGGTCGACCGCGGTGGCTTTCCCGAGCCGATGACCGTTCCGAAGGCGGCAGAGGTCGTCGTCAACGCCGCGATCTGCGAGGCTGTGGAACTTGGGAAGGTGTGGTTGCTCTCCGGGCCGGCCAGCCTTCTGGGCGAGCCGATCCCCGCGGGTGTGTTGACGCCAACAGCGAGGCTCCGTTCACCCCCCGCGCCACTGTCGGCGGCGTCGCTGCTCCCCGAGAATCTCCCCGCGGCCTGGCAGGATGGTTCGGCGTCCGCCCTGGCGCTCGCGAGTGCGCTCTCGCAGGCCGCTGGAGCCACCTTGCCGTGGAAGACGATTCGAGACGCGATCTCCGGCGCACTCCAAGCTCGGTTCGTGGAACTGACGGACGATTCCGGTGATTGGCCATGCGATCTTGTTGCCGCGAAGTCCGTCCGGCTGAAGGTCGCAGCCGCCCAGGTGCCGTCGGGCGGGGGCGGAGGTGGCGGAACGGGTCGTCGCCCGCCGCCCCCGAACGTCTGCGTGGCTGAGGCGGACTTCGAACCTTCGCAAATCCAGGACCTTGGCGACGCGGTTCCTCGGCTCCTCGACATCAAGGCCAGGACCAATGTGTCGCTTCGATTCCACGTCCGCCTTGAGATCGGTGATGGTGTGACCGCACCCGATCCGAAGGTCGTGGAGGATGTGAATCGGGCTCTCGAAGGTCTGGGAGGCTCGTTCAAGGTGAACTGAGCACCCGCCGCGCATAAACACAATCGAGAGGGGATCGCGCTCTTCAGGAGGTGTTGCACACATGGCCCAGTACTCCCCCAAGAAAGTCATCCGGAGCATCTCGAAGGCACTCTTGCAGCGGTACTTCGCCGGCCGCAAACTGCTCGGTGACTTCAAGTGGAGTGAGTACAAGGAAGGCGATCCCGTTGCGATCATCGAGGCGATGGAGGAGCTGGATGCCAAGGTCAAAGAGGCCGTGGACGCGGACTTCGCCACGGTCAACGAGCTTGCCACCGACGGCGGGTCGCGCCTGATCTACGAGGAGGCTTCATACTTGAAGAAGCCCTGGGTCAAGAAGTTGGAGGACATGGCGAACGACTTCGAGCGAGCGCTCCTCGCGTTGATCGAGGATCGTCAACTCATCGAGACGGTCTGGGCCTGCAACGAGATGGACCGATTCGGCGAGAGCCGATGGCAGCGGTGGAACGTCGGCAAACGTCTGCAGGTGAATGATGACGAGCAGCACCAGGATCGACTCAAGAAGGCACTCCGCGAGATCTTCAAGCACGAAGGACGGGGCAAGCACTGCCACCTGGACCCGGTCGAGCGCCGCGATCCGGAGCGGTACTGCCTGTTTGCGTACCCGGAGGACTACCCCAAGACCGACCTCGGCTATGACAACAAGGGCCAGTTTGCCCGTCACATCCGTCGTACAGCCACGGAGATCATCTTCGTCTACCGGCGTGAAGATGGCGTACTGGAGATGATCGCCAGCGGCGATCAGAAGCGCCGGGAGAAGATTGCCGGGGCCTTCTGCAAGGAGATCCTCGGACTCAAGATACTGCCCGACCCCCGCGCAAACCCTCCGTTCTCACTCGACGTGCTCAAACGTGGCGACTTCGCGTTCAAGACCGCCCCGGCCGACAACGTTGAACGGGTGGAACTTCGGCTCCTGCGCTTCGACCTGCCAGGGAAAGGGTATCGTCGCCTGGTGCTGTCGGGGCGTCCGACGCCGGACATGCCGAATGTCCTTCGGGGCATGATCGAAGAAGCCATCAACACGACCAAGGTACCACTCTCGGAGCTTCATGTGTCCCAGGCACGTCTGTCCTTTCGCTTCCGCGGGCAGAACGGCAAGCGTGGCAAGACGCTGACCTTTGAGGTCACGTACCCTGATCGGTGCAACCTGAAGGACCACGGACTCGATGTCGTGGCGAAGAAGTACCTGGTGGAGTGGAAGATCGCCAGTGCATGACGACTTTGGCAGGCTTCTGGCACGCGTGGAGCATCTGCGGGACGGCGTTCTGAGTCCGCAGGATGCACGGGCATGGCCGCGCGAGTGGCTGGCGTCGCTTGAGGCGCTGGGCATCGTCGAAGCGGCCGGCTTCGCCGACGAGATCGTCCTTGACGGCGGCGACCATGAGTGTGCTGCTCCGAACCAGGGCTTCGAGAAGCATCCGGACGACCCGGACAGGCTGATCTGCGTTCATCGGTGCATGAACGGGTGCGGAAGGGTCATTCTGGAGCCGCGTGACTTTGAGCAGTGGCGGTTCAGCCTGCTCGGGCTCGCCGAGGCAGTTCGGTGCGCCATTGGAGCATCTGGAAAAGTCGTGGAGGACGCGCCGGGGCGCATCGTGCTGATCGGGACGGCGAGCGTTGTGGGCCAGGTGGGCGATGTCTTCCTGGGCTTCGGCCTTGCCCGGCCAGACGCCGCTGGGGTGGCCGCGTCAGCGACGCGGCTGGTGGCCTCCGACGGTCCAGCGTTGCTCTCGGTCGGCGTGAAGCCGGGCGACATCTGGTCGGTCGGCAAGCGGCCGATGACGGCGGTGCTCGCCGAGCACGCCCGCCTTGGCACTGAAGGGCTCGATCTCGACCTGGCCAAGGTCTTCCCAGCGTCAGGACTGGTAGAAGTCAAACCGGACGCCTGGATCACCGTCACTGCCGCCGCAGAACTGCTGCTCGCCGACGTCTCGGGAATCGACCTCAACAAGGCCAAGGCCCGCGTGTCCAAGGCCGCTGGGGAGAGGCGCTTCCGCACCAACGGGAAGGAAGGCCGGGACCGCCGCATCGATCGCGACTCGTTCAGTACCTGGCGGCTTGCGCAGCGCGAAAGGGACAACGATGCGTGGGAGCGGAGGCACTCGTAGCGCGGTGCGCACCGCGCTCCGCCCCGAAAACCGCCGCAAAACGCCCCAAGGGCCGCATCACTTGCAATCCGGAAACCCCGCCCGTATCGTGGTTTACGAGTTTCGGGCCCGGGCAAGGTTCCTCTGTCGATCCGGTGGTTGCGGGTTCGAGTCCCGTCCGCCTCGCTTGAAAACGCCTCTGGCAAGCAGCCAGGGGTGTTTTTATTGGGACGTTGTGAGCGTGAGGGGCCGCGGTTACATCCCGGTCACATATTCCCGGTCTGGGGATCGTCTTTCGACGTGCTCACAATCGGCACGGGTTCCGGCAAACGCGGTGTCTGCGAAGGTGTGGACTTGCTCGCCACAAGTTGCTCCTCCGGTCCCGCGATGACGCTGGGCTTGATCCACAAACCGCGGAGGAAGTCAACGCCCACCCACGCGAGAGCAATGCCCGCGATGATCTGGTGAAGGGGCTGCATCGGCACGGCTTGAAGCGCGGGGACAAACGGTGTGGCGATGAGCACCCCGCCGTAGACCACGGCACTTCCCGAGCACGCGCAGATGACCGCCGTTGCGAGCGTCGGCTTCGTCGTCGTCGCTTTGCATCGGAAGAGGTAGACGCCCACGGTGGCGACCGAAAGAACCAACGCGGCGTACTCAATCGGCGAGGGGATCATCGGCGTCCCCCTTGCTGATCGGTCTGGTTGCCCAAGAGGAGCCCGATGAGCCCGCCGATGATCGCACCCGGTGGGCCACCCACCGCGGCTCCGATGAGAGCCCCGCCCACGGCTCCCGCCGCCGCCGCGTTGTGCTCGTTCTTCGGGGCAGGGGGTGGCACGCCGACGTGAAGTTGACGCCCACAGTGAGGGCACGAGTAGACGCCCGGTTGCATCCACGGAGGGATGGTCAACGGCTGGCCGCAATGGGGGCACTTGGCTTGCATGAGCGAAGGGTATCGACAGTGGACCGCGGCGGCGGTTCGGCGAACGGTTCACCGCTACAATGGCTCCGAGGTGACTATGGCTACACGAGTGGGGTTCATCAGCGAGAAGGGCGGCGTCGGCAAAACGACGGCGTGCTACCACATTGCCACCTGTCTCTCGCAGGAGCACGACAAAGACGTGCTCGTGGTGGACACCGACTATCAGCGCGGAGGAATCACCGGGCGGTTCTTGCCCGACTTGATCGAGCATTTCCGGGGCGGTGAACTTCCCGGCACCACGCTGAACACGAAGTTCCAGCAGTTGTATAGCGGCCAGAGGGTGACTACTGAGGTAGACGTTCGAGAGACACAGGAAGGGCCGGACTTGATCGCGGCTGATCCGCGTTTGGCGCAAGTCACGGTGGAGAAGATGCCGGGGTCCAACAGCATCCGAGTGAACAACCAGCACCTCTGGAATCACCTGAGTCTTCTCGATACTGTGCTCCGTCGCTTCGATGACGAGTACGACTACATCCTCATCGACTCTCACCCGGATATTTCCGACGTGCTCCGATGCGTCATTTACGCTTGTGACTACTGCGTGTCGCCGGTGAAGTTGGACCTTCAATCCACCATCGGCGTTGCAACCGCAGTAGAGGCGATCAACGAAGTGAACGCGGACGTTGCGATGATCCATCATGCCATTCCCGGCCTTGTGCGCCGCGATCCCGCTCAGTTCGTTGGCGCAATGGGGATGATGTCCCGAGAGTGGGGCGGGAACCTGAAGCAGACGGAATGGGCGGAGTTTCGCCGTCTTCAGCGTTCGGGTGGCATCTTCGAGAACTATGTCACCGAAGGCGACGGCCTCCGTCAAGCGGCAAGGGACCGTGTGCCGGTGTTCCAAGTCAAGGGAGCCAACGCAGAGAAACAGTCTCAACAGTTCCGCGACCTTACGACGGAGTTCATCACCAAATGCCCCCAGAAGTAGACATTCGGCAACTCGTGCGATGGCTCGGCTCGGATGGGGCGCGGGCGGGACTTGCTCAAAGCAAGTCGATGACCGTCGATGCGTTACGGAAGGTGGCTCATTCGCTTGGCGTGAAGGTGGCGGAGAAGGCGACTCGCAACACCATCGTTGACGAACTGATCCGAGTGGCGAATCGCCGCATCGACAAGCCGATGGATGAACTGATGGCGATGGACCGCGAGCAACTCGTGCGGTACTTCGAGTCGGTGGACGCAGAACCGCCCGAACTGCTAGACATTCTGCGTCAACTCGACCTTTCGCCTCGCAAGGAAAGTCGGCGCGGGCTGATTGAGTTGGCCGCGAGAGAGATAAGCGAGACGGGGCGATTCCAACGGATCGCGGGTAAAGGCTCGCAAGCCACCCGAGACGCCGAAGGCGAACAGCCCAATCTCTTGAATGCTGATCCATCGTTACACGAGTCGCGGCACCGTCGATGAGTGATCGTTACGAGCACCGTTCATAGAAGAATGCCCGCACGGCCTTCGCATCCGCACCGGGGAATGCGGAGCACGCTTGTTCCATCTCCTCTCCGCCCGGCCGCGTGATCGGGCCGGTTGGCCCCAACTGTTGACGTGTCGCCAACCGGCAGATTGCATCAATGGTCGGATCGTCAATCCAGCCGTAACGCTCCTCGAACCGGAGGAGGAGAGGGGTAAGGAAGTCGGCCCAATGTTCTTCGATGGTCTTCATTCTGTGCGCTCCGAAAGTGAAGCCCTCCCGCGTCCCTGTCGGGGCGGGGAGAGGTGTGTTCGTTACTCGGTGTCGGTCACTTCGGCGGGGGCTTCCTCGCCGTTCTCCGCATCCCAGACGTAGACGTTGCCGTTCGCGTCGAACCCGTAGCGGTAGTCCACGCCCTCACCCATTGGGCCGACATTGACCGTGCGAGTCTTTGTGTCCACGTCGGCCCCGAACTCGTGAGCCTCCATCCACCTCGTCTTGGCGGCCTCGAAGATTGCATCTTCGAGTGCCCGGCGTTGGGCGACGGGCTCTCGCTCGGTCTGGACTTCGGGGGACACCTTCATCGTCTCGTTCGTACTCATCGGAACTCGCTTTCTGCCGCGGTGCGGCGTTGGGTTGCCGAAAAATACACGCGCGCCGCGTCTACTTGCACTCGCTCGCATCGCGCCGAGTGCTGATCGCGTCACCTCGCCGTCACCTCGACTTATTGGCCCTACCGCCCAAGTCCGAAGGGCGTGCTTCCATACTGGCGGGCCGCGGCTTCGGCCGCTCGTGTCCCGTGCTTCCGCTCGAACGCGGCTTGTGCAGTGATATTCCACGTCGGCCCCGGCTTGAAGCATGAGGTATCGCCCATCGCCGCTCCGCCGCGGGAACCGCCAACAGCGCCACCACCCATCGACTTCGGCCACCAGTGCGGCCGGAGCGTGCGGAGTTGAGCGATGATCCATTGATCCGGGTTGATTCGCTCATCGCGCACCTCCCCGCCCGCGGTATCGCTCTCGCGCCCGATCCGCGAACGCGGGGCCGTACTTCGCCTCCGCCGCGAGTTGGGCGGTGTAGTTGTGCTTCGGCGAACGCGGCTTGAAGCACGAGTATTCCGCGCCGGCGCTGGGAGTGAATCCCGGGTACATTCCGGTTGGGCTTGACGAAGGCAACACTGCCGCGCTGCGGCTGCCTTGTGATGTGCCCATCGAATCTCGTGGCGACCCAGGCGGAACGTCGGCCCCAGCAGAACCGACCCAAGATGGCCAGGCCTGATCACATGACGATCTTGGACAGCACCAGCCCGATGACGACCGCGGAGACCGTGGCAACAAGCCCGGGCCTCATGAAACTATGAACCAGGACGAATCGGCCGATGCGCGTCGTGCCGGTCTGGTCGAACGCAATCGCGGCGACGATAGTGCCGTACGTCGGGAGGAAGAAGTACCCGTTCACCGCGGGAAACATCGCGATCAGAGTGCCCGCGGGCAAGCCAAGGGCGATGCCGACGGGCATCAACGCCGCGACCGTCGACGCCTGGCTGAAGAGCACCACGGAGAGCCCGAAGAGCCCGACGGCAAAGACCCACGGGTGCGCCTTGATGATCTCCGACAGAGAGCCGATGATCTCGGCCTTGTTGCCGTCGAAGAAGCAGTTCCCCATCCAGCCGAGCCCGGCGATGGAGACAACGGCCACGACACCCGCGATCGCCACAGGCGTCTTCACGGCATCGGCGGGCCGAGCCCCGAAAGCGAGCATCATGATCCCCGCGGCTCCGAGCATTACGATCTGAATGAGCACGGCCATCTCGACCTTGGCCTCGCGGGGCTTGGCCTCCTCTGCCCGGACCTCTTCCAGTCGCTCCTTGATCTGTGCTCGCGTGATGGTCTCGTCCAGCCGCTCAGGATCGCTCAGGTTCGCGATGGCGCTCGTCACGATCGAGGGGCTGAATCCGGATTCCTTCGCCGGTGTCACGGTGTAGGTCGGGCGTAGGTCGGCAAAGAGCCCGAAAGCCACGATGATCGCCGCGGCGGAGAGGAACGTCGCCACGGAGCCGATCGCGTTTCGACGCGCCCGGCCCTCGAGTCTCGCCTGCTCCTTCGGCTCTTCCACGAGCCCCTTCTCCAGACGCTCCCTGTAGATCGGATCGTCCCTGAGTTCGACGCCTTTCTTGTACACAGAGAGAGCACCGAGCATGCACCCGATGAAGGTCGATGGGATGCAGATGAGGAGGATCTGCCCGAGGCCGATGCTGTCGTTCTTCGAGAGCAGCGCAAGGAGCGCGGCGGTCGCCGCGGCCAGCGGGCTCGCGGTGATGGCCTGCTGCGAGGCGATCACGCTGATCGACATCGGCCGCTCAGGTCGGATACCCGCCTTGCGGGCGACCTCGGCGATGACGGGCAGGATCGCGTACGCGACGTGCCCGGTGCCCGAGCAGAACGTGAACAGATAGGCAACGGCGGGGGCGACGAAGGTGATGTACTTGGGCTTGGCTCGCAGGGCACGCTCGGCGATCATCACGAGCAGGTCCAGGCCGCCCGCGGCCTGCATCGTTGCGGCGGCCGTCACGACGCAGAGCACGATGGCGAGAACAGTCGCGGGCGGCGAGGACGGCGGCAACCCGAATCCAAAGACGAGGATCGCCAGACCGATGGCCGCCATGGTCCCCAGACCCGCGCCACCGACACGGGCACCGATCACGATCGCGCCGATCACCACCACGAATTCTGCCCAGACCATGCGGCCTCCCTTGGAGCGGCGGTCCCGCCCCTTGCCGTCACATCGTGCCCGCCATGCGACGCGGATCCAGCACGGAGCGGACCTGCGCGTCGGTCAGGAGTTTCTTCTCACGGACCAGTTCCACGACCCCCTTGCCGGTCGCCAACGCCTCGGCGGCGAGTTCCGTTGACTTGTCGTAGCCCAGGACCGGGTTCAGCGCGGTCACGATGCCGATGCTCCGCTCCACAAGACGCTTGCAGACGTCGGCGTTCGCCGTGATGCCGTCCACGCAATGGACGCGCAGCGATGCCGCGGCATTGATGAACAGCACCTGAGACTCGAAGATGCAAGCCGCGATGACGGGCTCCATCACGTTCAACTGCAACTGCCCCGCCTCCGCGGCGAGCGTCACCGTGAGGTCGTTGCCGATCACGCGGAAGCAGACCTGGTTCACCACCTCGGGGATGACGGGGTTGACCTTCCCGGGCATGATCGAGGAACCGGGCTGCATCGCGGGCAGATTGATCTCGTTGAGCCCCGCGCGAGGCCCGGACGAGAGCAGTCGCAGGTCGTTGCAGATCTTGGAGAGTTTGATGGCCATGCTCTTGAGCACGGAGGCATACAGCACGTACGACTGGGTGTCCTGTGTCGCTTCAACAAGATCATCGGCAAGACGGATCGGGCGGCCGGTGATGCGGGCAAGGTGGCGGGCGCACCTCTTCGCGTAGCCCTTGGGCGCGTTCAGCCCGGTGCCGATGGCCGTGCCTCCCATGTTGACCTCGCAGAGGATGCGCTCGACAGCCCGCAGCGTTCGGACCTCGTCCGTGAGGCTGTCCGCCCAGGCATCGAACTCCTGCCCAAGGGTCATCGGCACGGCGTCCTGCAACTGCGTGCGCCCCATCTTGACGATCTTCGAGAACTGGCGCCCCTTCCTGCGAAATGCCGCGACAAGACGCTCCATCTCGGCGACAAGATCGTCATTCCCGAGCATGATGGCGACGTGGAGCGCGCTCGGGTAGGCGTCATTGGTGGACTGCGCCATGTTGACGTGGTCGTGCGGGTCGCAGTGCTCGTACTGGCCCTTGCGATGACCCATGTGCTCGAGCGCACGGTTGGCGATCACCTCGTTCGCCGCCATATTCGTCGATGTGCCCGCCCCCCCTTGGAACACGTCGATGTCAAACTGTGCGTGGAGATTCCCGTCGACCAGGTCCTGACAGGCCGCCTCGATTCCTCGCAGCACACGCCGGGGCATCGCCTTGGGGTCGCACTCATGGTTGGCCCGAGCCGCGGCCATCTTGACGATTGCCAGCCCCTTGATAAACACCGGATACGCGTGGATCTTGACGCCCGAGATCGCGAAGTTCTCCATCGCGCGAGCCGACTGCACGCCGTAGTAGGCGTTCGCGGGGATCGCCTTCTTGCCGAGCAGGTCGTGCTCGATCCGCTTGCCGACGCCTCGCTTCGCACCGGTCTTCCTTCTCGCGGCCATCCGAATCTTCCTTCCTCGCACCGAATGGTGCGTTTGTGCCAATGGATCGATCGGTCAGAACGAAAGGCGCAATCGCGCGGAAAAGACGCAGATCACGTCATCGTCCGGCGCGTTGCTCGGATCAAAGATCGCCTCGACGCCAACCGTGATCTGTGTCGTTTCGGTCGCCTGAAATCTCTGGAACAACTCGACAACCTTCTCGTCGCGCTTCTCGTCATCCTTGGGCTTCGTCCATGCGGCCGCGATCCCCAGCAGGTTCTCCTTGCCGAGCACGTCCTTGATGCCGACACCTCCCTGGACGGAGTCGGTGATTCCGGTCGCGTCGCCTTCCGCGTGGCCGTATCGAGCGAACGCCAGAAACGACTCTCCGAGATCCTGGTCCATCGCGAGGGTGAAGCCAACGTCCGAGGGCTTGCCCGCGTCATCACGCTCGTCGATGTGCCAGAGGGAGAGTTTGTACCTTCCTTGGCCAAGCCCGTCGAGGGTCGGCGTGAGTCCGCCCTCGACGAAATACATGAACTCGTCGTCGTCGAAGAACCCCTCGAAGTTTCCGACAGTCGCCTTGCCATTGGCGTCGGTGATGCCGGCGGTGATGAAAGACCACTGTGTGGGCTTGACCTGTGCGGCGCCGGTGAGGCCCGGTCCCGGATAGGGCACGGCGACATTCCCCGAAAACGCCTTGTTGAGAAAGAACGTGTTCGCGCTCTGAAGCCGGTGTGAGCCGAAGAGGTTCTCCGGATCGATCCGCCCGAGCGCGAAGCGGAAGCGGTCCTCGAACAGCCGCTGATCCCAATAGAGTTCCTTCACGATGATCGGGCGCTCGCTGAAACTGTTCGTCGTCGGGACGAGCGTGCCGATCTCGCTCCCGAGCGAGCCGGGGGGCATGTCGCCGATCTGATAGCGATACTCCGAGGAGAACGCGAGGATGCCCGTGTCCTTCGTGCCCGCGCCGATGGCCGTCCACTTTGCAAGGATGTCGAGATCGCCCGAGGCGCCGCGGCGACGACCGGGGCCTCCCGAAGCCTGCTGGAAGAGCATCGTGTGCGCAAGGCCGAGCCGGATGTTGGTCTTCTGGGCGAACTCGTCGAAACGACGCTTGATGAGCACGCCCGGGCGGATCTGTTCAAGTTCCTGCTCGATGTTGGTCGGCGCGAAGACGTTCGCGCCCGGCGGGACGGGCTCCTTGGCGGCTTCCTGCCCGGATGCGACCGTCGCGGTCCCGGCGAGGCAGGCGACACACAGGCCGGAATTGACGAAACTCCGAATCACACCGCCCAATGAAAGAGTCACCGTGAAACCTCCTCACTCGAAGGGCCGCCCGGTTCGGATGCACCGGGCAAGCATACATCAATCCACTCGACTGAAGACGTACGTGGCACGGGCTGGGCTGGAACGACGCGAGATCGTGGCGATCCAGCGATCATCGGCCTCGAAGACGCCCCGCCCGACACCGAACCCCTTCTCCTTTATCGTCTCCCGAACAGAGGCCGGAATCATCCCGGAAAACTCGCGATTCAGATCGGACCCGCTTTCGGGGTCAAGATCCTCCGGCGGTCGTTGTGCTCGGTCCTATAGTGCTGCCCGATTGCCGCGGCCGATTCGGCCCGGATCAGGAGCCCGCCCATGAACAAACTCTGGATGATCTCGGTCATTTCTCTCGTTGTCGGCGCCGCCGCGATCACCGGCTGCGAGACCGCTCCCAAGTCCGATGAGGGCAAGGCCTCGCTGAGCATCGACACCGACGCGGCGTTGTCCAGGGCGAAGATCGCCGATCCCAGCCTGCACGATTTCCTTGCCAACGCGTATGGCTACGCGGTCTTCCCGACCGTCGGCAAGGGCGGCGTGGGCATCGGCGGGGCGTATGGGAGGGGCGAGGTCTTTGAAAAGGGCGTCAAGATCGGATACTGCGACCTCTCGCAGGCGACGATCGGCCTGCAACTTGGCGGACAGTCCTACACCGAGATCATCGCCTTTGAGAACAAGGCCGCGCTGGACAACTTCAAGTACGGCAAACTCAAGTTCGCCGCGCAGGCGACGGCGGTGGCCCTGCGATCCGGCGCGGGCGCGAACGCGAAGTACACCGATGGCGTGAGCGTGTTCACGACCGGCGAGGCGGGGCTGATGGCCGAGGCCGCGATCGGCGGACAGTCGTTCTCATTCCAGCCGCTCTGATTGATTCTCGGCGACGGGTTGCGATGCGAGCCAGGGTCCATCGGGGCCTCGGTGCTTGTGCCGACGGTGCTTGTGCCGATGGTGCCGCCGAGACGCCGGCCCGGGAACGGTGATCAGGCCACGACGATGATGCCGCCGACCGACCGCCCTTGGGGCTCACCGGCGCGTCGGGGATCCGCTCGCACAGCCACTTCAACGGCTTGTCCGTGAGTGTCGGCATCCACACCCATACGCGCCCTCACAACCACGGCTCCAATCGTTTCGGGATAGGTTCTACCCAGTCTCCACACGGACCGCCGCGGTGTGTCGGCGACCGATCCCTGGTCACCGCGATCGACCCTGGAACCGATCGAGGGATGCAACCCCTTCGCCCCGGTTCGCGTAAGGCGATTGGCAAGACCGCACATGGCGGTTTGGGATATGATCGGGCGTTGCCTTGCGCGGATTCGTTCGGCACGGCCGTCGAGCATGGCTTTGCCACGTTCGCTGCCTCGAACGCAGGGCGATCGATGGGCGATTCGGGTGAGTGTTTGGCATGGTTGGGGGTGGCTCGGTCGGATGACCCCGCGTCGAAAGTGTTGGACCGAACGTAAAATGTTGGAACTGGCCTCGGGTCCAGACTCTTCGAGACAAAGGGAAGCGAGATCCGATTCAGGGTTTCAGGCGAGTTCAGCCGGTTCTGGTTTGCCCGGGCAGTCGCTGGTGCGAACGCGGTTCACCCCACAAGTCCCCCGGATAGCCCCCGGAAGTCCCCCGGAAGTTTCCCGGAAATCCGCCTGAATTGCCATGGTCCCACGGCCCGCGGGCAACGTCACGGGCGGCGAACGAATAGGAATGAACGCGAACGAAGTGATTGAATAAGAATCCGCCGTCGTGATCGGTCGTAAGGATGGACGGCCCGCCGGCGAACATGAGTCTCGACCAGGAGTAGAGCATGAAGCGGTTGATTGAGCGAGTCGTCGGACGTTGCGGTCTGGTCCTTGCCCGCCCGGTGGCATCCGCCCCTCGGCGAGCCCGGCCGGAGATGTTCGATCGTCTTGAGCCGAGGACGCTCCTGGCGACGTTCCTGGTGACGAACCTCAATGATTCCGGGGCGGGTTCGCTCCGGCAGGCGATCCTCGACGCCAACGGCATCGCCGGGGCCGACGTGATCGAGTTCAACACGCCCGTCGCCGGGACGATCACGCTTACTTCGGGGGAACTGGTCGTGACCGAGAGCCTCTCGATCCTCGGGCCGGGGGCGGGTGTCGTTTCGCTTGACGGCAACGGCGCCTCCCGGGTCTTGCGGTACGAATCCGGGACTTCCTCGATCAGCGGCCTGCGGATCATCGGCGGGCAGGCGTTCAACGGCGGGGCGATCCGCAACGCCGGGACGCTGACCGTCAGCAACTCGACGATCGCGAACAACCAGTCGTCCGCCGGTGGCGGCGGCGGCATCGACAACACCGGCGTGCTGACGATTACCAACTCGACGATCGGCGGGAACAACGCGGGCATCGGCGATGGAGGGGGCATCCGCAATTCCGGATCGGTCACGATCATCAACTCGACCATCTCGGGGAATCAGGCCGTCGGCGGGGGCGCGCTGGCCAACTTCGGACCATCCATGGTGATCCGGAACTCGACGATCGCCCAGAATTCGGCCACGGCCGATGGCTCGGGCATTCTCAACTTCAATGCCGTCACGATCAACAACTCGACCATCGCCAACAACACCGGCGCGCCGGTCTTCACCTCGAGCGGGAACCTCATCTTGCGGAGTTCCATCGTGGCGGGAGTTCCCAGCGGCCCGATGGTTGGGGTGTTCGCGACCGGATCCACGCACAACCTGATCCAGGACGCCCTGAACGCGGGCGGCCTGGTCAACGGCGTAGAAGACAACCTCGTCGGCGCCGATCCCCTTCTGGGTCCTCTCGCCGATAACGGCGGCGGCACGTTCACCCTGGCCATTCAGACCGGCAGCCCGGCGATCAACGCGGGACGCTCGAGCGAGGGGCTTGCGACCGACCAGCGCGGCGCCGGATTTCCCCGCCTGCGAGGGACCAGGATTGACATCGGTTCATTCGAGTTCAGTGCTCCCCCCGTGATCGGAGCCCTGGGGGTCTCCACCGCCAACGTCATCCGGGGCCAGTCGGTGATCCTGACGGCGACGAACGTGACCGACCCCGACGGAACCGTCTCCCGGGTCAACTTCTTTCACGACCTCAACCGCAACGGGCTTCCTGACGAGGGCGAATTGATCGGCTTTGACGAGGATCCCGACGGCGGATTCACGTTCACCTACGCCGTCCCGAACGACGCCGCGATGGGACCGGCGGACTTGCTCGCCCTCGCCATCGACAACGACGTTCTCTCCGGGCCGGTCGTCTCGGCGGGCGTCGTGATCCTGTCGGATTCCCCGTTTGCCTCCGCCCCGGGGCAGTTGCTCGGGGCTTCGGGCGGATCGGCCGGCAATGTCAACGTCACCACGACGAACCCTTCCGGTCGGCCAATCGTCGTCCAGCAGGCCCCCAGCGCCACGAACTGGACCGCGTCGGACCTGCTCGACAAGACCGGCGGTCCAACCATCGTCGGCGAGGTCATCACGTGGGTCGATCCCAAGGATGGCCTTACCTACGCCGCCGCGATGACCGCCGAGGGCCTGGGCCTGTTCACCAATACCAGCGGCGCCAACTGGACCTTCCGGAACCTGGGGACCGAGGTCACCGGCGCCCCGCTCATCACCAGCAACCTCACGGTCTTCACCGCCACCGACCAGACCGTGAATATCGCGGGCGTCGCCGACGGCGGCGACCTGATCCGCTTCTTCCAGACGGGATCGGGAGGACCCGGCGCGTACGGATGGTCTTTCTTCAATCACGGCGACGACCTGCGTTCCCAGGGCCTGACCGCCCCGGTGTTCGCCGGTCGCATCACGAGTTTTGTCACTCCCTGGAACGCCCTGAACGTCGTTGGCCTGGACGCCGCCGGCCAGATACAGGCCATCTGGTGGCACCAGTCCCTCCAGACCCAGGGCCGCTGGACCACCAACAACCTCAGCGCCGAGACCGGCGCGCCCGCCCTCACCGGAGGGCTGACCGTCTGGCTCACCTCCTGGAACGCCATCAACATCGCGGGAACCGACAACGACGGGAAATTGTCCGCGACCTGGTGGGTCCCGGGGTTCAACGAAGAACGCTGGAACAACAGCAACCTCACCGACATCATCGGCGGGCCGATCCTCCAGGCCGACAGCATGACCAGTTGGGTCACGCCCTGGGGAGCGATGAACATCGCCGGTCGGGAGTCCAACGGCACCATGAGCGCGTATTGGTGGGTGCCGGGCTTCAACAACGACCAGTGGCAGGTTGCCCGCTTTGCCGACGTTGTCCCCGGAGCCTCCATCACGTCCGGGCCGGTCACCGGCCTGACCGCCCAGGGTGGTTCGTTCAGCATGAGCATTCTGAGTACCTCCCCCGGAGGAGAAGTCGTTCGCCTGTGGTGGAGCCCGGAAACCAACGCCTGGGCCGAAGAAAACCTCACCGCCGTCGCCCAGCCGATCTGATCCCGCGCTTCTCGTTCTCAAGCCCATTGCCCACGATCCCGACGGCGTCCGTTGCCGCTTGCGGCGATGCCGGTCGGGTGGTAGCATCTCACCGCTCGTCATGGCGTTGCGTCGGACCACGCATGTGAGGTTCCCGGGATCGTGGGGGTTCAGATGAGAACCGTAAAGTGTCTGGTCACGGCGGTGATCGTGCTGCTTTTCGCCTCCTCACCGGGATGCGGGGAGTCCAGTCTCCGGCCCGCCAAGCCCGCCGTGATGGTGATTTCCGACGGGGAGGGTTCCCCTCTCACGCCCTACACCGCCGCTCAACTCAGGAGCGACCTTGAGCAGTACCGCGCCGCGATGGATCGAATCGGTGACGGGGACGCCGCCAGGCGACAGGCACGAGAGTGCCGCGACATGATGATCAGCCGCATCCGCGCCGACATCCGCTGGAACTCCGGGGAATTCGAGGAGCACCTCCGAGAGCGCATGGCCGGCTGGGAGACCGGGGCCGACCTGGCCGAACTGAGCCTCTCCCTCGCCACCACCGTCACCGGCGGCGAAGGCTCCAAGACGGTCCTTGCCGCGATCCTCACCGCCGTCAAGGGCGCGAGGATCTCCGTCGACAAGAACTACTTCAGGGAGAAGACCAGCGAAGCGCTGATCGCGATGCTCCGGGCCTCCCGCATCGAGAAGGACACCCTCATCGTCCGCAAGATGACGGCCCTCGACGCCCACGAGTACACCTTCGAAGAGGCCTGGAACGACCTGATCGACCTCTATTACGCCGGCACCCTCACCAGCGCGCTCCAGCGCCTGGCCGATCACGCGGGCGCAAAGTCCGAGGAAGCCCAGGCCGGCAGCAAGCGGGCCGAGGGAGACCGAATCCGTCGCGCCGAATACAACCGCACCCATCGGGAAAAACGCGACCGCATCAGCCTCTGGCTCGACGCCGACGACCTTGCTGACAAACCCGAGGCACAGCGCAATGCCGCTCGCGCCGACCGGGTCAAGAGGGCCCAAGAGTGGCTTCGCGTGCTCGCGGCCGGCCTCCCAATGAGGGCCAGGCAATTGGAGGATCCAAATCTCTTCGTGGAGAACGCCACGCTCAATCAACTCGACGCCTTCATTGCCGCCCATATCGAGCCGGAAGAACCCTGAACCCTGAACCCTGAACCCTGAACCCTGAACCCTGAACCCTGAACCCTGAACCGGCCATCGCCCCCAACCGCACTCGGACCGGAAAATCGCGGGGCAAGGCCATCGCCCGCATGGTGGGGAAGTCAAACATGATCGAGACGCGACAAATCACCGGGCTTCCTTCGAGAGAGGACGCCGAGCGCCGGATCCGAATCTGGAAGGTCACTTCAGGCGCGATCCCGGGCACCGACACCATCACACACGAGGGATCCACCTGGACCGCCTCGATGGACTTTGATCTCGGCGAGCCGGACCCAGTGCCGGCGTTGGCCGCGACGCCCGCCGACCCGCCGACTCCCGCCGCGCGGAAAGTGCCCGCAAAGACGGCGATGCCAAAGAAAAAGCCAGCCAAGAAAAAGCCAGCCGAGAAAAAACCAGCAAGGAAAAAGCCCCGCCGGGGCCGGTGAGGATCGCGCCGCGAGCGTGAACCATCACCCTCGCGGGCCAGTTTCCGCCACCGGCCAATATTCCCTACGCCGGCCGTATGCCCCTGTAAAACTGCTGGACTCGGTCGGCCTCCTGCCGCCGGACTATGTCGAGCACCTGACGCGGGATCCGCCACTGGTTCTGGTCACGCGTGACGTGCGCCGCGTGCTCGGTCAGGCACCGGTACAGAAACTTGAACGCATCACGCGGCTGGCGCATCTGGTCGAGCGCATCCACCAGGTCCTGCCTGGTCACGTCCTCCGCGAACAGGTCCAGGAGGGTTAACTTCCCCGCGCCGGCGGGACGGCAGGCAAGCATCCTCGCCTCGCACAGGTCATGCAGCATCGCCCCGCTCCAGGCGAGTTGCTCGACAAACCCCTGCTTGTCCATGCGAGCCTGCTGGAAGAACGCGCTGGATTCCTTCATCAGCAGGTGGCGGAGTTCGATCGGCAGCAGCAGTTTGACCCCGATCCCCTCCTGCTGAAGAAACTTGTTGTTGAGCATCGGCCAGACCACCGCCCGCATCCGGTCGGGGTCCCCGCTCACCAGAGTCGGCTCGTCCACGCGGTCCACCACCAGGATGATCCCCACGTACCCAAGCGCCTGAAGGACGTTCCTGAGTTTGCCGAGCATCGCGTAACGCGGCGCATCGGATTCACCGATCGGAAGGCTTGCCCAGTCACGCCAGCGCCGCGGCAGAGACCAGACCACGCGGCCGAACGAAAGGTCCCCGCGGCGAACGCACCGCACCTGCCGACGCAGCCGCGAGCCAACCGCTCGCGTCAGGATCCGCTGCAGAAGCGTCACCTTGAACAGCGGAACCAGCCACATCGCCGCCAGCACGATCGCCGTGTACGGCTGGGGGATCGAGAAGCCCGTCACCCGTTCGCACCACCCATGCGCGAACCACACCGCCGCCGCCGGGACCCAGCCCACCGCCGCCGCGATCAGCCACAACACGCGGGAAAACTCCGGCCAGATCCTCAGCACCGAACGCAACTCCCTCGCCCGGTCCTCCGCCTCCGACGGGCGGTCGTACACCGCCTGCAGCAGCAGGAGGTCCCGCTTGAGAGCGGGAGACCACCGCCGCACCCGCTGACGCGGCGTCCTCTTGCTCTCCGTCGGCAGGTCAACCGCGCCCGCCGCCACCCCGTTGCTCAGGATCGCGTCGATCAGGCGCGGTATCGCCAGGTGCAGCACCGCGTCGATGTGGTCCACCAGCCGGATCGTCTGGAACGAATCCAGCGGAGCCTTGCCGCCCGCCACCTGGTGGATCCGGTCAAGGAACGGGTTGAGATCGTCGTGTACAAGCAGCAGAATCCGCGCGCTTGGATGGTCGAGGTTGTGCGCGCGGATACGGTCGGTGATCTGCATCCGGATCGCCGTCTTGCCGCTCCCCTTCTCGCCAAACACGATCGAGGTCGAGGGGTGGTAGGGGTTCCCCAGGAGTTTTTCGAAGTCGCTGTGGTACGCCGGGCGAGGGGGAACCGCCCGGTCGCCCGCCGACGAATGCCCGTTGGCGCCAAAGACCGAAAACGCCGCCGACGTGGTGACCCGGTCCACCGAAGCGGGGTCGGCGCCCATCATCTTCGCAAAGACCGCGTCGGAACGGGCCTCTTCATCCCTGAAGGGGTTCTCCGTGATCGACCAGTGTTGGAGGAGGTCCGCCAGCGTCATCGGGTGCCCGGCCGTGCGACCGGCGGGTATCGCCGGCTCTGCGAGCAACGTCGGTCGAGGGGCAACGACGACCCCGCCGGGCGTCCCGACCCTCCCGTTCGTTCGCGCACGGTGAGCATATCGGACCACGGCTTGCCGGGTGTCGGCAGAGTCGCTTGCTCTTGTTCAGTTCGTAAAATATTCGGATCTAGCGAACCGAAGTTCGGGTCGCGGCCGGTTCCGGGCGTCGATTGAAGTAATCCATGCGCCGGTACCGTTCGTTGGGAACGGGCATTTTGTTTTCGAGAGCCCCGGATTGCCGCCCGATTTCCCATTCCTCCCAGCGCATCTCGTCGGGGTAGTCGGGGTTGTCGCTGTTGCGACCGGGGTAAAAACGCACCACCAACTCCCGATCGGCCGGTATCTCGTACGTCCACAGAACCTCGGTCGTCCGGGTGTCTTTCAACTGAACCGTGACGGGCCGGTGGGAGGTGCTGAAGTACGTGAACGCGTCGCGACTAAAGCCATCTCCCCCCGGTTTGTACGTGGCACCGCAACCGGCGAGTACCGCGAGGGACGTCGTCAACGCGATCACGGAGATCGTCGTGTTCATGCGTGAGCGTACGCGTCTGGTCATCGGCGGGTTCTCCGAGCGTTCGGTCGTCTGTACGGGCCGTGGAAGGGCATTTTCGCGGCCGACGGCAACAATATCGTCCATCCGCCGTCCGGGCGTGACATGAGAACACCCCACATCCCGACCGCCCGCCTGGTCCGGGTCCCTCGTCTTGCCCCCGGGGACTTCCGGGGACTTCCCCGACCGTCCAACCCGACATCGTCTCCCGGGTATGTCCCTGTCCATTGCGTGCCGAGCGGGGTTCCCATACATTCTGCCCCAACCATGGCGATCCAGAACCTGAGCGAAGAACAGATACGGACGTGGACCCGCGAGCAGAAGGACCGCTGGTGGTTCGAGAATGTCTTCCGCGGCGGCATGCCGCAGTTGACACTGCGTTCGGCAATCACCGGGTTCTGCCTGGGCGGGATCCTGTCGGCGACGAACCTCTACGTCGGGGCCCGGACGGGGTGGTCCCTGGGCGTGGGGCTGACGAGCGTGATCCTGGCGTTTGCCATCTTCCGGGTTCTGTCGCGGCTGGGCGCGCGGGACATGACGATCCTGGAGAACAACTGCTCCCAGTCGATCGCCACCGCCGCCGGGTACATGACCGGCCCGCTGATCTCCGGGATCGCGGCGTACATGTGGGTGCAGAACGAGGTCATGCCCTGGTGGCAGTTGTTCTGGTTCACGACGGTGCTGTCGATCCTGGGCGTGCTGGTGGCGTTCCCCATGAAGCGCCGATTCATCAACGACGAGCAGCAGCCGTTCCCGGAGGGCCGCGCGTGCGGCGTCGTGCTCGATGCCCTGTACACCGGCCACGCCGCCTCCGGCATGTTCAAGGCCAAGGCGCTGGCGATCTCCGCGGGGATCGCGGGCTTCGTCACCTTCGTCTCGGGCGCGGCCTACATGAAACTCCTGCGGACCATCCCCATGATCGGGGAGTGGTGGTCGTCGGGGCTGGGATGGAAGGAGTTTCTCAAGGGCAAGAGCCAGATCCTCGACAAGGTCTTCCACCTCCCGCACAACCTCGACGGGTGGTACTACAACCTGGCCGCCAAGGGGGTGGTGCCCCAGCCCAGGCTCGCCGGTGTCGAACTTCGCTCCATGGGCGTGAGCCCGGCCCTGGATTTCGCGATGATCGGCGCCGGAGGGCTCATGGGGATACGCCCCGCGCTGAGCATGTTCATCGGCATGTGCATCAATTTCCTGATCGTCGTGCCGTGGATGATCTCCGAGGGTGAGATCCTGCCACGGGCCGACGGCTCGTGGTCGCGGGCGCACATCCTGAACTCCTGGGCGCTGTGGTGGGGGATCTCGATCATGGTCACGGCGAGCATGGTCTCGCTGTTTGCCAAGCCGCAGGTTTTCATCCAGGCCTTCGGCTCGCTCTTCCGCAAGGCCAAGAAGGACCCTTCGACCGACGTGCTGGGCCACATCGAGGTCCCGCTGTGGATCTCGTGGGTGGGGATCCCGATCGTCGGGGCGGTCAGCGTCTGGATGGCCCACGATTGGTTCGGCGTCTCGTGGATCTTCGGCGCGACCGCCATCCCGCTCATCATCGTCCTGACCCTCATCGCCGCCAGCAGCACCGCGCTCACGGGCATCACCCCCACCGGCGCGCTGTCGAAGATCCCGCAGTTCCTCTTCGGCGCCCTGGACCCCAAGCACCCCCCGACGAACCTCATGGCCGGCGTGATCTGCGTCGAGGTGACCAGCAACGCCAGCAATCTCCTCATGGACATCAAGCCCGGCTACATGCTCGGAGGAAAGCCAAGGCACCAGGCGATCGGGCATTGCATCGGCATCCTCGCCGGGGCCATGGCCTCCACGCCGCTGTTCTACCTGCTCTTCCTGAGCAAGTACAACCCCGAGAAGGCCGCCGTTGATCCCCAGCACGTCCAGAAGGTCATGGCCCCCGAGGGAGACCCGTTCTCCTTCCCCTCCGCCGTTCAGTGGAAGGGCGTCTCCGACCTGGTCACCGCCATCTTCGGAGAATCCGGCGCGGGATCACTCCTTACCACCTCCATCATCGTCTCGATGGTCATCGCCGCCGCCGTCGGCCTGGTCATGGAAATCACCCGCGTCGTGACGAAGAACAAGTTCCCGCTCAGCCCGCTGGCACTCGGACTGGGCGTCGTTGTTCCCCCGGACTCGACGATGGCGATGTTCGCCGGGGCGATGATGTTCACCATTCTCGGGTCGATCTACAAGAAGAGGTCGGAGGAGTCGATGGGACGCCGGATCTGGTTCGATTGCCACGAGCCGCTGTGCGCCGGGCTGATCGCCGGCGCGGCGCTCATCGGGATCGGCGAGATCCTCTGCCGCGTCTTCCTGCTGCCGGATTAGACTCGATCAGGTACACGGCCGTCCCCGCGTGGGGGAGCCGATCGAAGGCCATGCCGGGAGACGCCCGGCGATTGAAAGGGGGAGCGATGACGCAGCCGGGAAACGACGGGATGGCGGTGGCGGGGTTCGTCTGCTCGCTGCTGGGGATTGTCAGTTGCGGCTTTCTCTCGCCGGTCGGGCTGATCCTGTCGTGGATCTCCCTGTCGAGAAAGTCGTCGGGGCTCGCCACGGCGGGCCTGGTGATCGGGATCATCGGATCCCTGTGGATCATCATCGCCCTTGTATTCGGTCTGTTCGCCGTGATCCTTGGCGCGATCGGCGTGGCCGCGGCCCCGTAACGCCAAGACTCCGTAACACCGCCGGCCCACCCCCACCCCCGCCCTCCACCGACCCCCCGCGTTCGCCGGTTCAGCGCTGAGGTGTTCGAACCGGATGCGCGAATTCAGCGTTCGGACATGGGCGTGTAACGCACCCCGTGCGGGCCGGTGTACAGCACGCCGGGCCGAAACAGGCGATTGTCCGCGAGTTGCTCGAGCAGGTGGGCCGACCACCCGCCGATGCGTCCGACGACGAACATCGGCGTGAACAGGTCCAGCGGCAGCCCGATGCAGTGGTACGTGGTCGCGCTGTAGAAATCGACGTTGGGATAGATCCCCTTGGCCGCTTTCTCGCGATCCATGACCGCCTCGATCCGGGCGCTCTTCTCGTAGAGATCCCGGTTGCCGGTGTCCTCGGCGAGTTGCCTGGCCAGGACCTTGAGGTACGAAGCCCGGGGGTCGTAACTCTTGTACACGCGGTGCCCGAACCCGGGGATCTTCTCTTTCCTGGCGAGTTTGTCCTGGATGAAGGCCTCCGCCGAGTCCACGGTCGGGATCTGGCCGAGCATCTTCATCACGCCCTCGTTGGCCCCGCCATGAAGAGGCCCGCGCAGCGATCCCACCGCCGCCGACAGCGCCGAGTAGATGTCGCTCTCGGTCGAGATCACCGACCGGGCCGAGAACGTCGAGTTGTTCAGGCCGTGGTCGGTGTGCAGCACCAGGCACACGTCCAGGGCCTTGGCCATCGTCGGCGTCGGCCGCTTCCCGTTGAGCATGTACAGGAAGTTCTCCGCCAACGAGAGCGACCGGTCGGGCAGCACGATCGCCGTCCCTCGGCGGTGGTGCTGGAAATACGCCAGGATCGTCGGCGTCTGCGCCAGCAGCGTCAGCGCCTTGTCACGGATCGAAGGCAGGTCGATCGCGTTGGGCGAGGGGTCGAACAGGCCGAACGCCGAGACCAGCGTCCGGATCACGTGCATCGGTTCCCCCGAACCGGGCATCTCCATCACCAACCGGGCGATTTCCTTCGAAGGGTCGTACCGGCGGCGGATCTCCGCGTTGAAGGCATCGAGTTCGTCACGGCTCGGCAGGCGGCCGTTCCACAGCAGGAACACCGTTTCCTCGAACGTCGAATGAGAGGCCAGTTCCCCGATCGGGATGCCCAGGTACTCGAGAACCCCCTTCTCGCCGTCGATGAAGGAGAGTCTGGTTTCCGCGGCGATGACGCCTTCGAGGCCCTTGGAGTAACTCGACATGTTCGGATCGTCCTCGATCAAACGGCGCGGGCGTCGGTCGGCCGCGTACGCGCAAAGCCAAGTCAAAAAAGGGCGCGGACCGGACCACGCCACCCACCCTTTGAAGGGAAAGAGAGTGTATGCCGCCGGGCCGGGCGCGGACCGCCGGCGCGTGTGGCGGGCCCGCACCGGGGTGTTCACCGCACCTGCGCCAGGAGCATCGTCCGGTCGTCCCCAGGCGGCGTTGAACCCGTGAACGCCGCGAGGGACTCGATCAGCGCCGGGATCGGGTGCTTCTGGAGGCACGCCCGGGAGAACGACTCTTGAAAGCGGTCATTCCCGTACATGACGCCGCCGGCATCGCGGGCCTCGGGGATTCCGTCGGTATACAGCAGCAGCGCGTCGCCCGGGGCGAGCAAGACCGACTCCTGTTCGTACGCCGCGTCGGGAAGGATCCCCAGCGGCAGCCCCGAGCGACTGCTGGGGAGGTCCCCGACCACGCCCGTCGAGGCCCTCCGCCACAGCGGGGAAGGGTGCCCGGCGTTGGAGTACTCAAACGTGAGGGCATGCTCGTCAAAGACGCCGTAGAACGCCGTGACGAAGGCCCCGCTCCCGGAGGTATACCGGGCCGCCAGTTGGCGGTTCACAAAGGACAGCACATGACCGGGGGGGTGCGGACCACCGGGAACCAGGTGCGCGATCGCGTGCACGATCGCCATCAGCACCGCCGCCGGCGTGCCGTGCCCGGAGACGTCCGCGATCAGGATCCCGTACCGCCCCCCGCCGAGCGGGAAGAAATCGAAGTAATCACCCCCGGCCCGGGACGACGACTGGTAATCCGACGAAAGGCGCATCGACGGGATGTACGGGAACTCCAAAGGCAGGAGCGATTTCTGGATGTCGCTCACCACCGTCAGTTCATCGTCGATCCGCCGGTACGCCTCTTCCAGTCGCCGCGAAAGCACCAGGTTGTTGGTCGCCCGACCGAAGAGATTGGCCGTCAGCGTGACCTGGGGCAGACGCTCGTGGTCGAAGGCGTCGGGACGCTTCGAGAGGATAACCACCATGTTCATCGCCCGGCCCTGGTCAAACTGCGGGATCGCCACCAGCGAACGCGCCCCCGAGAGGTAGGCCGCCGCCGGGTCCGACGGGTCCACCCGCAAGTCATTCTCGATGCGGGACGTTTCGCCGTGGATCAGGTCTCCCAGGATCCCCGAGTCAAACAGCGGCAGACGGCCGGGGTGCTTCCACGGGTCAAGGTCGCCGAGTGCCTCGGCCCGCGTGATCCGGTAGCGCGGCGGGTCGAGCCCTCGCCGTGAGAGCGAGATCGTCCCATCATGCCCGAGCATCTCCCGCATCCGCTCCCCGTAGATGGTCACCACGTCCTGAGGGTCGGAGAGCGTGCTGATGCGGCGCATCAGGTCGGTGATGTCGCGGAGGCGATCTTCCCAGGGAATGGACCGGTCGGATCGGACAATGCCTTCGTTGGATGGCGAGCCGCTCATGGATGGTGTGGCGCCCCGGGCGGCGGCTTGTCCGTCGAGCGGATGATGACCTTCCGCGGCGCTCCACCGGGGCGCAGCCCCTGCCGGCGGAACCGGCGGTGCTCGGCGTTGGCCCATCGATCCGCGAGTTTCCACCACCAGAGCGTGAAGACCACTCCCCCGACCAGGACGATCAGGATGACGGCGATCATGATCCCGCGGTCCTGGAATTGCACGTGTCCTCCAACTCGAGCCGGGAGGTGTTCCCCCGGCGTTCACCATCAGATCTCGACCAGGCGCATGTCGGGCCGGGCCTGGGGCCGCGGAGCCGGATGGCCGACGGCCGAGGCAAAGACGCCGAGCGTCTCGTGTTCGGCGGCCATGCGCGATCGGATATCGGCCGCGTCGTAGACCTCGGGGCGGGTGGCGCCCGCGCGTTCGTATTCCCCTCCGCAGGCGATCAGGTGCAGCAGGTCAAAGGCGATCTGCCCTTCGGGCCGTGCGCCCTCGAACGCAGTCAGGGCACGCTCAAACGACTGGATCATGCCCCGGGCGTTCTCGAAGGTCCCCGACTTTTCGGCGAAGGTGGCGGCGGGAAGTGAGATGTCCGCCGCGTCGACGTGCGGACCGGCGAGCGTATCGATCGCGACGATGAACTTGCCCCCCAGGCACCCAAGAAGTTCCGGCGTGGTCCAGGCGCTGGGGTAGTTGCCCGTGACGAGGGCGGCCCGCACGCCGCTCGAACCCGTCCCCTTGCCCATGGCACGCAGGAACGCCTCGAAATCAAGCACCTGGCCGGGCCCGGCAAGGGCCTCCAATACGCGGCGGACCCCGCGCGCGTTGGGCGCCTTCTCCGCGTGGACCTTGAAGGCCCGCGGGTCATCCTCGGACGCTCCCGGCGGGTACACGCGGTCGCTCCCCTTGACCGGCACCGGCCCGACGGCCAGCACGGCCTCGCGGTCGATCTCGCGGACGACCTGCGCCAGGAGGTACGCCTCTTCGCACGCGATCATCGGGCTTGCCAGGAGCGCGACCCGACCCCCGTCCTCGACGGCTCGGCGCAGGCCCGCCACCGCGATCTCGTACGCCCGCGGGAAATCGCTCTGGGCGGGGTATCCGTACTGCTTGCGAGCCGGCGCGCCGAGCCGGTCGGCCGAGTGAACGAATTTCCACCCGTACCGTACCTCGTCGGTGATCCACCACTTGTTCACGCGTGGGTTCTCACGCGGCTTGACGCGGTGGATTTTCCCCTCGTTGTGGTGGATCCAGATGTTGTCACCGCTCGCCGTGATCGGGTCGATCGAGGGTGTTTCCTTGAGGTACCACACCCGCTGCTGGAACAGGAAATCCTTGTCAAGCAGCGCGCCCACCGGGCACAGGTCGATGACGTTTCCCGACAATTCGTTGTTGATCGGGATCCCGGGGAAGACGTCGATCTCTTCCTTGTTCCCCCGGCCCATCACCATCAGTTCACCCGTGCCGGTCACCTCCCGCGTGAAGCGAACGCAACGGGTACACATGATGCACCGATCGCTGTACAGCAGGACATGGTTCCCAAGGTCTTTCTTGGGCTGCTTGACCTTCTCTTCCTGGAATCGCGAAACCCCGCGCCCGTACTGGTAACTGTAATCCTGCAGGAAGCACTCGCCGGACTGGTCGCATACCGGGCAGTCCAGCGGGTGGTTGATCAGCAGGTACTCCATCACCGCCTTCTGGTTGGCCACCGCCTTGGGGCTGTCGGTGTGGACCACCATCCCGTCGGAGGCGGTTTGCTGGCAACTCGGGACGAGTTTGCCCCCCATGAACGGTTCGAGAGCCCCGGTGCGGGGATTCGGAGACCAAACCTCGCAAAGGCAAATCCGGCACGACGCCACGACCGATAGGCCGTCGTGGTAGCAGTACTGAGGGACCTCGACCCCCGCCGCGTTGGCGACCTGGAGGATCGTCTGGCCGGGAGAAAACGGGCGTCGGACCCCGTTGATCGTGATCGTGGGCGTGGGAGAGGACATGCGGGCCAACTGTAGGCGGATGCGCCCCCCACGCCGATCCGTTCGACGATCCAACCCGTGGCCCGGCCGCCACGCCAGAGGAGAACCCGTTGATTCTCCCGACCATGCCGAGCATGCCGGCCGCGAGGGGCCGGTAACAGTGGATTACGAAATGGCAGACAAGGCGGAACTGGCCTGTGCGGCTTTCGAATGTACGTTTGAGTGACTCGTTCGCCGGGATGGCGCACGTGATAATCAGGAGGACGTTTCGTGCGTATCGAACCAATGCGCAGGATACCGGCACCGCCGGTTCCGTGTGACCAGGCGGTTCGGCGCGATGTCGTAAATACCTGATTGAAAAGGCTTTCAATCACGATTTCGACGTTGAAGATCCATGCCAGGACGGGTGTTCCGCCTGGGTGCTTGGGACTCGGTTGCAAGGGGATTCGTTGCGTGCTTCGGCGTTGACAGGAACGCCGGACATGATCGGCACGCACGATCGGAAGGCGGCGGAGAGAACACTCCGCGCACACTGGAGAAACAAGATGTTGCGTTCCATTCGTTCGACTCGTGTCTTTGCGGCGGCGTTGTTTGCCGCGACTGGTCTTGGCGCCGGGACGGCGACGGCGGCGGTCACCTTTTCGGGCACCGGGCTGAATCCGGAGGTGAACGCGTTCGCCTCCGGTGATGCCGAGTTCAGCATCGCCGGGGACATCCTGACCATCATCCTGACCAATACGACCGCGCCGAGGACCACGGCCCAGGGCAACGCGATGACCGGTGTCGCCTTCGACATCACCGGCGGCGCGCCCTCCCTGGCCCTCACCAGCACCGCCATGACCGCCGGTAGTCTGCTCTGGACGAGCAAGTTCGCCTCAACCGGCGCGGCCAGCCTGAACGGATCGTGGACCAGCGTCCTGGGAGCATCCCCCCTGGGAATGTACGGAGCCGCGACGACGGGCTTCGGCGGTGCGTTCCACGGAGGATCGATCTCGCTCGGCAGCGGCGGCCCGAACCACGGCATCGTCGCCGCCGGTACGTTCGATGGTACCAACGTGGCCTTTGGCGGCGCGCTGTTCCCGTTCATCCAGAACTCGCTGACCCTCACGTTCAGCGGGGCCTCGGGCATCAGCGAGTCGCAGATCGCCAACGTCCTTCTGCTCTTTGGCACCGATGGCCAAGGCATCGTCGAGACGCCCGCCCCGGGCGCGGCGGTCCTGGCCGCGATGGGCGGCCTGGTCGCCCTGCGTCGCCGGCGCTGATCACCACGGCGGCAACAGCGGTAAGGACAGCCCAACCCGATTGTTCAAGGGCGTTCCCACCACGGGGACGCCCTTTTTCTTGGTGCGGATCCGGTCTCAGCCCGGCGCGGCGGACCCATGAAAAACGCCCGGGCACCACGCCCGGGCGTCTCGATGGTCGAGAAGCGAGTTTTTAGCGCCGACGGCGAAGGCCAAGCGCGATTGCCGCCACGCCGGCGAGCACCGCCGCCCCGGGCGTGGGCGTGAAGCCGCCTTCGTCGATCGAGGTGCCGTAAAGGAAGTAGACGTTACCGATGCGGCCAAGATCAAAGTCGTCGGGAAGCCCCGAGAGCGTCATCACCACGGAGTTGTTGATAAGCCCGCCGCTGCCCGTAATCCCGCCGTTGCCCGTCGCGGGGTCATCGGAGGCGGGCAGAAGGCCGTACTGAAGCCCGTCAGGAGAGGCCGGCCCCGCGAGGTTGGCGCCGGGGAACAGGTCGCCGGGGCCGAAGATGTCCAGGCCAACCGAGGAAATGCCGTAGGATGCCGAAGTCGGGCCGTTGTTGATCCCGCTTCGATACGCCCATTCGCCGCCGATATCTCCGCCCGGGGGCTGTCCGTCGGGGTCGTAGTAGACCACCGAACCACCCGCGAGGTACCCGCTGACCGGCGTCAGAGCGAGGCTCGGCCCGCTGACATCAAAGAAGACCGCCGTAAACACGTCGGCCGGAACAAGCACATCGTTCGGCCCGGTATTGGTCAGCGTGACGAGGAGGTTGTTGCCCGAAACGGCGAACTCGACCTCGGCGCTTTTCAGACCCGGAGATCCAAAGCCGCTTCCCGAAGCGGAAACAATCAAACTCCCGTTTGCAATGCATGAAAGCAATGAACAAGAAACAAACGCCACCCCGGCAAGGGGTGCCCTGCAACGACTCGTCATGATATCCCTCCTCCTAGTAATTCGGTGCCCCGAAGGGAGCGGAAACTCCCGCTGATCGGTGGCTCGTGAAGTGTAAGTCGTTGATGGGAAGGGAGTCAAGCACGATCGAATGAAAATGCAGGCTTCGTAGGCCGCGTTCAATTCTGCTTATAGAAAAGCACGTGCAGCGGGGAGATCATTGGTAGTGAATCAAGCAAAGCATGTCGGGCGCTTAAACAATACCAAATGATCTGAATATGGCGTGCCGCGGCACGATCGCGCGCAGGAAAAGGGCGAGCCGGATCGGCTCGCCCAAGATGAAATCCACGATGAATTCTACAAGGCAGGCACCGCCCACCGGCTCATCGCCGGCGTCGGGACACGGCCAGCAGGCCCATGCCCAGCAAGGGCAGAGCCCCCGGCGCGGGAATGAGGTCCGTGGTGCCCGAGTACGAGGCGTTGGCCATGAAACTCCGGAAGACGCCACCGGGCCCGAACATGTTGCCGCCGTCGTTGACCAGCACGTCGGTCAGGGTGAACACGGCCTCCTGAAGCGGAGCCGGAACCTGCCCCGGCGGCAGGAACGACGTCAGGTCGGGACCGGCGGAGTACGTGAATCCGTCGGGGGTGCTGAACAGGATCGAATTCGTGCCCGCGATGCGGACGTACGCGCCGTCGGCCGACTGGCCGGTAACGATGTCGTTGCCGGACAGGGCGTTGAATATCCTGAAGAACCCGGCGACCGGGGCGATCAGGGCACTGCCGATCGACACCGCCGGCGAGAGTTCAAATCGCATCTCCATGCGGGCATCGGTGAACGTGAGAGAGCCGAGCCCCTCGTCCGTCCCGTCCACGTAGAGGACGAGCGAGGCCGACATGTCGTAGACCATCAGACTGATACCGGGGGCGATGCCATCCTCGATGTTCATCAATTGCCGACCGTTTGGCGGATCGGCAAAACTGAACGAGATGCTGGCCTGGGCCACCCCGCACCCCAGCATGAGCGCGACAATAGCGGCGACCCGTGGACATCCCAGACAACAACGGAGCATGATTTCCCTCCTCCTATTTTCTCTCAATCCTGTGAATGGTGCGGAAACACCATGTTCGTGCATCTTGAAAATAGCGGAAACGCATCATTCGTGTCAACAGATTTGTGCCGAAAGTGGATCGAATGATGGGGCCTTCAACCCGCCTCGCCGAGCCCTTGCCACGCCCGGGCCGCGGTCTATCATCCTGACCCGGCGTGCTTTGAACGGGGCGTCGTTTGTTAGGGAAAGGTTCATATATGCCCGCTGTCTGCTATTTCACCGGCAAGAAGACCACCTTCGGCAAGAAGCGGGCCTGGCGCGGCCAGGCCATCAAGAAGGGAGGCTTCGGCCTCAAGCCGACGGGCATCACACGCCGCACCTTCAAGCCCAACCTTCAGTCCGTCAACGCCGTGGTCGAGGGACGCCAGGAACGCATCCGCGTCTCGACCCGCGCCATCCGACAGGGCCTGGTCGTCAAGGCGCTCAAGCGCAAGTACGGCTACACCCGCCAGCAGAAGGCCGCCCAGGCCTGAGGCCGCCATACGGATCGGGCCGTTTTTCGGCCGTTCCGCCCCCCGCGTCCTTCACGCCAGGCCGCGATCGCTTTGATGCACCCGCTCGACACTCCCCGCCCGATTCCGGGGTGGCGTTGTTCGTGGCACGATCCAGTCTTCCGCGGCCTTCGCCGCGGGGACCTTCTCGACCGCCGGCGGCGAGTTCAGTGTGCGGATGATCTCCTGGGTTCCGTGCCGCTTCCGCTTCATCGTCGGCCTTGCCAGCAGAGGCCGGAATCATCGCCGAGAACTCTCATTCACGATGGACCAAGTTCCGGGGTCAAGACCAATCCCCACCGTGTCAGGTGCGCACCGCGGTGATGAGGTTGGGCTGCTCTGTAGCGCCGGCACACACATCACGCAGGGGGCAGTCGCCGCACCGTGGTGTTCCGGTATTGAAGCACCACTCGGTGCCCACCTTGATCAGCCCATCGTCGATCTGCCCCGGAGTCATGGTGCCGTCGATCAACGATGCCACCGATGGGATGTGTTGCGCCTGGATCTTCTGTGGTGCTCGTTTGTGGGTGCGAAGATGTTTGACGCAGAGGTCCCGGTTGGCCGCGACGATCGCCGGGGATGCCTTGGCAAGTTCGGATTCAACGCCGCGAAGATTGGTCACGCGCATGTACGCCGTGTCGCCGCCCTTGCCATGACCCGGCTGAATAACCTCGTGGCTTCGGAGGCGTGCCTCATCGACCCAGCCCGTCACGATCCCTGTTCGATACAGCACGCGACCGGCATTGCTGTCAAAGGGAACCTCGTACGACCACGGTCCCCATGCCGGGTCGTCACGATTCAAAAGCAGGGGAAAGGAGTGCACAACCCACTTTCCGAAGAGATGGGCCGCCTTATCGCCGATCGCCTTGCCCAGCCCGTATCTGGGGTGGTCCTTGATCAAGTCGGTCATCCCCTCGACTGAGCGAGCGAAACAGCCATGGTCAGCGGTCAGGTGGCGGTGGAGCACGTCCGCCGTTTCTCGCTCGTTCGTGCCGGCCTCCTGAGCCAGCATCAAGGGAACCGCGAGCGGGGCCCCCCAGCGGTAGATGGCATATCCAAGGGTTTGCCGGGCGTTCTCCATGTAGAGGAGGTACTTTGCGGGGTTCGACTCGTTTCGTTCCGCCCATGCTTGCGCCCGTGCCGCCTTTACGACGGCATGGCACTCTTCGATCGAAGTTGCTGAAATGTGAAAGTGCTCGAAGAAATCGAGCGGGCGATGCAGGACCCGGACTTCTCGCGAGTACAAGTCGTTCAGCACGTCCACGGCCAGGCGCCGAACCCCTTCGATGTCCGGTCCCTGGTCGATCACGGCGGACAGCAGCAGCACCCGCAGCATTGCCTCGCGACGTGTAACCCCGCCGTCCCTTGAGTCGAGTCTGTCCGCTATCAGCGTCCCCGATTCATCGAAATAGGAACCAAGCGGGGCGATGGTTTTCAACTCGGGTTCGGAGGGAAATTCCCGACCAACTTCGGCGACCGCACGAAGCACCTGAAGAGTGTGTTGTAGTCGGGCGTTCGCGTCCATTGGTTGGAGTTCTTCAGATTACGGCGGCGCTGGCGCGTCAAAACAGGCGGGCGTCGTTCTCAACTTCTTCCTTCATTCGCCGTTGCGCGATCTCGAAGTAGGACTCGTTGATCTCGATGCCGAGGTAGTCTCGCTTGGACTTCGCGGCCATCACGCACGTCGTGCCGCTGCCGCACATCGGATCGAGTACGAGGTCTCCAGGCTTCGAGAAGCACTGAATCAGGTCGTCGGCGAGTTTGTCGGGGTACGTCGCGGGGTGCTCGAGTTTTGTGCGATTGCCTTCCGTGTTGCTGGTCGAGTACTCCCAGAGGGTTCCCCGACACTTCATGTCGTTGACCGCCTTGGGCTCGATCCTCTTGAAGCCCCCGTTGGTCAGTCGGTCCGTTCCCGAGTACACCTTGCCGGCGTGCTTCGACGGGACCATGAGCGTGCTCTTGTCGAAGTGCCGGGGTCGTTCGCCCCGAAAGAAAATCAGGATGTACTCATGATCGACGCGGAACCGCTGGGTCCACCAGGCGCCCGGGTTTCCGTGCCGCTGATAGATGCAGCACTCGAACAGACGCCATCCGACGCGATCCACCCAATCGACCGCCCAGCGGAACGTCGTCAAGGTTTTTGCAAAGTCCTTTGTTCCATCGCCGATTACCACGGCGCAGACGCCCCCGTCCGCCGTCGCCCTGAACAACTCGGAACCGAGCGTCTTGTAGTCAAGGCTCCAGTTCTTCCCGTAGTCCCGGATTCCGTCGTAGGGCGGACTGAAGACGGTAAGGTCAACGTGGCCGATCGGCAACTCGGCGAGCACCTTGAGCGCGTCGGCGCGCCGAATGACGTTCCGGGGGCCGGGGACGGCTTTGGCTTCCACAGCGGAATCCAGTTCCGGGTTGCTCTTCGTCACGGGCATGGATCACAGCACCTCAATGTCTTTCGCCTTGGGGCCGCGATATCCGCGACCGATCACAAACCGTATGCGTTGGACAACGGCCAAACCCTTGTCGCCCTTCACCTTCAATTCAAGTAGTCGAGGCGGAAGAAGATGTCTTCGCGGTCGTCGGTGCGAACCAGCCCCGTGCCTTCTGGCATGAACCGCGTTCCCGCCCCTCCCCGCTGGGTGTAGACGGCGACGATGATATCGGAAACGCCGCCCCCGCGAATCGGTCTCGCAACCGAAGGCGGGTGTTTCCCGCGTCATTCTCCCCCGGCCCCTTTTCGGCCCTTTTTCCGGCCCACCCCGAAAAGCGAAAAAGCCCTGCAAAACAGGGCTTTTCCTTCAAGTGGAGCGGAGGAGAGTCGAACTCCCGACCTCATCATTGCGAACGATGCGCTCTACCAACTGAGCTACCGCCCCTTGTGGTCGCAACTATAGACCTCGGCGAGTGCCCGGTCACGAGGGTCTTTGCCGATGCGGTGCGCGGTGGTGTGACCGATCCCGGCATTCTCATCGAGGCCATCCCAGGGATCGAGGCCATCCCAGGGATCGAGGCCATCCCCAGAACCCCGCTTTTTGCTCTCTTGTGCTGAATCTCGGGCTGTTTCTCGGGGTGTTTCTCGTGGTGTTTCTCGGGGTGCTTCGGGTTTGCCAATGGTCCCCGTGGTCCCCGCGGTCTCCGTCATCCTCGTGGTCCCCGCGGTCTTCGTGGTCCTGGTGAACCTCGTACGCCCATACTCCCCGTCATCCGCTGGATTGCCCGCGAGGCGGCTCGGGCCTGCGTGTGTACGCGGGCGTGGCGTGCCCCCGATCCCCGTTGTGCGCTCGGCGGGGGGCGGTCTTGTTGTTCAGCGTCCTGGGCGTCGGCGGACGGCGAACACGGCCAGCGCGGCGAGCGGGATCAGCGTGCCTGGGGCGGGCACGACCACGATCCGGAGGGAGGTCGGGTCGTTCCAGTCGAGGTAGAAGTACAGCCCGCCGTCGAGGGGCGTGGCGGTTACGTCGGCGGGGTCGAACGAGCCCGAGATGATCGCCGCATCAAAGACGCGGAAGACCTGCCCGAAGGCAAACTCAAATCCATCCATGGGAGAGGCGACGATCTCCAGGCGAGCGCCGGGAAGGATCGACATCGGCCCGGCCACGCCGACATGGTCGAACCCGACCCCGGCGCCGTACCCCGTGAGGTCGATGACGACCAGGCTCGACGCGGTCAGTGCGAGCGAGCCGAAGACGCTCAACTGCCCGGGCGAGTCGCCTGGCGCGAACTCGCCGTTGATGATGACGTTTCCGCCGATGATGCCGCTTCCCGTGAGCGAGCCGTTGATCTGCAGGTTGTTTTGGACGTTGAGCACGCCACCGGCGAGGTGGATGGTCGAGCCCGTGTCGGCCGTGTAGTTGCCCGTGCCCGGGCCGATCCCCTGGATGTTCAGAACGCCTCCGTGGAAGATCTCGACCAGGGACCCGCCGACCTGGAGGAGGTTCCCGTGTACGGTCATGACCGAGTCGTCCCCGACGGAGCCAGGGCCGACGGCGAGCCGCCCGGCGACCTGGAGGGTGTTGGGCGGGCCCATGCCCGGCGCGGGGAAGACGGCGAGGTCCTTGCCATTGGAGATGGTAAAGTCTCCGCGAGGCGTGATGAATTCGAGCGAGCCGAAGGCCTCGATGCCGGTGGTCTTGTTGATGATCTGCCCGGTTCCGGCCAGGATCACGGTGCTGTTGACGCGGCGGATCTCGGCCCCCGGGAACGAGAGGGTCCCGGCGATGTCAAAGTCGCCGTCGGAGATCTCGCCCGTTCCGGCGTTGAAATTGAGCAGCGTGAAATCGTCCTGGATCTCAAAGAGGCTCGACACGCCGACGGCGAGTCGTCCACGGTCGGATCCGACCTCGAGCACCACCAGGTCTCCCTCGGGGCGGAAGTCTCGGCCTTCGTTGATGGCGAAGGACCCGAACTGGGTGATGGTGTCCAGCGCGTTGAGGGCGGACTCGTCGGCGCGGGTGCCGTTGTCGATCAGCGAGCCCTGCCCGTTGAGGGCGATCTTCGACGCGAGGTTTTTCACCTGGAAGGTCGGATCCGTCCACCGCAGCGCGCTGGGCTCGGTCGTCGTCGCGGTGACGTTGATCTCGCCGCCCGACAGCGTCTGTGTCCCGGCGTTGTAGTTGGTCAGGGAGGAACTCGACGGGATCTCCAGGATCGAGCCGGCCCCCAGGTTCAGCGTCCCGTCGTTTGTGAAATCGCCCGGGGTTGCGAGGTCCTTCCCGCCCGCGAGCGAGATCACGCCCGTCGAGAGGTTCGTCGCCAGGTTCAGTTCGAGCGCGTCAAACGTGGCCCCCGTCCCGTCGATCGTCACGTCCGCGCCGTTGCTGGTGATGGTTGTCGCCACAAAGTCAAGCGACGACGTGCCCCGAACGACCCAGGTTCCCTCGGCGAGCGTGCCGGCCGTCACCGGGGGCTGGTTGCTGCGCAGCGTGCCGCTTTCGACCGTGACCGTGCCGCTGCTTGAGAAGGCCACGCCGTCGAGGAAGGTGACCCCGGTTCCCGTCGACTTGGTGAACGACCCGGCCACCTCGAACGTCGGCCGCGTGCCGGTGTTGTCCCAGACGACGCTCTGGTTGTTGCTTGCCGTGATCGCGGCGCCGTCGCGGATCGTGAACGCGCTCGAATCTCCCATGGAGATGTCGCCGCCGGTCCACGAGCCGGCGCTGCCCTTGTGGTCGATCGCCCCGCCCGTGTCGAGCCGAAGACCCGACGCCCCGGAGATCGTCAAGCCGGCGCTGGACTCGAACGTCGTGCCGCCCTCGATGACCGGAGCGGTGGTCGTGCCGTTGAAGGTCGCGTCGCCGAGCGAGCGGACAACGCCGCCGCCGGAGATGGTGCTCGAACCCTGCTGGAACGTCCCGCTGGACGTGAAGGTCGTCGCCGTTCCGACCAGCAGCGCTCCGTTGTTCGTGAACCCCGCGGCGGTGGTGAAATCACGCCCGCCGGAGACCTGGAACTGGGCGCCGGCCGAGTTCACGGCGAGCCCGTCGAGCGCCGCGAACGTCGATCCCGCGTCACGCAGGTGGATCGTCGCCGCGTTGGTCGTGATGGTGTTGCCGACCAGTTCGAGCGTCGAACCGTTGAACACGTTCCACGTCCCGCCGGTCAGGGTGTTTCCGGGCGTGGAGACGCCGTTGGCCCGCACCGTGCCGCTGTCGACCTCCAGTGTTCCCGCGTTGGTGAACGCCACATCCGCAAACTCGGTCGTCCCCATGCCGGAGGTCTTGCGGATCACGCCGTTGTTGATCAGCGTCGGGGCCGCCCCGATCCCGTTGTGACGGAAGCGATCGTTTCCCAGGATCGTGAACGTCGTCGCCGCGCTGATCGTGTAGGTCGATCCGAGCCCGCCGCCGAGTTCCCCGTTGCCCTGCCAGGTCATCGCCGAGCCGTTGTAGTTCACGTCGGTGTCGCAGATGTCCACGTCGTCGGCCAGGTCGAACAGGACATCCCCGTTCAACACCAAGACGCCCGCGGAAAGCACGTCGCGATCGCCCCCGCTGACGCCCGAGAACCGCGTGGTGCCGCCGACCGTGAGCCCTCCGCCGCCGGTGCCGCGCAGCAGGCCCAGGTTCATGTCGAATCCGCCCACGATCGAGATCGTGTTGCTCTGAAGTTGGAGCGTCGCGTCCGAGGAATCAAGCAGCAGCGAACCGAGCGCCGGGTTGATGTCCAGGACCACGTCGTACAGGCCGCCGGTCACGCCGATGGTCACGTCGAACGTGGCCCCGTTGGGGACCACCGCCGGGTTCCAGTTCGAAGCCGTGTTCCAGAACCCCGTCACCGGGGCATCCCATGCGGCGGGCTGGGCGCGGGCGATCCCGCAGGCCGCGCCGCAGACAGCCACGAACGCGGCGATCGAGGTTGGAACGGTTCCAGGGCGTGGGCGGGCGCGAAGGCCGACCCCGGCAGTGAGCGATTTCATTGATCGTCCCTCTCCAAACATATTGCAAACAACCGGCGGTTGATTTCCCCGCTCGGCGTGCCCAGCAGGTTAGCAGATTGCTCCACCCCGACCAAGAGAGAATCCAGGTCTTTCATGGGCTTAACGGCCCTGCTCGGCCTCTCCGCCCAGTTGCTCATCGCACGCCCTTATCTGGCTCTCGATCTGTTGAACGACGCTCCAGTTCGCGGGCCTCACGTTCAACTCGATCAGCGTGCGGACGTTCTGCAGAGCCTCCTGGTAGAGCGATCGTGCCGAGGCGAAGCGAGCCCGCGATTCGTTAGGATCTTGTTCAAGTCTGGCGAATTCCATCTCAACGTTGGCCAGTTTGGTCAGCCCGACGACGAGGTCTCCGGTGTGGCGCGTGATCGGGTCGGTGACCGCGAGGTCGCGGCGTACGGCGAGGGATTGCTCGAATAGCAGGCGCGCGGCGGCGAGTCGCTGGGTGTCCGCGCGGCCGAATTCGCGCTCGATGTTGCCGAGTTTGTTGTGGATCGTGGCCAGGTCGCGTTTGGCTTCGAGGTCGTCGATGTCGCTGGCTTCGAGCGCGACGGCGATCTCGTGGGCGAGGGCGAAGTGTTCCCCCGCCTGGCGGAGAATCCCCGCGTGCTCGTCGGGAGGCGGTTGATTCTCGTCGCGAGCGCGGCGGGCAAGCGAATCGGCTCGTTCCTGCAGCGACCAGCCCCGCCAGTGGTGCGCCACCTCTAGGTTTCTTCGCAGGGTCCGGTCCTGAGGGCGGTCCTTGACCGCGGCGTTGAGTCTGGCGATCGCGTCGTCGGCGAGGCGGTCCACGCGATCAAGGACCGACAGGGCCTGGTCGTATTTCTTTTCCTGGCGATAACGGGGGGCGACGGAACTGACCAGGTGCTCGATGAGCCCGTCTCGCGCGAGGAAGGCCTGCCGCGCGGCTCTGGGGTCGTCGGGATCGGCGCGTCGGCGCTCGGACCAGAAGGACTCGGCCGCGGCGTAGCGGTCCTCGGACTCCTGCTGGAGCGAGGCGGCCGTATCGGCGTCGGGCGCCAGGAGCGTCAGCCGACCCAGGCAGGAGGCGATCCCGACGAGGCAGTCGGCCCGGTCGGCCTCGATGCCTGGCCGGTGCTCGGAATCGGGGGGCAGCGCGGCCAGGCTCTCGTTGAAAAGCCGCATGGCCCGATCGAATTCCTCGCGGGCCTGCTCGGCCTGCTGCTCCAGGCGCATGGCCGACGCCGTCGATTTGATCGACCGTGCCAGGTCGGCCTTGGCGAGAGGGTCGTCGGGCTGCCGAGACGCGAGCCGTTCCCGGATTCGCCTGGCCTGCTCGAGATGTTCCAGCCCTTCGTCGGTGCCTCCGATGCGCTTTTCGAACATGTCCGCCATCATCTCGCCCAGTCGCTGGTGGACGGCGGCGGTCTCGCGGAGGATCGAATCGTCGTCCCCGACCTTCGAGCGAAGGGTCTCGAGGTACTTGGAGCCGGATCGGAGGAAGAAGAGCCGGTGCGGCGTGGCGCCGACCAGGTTGCGCAGGGCCGGGTCGAACTCGAAGATCATCTGCCGGGCCGGAACAAGCGCGGCCTCGATGGCGGCCGAGGCCCTCCGCCGCTCGCTGCGTTCGGCCTCGCGGGCACGGCGGATCTCGGTGAGGGCGTCCTCGGCCTGGTCCTTCAGCCGGGTGGTGTCGATCAGGGCGACTTTCAGTTGCGATTCGGCGTGCGACTTCTGGCGGTAAAAAACGGTCATCACGAGGGCAAAGACCGTGATCGCGGCCACGGCGGTCACGATCGCCGACGCGGGGATCCAGTACCGCCGCGCGGTCTTGGTGAAGACGTAAAAAATACTGTCGCGCTTGGCCTCGATCGGCTGGCCCGCCAGGTACCGCTCGATGTCGCGTCCCAGTTCACCCGCCGACTGGTAGCGGCGCTCTCGGTCCTTCGACAAGCACTTGAGGACGATCGTCTCAACCTCGTCGTTGATCTGGCGGCGGATGGTGCTGGGACGGGCGGGCTCGGCGCGCAGGATGCGGTCGAGCACGTCACGCATGTTCCCGACGACCTCGTAGGGGAACTTGCCCGTGAGCATCTGGTAGAGGACCACCCCCAGCGAGTACACGTCCGTCCTGATGTCGACGTTGTCGTGGACGCCCTCGGCCTGCTCGGGGCTGGCCCACGGAAGCGAACCGATGAACTGCCCGGTCATGGACATGATGGCGGGTGTCGCGTCCGAACTCCCGCCCGGGAGCGCGACCTTCGCCAGCCCGAAGTCCACGACCACCGGATCGCCCGAGGTGGCGATACGGATGTTCGCCGGCTTGATGTCCCGGTGGATGATTCCCTTCAGGTGCGCCGCGTTGATGCCTTCGCAGATCTTGGCGAACAGGCGGAGCGTCTCGATGATGGGGGGGCGCTTCTGGGACGATACCACCTCGTCGAGCGACCTGCCCGAGACGTAATCCATTACGTAGAAGTTGCTTCCGTCGATCGTCGTGCCGCTGTCGTGGATCCGCACGACGTTCGGGTGGTTCAGTTGCCCGAGGATCTGTACCTCGCGTTCGAACCGGGCCTTGCCCGCCGACCCTCGGAACGGACCTCCGTGCATCAGTTTGATCGCCACCCGGCGCTTGGTTGCCAACTGGATCGCCAGGAAGACCGCCCCCTGGCCACCCCGGTGTACCTCGCGGATCAGTTCATACCCCGGGAAAGTACCGGCGGGCGGGAGATCGGCCGTGAACCCGAATTGCTCGGTCCTGGGCGTGTGGGCCTGATCGAGAGCGAGCAGGATCAGGTCTCGCTCAGTGCGTGGGAGTCGCTGCGTCGATCCCGGGGAGATGGGTGATGGGAGTTCCGACATGGACTGATCCGGACGTGGCGGAGGGAAAGAGATCGTAGACGACCGAAAGCAAACGCCGACAAATACCCCTGCCCGGGAGGCGCATCGACCACCCGGGGAAACGAGACCCGTTGTCCCAAGAACGGGTCCGGGGGCGATTTGTCACGCCGGAGTCGAAAAGAACTTTTCTTCCCCCCCCAGAGCCTCCCGCAGCCGGTCATGGGCACGTGCCCGGAGCATCCACGTGGCGCCCTCGGATCGGCCCATCGCCGAGGCGACCTCGGTGATCGACTTGCCTTCGAGGTCGTAGAGCCGGATGACTTTTTCGTAGTCGGGCGGAAGGGTCCGAAGCGCCGACTCAAGGAACCGCCCCGCTTCATCCTTGGCCGCATCGCGGCTGGGGGTGATGCTGTTCATCCCCATCAGTTGCAGGAACATGTCCGAGGAATCCTCGGGGGAAACAGGCGTCACGCGCTTGCTCGGCCCGGGTCGTCGAGATGATTCCAGTGCCCGGATCGCGTCAATCAGGTTGTTTTCGGCCATCCGAGTCAGCCAGGCGAGAAAGCCACCCGCCCCGCCCGTCTTGAACGTCGAGAGGCGTGTGACGACCTCCATGTACGTGACCTGCATGACGTCGTCGGCGTCGAGCATGGCGTTCCAGGGCGGCGTGATCTTGTGTTCGATACGGGATCGCGCGACAGGCCCGAGCGCTTCGAGCAGTTTGACCAGGGAAGGGCGATCTCCCTTCAACGCCTCCGCGAGAAGCGTTTCGTGCGACGGGGTGATCTCCGCTTTCAATGAACCCCTCCTTCAACGGCCAAGGCCAGTATATCTTCGGGGGGGCACCCTCGTACAGACCGAACGTAGCAAACAAAATAGGAACGTATTGCGATCGAAGAACAAGCCAATATCGCGGACTTCGGGAGTGTCGACCAGCGCCCCGTGATGGAAGGGACTCCAGTGTGTTCGGTCGCCGTCAAGGGGCGTCCGTTGCCGCGCGGGCCTGTCCGGGGCTGGGGTCGGGCCGATGCAAGTCGGCGTGGCGAGCGTCGGTCGCGTCGGCGGCGCGGTAGGCGGCCGCGTGATGGGCGGTCCGCATGACGGCGTTTCCACCCACGGCGAGCACCAGGACACCGGCCGCGGAGAGTACCCCCGCCAGGCGGCGTGATCCGAACGGTGATTCGTTGGTGGGGGGCGAGGCCGGGTCGGGATCCTCGAGCATGACGCATCGGACCAGTCGCAGGTAGTAGTACGCGGCGATCGCCGAGTTGATGCCAAGCACCACCACCAGCGTTATCTCTCCGGCGGAGATGGCGCTGGTGAACAGGGGAGCCTTGGCAAAGAAGCCGACCAGGGGTGGCAGTCCCAGCAGGCTGAGCGAGCAGATCGCCATGACCCACCCCAGCAAAGGCCGGGTCCGGCACAGCCCTCGCAGTTCATCGATTGACTCGATCTCGTGAACCTCGCCCGGCTGGGCATCGGCCAATCGACCGGGTGTACGTTCGAGCACGGCGACGACGGCGAAGGCTCCGAGGTTCATCACCCCGTAGCAGAAGAGGTAGAACAGGACCGCGGCGACGCCGTTCTTGCCGAACGGACCATCGGCCGCTCCGGGCCCGACCATCACGCCGACGAGCATGTACCCCGAGTGCGCGATGGAGGAGTACGCCAGGAGGCGTTTGATGGAGTTCTGAAGAATCGCCAGGACGTTCCCGACGGTCATGGTCAAGGCGGCGATGACCCACAGCATCAGGCGGATCGGCTCCGGCAAGGAGTTTCCCGCCGGATCGGGGGACCAGAGCCCCGCGGCGGAGGGCGCCTCGGCAAGCCCGTGCGGCGGGTAGTTCCATCCCATGCACCCGCACAGGAGGATGATCCCCAGGAATCCCGCGGTCTTCGGAGTGAACGCCAGGAAGGCCGAGACCGGGGCGGCGGCCCCTTCGTACACGTCGGCGGTGTAGAAGTGCATCGGAACGGCCGCGACTTTGAAGCCCAGCCCCGCCAGGGCCAGCAGCAACCCCGTCATGGTCAGGGAGTTCAGTCCCTGATGGGCGATATGGTCGCTGATCTCGTTGAGGTTGGTCGAGCCGGTCCCGCCGTAGATAAGGGCAAATCCGTACAGGAAGACGGCCGCGCCCAGCGCGCCGAGGAAGAAGTACTTGACACCCGCCTCCTGGCTCTTGTTCCGCCAGGCCATCCACGACCCGGCCGAGGCGCCCGACATCGTGACCATGATGTACGTCGGCAGGCTTGTCAGTTCCAGGGCCAGAAAGAGCCAGATCAGGTCATCGGCCCCGGCGCAGAGCATCAGGCCCGTCAGGGAGAACAGGAAGAAGGAATAGAACTCGGCCCGGTTGCTCGACAGCGGGTTGAACCGTGCTCTTCGGGCCGCGATGTGCTCCTCGTCGGCGCGGTCGACCGTGCCGGCGACGAGCAGGAGCATGAGCACCCCGACGACGGCAATCATGCCCTTGCCGTAGAGCGCCAGCCCGGGGAAGAGCAACTGGCCGGTTTGGGCGGTCACCGTGTCCGGGCCCGGGGTTGTCAGCCAGGCGGCCACGCCGGCGGCGATCAGCGCGATCCCCGACACCGGGGCGCATAGTTTGCGAGTGGATCGGTGCTTCGACAGACCGAGCATCATCACGCCGCACGTGGCGCCGAAGAGGATGATCTCGGGCCAGAGGAACGAGAGTCGGTCGGCGATGGTCATCGGCTCATCCCCCCGTGGCCTGAGAGGGTGACGGCGCCCGGGGGCGCCTCGGATGGCTTCGCGGCGGCCTGGGCGCCGCTCTGTGCCTCTCGGGGCGCGGACGGCGTGGCCTCAACCGGCGTCGGCTGCTCCGCCGGGGGAAGCGTTGCCGGGCGCTTCGAGAAGACCCCGGCTTCTCGCATGATCGCGGCGGTCTGCTTCACCGAACCCGAGATCGCCACCAGCGAGGGCTTCGGGTACACGCCCAGGAACAGGCACAACGCCGCGAGCGGGACAAGGATGCCGATCTCCCGGGCGTTGAGGTCGGCCGGGAGGTTCGAGTGTCGTTGTTGATTCCCGGCGGGCGAAGGGCTCGCCGGGTGAAGCGTGTTGTGGGCGCCGGGCGCGTCATGGCCGGCCTCGTGTGCGGTGTGCTGGTGCCCGTGATGGGCACCGTCGCCGTGTCCGGCGGGCTCGACCAGTGGCCCCCACACCACCTTGCCTGTCAGTTGAAGGAGGTAGATGGCGGCGACGATCATGCCGACTCCGGCCAGCGCGGCGTACCACGGACCGAGCAACCCCGGGGTCGAGCCGGGCAGGAAGACGCCCTCGGGAGCCGCCGAACCCCACAGGCCCATTCCCCATCCGTCGGCGGACTGGAACGCGCCCAGCAGGCACATGAACTCGCTGATGAATCCGTTCAGTCCCGGGAGTCCGACCGACGACATCACAAAGAAGACCATGAACGTGGACCAGACGGGCATCTTCGCGGCCAGACCGCCCAACTGCCCCATGTCACGCGTGTGGTACCGCTCGTACACCATGCCGATCAGGAGGAACAGCGCCCCGGTGGACAGGCCGTGGTTGATCATGTACAGGACGCTGCCCGACAGGCCGATCTCGTTGCCCGCGGTCATCCCCAGGACGCAAAAGCCCAGGTGAGCCACCGACGAATACGCGACCAGTTTCTTGATGTCGGTCTGCACCCAGCAGATCAGTCCGCCGTACACGATCCCCACGATGGAAAGGGCCGCCAGGTACGGGGCGAATTCGGCGAACGCCGCCGGTACGAACGGAATCGCCAGCCGGTAGATGCCGTACGTCCCCAGTTTCAGGAGAACGCCCGCGAGGATGACCGAGCCGGCCGTCGGCGCCTCGGTGTGGGCCAGCGGCAGCCACGTGTGCAATGGAAAGAGGGGTACCTTGACCGCGAACCCAAGCAGCAGGGCGGCAAGTACCCACCCCTGGGCCGAAGGCGGCAGGTCCGCCGCGGCGATCATCAAGCGGTCGAGGTCAAAGGTCCATCCCCCCGAGACGGCGTGTTCGGACGCGTGCCACGCGACGTAGACCAGGCCGGCCAGCGCGATGATCGAGCCCGTGAAGGTGTACAGGAAGAACTTGATCGCCGCCTTGCGCCGGTTGGTCGATCCGAACAGGCTGATCAGGATGTACATGGGGATGAGCGTGAACTCGAAGCATGTGTAGAAAAGGATCAGGTCGCGGGCGACGAACACCCCCGTCATCGCGGCCTGAAGCACCAGGAGCCAGGCGTAGTACGTCCGCACGCGGTCGGTGATCGCGGTCAGGGACGCCAGCACGCACACCGGCCCGAGAAGCAGCGTGAGCAGGAGCAGGAGCATCGAGACCCCGTCAACTCCGACTTTCAGGGAGATGCCCAGGGCCGGGAGCCACTCGACGGTGTTCTCGAACTGGTAGCGCCCGGTGATGTTCCAGTCGAAGATGAACGCGGCGTACACGCCCAGGACCAGGGCGATCGACGTTCCCAGCAGCGCGACCGTCGGGGCGTGCCGGCGGGGCATCCACGACGTAAACGCCGCGAACGCCAGCGGAAGCAGGATCAGCAGGATCAGGATCGACTCGGCCAACGGACGCTCCAGTTTCGATCCGGGTCAGTCCCCTGACCCCGGACCCGGTACCTTTGTCCCCCGAGAAAGACTCAACTACCACGCGACGAGAAGGACGATCAGAAGAATCACCGCCAGGCCGCCGGCCATCCCGACGGCGTACCCGTGCAGGACCCCCGATTGCGAGGGGCGGATGGACCGGCCGAACGCCCGGGGAAGCCACCCGAACAGGTCCACCAGACCGTCGACGATGAGTTTGTCAACCAGGTGGAAGACGTGAGAAAGCACCCACAGGGGTGTCCGGATCAGGTAGTCGTAGACCTCGTCCACGTACCACTTGGCACGGGCGGCCCGCGCGATGACGCCCAGGCGATCCGAGAGGGTGTCCGCTCGGCGGCTGGTGGCGGCGGAGGTCCGCCCGGCGTAGTGCAGAATGAACGCCGCCGCGATCCCGGCGAATCCGACCACCGCGGATACGTAGTACATGACCTTGTGCGGATCCATGCCCAGGAACGACCCGTGCGAGGGATGCTCTCCGATCGCGGCCGGGAGGTCCGCGCTCGAGTGGTGGATCATCGAGGCGACCCAGCCGCCGTGCGGACCCATGAAATACAGGCCCGCCGCGGCGATCGACAGGCCCGACAGGATGACCAGGACCGTATTGATCGCCCATCCCGGGGCGTGGGGATGGAAGTGGCCGTGTGCCGTGGAGGCGTGCGCGGGGGCTTGATCGTGCGTGTTGGCGTGATCGCTCGAATGGCCGTGCGTGTGTGCCTCGTCGTGGGCGTGTGAGTGGACCTCGTCACCGGGTTCGAAAGAAACCGGGCCGACAAAGACGCGGAAGAAAACGCGGAACGTGTAGTAGGCGGTCAGCCCGGCGGTCAGGAGCAGCAGCCAGCCGATGGGCGCCATGCCGGGGGTAACAAACGCCTCGGCCAGGATCATGTCCTTGCTGAAGAACCCGGCGGTGAAGGGGAATCCGGCGAGGTTCGCGCATCCGATGAGCATCCCGACCCCGACGACCTTCCATCCGGGCACGCGGATCAGGCCGGACAGGCGCCGCAGGTCGAGTTGGCCGGCGAACCCGTGCATGACCGCCCCGCAGCACAGGAAGAGCAACGCCTTGAAGAAGGCGTGTGTCAGCACGTGGAAGGCCGCGCCCACGCTTGTCAGGGCTCCCAGTCCCGCGAACATGTACCCCAGTTGCGAGACGGTGGAGTACGCCATGATCCGCTTGATGTCGAACTGGGCCATGCCGATCGTCGCGGCGAGCAGGGCGGTCAGCGTTCCAACCCAGGCGACCACGGGCAAGGCATGCTCCGAGCACAGGAAGAGCGGGTAGGTCCGGGCGATCAGGTAGACGCCCGCGGTGACCATGGTGGCGGCGTGGATGAGCGCCGAGACGGGCGTGGGTCCTTCCATGGCGTCGGGGAGCCACACGTAGAGGGGCAACTGGGCGGACTTGCCGAACGCGCCCACCATGAGGAGTATCGGGATCAACTGCACCGCCGCGGGGATCGCCGCGAAGTCACCGGACCTGAACGAATCGATGTAGGGCCGGGCCGCCTCGAAGACCGTGGCGTATTCGACGCTTCCGAACTGCACGTAGATGAGGAAAATCCCCAGCGCAAGGCCCAGGTCGCCGATGCGGTTGACAATGAACGCCTTCTTCGCCGCCGCCACCGCCGAGGGCTTCTTGTAGAAGTACCCGATCAGCAGGTACGAGCACAGCCCCACGCCCTCCCACCCCAGGTACAGCAGGACCAGGTTATCGGCCATCACCAGGCACGACATGCTGAACACGAACAGGTTGAACCCCGCGAAGAACCGGCAGTACCCGGTCCCCGCATCGTGGGACATGTACTCGCTGGCGTACAGCGCGATCAGCGTCGCCAACCCGGTCACAAAGAGCATCCACAGCAGCGTCAGCGAGTCCACGTAGAACGAGAAATTCGCCGTGATCCCGTGCCCCAGCCCCCCCGAGCCCCACCCACCCCAGGCGATGCTGATCCACTCGAAGCCGTGGGCGATCACCGGCGAGAGGACGCCCTCGCCGCGTGAGAACGTCGCCGCCACCGCCGCGAAGGACCCGGCCAGGAGGGCCACGGTCGTCCACGCCGGGAGTTTTGACTTGACCCTGAGCGCCGCGCACAACCCGCACAGCACGGTGCCCAGCAGCGTCAGCACGGGAACGATGAGCATGAGGCGAGCCCCCGCCCCGGGCGTCCCCGAAGCCGCCGCGGCGGGTGTTTCGGCGGCCAGGGCCGCCGCCACCGAACTTGTCGCCAGATCAATCAGCGTCACCTGCATGCATCCTCGGGACGCGACTCCTCGCGTCAAACGAACATTCTCGCCCGTCGGCCACGGTCAGCCGCTCATCTCGTCCCACTGCTGGGCGTCGAGTGATTCTCGCCGACGGAACAGCAGCACCACCAGCGCCAGGGCCATCGCGGCTTCCGCCGCCGCGATCGTCAGGACGAAGATCACGAACGTCTCCCCCGTATGGTTCAGGTGGAAACGGCTGAACGCGATCAGGGCGATCCCCGCCGCCTGGAACATCAATTCCGTGGACAGGAACATGATGATGAGGTTCCGGCGAGTCAGGAACCCGATCAGCCCCAGCGCGAACATCGCGGCTGACACGAAGAGGTAATGGGCCAGCGTCGGCCCGGCCATGGCGGCGGGCGCCCCTGTCTGGGCAAGCAGGGCGGATGACGTCATCATGAGCCAGGCACTGGTCACGCGGTCCTCTCCGGTCCGGGCGTCGAGGCGGACGGCTCGCCGATCGACCCGGCGAGGGTCCGGGCCTGCCGGCTTTTCTCCGCATCGTCGAGTTGCACCTGCTTGCGGCTGAGCACCACCGCCCCGAGCATCGCCATCAGCAGGATCACGCCGGCGATCTCGATTGTCCCGGGGTGGCGGCCGATCAGGGTCATGCCCACGCCCTCGATGTTCCGCGCGCCCAGGCCCTCCGGCCAGGCAATCGTCCGCCGCGCGTCGCGACCGCTGGACAGCGTCACGGTTCTCTCACCCGCGTTGATCAGGGGCCGGCCGGTGGTCGGGTCGGTGGCGATGCGTTCGCCGGGCTGGAGGAGCCCCCCGCGGCGCAGCACGGTCTCGACCCGGCCGGGCATGACCTCGATGATGGCGTTCGCGGCGGTGGCATCCGCGGCCGGCTCGACCTGAGGCACCCCGCGGAACATCATCGTGGTCAGCGCGGCGAGAAGAACGAACCCGACGGCGGTGGCCGCCAGTGGCTCCCGGGCTTCGAGGTCGTAATCCGCCAGGCTCTCCACGTCGTCGTTCATCGGGGTCTGCGTGGCGAGCATGATGACGAACAGGTAGGTGATGAGGATCGCCCCGGCGTAGACGATGATCAACGCGAAGGCCATGAACTCGGCCGAGAGGATGAGGAACAGCCCGGCGGTGGCGAGGATCGTCAGAATGAAGTAGAGCGCGGCGTACACCGGCCGTTGATGCGTGATCACGCGGAGGCCTCCCCCCAGGGCCACGAACGCGAAGATGTAGAAATAGACATTGGGACGGTCGGCGATGTTGGCCGCGGTCATTCCCAGGATCGCCAGCCCGCCCCCCACGGCGGCGATGAGCCCGCCGATCGCCTGCACTCCCCTGGTCCGGCGCGGCAGCGCGAGAAAAACGCCCGCGGCGCCGATCGCGATGGCGAGGTACAGGACAAAGGGAGAAATGAATGCTTCCAACTCGCTCGTTCCCGACGGCGCACGGACCGACCGATCCAACCGCCCCGCGATCAGGCGACTCCCCCGCGCCGCTCGCGGCGTCTGGGCGGGTCCAGAGGATAGAGTGTCGGTCATACGGGTTCAACCGAGCCGTCCGCGACGGACTCAACGCACGGCGCCGATCGGGGGTTCGCTCGCCTTCTGGCGGCGCCGGCGATGCCCCTCACGCTATCATGCCGGTTCCGTTCCGCGGCGTCGATCCGTCGCGGGGTACGCTCGTCGAGTGAATCCCACCCCCGGCGACATTCCCGGAACCAATCCCTCGTCGCGATCGATGCGCCGGGCATTGCCAAATGCGCTGACGATGTTCCGGATCCTGCTCGCGGCGGCGTTCTTCATCTTCCTGGGCATCGGCTCGGTTCGCATTTCCTCGGGTCTTGACCACGGGGCCATCGTCCCGCTCAGCACCCGTGTGCTCCTGGGCCTGACGGCCGGGATTTTCATCGTCGCGGCCCTCACCGATGCGCTGGATGGCCACCTCGCGCGGCGATGGAATTCGGTCACGGTCTTCGGGCGCATCATGGACCCCTTTGCCGACAAGGTGCTGGTCGTCGGGGCGTTCATCTGCCTGTGCGGGCCGAAGTTTCAGGTCACGTACCCCGATGGGACGCACGAGCAATTGACAGGGGTGGCGCCCTGGATGGCGGTGACGGTCCTGGCGAGGGAACTTCTCGTGACCTCCATCCGGGGATGGTTCGAGTCCCGTGGGACCGATTTTTCCGCTTCGTTCTCCGGGAAACTCAAGATGGTCGTCCAGTCGGCGACCATCCCCACGATTCTCATCCTCCTGGCCATGACCAACGCCGCGCCCGGGCCGGGCGTCCGGATGCTGATTGACGGGCTGGTCTGGTTCATGGTGGCCGTCACCCTGGCCTCCGCGATCCCGTACATCACGCGATCCGTTCGCGAAGCACGCCACGACCGAGGGAGAGAAGGCCACGACGCCTCGGGTGATTCGCCATGAAGTACCCGGCCCGTGATTCATTCCCGTGGCTGACCGTCTGGGGCATCGGCTACCTTCGGCCCGCGTCGGGCTCGTGGGGCTCGATTCCCCCGGTCGTGCTCGCCGGGGCCTTGATTGCCGGCGGACTTGGCCCGGCTCAGGCGCCGTGGCTCTACAACGGCACGCTGGCCGGTGTCGCCCTGGTTTTTTCCGCCGCCTGCGTCCTTCAAGGAAGCCGGGCCGAGGTGGTCCACGGCAAGGACCCATCGGTGGTGGTCGCCGACGAGGTGGCGGGGCAGTCGCTGGCGTTGATGATGCTCCCGCTTGCCGTGGCCGACTCCCCCGCGCGGGTTACAGGAACGCTGGTGCTCGCGTTCGTGGTCTTTCGGATTCTCGACATCGTGAAGCCCTGGCCCGCCCGCCAGATCCAGCGCGTGCCGGGCGGGTGGGGGATCCTGCTTGATGATCTGGTCGCCGGCGCGTATGCCCTGGGCGTACTCAAAGTTTGTAATTTGTTTGGATATTTGGCATAATCGGCGTCGATGCCTGCTTGGTTGCAAACCATACTGGTTCATGCATTTTTCGTATTTGAATCATCGATTTTATACTTTTGGGCACGAAAATATGGGGTTTTTACCGCAGCCAAACCTATACTGGATGCGTATGTGTGTATGCCTCGTCCAGGTGGAATGTCCGCCGGGGCGAAGGTGTCAGAACAGAGAGAGGAGATTGCAATGAGGTCTTTCAATCGAGCGGCGGTCGTGGTGGCGTTGTCGGGCCTGTGCGGCGTCGCCGGCGCGGCGATCAACAACACCGGGAACTATTTCGGAAACGTCGGGGGCCAGTTGACGGCCGTGGCGTTCCCGTCGGTTTCGAACGCGACGGGAAATTTCTTTGTCGGCGGCATGCCGGCGGGCTCGACGATCCTCGCGGCGTACGTTCACTCCAATGACTGGTTCAACGGCGGCTCGGCGCACAACCTGATTTTCAACGGCAACGGGATGGGCTCGTTGACGGCGTACGAATCGGCGTTGTCGGGGTCTGGCGATCTGTTCGATTACCGCTGGGACGTGACGAGCCAGATCGGCGGCAACGGGTTCTATTCCTTCGACATCTCGGGCGGAAGCCAGATCTACATGGCGTCGCTGCACGTGGTCTACAGCCACCCGAGCCTCCCGGCCGGTTCGGTCCACACGTACGAGGGCGCGGAGCACGTGGGCGAAGGCCACACGTACGATTTCTACTCCTTCAACCTGACCGGCGCGGCCCCCGGCCCGGCGTACTTCCAGATCGTCACCCAGGCGGATGACACCAACACGACCGGCGAGAAGATCTGGTACAACGGCGTCCAGGTCGGCGGACCGATCGACAACAACCTGGGTCCGTACGCATCGATGATCAGTTCGCCCGTCGTGAACAACGGCGTGAGCGAGACGATCGCGATCGAGACGTTCGGCGACTGGTTCGGTCTGCACGTGGCCCTGGTCACCACGACGATCCCGGCTCCCGGCTCGCTCGCGCTGGTCGGCCTGGCCGGCCTGGCCGCGGCCCGTCGCCGGCGCTGATCGAATCCGCAAGGCGTGTGCTTGAATACCCGACCCCGGCCCATCGGCCGGGGTTTTTTGTTGGCGGCCCGGGCGCGGCGATCGAACCAGCGCCCGGGCGGGCGGTGGCCATCGACTCGCCGGGTCAGAAAAGCGACGACTCGTCGGAGTCGGAGGTCTTGAACGGGATCCCCAGGTGCTCGCACGCGGCCCTTGTGAGGGCCCTTCCGCGTCGAGTTCGAGCAAGGAACCCGATCTGGAGCAGGTACGGCTCAACGACGTCCTCGAGCGTTCCGGCGTCTTCGTTCATGGTGGCGGCGACGGTCTCGAGGCCGACGGGTCCGCAGGCGTAGACGTTGCCGATCGTGCGGAGGTAGGAGCGGTCGAGTTCGTCCAGGCCCAGCGGGTCGACGCCTTCGAGGGCCAGGGCATCGTCGACGACGGCGGGGGTGAAGGTGTTCCCGGCCCGCACGTGCGAGAAATCACGCACGCGTCGGAGCAGGCGGTTGGCGATGCGGGGGGTTCCGCGGGACCGCTCGGCGATGCGGAGCAGGGCCGGTTCGTCCGCGTCCCGGACGTTCAGGAGCGAGCAACTGCGTCGGAGGATGGTCGCCAGTTCCGCGACCGTGTAGTACTGGAGGTGGAAGGTCTGCCCGAACCTCGAGCGAAGCGGGGAACTGAGCAGCCCGGCCCGGGTGGTGGCCCCGATGAGGGTGAAGGGCTTGCAGCGCAGTTGGATCGTCCGGGCGTTGAGGCCGCTGTCGACCGTGACGTCGATGCGGAAGTCCTCCATGGCGGGGTAGACGAACTCCTCGACGGCCACGGGGAGTCGGTGGATCTCGTCGATGAACAGGACGTCGCCGTGCCCGAGGCGCTGCAGCGCGGAGACCAGGTCCGTCCCCCGCGCCAGGGCCGGCCCGCTGGTCACGGTGATGCGGGAGTTCATTTCCCTGGCGATGACGTGGGCGAGGGTTGTCTTGCCAAGCCCCGGGGGTCCGTGGAGCAGGACGTGCTCCATCGGGTCGGATCGTGAACGGGCGGCGGCGACGGCGATCGAGACCCGCTCGACCAGGTCGCGCTGGCCGATGTACTCCTCCATGCGACCGGGGCGGAGGGCGTAATTCGCCTCGTCCTCATCGGGGGTGCCAGGCTGGGGTGAGAGGAGACGCTCGGTGGCCATTCGTGGGGGAGTCTAGCCGTGGGCGGGGTTTGTGTGGATGGCGGGCCGCGGGTATGCTCCGTGGCAACCGGGGCCGGGGGCGGCCCTGTTTCGGAGGGCAGCAGATGAAATGGAATCGTTCACCGGCTCGTGCATTCTTTGCCGTCGTGGTGGTTGTCGCGCTGGTCGTGGTCGTGGTCGCGGGGGCGGCGACATCATGGGCCCCGGGAGGCGGCGACCTCAACCCGCCGCCTGGTCCGATCTCCCCGACGATGCGCACGCTCGATGAGGTGTACCTGGCGCTGACGGCCGTGAGCCCGTGCTCGGCATGCACGTGGTCGCTGATCCCGGCGAACCCGACGGGGGGTCAGTGGGTGCTGATGGTGTCGGGGCCCGGGACCCTGGGCGGCGTGGTGGTCAATGCGGGGGACTGGATCGAGTTCTACGACTCGGACGATCCCAACATCCGGGAGCCGACGCGGTACCTTGGGCACTACAGCAGCACGAGCGGGCCGGCGACGGGGATCGACCTCAACGTCCGGTTTACCAGGGGGCTGGTCGTGCTTGCCAACACGCAGCACCAGCGGCCGATCATGTTCAAGTACCGGGATTGACGGCGTACGAGGCTGATGCCGGCGCGGGGATGGAATCTCGCGGCGGAGAGCCTCAGCGTCCGAAGGCCTTGTGGTAGTCGGCCAGAAACTTCTCGACACCGATGTCGGTGAGCGGGTGCTTCATGCAGTCCATGATGACCTTGAAGGGGACGGTGGCGACGTCGGCCCCGGCCAGGGCGCAGCGGAGCATGTGCTCGGTGTGACGGATCGACGCGGCGAGGACCTTGGTCTTGAATCCGTAGTTGTCGTAGACGGCGCGGATCTGGTGGATGAGGTCCATGCCCTCCTGGCCGATGTCGTCGAGGCGGCCGATGAAGGGGCTGACCAGGAAGGCCCCGGCCTTGGCGACCATCATCGCCTGCATGGGCTGGAAGCACAGCGTCATGTTCGTGCGGATGCCCGCGTCGGAGAGCGCCTTGCAGGCCTTGAGCCCGTCCATCGTGCAGGGGAGTTTGACGATGATGTTGGGCGCGATCTTCGAGCGCTCGGTTCCTTCCTTGACCATGCCGTCGTAGTCCAGGGCGATGACCTCGGCCGAGACCGGCCCCGGGACGACCCGGCAGATCTCCGCCAGGCGCTGGCCGTAGTCCACCTTCTCCTTGGCGATCAGGGAGGGGTTGGTCGTCACGCCGTCCAGGACGCCCAGGTCGGCGGCCTGCTTGATTTCGTCGATGTTGGCGGTGTCGATGTACAGTTCCATGATCGGGCTCCGGGAGGTTCCGCGTCCGGTGGTGCTCGGGGCAGTGTAGCGGCCGGGCGAGCGAGGTCGGCGAGGCAACGTCCGTCATCACGCCAGGGCTTTGAGTTCCCTTCGAACGACCTTTCCCGTGGGGTTTCGTGGCAGTGCCTCGAGGTGGCGGATCTGGTCGGGGACCTTGTACCCGGCGAGTTTTCCGCGGCACCAGGCGATCAATTCCTTCTCGTTGAATCCCGCCCCCTCGTTCAATTCCACGAACGCCACGGGGATCTCGCCCCGCAGGTGATCGGCCCGACCGACCACTCCCGAGTCCTTGACCGCCGGGTGCAGGTTGAGAACCTCTTCGATCTCTCGCGGGAATACGTTCTCGCCGGCGATGATGAGCATTTCCTTGATCCGCCCGGTGATGTACAGGTGCCCGTCGTCGTCGAAGCGTCCCATGTCGCCGGTGCGGAGGAACCCCTCGGGCGTGAGAGTTCGCGCCGTCTCCTCGGGAAGTTTGTAATACCCCTTCATCACGTTTGGACCGCCGATCCAGACCTCCCCGTCCTTCCCCGGGGGAAGGTCGCGGCCGGTGTTGATGTCCACGATCCGCTGAATGACACGGGGAATCGGCCGACCGACCGAGTGCGGCCGCCACTCTCCGGGGCGGCACCAGTTCGTGACCGGGGACGTCTCCGTGAGGCCGTAGCCCTCGTTGATCGTCACGCCGAACCGCTCTCGGAACCTCTCGAAGACCGCCGCGGGAAGCGGCTCGCCCCCCGAGACCACGTAGCGCAACGACGCGAAGTCGTCCGGTCCCGCGTCCTTGGCCTGCAGGAGCGCGCCGTACATGGAGGGGATCGCCACCAGCACGGTCGGTCGGTGTTCGCGGAGGAGTTTGATGATGCGTCCGGGCACGAAACGCGGGGCGAAGATCACGCGGATCCCCGCCCACAGCGGCAGGAGCGTCAGGACGGTCATCCCGAAACTGTGGAACTGGGGCAGGACGCCGAGCATCGTGTCCGACGGGCCAAAGTCCACCCAGTCCACGATCTGGCGCATGTTGGACGAGATGTTCCCGTGGGAGAGCATCACCCCCTTGGGGCGCCCGCTGGTCCCCGACGTGTAGAGCAGCACGCCCAGGTCCTGGGCGTCGGCGGCGGCGGGCCAGCGGGCTTCGGGCACGCCGGAGAACGACAGGCGGTCCAGCCGCAGGAGGTGATCGACTCGGGGCTCGTAACCCATGAAGTCGATCAGCGGCGTCGCCGTCACGATCGTGTCGCACCCGCAATCGCCGATCACGTACGCGAGTTCCTCGGGTTTGAGGAGATAATTCAGGGGGACGACGACCCGGCCGAGGATCCACCCCGCCAGCGCGGCGATCGGGAACGCCCCGCTGGTCGGGACCATCACCCCGACGCACCGCGATTCGCTCACGCGGGCGATCGCCGAGGCCACGTGCAGGGCGGCGACCAGGATTTCCGCCGATCGGTACGACCGCCGCTCGTCGATCACCGCGACGCGGCGCGGTGAGGAGAGCATGCTGCGGATGATGGGCCAGTGGATGCTCACGCGAACGATCGGATCTCCTTCCCTGATTTTGCCGGGGATGAACCGGACGTACTCCCTATCGGAGCCGGAACTCTAAGCGAAAGGCCCCCGACCCGTCGATATCCTATCGGAAAGCCGGGCACGATCGGCCCGGACGACCACGGAGGACATCCACATGCCAGATGCTCAACGATCAAGGACACCCCGACCGGCGATGTCCGACTCACCGGAGAGGACGCCCGCGATCCCGTATCGGCGGTATCGCCGCGTGGCGGGCGTGCTCGCGATCTTGTTCGCGTTCGCGGCGATCCCGGCGGCCGGGTGTTCATCCTCGTCGAGCGGGAGTTCAAACGATTCTTCCCGGCCTCGGTACATCGAGGACTACACCGCCGGGGATTATGCCTCCGCGTACGCCTCCGCCGCGGCGGCGGCGCAGGATTCGCGGACTTCCAGCGCGTCCCGGGAGCACGCCATGCTCATCGCCGGGCAGGCCGCGCACGCCATGAAGAACAATTCGCAGGCGGGAGCCTGGCTCCACAAGGTTTCGGGAAGCCAAGATCCTCTCGTGCGGGGAAAGGCACGCGCCACGCTCGGCCTGATGGCGCTGGAGGATGGAAACACCGCTCGCGGGGCCGAACTCCTTGATGACGCCTCGGGCACGCTCGTCGGGGACGAGGCGGCCCGTTGCGGGCTTTTCGCGGGCGATGCCTACCGCTCGCTCGGCCAGGAGTCCAACGCGCTGGCGTGCTATCGCCGGGCGTCGGAATCCGCGCGGAACGACGCGGTGCTTCGCGAGGAGATCGCCGGAAGACTGGAGGGGAAAACCCCCGCTCGCGGCGGAACGGTGATCGGGTATGCCCAGGGACAGGGTTCCTCGCCCGCGAACTCCATGCAGCCGCCGTTCACGCTGCAACTGGGGGCCTTCAGCAACTCGCACTTTGCCGAGCAGCACGTGGTCAAGGTTCGATCCCAGGCCGACCGCATGGCTCTGGGGACGCCCAAAATCGTCCCGATTGTCCGTTCGGGAAAGGTTCTTCATGCGGTACGGGTCGGCCGGTTCACCTCCCGAGTCGATGCCGAACGGGTCAGATCATCGTTCCCCGGTTCGATCATCGTGTCTGATTCCTGAGAGGCGAGGTCGGGACTTTGGCCCGGTCTGGTGACGGCCTGAAGGTGGGAAATTGACGTTGCCGGTCCGGCTCAATTGAACGGGAAAAATCGGAACGCCCGAGGCCGTGCCGAGTATCATGGGATGAACGGATCGGGCGGGCCGCCGGTGCCGCCCCGCGACGACCGAGACACGATCCGGTGTCCACGATCGACCCGCAGCGCGAGTCGAGGGAAGGGTCGGGGCCGGGACGCCACGGACGCCACGGTCGCCTCGGATCCGGAAAGGCAAAGTTGCCATGCTCTCATCTCGGGCCGTTTGCCGCGCCTGGCTGGCATCTTCATTGACGTTCTCTGGATTCGCCGGGGTGTGCGTTGCCCAGGACGCAGCGCCCGCGCCGCGTGTGGCCCCATCGGCCGGCGAGCGTGACCAGGCGTCCGATCCCGCCGAGGCGTTGCGCGCGGAGCGGGCGAGCCTCGCCCGCATGGAGCAGGAACTCCGGAAAATCCGTGTCAAGCACTTCGGATCGATCCGCCGCGCGGAGATCCGCCAGGAGGGAATACTCCGGCTGCGTGAGTACACCGATCCGGTCATCTATCCGTCGCTGATCACGATCTTCGAGCGTGAGCGCCACGACGTACGGACCGCGATTCTGGATATGCTGCTCGAGCAAGAGAGCGAGAAGGCCGATGTGGCGCTCGCGTGGGTGGCCGCCTTTGATCGCGATGAGGTCGTCCGGGCGGAAGCGCTGGACCGTCTGGGCCGCCGTATCGAGGCGGTTGGGGACATCCCGGCCGGGGTGCGAGCCATGATTTACCGGGGGCTGCGTTCCGGGTCGGAGACAAAGGTGAACGGGTCGGCGGAACTGGCCCAGTCGCTGAAGTTCTTCGACGCGATCCCCTGGCTCATCACCGCGCAGTTCGGAGGGCCCGGGTCGTCGGGCCGCGGTCAGGCCGAGCCTCGCGGTGACCTGGCGTACATCGTGGTGGGAACCCAGACGGCGTTCGTCAGCGACCTGACGCCGATCGTGAGCGACAGCGCGGTGGCGTTTGACCCGACGCTCAGCACGCTGACGACGGGGACGATCCTGCGGATCCAGGACGCGGTGGTGACCACGCACCGCACCATCGTCCAGACCGTGCTCGTGCGAATGACCACCGAGGCGTGGGGGTATCCGACCGATGGGCTTGGGTTCGACGGCCCGCGGTGGTGGCGCTGGTATCGGGAGGACTACCTGCCGTCACTGAGCGCGAGCCTGGCGGGTCTTGATCGGCCGGAGAGTGGTGCGAACGACCAGGAGAGGCCAGCGGAAACACCGGCGGTTCCCTCGCGGTAATCGCACTGGTTTCGGCCCACGACCTCGGGTGATTTCCTGAATTGGGATGGTGGACGGCTGGGGTTCATGCCCCCTCTTGGCGCGCGGCGGGGGTTTATCGGGGGGGCGAACAAGACCATGCCGGCGGTGACCCGAGCCGTGCCGGGTACTGGTGCCCGTGTGGCGTCGAATCATCATAAGTTTAGAATCTTAAAGACATTGCGATTATGTCGGAGGCTCCGGCGCCGAGCGCGGGCGGTGCGGCGCGGAGTTATCCACAGGCGGGGTTTTTCGATGGCGGTTTTGCAAGTCATGGTCGAGCAAGTGGTTTTGACGGCTCGGGGGTCAATTCCTCTCGACGAATGACAGTATTTTCACAAGGATTGTCAGGGCACTGATCCGGGCTTTTGTTCTTCGCCCCAGCGCGCCGTCAGGGTGGGTTCGTAAGGCGCGTGCCCCGTGCGTGTTCCCGGGTGGATCACCGACATCGTGCTGAGAGTCGCCGTCGCCATTGTTGGCCGAAAGGAGGGTCGGCCTGGCGAGCGGTAGGTGGCCCCGTTCGTGATCGGGGGCCGGTGGAACCGGTACAGGGAGGCATCGCGAATGTCCGTCACGACATCCAACGGATCGGTTCTTCTCCTGTTCGAGAGGTACTACGAGCGTGTCTACTGCTTCGTCCGCCGCTCGCTCGACGCTTCCAGCGCCGAGGACGTGGCGCAGGAGGTGTTCGTGCGCCTGATGAACATCGGAAATCTTGAAAGCCGTTCGATCAGCGTGAGTTATCTGATCAAGATCGCGGACAATCTCATCAAGCGCCGGCACCGGCGGATGAGGCGGTTCGAGGCGATTCTGGCGAGCGAGCCGACACGGAGCGGCGTCTTGCGAGCCATGACCGGCGAGCATGGAGAGGAAAACCAACGCGACCTGGATGGCACGTGCGACCGCGTGATGGGCTCGCTCCCGGGGGGTGAGTCCGACGCGGTGCGGCTGGTGGTCTGCGAGGGGCTGAGTTACGAGAGCGCAGCCAGGTCGCTGGACGTCAAGGTCTCCACGCTCAACAACTGGAAATTCAGAGGACTCCAGAGGTTGAAGCAGCATGCGGATCCGCCGATGCATCGACACACCGGACGCGAACCAAGAGCCATGGAATCAAGAGGCAAGGCGAGCCAAGGGGCGCTGTAGGAAGCGGCTGGTTGACCGCCTTGCGCGGGCGGCGGATGCCGTGGTTCCCGCGGGGGCGACGGGTGGCCTGGAACGGCTCGGCGACCCCGGGGTGACGGCGTCGGATCCGCGTCGGCGATTTTTCGCGGAGTGCCTGGGCCGCGGTGGTTGACCCGAGGCGGCGATTGGGGCATGGAGATGCTTCGGCCGGCCATCCGCGGGGCGTGTTCGCGCCACCCCGCTATCATCCGACCGCGCGTCATGCGCGTCGGAGGTTGACCGTTGACCACGCAGGATTCCCAGGCGGCGGCCCCCCGCGGGTCTTTTCTTGATCGTCATTACTTCCTGTTGAGGCGGCTTCATTCCCTGACCGGGATCGTCCCCATCGGGGTCTTCCTGGTCGTTCACCTGCTCACGAACTCGTCGATCCTCTGGGGAGGGGTGGCCGAGCGGCACCACGCCGGGGGCGGGATGACCGATGCGGGAGTGGCGTACTTTGTCCGGGAGGTCCGCTGGATCAACGAGCAGGTGCCGCACCTGCTGCTCATCGAGACAACCCTGTGGGTCTCGATCCTGTTTCATTCCGTGCTGGGCGTGTACTACGCGACGACCGGGCGGTCGAACACCGATCGCTACCGGTATCAAGGCAACTGGAGATACCGTCTGCAGCGAATCAGCGGGTACGTCGGCGTCGCCTTCATCCTGTATCACGTCGGGACGCTGCGGTGGGGATGGACGTTCCTGGTGCCGGGCGGGACGGAGTGGTCGTACCCGTTCGCGGCCTCGACATTGGCGGCGGCGCTGCGCGGGTCGATGGATGGCATCACGGTGGGGGGGGTGGCGGTGTCGTTGTTTTATTTCGCGGCGGTCGGGCTCTTGGTGTTCCACTTCGCCAACGGCCTGTGGACGGCGGCGATCACGTGGGGCCTGACGGTCTCGGTATCCGCGCAGAAGCGGTGGGGGTACGCGTGCGCGGTGCTGGGGGCTGGGCTGCTGGCGATGGGGTGGGGATCGGTCATCGGGTACGTGATGCTCGACCCCAAGCGGGCCAGGGTCGTGGAGATGTCGCTCGATCCGGGGCACCAGACCGGAGCGGCAGAAAAGGCGTCGCTGGAAGGCCGGCGAGAAGCGGGCGTTGCCAGGGAGAGTGAAGGGATGTGATTCGCCGGGCAAGCCGTGCGTTGGTGATCGGTATTGAAACCGTCGGGATCCGTGGGTCGAATTCCCGCGGGACAAACCCACGAGGGCGAGGCAGCAAGTCATGACGCAGCGGGTGATCGTTGTTGGCGGGGGTCTGGCGGGCCTGGCGGCGGCGGTTCGAATCGCCGAGGCGGGCCTGTCGGTCGACCTCTTCTCGCTGGTTCCGGTCAAGCGGTCGCATTCGGTGTGCGCGCAGGGCGGGATCAACGCGTGCAACGAGGTGGCCCGCCAGCAGGGATACAGCGAGTACGAGCACTTCGACGAGACGATCTACGGAGGGGACTTCCTGGCCGATCAGCACCCGGTGCTCGAGATGGCGAACTGGGCGCCGCGGATCATCGACCTGCTGGACCGCATGGGCGTGCCGTTCAACCGAACCAGCGAGGGGTTCCGCGACCTGCGGCTGTTCGGAGGGTCCTTGTTCAAGCGGACGCACTTTGCCGGGGCGACGACCGGGCAGCAACTGCTGTACGCGCTCGACGAGCAGGTTCGCCGGTACGAGTCCCAGGGCTCGGTCGTGAAGTACGAGTACTGGGAGTTCCTGCGTCCGGTGGTACACGAGGGCGTGTGTGGACCGCGCTGCGTGGGGATCGTCGCGCAGGACCTTCGGACGATGCAGGTCCGGGCGTTTCGGGCCGACGCGGTGGTGATCGCCACGGGCGGTCCCGGGCTGATCTTCGGCAAGAGCACCAATTCGATCATGTGTACGGGGGCGGCGGCCTCACGCTGCTACCAGGCCGGGGCGTGGTACGCCAACCCGGAGATGATCCAGGTCCACCCGACGGCGATCCCCGGGGCCGACAAACTCCGCCTGATGAGCGAATCGGCCCGCGGCGAGGGCGGGCGCATCTGGGTTCCCAGGCGGGCGGATGACCGCCGGCCGCCGCGTGAGATTCCCGAGGGCGAGCGTTGGTATTTTCTCGAGGAGAAGTACCCCAAGTACGGCAACATCGTGCCGCGGGACATCGCGACTCGAGAGATCTTTGACGTGTGCGTGAACCAGGGCATGGGCGTGGGGGGGGAGAACAGCGTCTACCTCGACCTGACGCACAAGGATCCCGACTACCTGACCCGCAAACTCGGCGGCATCCTCGAGATCTACGAGAAGTTCGTGGGCGACGATCCTCGGCACACGCCGATGAAGATCTTCCCGGCGGTGCATTACTCGATGGGCGGTCTTTGGACCTCGTTCACGCCGGGGAGTTACACGCCCGCCGCGCCGGCTCCGGGCCATGTCTCCGGGACGCGAGCCCCGATCGGGTCGGAGATCGGCATGGGCCTTCAGCCCGGGGCGATCGAGAACGCCAGGACCAACATCGAGGGCCTGTATGCCTTCGGGGAGGTCAGTTTCGCGTACCACGGCGCCAACCGCCTCGGCGCCAACGCCCTGCTCTCGTGCATTTTCGACGGGCTTTTCTGCGGCGTGGGCGTCGTGAACTACCTGCGCGACGGCTCGCCTTCCAAGTCTCCGGCGGGGGAATTGGACGAGGCGGTCTTCCGCCGGGCCGCCGAGCAGGAGGAGCGGACACTCAAGCGTCTGCTGGGAACCACCGGCCAGCCCGCCGACGAGCGCACGAACCCGTACATCATCCACAAGGAACTGGGCGTCGAAATGACGGCCGCGTGTACGGTGGTCCGCGAGGAAGGCCGCCTGAGGCAATGCCTGGCGACCATCGCATCGCTGCGGGACCGCTACTCCCGGGTCCGCCTGGGCGACCTCGCGGCGTGGACGAACCAATCGCTTGCGTTCACGCGGGCGGTGGGCGACATGCTCATCCTCGCCGAGGCGCTGGCGATGGGGGCGATCGAGCGCCGGGAGAGCCGTGGTGCCCATTACCGGACGGACTATCCCGAGCGGGACGACGCCGGTTTCATGAAGACGTCGCTGGCCAAGTACGATGCGGCCTCGGGTCGGACCGTACTCGAGTTCATCCCGATCGATGCGTCCCTGGTTGTTCCTCGGGCGCGGACGTACGGCAAGAAGGAGTCCGCCGCGGATCCAAAGAAGCAAGCCCAGGCCGTCGGCGCGACGTGATCGGTCGGCCGAGCATGGTCGAACCAGACTCCACACCCACCTCCGGACCACCCGCCTCGCACCTCCCAGCCACGCGGCTCCCATCCCGCCCCGCACCAAGCGCACCACGCCATGACCACCACCCAGGCCCGTCAATCCTCCGCCCGACGCCCCGTTCCAGGCCGGACGATCCGCCTTCGTATTCTCCGGTGCGACGGTCCGGGGAAGCCGTCGCGATGGGAGACGTTTTCCATCAAGGTCGAGTCGGGCGCCAACATCATCTCCTGCCTGCAGCAGGTCGCGGCCAACCCCGTGACGGCGGACGGGCGGGCGACGACGCCGGTGGTCTGGGACTCGGGCTGCCTGGAAGAAGTCTGCGGGGCATGCACGATGGTCATCAACGGCAAGGTCCGCCAGTCGTGCTCGTGCCTGGTCGACGAGTATGCACCGGGCGAAGGGGACCAGATCACGCTCGAGCCCATGAGCAAGTTCCCGGTCGTGCGCGACCTTTGGGTTGACCGTTCGCGGCTGTTCCACGCGCTCAGGCGGGTGAAGGCGTGGGTGCCGATCGACGGGACGTACCACCTGGGCCACGGGCCGCGGGAATCGCCCGACGCGCAGGCCACGCGGTACGTGCTGTCGGAGTGCATGTCGTGCGGCTGCTGCCTTGAGGCCTGTCCGCAGTACAACGTCGAGCCCGACGCCTCGGCGTGGGACACTTCCTTCATCGGGGCGCACGCGATCAGCCAGGCCAGGCTTTTCAACATGCACCCGACGGGGCGTCAACTGGCGGGCGAGCGGCTGGAGGCACTGGCGGGACCCGGCGGCGTGAACGACTGCGGCAATGCGCAGAACTGCGTCAAGGTGTGTCCCAAGCACATCCCGTTGACCGAATCAATCGCCGCGATCGGACGGCAGAGCACGGTCCATGCCATCGCGTCGTGGTTTGCCCGCGGATGATCCACTCGGGGATGCCGATGGTCCGTGGGCCGCCGTCGCCGCGGATCCGTAGAATCGAGCATGGACTCACATGGCACGATCTGCGTCGGCACGGACTTCTCGCCGTGTTCGGCCCCCGCCGTTGCCGAAGCGGCCCGCATCGCCGGCGCGACAGGGTCAAGCCTGTTGCCCGTCCATGTCATACCCCTTGACATCCTGGGCGGGATCGAGCAGGCGTTAGGCCCGGTCCGGCCGGATCTGAGAGGTGAACTGACACGGGACGCGATCGCGGCGTGGCGGCATCTGGCGTCGGCCATGAACCCGCCGCTTTCCCCGGCCGTGGATCTGCGGGTCGAGTTCGCCGGGCGTGTCGAAGGCCTTGTGCGGGCGTGCCGGGAGGTTGGGGCGAGCCTGCTGGTGCTGGGCGCGGCGGGTGATTCGACGCCCGACATCGGGGTTGGTACGGTCGCGACCGGATGCGTGGGCGAGTCTCCATGCGATGTGCTGCTTGTCCGGGAGAATCACCCTGGTCCATTTCGCCGCATCCTTGTCGGTGTCGATTACTCCGAGACGTCGTCGTTGGCGCTGCGTCGGGCGTCGTCGGCGGCGGCTCGCGATGCGGCGGAACTCCACGTTCTGCACGTCTACCGAGGTCCGGCGAGCCTCTTCCCGTTTCTGACGGGCGTGATCACGCAATGGGCCGAGGCGATAGCCGGGCTGGAGGAGCAAGAGGAAAAGCGTCTGGCGGATTTTGTTTCGACCGTGCTCGGCGAACCCGGCCCGGGGCCGGTCCCGGTACAGCGCACGATCGAGTCAAACTTCCACGGCCGGGCAATCGCCCAGGCCGCGCGCGAGGCCGACGCCGACCTGGTGGTCGTGGGGACGCGGGGGGCGACCAACCTTCGAGATATGGTGCTGGGCAGCACCGCCGAGCGTGTTCTGCGGGACACCCACTGCGCCATTCTGGCCGTCAAGCCGCCGGCATGAATCATGGGGGCGAGAACAACCTGACCAGCCCGGCGCAAACCACGCCGGACGGTCTTGGCATGAAATGGCGAAAGGGGGAAAAGGGTGTCTGACGGGACTCGAACCCGCGACCCCGAGGATCACAACCTCGTGCTCTAACCAACTGAGCTACAGACACCATGGCCCGACCCGGGGAACGATCGGTTCTTTCCCGGCCGGGGCATTCACAATACGTCGGTTGCAGGGCGATGGCGAGTCGGGGAGAGACGCGGGGACCCGCCGACCGCGGGGGTCCAGGTCCCCCGTCGCGGCAGCGATGGGCCGGGATTCCTATCAGACCACAAACGATCGGCTGCTTTCCGCCTATTGGAGTGGCCCGGGTCGAATGGTGCTGGCTAGGCTTCCCTTACCGCGCAATCTGGACCGCCCCGTGTTGATTTGTCAGCGCTCGCGGTCTCGGAGGAGACAAGACACATGGCAAGCCCCATCGACCGGCTCGATCTTTCCCCCAAACACGCGCAGCACAATCTCTCGGCGGCGGCCCTTATCGAGCAGGCGATTGTTGCCGGTGAGGGGATGCTGGCGAGCAACGGGGCGATCATGTGTACGACGGGGGATCGGACGGGGCGCTCCCCGAACCAGAAGTTCCTGGAAGACACCCCCGGGATCCACGGCAAGATCTGGTGGGGAAAGGTCAATCGTCCCGTCGCGCCGGAGGCCTTCGAGCGGGCGATGAACATCGCCGTCGATCACCTCAACGCGCGTCCGAGGTTGTTCGTTTTCGAGGGGTTCGCCGGCGCCGATCGCCGCCACCGCCTGGGCGTGCGGGTCGTGACCGAGCAGGCGTGGCATTCGCTGTTCGCCCGGACGCTGTTCATCCCCCAGGGAAGCAAGGCGGCGGGTGATGCCTCGGGAGGGGCGTTCCAGGCGGACTGGACGATCCTCAACGCGGGCAAGCGCCGGCTCACGCCCGATGAGCAGCAGGCTCTCGGGGTTGACAACCCCGTGATGATCCTCCAGTCCCTTGAGCGGCGGACGGTGGTGATCCTGGGGACCGAGTACGCGGGCGAGATGAAGAAGAGCATCTTCTACGCGATGAATTACGACATGCCGGACCAGGGCGTCTTCCCGATGCACTGCTCGGCCAACGTGGCCCGGAACGATCCGTCCAACGTCGCGCTTTTCTTCGGCCTCTCGGGAACGGGGAAGACGACGCTCTCGGCCGATCCGGGCCGAGCGCTGATCGGCGACGATGAGCACGGGTGGGGTCCGGACGGGGTCTTCAACTTCGAGGGCGGGTGTTATGCCAAGTGCATCAAACTGACGAAGGAAGGCGAGCCGGAGATTTACGCGGCCATCCGCTTTGGGTCGGTGCTTGAGAACACGCCGATCGACCCCTTGACGCGCGAGCCGGATTACTTCACGCCCCGATGGACGGAGAACACGCGGGTCACCTATCCGGTCGATTACATCGCCGGGGCGGTGATCCCGGGCATCGGTGGGCACCCCGGGAACGTGGTCTTCCTGACCGCCGATGCGTACGGCGTGCTCCCTCCGGTCAGCAAACTGACACACGACCAGGCGATGTACTACTTCATCAACGGGTACACGTCCAAACTCGCGGGGACCGAGGCGGGGGTGACCGAGCCGCAGCCGAACTTCTCGCCGTGCTTCGGGGGTCCGTTCCTGCCACGCCCCCCCGCGAGTTACGCGGGCCAACTCGTCGAGCGTCTGAAGCGTCACGGCTCGCAGGTGTGGCTTTTGAACACGGGATGGACGGGCGGACCGTACGGAAAGGGCGAGCGGTTCAAACTCGGGTACACGCGGGCGATGGTGACGTCGATTCTCGACGGGTCGCTGCGCGGCGTGCCGTGCGAAGCGGACCCGATCTTCGGTCTTGCGATCCCGTCGTCGGTGCCCGGTGTTCCGGCGGACGTGCTGCGTCCACGGGGGACGTGGAAGGACGGGGCCGCGTACGACGATCAGGCGCGGCGACTGGCGGCGGCGTTCCGCGACAACGACAAGCAGTTTGACATGCCCGAATCGGTTCGCTCGGCCGGGCCTCGCGCGTGAGCCGGTGGTCAGCCACGTGAGACAAGCCGCCGCGCGACCTCGCGGCACGGTCCGTCGATTCCCGGGGCGAGGGAATTGCCGCGAGGGGACCCGGGTCGGGCTATCGGGCGAGCCACGATCCGTCGAAGGGGATCACGTCCTGATCACTCGAGTTCGAAGATCGTCTGCGAACGCAGGACGAGTCCGCCGTTGGCGATGAGGTGATACGCCTGGATATGCGCTTCGGCACTGAGGGCCTGCACGGCCAGGACGGTGAGGCACTCTCCCGCGTCGTCCTGCCAGCGGTGGATGAGCGCGTTCATCTGCCGTCCCAGGTCGAGCAGTTCCTCGTGCTCGGCGGCAAACAGGTTCTCGGAGAGCGTTTCGGTCTGTATGGAAGACATGTAGTTGACATGGTCCCGGGCGAAGCGGTGCTCGAACTCGTGCTCGCCCGCGCACAGGCAGGACGTGACGACGCCCTGGGTCGGGTTGCGCTCGATGTCGGTGACCAGTTCGCAACAACAGAGAGTCTTGTACTCGAAGCGCAGGAGATGGCTGCCGTTCATCGCCCATGCTTCGACCTCGTATCCCCCGTTTCGGAGAACCTGGCGCCCCTTGAGAGAGAAGAGTTTCGGATGCAGGGCGCGATCGTAAAGCAGCACCTGGTAGGACTGAAGGTTCGCGGTCTTTGCTGTCGTGTTCATGCATGCCCTCTGGTCCGCCGATGGCGGAACCGCGAGAGTGCCACGGCCCACCGCCGTGCCTCGCGTGCCAATTGCTCGGATGTGGGCGTCTCGGACGGGTGTTCCCGTCCCTACGGCGGACACCGCCAGGCGGCCGCCCTCCCTGCCAACGCCCCAAACCCCGTCGCGCGACTCCCCGACGCGACCTACGCCAAAGCAAGGAATCTCACAGCGGCTTCGCAAACTCTACCGGCCGTTACCCAGCGGCCGATGCCGATTTCTACGGCGCGAAGCCCGATGTCCTTGCAAAAACCAAACATATTCCAGGCCGAAATCACAAAACCCTTACATTATCCGATCGTCGTTTTGCTCACCCTATTTTTTCCCTATCGATTGAAAGGAGGGCTATCCCGCACGTCTTTTGTTTGTAAATTGATCGGTATTTTTCGCAAACACCACTTTAAAGTTACCGCGTATTGAACTTCAATCAATCACAACTTGTTCCGAATAATAAAAAAACCACCAATCGGGACCTTCCCATTGTGACGCGATTCGGTGTCTCGAGTCACCTTTGGTACGATAGATGAACCGAGAACTCGGGAAAACACAATAGGTAGTTGACCTGATTGTTGCCTGGAAAAGTTCGTGTTTCGATCGGTCGGTCGAGTACATCCGTTGAAGCGGCCCTCAGACAAGATCCGAACCGCGATGAAGAGCCTGGACCGATCGGCCCGGGCCTACGCGTTGGCGGCGACCGCGCGGGCGGCCTGCGGGCATGAGCAGGGGGTATTCGTTCGTCAATTGATCGATGTCGTGACGGAGCCGCCGACTCTCCGGGAGAGGGTTGAATCACTGGTCCGAGCGATCGGGCGTGGCCTTGGGGCCAGGCGCTTCGTGCGGCCCGCGGATCCGAGTGTCGCGCTGATCGGGGTGTGGGACCTGCTGGATGAAAGCGAGCGTCGATACCTGATCGCGGACAGTTCGTTTGACCTGATCGGCCTGGTTTCGATGGCTCGCCCGACCGCCGGGGTCGCGGCTCGAAGGGCGTGCGTGCTGGCTCTGCACGACGCGGGAACGGCCTGGGCGATCGATGCGATGGTCCCGTTTCTGTCGGATCCGGTGGCGTCGGTCGCGGGAGCGGCGGATCGAGCGTTCCTGGCGCTGATTGAGCGGTTTACAGAGGAGAGTCACCAGGGTGGGGGGGGTACGAACCCAGGCACGGGGCGAACGATCGTGGCGGCGATACGCGCGGCGTCGGACGATCGCCTGCGTGGCGTCCTGACCTCCGTGATCGTGTACGGATCACCGGGCCGGCTTTCCCCGGGGAGCCTTGGGTTTGACGCGAGCCTGGCGTCGTGGATCGGGGACCCTGGTCCGGACGTCGAGTCGTTGCGGGGCGTGATACGAGGGTCGCGCCATGGCCTGTCACGAGCGCGGGCTTGGGAGTGGTTGAGCAGGCCCAGCGTCGCCGAGGCGTGCGTGGACCGTCTTTGCCGCGAGCCGGAGTTCGAGGAGCACGGCCCCGTACTCGAGTCGATGCACCTGTCGATCAACCCTGCCCGTGCCGCGGCGGCGCGGATGATCGGCGCGTCGAGTGGGCTGGCACTGGGGGCTGGCGGGCGTGCCGCTCGTTGGCGTGTTCAGGAGGGGAGCGGAGGCGGCGGCGCGATCCCCGATTCAAAGACCATGGGTGATCTCTCCTCGCGAGCCAAGTGGGGGTTGACGAGGTGGATCGGGGTGATCGGAGCGAGCGTGCGAGTGCGCCGATCCGTGGTGCGACCGCTGCTGAGTGATCCTTCCCCGGGCGTTCGTCTCTCGGCGGTTCGGACCGCGTCCCAGGCAGACCTCGAGGAGTCGTGCGGCGACGCGGACGTTGCCGTGGCGGGAACGGCGATGACCTCCTGGTCGGTGGTCGGGTCGGGTTCTGGCCGCGGGGTCGGTGGACGGACGCCCTCGGACGCGGTGGCTCGCCGGGGAGCGCTCGAGCGTCTGGCGTGTTCACCGCACGGGATGGTCCGCCGCATGGCGATGGAAGACCTGTGCCTGATTGACCCGGTTCGGGCGTCGGAATCCGAGCGGTCGTCGGTCTCGGCGGCGATGGCCGCGTGTCCCGATCCCGCCGGGTTCGCGGCGTGGGTCGTGGCCGAGTTGTCCTCGGCGGACATGGAGCGGGTTTCTCGCGCGGTGCTGGTGATCCGCCGGACCGGGATGGCGGGGATGATGCAGGATCCGCTGGCGGAGCGGTTCGGTCGCCTCGACCGATCGACCGACGACCGGGACGAATTGACGCTCTTCACGGCCGACACGGACCGGGTGGCGGCGACGATCGTCTCGACGCTGGCGGGGGTATCCCCCTCGGAACGATCCGCGGCGTGCCGGGAGGTTCTCGGGCGGGCGAGGGGCGATCGTGACCACCGGGTGCGATCCAACGCGGTGGATGGGTTGGCGAGGGATGGCCGGCGTGGATCGGATGAAGCGGCGGCCCGGGAGGTTCTGATTGAGTTGAAGGGCGACGGGAATCACCGGGTTCGCGCCGGGGCGTTGCGTGGGCTGGTGTGGATGGCCGAGCGCGGCACGGGTGGCACGGAGGACCCATGCGGGCTCCTGATGGGGATGATCACGGACTATCGCCCGGTTCACCGGCTGGCGGGCGCGTGGCTGTGCGAGAGGTGGCTGGCTTCGCGTCCGCCGGCCCGGACGTCGGTGGTGACGGTGATCCAGCGGTTGCGGGAGATGGCAAGGTCGGAGCATGATCCTCGGATCGCCGAGCGTGCCCGAAGGACGTGTCACCGCGTCGGCTCTGCCGACTTCTCGTACGGGCAAGCGGGTACACCATGATGATCGAGAGCGTCGTTGCATCTTCGTACCTGGGACTGCTGGGTGGCCTGCCGGGCCGCCAGCCGGATGTGCTCGCGGCGATCCCTGTCCGGCTGATCGTGCCAACCGAACCGCTTTTTTCCGCGTGGTGGGAGGTTCTCTCGGTGGTGTGCCTGGTGGGAACGGGCGTGCTGCTTACCCTGTCGGCGCTGTGTCTTTGGGTTTGGCTTGGCGATCGCCGCCGATCGACGGACGCGTGCGACCGCGCGTTTCGATCGGTCGCCGACCGGCTCGGGCTTGGGTCGGCCCAGCGGGCGGTGGTCGTACGCCTGGCGGGACACATCGACGGCGGCATGCCGCCGGTGTCGCTGCTTCTCAGTACCACGGTGCTTCGCCGGGCCGTTGCCGCCGAAATGGAAACCAAGCCCGGATCGTCGGCGGTGCGAGAGATCACGCGACTTGTCGAACGCCTGGCCGGGGAACTTCCCGGCTCGGACGGATCGGGCGAGACTCCGCAATCCCCGCGAACTCTCCGGGACGGCGGCCCCTCTCGGGACGAATAGGGCGTTCGGCCGACGAAGTCGTCACGTGCTGGGCGTGGGCGGGGGCGTGGGCGTGGGGGGGTGACCGGCCGGGCCGTCAAGGCCCGCGTCAAGCCCGGGCTCACCGCGCAGGTGTCGAGCCACGTCGATGACGATGGCGGGGTTCGCGTGTGCCGTAAAGTGACTGAGGGCGGCACGGATCGGTCCGCCGGCTCTGGCGCAGCGAAGTGGATGCAGGCGTGGGGCGGTGTTCCACGTTCCGACCCACCAGTCGAGGCGCTGGACGTAGCAGATCAGTTCGGGTGATTCGATTGGGTATCGGGGCGTTTCACCGGCCGCGGAGCCGGGGTCGGTTGTCGAGCCGTCGAGATTGGAGAGAAAGGCCGATCCCGGGCGCATGGCTCGGGCGGCGGAGTCCGGCCGGATCCATCGCGCCAGCGACGCCCCGCGGTGAGGCGTCGAGATCGAGAAGATCCTGCGAACACGGAATGTCGGCGGTGAGTCGCCCCAGGCCAGGCCCGAGGCGAGGAACCGGGCGATCAGGCCGCCCATGGAGATCGCGACGATGTCGAACTCGCGCGGTGCCGCACGCGGGGTCGTCGCGTGTGCCGGGTGGTTCTCGATGGCGTGGCGGGCGATGGACGCCGCGCTCTCGATGGACGAGGCCAGGGGGTACGACACGCGGAGGAAGTCGTCGATGGAACCGCTGGTGAGCGGGGCGAGTCGCCGTGCGAGCGCGTTGGCCATGAGGCGCGGGGAGCGCCACCCGCCCAGCACCACGACGGGTCGGACGAGCGGAATGGGGGCCACCGTCATACGGTGCGATTCCCGGCGAAGCAACAAACGGTGGCTGGGCAGGTTGATGACGGTGACTTCGTTGGTCACGCGCGAGGGTATGCGAACCGAAGGTGGCGGTGCGAGAGATGCGGTCAGGGCTCGTCGAGCGAATCGGCGAACACGATCGGCAGGGGCGGCTGGTCAACGGGCCGTCGCGGCGGGAGCGCGACGGGGTGTTCCCGGCCCTTCTCGATGGCGATGACCAGGAGCGGCTGTCCCCCGGGCAGGCCCCCATCGAGTGGGATCACCAGGTCTCGCACGGCGCGTCCGATGCCAAAGTCAAACTGCCGGTAGACCTGACGCGGCCCCGCCGCGGAGCGAGACCAGGCCGAAAGTGCCCCGGAGAACGAACCGAACGATTCGATGATCGAGCGGAAGCGTTGGTCGGGGGCGTGCCCGGTCTGGTGAGCGAGGAACACGGCGGGGGAACCGCGGAAAAGAGGAATTCCCGGCGCGGGGACGAGAAGCAGGCCGTCAAACCCCGCGGCGAGGAGTTCTTCGACCAGGAGCGCGGGATGCTCGGCCACGAGGCGATCGGCGGCGACGGTCCATTCAAGCCCGGCGGAACGGGCGGATCGCAGCGCGGTCCGGGCGTCGGCGATGAGTTCGACAAGGGGGCCGGGGAGCGGCTCTGCGGCCCAGAGGCGGTGCAGGCGTTCGGTGGACTCTCGGATACGGATTTCGGCCAGGTCGAGGGCGACGGCTCGCTCTCCTGGGTGGTTCATCCGGTCGGCTTCGCCCAGGGCGCACGTCACGGCCTGGAGGGAGATGATGTCGGTGACGGCCTGCTTCCACCTGGCCATCGGGCCCTGGGGGGGGAGTGCGACCGAGGCCTGCGCGAACTGTGTCCAGCGGGCCAGGAGGGCGGCCCACGTGGCACTCTGAAGGTCGTCCGGTCCGGGCGCGTTCACGCGGGCGGATGGTAGTGCCCGGGGGCGTGGGGTCGTCGGCGGGGTCGGGATCTACGATCCGCTCCGATGGAACTTTCGCCCGACATGCTCTGCCAGGCCGATCGGTACAAACTGCTGATCGGGTGCGTGGTTCCGCGTCCGATCGCGCTGGTCTCGACGGTCTCGCGTGCGGGGGCCCTGAACGCGGCGCCGTTCTCGTTCTTCAACGGCGTGGGGTCGGACCCGATGATGCTGCTGTTCTGCCCGGCCAACAAGCCGGACGGAGGGGAGAAGGACACGCTCCGAAACGCCGCGCCGGAGGCGGAAGGTGGCGTCGGGGAGTTCGTGGTGAACATCGTGGGGCGGCCGCTGGCCGAGCGGATGGCGGCGTGCGCCGAGCCGCTTGGCCACGGGGAGTCGGAGTTCTCGCTGTCGGGGCTGACGGCCGAGCCAAGCCGCGTGGTTGTTGCCCCTCGCGTGGCGGAGGCGGCGGTCTGCTTCGAGTGCCGGACGGATCGTGTCATCCGGACGAACCCCGGTCGTCCCGCCGGCGGTAACGTGGTGATCGGCCTGGTGGTTCATGTGCGCGTGCGCGACGGGATACTCGACGACCGTTTTCGGGCCGATCCCGCGTTGATTGACGCGGTCGGCCGCATGGGCGGGCTGCAGTACTGCACGACGCGCCATCGGTTCGAGATGCCGATGGGGCGTGCCGCGCTGGATTGTCGGCCGGAGTGATCGGGCGGCACGGCGGGAGTCAGGACCAATGGGCTTCATCACGCACATCCCCGGAACCAACCCGGTCGTGATCCCGGAGCGGGACCCCCGGTCGCTGGGGCTTGGGGTGCTCGGGCTGCACGAGGGGAGGACGCTGCTGCTGGCGCTCGACCGCGTGTCGAGCGTCCACGCCGTGGCGGGGTGCGATGTCAGCGCGGAGAAGGTCGAGGCCTGCCGGTCGGAGAAACCGGACCTGTTCTACACGCCGGACTACCGGGAGATGCTCGCGATGGAGGACGTGCGGATCGTCGCGATCTACACCCCCGACCCGATGCACGCCGACCACGTGGTCGCGGCCTTCGAGGCGGGCAAGGACGTGATCTGCACCAAGCCGCTGGTGAACTCGCTCCGGGACGCCCGCCGCGTGCTGGAGGCGGGCCGCCGGACGGGCCGGCGCCTCATGGTCGGGCAATCGACGCGGTTCTTCGAGCCGTTCGTGCGCCAGCGGCGGGCGTACGAACGGGGCGACCTGGGAGAGGTTGAACTGCTCGAGGCGCACTACATCCACCGCATGGACTGGTACTACGAGAAAAGTCCGTGGGCGGCCACGGGGACGGACTGGGTTTTTCTGGGTCTCTCGCACCCGATCGACCTTCTGTGCTGGTACCTGGGTCCGATCGCGCGGGTACACGCGTTCGGGGCAAGGTCGCAACTGGGCGGCCGTTACCAGGTGGCTGGCCCGGATGTGTACATCGTCAACGCGATGGCCGAGTCGGGGCGGATCGGCCGGGTCATGGGGCATTACGGTTGCCGGGAGTTGCCATCGGCACGCAACGGCATTGAACTGGTCCTGTACGGGACAACATCGACAAGCCAGGCCCAGTACCACGACATGCGCTACCGGTACACGGCCCCGGACGGGACGGAAATCACCGAGGACCACCTGTACGCGGGGCGTCACTACTACTTCAACAGCGAGGTGCATGGGATGCACTACGGTGAGTTCGCCAACTACGCGGAGGCCTTCGCCCGTGCCATCCTCGATGGCAATCCCAACAGCCCCGACCTCGAGGAGGGAATCCGGACGTTCTGCGTGATGGACGCGGTGGGTCGTTCGGCGCGGGAAGGGCGGGTCGTTGAGGTGGAGGACCTCACGCGGGGGTGAGGGATCGTCAGATTGTCGGCGAGCGGAAGAGGGCGGCGCACGCGGTCTGCCCGTGGAGGTGGCTTTCCATCCCAAGCGGGCCGATCTCGCCGGCCGCGAAGAACCCGGCGATGGGGACCTGCCGGGAGGACGAGTCGATCTCGACGCCGGGCTTGGCCTTGTGCTCCCCGGATACGGGTCCCTGGAAGGCGCGGGCCAGGGACGAGGCGTCGTGGTGCGGGGCGGAAAAGAGCCGTGAACCGCGGCCGTTGCAGGTAATCAGGACCGCGCCGTGTGGCTTTTCGTGGAGTTTCTGGGCGTCGAGGAGGAGTTCAAGGTCCTCGTGGGCGGTGTTCGCGTCTCGCACGTGGAGTTGGATCGTCTGGCCGACGCGGATCATGTCGCCCACGGCGATGGCGCCCGAGTTCTGGTCGGCGCCCATGACGTTTCGGATCAGGAAGTCGTCGCGTCCGAACCTCTCCTTGTACTCGCTGATGACCCTTCCGACGTAGAGGCCCTGCTCGAGCAGGGGCCGGCGCTGGTCGTCGAGGGACTCGATGGCCTCCTGGACGGCCTGGAGAGCCGGACGCCCGCCGAGTTGGAAGATGATGTTGCCGCGGGCCTTGGTGACCAGCATCGTCGTGCCGAACGGGGCGCACCCCTGGGAGACGACGGTGTCGACGCGGACCGGCCCGCGGATCGAGACACCCGCCGCGCCCGACCGCAGCACCCGGCCGTCGAGGATGAGGGTGTTGCCTCCCGCGGCACGGCCGGCGGAGGCGATGCCGCCGATGATGGGAGTCCTGGGAAACGCGCTGGAGAAACCGTGCCCGCGAGCCAGCGCGCGGTTGAGCGCGGGGAGGAGTTTGATCATCGGCGTCGTGTACGGGTCGGCGAACAGGAAAAGCGAGCGGAGCGGGCCGGGGCCGTCCGGGACGCCGATGGTGGCCCCGAGGCGGTCGATCCCGTCGTCGGTGTCGTCGACCGGCATGAACTGGTCGGAGGAAAAAGGCGTGACCTGCACGCCGGGCATGCGCAACGCGATCGCCGAGATGCCGGGGGAGTCCTCGAGTTCGATCGCCCCGCCCAGCACGCCCGAGGCGCTCACGCCCAGCAGGACGCCGGCGCCCAGGCCCGAGCGCACGGTGTCGGCGATCTCCGAGGCGTGGTCGGCGTGGTGAGGGGAGATGAACAGGAGGGCCAGGTCGGCGTTGTGCCCGGCCATCCCCTCCGCGCACGAGGCGACGACGGCTCGCGCGGAGGCGGCGTGGTCGGCATCCGAGGAGAGGCCCGCCCCGACGCGGAGGCGGGCGCGGTCGGTCGGCGCGGGACCAGACGCCCCGGGACGATCGGATCCCGATCCTGGCTTTTTCGATCCTGGCACGTCGCAGTGTAGGTTCAGCGGAGCGATCGCCTCCGTGACGCGGTCAGGATGCCAAGGCACGCGGCGAGGGGGAGCACGCCCGGGGCGGGGATGGGGATCTCGATGGGGGTGTCGGGCGTGGTCTCGTAGGCCCACATCGCCGGCCACTTGTACTCGGTGAACAGGATCCAGCCGTAGTGCCAGCGACCGGAGATCTGCGTGCGCACGCCGAGGTACGCCGCCTGGCTGATCGCGGGCGTGCCCTTTGTAAGGTCCCACGTCCAGGGCAGGTGGTAGAAATAAGTACTCACGATATTCCAGTGGTCGGACGATTGCACCCGCTCGCCGCCGGCATATTCGCGTGTCGGTTGCTGAAGATAGTCGTTCCCATTCCAGTTGATTACCACCCAGTCGCTTGTTTTGGCTGTTTCAACTCCGGATTCTCCTCTCAGGAACCGGGTCCCCCAACCCGAACTGGTGATATTTGGACGGTACCACTTCCCGATGGTCCCGGGCCGGCGCTCACCGGACTGGCTGGGCGGCTGAGTGATGTCGAGAAAATTAGCCGGGTATTCTGAAGAATCTGTATATATGACGCTCAATTCCCAAAAAAACTCCCCATCCCTGTTGTCGTACACAACCACGGCCGCGCGCGCCGAGGCCACCATCACGCACGTGGCGCCGATGAAGCCCATAATATGAAGCAGTACACTGGGATGAAAATCCGTTTGAAGTTTCATGGGTTTGTCCTCGTTGTTCCGCGAACTCCGGATTGCCGTGAAGAGCCGTTGGCGATCACCACCACAATGAACCATCATGGCTTGGTGAGGGCGTCGTACGGCTCGGCCGTGCCGAGGTTGATGGGGACGGCCGAGGTCATCATCGAGCGGGCGCGGAAGAGCAGGTAATCGGCCACGTTGACCACGTTGTCGCCGTTGACGTCCCCGTGGACCCAGTTGCAGTTGGTGCGGCCGAGATACAGGTTGTAGACGAGCATGAAGTCGTCCACATCCTGCTGGTTGACGTCCCCATCGCCGTTGAAGTCACGGGCATCGGCGAGAGGGCCGAAGTCGTAGACGCGCTTCATGGAATCGGTTTCCCCCTCTTTCTGTCGTAGACGCGCTTCATGGAATCGATTTCCCCCTCTTTCTACCCACCCCGTCGGCGGCGGGTGATGAGCATCGACCCCGCCAGCAGGATGCACGCCGCGCCCGGGGCGGGGATGGGGATCTCGATGGGGGTGTCGGGCGTGGTCTCGTAGGCCCACATCGCCGGCGTCAAGTACTCGGTGAACAGGATCCAGCCGTAGTGCCAGCGTCCGGCGATCTGGGTGCGCACGCCGAGGTAGGCGGCCTCGCTGATCGCGGGGGTGCCGCCCGCGAGACTGAAGGAATGAGGCAGCAAGTAATAATAGGTGCTAACGGAAAGCCAGTTATCCGGTTGCATCACGTGCTCGCCGTAGAAATACTCTCGCGTAGGCTTTACGCCAATCATCATATTATTCCATAATAGTTCTACCCAATCCGATGTTCTTGCCGTCTGCGCGCCGGGCTCGCCCTGAAAAAAAAGTATACCTGGATCGGAACTCGTGTAACTCGGCCGAATCCAGTACGAGAACGTCCCCGGGAGTCGTTCACCCGACTGCGAGGGCGGCTGCGTGATGTCCAGGAAGTTGCCCGGCAACTCGGAGTGGTCGGTAAAGCGCAGGCCAATTGTCCACACGAATTCACGGGCCGAGTTGTCGTGAACAATCACCGCCGCGAGCGTGGTCGCGGCATGCACGGACACGCCGAGGAACACCAGACCGGCGGCGGCTCGATGGCTCACGCACAAGGTCGATTCAATCAAAGTCATGTGATATCCTCAAGAAAGGAGCGTGTCTGAACGGAATGGCGCCAGAGTCAAGGGCGAGTCAGGGCGTCGTAGGGATCGGCCGCGCCGAGGTTGATCGGGATCGGCGTGTACCCGGGTGTTCCCGGCGTGCCGGCGATCATCCGGCGCGAGTTGAACGCCAGGAGGTCCGCGAGCGTGACGGTGTTGTCCTGGTTCACATCCCCGTGGACCCAGTTGCAGTTGGTGCGGCCGAAGTAGATGGCGTACATCGCGTTGAAATCCGTCACATCATGCTCATCCACGAGACCATCGCCGTTGAAGTCGTTGGCGTCGGCGAGAGGGCCGAAGTCGTAGACGCGCTTGACGAACTCGATGATCTCGGTGGCCGGCACGGCGGGCATGCCGATGACGGCCACGCCCTGAACCGCGACCACGAAGCCCTTCTGTGACCAGGCGAGCACATCAAACATGTGGTTGATGTTCCAATATTCATCATCAGAGTGATCGAGGACTACCACCACTTCCGTCTGCGCGCTATATGCATGAATATCCCACGTCTTGTACTTGTTCACCGTGGGCATGGTGTTGATAGCGATGGCAGGCGAATATATGATTCTACCAATATCGATCGAGTAATCGGTCCCGCCGTGATGGATGTTCGGCACCGATTCCGCACCCAGGAAATGGTGCTCCCCCATCGCCGGCGCGTACAGCGGAGAATACGGGAACTCCACGTACGCATCCCAATGATGGTTCGCGTAATCCAGCCAGTATCGGCTGATCCCGAGTTGCTGCCACGGGTTGATATTGTCGTGGAACTCGCAGGCGTCCGGTTGTACGAACGCGGAGGGTGGGTATGCGGTCGCAGCGCCAAGACACGGATAGTACATGTAGCCGTGCCCGGTGGCGTTGCAGCCAAGACCGCTGGCAATCGTTCGCACCGCGTATATGTTTGATTTCATGCACAGCGACGTCGAATCGTTGATCTCGAACGCCCCGTAGATCTCGAACTGCGTGTCGGGCTTCGAAATCAGCCAGTTCTGGATCAGGCAGGCCAGGCGAGCCCGCTTCCACGCGGGCATCGACCACCAGTGAGCGCTGGACATGTTCTGCTCGTACACCATGCCCGCCGGCAGGTTCAGGATGATCCGCCGGAACCCGTGGTTGTACGCCTGGGTCAGTTTGAGTTCCAGCGTGGCGAAAGCCGAATCCGCCGGATCACCCGATCCGTCGTACGACGGATCATCATCCTCGGCGTACCACCAGGATTGAAGGCCGCGGTAGTTGCCCCGAATATCCGGCGAGCCCATTGAGCAGTATTTTTTCGGCCACAGGTTGATCCACGCGGCGGGCATGCGGTTGGGAGCCCAGTTCAGCACCCCGGGGATCCACGTCTGGTTGGGTTGAAGGTACGGGACCTGGGAACACATGAAGGCGGGGACCTGGCACGCGGGCTGCACGGGTTCATCCTCCGAATAGTGCGTTACCCCCCCCCCCCACCACCGACCGCGCGGGCGGGCGACGCGAGCACGGCGAAGGAGGAAATGGCACAACCCGCGAGCAGGACGATCCGGTTTCGATGCTTCACGATTGATCTCCCCGGACGCTCGGGCTCGGACAGCCCCCGCGCCCCGTGAAATGGCAAGTTCCTTTTCACCGGCCGAACCGCCCCGTGCGGTTTGGATTCGGGCCATCGGGGATTTTGGGCCATCGAGGGCCCGGCTCCGGTGCGAAGGCGCTGCCTCTTCACTCTGCCACACGCGTGGGGGTTGTGCAAGCAAAATCCCCGGTCGGGCCGAGAACTTCACACAAATGTGGTTTGGAGGGGGTGGGGCGGGGGGCGTGGCGGGGGGCCGGACCTCGTGCGCGCACGAGGCTGCCTGGTCCTCCGGTGCATGGTGGTGGCCCTGGGCACGGCGGGGAGTCGGTGTCGGAGAGAGAAGGTTGATCGCGGTCGGGCGAGCCGTGGGGGCCGCGAGCGGGTGGGTTGCTTCAGACCGTCAGCGGCTGAGATTCCTGGTTCGCGGGCACGTCCTGGCCTGCGAGCGGGTCATCATCCATCCCTGGGCAGAGGATGCGGATGGTTGGTGTGTTTGTGGTGGCGTTGAGTGAGCGTTGGGCGTGCCTTGCGAGCCGATCGGCCGAGGCCGATTCGGCGAGTTGGGCATCGGTGACGCCGGCGAGCAGGAATCGCCTCGCGGCGTCGAGTTCGTGGTGTCGGCGCGTGGACAGTTTCACCGATGGTCGGTGGCGATGATCCTGCATGACAATGTCCTCTCTTTGTGCCCCGCTTGCGCGTGCGTGTCTCCGGCAGCGGTCATTCCCTCCGTGGGACATGCTCCCTGCGTGTGAGTGAACATCGACGGCGCGGCCGGGGGTGATAAGCCTAATCGTGAGAATTTCGCGAAAAATCGAGCCCGGCGTGAAGGCGCTATGGGAACGATCCGGTGTCGGTATCGGGTCCGAGAAAATCAGCGTTCCGGGGTCGGGGAGGGCAGGCGCTGGAGGGTGTAGTAGGCCTTGTGGTGCAGGAGCGGGCGTCCGTGGGTGGAGCGGACCCCGGCGGCGGTGAGTTCATGGACGTAGCCCATGCCCCCATCTCGGAGGCCGGCGACGCGGAGGTGAACGGCGCGCGGCCCTGTACGTTGGGCGGCGGTGATGTCCAGGCGCCGGGTCTGGACCTCCGGTGAGCCGTACTCGGCGTGGTAGTTGTAGGTATAACTCTGCATGGCGTAGGAGGCGGGATCGGCGGCGGTGGCGGGGTCGAGGTCCTGGGTGAAGGTAAGTTCAAAGCCGTCGTGGCGGGCGCTCATGGTGAGGATTTCCAGGGGCGTGTTTCCGGTCCAGACGATGCGTTCGAGGCCGTAGCGTTGTCGTCCGATGGATCCCCATCCGCGGTCGGTCTGCCCGACGAACATGGACCCGTCCGAGCCCCAGGCGAGGCGGTTGACGCCGCACTGAAGTCCGCGGCGGAAGGGGAAGACCGCGCCCTGGTAGATGACCTGTCCGGCGGGTGCGTTCGTGGCTTTTTCAAGGAAGACACGGTTGACGTAGCAGAGGGTCTGGTCTCCGACGAAGATCTGGCCTGCAAATGGCCCGAAGGACGCGCCGTCGGGATGCCAGTCGGGGGGCAGCCCCGGTCCACCCTGGGCGTAGGTGAGAAAGTCCGCGGCGGACTGGCCGGTCTGGGGGTATGGGAACCAGACGGCGGCGGGTTGAACGGGGGGGATGGGGTCGGCGTCGGTACGCCCTTGCTGCCATCGCAGTCCGGAGGGGTGTCCCATGTAGGCACCCTGGACGAGTGGTTGAAGTCGATTGGTTCCGACGTAATCGCCCTGGTTATCGACATAGAACATCTGGCCGTCGGTGAACGCGCCGATGCCGTTGGGAGAGCGGAGCCCGCCGCAGACGGGGTGGACGCGGCCGGCCTGGTCGATGCGCAAGGCCCAGCCCCGCCAGGGGACGACGGACTTTCCCAGCGAGCCGCAGAACCCGACGTTGAGGGTGACCCAGAAATCTCCGTTGAGGTCGAGTTTGGGCCCAAAGGCGAACTCGTGGTAGTTGCCGCTGACGCCCCATCCGTCGCTGAAGGTGCGGTACTCGTCGGCGATCCAGTCTCCGTCGGTGTCGGTCAGGCGGGTGAGTTCGGCGCGCTGGACGGCGTAGACGGCGACGACCTCGCGTCCCGAAGGCTCCTTCTCGACACGGCAGGCCAGCCCGAGCGGCTCGTGGAGGCCCTGGGCAAAGCGTGTGAATCGGCACGAGAAAGGCGGATCGTCGTAGGCCCCATCGATGATGTAGACGTCGCCGCGGCGTGTGGCGACGATGGGCCGGCCGTCGGGGAGGGTGGCGAGTCCGCCGACCTCGAGGACGATGTCGTTGGGGACGAGGATGGAATTGACCTTGTAGTACTCGGCCTCGTCGGTGGAGGGAAAGTCGGCTTCGAGGGCGTAGTCGAGCAGCGCCTGGGAGTAGGGGTCGAGCGGTCGGCGGGTCGTGATCTGGAAGTCAAAGTTGGCGGGTCCCTGGCTGACCTTGGCCAGGACGTGGTTGATTCCCTTCTTGAAGTCGATGCGGACGGCGTGGGCTTCGGGATCGAGTCCGCGCTGCTCGTCGGCGTCCACGAGGATTTTTCCGTTGACCCAGAATCGAAGGCCGTCGTCGGACCCGAGGCGGACGGTGACGGTGGTGTCGTCCTGGGCCGTGACGGTGGTGTAGAGGTAACTTGCCACCCAGGAGGCAAAGCCGCCCTCCTGGAACTGGTTGAGGTCGAGTTTGGCGTCGTGTATTTTCCCGATGTTGCGCCAGGAAACGGGCTGGCCGTCGCGTCCGGCGAGCGGGACGGACAGGTCCGGCCCCGGCCCGCGGGCGGTCATCCGGGGGAGATCGTCTTCCGGTGGCGCGTGGAGTGAGAGTTCACCCGGCTTGGCGAAGCGGAACGGCGTGATGACGTGCCAATCTCCCCAGACGACGCTTGATGGCTGAACGGCCTGGAGGATGCGCTGCTCGGTCTGGTCGCGCGTGGCGAGTTTCTCGTAAGGAACACCGAGGATCACGATCTTGCCGTCGCGGACATGGGATGATCCGGCGGTCTGGGCGTGGGCCGATGGGGGCATGGACGTGGCGATCGTCAGGAGCGCGGCGGTGAACATCGCGGGCCGACGGAGAGCGGGTCGGAACATTGAGCCATCCTTGGGTTCGGGTCGCGCCATGTGCTGGTCCGCGCGAGCGGGGAGCATGGGCTCGATCCTTGAATCAGCGTGCGGTGTTGGCTGGCGCGGGGGACACGATCGTGGCCCCGAGTCGGATCGGGTTCTGGAGTCCTTTCGACGGGGAGGCGATGATTGGTGAGCCGGGTTCGCCGTGTACGGAGGCGTCGGGTTCGCCGGGGGAGGGTGTCTGGGCGCCTGGCCCGGCGTTGAAGAACACGGACATGGCGGGTTCAACCCCCGTGATCACAAAGTCTCTGCGGATTCCGCCCTGTGCCGGGGTGAACGTTTCAAGCACCTCCGCCGTCCCGATCCTGTAACGGAACGTCGGGACGCCCTTTGGATCGAGGGTGTAACCGCCGAAGACGTGCGTCTGGTCTTCGGGGGGGCTTGTCGGCCAGGGATCGGGGAGCGTCTTGGCGAGAACCAGGGCCGGCCCGGGCGGAGCGGTCCAGACGGTCTGCCCCTGCCCCGAGGAGACCATGCCGCCGCGGTTGGCCCACGCGCCGGTGGCGTCGATGAAATCGCCCTTCCACGCGTCGGCGAGCCTGACGCGGGCGGCGTCGAAGCCAAAGTGCGTTCCGACCGGGAAGCCGACGGCGATGCCCCTGCTGCCGGCGTCCTTCATGAAGGTGCGGAAGACACGTGGTCTGTCGCCGACGGAGAGGGCCATGCCTTTGCCGGTTTGAACGCCCGACGGCGGTGGGGCGGTTGATCCGAGGTTGAAGTAGGCCCACATGGCGTCGATCTGACGCATCGGGTCTCCCGAGAGGATGTCGGTCCTGGTGCTTTTCCCGGTGGCGAAGAAAGCGGGCATGCGGGTGCCGGGCTTGTGGCGGGCGGGTCCGAGGGCGTAGTTGGTCCACCAGTCATGGCGAAGGCGGGAGGCGAACTGGGTGATGTCGGGTCCTGGCGCTCCGGCGGGCGGGTACTTTCCAAGGGTGTGGCAGGAGATGCAGTTCAGGCCGCCGTCTCCGATGAGTTGGCGACCCGCGACGAGGAACTCGTCGGAGGTGACGGGCTCGTTCTCGGGGGCGTCGGGCCAGACCCCGGCCACGCTGGCAAAGTCGGCGGCGAGGGTGGAGAGGTTGCGTTCCCCGAACTGCGGCATGCGCGTGGCCATGTAGGGCCTGGCGCGACCGGCTTGCGCGAGGACATCGCGCAGCCAGGTGGTGTTGAGTTTCCATCCCACGAGGTTGAGGTGGGGCGGGACGCGCCCTTCATCGCCCAGGTCGGTTTCCACGACGGTGCGGAGGTAGTGGCGCATCGCCGGCGCGACGCCGCCGATTCCATCCTTGGCGTGGCATGAGCGGCAGTTGAACGCGGAGACGGTGAGCGACTCGTGGTCGATGGGGGCTGGGAAGCCGGTGGCTCGCAGGGATGACTCGATGCCGGCGCGTAGGAGCGTCTGCTCGGGCTCGCCCAGGCCGTAGCGCGGCGTGGAGGTGTTCGAGGGGTCGAGGCACCCGCGCGAGGCGGCGGCGCCGGTGAGGGACGCCAGCGGTCGCGGGTTGAGCGTGGAAGGCACCTCGGGCCGGTTGTCGCCCATCGAGTGGCACGCCCCGCACCCGCGAGCCGCGAAGGCGGCCTTACCGATCTCGACCTTCGCGGGATCGACCGTGAACTCGGGGTGGTCTGTCGGCTGGGGCTTCTTCCACACCGAGAGCAGGTACGTCGCGACCAGGTCGGCTTGCTCGTCGGTGAGGAGCATCGAGGGCATGCGTCCGTCGGGGCGTGCCTTGAGCGGGTCTTTCAGGAAGGCGGCGAGTTCGGCGGGATGCCACTTGCCGCCGATATCGCCGTGGTCGAATGGGACCTTGACGGTCGGTACGCGGTCTGGCAGCCCGTCTTCTGCGAAGGCGGCGCGTGGTGACTCGAACGCCCCGTGACAGGAGATGCACCCGACGGCGTGGTACACCTCGCGTCCACGGGCCAGGACGGCGTGCTCGGTCGCGACCGAGACGTTCCAGGCCGCGGGATCGTGACGCGGGGCGACCAGGAAATGCACGATGGCCTTGGCATCGGCCATGTCCTTCTCGGTGTCGCCGATGGAATCGGGCATGGGCGTTGCCGGGCGTATGGACCGCGGATCGGTGATCCATCGGAGGAGCCAGTTTGGGTCGGCTCGCAGGCCGATCTCGCCGAGGTTCGGTCCGCGGCGATCAAGGATGGCGTGGCTTGATCGATCCGGGGCGGCGTGGCAGTTGACGCAGCCGAGTTCTCCCAGGAGAGATCTTCCGAGGTGCTGGGCGTACCCCGCGGCGGTGGCGGCGGCGGCGAACCTGGGTGCGGATACGAGCGATGCCGGGATCGGCTCGGGGTGGAATCCGCTTCCGGTCCCGGATCGTTCCATTTCCCAGAGGGTGCGCAAGCGAGCCCCGCGAGCGGAGACGACGGGGGCGGCACCGTCGGCCCCCTGCACGAAGCGGACGGTGACCTGTACCGGCGCGGCGGGGAGTCTGATCCAGTCGGTTCGCGCGAGGCCGGGTCCCGCGGGCTGTGCCCGGCCGAGTTCCTTTGTGGCGGATTCGGAAACGCCGAGCGTGGCCCGCCCCCCTTCGGACTCAATGGTGAACCGGTAGCGGCCCGGCTCTTCGATATCGATGACGCCGGAGTAGGCGGCGGTCCAGCCGGTCGGTGTGAGCGAGGGATCGATCGTCTGTTCGTGGCCGAGGGCGAAGGCGGCGTGGGCGGAGTGGGTGCGGACCTCCGTGGGGCCGTTGTTGCCGGGTCCGGTGTAGACGGCGGCCCAGCCGGGTGGGAGGGTGGCCGACGCGGGGGCCAGGAGCGGAGTTGAGGCGGTGCCAGTGCCCGACGAGGGCGCGGCCGGCGAGGGTGCCGGAGATCGAGAAGACTCGGAGGAGGTGTCTGGCGCTGAGGCCGATGACGGGCCATCCTCCGCGGTTGGAGTGGATCCGGCTTTTCCGGAGGATGCCTCCTTGCGTTCGCATCCCGCGGGGAGGCTGGCGACCATCGGGGCGGCCAGGCAGGCGAGGAGGATGAGGAGATCGGCTCCCCGTCGGGGGGTCAGCGTCCGTGAGCGCAACGACATCACGTGAGAGGCCTCCGTGGCTTGGGTGAATCGTCTGCCATCATACAGTGCCCGGTGGCGCCGGCGCGTGGCCGTGTTCGGCTTGTCCATGACCCCTTCTGCATGGAGAAGCGATCCACCACGGTGGAGTTCGTTTGGGAACATGGAATCGGCCCTGGTGTCGCGATCGAGATGGCGCCAAGCCGATCGGATCGCGATGGAATCAACGGGGAATCGGCGTGCCGGGAATACCGCCGGGTCGGGTGTGTCGCCGGGGCTCGGGCGTGGTTACACCCCGGCCTTGAGCGCCTCGGCCTTGTCGGTGCGTTCCCAGGTGAAGGTGTCGTATTTTTTGCCGTTGTAGGTGACCTGGCCGGGGGCGCGCCCGAAATGCCCGTGCCTGGCCGTGGGTGAGAAGATGGGCTTTCGGAGGTCGAGGGTCTCGATGATTCTGCGCGGGGTCAGCGCGAAGACGTCGCGGACGACGGTGGAGATTTTTTCCTCGTCGGCCTTGTGAGTGCCGAAGCAATCGACATAGACGCTGGTTGGCTCGGCGACGCCGATGGCGTAGGAGAGTTGGATTTCGCAGCGGTCGGCCAACCCGGCGGCGACGACGTTCTTGGCGATGTAACGCGCCATGTAGGCGGCGGAGCGATCAACCTTGGTGGGGTCCTTGCCCGAGAAGGCCCCGCCGCCGTGGCGTCCCATGCCGCCGTAGGTATCGACGATGATCTTGCGTCCGGTGAGCCCGGTGTCGCCGTGCGGTCCGCCCACCTCGAAGCGGCCGGTGGGGTTGACGTGGACGGTGATGGCCGGGTTCCACCACTCCTTGAGAACGGGCTTGATGACGTGATCGATGATCAGTTTCTTGAGGTCGTCCTGGCGTTCGTTCCACTGCGGATCGTGCTGGGTGGAGAGGACCACGGTATCGACTCGCACGGGTCGTCCGTCCTGGTATTCGACGGTGACCTGGCTCTTGGCGTCGGGGCGCAGGCCCGGGATCTTGCTCTCACGGCGGGCGTGTGCCTGGAGTTCGACGAGTTGATGGGCGAGTTGGATGGGCAGGGGCATCAATTCGGGCGTGTCGCGGCAGGCGTAGCCGAACATCATGCCCTGGTCGCCGGCGCCCTCGCGGTCGACTCCCATGGCGATGTCGGGGCTCTGCTTGTTGAGGGCGACGAGCACGGCGCAACTGTCGGCGTCGAAGCGCATGTCGCCGGAGGTGTAGCCGATATCCCGCACGGTGCGGCGGACGAGTTCCGGGATATCGACGTAGGTGCGAGTGGTGACTTCCCCGGCGACGACGACCAGGCCGGTTGCGCAGAGCGTCTCGCAGGCGACGCGGCTGAATGGGTCGTCGGAAAGCATGGCGTCGAGCACGGCGTCGGAGATCTGGTCGGACACCTTGTCGGGGTGGCCCATCGAGACGGATTCGGACGTGAACAGTTGCGTGCGAGCCATGTCGTGATTCCTCGTGGGTACGGGTCGGTGGAAGGACGGGAGTTTAGGTGGCCGGGGCGTTCGCGGCGACGGGTCAACCGGGCCGGGCCCGCAAGGGCATGGATCAGGTCACCGGGGCGACGGAAAAGGCCCCGACGATCCCCCGGATGATCGACCCCGCCGCGCTGAAGGCCAGTTCAAAGACCCGTCCGCCCACGGCGTAGAAGATCACGACCAGGCCGAACAGGGCGATCATGGTCCCGTGCTCCCCGTGGATGAGCCGTCGGTATCCGTCGGCGTAGTGGGCCAGGATCCTCGACCCGTCGAGCGGCGGGATGGGCAGGAGGTTGAGGAGCATGAGGGCGATGTTGACCGCCGCCCCGACGAAGAAGAAAACGCGGATGTTGTCGCTCAGGTGAGGGGCGAGGGAGCCGGGGGCGGCGAGGATCCACGCGGCGCCCAGGAGGCAGGCGACCAGGCCCAGCCCCAGGTTCATGGCGGGCCCGGCGCCGGCGACGATCGCCTCATCGTGGCGTCCGCGGAAGTTCGACGGATTGACGGGCATGGCCCCCCAGGCGATCCCGATGATGGCGAACACCAGGAGGCTCATCGGCCCCATGTGGACCATGGGGTTCCAGGTCATATGGCCGGCGGCGCGCGGGGTGTCGTCGCCGGATCGGAGGGCGGCCCAGCCGTGGGCCAGTTCGTGCATGACGATCGAAAAAATGACCCAGAACGCCCAGGAGGCGAACAGGGCGGGGCTTTGGTGCCAGAGAGAAGATGCCCACCAGTTCATCGCGTGATTCTACGTCCGCGCGGCGTGGCGGAGTTCGCGCGGCTGTTCGGGCGGTGGTCCGGGCCGTGGCGTGGATTGGCGTGAGGAGTTGTCGGCGGCGTCGTTTGACCACTCATGGGAGGCGGACGATCCGCCGGCGCGGGATCGAGATGGTGTCGGGATGGCCAATCCAGAAGGAAAGGAGAAGTTCATGTCGGTTCACACGTTGACGGTCGGTTCGTTGGTGTTCGCGGCGGTATGCACGGCGGCTGGCCAGAGTGCTCATGCTCAGCACAAGTGGTACCAGGGGGCCGCGGATCGGGGGTTCCAGCAGCGTATCCCGGATTTCTACCAGCACCAGTACTACGTGGGGGACATCGCCGATTCGTGGCAGACGAGTTACCCGGACAAGACGACCTACCCGACATGGGGGGTGGTGGCGGGGGTCTGCTACCAGACGGCGCTGGCCAACGGGCTGGCGTCGTGGGAGCCGTACGGGTACGCGGGGGCGACGTCGGCGGGGACGCTGGAGAAGGATACGTGGCGGACGGCGTACCGCAAGACCATCGAGGACGTGAGCGCGGCGGGCGCGAATATGCAGGGTTACCTCGATGATCGCAAGACGGCCAACGGCTGGAAGCGCCAGTTGCTGTTCAACCAGTACTCGATCGACGGCGCCACGGGCACGGTGCAGACCCCCAGCGGGAAGAAGATCCAGCAGCCCGACGGGATGGGCGGATTCAAGGTGGTCAGCGCGTTCGACGTGTACAAGCGGATGCTGCTGAACGAGGCGAGTGTCACGGTGCTGATCGGGCAGGATGCGGGAAAGACGTACGACGACACGGTGTGGTGGGGAAACTACCACGCGGTGACGGGGGTGGGGTTCGACGGCAAGACCGGTGAGATGTACTTCGCGGACCCGGACTCGAACAAGGGGAATCGGTCGGCCAAGACCGGGTACCAGGTCGGCAGTTCGGCCAGCGCCGACAGCGGCGACGGGGGGTGGGTGTTCGAGGCGACCAAGCGAGGGGAGGCGGACTTCGTAAAGAGGTACACGTTCGTGGACCCGGTGACGGGCGCGGAGGTGAGCGACCCGAAGGACGGCAACAAGTTCACGTACCTGCATCTCGATGACAAGGGCAAGGTCACGACCCAGGATGTCATCGGCGCGGGTGGACCGACGGTGGTGCTCGGCAAGGGCGAAGACCAGAACGTGACGAACCGCAAGTACGCGGCGGCGGACAAGGACGTGCCGATCCCCGGTCGGGCCAAGGCGGCGTCGGACCCGACGAACTTCAACCAGTACTACGGGGCGTTCAAGGTCGATAATTCCTCTCCCGACAAGGCGGTGAAGGTGATCGGGAGCGACGACTTTGATCGCACGATCACGGACAAGGGGCGGTACACCAACACGCTGTTGACGGAGTTTGACGTGCTCATGCCGGCGGGGTTCAACGCCCTGGGTGCCGTTGCCGACGCCGCCGGGGTGAAGACCCGGATCGAACTCGTCTCGATCGGCACGATGCCGGTTGACCGGATCCAGTTGTGCTCGGTCAACACGTCCGCGGTGTACGACGCGTCGATCGACGGCGCGGTTTTCTCGGACAGCGAGGGAGGGCTGTGGTCGGCGTCGTTCATCGACCCGACGGACGGGATGTCGATCGACGGGATGGGCAACTCGCTGCTGGGCCTGGGCGGGTGGGAATTCTCGCTCGTGAGCGGGGACGGGCTCTCCGCGTTCACGCGCGGGGAGGAGGACCTCCAGAGCACGCTGGAGGTTGATATCCGGACGCGGTTGGACTTGTCTCAGTTCGACCTGCTGATGCGATCGATGGACGTGGTCGGCTTTGACGAGGACGAGATGGAGACGTACCTGATCGAGGGGTTCTGGACGATCCAGTCGTACGGGTTTGACGAGATCGACCGGGGCTTCCAGACCGGCATGACGCCACAGGTTCCAGCGCCCGGCGCGGTCGCGCTGGGTCTGCTCGGAGCGGTGGCGTGCCCGCGGCGTCGCCGGTGATGGAATCAGCCATGCCGCGACGGGCGCCTCCCGGCGGGGGCGTCCGTTGCTTTTTGTTCGCGGGCCGAGCGTTGGGGAGGGCGCTTACTCCCACTCGATCGTGGCGGGAGGCTTGCTGGAGATGTCGTAGACGACGCGGTTGACGCCGCGGACCTCGTTGATGATTCGTGAAGAGACCCGCGCGAGCACGTCGTACGGAAGGCGGCACCAGTCCGCGCTCATGAAGTCCTGGGACTCGACGGCGCGGATGGCGACGACCGAGTCGTAGGTTCGGCCATCGCCCATGACGCCGACGGATTGGATGGGGAGTAGCACGGCGAAGACCTGGCTGGTGGAGCGGTAGAGGCTGGCGGCGACGATCTCCTCGAGGAGGATTTCGTCGCACTCTCGGAGGATTTCGAGCCTGGGTCGGGTGACTTCTCCCAGGACGCGGACGGCCAGGCCGGGGCCTGGGAAGGGGTGCCGCCAGATGAGCGACTCGGGCAGGCCGAGGACCTCGCCGAGTTTGCGTGCCTCGTCCTTGAAGAGTTCGCGGAGTGGCTCGACGAGTTGGAAGCCAAGGTCGGCGGGGAGCCCGCCGACGTTGTGATGGAGTTTGATGTTGGCGGATTCCCCGGCGTGGCCGTGGCCGGACTCGATCACGTCGGGGTAGAGAGTTCCCTGGGCCAGGAAGGCGGCCCCGGGGATGGTGGCGGCCTGGTGCTTGAAGACGTCGATGAAGCGGTGGCCGATGCGGCGGCGTTTTTCCTGCGGGTCGGTGATGCCACGGAGGTCGTCGAGGAAGAGATCGGCGGCGTCGGCGATGCGAAGGTCGATGTGGAAGTGGTCGCGGAACGTCTGCTCGACCAGGTCTCGCTCGGCGTTTCGGAGCAGCCCGGTGTCGACGAACACGCAGGTGAGTTGCTCCCCGACGGCCCGGTGGACCAGGGCGGCGGTGACGGCGGAATCAACGCCGCCGGAAAGCCCGCAGATGACATGCCCCGAGCCGACGGTCCGGCGGATGGATTCGGCGGTCTCCTGGGCGTAATCGGCCATGCGCCACAGGCCTCGGCATCCGCAGACCTCGTGGACAAAGTTGCGCAGCAGGTCGGATCCGTGGGGAGTGTGGGTGACCTCGGGGTGGAACTGAACGCCGTAGATCCGGCGTCCCCCGGCGGTGATCCGGGCGGCGGCGACGGGGCAGGTGGGCGTGGAGGCGATCGGCTCGACCATCGCGTTCGCGGGGTCGTCGGCGACCTGGTCGCCGTGGGACATCCAGACGGTGGTCCGGTCGGGGATGGCGGTGAAGAGGGGATCTTTCCGATCCGCGATGGACAGGTTGGCGCGGCCGAATTCGCGGGCTTCGCCCGGGATGACCGATGCCCCGAGCATGTGGCAGGCCAGTTGCATGCCGTAGCAGACACCCAGCACGGGAACGCGCAGGTCGAAGATGGCGGGGTCGATGGTGGGCGCGCCCTGTTCGTAGACGCTCCTGGGACCTCCCGAGAGGATGATTCCCTTGGGGCGCATGGCGGCGATCTCGCCCGGGGAGACCCTGGGTGAGACGAGCATGGAAAAGACGCCCGCTTCTCGCACGCGCCGGCAGATGAGTTGCGCGGTCTGGCCGCCGAAGTCGACTACGGGGACAACTTCGTCGTGGATCGTGGACATGCGTGGAACCCGGGCGGGCGAGCGACCGGCGGCCCGGCGAGGCCCGTCCCGACGGGTATGTACTCCCGGCCGCGAAACAGCGAGTCTAGGCCGCGCGCCCGTGGCCGTCCTTTGGTTCATGGCGAAGGCGGGCGGGTGAGTCATCGGTTCGCGGCGGGCCGGGCGGTGCGATACGATGCCCGGATGAACGCGGGAACGTGGACGCGGTTGATGGCGGTGTGCCTGGCGGGGTCGTGGCCGGGGGCGTGCGCGCCCAGGGCCCCGCGGGGGCTCGACTCGCCGCTGCCGCAGCAGCGGATGGAGGCGGCGGTGCGTGCGGCGGAGCACCAGGACGCCTCGGCGGTTCCGGGGATCGTCCCGCTGCTTGAGAGCGACGATCCGGCCGTGCGCATGGTTGCGATCCGATCGCTGGAGCGGATCACGGGTCAGACGCTCGGCTACGACCACTCGGCGGATGAGCCCGAGCGCCGGGCGGCGGCGGAGCGTTGGGAGCGCTGGGTGTCGGAGCGGTACGCCCCTTCGGCTTTGGATGATGTAACCGGGGGTGTATCCGGGGATGTATCCGGGGTGTCGCCATGAACGAATCGGAGCGTCGAGAGGCGATGCGGCGAGGCCCCCTCCACGGACCGGACCTGACACTGAACATGCGGAGCGATCCGCGTTTTCTCACGGGCGCGCGCGGTCTGATCGCGTCGGTCGCGGAGAAGATCGGGCTCTCGTCCACGTCGTGCGCGCAGGTGGCGTTGGCGATCGACGAGGCGTTGTGCAACGTGATCCGCCACGGTTACAAGAAGCGGTCCGACGCTCCGATCTGGGTGATGGTGTGGGTGCTGGCGGACGAAGGGGTCGGGGCGGGGCTGCGGATCGTGATCGAGGATGAGGCCGAGCAGGTGGACCCGTCGAAAATACGCGGACGTGACCTTGCGGACGTGCGCCCCGGCGGCCTGGGGGTTCACATCATCCGAGAGGTCATGGACGTGGCGGAGTACGAAATGCGTTCGCCGGTCGGGATGCGGCTGACGCTGGTGAAGTATGATCGACCCTCGCCGGGCGTCGAACCCGCCGCGGTCGGGGCGTGAGGGAGCGGGTGCTCGTGACGGGCGAGGCGAGTTTGCGTCGCGTGATCCGGGATTTGTCGATTCACAGTCGATTCGAAACAGCCGGATCGGGAGAGGGGAAGGCCATGGCGGATCAGCCAGGATTGAATGTTCGGATGGAGCAGGTCGGCCAGGCGGTGGTGGTGACGCCGGAGGGCGAGATCGCCTACACCGAGGCGACCCAGTTCCGTCAGTGGATGCGCAAGGCCCACGATGCGTCGCCCGAGCGGATCGTGGTGGACCTGACCGGGATTGAGTACATGAACACGCCCGGGGTGGCCACGCTGGTGGAAGCCCTTCAGAGCGCGAAAAAGAACAAGTACCGGCTGGTCCTCGCGGGGATGAACACCAATGTGCGCTCGGTGTTCGAGGTCGCGCGGCTGAACACGGTGTTCGAGATCGTCCAGACGCGAGAGGATGCCCTTGCCTGAGTCTGTTCAAGCCGGTGCCCTCGCCCGTCCGTACCTGATCGTCCCTGGCCCCTGATCGCCTCGGATCTCCCCCTGGCCGCACCATGACCGACCCACGTCCGACAGGCAGGCCGACGCGCCCCGTGCTGGTACCCGTCGAGTACGTGGGCGGTCGCGCGATCTCGCTGGCGGATCACATCGGGTCCCTCACGCTGCTGTTCATCGAGGCCGCCGGGTGGCTGTTGCGCGGGGTGGCCGGGAAGCGAAATCGGATCGGGTACCAGGCGATCGTGTCCCAGATCGTCCGGGTCGGGGTGCGGTCGATCGGCATCGTCTCGGTGGTCTCCGGGGCCGTCGGGTTCATCCTGGCGTTTCAACTGGCGCCGCCCCTGGAGGAGTTTGGGCGCAAGGACCTGGTGGCGAACATCATCGCGGTGGCGGTCCTTCGAGAACTTGGGCCGCTGATCGGGGCGATTGTCCTGACGGGCTTTGCCGGTGCTTCGATCGCGGCGGAGATCGGGACGATGGTGGTCAGCGAGGAGGTGGAGGCGCTCGAGGCTCACGCGCTCAACCCGGTGCGGTTCCTCGTGGTGCCCCGCGTGGCGGCGGCCATGGTGAGCATGACCGCGCTGGCGGTGATCTCCGACGTGGTCGCGGTGCTGGCCGCGCTGGTGGTGGGGGTGACGGTCCTGGACATCCCGTACTCAACGTTCGTCTCGAACATGCTCGACCAGGCCAAACTGGTCGATTTCCTCACGGGGATCGGCAAGGCGACGCTCTTCGGGACGCTGATCGGGGTGATCGCCTGCGGCAACGGGCTCCGCGTGTCGGGCGGGGCGGCGGGTGTCGGGAAGGCCACGACGGGAACGGTCGTGCAGTGCGTGGTCGCGATCATCATCGCGGACCTGATCTTCACGGCGATCTTCTATGCCCTGAAACTGGTGTGATGGACCGGCGGGGCTCGCCGGAGTTCAGGCGTACCGGAACTCGATCGGGGCGTCGACCTCGGGGTGGAGGCTGGCGTGAACGGGGCACGATCGGCCGGCGCGTTCGATGCGTTCGCGCATCTCGTCGGGGACCGAGGCGGGCAGGGTGACGACCACCGGCAGCCGTGCCAGGCGGCGTGGCGTGGGTGGTTGGGTCATGTGCTTCTGGACGGTCGCGGTCGATCCCGCCAGGTCGAGGCCGTGCCGTTCGGCGAACATGGCCATGGTGGTGAGGATGCATGCGGCCAGACCCGCGGCGACCATGTCCGTCGGGGAGAACCCCGTGGCATCCCCGCCGATGTCCTTGGGGGCATCGGTGCGGAGAACCGCGCCCTGGGGGTGGGTAAGGTCGCACTTCTTGTTGCCCGCGTACCTGGCGGAGATCTCAAGCATGGCCGAGTCTAGCGCGCGGGCATCGGTCTCGAACCGGCTTTCGCACGTGCTACGGCCGGGGGGTCGTATCATCCGCCATGACGGACGTCGAGCGCCTTGTGAAGCCAGACCGCGGAGCGGAGTACCTTCAATGGCTGTTGGACGTTTCGTCGATACCGACGGCCGCGGGGCGAGAGCATCGCGTGATGGCGTGGATTGATCGGTGGGTTTCGGCGCGGCCGGGCTTTTCGGTCCGGCGCGACGCGGCCGGGAACATGACGATCGAGTCACGGTCGTTGGCGGCGTGCGCGGGTTGCGGGCTTGCCCCGCTCTACCTGACCGCGCACATGGATCACCCGGCGTTCGTGGTTGAACGGGTGATCTCGCCGTCGGTCGTGGAACTGTCCTTCCGGGGCGGCGTGATGGAGGACTATTTTTCGAGGGCTCGCGTGACGATCCACGGGGAGTCGGGATCGCGGGTGGGGGCCGCCGTGATTGAGAAGGTCGAGTCCCCGGTGATCGGTGGTGGGGAGGCTCGGCCAAGCCCGTTTGGGCACTACCTCGCGGAACTTGAGGCGGGCGCCGACGCGTCGGCGTTGACACTGGGGGACGTGGCCACCTGGGACCTGCCCTCGGCGGAGGTGATCGACGGCGTGGTCCATTCCCCGGCGTGCGACGACCTGGCGGCGGTCGCGGCGGCGCTTGGCGCCCTGGATACGCTGGCACATGAGCCGACACCCGGGGCGGCGGAAGTGCGGCTCCTGTTCACCAGGTCGGAGGAAATCGGTTTCATCGGCGCGATCGCGGCGTGCCGGGACCGGACGATCCCTTCCGGGGCCCGCGTGATCGCGCTGGAAAACTCGCGGGCGTTCGCGGACTCTCCGGTCGGAGGGGGTCCGATCGTGCGGGTGGGGGACCGGCTGAGCGTGTTCTCGGCTTCGCTGACGGGCGCGGTTTCCCGCCGTGCCGAGGAGGTCGCGGGCGGACCGGCCGCGGTGGCCGCGACGCAGAAGAACTCGGCGCGGCCGGGGTGGAAGTGGCAGCGAAAACTGATGGCGGGCGGTGCGTGCGAGGCTTCGGTCTTCTGCGATGCGGGGTACGAGGCGACCTGTGTGTGCCTGCCGCTGGGCAACTATCACAACATGTCCGACCTGGACGCGGTGCAGGCCGGTGTCAACACGGATCGTCCGACCATCCGCCGCGAGTTCATCGCTCTTTCGGACTACGAGGGTCTCATCGACCTGCTCGTGGCGTGCGGGCGCGGGCTTGGCGCTTCGGCGCCGGTGCGGCCGATGGTCGAGCGGCTATGGGCGCAGCGACGGTTCGTGATCGACCTCTGACCGACGGCCACGCGGCCGTGCATACTGATGATGGCCTGTTTGCGAGGGTCTTCCTCGCGGATTTCACGGCGTGAGGCCGAGCGTGTGTTCGCAATGGCCGATGAACTTCGCGAGCGAGATCCGCCGGAGTGTCCCCGCGAGCACGTGACACGGGACGCCGTCGATGGGCGTGATGACCCGGGCGCTGCCCTTCCCCAAGACGATCCGACGACCCGAGGCGTCTGGCGCCTCGATTCGCGCCTTGATGCAAGCGTCCCACGCGCTTGTCCACGTCCATGCGGAGCATGTGAATCGAGATGGCATAATCCATCGAGGTCAGGCCCGCCGGTCAAGCGGGGTTACCGGGTCGATCTCGGTCAGGAAATCATTGAGCGCTTCAGAGAATGCGGTGGGCTGTTCGACCGGAGGAATGTGGCCCGACGCGGCGATCATGGCGTAGCGGGAGCCGGGGATCGCATCGCGAATCCGCTCCATCGAAGCCGGAGGCGTGATGACATCGTGCTCGCCAGCCACGACGAGCGTTGGGCAGGAGATGGTTCCGAGCAGGCCGGTGGAGTCCCGCCGTTTCGCCAGGGCGATCGACGCGGCGGCGATCGTGGCGGGGCTGGTCTTGGCCATCAGGCCGCGCCACAGGCCGCGAACCGCCGGATCAACGCCGGAGCCCAGGACTCTCGGGAGCATCGCGTCGATCACGGGGGCGGAACCTTCGCGGAGCGCCCGGTCGGCGACGGATCGACGCAGGGCGGCTCCTTCGGGTGATTCGGCGTCGGCTCGCGTGCAGCACAGCACCAACGACGAGACGCGAGCGGGGTGACGCCGCCACAGGTCGAGGGCGATGATTCCACCCATCGAGAGGCCGACGAAGTCGGCGGGACCGGCGATGCCCAGGGCGTCGAGGATTTCGACCAGGTCGTCGGCCATCCGCTCGATTCGGAGCGATCGAGCGGGCGGGCTGGCCCCGTGGCCTCTCAGGTCGGGGACAATGGCGCGTCGGTTCGCGGGCCGCATGGCGGCCGTACGTGCCCACATCAGCCCGCGAAGGGGGAAGCCATGCACGAACACCACGGGACGCCCGTGGCCGCGCACGTCGCACGAAAGGTCCGTTGAATCATCAACCGGGATGATCACGTGCGGATCGTACGTGGGCTTGACGTTGGAGCGCCCCGTCGGCGTAGGCGGAAAAACCGCGCCCCCGGTGGTGCGACGAGCGCGTCAGGCGGTGGCGGCCGGGGCCGCGGCGGCGGCGGGCACGGCGCCTGGCAGAACGCCGCCATGCTCGGGGTCCAGCAATCTCGACTCAGGGCGTCGGACGCGTGAGTGCTCGCGGGCGATGAGCAGGTAGACCGACGGCACGAAGAAGAGCGTGAAGATGGTGCTCACGACCATGCCCGAGACGAGCACGATGCCGATGCTGTTGCGTGCCTCGGCGCCAGGCCCGGTGACCAGGACCAGGGGGAAATGGCCGAAGGCGGTGGCGGCGGAGGTCATGAGGATGGGGCGCAGGCGGGTGATCGCGGCCTCTCGCACGGCGCCGAACTTGGTGAGTCCCATTTCCTGGAGTTTGTTGGCGAACTCCACGATGAGGATGCCGTTCTTGGCGACCAGGCCGACGAGCGTGATGAGTCCGACCTGGGAGTAGATGTTGATGGTGGTGAGGTTGATGAAGGTGAAGACGAGCGCGCCGGAGATGGCCAGCGGCACGGAGCCCAGCAGGACGATGAGGGGGTCGCGGAAACTGGCGAACTGCGCGGCCAGGACCAGGTAGATCAGGCCGAGGGCAAACCCCAGCGTGACGGCCAGGGAAGAGCCTTCGGTGCGCAACTGCCGGCTCTCACCGGCGAAGTCGGCGGCGTACCCCGGCGGCATGAGTTCACGCGCCCTGGCCTCGACCCAGTCGAGGGCCTCGCCCTTGGTCACGCCCGGGCGCACGACGCCCTGGATCTTGACGCTGTTGCGCTGCTGGAAGCGGTTGAGCGATCGGGGGGCGCTGATGGTCTCGAGAGTGACAAAGGAGGAGATGGAGACAAGCCCGCCGTCACCGGCCCTGATCTTGAGTTGGAGTATCTGCTCGGGGTTGGTCCTGGCCGGTCCCTCGATCTGCGGGATGACCTTGTAACTGCGGCCGTCGTAGTTGAAGCGGTTGACGTAGTTGCCCGACAGGAGAACCGAGAGGTCCCGTCCGACGGAGGCCAGGTCGAGCCCCAGGTCGGCGACTTTCTGCTTGTCGATGTTGATGCGGGACTGTGGGAGGTCGATCTTGAGGTCGGTATCGGCGTACATGAACAGGCCGCTCTCGAAGCACTCGCCGACGAGTTGCTCGGCGATCTGGGCCATCTGCTCGGGGTCGTCGGCGGAGGTGAGGACCAGTTCGACGTCGAAGTTCCCGGCCCCGGGGAGGGGCTTTGGCAGAACGGGGATGATCTGGAGCCCGGGGATTCCCGCGACCGCCCCGAAGGCCCGGCCCTGGAGTTCCTGGGAGGTGACGGAGCGCTTGTTCCACTCGACGGCCTGGAGTCCTCCGAAGCCGTTATTGACGAACAGGACCTGCCAGACGTTCTTGGTTTCGGGGAAGTGCCGGAGTGATTCGGACAGGCCGGCGGCGGCCCGGGTCGTGTACTCGAGGGAGGCGTCGGGGGCGGCGAGCAGGACGAAGAAAACGCCCCCCTCGTCCTCGGTCGGGGCGAGTTCCTTCTTGGACATCATGTAGAGCGGGGCGGCGCCGGCGGCGATGAGCACCGCGGCCGCGGCCATCGTCCAGCGCAGTTGAAGCGTCTGATCGAGGAGTCGCCCGTAGACATGCCGAACGGACTCGAACAGGTTGTTCACGAAGCGGGTGAGCCGTCCCTCGCGGCCGTGGGGCGCGACGAGGGCCGCGCTCATCACCGGGGAGAGGGTGACGGCGACGATTCCGGAGATCACGACCGCGGACGCGAGCGTGAAGGCGAATTCCCGGAAGAGCACGCCCGTGAGTCCGCCCTGGAAGCCGATGGGGGCGTACACGGCCGCGAGGGTAATGGTCATGGAGACGACGGGCCTGAAGAGTTCGCGGGCTCCCAGCAACGCGGCGTCGAAGCGGGTCTTGCCCTCCCGGACGTGGCGTTCGACGTTCTCGACCATCACGATCGCGTCGTCCACGACCAGGCCGACCGAGAGGACAATGGCGAGGATGGTGAGGAGGTTGAGGCTGAAGTTGAACAGGAGCATCGCCAGGCATGCCCCGATCAGGGAGATGGGCATCGCGATCATGGGGACCAGGACGGTCCTGAGCGAGCCCATGAAGAGGTAGACGATCAGCCCGACGATGGCGATGGTCTCGGCGAGGGTCTTGGTGATCTCCCGAAGGGCATTTTCCATGTAGTAGGTGCCGTCGTAGGCGAGTTTGATCTCGACGCCGGCGGCGAGGGTGGTGGCGATGCCGGCCAGTTCGGCGCGGAGTCTTGCCGCGACCTCGAGTTCGTTGGCGGTCGGGAGAGGCCAGACGGAGAGATAGGCGGCCTCCTGGCCGTTGAACCCGCACTGGGTGGTGCGTTCTTCGCTGCCCAGTTCGATGCGGGCGATGTCACCCAGGCGGACGATGGCGCCGTCGCGCTGCCGCACGACGAGTTGACGAAATTCCTCAGGGGAGCGCAGGTCGGTATCGGTGAGCAGGTCGGTCTGGACGTCGGGTCCCTTGGACTTCCCGACGGAGGCGAGGAAGTTGTTTCTTCGGAGGGCCTGCTCGGCCTCCTGGGGGGTGATGTCCAGGGCGGCCATGCGTTCGGCGTCGAGCCAGACCCGCATGGCCAGTTGGCTTCCGCCGAGGATCTCGACGCGTTGCACCCCCTCGATGGTGGTGAGGCGAGGCTGGATCTCCCGGGAGAGATACTCGGTCAGTTGCGTGAGGTCGAGCATGGAACTGGTGCAACTGATGTAGAACGTGGCGAACGGCTTGTCGGTCCGGGTGATCTCGATCGATGGCGACTCGGCCTCGGGGGGGAGTTCGCTGCGGACCTGGTTCAGGCGGGCGCTGATCTCCGCGAGGGCGTCGGTGCTGGGGTGGTTGAGGCGAAGGTGTACGGTGATCGTGCTGATGCCGGCGGTGCTGGTGCTCTCGATGTAGTCGATGCCGTCGATGGCGGCGACGGCACGCTCGATGGGCGTGGTGATGAACCCTCGCACCGTCTGCGCGCTGGCGCCGATGTACGCGGTGGTGATGACGACCGAACTCGACTCGATCCGGGGGTACTGGCGGACCGGGAGGCTGTCGATCGAGCGCCACCCGACGGCGATGATGATGAGGTTGACCACCACCGCCAGGACCGGGCGGCGAATGAAAAGGTCGGTGAAGGAACGTCTCTGCATGGCGTGTGGTCCCGCGCGGGCGTGGGTTCGGGCCAGGTTCAGGCCGGTTCGGGTCAGGAGCCGCGGTCGGCGGCCGAGGGAGGCGCCTTGGCCGATGCGGGCGCGGGGTCGGCGGCGGCGGGCGTGCCGGAAGCGAAAGGAACGTCTTCGGCGGGCATCACCAGCGCCCCGTCCCGGAGTTTAAACGATCCCGCGGTCGCGACCAGGTCGCCCGGGGTGATCCCTTCGAGAACGACCACGTCGTTGCCCAGCGATGCTCCCAGGCGGACGAACCGCTGCCGGGCGACCAGGGAGTCGGCCTGCTCTCCCGGGACAACCAGGAAGACGTGATCCCCGTACGAGGCCCGGCGCACCGCCGTCGTGGGGATGGTGAGTACCTCCACGGCATCGCCGACCGGGGCCGCGATCTCAACCGACATCCCAGGTCGCAGGACGCGGCCGGGATTGTCCACCACGGATCGGACTCGGATGGTCCGGGTCGTCGCGTCGGCGACCGCGTCGAGGGCGACGACGGTGATCGCGACGGGAGATTCTCCCAGCACCGGGGCCTTGGCCATGACCGTCAGTCCCGGCACGACGCGGAAGGCCTGCTCCTGCGGAACGGCAAAGTCGAGGAAGATGCGTGGGGAATCCGACTGGAGAGCGACGATGTTCGCGCCTTCCGGCAGGTACTGACCGGGGTGAACGCTTCGAAGCCCGACCCAGGCCTTGAATGGCGCCCGGATCGTCTTCTTGTCGATGAGCGTGGAAACCTGGAGTATGTTGGCCTGGGCCTGCTCGAGTTGGGCCATCGCGCGTTCGAGCCGTGCCTGAGCCCCCATCAGTTCGGACCGGGAGCGGTCGAGGTCGGCGACCGCGGCGACACGAGCCTCGCTCGCCTGGATCATCCGATCGTAATTGGACCTGGCCCACGAGAGGTCCGCTTCGGCGGTTCGGATCCCCGCCTCGGCGACGCGGTGGGCCGCCTGGGCGACCGCCTGGTCGGCTTGCTCGGTCGTGGTGTCGAGCGTGACCAGGACTTCCCCCGCCTCGACGAGCGATCCCGAATCAAACCGGACTTCGCGGATGGTTCCGGCCACTTCGTTGCGTAGAACCACGGATTGCAGGGCGATGACCGTCCCGGAGAGTTTCGCGGTCGGACTCCACGACACCTGCCTGGCGTTGGAGACCGAAACGGCCTGGGGCATTTCCGGGTGCGGAGGCTGCCGCGAAGCGATGCGGATCTCGCGGATCTTCCACCAAGCCAGCCCGCTTCCGGCAACCACCACACCGCCGAGCACCAGCGCGGCTGTCAGGTTTGTTTTCCACTTCATGGGTTCACTTCTGGCTGTGCCACCCGGCGCTGCGCGGGCGCCCGGGACTCTCCCCGCCCGATCACCTCGGCGGCGATCACGCTCTCTCGGGCGAAGGGGAGTCAATGGTATGGGCGGGGACCACCCTTGTCACGCCGCGGCATCAGGGGCCGATCCACCGCTGCGCGATCGGCTGTCGCCGCCCCGCTCCAAACGCCACGGATGTCACCTTTAAGCCCACGGCCGCCTGGCGGCGCTTGTACTCGGCCAGGTCGATCATCCGGGTGATCCGGCGGACCAGGGCCGGGTCGATGCCGGTCCGGTCGGCGATGCCGGCGGGTGACTCCTGCCGCTCGATGAACCGTTCGATGATGGCGTCCAGCACGTCGTAGGCCGGCAGCGTGTCCTGATCGGTCTGGTTCGGGCGAAGTTCCGCCGACGGGGGCTTTTGCATGCTCGATGGAGGGATCGGGGGCGATGCGAAGCCCGCGGCGTGGTGCTGGGCGTTGATCCATCGCGACAGCGCGTACACGCGCCCCTTGGTGATGTCGGACAGGACGGCCAGTCCCCCGTTCATGTCGCCGTAAAGCGTGGCGTATCCGACCGCCAACTCGCTCTTATTCCCCGTGGTCAGGACCATGGCGCCGGTGCGGTTTGAGACCGCCATCAGGACCGTCCCGCGGGCACGGGACTGGAGGTTCTCCTCGGACAAGTCGGGAAGTGACCGTCCGAGCGCCTCGTGGCCCAGCCGCCCGAACGCGGGGTCGATGGCGGATCGGAACCCCGATATCGGATCGAGGATGGAAATTGTCTCGAACGCGATTCCCAGCGAGGTGGCGAGCGAACGCGCGTCGGCGATCGCGTGGTCCGACGAGTACGGGCCGGGCATGGCGATACCCAGGACGTTCGGTGCTCCGAGGGCCCTGGTCGCCAGCACGGCCGTCAGGGCCGAGTCGATTCCGCCGGACAGCCCGATGACGCAGGAGGCAAACCCGGTCTTGGAGCAGTAGTCGCGTATTCCCGTCACGAGCGCTTCGTACAGGAGGCGTTCGTCCGCGGCCTGGGTCAGGGGGTCGGGCAATTCGGCGATGGGCGAGGCGGCTGGGACCGGCGGACCGGCCAGGTCGGTGACCAGGAGGTGCTCGGCAAACCCCGGCGCCGCGGCGACGAGTCGGCCATTGGGATCAAAGACGGCGGAGTGTCCGTCGAACAGCAGGTCGTCGTTGCCCCCAACCTGGTTGACCGCGGCGACGGTGAGGGCGTGGCGGCGGGCATGGGAACGGAGGATGTCTCGGTGTCTGGCGCCTTTGCCCAGCACGAACGGGCTTGCGCTTGGGACGGCCAGGACCCTGGCCCCGTGCCGGGCGGCGTCGGCCACGGGATCGCTGGAATCCTGGTATCTCCACGCGAAGCCGGCGTCATCGCCTTTCCACAGGTCCTCGCAGATCGCCAGTCCCACGCGGATTGTTCCGCCGACAAGAGCGGGGACGTCGATGATGCAAGGTGAGGAACCCGGCGTGAAGTAGCGGTCCTCATCGAAGACGTCGTACGTCGGGAGGAGGCGCTTGTCGTACCGACCGATCGGCAACCCGTCGCGCCAGGCGACCAGGGAGTTGGTGATGCGCCCCGTCGCGGCCCCGCCCGATTCGGACGGAGCGGGAAGCGGCGTCCCGAGAACCACGGTGATCCCCTCCGGGGCGGATTGTCCGATCCGCCGGGCCGCGGACGAGCAGGCCTCGATGAACCCTTCCCGCAGCAGCAGGTCACGCGGGGGGTAGCCGCAGACGGCCAGTTCGGGCAGGACGACCAGGTCGGCCCCGGCGTCATGGCCGGCCCGGACGAATCGCTCGATGAGGCGGGCGTTTCCGTCGATGTCGCCGATGGTGGGGTTGACCTGCGCCAGGGCCAGTTTCACGCGCGGATGGTAGTCGGCGCTTCGGGGCGGTGGCCCGGAGTTTCAAGCCGCCTGGCGTGTTCTATCATCGCCGCATGTCGATGAACGAGGCGCTGTCCCGGCGGCTGTTCGAGATGTCGAGGCTCATGGAACTCCTCGGGGAGGACTCGTTCCGCGCGTCGGCGCACGCCAGGGCGGCGCGCGCGGTCGAGGCCATGACGGACGACGTGGCCGAGGTGGCGGCCGATCGGGCCAGACTTCTGGCGATCGACGGCCTTGGCCCCAAGACCGCCGACAAAGTCATCGAGTTTGTCCGGACCGGAGCGATCGCCGAGCATGCCGAGTTCCTCTCCCGGGTGCCCCCCGGTCTTCCGGAACTCATGGACATCCCCGGCCTGGGTCCAAAGACGCTGCGCCTGATCTGGCAATCGGCGGGGGTGACGGATCTCTCGTCGCTCCGCAAGGCGCTCGCGGAAGGAACGCTTGTCGGACTGCCTCGCCTGGGAGAAAAGAGCGTCGAGAAGATCCGTCAGTCGGTTGAGTTTTACGTTTCCCAGCGTGCGTCGGGGGCGGACGGGACCGGGCGGCTGCCACTGGGCGTTGCCATGCCCATCGCCGAGCGGGTGGTCTCGTACCTGGGCTCGGTGGCCACGGGGGCGACGATCGCGTTCGCGGGCTCTCTGCGCCGGGGAAAAGAGACGATCGGGGACATCGACATCCTCGCCGCGCCGCGAACCGCCGACGAGGGCAAGGCCCTGACCGCCGCGTTCACCTCGATGCCGGGCGTGGTGGGGATCATCTCGTCGGGTCCGACGAGGTCCTCGGTTCGGGTCGCGCCCGTGGAGGCCTCCTCGAGATGGGGGATCGACCCGTCGCGTGCTTCGGTCGGCGTGCAGATGGACCTGAAGATCGTCCCGCCCGATTCCTGGGGCGCCGCGATGATGTACTTCACGGGATCGAAAGAGCACAACGTCGCGATGCGCGAGCGGGCGCGTGCCCGGGGAATGACGCTCAACGAGTACGGCCTGTTCCCGGACGATGACCCGGACGGAAAGAAAAAGCCGCCGCACAATCGCGGCGTCGTTCCGATCGCCTCGAAGTCCGAATCGGAGGTGTTCGCGGCCCTGGGTCTTGCGTACCTGCCCCCCGAATGCCGGGAGGACCAGGGGGAACTGGCGTTGGCCGGGACGCCCGAACTCATCAGGATCGAGGACATCCGAGCCGAACTCCATGCACACACAACCGCGAGCGACGGGCGCCTTTCCATCATCGAACTGGTCGAGCGGGCCAAGGAGCGGGGTCTCCACGTGATCGCCGTGACGGATCACTCCCGATCCTCGGCGGTGGCGGGTGGGCTGTCGATCGAGCGGCTCGTCGAGCACGTGGAGGCGGTTCGCGAAGTGGCTTCGAAGGTCGAGGGGATCACGGTGCTGGCGGGGTCGGAGGTGGACATCCTCGCGGATGGATCGCTGGACTATCCCGACGACGTGCTCGGGTGGCTTGACGTGGTGGTCGCCAGCCCGCACGCGGCGCTCTCGCAGGATCCCCAGACCGCGACGCGCCGCCTGGTGCGGGCGATCCGCCATCCGATGGTGAACGTGCTTGGCCACCCGACCGGGCGACAGATTCTCCGTCGTCCGGGCCTGCCGGCGGACATGGCGGCGGTCTACGCGGCGGCCAGAGAGTGCGGCGTGGCGCTGGAAATCAACACGCACTGGATCCGGCTGGACCTTCGTGACACGCACGTGCGTGGCGCTGTTGAGGCGGGGTGCCTGCTGGCGATCAACAGCGACGTGCATGAGGCGTCCGACTTTGAGAACCTTCGGTACGGCGTGATGACGGCCCGCCGAGGCGGTCTGGCGGCCGACCGCTGCGTGAACGCGTGGCCGCGGGAGCGGCTGTTGGAATGGCTTGGGTCCAAGCGAGGCGGGCGTCGCGTCCCGTCGGCGGGGCCGATCGCGCGCGGGCGGCCCCTATGATCCACCCGGGGAAAAAGGAGTCTGTTCCGTGCTGTGGCAGCCGTCGCTCCCGGAGGTATATCACCGCCTCTTGCCCCATGAACTCGGGCCGCGGATCGAGGCCCGCCGGAGGGAACTTGGCGAGGCGCTGGTGATCCTGGGGCACCACTACCAGACCGACGAGGTGATCCGTCACGCGGACATCACGGGGGATTCCCTGAAACTCTCGCAGGCCGCGGCCGGCCTGGCGATGGAGCGATCCGGGGAGCGTCCCGTGCGGTGGGTGGTTTTCTGCGGGGTTCACTTCATGGCCGAGACGGCGGACATGCTCACGCCCGACGGGGTGTCGGTCATTTTGCCGGACCTGTCGGCCGGCTGCTCGATGGCCGACATGGCGGCGTACGACGACACGGTCCAGGCCTGGGAGGAGATCCACGGCTCGCTTAGGTCGAGCGGGTGGGACGGGACGGTTGTTCCGGTGACGTACGTTAACTCATCGGCCGCGATCAAGGCGTTCGTCGGAGAACGCGGCGGGGCGTGCTGCACCAGTTCGAACGCGGCGAGCGTATTCCGGTGGGCGATGGCCGGGGGGGAGTGCCCCGGACATGGCAAGGGCGGCCGCGTGAAGGTGCTCTTTCTTCCCGATCAGCACCTGGGTCGAAACACCGCCGCGGCCTGCGGGATTGATGTGGAGCGGCGTTCGTGCCTGTACGACCCGCGGCGCTCGAAACGGGGCGAGGAACTTGGCGGGGCGACCCCCCGGCAGGTGCTTGAATCCGATGTGATCCTCTGGGCCGGGCACTGCTCGGTCCACAAACTCTTCCGACCCGAGCACGGCGACCAGGTCCGTTCTTCCGACCGCGCCGAGCACGACGAGGCGGTCGAGCGCGGGATGGCGCCCCCGCGTGCCCACCGCATCCTGGTTCATCCCGAGTGTTGCCGGGAGGTTGTGGAGAAGGCCGACCTTGCGGGATCGACCGAGTTCATCATCCGGGCGATCCAAGAATCCGAGCCTGGTTCCCGGTGGGCGGTCGGGACGGAGTTTCACCTGGTCAACCGCCTAGCGAGAGAGGCCGCGGGTCGCGGGGTCCACGTCCGGATCCTCAGCGAGTGCCGGTGCCTGTGCACGACGATGTACCGGATCGACGAGCCCCATCTTCTCTGGGTGCTCGACGGCCTGGCCGGAGCGTTCAGCCCGGACGGTTCGCCCAGGGTCCTCAACCGGATCCAGGTGCATCCCGAGGTTCGTCGCCTGGCGGTGCTTGCCATCGACCGGATGCTCCGCCTGGCCCAGGGCGAGATCCGTTCTCCTGGGCGTGAGCCTGTTTCCGTGGATTAGCGCGGCGCGATCACAGGTACGGGAAGATCGCCGTGGTCTCGGTCGTCCAGGTATCCGTGGTCACGTTGAGGCGGAACAGGACCAGGTTGCGGCCGTCGTCGTCGCTTTCCTGGGCGGCGACCTGAAGGACGTTCCCGGTCGCCGATCCGGCGACGGGGAAGCGCACCGTGGGCCCGGATGATGCGGATCGGATGTTGGTCGCGGTCCAGACCTGGTTGGTGGGGGTCCACCGGATGATGACCAGGTCCCCGTTGGCCTGGACGCCGAACATGTTGAGCCCGCCATCCTTGGAGAAGGTGGTCTCGACCGCGGCGGCGACCGGGCCCTGTCCGGCCGTCTGGGAGAGGTCAACGGTCTGCCAGTTCCCCGCGCCCAGCGCCGGGGCCCACCAGTAGGCGTAGATCGCGCCCGCGGCGGTCATGCCGACGATGTTCATCGCGCCCCATGACGTGACGAAGGCGCCCAACTGGCCGGTCAGCCGCGATCCTCCGAACGTCGTCGTCATGTTGAACGACGACCAGGAGTACCCGGGCGCCCAGTAATACACGATGATCTCCCCGTCGTCGTTCAGGCCCGCGATGTTCAACGCGTCGCTGAGCCGCTGGCCGGGGGGAAGGTTCGCGGTGATCGCCGACCAGGGAGTCACAAAGCCCGCCAGGCCGCGGGTAAACGGCTGTCCGCCGATGGCCTCGGTCAGGTCCGCAAAGGCCCACTGGCTCGACGCCCCGGGCTGGTAGTAGTAATTCACGGAATGCCCACGGGCGTCGATCCCGGAAATGTGGAGCGTGCCCCAACTGGGTGTGTAGTACGTCAGGTCGCCGGTGATGCCCGGGACGCCCAACTCGGCGGTCAGGTCGCGGACCGCCCAGGTCCCGTTCGAGAGCACGCCCACAAAGAGCCACAGGTGCCCGCGGTCGTCGGTCACGGCCAGGTCCGTGAACTGGGTATTGAGGTTCGGGTCGGTGTAGGTGAACGCGACCATGTCGTTGACCCGCCCGGTGAACATGGCGATCGCGGAGATATCCTGCGTGACGGTGGTGTTGTTCGCGGGGTTGTGGATGCGAGCCATCGGCTGCATCCCCGCGTCGAGGTAGAACGTGACGAGCCGACCGCCGGACTCGACCGACGCGATCCGCTGGGTCTGGCCGATCGGATCCCGGGCGCGGAACTTGATCGCGACGTCGGCGGCGAAATCGGGCAGTTCGATGGAGACCGAGCCGTCGCCCACGAACAGCCCGGTGCGGACGGCGATCGGGGCGGTGGCTCCGGCGTCGGTCGGCCAGATCTCGACGTCGATGACCTGGTCGGCGCGGAGCCCCTTGATCGCGAGTTTCGCCCCGCTGACCGTGCCGGTGGTGACGTTGCGGTCGTGCAGGACATACATGATGCCCTGTCGCCCGTCGCTGATGCCCCAGTGGAGGAGACTCTTGACTGGTTTTCCGGTGGCGAACGAGGCGGAGATGTCCCTGTTGAGGTGCCTGAAGTTAAAGTTGGCGAAGTCGATGAAGACCGAGGGATTGTTGACGAAATTGGAGAAGGTCTTCTGGCTGGCTCGCATCGCGTCGGTCAGGAGGTAGCCCTGGGTCGCGCCGCCGCCGAGGCTGAAGTTCAGTTCCTCGGTGGCGATGCGCAGGGCGGTGCCGACCTGCCCGGAGGCAAGCCCCGACCAGATCATCGTTCGGAAGAGGGCCTCGTCCTCGGCCTGGGTGAATTGCGAGCGGTAGCGTGGCAGTCCCCACCCCGAGGCGATCCAGTCGGCGCGGGTCATGCCCCATTCCCCGTTGATCAGAGGCCGGTTGGATTGATCGCTGGTCATCCAGTAGGCGGTGAGGTTGGCGTGCTCGACCGCGGCGCGGACGCTGCGGTCGGCGTCGGGGTTGTTGATCGGTTCGTCGTTGGCGTTGGTGTAATAGTGGGGGGTCTGCAGGTCGTAGGTGCGGTCGTTGAAGACCAGCCGGGCCGTGGGGCCTCGCGGGTCCATGGTGATGGTGCTCATGATCAGCAGCCGGTCGGGATCCTGCTGCTTGATGTACTCGCCCAGTTGGCGCATCCAGACGGCCCGCCGTCGGAACTCGGTTTCCCTCCCGAGGTTCTGGTTGGCGGGAACGCTGGAATTGACGGGATTGCCCTCGGCGTTGAGGGTCCACTCGTAACTGTCCCACTCGGACATCGGCTCCCACCCGATCATCCGGTGGGCGTAGGGCGCGAACTCCGCGGAGTTGAGCCACCCGATCAGCACGTCGTGCCGGGCCTTGGCCAGTTCGAGCACGCCGTTTGCCTGGAAGAAATTGTTGATGTTCGTGACCGGCCCGCCCTTGACCGACGCCCACGGGAACTCGGTGGCGAAGGCCTCGTCGGCCGAGAACGTGTCCTGCGTCGAGAAGATGATGTACATGCCCCGGGCGTCGGCCTCGCGCAGGACGTTGAGCATGAACTGGCGCATGTCGTCGTTGTACCGAGGCTGCTGGCCGATCTTGCGCCATTCCAGCCACAGGTTCCCGTCGGGCTCGAACCCGTACTGCGGGGGTTTGCTCACGCCCTCGTAGTTGTTGAGCAGTTCGATGTACACGCGCATGGTGTTGACGCCGCTGGCCTGCAGCGAGTCGAGGAAAGGCCCGGCCGGGCCTTCGTACGCGATCCCGTCCTGGCTGAAATTGATGAACGTGTTGTTGCCCCAGTTCCAGACATCGCCCGTGTAGAGGGTTCGCGTGTACTTCCAGGTCACGCCCAGGTGGTCGCCCACCATGATGAACCCGTTGCCCCCTTCGGTGACCAGCGTCCGGCCCATCGGCGACGGCACGACACGCAGGCCCGCCGAGGTGTCCTGGGTCGCCGACTGGGTGGTGATGACCGCCACGTTGGAGATCGGCCCGAGGTTCCCCGCGGGGTCGATCCCGCGCACCGCCACGCGGTACGTCGTCGAGGGCGTCAGGCCGATCAGCCGCAGCGTTTCGGTCTGCCCCGCCAGGCGCGGCACGTACGCGTTGCCGAAGACCGTCGCGCTCATCCAGTCCGCCTCGCTGGCGAGGGATCCCGTCGTGTACCGGATCTCGTACCCCGCGACGTGCCCGCGGTCGGTCGTTGCGTCGACGCCGCGCGGCGACGTGAACCGCAGATCCGCCGAGTAACCCGTGACCCGCGGCGTCGTCAGGTTGCCGATCCCCACCGGGACCGACGCCGCCGACGGATCGACGAACATCACCTCCGCGTAGTTCACCGGGCCACGCAGGCCGCCCAGCGTCGCCGCGTAACTCGAGTGGACCCCGACCACGTGGTCATCCACGAACACCGGGTGCGTCCATTTCTTGTTGTTGTCGCGGTTGTCCTCGAGGTTGCGCGTCCCCCCGTCGTTGTCGAAGATGACGTCGAAGTTCATCCCCATCGTCTGGCCGTTGACCGGGGCCGTCATGTTGAGCGCCGCCCACGGAAAGAAGAATTCGCTGACCCAGCCGACATCCTTGTCGCTGTTGTCGTTGAGCGTCCCCTGGAACCGCGTGAACCACGTCAGCCCGGCGGGCAACGCCCCACCGGGGTTCACGTCCACCGCCAGGCCTGGAGTCGAGTCGCCCTTGATGTACTTGACCAGTTTGAGCATCTGGCCGGGGAGTTTCACGACCGTGTACTGGTCGCTCGGGTTGGCCAGGTTCACGCCAAAGGCCCGGTCCGTCGGCTGGAAGTACTCGTCGCGGGAATTGTTCGCGTCGAAGTAGAACGTGATCGAGTCGTCGGTCTCGATGTCGTACCTCTGCGCGGCCCCTCCGCCGCTGGTCCCTTTCCCGTCGTTCCAGAGTTTGTCATCCGACACCGTGGCCGCGACGTACAGCCCGGTCGCGTCGTAGAGCATTCGAATGACAATGGAACTGTCGTACCGGAACGGCTCGGATCGGCGGATTTCGTACGCCGCCGACCACGCCGACTCATCCAGCCGGCCGTCGATCGTGATCGCCTGCGGCGTCCGCAGGACCGGCCACAGCGGGTTGTCCGCGGTGATCGGATCGGCCGCCAGCAGGACCCGGCGCTCAAGCGACTCGAACTCCACCGCGCGGCCGGAACGCCAACGAAGGGATCGCGCACGGATTCCAGACCGACCGAGACGGGTCGCCATCGTTTGATCTCCTCGCGTTCGGCGAACGGACCCACAAGCCGACCGAATTGTCCGGCGGCTTTTCCGTCCGGTCAATCGCCTTGCCATCCCCCATGCGTATGTTGCCAGTTGATCGGTGGTACGCCCAGATCAACAAAAAGATCCGAGGGATGGCGTCATCGAGCGTTCGCTCGAGAAGGGTGCTCGGGTTTAAGAATGAGCCGAGAGCAACGCCGTGAGCGCCTCCGGCCGCATGAATGTTAGGATTTTGAACGGTTATTGACCCGTTCAATAGACGATCGACACGGAATGCGTGGAGCGGCCTCGACGCCCGACCGATAACCGACTCGGTGCCGTGCGGGGACAGCCACTCGCCGGCCCGGCGGAGGATTCGAGCCATTCCACAACCCCCTTCTCCGGTCGCGGCGCCCGCCGTCAAGCCAGGTTCCCAGGCACGCACGTACACGCGCCAGGACATTCTCGTGCTTGGGAGCGGCGGCAAGCCGTGGGAGTTCCTTCCGGTGGCGGCGCGCGCGCTGGAAGCGATGCCCCGGGATGCGGCGCTCGTGGTTCTGGCGGCGGCGAACCTCGCCTCGCTCGGACTGAAAACCGTCGCGGGTGAATGCCTGGAAACGCTCTCCGACGAAGCCCGCCGGATCGAGGAGGCGGCTCGCCTCAAGGAAATCATCGAGCGACTTCCACCGGATCGGATCACGACGGCCGAACGGATTGGCTCGGCGAGGGTGAACCTCGAAGCGATCGTTGACTCCCATCCGCAGGTCGCGGCTCGGTGCCGCGAGGTGTTCCCGTCTTGGGAATCCCGCGTGGACGAGATCGAATGCTACCGGGCGAACGACGGGAACATGCTGCGGCGTCCATCGGGGCGAACGGGCCTTTCTTCCTGCCTGAGTTTGATCGACCAGCGATCCCAGTCCCGGGCGCTGGCGGTTTCGGTCGCTCCCGCGACGGAGATGATCGGCCGCCCGATCGTGGTCGAGGGCATTTGCCCGCCGTGGGTGTTCATGGAACTGATGGCGGCGACGGATCGTGAGTTCGTCGGGCACCGCCGGCGTGTGATCCTGGTGCAGGCCGACGCGGAAGAGTTCCTGGATGGATTGAGCCTGGCGGATCTGCGAACGCTCCTGAGCCAGCCGCGCCTGGAACTTCACGTCGGCGAAGGGGCTCCATCGTCGCTGGCGTCGTCGCTGGCGAACCGCCTTGACACCGCCCTGGTCGGCAGGTTCATTCCCGTGCTTGCGACGAGGCGGGCGTGTTCGCCGCCGATCCAGTCGGTTCTCTCGGAGGCCGAGTCTCAGCAGAGCGCGCTCGAGTCGGACCTTCGCCGCCGGGTGGAGGCGGTGTATGCCTCCCGTGATCGGACATGGTGGCGCCGGCGGTATGCTTCCGGCGGTCCGCTGCGTGTGCTGCTGCGAACGAGCCGGTACACGACGTACGTGCGTCACTCGACCGACGACCTGGCCCGGGCGTTTGAGCGGGCGGGGCATCAGGCCCAGGTCTACATGGAGCCCGATGACCATTCGACGCTCTCGGCGTTGGCGACGCTCCGGAGGGTGGCGGAGTTTGACCCGGACCTTGTGGTCCTGATCAACTACCCGCGGGCGACGATGGCGGATGTATTCCCGGGGAACGTGCCGATGGTCTGCTGGGTCCAGGACGCGATGCCGCACCTGTTCGACCCACGGGTGGGTTCCGCGCACGGCCCGATGGACTTTGTCGTCGGGGTGAGAATCCCGGAACTGGTCACGCGGTTTGGGTATCCCGCGGAACGCTGCCTGCCGATGCCCGTCGTGGTCAGCCCGGAGAAGTTCTCGTCCGGCCCCGCGGGGGCTGGCCGCCGGGTAGGTCCGGAGCCGTCGGCGGGGCCCGTGATTTGTTTCGTGACCCATCACGGAGAGACCCCCGAGCGGATGCACGATCGGTTGAAGGACGAAGCGTCGCGGGATCCTGTTCTGACACGCGTGATGGACCGGCTCTGGCCAGCGGCGGTGGAACTGGCCGCCACGACCCTGTCCGCGGATCACAAGCGTCGCATCCGGATGTCGGTGATCGAGGCGATCCGGGAGGAAGCCGGATCGCAAGCCCCCGAGCGTGTCGTCTCGATGCTGACGCACGCCTACATCAACCCCGTCATCGATCGCATGCTCCGCCACCAGACGGCGGCGTGGGCGGCGTCGATCGCGTCGAGGCGGGGGTGGGCGTTCGTGCTGCATGGCCGGAACTGGGACCATCACCCGACGCTCCGGGCGCACGCGGCGGGCGGACTCGGGCACGGCGATTCGCTGCGGGAGTCCTACGCGCGGTCCACGGTTCACCTCCACGCCTCGCTGCACGGGCCGATGCACCAGCGGGTGTTCGAATGCTCGCTCTCGGGCGGGCTGCCGCTGTGCCGGACGGTGTGGCCGACGGTCTGGCCGCTGGTGATGCATGCGCAGCGCCAGGTTCGCCGACGGCTGGCCGACCGTCCGGGCAGCGCCGGCGCGGCGGAATCGGGGTTTGCCCGCGTTCCCGCCGGGGAGCACGCCGAGTTGACCGAGGCGTCGGAGTTGATCGGTCGGATTGGGCTTGAGACCTCCGACGACCTGGGCTTGAACGGGTGGTGGTCGATCCCGATGACCGAGCCCGTGGTGGAGGACATCGAGTCGATGACCTGGCCCCTGGTGAGACCGATCGCGGGGGTGAGTTTCAAGGATGAAGCGCAACTCGAACGCCTGATCGAGCGGGCGGTGGTCGATGCGGCCTGGCGCGAAGCCGGGTCGAGTTCCATCGCCCGGCCCGTGCGGGCAAGCCTGACTCACGACGCCCTGGCGGCGAAGATCACGGACCTTGTGGCATCGGGCATGGCCTGATGGATCGAGTCGAAAGAGCCGCCCGGCGAGCGGCCGGGCCTGGTTCCCCGCTACACTCAACCGACCATGAAATGCGACCGGTGCGAGAATGAAGCGACCGTGCAGGAGATCACCATCCGGGACGGGGCACGCATCGAGACCCACCTGTGCGAGCAATGCGCACGGCAGATGGGGCTGGCTTCGCAATCGGCCGTACCCCTGTCCGAACTGCTGACCAAGTATGTCCTGGCGACCGGGATCGGAGGAGCGGCGGCGTCGGCGGCCGGCCGGGCATCCCCCGCGACCGAATGTCCGACCTGCCGCCTCATGTGGAGCGAGTTCCGCCGGGTGGACCGGCTGGGTTGCCCGGACTGCTACACGGCGTTCGAGTCGCAACTGGGCCCGCTGCTCGAGCGGGCGCACGAGGGGGGTTCCCGCCACATCGGCAAGTCGCCTTCGCGTGCATCGGCTCGTCGAGCGGGGACCAAGGAGGCGGCGCCGCCGGCCGACGACCGGGTGTTGCGAATCGCCACCCTGCGGAAGCAACTCGAACGGGCGGTGGTCGAGGAGCAGTACGAGCGGGCGGCCGCGCTGCGAGACCAGATCCGTCAACTCGAAGACCCCGCGGACGACAGGCCCGGGGACTGAAGACGCGCCGATCCATGGCACCAAACCACCCCAGCCTTTCCTTTGAGTCTCGCACCGAATGGCTGCGCGGGGAGGGACGTGCCGCCGACGTCGTGATGTCCTCGCGGGTGCGACTGGCGAGGAACCTAGCCGGATGTCCATTCCCGCATCGGGGGTCGCGCGTCCACCGCCAGGCGAGCCTGCAGTTGTGCCGTCGTGCGGTTGTTTCCGCGGGCCTTTCCCCCACCTTGCTCTGGGCCGACCTTCACCAGGCGTCGCCGCTGGAGAGGATGCTGCTGGTCGAGCGTCACCTGATTTCCAAGCATCACTCCAAGAGCAGGCCGTGCGGCGGCCCGCCGGGTCCGGGACCGGACGATCCGCGCGGGGTGGCCATCGCGCTGCCCGACGAGCGGGTGTCGGTGATGGTCAACGAGGAAGATCACCTGCGGATCCAGGTGATCCGGACGGGGCTGGCGCTTGGGGAGTGCTGGCGCGAGATCACCGAGGTCGACGACCGGCTCGAGGCTTCGCTGAACTACGCGTTTTCGCCCAGGTTCGGGTACCTGACGGCGTGCCCGACCAACGTGGGGACGGGGCTGCGCATGTCGGTGATGCTCCACCTGCCCGGGCTTCGTCTCACCGGGGACATTGAGAAGGTCAAACGAGCCGCCACGGACATGAACCTGGCCGTGCGGGGCTTCTACGGCGAGGGTTCCGATGCCGCCGGGGATTTCTATCAGTTGTCGAACCAGACGACACTCGGGAAGACCGAGCGGCAGGTGCTTGACGAACTGGAATCGCAGATCATTCCCAGGGTTGTCGAGTACGAGCGGGTGGCGAGGCGCATGATCGCGACCAAGCGGCTGGCCGCGGTCGAGGACCAGGTGCATCGTTCGCTGGGGATTCTCTCCCACGCGAGGCTGGTTTCGACCGAAGAGGCGATGCAGTTGCTCAGCCACATGCGGCTGGGAGTGGTCCTGGGAATCATCAAGCATGTGGACCAGGCGGTGGTCAACCACCTCATGCTGCTGGTGCAGCCGGCGCACCTCCAGAAGGTGCTCGGTCGTGAAATGGATCAGGACCAGCGCCGGGTGGCGAGGGCGGACCTTCTGCGGGCAAAGATCGCCCGCTGACATCGGCCCGCGAACAAGGCCGAGGCTGCTCCAGGACTGAACCGAGGGGGTGCCAAGGCGAGCGAGCGCGGTCGGCCGTGCTTATCGGGCCATGGACCGTTGCCGCGGCGTGGATCGGATGTCGCGTGCGCGCCGGTTTGGAGGCTCGCTGAAAGTGTGTGTCCCCTTCGACCGATGGTGAGGCCATTGCGGGAACTCCATCGCGGAGGGCCACGCGCCACGGGGCGAGGTCGCGCCGGCCGGTCGGGTCGGGGACCCGGGGTCGCGGGCCATGGGTCGGCCAGTCGGGAGCATGCATGTCAACCGCCACCGAACAACGCCAGCAAGTCGTTTCCGCGGCGATCCGCGAGATCAGCCACATCGCCACGCTGCCCGAGATCACGCTCAGGATCGTCGAACTGGTGGAGGATCCAAAGTCAACGGCGCAGGACCTTCATAAAGTGATCTCGAAAGACCCCGCCCTGTGCGGCCGGATCCTCAAGGTGGTGAATTCGTCGTTCTACGGATTGCCGGGCCAGATCGCCTCGATCAACCGTGCGATCGTGATGCTTGGCCTCAACGCGGTGAAGAACATCGCGATCGCGGCCTCTTTGGCCAAACTGTTCCGGGGCGGCGAACTGACGGCCAGGTTCAGCGCCAAGGACCTGTGGACGCACTCGACGCTCACGGCGGCGGCGGCCAAGATCACCTCGGACTCGCTGAAGATGGGGATCTCCGACGAGGCGTTCCTTGCGGGCCTGATGCACGACATCGGCCTGATGGTCGAGATGCAGTACGACCGGTCGAAACTGATCGACATCATGGAAAAAATGTCCGTCGATGCCTCGGGCGCCCCGACCGCCGACCTGATCGCGCTCGAGTCGGAGTGCTTCGGAGCCAGCCACCAGGACTTTGGCGCCGGGCTGTGCGAGAAGTGGAAGTTCCCCAGGAGTTTCGCGGCCGTGACCGGGTTTCACCACCGCCCGCTCGAACTCCCGCCCGATCAGCGAAAACTGGTCTGCATCGTCCACATCGCCGATCGCCTGGCGGCGGAAACCGGGCAGGGGTTCCGGCTCGACCTGCCTTCCATCGAGATCGACCCGGCGGTTCGTGATGAACTGAAGATCACGGTTGATCGCCTCGACGAGATCCGCCGGAACTTCATCGAGAACAGCAAGTCGGTCATGGACCTTCTCGCGTAGCGCAGAAATGGCCGATCCACCCGCTTGACATTGGTGAATATTAAGATCATGCTAGTTGGAGCAGAATCGGCGAGACCTTCCCGCGGGTCCGGTTGCTGATGACGATCACGGCGAGCATCGCCGTTTCCGAACTCTCTCTTTCTCCCTCCGGGCGGCCGCGTCTGACGACGTGGCCGCCTTTTTTCGTGGTGCGACGCGGCGGTTCACGCCGGAGTACCCGTCGTCAGGCGATGATCGCCGCGTCAGGCCGGGCGGTGGATGCTGGAAGGGCCAGCGACGCGGCCTCCGCGGCGGTGCCCCAGGCGAGCGATACCCCGGCCCTGCCGTGGCCGTAGTTGTGGATCACCACGGGCCCGTTGGTTTGTTCTTCCCGCTCGACACGTATGTGCTCGAAGGCTCCGGCCGGTCCGCGAGTGGGTCTGACGCCGGCAAAGGTGGTTCGTGGTCCGCGTGCCAGGTCGTTCCATCGGGGGTTTCCGTCGAGTCGCAGAAGTCCGCGGCAGCGGTCGACGATTCCTTCAATCGAGTCCTCGTCGGTGCGGTGGTCGTCGCGGTCGGCGTCGAACGTCCCCCCGAGCACGAGGCGGTCCCGAAACACGAAGATGTACGCGACCAGGCCCCCCGGGGCGTCGTCGTGGACGCTCCGTTCAACCCCGATGTCGTTCTGCACGTGGATGACCTGGCCGTGCATGGGCTTGATAAGCCCGTCGCCCGCGAGTGTCCGGGATCCGAGCCCCGCGCAGTTCACCACCGTGTCGGTCGCCCCATCATCGAGATCCCGGAACGAGCCCACGCGTCGAGAGATGATCTCGATGCCAACGGACCGCGCCCGGCGTTCGAGCCACGGGAGATACCGCCGCATGTCCACGTGCGGGCGACGGCTCGACGTTGCTGCGCACAGCCCTTCAGGGAGCGGTGTGAGCGGTCGGGTGTCCATCAGGCGATCAAGCCAAGCCCGCGACTCGTGCGGGTGATAGTTGTATTCGTGCAGCACGCCCAGGTGGACTCCCGACTCGTCGGCGTGGTTGGAAGCGATCGCGGCCAGGGCGGCGTAGGAACGCTCGGTCCGTGAGCGGAAGACCGTCTCGTCGGGACCGGGATATGGTGTAAATAGCGCGGGAGCGATGCGGGAGGCCGGAGGGTGGCCGGACGCGTCGGTGTAGACCCGCACGTTCGCCCCGCGCACGCGCAGTTCAAGGGCCGTGGTCAGCCCGACGACGCCCGAGCCGATCACCACGACGCCCGGGCGTGAGTCGGTCATGGTGGAGTTTATGTCCGGGTTCGAGAAGGCAGGCGAGTGCGGCGGGTTGTTCGCCGGCGACGGCGGGGGAGGTGGCCGACGGCCGCCGTGGGTGGAAAAATGGGAGCAGCCGTGTGACGGATCCCAGGGGTGACCGTCATCAACTGTCTAGGCTCTGTTGGCGTGGCCGCTTGGGGGGGCGTGTTTTTGCCTCGGGTGGTTCTCTCCCGATCGGGCGTTGGGTATCGACCACATCATTGACGAGGTGCGTCGGCATGATCGAGACTCGAAACCTGGTCCGCCGTTTCGGATCATTTACAGCCGTTTCCGGGGTTTCCTTCCGTGTCGACCGGGGGGAGGTGCTTGGGTTTCTCGGCCCCAACGGGGCGGGCAAGTCCACCACCATGAAGATGATCACGGGGTTCTTGGCACCGACGCGGGGGACGGCGATCGTGTGCGGACACGACGTGACGGCCGATGCGCTGGCGGTGAAGGAGCGGATCGGATATCTCCCCGAGGGAGCACCGGCGTATCCGGACATGACTCCCGCCGGGTTCCTGTCGTTCGTGGCACAGGTTCGGGGTCTGGCGGGTGCGAATCGGAAGGCACGGATCGAAGAGGTTGCCGCGATGGTGCATCTTGAAGGGGTGATGCACCAGGCCATCGAGACGCTCAGCAAGGGGTACAAGAGGCGTGTCGGGCTGGCGCAGGCGATCCTGCACGACCCGGACGTGTTGATCATGGACGAGCCGACCGACGGCCTGGATCCGAACCAGAAGCACGAAGTCCGTTCGCTGATCAAGGGGATGGCGGCCCGCAAGGCGATCATTCTTTCCACGCACATCCTGGAGGAGGTCGACGCGGTGTGTACCCGGGCGATCGTGATCAACCGCGGGTCGATCGTCGCGGACGGCACGCCCGAGCAGTTGCGCTCCCGATCCCGGTACCACAACGCGGTGCTGATCACGATCAATGCCGGGACGGCGGCCGGGTCGGTGCGCGGCGAACTTGAGCGACTGCCGGGCGTGGAAGAGGTCGAGGATTCCGGTTCTCGGGACGGCCGGGCAAGCCTGGCGGTCATTCCCCGGCGCGGGCGATCGATCGTCGAGGATGTCGGGCGCCATGCCCGTTCCAAAGGGTGGGAGGTGGACGAGATCCGGGTGGACGCGGGACGCCTGGACGAGGTGTTCCGCTCGATCACGGCGCGCGGCGCGGGAGGCGCTCGATGAACCGGATGCTCGCCGTCTTCAGGCGTGAACTGGCGGGGTACTTCGCGACGCCTGTCGCGTACGTATTCATCGTCATTTTCCTCTTTGTCACGGGGGTCTTTACCTTCCAACTGGGTCAGTTGTACGAGCGCGGCCAGGCGGACCTCCGGCCGTTCTTTGATTTCCATCCCTGGCTTTACCTCTTCCTGATCCCGGCGATCTCCATGCGGCTGTGGGCGGAGGAACGCAAGCAGGGGACGCTGGAACTGCTGATGACGCTGCCCATCCCGATGGCCGCGGCCGTGACGGGCAAGTTCCTGGCGGCGTGGGTGTTCGCGGGGGTCGCCCTGGCGCTGACGTTCCCGGTCTGGATCACCGTCAACGTCCTGGGGAGTCCGGACAACGGCGTGATCGTCGCCGCGTACATCGGGAGTTTCCTGATGGCGGGCGGCTTCCTGGCGATCGGGAGTTTTGTCTCTTCGCTCACCAAGAACCAGGTCATTGCCTTCGTGGTGACGGTGGTGGCGTGCTTCGGGTTCCTCATCAGCGGGTACCCGCCGGTGATGGGGTTCTTCAGCGGGTGGGCCCCGCGCCCGGTGCTCGACGCCGTCGCGGGCTTCAGTTTCCTCTCGCACTTTGACGCGATCAGCCGGGGCGTGATTGATCTTCGAGACGTGGTTTTTTTCGCGTCCCTCATCGCGGCGTTCCTGTTCGCCAACGCGGTCGTGGTGGAGTGGAAGAAGTCGTGATGACGGCCTTCCCGGGCCTTTGCCCGGGATTGCAGGCGGGTCTTTCCCGGACCGGATCCCTTGACCAAAGACGAGCAAGACCGACCCATGAACAAGGCACTGACATCCCTGGTGGCGCTGGCCGCGGTCCTGATCGCCTTCATCGCGCTCAATATCGTGGCGTCGGCCACGCTGCGAGGGGCGAGGGTGGACATGACCTCCGGTCGCCTGTACACGCTTTCCCAGGGAACCCGCAACATCGCCAGGTCCCTCGAAGAGCCGGTGCGTCTCACGCTGTACTTCAGCGAGAAGCCCGCCGACGACCTCCCCCAGTTCAAGAACCACGCGCGACGAGTCAAGGAGATGCTCCGGGAGTACGCCGCCGTCTCCGGCGGGAAGATCCGCTTCGAGGTGGTCGATCCCGAGCCTTTCAGCAAGGCCGAGGACGACGCGTCGGCCGCGGGTCTGGTCGGCGCCCCGACCGGCCGCGGGGCCGACACACTCTACTTCGGACTTGTCGGCTCCGGAGCCGCCGACGATCGGCAGGTCATCCCGTTCTTTGATCCCGGCAAGGAAGAGTTCCTCGAGTACGACATCTCCCGGCTGGTGTACCTGCTTTCAAGCCCCCGGAAGAAGAAGGTCGGATTGATGAGTTGGCTCCCGCTCGACGGGGGACCGCCAAACCCCATGATGCGCCAGATGCCCCAGCCCTGGCAGATCCATGCGCAGATCGCCGAGTACTTCGACCTTCAGCCGGTGGCGACCGATGCCGCCCGGATCCCGGCCGACATCGCCGTGCTCATGGTGGTTCACCCCAAGCGGATCTCCGAGCGGACGCAGTACGCGATCGATCAGTTCGTGCTCGGGGGCGGGAGGGCCTTGATCTTCGTCGATCCGCTGTGCGACGCCGACGTGCCGCCGGGAGTCAACCCGATGCAGGCGATGGGCCTGCCGAGGGATTCGGACCTGCCCAGGCTGCTCCCGGCGTGGGGGCTTGAACTCGTCCCCGAGTCCCTCGCCGCGGACAACCGGACCGCGGTCCGCGTCAACGCGGGTTCGCAGAACAGCCCGCGCTCGGTCGCCTACCCGATATGGATGAATGTCGGTTCCGCGACGGAGAACTTTGATGCCTCCGACCCGGTGACCGGGACGCTGCGGTCGATGCTCATCCCGACCGCGGGCGTCCTGCGCCCCCGGACGGTCGAGGGGCTGACGGTCCAGCCGCTGATCCGGACAACCGGGGAATCGATGCTCGTGCCGGTCTCTTCGGTGAGTTTCATGCCCGACCCCGAGAAGATCCTGCGCGAGTTTGCAGCATCGGGTGAGCGCATGATCCTCGCGGCCCGCGTGACGGGCAAGGCCCGGTCGGCGTTTCCAGACGGCCCGCCCGCCGATGCTTCCCCTTCCGACGGTTCGGCCACGGATGGACCGTTCCTGGAAGAGCAACCCGGCGGGGTGCCTTTCGAGGATCCGGGCGGGGCCACGCGGGTCAGCGAACCCAGCGCCGCGCCGGGCACGGGCGCGGCGGGCACGCACCTGCCCGAGTCCGGCGGCGACATCTCGGTCATCGTCGTGACCGACGGCGACATGCTCACCGATCGCTTCTGGATCACCGAGGACCGGTTCCTGGGCCAGATCGTCATGGGGTATCGCAAGTTCTCCGACAACGGTGATTTCGTGATCGGGGCGCTCGATCAACTCTCCGGGTCGTCGGACCTGATCAGCCTCCGCGCCCGGGGAACCGCGGCCAGGCCGTTTGAACTGGTCAACCGCATCCGCCGGGAGGCCGAGCAGCAGTTCCTCCAGAAGTCCGACGAATTGCAGCAGCAACTCCGCCAGACGGAAACAAAGATCTCCGAACTGCAGCGACAGCGAGGACCCGAGGATGCCATGTCCTTCATCCTCTCGCCCGAGCAGCAGGCGGAACTCGACCGCTTCAACAAGGAGCGTGCCCAGATCCGCGCCCAACTGCGCGAGGTCCGGCATCAACTCTCACGCGACATCGAGGGGCTCGGCGCCCGGCTCAAGTTCATCAACATCGCCGTCATGCCCGCGGTGGTCGCGCTCTTTGCCGTCGGACTGGGCGTCTACCGCGGCCGGCGGCGCTCGGCCGACCTCCGCCACGTCGGCGACCGGACCTGATTCACGCCCCAGCAGGAGTCAGCCCATGAACACCAAAACGGTTGCCTTCGTCGTCGCCGGCGCGGCCATCCTTGCCGCCGCGGCCCTGGTCGTCTCCCGCTCGGGGCCAGACGGGGCCGCCCAGAACCCTCCCGGGCCGATGTTCCCCGCCCTGGCTGACCGCGCCGACTCGGTCGCCTCCATGGTCGTCGAGTCCTCGTCAGGCAGGGCCACGATCCAGCGGGCCGGGTCGAACTGGACTCTCTCGGAGAAGGGGGGCTACCCCGTCAAGGCCGACCGCGTGCGGGAGGTCGTGGTCGGCCTGGCGCAACTCCGATCGATCGAGCCAAAGACCAGCCGACCCGACCGCTACGCCGAGATCGGCGTGGAGGAGCCATCCCCTCCGGACACCGTCGCGTCCGAGGCGCCGGCAACGCCACCCGCGGCTCCACGCGGGGCTCGCGTGACTCTCCGCGATCCGTCGGGGGCGACGATTCTGTCGGTGCTCGTCGGGACGCAGCGGATGGGCAATCCACCGGCCACCTTCGTGCGCACGGACGGGGAGGCAACATCCTGGCTCGCCGAGGGTCGTGTCGAGGTTCCCAAGGATCTTCTCGGCTGGATCGACACCCAGGTGGTGAACCTCGTGCGCGACCGGGTGCGATCGGCGACGATCACCCCCGGGAGAGCCGACGGCGGGTCGCTGGTCATCCGACGAGAACGCCGGGAAGACACGAACTTCACGATCCAGGACCTTCCGCCGGGCAAGGCCCCGAAGAACGCATGGGATGTTGACCAGCCCGCCACCGTTTTCTCATGGCTCAACTTCGAGGATGTCCGGCCGGCGGCCGAGATCGCCAACCGATCCGATTCCGCCGAGTCATCCTCGTACCGCGTCGAGACCTTTGACGGGCTGGTCATCGAGGCGACGGTCTTTCAGGTCGGCGGCCGACAATGGGCGACGATCGAGGCGTCGTCCCTGGATGTTCCCGAGGCAGCGACCACGGCGGAGGGTTCGGACACTCCGGGCGGTGAGGCCGACAAGGCGCGGGATGCCAGAACCGAAGCGGCACTTCTCAATGATCGCCACGCCGGATGGGCCTATCTCATCCCCGAGCACAAGGCCTTGTCGATGGTTGCCAGGCTGGAAAGCCTTGTCATCGAGGCTCCGGAGAGGGCGCACGACGGCCCGGCCGGGCCGATGGATCCCAGCGGCGAGGTCCGCGGGGGGGTACCCGGTTCCGATGAGACAGGCGACGAGGACGCGCCCGAGGTCGGGGAGGGGTGAGGGCGCGAGCGTGGCACCGGCCGACGGGCCTCGCCGGCGGGCCCTGCCTGGTCATGTCTTCGGATGTCCGCTCCTCTCAGCATCCATCCTCGAAGGCCGCCACGAAGGCGGCGTAGTCCTCGATGTCCACGAATCCGCTGAGGTCGAAGTCCGCCGAGGCGATCCCGGCCTCGAACGCCTCGACGAAGCGGTCGAAGTCGTCGGTGTCGACAAACCCGCTCCCGTCAAAGTCGGATGGGCACGGGGGAGTGCGCTTGTTGATGAACAGGTAGTTCGACTGGCTCGAGTCCCAGTTGGTGACGGCCAGGTCGAGCGACCGACTCTCGATGTACGCGACGCGGACCTCCGACGTCGGGGCGGCGTCGATCGCCAGCCAACCCAGGTCCATGTTCGCGTGGTACTGGGCGGGCGAGAGTTCGACGCCGTCTCGCGTGACCCACAGGAGGCGTTGGACGGGCTGGACGGGCAGGTGGAAGAGTTTGCGAGGGCCGTCGGCGGGGAAGGCCGCCTCACGGGCCCGGAGTCCATCGCGGTTCACGTCGCCCAGGCAGAGTTTCTCGACGGTGCTCGTCGTGCCGCTGGTCCAGGTTGCGGACGATCCAAAGCCCGACCCCGCGTTGAGAAAATACCGCGTCCTGCCGAACCACTCGCCCGTGCACAGGTCCAGGTCGCCGTCGGCGTCCAGGTCCCCCAGCGCGACCGCGGAGGTGTAGCCGTCCAGGTACGTCCACGATGCGGTGGTCCCGAAGAAGCCGGCCGGAAGGCCGGTGTACTGCCGGAAACGCCCGGATCCGCCGAAGATCTGGTTGTTGTCGGCGGTGATCAGGTCTCGCCGCCCGTCGCCGGTCACGTCCCCGCTGACGGCCATGAGGCAGAACTGGGCGGCCACGTCGGCGGTGCTCCACGCCGGTGAGGTCGTCAGTGTTGTCCCGGTGTTCCGGTAGACGTGCGTCTGGCTGTTGGACCCGCACATCACCAGGTCGAGAAGCCCATCGCCGTCGGCGTCCATCCACAGGCAGTTGTTGTAGTTTCTGGCGGCGGAGGTCTGCCACGTCGGCGCGGCGGAGAGGGTTGTCCCGGTGTTGGCGTAGACCACGTTGATCGCCGGGACGTTGTTGTACGCATCGCCGCTCGCAAGCGCCAGGTCGGGCTTCCCATCGCCGTTCATGTCGCCGAACGCCACGCCGAACGTGTCGGCCCCGATCGAGGCCTGCCAGCCGGCCGTCGTGCTTAGCACGCCGTTGTTGTTGAAATACACCTTCGCGCTCTTGCCCCCCTGGGGGAGCAGGACCGCCACCGCCACGTCCGGCCAGCCATCGCCGTTGACATCCGCGATATCGAGGTGCCCGTGGTAGGCGATGTCCGACGATTGCCACCCCGGAGATGTCTGGAGCGTCCCGGTCCCCGTGTTGTAATACACGACCACGCGCTGGCGGCTGATGTCGTTGCCGTTGGCCACCACCAGGTCGAGCCACCCATCCCGGTTCAGGTCCACCAGCGCGCCCCCGGTCGAGACCTGCTTGTCCGCGGATTGCCAGTCGGGGGTGGCGGAAAAAATCTGCCCGGCGGCCTGGAACGTGGCCAGCGCCGCCGCGAGCGTGACGCAGTGGTAACGGATCGGCATGGACTCTCTCCTGATCGGGATCATGCGAAGGGGTTGATCGCGCGGATCGTACCACGGATCGGGCCAGGTACGAAGGGGGTTTTTCATGAATGTCCCGCACGCACGCCGTTACACTCATCCAGGATGAATCCGCCACCGACGATTGTCTCAACCCAGGGAGGCTGGCCCGCCTGGTCCGTCTGGCCCGCCTGGCCCGGCGGCCGGGAGTCGGAGCGAACCCCGGCGGATGGACCCCGGCCGTGAGCGGTGGCTTGTTCACGACCCGTTGGATCTCGGAGCGGCACGTGCTGGTGCGGTTCGATGATGCCGATGAGCGATCGATCCTGAGGGCATGGCGGGCTGTCGGCGCGGCCGGGTTCGCGGAACTGCTCGAAGCCGTCCCCGGTCATGATTCGGTTCTGCTTGCCTTCGAGGCCCACCGCCTTGGCCCCATGCGGGAATCCGACGTAAACAACCTGTGCCGGCGAGTGATGCAGGTCGTGCGGGATGCGATGGACGATCCGATCGGCGAGCCGTCCTTGCCGCCTCGCCTGGTTCATATCCCGACCTGCTCGTGCGTGCTGTGCGCGATCGACCTGCCCGAGGTTTCGGTGCTGACGGGTCTTTCCCAGGAGCGGGTGATGACGCTGTTCCGGGATTCAATGTACGTGGTGCGGTACATTGGCTTCTCGCCGGGGTTCCCGTACCTGTCGGGGCTTTGCGGCAACCTGCACCTTCCCCGCCTGGCCCAGCCGCGGCCGAGCGTTCCTCCTGGAAGCGTCGCGATCGCGGCGGATCAGGCGGGTATCTACCCGACAAGCACCCCGGGGGGCTGGCGATTGGTGGGAAGGACTCCGGTGAGTCTCTTTGAGGCCTCGTCGGCCTCGCCGTGCCTGCTCGTCCCCGGAGATGTGGTTCGTTTCACGCCGATCGACCACGACCGCTTCGAAATGCTGGCGCGGGGGGATGCCTGACATGGCCACCCTGCACGTCGTGGATCCGGGGCTGTTCAGCACGGTGCAGGATGCCGGGCGGGCCGGGTGGTCGTGGGCGGGGGTGCCGGTCGGCGGGGCGGCGGATCCGCTTTCCATTCGGATCGGCAACGCGATGGTCGGAAATCCCCCGGGATTACCCGCGATTGAAACGACCCTCAACGGCGGTGCGTTTGCGTTTGATTCAACCCGCGTCGTCGCCGTGACCGGGGCCGCGTCCGAAGTGTCGGTGACCCGTTCCGACGGCACTACGTTCGTGATCGCGATGTACAAGCCGGTGCTTCTCGAGCCCGGCTCGACGATCCGAGTCGGCAGGGCGCTGCGGGGGTGCCGTGCCTACGTGTGCGTAGGGGGCGGTCTGGCGGTTCCGCGGGTCATGGGATCATCTTCGACGCACGCGGGCGCGCGGTTCGGCGGGCATGAGGGACGCCCTCTCCGCGCGGGCGACCGGATTGGTCTTTGCGGAGACGAGCCCGGTTCGTGCATCGACCCTTCGCACGGCGTCGAGGGCCTGGTTCATGAAGCGATCCTGCGCCGGATGGTCCGGGTGGTTCTGGCCCCGGCGGAGGACGGCTTCGATCTCGCGGGGTTCGTGGCGCCGCGGCGGTGGGTTGTCTCCGCGAGGTCCGACCGCATGGGGATTCGTCTGAGCGGAGAGGCGCTCGCCGCCCCGTTCGAGGGGCGCATGCCAAGCCAGGGCATGATGTGGGGCGCCGTGCAGGTTCCCCCGGGGGGAGAGCCGATGGTCCTCCTGTGCGATCACCCGACGACCGGCGGATACCCCGTGATCGGGTGCGTGATCGCGGCGGACCTGCCCGCGATCGGGCAATGGAGACCCGGGGAGGCCGTGAACTTCGTTTCGATTTCGGTGGACCAGGCCAGGCGGGCGTTGCGAGATCAGAGCCGTCGGTTCTTTCCGGCGGCTGGGCAAGGGCATGCTCCTCCAGGCCGTGGAGCCGCCGAGCCGTGAAGCCCATCGATCTCAACGCCGACGTCGGCGAATCGCCGGAGAGGATCGAGGCCGACCTCGCGCTGGTGTCGGTGGTGACCTCGGCCAACATCGCCTGCGGGGGGCACGCGGGGGACGCGTCGTCGATGGAGCGGCTTGTCCGAGTTTGCCTGGCGACGGGGTGCTCGATCGGGGCGCACCCTTCCTATCCCGACCGGGCCGGATTCGGACGGTCGGACATGGCCATCGGCCTGTCGGAGATTCACCGCCACGTGGCCGATCAGGTCGCGTCGCTGGCCAGGATCGCGGAATCCCTCGGGGCGAACGTCGGGCATGTGAAGCCGCACGGAGCCTTGTACCACGCCGCCGCCGGGCGTGTGGAAGTCGCCGATGTCCTTGCCGACGCGGTGATGATGGTGGTGCCGGAGGCGGCGATGATCGGCCCGTGCGGTTCGCCGGGGGCTGCGCGGTGGCGGGCACGCGGCCTGGCGGTTGTGGAGGAGTGCTTCGCCGATCGCGCGTACGAGGCCGATGGCACGCTGACTCCGCGGAGCGAAGCCGGCGCCGTGATCACGGACCCGGCGCGGGCCGCCGCCCGGGCGTGGCGCATGGCCATGCACGGTGTTGTTGAATCACGCGATGGGGTGACGATCCCGATGCGGCCGGGAACGCTCTGCGTTCACTCGGACACGCCCGGGGCGATGGAGATTGCCCGGGCCGTTCGCCTGGCGATCGAATCGATGGGGATTCGGGTGGCGGCGCCGTTCGCTTCGCCGCGAGCCTGAGCGTGCGTGGCGAGCAGCCGCGGCAGCCTGGGGGAGCGATGCGACCACGAGACGAAGCCTCGTTTCGCGGCGGCACGCTCGATGAACGAAAATGCCGGAGGAGGGAGTCGAACCCACACACCTTTAAAGGGTAACGGATTTTGAATCCGTCGCGTCTGCCAGTTCCGCCACTCCGGCCGAGTGTGCGACAAGGGTATGCCGGGAGTGTCCGCCCGTGCCAACCCGCGGCACGCTGGGGGAGAAGCGCAGACGTGTTCGGGCTTTCATAGACTTTGGCACGTCAATCGGAGAATGGCACTTGAAAAGAGTCGAACGGTGTGGTGTCGAACCCAAGTCGCAAGAATAGCAATGCCACCAGCCGACTTGGGTCGAAAAGCAGCGAAACCCATCCGAATGTACACATTTTCCCGTGCTTTCAGAGTGATTGTGGTTGATTGCGGGGCGTGGGCTGGAGTTGGCTTGGGGGGTCATTCGTGGACGTGACACCGGACAAACCAACCGAGATCAAGCAGCGGGTCGAGCAGGTCATGCGCTTCCTCGCGGAAGTGTCGCGACGCCGCAATCCGGTCGTCCGACGCTGGACCGGATACGACTGGACTCTCGATCTGACGGCCCTGCCGCGTCACTCGGCGGTGAAAATCGGCGCGGAAAACGATGACTCGTCAGTAATACTCTGGGTCAAACGCCCGAAGGAAACACCTTGCGATCCACCGCCAAAGTCGATAGCAGACTGGGTCCTTCCGGGCTGGGCGAGTCCGGACGGCGATGCGCAGTTTCTGGCAACCCGCAACTTCAAGCAGGAAGAGGAAACGACCACTGTCGCATTCACCGATGACCCCGCCAGAATCGCTGCGTTCGAGCAGTGGAAGCAGAAGCGGGAGAAGTGGGTTGTCGCCGAGCACCCGGTGCGCCGGGTCGCGGCACTCTTCCAGCGACTCTTCGAGTTGCGCGGAAGGCTGGAGCGTGAATCGGAGCGGCTGGTGCTGTGCGCGGGCGACGGGATGCTGCGTTGGGCGGAGGAAAAGGGGACGGTCGAACACCCGCTGCTGCTGCATCGCCTCGAACTCCGGTTTGAACCCAAGGTGCCCTCGTTTGAGTTGCGGTACACGAACGACGCGCACGAACTGAACTCTCCGCTGCTGAGGGAGTTCGGCGTCGACGGCAAGGCTCTCGCTCAACTCCGTGAGACCCTGCTCGCGTCGGAGTTTGGGCTGCTCGATCTAAAGGCGACGGAGTATCTGACCGAGTTGGTCCATCGGTTGTTCAAGCGGGGCGAAGTGCTCGCGGCGAAGAACGAGGCGATGACCGATCACGCGGTCGTGCATCGGCAGGGCGTCGTGATGCTGATGCCTCGGTCGGGCGGCATCATCAACGCGATTGATGCGTTCGTCGAGCGTCTAAACGCAAATGGGGAAGTACCCGAGCCGTTGCGCAGCGTCGTGATGGGGGATGCCGGAGACGACGACGACACGGGCGGGGGCGAGACATCGGATGATGAAGAGGCTGACCCGAGTACGCCTCCGCGCGGTCATGGCCGCACTCCGGTGGACCTGTTGCTGACCAAGCCAGCCAACCCGGAACAACAGGATGTTGTTCAAGCCTTGGCCCGGCGGGGAAAGGTCGTCGTTCAAGGTCCTCCGGGAACCGGCAAGACACACACGATCGCGAATCTCATCGGGCACTTGCTCGCGGAGGGCAAATCGGTGCTTGTGACGAGCCATTCCACCAAGGCCCTCAAGGTGCTGCGCGACAAGGTTGCGGAGGACTTGCGACCGCTGTGCGTTGCGGTGCTTGATCGCGACAGCGAAGGGCAGCATTTACTGGAATCGTCGGTCAAGGGGATCATCACCGGACTGCAACGCCCCAAATCGGAACGTGCCGCCGAGGCCGACCGGTCCTCCAAGGCACGCACGAAGTTGCTCGCAACGCTCAAGAGCCAAGAACAGGGGCTGTCCCAAGCGATCAGGGACGAGTACGACGACATCGTCATTGGTGGGCGTAGTTTCGCTCCGTCAAAGGCCGCTCGACTGGTAAAGGACCAGCGGTCGCTCCACGAGTGGCTCCCCGGACCGCTGGAGCGCGGCGTGTTGTGCCCGCTGAGCGAAGACGAAGTGCGTGACGTGTACCGGCTTGGCACGATCATCACGCTTGAAGACGACGCCGAGATCAATGCCGGTCTCCCGCCGGTGAGTGATGTCATCAAGCCCGCGGAGTTCGAGAAGGCTCTGGGGATGATCGCGAACGCCAGGTCGAAGGCCGCCGATCCGCGTCCGGACTTGTTGGCTGATGGCTCAAACCAAAGCCTCGACGATCTGCGAGCGGTTCATGCTCTTGCAGGAAAGATCGTGCGGGCGATCAAGGGTGCTCATCCGCTCGCTATGGAGTGCATGGACTGCGGTCGCCTCGGGGGAGCGAGACGCGAGCCTTGGGACGATCTGGTCAAGACCGTGGATCGACTGGCCGCGGAGATCGACCGGCACAGCGCGGCGGTCGTCAAGCACTCCCCGCACCTGCACGAGAAGTGGCCTCGGGGGCAGGCGGCGGCCATCATCGAACAAGTCGTCGTTCACGTCCAATCTCGTGGTTCCCTCTCGATCTGGTGGGGATTGCGCCGACCCCTGTGGCTGCTGCTGCAAGTCACGTCGAAGGTGCGTGGGGCGGCCCCCAAATCCCACGAGGATTTCAGTGCCCTTCGGTCGTTGCTCGCGCGAGACCAACTTCGCCGCGACCTTGATCGTCGATGGGCATCGCAGGTCGGCGCGCTCGCGCAGGCGACGCACGGCAATCTTGGTGCTCGTCCGGAAGACACGGCCCGTCAGCATCTCTCCACGATCAATGGCTCCGTGATCTGGCACGAGACCGTGTGGACCGAGTTCGTGCGGAAGTTAGAGGTTCTCGGATTCAACTGGGCTGCGGCGCGTGAACTTGTCGCGCCACGATCCGAGGCAGGTGGGGAACTTCGCCGGTGGGTCGAAGTTATCGAGAAGTTCGTGATTCCTGCGGTGGAGGCGAGAGCCTACCGCTGCGAGATCGAGAACATCCAATCCCGGATTGACGCCGTTCGCGCGAAACTCGCCGCGGCGCACGAAGGCCGCATCGCCCGTGCGCTGGCTCGCGCTCTGGCCTCCATGAGCGCGCCGAACTACGCGGGCGTCTACAAGCGGTATCTGGGACTTCTGGAGAAGCAGGAGGCATCCGAGCGGCGTACCGCCCTGCTGGCGAGATTGGCCCCGCTGGCTCCAAAGTGGGCCGATGCGATCACGCGGCGTGAAGAGCCTCACCACACGGCGACTGTACCGAGCAGTTCAACAGAGGCGTGGCTCTGGAGGCAGTTGGAGCAGGAACTGACTCGTCGGGCCGCCACCGATATCAATGACCTGCAACGTGCCTGTACCGAGACAAAGAACCGACTCCAAGAGGAAACGGCGCGATATGTCAGCGCACGAGTGTGGGAGCGGCAGCACCAGCGGGCAAGCGGGGCGGTCCGAGCTGCTCTCATCAGTTGGCTTAAAACGGTGCAGCAGCGTGGATTCGAGTCGGGAGTGCGATCAGATCGCCTCAAAGTCGAAGCGAGACGCCTGCTGAACGAGGCGCGGTCTGCCGTGCCGGCGTGGATCATGCCGCTGGCTCGCGTCGTGGAGTCCTACGACTTCAAGGTTGCACAGTTCGACGTTGTGATCCTCGATGAAGCCAGCCAGTGCGACATGTCCGGCTTGGTCGCGCTCGGCATCGCCAAGTCTGCCATCATCGTCGGCGACGACAAACAGGTCAGCCCGATGGCGATTGGCGAGCGATTATTGGAAATGCAGACGCTGATCGACGAGCATCTTGACGGTGTGCTGGGCAAGCACTTGTACACCGGACGCCTCTCGATGTACGATCTTGCATCGGCGGGCTTCGGCCAGATCGTCCGACTCGTGGAGCACTTCCGCTGCGTCAACGAGATCATCCAGTTCAGCAACCACCTTAGTTATGACGGCGAGATCAAGCCTCTGCGCGAGTCATCCACTGTTCTCACGAGACCATTCGTCGTGTCGCATCGAGTGGCCGGGGCATCGCGCCAAGGACACGTGAACGAGACTGAGGCTCTGGAAGCCGTCTCGCTGATCGTGGCGATGTGCGAGCGGCCTGAGTACATCGGCAAGACGATCGGCGTCATCAGTATGCTGGGCGAAGAACAGGCTCTGCTCATTGATCGGTTGCTCCGGGCAAGGATCACGGAGACCGCGTATGCGGAGAGAGACATTCTGTGCGGAACACCGCCTCAGTTTCAGGGCGACGAGCGCGACGTGATTCTGCTCTCGCTGGTCGATCATGCGCCCGACGGTCCGCTGCGGATGCGCGCCGACGATGATCTCAAGAAGCGGTACAACGTCGCCGCAAGTCGCGCAAAGGATCAACTCTGGGTCGTTCATTCCCTGAACGCCGACACCGATCTCAAAGAGGGCGATCTCCGCAGCCGCCTCATCAAGCACGCGATCGACCCGCAGGCGACTCAGCGACAGATGCAGGAGCAGGGGCAGCGCGTCGAGTCGGAGTTTGAGCATCTTGTCCTCAAGGCTCTCACCGAGTCTGGATACAGGGTTCAGACGCAGTGGAAGGTCGGCGCGTTCCGAATCGACATGGTTGTGATCGGCGCGGACGGTCAACGAGTCGCACTGGAGTGTGATGGGGACCGATACCATCCACCAGAAGAGATCGGGCGCGATCTCGACCGACAGGGGATTCTCGAACGATTGGGATGGCGGTTTGTGCGACTGCGCGGCAGCGAGTACTTCCGCGAACCTACCCAAGCCATGACTCGCATCCGCACGCGGTTGAAAGAACTCGGCGTGGAGCCAATCGGCGCGGAGTCGAGTAGCGACTCCGAGAGCGGGGGCGACACCGTCCGCGAGCACGTGATCCGGCGTGCCGAGGAACTACGTCGGAAGTGGGCGGAGGACGACGCGCCCGACAGCGAGCAGGAAGACGCTCCAGCCGAGGCGCAGCCAGTCGTGACGCTGCCGGTCGCGAACCAGATTGCCGACACAGCGTCTGTACTCGACGGAGAGCGCGAGGTTCAGGCTGTGTACGCGGCGATTCGAGAGGCACGTGTCCCGCTTGGCCGGGCGGAGATCATCGAGCGCAGCGGCGTTGACCCCGCGAATTATCTAAGCGTGATCCGCAGTCTGACGCGGGACGGCGCAGTGGTGATGCAGGGCAGCAAGCGAGGAGCGCGATACACCGTGCCGGCACCTCCGGCGTCGGACGCGGACCTCTTTGCCCAAGGGATGGCATGAGAGGCTTGGGGGCGCAACTCGGGGTCTTGGCGACAAGCCAGGCGACAAGCCAGGCGGCGACGTGCCGATCGCAACCTCAGGCGCCCAGGCGCCGCAGCCGAGTGATCCGCCCGATCGGCACCCATTCGGCGACCAGGATGTCACCGCCGTGCAGGAAGATCGCCGTGTGCGGATGGATGAACTTCCCGGGCATGAAGTTCGCGCGCGGCTGGCCACGAAGCCCGCTGGGGTGTCCGTCACCCAGATGGACGATGACCTTGTTGTCCCCGTCGAGCAGCGTCACAACGCTCTCCAGGTCCGGCGCCAGCAGCGTATCGCCGCGCACCTTGAAGTGGCACGGCAAACGCACGCCGTCGGTCACGAAGCCGACGTGCTCGCCCTCGAGCGTGAAGACCTGGATGCGCCGATTGCCGCGATCGGCGACGATCAGGCGCGGCGAACCCGATCGCTCATCGATCCATAGACCGTGCGGGCACGACACCTGCCCCTTGTCCGCCCCTGGCCCGATGATCGTCCTGACGTAGGCTCCGTCGGCGGTGTATCGGTGTATGTACGACGATCCGTAGCCGTCGCCCACCAGCAGGTCGCCGCCGGGCAGGAACGCGACGTTCGTCGGGCAATACCGCTCCGGCGCCTCGTACTTTCCCGACTCTTGGGGCCACCCGGCCTGCCAGGCCACCTCTCCCGAGAGGTCGGTTTTTACAACCAGGCGTCGGCTGGTGTCGCAGTGGTACAAGAACTCGCCATCGCTCTCCCGACGCACATCCAGGCCGTGCGCCCCACCGCGGAAGGCGTCCCCCCATGCCGACAGAAACCGGCCGTCCTCGTCGTACACCACCACCGCCTGCGACCCGGAACTGGATGGATGCACCGTGTGCGCGACGTAGATCCGGCCGGCCTGGTCCTGCGCCAAGCCGTGCGTGTCTCCCCAGGCAAGGCCATCCGGAGGAGTCAGCCAATCGTGCAGGCACTCGTAGCGGTGCTCGCCCACCCCGAGAATCGGGTTCTCAAGCCCGGATTTCCGGCTGGTCCGAACAAACGGCGCGGCATCAAGACGGGACGCGATCGCCGCCAGTGTCGCGCCGACAAAGCCCCGACGCGTGATCGCCGCCCGGCTGGTGATGGCCGCCCGGCTCGTAATGGCCGATTGTTCCGTGGATTTCCTCAATGCACCCATCTCCGCCAGCGTACCGGGGCCTTGTCCCAACCGCCAGCGGGATGTCGGCCTTCGCATGTATTCCGCTGAAAAGCCCGCTCGCAAGTCAGGCGGCATTGCGATCGGGCGTCGTGCCTGGTAGCATGAAACTCGGCCGCCACATACCCGCGGCGCGGTTCCCATACGCAGTTTGTTCGGTCGTTCCGAGGTAGAGATGGAATCGAGCGCGGCACCGCGAACCTGGATCATCGCCATCCTCTTCCTCGCATTGCTCGCGACGGCGGGTCCGAGATTCATAGTCAAGAGCGGCGTGAGCAACGCGCGAGGCGGCGGAGAGCCGGCGGCGGCCTCCGATCATGCGGCGGCCGAGCCGATCCGCTACGGCCGCGACATACGCCCCATCCTCTCCGATCGCTGCTTCACGTGCCACGGCCAGGATTCGGCGCAGCGAAAGGCGGATCTTCGACTCGACCTCCGGGAGGGCCTCCTGGCGAGCCGCCCCGACGGCCCTGTTGTGGTTCCTGGAGACCCGGAGAGGAGCGAACTCTGGCGCCGGGTCACCAGCCACGACCCCGACGAGCAGATGCCTCCACCGAGCGCGAACAGGCGATCTCTCTCGGAGAGGGAGCAAGGGTTGCTCCACCGATGGATCGCCCAGGGCGCGCCGTACGAGCCGCACTGGGCCTTTGTCGCGCCGGTTCGCGGATCGCTCCCGCCGGTGCGCGATGCCCAGTGGTGCCGCAACGACGTTGACCGATTCATCCTCGCCCGTCTTGAGCGAGAAGGGGTGACCCCCTCCCCCGAGGCCGACAGGGCGACCCTCCTGCGGCGTGTCTTCCTCGATCTCACGGGCTTGCCCCCGACGCCCGAGGAAATCGACGAGTTCCACCTGGACCGCCGGTCCGATGCGTATGAGCGCCTTGTCGATCGACTCCTGACCGCCGAGCCGTATCGCACGCGCTACGCGGAGCGCATGGCCGGTCCATGGCTCGATGCCGCCCGCTACGCCGACACCAACGGCATCCACACGGATGCGGGCCGTCAGATCTGGCCCTGGCGTGACTGGGTCCTGAGCGCCCTGCGCGACAACATGCGTTTCGACCGCTTCCTGACCGAGCAGGTCGCCGGCGACCTTATCCCGGACGCAACCCGGGACCAGAAGATCGCCAGCGGCTTCAACCGAAACCATGTCATGACCGATGAGGGCGGCGCGATTCCCGAGGAGTACATCGTCGAGTACGCCGTGGATCGCGCGGCGACCACCGGCTCGGTCTTCCTCGGCCTCACGCTCGGCTGTGCACGCTGCCATGACCATAAGTACGACCCGGTCTCCCACGAGGATTTCTACGGTTTCTATGCCTTCTTCAACTCCGTCGATGAGCCGGGGCTGTACTCTCAACTCCCCGACTCCAACCGCGCGTTCGAGCCGTTCATCGCCGTTCCCAGCCCCGAGCAGGAGCGTGTTCTCGCCGGCCTCCGCGAGCGTCTCTCCGCCGCGAAGATGGAACTCGATGCTCCGGATCCCCAGGAGGATGCGGCCCGGTCGGCGTTTCTCGATGGTCTCCCCGCGCGAGCCGGGATTGCCTGGGCGCCCGCCCAGGTTGTCAAGGCCGCCGGCGCGGCGACGTTCGCCGTGCAGCATGACGGCTCGGTCCTCGCCTCGGGCGCCAACCCCGAGAACGATGAGCATGTCATCACGCTGCGCACCGACGCCACGGGTCTGCGGCTGATCTCGCTCGAAGCCATCCCCGATCCGTCGCTGCCCCACGGCCGTATCGGGCGCTCGGAGAACGGCAACGCCGTGCTCACCGGCGTCGAAGTCCAGGCGGTCTCCGTGGCCGACCCCGACCGGCGGGTGAACGTGCCTCTCGCGTGGGCCTGGGCCGACCACGAGCAGGAAGACGGCGACCACCGCATCGTGAACGTCCTGGACACTTCCGACGATCTCGGATGGGCGGTCGATGCGCACCGGCGAACCGATGGCCGCGCGGCGATGCTCCTTGCCGCGGAGCCCTTTGGCTTCCATGGCGGTACCGAGGTTATCGTCCGCCTGCAATACAACTCCATATACCCGCGGCACGCCCTCGGCCGGGTACGCCTCGCGCTCGGCTCGATCGGCGAACACGGGCTTGAATTTCTCCCCGTCTCGTCGAGCGGCTGGTACCTCGTCGGCCCGTTCCCCGCGGACTCCGGCCAGGCCGCGTTTGAGACGGCGTTTGGTCCCGAGTTGGAAGCCTCCATCGACCTTGCCAGGAATTTCGGCTCGGGCAACCAGTATTGGCGGTACGACCAGGGCCTTCGCGACGGGAGACTGAACAACTTCGGCGATGGCACGAACGCCACCTACGTCGGCCGCCGGATCTTCTCCCCGACCGCCCGGTCAATTGATCTCTCACTGGGGAGCGACGACGGCTTCCGACTCTTCATCAACACCGCCGAGGCCGCGTCCAACCGCATCGATCGTTCCCTCGCCGCCGATCAGGATCGCGCGAGCCTCCAACTCAATCGCGGGGTCAACACGCTTGTCTTCAAGGTCGTCAACACCGGCGGCCCGGCCGGGTTTTACTTCCGTGTGTTGCCGCGGCCGGATGAGTTGTCGGGCGAACTCGCCTCGGGCTTGCTCCCGGGATTTGCCATGACCCCCGGCCTGCGCTCTCGGTTTGATCACGCCTGGAAACTCGCCTTTTCACGGACGTACCGCGCCAGCCGCGAACGTATCGCCGGTCTCGAGCGGGAACTCGCGTCCACCGAGTCGCAGGTCCCGTTGACGATGGTGATGAAGGAACTGCCCACGCCGCGAGATACCTATGTGCTCACACGCGGCGCGTACGACCAGCCCGACCTGGACAGGCCGGTGCGCCGCGCCGTCCCCGCCTCCCTGGGAAAACTCGCCGATGACATGCCCTCCGACCGCCTCGGACTCTCGCGGTGGATGACCTCCGACGACAACCCGCTTGTCGCCAGGGTCGCGGTCAACCGCTTCTGGGAAATGCTCTTCGGGACCGGCATTGTCGCCACGAGCGAGGACTTCGGCATGCAGGGAGAATGGCCCAGCCATCCCGAACTTCTCGATTGGCTCGCCGTCGAGTTCCGCGAATCCGGCTGGGACGTGCGGCACGTGTTCCGGATCCTGGTCACCAGCAGCACCTACCGGCAGTCGTCGCGGCTTCGCCCCGACCAGCGCGAGCGAGACCCCGACAACCGCCTGCTTTCCTCATTCCCCCGACGCCGCCTTACCGCCGAGCAGATCCGCGATCAGGCGCTCTACGTCTCGGGACTCCTGGTCGAGAGACTCGGCGGACCATCCGTCAAGCCATACCAGCCCGACGGCCTCTGGCAGGAAGTCGCCATGCCCGTCTCGAACACCAGGAATTACACGCGAGGCAAGGACTCCGACCTCTGGCGTCGAAGCCTCTACACCTACTGGAAGCGTGCCTGCCCGCCTCCCTCTCTCATGACCCTCGACGCGCCGACACGGGAATTCTGCACCATCCGCCGGATCGCCACCAACACCCCCCTGCAGGCCCTTGCCCTCTGGAATGATGAGCAGTTTGTCGAGGCCGCCCGCGTCCTGGCGCAGCGCACGCTCGCCGAACCCATCTCCGACGGCGACCGCCTGAGCCGCATGTTCCTTCGATGCTCCGGCCGCGATCCCGGCGGTGACGAACTCTCACTGCTCATGCAATCTCTCGCCGCGTTCCGGGAGCGTTATTCCACGGCGCCCCAGGACGCCGCGTCCCTCCTGAAGATCGGTGAATCACCGCTCCCGCCGGGGATCGACCAATCCGAACTTGCCGCGTGGACGATGGTTGCGAACGCGATTCTCAATCTCTCGGCCACCATCACCCAGGACTAGCCCATGCACCCCGCCGAAGAGCATTTCCTCAACATCACCCGCCGCCGGTTCTTCGGCACCAGCGCCGGCTGGATCGGCTCGGGGCTCGGCGCGCTGGCTCTCTCTTCTCTCGTGCGGGCCAATCTTGCGCCGGTGACAGGTGAAGGGACCGCGGGTCTGGCAAGCCATCTCCCCAGCCGGCCTGCCCGTCCGCGAGCCAGGCGCGTCATCTACATGCACATGGAGGGCGCTCCCAGCCAGATCGACCTCTGGGACCACAAGCCCGGCCTTCGCCATCGCTTCAACGAGGATCTTCCGGATTCGATCCGCCAGGGCCAGCGTCTCACCGGGATGTCGAGCGGCCAGGACCGCTTTCCCGTGGCGCCGTCGATCTTCAAGTTCGCTCGCTATCCCAACAACCAGGACGGCATCTGGATCAGCGAACTCATGCCGTACACCGCGGGGATCGCCCGCGAACTGTGCTTTATCCACTCCATGCACACGGAGGCGATCAACCACGAGCCGGGCATCACCTTCTTCCAGACCGGCAGCCAGCAGCCCGGCCGGGCTTCCTTCGGATCGTGGATCAGTTACGGGCTGGGCAGTTCCAACGCCAACCTCCCCGCCTTCGTCGTGCTCATCTCGCAGGGCATCGGCAACATGCAGGCCCTCTCGGCGCGGTTCTGGGGAAGCGGCTTTCTCCCCAGCGAGCATCAAGGGTGCAAGTTGCGCAGCGCGGGCGACCCGGTTCTGTACCTCAGGGACCCCGCCGGGGTCACCCGCGCCGACCGGCGGCGCATGCTCGACCTCGTCGGAGAACTCAACCAGCGTGAGGCCGAGCGCTCCCTGGATCCCGATGTCCGCGCCCGCATCGCCCAGTACGAGATGGCCTACCGCATGCAGATGTCCGTACCCGAACTTACCGACTTCTCCGACGAGGACGAGGAAACGCTCGCCATGTACGGTCCCGAGGTTCGTACGCCGGGCACCTTCGCCGCCAACTGCCTCCTGGCCCGTCGTCTCGCGGAGCGCGGCGTCCGCTTCATTCAACTCTACATGCGAGGCTGGGATCAGCACGGCAACCTCCCCGGCGAGATCCGTCAGCAGAGCAAGGCCGTCGATCAGCCCCAGGCCGCGCTCGTCCGAGACCTCCGCCGCCGCGGGCTCCTGGACGACACCCTGGTCCTGTGGGCCGGGGAGTTCGGTCGAACGGTCTACAGCCAGGGCGTGCTCACCCCGGAAAACTACGGGCGCGACCACCACCCACGCTGTTTCACCATCTGGATGGCCGGCGGAGGGGTCAAGCCGGGCATCACCTACGGCCGCACCGACGACTATTCCTACAACATCCTCGAAAACCCCGTCGAGGTCCACGACCTGCACGCCACCCTCCTCCACCTCCTCGGCCTCGATCACGAAAAACTAGTCTACCGGCATCAGGGCCGCGACTTCCGCCTCACCGACGTCTTCGGCAAAGTCGTCCCCGGCGTCATCACCTGAAGGGTCGCGCGTGCTCCAGTGGCTCCAAGTCTTCGGTCGCTTTCATCTCCTGGTCCTCCACCTCCCGATCGGGCTGCTCGCGGGACTGGCCGCGGTCGAGTTCATCACGCTCATCCGCCGCCGGCCACCGGCGCGTGAAGTCACCGGACTGCTCGTCTGGTGCGTCGGCGTCTTTGCCGCTCTCGCCGCGGCCATGGGGTACGTCCTCAGTCTCGAGGGCAACCACGGCGGGGACGTGCTCACCCAGCACCTCTACCTCGGCATCGCCTTCGCCGCCGTCTGCCTGCTGACCGCGATCCTCCATGCCCGCAAGCGCCGGATCCTCTTCCGCTCCTCCCTCGCACTCGCGATCATCATCCTCATACCCACCGGACACCTCGGCGGCACCCTCACCCACGGAGCCGATTTCCTCACGTCCCCTCTTCAACCCGCTCGCGCTCCCATCCCGACACGGACCTCTGAACCGACTTCCTCCGCCGCCACTTTCGCCACCGCCATCGCGCCCATCCTTCAATCCCGCTGCGGCGATTGCCACGGACAGAGCCGCGCCAGGGGCGGCTTGGCGCTCCATACTCCCGAGGCGATCATCACGGGCGGAAAGCACGGCGCTGTCATCCTTCCCGCCGATCCCGCTTCAAGCGAGATCCTTCGCCGGCTCAGCCTCCCCATCGACCACAAGGACCGCATGCCCCCGAAGTCCAAGCCCCAGCCCACACCCGAGGAAATCCTCGCCATCGAAACGTGGATCACTGCCGGGGCGTCCTTTGACACCCCGTTCTTGCTTCCTTTCCACGAACACGGTGCATTGGCGAGCACCGCGTCGCCCTCCATTACCGCCGAGCCCGCGCCGCGAGCATCCCCCTCCCCCTCCCTCGCCCCGCCATCGGCCGACGCCCTCGTCGCCCTGCGCCACCGCCTCGCCCATGTCGAGCCCGTCGAACGCGACTCCAACCTTCTCTGGATCGACTTCGCCGCCGTCGCGCCCACCATCACCGATGGCGATATCGAATCCCTCCTCACCCCCATCAATGACCACATCGCCGAACTTTCCCTCTCTCGATCCGCCATCACCGATCGCGCTCTGTCCGCCATTGCCCGCATGCCCAACCTTCGCCGGCTTGAACTTCGCGACACCGCCGTGACCGATGCGGGCGTTGCCGCCTTGCGTTCACACCCCCGCCTCGAAGAACTCATCCTCGCCCGGACCCGTCTCACGGATGCCGCCGTCGAACACTTCAGGGACATCCCTTCCCTCGCACGCATCAACCTCTGGCGCACCGGCATCACCCCCGAAGCCGCGAACGGGTTGAGATCCGGTCGAGATTCGCTCATCATCGAGACCGGCGACCGACCCGACGATGCACCTGTCCAGGTCGAAGGCCCCATCACGCTTGGCGGTGATGCCCACGCGGCGGCGCCTGGTTCCGATACGGCCGCCGCGTCAACGCTCAAGCCTTTCAACACCCTCTGCCCGGTCGCCGGCAAGCCGGTCGATCCGGACTTTGTCATCATCCATCGCGGCCGCATCATCGGCTTTTGCTGTCGGCACTGCGCGGAGCAATTCTGGATTGATCCCGCCAAGTTCGAGCCAAACCTCGGCACGTAGCGACAGGCATATTCCGAGCGGAACGCAACGGCCCCGAATGGAGCGAACTTCTCGACGAGGCCACTTTTCATGCGAATGCCGCGCCCAGGCCCGAATCGTGGTCAGACCCGCCGGGTTGTGGTCGGCGACCCGTGCTAAAATGACCAGGCCGCGGCGGGCGACCGCGGGATCCGGGCATGCCCGGTCCTGAGGAAAGTCCGAGCACGGCAGGACACGGCGGTGGGTAACACCCACCCGCTCGGGCGACCCCAGAGCGAGGGACAGTGCCACAGAAAATACACCGCCGATGGCTTGCCCCCGGGCGAGAACAGGCAAGGGTGAAATGGTGCGGTAAGAGCGCACCGCCCGTCTGGTGACAGGCGGGGCACGGCAAACCCCGCCGCGTGCAAGGTCAAGCAGTTCCCCTCGCGTGCGTTGGCCGCGAACGGCTGGTCCGGCTGTCGTGGGAACGGGTAGACCGCTCGAGCGGCGCGGCGACGCGTCGCCTAGAGAAATGGTCGCCCATCGCCGGTCGCTGGCGCGCCGGCGTGGACAGAACTCGGCTTACAGCCGCGGCGGTCGAACGCGGGCCTTCGAGCAATCGGAGGCCCGCGGCCATTTGGAAAGCCGGAGATGGCCGCGAACACCGGGCGTTGCCGCTACGATCGCCGTTCCATGCCCAAGCCGACCGGCGCCGGGCGATCGAGCCGCGAGCCTTCTCCCGCCGTGGCGCTGGTCGTCAGCCGTTACAACCCCTCCGTTACCGATCGCCTGCGGGACGGCGCGCTGCTTGAGTACGCCACGCGCTTCCCGGGCGCGTCCGGTGTCGTCATCGTGGATGCCCCGGGGTCGTTTGAACTCCCCGCTCTCTCTCTCGCGGCCGCCCGTGGCGGACGTTTCGAAGGGGTGGTCGCCCTGGGATGTCTGATCAAGGGCGAGACATCCCACGACCGCTACATCGCCCAAGCCGTCTCGCAGGGCCTGCTCGGGGTGACGCTCTCGACGGGCATCCCCGTGGCTTTCGGCGTCCTGACCGTTGACACGCCGCGACAGGCTCGCGACCGGGCCGGGGGGCGCCTGGGAAACAAAGGCCAGGAGGCCATGGCCGCCGTGCTTGATTCCATCGACCAGATCCGAATCTTGGAAGGCCGATCCGCCTTCCGAGCGGCGGTCGTCACGGAGGGCATCACGGGGGTTGTTGACAAGGCGGCGGGCCGTCGCGGGAGGCGGGCGTGAAACTCGAACTCGAACGCCTGGAACTGGCTTTCCAGTTTGTCTTTCTCTTCGATTCCTCCGGCTCGGCGGCGGCGGTCGAGGCGTCCTCGATCGTCCGCCAGAGACTTGAAGCCAGGCGTCGCGAGGTGCTGTCTTGCCTGGATTCGTGGTGTGCCTCGGCGAACAACCGGGTTGGTGGTGTCCACGGGGATTCCGATGCGATCGTCGCCGACCTGGTCGCCAGGATCACCGATTCGCTCAGGTCCTCCGTAAAGAAAGTCTTTGAGTTTGAATCGGATCGTGGATCGGGCTTCTCAGGCAAGGACAACTCGGGCGAAGGAGGGTTCGAGGCGTGGGAATCACCCGTGCGAGACGCGTACTCCCGCTCCCTGCGTGACCGACTGACGCCCGCCGCGGCCCGGGAAGCCATGGATCCGCTCTGGCGATGTGTTTGCGAAATCTTCGACGAAGCCGACGAGTCCGTTGCCCAGGCCGTCGAGATGGCCCGGGAAGCCATGCAACGGGCGCCCGAGACCGACCGGGTGACCGCGGCCCTGGCGCCCACCTGGCCCGCCCACCGCCAGGCGGCCACCGACCGCGCGATCCTTCGCCTGGGACGCAGCGAGATCATCGCCGGGCGCTCCCCACCCAAGTGGGTCGTACACCACGGCGTCAACCTCGCCAAGCGCTACAGCACGGAAAAATCCCCCGCGTTTGTCAACGCCCTGCTCGACAAAATACTCAGGCAGGTCACGGCCCCCGCGGCCGCCGATCCACCCGCTTCCGAATCGGTCGCCGATGCCGTTGTTCCCGGCGCGGACGACCCGACCCCGCCGCCGACCTGAGCCTTCACCGTCCCGGGCCGGCTCGAAAGACACCCAGGGTTTTTACACGCATGGGCTTCTTCAAGACCATCATCTCGAAACTCAGGCAGGGCCTTGAGCGGACGCGAGAGTCGTTCGTGACCGGGATCCGGTCGATCCTGCTGGGCAGGCGCCTGGACGAGGATTTGATTGCCGAGGTTGAGCGTCGCCTGCTCGAATCGGACGTCGGCGTGCGCACCGCGAACCGCCTGGTCGGAGGAATCCGGGAGGCCTTTCGCTCCGGTCGCATGGAGCGTGGCGACCAGGCCCTTGACTACATCAAGGCCCAACTCAAGACCATGTGGCCACCGGCCGACCGCGAACTTCTCACCGCCGGGCCGGGGAACAAACCCACCGTCATCCTTGTCACCGGCGTCAACGGAGTGGGAAAAACCACGAGCATCGCCAAACTCTGCCGCACGCTCCGCGACCGCCGGGCGACCGTGCTGCTTGGCGCGTGCGATACCTTCCGGGCCGGGGCGGTCCGGCAACTGGAGATCTGGTCCGAGCGTCTTGGGGTCGAGGTTGTCAAGGGCCAGCAGGGGGGCGATCCCGCGGCGGTCGCGTTTGACGCGTGCGCGGCCGCGAAGGCCCGCGGAGTGGATTTCCTGATCCTCGATACGGCGGGTCGGTTGCACACGCAGGACCCGCTCATGCGGCAACTGACCAAGATTCGTAGCGTGGTCTCGAAGCAGATCCCCGGAGCGCCCCACGAGGTGCTGCTGGTGCTGGATGCCACCAGCGGCCAGAACGCCCTTCGGCAGGCCGAGGAGTTCGACAGGGCGGTCGGGGAGGCGGTTGCCGCGGGCCCCGGTGATCAAGCCGGGGGTGGGGGAGGCCGCGGGGGGGTTACGGGGATCTTTCTTGCCAAACTCGACGGCACGGCCCGGGGCGGGATCGTCATCGCCATCAAGGACGTCACCTCAATACCCGTGAAATTCATAGGAGTAGGGGAGACTCCCGAAGACATCCAGCCGTTCGATCCCGACGCGTTCGTCGAGGCGATGTTTGCCCCGGACCAGTCCGCGGGGCACGGATTGTCAGGGGAAGAATGACGGAGAGTGCCGCGGGGAGCATCCACATGCAGCATCCGCCCGATCCGGATCGGGCGATGAGAAAGGCGGACCCATGGGAGTTCTGAACTATCGGCGAGCGTTTCGCCTCGCGACGGTCGGTCTGGTGGCGCCGGTCCTGGCGGTTGTTTGCCCCGCCGATCCCGCATCCGCCAGGCAGCGGGTGGCCGTGAACACAACTATGGGCGGGCCGATGGTCGGGGGATCGTCCGGGAATCAGATCGGATCGAGGAGCATCCAGAAATACGGGGCGATCCTGGGGCTGACCGACGATCAATCTCAGACGGTCAAATCGCTTCACGAGGGATACCTGGCGACGTACCGGGCGGCGTCCGGCTCCATGCAGCGGGAGATCGATGAGGCCCGCCAGGCGTTCGAGGAAACCGAGGATGGGTCCGTTCTTGCGGAGAAGATCCCCGAGGCACGGGCCCGTTTCAAGCAGCGCACCGCCCTGGCCGAGCGGGAATTTTTCTCCGATGTCCGGCTGATCTTGACGCAAGAGCAGATGTCGCAATGGGAACGGGTCGAACGAGCCCGCCGGCGCGAGACGATCCTTCGCGGAGGGATGCTCAGCGGCGAGTCCGTCGATCTTGTCGAGATCGTCGATGAACTTGCCCCGGGCTCGGAATCCGAGGAACTTCAGCAGGCGGTGGCGCGGTACGAAATGGACATGGACCGCTCGCTGCTCGCCAAGCAATCGGTGATTGACAAGCAGGGTGAATTTGCCTTCAGGCCAGGGGCGCTCGACCTGGCCGACCTTCAGAAGCGTTCGGCCGAGACCCGAGAGGCCGGGTTGCGGGTCAAGGGAGTCAACCAGGACCACGCCCGCCGGATCGAGCAGGCCCTGCCGGAGGATGTGCGTCCGGCGTTTGCGGCGGCGGTGAAGCGGCGAAGTTTTCCGCGCGTGTACCGCCCCTCGCAGGTGACAAGAGCCATTGATTCCGCGCTGGCGTTCAAGGACCTCGACGCGGGGCAGCGATCGACCTTGCAGAGCCTGAAGGAAGCCTACGAACGCGATGTTTCCTCCTACAACGACTCGTGGGCTTCGGCGATCGAGAAGGACGAGCAGGATCCGAACAACCTGGCATTCGGGGATGGGGGCATGCAAGTCAAGGTCGCCATGGGGTCGGGCGGCGACGACGCCGACACACCGTTGGCAAAGGCCCGCAAGGCCCGTCGCGAGTTCGACGAGGCGACGCGCCAGCGACTCAACGCCGCGTTGACTCCCGAGCAACGCGAAAGACTGCCAAAGCCCGGCCAGAGCGGTGCCCCCGGCGAGTCGGAAGATGAAGAAGTCGGAGTCGGGGAGTCCTCGGGCGCCACCGTGATCATCCGGCGATGACTTCCCACGGGGAAATTCCGCGTGCGTGGCCGCGCGCCTCCGATCGGCGGTGTTCGCAACCCGACGCCCGGAGTCCCGTACAATCTCCCGGATGTGTTCGCCCCGGCGTGGGGCGTATTCACCGTTGTATCCGACATACGGAGGCGATCCGGCCTGGGTCGCGAATCGGGGAGAGTCAATCCATGAGCATCACGACTCCAGTGTTCGGGATCGCGAGGCGGCTGGTCGGTTTGACCCTGTCGGCGGTCGTCCTGCTGGCGTTCGCCGCGACCATCACGCTGACGTCCGAGCGAGCCGCGGGCCAGATCTTTGCGCAGCAGGCGGCGGGCAACGAGGGCGCCATCTCCAAGCGGAGCGTCCAACTCTACTGCAAGATCCTGCATTTCGACAAGGACCAGTCCGAGACCGCCCTGCTCCTGCACGAGGGGTACCTCTCCGAGCACAAGCGCGTGCAGGAGGAAATGCAGGGATTCTACAGGAAGATCCAGGAGGAATTCGAGGAGTCAAAGGACTTCACCATCTGGCAGAAGGAAGTGCCCAAGAAGCAGGTGGAGTTTGCCAAGCAGATGGAGTCCCAGCAGAAGTCGTTCCTGGAGGATCTCAAGGGGCTGTGCGATCCCAAGCAGGAGGAACGCTGGCCATCGCTCGAGCGGCACCGCCGGCGCGAGACCTACCTCCGATTCCAGTTCGTGGCGGGCGTCGCGGTCGATGTCGTCGATTGCGTCCGCCGCGTCGGTCTCTCCCCCGAGGAGGGCAAGGCGCCCGCGGACGTCGCCGAGGCGCTCGAGCAGTACGAGTTCTCCCTGGATCGAAAACTGGTCGAAATCGAGCGGATGGCCAAGGACGCCGAGACCAAGGCGATGGAAATGGCCATGGGCGGCGATTATCAGCAGATGGTGACGATGATGAAAAAATTCAGCGACGAGGCCATCCTCGTGCGCAACATCAACCGGGAGAACGCCCGCCGGGTCTCGGCCCTGCTCTCCGACGACCTGAAAATCGCGTTCGACAAGGAAGTCCAGCGGCGCAGTTTCCCGCGTGTCTACCGCAAGTCGTACGTCGAGCGGGCGGTCGAGTCGGCCGAGAAATTCAAGGACCTCGATGAGGACCAGAGGCGGACCATCGGCGAGATCAAGGCCGCGTACGGGCGTGACGCCTCCCCCCTCAACGAACGCTGGGCCGCGGCGATCACCGAGCAGGAGGACAAGCAAGGGAGTTCCTTCCTCTCGATGTTCCAGTGGGATGGACAGGTCAAGGACACCCCCGTGACCCAGGCGCGAAAGGCCCGTCGAGACCTGGACAACCAGTTCCGCGACCGCCTCTTCGCCGTGTTGAAGGAGGACCAGCGCCGGCAGTTGCCCAAAGAGGACGTCGTTCCTCCCGGGGCCGACCAGCAGATGGACATGATGGACTTTGACATGGACACCGACGATTCGGAGGAATAACACCCGGTTCATGCAACGCCGGGCCTTCGGGCCCGTTTGTCGATCGGGGAGACTCAGGTGTGTGCGGATTTCCGTTCGGGTGTTGTTACCAACCGCCCCGGTACCGGGTCCGCGTCGGAGCGTTCAAGGATGACCACATTCGCCCAGGATCGAGGCGATCCCCTCGCCTCCGCTCCGCCGGACAGAGATCCGCCGCTGCTTGAGCAGGTTCCGGACGTTGATCCGGCGGCGATCCGTACGGCTTCGGCCGATCAGGCGGTTCGCCTGCGGGTGGTGCCGTACGCCTTTGACCGGGGCGTTCTGCTGGCCGCGATGATCGACCCGGGCGACTTTGCCGCGTCGGACGAACTCTCGGTCACGGCCGGCGTGCCGGTTCGCCGCGTCGGAGCGACCGCCGAGGTCTTTGAGCAACTCCTCCGCGGGGCGTACGGGATCACCGCGGCCCAGATGGCGGCCCGGCTCGCTGGGCAGGATGAGCCTTCCGACGATCTTTCATCGAATCTCGAATCGGTCGAGGCCGCCGACCTTCACCGGATGGCCGAGCAGCCGTCGCTCATCAACCTGGTCAATCTCATCATCCTGGAGGCGATCCGCGCGCGGGCCAGCGATATACACGTCGAGCCGTTCGAGAAGTCCCTTTGCGTCAAGTACCGCGTCGACGGCGTCCTGGTTTCCCGCGACTCCCCGCCGCGACACCTCCAGCCCGCCATCACCAGCCGCATCAAGATCATGGCGGGGATGAACATCGCCGAGCGGTACGCCCCGCAGGACGGGCACATCACCCTTCGCTTCGAGGGCCGCAAGATCGACATCCGTGTCTCGACCGTCCCCACGATCTACGGCGAGTCGGTCGTCATGAGGATCCTCGACAAGGAGTCCATACGGCTCGACCTCGAGACCCTCGGGATGCGAGCCACCGATCGGGATGTCATGGCCCGCTGGATCGACCTCCCGCACGGGATGATCCTGGTGACCGGGCCGACGGGGTCCGGCAAGACGACGACGCTGTACGCCGCGCTCACCAAACTCTACGACCCGCGGCTGAAGATCATCACCATCGAGGACCCCGTCGAGTACGAACTGGGCGGCGTCAACCAGATCCCGGTCAATCCCAAGCGAGGGCTTTCGTTCGCCTCCGGGTTGCGTTCGATCCTCCGGCAGGACCCCGACGTCATCATGGTCGGCGAAATCCGCGACGCCGAGACCGCGGAGATTTCCGTGCGGGCCGCCCTCACCGGGCACCTGCTTTTCTCCACGCTCCACACCAACAACGCGCTCAGCGCGGTCGGCCGTCTGCTCGACATGGGCATCGAGCCGTTCCTGCTTTCAAGCGTTCTGGAAGGAATCATGGCCCAGCGTCTGGGCCGCCGCCTCTGCCCGCACTGCCGCGCCAGGGCGCCGCTCAACGAAGCCTCGCGCCACCGCCTGGCCTCGGTCGAGGCCGCGATGTTCCCCGACGGTCTTGGCTTTGACGCCGCGGGGTGCGAACGCTGCGACGGCGCCGGTTTCCGTGGTCGGGTCGGGTTCTACGAGATGGCGCCGATGACGTCGGAACTGCGCCGGGCCGTTTCCGAGCGGGCGACCACCCAGCAATTGTCGCGGATCATCGGCCCTTCGTACGTCACCATGCGCCGCGACGGCATCATCAAGGCCTCCCAGGGGCACACCACCGTCGACGAGGTCCTGCAGGCGACGCAGGACGCCGAGGAGATCCCCGCCGTCTGACACCCGACCGTTCCTGATCGGGTCCAGCGTCCCGGTCGAGCGACCCACCGAAAGCCACGATGCCGACGTTCGCGTACAAGACCATCTCGGGAGCCGCACGAGCCACGATCCAGGCCACGGACCGTCCTTCGGCTGTACGCGAACTGATGCGCCGCGGGATCACCCCGGTCTCGGTCGAGGCGATCGACCTGACCGCCCCTGATCGCGCGGCCCCGGGCTTGCCGACGCCCGCCGCCCCGGCGCGACCGGACGCGGGTGAGCGGGCATCGTCCGCGGGCTCGATCTTCGCCTCCCGCGCCATGTCCCGCTCGGAAATGGCGTCCTTCATCCGCGAACTGGGGACCGCCGTCCAGGCCGGCCTGCCCCTGATCCAGGCGCTGCGGACCATCGCCCGGCAGGGTCGGAGCCAGCGTCAGCGAGCGGTGCTCGAAAAAATCATCGGCGAGGTCGAGCACGGCCGGAGCCTTGCCGACGCCTTCGCCTCGACCGGACGCGAGTTCGGGGAACTGGTCATCAACATGGTGCGGGCCGGAGAGGCATCCGGGCGGCTGGAAGACGTCCTGCACCAGGCGGCCGAACTGCTCGACCAGGACGTCAAACTCCGCCGGAGCATCCTCTCCGCAACGATGTACCCGTTCATCCTGCTTGCCCTGCTGGTCATCGGGGTGATCGTGATCGTGACGTTCATCGTCCCGCGAGTGCTCGAGCCGCTCAAGGGGCAGGTGACTTCGCTTCCCCTCCCGACGCGGATCGTCCAGGGCGTCGCGGACTTCTTCGGCGGGTACTGGTGGGCGGTGATCCCGGCGGTGGTGGTGGGGGTTTACGGCACCGGCGTGCTGTACGCACAGCCCGCGTGGCGATTGAAATTCGACACGTTCATCCTCCGGGTGCCGATCCTGGGCCGACTGCTGCGAGACGTCGCCGTGGCCCGGTTCACCCGCACGCTCGGCACGCTGACCGCGGCGGGGGTTCCCATCCTCCAGTCCCTCCGCATCACCAAGGGCACGCTCGGCAACCGCGCGATGGAGCGCGTCATCGACGACGTGGCCGAGCAGGTCGCGGGCGGACGCACCATCGCCGAACCCATGGAGCGCAGCGGGTACTTCCCGCCGATGCTCGTCCAGATCGTCAACCTCGGGGAACGCTCCGGAAGGCTTGACGAGATGCTCAACCAGGCCGCCCGGTCGTTCGAGGATCGGACCGAGACGAGCGTCAAGTTGTTTACGACCGCCCTTCCGCCCATCCTGGTGGTGATACTCGCGTGCTGCGTGGGTTTCCTGGTGCTGGCGATTCTCTTGCCGATGCTCCAGATGCAGGACTCGATCAGGTGACGTCTTCCTTTGCCCGCACGAAACCGACCGTCATGGAGAAGCCAATGAAAATCACCCGTTCACGCCGAGCCGGATCACGCGTCCGGCCGGGATTCACGATCATCGAGGTGATCGTCATCGTCGTCATCCTGGGAGTCATCGCCGCCGTCATCGGCCCCAGGCTCATCGGACGCATCGGGCAATCCAAGCAGGCCGTCGCGAAGGCCAACGCTTCCGCCCTGGCGACGCAGATCAAACTGTTCGCGGCGGACTTCGGCATGCCCGAGCCGGGCGCCGGCATCACGATCCTCTGGGAAAAGCCCGGAGCGATCGACGAGACGGCCTGGCGGGGCAAGGGCCCCTACGTCAACAACCCGCAGGAACTGCTCGACCCCTGGGGCAACGCGTTCGAACTGCGCATCCCGGGAGAGAAGAACGTCGACTTCGACGTCATCAGTTACGGCGCCGATGGACAGCCCGGCGGCGAAGGCGAGAACGCCGACATCATCGCGCCATAACCGCCCGAGGCATTACAAGGATGGTGAGCCACTCCGCCATGCCAGGCCCCACGACCCCATCGCCCGCGGCCCGCCGCGCGGGGCTCCGAACCGGCTTCACGCTCGTGGAGTTGATCGTGGCCCTGGTTATCCTCGCGATCCTGTCGGGGGTGGTCATCCCGCGCCTGGCGTCGGGCTCCTCACGCACGGCCGAGGCCGAGGTGCGCCGCGCCGCCGAACTGATCTCCGCCGCCGGCCGCCGAGACACGCTTACCAGCCAGCAACTGGCCGTCGACTTTGACGGGACCACGTTCACCTTGATGATCTTCCGAAGGCCTTCTCCCGCCGATGCCGCCAAGGGACTGACCGCCGAGTGGCTGCGCGACGCCATGACGATGCCGGTTGAACTCAAGGATGCCAGGGTTGTCGCCGCCGTCTCCGACGGCATGGACCTGGATCCACGCCGGTTCCGTGTCGAATTCCTGCCCGGCACGCCGCGGCCCGGCCTTCGAATCGTCATGAGACAGGCCGATGGTCAGGCACTCTGGACCGTCTCGCTCTCGCCTCGGGCATTCCGTGCCACGGTCGTTTCCGGTGAGGACGCCTTCGCCGACGCCGAGGCCGCCCTGATCGATCTGGACCTGGCCGGAAAGGCGGATGAGCCGTGGTGAGGCTCACTCCTTCCAGTTCCCGCGTTCGGATCCGCCGCGGCGTGGTGCTCGTCGACGCGATCGTCGGCACCATCCTGCTGGGGATCTCCCTCGCGGTCATGCTCGGCATGCTCGGGCGGGCCATCTCCTCCCAGTCCCGTGGCGAGGAACTCCAGACCGCGGCGATGCTCCTGGACGAGCAGTTGAACCTGGTGCTGGCCCGAGGGCCGGATTCCTACGGGAAGCAGTTTCCCCTCGAAGGGCCGTGCGAGGCTCCGTTCGGGATGTACCGCTTCGCGCTGTCGATTGACGGAGGGCAGGTCGGCGAGCCGTATCGCGTGGTCGCTTCCGTTTCGTGGATCAGCGGCGGGAGAGAGCGCTCCGCGTCGTGCGAGACACTTATCGCCCCGAGGCTGGGAGAGGACCCCGATCCCCCACGCCGCCCGGGCGAAACCGTCGCGAGGGACTTCTGATGATGCCCGAAGCCCTCTCCGCCCAGCCACGACGCACGATCCGCCGCGGCGAACGGCGAAGCCGACGCGGCTTTACACTGGTCGAATTGATCGTTGGCGGCGTGGTCGTATCGATCATCGGAGCCGGGATCATCATGTCCGTGACGAACATGGTGAAGGCGAAGAACAAGTCCGTCGCCCGCCACCAGGCGTTCTCTCGGGCCGATGCGGCCGGCGCCAGGATCGCCACCGATGTGGCCACCGCCGTGCGATCCGGCGATCTGTCCCAGTGCAAGGTCCAGGTGACCGACGGCGGCGCCGGCCCCGTGCAGCGTGACGGCTTGCTCGTCCTGCATCGATCAAACCGACTCGTCCGAGGTCGGGACGACATCCCCGAAGGGGGTGAGTACGAGGCGCAATACCGGGTCGACGGTCAGGGATCGACGGCGGGACTGTGGAGGCGGGCCGATCCTGCCTTCGACCGTGCCCTGGACGCGGGCGGAGTCGCCATGCTCCTGGCGCCGGGCGTGGTGTCCTTCAGTGTGCAGGCCTCCGACGGTGTCTCCTGGTTCGATACCTGGGATTCGGACTCCGAGGGCTTCCCGCACGCGGTCCGGGTCGAGATACGAGCCGTTTCCGACGACCTGTCCGCCGAAGCGGTGGTCCGCCGGGTCATCGCCCTTGACCGAGTCCCCACGCCACCCGACGCTTCCGTGTCATCATCGGCTTCCCCTTCGACGACCGCCCCGGCCGACCAGGGAAATGGAGGGTCCCGATGATCCCGCGTCGGTCGTTTGTCACGCTCGTGGTCCTCTGGGTCATCGCCATGGCCTCGGCCGTTATCTCGATCGTCCAGGCCTCGTCGTTCAGCCAGGCGACGTCGGGCCGCGAGGCGCTCGCCCGCGTCCGGGCGCAATGGGCCGCCCGGGCCGGTGTGGAGATCCAGATCGCCAGGCTCGAAGCCGGAACCGAAAACCCAAACCCCGACGATGCCTTCATGCTGATCGAGGACATGGCGGCCGTCGCTTCCGGGGACCTCGACGGGGCAACCTACGAGGTCGTTCACAGCACACCCCGGGGTGAGCGAGCCGGGCCCGTGGACGCCCACGCTCGCATCAACATCAACCGGATGACCTTCGACGACCTCATGACCCTTCCGTTCATGACCGAGGACACCGCCGACGCCATTCTTGACTGGATCGACGCCGACGAGGATCCGAACGTCCTGGGCGCCGAGGCCGGGTATTACCAGGGGCTCTCGTACCCGTACGAGCCGCGCAACGGACCCATCCGATCGCTTCTCGAACTGGAACTGGTCGCCGGCGTCGATCCCTACTACGTCCGCGGAGAAGACTGGAATCTCAACGGGGTGCTCGACCCCAACGAGGACGACGGGTACGCCTCGCCCCCGGGCGACAACGCCGACGGAGTCCTGGACGCCGGCTGGTCGGCCATCGTCACCGCCGACAGCGTCGACGGCGGCTTCGGAAGAACCGGGCAGCCACGGCTCAATCTCACGCAGGCCGCGGAAAAGGACCTGATCGCCCGCACGAACGTGACGGCCGAGCAGGCCAAGACCATCCTCGATCATGTGTCCCTCCAATCCTCCGCCAGGATGTCCGATTTTCTTCGCAGGACGCTGCCGCAGATCTCCCAGCAGTTGTCGGGAGGACAGCCCGGCACGGTTCGTCCCCAGCCGCTCAGCGATGAACAACTCGGCGCGCTCCTGAGCGAATGCCACATCGTCCGCGACCCGGCCGCCCCGCCGGAGCCCGGAAAACTCAACCTCAACACCTGCGATTCAAGGATCTTCGAGTATCTCCCGTCGATTGACTCGGCGCTCGCGGACGCCATCATGGCCGAGCGAGACGCCCGCCGACAGGGGTTTGTATCCTTTGTCGAACTCCGTTCGATCCCCGGGATGACCCCCGCCCGCATGGCGGCTCTCTACGAGATCGCGGATGTTCGGTCAAACGTCTTCGTCCTGACTTCCCGCGGGCGTGACATCGGGACCGGCATCGAGGTGGAGATCACGGCCGTGCTTGATCGTTCGACGCTTCCCGTTCGTATCGCTTCCCTGATGATGAGGTAATCACGCCGCCGGTCTCCCGATGGCGTCAAACTCGGTTCGCAAACGCCCCGCCGACGATCGACGGTGACGACCCATGACGCTCACGACCAGCCAATCCCCCGCTCGAACTCTCGCCGTCACACACCAGACCGGGCCGGTGACGCGGATGCTCGTCGTGCGAGCCGAGGGGGCAACATGCACGCTGCTCGACGCCAGATCGGTGGATGGCACGCCGTCGGCCGCCTTCGCCGAGATCATGTCCAGGCACGCCCTGGACCGGGTCATCCGGATTGCCCCCGGCTCTTCGACCGTCTGCCGCGTTGGCTCGGTGACCACGGGTGGCGAGGCCGAGACGCTGGCCGCGCTGGACCTGATAGCCGAGGCGATCCTGCCCAACGACATCCCGCCGCACCGCGGTCGAGCCGCCGTTCTTCCGCATCCTTCGGCCTCTTCAACGTCAGCGGATGCACGGGTTCTTGCCACGGCCTGGTTCGGGGAGGCCGCCATGCCATACGGCGTCACGGGAGTGAAGGCCTCCAAGGGCCGACATGCCAGAGCCGTTCCCGAGACATGGATCACGCCCGCCGGGGCCCTGGCCGGCCTGGTGCCGCCCGGTGAGATGGCCGTGTGTACGGAAGAAGCCGGACGTGCCATCACCATCATCGCCAACGGCCCATCGCAGGTGGTGGCTCGACAACTGGTTGGCGATTCATCATCCCCACCGGCGTGGCTCGCGTCGATCGACTCGGCGGCGAGGGAATCCGCCGCGGTGGCGGGGCTGGACTCCTCCGCTTTCGAGGGTTTGATTGCTCCGGGCTTTGGCCCCGCCGACCACCAGGCCGCCCTGTTCATTTCCCAGCGTGTTCGATCGGCCATGCGGGCGGCGATCAAGCCGCCTCCGAACGATGACCGATGGTTCGGGCAGTTTGGACTGTGCCTGGGCGCCGCGCTGGTCGCGACCGGAGGGCCGACGGCCCGGATCCTGGCCGACCTGACCGCCGAATCTCCCAAGGTCCGCCTCCCGGCCCCGATCCGCGCGGCCTCGTGGCTCGCCGAGCCCCGCCGAGCCCGCATCATCATCACCGCCGCCGCGGCCGCGCTGGTCCTCAGTCCCGTTGGGATCGCCTTTGCCCGACACGCGGTGCTCAAGGCCAAGACCTCGCGCGTTGAGGAGCAGAAAACAAGCCGCGAGCAGATCCAGCGACAGGCCGCCCTCTACAGCCAACTCGAGGTCTCGCGCTGGCCCGTGACCAAACTCCTCTCCGATATCTCCGCCGCGACGCCGGTGGGCGTCAGCGCCGACACGATCAATCTCTCGACCGAGATGGGCCTGCGCATCGCCGGTCGCGCCGATTCCCAGGCCCTGGTCAACACGCTCCAGGCCAATCTCAACGCCACGCGCCTTTTCCGGGACATCAAGATCGTGCGCCGCGGAAGCCTCGACACCGGGGAAGTCGAGTTTGACATCACCGCCCAGGTGGCAAGCCCGCATAACAAGGTCATCGGCACGGAGGATTTCTCCGCCCAGACCCTGGCGGTCAGGCTGCACGGCCCGGGGGCCGACAACACGCGCGAGGCCCCGGCCGCCGACCGTTCCCGAGCCAGGCGGCCCGCGCGCTCCGACGATTCGTCCCGCGACACGGCCGCGGCGTCGCGCCGGCCCGCCGGCGACGCCCCGCCCGCCGCGCTCACCGACGAGCAGATCAACGCCATGGATTCGAGCACTTCCATGAAGGAGTGGGCCAACCGCCGAAGTTACGTCCAGAAAAACCCGACCCTCGATACACAGACCAAGGACCGGCTCAACGACGAGGCCACCAAACTCCGCGAGCAGATGCGAAAGGCCCAGTCATCCGGGGCGTCGTCCGGGGGGGCCGCCAAGTGAGCCGCCTCATCGAACGCTACCAGAGCATGCCCCGGTCGCTTCGGTGGCTCTTGGCGGCCGCCGCGGCATTTGCCGTCTACTTCGGCGTCGTTGAACCGATCATCGACTACATATCCCGTGTCAACATCGAGGCCGACAAGATGGCGTCCGTCCTCGAGCGGTCCGACGCCGAACGAAGGGCCCGCGCCGGCGCCGAGCAGGTCATCGCCAGCGGTGTCGCACGCTTCGGGCAGGTCGAGTTCCCCGGTGAGCCGGAGGTCCGATCCGTCGAGTTCAACAAGCAGATCTCCGAGGTCGTGGCCCGACACGGACTGAAAGAGGACTCGACCACCAGGACCGCCACCCTGGGCGCGGGGCCGCTCGCCGGCGCCGTCGGGTCCGACAAACGGATCGAACGCATCGTCAAGGAACTCCAGGTCACCGCGACGCCCGAGCAGGTTATCCGCCTCATCGCCGACCTTGAACGCCTGCCCAGCGTCGCCTCCGTCCCCCGCGTGATGATCCGCAAGCCGTCGGAGAACGAACGCGAGGGACGAATGGTCAAGGCCGACATCTCCGTCGAGACCTGGGTGGTTGCCAGGAAAGGAAGGTCGCGCTGAACCCCGGATCAACCAACCAGGACGTGGCCCGCGAGGTCTACGAGCGCCTCGGCCGGGCCGGACGCTGGGCCTTCGCGCTGGGTGTCGCGGCCGTTCTCTTTCTCGCCTGGCTCCTCTGGCCGCTGCTCTGGGCGCTGGTGCTCCCCTCGACCGGCGCCGCCTCCGCGCGGGCCGACGAGCAGCAGCGGCTGGCCGAACTCGATCAGAAGTTCAACGAGCAGATCGCGCAGTTCGACGGCAGGACCGTGTTCTACGTCCCCGCGCCCCCCTCGGCCGAAGCACCCATCGAGGACGAGCCCGCCGACCCTGGATTGCCGCCTCCTCCACCGGATCGCTACGGCGGACCGGGAATCATCGCCATGGTCAACGAGTCGGTCTGGTTCAGCGATGGCACGCGTGTCAGGATTGGTGATTCGTCGGGCGATCTGACCGTCGTGGCGCTCAACGCGCCATGGGATGCCACCATCCTCTGGAAGCAGCGGGAATTCACCGTCCCGTTCTTTGACCGCGATTCCGTGGTGCTCGCCAAGTCGTCCGCCGGCTCCGGGAGCGCCACCCCGCCCTCCGATCCGGCGACTCCATCCGACACCAACGGCGCCACGCCATCGGGTGACACCGAGCCGGCGCCATCCCCGCCGCCCGCCGCCCCGCCGCCAGCCGAACCCGAGCCGTCACCTCCTCCTCCCCCGGACGAGCCGCCGCCGGGATACGACGGCCCGCCGCCGCCGCCGCCGCCGGACGATCCTCGGGACGGCCGCGGGCAGGATCCGGCTTCGAGCCCTGGCCATTTGATTCGACTCGCCGCCGACCAGTACACCCCACGGGACACCAACGTGAACGAGGGAGCACGATGACCGACTTCACCCCACGTCTTCTCCAGTTGCCGACGCGACGCCAACACTCCCCGATTCCCGCGTCCGTACGCGGCGTCACCGGCGCGCGCCATGCCGTGGGGGCGTCCCTGTGCCTGGCGCTCGCGATGGTCCCGGCGTTGGCCAGGCAGGACGCCGAACCTCGCGATACCCCGGTCGCCGCCGACCGCGAGGCCACCGACGCGATGGGACGGCGGATCGTCGATGGCCCGCCGACCGTTCTGGCGTTCAAGAACGTCACCGTTGAGCAGATCGTTCCTTTCATCGTGGAGTCCACCGGCAAGGTGGTGGTCCCGCAGCCCGACGTCATGTCCCGGCGAATCACGGTCCTCAACGATCGCCCGATCCCGCGCGACCAGGCGCTGGACCTGGTCCTCATGGCGCTCCAGCAGATGGGCGTGGCCGTCGTCGAGAACAACGGCATCATCGCCCTCCGGGATATCACCGAACTCACCCGTTCGGACCTTCCGGTCCTGGGCCCGGAGACCTCCGCCCTGTCCCGGGGGGACCTGGGATCCATGGCGCAGAAGATCTTTCCCCTGCGGAATCTCACCGCCGAGGCCGTGGCGGAGATGCTCAAGGACACGGTCCCCGATTACGCCAAACTCACCGTCGACAAGGAATCCAACCAGATCGGCGTGATGGGAAACATCGCGCTGCTCCAGCGAGTCGAGCGACTCCTGGCCGCGCTCGACCGGCCGAGCCTGGGCTCCCTCAAGTCGATGACCTACTCCCTTCGTTACGCCGATGCGGCCGTCATTGCCGAGCAGGTCAAGGAACTCTTCGCCGGCGAAGGGCCGGCGGGGCAGCGCGCCTCGTCGCGTCAGCGCAACGCCCAGGGGCAGGGCCAGAACCGCCAGTGGTGGCAGCAGCAGCAGCAGGGACAGGAGGCCGTCACCTCCGATGGCCTGCGCGTCTCGGCCAACGTTCAGCAGAACTCCGTAACCGTGGTCGCCGAGCAGCCCGTGCTCGAGCAGATCGCCCGCCAGATCAACGAACACTGGGACCAGCCCCTGAAGGTCGAGGACGTCGTTCCCAAGACCTATGAACTGCACAATACCGATCCCATCAAGGTCCGCGACCTCTTGACGTCGATGTTCGGAACCGCCTCCAGCGGCGCGGCGCGTCCCGCGGGACAGCAGCAGGGACAGCAGCAGCAGCCCACGGCCGGCACGGCGGCGCAGTCCCAGAGCCGACTCCTCGGGCAGTTTACCTTTCAGGCCATGCCCGACTCGGGAAAACTCGTCGTCCTCTCCAAGAGCCGCGATAATTTCAAGGTCCTCGATGAACTGATCGCCGACCTCGACCGCCCCCAGACCGTCGGGCTCCCCGCCATCATCGAACTCAAGCACGCCAACGCCGAGGACCTCGCCGAGCAACTCAACACGCTGCTTTCCCAGGACGGCACGCTCGCCCAGATCCGCCGCGCCGAGTCCGGCCTCACCGCCGGAGATCAGGGAAGCCCCTTCTCCTCCCAGACCACCACCACCGCCGCGGGGCAGACCACCACCGAGCAGGTCTCGTCCGACACCATCCAGTTCTGGTGGCAGCGATCCAGGCCACCGACGGCCAACCGCGGACCATCCAACATCGTCGGGATGATCCGTATTGTCCCCGTCTGGAGGCAGAACGCCGTCATGGTCCTGGCGCCGCCGGAGTACAAGAACTCCATCGTCGAACTCATCTCCACCCTCGACCGGCCCGGCCGCCAGGTCCTCGTCTCCGCCATTGTCGCGGCCATGGCCACCGATGATGCCCTGGCCCTGGGAATCCGATGGTCGAGCGAGGAGATCAACCCCAACAACCCCGACAATTCCTTCTCGATCGGCGGCCGAAGCGAGAACGTCAAGAACAACTTCCTTTCTTCCCTCTTCGACACCTCAACCCTGCTGGTCAACTCGAACCTCAACGTCGTCCTCCAGGCCCTCGCCAGCAAGACCGATTTCAAGATCCTCAGCCGGCCGACCGTCTTCACCAGCGACAACCAGGAAGCGTCCTTCTTCGATGGCCAGGACATCCCGTTCATCACCGAGAGCCAGCCGAACAACTCCGGGAATCTCCTCCAGTCGTTCGACTACAAGGCCGTCGGCCTGAACCTGCGGGTTCGCCCGCGCATCACCGTCCGCAAGGATGTTGACCTGCGCGTGAACATCGAACTCTCGTCCATCGTTCCGGGTCAGACGCTCTTCGGCGGCGCCATCGTGGACCGCCGCGAGACCACCACCCAACTCATCGTCAAGGATGGGCAGACCATCGTTGTCTCCGGGCTTATCCGAAACGAACTCACCGACGTCGTCCGGAAGGTGCCGCTCCTGGGAGACATCCCTCTCCTGGGCGAACTCTTCAAGAGCCGCGAGAAGAGCAACAAGGTCACCGAACTCTTCATCTTCATCACACCCATCGTCATCGACAACACCGACGCCGCCGAGGAACTCAATTCCCCGTACCGCCGCTGGCTGGAAGAGCAGGAGCGTAACCTCGGAGCCACCCCAGGCCCCTTCCCGACCGTCCGAGAGCAGGACGCCGCCAACCCCCCGGCGACCTCCGTTCCGGCACCGCCCGAAAGCGAGATCCCAAGCGCCGCCTCCGATCGGCCGCCCGCTTCGCCGCTGCCCACCGCCGGGAGGGGATGATGCTCGTGACCCGATCCGCCGGGCGCCTCGCGATGGCGATCCTGCTCCTGCTTGCCGGGTGCGTGACCGAGTCCGCCACGCCGCGTCGATCGTCGTCGCGAAACTCCGGGGCCTCGCTTCCCGATGGACCCATTGCCACGCCGGCGCGCGCCAACACCATCAGTTCGAGAGTCCTGCTCGCCATCTCCCCGGTCGGCACCATTGCCTACGACGGGCAGGTTCTCCCGCTGGTCTCACCCGACGGGAGGTTCTGCGCCGTCCAGGAAGGTGATCCTCCCCCGTGGCCGGCGCTCCTGGCGACCCAGGATGCCCAGGTTCCCGTCGGCATCGGCATCGTCGCCTACGACCTGAACACCTCGCCTCCGGCTCGCGTGCCGTTCCCGGCCGATTTGCCCGATGGACTGCTGCTCGGGCGGGCCTCTGACAGCCGCGGGTTTCTGGTCGAGTCGCCCCGCCCGGACGGTGCTCGATGGATCGGCAGGATCGACTGGCAGACCGGGCGGACCGAGTGGCTTGTTCGCCAGGACGACGTGGCGTCCCACGCCACGATGACCGCCGACGGCTCGCTTCTCTACACGCGGCGGCCTATCCGCGGCGAGACGCGCGAACTGGTCCTGATGGACCGCGCCGGCAAGACTTCCGTCCGCTCGGATCCCGCGGTCTCCTACGCCATGCCCATGGCCACCGCCGATCCGGCGACCGTTTACGTGCTGGGGATCTCCACCGCGGGCATCGAGATCCAGGCCATCAGCGTGCGGTCATCCGGCCCCGAAGGGACTCGACTGGGGACCGTCCTGGCCAGGTCCGTGGTTTCCCGGGCCGATACCGTATTTGCCGCCTATCAAATGGCCGTTTCCGCTCCTTGCCCGCTTCCCCGAACCGAGGCGGCCGATCCCGCCGGGCCAGACGACTTGACACTCTCGATCTTCAGCCCGGCGATCGGGCGCATGGTCGCCTTCGATGTCAGGTCCGGGTCGCTCCTGCCGCTGGCCGCCGGATCGGTCGCCGCCACTCCCTGGCCATTCGCCTCTCGACCGGGCTTTTTGTGTACGACCGCCAACGGGCTGGTCTTCACTCCCTCGCCACGACCCAGGCAGACGCCCGATTCCGCTTCCCCCGATGCCCGCGTGCTTGCCGATCCGTACATCGTCCGACGTACGATGAACCCCCAGCGGCCCGCCCTGCTCTTCGGGCCGGTGCGAACGGATCCCCGACGGCTCCAGGTCATCGCCATCGCCCCCGGCGACATCGAATGAACACGGCTTTTCAAGGGCGGCTCACGCACGTTCCATGACGAACTCGAAGGGTCCGCAAGGCGCCCACCGCATGACGACCACGTTGTCCATCATCGGCTTTGGCGCCTTTGGCCGGTTCATGGCGAGCCACCTGAAAGACCACTTCAAAGTCCTCGCCGCGGACCATCTCCCGATCGACGACAACACGTCCCGCGGCCTGGGCGTTGAGCCCGTCACGATCGACCAGGCCGCGCGTGCCGACATCGTTGTCTTTGCCGTGCCCGTCCAGGGGCTTGGCGAAGCCCTGCGACACGCCGCCCCACGCCTGCGGCCCGACGCGGTGGTCATCGACGTCTGCTCGGTGAAGATCGAGCCGATCGACCTCATGCTCAGGCTTCTTCCCGCGTCCTGCCGGATCATCGGTCTGCACCCGCTGTTTGGCCCCCAGAGCGGGCGGGACGGCGTCGCGGGCCTGCCCGTGGCGTTCTGTCCCGCCCGGGCCGATGTCTCGACCTCGGATCGCGTCCGACGGTTTCTCGAGCAGGCCTTGCGCCTCCGCGTCATCGATGTCTCCCCGGACGACCACGACCGCCAGATGGCCTACGTCCAGGCACTCACGCACTTTGTCAGCCGGGCCGTCGGGTCCCTGGACCTCCCCCGCGCGCCGCTGGCCACCAGGGCCTACGAACGCTTCCTCGCCATGAAGGCCGACCTCCAGAACGACTCGCTCGACCTTTTTCTCACCATCGAGCGGCACAACCCGTACGCCGCCCAGGTCCGCCGTGAACTGGCCGCTTCCATGGCCGCGTGGGAACACCGAATTCGCCCGTCGTGAGGCTCCCAGACCTCGATGGCCAGACGCCCGCCCAGGCCGGGGCGATCATTCAAGAGCATCACTCGTACGGCCGCGCCGGCCCGCTCGAAGGATCGACCGTGCGCGAGACATTCGGATCGAGCCGAAAACCGGAATTTGAAGAGTCCGTCACCGGGTCGAAGTTGGGCCCATCCGATCCCGCGACGCTCACCCCGCCGGCATCAGCAGGTCCGCGATCTGCACCGCGTTGGTCGCCGCCCCCTTGCGCAACTGATCGCCGCTCACCAGCAGGCACCACGAATCGCACACGCCGCCCCCGGCGGGCCTGGCCGCGGGGTCCGGGCGGACCCGGCCGACCAGCACCTCATCGCGCCCCGTCGCCAGCAGCGGCGTCGGGAAGCGGTTCTCGCGACGGTCATCGATCACCCGGATCCCGGCACCCCCGGCCAGCGACTCGCGGACCTGCGCCTCGCTGGCCGGGCGACCCAGCCGCACCGTGATCGCCTGCGTGTGCGCGCGCACCACCGGCACACGCACGCACGTCGGCGTGATCGGCAGGTCGGGCTCCATCCATATTTTCCTGGCCTCGTCGATGATCTTGCGCTCCTCCCCGTTCAAGCCGGTCTGCTCATCCACCGCCGAGTCGTGGCTGAAGACGTTGAACGCGCACGGCTCCCGAAAATACGATGGCTCCGCGGCGGCGCCATCCAGCACGCGACGCGTCTGGGTCCTCAGTTCCTCGATCGCCCCCAGGCCCGCACCGCTCACCGCCTGGTACGTCGCCACCACGATCGAACGCACCCCAAAGTCCCGCCGAAGCGGCTCGAGCGAGGTGAGCAGGATCACCGTCGAGCAGTTCGGGTTCGCCACCAGCCTTGGCGGCGTCACCGTCCGCGTCAGCCGCGAGCCGTTGATCTCCGGGACGATCAGCGGCACCTTCGGATCGAGACGGAACGCCGATGAGTTGTCCACCACCCACGAACCCGACGCGACCGCCATCGGTGCGAACCGCCGGGCCACCTCCGCCCCGGTGGCGAACAGCGCCAGGTCACCCGGGCGGAACGAGTCTTCGCGCAGCGAGGCGACCCGCAGCACGGCTCCGCCGTACGGCACCGTTGACCCCGCCGAACTCTCCGAGGCCAGCGCCACCACGCGATGGGCCGCCACTCCCCGGGCCGAGAGGATCGAAAGCACCTCCCTTCCCACGGCCCCCGTCGCGCCAGCCACCGTGAACCGTCCGGTGCCCGCCCTTGCCGCGCCGGTCACGCGAACCGACGCTCCCCGCTCGGCGCGGCGAATGTCCGATCCGCCACTCCCCAGGTCCGTGCCAGGACTATCCGCGCCGGGCGATGTGGAATGCAACTCTCGGCGCAGGTCGAGCAGGTCCGCCACGACGCTCAGCGCCGTCGGGTGCCTCCCCGCCCCGGATCCAGCGGCGAACGTCGCCCTCCCGTCCCCCGTCCACGCCAGAAGGCTGTTGCGGACTCCACGGGCCGCCCCGAGCGGATGACGGGCGTCGATCAGCCGCGGCTCCACCGACGCGACCACCCCCTCGGGCGTCCGTCTCGCGGACGCGATCAGGCGGATCACCTGCCCTTCACGCCGCCGGCTTGCCAGCGCCTCCACCGTTTCCGCCCGGATCCCAATCCTCGGGATGTCATCCACGTTCAGCCTTTCATCAAACGCGTGCCAGGCCAGGATGGCCAGTTTGTCCGCCGCGTCCAGGCCGTCAAGGTCGCGCGACGGGTCCGCCTCCGCGTACCCGCGCTCGTGCGCCTCACGCACCGCCAGATCAAACGCCACGCCGGCCTCAACCCTGTCCAGCACGTGGTTGGTTGTTCCGTTCACCACGCCCTCCACGCGCTCGATCACCGCTCCCGTGCGCCGCAACGCGGCGATGGCCTCGATCATCGGGGCCGCGCCGCCAACCGCCGCCGACCAGCGGATCGTCACCCCCGAACGAACCGCCAGGTCGGTCAGTTCCGCGCCGTGCCGAGCGATCAGGGCCTTGTTGGCCGTCACGACGTGCTTCCCCGCCGAGAGCGCCGCCCGCACCGCGTGGTACGCCGTCTCGATTCCGCCGATCAGTTCCACCACCACGTCGTCTCCCGTGGCGGAGGCGGCTTGCAACAACGACGGGGTCAGAAGGCTTGCCGGGATTTCCGGCCCACGATCGCCGCCAACATCCCTGACCGCGATGCGAGTGACTTCAAGGTCGCCTGGTCGGCAAAGCACCCCCGCCACCACGCCCGCTCCGACCGTTCCAGCGCCAAGCACCGCCACCCTCAGCGGGCGCGCCGGCGGCGCGGCGGCGTAGTACTCGTCGGCGCGCGGGCCTACGGTTGTCGCATCCGCGCGGTGGAACGCCCCGACCTCGAACGCAAGACCCCGTGACCTCGCCAGCAGGACCGCCTTGTGCTGGATGATCCCACCGTCGAGTGTCAGCGCCGACTCCCACGACGCCGTGCGGTACCTCCTGGGCGTCGGGCTGGGCAGCGCCGGGTCACGCTCGTACAGGCCGTCAACGTCCTTGATCAGGCGGCACCTGGACGCCGACAACTCCGCCGCCAGGAACAACGCCGTCAGGTCCGAACCGCCGCGGCCCAGCAACGCGAACTGACCGTCACCGTCGATCCCCACAAAGCCGGGAACGATCACCACCGCGGCGTCCTCCAGCGCCCGATCGATCGCCGCGCGGTCCACCGACGCCGGGTCCGCATCCACGCCCGAGCCTCGCGTGCGCAGGCGGATCGCCTGCGGTCCCAGCACCGTTGCCGTCAACCCGGCTCGCGCGAACGCCAGCGACAACAGCGATGCGGCCGTGAACTCACCCGTCGCCAGCAGCAGCGCACACGCCGCGTCTTGGGTCTCCCGGTCGTACGACCGGGCCTTGCGCAGCAGAGCATCGGTCGTTCCTTCGAACGCCGATACCACGACCACAACCCGCGAGCCGGACCGCACCCAGCGGTACGCCTCCTGGACGCCCTCATCCAGGTCCGATTCCGCTCGCAGCACCGACCCCCCGAACTTCAGAACCGTCAGAGGGTGGCGCACGACGCACCCCCCTTCGCTCCGCCGCGAACCGCCGGTTCCCCGGCTCCACGCCGCAACGCCTGATCGAGGTCATCGAGGATGTCCAGCGGATCCTCCAGCCCCACCGAAAGGCGGATCAGCCCGTCCGTCAGACCGACGCGCTCCCGTTGTTCGCGAGGAACATCCGCGTGCGTCATCGTCGCCGGGTGCGTCAGCAGCGTCTCCACGCCGCCCACGTGCTCCACCAATCGGCACAGCCTTGCCGCGTTGAGCGTCGCCGCCCCCGCCGCCACCCCCCCCTTGACCTCGAACGAGATCACCCCCCCGTGCTGGCCGCCGGCGTGCTGAAGGTCCGCGAGTTCCCTTTGCGGGAATTCGTCAAGCCCTGGGTAATGCACCGTCGCGACGGCGGGATGCTCGGCCAGGCGCCGGGCGATCCACGCCGCGCTCTGCGATTGTCTCCGGATCCGCAGCGGCAAAGTCTTGACGCCCTGCTCCGTCAGGAACGCGTTGAACGGGGCCTGGATGCCCCCCGTACACTTGCGGATCCAGCGCACGCGCTCGAGCAACCCCGTGTCACGGCTGGTAACCGCCCCGCCCAGCGCCGTCGAATGACCCTCGATGTGCTTGGTCGTCGAGTACACCGTCACGTCCGCCCCCAGGTCAAGCGGCCGCTGGATCACCGGCGTCAGGAACGTGTTGTCAACCACCAGCCTCACGCCCGCACGGCGAGACACTTCCGCCACCGCGCGGATGTCCGTCAGACGCAGCGTCGGGTTCGCCGGCGTCTCGACAAACACCAGCCGCGTCCTGGGCGTCAGCGCCGCGGCGAGGCCGGCGGCGTCCGACCCGTCCACGAACGTCGCCGAGATCCCAAGTTCGCTCAGCACCTGCCGGAACAGCCGCACCGTTCCCCCGTAGATCGCATCGGCCACCACCGCGTGATCGCCCGCGCGAAGCAGCGCGAGGAACAACGCCGTCTCCGCCGCAAGACCCGTCCCGAAGCACACCGACGGCGGCGCTTCCTCGAGCGAGCCCAGCACTTCTTCCAGCCGATCCACCGTCGGGTTTCCCACCCGCGAATACGTCGGCCCGTCGCACTCCCCGACGGCTCGCTGAACAAAGGTAGTTGATTGAACAATCGGCGTCACCAGCGGTCCGCACGCCCCGCGCGATCCCGGCCGGCCGTGCAGCGCCACCGTGCTCGGTGAAGAGCCACGCAAGACGCCCGTGCTCACTCCAGGAGCGGCGAGCGAACCCGCGGCGGCCGGGACCGAGAACGGCTCGCCATTCGGGCCTCCCGGAGGTCGGCTCGAATCGCAAGCGGGGGATGCGCCGCCGAAATCCGGCCGTTCTCGACGGATTTCGGGCGGTGCGACGACGGGATTTGGGGAAGCCGAACGCGGATATCCAGACATGCCGTGAACTCCTCACGGCATCAAGCAGCGGCCTGTAACGCGGGGATGACGCCGAACGTCGGCGTCTTTTTTGCGGTCTCCGATCTACGGATCCCGCCGCATCTTGCCCCGGAAACTCCGGGACCCCCCGCCTGGGGTTTGGCCTCGGCACCGCGACCTGATCACTGTGGATCGGCTCGGTTGCCGCCCGGGTAGAGGCCTCCCGGGTCTCTTGATGCTGGGCGAAGTCTACCGGCCGCCGGGTCCGTGTCAAGGTCGATGGACCTTCACACGTTGTTCCATGAGCGGGAGCAACCACCTACAAGCCGGCCAAGGACTACGCAGGAAAACCATCGATTCGCAACGCGCCATCGCCACGCTGGTATCCAATGGCGCAAGGTCAACACACGACCTCCAACGCCCCGTCAACTTCTCAGCACTCCCCATGCCAGCCTCGTCCACGCCGCGGCGTGCAGCAGCGTGATGCCCGCCGTCACCGCCAGAAAACGCCACTTGCGGTTCTTGTGCCCGAGGCTCGCGATGGCCGCCCACGCCCCGGGAAAGCCGCCCAGCAACTCGATGGCGTGCAGCGTCGATTCACGTATTCGGCGGCCACGACGCGCCGCCCTGGACTTGTCCCATGCGAACAGCGCGTAGGCCGTGATGCTCGCCGCCGCGTACCACGCCGCGATCAACGCAAACGGGTTCACGCCCGGCCCCCCGCGTCAAGGGACGCCCGGCCGAGATAGACCTCCTCCGCGGGGCCGATGACGATCACTCCGCCCGACCCACCCGCGGCGGAGTCGCCCGGCCACTCCACGTCCAGGTCCCCTCCCGGGAGCCTGACGATCACACGGCGGTCGAGCCGCCCGGTCAGTATTCCCGCCACCACCACCGCGCACGCCCCCGTACCACACGCGCGCGTCAGTCCCGCCCCGCGTTCCCATGTTCGGGCGATCACCATCCCCCGCCCGACCGCCTGCGCGGCGTGTACGTTCATGCGATCGGGGAACGCTCCCAGGTGTTCAACCACCGGACCGATCGACTCCATCGGGGTCGCCCCGGCATCGCGCACGAACACAACCGCGTGCGGGTTGCCCATCGAGACGCACGTGACCCGTGCCGTGCCACCCTCCGAAGCCGCGTCAAACGCCTCCAGAGCCACCTGTATCTTCTTCGCGTCCGATCCCGATCCATCGGTCGATTCTCCCGCCAGTTCCCCGAGAGGGACATCCACGACCCGATCGCGATTCGTGCGCACGGGGAGATCGGCCGATTCCAGCCCGGGCGGGCCCATGTCCACGCGGACCGCTCTTTTTCCCCCAAGCCCGGTCGCCCAGGTCACGTCGATTCTCCCCGCGAGCGTGGAGATCCGCAGCCCCTTGCCCCGGTGCCCGCGCCGATCCGCCATGTACAACGCCACGCAGCGGACGCCGTTTCCGCACATCTGCGCGCGCGTTCCATCGGCGTTGAAGACGCGCATCTCCAGGTCGGTGTCGGACGCCCCCGGGACCAGCACCAGGATCCCGTCCGCCCCGATCCCCAGCCGCCGGTCGCACCAACGCGGGGCGAGGCCCGGCCAGTCCGTCCCGGCGAGAGTGCCGTCGTCCAGCGCATCGACGATGATGAAGTCGTTTCCCAGTCCGTGGTACTTGGCAAACGCAATGGTCGTCATGCCAGCGGCTCTCGTCGGCGCAGGATCACGATCAGAAGCGGCCCCCCGATAAGGCTGGTCAGCACGCTGATCGGCAATCGACCAGAAGGAAGTTCGATCGTGCGCACCATCGTATCGGCCCATACCACCAGCGCCCCGCCCGCCATCGCCGACCCCACGATCAGCGCCCGGTGCGAGGGCCCCGCCGCCAACCGAACCAGGTGCGGGCAGATCAGGCCCACGAACGCGATCGGACCCGCGAGCACCACCGCGCTTGCCGCCAGAACCGCCGAACCCGTGAACAGCCACGAACGCAGCCATCCCAGGCGCACCCCGACCGACCGCGCCTCGTCGTCCCCAAGCGTCGCCGCGTCCATCCACGGACCAAGACGCCCCGTGACGATGGCGACCGCCACCACCACGGCGCCCACCATTGCGGACTGCCTCCACGAGATGTCGTCCCCGATCGCCCCCAGCAGCCACCGACCCGCCGACATGCCACGGTCGGGCATCAGGTACTGGATGAACTGGGTCAGGCTCGCCGCCATGACCCCCACGATCACGCCCACCAGCAGCAGCGAGGGAGGGTCGATGAATCCACGGCGCTGGCTGAACAGGTACGTCAGGCCAAGCGCCGCCAACGCCCCGAACAACGCCGGGGGGCCTGTCGCTCCAAGGCCGACTTCCGAAACCGCGCTGGTCGTTCGGAACCCGACGTACGCCGCCGCCATCACCCCCAAACCGGCCCCGGACGCCATTCCCAGCAGGTCGGGCGAGGCGAGTGGATTTCGAAACAGGCACTGGAGCATGACCCCCGCCACCGCCAGCGCGCCCCCGACCACCACTCCCGCCGCCGCCCGCTGTGCCCGAATTTCCACGATCGGGTTCTTGAAAAGGCCTCGATTGCCTTCTCCTGCCCCTTGAGGGACATCCTCGATCGGCCCACCGGCCTGGATCCGAGCCACCACCGCCCCCGCCAGAAGCAGGAAACAGACCAAGAGGACGACCGCGGGCCGCGAGGGCATCGCCAGAGGCTACGCCGACCGGCATCCTCCGGTCGGGGGCAGGTCCGGTGTGTAATCCAGCGAACCCTCCCGGGGCCGGTTTCCCGCCCGTGACCGACCCGGATTGGGCGCATAAACTTGCACCCCTGATCCGGTCTTTGTTCTCTCTCTGGAGCCGCCCGTGGCCAAAAAATCCTTCCGGTGCCGACTTGTCACCCCATCCGCGAGTTTGCTCGACGACCAGGCGACATATGCCTCCGTCCCGGCGTGGGATGGCCTGCTGGGCTTCCTTCCCGGTCGTGCCCCGATCCTGTCCAAACTCGGCTGCGGGGAGTTGATCGTCCGCTTCCCGGACTCCGAGAAGGGAGCCGGCGGGCAGCGTTCCTACGTCGTTGATGGCGGCGTGGTCCAGATGCAGGGCGAGACGCTCACGATCATCGCCGAGTACGCCGCCGCCGCCGAACAGATCAATCCCGCCGAGGCCGACGCCGAACTGAAGGCCGCCCTGGCCAGAAGTCCCGAGGGGGAGGGAACCGCCCGCGTCGTCGCCCAGGATCGCCTCACCCGCGAGCGTGAGCGTGCCAGGGTCAAGGTCCGCATCGCTCGCGGCGTTGAAGCCGGCGTCTGATTACTTGGCACTCCCGTTGGTCCCACGGCCGGACTTCAGGCCGTCAGGGTGGCCGCTTGGCTTTTTCCCTGGAGCGGGTACGCTCCGCTTCCGTGGGACTCGTGCGACGACATTTCCTGGGGTGGGACCGACCCACCACCGAATCGGCCGCCCATGAGATCGGCCGTCGATTCTCCGTCGAGTCGTCGAGCGTTGACCTGACGCGCTCGCACGTCATCGTGCCCGGATCACGGTTCGGCGGACAACTCGTTTCCCATCTTGTTCGCCGCCACGGGTCGGTCCTGGGCCAACCCGTGACCATCGAGCGGTTTCTTGAGACGGCTCTCCCGGCGGCGGGCCGACTCGCCTCCGAGTGGATGCGAAGGTGCTGCTACCTCGCCGCCGTGGACGAATTGACGGACGACCAGCGCGATCGTCTCTTTCCACCGAACATCGCGGGGTCGTTCGCACGGCGTCTTGCCATCGTCGCCTCGATTGATGCGTCCGCGACCAGGCTCGGGGGAGAAGGGCTTTCGTTCGCCGACGTGCTGGCGGTCGTTGAGAACCGCGGACTTCCCGATGTGCAACGCTGGTCCGTGCTTGACCGGCTTCACCGCTTGTACCTCGACCGCCTTCACCGGCTCAACCTGTCCGATCCCGCCGCCGAGCGTCTGGCCGCGCTCGCACGTGGCCCGATCGTGCCGCATGACATCGTGCTTGCCTGTCTCCCGGAGGTTCCCGGCCTGCTCCGTCGCGTGATCAACCGCGCGCAAGGCAGCGTCTTGGCGCTGGTCGGGGCGCCCCCCGAGCGCGGCGAGGCGTTCGACGAACTCGGGGCGGTACTCTCTCATGCGTGGCAAGACCACGAGGTTCCGATCGACGACTCGATCATCCGGGTCGTCGACGGCCCGGACGATCAGGCCGAGCACGCGCTGCTCTTCATCGGACGCGACGACCCGCCTCGGCGCCCCGTCGATGTCGTCATCGCCGCTCCCGACGACCAGACTCAGCACGCCATCGAGAGCCTGAGCCTGGACCTGACGCCTCCGGATGATGGGCGAGCGCCGATACGCGTCCGTCCGGCCTCCGGTGTTCCCGGCGATCGATCCGCGCCTGGCCGCCTCCTCCGCCTTGTCGGTGATTTCCTTTCGGATCCCGAGTTTCCAGCGTTCGCCGCCCTGGTACGGCACCACGCGGTCGAGGCGCGGATAAAGGCCGCGATCACGCGAGACACGCCCGTTGACGCGGGCGAGTCGCGAGATTTCATCGCCATCCTTGACGAGTACTCGACCACGCACGTACACGGGGTTGTCGATGGCCGGTGGCTCGGGACTGGCCGCGGGCATCGAGCCGTGCTCGACGCGGTCTACGCGAACGTCGTGGAACTGCTGGGAGACCTCTGGTCCCGGGACGGCCCTGCATCGGCTCGACCGGCCTCTCATTGGTCATCCGCGCTGGTCGCCCTGCTCTGGAGTGTCTTCGAGTCCGATCCGGACGACGCCACGGCCAGGGCGTGCGGGGAAGTCGAGCGATCCTGCCGCGAACTGCGCGCGGGTTCGCTCCTGGGCGGGGATGAGCCCCACATCGCGCCATCGATGGCGATCAGCCTGGTCCTGGAGGCGCTCTCCCGTGCGGCCATTCGCGGTCCGCGTGACGAAGGAGCCGTCGAGATCGTCGGATGGCTCGAGGCCGTGTACGATCCGGCCCCGGTCCTGGTGCTGACGGGCATGAACGAGGGCATCGTTCCCCGGGCTTCATCCGACGGCTTGCTCCCCGATTCACTCCGAGCCGCCCTGGGATTGACATCGCGCGACTCGGTCCTGGCTCGCGACGCCTACCTGCTTACGCAGGCTCTCGCGTGGAGATCTCCGGGTGCCGCCGGGCCGGGCGGACCAGTCCCGAGAGCCCTGGTCATCGCCGCGCGACGCTCGGCCGATGGGTCTCGCCTGTGGCCCAGCCGCCTGCTGATCCCTCGCGACGATGCCGCCGCCGTCTCCAGGCTGTCGCGGTTTCTTCCCTCGCACGAAGGGGGTGGAAACGACCTCGCCGGCGGATCCGCGGGAGCGGCCATCGTCCCGGCCAGGGTTACCGACCCGGTCCACCGCCAGAGCCCTCCGTTCGAATACATGCCCGTCGCGGAGCACGACCCGGTCCGCTCGGTCAGTGTCACCGGATTCACACGGTACATGGAGTCGCCGTACCTGTTTTTCCTGGAGAGGGTGCTGCGTCTCCGGGAGGTTGAGGACGAAGCGTACGAGATGGAGGCGGGTCCATTCGGGACGTTCATCCACGCCATCCTTGATCGCTTCGCCAAGTCAGAGGCGGCCGACGCTGAAGATGAACCGGCCATCGCCGCCGAGGTTCGCCGCTGCCTCGACGAAGTCGCCGAAGAAGTCGCTGGCTCCTCTCCGCCGACGGCGGTCGCGGTCCAGATCGAACAGGCGGCCTTCCGCCTGGCGAAATTCGCCGCCTTCCAGGCCGCTCGCGCCAGGGAAGGCTGGCGCATCCTCCACACCGAATGGAGCCCCGCCCGGGAGGTCATCATCGACGCCGACGGCCAGCCGCTGCGGTTGACCGGACGAATCGACCGCATCGATCAGAATCAACGCACCAACGAACTCGCGCTGATCGACTACAAGACAAGGGAAAGAATGTCCGCGGCGGTCGACGCCATGTACAAGGCCGACCGCCCCGCCTACCCGTGGAACGACCTGCAGATGCCGCTGTACCGCGTGCTGGCCGGCGAAATCATCGAACGGATCAAGCCGTCCGCGGTTCGCCTCGGGTACGTCGCCCTGCCCAAGTCCGGGGAGGTGATGCTCCATGAGGGCGGATGGCCTGACGAGGCGGTCCACGCGGGATTCGAGCAGGCACGCGAGATCGCCGGCAGCATGCGCCTTGGGGTGTGGCAACAGCGCGGGTCCACGCCCCCCGAGCAAGGGGTCCCGGGTGTCCTGTGCGGTGTCTGCGTGGTCCTGGCGCGACCGGGCAATGGAAAACCTCCATGACCATCCGAGCGATCGGCATCCACGCCTCCGCCGGAACCGGCAAGACTCATCGGCTCACCAACGAGTTGATCAGCCTTTTCCTCCAAGGGCACCCCCCGCAGTCGGTCTTTGCCGCGACCTTCACCCGGGCCGCCGCCGGGGAGATCCTTGACCGAGTCCTGCGGCGTCTGGTCGCCGCCGCGGCCGATCCCAAGGGGCTTGCGGAACTCCGGATAGCCCTTCAAAACCCGGATCTTTCCGCCGCCGAGTGCCGCCGGATCGCCGCCTCTCTCGCCCGGTCGATCGACCGTGTCGCGGTCTGGACGATCGATTCATTCCTCGTCCGGGTGGCGACCGCGTTCTCCGTCGAGATCGGCCTTTCGCCGGGTTGGCGCATCGCCGGTGACGATGAGGACAAACGCCTGCGCCGCGCGGCCGTCGACCGGGTCCTGCGCGAGGGGGGCCGGGAGGTCATCGGGCCGCTGCTGCGGATGCTCAAGAAGTCCGAGGGAGAACGCTCCGTCCGACAGTCCCTCATCGACGTGGTGAACGCGGTCTACGCCGCCCAGGCCGGTGCCGCTCCGCAAGCCTGGCACGCCGTAGTTCCCGCCGGAGATGAGATGTCGTCCGAGGACATTGCCCGGGCTGTCGAAGCCTTCGGCGCGGCGGGCCTTCCCGTTACCAGGAGCGGCGAGCCCAATAAGAACTGGACCAAAGGCAGGGCACGAGCCGTTGAGGTTGCCCGACGCCATGACTGGGAAGGCTTCCTGGACTCTGGATTTGTCGGCAAGTTCCGATCCGAAGGGTGCTACTACCAGATCCCGTTCCCCGAGGGCCTGGCCGAGCCGCTGAGAAACATCGTCCGCCACGCCGAGTTCATGGTCGTCCGCGAGATCATGCACCGTAACCTCGCCGCGGCCGAGATCGCCCGCCGATTCGCCGATGTCTACGAACGCATGAAAATGGAGAGCGGCTCGCTTCTCTTTGATGACATCCCGCGCCTCCTGGCCGCCGAGAGATTCGCCTCCTCGAGCGATGAGATGTACTACCGCCTCGATGCGAGCATCGGTCATGTCCTGCTCGACGAGTTCCAGGACACGTCCGTCGGGCAGTTCAACGTGGTCAGGCCGATCATCGCCGAGATCATCTCCGACGAGACCCGCCCGCGCACGTTCTTCTACGTCGGCGACGCCAAGCAGTCGCTGTATGGATGGCGTGACGCCGAGCCCGCGCTGCTCGGTCATATCGGCAAGCAGTGGCCGCAGGTCCGGGTCGAGCCTCTCTCGTCGAGTTACCGCTCAACCCCGCCGGTGATCGACGCCGTCAACGCCGTCTTCGATTCACTGCAAAGCAACCCGGCGATGACCGACGACGCGGCCCGTGCCGCCGCGGCGGACATGGCCGCCATGTACTCGAGCCATTCAGTCTCCGGCAAGGCCGCGGTTCGCCGCGGCCAGGTGGTCCTGCGGGAGTACCCGCCCATCCTCGGAGATACAAGGGACAAGGACGCGCTGGTGATGGCCAGGTGCGAGTTCATTGCCCGCCGCGTGGCCACGATCCGGGATGCCTCCCCGCGGGCGAGCATCGGCGTGCTTGTCCGCAACAAGGTTTCCGTCTCTCGCCTGCTCATGGCACTCTCGGAGGAGGGTGTTGACGCCACGGAAGAGGGAGGAAGTTCGATCACCCAATCCCCCGCCGTGGCCGCGGTGGTCTCGCTCCTGCGGCTGGCCGACCACCCCGGCGACACGCTCGCGGCCTTTCACGTCGCGACCACGCCGCTGGGGGACAAGGTCGGCCTCTCGAGACGGCAGGATGCCGTCGCGGTGGCCGCCGTCTCGCAGGCGATCCGTGAGCAAATCACCCGGCACGGCTTTGGACAGGTTGTTTCCCAGTGGGTCCGGTGGCTTGCTCCCGCGTGCTCGGAGATCGACCGGACGCGCCTGGCGCAGGTCTCCCTGGCCGCGTGGGAGCACGAACGGCGGGGCGGGGCCTCCATACGGGGGCTGATCTCCTTGATCGAGGCCACGCGCCGCCCGGTTGGGGTTCCGTCGCTCGTGCGGGTCATGACGACCCACGCCGCCAAGGGTCTTGAGTTCGATGCCGTGGTCGCCCCGGACCTCGATGGCATCGTCCCTCAGCGAACTCCGGAAGTCCTGGCCTGGCGCGACGATCTTCTCGGGCCGATCACCCGCCTCTCTCTCAACGCGGCCGAGTGCGTGCGCCGCTCGAACCCCATCCTGTCGGCCCTGGCCGACGACCGGAGGCGGCGCGATATCCGGGAGGGCCTCTGCCTCCTCTATGTCACCATGACCCGCGCCCGTCACTACCTGGAGATGATCATCCATCGCCCGCCCAAGGAAGAGTCCACCGCGTTCCGGCTGGCCCACGTGGTCCGGTATGCCCTGGGTGGCGAGGCGGACGAGGACGGACTGATCCACTCCTCGGGCAGCGAGCAGTGGCCCTGCGATGTGGAGCCGCGCCCCTCGGCGATCGCCGATCGACCCACCCAGACGGCGATCATCATCGGGATGAAAGCGGACGGGCAGGAAGTCTCCGATGCCGTCTTGCAAGATCCCGACCGGGAGGATGAGATTCCCGTGCCGGTGGCCGGTGGCCGATCGGCCCGACTCGCCAAAGGGATCGGTACCGCGCTGCACGCCTGTCTCGAGCGGGTCACCTGGATCGAGGATGAACTCCCCACCGATGAAGAGTTGCTTTTCGCGATCGAGAGGGCCGATCTTCCCTTCGACGTGGATCCCCGGCGACTGGTGGACCGTGCCCGGCGGGTCCTTTGCTCGCCCGGTGTCATGGGCGTGATCACCCGCGCCCGGTATCTCACCACGGATCGGCCGGGGTGTACGGTCGACCTGCTGCGAGAGATCTCGGGCGCCGTGCTCAATGGCGATGGAAGCGTCGTTCATGCCCGGATCGACCGCCTGGCCGTTGTCCGGCGAGACGGCGTCCCCGTCGAGGCCGAGGTCCTCGACTGGAAGAGCGATGCATTTCCCGAGGACGACCAGGAACCCGCCATCGAGCGTCGAGTCGCCTATCACCAGCCGCAACTCGAAGCCTACCGCCTCCTGGTCTCCCGGCACCTGGGCCTGCCGCCCGCGCGTGTGAGGGCCACCGTTGTCTTTACCTCGATCGATCGCGCCGTCACCATCGGCCCGGCGTGAAGACCCGCCCCGGCACGCGTATTCTGGTGAAGATGATCCACGGCACCCAACGGATGCGGCGAGTGATCGGGTGTATGACGGGCACCAGCCTCGACGGCATCGACGCCGCGATGGTCGCCCTCCGCGGGGACGGCCTGGACATCACCGCCGAGTTCATGGCCGCCGAATCCCGCCCACTGGCCGACCTGGCCACCGACCTTCGGCGGCTGGCCGATCAGCAGCCGATGACCGCCCGTCGGATCGCGGATCTGATGTGGGAGTTGGGCGAAGCGCACGCCCGGGTGGCGGCGGACCTGGCGCGCGGGTCGGGGTGCTTGCCCGACCTGGTCTGCATCCACGGGCAGACGGTGTACCACGGCGGCGGGCGCACCTGGCAACTCATCCAGCCGGCGCCGATCGCGCGTGCCATCGGCGTGCCCGTCGTCTACGACCTCCGCGCGGCCGACATCGCCGCGGGGGGTGGGGGGGCTCCCGTTACGCCCATCGCCGACTGGGTCCTCTATCGATGCCAGGATCGCTCTCGCGCCGTCGTCAACCTCGGCGGCTTCTGCAACATCACGATCGTCCCGCCCGCCCTCTCGCCGGACGGGTTGTCCGCCGTCCGCGGGTTTGATGTCTGCGCCTGCAACCACGTCCTGGACGGCCTTGCCAGGTGCCGGGCGGGACGTGCCTTCGATGAAGGTGGGCGTCTTGCCGCCGCGGGCGACGTGATTCCCGCCGCGCTCGACTCGCTCGGGGACATCCTTGACCGCCAGTCGCGAGCGGGCCGCTCGCTGGGCACGGGTGATGAAATTTCGGGTTGGATTTCCGCCACCGCCGCTCATCCCGCTCCGGATGTGCTGCGCACCGCCTGCGAAGCGATCGGGCGGCAGGTCGCCCGTGTCGCCGACGCCGACGAATTGGTCCTGGCGGGCGGGGGTGTTCGAAACGCCACGCTCGTCGGTGCGATCGGCCGTGCCCTCGGCGAGCCTGGCCCTCGTCCGACAGACGGCGAAGCGGTCCGGCGAGCCATTCGGACCTCCGACTCGCTTGGAATCCCCGCCACGTACCGGGAAGCCGCCGCGTTCGCGGTTCTGGGCGCCTTATGCCAGGACGGCGTCCCGATCTCTCGCCCGACAATCACCAACTGCCCCTCACCCGCCCCTGTCGCCGGGGCCTGGGTATTCCCGCCCGCGGCCGCCCCGCCGTCGCGCCCATCGGATTCGATCCCCCGCGGATCATCCGGAGATCGCACCTGACATGAACCCACTCCCCCCCGATCGTGCCACGCTCCTCACCGAGCAAAGAAACCCCGCCTCGATGAACCTGCACGCGCTCTCGGTACGGGAGATCGTGGATCTCATCCAGGAAGAGGACCGGGAGGTTTTCCGGGCCATGAAACGGGCCCGCCGGCCCATCGCCGATCTCATCTCCGCCGCCGAACCGGGCTTCCTCGCCGGCGGGAGGCTTGTCTACGTCGGAGCCGGGACCAGCGGCCGGCTTGGCGTGCTGGACGCTTCCGAGGCCCCTCCCACGTTCTGCGTTCCTCAAGGCCGGGTTATCGGGCTGATCGCCGGAGGGGATGCCGCACTCCGCCGGTCGAGCGAAGGTCTCGAAGATGATCCCGGAGGAGTTTGGAATGAACTCGAGCCGCTCGGGCTTGGAGAAAACGACACCGTGATCGCCGTTACGGCGGGGGGAACCACCCCGTACGCCCTGGGCGCGCTCCACCTCTGCAAGACACGCCTCGCGGAGGGACGCCGTCCCCTCACCGCCCTGATCGCCTGCGTCAACATACCCCGTCCCGGCGATGCGGATCACCTCGTCGTACTCAAGACCGGCCCCGAGGTCCTGACGGGGTCAACCCGCATGAAGGCCGGCACCGCCACCAAGATGACCCTCAACATCATCTCGACCACGCTCATGATCCGTTCGGGCCGTGTCCACGAAAACCTCATGGTCGATGTCCGGGCAACCAACGACAAACTCAGGGACCGGGCCGCCCGGATCATCTCCTCGCTCACGGGCCTCTCCAGGTCCCGGAGTTTCGACCTCCTCGAACGCTCGGGGGGAGAGGTCAAGACCGCCGTCGTCATGCACGAGACCGGGTTGGGCCCGGAGCAGGCCGCGGCGGCGCTCGCGGGGTTGAACGGGCGGCTCGCCGACGCGATCGTGCCCCGCCAGGGTGCCCGCGCCACCGGCCCATCGTGAGACCACCTCCGCGCGTGAAACAGGCCCGCGAGAGGTGCGGGCCTGAAACGTGCTGGTGAAGCGTTTATCGCTCGTCACCCGATGGTCAGGTGCGAGTTGACCGGGATGGCACGGGTCAGATTGAAGAAGTTGGGGCTGGTTGCCCGGACGATGTCGTGCAGGCGACGGAACTCTTCCTCGGTTCCGCTCCCGGCGATTCGAACCTCCTGCGAGAGCCGGTCGTACCCCGCCGAGACGCTCGGCGCGATTCCCAGGAAGCCGCGCAGGTCGATGTCGCCACGTGTCGTCACTTCAAGCCTGGTCAGCGTGATGCCCATCAGCCCGGCGACCGCCGAGTAGCCGACCATCATGCACGCGTTCAGCGCGGCCATCAGGTACTCCTGCGGATTGGCGAACTCGTCCGTGCCGCACAGTTCACGGGGTTCGTCGATCGGGATCGTGAACCGGCGGTCGATGTTCCGGCCGCCGATCGCCACGCTCTCGACGTGATGGTCCGACCGGGTCCCGCCCTTCCAGACGCTCCGGATGCTCCAGGTCGTCTGGCCTTCGCGGGGATCCGCCGTGATCCGGTCGATCGTCCGGCGAAGCGCGGTCATGTCGATTCCGTTGAGGCGGGCCAGATCGGTCGTGCTCGTGCTCATGCGTGTCTCCTTGACTGGTGCTCCGTGCGTGTGCCCGATCCGACAGTGGACCAGACGTTGATATGATGGCCTTCGGTACGCTCCGGAACAGGTGACTCGCGGTACACCCCCGGTGTACTTGTGGTCACCCGCCCGGATGCCCTTCGCGGAGTCGCGAGAATGGCCCAGGACGCATCAGCATGGTCCGTCGCCGAACTTTTCGGGCTTCCCCCCGGCCCCAGAACCGGCCGTGATCGCCTCATCGCCGCGGGAATCGAGTTGTTCTACCAGCGTGGGTTTCAGGGCGTCGGTCTCGACCAGGTGATCGCGCACGCCGGCGTGACCAAGACCACGTTCTACAAGCACTTTGAATCAAAGGATGAACTCGCCATTGCCTGCGTGCAAAGCCGGGACCGGTGGGAATCGCGGTCGTGGGAACGCGCCGCCAAGACCATCGGCGGTGACGATCCCGCCTCCCGGCTGCTCGCCTACTTCCACGTCATGGATGCCTGGTTCAACGACCCCGGGTTCCACGGCTGCATGTTCATCAACGCCGGCGCCGAGTTTCCCGACCGCCGCCACCCGGTCCATCGCGCCGCCGCCGACCACAAACGGGCCACTCGGGACCACTTCCGAAAACTCGCCGCCCTCGCCGGAGCCCAGGATCCCGACGCCTTCGCCGACGAGTTCACGATCCTGGTGGAAGGAACGCTCATCCTTCGCCACGTTCACGACCGCGACGACGCGGCCCGCGCGGCGCTGCCCGCGGCCCGTCGGTTGGTCGATGCGATGACCACGGGCGCCAAGCCGCCCCGGCGTGCCGCGGCTCGCTCCCGCGCCGTCCGAAGCGGCTGAGCCCCGCGACGTCAGCGATCCACGGTGTTCATCGGCGGCTTGAACTCGTGCAGAACCGTCCCGCCCATCTGGAACTTGGCCAGCCGCACCCCGCGGCTGACGTCGTAGATGAGCGTCATTTTCTGGTCCTCGCGCTGGGCCGACATCGAGGGCAGGTCCGACATCAGACGGATCGGGCGGCTGCGGTTGAAGCGGATGGTCCGGTACCGGTTCTGCTCGTCGTAGATGTAACCGATGGCCTCGTACACCTGCCCGTCGGTATCGACCAGTTGCGGGGCCGGCGTCGTCTCGACGACCGGGACCTTCCGAAGCCATGTCAGCGGACGATCGCCCCCGACCGAAATCTGCACGATGACCGTATCGCTCTTGGTCTGGAACTGGTCGATCCTCAGGTTCCGGTCGATCCCCCGCGTCTTGTCGAACATCCGGATCTCGTAGACCTCCTGTCCCTCGATGACGTTCACGTCCTCGGTCGTCAGGCCTCGCTCGGTTCCACGCTGGATCGTGAATCCCAGGCCCGGCGAAACCATGATCCCCAGTTCCTGGTCGGTGCGGTTGGCGATCGAGGCCACCGTCGTCCGGATCGGCGTGATGGTGTCGTAGTCGACCGGAAGGGCGAACATCTTGCCCGATCGGATCTCCGCGTCGCGAGCCGCCGCGGTGGGGTACACGATCGGCTTGTTCTCCGGCGGGATCACCACCCGCGTGTTCTTCACGTACAGCGCCTTGGCCTGGAACCCCGGCGGCACCGGGAACTCAAAGCCCATCCGCGTCTCCGACGCACCGCCCACCGACGTGATGAACGTGTCGGGAACGTTGAACCGGAACCTCGCGAACCCGACCCGCTCCGAGGTTGCCTGGCTGATGACCGACACGGGATGAACGATGCGGTGCTCGGGCTCGGCCCCGGGCTTCTCGATCAGCAGCCGGACCTGCGCGTTGCCGATGACGACCGACCCCGAACGCTCGCGAGAACTGGGCTGGAAGTTGAGCACGAACCCCTCCAGCGCCGATCCCGACGGGAACGGGGATCCGTCGATATCCGACACGCTCTGCGAGACCTGCGGCTCCCAGTCGTCACGAAGCACGTCGCTGAAGGAAACGCCCTCCCCGCCCACGCGGAACCTCTTCCAGACCTCAAAGTCCTTCGTGTTGATGGTGTTGCGGGCCTTGCCCCGGCCAAAACTCAGCCGGATCGAGTGCGGGACGTACTCGAGATCCGGGTACCACGCCGCCAGCGGCGTCGAGGTTGAAAGCGACCCGTTGCTCAGCATCCGGTACAGGCGCGACGTCAGCGTATCGACCGGAAGGATCAGCCCCTTGTCGGTCTTCAGACTGCCGTTGGACTGGAACGTGACCGGGTTATGGCCCATGAAGGTGCGTTCAACCCGCAGAAACCCCATGCTGATCACCAGGATCCCGGCCGTGATGATCCCCGCCCCCACCCCGCACGCGGCGCCACCGACCGCGTCGGTCACCGTGTCGAACTTCATGTTGCTCGGGCAGCACTGGTCCACGACCGCCCGCAGAAGCGCCATCGCCACCGCGAACGGAAGCCCAAGCGAGATCGCCCAGATCGTCCCGCCCAGGGCGTCGTTGCCGCCGATCTTGCCCAGCAGCATGTACGCGATCGGCTCCCAGACCGCGAACGCGATCGCGCCCGCCGCCACGCAGCAGATCAGGTTCAAGAATGCCGAGAAAAAGCCCCGCGTGAGCCAGATCCAACCCAGCAGGGCGACGACGGCGATGGCCAGTCCGCTCAGTGCCATGACGTATGCTCCGATCCCGGTCGGGCCCCGTCACGGGGCACGACGTTGAACTCAACACCTATACACCGGACGCGATCTTCTCCCAGGACCAGTCCGCGTTCCGGTTCGCGGCGGTCCCGCTCCGTCGCGGGCTTTCACGGCGCCTTCTGCGCCGGGACGGCCGGGGACTTTACAGGGCCCGGCGCCGCCGGCTTTGCCGCGCTTCCCGCCGCCGCCGCGGGCTGTCCCTCCGCCATTGACCGCACGACCTCTTCCACGCTTGTGGTGCCTTCGATCGCGTGGCGAAGCGCCGCCCCCTGCAGTGTCGGCAGTTGCTTCTTGCGAAGTTCTGCACGGAACGCGTTCCAGTCTCCCTTCTTGAGCAGGTCGCGCAACCCGTCGTCGATCCGGTAGACCTCGAAGTACCCCACCTGCCCCACATACCCCACCCCGGCGCACATCCCGCACACCTGCTCCTTGTCCTTGACCAGCACCACGCCGCCCTTCTTGTGCAGTTGCTTGACGCGGTCGGCCGGGAGCCCGAATTTCTTGAGCATCTCGGGGGCCGGCACGTACGCCTGGCGGCATTGCGTACACAGCCTCCGCATCAGGCGACCCGCCACGACGCCGCGGAGTCCCGCCATGGCCGTGTCCAGGTCGCCCGTGATTTTCGACCACGCCTGCAGCGCCCCAAGCGCCGAGTCGGCCCGAAGCCCCGCGTAGATACGCGAGCGCTCAAGGTCCGCCCGGCTGATCTCCTTGGCCGTGTTCTGGTCGGGAATTTCCGCCACGCCGACGATGTCGGGGTCGCGGCGAAGGATCGATCGCACCAGCGTCGAGAACTCCGGCCCTTCCGCGAAGGGGTCCCAGCGGTTCTGCCTCACGCCCTCAAGGTCGTCCTGCTGGTCGATCTCCACCGTCTGCACGTTGTTGGTGTACGCGTCGTGCATTTTCAGGATCGTGTACAGCAGCGTCGTGCGGCCTCCATCCGGGGGCGTCGCCACCAGCACCGTCCCCTTCTTCTCCTCAAGAATCGCCTTGAGTTCCTCCATCTGCCGAGGGTCAAGGCCAAGGTCGTCGGGCTTGCGGCGCACCGCCTTCTCCGGGTCGTACAGCAGCGACAGACGCATGCCACCCTGCACACCCGAAGCGATCACGCGGACCTTCTTCTTCAGTTCCGACTTCTCCACCATCACGTCCGCCGTCAGTTTCTTCCGGCGCTCCGAGACGTCAAGGCCGCCGGCGGACTTCCAGAAGTCGATGATCCGCACCGCGTCCGCCGCCGGCATCACCTGCCCCGCCTGGCGCAGGCCGTCCACCGACAACGACTCACCGTACGAGTTGTCCTTGCCCGTCGGCGCCAGGTCCGCCTGGCTTGCCCGGGCCACGATCGACCGCAGCACAAGACCTTCAGCCGCCACTCGCGTCGCCAGTTCCGGCGTTTCGGCCGCCGGCACAGGGACCGTGTTCTTGTCGGGGCCCTTGATGACCAGTTCGGCCTTCCCGGATGAGACGGCTTCCTTGGACTTCTTCTTCGATCCATCCGTCACACGCCCGAAAATCTCCTTCGACAGTTTCAGCCGCAGGGTCTCGGGTACTTTCTCATCCGCGTTGGACGACTTGATGAACCACACCACGTCGATCGAAAGGATCACGATCATCGCGCCAAGGCCCGCCCAGAACGCGCCCTCCCCCTTGATCGGAAGAAACAAGCCCGCCGCCAGGGCCGCCAGCCCGAAGCAAAGGTGGATCACATTCCACCGCTCTCGCTTCAGATAGAACCGCGCCGCGAACTTGTCGAACGAGGTCGAGACCAGCCACGCCCAGAACGTCAGCGGGATCAGCAGGACGACCGGCTTCCAATACGAAACCAGGTGCAGCCCGTCGGCAAGGGTCATCGCCGCCGATGGACTCGCCCCCGGCATTGAAAACGCCGGGAAAAGGACGTTGTTCGGTATGTCGAGCACGCGCATCTCCAAGTCGCGACCGGACGCCGGTTCTTCGCCGTGCCGCGCGGAACAGGTAGGAACCGCCCCCACGACCCCAGCGCAACGCCGGAAGGCCGGCCCAGCGGGGGTTTGGATGTTAGCACAACCGGCGGGTCGCTTGCCTGATCCAGGAACGACCCCCGGAGGTGGTCGGGAAGCGGGGCGATCCCATCGGCGAACAACCACCGTATGCGGCCGCCGAGCCCAGTGGCCGAGCCCAGTGGCCGAATCCGGCGGCCGAGTCCAGTGCCCGACCCGCCGCGCCGAGGGCGCCCGCGGTCGGCTTACCCGAGTTTCTTCAGACGCATCATGAGTTCGTCCACGTTGGGAGAGGCGTCGATCGCCGTCCGCATGTGGATGAACTCGGTCTCGACCAGGTTCACCAGGCTCTCGTTGAAATCCACCATTCCCGTCTGCCGGGCCTCGATGCTCTTGAGGTACTCCCGCAGTTCGCCCTCCCGCCCTTCGAGGATGTGCTTGCGCACGATCCCGTTGTTGATCAGGATCTCCAGCGCGGGGATGCGGGCGATGTTCGCGTGCAGCGTCGGCAGGAGTTTCTGGTACACGAATCCTCGCATCTGGTACGCCAGGATCCGCCGCACCTGGTCCACCTCGTCCTGCTCGAACAGGCCGTAGATGCGGCTGAACGTCTGCGTCGTGCTCGAGGCGTGGATCGTTCCGTACACCAGGTGGCCCGTCTCGGCCGCGTGCAGGGCCGCCTCGAAGGTCTCCTTGTCACGCATCTCCCCGACAAGCACGATGTCGGGATTCTCACGCACCAGTGCCCGCAGCGCGATCTTGAAGTCCAGGCAATCGATCCCGATCTCCCGCTGGTTGATCGTCGCCTTCTTGTCCTTGAACAGGTACTCGATCGGGTCCTCGATCGTCACGATGTGGACCGGCCGGCGCTCGTTCACGTAGTCGAGCATCGCCGCGATCGTCGTTGACTTGCCCGATCCCGTCACCCCGCACAGCAGCACGATCCCCTGCGGCTGCATGGCGATCTCGGACATGATCGGGGGGAGATACAACTCGTCGAAACGCCGGATCTTTGACGAGATCAGGCGGGCCGCCACCGAGAGTTTTCCCTTCGCCATGAACAGGTTGACGCGAAATCGCGTGTTGTCGTCGTAATCGTACGCGAAGTCCACCGAGCCGAACCGGTGAAGGTCCTCCAGTTGCTCATCCGACAGGATGGCCCGCGCGATCTGAAGGAACTCCTCCCCCGAGACCGGCTCGCAGTCCAGCGGCTTGAGCGAGCCGCGCAGTCGCAGTTTCGGCTGCGTCTCGGATTTCATGATCAAGTCCGACGCGTCGAGTTTGATCGCCGCCTGGAGGAACTTGCCCCAGCGGGTCTCGAACGGATCACCCCGGCGTTTCGACGGGAGAGCCACGTGCCCCACGTGTGCGGCGTCGGAATGGACTTCGGATTCAACGCTCATGGTCTTTCGGGCCTCCCCGCCCGAGGGTTTGGTGCCCGTGCCACCGGCGCCGGCCTGGGCGGCGGGCGTCGAAGACTCAACGGACGAAACCGGGGGCGTCACTGGTGCGGATGCGCTGGTCAAAGAATAACCTCCCGAAGGACCTTTGGCGAGACCGAAATCGCGCCCGCACGGCCGGGCGAACGAAAGAAACGACATCCCGCGCGTTTCCGGGCCTGGATCCCCCCATCCACGGCCAGACCAACGGCCAGACCATCGGCCAGACCATCGGCCAGACACGGGTCCGCCGCCCCTCGACTCCGACCACGGAACCCGCCGCCCACGCCACCGGCACGCATCTCTCGCGTGATCGGGCGCCGGGCGAGGGCACACTGTATACGAAGTCCGACTCGGGCCAGTTCCGTCCGCGGCCTGCCTACCACACCCCTTCACACGCGGGATCAGAAGTTCGGTGTGGGAGCCCGGAAGTGCCCAAGGTCGATCGACCGGAAGTACTCGATGGTCTTGCGCAACCCTTCGGCCAGCGGCGTCCGGGGTTCCCACCCCAGTTTCTCTCTCGCCAGCGAGATATCCGGCTGCCGCTGCGTCGGGTCGTCCGACGGGAGCGGGCGCGTCTCGATCACGGAGGATGATCCCGCCAGTTCGACCACCTTCTCCGCCAGTTGACGGATCGTGAACTCGTCGGGATTCCCGAGGTTAACCGGGCCGACAAAGTCGTCCGGGGCGTTCATCATCCGGATCATCCCGTCAATCAGGTCGTCCACGAAGCAGAACGACCGGGTGTGTCGTCCGTCCCCAAACAGCGTGATCGGCTCGTGGCGGATCGCCTGGCGGATGAAGTTTGAGACCACCCGCCCGTCGTAGGGATGCATCCGCGGGCCGTACGTATTGAATATCCGGATCACGCGAATGTTCACCCGGTTGTGGCGGTGGTAGTCGAAAAAGAGCGTCTCGGCCGCCCGCTTGCCCTCGTCGTAGCAGGCCCGGGTTCCTATGCAGTTCACGTTCCCCCGGTACGACTCGGTCTGCGGGTGTACTTCCGGATCGCCGTAGACCTCGCTGGTCGAGGCCTGGAGCACCTTCGCACGGCACCGTTTGGCCATGCCCAGCACGTGGATCGCCCCCATCACGCTCGTTTTCATCGTCTTGATGGGGTTGTACTGGTAGTGCCCGGGCGCGGCCGGGCACGCCAGGTTGTAGATCTCGTCCACCTCCAGCCAGATGTCGTGCGTGATGTCGTGCCGGATCAGTTCAAAGTTCGGCCTTTGCAGCAGGTGGACCACGTTTGACTTCTGACTCGTAAAGAAGTTGTCCAGGCAGATCACGTCGTGTCCCAGTGCCACGAGCCGGTCGCACAGGTGCGAACCGAGAAAACCAGCCCCGCCCGTCACCAGGATGCGTTTGATCGTCTGTGTCACGCGTAGCCCTCGACGCCCGTGGCCGCCGACGCCCTGTTGGCCCGCCTCGGGATGCCGTGGAGCGTAGCGACCCCGCGAGATCGTGCCCGCCGGACCTCGCTCGCGCCGCGATTAGCCGCCCGATCCACCCGCCGGCACGCTCCCTGTTCCTACCTCGCCCGGCCCCGTTCCCAACGCCCAGCGGGCGTTGTCCTCGAGGTGATCCGGGTTGATCGTCCCCACGATCACCGACGTGACCCCCGGTGTCTGAACAGCCCGTCGCAGGGCCGGTCCGGGTTCGCTGGCCCGCCCAGAATCCAGTGCCTTCTTTACCAGGATCCCAACCCCGGCCGTGCGAGCCGACGCGACAACTCCCGTCTCATCCGGACCCCCGATCGTCACCATCAGCGCCTCGCAGTGGGGGAGGCATGCCCGCGAGCCCGCCGCGCCTTTGGTCGAGACCCCGTAGGCCCGGGTCTTCCCTTCCGACCGCAGCGCCGAGAGTTCCGCCCACAACTCATCGGGCATCCCACGCTCGATCAACCCATCCGAATGGACCAGCAGCAGGTCCAACCGATCCGTTCCCAGCCGGCGAAGGCTGCGCTCCACGCTCGCCCGGATCGCCGACGGAGAGAAATCAAATCGCGACGATCCGCCGGAAAACTCCTCGCCCGCCTTGGTCACCACGACCCATCGGTCCCGCCGCCCGCCGATCAGTTTTCCCAGCCGCTCCTCCGAGGTGCCGTAGGCCGGGGCGGTGTCGATCACGTTGATGCCCAGTGATTCGGCCTTGTCCAGAAGTGCCGCGGCCGATCGGTCGTCGGGGATCGCGTAGGTCGCGGGGTACTTCACCCCTTCGCTACGACCGAGTTTCACCGTGCCAAGACCGACCACGCTCATCAGGATGCCGGTCTTTCCCAGTGGTCGGTGTTCCATGAGGATCATCCGTCATCGCCGCGATCAGAACCGGACCCACTCAACGCCGCTCGCCGACCACGGCGTCCGGCCGATTTCAACCTCGATCTCAGGATCTCTCGAAACCGATCGCGCCGCGTCCGGCACGCGATCGTGAATCTCCTTGAAGGCCATGTCCGCCGCGATCGGAGTGAACGCGAGTTTCGTGGGCCACACGGCCATCACACGACCGAACGCACGCACGACCGGGCCGTCCGGTCGCCGGCCGCCGGGAGTCCGGCCCTCGGCGCGGTTGATCATCACCGACGCGATCCGCGCCCCGGGGAACCGCAGCCAGGGAAGGCAACGCGCGATCTCCGACCGGATCGAGTCGTGGAAGGCCGCCGGCGCTTGCCCCACGCCCCGCTCGGCGACATCACCACCCACGTACCACACCCGCGAACCGTCCCGATCGCCGGTCGTGACCGTCAGGCGCGGCTTGTCGCTTCCCGGGCGCGGGCAGTGCCCGTACAGGTCAAACGGCGCTCCATCGATCATCGCCATGCGAAGCGGACGGACCTGGCAAGCACCCTCGTCCCCGCCGGCCCACAGGCCGAGCAGTTCCCGGTTCCCTTCCCCCGCCGTGCAGACCACGCACGAGGCCGCGACCTCGAACCGCCGGGTCGGATCGTCTCCCGACGCAACGCCCACTTCGACCCCCGATCCATCCGGATTCTCCGTCAGCCGGACGACCCGCCCGCGCAGGATCGCGCCCTCTCCCTGGGACAGCACACGATTCAGCAGCGAGCCGGGATCAACCACCGGCTCATCCACCGACCAGACCCGCACCGATCCGGGTGCCCCGGCAAACACCGGCGGAAAACCGCTCCGGCCGACCTCGTGAACCGCCGATCGCATCGCCTTCGACGCCGTCCAGGCCGTGAGCGAGTCCAGCGTCCCGACCGTCCAGAGGTACGTGGTCGGGCTTAGTGAAGCGACCCCGCGCAGGTCCACGATCCCCTCCCCTCGCATCGCCTGGTCCCAGCGATCCCCCGCCGCCTTGAGCAGTTCGGAAGTGTCACGGGCCGATTCGCTGAACGCGTATTTCACCCCGCGGTGCAGGATCCCCTGAGAGTGCATCGTCTGGCCGTCACCCAGCGGTCCCCGATCGATCAGCGTCACCCCGTAGCCGGACCTGGTCAACAAGGCCCGAAGCCACAGCCCGCAGATCCCCCCGCCGATCACCACCACGTCCGTCCGCGGTCGGGAGATCATCGCGCCGAACCCTCGGACGCGGGTGGCTCGCCTTGCTTCTCCGGCGCCGGCCTGGGCGGGATCAGCAATTCCATGCCGATTTTCAGTTGGTTCTCGTTCTTGAGCCGGTCGGAATTCGCTTCGAAGATATGTCGGCTCAACGCGGTGGTGCCGTAGTGCGTCCGCGAGATTCCCGAGAGCGTTTCTCCGGAACGCACCGTGTGCGTCTTCCAACCCTCCGCCGCCGTCCGGCGAGAAGGCTCGACGCGGCCCTGGATGTTCGTCGGGTCCACGGGAAGCAGGATCACACGCCCGGCACGCAGACGACGGGGATCGACAAACGGGTTGGCCCGCGCGATCGCCGATGCCATCGAGCGGTGGCCGTAGCGCTTCGCCGCGATCGTCTCGAACGTCTCCCCGGCCTGCACCCGGTACTCCTCGAACTTCGGGGGCTTGACCACAAGCGGCCCGCTTTCGCCGGCGGGCTGCTTGACCGGGGCATGAGACGGCCCCGTGCCGGCGGTCCGATCAGCGGACACGCCGGGAGTCATGACCGAGCCTTCTCCGGCGGGGGCATCGAGCGAGTCGGGATTCGGAGAACGAACATCCGGATGGTCGCCGGAAGACCCCCGAGCCGCCGCCGACGAGATGTCCCGCCGGTCATCTCCGGTCGGGGAGGGGTTCGCGGCGGTGCCGTGTGGCGCGGCCTGTCCGGGTTCGCGTGCAAACGAGATCGACGGGCTTGCCGATCGGGAAGGCTCCCACAGCCAGTAGACCGCGATCCACAGCGTCACCAGCGTGGCCAGCGCGACGGCGATCTTGATGGCCGGGCTTTGATCCATGCGACGGCCCAGGGACGTTCAGACCGCCGGCACGGTCGCGGCCGTGACCTGGCGGAGTTCCTCTTCCTCGCGGCGGGACCAGATGATCGGGGCCGCCACCGCGATCGACGAGTACGTGCCGACGATCACCCCGGCCGTCAGCGCGAACGCGAACGCCCGCACACCCTCCCCCCCCAGGACGTACAGCGTCATGGAGGCGATGACGGTCGTGCCCGAGGTGATGAGCGTCCGGCTCACCGTCTGGTTGATCGCGTTGTTGATCATCGCCGCGCTGGCAAACGGCACCTTGCCCTTGTTCTCCCGGATCCGGTCCATGATGATGATCTTGTCGTTGAGCGAGTAACCCGCCACCGTCAGCAGCGCGGCCACCATGTTCAGGTCGATCTTGAACGGCAGGATCCCCAGGCTCACCATGAGCGGAGAGATCGAGGGCGATTCGTAAAGCCACGCGCACAGCGCCAGCATCCCCAGCACCGCCAGCACGTCGTGTACCAGCGCGATCAGCGCCGCCCCGCTGTACCGCAGAGACTTGAAACGGAACCATATGTACAGCGTGATCGCCGCGAAACTCAGCGTGGTCGCCACGATCGCCTGGGCCTTGAATTTCTCCGCGATCGCCGGGCTGAAGGACTGCACGCTCGCGGGCGAGATCGAACGGGCCAGCGACTCGACCGCCATGGTCCATTCGCGATCCGCCACCTCGTTGTCAAATCGCGTCTCGCTGGTCAGGAAACTCAGCGCCGGGTCCTGGACGATCACCACCGCGGTGACGACCTTGTCCTCGGACCCCTCGATCACCCGGATGTCCCGGTGCCGCCCGAGCGTGTCGGAGAACTCCGGCTGGCTCCTCATGGCTTCAAGGCGTTCACGCAGCGACCCGAGCGTCGGACGCTCTCCCGTCTGCGCGTTGCGGATGTTCCGAAGCACCACCGCAAGGCCGCCCACCCGGTTCGAGACGTTGTCCCCGATCGACGGCTGGTCGATGTTGTCTCCCAGTCGCCCGGCCAGGATCCGGTACACCGGGGCCGCGCGCCAATCCGACGCCTCCGACCCGTCGAATGCCAGGGGGGGCTTTGATTCCACGTACTCGCCGAATGCCGCCGTCAACGCGTTGAGCACCGCCCCGCCCGTGTCGGGCACCGTCGTCTTGATCATGAACGTGTCGGACGTGATCCCATCCTCACGAGGGTTCACCGGGGACACCTCCGCCGCCTGCAACGGCCGGAGCAGGGACCCCGGCGGAGAACTTGTCCCGATCGACTGGGCCAGTTCCTGCGCCCGCGGCCGCGTCAGCGTCATCGGGCGGCCCGTCTGAGGATCGGGCTTGAACTGGATCGTCACCTGCGTCCCCCCCAGGAACGCCGTGTCGAGCATCTTGCCGCCACGCGCAAAGACCATCACCATCCCGACCGCCACCAGCACCGTCGAGATCGTCACGAACACCCAGCGCAGGCGGATCCAGTCCACCGTCCACGTCAGCCCCCGCTGGATCGCGGGGATCGCCATCGGCAGCATGCTCGTCTTGCGCCATCCCAGGTGGATGCCCAGGTCAAACACCGCCCGGCTCCCCACCAGCGCGGCGAACACCGTGGCCACCACGCCCACGCCCATCGTGATCGCAAAGCCGCGGACCTCCGCCGTCCCGAACGACCCGAGCACAAGGCACACGATGAAGTTCGTGACGTTCCCGTCGATGATCGACGAGAGGGCCTTGCTGTACCCCAGCCGCACCGCCGTCTTAAGGTCGTTGCCGCGGCGGAACTCCTCACGCATGCGCTCGTAGATCAGCACGTTCGCGTCGATCGCCTGCCCGAACGTCAGGATCACGCCCGCGATGCCGGGCATCGTGAACGCCGCCTTCGCGATCGCCATCGTCCCCAGCAGCAGGATCGCCGTCACCGCCAGCGTGAACACCGCGATCACGCCGCTGGTGAAGTAGTACGCCACCATGAACCCCGCCACCAGCGTGAACGCCACCACGCCCGCCCACATCCCCGATCGCAGATTGTCCGCCCCCAGTTGCGGACCCAGGATGCTCGTCGAGATCGGCTCGGGGGAGAGTTTGCTCTGCAACGATCCCGCCGACAGCACGCGGATGATGTACGAGCGCTCCTCGGGGGAGAAATTCCCCGTGATCTGGCCGTTGCGGGAGATCGCGCTCTGGAGCGTCGGCGCCGTGTACACCTGGTCGTCCAGAAGCACCGCCATCTTGCTCTGCACGTGGTCCTTGGTCAGGTCGCCCAGAAGGCTCGCCCCGCGGGGGTTCATCGCGAACGTGATCGCCGGCTTGCCGAACTGGTCCGGAGCCTCGGAGGCACGCTCGACCGCCCAGACCCCCTCGCTCTGCGTCAGACGCGTCGTGCGCGTGTCCCAGCAGAGCATGTAGAACTCGCCGTCGTATTCGTCGACGACGTACCCCATCTCCGAGAAAAAACGCCTCGGGTCCGCTCGCATCCGCTCGGCACGGGCAAGGTCGTTGTCGTGCCACTTGTCAATCGCGTTGAGTTTGTACCAGTGCATGTCCGAAGACCGCACGTTCTGAGGGCCTTTCTCACGTAGTTCCTCGCGCAGCCGGACTTCCTCCCCGGGGTTCCAGCCCGGGTCCACCGTGATGCGGAAACTCAGCACCCCCGCCCCCTTGAGCAGGCGTATCAACTCCTGGGGATCATCCAGCGTCGTCCGCTTCGCCATGTAGGCGTCGTGGGCCGCGACCACACGGTCGATCCGCTCACGGGCCTCGGGGTGCGTCTCCCGGAGCCTCCCCAGGGCCTCTTCTCGCGGGCTTGGAAACTCGATCGATTCCCGCGTCTTGGCGTCCAGCAGACGCGGACGGTGCGAACTCAGCACAAGCGCCCGGCGAACCGCGTCGGGGGGGACCGAGGTCCGCAGCACCGCCGCCTTCGCCGCGTCGAACGCCAGCGACGCGTCCGTCAGCGCCGTCAGAAGCGACAGTTGCTCATCCTCGGGCGCTCCCGCCGCCACCGCCGCTTCGTACATCTCCCGCTTGCCCGATACATCCGCCGAGGCCGCCGCCGCGGATTGCAGCAACTCCAGGCGGCGGGTGTCGCTTCCCGCCAGTTCGCGCATCCGGACCGCACGCTCCTGGGGACCCATCCTCATCATCGAATAGAACGTCCCCTCGCTGATCGCGTGCTCGGCCAGGTCCGCCAACTCGTGGTCCACCGCCGCTCGCAGAGCCTTGACCTCCGGTCCGGGCAGCGGCATCGTGATCTCGAGGCGGTCACGGCCCACCGCCACGATCGAGATCTCCAGCAGGCCGTTGGGGTCCACCCGCTCACGGATCACCTCGATCGTCTTGCCCAGGACCTCTTTGGCGTCCTCCCCGGGGTTGATCTGCACCGTGTAGATCAAACTCACCCCACCACGCAGGTCTTTCCCCAGGCGCAGTTTGGTCTTCGGCGGGATCATCACCCACGTGAACAGAACGATCGACAGGACCGTCAGGATCAGGTTGCGGACAAGTGGTGTCATGGCTGTGTGGAACCTTCCCCGGCGCGGGACCGGCGCGGAACAATCGGCCGATGTGACAAAAGAGTCAGGCCGCCGCCCCCTGCCGCTGGACGGACTCGATCACCTGCTGGATCGACGACTTGGCGAACCGGATGCGACCTTCTTCCACCCGGACCACCACCTCGGTCTCGCCCAACTCCGCGATCGTGCCGATCACGCCACCCGACATCACCACACGGTCGCCCTTGCCGATCGTCGACATCATCTTCTGGCGACGCTTGCGCTCCCCCCGACCCGCGAAGACCTGGATCGCGATGATGAACAGCATCACGCCGCCCATCATCCACACGAACGTCAGGTCCGCCGAGCGCGGAGGGGCCGGCGGCAGCGACGCCTGCTGGGTCGATGTCGCGCCCTCACCGGATGCGGACGGCGAAGGCTGGGAGCCCGACGGAAGACCCACGACATTCACAGGCGTCGAGCCGGACCCGCCGCCAGACTCCGCCTGCATCGTCGCCGACATCGAGACCGCCGCGAACGCGAACCAATCGGGGTGATTCATGGATTCAAGCCTCTGACTGCTGGATCTGCCGCTGATGAACTCCGTGCCTGGACGCGGCACGGCGGGACCGTCCGATTTCCGAGGGACACGCCCCCGGGGACGTCCGGTGAACGCGACAACTTTATTCACCCCGACCCCGGGCGTCGCTGGTGTTGGGGAATTGTTCACGCAACGACCGGACGAAGCCCCTCGGAGGCCACCGGCCACCGTCTGGCAAGGCCAGCCCAGTCACCCGAACCGATCACCGAACGGACATCCCCCATGAACCGCTGGAAATGCCGAACGTTGTGCAAACTGACCAGGATCGGCCCCAGCATCTCCCCGCTGACAAAGAGGTGCCGTAAGTACGCCCGGCTGAACACGCTGGCACCCCCCGCCCCTCCCCCTCCGCACGCAGGACAGTCGCACCCCTCCTGGATGGGATTGGGGTCCGAGGCGTGGCACGCGTTCCGCAGGCGCACCGGCCCGGTCGGCGTAAATGCGTTGGCGTTGCGCCCGTTGCGGGTCGGAAGAACGCAGTCGAACATGTCCACCCCCGCCCGTACCGCCGCGAGCAGGTCACGTTCGTACCCCACACCCATCAGGTAGCGGGGCTTCCCATCCGGCATCCCCGGCGCGGTGAATTCCACCACGCCGGCGATCTGCTCAAAGGCCTCCCCAACGGCCACGCCGCCGATCGCGTACCCCGGAAGTTCAACCGAACACACCCGTTCGCGAGACCATGCCCGGCGCGACAGGTCCGTCCCTCCCTGGATGATTCCAAACAGAGCCTGATCGGCCTTTCTCTCGTGCGTGCGGGCACACCGCTCGAGCCAACGCACCGTCCGCTCGTTGGCAACATCAAGGCGCCGGGCATGGTCGTACCCCGATCGTCCCGAGTCGCGGTCCACCGCCCGAGACAGGCGAGGGTCGGCCCCATCCGAGTCTCCACCATCCACCGCGCCCGGGTCCGCCGCCGGCGGACAGTCATCAAAAGCCATGATGATGTCCGCCCCCAGGTCGTTCTGTACTTTCGTGGCCCGCTCGGGAGTCAGACGCACCGGCGAGCCGTCCACGATCGACTTGAACGTCACCCCGTCGTCGTCCACCGCGTTCGTGTCGCTCATCGAAAACGCCTGGTATCCGCCCGAGTCCGTCAGGATCGGGCCGTCCCAGTTCATGAAGCGATGAACCCCTCCCAGCGACTTGACCAGTTCCGCCCCCGGCCGGAGCATGAGGTGGTACGTGTTGTTCAGGACGATCTGCGAGCCGGTCCGGCGGACATCCCCGGGGAACAGCCCCTTGACCGATCCCCGCGTGCCCACCGGCATGAACGCCGGCGTATCGAACCACCCGTGCGGCGTCGATACCCGCCCCACCCGGGCATGGGTCGTCGAACACCTCGAACGGATATCGAATGTCAGCGCGGGCATCGTGTCGATCCGCTCACCGCGACGGGGGAGCGTCGTCGGCGCGGTCCTCCTCCAGTTCCTCGGCCGTCGGCGGCGAGGCACGCCGTCCCGCCTCCATCCAGGGGTCCACCACGCGGCGCCTTGCCGTGTCCGACCTGAGCGCGAGCAACCGGCGCCGACGCCGACGGAGCATCACCGCCAGGGAAATACCCATGAGCATCACCAAAATACCCAGCGCCAGCGCCAGGATGCCCATGAGAGTCCACGCCCGCGCCTCCCTGGGCATCGCGCCCGACGCCTGCGCCATCGTCGACCACACGTCCGCGTCCATACGGCCACACGTCCTTTCGATGACATCATTGCACGCGCCCGGCGGCCGTGCCCGGTCGTTCCCCGCCGGTCGCCGCCCCTGCGCCGGGGCCTACAGTTGGCCCCGATCGGAGTTCCCATGCACTACGACGCACACCAGCCCATCATCGACGACCTCGAGGCGCGGATCGTGACCATCCGCGACTCGCTTTAACTACGACGAAAAACTCCGCCAACTCGCCGACCTCGAGGCCGAGCAATCCTCCGAGGGATTCTGGAACAACCAGGAACGCGCCAACAAGGTGGTCGGATCGATCAGGACCCTCAAGTCGCAGGTCGATGCCCTCTCCGAGGTGATACGCCGCTTCGAGGACGCCAGGCTCGCCTACGAGATGTCACGAGAGGCGGGAGACAAGGACCTGCTCGCCGAGGCCGACCACCAACTCTTCGACCTCACCGCCCGCATGGCCCGGGTCGAGATGCATTCCCTCCTCGCCGGCAGGCACGATTCCAAGAACTGCTTTCTCACCATCTCGTCGGGCGTCGGCGGCACCGAGGCCAACGACTGGTGCGAGATGCTCTTTCGCATGTACCTCTATTACTGCGAAAAAATGAACTGGAAACTCGAGGAGGTTGACAAGTCCCACGGCTCCGAAGTCGGCATCGACTCGGTGACCCTCCATGTCAAGGGGCCGTTTGCCTTCGGATACCTCAAGTGCGAGCAAGGGTCTCACCGCCTAGCCCGCGTGTCCCCCTTCAACGCCCAGGGGAAACGCCAGACATCCTTCTGCACCGTCGAGGTCACCCCCGAGATCGAGGAATCCGAGGTCAAGATCCCCGAGAATGAGGTCGAGGTCATCGCCTTCGTCAGGGCGTCCGGACCCGGCGGACAGAACGTCAACAAGGTCGCCACCGCGATCCGGCTTGTCCACAAGCCCACCGGCATCCAGGTCGTGGCCTCCACGTACCGAGACCAGCCCCAGAACCGCCGGCAGGCTTTCGCGGTGCTCCAGGCCAAACTCCAGTTGCTCGAAGACGAGCGACGAGAGAAGGAAATCGCCGCCGCCACCGGGGGGAGCGCCGAACGCGGATGGGGAACGCAGATCCGCTCGTACGTGTTCTACGATAACCGCGTCAAGGACCACCGAACCGGCCATGAACGCTCCGACTACGAGACCGTCCTCCGCGGGGATATCGGCGATTTCATCGACGCCGAACTCAAGAGGCGGCGGGCCGAACGCGAGCAGCCGCGGGACTGAACCGGCGCTCACGCCGCCGGTCCACGCGCCGAAACCCGCCTGGTCGTGAACCCAGTTCCTCCTCGGCGGCCGAGCCGGCCATGCGACCACTGACCGTCTTCCAGTTCCTGTTTATCCTCGCCGCGGCGATTATGCTCTCCGTCCACGCCTGCGCCGTCGTCCGATCCGCCCGCGCCTCCGTGCACGACTTCGAGGCACTCGCCGCCGCCGCCAACATGCACAGCGCGGTTGACCTCAAAAAAAGGGACATCGCCGAGGCCGTCACCTTCGGGCTCTACTCGGGCGCGACCGACCAGAAGGCCGCCATCGAGTCGCTCCGCGAGGCCGCCCACCGCAGCCACGAGGCTCAGTGGAGGCACCTGCGTGTCATGCTCGCCGTCTCCGGTGGGATTGCCCTGGTCGCCCTGGTCCTGGCCCGCGGATCGCCCCGAGCCGACGTCTTTGTCGCCTCACTGCTGGTTATCGCCGCCGTGGCGCTTGTCCCCGGCGTCTTTACCCCCATGATCAGTTTCATCAACCAGCGAGATCTTCCCGTCATCGGATCGGTGGTCGCCGAGGCCAGGACCAAGAGCATATGGGGATCCGCCATGGACCTCTTTGACGCGGGAGAGCCCTGGGTCGCCCTCACCATCGTGGCCGCGAGCATCTCGCTCCCGACCGTGAAACTTGTCCTGCTCGCCATCGTCCTGGCCAACCGCGCCGGGTTCATCGACCGCTCGCCCGGCTTCGCCGGCACCGCCGACCGCTGGTCCGTCCGATCCGAGTCGATCGAGCGTCGCTTGTCCAGACTGGCCTCCATGATCGGCCAGTTCTCCTTTGTCGATCTCTTCGTCGCCGCGGTCTTCCTCTCGCTCTTTGCGCTGCGCAGCCTCGAGGGGTCCACGGCCCGGGCCGAGCCTGGCCTGTATTTTTTCAACGCCTACTGCTCGATCAGCCTCGTGGCCGGATTGCTTGCCTGGCGGGCCCCGCGGCCGCGCTGGAACCCCCCGGCCTGAAGACGCGTCCCCGGGGGTCCCCGTCACGCGTCCGTGGGCGGATCAACGTTGAATTTCGAGTCGCTGAGCCCCTGGCGAGCCAGCAGGATCCCGTGGATCAGGTTCAGTCGGTCGGCCACCGTCATCATGTCCGCGGGACGGTCCTCGGGCACGATCTCCACGCACTGCATGATCAGTTCGTTGAGTTTGGGCGGCACCTTGCGGTTGATCTCGATCGCCGGCATCGGCTTGGCCATCAGGTGCGGGTCCAGTGAACTCACCAGAGAGTCGCCCTTGGGCAGCGCGGTGGGGATATACCGCCGCGTCAGCACCCAGTACATCATCGCCCCGAGGTTGTAAATGTCCGTCTTGGCCGTGATCGGCTTGAGGTGAACCTGCTCGGGCGCGATGTAGTCCGGAGTCCCCTGGATCCGCGGCTTGACCGTCCCGATCTTGCACGCCTGCCCCAGGTCGATGATCTTGACCGTCCCCTTGTCGTCCACCACCACGTTGTTGGGCTTCATGTCCGCGTGGGCGTACCCGCGCATATGCATGTGCGCCATCGCCGACGCCGTCTGGTGGAAGATGTGAACCGCCTGCTCGAACGTCCGGGGAGGCTGGATGTCGATGGACACCCCGTCCACCAGTTCCATGACCAGGAACAGTTCCTTGACCGAGAGGAACCGGGCCTTCTTCTTGATCACACGGTGGATCTTGCGGATCGCCGGATGGTCGAGGCCGCCCGCGATCTTCGCCTCCATCTCCGCCTGCTCGATGAAGCGGTCGTCCTTGGGGCCGATCTTCTCAACGTGCTTGAGTGCCCAGACTTCCTTGGTCTCGGGGTTCTGCACCAGATACACGATCGAGCGCGCGCCCCGGCCCAGTTCCGCCATGACGCGGAAACCCTCAACGATCTGCCCAGGCTTGAACTCTGTCTGCTCCGAACCCATCGTGGCGATCCACATCATCCGATCCGGGGGCGACGCGTCGCGCCCGCCGGAAGCACCAGCCACCCCGAAACCCGCCCGGTGGCGTCCAGGGAACGACCGAGCCACTCTCACGCACTCTCGGCCGTGCGCAAGAACGAGGCGCACGACCCCCAACCCGCCCCGCAGCGGCGGACGACCCGGTTCCGGGCCGCACGATCCCGCCGCCGAGGGTACGCACCCTCAAACCCCTCGGATGCCTCCAATGACCCTTCGAAGGGAGGATTCGACGCGGGGGGAGTATCGCGCTCCAGGTCCGAAAAGGCAATCAACGGACACTGAATCCCGATCCGGCCAACCCACCCGCGCTCGCAAACTGCCCGATCAACGCCACAACCGGCACGCTGTTTCATACACTTTCACCTTGAAGATCCAGGACCTGCAGAGTTCCAGCGCCGTCATCGACGCGCTTGCCCGCGGGGCGGAGGCCAACCGGCGATCCGCGTGCCGGACAGGCTCGATCGACCGCATCGAAGCGCCCGGCCGGCTCGTCGCCACCGGCGATCTCCACGACAACCCCGTCCATTTCGACCGACTTGTCACGGTTGCCGGGCTCGACGGCCAAGCCACCGATCCGGCCCATCTCACCCTCCACGAACTCATCCACGGCGACCGCCTCATCAACGGCATGGATTTCAGTTACCGGGTCCTGACCCGCACCGCCGACCTGAAGGCTCGCCACCCCGAGCACGTCCACGTCCTGCTCGGAAACCACGAACTCTCGCAGATCGCGGGCGCGGGCATCGTCAAGGATGGCGTCCGCGTCGTCGAGGCCTTCAACCAGGGAGTGGATTATGTTTTCGGCGGCGATGCCGACGACGTCCGAGACGCCATCACCGACTTTGTCCGCTCCATGCCCCTGGCCCTGCGATGCGTCTGCCCGAGGGGGGACATCCTCTGTGTCCATAGCGTCCCGCCGGCCGCCATCATGCAGCGATTCGACCCCTCGGTCCTGACACGGGATCTGCGGGACGACGATTACGAGCCGCGCCGAGGATCGGCCCACCTCATGGTCTGGGGGAGGGGATACGACGCCGAACTCCTCGAAGACCTCACCGAGCGCTGGGGGGTCTATCTCTTCATCCTCGGGCACGAAAAAGCCGAGGATGGCGCCAGGTTCATACCGCCAAACGCCCTCGTGCTGAACAGCGACCACGAGAGGGGGGTCTACCTCCCCATCGACCTCTCCGATCCGCCACGTCCGGAAGAGTCAATCCGCTACGTGGCACGGATATCGTCGCCGTAATCCGGCGATCCCCCAGTTTGGTGCATGGCCAGTTTGGTGCATGTCCAGTTTGGTGCACGGCTCCCGGTATGGCCCCCGGTGACCAGCCCGCGAGAGACCCGCGGGAGTCCATATCAACCCGCGACACATTCCGTCCGGGGAGGGAATACTCCGGTTCCGCACAGGGTTTACGTTCATGCCACCGCGTCGGGCTGCCCGCCGGCGCGTTCCCTTGGGACGACTTCCGGGAGTGGACTCACAAGGTCCGCCGCGTTCAGGTTCTCGCACGAGGCTGTGCGATGGGAAGGGACCACAAGGGGGCCTCTCCCCGGCGAACATTCGCCGGGGAGAGGCTGTGGAGGGAGGGACTTGTGAAAAAACAGGTAAAAAAACAGGGCGTGGCTCCACGCGATTCCGACGTGGGAAACGCCACGGCATGATGAGCCAACCCGACCCGAGACGCGTTCAACCCGACCAGTTCAACCCGACACGATCAACGCGGGGCCATTGAAACCCAAACCAACGTCGGCCCCAAATCCTCGGATTGCTCGGCCACCGACTCAACTTGTATCGATCCCCGCCTGAGCGTACCTCCTTAACACGATGACGCAGGCTTGTCGCGTGCGTCGCCACGTTCGGCTCGCCCTCTCGTGTGGTCACGGTGGCGGATGGTTTCTTCACACCGCCGTGCCCGCACTTTTATCAGACTACTCGATCTTTCCCATCTTCGCAACGCGATTTCAACCCGTTTTTTTAGTTTTCACGTCCGAGTGCATTCAGCCGGGGCATCACCGGAAACGACGGCACCGTTTCGCCTGATTCTCTCACCAACGTGAATACGATTTTCCCGTGTTTTCCGGCACAATGAGAGGATCCGTGCATCCGGAATCCGGGTCCGGTCGAGTACACTGGTCATTCTCGTCAGCGCGTACTCGTCTTCGCTCGTCGTGCGTCCCGCCCCGGAGTTTCAGCATGTACCGTTCCCGTTCCACTCACGCCCTGGCCGCTTGGGCGGTCGCGTCGGTCGTGTCCGTGCTCGCGGCATCGGCGGGTGCAACATGGTCCATCATCATCTGCGACACCCGAACCGGGGAAGTCGCGCTCGGTTCAGCGACCTGCCTGACCAATTTCGATCTTCAGGCCAACACGCCCGTGCTGGTCGTTGGCGTCGGGGCCGCCACCGCCCAATCCTTTGTTGATTCGACCGGAGCCAACCGGACTCTTGTTCGTGATGGCCTGTACGCCGGGTCATCACCCGACGAGATCCTCGCCGCTCTCTCGGTGTTCGATACCAGCCACCAGAACAAGCAGTACGGCATCGCCGATGTCCTCGGTCGGGCGGCCACTTTTTCCGGCACCGGCGCGGGCGCCTGGAAAGGAGGAGCCACCGGATCCGACGGCGACCTTGTCTTCGCCGTCCAGGGAAACGTCCTCTGGGGGCCTCTGGTCGTCGAGAAAGCGATTGAAGCAATCCACAACACCCCCGGCGATATACCCGCCAAACTCATGGCCTCGATGGAGGCCGCGCGAGCCTGGGGCGGCGACGGGCGATGCTCATGCTCACCCGCCTTTCCCACCGGCTGCACCACCCTCCCGGATACCTTTAAGTCCGCCCACATCGCCTACATGCTCATCGGACGAGCCGGTGACCGCGAAGGAAGCAACGGCAATTACCGGGCCACCAACTTCGGCAACGCCGCCGTCCCGGGCGATTTCAACGGCGACGGCAGGCCCGACGTCGCGGTCTGCGGCAACGGAGGATTGGGCGTGTTGCTCAATACCACCACGCCCGGCCGCCAGGCCACCCTGGCCCCGCTCATCCCCACCACCCTGGGCTTTACCGGACGCGATCTCGAAGTCGCGGATTTCAACGCCGACGGACGCCTCGACGCCGCCGTCATCAACAACGCCGCGGGCACCGTGGCCATCCTGCTTGGCAACGGCGACGGGACCTTCGCCTCGCCCGTCGTACATCCGACGGGCGCCGGGCCGCAGGGCCTGGCCGTGGGGGATCTTGACGGCAACCAGACCATCGACCTCGTGGTTGCCAACTTCACCGGCGATACCTGCTCGATCTTCATCAACGACGGCCAGGGCGTGATGACGCTCGCCGCGACCCTCTCCACCGGCGATGGTTCGCAGTACCCGGTCCTGGCGGACCTTGAAGGCGACGGTGACCTCGACCTCATCGTCACCAATGCCGCGGCCCGTACCGTTGCGATGTTCCGCAACAACGGGGATGCCACGTTTGTCGCCGGGCCGGTCATTTCCTTCGCCGCGCCTCCGGTCGGCATCGACGCGGGCGACCTCAACGGCGACGGAAGGATCGACCTGGCCATCACCGCCAACGGCGACCCGCTCGTCAAGGTCTTTGTCCAGAACCCCGATGGCACCTTCACCTTGTCCACCCACTCCGTGGTCGCCGCTCCCGGAAACCCGATCCTGCGAGATCTCGACGCCGACGGCAAACTCGACCTGCTCGCCCTGCAGCGCACCGCGTCGCGCCTGTACGTCTTCAAGGGCAATGGAGACGGGACCCTTCAACCAGGGGTCTGGTATCCCATCGGCTTTGCCCCAAACGCCATGCGAGCCGCCGACATGGACGGCGACGGCCTCCTTGACGCGGTCGTCCGCGTTTCCTCCACGATCGTCTGCATCATGCAGGGAGTGGCCGGCGGTGGTTTCAACCCGGTTTCCGGCCTCGCCGGCGGCGACTACTTCATGACCTTCAACGTCGCCAACAAGATCAACGCGGACCCCGACCCGGTCTTCATCCTCCAGTCCATGTTCGACGCCTGGAGAGCCGACCTGGTCGGCAAGCCCGACGCCGTGCGATCCACCGCCACGCTCGATCCGCCCGTCCTGCACGCCGATGAAGCCTCTCCCGCCATGCTCACCATCCGCGCCCGCGACTGGAAACTCGACGAGGTATCCCTCGACGGGGCTTCCGTCTCGGTCGCCTCATCAAGTGGGATCGTCTCGGTCGGCTCGCCCACGCTCCAGGGCGACGGAACCATTGCCTTTCCCGTGACGGCCGGGTCCGATTGCGGGTCCGGAACGCTCACCGTGACGATCGAAGGCCTGGGCCGCCGAGTCGTCCTCATGCCCGTCTCGACCGTCATCGTTTCGGATCCCGCCGATTTCGATCGCTCAGGCTTCGTTGACACCGACGACTTCGACGCGTTCGTCCAGGCGTTTGTCATCGGCGGGGACGACGCCGACTTTGACGGGTCGGGCTTTGTCGACACCGACGATTTCACCGAGTTCGTCCTGGCGTTCCAGGATCCGTGCTGACACGCGGACGCGTTCCCCCGGCCTCGACCCGCCCGCCGGGTCCTACCATCGCCTTCCGATGGAGGGCCACGCATGGGTCAGGCAGTCTCGCAGAGGGTGGCGATTGTGACGGGGGCAAGCCGCGGGATAGGACGCGCCACGGCCCAGCGACTGGCCGCCGATGGCCGGCTTGTGGTCCTGGTCGCCCGCTCCGAAGGTCCCCTGGGCGACCTGCGATCCACGATTGAAGCCGACGGCGGAAAGGCCGCCGTACGGGCCGTGGATGTCGCCGACCGCGCCGCCCTGGCCGCCATGGTCGAGTCCGTCGCCGAAGAGTTCGGGAGAATCGACATCCTCGTCAACAACGCGGGCATCACCCGCGACGGGCTCGCCCTGCGGATGTCCGACGAGGACTGGGACCTGGTCCTGAACACCAACCTTTCCTCCGCCTTCGTCGCCATCCGCGCCGCCGCACGCTCCATGATGCGCGGAAAGTTCGGACGTATTGTCAACATCGGCAGCACCTCCGGCGTCGTCGGAAACGCCGGACAGGCAAACTACGCCGCGGCCAAGGCCGGACTGGCGGGCCTCACCAAGACCATCGCCCGCGAACTGGGTTCCAAGGGCATCACCTGCAACCTCATCGCCCCGGGGTTCATCCAGACCGACATGACCGACAACCTCCCCCCCGAGGTCAAGGAGCACGTCCTCTCGCTCATGGCCGTCAAGCGACTGGGCGTCGCCCAGGACATCGCCGACGCCGTCGCCTACGTGACTTCCGACCAGGCCGGGTATCTCACCGGGCAGACCATCTGTGTTGACGGCGGCATGACCATGTGCTGAGCCGAGTGGGCCGTTGGCCCGTCCCCGCCGCTATCCTGACTCCATGACCCAGAATGTCTTCGACTCGACGATGGCCGATCGCATCGCCGTCGTCACCGGCGCGACCGCCGGCATCGGCTACGAGACCGTCAAGAGACTTGTCGGGCACGGGTGCTCCGTGATCGCCAACGGCCGCAGAGAGGACCGCCTGCGTGACCTGGTGCTGGAGTTCTCCCCCGAGTGCGTCGCGACCGTCCGCGGAGACACCGCCGACCAGGCCGTCGTCGGCGAGATGTTCGATGCCGCCCGGGAGACCTTCGGCGATGGCGCCCGCGAGGCCGACCTGGTCGTGGTCAACGCCGGCCGAGGGCTGAAAGGCAGCGTCGTGGACTCGGACACCGCCCAGTGGGAGGAGATGATCCGGACGAACCTGCTTGGCGCCGCGCTGGTGGTCCGCCACGCCGCCCTCCGCATGATCGCCGACCTCGAACGCCTCTCATCCCGGGGCGCCTCATGGAGAGATCGCCCGCACGATATCGTCGTCATCGGGTCCACCGTCGGGCGTCACGTCTCGCCCTTTTCGTCCATGTACGGCTCGACCAAGTTCGGCCTCCACGGCCTGGTCGAGGGCGCCCGCCGAGAACTTGGACCCAAGGGCATCCGCGTCACCCTCGTCGAGCCCGGATTTGTCAGGTCCGAGTTCCAGGGTGTCGCCGGGTACGACCCCGCCTGGTTCACGGGCGTGGTTGACCGCATCGGGCCTGTTCTGGAGCCCGCGGACGTGGTCCGCGCCCTCATGTCCGCCATCACCCAGCCGCCCTGGGTCCACTTCAACGACATCGTCCTGCGGCCGACACGGCAGGATTACCCATGATCCGGGGCGGGGCAAGACCTCCCGAGTGGGGCATGCGCCGGTTCTGCACCAAACTCCCCGGAATTCCACCCGACGCCATCGCTCTTCAATCGTGTTTGCGGGCCGACCCCCTCCCCGATACCCTGCCGCACACAGGGCGCGGTTCGCGTCCTTCACGCGAGATGCCCGGATGAGGGATTCCCCTTGCCGCGCCGGGAATGAGGAGTTCATGCCATGGGGTTTGTCAAGGAGTTTCGAGAGTTCGCCCTCAAGGGCAACGTGCTCGATCTGGCGATCGGCGTCATCATCGGCGGGGCCTTCGGCAAGATCATCGCGTCGGCGATCTCCGACGTCATCATGCCCATCGTCAGCATCCCCGGCAAGGCCGACTTCTCCAACCTGTACCTGCCCCTGACCACCAAGGGCCGGGAGGTGATCGACGCCGCCTTTGCCGCGACAGGGTCGGTGCCTTCGCTCGAAGAGGCCCGCAAGGCCGGATCGGTCTTCGCCTACGGCAGTTTCGTCACCGAACTCATCAACTTTGTCATCCTGGCATTCTGCGTTTTCCTGATCGTCAAGACGGTCAACACCGCACGCCGCCGATTCGAAGCCGAGAAGACACCACCCCCGCCCACCGGGCCATCCGCCGAGGAAAAACTCCTCACCGAGATCCGCGACCTGCTCAAGGCCAGGTGAAGACCACCGTGGCCGCCTTCCCGACGCGGACGACTCGTCGGAGGCGTTCCCGCGGGCGAACAATCACGCAATGACCGCACACGCCGCTTCGCCGCCGTCCTTCGACACGATGACCGTCGCCTCGTTTCTGCGAGCGCTCGCGGAGAAGACCCCGACCCCGGGCGGAGGGGCCGTCTCCGGCGTCGTCGGGTCGCTCGCGTCGAGCCTCGCCGCCATGGTGGTCAGTTATTCCGTTGGACGCAAAGCCCTTGAGGCCCACCAGCCCAAACTGGCCGAAGCCCACCGCACCCTGGGCCGGGCCGCGGACCTCTTCATTCGGCTTGCCGACGAGGACGCCGCCGCCTATCAGGCCGTCCGGGACCTTTCACGCCTCGACCCGAGCGACCCCGCCAGGGCCGGGCTGGACGAAGCCAAGGCCGCCTGCCTTCAGGTCCCCATGGCCACCCTGGCCGCCTGCGGAGACGTCCTTTTGCTCTTGAAGGAACTCGCCGGCATTTCAAACCGGCACCTGCGGTCGGACCTGGCGATCGCCGCCGTGCTGGCCGAGGCCGCGGCCCGTTCCTCGTGGTGGAACGTCAGCATCAACGCTTCCACGGGAAGCGTTCCGGCCTCCACGGAGAGCGCTCCGCATGGCCAGGACGCCCTCGCCCAGGCGGATCGCCTGCGCGAACGCTGCATCGGACTCGCCCGTGACGTTGAACGGGCCTGCGGCGAACTCAACGGTGACGTCTAGGTCCGCGGCACGTCCGAATCGTTCTTGAATCCAGGGGTACGGTCCAACAGAAACGGGACCCGGGTGGCCGGGTCCCGCGTCGTGATCTCTCGTTCATCGCGCCGGGCGCCGGCGGCGAGCGGGCCGGTTCAGCACCCGCCCTCGAACGCGAGGATGAACGCCGAGTAATCCTCGATGTCCACGAACCCCGACCCGTCAAAGTCCGCCGACTCATCCCCGCTCTCAAACGCCGCCACGAACGCGCTGAAGTCTTCGGCGTCCACGAATCCCGAACCGTCGAAGTCCGCCGGGCACGAGACCGCGTCGCGCACGAACATCGACGCCGGGACCACCACCTTGTCCATGCCGCCACCCGCGACCGACACGATCAGTCCCGCGCTGCCCGTGTGCTCGAAGAACTCGACCCGGATCCGGTGCGCGCCCTCCTTGAGTTTGATCTTCCCTGATTTTTCAACCATGCTCTTCCACAGCGGGGACGCGCTCTTCAGCCCGTCGTTGTTCACCACGAGCGTCCCGCCGATGTGCAACTTCGACCCGTCGTCGGAGTTCGCGTAGAACGTGTACTCCGCCGGCTCCCCAAGCACGATGTACCCCTCGTACACCGCGCCAACGTCCGTATGCCGCTCGCTCGTGGAATAGACCCCGTTGGTCGACTGGAAATTGATGCGGGGCATCACGTCCGTCTTGTACGGCGTCAGAAGCGAGAAATCAGGCAGGACCGACGGGTTCACCAGGTCGTAGTACGACACGTCAACGCCCGGCTGCGTGCTTGTCGGGTTCGCCGGGTCCTGGTACCCCGCCGATGAGTCCACCGAGATCGACACCGTCGTGGTCGATGGGCCTCCCGAGGATCCCTGGATCGTGTACGTGAACGAGTCCGCCCCGGGCGTACCCGGCGCGGTGTACACCAGAAGGTCACGACCCTCCGGGCCGGTCCCCGTCGATTTCACGATCGTTCCGCCGCGAACGCTCGTCGCCGAGTGCCCCGTGATCAAGATCGATCCGCCGTCGAGCGCGACGTCGTTGGCGAGTACGTCGACCGCCCTCGCCAGCCCCGTCAACGCCAGCGCCGTGTCGGCCACGGCCACGGCCGGCGCCGGCCCGACCGCCCACTGCACCGCACGGCCCACGTTCACCCGACCCCAACCGAACGTGTCGTCGTTCCCCGGAGAGCCAAGGTCGTCGCACGAGTAGAACAGGATGTTCTCCACCTGCGTCGCCGTCAGCGAAGGGTTCGCCGACCAGATCATCGTGATCACCCCGTTGGCCACGGGCGTCGCCATGCTCGTCCCGCTCCAGGACTGGTACCCCCCGCCGACCACCGTGGAAAGGATGTTGACCCCGGGGGAGAAGACATCGACCGCCTTCCCGTACGCCGAGAAGCCGGCCTTGTTGTCCCCCGAGTCCGAGGCCCCGACCACGATCACGTCCGGGTAATCGAACGTTGAAAGGTTCACGTTGTCGTTCCCCGCCGCGTACAGGTACAGCGCCCCCTTGCCCTTGATGTACGCCCCGCTGGTCTGGATCGTCGAGGACGACACACCCGAGTAACTCGACCCGATCGCCTTCGCGTTGTTGTCCGCCGCCCAGCGAGCGCCCAGCAGGATATTCGAGATGCTCGCGCTGCCGTTCGATGAGTCCGTCACGCGGGCCATCATGATCCGGGCTCTTTGATTCACACCCGTTACGCCCACGCCGTTATTCCCGATCGCCGCCGCGCAGCCCGCCACGTGCGTTCCGTGACCGTTCACATCCGTCACCGGCCCGCCATTGACTTCGGCCGTATTCGACGGGGCGTGGAACCCCGGCACGCGGTGCGCCGCCAGGTCCGGATGATTGACGTCGATCCCCGTGTCCGTCGAGGCCGAGATGATCGTCGTGCTTCCCAGCGTGTAGTCCCACGCCAGCGGCGATCCGATCTTCGGATGATGCCACTGGCTGTTGTACAACGGATCGTTCGGGATCGCGATCGGGTACACGATCCAGTCCGGGATCACGTACTCGTAGTCGCCCGTCGAGATCAACTCCGACGCCAGGGCGTTCTCTCCCTCGCCACGGGCCATCCCCGACGGCACCCGCACCAGGTATTCATCAACCTCCGGGAAGTACCGCGCGACCTTGCCCGCCAGCCGCTCACGCGCCGCCGCGTCCCGCCCCCGCAGGATTGCCGACGCCGACGTGCGATGCTCCTGCAGCGGACGAACCGTCAGAAAGCCCGAAAACTCCATGTCGCCGGGCTTCTCGACGTACAGCGCCAAGGTGCCCCGCTCGGTCCCTTTCACCGGCTCGTTCGCGGGAGGAATCAGGCCCGCACGAGCCTCCCCAGCGCCCGAAGCCAACATCCACAGCCCGGCGGTCAGTATCCCCACGCTCACCCCTCGCCAGCACCCGCGGGACCCGAACCGGCGCGGTCCACGGGGTTGGCGAGCCAAGCCGATCATCGGCCGACACGCCGTCGGCTCCCAGGAGAGGCGATCAAGTCCGAACGACTGGTTCAAACGGATGGGCATGGCGTGTTCCTTGGATCCCCACGAGGTCGCTGGAGTACAAATCGCGAAGGAGAATCCGAGCCTTGCGAGGCCGTCCGCCGAGTGGCAGTACAACAGCCACGCCGGCGTGCGCCGCGGATGACAAGTGGCCACGCTAGCAGATCGAGCGGGTCTCGCAAAGCCCATTGAGGGCGGATGGCGTTTTTTTTGCCCGCGAACGCATTTTTCCCGTGAGTATCCCGACACTTCGTACGTTCTGACCCTTTGCAATTCTTGTGCTGTTCGCACGACCCTTGAGGGAAAGAGGTTTATCAATGAAAATGCGCCGATACCGGCCGGTGGCGGCTCACCTTGTGGCGATGGGCGGGTTGGCGAGTTTGGCGTGCCTGGGTTCGCCGGGGTGTTCGGCCCCTCCCGATCCCGTTGACGCTTTGGGCAACCTCGACGCGGGAGAGCAGGTCGAAAGCCGTCCGCTTCCCAGGAAAAAGCATGAAAAGGTAGTGAAAAAGGGGTACGAGGTGGGCGGTCCTCCCCCGCCGGGGCACCCGGTCGTTGTCGGCGGAGTCGTGCCCGGATGGACTCCAGGACAGGACAAGGCCCGGGCCTGTCAATTGACATGGTCGTTCATCGGACCCAGGCCAATCCGCGAGGAGTTCTGGAGCGAGAACGCCGACTGTTCCGGTCGCGTGATCTCCATCGCCCCGCACCCGACCGACGCGGACATCTGCTACATCGCGTCCGCCTCGGGCGGAATCTGGAAGACCACCAACAAGGGAGACACGTGGGTCCCGCTGACCGATGGCCTCTCGACGCTGAATCACGGCGCCGTGATCCTCGAACCCGGAAACCCCGACACCGTCTACGCCGGCACCGGAGAGTACACCATGCTCTCCAGGGGTGACGGCCTGTTCCGCTCGGAGGATGCCGGGCTTACGTGGGCCAAGGTTGCCGGCGCCGACAAGGTCGGCCCGACGTGCTCGGGGATCGTGATCAACCCCGATGACACCGATGAAATCTGGATCACGGGTACCGGCGGATGCCACCGCTCCCTCGACCGCGGCGTCACGTGGGAGGAGATGACCGATCGCCCCGCGTCGTGCATCCGCATGAGTCCCTCCGATCCCAGGACCGTGTACATCGGCGTCGTGGGGCTGGGGTTGATGTTCACGACCGACGGAGGGGACACGTTCGCCTTGCGTGACTTTGATCTTGACGCCGACGACATCGCCCGGATCGTCATGGACGTCGCCCCGTCGGACTCTTCCGTGCTGTACGTCGCGGTCATCAATCCGGCCGAGTCGCTGGAAGGGCTTTTCAAGAGCGCCGATGGGGGCGACACCTTCACCAAACTCGCGAACACACCCGATTTCCCAGGCCCCCAGGGCTTGTACGACGCCTACGTCGCCATCGACCCCACCGATCCTCAGGTGGTCTGGTGCGGGGGTGTTGATGACCGATACGCCGTGAACGGCGTGATACGCTCCGCCGACGCTGGCGACACCTGGGAAGAGTGGGCTCGCGGCCTCGACGGGTCGCAACTCCATCCAGATCACCACGCCATGGCCTTCGGCCCGGACGGGACCATCTGGGAAGGAAACGACGGCGGCATCTGGAAATGCCAGACCGCCCCGCTCATCACGTGGCAGAGCGCCAACACCACGCTGGGCGTCACCCAGATCTACCAGATATCACTCAACGACTGGACCGTGGAGGACCTGATCGCCGGCACGCAGGACAACGGCGCGCCCGAGCGCATCAACCTGGCCCAGGAGTGGGACCAGGTGACCGCGGGCGACGGCGGGTACGGAGCCTACGACGGGGCCGCGGGCATCCTCTACACCACGTCGGTCGCGGTGGATGAGCCTTCAGGAAGACCCTTCCCCAATCTTTCCCGCCACGACGCCAACGGCGAGACCGACATCACCGGCGGCTGGCAGGGAGAGTTGTCCGAATTCATCGCGCCGGTCGTCCGAGCGGGTGACAACCCCAAGGCCCTCATGGTCGGAACCGATCGCGTGTGGCATACGCCCGACGCGACCGCGAACCCGCCAACCTGGACCGACCGCAGCGGCAACGGCATCGCCGGCGGCGGGGCGCTGACCAGCATCGCGGCGTGCGCGGGGGACTCCAAACACGTCTACACCGGAAGTTCCAACGGCAACGTCTACTACACCAGCAACATCATCGGAGGCGTTTGGAACGACCGATACCAGAACCTGCCCGCCGGAAGAGTCAGCGACATCGCCGTTGATCCCGTCAGCCCGACGATCGCGTACCTCTCTCTGCAAAACGATGATGGGGGCCGGATCTTCAGGACCTTCAACGCCGGCGTGGACTGGGAGGACATGACCGGGAGCCTCCCCGTCGGGGTCGCCGTCACCGCCCTGGCCGTCGACTGGAGCGTCCGGACCCTGCCCATGATCGTCGGCTCGGGCGCGGGGATCTATTTCTCCTCCGACGGGGGCGTCACGTGGGAGAAAAACTGCGCGGACCTTCCAAACGTCAATATCGGCGATATCCAGATCGACCAGGGATACCAGTTCGCGATTGCCGGCACCTACGGACGAGGGGCCTGGAGAGCCATGTTCCCCCCGGCGGACTTCTGCCCCGACATCGACAACAGCGGGTTTATCGACACCGATGACTTCGATCTCTTTGTCTGGTACTTCGAGATGGGGCACCCGATGGCGGACTTCGATAATTCGGGCTTTGTCGACCTCGAAGACTACCACGCGTTCGTCGTGGCCTACGAGTTCGGCGAATTGTGCTGAACCGGCCCGCTCGCGCCGGCCCGCGCTCCGGGCTTGCAATCTCGGCTCGCTGTACCGGCTCCCGCGGGGCCCCGGCATCCCTCCCGCGACTATCCTTCGGCCCTCCACCAAGCCGAAGGAGACCGTGATGTCCGCAAATTCCGACCCACGCGACGCGTCACCCCGCGAGATGAGGTTCGCCACCGACTGCATACACGCCGGGCAGGCGCCCGACCCATCCACCGGGGCCATCATGACCCCCGTCTACATGACCAGCACCTACGTCCAGCCCTCCCCGGGCGTCTTCAAGGACGGCTACGACTACGCCCGCTCGAAGAACCCGACACGAACAGCCCTTGAATCCAACCTCGCCGCCCTCGAAAAGGGTGCCCACGGCCTGGTTTTTTCCAGTGGCCTGGCCGCGATGGACTGCATCCTCCACCAACTCCGCGCGGGAGACCACGCGGTGCTTTCCGACGATGTCTACGGCGGAACCTTCCGCCAGATCGACAAGGTCTTCCGCCACCTGGGCATCGAGACCACCCGCGCCGACATGACCGACCTCGAGGCCATCGAGGCCGCCTTCACCCCGCGAACCCGCCTGGTCTGGCTCGAAACACCGAGCAATCCCATGCTCAAGGTCATCGATATCCGGGCCGTCCGTGGAATCATCGACCGCAAGGCCGATTCCACGACCCCCTCCCAGGGCCTTCGCGAACCCGGCGCGGGCCCCCTGGGCACCCCCCTCGAGCGCTCCATCCTCGTGGTCGACAACACCTTCGCTTCGCCCGCCCTTCAGAACCCTCTCTCCCTGGGCGCCGATGTGGTCATGCACTCATGCACCAAGTACATCGGCGGGCACTCCGACCTGGTCGCTGGCGCCCTGGTCACCCGCGACGACTCCCTCGCCGCCCGCCTCCGCTACACGCAAAACGCCGTCGGCGCGGTCCCGGGCGCCATGGATTGCTTCCTCATGCTCCGGTCCACCAAGACCCTCCACGTCCGCATGCAGCGGCACTGCGAAAATGCCCTGGAGATCGCCCGCTGGCTCGAAGGCCACCCCGCCATCGAACGCGTCATCTACCCGGGCCTCGAATCGCACCCGCGCCACGCCCTCGCCGCACGCCAGATGCGAGGGCCCTGGGGAGAAGGATTCGGAGGCATGATCTCGTGCGTCGTCAAGGGCGGCCTCGAACCCGCCCGAAGGCTCCTCGAACGCGTCAGGCTCTTCAGCCTCGCCGAGTCCCTCGGTGGCGTCGAGTCGCTCATCGAGCACCCCGCCATCATGACACACGCCAGCCTTCCACCGCAGGCCCGCGCCGCGCTGGGCATCGCCGACGGCCTGGTCCGCCTGAGCGTCGGCATCGAGGATGTCCGCGACCTCATCGAAGACCTCGACGCCGCCCTGCAACCCGCATGACTCCGCGTCGCCTGGATCCCGCGCCGGCAGCGCGATGGCCGCGGCGCTATTCGGCTCCGCGACTTCGTATTCGATCGACGCACGATCGATGGCTATTTCGCGGCCTGCCCGCCGGCAAAAGGCCAGCATCGCCCACCGCCAGCCCCATAACCCCGGCAGGCAAATCGGCCAACACGCTCGAAAATCACCCTTTCAAATCCCGGCCGGATTTTGTAGACTCTCTGGTGATCAGGTCCGACGAACCCTGTTCGAAGGGATCGGACCGTTGGTCCATCGCTTTCTCTGGTCTCGCTTCACGCGAGCCGGCGCACGCGTGTTCCCGTGTTTCATCAGGAATTGTCCCCTCGGGCGAACATCGGAGACCGAACTTATGCAGGGCCGCGGCATCACCGGATTCTTTGTGGCGTTGGCCGTATTCTGGGCGCTGTCCGCCTCAACGACCGCCTCGGCTCGCCAGCACCGCTGGCCCGCCTCCGGTCCCGTAGCCTGGACCACTTTCGAAGAGCCGATCGCCAACGACGCCAACGAGGAGCCCTGGGTCCAGCCTCGGCTGTACCGCGGCGTGGTCATCGACCTCGCGGCGATGCGCAACGCCCTGGCCGGCGTACCCATGGAAGACACCCCCGACGCGGCCGATCCACTCATGCTCTCCCTGCCGCGGCCGGACGGAACCATTGCCACCTTCGCCATCGTCGAAGCGCCGGTCATGCACCCGGACCTTGGCGCGATGTTCCCCGACATCCGCACCTACCGCGGACAGGGCGTGGATGAGCCCCAGGCCACGATCCGCCTGGATGTCACGCCGCTGGGCTTCCACGCCCAGGTCCTTTCCCCCGCCGAGGATGGGGCGTGGTACATCGACCCGTACTTCAAGGACAACGTCGTCGTCTACACCTCTCACTTCAAGAAGGACCTCGACAACATCCACGGCTTTACCTGCACCGTTCCCGACGCGAGGCTGATGGCCAGGAACGAACTGGCCGACGGCTGGACCCCCCGCGCCGCGGTCATCCGCCGCAAGTACCGCCTCGCCAACGCCTGCACCGGTGAGTACGCGGCCAAGTTCGGCGGGACGGTCGCGGGCGCGCAGGCCGCGATCGTCACGGCGATCAACCGCGTGACGGGCGTGTACGAGACCGAGGTCGGCGTGCGCCTCGAACTGGTCCCCAACAACACCAACGTCGTCTACACCAACGCCGCGACCGATCCCTATTCCAACAACGACGGCGGGGCGATGCTGAACCAGAACGTCACCGCCTGCAACACCCAGATCGGCAGCGCCAACTACGACATCGGCCACGTTTTCTCCACCGGCGGCGGCGGCGTCGCGGGCCTGGGCGTGGTCTGCGGGTCGAGCAAGGCCTGGGGCGTCACCGGGCTGCCAAACCCCGTCGGCGATGCGTTCTACATCGATTACGTCGCCCACGAGATGGGCCACCAGTTCGGCTCCAACCACAACTTCAACGGCACCGGCGGGTCGTGCAGCGGCAACCGCAACGCCTCGACGGCCTACGAGATCGGATCGGCCGTCACCATCATGGGCTACGCGGGGATCTGCGGCTCCGACAACATCGCCAACAACAGCATCCCCTACTTCGGCTTCGGCTCGATCGCCGAAATCACCAACTTCATCACCAACGGCAACGGCAAGAACTGCTCCGCGAACACGACCACCTCGAACAACACCCCGCTGGTCAACGCGGGCGCGACCACCTTCACCATCCCGCAGCAGACCCCGTTCTTCCTGACTCCCACCAGTTTCAGCGACCCCGACGGAGACGCCCTGACCTTCTCCTGGGAGGAACGCGACCTGGGCGCCGCCCAGACCGCCGCCGCCGCCGACAACGGGGCATCTCCCTTGTTCAGGCCTTTTACCCCGACGACCAATCCCACCCGCCTGGTCCCGCAACTTGCAAACATCCGTACGGGGACCAACACGCTGGGCGAGAAGTGGGCCCAGACCAACCGCAGCGTGAAGTGGCGCCTGACCGTCCGAGACAACCGCTCGGGCGAGGGAGGCACCGCCTTCAGCGACCGCAGCGTCACCGTCACCACCTCGGCCGGGCCCTTCTCCATCACGACCGCCAACACCGCCACCACCTGGACGGGCAATGCCGCGCAGGCCGTCTCCTGGAACGTCGCCAACACCAACGCCTCGCCCGTCAACTGCTCGACGGTCAACATCCTCTTCTCAACCGACGACGGATTGACCTTCCCGATCGTCCTGGCGAGCAATACCCCCAACGACGGGTCGGAGGTGATCACCGTCCCGAACCTCAACACCGTCAACGGCCGGATCAAGGTCGAGGCCGTCGGCAACATCTTCTTCGATATCAACAACGCGAAGATCACCGTCAACGCCTCGAGCCCCCCGCCCGATCCCACCAACGTGACCGCGACTCCAAACCCCGTCTGCGAAGGCTCATCGACCTCGCTCTCCGCGTCGGTCGGCACGGGGATCGTCGTGGACTGGTACAACGCCTCCTGCGGATCGGGCTTCATCGGTACCGGTAACCCCTTGTCGGTCACGCCCGCGGCGACGACGACCTACCACGCCCGCGCCCGGCGCACCAGCGACGGCCAGGTCAGCGCCGGCTGCGGCAGCGTGCTGGTCACCGTGACCCCGCTCCCCACCCCGCCGATCGGGGCCTCGGTCAGCGCGTCCGGTTTCTGCGCGGGGGAAATCCCCGACATCACGCTCACGGCCACGGGAGGTACCGGCGGAGTGATCCGCTGGTACTCCGGGTCATGCGGCGGGTCTCTGGTCGGGACCGGCACTCCTCTGCTCATCGCCTCCCCCTCGACGACCACGACCTATTTCGCCCGGCGGGAGAACTCCTGCGGCTCGTCGGGATGCGCCTCGGTCACGGTTAGGATCATCACCGCCGATTTCGACGGGTCGGGCTTTGTTGACATCGAGGACTACTCCGCCTTTGTCCTGGCCTTCGAGGAAGGCGATGAATCCGCCGACTTCGATGGATCGGGCTTTGTTGACATCGAGGATTTCACCTCCTTTGTCCTGGCCTTCGAGGAAGGGTGCTGATGCCCGGACACTCCCCTGGGTGGGGAGTGGTCGCGCGGACGCCACGGGCAATGGATCCCATGGCCTTCCTCGCGACGGGCGTATCGTGGATTTGACGCCAATTCGGTTGGATGACTGGAAGGTCTTTGATATCGTCTGCAACGTGGATCGCCGGAAGTGAGAGTTCGTGAGGAGTCTTGCCATGCCGAATGCCATCCGATTTGCCGTGTGCCTTTCCGTTGGACTTGTCTCGTCCGCCGCGATGGCGCAGTCCAATGTGGACACCGTGAACAAGTACACCTGGGGTGAGAACATCGGGTTCATGAACTGGCGAGACGCCAATTCCGCCCTTTCCGGGGCGGCCGTCAACGACACCCTCGGCTACCTCGCCGGGTATGCCTGGTGCGAAAACGTCGGCTGGCTCTCGCTGGGATCGGGCAACGGCCGGTACGCGAACACCAACGGGAGCAATTACGGTGTCAACGTCGATTCCGCGAGCGGAAATCTCAGCGGCTACGCCTGGGGCGAGAACATCGGATGGGTCAACTTCAGCGGCGGAGCCTTGGCGACGCCGTCGAACCCGGCCCGGTTTGACTTCGACGAGCGCCGGTTCCGCGGGTACGCCTGGGGAGAGAACGTCGGCTGGATCAACCTTGACCACGGCTTGATCTTTGTGTCCGCCGCCTGCCGTTCGGACTTTGACGGGTCCGGCTTTGTCGACACCGACGATTTCACCGCCTTTGTCATCGCCTTCGAGAATGGAGATGAGGCGTGCGATATCGACGGGACGGGCTTTGTTGATACCGACGATTTCACCTCCTTCGTCATCGCCTTCGAGTTTGGCTGCTGAACGGGCTGCGGATCGGGCTGCGGATCGGGCTGCGGATCGGGCTGCGGATTGGGCACCCAGGCCGAATGGGTTTATTCCTCAGCCCTCGGGCGAAGACAAGTTCGCGCGGCGTTCGTCCATGACCGGGTGAGATCGGCCCGGCCGCCGAGCCGATACTATTGGTGCCATGCCGGCAGGACGACCGAACCGACCACTCTTTGACCTCATCGCCGAGGAGAACGCCGACAAGGGACGGCGTGCCATCGCCGCGAACCCCGCGGTTGAGTTCAAGCCCGCCTCCCGTCAACCGCCGCGTGATCCGACCGATGCTTCCGAACAGATCGCTTCCGCGCGTTCTCGGACCTCGCCGCGCGGCTTCTTCGGGTCCCTCGCCGCGAACGGCCGCGCCAGGATCGACATTACAACCCCCTGGTTCGCCGCGTCTGTTGCTCTGGCGCTGGCGATCCTCCTGGGTGTCTGGATCATCGCGTACAAGTTGGGAGAGTCGGAGGCGACCGTCCGCCTGACGGGGGGGGCGCCGGCTCCTCCTCCCCGCCTGACTTCGGACCAACGGGACGCCACCAGGGGCGTCACCACCGTGCCCGACGACCCGGCTGCTTCGCCTTCAAGGAACAGGTCCGCAAGCGACCCTTTGACTGCTTCGCCCCCCGTCGGGATTCAATCCGGGGAACGAACCGAGCCGAGGCCATCCTCAAGCAGGGATCGTGCGCCCGATGGCGGGCGGACCGCCGCCGACGCGTTTCTGCCGGGTGCCAACCGCGACGATTCGGGCCCTTTCCCGGTCTATAACGGCAGTTTCACCACCGATCCTCGCACGCCCGGCATGAACTACCTCCTCCTGGCCTCGGGCATGACCCGGGCCGATGCCCGCGAAGCCATCGATTTTCTCGGCCGCAACGGGTACTTCACGGTGGCCGTGCCGGTTCGGCCGGTTGATCGGGGCGTTCGGGATGGCAACAATGATCCCCTCTACAAACTCTTCCATGCCGAGGGTTTCGAAAGCACGCAGATGAAGGCCACGCAGTCCAGGCGAGACCGCATGGCCGATGAGGCTCGAAGGCTCGGCGCCATCTACCAACGACAGCACCGCGGCAAATACAACTTTGCCAAGGTCAACTGGGAGAAGTACGTCCGCTGATTCGCGGGTTCGCTTCCGAACGGTACGGCCCCTCGCCGCCCGGATCGGGCGACCCGTGGCCCAGGCCAGAGAGCACTCGCCCGTCGCCGTTCGGGCGTCCGGCACGACCGTTCAGGAAAGGTGTGATCCGATGAGCCTCGACCGTTCCCTCCGTGTGGCCGCCAAGACCTCGGGCAAACGCTCCGTCATGACCCGCGCCGAGCGTGTCGCGAAAATGGTCGCCGACAAGAAGTTTGACCTCAAGTCCGGCAAGGCTCTGGGCATTCCAAAGACACTGCTCCCCAAGGCCTGATCGATCCGGTTCTCTCACGCTTCCCGGTCGATGCGACCCCGCTCGATGCCAGGCCAGGGTCGGCCAAAGGCCCTGTTGCCCCTTGCGGCGACGGCGGGCCGCGCCACACGAGTCCCCGACCTTCCCAGGCGACCGGCATGGATTTTTCCTCGCTCATCAGCCATCGCTCCACCTCGATCAACGGGTCGGGGATCCGCCGTGTTTTTGAGATCGGCGCGAAGATCCACGACAAGATCGACCTCTCCATCGGGCAACCCGACTTTGCCGTTCCCCAGGCCATGCGTGCCGCCGCCATCCGCGCGATCGATGGCGGACGCAACGGGTACCCGCTGACCCGTGGTGTCCCCGAACTCCGGGAGAAGATCGCCCGCTCGCTCCACGCCGACCTGGGATGGAAGACCACCGAACTTCCCGGGTGCTCGGACTCCCATTCCGGGCTGTTTGTCACCGCGGGCACCACCGGGGCTCTCATGCTGGCCAGCCTGGCCCTGCTGGATCCAGGCGACGAGATCATCATCCCGGACCCCTGGTTTGTTCTGTACCCCTACATGGGGACGTTCGCCAACGCCGTCGCCGTCCCGTGCTCGACCTACCCCGATTTCCGCCTTACCGCCGAGCGGGTCGAGCCGCTGCTTTCCCCTCGCACCAAGATGATCCTGCTGAATTCCCCGAGCAACCCCGCCGGCGTGGTCTCGACCGAGCGGGAGTGCGCTGACCTGCTCGACCTGTGCCGACGCCGCGGAATCATCCTGGTCTCCGACGAGATCTACGACGAGTTTACCTACGAAGCCTTCCGCACCCAGCCGTCCGCGTCCGATCCCGCGAAGCGCCGATGTCCCAGCCCCGCACGCCTGCCGGGTTCGCAGGACAACGTCCTGGTCATCCGCGGCTTTGGAAAGACCTACGGCGTGACCGGGTGGCGGCTTGGTTACGCCGCCGGGCCGCGCCCGCTCATCGAGGAGATGGTCAAACTCCAGCAGTACCTCTACGTCAGCGCCCCGCACCCGCTGCAGTGGGGGGTGATCGACGCCTTCGACGCCGACATGACCGAGCACGTCCGGGAGTACGAGCGGCGCCGGTCGCTGGTCGTCGATCGCCTCTCGCCGGTCACCCAAGTCCCCGCTCCCGGCGGGGCGTTCTACGCCTTCGTCAAGGTCCCCGAGCGTCTCGGGTATCCGGAGGAATCCGCCGGCGAGCGGTTCTTCCAAAGGTGCGTGACCGAGCGAGTCCTGGTCGTCCCCGGGCGGACGTTCTCGAAGCGCGACACGCACTTCCGGCTCAGTTACGCGACCCCCATCGAGAATCTCGAGCGAGGGCTTGACACGCTGGTCCGCATCATGAAGAACGGGTGATGCCGTTGTCGATCACGGGTTAAGGTGCGGCCAGTGCCGCCATCGTTCGCGAGTGACTTGTGTGAGCGAGTGCGGCGCGGTACGGTTGGTGCCCAACGGAGTCCGTGACCGAGGGAGATTGGCGAGCCTCCTGCATCAGGCGGGCCTGCCTGACGATACCGGGGGCGACGATGACGCATGATCGGATTGTCCTTGTTCACGTGTCGGACCCGCACTGCGCCGGCATCCTCAATAACAAGTGGTTCGGTGACGTGCCGGCCCTGAGCGGGCACGACGTCCTCCTTGCCGAAGCGCTGCCCAATGCGATGCAGGACGCCGCGGCCCGACATGGACTTGAATCACCCGACGATCTCGTGGTCGCGATGACCGGCGACCTCACTCATTATGGAACAGCGGATCAGTTCAGCGTTGGCCGCGAGATTTTATCGAGTGCCGGCAAGATCACGTCCCGTCGAGTATTCATGATCCCGGGCAATCACGACCACTGGGACGGACGCCCGAGATGGCTGGTTGACGTGGGGGCATACAACGCGGCCATATTTGCCAGTTCGGGGAGGGAACCGGCGCCTTTTGAAAGCACCCCATGGAGAGCCGTTGTTCCCAGCAGTGGTGGCGGGTTTCATCTGCACCTGTACGGCGTTGATTCAAACTCGGGGCTGGTTCGCCACAGGTACAACCTCCCGGCCGTTGGCCGTATCGCGGACTCCGAGTTCGCGCGGCTTTGGAACGCGATGAAGGCGGAGGGATCCGATGGAGCGGGTCCGGTTATCCGCGTCCTGCTCTGCCACCACAGCATGACACGAGAACTCACGTGTCCCTGGGTCGGACCGCTCGACGAACAATCCCGGAATCGGATTCTGGCGACTTGGCGATTCGGTGTTCTCGACGCGGCCCTTACCGGACATACGCATCACTTCCACGAGCGTGAATACCGGCCTGATCCGGGTGTCGATCGCGGGTCATTCTGGGAGAGGAGGTCGGCTTCGGTGCTCAAGGGGCGGGCCACGGCGGGGAAGCAAGGGTTCTTTGTTCACGTGCTGACCAAAGATCCCGGTACGGGACAGGTTGATTGGATAGCCGAGCGGTACCTGTGGGATGGGTCTCGTTTCTCCCTCGTGATCCACGCTTCATCTCGGGTCAGCCACCCGGTCGGCAGGCGAGCCGGGCGTCCCAAGCGTCCCAGGCGTCCCAAGTCCGGAACCTTCGACATGTGACCGCGTCCGATCCACGCACGCTCGGTTCCCCGTTGCTCACGGTTTGGTGTTTCCCCTGGCTCGACGTGCCGCAACGCGATCACCCATTGTCAGGTCCACCACTTGCATCCCTGCCACGTCCTCAGGCCGGCTCTTCTGGGCGGTGGATAAGACCCCGAGGAGACGAGGCTGGATTCGTATAGATGGCTTTCAGGCGCTCGCGGAACTCATGCACGGAGATCGGCCGCCCCTTCTTGTCGAAAACCAGCGAGGATTTCTCAGAGGCGGCGATTGGGCTATGGTGCCGCGGATCAGACTCGATACCTTCCAGGAGGATCTCGATCCCGGCCCCGTGTTCGACCGTCGGGTCGGGCGAACCGGCTCCGGTTGGGGATGGGGTGGGGGCGTTCATGACTTCTGAACGTAGTTCGCGTTCGGCATCCGCGAGGTCTTGTTCGCTCACGTGGATCCTCGGGGGGATCCATGTGAAGGTCGAAAAATCCCCACGTTCCGCTCGCAGCCGTGCGAAGTTGGGGAGGCAATTCGAACCAGACGAATAGAGGTCGTTGATCAGAAGATCGGCCAGGGGGCCGGCGAATTCTTCGGGAATCCCCGCCAACCGGGTCGCGGCGTCGAGTACCTCCGGCCGCATCGGCATCGGCTCTCCCCGAAGGTCCTCCATCTCCCACGTATACGTCTCGTCCTTGCGATTCAGCAGGACGTGACACTCCGACTCGGCTGACTCGGCGACGCGACGCCGCATGGCGTACGGCATCGAGTGCTCGATGCGTTGCGCGATGCCCGCCAGCAGACGATGGATCCGGTTTAGCGCGGATACAGCGTCGCCGCCCAGGCCGGGTGCCGCTCGGGCCATGGCGGGGGAATCGCCGTGGCGAACCATGAACTCCAGGACGAGATGCTGCACATCGGCCGCTGATCGCATCACCGCGAACGTCGTCGCAAGACCAACACGAGCCGACTCGTGGACTTGTGCCGGATCGGGCTCGGCCGAATCATGGGGAGATCCATCCAGTTCCCGGAGGAGATCGCTCACCTCGGCGTCGGAGAGTTCGGGAGATGTCTCGCATGCGAACGTCCGCGCGAGTTTGCGAGCCGTATCTTCTTTTTTCCGGTCCTTGCGGCTACGACCCATCGGCTGTCTCCTTGCGGGAGGCCTCGCCCCGGTGCTTTTCTCCAACTTCAAATCGCGCGACCAGGTCGCGCCTCAACCGAAGCCATCGGACCCGCACCGCGCCGGGCGTTGTCGCGAGTTCGTCGGCGATTTCCTTGGTCCATCCGCGGGTATCGCTCATGGCGCCCTCCACGATCCGGCGGTCGCGGGGATTCAGGGAATCAAGAAACTGCCGCGCGATCAACGTTCGCTGGTCGAGCGATGAACCGTCCTCCTGGTCGTCTCGGGCGTCCTGGCCCCCGCCTTGCGGTGATTCGAGATCGCGGTGGAGGGGCCGGCTCGGGTGCTTCGAGCGATCTCGGAGTATGTCGATCGCGGCTCGGTTGGCGATGGACCACAGCCATCCCCACAGCGAGCCGCGCGACCGATCGAAGGCGCCTCGGTGAATCCACGCGCGGGCCATCGTCGTGCCGACCGATTCGGACAGGTCCGCGTGTCCGAGTGACCCCGAGTAGTGCCATCGAAGCAGGGAATACAGGCGAGGAGCGGCGATCCTCACAAACTCCGCGAAATCCCGGGGAGTAAGCGCCGCGAAAGCGGATTCGTAAGGAGCCAGTTGGGCCGCCGACTCCCCGAGATGCCTTCCAGGTCGGCCGACCGGGGAGTTCGGGGTCGGGGTTTCTTTCTTCCCGGGTCTCAATGGTGAAACTCATCGGTTCGGACCGCTCCCTTCGTGCTCGGGCGCCGGATCTTCCGCGCCCTCACTCTGGAATACGGTCGAGCGTTACAGGCCTGGTTGGGCCGGTCAAGGGCCGAGAATACAGCCGACGAAAGCAAATCGTGACCCTCTCGGCCAGCCGCGACGAGCCACCGGGTCATCCCTTCGCCATCGCGCCAACCGTCATTCGTATCGGCACGAACGTCGGCCTTACCCGCGCTTCAAACTCGGCGCGGTACTTGTTGATGATCGTCCGAACGGCCCAGTTGTTCCCGTCCGCCAGACCGCAGATCGTCGTCCCCGGCATGCTCCCCATGCTCGTGGCGATCTCCAGGGTCAGGTCAAGGTCCTTGGTCCTCCCGTGACCCTCCTCGATCCGGCCCAGCAACTGGTACAGCCACCCCGACCCCTCACGGCAGGGAGTACACTGCCCGCAACTCTCGTGCTTGAAGAACCTGGCGATGTTCCTCGCCACCGCGACCATGTCCGTGTCCTGGTCGAACACCGTCGGGCACGCCGTTCCCAGGCCCAGAACGTTGTGCTTGCGGCCGATGTCAAAGTCCATCTCCGCCTCGTACTGGTCCGGGCCCAGGATCCCCATCGAGATCCCGCCCGCGATCGCCCCCTTGAACTTCTTGCCGCCCCGCATCCCCTGGCAATGCTCCTCCACGAGCGTTCGCAGCGGGATCCCCAGGTCGCACTCGTAGCACCCCGGACGGTTCACGTGTCCCGAAACCCCCATGAGTTTGGTTCCGTAACTGGCCATCCCGTTCGGGAACGTCGATGCGACACCCTGACGCGTGAACCACTCCGACCCGTGCTCGACGATGCTCGGAAGGTGCGCCACCGTCTCCACGTTGTTGATGATGGTCGGCCGGCCGAACAGCCCCTTGATCGCCGGGAACGGGGGCTTGATGCGGGGCCAGCCCCGCTTGCCCTCGAGCGCCTCCAGCAGCGCGGTCTCCTCCCCGCATATATACGCGCCCGCCCCGCGATGCACGTGGCACTCGACCGCGAACGGGCCGCCCCGGCCCGTGGCCGTACCGCCCAGCAGCCCCTTGCCACCGAAGATCCCGTTCTCGTACGCCTCCTTGATCGCCGTTTCCAGCACGTGCGCCTGGTGGTGGTACTCCCCGCGTATGAAGATGAACGCCGTCCTGATCCGGCACGCGTAGCAACAGATCGCGATCCCCTCCAGCACCAGGTGAGGATCGAAATCCATGAGAAGGCGGTCTTTGAACGTCCCCGGCTCGGATTCATCCGCGTTGATCGCCAGGTACCGCGCCCCCGGGTCGGCCTCGACCCCGGATTCGTCCGTCGTGAGTTTCGGCAGGAACGTCCATTTCAGACCCGTCGGGAACCCCGCCCCTCCGCGCCCACGCAGGACGGATTTCTTGACCTCCTCCGTTACCGAATCGGGCTTCATCGAAAGGGCCTTGCGCAGACCCTCGTACCCGCCCGAGCGGACATACTCGTCGTACGAGACCACGTGCCGGCCCTTGGGATCGGCAAAGGGCCAGCAGGGGATTCGCTTGGTGAGGATGGGTTGACCGGCTTTCAGGGTGTACGACATGGCGGTGCCAAGTGTAGGGCGGGCCTTCCGCGCATCGGGGATGAGCCGGACCCTCCGGGCGCCGCGGTGCTTCTTGCGAGTCTCCAGGGTGCCGTGTGAGAGCCGCGGGCGGCTCACCGAGATGCGTACGCGAGCCAAACGGGGGCCGTTCCCGATCGGAGCATCGCGCGCCGGGGTCCCGCGGGAACTTTCTTTGCCGGCTTTGCGGGAACCAAGTTGACTCGCCGACTTATTCATGATATATCTACATACAACTCCAGATATCCGGCTTTGACGATCACGCACGAGCCCATCCCATGAAACCTCGCCATCCCGTCAATGCGGTTGCGAATCAAGGACCATCAAGCGGTGACGGCTGGTCACCCCCCGTCGACGCACGTCTACGCGATCTGGGTATCGCTGTTCTCTGGGCCGCGCTGCTTCTGGCTCCCATGTTCGGGCTGGGCGGGTGGATTCTCCATGCACAATGGCGAGCCCGTGAGGATGCTCGCCTGGCTCTGGTCGAGGCCGCCAATGCCTACGAGTGCCTCCTCGCCGCCCCACCGGCCGACATGCTCCCGGTGGATGAACTGGTCAAGGGGCGAGAGGTCTTTGCCTCGACGTGCGTGGCCTGTCACGGGGCTTTGGGCCTGGGTGTACCGGGCCTGGGGCGGAACCTGGTCGAGAGCGACTTTGTTGCGATGCAAAGCGACGAGCAACTACAAGGCTTCCTCATCAAGGGCCGTCCCGAAGCCAGGCCGGTCGCGATGCCCCCACGCGGCGGACGCGATGACCTCACCGACCAGGACCTCGGATTCCTCGTGATGTACCTCCGCGGTCTCCAGGATCCGCGCCGCATGCCCGAACTCCCCGCGCTTGCGGTCAGCACCCAGCCCATGGTCGAGCAAGCCGCCGCGGCCCTGGAGGCCGCCGGGGGGGACGCCGAACTGGCCGAGTACATCGCGTCGGGTGACCGCATCTTCCACACCGCCTGCGTGGCGTGCCATGGCCGCGGCGGGACTGGCATCGCGGGCAACGGCAAAGCCCTGGCCAGCAACTCATTTATCCAGTCCCTCGACGACGACGCCCTGCTCGACTTCATTAAAAAGGGCCGAACCCCGACCGATCCAAAGAACACCACCGGGATCCAGATGCCACCCAAGGGCGGCAATCCGGCCATGAGCGACGACGACATCCTCGACGTGATCGCCTATTTGCGGACGCTCCAGCCCAAGGCGGCCGCTTCCGCAAGCACGAACTGATAGCCACCCGGCGCCGCCGCGATCCTCGTTGGATCGTCACGACGCCTCGGTACGTGGAGTTTCAACATGAGAATCTCATCATCGATACGAGCGGCCGGAAGGCTCGCCATCGTCCTGGCACTGGCCGGATCCGTACTGGGCATCTTCGCGGAGAGCGCCGACGCCCAGGAGGGCCGTCGTCGTCGCACCGGGCAGGACGCCAGGCCCATCGAACTCACCCCCGAGCAGGTCACCCAGATCACCAAGGTCGCCAACGACCGCCGCCTCAACTCCGATGACCTGATCGCCGCCGCCAAGACCTTCATGCCCAGCGGGCGCCACGACGAGTACGTCCTGTTCTCGTCGGGCGGACAGTGTGGCCAGGTCTTCGCGATCGGTGTTCCGAGCATGCGTCTTCTTCGGTCGATCGCCGTCTTTACACCCGAGTCCTGGCAGGGCTACGGCTTTGCCGGGGATGCCGACCCCGTGACCGAATCGCTGAAGATCAACGGCTATCCGGTGCTGTGGGGCGATACCCACCACCCCGCCCTCTCCGAGACCAAGGGCGACTACGACGGCGAGTTCCTGTTCATCGGCGACAAGGCCAACGCCCGCGTCGCCGTCATCGATCTGCGGGACTGGGAGACCAAGCAGATCGTCAAGAACCCGCTGACCATCAGCGATCACGGCGCGGCCTTCGTCACCCCCAACACCGATTACGTCATCGAGGGCGGCCAGTACGCCACCGTCCTGGGTTACGGCTACGCTCCCCCCGAAGATTACAAAAAATCCTACCGAGGCATGGTGACCCTCTGGAAGTTCGACCGCGCCAAGGGACGGTTCGACGTCCCCAATTCCTTTGCACTCGAACTCCCCCCGTACTGGCAGGACCTCGCCGACGCTGGCAAGAACGCCAGCGACGGTTTCTTCTTCATCAACTCCTTCAACGTTGAGATGGCCACCGGCGGCGTCGAGAAAGGAAACCCGCCATTCGAGGCCGGCGCCAGCAAGCGTGACATGGACTACCTCCACATCATCGACTGGAAGAAGGCCGAAGCCGCCTTCAAGGCCGGAAAAGCCAAGCCCATCAACGGCTTCCCCGTGCTGATGCTCGACACGCTTATCGCCGATGGCATCCTCTACTTTGCCCCCGAGCCCAAGAGCCCGCACGGGGTCGACGTCACCCCAAACGGTCAGTTCATGGTTGTTGCCGGAAAACTCGATCCTCACGTCACGGTTTATTCCATCGAGAAGATCAAGGCCGCCATCGCCTCCGGCAAGCGCGCCGGATCCGACGAGTACGGTGTCCCCATCCTGGATTTCGATTCGGTGGTCGAAACCCAGGTGGAACTGGGCCTCGGGCCGCTCCATACGCAGTTCGACGACAAGGGCTACGCCTACACCTCGCTCTTCCTTGACTCGGCCGTCGCCCGCTGGACCCTGGGCGGTGAATACGCCAAACTCAACCCCGAGCAACCCTGGAAACTCGTCACCAAGACCCCCGTCCACTACAACATCGGCCACCTGTGCGCCGCCGAAGGAGACACGGTCAGTCCCGATGGCCGGTTCCTGGTCTCCATGTCAAAATGGTCTGTTGACCGCTTCCTTCCCACCGGGCCGCTGCTGCCGCAGAACTTCCAGTTGATCGACATCGCCGCCACCGGCACGGCCATGCCGGTGATCTACGACAGCCCCATCGGCGTCGGCGAGCCTCACTACGCCCAGATGATCAAGGCCGACAAACTCAAGACGTGGCTGGTCTACCCCGAGATCGGTTGGAATCCCCACACCCAGAAACTCGATCCAAACGCTCCAAAGAAAGGGGACGAGGGCGTGACGCGCCAAGGCAACAAGGTCCTCGTCAAGATGACGGCCGTCCGCAGCCACTTTTTCCCCGAGCACGTCGAAGTGAACGAGGGCGACGAGGTCACCTGGCGCATCACCGCCATCGAGACTGCCCAGGACGCCACGCACGGCTTCTGCATCGGGGGGTACAACATCAACCTCTCTCTCGAGCCCGGCGAGTACACCGAGTTCCGCTTCATCGCCGATCGTCCCGGCACCTACCCCTTCTATTGCACCGAGTTCTGCTCGGCGCTGCACCTTGAAATGATGGGCTACTTCCACGTCAAGCCCAAGACTCCCGTGGCCGCCGCCCAGGCGATCGCCCCCGGGACCGATTCTCGCTGACCGTGATGGTTACCCGTGTCCGGGTCGGGCCCACACGCCCGGCCCGGGCCTTGTTCTTCCATACGCCGCCGACCAGGCCCTCGCGCTACCCGCGAGACGTCACGGCAAGGAGCCTCGCATGTCCAGGTTGATCCAGGCCATCATCGGGCCGCGTGTCCCGGCGGACGAACTCCGTTCAAGGCCGGCGCGATACCTCACCCCGACGTTCATGTTCATGGTCGCCAGGATTCTGCTGCTGGTTTCGGTTTTCTTCCCCTATTGGCACATGGAACTCGAAGCACCACAGTACCCCAAAGGGCTGTACCTCACCGCCTACATCAACCACCTCTCCGGCGATGTTCGCGAGATCGACGGCCTGAACCACTACATCGGCATGAGGCCGCTCGGTGAGGCCGCGAAGTTCGAGCGGTCCGTGGCCGTCTGGGCCGTCATCGCCATGTTCCTGCTCGTCGAAGGCGCGGCCTTCGTGCATACCCGCTGGGCCGTCGTGCTCGCGATTCCCGCCATCGCCTTCCCCGCGGGTTTCCTCATCGACCTGTATTTCTGGATGCGGACTTTCGGGCTCAACCTCGATCCCGACGCCCCTCTTTCCTCGTCCGTCAAGCCATTCGTCCCCACGGTCCTGGGCGAGGGGGGCATCGGTCAGTTCAAGACCTACGCCGACCTGGGCAGCGGCTATTGGCTCGCCGTGGCCGCCGCCGTGCTCACCATCATTGGGTTCATCTTCCACCGCCGTGCCTACAAGCCGCTCTTCGAACGCATGCATCGCGAGGCGTCCGCGAAAGGAGGAGCCCCGTGAAGGCTGTTCAAGCACTGGTTCTCTCGCTCCTCCAGGCCTCCCTCATGGCCGTGACCTCGGCCTCGGGCGCCGTGCCTCCTGACCACGCACGGAAGACCGACGATCACGCCCCGCCGGCCGCCTCCCGTGCCATCCAGAACACCCCCGGCTCGGGGCTTATCTCTCGCCTCATCCGCGAGGCCAGCGAAGGCGACACGATCGTCGTGCCTTCCGGGCTCCATCGCGAGCACCTGCGCATCGACAAGACGATCATCCTCGACGGCGGGGGACGGGCCATCATCGACGGGGGCGGGAGCGGCGACATCGTCGAGATTACCGCTCCCGGCGTCACGCTCCGAGGGTTCACCATCCGCAACACGGGCATTGATCTCGACGCCGAGAACGCCGCCGTCCGAGCCGTCGCCCCGCGCGTGGTCATCGAGGACAACATGTTTTCCGACATTCTGTTTGGCATCGACCTGCGGGAGTCACCCGACAGCGTCGTGCGGCGAAACATCATCGGCGGCAAAAGCCTCGATACCGCCCGCCGAGGAGACGGTCTGCGGCTCTGGAGGTGCGACCGGACCGTTATCGAGGACAACATCATCCACGACGGCCGCGACGCCATCCTCTGGTACTCGACCGGCGTGGTCATCCGACGGAACACCGGGCGCGACTGCCGCTACGGCTTGCACCTCATGTTCAGCGACGACGTTGTGATCGACGACAACGAATTCTCCGGCAATTCCGTCGGCATCTACCTTATGTACAGCACCGGCATCGAGATACGCCGCAACCGCCTGGTCCGAAACCGCGGCCCCAGCGGCTACGGCATCGGTCTCAAGGAATCCGACCGATTCGTCATATCAGACAATGTCATCGCCGCCAACCGCGCGGGGCTGTACATAGACGGCTCTCCCTTCACTACCCGCGCCCCGGGGGTCATCCGTCGAAATTCGATCGCCTTCAATGACGTCGGCGTCATGTTCCTGCCTTCCGCTCGCGGCAACGAACTTACCGAGAATAACTTCATCGACAACATCGACCAGGTCCGAGTTGCCGGTCGAGGTTCCCTTGAAGCCAACCGCTTCTGGAGCGGCGAACGCGGAAACTTCTGGACCGACTACACCGGGTACGACGCCGACCATAACGGCGTCGGGGACTTCGTCCACGAACCATCCACCCTCTTCGAGAACCTCATGGACCGCGAGCCGTCCATGAGGCTGTTTCTCTTCAGCCCCGCCCAGCAGGCTATCGAGTTCGTCGGCCGGGCGTTCCCCTCCATTTGCCCCGAGCCCAAGTTCTCCGACGAGGTCCCTCTCATGCGACCCGTCGCGATTGAAACATCCGCCGCCACGCGTCAGGCGTCGCCGGGGCCGCTCGCCGCCGCCGCGGCCCTGCTCCTGGCCGTCGGGGGGGGCATCACGGCGGCTGCCCGCGCCGGCCCCTCGACGTGCCGCCGTGACCAATCCGCCATCGGTTCCTCGCTTGGAGCGATCCCATGATCCGCATCGAACATGTCACCAGGAGGTTCGGCCGATACGCCGCCGTGAATGAGGCGTGTCTCGAACTAACTCCGGGCGACAGCGTCGCCCTCTGGGGCGCCAACGGAGCCGGAAAAACCACGCTGATACGATGCCTCCTGGGGCTCCTGCGATTCAAGGGCAACATCTCCATCAACGGGCTGGACGTGCTTCGCCGCGGCAAGCAGGCGAGGATGCTCGTCGGCTACGTCCCGCAGGAATTGGCCTTCCATGACGAGATGAAGGTCGCCGAGGCGGTTGTATTCTTTGCACGTCTCAAGGGCATCGGACACCCCGATCCAGCCATCGCCCTGGGCAACGTCGGCCTTTCCGGACATGAGTCCAAGCGGGTCCGTGAACTTTCCGGCGGCATGAAGCAGCGTCTCGCCTTGGCCATCGCGCTTCTGGGTGACCCCAGGATACTCATTCTCGATGAGGTGACCGCGAGCCTCGATGCCGTCGGCCGAAGCGAGTTCGTCCGTCTCCTCGAGCGGCTCTCGGGTGAGGGACGCACCATGCTCTTTGCTTCTCACCGTCCCGAGGAAGTCGGTGCCCTTGCGCGCCGCGTCGCCGAGATGAGTCTCGGACGCATCACCTCGATCGCTCCGACACGCGACTTCCTCGCCCGGGCATCCACCGGATGTGTCCTCCACCTGCTTATGCGAGACGATGCCAGGCCCATCGCCATCCGCGAACTCCGCGCGGTCGGCTTCGATCCACGGCTCAACGGCGAGGGCATCCTCGTCGGTGTTCATCCCGACCGCAAGGCCGCTCCCTTTCGAATCCTCGCCGATGCCAGCATCGCCGTCGATGACTTTGAGATCCTTCCCGCGCCGACACAGGCCACGCCCGGCGCTCCGCCAGCCACCGGGGATGCAGGCCAACCGGCCGCCGAGGTGCTCCCATGAGCGTTGCTCTCACCGCCCATCCACGCGACCTGTCGATCCCGGCACCGCCCCGCGCGTGGAGAAATATCCTCACCATCGCCGGACGCGAACTCCGCGATGCCGTTCGCAGTCGATGGTTCATCCTGTACACCCTCGCCTTCGCCGTCCTGGGGTTGGCCGTTTCGTTCGTCTCCGCCGCCGGAACCGGCGGCACGGGCCTGTCGGGCTTCGGCCGAACCACCGCCGGGCTCATCAATCTTGTCCTGCTCGTCGTCCCGCTCATGGCGCTCACCGCGGGGGCCTCTTCGATTGCCTCCGAACGCGAACGCGGCATGCTCGCCTACCTCTTTGCACAGCCGGTTTCCCGGACCGAAGTCCTCGCGGGAAAATACGCAGGTCTGGCCGGTGCCCTGGCCGCCTGCCTCATGCTGGGCCTGGGAGTCTGCGCCGCCATCCTCGCGTGGAAAGGCGTGGCCGCCAGGCCCGCCAGCGTCCTCTGGCTCGCCGCTCTCTCGCTTCTGCTGGCGCTTGGCATGCTCAGCCTCGGAATGCTCCTGTCCGTCCTCTCCAGGCGGGCGTCGGTCGCGCTGGGCGCCGCCGTGTTCGTGTGGCTTGCGCTGGTGCTCGTGAGCGACCTGGCACTCATGGCCGGTGTCGTTGCCCTGCGGCTGCGCATCGAGGAACTCTTCGCCCTCTCGCTCATGAACCCGCTCCAGGTCTTCAAGATGTGGTCGCTCCATGCCGTGGATGCCACCCTCGACGTGCTTGGTCCCGCGGGCCTGTACGCCGCCGATGAGCACGGGCCACGACTTCACCTCATCTTTGGTGTATGCCTTTTCGCCTGGGTCGTCATTCCCCTCGCCGCCGCGGCCGTGCTGCTCGCAAGGAGGTCTCCCGTATGAAACGCCGGTTCCAAACCGCCCTTGCATGCGCCGTCACCATGCTCACGGCCTGCGACCAAAGGGAACGTACGGGACCCCCGGAACTGCGACTCGGGCGGGACCAATGCGCCCAGTGCGGCATGATCATCATGGAAGACCGATGCTCCAGCGCCACCCTCGTCGAGGATCGCGGGCGCCGCTCGTACCGGCTCTTCGATGATATCGGGTGCATGCTCGATGACCTCCGGGAGAACCCCGCCGCCGTCACGGTTATCGATCGGTTCGTCCATGACCACGGCACGCGCGCCTGGATCCGGGCCGCCGACGCCGTCTTTTTCTACGCCGATCCGATCTCCCTCCATACCCCGATGGGGACCGGCATAGTCGCCTTTGCCGCCAGGGCTGACGCTCAGGCCCTTCACGCCATCCACGGCGGCGAGATTCTCGACGAACCGGCGATCTCCGCCGCGCGTGCCAGACGCGTGCTCGCCCGCCAGCGCGGGGAAGACGACTGACCCGGTCGGGCAGGCTCGGCAACCCTGAACGACAGGTACGGACTCCGACATGATCTCCCAGACCGTCGAATACGCCTTCCGAGCCATGAGCCACCTGGCCTCCGTCGGGGATGCCGCCGCCACCAGCGAGGAGATTGCCCGGTCGACTCGCGTCCCCAGGGGATATCTCTCCAAGGTCATGCGGCATCTGGTCCGTGCCCGCCTCGTCCGGTCGTACCGTGGACCGCGCGGAGGGTTTACGCTCGCGGCCGATCCGCGCCTCGTCACCCTCCTGGACATCGTCAACGCGGTCGATCCGATCCGACGCATCGACGGCTGTCCCCTCGATAATCCGCTCCATGTCACGCTTTGCCCGCTCCACCGCTGTCTCGACGACGTCCTGGCACACATGGAGCAGACATTCCGACACGTCACCGTCGGAAGCGTACTTGATGGGGCTTCCCAGGCCGGTTCCTGCCAGTCCCTGTTTGTTCCGCGCTGCCCCGGCGTGCCAAAGGAGCCGTTATGAACCCCACCCTTGACTCCAACGCGTCCGTCGGCGGCCTTGCCGTCTCACGGCCTGACCTGATCCCGGTTTTCGATCGCCTCGGCATCGACTACTGCTGCCACGGCGGCGAGTCGCTCAGCCAGGCGTGCCGGCGTGCCGGCGTCGAGATCCTGGACATCATCGGTGCCGCCAGTGAACCCGCGCCAGACGCCACGGTGAACACGCCGTCCGAGCCGGACCCCGCTGCCATGACCATGAGTCAGTTGTGCGAGCATATCGAGGCCGTTCACCATATCCGCGCCCGGGAGATCTTTGAGAGTCTCGGCCCTCTGGTCGATCGCGTCGTATCCGCTCACGGCCACTCGGACCCGCGATACGCGGAACTTGCCGCCGTCATCACCCAACTCCGCGAGGAGATGATCGACCACATGGTCCGCGAGGAGAGGGTCTTGTTCCCCTGGCTTCGCAGGCTTGAGCAGGCCGGAGCCATCCACATCGGCCCCCCCTGGAGCGTCCGACGCCCGATCGACTGCATGGTCCACGACCACCAGTCCGTCGCCGAGGGCTTCGCCCGCATTCGAGCCATCACGCGGGACTACACCACTCCCGCCGGAGCGTGCGGATCGGTCGTCGCGCTGCTCACCATTCTCCGCGAGTTCGAGGCCGATACCAGGCATCACATTCACAAGGAAAACAACATCCTTTTCCCCGCGGGCATCAGGGCCGAAGCCGGCGCTTCCCAACGCCATGAGATGGGGAATGTTCTGGACCCCGACGGGACGTGCTCCCAAGCGGAAGGCGGGACATGCCACGGAGTCACGCGGCCGTGATCGACAAGGTGCTGCTCATCGCCCATGTCCTGGGAGCCTCCGTTTGGATCGGCGGGCACGTGGTCCTTCTTGCCGTCGTGATACCCCAGGCCCGCGGTCAGGGAGACGTCACCCCGGTTCGGAATTTCGAGCGGTCATTCGGGAGGATCGGATTGGCGGCCCTGGCCGTGCAGGTGGTGACCGGCCCAATCCTCGCCTCCCGATGGATCGGTGGATGGCCTTCCATCTTCACCACGCCGACGCACCCCGCTCACCTGGTCCTGGCCAAAGTCGCCCTCCTGATCGCCATTGTCGTACTCGCCACGCACGCCACCCACCGCTTGCTTCCGAAGTTGTCCATGGCCACCCTGGGCCGATTCACACGCCATGCCTGGTTGGTGACGCTGCTTTCGGTCGCGTTGGCAATAGCGGGGGTCTCGATTCGCACCGGATGGCTGCTGTGAGTACCCCGCGAACCCGCCCACGGCACCGAAAATCGCTCGTTGCCCTCTGGCCAGCGATGTTCGCGTCGGCCGTTTACGTGCTGCTTGTTCCTGCCTGCGTGTCGGGGCCTGGTGGAACAGGTCCCCCTCGCGATGCGTCGGATCTTGCCCGTGAAGTTGAGTCCGAGTCGATGGACCGCTACTACCTCGGCGTCTGCGCATGGTGCGGAGGACGCCTGGGAATATGGGGAGAGGCCCCCGAGCAGATCATCCAGGGGCGTCAACTGCGGTACTGCCGAGAGGAGTGCCAGCGCGATTTTGGTCGCGATATCGTTGAGTCCACGCGGCGCATTGATGCCATCATGATCGCCGACCAGGCCCCGTACTATCCCGTCGAAGTGTCCCTGCTCACCGGTCGCTCCCTCGGAAGTCAACCGATCGACTTCGTCTGGGGCAACCGCTTGTTTCGGGCCGCCTCAACCGAGGAACAAAGCGAGATCCTCGCCGATCCCGCGCGCTTCATCCGTATCCTCGACCGCCATGTCGTCGCCGCGCAAACCCCGACCTACGGCATGCCCCGGAAGTGCCCGGTCCAGGGCGACATCCTTCCGAGCGATGCGGTCATCGATATCGTCGTCGCAAACCGCATGATCAGGGTTTGCTGCGGACGCTGCGTCCTGGCGGTCAAGGCTCGCCCGTATCAGTACCTCGGCATGGTGGAGTACGCCAACCGCCAGGCCGGCCAGCAACACCAATCCGACATCCGATCACCATGAGGCGCCAGCCATCATCAAATCCAGTCGGATTCCCGCTCAATGGTGGATATATGGGTATTATTATCCTTCGTAGATCCGTGCCTGCCCGCCCGCTCCCCATCCAGCCGAGTTCCACGTTCCATGCTCTCCCAGACCATCGAGTACGCCCTCCGGGCCATGATCCATCTTGCCGCTCTCGGCCCGGATTCGGCCGCCAACAGCGAGACGATCTCCGCCCGGACCAAGGTCCCCAAGGGATACCTTTCCAAGATCCTGAGGGATCTGGTGGTGGAGGGGCTGGTTCTTTCGCAGCGTGGCCCCAACGGGGGATTCACCCTCGCCAGGCCGCCCGCCTCCATCTCCATGCTCGACGTGGTCAACGCCGTGGGACCCATCGAACGCATCAAGACCTGCCCACTGGGAAACCCCGAGCATGTCCATCTCTGCCCGCTTCATCGCCGGCTCGACGATGCGATGGGAATGATCGAGCGCGAGTTCGCACGCACCTCCTTGGCGGAGATCTTCGAGACGTCCACGCCCGGACGCCGTCACTGCCGATCGCTCATGGTCCCGACGATCCGCCGTGGACGCTGACGCGCCGCCCCGCGAACCCGCGCCGTGCGTTCTCGCTGATCGAACTCATGGTCGTCATCGCGATCCTCGCCATCCTGACGGCGATCATCCTCCCCGCTCTGGCAAGATCCCGCGACGCCGCCAGGCAGTGCCGATGCCTGTGCCAGATGCGCACCCTCGGGCAACTCACGGCGATCTACGCCGATGCCTCCAGGGATGCCATGCCCCGAAGCCAGCACTCGGCCTTTGCCAACCGAGTCGCCCCGTGGGGCTACGCCTTCTTCGAATACCTCACCGGACGGGCGTATTCCCCGGGCGACGCCGGATGGACCGACGTCTTCAACGGGCCATACCGCTGTCCCTGCGACCGCCGCCGCGAGCGGTGGAGTTACGGCTACAACGTGTACTTTGAACTCACCCCAGCGGAGACCGGCGGGCGAGTCTGGACCCGGTTCACGGGCATCCCGCGCCCGTCATCGACCGTCCTGTTCGCCGAACTCTCCGACCTCACCAGCGCGGACCACGCGATGGCCCATTTCTGGACCGACTTCGGCGCGCCGCCGGAAGTCGATACCGATCGTCATCGTCCGGGATCTGGCGTGGTCTTTGCCGATGGGCACGCTTGCACCCTCCCGTTCATATCCGTCTTTGACCCACGCGTGGGTCAGGACTCGTTTAATCCCCACACCGCGCAATGACCCGTCGTTGTTGCCTCAATATGGAGAATATAAGATGTCACGTCACTATTCATGCCAACGCCTCTCATCGTTGCTGGTCGCCGCCTGGATGCTCTCCGGAAGCGCCGTGGCCACCAATCCCAAGATGGGGGGGGCCGATGAAGCATCTTATGGTCTCATTTGACGGCGTGGATCTGTACGTCATGGTCGATCATCACGTTGACATGCCGATCATGCGAAATTACGGCGAAACCTACACCGGAGACGCCTCCGTGCTCAACGGAGTCATGTACAACGCCCAGTATGGCTGGATGGTCGAGGGTTTCTGGTCTCCCCCCACCAACGCCCTTCTCTGGATCGAGCAGTCCGACGTGTCGCCTGCGATCAGGTCCTACAGCGGCGGGACCATGATGAACCAGGGGACCTTCTCACCGATCTTCTCGACCGACGGCTCGGCCCCGCGTATCCAGTGGTCCGGCTCCATGCTCCACAACTGGTACGCGACCGCCGTCACCGGCGATTTCAACGCCACGTACATGGTGTACTTCGGTGACGAGATGGGAGTTCCCATTCCCGGATACGGCCACGCCGAGGTCACCATCGACTGGGTAGCCGTCGCCCCGCCGGGTACGTTCGAATTGTTCTCTCCCGCCGATGTCTCCCTCGGGATCCCCCTCACGCCCGAACTTGCATGGTCTCCATCCGCCGACGCGGTCCTCTACGCCGTCACGATTTCTCAAAGTCCCTCGCTCGAGCCCGCTCTCTGGGCCGACGTGACGGAACAGACCACCCTGCACCTTCCACCGGGGATCCTCGATCACTGCACCGAGTACTACTGGGGTGTGAGGGCGATCAACGACGAGGGTGAGACATCTTCCATTCCCGTCGCCTCGGTTTTCGAGACGTGGCGCCCCGCCGACTTTGATCGTTCGGGATTCGTTGACTTCGAGGATTACATTGCCTTCGTCACGGCCTTTGAACTCGGCGGCGACGATGCCGACTTTGACCAGTCCGGGTTCGTCGATATCGAGGACTTCTTCGCCTTTGTCCACGCCTTTGAAGATGGGTGCTGAGTCTTCGGCACGGCATCCGCGGGTGGAACTCCAGGAGCGGCCCGGGTAACCCGGGCCGCCCTCTTATCGTGCTTCCACACACCGGATCGGGCTGGTAACGCATTCACGGCTGACCAGGCGTGCCACCGAGATCGGCTCCACTGGTTCTGGTGTTCTTGACACTCAAAACGCGATCCTCCTGGACATGCGACCCGTGGACGACCGAGGCCGAACCGCCGGGCTTGGTCGCCTCACCTCACCCGCCGCCTCCCCATCGCCATCCCGGCCACGCTCAGGAGCGCGAGGGAGCCAGGGCCGGGCACCACCGTGATCTCGATGCCATCCAGCGCCAGGTAACTCGAAGTGGGGATGCCGGCCGTGCCGGGATCGACCTGGGCTACGAACTCGAAGACCGCCGACGACGTGGCCGGGGCGATGAACGTAAACGAGCGTGACTCCCAGGTGAGCGACAAGGTGTTCTGCGTCAACGTGCCGATAAGGTTGCCGTCCAGCAGCACGTGTACCTCTCCCCGCCCGGTGTACGGACCACCGAACGGGATGGCCTTGCCCAGGTCATCGACCGCCATGCACGCCGAGACCGTGTACTGGTTTCCCGGGATGAGCGGCGCGGTCGCCTGCGAGAACGCCTCGTTGATGCCACCGAACGAGGTGGACGCGGCAAACCCGATGAAGCGGTGCCCATGGCACGCCACCATTCCCTTGAACATGTTGTCGTACGCCGGGATCCCACCGATACCCCACCCATCGACCGACGTGTTGTCGTACAGGTCGGGGGTGAAACTCGTGGCGAACCACGGGGCGGGCGTGCCGGCCGAGAAGATGCTCGGACCCGACGGGTAGGCCAGGCCCGTCTCGAAACTCCCGTTGGTGATGGGCCGTGCCAAGACAGGCGAGGCCCCCGCGGCAAGTACCGTGAAGATCGCGACCGAACCGATGATGCTGTTGCGTGCCATGACCAAGTCTCCTCAGTGAGGGGTGTTGAACAAGCCACCATCGCGACAGCGATGGCTCTTGCTTGCTTTCTTTCTTGCATGAGTGCCGTGCGAGCCCGGGCATTGGCTTCTGGCTGTTGCCCGAGCAAACCGGTGGGGAGTAAGCCTGGCGGAATCGGTCGGCTCGGCCCAACCTCTCTCGTCAAGATTCATCCCGTCGTACAGATATTGCGCCTCACCGCCGAATCTTGCACCCACGGGAAACGAATCCGACGAAATGGCTCGGCTCTTTCAGCCGTCCGCGCGGATTGTCCACCTGCCAGCATTCCATGAGTGCTTCCGCGGCCGCAATCACCGGAAACCGAGCCGCTCCATGGCGAGCGGCCACTCCCGGCGAACCTCGCTGTCGTGATGATGAACCACCGGGCCGCTCACGATCACGAGTCCGCCCCCGCCCCCGCCCCCGCCCCCACCCAGCCCCGCCGCCTCGCCAGGTTCCCCGTCCACCACCAGCACCTCATCAATTGGCGGACCTTCCGCTCCCAGCAGTCGCACCCTCCATCCGCGCGACCCCCGCGGACGCGACCGTTCAAGACCGGCCGATTCACCGGATTCGAACTCGGACCGCGTGGCTCCTCGCTCGGTCAGCAGTTCGATCACCCACCGCACCGCCTCCTGCTCGACAAGCCCAAGCGGATCTCCCCCCGGGCCGAGCCACCGGTCAATCTCACGCTTCGACGAGAACTCCGCTCCAGAAGGGGATTCGATCGCGATCCGCCGAACGTCCGCCTGAACCGCCGAGGTCGCGACCCTTGACAAGAACACCCCCGCACGCCGCAGGATGTCCTCCGGCGTCACCTTGTCCACGACCACCACCGTCGGACCCCACAGGTCTTCGATCACCTCACCCCGCTCCCGTGTCGCCGGGCGAACCATCCGAACGCTCGCCAGCGCGATCAGCGAATGCTCACCCGCGAATGGCCCGATACGTAATTCCTGCCGGATCACCCATCTCCCGTGCGGCCCCGCGTCGGGGGTCGATCGGTCCGATTCCACGATGATCGCTCGTGCGAACTCCTCTTCCCTCACCCCCGTCCACCCCGACTGGTCCGCCTGGAACCGCGTGATCCGCAGTTGCTTCAGGCTCCCGAAGAACCCTTCGACCGCCGTGCGATCCGCCCGCGCCGGCGCGGGCTCCAGCAGGCCCCAACGTCCTCCCACGCGATGAATCGCCGTTACCCCGTCCCCATGGTCGATCCACGCCCGCGACGAGCGCGAAAGATCCGATGGAAACAAGGAGTGATCCCTCCACGCGAGCACGTCCGCCCGCTGAAACACCTGCACCAGTTGCCCGTCAACCTCACCGACGATCGAGGCCCCATCCTCGCCCGCCCGCGCCACCACGCCCGAGCCGCCGAACGGCCGCTTTGACGCCGACAGGTCCACCGACCCCGACGCGGTGCCCACCGTGATCCACACCGGATCCCCGACGGTTTCCGTGAACTTCGAACGAGATCCGCGCACCTTCGCCAGCAGACCGATCGCCCCCGACACCCGAGATCCGATCACCGGCCAGGATCCCTCCGAATCACCAGACCTCCACCGCATCACCCACGTCCCATCCGGGGCGCGCCCAAGCCGAGCCGCCGCCGCCCCGTCCACCGACCACCGGATCGTCAGTTCCGTCACCTCGCCCGGGGGAAACGGCAGCACATCTTCCAACTCCGGCCCGCCCGACGAAGGACGGCCCAGCCAGTACACCACCCCCGCCAGCAACGCCGCGATAATCGCCAGGATCGCAATGAATCGCCCTGTCATGCCACACTGTAGAAACCGCCCGGGCAAGAGAGAGTGCCCAACTCCCGCGAACGACTCACCGATCCTCTCGGTCCGCGGGCCTTGCCAAGAATGACCCGAATGACCGCTGCAAGGCCGATCATCGGCATCACCTCCGACCTCGTCGAGCGCACCCCAGGCCGGTGGTCCGTCACCCTGGCCGAGGCATACGCCGATCACCTCGCCCGGGCAGGGGCGATTCCTGTCGTCCTTCCCCCGATCCCAGACCAGGCCTCCGCCCACGCCGCCGCCTGCGACGGCATTGTCTTGACCGGCGGGAGGGATCCGGATACCACGCAGTGGGGGGTGCCCGTCCACCAGCGGGCCGTCCTCATGCACCCGATTCGCCAGCGGTACGAGACCCTCCTGCTCTCGATCCTGCGAGAGCGACTTCCGCAAAAGCCCGTGCTTGGCATCTGCCTGGGAATGCAGTTGATGTGCCTGGACGCCGGCGGACAAATCGACCAGCACCTCCCCGATTCGCTTCCCTCGGCCCATCGCCACCGCGACGCCGTACACCCCGTCGCTCCAGAGCAAGACACGCCCGACTGGTTCGTCCACGGCGACGTGGCGAGCAATCACCACCAGGGCGTGATCGATCCCGGGCCGGGGCTGCGCATCGCCGCCCGAGGCGATGACGGCGTCATCGAGGCCGTCGTGTCTGCCCAGCGGCCTTTCTACGTCGGCGTCCAGTGGCATCCCGAGCGAACCGCCGACCCAAGGATGGGTCTCGACATCTTCAAGGCCTTCGTCCGCGCCGTGAAGTGACACGCTCGGCGACACCGCTCGCCGTTCCCTGATAACCTGCTCCGCGAACCCGCGACACGTCAGGAGACCATCCCATGCCGCGCCCCGTTACGCTCTTTACCGGCCAGTGGGCAGACCTTCCCCTCGAATCGCTCGCCGCCACGGCCAGGTCCTTCGGATACGACGGTCTCGAACTCGCGTGCTGGGGAGATCACGTCGACGTCGCCAAGGCCGACACCGACGATGCCTACGCGGCCTCTCGACGCCAACTCCTCCAGAAGCACGGCCTCTCCCTCCACGCCATCAGCGCCCACCTTGTCGGCCAGGCCGTCTGCGATCGCATCGACCACCGGCACAAGGCCATCCTCCCCGAACGCGTCTGGGGCGACGGCGAACCCGAGGGTGTCCGTCGGCGAGCCGCCGACGAGATGAAGGCCACCGCCCGCGCCGCCAGACGCATCGGCGTTTCCGTCGTCAATGGATTCACGGGCTCCTCCACATGGGGCATGCTCTACTTCTTTCCCCCGACCACGCCCGGCGATGTAAAGGCCGGCTACGACGACTTCGCCTCCCGATGGGGACCCATCCTCGACGAGTTCAAGTCTCAGGGAGTCCGCTTTGCCCTGGAAGTCCACCCCGGAGAGATCGCCTACGACCTTTACACCGCCGAGGCCGCCCTCTCGGCCGTCGGCCATCACCCGGCCTTCGGATTCAATTTCGATCCCAGCCACCTCCTCTGGCAGGGAGTCGCCCCCAACAAGTTCATCGAGCGGTTCCCCGATCGCATCTTCCACGTCCACATGAAGGACGTCGCCGTTCATTACGGGGCCTCTTCCGGTGATGGACTCGGCGGGGTCCTCGGGTCGCACCTGCCCTTTGGCGATGCCCGCCGTGGATGGGACTTCCGCTCCGTCGGACGCGGTCACGTCAATTTCGAGGCCATCATCCGCTCGCTCAACCGCATCGATTACCGCGGGCCGCTGAGCGTCGAGTGGGAAGACCCCGGCATGGACCGAAACCACGGCGCCCGTGAAAGTTGCGAGTTCGTTCGCCGTCTCGACTTTGCCCCCGCGGGCACCGCTTTCGACGCCGCGTTCGAGCGAAAGTCCTGACCGGGCCGATCCCCGCCCAGCCACGTCCCGAACGCTCCCCTTTGACCCGTCGATCGCATATCGTTGGGTTCGGGGGAAAACGCGGCCCATCCCCGGCAATGCCGCCGGAGGGTTTCCGGGCCGGGAGAGATCGCCATGGGTCACGCAAAGTCCACCAATCCCGATGAGTTCATCCTCCCAGACCTCGGAGAGGGAGTCCACGAGGCCGAACTCATCAAGTGGCGCGTCAAGGTCGGTGACACCGTTGCCGAACACGACATCCTCGCCGAAATGGAGACCGACAAGGCCCTGGTCGAGGTTCCAAGCCCTCGCCCCGGCATCATCGCCTCACTCAACGGCAAGGAGGGCGAAATCCTGCACGTCGGCAACGTCCTGGTCACGTACCAGGGGGCCGCCGGTCAGGACGCCAATCCCGCATCATCCACCGATAGCCGCACCCCCGCCAAGACCGAGCGCTCCAATTCAAACGGTTCCACGCGCGCGGCCGCCCACCCGCCAACCCCACAGGCCAAGGAAGACCGCGAAGACGCGGGCACCGTCGTCGGAAACATGTCCGGCGGCATCGCCGGGGTCTCGGGCACGCCGGGCAAGGCACTTGCCACGCCCGCCGTCCGGCGCCTCGCTCGCGACCTGGGCGTTGACATCGACCGCGTTCAAGGCACCGGCATCGGCGGGCGCGTGACCGAAAGGGATGTTCGCTCCTCTTCCGCCGATCGCTCAACCGCCTGCGACATGGGAGAGCCATCCATCCCGCCGGTCGCCACGGGCGTCCGGTCACCAGCCCCCCGACCGGCGGTTCCCGCCGCCCGCCCGTCGGTTCCCGCCGCCCGCCCGTCGGTTCCCGCCGCCGCGACCGCAAGGTCCGCTTCACCCGCCCCCGAAGGCTCCACGAGAATCGCCTTCCGAGGAGTCCGGCGCACCATTGCCAACCGCCTCCGCGAATCCGTCAGCCGGGCCGTCCACTTCAACGTCATGGACGAGGCCGACGTCTCAACACTCGATTCCCTGCGACGCAAACTCGCCGCGGCCAGCGGAGAGAAACTCAGTTTTCTTCCCTTTGTCTGCTCGGCCATCGCCCGTGTGCTTCGCCGCCCCGAATTCGCCGCCCTGAACTCCACCGTTGACGACGACGCCAACGGCGGAGAGGGCGAGATCATCCAGCACCGCGGCGTTCACCTGGGCATCGCCACCGACACCGAGAACGGCCTCATGGTCCCCGTCATCCGCGACGCCGACGCCCTGGGCGTACTCGAAATCGGACGCCAGATCGCCTCCATTGCCGCCGCCGCTCGCTCACGATCGATCCCACGGGAGCAACTCGTCGGGTCCACCTTCACCATCAGCAACGTCGGAAGCCATGCCGGACGCTTCGCCACGCCCATCATCAACTATCCCGAGGTCGGCATCCTGGGTGTCGGCCGGGCTCGCCAGGCGCCGGTTGTCCGAAACGGTGGTCTTTTCATCGGAAACCTTCTCCCCCTCAGCCTCGCTTGCGATCACCGCGTCGTCGATGGCGCCACCGCCGCCACCGCCCTCGCCGCCGTGCTTGAACTCCTCCAGGATCCCGATCAACTTCTCGGCCCGGCCCGCGGCTGATCGCGATTCGTTCCCATCCCGCGGCCCGCGGCGAGCATCGACCCATGCCCAGCGAACAATGGACCGATGTTGATCGCTACCTCGGTGAGCGTCTTGGTCTCACCGACCAAGTGCTCGATGGCACGATCGAGAGAGCGCATCGCGCCGGCCTGCCCGAAATCCAGGTCTCGCCCCCGCTGGGATGGCTCCTCCACATCCTGGCACGATCCATCGCCGCAACGTCCATTCTCGAGATCGGCACGCTCGCCGGGTACAGCGCGATTTTCCTTGCCCGCGCCCTCCCGCCGGGAGGCCGTCTCATCACCCTTGAACTCGACCCACGGCACGCCGACATCGCCCGAGAAAACCTCGCCCACGCCGGCCTCGCTTCCCTTGCCACCGTCATTCAGGCTCCGGCTCTCGAATCCCTGCCCCGCCTTGCCACGGACCCCGCCGTCCCGTTCGACCTGGTCTTCATCGACGCCGACAAGGCCGCCACCCCGCGGTACTTTGAATGGGCCATACGTCTCTCACGGCCCGGCGCGATCATCGTTGTTGACAACGTCGTTCGCGGCGGAGCCATCGCCGACAACGGCGATACCCACCCCGACGTGGCGGGAATCCGGGAGTTTCTCGACCAAGCCTCACGGGATCCTCGCGTCGCGATCACCGTCCTGCAGACCGTTGGATCAAAGGGGTACGACGGCATCGCCGTCGCCACCGTCCTCGGGTCCTGATCGCGGCGTCCCCCTTGCACGGGCAGCGCCGCCTCAGACCACCCCGACATGGTGCCGCATCACCGCCGGCCCACGATCGGACCATTCCACCGCGACCACGTCGATCCGCACTCTCCCTTCGTGCCACCCGTTCGCACGGGCCAGATGACGGGCGATGCTCGCCAGTTTCCGGCGCTTGTGCGCCGTGATGTTCGCCTCCGGCGGAATCGCCCCCTCCACCCAACGCGTGGCCCCCGAGAGCAAGGGGCCGACAACCCGCCGGGTTTTGACCTCCACGATCACCACGGTTTCACCGTCCGGGGCCACGCAGAGCAGGTCGGCCTCACCCATCGGCACCACCACGTTCCGGCCGATCACGCGGTACCCGGCTCCCCGCAACAGGCCCGCCGCCGCACGCTCACCCCGGCGGCCGAGCGAAAAATGACGCGAGAGCAACCCGCGGACGGATTGTGCAAGCCCCCGGAACACCATCACACGCCCCCCTCCGCGCCCCCGGGCCCTCCTCGGCCTCCGGCGATCAGGTCCCGCGCTGCGCGATCCAGTACCGCTCCATCGACGCGTCAAGCAGACGCTGACCCATCTCCTCGATGTCGTCCACGCTCGCACGCTTGACCAGTTGGTCGATGTACTTCACCATCAGTTGCTCGGTCTTTGCTGACCGCAGCGACTGCTCGATCGATACCTGCGCCTCGTACAGCGATGTCGAGGGCTCCCGTATGACGTCGAGCCTCAGGAACGACATGGTTGAGCCGGTCTCGATCGGCCCGGACCACGACCCGCTCGTCAGGCGATGCGCCGCCTCGTTGAGCGAGGGGATCTCGAAGTACTTCCTCTGGGCCGTGACGCCATCCGGCCCCGCGCCGGCCGCGGGCACCGGCGGGGGGATGTACAGCCCGCCCTCCGAGGGACGGAACAGGTTGAACGGCCTCGACGCGACCTCCGCAAAGTCCGTCCCTGCATCCAGGTCGGTCCGCGCCGACTCGATCGAGGCCGTGTCCCCCCGGGGGATCGAGATCACGCGGAACTGCATGCGCTCCGGCGGGTTGAACTCCTCGTACCGCCGGTTGTAGTTCATCTCCACCTCACGGAACGGGACATGGACGTTCTTGAGAACCTGCTCGCGCAGTTGCAGCATGATCAGTTCACGCTCCTCGCGCTTGCGCGTCCATTCCTCCAGCGACGTCGCCTCCTGCGCTTCGGCCAGGCGCTGCTCGGCCATCGTACGGCTCCGGTAGTTCCGGCTCACATAGTCCGCCTGCAGCGATTGAACCCAGTACCGAAACCCCTGACGCTGCTCGGGCGACAGGCTCGACCTCGCCTCCGCCTGCAGCAACTCGTCGTTGATGATCTCTCGCAACTTGCGGGCGATCTCCCGAGACGCCACCTTCGCGAAATCAATCCTCGTCTTGGCCGTCCGGGCCTCGGCCCGAAGCCGCGCGTCCATGCTCGAGAAAAAATCCGACACGAACACCGCGCGGCCGTTGATATCACCCACCTTCGCATCGATCAGCACCGGGGCTTGCGCCGCGGTCGCCGTGGCGACCGCCGTCGGCTCCCCGGGAGATGCCACCACGTCCATGACGCCCTCTCGAGCCGCAAACGGACCCGTCCGCGTCACTCCCATCCGACCATCGGACCCGCGAACGCTCCGCGTCGCCGGCACCTCCCCCGCGCTCGCGCCCGCGGGAGGTTCCCCGCGCGACGGATCGTCCACCGCAAAGTCGGCCGCCGAGACCGATGTCCGGGCCTGCCGGCCGTCGCCGCTTCCGCAACCCGACACCGATACAAGGACCCCGCACGCCACCACGGCTCCCGACGCGGACACGCACGCCGCCGCGATCCGACCACGATTCCAATGCGAACGTTGTCCGGACATCGACGCTCCTTCCCCGGAGTCACTCCTCCATCGCCCTCGCGGGGGACGGCCAAGACGTGCCTCCGCCTACTATCTCCATGTTCGCCGCGATCGTAGCAAACCGCCCCGATCCCCGCGAACACGCCGCCCCGGCGAACACACGAGAGGAACACCATGCCAGACGGCGAGGCCCCCAAGATCATCATCGATACCGACTGGAAATCCCAGGCACAGGCCGAGAAGGAGCGGCTCTCCCAGGCCGCGGCTCCCAGGCCGCACGCCGGGGGTTCTGCCTCTGGGGCGCCGTCGAGCCCGGGTGACCCAGCCGGGTCATCCTCCCACGCCTCCGCCCCCGATCAGGAGATCGGCTTCCAGGATCTTGTCCGCGTCCTGGTCACCCAGGCCCTTTCCTACATGGGCGCGTTCCCCGACCCTCGCACCGGAAAGGCCGTCGTCGCCGTCGACATGGCCCGTGTCTTCATCGACCTCCTGGGCGTCCTCGAAGAAAAGACCAAGGGAAACCTCACACCCGAGGAGTCCACCCTCGTCTCCAGGACGCTCAACGAACTCCGGCTTGAATGGGTCGACCTCAACAAGGCCATTGCCAAGGCCGTCGAGGAAGGCAAGATCCAGCCCTCCGCCGCGCCGATCCCGGGCGCAGGCCCCGGAATGTCGGCCGCCCCCGGTATCCCCGGCACCCCCGATCTCAAACTTAAGTTCTGATCACCGGATGGCGATTGTGCGAAAACGCGTGGCCCCGCCTTGAGCCATCCTTGTTCGCGCGTTGGGGAGGACTGATCCTCGCCCTCCGGTGTCGCGGTGCCCTCCGGCGCTGCGGGGGAGGGAATCACTCCGTCAATGCTCTCTTGAGTTGCTCGCTGTCGATCTTGGTCATGGTCATCATGGCCTGCATGGCCTTGCCGGCCTTGATCGGGTCCGGATCGGCGATCATGTCGACCAGCAGTTTGGGATCGATCTGCCACGACACACCGAAATGGTCGGTGATCCAGCCGCAGGCAACGGGAGTGCCGCCCGCCGCGACGAATTTTTCCCAGTATTCATCCACTTGCTGCTGCGTGTCGCAGAGCACGGCGATGGAGCAGCCCTGGCTGAACGTGAATTGTGGTCCCCCGTTGAGCGCGGTAAACGCGCGTCCGTCAAGCGTGAACTCAACGGTCATCACGCCGCCGGTCTTGAACGGCGAACTCGGCCCAAGATCGGGGTAGTGCGTGATGCGCGTGATCTTTGAGTTTGGGAAAATCGACGTATAGAAGCGCGCCGCTTCCTCGGCCTGGGTGTTGAACGTCAGGAACGTGCAGATCTGGGGCATGGGAGAATCGTACAGCCGTCGTCGTCCCGTTCCAGCAGGCCACCACGGATCCGCCGAATCAGCCGATCGCCCGGATCAACCCCTCCGCCACCATCGCCAGCAGCAGCACCGGCAGATGCACGATCGACGCGAAGAACACCGTCCTGGCCGCCTCACGCGTACGGCGCTGGATGAGTCGCCACGCCAGGTACGACACCAAGGCCCCGCTCGGCACCGCCACGGCCAGGTATCCCCAACCGATCGTTCCCCACATCGCCCACGCCGGAGCCAGCGTCGCCGGGATCAGCGCCGTCGTCCACATCGTGATGGAACGCACCGTCTTGTTTTCACCGTTCGCCAGCGCGGGCAGCACCCGGTACCCGCCACGCAGGTAATCGTCCTTGTACATCCACGCGATCGCCAGGAAGTGCGGCATCTGCCACACCGTCATCAACGCGTACAGGGACCATCCGCCCGCCGCGCCCAGGCCCTCGATCCCCCCCCCGCCAGAGGCCGCCGTCCACCCGATCAGCGGGGGCAGCGCCCCCGGGATCGTTCCCACGTGCGTCGCCCATGGAGTGAGCGGCTTGAGCGGCGTGTACGCCGCCACGTACACCACGATGCACGCCAGTGCCAGCGCCGCGGGAACCCAGCCGCACAGCGCCAGCAATACCAGGGTCCCGCTCACTCCCAGGCCGATCCCCGACCACAGCACGCTCGACGGAGAGGCCCGGCCCATCGGCAGCGGGCGGGCGCACGTGCGGATCATCCGGGCATCCCGGTCACGTTCCATCCACTGGTTCAGCGCGTTGGCGCCCGCCGCGCACAGCGCGGTCCCTACCACGCACCCCCCGCCCACCAACGCGAGTTCCTCCGCACGCCACGAACGAGAGAGGCCCGCCATCGCGAACCCAACCCCGGACGTGATCGTCACCAGGCGAGTGATCCGCGGCTTGGTGGCCTCCACCAGCGCACCTGCCAACCCACCCGCGGGGCGCGCCATCGCCCGGGCTTCTTCAACCGATCCGGGTGTCGCGGCGCGGGTACTCACAACGGCGTATTCCTCTCCTTAATCCACCGCAACGCCATTCCCGTACGGCAGTTGACATTCCGGCTAAACAGGAATTCGGGGTGCTGGCCAAGTATAGCCGCGAGCGACCCGACCGAACCCCGGACCTCATAAAGAACGGCCACTGGCAGGCGTCCATGGACCACGAAGCCCGATCAACGCCCCAAGGGCCGGCGCAGCACATAAATCCCGTACCCCAGTTCAGGAACATCGATCTCCCGGCCTGATTCATCCACCACCGCGGCGAGTCGCAGCGGGCTTCGCTCGATCGCCCCCATCCATTGCCCCCGGCTGTAGCAGCGAAGGGTGTACGAACTCACGTACTCCCGCTGGCGCGCCGGCGTGGTCATCGTAATGTGCGAATAGACACGCTCGACCCGGGCCGCCGAACCGCGCGACGCCGTGGGAGGGTCGTACTGGACCACCTGAACCACCGAGGCACTCCCGCGCGAGGCTCGCCAGACGTCCTCCGTCGGAGACTCGTGCCCGTACATGGCCATCGAGATACCCACGATGTACACCCCGCCGGGGCGCAGCACTCCCGCCGCCGAGGCCAGGTGACGGTCCAGAGAGCGATCCGTCATCAGGTGGCGGATCGAGTTTATCAGGTTCAACGCCCCGTCGAACCGCCCTCGACCCACCGCCGATTCCATCGACTCCATGTCACCCACGTGGAAGGTCGCCGACCCGCGCTCGCTTCGACGACGCTCGGCGCGCCGACGCGCGAACGCGATCATCGACTCGCTCAGGTCGATCCCCACCGCCTCGCACCCGGCGTTGGCCAGCGCGATCACGTACCGCCCCGTCCCGCACCCGGGCTCGATCCACGCGAGCCCCTCCGCCGCAGGTCCACGAGCGTACCGCCGCCGCAGCCTCCGGCACAGCGACACGTCGCGCAACGTCCCCGGGGCGTGCAGCAGGTCGTACACCTCCGGGATCTCGTACAGATCCGCGATTACCGCCGGGGTCGACTCGCGCGAACGGTCTTTGGTGCCCATGCCGTGGGAGCGTACGCACGGTGAAGGCCCGCACGGCACTTGATCCCTGCGCCCGTGTGCGCACGAGGTTACCCGGGCCGCGCCGGCGGTGCTATCGCTGGATCAGATCCGATTTCTTCAGGTGCTCGACGATCTCCGCGGGCATGCGCCGCATCGCGGGTGAATTCGACACCGAGCCGTGGTCGAAGCCAGGTTCGATCACGATGTATCCAGGCCCGGCGGCTCCTTCCAGGTTCGCCGACAGCGCCTTGACATCCCCCGCGAGCAATTCCACCGCCTTGTACAACGAGAAATTGTCGCGATCTCCCACCACCAGCCGCACATTCGACCGCAGGATCGGCACATACCGCGCCGGGTCCGATCGAACAAGGTGCCCGATGTCGTACCTCCGGTATTCCTCCGCGACCGCTCGATCGATCGCCCCCGTCACGGGGTCGAACAACGCCGCCGGTTTGCCATCCGCGCCCCTGGGACCAAAGACCGCGAACCACGAATCCCATTGCTGCGCCGACGTGTTCCCCGGGCCGATCACCTCTTCCATCAGGTTTTCCTGGCGGATCGTCATCAGCGTCCGGCCGTTGACGATGAACGACGGGTGCTCGCCTCCCGCCCCGCCATCGTTGCCCGGGGCCAGGTACATGTTGTCATCGCCGTACAAGTCCACCACCTGGAACCGGCGGAAATCAACCGGGTCCGGGGCGCCCGACCACGCCGATCCGAACGTATCCGGGTACGTCAGCGCCAGCCACAGCGCCGACCATCCCCCGGAAGAATGCCCTCGGACCAGGCGCCCCGCCGCCGTCGGCGCTGTTTTATATCGCTCCTCGAGCGCGGGGATGAACTCACCGACCAGGGCGCTGCCCCACGGGCCGTTGTTTGCCGAGTCCGCGAACAGCGTGTGACCGTTGGGTGACTCGGGGTCCAGGTACACCATGAACGTGTTCCTGGCAACCGTCTCTTCCGCCGACCCCGGAACGACCGCCGACCGATCGCGTGCAAATCCCTCCCCGTGATCCCCGCCGTACCCGGGGATGCTGTAGATCGCCGCGTACGCGCGACCCGGGGCGTACTCCAGCGGGTACGCCACCGCCGCGCGGAGGTTCACCTCCCTCCCGTAAAAGGAACTCAGCGACTCCGACCGTATCGAGAACAATTCAACACCGCTCCGACGCCGCGTGGCGTGCTCCTTCGTGGACTTATCAAGCACGATCGAGACCGCGCGATCTGCTCCCGTCACCTCAAAGGTCACCACGCCCGAGTACAGGTTCCCGGCCTCGCGCTTCCAGTCGCTGTTGGTCCGGGAAGTATCGAGCCGGGCCTGGGCACGGTACCGCCCGGGCGGCAGTGCCGAGACCACGCACGGAAACGACGTCGCCGCATCGTCCACCACCGCCGCGACTCCCGGAGACAGGCCCGCCACGTCGATCCCGAACATCGGCTGCGGATCTTCCCAGAACGGACCCGCGAGCGGCTCCTTCGAGGCCGGGATTCGTGAACCTTCGCCGACGAGCATCACGATCAGCCGCCCCGTCGCCGGATCCGATCTCGCCGACGGGTCGATCGACACCGAAAACGTCACCCCGCCAGGCCCCGCCCAGGACCAGGCCGACAACACCGACACCGCCAAGACACGCGTCGCATGCAGGATCATGGAGAAAGAGTACACTCGCTTACACGCCGGGGCGGCGAGTGTTCCATCGACGTCGGCGTCATCCACGCGAGGCTTCACGCATGCGAATCACCCTCCGCGCATTCTCACTCTCGCTCTCACTCGTCCTTGCTCCCATGATCCTGGGATGCTCGCCGACCGCGACGACCACGCTCCAGGGCTCCTGGCCGGCCCCGCGCGGCCCGGAAGGCCCCCCGGTCCTGCCCGTCGCCAACGAAGGGGTCATCGTCGAGTACCACCGTCCGGTGCCGATGCGCGACGGCGTGCGGCTCTCCGCGACCATCTACCGCCCCGCCGCCCCCGGACGCTACCCCGTCATCCTCTCTCGAACGCCCTACGTCAAGGCGTCGGTCGGGCAGGCCGGTGTTGACCGCCGACTGAAGTTCGTCCGCGCCGGGTACGCGTGGGCCGATGTTGATGTCCGCGGGCGCGGTGATTCCGACGGCTCGTTCCGCCCGTTCTTTCAGGAAGGCGAGGACGGCTACGACACCATCGAATGGTGCGGCCGCCAGCCCTGGTCCACCGGAAAAGTCGGCATGGTGGGGGGGTCGTACGGCGGATACGTCCAGTTGGCCGCCGGTGTCCGTCGCCCCCCTTCGCTCGCCTGCCTTGTCCCGTCGGTCGCGTGCCCCGACCCGTTTGTCGATGGCCTTCTCATGGGACCGACCGGGCTCCCGGGTCCCCTCAGCGTCAGTTGGTACCAGTACACCACCGGGCGCATGAACCAGTCCTCCGCCGCCACGCCCTGGGCGCAGGTATTCAAGCACCGGCCGCTCATCACCCTCGACGACGCCGCCGGCATCGACCTGCCGTTCTGGAACGAGATCGTTGAGCACTCGCAACTCTCGCCCTGGTGGGAGGGCGCTCGATACCAGAACAAACTCGATCGCCTCGCCGTTCCGGCCCTGCACGTCTCCGGCTGGTACGACGACGAGCAGGTCTCCACGCTCACCAACTACGTCCGCGCTTCGACCACGGCCGCCGACCCCGCCGCCCGCTCGGGCCAGAAACTACTCATGGGTCCCTGGCCGCACGCGATCAACACCTCCACGAAGGTCGGGGACATCGAGTTTGGGCCGACCGCTGTCATCGATCTCGACGCCCTCATACTGCGATGGTTCGAACGCCATCTCAAGAGCGTTCCCAACGGCATCGATCAGGAGCCGCCGGTTCGCCTCTTTGTCATGGGCTCCAACGTCTGGAGAAGCGAGGCCGACTGGCCCATCCCGCGCACCGCCTTCACCGCGTACCACTTCCATTCCGCCGGGAGAGCCAACTCATCGGACGGGGACGGCGTGCTCGCCGCGGACCTCCCCTCCTCCCCGTCCGCGCTGGCCTTCGATTCGGCCGACGCCGACACCTACGTCTACGACCCCCAGGATCCCACGCCCTTCATCACCGACCAGAACTTTTCCCAGGTCGGAGGACCCGATGACTACCGCCACATCGAGCGGCGCGACGATGTCCTCGTCTATACCACCCCGCCGCTCACCGCTTCGGTCGAACTCTGCGGCCCTGTCCGAGTGGTCCTCTGGGCCACCACCGACGCTCCGGACACCGACTTTGCCGCTCGCCTGTGCATCGTCCGGGCCGACGGCACCAGCCAGCGGCTGTGCGACGGCATCGTCCGGGCAAGGTTCCGAGAGGGCATGGACCGACCGTCCCTGGTCACCCCCGGCGTACCCGTCGAGTATTCCATCGACCTGTGGAGTACGTGCCAGGCCTTCATGCCCGGGGAACGCATCCGCGTCCAGATATCGAGCAGTTCCTTCCCCCAGTGGGACGCCAACCCCAACACCGGCGAGCGTCTGGGCTTCGAGACCTCAACACGCAAGGCCACGCAGATCATCCACCATGATGTGGCCCGGCCGTCGAGGATCATCCTACCGGTGGTTCCGGCTTCCGGGTCGGGCTTGAGTCGGTAGCCGCCGCCGGCGCGGAGTCACGGCCGCCTCGTGTACACCGACTCGACCGCCATGAACCAGCCACGGCCGGATTGGGGAGAAGGGCGTGAGCCCTGGCGCAGGTCGGGTGGATCGTCGGTCCGGCCCCCTTCCGACGACCGCAGCCACACCCGCATCGTGAAGCGATCGGCGGATTCAATCAGGATTGTCTGCCGGAACGGCTCGGGCGTGCCACCCGTCGATTCGCTTCGTCCGTGCAGCACGATCGCCCCGTCCGCCTCGTCCACCGTTCCACGCGAGACCAGCCCGTAGGTGTCGGTGGAGTCGATCGACCAGCAAAAATACTGGCCCGCGCGCCGATCAAACCCCAGCACGTGCATCGATTCGATCGGCAATTCCTCGTCGAGAGCCGGCGTCCCGATCATCCGCACGAACCGTCCTTCCATCATCCAACTCGACGACACGATCGAGCGGGTGGTGATCGGGGATGCCCCGGGGCCGGATCGCAGCGTCGTCACCCCATCGAACGCACCGACCATCGGCGACAGCGCCCGGTGCTCTTCGACCGGCGAACCCGCCCGCTCGATCAGCGTCCGCAGCGTCGCCTTGTCGATGGCGTACTCAGGCCGATCTTCCGGCGGCGCGCCGCCGCCAGCGCTGATCCATGAGCCAAGCACGCCCAACCCGACCGGCGCCGCCGCCGCGAGCACCGCCATCGCCACGATAAACCGGCGGCCACGTTCCATCCGCGATCCGTCAATCCCGTGCCTGGTCATTGAGTTCTCTCCGTGCCATCGATTGCTCCGCCAACTCCGCGGGAGCCGTGGCCTGCGACGGCATCGGCGGCGGGGCGTACGTGGTGAGTGTCCGCCACGCCGCGACCAGCCCCAGCAAGCACAACACGGCTCCGAGAAGGAACGACGCGCCGGGCACCGGAACCAGCGCACGGTCCGACGTGAAGTAGGCGAACACCGTCGTCCCGATGATCGGCCCCGCGATGTTCGCGATGTTCTGCAGGCCCGCCAGCGCCCCCTGTGTCCGGCCCTGCTCGGAAGGGCCGACCGTCCGGGTGATCAGGGATTGGGCCGCGGGCTGCGCAATCCCGCCAAGCGAACCCAGCGCGATGATCACCAGGATCATCCATCCTTGTGTCGCCGTGCCGTACCCGACAAAGGCCGCCGTCGCGATGCCCAGGCCGATCAACACCGCCCGGCCCTCCCCGATCGCTCCGATGATCCGTCCCGCGAGCCCCGCCTGGACCACCGCCGCGCAGACGCCCACCATGAACAACGAGAAGCCAACGTCGAACGCCGACCAGCCGTACCGAAGCCCCGTGTACAGCACCCAGGTCGCGTGAAGCCCGAACTGCGCCACGTTGAAGAAAAAGAACGACACCGCAAGGCCGATCACCAGCCGGTGACGACCAAGACCCGCGAATACCGCCGCCGGGTTTGCCCGCCGGATCGTGAACCGCGAACGGTTCTCCGCCGACAGGGATTCGGGAAGCACGAAGTACCCGTACAGCCAGTTCAGCAGCGTCACCGCTCCCGCCGCCACGAACGGCAAGCGGATGTCAACGCTTCCCAGAACCCCACCCACCAGCGGCCCGAGCATGAACCCGACCCCGAACGCCGCCCCGACCATCCCGAACGCCGCCGCGCGTCTTGAAGGGGACGTCACGTCCGCGATGTACGCGTTGGCCACCGAGAAACTCGCCCCCGACAGCCCGTTGATCGCCCGCGTGATGAACAGCAACCACAGGTTCGGCGCCAACGCCATCGCGAAGTAATCGAGCCCAGACCCGAACAGCGACACAAGGATCACCGGCCGGCGGCCGAAATGGTCCGACAATGACCCCAGCACCGGGGCGAACAAAAACTGCATCGCCGCGTACACCGCGCTCAAGAGCCCGACGTACGGGGCCGCCTGCTGCTCGCTCCATCCCTGGAGTTCCTGCACCAGGCGCGGCGCGACCGGGATGATCAGCCCGAACCCCAGCGTGTCCAGAAGCAGCGTTACGATAATGAAGCCGATCGCCGGCCTCGTGGTTTGCACGGATCCAGACTCCCAAACCCCGGGGAAATCCACAATCCGCCGGATACCCATTCCCAGCGATCCGGGAGGGGGCGATCACCGGCTTGCGATGGTCATGTCGCGGAGCGTAGTGCGCCTGTCCGATTCCCGCGCTGGCAATTCACCGGCAAGTGGACTTGCGACACGCCATCCGTGTACATTGGATCTACCGATCGATTCCCGTGTTCAACGGAGAGACAGTCCGTGCGCCCCAAAAACAGTTCTTCACACCCGTTGCTTTTCTCCCTCGCGATCACCGTGATTGCCTGTTCCCAGGCCGCGGGGCAGCCGGCGCTCTCGACACGCTGGTCCGCCGACGTCAACCCCGACGCCCCGCTCCCCGAGTACCCGCGCCCGGCCCTCGAGCGAGAACGCTGGTTGAACCTCAACGGCCGGTGGCAATGGGCTCCCGCCGACGAGGGCGACGGGCCTCCCTTCGGCCGAGACCTTGCCCGGTCCGTGGTGGTCCCCTTTCCGATCGAGTCCTCTCTCTCGGGCATCGGGGAGAGCCACGAACGATCCTGGTACCGGCGTCTTTTTGAGGTCCCCCCCGAATGGTCCGGTCAGCGGGTCGTCCTGCACTTTGGAGCCGTTGACTGGGAGGCACATATCCACGTCAACGGTCGGCTCGTCGGGTCCCACCGGGGGGGGTACGACCCTTTCTCATTCGACATCACCGACTTCCTCGCGCCGGCCGGCCCGCAGGAACTCGTCGTCCACGTCATCGATCCCACCGATGCCGGGGAGCAGCCGCGCGGCAAGCAGATCCGAAATCCGCACGGGATCTGGTACACCGCGCACACGGGGATATGGCAGACCGTTTGGATCGAGCCGGTCCATCCCGACGGGCTTGCCTCGGTCGAGATCGTCCCGGACCTGGCGATGGGGGTCTTCAAAGTCAAGGCGACACGACGTTCTCCGGGGCCTGCCTCCAACGCCGACACCATCACCGCGACCGTGTACGCCGACGGTGAACGCGTCCAACGCCACCAGGCCAGGCCGGATGCCTGGTTTGTCCTCAAGCCCGGCAAGCCCCGCCCGTGGACCCCCGACCATCCATTCCTGTACGACATCATCATCGAGGTCGAGCGCGCCGGGGAGGTCATCGACTCCGTCAAGTCCTACGCCGGGCTGCGATCCGTCTCGATCGGGCACGACGCCGAGGGACGTGCCGTGATCCTCCTGAACCAGGAGCCGGTGTTTCAGGTCGGACCGCTGGATCAGGGCTACTGGCCCGACGGACTCTCCACCGCGCCCACCGACGAGGCCCTCCGCTACGACCTGGAGATCACCCGCCAACTCGGCTTCAACATGACCCGCAAGCACGTCAAGGTTGAGCCCCAGCGATGGTACTACTGGGCCGACCGACTCGGGCTGCTGGTCTGGCAGGACATGCCCAGCGGAGGCCCGTACATCGGGCCGTCCGATCCCGACGCCATCCGAGATCCCCACGCCGCCCGACAGTTCGAATCCGAACTCTCCGCCGTCATCAATGCCCTGCGCCACCACCCGTCCATCATCATGTGGGTACCTTTCAACGAGGGCTGGGGGCAATACGACACGGCCCGCATCACCGAACTGGTCAAACGCCTCGATCCCACCCGCCTGGTCAACAGTGCCAGCGGCTGGACCGACCGCGGCGTGGGTGACGTCATCGACTGGCATGTCTATCCCGCCCCGGCCTCGCCACCCCCGGAATCCCGGAGAGCCGCGGTCCTGGGAGAGTTCGGTGGCATCGGGCTGCCCGTGCCGGGTCATATGTGGAAGACCGACCACTGGGGGTACAAGGGCGTCCGAGACGCCGAAGCCCTGACACGCCTCTACGAATCCTATATGCAGCGAGTGTACGACCTGCGGAGAGCCCGCGCGCTCTCCGCCGCCGTCTACACCCAACTTACCGACGTCGAGATCGAGTGCAACGGCCTGCTGACGTACGACCGCGCCGTCATCAAGGCCGATCCCGTCCGCGTCGCCGCCGTCAACCGCGGGGACTTCTCGCTCATGCCACCCCCGCCGACCATCACCGCCATCGTCTCAACCTCCGAACATCAACCCCAGCGGTGGCGAATCACCACGGACAGGCCCGCGCCGGACTGGTTCATGCACGGCTTTGACGATTCGTCGTGGTTGCACGCCCCCGGCGGCTTCGGCACTCCCGGCACACCCGGGGCGGTCGTGGGGACTCGATGGGACACACCTTCCATCTGGGCGCGACGGCTCTTTGATCTCGATTCCGTCCCCGCCGGAGAACTCCACCTGCGTATCCACCATGATGAGGACTGCGAGGTCTACATCAACGGCGTCAAGGCGCTGTCGCTCGCCAACTACACCACCGAGTACGAGGACCACCCAATCCCGCCCTCGGCCAGGGCCGCGCTCAGAAAGGGGCCAAACGTGCTGGCGGTCCATTGCCGGCAGACTCGCGGCGGGCAGTACATCGACGCCGGGCTCGTCAGGATCGAGTACCCGCCCGTCCCGACCGGCCCCTCTCGGTAACCAGCCGGTCTTCGACCCGCGACGCATGTTTGCATATTGTTCGGAAGGTTGCGCGGACTCAACACCTCGGATCCAGCGTCCGTCGCTTTTTCTCAACACCGCCTTCAGTCGCCTCCCCGACGGATCGATCTGCTTGTTGATGGAAAGCAACCACGGATACACCCCGCGCCCGCCGGGACCTCCGGGGCCGCCCGGCCGCGTCATGCCGCCAGACCCCTCCCGGGCCGCCGACGTGCTTGACACGTTCACCGTCATGGTCCACGAGATGTCCAATCTGCTCGATGGGTCGCTCCGCTGGCTCGGATTGGCCCACCGAACCATCGACCAGGCGCGCAACCCGGCCCCCGGCAACGATCTTCCCGCCGAGGACGCCCTCGATCAGGCGAGTTGGCAGATCGAGACCGCCCGAGGCGCGCTCGAGCGCATGGTCGATCTGGTCCATGCCGCCATGCGCAGCGCCGGCGTGCCGATCGGTTCTCGTCTCCTGGCCGGGGCGGAGCCCGTCGGCCTGCTCGACACGATCTCTCATGCCGTCCGTGTCGTCGGACCGGAGGCCGTCGATCGCGGCATCGCCCTCTTTGTTGACATCGCCCCTCCGCTGCGGTCGCTCCCGTCGGGGGCCATGTACGCCGTCGTGCTCAATGCCCTTCGAAACGCGATCGAATCCATAGCCCAGGCCCAGCGATTCTCGCCGGGGGGTCGCATCGAGGTGGTCGCGGTCCCAGGCCCCCTCCCGGGCTCCTACTGCGTCGAGATCCGCGACGACGGCGTTGGTCCGCCCGTCATTGAGCGGCCCGACCGCGTCTTTGAGCACGGCTATTCGACCAAGCAATCAGGATCGGGCATCGGGCTTTCCCTTGCCGGGAGCATCGTTCAAGACGCCGGAGGCACCATCCGCCTCATGCGAGGATCGGACCTCGCCCCGATCGCCTTCCCCGATCCGCGACGACCGGGCGCGGTCCTGCGCATCGTCATGCCCGATCAGTCCCGTGATCTCGATGCCGTCGTCGGGCGCGATGCCTCCGCCGACGGCCACGATCCCGGCGGCAAGTCGTAACGAGAACGACGACCAGGGACCACCCGATGACCACGACGCCACAAGCCAGGATCCTCGTCGTTGACGACGATCAGATCGTCGCCGAGTCGATCGCCGAGTTTCTCAACGCCCAGGGTCACCGCGCCGTCACCGCCCTCAACGGTGTCGAGGCGCTCGCCGCCATGCGCAAGGCCGCCGAAGAAGGTACCTCGGCCGACGACGACACCCCCTTCAACCTGGTCATCTCCGACATGTCCATGCCCGGCATGGACGGAATGGGCCTGCTCCGAGAGATCCGACGCCTTCACCGCGGCGTCGTCGTCCTTATGCTCACCGGCTACGGCACCATCGAGTCCGCCGTCGCCGCCCTGCGGCACGGGGCGACCGACTTTCTCACCAAGCCCGTCGTCGATGATGAACTCCGGCTCGCCGTCGAACGGGCGCTGGCCCAGCAGGCGCTCCTGGCCGAGAACCAGTCCTTGCGTCGCCGCCTCGACGGGCGGTTCTCTCTCGACAGCATCATCGGCGCCGACCACCGGATGCGACGAATCTATGAACTCATCGAGGCCGTCGCGCCAAGCCGCACCACCGTCCTGATGACCGGCGAGAGCGGCACCGGAAAGAGCCTCATCGCCCACGCCATCCACCACCGTTCCCCGCGTGCCCCGCGACCCTTCGTCGAGATTTCCTGCGGCTCGATCCCCGAGACACTGCTGGAATCCGAACTCTTCGGGCACGTCAAGGGGGCTTTCACCGGGGCGCATACCGACAAGGCCGGACGGTTTCTCGCCGCCGACAAGGGGACCATCTTTCTCGACGAGATCAACTCCGCCTCCCCGGGCATGCAACTCAAACTCCTGCGAGTCCTCCAGGAACGCAAGTTCGAGCCCGTGGGCTCCACACAGACCATCGAGGTTGACGCCCGCGTCGTGCTCGCCAGCAACCAGCCGCTCGAACAACTCGTGGCCGCCGGGCAGTTCCGCCAGGATCTCTATTACCGGATCAACGTCGTCAAGATCGAACTGCCGCCCCTGCGCGATCGCGTTGGCGATATCCCCTCTCTTGCCGAGTCATTCCTCGCTCGCTTTGCCGGAGAACTCGGCAAGCAGATCGTCGGCTTTACGCCCGAAGCCCTCGACGCCCTCCGCCGCTATTCCTACCCCGGCAACGTCCGTGAACTCCAGAATGCCGTCGAACGGGCCGTCGTGCTCACCCGGGGGCAGATCATCTCTCACGACGACCTCCCGCCGCACATGATCGAGACGCCCGAGCGCGGCTCGGCCGCTCCCTCGCTCGCCATCGCCGGAACGCTCCCGGCCTCCGATCACGCCGGCGACGAGGCGTCCTGGGTTCCCATGTCGCTCGAAGAGGCCCTCCGTGGGCCGGAGAAACTCGTTCTCCTCCGCGCCCTTCGCGCCAACGACTGGAACCGCCGCCAGACCGCCGATCAACTCAACATCAACCGGACGACCCTCTACAAAAAAATGAAACAGCACGGCATCGACCCGTCCTCCGACGCCTTCCCACGTCAGGCGGGAAGGTCCATGCCCCCGGGGATGCCTCCCGGCCGATCGGCCGGGCTTCGGGCCTCATGAGGCGCCGGCTCCGCCGCGCCGATCCGCCGGATGGATAAACGCCCGAATCAAACGTCGGTACACTGATCCCATCGTTGGTGGTGGGGGCGTTGAACCCCGATCCGACGCAGGAGAGTCACCATGTTCCGAGCCATCGCGGGTGTCATCGTCGGGTACATCGTCATGGGCCTCATCGTTTTCGTGGGTCTTACCGCGGCGTACTTCGCGTTGGGAGCGGATCGAGCCTTCATGCCCGGATCGCTGGTCATCTCGGGTCTTTGGGTCGGGGTCATGGTTGTCGTCGGGATCGTGGCGGCCATCGCGGGCGGCGCGGTCTGCGCGCTGATCGCCCGGCGGCCCATGCCCGTCAAGGTCCTGGCCGGGATTGTCCTGGCCCTGGGGCTGATCATGGCGGGCGCGGCCGTGAAGTCGGGAGCCCCGACCGAGACGCGCCCGCCCACCATGTCCAACATGGATGCCATGCAGAAGGCCCACACCCCCGCGTGGGCGCAGATCACCAATGCCCTGATCGGCTACGCGGGGGTCATGGTCGGCGGCGGACTTGGGCGCAAGAAGGCGGTACGTTGAAGGCAGGGCGTGGCGCCTTGGATCACACCACTCGGTCTTCCTTGGCGATTCCCAGTGCCGGCCGAACGTCCACCTGCACGATCGCCTCGCGCCCGGCTCTTTGTTCGATGTGCGACCGGGCCTGGGCCGGATCGACGAAGTCGCTGTGGCACGTCGCCTTGCCCGCGTCGGCTCCCACGGCTTTCTTTGTCTTGGCCGCCAGGCGGTGGATTTCCTCCGGGCTCAGGACACCGCGCTTCGCGAGGATTTCCTGCTGCTCGGGCGTGAGCGCGGCGGACTTCCTCGGGGCGCCGGGCTTGGTGCCGTCGGCGCCGCCCAGGCGCTCGAATCCCTCGGCCTTGCCGCTGGCGAACTCCTGGATCTCCTTGCTGATGCGGACGCTGCACCAGTCATGCCCGCACATGGCGCAAAAATCGGTGTCCACGTCCAGGTCTTCGTCGTGGTACGCGCGGGCCGTGTCGGGATCGAACGACAACTCGAAGTGCTTCTCCCAGTTGAGCGCGGCCCTGGCCATGGTCAGTTCGTCGTCCCGGTCACGTGTCCCGGGGATCCCAAGCGCCACGTCCGCCGCGTGCGCGGCGATCTTGTACGCGATGCACCCCTGCTTGACGTCATCCTTCTTGGGAAGCCCCAGGTGCTCCTTGGGCGTTACGTAGCACAGCATCGCCGCCCCGTGGTACGCCATCGCCGTCGCCCCGATGCAACTGGTGATGTGGTCGTACCCCGGGAACATGTCCGTGACCAGAGGCCCCAGAACGTAGAACGGCGCCCCGTGGCAGATCGCCCGCTGCACCTTCGCGTTCCATTCGATCTGGTCGAACGGCACGTGCCCGGGACCCTCGATCATCACCTGGACTCCCTTGCGCCAGGCGCGTTCGGTCAGTTCTCCGAGGGTTTCCAGTTCGGCGATCTGCGCCGCGTCCGTCGCGTCGGCCAGGCCCCCCGGACGCAGCCCGTCGCCGATGGAAAACGTCACGTCCGACTCACGGAGGATGTCGCAGATGTCCTCCCAGCGCTCGTACATGATGTTCTCACGGTTGTGAACGAGCATCCACTTGGCCAGCAGAGACCCCCCGCGAGAGACGATCCCGATCAGGCGGTTCTTCACGTGCTTCAGGTGCGCCCGCCGGACTCCCGCGTGGATCGTGAAGTAATCCACGCCCTGCCGAGACTGGTGACGCAAACTCGCCTCGATGGTCGCCCAGTCCAGGTCCTCGATCTTCCGGCCGATGATCATCGAATAGATCGGCACCGTCCCGATCGGCACGGTGCTCGCCCGGATGATCGCTTCCCGGCACCCGTCGATGTCCCCCCCCGTTGACAGGTCCATCACCGTGTCCGCGCCCCATCGCTCGGCCCACCTCAGTTTCTCCACTTCCTCGTCCGTCCCGCTGCTCACGGGGCTTGCCCCCATGTTCGCGTTCACCTTCGTCCGGCTCGCCCGACCGATCGCCATCGGATCAAGGCGGTGTCGTAGGTGGTTGATGTTCGCCGGGATCACAAGCCGACCCGCCGCCACCTCGTCGCGGACCGCCTCGGCCCCCTTCCCCGGGAACAACTCTCCGAAGTGTGGCTCTCGCGCCGCCACCCGCCTCATCTGGGGAGTCACGATCCCCAGCCTCGCGTGCTCCAACTGCGTGATCGGTGCAAAGCCGGGCGTGGGCGTCACCCGGCGAACCGCGCCCCGCGCGTCGGCGAACACATACGACTCGCACGCCGAGCAAACCGATGAGGCGCCCCCGCGAGGCGAGCCCATGGCCGCCGACGCCTCCGCCCCGTTCACGATCTCGACCAGCCAGCCTTCCGGAAGGAAGTCCCACGCGGTCTTATCGCTCGGCGGAGGCATGTCCGGTGTGTCGGGGGACGAGAACATCAACGGCCCGCCGACGTTATGTGGGTTGGCAAACGAGCCGGGCGTGGTGACGTTCGGGGTCGAGCCGGGGTTCAGCGCGCCACGGTTCGGCTCGCGGAAGCGGGTGGGAGTGGTCTGGCGGTTCATGTCGCGGGTTGGTGTCATGATGTTCTCTCGTGCGCGGGGGCCTGCAGGACGTTGCGTCGGGCCGATGGTTCGATCTGCCCGGTCTCGACCTCCGCCTGCCAGTCGACCACCGTGAGTTCGGGCAATCGCCCGACGCCCACCCGGCGGAGCATGTTCAGGCACTGGGCACGGTGGTGGGTCCCGTGCGTGGCGACGTGGACCAGCCCCGCCCCGCGGGTCACGCGGTATCGGGTCCCGTCGAGCGCGATCTCGATCTCCGAGTCCAGGCCCGCCGAGCCGGGGCGGCGGAATTCATCGGCAAGCGACGCGAGTTCCACGGCGGCGGGGTTGAGCAGTTCGAGCAGTTCGTCGGGGGTTCGCACGCGGTAGTCCTGTCCCGGGCCAAGCCCGCGGGGGGGCTGGTCGATGGCGGGGCGGAGCGGGCGCTGGGTGAGGCGGTCGGCCCACCGCCGCATCGCTCCGATCACGTGCGTCAGCGTCTCGTGCAGCGATCCCAGGCCGATATCAAACCGCTGCTGGAATTGCGCGGGGGTGACTTCCCGACAGACTTCAAGAACCCGCCGGGTTCCCCAGTGGTCGTGGCGGAGCAGGATGTCGAGAGGATCGGCCGACGATCGACCCGGGCCGTTCATGGTCGCTTCCCTCCGCCGGTGCGAACCGGATCAGGTTCAACGGGTGCGTCTCAGCGAGTGCCGGACGGTCCGGCGCCGCGCCCCGAGCGAATGGACGATGCTAGGTTCATCGGGAGATGGAGGGCGCCGCGGGCCTGTGCGGAGTCGGGCCGGCGCCATGCGCGCGCCGGGCGGCCATCCCATCCGATGCCCCAGAATCGGCCGTGGTGCGTCGGAAACACCCAGGATTCAAGGGTCCGCCCCCGTCGCCGGAACGCCACCGGAGGCATCCTGGCGCATGTCGCCCCTTGTGCGCGCCGTGGAAAACCCCCCGAAAGCGCCGCCGGGCATGACGACACGCCGGCCCCCGGCGCGGTACCCTGCGGACTGTGGCGTTCGGTGACGTTCCCTTGTTCACGCAGGAAGGAGCATGCCATGACGACACGTGACGGTGCGAGACATTCCCCCGATTCGGGCGGCGGGATCGGGGGCGGGGGGCCGCCGGTCGATCACAAGCCCAAGATCCACGGGTTCGCGTCGCAGTCGATCGAGCACAGCGGTGACAAGTGGAAGCGCCCGCTCAACCGCAACGGGACAGGCTCGACCCATGTGCGGACGTTCCAGGGAAAGTTGACGGCCCAGGGGCTGGAGTTTCTCGACCGCCACATCAACGAGTGGCTCGAAGCGCACCCCGAGGCGGAAGTGAAGTTCTCGACCACGCAGATCGGTGAGGTGGCCACCGCGACGGGCAAGGAGCAGGTCGTGGTGGTGCAGATCTGGGTGTGATCCACGGCGGGGGCGAGCGGGACCCTGGACAGAAAAGAACCGAGCCGGCCCTTTGGGACCGGCTCGACCCGCGGCTCACTCCCACCTCCGGGGCGACCGCTCGCGATGACCTGCCGGCTCGCCCGCAATCCAGGCGAGGAGCCGGTGCATTCCGTCAGCAGCCTTCCTCGAAGGCGTAGACAAAGGCATCGAAGTCGTCGGTGTCGACGAAGCCCGAACGGTCGAAGTCCGCCTCGTCGATGCCTTCCTCGAAGGCCGCGATGAAGGCGATGTAGTCGTCGAGATCAACAAAGCCGGACTGGTCAAAGTCGGCTCCGCAGGGCCTCAGCCACATGGATGCGGGGATGACCTGCTTGGAGACTCCGCCGCCGGCCACGCGGATAATCAGGCCGGCTCCGCCGAAGTTTTCCCAGAAGGTGACCTTGATGAGGTGCGTTCCCTTCTTGAGGTTGATGGTTCCGGAGCGCTCCTGCATGCCGTGCAGGCCGTCGTTGTTCACGACCTCCGTGGCGCCGATGTAGAGTTTGGATCCGTCGTCCGACTCGGTGTAGAAGGTGTACTGGTCGGTGGAGGGGACGTTGACAAAGCCGGTGAAGACCGCGCCGACTTCCTCGCTGCGGCCGGAGGTGGCAAAGACGCCCCCGGTGCTGGGGTAGTTGATGGTCGTGACCACGTCCCTGGCGTAGGGGGTCAGGTTGTCAAAGTTGGGAAGCGAGGAATAGCCGACGGTGACGAAGTAATCGACGTCGATGCCGGGCCCGGCGCCGATGGAGTTGTCGGGATTCCGGAAGAGGGCGCCGTCGGCGACGTTGACCGTGACGATGGCGCTGTCGTTGCCGGAGATGCCGTCGGTGATGGTGTATTGAAACGTGTCCTGGCCGACGTAGGAAGACGGGGCGTTGTACACGAGTTGATCTCGCCCGCCGGGTCCCGTGCCCATGGAGAGTGAAACGGATCCGCCTTGGGTGGTGGCGGCGTCGAAGGCGATGATGGTGATGGGATCGCCGTTGAGGTCGTAGTCGTTGGCGAGCACATCGACGGTCTTGGGCTCCCCGAAGATGGCGAACGAGACGTTGTCGTCGTTGGCGGTGGGTGGCGTGGGCCCGGTGGTGGCGGCGGCGGCGAGGGCGGCCTTGTAGACATTGACGCGCCCCCATCCATAGAAGTCGTCGTTTCCTGGCGCGCCCAGGTCATCGCAGGAGGTAAAGAGGATCTGCTCGACCTGGTCGGGGGTGAGGTTGGGATTGATGGACCATATAAGGCTGGCGACTCCGTTGGCGACGGGCGTGGCCATGCTGGTGCCGCTCCAGGCGGCGTAGCCGCCTCCCCAGGTGGGAGCCCAGATGCCGTCGCCTGGCGCGAAGACATCGACGGCGGGTCCGTACGCGCTGAACCAGGCGCGGTTGTCGCCCGAGTCGGAGGCTCCGACGACGATGACGTCGGGCCAGTCGAACCAGTTGAGGTTGGCCGAGTCATTGCCGGCGGCGTAGAAGTAAAGTCCGCCGATGGACTTGATGTACGCGCCGGTGGTCTGGATAGGCTCAAAGGCAATGCCCGAGTAACTGGCGCTGACGGTCTTGGCGCCGTTCTCGATGGCCCAGCGGGCGCCCTGGAGGAGGTCGTCGTAGTAGGCCCCTCCGCTGGAGTCGAAGGCGACGCGGATCATCATGATCCGGGCCTGCCAGTTGACGCCGGCGACGCCGATTCCGTTGTCGCTGATCGCCGCGCCGCACCCGGCGACGTGGGTTCCGTGGCCGTGGAGTTCCGCGACGCTTCCCCCGTCAACCTCGGCGAGGTCGTTGGGGGCGTCGAATCCCGGGACGCGCTTGGCGGCCAGGTCGGGGTGGGTGAGATCGATGCCGGTGTCGGTGTAGGCGGTGATGATCGACGGGATGCCCGTCGAGATGTTCCAGCCCAGTTCCGACTGCATGTTCTGGTGGTGCCACTGGCTCGGGAAAATCGGGTCGTTCGGCGTGGCGACGGGGTAGCAGATCCAGTTGGGCACCGCGTACTGGAAGAGGCCGGTGGCCATCAGTTCATCGGAGAGGGCATTCTCGGCGACGCCGCGGGACCCCAGCGCGTTGGACGCCGTGGCCAGCACCACGAACTCGTCGACCTCGTGATAGTGCTTGAGTGTGATGTCGTGGATCCGGGCGAGGGCCTGGGCTCGCTGCTGGTCGGTCAGACCACGGGCCGGGCGGACGATCAACTGTCCTGAGAACTCGAGTTCTCCGATTTTTTCGACGTAGCGGGGTTGAGGAGCCGTGGAGGTAGAGGGGCGTTCGATCGGGCCGGCGAGGGAAGCCGAGCCGATTGTCCCGCAGACAAGGAGTATGGACGCGAGGCGCGAAGTGGTCATGGATCGCTCCGAAACGGGGTGAGCGTGGACGGGTACGGACCGATTGGTCACGAAGAACTGGCGGCAGAATACCACGAATCCATCCATTCAGAAACCGAATCTGCGCGAAAAAAAGCCACTGGCGGCCTGGAATTTCGCATCCCTCGTCTCCGGTGTGTGTTCGGGGGGAGGGAGTCGCCGGCAGTCTGGGATTTTCAACCGTTGCGAGGGGTTTGCAAGGTCCTTACGCCGTCGGAGGCCCGAACGCGGAACGAGGCCGGCCGTGGGAAGTTCATGTCGCGGGCGGCCGAGACCACTCGTTCGCACACCACGGGGATCGCCTGGGGCTGAAGAATCACCACGGCGCAGCCCCCAAACCCGCCCCCGGTCATGCGAGATCCGAAGACCCCCGGGGTCGAAGCGGCGGCATCCACGATGGTGTCGAGTTCCGGGCATGAGACGCGGTACACATCGCGGAGCGATCGGTGCGACTCGATCATGAGGCGTCCGAGTTCGACCAGGTCGCCGGCCCCGAGCGCGGCGGCGGCCGAAAGGGTCCGCGCGTTTTCGGTGGTGACATGCATCGCGGCGGCGAACGCTTCGGGATCACGGCTGAGCGGCGCGGAGTTGGCGATGGAGGCGGTGGTGGCGTCGCGGAGTTCGGGCACCCCCAGCAGTGAGGCGGCCCGCCGGCAGGCTTCCCGGCGCTGGGAGTATCGGCTCGACGAAAGGGAGTGGCGGACGTTGGAGTTGATGACCAGCACGGCGGCCTGGTCTTCACCGGGCATGGGGACGTGTTCGGCCCGTTCGGATCGGCAGTCCAGGAGCAGGGCGTGACCCGATCGTCCCAGGGCGCTGATGGCCTGGTCCATGAGGCCGCATGGAACGCCCGCGAAGCGGTGCTCGGCGGTGCGGCAGAGGGAGGCGAGCGTCAGCGGCGGGATTTCGAGGCGCCAGATCTCCGCGGCGGCGGCGGCGATCGAGAGTTCGAACGAGGCGGAACTGGACAGGCCGCCGCCGATCGGGACGTCGGAGGCGATGGCCAGATCGAGGTTGGAGTGCAAGGCACCGTGAGAGCGGGCGTGGTCGGCGAGGATCGACAGAACGCCGACGGCGTAGGAACGCCAGTCTCCGGGTGTGATCGGTGATCCGTCGGGGAGTGGTGATCCCGGTGAGATTGGTCGGCGAAGGTCGAAGGTCGCAACTCCCTGGGCGTGGTCGGTCCAGATCCGTGAGCGTGTCGGATCGGGAGAGATGACCACGGCCGCGGATGCGACGCGGTCGATGGCGATGGGGAGAACAAACCCGCCGGAGTAGTCGGTGTGTTCTCCGATGAGGTTGACACGGCCCGGAGCGAGGGTGGTCACGTCGGGGGAAAGCGAGGATCGAGAGCGGAGGAGTTCTCCGGCTCGCCTGGCGGTGGCATCCGGTGGCGCTTCGTGCTCGGGGCTGTTGGGGGATCTCATGGGGTGAGAGGCCTGGTCGCGGCGGCCGAACCGGCCCAGACACTGAGTTGCATGCCCAGTTCGAGGATGAGCCATAGGAAAAAGTGGGCCGCGACCAGGATTCCCAGTTCCCTTCCCCAGAGGCGGAAAAGTCCGGCGATGATCACGAGGTAGGCGAGCGAGGCGAGGATGACTTCCTCCCATTTCCCCTGCCCCGCCAGCGTGATGTTGAGATGAAAGACCAGGAGGAAGGCGGCGACGGTGGTGAGAAGGCGTCCCGAGGCCAGGTCGATCGCCCCGAATGGGCGACTCAAGAGTCGTGCGGTGACGTAGAGGGCGGCCAGCCCTGTTCCGACATGGACCAGGCCGTTGTACACGACCAGGAGCGATGAGGCGAACGGGTTGGGAGTGTTCATCGCGGCGGCCACCACGGCGGCAATGAGGATGATTCCGCCGATGATTCCCCAGACGGAGGCGTTGCCAAATCCCCTCTTGACCAACGGGTCGATTCCGTCGGAGTTGCCCAGGTGCGATCCGGAGCGCTTGCTGGTCGGGGTGGTGGCGCGGGCGACCTCCGGGTCGTGTTCGAAGTCGTCGTCGGGCTTGAATCCGTCGAGCAGGCCCCGCTTTGGTGATGACGCCGGAGATGATGGCGAGGCGGGGGCTGATCCGGAGCCCGTGGCGAGGGTTGGCGGCTGTGGCGCGGGCTCGAGTTCGTACGCGGGTCGGTCTTCCGCGGAGTTCGAATTCTGGGGCTTGGGTGACGTTTCGGTCATGGAGCATTGTTGGTGCGTCGGAGCGTGGCGTTTCGATGGGGCGTTTCGATGGGAAGTTTCGATGTGGAGTTCGGGGGCGTACCGTTGGCGGACAGGAGGACAGAGCATGTTTGATCCCGACGCGGCGGCGTCTCCCGGAAGCGGCGTCTTCGGACTTCCGAGCACTCGAGAGGGGAGCCGAGTGGTGCTGCTGGCGTGCCCGTACGACGCGACGACCTCGTACCGCCCGGGCACGGCGGACGGCCCTTCGGCGATCCTGCGGGCTTCCCACCAGGTCGATCTTCACGATGGGAGGTACGGGCCGATCCACGAGCAGGGTATCTGGATGGATAATGAGTCGTCGGCGGTCGAGCGGATCCGGTCGCTTTCCGTGCGTGCATCGATCCGTTCGCGGGCGATTGTGGAGCGGGGCGGTGCGACGGCCGAAGACCGAGCCGACCTTGACGACATCGACGCGACGGGGACCCGCGTGGAGGAGATCGTCCGGGGCTTTGCGTCGTCCGCTTTGCGGGAGGGCAAGGTGCCCGGGGTGATCGGGGGTGAGCACGCGGTGTCGCTCGGGGCGATCCGTGCGTCGGCGGAAGGGGGTGAGGTCGGTGTTCTGCAGGTCGATGCGCACATGGACTTTCGTGAGTCGTTCGAGGGGTTCCGCTGGTCGCACGCCTCGGTCATGTACAACGCGATGACGACGACGCCGGGCGTGGCGGTGATCGTGCAGGTGGGTATCCGTGATTTCGGCGCGTCGGAGGCGGCGTTCGGACAATCGCTGGGGGAGCGGTGTCGGACGCACTTCGATGAGGACTGGAAGGACCGGCTGGCATCGGGAGAGCGGTACCTGGACCTGTGCCGGCGGGCGATCGAGCCCCTGCCGGGGCGCGTACACGTGAGTTTCGACATCGACGGCCTGGACCCGTGCCTGTGTCCGCACACGGGGACTCCGGTTCCCGGCGGGCTGTCGTTCCACGAGGCGGTGACGCTGCTGCACGCGGTGAGAGAGTCGGGTCGTCGGATCGTGGGGTTCGACCTTGTGGAAGTCGCTCCTGGCCCGGATCCGGCCGAGCCGGATTGGGATGCGAACGTGGGGGCGCGTCTTTTGTACAAGATGTGCGGGGCGGCGGGGGCGTAAGGAGTTGGTCATGGAGATGGTGCTGACGCCGATGCGGGACGACGAAAGGGACGAGGTGGCGCGCTTCTTGTCGCTGGCGTTCACCTCGACGCGCGAGGATATCGCCCAGTGGATCACCGTGGCCGGGCCGGGCCATTTCCGGGTGCTTCGCGACGGGGGCCGGGCGGTCTCGTGCCTGCTGAAGATCCCGATGGGCCAGTTCATCGGGGGGCGATCGGTGCCGCTGATGGGTATCGCGGGGGTGGCGGTCCCTCCGGAATTCCGTGGGCGGGGGTACGCCCGCCGGATGATGCAATTGGCGCTGGCCGAGGCGCGGGCGGACGGGTTTGCGCTTTCGGGGCTGTACGCCTCGACGCAGACGCTGTATCGGTCGGTGGGATACGAGCAGTCGGCGCACCGGTTCCGCATCCACGTGCCGATGGCGTCGATGGGCGTGACGGATCGGACCGGTGGTGTGGTCCCGCTGACCGAGGAGGACATGCCGGCGGTGAAGGAGTGTCACCGGCGTTTTGCCGGCGCCTGGGATGGGACGCTCGACCGTGGGGAGTATCTCTGGGCGCGAGTGAAGAGCAACCGCGGAGTGGCGTACTCGGGGTACGGGATCCGCGGCTCCTCGGGCCTGATCGACGGATACGTGTGGTGGAGCGCGACACGCAAGCCCGACACGGGGCGGCACGACATGGAGTTGAGCGACCTGGCGTTCACGTCGGAGTCGGCGTGCCGGCGGATTCTTGGCTTTCTGGCGGACTTTGGCTCGATGGCGGACGGGTTTTCGTTTCACGGGGGGCCGACGCATCCGGCGCTGCTGGCGATGCCGCAGCAGCGGTTCACGATCACGTCAAAGGACTTTCACCTGACGCGAGTGGTCGATGTGAGGCGGGCGTTGGAGGGGCGCGGGTACCAGGCGGGCGTTGACGCGGAGTTTTCGATCTCGGTGGCCGACGAGGTGATCCCGGAGAACAACGGTCCTTTCACGGTGAAGGTCTCCGGGGGTCGCGCGGTCGTCGAGCCGGGGGGCCTTGGACGTGTCCGGATGCAAGTCCGGGCGCTGGCGTCGATCCTGGGCGGCTTCGTGACACCGCGGCAGGCGGCGTTGCTGGGCTGGGTGGAAGGGGATGAAGCGTCGATCGCGACGCTTGAGGCGCTGCGTGCTTCAACGCCGTGGGTGTCGGAGATGTACTGACGGCCCGCCTTGAATCAGGAATCCGGCCGCGATGACGGGGCGGGGAACAAGCCTTCGCGTGGTCCGTATCGCGGTTATAGGGTGGATCGGCGGGCGCGCGCCCGCTTCGTGCTCCAACCTCGGAAAGACGCTCAATACCGCGTTCGGCGGTTCCGATATCGCATGATGCGTTCCCGTACGGGCGTGCAGGCGAGGTGTTCATGACCGATGATTTCGACCTGATCGTGAGGCGTTCGGCTCGTCACGATATTTCACTTAATGCGAGGGCCGCGCCGACGCAGCAGCACGCGTCGGCGGTTCGGCTGGCGGCGTCGGCATCTCGGGGCGGCTTTGTGGACGTGGACGTGATGGACTTCAGCGGGGGCGGGGTCGGGATGCTGTCGATGGTGTTCTTCCCGAGGAAGACGTGCCTTCGCCTGATCGTCAAGGGACTTCGGGAAGGGGAGCCCGACCTTCTCGATGCGGTGGTGCGGGTGCAGCGCGTGGTGATGAGCGACCGTCGGCCGGCGTACATCATCGGGACATCGTTCGAGTCTCCGAGCCAGGCGGCGCAGGCGCAGGTCGATGCGCTGCTGGCGCGACTCGACGGAGAGGTCCAGGGGATCTGACGCAGGGGAGCCAGCGGTGCGAGACTCGAGCCATCTTCTGCTTCGGAGCCTGCTTGCGGACGGGATCGTCTCCGAGCACGACGTGAAGCGCGCGCAGGAGCACGCGGCGTCGGCGTCGTGTACGGTGATCGAGGCGCTGGTGGCGATCAACGCGGTGACGACCAGGTCGCTGGCGATCTCGATGGCCAAGACCTGCGAGTACCCGTTCGTGGACCTTGGGAACTACGACATCGACCTCGGCCATGCGGCCCGCCTGCCCCGTTCGCACGCCGATCGGCTGGGTGTGTTCCCGCTGTTCATCGTGGACGGGACGGCGTCCGTGGCGATGATCGATCCGCTGAATCTCCAGGCGATCGACCTTGTGCGCCAGCACCTTCGCTGCGAAGTGGACCCGGTGGTGTGCGATGCGGAGCAGGTTCGCTCGCTGATCTCTCGTGCGTACACGCTGGGGATTGCCGGTGACACGGGTGATGTGTCGGCCGGGGAACGCGACCTGACCACGGGCGAGGAGCCGGTGGTGGCCGCGACGCACCAGATCCTGGTGCTTGGGATCCAGTCGGGGGCCTCGGATATCCACATCAATCCCGACGAGCACGAACTGCACCTTCGTTACCGCGTGGACGGGGCGCTGGTCAAGCAGCAGGGCCCTTCCAAGGCCCTGCACGCGGGGATCGTGCAGCGTCTGAAGGTCATGGCCAAACTGGACCTGACGCAGACCAGGAAGCCCCAGGACGGCAAGTTCCGGATCCACCACGAGGGCCAGCCGGTGGACTTTCGCCTGAGCCTGGCGCCGACCATCCACGGCGAGAACGCGGTGATGCGGGTGCAGCGTCCGAGCGTGCGGATCACGGGCGTGGCGGATCTGGAGATGCCCCGCGAGATCCAGCGTGGGTACAACGACCTGATCCGTCACCCGCACGGGATCATCCTGGTGACAGGCCCGACGGGGTCTGGAAAGACGACGACCCTGTACGCGGCGCTGGCGGCGGTCAACAGCCCCGACCGGAACATCATCACGATCGAGGACCCGGTTGAACTTCGTCTGCCGCTGGTGCGGCAGATCCAGGTGAACGCGGAGATCGGGCTGACGTTCGGCACGGCGCTTCGGGCGATCCTCCGCCAGGATCCGGACGTAGTGCTTGTCGGTGAGATCCGGGACCATGAGACGGCGAAGATCGCGCTGCAGGCGGCGATGACGGGGCATCTGGTGCTCTCGACGCTGCATACGAACGACTCGGTGGGTTCGATCTCTCGGCTGCGCGACTTTGACGTGCCGTCGTTCAGCATCAACCAGGGCCTTCTGGCGGTGCTGGCGCAGCGTCTGGTTCGGCGTGTGTGCGAGAAGTGCGCGGCGCCCGATGCCCCGTCGGATACGACGCTCTCGGCGGTTGGCGTGCGGCGGGATGAGTGCGGCCGGCTCCGTCGTGGGGCGGGGTGTACGGCGTGCCTGAACACCGGGTACCGGGGCCGCGTGGGGGTGTTTGAGATGATGCGCATGACGGCGGAGGTCCAGCGTGGCGTGGAGCGTGACGCCCCGATCTCGGAGATCCGTGAGGCGGCGGTTCGGGGCGGGTACCGGCCGATGATCGCCGACGCGTTGTCCAAGGCTCTGCGCGGGATGACGACGATCGAAGAGGTGTTGAAGATCGGGGCGGCGAACATGGCGGAAGGCGCGGAAGACGCGCCGAGGATGGCGGCATGACGACTCGCGCGGCCCCCGCCGGGGCGGACATCACGGTTTCTCCGATCGCCGAGTCGGCCCGCCGGCGGGAGGTGCCGGCGGGGCGCGGCTCGCCACATGCGAGATCGTCCCGTGCGGACCCGGCGGGTGACCGTGCGATGTTCTCCTTCCAGCGTGTGACGGGGGCGGACGTCGCGGGGCTGACGCGGGAACTGAGCGTGCTGGTGGAGGCGAAGATCCCGCTGGCGCGTGGGCTGATGAGCATCGCGGAGCAGGAGACCAAGCCCGGGCTTCGGCGGATCATCGCGGACGTGGCGATGCAGATCGAGGCGGGGGCGACGATGACCGAGGCGCTGTCTCGTCACAAGGATGTCTTTGGGGAGGTGTACATCGAGACGATGCGCGCGGCGGAGAAGTCCGGGAATCTCTCGGGGGTGACGACCGAACTGGCGGACCTGCTCGACCGTCAGATGGACCTTCGCCGGCAGTTGCGACAGGCGATGACGTACCCGGTGGTGGTGCTATGCACGGTGGCGGTGGCGTTCGGGGTGTTCGTGGGGTTCGTGATTCCCCGGTTTGCGGGCCAGTTCAAGACCGGGGGTGTTGAACTGCCGTTGGCGACCAGGGTCGTGCAGGCGTTTGGTGAGTCGGTGCGTGGTGAGTGGTGGATGTACCTGATCGGGCTGGCGTCGGTGGTGATGTCGGTGGTGACGGCGTGGCGTACGGAGCAGGGCCGTATCGCGATCGAGCGGTTTGTGATGCGGACGCCGGTGGTTGGTTCCCTGGCGGTCGCGGCGGTGACGGCGAGGTTTCTTCGGATCATGTCGCTCACGGTGTCGTCCGGCCTTGGGCTGGTTGAGTCGGTCGTGATCAGCGGACGTGCGGCGGGTGGCAAGGCGTTTGCCTCGGACTGCCGGCAGGTATCCGACCGGCTGACGCGGGGCGAATCTCTCGGAGACGCGTTGTCGTCGGCTCCGCACCTTCCGGTGTTCGCCAAGCGGATGCTCGGAGCGGGGACCGATTCGGCGGATCTTTCGAGAGCCTCGCTGCTGGTGGCGAGGCATTTCGACCGGCGCGCGAGCGACCTGACCAAGTCGGTGAGTTCGCTGATCGAGCCTGTGATGACGGTGCTGATGGCGGGCCTGGTGCTTCTGGTGGCGTTGTCGGTCTTCCTCCCCATGTGGCAACTGGCCAGGATCGGACGGTGAATGATGTCGAGAGCGAGTTGGATGGCGTGGTGTCGGTCACGCGGTGGAGCGAGGGCGTTCACGCTGCTGGAAGTGATGATCGTGGTGGTGATCATCGGGATCCTGGCGGCGGTTGTCGTGCCGCAGATGGCGTCGGCCTCCGGTCATGCCAAGTCGGCGGCGGTGCAGGCGGGGCTGGCGGCGGTGCGGTCCGGGATCGCGGCACACCGGACACGGATGATCATCTCCGGTGGTGATCCGTTCCCGTCGATCAAGCACCTGGTGACCCCGGGGGAGGTGATGCACGAGGAAATCCCTGCGAATCCGTACTCGAACCTTCGGACGGTGCAGGAGGTCTCGGCGTCGGCGGCGTCGGAGCGCCAGGTCATCGACCCGCTGACGTACGGATGGAACTACTACGTGGACAACTCGTCCGACCCTCCGGCGGCGGTGTTCTATTGCAACTCGACGGAGGTGACCGAGGTGCGCGACGGCTCGGGCGGGCTCAGGACGGCAAACCAACTCTGACGAGATGACACGTGAATGGTCCAGGTCGTGCCGGTGCTCTCGGCGGCGGTGGCCGTGCCGGGCGTTCACGCTTGTCGAGATGACGTGCGTGGTGGCGGTGATCGGGATCCTGGCGGCGACGAGCGTGCCCGCGCTGCGAGCCATGGAGCAGGCCCGGCACGCGGCGGCGGCGTGGGAGGTTGAGCGGGTGCTGGTGCTGGCTCGTGCGAGAGCGATGGCGACGTCTCGGCCGACGGGGGTGGATCTGTCATTGTCGGGCGGGCGTCTTCGGATGGTGGAGATTGCCTCGCCGGGATCGTCGCCGGCGTCGGTCTTGGACGTGTTCGGCCAGGAGTTCGCGGCGACGGACCTTGTGTCGTCGTACGCGGGGGCGTCGGTGGCGTCGTTCATCAACGGGAATGGGGGAGCGGCCAACCGCGTCGTGTGGTTCAACCACCGGGCTCAGCCGCAGACCAGGTCGGTGGACGGGACGACGGCGGTGATGTTCTCGATCGATGCGACGTACACGATGAACAACGGCTCGATGGTGCGGGTTCGCAGGCACTCGGGTTCGGTGGAGCGGGACTAGACGGCATGAAGCGGCGCGGATCCATTCTGATCGAGACGGTGATCGCGGTCGTGATGATCGCGCTGGCGGTCCCGGCGTCGGTGGCGTGGATGCAGTCGGTGGCGGGGGATCGCGCGGATGCGGCCAACGCGATGCGGGCGACGGCGATGGCGACGGCGGTCGCCGAGCACGTCCTCGCGGACACGGTCAGCCCGTCGGCGGGGCTTGGGATGCCCGCCCTGGCGGATGCGGCGGGGTACCTCGACACGCCCGGTTCGGGGCTTCGTGCGAGGCTTGGTCCGCTGCTGTCGGTGTACACCGACGCGGGATTTTCGTTCGACCTGGAGGTCGGCGGGCTGGTCGGGCCGGGCGGTGTGGCGACGGGTGATGCGATGGTGGACGTGTGCCGGCGTGTCACGGTGACGGTTCGCTTCCCGGGATCCCGGGGCGGGGTGATCGCGCTTGGGATCGGACTGCTGGTGACGGGACAGGAATGAAGAGCCGTGGTGAAAACAATCGACGCGGGTTCACGCTTCTGGAGGCGTTGACGGCGGTGATCGTGCTGGGGGTGGTGGCCGCGCTGGTCTCGCCGGTGGTGTCGTCGTCGTCGGAGGCGTACGTGTCGGCGATGGCGTCTCGCCGCGCGACCGAGCGGGTGGGGTTTGCGCTGGAGCGATGCGTGCGCCTGGTGCGTGAGATCCCTCCTGCGTCGGGCGGCTCGGGCGTGGCGGTGTCGTCGGTGGCGGAGGGGTCGTTGACGCTCGAGGACGGCTCGGGAGTTACCCTGGAGAACGGGGTGCTGTCGCTGCGTGCGCCGGGGGGAGAATCGGCCGCGTTGCTGGCGGGAGTGACGGCGTTCGAGGTGACCGCGCTGGCGACCGACGGGGTGACCTCGACGGCGGGAACTCCTCGCGAGACCCGGCGCGTGAATTTCACGATCGAGTCGGAGGGCCTTCGGATGAGTTCGGCGGCGTTCATACGTTCGGGGGTGTCACCATGAGCCCGTGGATGAAAGCGGCGAGCGGGATGGGTCGAGGCGCGGCGCGATCGCGCGAATCTCCTCGCGGGGCGGTGATCGTGATCGTGGTGATGATGATCGGGGCGACGCACCTGGCGGTGATGGGGTCGGTGGCGTCGATGGCGGACGATGCGCACGCGGCGGCGTTGCGTGTGGAGACGGCGCGGGCGTTCTACGCGGCCGATGGGTGCGTGATGGCGTGCCGACGGATGATCGTCGGTGGCCTGGCGCTGCCGTCGGCGGGCGACACGGTGTCGTTCGAGCGTGCGACGGGTACTTATCTGGACGTTCCTCCCGACGATGGGGAGGGGGAACTGGTGATCGAGGGTCGCAGCGGCACGGCCTTGCGGCGGGTTCGGGTGATGTTGTCGTACTGATGGGCAAGGTGGGGCAAGGCGTGGTCGAGGAACGCCGATATGGACCGGGCGCATCCGTGCGTGAGCGCGGTTGCTCGGTCTGACGTGATCGGGAGGTCCGATGGGTTCACACGCACAAGTGATCGTGGCGCTGGGGCCTGTCCGTCTGGATGTCGGGCGTCTGGAGCGAGGCGAGATTGTCGCGCGGGCCTCGGCATGGCTGGACCGCTCGACGCTGGAGCAGGCGTGGGAGAACGACCTGGCCGCGTTCGACGCGGCGATGGGGCACCTTGTGCGGGCGGTCGGAGTGTCGCCGGGGTCGAGGGCGATCATCGAGTACTCGGGGCCTGAGACGGTGGTGGACGTGTTCGCGGTCAACGCGGATTCGGACGCCCGGTCGGAGGCAATGAAGTTGCTCGGGGACGCCTCGGACATGGATCCGGCGTCGGAGCCTTCGCTGGTGATTCCTCTTGGGGAGACGGTGGAGGGTGAAACCCTTCAGCACCTGATGTTGTGCGCCATCGACCGGGATGCTCGCGTGGACCCGATCCGCCGCCTGGCGGTTCGTGCCGGCCTTCGTCCGATCGCGTACGTCCCGGTCGAGGTGGCGGCGGTGCGTGCGGCGGTGGATCGTGCGTCCGGCGCGTCGGTGGGTTCCCCGCGGGTGGTGGTTCACCTGGGAGAGCAACGGACGGTGATCGCGTTGACGGACGGGCAGAGCCTTCGGCTGGTACGGTGCGTGGGGATCGGAACGCGGGTATTGATCGACGCGGCGGCGGAGGCGGCTGGGGAAGTGGGCACCGGGGCGGACGCTTCGGTGCGTCGGGCCGCGTTTGAGTCTCTGCGACGCGGCGCGATGTCGGCGGAGGCGGGCCGGGGCAAGCGAGCCGACGGTTCGGACCAACTGCTGCCTTATCTGAACCCCGCGTTGCAGCGGTACGTGGTGGAGATCCGCCAGACGCTGCGATTCGGCCTGTCGCCGCAGGAGGCGGCGAAGGCGACGCTCGACGTGTTCGGGGCTGGGTCGGCGATCACCGGCCTGGGCTCGACGATCGCCGGGCAGTTGGATCTTTCGCTGTCGGAGGCGGATGAATCGGCGTGGTCGGAGAGCCCGCACACGATTGATCTTGGGATCTCTCGTCACGTGGACGCCGCGGCGGCCTCGTTGACTCCGGAATCTCACCGCCGGGCGGCACGTTCCCGCGGGGCGAAGATCGGCCTGCTGGCGGGTTCGGCGGCGGCGGCGGCGCTGGTCGCGGCGGAGGGCCTGTGGGTATGGGCGGGCATCGAGCAGCGGCGTGATGCGATCGCGGTGTTGACGCCCGTACACGCGGAATTGACCCGTCGCGCGGAGCAGCACGGGAAGATCCTGTCGCACCGGCGAGAGAACGCGGAGATTCTCCGGGCGATCCGGCAGGGACTTGGTGATCAGCCCGACTACCGGCTGGCGCTGTCGGAGATCGCGGAGGCCACGCTGGATCGGATCCGCCTCACGGACATCACGGCCTCTGGCGGGTCTTCGGGCACGTCGATGACGCTACGCGGGGCGCTGGCGACGGGTGGTGAATCGCCGGAGTCCAACTCGGCGATGGGTCGCTTTCTTTCGGCGCTTGGTTCATCGGCGTCGGTGGGATCGGTGGACCTGGGCACGACGCGTTCGGCGGACGTGCGTGGGGTGTCGGTGGACATATTTTCGGCGGACCTGCGGCTTCGCGGGTCGCCGTTTTCACCCGGCCCGGGGGGTGCGCGATGAGCATGCATGACTTGAGCCCGAGGATGGTGTTGATCGCGGCCGTGGCGGCCGGGGGCCTGCTCGTCGTGGCGTGGCGCGTGGCGGTGGCGCCTCTGCACGTGAGGCTGGCGTCGGCGTCGGTGCAGGAGACGACGCTTCTTGGGCAGATCTCGGGTCTGGAGGGGCTTGGTCTTCCGGACCAGCGGGTGCTCGATCAGGAACTGCATCGAGTGACCGAGCGCGGCGAGCGGCTGCGCGAAGCCGGGAAAGCGCCCGACGGCAATTTGATCCAGGAGCGTGTGCGATCGCTGGCCGGGTCGCACCGTGTGCGGATCGACCGCCTGGAGCGTCGAGGGCGCGTGGGATCGACCGAGGGTCGTGGGGCGGCGTATGCGCTGCGTGACGCGCTGGGGTACTCGATCTCGGCGCAGGGGACGTACACGGACATGGCCGACTTCATTGAGTCGGTGCGGACGGACCTCGGACTCACACGCATCAGCGGCCTTCGGCTGACGCCGGTGGAAACCAGCCAGGGACGTTTGGTGTCGGCGGTGATCGAGACGACGCACATGCGGCTGGTCGCCCCGCAGGCGAAGCCCTCCGCGACGGTTCGCAAGGAAGTACGCCGATGAAAAAGGTACAAATCGCAAAGTCGGTGAGCCTGGTGGCGCTGCAGGTTGCGATCCCCACGGCGCTGCTGGTCGGCGCTCGGTGGATGACGCTGGGCAACGGCCCGGCGCGTGCATCGGCGGCGTCCTCGCCGGCGGCGTCCACGCCCGAGCCGTGGTCGGTCGAGCCCGAGGAGACAATCGACGAGCCGACTCGGCGGATGCTGGAGGCGGGCCTGGCCCGAGCCGGCGCGGTGATCGCTCGCGACCCGTTTCATTCGTCGGCGTTTGAGGGTGGCAATGCGGCGCTGGCGGGGCTGATGCCGGGCATCGCGTCGGAATCCGAGGTCGCCGAGTCATCTCCGCGTGTTCCCACGCTGCGCCTGTCGAGCATCGCCTCGGGCCGTGACCTGGTCGCGGTCATCAACGGGGCGGTGCGGCGTGTCGGTGACTCGGTCGGTGACGACTGGACGATTGAGCGGATCGACCACTCAACGGGGACGGTGACAATCGAGCACGCGAGCGGAGCGACCGAGACGATTTCGCTGTCACGCTGATCGGGCGTGAGGCGTGGGGCGCGTGGTGTCCGGCGGTCCCGAGTCGATGAAGCGGACGCCCGGATCGCTGGCCCACAGGTCTGGCGGCGTGACGTTCTGCAAGGGGCCGGTCGAGCGGATGAGCAGGCCGATGAAGATCGCGCCCTGCTGGTTGATGAGCAGCGTGGCAAAGGCGATGCCCATGACCAGGATCAGGTACTTGGTCCTGTCGCCCAGCAGCATCTTGATGGCGATGGTGAACATGGATCAGGCCCGCGGGGCGGGGAGGGGATCGACGGATCGAATCCACCCGCCGCCGACGACCCGGTCGGGCTCGCGGGCGTCGTAGAGGACCACGGCCTGCCCTGCGGCGACGGCGGCCTGCGGCTGGTCGAAGGTGACGCGGAACGAGCCCGAGCGCCCGGATGGATTCGGGGACGGGTCGGTTCCCAGATTCACCATGACGGCGTGAACGGGCGGGGAGTTGTACCTGTACTTGGCCAGAACCGGGACTCGAAGGGCCCGCGGGGGCTCTTCCACGAGGAAATTGGCCTCGGCGGCGATGCAGGATTCGGCCAGGAGTTGTTCACGAGGTCCGACGACGACCGTGTTGGTGGCGGCGTCCCTGGCGACGACGTAGACGGGGGATCCGAGGGAGAGGGAAAGCCCCCGGCGCTGCCCGATGGTGAAGCGGTGCTGCCCTGGGTGCGTGCCGACGACCTTTCCGGCGGTATCGACGATGGGGCCTTCCCTGGCGGTGTCGGGTCGTCGGCTCTCGACCAGGGCGGCGTAGTCGTTGTCCGGGACGAAGCAGATCTCCTGGCTGTCGGGCTTATCGAAGACGGGGAGTCCGAGTTCCCGGGCAACCTCCCGTACCCGTGCCTTGTGCATGGAGCCGATGGGCAGGAGCATGCCGGGGAGTTGGTCCCTGCGGACGCCGAACAGGACGTAACTCTGGTCCTTGGCGGTGTCGAGCCCGCGGCGCAGCCGGGGCCCGCCGGGTGTGCCGTGGTCGACGCGGGCGTAATGTCCGGAGGCGACGTAGTCGGCGCCGATCTGTCGGGCGTAGTCGTGGAGTTTGCCGAACTTGAGCCAGTCGTTGCATCGGACGCAGGGGTTGGGGGTTCTTCCGGCGGCGTACTCGTCGGCGAAGTAGTCGATGATGCGTCCGAAGTCTCGCTTGAAATTGCAGACGTACAAGGGGATTCCCAGGCGTGCGGCGACAAGCCTGGCGTCGGCGGCATCGTTGATCGAGCAGCAACCCTGCTTGCCTATGCGGACCGGGGCGCCTTGCGATCGATCGATGGTGCAGGCGTCGTCGGCGGGGAGAAGTTGATCGAGCGTCTCTCCGGGTGATCCGAGCCTCATGAAGCAGCCGACGACGTCGTAGTCTTCGCGCAGGAGGAGCGCGGCGGCGACGGATGAATCAACACCGCCCGACATCGCCACGAGGACCTTGGGCCTGGCGGGGGTCATGGGCAGGTGGATCGTAGGTGGTCGCGTCGCTCGTCTTGCCGTGGCTACTCTGGGCGTCGATGCTGGTTCTTTTCGACATTGACTCGACGCTGATCAACACGACCGGGTCCGGGATCCGCGCGCTGGAGTCGGCGGGGCGGGCGATCTTCGGCCCGTCGTTCCGGACGGACCGCACGGAGGTGGCGGGCCGGCTCGACCCTCTGATTCTCCGCGACCTGCTGCGAGACAACGGTGTTGAGGACACGGCCGAGAACCTGGGCCGGCTCCGGGCGGGGTATCGTGAGCGGATCACGGAGATCCTCCGTCCGCCGGGATCGGAACGACCTTTGCCCGGGGTGCCGGAGTTGCTCTTGGCGTTGTCCGGCGTGAAGGGCGTCATGCTGGGGCTTTTGACGGGGAATTTTGCCGACACGGGGCGGATCAAGTTGCGGGCGTGCGGGATTGATCCGGGCGTGTTTGCGATTGCGGTGTGGGGTGACGGCTCCTCGCATGATCCTCCGAGCCGTGACCACCTGCCTCCGTTGGCGTTGTCGGCGTATCGGCAGCGGACGGGGGTGTCGCTGCCCCCGGATCGGGCGACGATTGTCGGTGATACGCCGCACGATGTGCGGTGCGCGCTGGCGTCGGGCATGAGGTGCCTTGGCGTGGGGACGGGTTCGTACCCGGCGGAGGAACTGTCCCGCTGCGGGGCGCACCGGGCGGTGGCGGACCTGAGCGACACGGACGGGGTGCTGGGGTGGCTGCTGGGTCCGGGCTGAGGCGTAGTGGAGAGTTGGCGCGAGAGGGCGTGATCGAAGCGGCGCTAGAGTGTGGTTCCGCGGAGGCCGTGCATGATGGGCGAGAGTTTCAAGGCGCTTTGCAGCGATTTTTATGTCAACCAGAAGATCGCGGTGAAGATGGACCTGCCGCGAAGCCGGGAGACGGTCCTTGAGTTCTTTGAGCGTGTTCGTCGGCAGTTCCCGCGGATGACGCAGTTCCGTCGGTACCGGGAGGAACTCGCGCTCGAGTCCCCGTCGTCCGACTCCCCGCACCATTGGGTGGCGGTGCGGTCGAACAACATTCGATCCGGGACGGTGAACCCCCCGACGACCGCGGAGGGGTACGCGCTTCACGCGCACGTGCTGGAGACCGCGCCGTATTTCCTGAACGTGAGCCCGCTGGACATCGAATCGCTCGAACTGCTGATGGGGTTCGACCTGGCGGCCTCGGGGAACCACGACGCGATCGTCGCCGACGCGATCCTGACGGGGTCTCCGCTGCGTTCGGCGCTGGAACTGCAGGGGGCGACGGTCTCGCACTGTCAGCCGGTGCTGGGGGTTACGTTCGGGGAGCGCGGGGAATACGAGATCAACGTGGAGATCAAGACTCGCGGGCACGCGGCGGCCGGGCGTGACACGGAGCCGGCGGCCGAGCCTATCAGCGTGTACCTGATACTCCGGCGGCTTGGTTCGGTGGGTGACCTGAAGGAACTGCCGGGGATTTTCTCGCAACTGACGACGACGGGGGAGGAATTGGTGGAGAAGCGGGTGGTGCCGACGCTGCTGGCGCCGATCCGCGAGGCGATCGCGTCCTCGGGGAACATCTGATGGTTCGAACGCCGGGCGAACAGGATGCGTCGCGGGCCCTGATGGAGACGTGGCCCTTTCTTGTGGGTCTGATCGTGGTGGCGATGGTGGGGGGTGTGGTGATCATGGCGGTGCGACGGCGGTTGCTGGCCCGTGACTCGGGGGCGGGCGACGAGACGTTGATGGAGTCGCTGCGTCGCCTGCGTGACCGCGGTGAGATGTCTCGGGCGGAGTACGAATCGACGGTACGGACGATCGCTCGGAGGGCGGCTTCGAGGCCGTCGGGGTCGGCTTCCACGGAGCCGGGCTCGTCCGGGGGCATGGCCGGTGTCACGGGTCAGAGCCCCAAGCCGACTCCGAGAGTGGCGGACCAGGGCTCGCGAGCGTCCGGGCCTGTCGAACGGGGTGTTGGAGGTGGTCCGCCCCCGGCGGCACCGACGGCGGACGACTTTCCTCCGCTGGTGGAACTTCCTCCGCCCGAGGGCGAATCAAAGGAATGAGGCCGATACCCGGGATTGAGGCGGTAGCGGCCGGTGCGACCCGGACAGGATCTGACCGAGGCGTGCCGTTCAAGGTCCGCTTGGTGTTACGGGGCGTGTGAATCGAGTTGATCGGGCGGTGAGCGTCGGTGTCCGAGGAAGATGACGGCGGCGTGGAGACGGTTGGGTTTTGCGCCGATAGACTTTCATCGGGGAGTCGCGGCCGATGGTTCGTTGGCCGTGGTGTTCCGTGCATTGAGAGGGTTGAATGGCCAAAGGCAAAAACGACGGCGACGGCACCCCCCCCCCGACCCCCGGCCGCGAGGAATCGGGTGGTTTCCGCGGGCGGAAGGTCACGACATGCTCGTTCTGCGGGAAGACCAGCCGTGACGTGGGCCCGATGGTGGAAGGCCCCGGGGAGGTGTACATATGCGCCAAGTGTACGGGGCTGTGCCAGAACATATTCAAGCAGGAGCGTCGGCGCGTGACGGCGGCGGCGACGACGCCGCGTGACATCCCCGCGCCCAGCGAGATCAAGGGCTTCCTGGACCAGTACATCATCGGCCAGCAGCAGGCGAAGCGTTCCCTGGCGGTGGCGGTCCACAACCACTACAAGCGTCTGCTGCACCTTGAGAGCGCGGATGGTTCGGGCGTGGAACTGGACAAGAGCAACATCCTGATGATCGGCCCGACGGGCTCGGGCAAGACGCTGCTGGCCAAGACGCTGGCGCGGATGCTGAAGGTCCCGTTCGCGATCGGTGACGCGACGACGCTGACGGAGGCGGGGTACGTCGGGGAGGACGTCGAGAATCTTCTCCTGAAACTGCTGCAGGCGGCGGACTTTGACCTGGAGTCGGCGCAGCGCGGGATCATCTACATCGACGAGATCGACAAGATCGGCAAGACGTCGAACAACGTGTCGATTACCCGTGACGTCTCGGGGGAGGGCGTGCAGCAGAGTCTGCTGAAGATGCTGGAGGGGACGCTGGCGAACGTGCCTCCGCAGGGCGGGCGCAAGCACCCCGAGCAGCAGTACATCCAGTTGGACACGTCGAACATCCTGTTCATCTGCGGCGGGACGTTCGTGGGCGTGGAGGACATCATCCGCCGGCGGATCGGCAAGAGCCGGATCGGATTCATGTCGCCGACGGAGTCGGCGGCCGGTGAAGACAGCGCGTCGGTGCTGTCGCAGGTGACGGCGGACGACCTGATCGAGTTCGGGATGATCCCGGAGTTCGTGGGCCGCCTGCCGGTGCTGGCGCCGCTGATGCCGCTGACGACCGAGGCGTTGGTCTCGATCCTGACCGAGCCGAAGAACGCGCTGGTTCGCCAGTACGAGCACCTGTTCTCGATCGAGGGAGCAAAACTGCGGTTTACGGACGGGGCGCTGCGTGTGATCGCCGAGCGGGCGGTCAAGCGTGACACGGGCGCCCGGGCGCTGCGTTCGGTGATGGAAGAGATCATGCTCGACCTGATGTTTGACCTTCCGGAGTTGAACGCGCAGGGCGAGGAATTCGTGATCGATGAACGGGCGATCCGTTCCCCGCGTCCTCTGAGGGAACTGCGCGTGGCGAGGAAGGAATCGGCGTAAGCCGACCCCGGTCGCGACGGCCGGCCGACAGGCCGAGCGTGCATCAGGCCGAATCATGGCATGGTGTGATGTCGCGGTGAGGGGATGTCCATCCGTTGGACAACGTCGTCGCGGCGACGGCCGAGGCCACGGCTCGCCAGGAAAGACCGCCAACCGGGAAGGCCCAATCAGGGCACGTCGGCGACGGCCGCTCCCCGAGGGACATCAACGGCGACAAAGTGAGAGACTCTGGGCTTGTCCGGCCCGACGTGGAAGCGTTTGGCGCGGACCTGGATCTTGCGGTCGGCGATGGTGGCCCTGGCATGCTGGCGGAGGTGCTCGGCCCATGATTCGACCATGAAGACCTCGAGCCATCGGCGCGGGTTGTGGGTGCAGCGGCTGAGCGTCCAGGAGAAGGCCCCGTCGCGGTAGCGAGTCTGGCTGACCGGCCCCATGGCATCGATGAAGTTCCGTGTGTCGGCTTCCTGGATGAAATACTCGATGGTGACGACGACGGGTCCATCGTCGGCCCTGATCTCCCTCGCGACGGCGGGGTCTTCCCAGTGGTTGGAAAATCGGAGTTCCTCCGGGGTCGGGGTGCGGAGCGGGTGGCGACGGATGGTGGCCAGCGTGGCGAGCAGTCCGGCCGAGGAGATGAAGAGGGTTGAGGGGATCCCGACGTGATCGGCGCAGGAGCCCCAGGTCGCGCTGCCGATGGCCATGCCTCCGAAAAAGACGGTGAAATAGCACGCGAGGGCGCGGGCGCGTACCCACCCGGGTGTTCCCGCCAGCGCGGCGACGTTGAGAGAAACGACCATCGAGACCCAGGCGACTCCGGCGCCCGCGATGGCGAGGCAGGCGATCCAGGGCACGCCGACAAGCCCGACGGTGGTCGTGGCGGCGGCGCTGAGTCCCGTGGCGGCGACGACGATGGCGTTGGGTGTCATCCGTGCCCTGGCGCGGGCATGGATGAAGGTTCCGGCGACGGCGCCGGCGCCCAGACTGGCCAGGAGCATCCCGTAGCCGGTGGGTCCCATGTCGAGGTGTCGGCGCGCGATGAGCGGCATCAAGGCCCACAGCGCGCTGGCGAAGAGCGTGAACGAGGCGGTGCGAACGAGTTGGGATCGCATGGAGGGGGAGTGGCGGACGTAGCGGACCCCGGCCTGCATCGCGCCAAGGAATCGTTCGGCGGGCGCGGCCTGGGGAGGGCGCTGGTACCTCCATGCCCAGAGCGCGGCGATGATGCCCATGAACGAAACGGCGTTGAGGGCAAAGACGGCGGACGGGCCGAGGCGGGCGACCAGCAGCCCGCCCAGGGCGGGCCCGACGGCTCGCGAGAGGTTGAGGGAGATGCTGTTGAGCGCGGCGGCGGAGGGGAGTTCTTCCGCGGGGACCAGGTCGGTCATGGCGGTCTGCCAGGCGGGGTTGACCATGGCCGCGCCGATGCCCAGGCCCGCGGTGGCGGCGAGCAGCCCCGTCGCGGTGAGCCATCCTCCCCCGGCGGCCCAGGCGAGGATCGCGGCGATGATGAGCATGCCCGCCTGCACGGCGAGCATGAGTTTGCGTCGGTCCACGACGTCGGCGAAGGCCCCGGCCGGGAGGGAGAGCAGGAACATGGGCGTGGTCGCGGCGGCCTGGACGAGGGCGACCATGAAGGCCGAAGTGCCCAGGGAGGTCATGGCCCACCCCGCGCCGACGTCGTGCATCCAGGTGCCGATGTTGGAGGCGAGGGCGGCGACCCAGAGGGACCGGAAGGCGGCTCGACGGAGTGGGGCGAGCGGGGAGATTGGGCGTGGCGGTGTCGGAGCCGTGGCTGAGTTTTTTGGCGAATCCGTGGGGGAATCGTGGGGATCGCTTGGGGGTGGGGGTGAGTGCGGGGGCGAGACTGGCCTCGCGTGTGGCCTCGCGTGTGGCGTCGGCGCGTGCCCGGTTTCCGGATCGATCGCCTGAGGATTTTCCGCGTCGTGTGTCACCGTGATCCGGGGGGTGCCCGGGCTTTGAGCCTTGCGGGCCGTGTGCCATTTCAGGGTCGGCGAAGGGCACGGATGAGGGAGGCCGTTGGGGAGTGCAGGCGTGGGCGGGGCCGGATGAGGCAGTGGGGGTGGAAGCGCCGGTGGGGGTGGAAGCGCCAGTGGTGGTGGAAGCGGAGTCGGATGTGGAGGTGGGGGCGAGGGCGGGGGTGGGGGTGGATGCGGGGCCGTGCCTGGATGGAAGCAGGGTCGGCCGCTGGAGCAGGGCGGAGTCTGGCGGCGGGGTGGAGTTTGGCGATAGACCGGGGCTTGGAAGCAGTCATAGAACTGGGCCTGGAAGCAGGCGAGGATGCGCTGGCCGGTCCGGATGCGGAAGCCATCGGGTGAGGGTATACTCCGGCGTCCGGAACGGTCTGTGGCAACACCGCTCCGGCACAGCCGATGGGCCGCGTGCGAAACCGGCCTTGTTCGCGGGCGTAGTTCAGCGGTAGAACGTCAGCTTCCCAAGCTGAATGTCGCCGGTTCGATCCCGGTCGCCCGCTTTGAAGAATCCTTCGAGGAATCACGCGAAAACCCCTGTGAATGCAGGGGTTTTTCGTTGGCGGGGCGAATCGTCCCGATCGTCGATCCGCCGCGCTGTGCCGCGCTGTTTTTCCCTGTTTCGCGCCCCAACTGCTGGCAGAATAGCTGGGGGTCCACCGGAGCCGAATCCGTCGTGCCTGTCGCCGCGAGCGATTCAGAGTCCGTCGGCCGGATGCCCGGCAGCTTGGCGATCGCGCCGGCCGTGTCGGTCAACCCCAGCACCGTGTAGTGCTTGAGGGTGGTCCGGTAGTCCGAGTGCCGCATCAGCCGTTGGGCAATCTGCGGGGTGACGCCGGCCCGGGCAAGCTGGGTGCCCAACGTCGTGCGCAGTGCGTGAAGGTCGATCACCCGGCCTTCGTCATCCTCCACGCTGATCCGTGTCTTGGGCTCGGCCTTTTTGCCTTCCCCGATCATCACGGGATTCCCCTCCCGGTCCAGCACGGGAACCCGCCGGGCGATCCCGGCCCGCAGGAAGTCTTTGAGCCGCGTTACGTCGCCCACCGTGTCAGACCACACCCGGGCCGTCGGAACGGCAGGGAACGCCCGCAAACGGGCTTTGAGGGCTTCGGCAAGCTGCGGGTGCATCGGGATCACATCGACCCGCCGGGCCTTCCCGTGCCGGAGCGTAAGCGTGGCGGCCTCAAAGTCCACATCCGCCCAGGTCAACCGCATCATGTCGCCCTTGCGCAACCCGGCGAGCGCCGCCGCCAAGTACCACGCGTCCCGCCCACGCTCACGGGCAACGGCGAGCAGCCGGCCAAGCTCGTCATCGGTCAACGGCCGGCGCACCCGCCGGCGGTCCCGCGCTTCGTCCTGCTTGGGCACTACCCGCAGGGGGTTGGATTCGGCCTTGCCGGTCTTGACCAGCCACCCGTAGAACGCGACCGCGATCTGCCGGGCGAAGTTCACCGACCGAGCCGACAGCTTGCGGGCCTTGAGCGCCGACAGGTGGAGTTCGAGGGCATCGGCGGTGAGGTCTACCAACCTGCTCGCCTTGCTGCCGGCGATCATCGCGTCAAGCTGGGTTTCCTTCTGCGCCACGTGGTGGGGGGCTTGGCCGGCGTGGTGGCAGTGGGCGATATACCCCGCAACGTGCTCGGTCAGGGCCCGTCGCCCTTCCGTGGCGAAACGATCGTCGCGCGGGTCGATCACAAGATCACGCCGCAGGGCCGTGTCCGCAACCAGCTTCGTCAGGATGCGTTCTGCCGCTTGGCGGTCGGTCGTCCGCGTGGAGTGTTCCCGCCGCTTGCCCGAGTGGTCGAAATAGCTGGCGATCCACGGGCCCTTCCCGGTCTTGCGGAAGAGCGAGCCTGTTCCTCTGCCGCGCTGCTTGCGTGCCATGCGTCACCGTGCCTTCCGTGTTGTCTTGCTCTTGGGCTCGATCGTGAGGCGCAACCCCAGGTAGTCCGCCAGCCGTTCAATCGAGTCCGCCGTCATCCCGCTTTCGCCGCGCATCATCCGCGACAGTTGACTACGGGCTACGCCAGCGCCCTTGGCGATCGCGTAGGGCGTTTCACCGCTCGCCTTCACCGCCGCCGTTATCGCCTTGGTCAGTTGACCCATGTCCGGAGTGTACCATGGAAGTTGCGATTTCGCAACCGGCCAGAATTGACTCGCCGACGGCCTCCAGCCACGCCGCCGATCCGGGGGTGCGTGGGTATCCCCAGCCCGTCCGCGACGCCCAGCCGCTTGCTGTAGACGTACCCCGCGTCGCCGCCGCCGGCGTGGGCGTCCGGGGCGTACCCGCTCGCCAGCAGCCCAGGATCGTCCCACGATGGAACCGCAGCCGCGCCGACAGGTCCGGGGGTAGGTCCGCCGGGCGATGCCGAAGCCGGGCCGGGTCAGCCGGATGGGCCGCCAGTTCGATCCCGGCCCGTCCAAGGGCCAGAAGTAGCGTGGCGAGTGTTTTGGTTTCGCCGGTGACAGGCTCCAAGTATTCTTGTGCCATGCCTAGCCCAATCGAGATTTCGGTACGTGTGCGAGTCATGGGTTCTATTGCCGAGCTCTTGAATAAGGGTGTCGCATGGGGTCTGGCTCGCGGATTCGAGGTCGATGCCTTCATGCCGACCCTTGTTCGGCTCAGGCGAGGGCACTGGAGTGCGAGCCTATGGGCATTTGATATTCGCCATTACCCAACCACCATCACCATTTCCACTGGTTCGGAGCAAGCCGCGGAAGTCGACATTGTGGTTAGAGTTGATCCCGGTTTCGCTTTCTCGGTTTCCGACGGGGATCGCGAGCAAATCAAGTCGCTGCTGGATGCCGTTGTTACGAATCTCGGCACTGGTACGTAAGTTCACAGTTCCCCCCAGCCGTCACCGGCGTCCGTGGCAGTGTCCCCGGTGTCACCGTCACCATAACCCACGTCTTTCCCGGCGTTCGCGGGGGTTTCGGTGACGGTGACGGTGGAGACAAGCCGAAATCGTTGGGCAGGTCGGCCACCCCTCGGGCCGTGGGCTTCGGCTTCCCAACGTCCGATGCCCGCTTCCACCAGTGCCGACAGGGCGCGTTCCGCCGCGTCGGGATCGCCGCGATACGCCCGTATCCCGTGGGTCAGGTCGCGCACCGTCACCGCGCCGCCCTTGCGTTCGATCCACTCCACCAGCCGCCGGGTTTCCCGGTCGTCGTCACTCTCGGACAGGATCGTGTATACGCGCCGGGCTTCGTCGCCGAACCACCGGGCCAGCACCACGCCCGCCGCGATGCTCGCCTCATCGACCCGCGCCGGATCGCGTAGCGTGGCGTCACCCGCCGCCCAGCGGGTCAGGTGAATTACCAGCGCCAGCCGGGCCGCGTATCCCTCCAACTTCGACCACGCCGCCGACAGGTCGCCGGACAGTTCCGCTTGCTCCGTCGCGTGTTCGTTGTAGAACCGTACCCACGCCGCCTTCCCGTCCTCGTCCAGCCGCACCAGCCGAGGCCGCAAGTCGGGATTCAGGGGATCACTCTCGGGATCGACTTCCATCGTGAGAGAGAACAGCCGATCAAACACCGCCGCCACCGCCGCTTCGGTGTCCGCGTCCACGTCGGCTTCGGTCCACCGCTTCGCCTTGCGCGGGGGCATCGCGTACAGCATCCGCGCCGCCATGCCGCTTTCGTGGTGTTCCTGCCCCAGCGCTCGCGCCAGGATGCCGGGTTGAATCCCGCCCGTGATACTCACCGATGCCGATGGAACATGGATCGTCGGCGGTATCCCGGTCTTGCGGTCGATCGTCATCGCTTCGCCGTTGTGCATCGACAGCCAATGGGCCGAATCCGCGCCCGCCTTCCCCGCCTTCGCGTAGCGGTCGAACGATCCCAACCAGCCGGCGAGTTCATCGCGGGCCAGCAGCACGCCGCGCGGGTTGCCCAGCAGGATCGGGGCCAGGGCTTCGGTTGTGGTGTCGGACACGATGTACCGACGCGCCATCGGTGGGGTGGGTTTCTCGGGCGGGGCGACGGTGTACCCGTCATCCCCGCCGCGTTTCTTCGCCGCGTCCCGCTTCCATCCGGTCAACTCCGCTTCATACCGCAGGTGTTGGGCTTCCCACTCGGCCCGTGCCGCGTCGTATTCCTTGAACGCATCGGCTTGCGCCTTGCGGATCGCCTTCATCGCCAACTTGAACGCGGGTGTTTTCATCGTCCCCGACTCGCCCACGATCGCGGTCCACACAATCGCCGGCTCGGCCCACCCGCGCTTCAGCGCGATCCGGTGGGTGTTGCCGATCGCCGACGCCAGCCCCGACAGCAGGGGCAGGGCGATGTAAGACGGATCACACCCGATTGACTTCGCCGCGTCCGCGACGAAAGACTGGATCGGCTCGGGCAGCACGTCTACCGGGAAGGGTGCGAACGCGGGGACCGCCGGCGCGTCGGGCGTCACCGCTTCCGGCTTGGTCTTGATCGCCAGGGCTTCGACTTCCGCGCGGATCGGGTCCACGTCCCCGCCGCGATGCTCCACCAGGTCCGCCATATCGCCGCCTTCGGGCAGGTCCGCCCAGAGTTCAACCAGCCGCACAATCCGAACCGACCGTGCACCCGCCGCGATGCACAACCGCGCTACGTCCGCCGCGTACTGCTCGCCGGCTCGGTCGTTGTCGGGGAGGATCACCACGTCACGCCCCGCCAACGGGGACCAATCTGCTTTGCCCGCCGACTTCGACCCGTGCGGGCTTGTCGTTGCCATCAGCCCGACCGCTCGGGCCGCATCCGCCGCTTTCTCGCCTTCCGTGACGTACACCCGATCGCCGGGCTTCGTCGCAAGCAGGTCGGGCAGCCGGTAAAGGGGTCGGGGCGTGGGCATCCCGCCGATGCACCACCCCGACCCATCCGCCTTCCGCGATACCGGGCGCACCTCTTTCCCCGTGGGCGTGTTCCACCGGATCACCAGCCCCACCGGATCGCCCGCCGCGTTGTGGTACGTCCAGGTCGTCGATCGCGGGCCGTGCCGCCGCTCCAACTCGGCTACCGCGTCGCGGGCCGTCGGGAACGTTCGCCCGCCCGTGGCGACAGTGGCGACGGTGACAGAACCTCCGCCGCGTGCGGGCTTCCGTGTAGTTTCGTCGCCGTCACCGCGTCGCCGGGTCTTGCGGACGGGTCCGTTCCGCCGGCTCGGGTCGTCGGGGAACAGCTCGGCGGGCCGCAGCCCGATCGCACCGCACACGGCAGCGGCGGTACAACCGGCGTGGCAATGCACGAGCGCCCGCCCATCGTCGCCGACGCTGATGCTCAAGCTCGGCGTGCGGTCGTCGTGGGCCGGACACCGACAAGTCCAGCCCGCGCCGGACTTGCGGGGTTCGTGTCTGTGTCCGCGTAGAGCCGCCAGGATTCGTTGTACGGGGCCGCTCATCGCGTTCCCCCTTCCGGCCCGTCGGCGTCACAGGACGCACCAGGACCGGCCGTAGCGAACGTGGCTGCGATCCACACCGCCGCCGGGCGTCCGCGTGGCGTCATGCGTCGCCGACCGCTATCAACCACGACCCCCAGGTCGCGGAGTTCTCCGCGTCGCGGGAATACCGACTGGGCTCGCATGCCCGTCGCGAGTTCGATTTCAGCATCGGTCGCGCCGGACTCGCCGGCGTTCACGATCACCGCCAAGAGGTCGGCCCGTTGCTTGGCCGCGCGGCCCGCGATCCGATCCGCCGCGACGGCGGACGTTCCCACCGGCGCGTTGCGTCGGGCTGGGGGTGAGAGCATGAGTTGGGTAAGATGGTGTGAGTCGTTTGCGCCTTTGACGCATGCCCCGTTGCCAGACGGGGCCGCGTCGCTTTTGGGGTCGGGGGGGCTCGGGTCGAACAGGCTGGGCTCCATCATGGCCGCACCGCCTTCCGCACGCGGTCGGCAGCTCCGGCATCTGTGGGGCAACCGCACGCAACCCATGCCGCGAGTTCGGCGGGCACGTACCGCACGGACTTGCCGATCCGCCGCGACGGGATCGCCTTGCAGTTGGTCAGCAGCCAAAGCCGGCGCTCGCCGATGGAGAGGACCACCCGCGCGGCCTTCGCGTCGATCAGCAGCGGGTCGGGGGCCGCGCCCGGGACGTTCGGGAGTTCAGCCACGGGTCGACTCCGTTGCCTGCCGATCGGCCAGGGCTTTCACGACGGCTTCGATGTCGAACATCCGTCGCTTCCCGGCGCGGATGCAGGGCAGCCGGCCGGCGTCAGCTTCACGGCGCAGCCACGCTGCGGGCAGCCGTAGCGCCCGAGCGAGTTCTTGGACTGGTATGTACTTCGCCATGCCCACACGTTCGCGGGCAGATTGGGCAAAGTCACGTACTCGGCGCGGCGTGACGCTTACTTGATGCTTTGCTGCTTACTTGCCGCTTTGCTCGACCACTTCTCCCAACTCTTGGCGATGAACTGGCGTTTGGAAAACGTCCCTGAAACCACCGCCTGAATGAGTCGATCGACTTCCGATGGGGGGGTTGGCCGGTTGTGCGCTTTCGCGCCTCGTTCATCTACCACGATGCCGGCTCGCTTGCGGATTCTCCCGACGGTGCTGATGCTGATTTCAGCCACCGCCGCAAGTTCTGCTACGGTAGGTCCTAGAGACTTTGTACCACTCCTGTCCTGACTGGCTTGCCGCGGCGAGGCGATCGAACGCCCCTCTCCTTGAACTGCTCCCCACCGCATGCATTCTCCCGGAACGGATTCAAGCGCCAGCCGTAAGGATGCATCCCATTCCAGTGGATTACGGGCTTCGGACGCGATGCGCATGACGTTGGGCAAATGAAGGGATGGGGGAGCGGTTTCCAACAACCGGCTAGCTAGGGCTCGGAGCCGTGCATGGAATGCGATGGCGCGCCCGTACAACGTGAGCACGCTTTCGTGTCCATCCGGTGTCCTACGGCACCGGATGCGAGTACTCCACTCGACGCCAGCAAGGGTGTGCGACTGCGAGCCCGCGTCCCGAGATTGGTGAACCTTCGACAGATTACGGCCGAGATAAGGCTCTTTGTGATTTCGGGGAGCCCAGTCGATGAACGTTCGCAGCACGTGCGACAAGTCGATAAGGCGATTGAGCCTCCAGTCACGCGCGTCCGGAGCGTCGGTTGCGTCTTCGTTCCATGCGACACGTAGTAATTCTCGAACGTGGCGTTGGTCCGCAGTCAACAGGTCTCGGTCCCATTGCCGTTGCGGGTTATGGAGGGCGGCTGCAAGATCCCCGCCGTGATACTCATCCACTGCAATCATCGAGTACGGCGAGTCGTCTCCTTCTGCGATCACGAATGTTTCACCTGCTGGCATGAAGCAACTGAAGAAGACACCTGGCGAGAATCGTCGCCACCAAGCTGGTGTTTTTTGGGGCTCGGTAGACACAGGCACCGTCCTGTCTCGGGTCGGAAGGGCGGGGCAGCGGGGACGGTGTGTGCCGCCGCCGCCCGTTCCGCACGCCGCTGGGTTTGCAACCCCAGCGGCTACCCGCTGCCGAGAGTATTGCCTCGCCCAAGCCGCAGCCAGTTCACTGCATACCAACTCGGACCCCGGAATCGATTATCCTTTAGGGGATGCCTCTCTCGGAAGCCGACACACACGCAAAGCTGGTCAATCCCAGGATCCACGCGCGGGCGTGGACCGAGGAGCACATCAAGCGGGAGGAAACGACCGGCGCGGTGGACATCATCGCCGGCCGGGCCCGCCGCCGGGCGAAGGGCCGCACCGACCTCACGCTCCGGATCGTTGTGACGGCCGAGATGCAGCCGGTCGCCGTCGCGGCTATCGAGGTAACGAAGGACACCCTACCCCCGGGTCACGGGCTCGATCAGGCCAAGGGCTATGCCACGGCCGCCCGCCTCAACGTGCCCTTTGTGTTCTCCACCAACGGCTATCAGTTCGTCGAGTTTGACCGCAAGGCCGGGCTGACCAGCCCGCCCAGGCCGATGGTCGAGTTCCCCAGCCCCGACGACCTCCGCGCTCGGTACGAGGCCGCGATGGGCTTCAAGCTCGACGCTCCCGCCGCAGCGCCGTTGCTCCGCCCGTACAAGGGTGGCGAAGGCGGTCGCCGCTACTACCAGGATGCCGCGATCCGCGCCGCCTTCGAGAAGGTCGCACGCGACACGGCGCAGAAGCAGCCGCCCCGAGCCCTTCTCTCGCTCGCCCCCGGAGCCGGGAAGACCTTCATCGCGGCCAACGCACCCCCTGAACGCGATGCAATCGAAGCCCTTCCCCTCCGCAATCCTCCGCAAGGCATTTGAGAGTCCAGGAGGTGGTTGATGTCACCACGTCGTCCCAGGTCGTTGCTGACTCAACTGGACGAGGACCGTCTCGGGGTCGTCCGTAGCCTCGCTGAAAACGAGTACGAACGTCTGGTCCGCTGGGTGGTGAAAGACATCAAGAACACGCCGCCCAGTGCCCGGATGTGCTCGGAAGACTGGCCATTGCCCGACGCCTGGGAGGACTTCAAGTACCAGGTTCAGCGCGAGGAGTTCATGGACTTCGAGGTTTTCGAAGACATGGTGCGCATGACGTGCCTGAGCGCGGCGGACCGGATCGATCCCACCGTGCGAGCAATGCTCTGGCTCTTCAGCCCGGCATTCTACAAGTGGGATTGCTCGGACCACTCCATGCCGCCGGATGAGGACGTGCTGGCTGGGGTGGGCGAGGAGGTTTACCAACGAGTGTCGTCTCTGGCCGACGAAGAGGAACTGGTCCTTGACCCAGATGAAGAGCGTTACCGAGAGCAGATCAAGGAAGACATCGCTTTCAACAGTCCCAAGGACGAAACCGAACCCCGCTCGACACCCCAAAAGAGCGATCGCCCTGAAGGCGAGAAAGGTTGAAGATGAAGCGTGCACCGAATCCCGATGGAACTCCGCGCCGGAAGAAAACTTTCGGCGGCGCAAGCGTTGTTCGATTCAGCCCAGCGCCGGGGCCCGGCGTGCCAAAGGCTCTCAACTGCGTGCTGTCATTTGAGGAAGCCCTCAAACTACACCTGAGTCTGGGCCAGATTCTCGGGCACCTCAACGGCTACGACCGCTCCCAATCCGCCGGCCGCCGCCGCGGCGTCAACCTCTGTGCCTATACCAATAACGCGCGGATCGTCGTAGTCGAGGCCAACACTGATGGCGAGCCAAGGATGAAGTCTGACGGAAGCGGAGGCACCGCCGCATCCGGGTCCGTGGCATGAGCGCACCCGCGACGCACTTCGTGCGCGCCCCACCTCTCCGGGCACGCGCTGGGCCTTCGAGCACGGCCCCGCAGCGGGTCGAGGGCTCGGACGAGGGCGGCGGCCCGGCGTACCCCTCTGCCCGCTGGCGCCGCCTCCAGCGGGCTCGCCTGTGCGATCCGCACCGGGACCACCCTTCAATCTGTCCGGAATAGCATCCAATCCGACTGGAAGACCCTCCGACCGGACCGGGCGATACTCCGACCTCAGCCGGCGCGTATTCCAGAACGTTCGGAACAAGGCCCGTCCGCGCCTCGGAAACTTGCCTACAACCACCGCCGCGGCCGCTACACAGGTTGGGTTTGGTCGGCTTGCCCACGCGCTTGCACACGCGAGCGTCCACCCAGGTCATTCCCTGTCATCGTCCGGCCGTCGGCCCCAATCTGGCCGTCCCCGCACCCGTCGCCAGAACTCGCGACTTCTGCGGAGTTTGTCAACGAAAAACCGCCGGTGTCATCGCCCGAAAGGGGTGACATCGGCGGCAGACAAAGCGGGCGACCGGGATCGAACCGGCGACATTCAGCTTGGGAACGCCCGGGCTGCCGATCAGAATCCCCGTGAATCTGGCCACTTCCGACGCATCCCGCGTTCGCTTGCACACGGGCTTGCACAAGCCCGCGCATGATCGGGATTCCCGCCCCCGCGTCCGTCCCGCGACGTTCGCCCACGGGCGGCCCGCCCGGCGCTGGCCCCGATCCCGGGGCGTCGCCAACCGGCGGCACGTCGGGCCAACGTGGCGCGACGTGGGCGTCTACGTGTCTACGCATACAGAACCCGCGGCCATGACGCCGCTGGCGGGGATTCTGTAGACGTGGACGCCCCCATCCCCCGGCGTAGGTACTTGGCGGGCGGCGGTCGGAGGCGATGCCTACGGGAACAGCCGCGCGGGTAAACAGAGTTTGTTTCGCGCGGAGATGGGCGATTTCCGGCCGATTCCGCCCGTTTGCCCACATGGGGCCGAACTTGCCCACATGTCGCGGAATGACGGCGAAATCGCTCCGTTTTGCCTTGCCTGTTCCCGAATGTCATGGCTTCATGTGTCACAACGCGGGGCGGAACCCCGCGACGGAGACCACGAACATGAACGCCACTACGAAGAGCACGATCGAGATGGCCAAGATGCTGGGACGCCGCGGGCTCGCGGTGCGGAGCGTCGAGGTCCAGACGCCCGACGGCCGCTGCTGGTCGATTGACACGATCCCCGCCGGACGCGGCCGCCACGCCGACGGGCACTGGGGGCCGATGGCCGGAGCGCCAGGCGGGTTCCGCCTGTTCGAGATCGACCGCGATCGCGACGACGCGCCGACCGAACACAACCCGGTGGATTACGACACCTGGGACGCGGGCGACCTGATCGACTACCTGAACGCGATCGGGCAACCCAAAGCCCGGCCGAGCACGACTCGCACAACCGACCCGACGACCTGAAGCCCGCGTGATGCGGGCTTCACTGCTTACCAGAGAACCACAACCCCGAGGAGCACGACCATGACGAAACGCACGACCAAGCCCGAACCGACCGCCGCCGAGACCTATGCAGCCCGCCGCAACGACATCGCCCGCCTCATGGACGTGCTGCAGATGGAACTCGACAGGCACGCCGAGGGGGCGAAGGCCGACCCGCGGAACTGGGGCTTCGCGGGAAGCCTCGGAAAGGTCCGCAGCGACCTGATCGACCTCGTCGGGTTCATGAGCAACATGGACCCCGAGCACGTCGTGGCGTTTCTGAACGACGCCGAGTGATCGCCACGCGGCGTCGCGGGGAAACGCGGCCGCCACGTTTCCCCCGCCGCGCCGTGCGGCGGGATTCCGCACCCGACAGAAGGAGTCCGACATGGCACGCAAAGGCACGATCAAGAACATGGGCAAGATGCAGCGCGAAATGAGCGATGCGAGGAAGTCCCGAAACGCGGCGAAGGCCGCGCAGCCCAGCAAAGAGATGACATCCAGCCCCTCGAAGCGCATCAGCGCCCTCAGCGCGGCGGCGCAGGTGCTCGCCGCGAGCGAGGTGCCGATGCGGGCTAAGGAGATGATCGCCGCGATGGACGCGAAGGGTCTGTGGACAAGCCCCGGCGGCAAGACGCCCTAGGCCACGCTCTACGCCGCCATCATCCGCGAGATCGCCGCCAAGGGCACCGCCGCCCGCTTCAAGAAGCACGAGCGCGGCGTCTTCGTCGCCGGGAAGGGAGCCTGAGCCATGAACGCGACGCCCGCCCCCAGCCGCGAAACGCAACTGGAGGCCGTCTTCCAGGCCGCGCTCTACCTGCTCGGCGCACGCCAGGACCAGATGCTCACCATTGAGGAGTGGACGGCCCTCGCGCGGGCCGTCGCCGCTTGCCAGGAGCGGAAGACCGCCGAGTACCTGACCGACCACGACCTCGAGGACATCGCCGAGCACTACGCCCTCGAATGGGACGAAGCGACCGACGGACCGCTTCCGAACCTCCGCGATACCTGAAAGGCGGGGATCAGCAGTCTCACCCGCCATGCCCGGGACGGCCGGGGCGTTTCTCGTTGCGCCGCCGCCCCCGATCGCTTGCCCCCCGCTGCGCCTCCTTCAAGGGTCGATGGGCCAGTCCACCAGCGGACAATAACTGCTACACTGTGCTGATGGCTCGCGCACATGCTTCCCATCGCCATCCGCCGACCACGCCGGAGGTCATGACGATCTCCGATCTGGCGGTGTATCTACAGATGTCCCAGTCCTCCCTCTACAAACTCGTCCAGCGCGGCAGCGTGCCCGGCCACAAGGTCGGCCGCCACTGGCGCTTCCACAAGGTGTCGATTGATGGTTGGCTGCAGGAGTGCTCCGCCAAGGCCGCACGACCGACGAAGAAGTGAACCCACGATGCCCGACGCACCCGCTCCCAACACCGATCTTGCCTACGCGGACACGCTCTGGAAGTCCGCCGACGCCTTGCGCGGACAGATCGATGCCGCCGAGTACAAGCACGTCGTGCTCGGCCTGCTTTTCTTGAAGTACATCTCCGACTCGTTCGAGGCCCGGCGCGCAGAACTGAAGCAGGAACTCGAATCCGATGGCATCAAGGGCAAGCAGCTCGAAGCGCTACTTGAAACGCGTGACGAGTACACCGCCGAACGTGTGTTCTGGGTGCCGCCCGAGGCGCGGTGGGCCAATCTCCAGAATCAGGCCACGCGCCCGGACATCGCGACGCTCATCGACGACGCCGTCCTCGCGGTCGAGCGCGATAACCCGACGCTCAAGTCCAAGCTCCCTCGCGACTACGCCCGTCGAGGCATCGAGCCTGTGAAGCTGACGAAGCTCATCAACGAGGTCATCTCGAAGATCGGCTTCAAAGAGGATCGCGGCAAGGCTCGCGACACCCTCGGCCGCGTGTACGAGTACTTCCTCGGCAAGTTCGCCGCCGCCGAAGGCAAGCTCGGCGGCGAGTTTTACACGCCCCGCTGCGTGGTGCGCACCCTCGTCGAGATGATTGAGCCTTATCAGGGTCGCGTCTTCGACCCCTGCTGCGGCTCCGCCGGTATGTTCGTGCAGTCCGAGCGCTTCGTCGAAGCGCACGGCGGCAAGCGCACCGATATCTCCATCTTCGGCCAGGAGTCCAATCCCACCACCTGGCGGCTGGCCCACATGAACCTCGCCATCCGCGGCATCGAGGCAAACCTCGGCTCCCAGCCCGCCGACACCTTCCTCCGCAACCTGCATCCCGACCTCCGCGCCGATTTCATCCTCGCCAACCCGCCTTTCAACGTCTCCGACTGGTCGGGCCAACTGCTCCGTGATGATGCCCGCTGGCAGTACGGCACCCCGCCGGTCGGGAACGCCAACTACGCCTGGATTCAGCACTTCATCCATCATCTCGCCGTACCCAACGGCCGCGGCGGCGGCGTCGCCGGGTTCGTCATGGCCAATGGGTCACTCTCCAGCAACTCCGGCGGCGAGGGCGAGATCCGCCAGCGCATCGTCGAGGCCGATCTCGTCGATTGCATCGTCGCGCTGCCCGCACAACTCTTCTACACTACCGGCATCCCGGTCTGCCTCTGGTTCCTGACCCGCGACAAGTCGGGCCGCAACCTGAAGCGTGGCTGCCCCAACCGCCGCGGCGGCCGTAAGCGCGAGACCCTCTTCATCGACGCTCGCAAACTGGGCACGATGGAAACCCGCACGCTCCGCCGCCTCACCGGCGGTGACGACGGCGAAACCCGCCTCGCTGACGGCATGGGCGACCCGCTCCCCACCAGCGACATCGGCCGCATCGTCTATTCCTTCCGTCAGTGGCGTGGCGAGCCGAAGCCCGAATGGTGGACCGAGCGCGAGCACGGCCCATGGGCCTTCAAGCCTGTCCCGGGCTTCGCAAAGGCTGCCACGGTTGAGGAGATCAAGAAGCACGGCTTCGTGCTCACCCCTGGCCGATATGTCGGCGCGGAGGAACAGGAAGCCGACGGCGAGCCGTTCACCGAGAAATACCCTCGCCTGCTCGCCGAACTGGAGGAGCATTTCGCTGAGTCGGAGCGTCTGGCCCAAGTCATCCGTGAGAACCTTCGTCGTGTTGGCAACGGGGCGTAAGCCTCCACCGTCTTGGAGATCGTTGTGACGAGAGTGCCGGTCAAGCCTGAACTCCTTCGCTGGGCCTGCGAGCGCGCAGGCAAGCCGGAGTCTGCGCTGGCCGAGAAGTTCGCTGCATTCCCAGACTGGCTGACGGGCGAGAAGGCTCCCACGTTCAAGCAACTGGAGGACTTCGCCAAGGCGACCCGCACGCCGTTCGGATTCTTCTTCCTGCCGGAACCTCCAGTCGAGAAGAGCCCCATACCCGACTTCCGCACCGTCGGCAGCGAACGACTCCAGCACCCGTCCCCTGATCTGCTGGACACCATCTATCTGTGCCAGCAGCGCCAGGACTGGTACCGCCAGAACGCGCTCGTGCTGGGCGAGCCGCCGCTCGACTTCATCGGCTCCGCCACCGTGCAGAGCGAAGTGATTGCCACCGCCGCACGCATCCGCCAGGCGGTTGGGTTCGATCTCGACGCCCGTGCCGAGGCATCCACGTTCATTGACGCCCTCCGCATGATGATTGACGCCGCCGACCAGGCGGGCGTGCTCGTCATGGTCAGCGGCATCGTCGGGCACAACTCCCACCGCCCGCTCGACACCGCCGAGTTCCGCGGCTTCGCCCTGAGCGACGACCGCGCCCCGCTGATCTTCATCAACGGCACCGACACCAAGTCGGGCCAAATGTTCACCCTCGCCCACGAACTTGCCCACCTGTGGTTGGGTGAGTCGGGCGTGTCGGACGCCACCGCGGCGTCGTCGTATGCCCCGCGTGCCGGGGGCGCGAGCGTGGAACGGTGGTGCAACGCCGTCGCGGCGGAGATGCTCGTCCCTCTCGACGGCTTCCGCCAGGCGTACAGCCGCCGAGCGGATCTGCGGACGGAGATGCAGCGTCTCAGCAGGCAGTACAAGGTCAGCACGCTGGTCGTTCTCCGGCGCATGCTCGATGCCGGCGGTCTCTCGCGCGAGGCCTTCCAGGCCGCGTTCGACGCCGAGCTGCAACGCCTCAGGGCCGAACTCGCCAAGCGCAAGGCCGCCGGTGGCGGTGGCGACTACTACGCCACGACCAGCGTCCGCGTCAGCGAGCGCTTCGCCCGGGCCGTGCTGGCCAGCACCTGGGAGGGCCGCTCCACCTTCACCGAGGCCTTCCGCCTGATCGGCTGCCGCAACGTCAAGACCCTTGAATCGCTCGGCGATCGCCTGGGCATGACCGCGTATCTCCGTGGGGGAGCGGTCTGATGGCCTACCTGCTCGATACCGGCATCTTCATCGAGGCCAAGCGCCGCTTCTACGGCCTGGACTTCGTTCCCGGATACTGGGACTGGTTGATGCGAGAGGCCAAGGCCGGCACGATCCGATCCATCGAGAAGGTGGCTGACGAGATCGGCGCGCAGCAGGATGAACTCAGCGCCTGGGCCGCGACGTTACCCAATGGTTTCTTTCTGCGCCCGGACGCCACCTTCAGCGGCGCGTTTCAGCAGGTCAGCCAGTGGGCGCTCAACTCGGGATTCCAGGCCGCGGCGTACAACGAGTTCCTCGGCGTGGCCGATTCGTTCCTGGTCGCCCAGGCTCTGGCTGGCCAGCACACCGTGGTGACCCTTGAAAAGCCCGCCACCACGCCGAGCAAGCGCAAGATCAAGGTCCCTGACGCGTGCGCGGGCGTCGGCATCAAGTGCATGACGCCCTATGAGGTGATGCGGCTCCAGAAGGTGCGGCTGGTGCTGGGGGCCACAACTTGACTCCACCCACTGCATCCCCTGCCCCTTCGCACAGCGACAGCAATGGAATGGTGGCACTGCGCGACCACGTCACGCTCCTGACCGGTTTCCCCTTCAAGAGTGACTCCTACACGGATCAGCCGGACGGAGTGCGGCTGGTGCGTGGCGACAACGTCGTCCAGGGTCAACTCCGATGGGACAACGTCAAGCGGTGGCCTCGTGATCGAGTCGAAGAGGCCAGAGGCTACGAGCTGCGTGAAAGCGATGTTGTCCTGGCAATGGATCGTCCGTGGATCGAGGCGGGCCTCAAGTACGCGCGGATCGGACCTGACGACGTTCCATCTCTCCTCGTCCAGCGGGTTGCATGCCTTCGTGCCAAGGAAGGACTCGATCAGAGCTACTTGTTCTATCTCATCGGGAGCCAGCGTTTTACAGATCACGTGCTGTCGATCCAGACCGGCACGGCCGTACCCCACATCAGCGGACCGCAGATTCAGCAGTTCGAGTATCGGCCGCTACCGCTCCAGAATCAGCGTGCCATCGCTGCGGTGCTCGGTTCATTGGACGACAAGATCGAGCAGAACCGGCGGACGGCGCGGGCGCTGGAGCGGCTGGCCCGAGCGATCTTCCGGGCGTGGTTTGTCGACTTCGAGCCCGTCAAGGCCAAGGCTGCCGGCGCAGCGTCGTTCCCCTCCATGCCGCAGCCCGTCTACGACGCCCTCCCGATCAACTTCATCGACTCCGAACTTGGCCCCGTGCCGGAGGGGTGGGGTGTTGGCAAGCTTGGTGACTGCTGTCACATCAATCAGCGCACGGTGCGTTCGGGCGAGATCGACGGTGAAATCGAGTATGTGGACATCTCTTCCGTGACAGTGGGTCGGCTGACGGGAGTCCAGCGAGTGCCGTTCGCTGAGGCACCGAGCCGGGCCCGACGTCGAGTTGGGCACGGTGACACCATCTGGTCATGCGTGCGCCCGAACCACAAGTCGTATCTGTTCATCCACTCGCCGCCTGAACGCCGCATCGTCAGCACAGGCTTCGCAGTGATGTCCCCGGGCGAGTTCGGGGCATCGTTCTTGCACGAGGTCACAACCCAACCGGAGTTTGTGCACTATCTCGTTTCCAATGCTGACGGCAGCGCGTACCCCGCAGTAAGGGCAGATCACTTCGCATCGGCCACGGTAACTCGCCCTCCCAAGCAGCTCCGCGATGCATTCGAGGCACTCACCATGCCGTTGCGGGACTTGTTTGCTTCGGCAGAACGTGAGGCTGCACAACTTGCGGAAGTCCGCGACTACCTCCTGCCCCAACTGCTGACCGGCCAGGTGCCGGTGGAGGTGGGCGATGCCTGACGCTGCCGCAGGTGAGAAGTTCCAGATGTCCGGCTGTCGGAGCGCCATCCTCGCGGGGCCTGGCTTGGAGTCGATCGAGCAGCAGGTCCGAGCCATCGAGCAGGCAATTGAGAGCGTGCCAGACTTCGCGTTCGACCTGTCGAAGACGCTCGTCGAACAGGTGTGCAAGACTGTGCTCGCTGACATCGGACAGCCCGGCAATCCGAATTGGGACGGGCCTCAGTTGCTCCGCGAGACGTTGAACCGGCTCTCGCTGCTGCCTCGCGGTCATCCCGGCGGGGCTGGCGCAAGGGAATGCGTTGAGAAAACCATCCGTGGAATGCTCCAGACGATCCAGGGGCTCTGCGAGTTGCGGAACCAGTACGGTCTTGCGTCCCACGGGCGCGACGCGCACGCGGCGCGCATGGATCTGCGGCAGGCCACGCTCGCCGCGCAGGCGGCCGACACGATCGTGTCGTTCCTGTATCGCATCCACCGCGATGCGCTGAGCCAGACACCCGGCACACGTGTGTACTACGAGGACCACACAGACTTCAACAAGGCATTCGACGACGACAACGATCCGATCCGGCTCGGCGAACTTGTGCTCCAGCCCAGCCGCGTGCTGTTCCACGCGGACCGCGAGGCGTACAAGGCAACGCTGAATGAGTTCATCGCCGACCGTGATGGCGAAGCCGACGATGAGGTGCCAGGCGATGCTGCGCCAGAGGTGGGCGCATGACCATGCACAACCCCACCGAGAACCTCGTCGAGGATGTGGCATCCGTCTACTTCGGCTCGCTGAACTACGCCGTCAAGCGCGGCGTGGAGATCGACGACGCCGGCGATCGGGCCAACGCTTCGCAGTACATTCTTGCCGGGCGGCTGATGGCCGCGCTGCATCGGCTCAATCCAGCCCTGCCGCACGAGCAGTGCGAGCAGGTGGCCCGCACGCTCTCTCGCCCCCCGCACCCGACCCTCGTGCAGAACAACCGCTGGTTCCACGACCTGCTGACCAACGGTGTGGAGGTGGAGTACCGCGACCCCGCCACGGGCGAGACCCGCGGCGGCCGCGCCCGGCTCATCAACTTTGAGCAGCCAGAGAAGAATGAGCTGCTTGTCGTGCGGCAACTCACGGTGATTGGCCCTTCAGGCAAGGCCATCCGCCCCGATCTCACGGTGTTCCTGAACGGCCTGCCGATCGCGGCGATCGAACTCAAAGACCCGACTGATACCGAGGCGGACCTGGGTGTGGCGATCGACCAACTCGATCGCTACATGTCCCCCGACCGCGGCGCGCCCGACTTCTTCGTGCCGAATCTCCTGGTGGCAGTTTCAGACGGACTGCTGACACGGGTGGGCTCAATTACGAGCGGACGGAGCCGCTTCATGCCGTGGCGGCCATCGGAAGGCGGCAAGCCGAGCCTGGAGGCGCTCATCCGCGGGCTGTTCGCGCCGGCGCTGCTGCTGGACTACCTGCGGACATGCGTGACGTTTGAGGAGGACGCGCGGGGCGAGGTCGCAAAGAAGATTGCTGGCTACCACCAGTTCCGGGCGATTCGCAAGGCGCGGGCAAGCGTGGTCTCGCATCTCAAGCCCAGCGAGGACGGCCGCGGCGGTGTGGTGTGGCACACGCAGGGGTCGGGCAAGAGCCTGACGATGCTGATGCTTGCGGGCTCGCTGGTGCGCGATCCGGCGCTGGCCAACCCGACGATCGTGATGGTCACGGACCGGAACGATCTGGACGATCAGTTGTTCGGCACGTTCGCTGCGGGGAGGGCGCTCCTGCGGCAGGACCCGGTGCAGGCCGAGAGCCGCGATCAGTTGCGGCAGGTGCTGGATCGAGCGGCGGGCGGGGTGGTCTTCACCACGATCCACAAGTTCACGGAGGCGCACGGGGAGATTTCGACGCGGAACAACATCGTCGTGATGGCCGACGAGGCGCACCGGAGCCAGTACGGCTTCGTCGAGGGCGGGGCACGCTGGATGCGAGAGGCGCTGCCGAACGCCACGTTCGTCGGCTTCACCGGCACGCCGCTGGAGCGCGACGACAAGAACACCATCCACGTCTTCGGCGAGTATGCGGATGTGTACGACATCCGCCAGGCTGTTGAGGACGGGGCGACCAAGCCGTTGTACTACGAATCGCGGATCGTGAAGCTCACGGTGGACGAGCAGGGAGCGGTCGCCGCCGAGGCGGAGATCGAGAAGGCTGTCGCGGCGGACAAGCGGGGCGCGGAGGTGGAAGAACGCATCCGCGTGCCGCTGGAGGCGCTCGTCGGGGCTCAGGAACGAGTCGCGCGTCTCGCGGCGTTCATCGTCGAGCACTGGGAAAAGCGGCGTTCGGCGATGGAAGGCAAGGCGATGGTGGTGACGATGAGCCGCGACATCGCCGCCCGGCTCTACGAGGCGATCAAGACCTTGCGGCCCGCGTGGCACGATGGCGACGACGAGCGCGGCGCGATGAAGGTGATCGTGACCGGCACGGCGGACGACCCCGAGCCCCTGCGACAGCACGTGCGCACCAAGGCGGCCAGGAAGCGCCTGGCGGAGCGCTTCAAGGACCCGGCGGACGACCTCCGGCTGGTGATCGTGTGCGACATGTGGCTCACGGGCTTCGACTGCCCGCCGGCGCACACGATGTACCTGGACAAGCCGCTGGCGGGTCACAACCTGATGCAGGCGATCGCCCGGGTCAACCGCGTGTACGGCGAGAAGCCCGGCGGCTTGATCGTGGACCTGCTCGGCTTGGCCGACCAACTCGCCGATGCGCTGGCGACGTACACGCAGGCCGGCGGCACGGGCGATGCTGTGCGCCAGGTGCAGGACGAGGCCGTGCCGGCGATGCTGACGGCGTTCGAAAAGCTGAGGTCCTTCTTCCACGGGTGCGACTATGTCGCGGCGCTCGCCGTCGCGCCTCAGGGCGTGTTGCCCGTGTACCTTCGAGCGATTGACCATGTGTTCGGCCAGCAGGACGGGTGGAAGCGGTTCCGGGTGCTGGTGAAGGAACTGTCGTCAGCTTTCTCGCTAGCCGTGCCGCGACCGGAGACCGAGGATGTCGTCGAGCACCTCGCGTTCTTCCAGCGTGCCGCGGCAATGGTGCGAAAGCGGCTGGCCGACGAGGGGCGGGGCGGCGGGAACCGGCGCGGCGATGTGGACGCTGCTGTGCGGCAGGTCATTGGCGGGGCGGTTGACGCGGACCAGGTGATTGACCTGTTTGCCGCAGCCGGTTTGGACGAGGCGAGGCTCGACATTCTCTCGGACGAGTTCCTCTCCCGCGTCGCGGCTCTGGAGCAGAAGAATCTGGCGCTCGAGACCCTCCGAAAACTGCTGACCGATCAGATTCGCGTTACTGAGCGATCCAACCTCGTCCAGAGCAAGAAGTTCCGGGAGGCGCTGGAAGATGCGATGCTGCGGTACACGAACAAGGCGATCACCACTGCCGAGATGATTTCTCGGCTGCTCGACCTCGCCAAGCACCTGCGCGATGCGCAGCGGCATGGTGAATCGCTCGGCCTGAGCGATGAGGAAACCGCGTTCTATGACGCGCTTGCGGAGAACGGTTCGGCCAAGCAAGTGATGAAGTCGGACACCCTCCGGCTGATGGCTCGCGAGCTGGCCGAGATGGTGAAGAAGATGCCGAAGCTCGATTGGACCGAGCGGGAGTCGGTGAGGGCGACGCTTCGACGAAACGTCCGCCGAATGCTGGCAAAGTACGGGTACCCACCGGACCTCTCCGAGGACGCGACTCAGCTCGTTCTGCGGCAAGCCGAACTGAGTACCGAGAACGAGGCCGAGTAGCACCAAAATCTCGGTCCGGAGGCCACTGAATCAAGTTGGCATGCCACGGCGACATGAGCGCGGGAAAAATTGGCACTGCGCTCGTGTAGTGAACGTGCGCGGCGCGAGATGACATATGGGGACTCTGCGCGTTTCGGGGCGCTCGGTCGCCAGATTTTCCGGGCAGATGGACCCTCGGCCGCATAGGGAACATACAAGGGGGGCATGCGATGACCCGCACTGACGCTGCCACCCCGTTCTGAATCGGCGCGAGCAGGCCGGACAGGGGACCGCGAGACGGCGTATGTAGCCGGGAGGGTTCAGCGTGCGATTCGCGGCACAGCCTGGGCCAGAAAAGCATAAAGGCATCCAGGAGGACCCTCGCGGACGAGCCATGACAGGAATCTGCACGAAAATGACCCAGGGACTCGGGAAACCGCCCGCGAACGGGTTAGATGCTCTATGGCGGGATGTGTCTGCGGCACGAATCGCCCGGTTCCGCGCAACAGATCGCCGTGAACGTCAGAGAGGTACTGGGGGACGCAGAGCATGACGCCCGACGACAGGAACACGATTTCGCGCGACACTTTTCGGGGGTCGTGCACATATAGGGAATAACGAGACCTCCGAGGTCTCGGCAAATCCTTCAGAGTCTTCGCCACGCCGCGTGGCTTTAGTGTAGATGGGTGAGTAGCGCCTCACCCGCCTGCACGCACAACCGAACCAGCCACCCAGCCCAATCCAGCCAACCTGCCGCGATCCAACACCAGCCCGCCCCGCCGCACGGTGCGCCGGGGTTCCCGTTGTCCTGCGCCTGCTGGCGGGTTGATCCCGGTCGCGGCGGCATTCTGGGTGCATTCATGGACGAACTGCAAGTACGGAAGACGGACGTCGCGGTGATCAACGTCCGCGAGGTGGCAGAGCTTCTCGGGGTGAACACTCGCACGATTTGGCGGCTGTGTCAGCGGAACGAGCTTCCCTCGCCGATTCGGCTTGGACCCAGGATTTTGCGTTGGAGGCTTGCAGATCTCCGCGAGCATCTGGACCGCAAGGCCGGCGGCGACATTGCTGTATCCCGGGCGATGTCGGGAGGTCGGGGGGCCCGTCGATGAGCGATGGGCTCGACGCGAACAACATGCCCCCAGGCACCGCCGCGCACGGCTGGCTCGCCATCGGCGGCGAACGGGTCGATGGCGGCTGGCGCTACCCCGAGCGGAACGCCCAAGGCGAGCGGATCGGCACGCTGACGCGCTGGGATGCCCCGGCCGAGGGTCAGCCTCGCTACACGGCCGCCAAGGGCGGTAAGCGCGCCCTGATCTTCCCCGCCGATGGGCTGCCCGCCTATTCGGGCACGAGCCTGTGCGATCCGATCCTCGTGGCCGAGGGGGCGAGCGACACGGCGTGCCTGCACACGTTCGCCTTCACGGCGGTGGGCGTGCCGATGGCGGGGCAGGCCGCGGGCGAGCTCGCTGTCCTGCTTCGGGAACGTCATGTCGTCCTCATCGGCGACAACGACACCGCAGGCCGGAAGAGCATCGACTCGCTGTGCGCGGCGCTCGTCGGCGTGTGCGAGTCGGTGCGATTCGCCTTTCCTCCGGACGGGCACAAGGACGTGCGGTCGTGGGTCGCCGAAGGAGGGGTGTGGCGATTCGGACATCGCCCGTCTGATCGAAGAGGCTGAGCCGTATGCACCGCCAGCGCCGGAAGAGCCTGACCGTCCGCCAGTGCCGAAGTTCCTGCCCTTCCCGACGGATCAGGTGCACCTGGACTTGTGCAGGCGGAAGTCGCGAAGGCGATCAGCGTGATTGAGCGCGTGTGTGCCCATGATTTCCCTGACGCATAACGCGAGGGTTTCGCCGTGTTGCCGTTTGGAAATGGCCCGGTTAGATCGGCAACTTCTCGCCATCCCACCCTTCGAGGATGTACTTCATGACGCAGGCGACCTTGCCGCAGGTCGGGCACCCCTTCGGGTCGCCTTCTTCCTCCTCCGAGCGAACCACTACAATCGCCATCCACCCGCGGCCTTTGCAGGTCTTGCACGGCCCGGCGACACCGGCACGGAGTTCCGCGGCCTTCAGCCGGCGAGCCAAGTTCATTTCATTCCCCGCTCGTTGAGGACTGCTTCTAGGGCTTCAAGCCGTTCGAGCAGGTCCGCCTCCTGGGGCTTGCCGAGCGTCCGCTCGAAGACCTCTTTGATCGCCGCGACGTTCCCGGCCCTTGCCAGTTCGACGAGCTTGTCGGTGATCGCCCGCATGTCCTTGGGAGAGACCGCTCCGATCATCGCCGCTCGGAGCTTGGCGACCTGGGGAGCGAGCGGGTTTCCCGGTCCGCCCCGGTTGCCGGCGGCGAACCGCCCACGACCGTCCCGGTCGCTCCGCGAGCCATCAGGCACGCCGTTGAGCCCGTTTGGTGACGGTGATCCATTCATTCGGCACCTCCGGCCTGCGAGGCCTTCACCATCGCCGTGATGCCCGCCCGCACCGCCGCCGGCAGGTCAGGCCATGCAGCGATCACCGCCGACAGGTCCGCGTCGACGGGAGTGGCCGGGTTCACACCCCCGTGCGCGCGAGAGGGGAGAAGGGTTGACGCCGGGTCGCCGGCATCGCCGGAAGTTGGATTCGGCCCCGAACTGCTGGCAGTATTGCTGGGGGTCTGAATGCTCCCCTCGCAAGTGCCTGTATTTACAGGCGTTTCCGGGGTATACGGTCCGCTTCCCAAGCTGAATGTCGCCGGTTCGATCCCGGTCGCCCGCTCTTGAAAACGGCCTTCCCACTACGGGAAGGCCGTTTTTATTGATGGCTTCGGCGCGATCGAATGCGGGAAGATGGTCGGGGAAGAATGGGGGAAGAAAGCACCGTCACTTCTTCCCCGGCTCTTTCGGTTCTGCCATTCGCTTTGGCAACTCGATATCAACCCAGTTCTCGCCCTTCATGGTCAGTTGAACGTCCTGGCCATTGCTGGCGTTGATGTACCCGAGCCGACGCCCCACGTCGCGGAGTCGTGCGCCCAAATCGGACGGCGTGGCGACGCCCATCTTCTTTAGCACGGTGTGAATGTGACTGTGTGTGCAAGCCGTCTTGCGCATCCGGCTGACGTAGTGAACCACCAGGGTCAAGAGTTCCTGCCCGTTGTGCTTCTCGTTGATGTGGAAGCCCGTTGATTCAAGGAATTCAGCAAGCCGCTTCCTCTCTTCGGCAGGCATGAAGTCTTCGAGCACCTGAAGGCCAGTGTGGTTTCGGTCAGTGCGAGTGCGAACCCGATTAGGCTTGCCGCTGGTCTTCGCACCGTTGGTTGTCGTAGAGACCGTAGACGCCGATGGCTTCACCTCGTGGATGGTGCCGTTGGACACCGCCGGGGTCGGCGCGGGCATTTGCCGGGGTGCTTCCGTGCGGCTGCTGGCATCCCACAGCGGGTCGCCTGACAGCCGCACAGAGAACGAAGACACAGCGTCCAAGCCATTCTCGATGCTGCTGGCCAGATCAGCGGGAGTCCGCCGGATCACTTCGGCAAGTGAGAGGATCGCGGCGGCAACGTCTCCACAGCCGGTCCTTTCCTTGTGAAACTCGTACATCTCCACCACGTTCGGAAACTCGGTCAGTTCTCGCGTCTGCATGGGTCAGTTCCTTTCTGGTTCAATAGCCGTTGGACTGCTCAGTGTTGTTGTCGGTGCCTGCGTCGCCATTGGGTTGCACGGGGTTTGCCAGTCGGGCTTCGACCCATCGAACGCCCGCCACCGTCAACTTGTACTGCTTGCGGGCCTGCTTTGAGGCTCCGGTCTTCTGTGTCTGGATCACAAGCGACGGCTTCCGGCCAATCGCGGAGTTGAACGCATCCGTGATATTGCCGATGCCGTGACCGATGTTCTTCAGCGTGGAGTTCACCTCTTGGCCGTTGAAGTCCGGCTGGCCCTGAGCAACTTGAAACCAGTACCCGATGGTGATGGCCTTCTCGTATTCCATGCTGGGGGCAACTGCGTCAAACAGATCAGCGGCAGTCTCGAACTTCGGCCCCTCCGTTCGAGAGCGAGAGGCCGACGCCCGGCCCTCCCATGATCCATCGGATCGTTCGATGTCCGCTAGACCGTACCTGCTTGCTGCCCACTTCAGAATCCGCTTCACGATCGGGGCTTCGGGCTCTTCAAACGCTGAAAGTGCCGTTGCGATCGCTGACATTGCCTTGATTTCCTTGTCTTCCACGTCGTTGTCTCCTGAATCGAGTGATGGGACAAATGAGCGATGACAGGAGAATAGCGGACGACTTGAAGGGGTCAATGCGCAATTCAATAGATCAAACGGATTTGTTCACAACATGCGATAGAAGGCAGGCGATCGAGGGCAAAGATGGTGGCGAACGACGTGTTGTAACTCGTGCATTGAACATAACTTGTAGCGCAAATAGACACGCGGCACCCGAGGCGTCGGGCTTCGCGTCTGTGGCGCCAAGAAAAATCGCACGACTACTGGTTCGCGTTGGTTGCGGGCCTGAAGTTGAAGTACGCCCGCGCCAATGCCCTGTCCGCGCCGGGGTGAACGTCGATCGCGTCCCGGATTGCCTCTTCCCCAGGGTGGCAGAAGCGCTCATCGGCTACGGGGAGCAGTGGCCCATCGGCCATTTGTCGCAGCAGGTACCGCACGCACGTCCAGGTCGATTCGTCTTCGATGGCTTCCTGAACCTTGCTGTAGTCGTGGTGGATCATCGCCGACCCCCGATCCATGACGGAACCGCGATGCCCTGACGACGGCACGCATCAATCACGGCGCGTTCGCCGTGGGCCGCGAGTGTCGCCATCATCTGAGTGACGTTGCCGCGCTTGAAGGCCGACACGTCCAGCCCAGGCGGGGCGCTGTTCGATCCGCCGCGAGCGCTGCCGCTGATGTTGCCGGGCCAGTAGTGGGTTCGCATGGTTTTCAACTGACCCATGACGAACTGTTCCGCTGACTGCCCAGGCACGACGTTGGGTGCCGTCTTCGTCACCACGCGGCCATCCTTGTTCACTTCCAACGCGGCCTTGATGATCGCGGCGGCATCGTCGGCGTTCTGTGCGATGATGCCCGACTTGCCCAAGGCAAGGGCAATCGCGGCGTCGATGCGCTCGGCGTTCCGCTCGGACTTCACCTCCGCCTCGCGGGCGGCCTGCCACGTCCACTCGGGGGCCGGTCGGCGGGGGTCTTGGTACGCTTCTCAGGTGGAGTTTGTGGTCCTCCCAATCCTCGCCGCGATGGTGGCCGCTCTCACGCTGCTAAGCGGTTTCGGGCTTGGGACGGTTCTGATGCCCGTCTTCGCCCTGTTTTTTCCGATCGAGGCGGCGATCGCCGCCACGGGCGTGGTTCATCTCTCCAACAACCTCTTCAAGTTCGTACTGGTGGGGCGTTGGGCCGACCGGGCCACGGTGATTCGGTTTGGCGTGCCGGCGGTGCTGGCGGCCTTCGTCGGGGCGGCGTTGCTGGCGGCGATTGCGCCCGCCGCGCCGCTGCACACCTATACGCTAGCGGGCCGTGAGGCGAGCATCACGCCGCCCAAACTGGTCATCTCCGCCGTGCTTGCAATCTTCGCGGTGCTCGAACTTCTGCCCAGGTTCCAGGCGCTGGCGATCTCTCCCCGCTTTGTCCCTCTCGGCGGCTTGCTCTCGGGGTTCTTCGGCGGTCTGACGGGCATGCAGGGGGCCCTGCGTGCTCCGTTCCTGCTCCGCACGGGGCTGAGCAAGGATCAGTTCGTGGGCACGACCAACGTGGTCTCGACGGCCGTGGACATCGCGCGACTCGCGGTCTATTTCGCCGGGTTCACGTACCTGGCCAAGGCGCACGACTACCGCGCGATCTCATCCGCTCGCCTGCTGCTGCTGGTGGCGGTTACCGCGCTGGCGGGGTGCATCGGCTCGTACTTGGGCACGCGGGTTCTGAAGAAGGTGACGATGCGGAGCGTGCGGGTCGGCGTCGCCGCACTGCTGTTTCTCGTCGCGGCGATGCTGGGCGCGGGGCTGGCTTGATCCGTTCGTTGCCGGCGGTCATCCGTTTCCGTTACCCCTCGGCTCCAGTGAGCCGGCGACCGTGCCCCGCGGCAGGTCCGGCGGGCTCGGCACCGCTCCGGCCATGTCGAGCGGTTTCGGGTCGGTGCAGACGTTGGCCTTCAGGCTCGGGTCGCTGTGCCGCATGCCGAGGTGTCATCATCAGCACCCGGACAAGGCCGCGGATGAAGCGTCAGGTCTCTTTGGGATAATGCCAGTTCATGTTGAATGTACGCCGGGTCGAGTGACACGGGCCATGGCGTGAGACGGCGTGCGACGGTCGCGGGATGATTGCTTCACGGCGGGTTGGGGGCATCCGGGTTGGCGGCATCCGGGTTGGCGGGCATCAACGGGTCGGTGGGCGGTGGGCGCGTCTTGACCACCCTGGCGGGATTGCCGGCGGCGACGGCTCCCTGGGGGATGTCGCGCGTGACGATCGAGCAGGCGCCGACGACGGCGTTGTGCCCGATGGTGACGCCCGGGCCGACGAAGGCCCCGGCGCAGACCCAGACCCCGTCCCCGATGACGATGGGCGGGCGTATGAGTGGCATGTCGATGCGCGTGTAGTCGTGTGTTCCGGCGCAGAGCCATGCCCGCTGCGAGACGGTCGTGTGTCGGCCGATTCGAATCCAGCCGAGGTTGTAGACCTCGACCTCTTCGGCGATGGTGGACCATTCGCCGACTTCGAGGAGCCAGGGGTGGCGGATGCGGGTTGAAGACTTGGTGCAGGCGGTGTCGGCGAGGGTGGCCCCGAAGCGTCGGAGCCAGAAGCGTCGCCAGGCGTGGGCGCGGCGAGGGCTGAAGCGGATAAGCGTGGCCTGGACGATCTCCCAGAGGAATCGGCGGATGTATTCGGAGAGTGGGTAGGGTGCTCCGGCGGTGCGGTCGTTGCGCTGGTGGAGGAGGGATGGTGGAGGCAGGGGAGGGGGTGCTGGCTCGGAGTGGACGGGCATGGCCATGCTTTCGTCGGGTGTCTGGGGCGGTTGGCTTGAACGCGTGTGGCGTGTCGGGGGCCGGGGATGTGAACAAGTCGTGAAGCGGCGGTTCACGAGAGGGGCCGGGGTCCGGATGGAGGTTATCCCCGGCGCGGGCTAGCCGTGTGCGACCGGTCGGTCGTGGCGGGGTGTTTTGTGGAGAAGAAACGACCGATTCGATGACGCGATTGGCCCGGGGGCACGGAGGGGGTGTAGGCTTGGCTTGTCGCGCCGGGGCGCGCGTGGCCCGTGGAGTTCCTGGCGTGAGGGTTGGTGCCTGGATTGGCTATTGGCATGAAGATTCTGCATTACATCGAGGAACTGAACCTCAAGTCGGGCGGTCCGGTGCGGGCGGTGCTGGACCTGTCGCGCCTGACGTGCGAGGCGGGGCACCGGGTGACGGTGCTCTCGCCGGACGTGAGCGATTCGCCTCCGGAGTGGCTCCTTCCACCGAGCCGGGGGGAGCGTCGCCCGCACGTGGTGCGTGTTCCGGCGTTCTCGGGGCGTGGGAACCTTTTTCCGTTCGGCGTGGTGGAGCGGATTCGCGAGGAACACATCGTCAAGCATGATGTTCTTCACGTGCATGGGATGTGGGCCCCGTCGAACGTGCAGTTGACGGGCGCGGCGAACCGGGCGGGTGTGCCGTACATCGTGAGTTTACGGGGGATGCTTGACGACTGGCCGATGTCGCAACGGACGTTGAAGAAGCGTCTGTTCCTGCTGATCGCGGGGCGACGGATGCTTCACCGGGCGGCGTTCGTGCATTGCACGGCGGAGGGAGAGCATCAGCAATCTCGGCGGTGGTTCCCCAAGGGGCGCGGGCGCGTGATCCCGAACCTGCTGGACCTGGGTCCGTTCCGGGACGCGCCCGGGCCGGACCTGGCGCGGCGGACCTTTGAGGGCCTGGATAGGGGCGAGTTGGCGGTGCTGTTCCTGAGCCGGGTACACTACAAGAAGGGGGTCGAGCATTTTCTGAGGGCGGCGGGGATCCTGCGTGACCGAGGCGTGGCGTGCCGGTGGTATATCGCGGGGGACGGCGAACCGGGGTACATGAAGTCCCTGCGGGACCTGTGCGCATCGCTTGGCCTGGATGACCGCGTGCATTTCCTGGGGATGGTGAAGGGTCGGGAGAAAATATCGTTGTTCCAGGCGTCGGACCTGTTCCTGCTTCCGACGAGCCAGGAGAACTTCGGCTTTGCGATCGTGGAGGCGATGGCGGCCGGGGTTCCCGTGGTAACGACCAAGGGCGTGGACCTGTGGCCGGAACTTCAGTCGTGCGGCGGGGCGGAGATTGTCGAGCAGGACGCGGGGCCGATCGCCGACACGGTGGCGAGGCTGCTCGCGGATCGCGCGGCGCGTCGGCGGATGGGTGAGCAGGCCCGGGCATGGGTCTTTGAGAATCTCGAGGAGCGAGCGGTGATCGGCCAGTTCGTGTCGGCGTACGCCGACGCGGTCTCGGAGCGGACGGGCGCGCCGATCGGGCGGTTGCGGGCGGGCGACGCGGAGGGAGAGACCGACCCGGGAAAAGGTGACGGGTCGGCCGCGCCCGGGGAGGCGGCCGGCCGTCGTGCCATCGTGCATTACCTGCCGCATTTTCGGCTCGAGCAGGGGGGCGTGGTGCGTGCGGTGATCGACCTGTGCGGCGGGCTGGCTCAGGCGGGTGAACGGGTGGTGGTGGTGACGCAGGACCATGCCGATTGCCCGGCGTCGTGGAAGCGCGGGGAGGCGGGTCAGCCTGAAGTTGTGCTGGTTCGCGGCAAGGGCGCCGGGAACCCGGTGCTACGGCCGTGGTCGATGACGGTGATGCGCAAGGCGGTGACCGGGGCCAGGGTCCTGCACCTGCATGGGATGTGGACCCCGGCGAATCTGCAGGCGGCCTCGGTGGCGATTGATTTCCGCGTGCCGTACGTGGTCAGCCCGCACGGGATGCTCGACGAATGGCCGATGAGCCAGAAGCGAGCGAAGAAGTTGCTTCACTGGCTGACGTACGGGCGTAACCTGCTTCGCCATGCGTCTTTCATCCACTGCACGGCCCGTGCGGAACTTGACCAGGCCCGGCGATGGTTTCCGGGCGGCCGCGGGACGGTGATCCCGCTGGTGTTCGACGTGTCGGCGTTTGAGTCGCTGCCGGGTCCGGAGGAGGCCCGTCGGGCGTTCCCGTCGCTGGAGACTCTTCGGCCCAGGATCCTGTTTCTGAGCCGAGTGAACTACAAGAAGGGTCCGGACGTGGCGATCCGGGCGGTGGCGGCGCTGAGGCGTCGAGGGGTTGACGCGGAGTTGTTCCTGGCGGGTCCCGGGGACCCCCCGGAGTACCTGGAGCGGATGCGCGCGTTGGCCTCGTCGGAGGGAGTCGGGGATCGGACGCACTTTCTAGGCCTGGTGACGGGCCGTTTGAAACTGAGCGTGTACCAGGCGGCGGAGGTCTTTGTTCTGCCGACGAGCCAGGAGAACTTCGGGTTTGTGTTTTTCGAGGCCCTGGCGTGCGGGACTCCGGTGGTGACGACGCGCGGGGTCGATGTGTGGCGCGAACTGGAATCGAGCGGGGCGGGGGTTATTGTGGACCGTGATCCGGAGGCGGTCGCCGTGGCGCTGGAGGGGCTGATGGCTGACCGGGCGTCGCTCTCACGGATGGGTGAATCGGGGCGTTCGTGGGTGCGGCGAGAACTCGAGGCGGGGGGGATCGTGGAGCGATTTCGAAAGATGTACGCCTCGGCCGGCGAGGGCATGGAGCGGGGGCCTGGTCTGGAAGGCGGGCTGGAGAAGGGGGCGAGTTCGGCCGATGGTTTGCGGACGTGAGCCGCGGCGCCGGTCGTTGGCGCTGAACTGGGATCGGTTCGGGTGCGTACCGTTGGTGTCGTCGAGATCGAGCCGGGTTACCGGACCTTCGCGTGCAGCAAGTCGTCGTCATCCTCTGTGTCCTGACCATGCTGGGACTCGCGCTGCGGGTGCTGGTGGACCACCTGACGCACAAGGTGGACCTCCTGAGCACCCGGAACGTGTTCTACCTGGGGCTGATCAACTTCCAGTTTTTCCCGATTTCGGTGTCGCTGGGCACGGACCTGTACATGAAGAAACTGGCGCCGGCGGATCCGGCGCACGCGGGCCTGCTGTTCCTGGTGATGTCGTGGGTCTTCCTGCTGATTTTCACGGTGGTGTACCGGCTTGGGTGGTTCGCGGACGGCCTGGCGCGGCTTGTGCGTTCGCGATTTCCCGCGCCGACCCCCAACGCGCTGCTGATCCTGGCGTTCGTGTTTCTGATTTTCGGGACGTTCAATCGCCTGGTGGTGATGACCACGCCGTTGATCAACACGCTGGGGGGTATTTTCTCGATCGGGTTCCTGGGGTGCGCGGCGGGGTGTGCGATGTGGGCGTGGCTGCCCCGGCTGTGGAACCCGGTGTACGCGCTGCCGGCGAGTTTCATAACGCTGGTGAGCATGCTTTTGTCGATGCACCTGAGTTTTGGTCGTCGCGACCTTCTGAGCGTGGTGATGGCGTGCGTGTGGGCGGCGTACTGGGGGTACCTCCGGGAGCGTGGCAATTTCGCGATCTTCTCCCGTCTGGGGGCGATCGCGGCGGTGGGGATCACGCTGCTGGCGATCCTGTCGGCGACGCGTGGGGAGGCTGGTGAACTCCGCGGGGTGGACCAGATCATGTCGGCGGTGGACGCCTCCCAGGTTCGTTCGGGTCTCCAGCGGATGGCGACGATCCAGGACTCTGGCCCGGTGACGCTGTACCTGATCGATTCCCGTCCGGACGTGATCCCGTACGACACGCTGCACTCGCTGAAGTACTTTCTGACGCAGCCGGTGCCGCGTGTCATCTGGCCGGAGAAGCCCAACGCGCTCGGCCAGGACATCGTGACGCAGGCGGGGGTGAAGGGGCTGGCCCGTGGCTTCAGTTACGGCCCGGGGATCATGGGGCATATCGCCAACGACAACCCGTACCTGGCGTTGCCGCTGTACGCGATCCTGTTTGCGGTGGGGATCCGTTTCCTTGACCGGATCTGCTCGCTGAACATGATCAACCCGTTTGTGATGATCCCGGTGGGGGCGGGGCTTGGAGAACTGCTGGCGATCCCGCGCGGGGAAGTCGGGCTTTTCGTGTTCCGATTCCTGTTCATGTTCCTGACGGCGTGGTTCGGGATGTGGGCGGTCGCGAAATTGATGATTGCTTCGGGCATTCAACTGGTCGCGCCGGACGTTGAAGGCCAGTGGGAGGCAGAGGAAGGCGGCGAAGGCGAGGAGGGTGTCGAGCACGAACCCGGTCCCGCGTCGGAGGAAGGTTTCCGCTCGCTGTCGGGATACCAGGTAGACTACGACTCTACCGAGGGCCGTTGGTGACGCGGCGGGGGGCCGCCGGTCAGCGCGTTCGACGCTCGCGAGCAACATTCGCCGAAGGGAGCCTTCGGTCCCATGCCATCTGAACTCCGCCGGGGGGTGGTCCGCATTTCGTCGAGTTACGGCCGCCTGGGCCTGAGCCTTCTCATGGGCATTGTCCAGACGCGGATCCTGCTGGGCTGGCTGGGGGCTGAGGGGTTCGGCCTGGTGGCGTTCGTGGGCTCATCGGTGGGGCTGGCGCTGCTGATCGACGACGTGCTTCGGGCGAGCATGATCCGTGAACTGGCGGCGGCCCACCACGCGGACCCGGACGGGAAGAAGGGGACGTTCTCCACGGTGCTGGCGTGCGGCTCGGTGTTGTCGGCGACGGGCACGGTGGCGACCGGGCTGCTTTTTGTGGTGCTGGCGGCGCTGGTGCCGGTGTTCGATGTCCCCGAGTCGTTGCAGCGAGCGGCGGTCTGGCTGATCCTTGCGGAAGGCGTACACGCGTGCATGATGGTGTTCACCGCACCGATCTACAACATGTTCGTGGTGACGGAGCGATTCGTGGAGGACAACCTCTTCACGACGCTGCGGAAGGCAAGTTACCTGGTCTCGGCGTGGCTGCTGCAGTCGGTGATGGACGTGACCGACCCCGCGGAGGGCGTGAAGTGGTACGGGGTGATGTCGGTGGGGGCGAACGTGGCGGTGCTGGGCGCGGCTTCCTTGTGGATCATGGGGAAGGACCGGCGGCTTCGTCCTGGGATTCGTGGGGCCTCTCGCGAGGGCGTCCTGGCGTTTCTCGGGACGTTTGGCTGGAACACGGCGATGATGACGGCGGTGAACTGCTACGACCGCGTCGGTCAGGTGATCACGAACCTGGCGTACGGGACCGTGGGAAACGCGGTGTTCGGGGTGGGGTACCAGTTGGCGGCGTACGTGCGGATGGTCTCTTTGGGCGTGAATTTCGGTTCCGATGCGGTGGCGGCCCGGCTGTCGAGTTCGGACGCGGAGGACCGCCGCCGGGCCATGATCCAGTTCACGACGACGATGACGCGGCTGCACGGTTTCACGGCGTTCCCGGCGGCGGCGATGCTGTGGTGTCTGACGGGTCCGGTGATGCGGCTGTGGGTGGGTGATCGCCTGGGTGACGAGGCGTCCTTGGCCTCGGCGACGGTGATGGCGCAGATTCTGCTGTTGCCGGTGACGGTTCGCGCGGTGACGGACTGCTGGACACGGATCCTGTACGGGGCCGGGTACATTCGGCGGTATGCCCCGCTGATCCTGGCGGGGGGTGCGGTGAACCCGATCGCGGCGGTGGTGCTTTTGCTCTCCCTCCACGAACCGGCGCGTTTCTACTCGGCGGCGATCTCGTTTGCGTGCGTGTTCACGGTATTCCACCTGTTCCTGCTGCCGGCGCGCGCGGCGTCGTGCCTGGGGTGTCGGTACCGGACGCTGCTGCTGCCGATGATTCGCCCGGCGGTGGCGGCGGTGATGCCGGTCCCGGTGCTGACGCACGGTCTCGAACCGGCGCTGGAACTGACGGGCGGGAGATTGGCGGCTTCGCTGGCGCTGGTGGCGGGGGTGTATGGGGCGATGTACTTCGCGTTGGCGCTGGTCTTTGTTCTCAAGCCCGAGGAAAGGCGTCGTTTCACGGGGATCATCTCTCGCCGGCTTGGATCCTCCGGCCCGTGAGGCGGTTGTTTCGGCGGCTTGCGGGGGTTGGGCTTCGCGGCGGCGTGGCGTGCCCCTATCCTCACGGCCCGGGGTCCGGCGGGGTTCGGGATCGCGACTGGAGATCCCCGCGCATGGAGCGGGGCGAGGGACGAGGTGGAAGTGTCGAGGTGACACGGGAAGGGCTTGTTGATGAAGAAGGCACTGGTTCTTGGTGGCGGCAAGGTCGGGAAGTCGGTGGCGGAACTGCTTCTGGCGTGCGGCGGCGGGAATTACCACGTGACGCTGGCGGATCGTGATGCGGGGAACCTCTCGGCGGCGGAGGAGAACCTCTCACGGCTCAAGGGCCTTGTGAAGCATGCGGTGTCGCACTCGACGGCGGTGGTGGACGCCCGCGACGCGTCGGGTCTGCGTGGGTTGATGTCGGGCCATGACTACGTGGTGTGCATGCTGCCGTTCGACCTTGTGCCCGGGATCGCGGGTCTTGCGAACGAACTTGGGGTTCACTATTTCGATGTGACCGAGGACGTGGAAGCGACGGAGGCGGTGAAGGCGATCGAGTCGTCCGGCAAGGCGCGGGTGGCGCTGGCGCCGCAGTGCGGGCTGGCGCCCGGGTACATCGCGATCGCGGCGGGGGCGCTGGCCCGTGGGTTCACCACGATCCACGACCTGACGCTGCGCGTGGGGGCGTTGCCGCGGTTCCCGACCAACGCGCTGAAGTACAACGTGACGTGGTCGGCGGCGGGCGTGGTGAACGAGTATTGCGAGCCTTGCAACGTGATGCTCGACGGTGAGCCCGTGAAAGTCCCCGCCCTGGAGGGGCTGGAGCGTTTCAGTTTCGAGGGTGTGGAGTACGAGGCGTTCTACACGTCGGGGGGCGTCGGGAGCCTGATTGATACGCTGCGCGTGGCGGGAAAGACGACGCGCGAGACGCGGATCGCGTACAAGTCGATTCGCTACCCGGGACACCGGGACCTCATGAAATTCCTGCTCCAGGATCTTCGCCTGGGCCTGGAGCACGCCGAGCCGACGGCGGGCGGGCGGGTATTTGACCGGTCGGCGGCGGTGGACCTGATCGAGCACGGGATTCCCCGGACGCTCGACGACGTGGTCGTGGTTTTCGTGAACTGCGTCGGGATCCGGGAAGGTCGGCGTGAGCAGGTGAACTTCCGGCGGGCGATCCGGGCGACGGCGCTCTTGGGGCGTGTGTGGCCGGCGATCGAACTGACGACGGCGGCGGGGGTGTGCGCGATGGTGGACCTGCACCGTCGCGGGGACCTTCCGCGTTCGGGCTTCATACGCCAGGAAGACTGCTCTCTTGAGGCGTTCAATGCGACGACGTTCGGACTTGCGTACGAAGATCCGGCATCGCTGGAGCGGGTGGTGCGGGGCGTGTGATCTCGACGGGGGGCGGGCCTGGGGGGGATTTTCCGCGCCCGAGCCGGCGGCCGTAGGATGAGGATGATGGAGAAGGTCAACGTCCTGCTGATCGGCGGTGGCGGGCGCGAGCACGCGCTGGCGTTGAAGTTGCGCGAATCGCCGCGGCTGGGGACGCTGTGGGTCACGCATCCGGAGAACCCGGGCCTGGCGGACCTGGGCCGGGCGGCCGACGTGCCGGTGAATATCCGGGAGGTCTATCGCCTTGAGCAGTTCTGCGATCGGCAAGGCATCGACCTGGTGGTGATCGGCCCGGAGGACCCGCTCGCGGAGGGGTTCGCGGACAAACTGGCGACGGAGCGTCGGCTGGTTTTTGGCCCGGGGTCCGACGGGGCGCGGATCGAGGCGGACAAGGGGTGGTGCAAGCAGTTGCTGCGTTCGGCGGCGATCCCGACGGGGGAGGCGAGGATCCTTTCGGACGCCGAGTCGGCGTTGTCGTACGTTGAGAGCCGTCTGCGGGACGATGAGGCGGTGCGTGTGGTCCTGGGTCCTTTGCGTGAGATCCGTGATCCGCACGAGCGTGGCCGGTACATTCTGCAGCGTGTGAAGGACAACATCGGGCTGGTGGGTGAGCGACTTTCGCCCGAGCAGGCGACGGCGGTGCGAGCCCGGGCGGTGATCACGTGCGCGTCGATCGCGGCGTCGGCCTTCCGTGACCCGGAGGACCGACGCCGGGCGATGCGTGAGTTTGAGCGCACGGATCCGATGGTGTCGTCGGCGTACACGGCCCGGATCCCGGGGCTTCCGGTGATCAAGGCGTCGGGGCTGGCGCGCGGGAAGGGCGTGGTCCTTCCGTCGACGATGCAGGAGGCGGCGCGGGCGATTGATGAGATCATGGTGCGGCGGATCCACGGGGATGCGGGCTCGACGGTGATCATCGAGGAGCGTCTGTCGGGCCCCGAGGTTTCGGTGCTGGCGATCACGGACGGGACGAGCATCATGGTGCTTCCTGCGTGCCAGGATCACAAGCGGCTGCTGGATGGGGACCGCGGCCCCAACACGGGTGGGATGGGGGCATTTTGTCCCTCCGGCGTGATGGACGCGGACCTGATGGGGCGGGTGGAGCGTGAGATCCTTGTGCCCGTGGTGGACGCGCTTCGTCGTGAGGAGATCGAGTACCGCGGCGTGCTGTACGCGGGCCTGATGCTCACGGCATCTGGCCCGAAGGTGCTGGAGTTCAACGCCCGCTTTGGAGACCCGGAGTGCCAGCCGCTGATGGCCAGGCTTCGGACGGACCTGATCGACCTGATGATCGCGACGTGCCGCGGTGAACTCGACCGTGTGACGGTGGAGTGGGATCCCCGGACGGCGTGCTGCGTGGTGCTTGCGGCGGAGGGGTACCCGGAGAAGCCGCGAGCGGGCGCGGTGATCGAAGGGCTCGAGGAGGCGTCGCGGGTCGAGGGGGTGACGATCCACCACGCCGGGACCCGGCGCGACGGCGGCCGGATCGTCGTGGCTGGTGGTCGAGTGCTGGGAGTGACGGCGCTTGGGGAGACACTCGACGAGGCTCGGGCGCGGGCGTACCGGGCGTGCGACCTGATCCGTTACGAGGGCAAGACGCTGCGTCGCGACATCGGTCAGCCGGGCGTGCCGGGGGATCGAACGGGAGCCGGGACCCCGGCGTAGAGTGCCCCGTGTTTCCGTGGCGGTGGGTTGCACCCGTGGGGATGGGACGGTCGATACAGTAGTCCATGGGTCACCATCCAAACGGTTCGTCGTGGTTCCGCGCCGTGGTTCTGGGGCTTGTCGCGGCGTGTGTCGGCGCGGCGTCGCCGGTTTCGTTGGCTCGGCAGGATGCGGACCTTCCGCCGCTGCCGCCCGAGCCGAGGGTTGGGGAGCCGGCCCCGCCGCTGTCGGTCGAGCGGATCCTGCGTTCGGGGAATCTCCAATCGGACCAGCCTTCGGCGCTGGAGTGGTCGGCGCTGCGCGGGAAGGTGGTGGTGGTGGAATTCTGGGCGACCTGGTGCGCCCCGTGCATCGGTGCGATCCCGCACCTGAACCACCTGGTGGCGGCGCTGGGGGACGGCCCGGTGGTGTTTGTATCGATCTCGGATGAGGAGGCGGACCCGGTCGATCGGTTCCTGACGCGGATGGGGATCAACGGGGTGGTGGCGCTGGACACGGATCGGTCGGTGTTCCTGAACTATCGGGTCGGGGCGATCCCGCACACGGTGGTGATCGACGGGAACGGGATTGTGCGAGCCATCACGCAGCCTCGGAAAGTGACCGAGGCGATGCTGCGGGCGGTCATCGAGGGTCGAGAATGGCCGCGCGAGGAGGCCGATGCGACGGCGTTGGAGCCGCCATCCATGCCGGCGGGCGCCTCGATGTCCACGACGGCGGTGGCATGGCCGAGCCAGCCGACCATGGGATCCGGCGCGCCGACGGCGGCGGTGGAGCCGGGCTCGGTGCTGTATGAGGTGTCGGTTCGCCTCTCGCACGCCACGGCGTCGAAGATCGAGCGATGGGGGGGTGAACTGACGGCGCGGGGGTGTACGGCGCGGGACCTGATCGCCGAGTGCGCGGGGGTAGGCCCCGGGTTTGTCATGGCGGAGGGTTCGATCGACCTGGATGAACTTCGCTACGACGTGACGATCCGGCTGCCCGATCCGTCGGCGTTCAGCGACCGTTCCGGCCGCACGGGCTTCTCGGGAGCGTTGGCGGACGTGGTTGAGCGAGCGCTGGGGATCGAGACGGTCCGCGATCGGCAGATCATCCCGGTGGTGGTGGTGCGCCCGGGGAGCGGCGGGCCTTCGCGCGGGATCCGTGACGTGACGGGGACGAACGGGGCGTCTTCGCTGTCGTGGGGGCTTGGGACGATCTCGGGCGTTCGTCAGCCGATGTCGGCGCTGGCGGAGCGTCTGGGGGCGATGCTGCGCATGCCGGTGGCGGACGAGACGGGGATGACGGGCGTGTACGACTGGACGGTCAAGTGCCCGGACGATTCGTTCGACGCGGCGGCGGCCGCGCTGCAGGAACAACTGGGGCTGCGGGCCGAGATTCAGACCCGCCGGATGGACGTGGTGGTGGTTCGCCGTCGGCTCTGAGCGTGCCCCCCGGGGCCGGTGTCGGTCTCAGTAGGCGTTGTGCTTGCGGAGCAGTCCCGGTGAGCGTGGATCCACGCTCGCCAGGGTGTCGGCGGCTTTGCGTCCGGCATCGCCCGGGCCGTAAGGGTGGGTGATCGTGGATCGGTCGAGTGCCGTGGCGGCCTGGATCGCGGCGGCGATGGCGTCGTGATCGCCGTCCTGGGCGTGGACGACGTTGGAGGGGCGTTCGCGACCTGCCTGGCGTTCGCCGACGTCCACGGCGGGCAGGCGCAGAGCCGCGGACTCGATAAGGCCCGAGGAACTGTTGCCGATGATGAAGCCGCCCGCGTCGCGGATGCGTTTGAGAAGTCCGACGAAGCGGTCACGCGGGAGGTGCGAGAGGACTCGGCCCGGATCAAATCCGGCCTGGATGGCCCTGAGGACTCCTCGGCGCCCGGGGTCGTGGTTTGGGTGAAGGGCGATCGCGGCGGGGTGGCGGCCGACGCGGCGCAGGGCCTCGATGACGGCCTCGGCGGACCATTCCTCGGCTTCGTCGTGCCGCCCGACGGGGTGCATGAGCATGAGGACCGTGGGGGAACCCAGGGACGCGTACTCCGCATCACTGAGCGGTTCGATGGCGTCGAGTTCATCGACGGCGGGGGAGCCGATGATGCGGACGCGGGATTCTGGCTCACCCATGCGGATGATTCGCTGGGCGGATTGGGCGGTGGCGGGAAGGTGCAGGTGGGCGAGTTTGGTGATGGCGTGGCGGAGGGCCTCGTCGTGGACGCCCTCGGCGCGGTCTCCTCCGTGGAGGTGGGCGACGGGCCATCCGCCGATGGCGGCGGCGGCGGCGGCGGCGAAGGCCTCGATGCGGTCGCCCAGGACGACGACCCAGTCGGGGTCCAGGCCGGTGAACGAGCGTGTGAACCTGGAGATGCCGCGGCCGACGGCCTCGGCGTCGTCGGGTCTTCCCACTCGCCCGGCGACCTGCATGGGCACCGAATCGGCGATGGAGAAGTCTCGCTTGACGTCGTCGTAGGTCAGGCCGGGAGAGATAAGGTGCGAGCCGGCGGCGATGACAAGCAGTTCAAGGCCGGGGTGTGCGTCGATGGCTCGCATGACGGGGCGAAGGAGTCCAAACTCGGCGCGTGACCCGGTGACGACGAGGGCTTTCCTGGGAGTGCTCATGCCGGTGGTACGTTAGGGGATGCCGGCAGCGTTGGACTCGGCGAGCGATGGCCGGGTCCGGGCCGCCCGAGAATGACCCGTGGCTCTTTGGTGGGCCCCTGAACAACCGGATGATCGCGTCGGTTGCGGTTGCTCATGCAAAGCGCCGAGCGGCGCCGTGCAGTACATCACGCTGGATTGTCCGTCGGCGGTGACGCCGTGCGATTGTGCTTCGTACAACGGGATGAGTTGTCAATGGACCGAAAGCCAGACGTGGGGGACCGACGGCCAGACGTGGGGGACAGCCGAGAAATGCGTCAAGGTCCTGTTCCCTCTGTCGTGAGTTCGGGTGGCTTTCCAATGATGTGGCCCGGGAACCGTGCGCGGGCGGCGGCGTTGCGTGCCGCCGCGTCGCGGCCTAGCAGGCCGCTAAGGTACTCTGTTTCGCGTGGGGATTCAAGGTCGTGCCGCGTGGTTGCCGGAGCATCGATGTCCTGTTGATGGTGGGATCGGGGTCCCGGCCCCACCCTCACGCGGGGAGGAGCCTGGTCATCCGCAAGAGGTTGTACGCCGCGCCGGTGATCAGGGCCGAGCTCTCGATCCTCTCGTGCCCGATGAACCTGGTCCGGGCCAGCCCCGCCACCGTCTTGCCCCACCCGAAGATCTGCTCGGCTCGCTTGCGGACCCGTTGGCTCAGCCGGTAGCCCACGGTGTTCATTCTTCGTCGCGCCCTCCGCCGCGCGTGGGACCCGGGCGTGTCGCCCCGGATCGGGTCCTCGGGGATCGGCACGTGCGGCGTGCTCCCATGGGCTTCGATCGCGCACAAGAACTCGCCCGCCTTGTACCCCGCATCCATCCCTGTGGTCCGCGGCACAAGGCCGTGCCGATGCTCGACGTGCCGCAGCATCCGCAGCGCGTTGCGTCGCTCCGCGTGCCCGTCGGCGGTGTCCACGGTGATCGAAAGGCACAGGCCCGAGCGGTTCTCCATCAGCACGTGCCCGCTGTGGCACAGGTGCGATTCCCTGCCGTTGCCCTTGCGGGCCAGACGGGCCTCGGGATCGGTGGTCGAGCGGTGCGTGGCGTTGGAACGCTTCTGGCCGCGCCAGTTGACGCTCGGATCACGCCCCCCCGAGCCCGCGTCGGGATCATCGTCGTCCTTCTTCCCTCCCTTCGAGGCCGTCGCGTCGATGGGCTGGAGGCTCTTGTGGCTGGCCAGCGAGCGGATGAGCGTGCCGTCGATGGTGAAGTGGTCCGGGCTGGCGAGCCTCTGGTCGATGCACTCGGCCACGACGCGGTCGAAGAACTTGCGGTACAGGTCGTGCACCGCGAAGCGGTCGCGGTTCATGCTGAAGGCCTCCTGCGTCCAGGCATCCTCCTCCAGCGGCAGGTCCAGGAACCAGCGGTACAGCAGGTTGTACTGGATCGCCTCCACCAGCCGCGTCTCGCTGGGGATCGAGTACAGCGCCTGCAGCAGCAGCGCCTTGAGCAGCCGCTCGGGCGGGATGCCGGGCTTGCCGGTCGTCCCGTAGGCCTTGGTGAAGTCGCGGCTCATCTCCGCCAGCACCGCGTCGGCCCAGCGTTTGACCTTCCGCAGCGGATGATCCGCCGGGACGAACTGCTCGACATCGAACGCCACGAACATCGTCTGCTGCCGCGCCACTCGTCCACGCATCGTTCGGCCTCCTTGCCAGAGGCACCACCATACGCGCCCGCCTCAGCATGGGTTCCTTAGCGGCCTGCTAGGCCTTGATAACCCGGGCGGCCGGGGCGGTTACGTTCGCCATCGCGTCACGGGTGTCGATGACTAATCCGGCATGTCGTCCGACCAACTCGTAGTCGATGCCCGAGTGGTTGGTCACGATGACCACGGCATCATGGTCGAGCAGCGCGGCCCGGTCGAGGGGCCGCGAGGCCAGCGTGATGGCGTGCCGGCGCATCGAGGGGAATGTGGGGACGTGCGGGTCGTGGTACGAGACCTCGGCCCCGGCGTCGGCGAGCAGGTCGATGATCGGGGCGGCGGGCGTCTCACGCACGTCGTCGATGTCGGGCTTGTAGGCGATGCCCAGGATCAAGATCTTCGCGCCTCGGAGTGGCTTGCCGTCGGCGTTGAGGGCCTCGGCCAGGCGTGAAAGCACGTAGTTCGGCATGGCGTGGTTGATCTCGCCGGCGAGTTCGATAAACCGTGTCGGGCGTCCGATCTCCCGTGCCTTCCAGGCGAGGTAGTACGGATCGATGGGGATGCAGTGTCCTCCGAGGCCTGGCCCGGGGTGGAAGGGGTGAAAGCCAAACGGCTTTGTGCTCGCGGCCTTGATGACGCTCCAGATGTCGATGCCCATGGGGGTCAGGATGGTCTTGAGTTCGTTGACCAGGGCGATGTTGACGGCGCGGTAGGTATTCTCGAGGAGTTTGGCGGCTTCGGCGACTTCGGCGGACTCGACGGGGATGACCCGCTCGACGGCGGAGGCGTAGAAGGCGACGCCGGCCTGGGTGCATTCCGTGGTGATTCCGCCGACCAGGCGGGGGATCTGGTGGGTCTGGATGTCCTTTCGTCCGGGGTCCTCTCGTTCGGGGCTGAAGACGAGGAAGAAATCTCGGCCGACGTTTCCGGAGAAAGTCCCGGCGGCCTCGGCGAGGATCGGTAGGCACAGGTCGCGCGTCGTGCCTGGGTAACTGGTGGATTCGAGGCAGACGAGCATCCCCGGGCGCAGGATCCCGGCGACCATGCGTGTGGAGTTGATGACGTACGAGAGGTCGGGCTCGCGGTGGGGTCCGAGCGGTGTGGGGACGCACAGGGCGATGGCGTCGCAGGTTGCCAGTTCGCGCGGATCGGAGGTTGGCGTGAAGCGGTGCGAGGCGGCGAGGTGGGTGAACAGGTCATCGCCCAGGTGGCGGAGGTAGCCTTGTCCCGCCTTGAGAAGATCGATTTTGGCGGAGTCGATATCAAAGCCGACGACGGCGTGTCCGGCGGCGTGCATGGCACGGACCAGGGGAAGGCCGACGTACCCGAGTCCGACGACGCCGACGCGTGCCTGTCGTGAGGAAAAGGCGGTGAGGAGTCGTCGCAGGGGCATGGAGAGTGGCGTGTCGTGCGTCGCGGCGTGTCCCGGGCGTGATTGTACGAATCCCGGGGTGGTGGTTCCAGAGCCGGGCCAGCGTGGCGTCGCGGGGTGGAGTAGTCTGTTATCCTTCCCGCCCGGTGTGGGAGATCGGGCGTGGTGAATCAGGGCGCGGCGAGCGTCGAATGGAGCATGACATGCGGATGAAGTTGATGGGTCGTGTGGGTTGTCTGGTGGCGTTGGCGGGGCTGGCGTGCGGGTGGTCGTCGTCGTCGGCGGGTCAGGCGGGTGGTGAAAACCAGCCATCGCCGACGATGATGCGATTCCCGGACATCAGCGCGACGCAGATCGTGTTCGTGTACGCGAACAACCTCTGGATTGCCCCTCGGGAAGGTGGCGTGGCGTTGCCGGTGGCGACGCCTCCCGGGGCGGAGGGGTTCCCGAGGTTCAGCCCCGACGGCACGTCGATCGCGTTCAGCGGGAATTACGACGGTTCACGTGACCTGTACACGATCCCCGTGACGGGCGGCGTGCCGACGAGGGTGACGCACCATCCCTCGGCGGAGACGCTGTGCGACTGGAGCGCCGACGGCCGTCTGGTATTCCTGAGCAACGGGATGGCGGGCCTGCCGAGGCAGTCGCAGATCTTCACGGTGAGCCCGTCCGGTGGCCTTCCGTCGAAACTGCCGGTTCCGTACGCGGGGTTCGGGGCGATCAGCCCGGATGGTCAGTGGCTGTGCTACGCCCCGCACTCGACGGACAACCGGACGTGGAAGCGGTACCGGGGCGGGATGGCGACGGACCTTTGGCTGTTCAACCTTCGGAACCAGTCGGCGCGTCAGATCACGGACTGGGAAGGGACGGACACGATCCCGATGTGGATTCCTGGCGGCAAGAGCGACGTGGTGTACTACCTGTCGGACCAGGGGCCCGAGCACCGGCTGAACATCTGGAGTTACAGCGTTTCGGACGGCCGACGGGAGCAGTTGACAACGTACACGACCGACGACGTGCGGTGGCCCTCGGTCGGGCCGGGCCCGGACGGCAAGGGCGAGGTTATTTTCCAACTCGGTTCGCAGTTGCGGGTGTACGACATCGGCAAGCGCCAGGACCGGGTGGTGACGATCACGGTGCCGGGCGACAAGCCCGGGGTGAGGACGCGGACGATCGACGCTTCGCGGAATATGTCCTCGGCGTCGATTTCTCCGTCGGGCCGGCGCGTGGTGGCGGAGGCACGCGGCGACCTGTGGTCCCTCCCGGCGAAGGAAGGGATCACGCGGAACCTGACGGCGAGCAACGGCGTGTTCGAGCGTTCCCCGGCGTGGAGCCCGGATAACAAGTGGATCGCGTACTTCTCCGACGAGACGGGGGAATACGAACTTTGGATCCGCCCTGCCGATGCGCGTCCCGCGGAGGAAAAGAAGGAGGCGAAGAAGCCCGAGACGGACGAGAAAAAACCCGACGAGGAGGTGAAGGAAGCGGAGGAATCCGCTCCCCCGGCGAGCGAGCCCCGCCGCCTGACCGAACTTGGCGAGGGCTTCCGCTACCAGCCGGTGTGGTCGCCCGATTCCAAGACGATCCTGTTTACGGACAACTCGGGCGCCCTTCACCTGGTGACGGTCGAGTCGGGCGAGCGGAAGGTGGTTGACAAGGACCCCTGGGGCACGCCGATCTCTCCGTCGTGGTCGCACGACTCGGCATGGATCGCCTACGCCCGCGGGGACGAGACGAACAACTCCACGGGGATCTGGCTGTACAACGTCGATTCTGGAGAGAAGACGTGCGTGGTCAGCCCGATGTTCGCGAACTCGTCGCCGACGTTCGACCGGGCGGGCGACTTCCTGTATTTCACGTCGAGTCGGACCATCAATTCCCCGACGTACGCGGACCTTGACACGACGTTCGTGTACACGGGGACGGGGAACCTGTACATGGCTCCGCTGCGTGCGGACGTGAAGTTTCCCTGGCCCGCCAAGAGCGACGAGGAAGAACTCAAGAAGGACGCCAAGAAGGACGAGCCAAAGAAGAATGACAAGAAGGACGACAAGGACGGCGAAGGCAAGAAGGACGATGCCAAGAGCGCGTCGTCCGACGACGGGGTGAGCGGGACGTGGGAGGCCAGCGCCTCGGGGGGGCAGTTGCCACCCGGCGGCGTGCCCTTCAAGATCACGATGACGCTGTCCGCGGACGGCAAGGTGTCCGGGAGGGTGACGTCGGCGATGGGATCGGGCTCGATCTCCGGGACGTACAACAAGGAATCGGGCGCGATCACGCTGACGATCTCGGTGGGTGAAGTTCCGGCGACGATGACCGGGACACTCAAGGACGGGTCGGCATCGGGCACGTGGTCGGTGATGGACCAGCAGGGGACGTGGTCGGCCAGGCGCACGGAGGCGGCGTCGGGGGGCGGCGATGAGGCCGCGGGCACGGACGCGGAGAAGAACGGGAAGAAGGATGAGAAGAAGGACGAGAAGAAGGCGGTGAAGATCGAGATGGACGGTTTCGAGGCCCGGGCATGGCCGTTGCCGCTGACGCCTGGACGCTTCGGGCGGCTGAGCGTGACGGACGACAACAAGTTGATCTTCGCGAGGTTCTCGACTCGGGGATCGAGCGAGGGGGCGTCGATCAAGATATTTGACCCCAAGGACGAGTCGCGCGAGGAAAAACTCGTGACGGCCGGGGCGGGCGGTTTCGACGTGTCGGCCGATGGGAAGAAGTTGCTGGTGTTCCGCGGGTCGTCGCTGACGGTGATGAACGCGGCGGCGGGCGGCGGGTCTTCCACGGCGGTGCCGACGGGTGACATGCAGACATCGCTGAACCCCAAGGTCGAGTGGCGTCAGATCCTGAGGGAGGTCTGGCGGCTCCAGCGGGACTTCTTCTACGAGGACACGCTGCACCATGTCGACTGGAAGGCGGTGTACGACCACTACTCGAAGATGATCGAGGATTGCGCGACCCGGGACGACGTCAACTACGTGATCGCGGAGATGATCAGCGAACTGAACGTGGGCCACGCGTACCTGGGCGCGCCCGGTGACGTGGAGGGCCAGCCGTCGATCCCGACGGGGGTGCTCGGGTGCGACTTTGAACTGGTCTCCACCGCGGAGGGGACCGCGTACCGCATCTCGAAGATCTACGAGGGCGGGCCGTGGGACACCGACTCCCGCAACCCGTTGCGACAGTTGGGGGTGGACGTCAAGGAAGGTGAGTATCTTCTCGCGGTCAACGGGGTTCCACTGGACACGACCCGCGACCCGTGGGCGGCATTCCAGTACCGGGCGAACAAGACCGTGTCGCTGACGATCGGCGCCGGCCCATCGATGAAGTCCGGGACGCGGGAGGTGCTTGTTCAGACGCTCGGGAGCGATGCGGGGCTGCGGTACCGGGCCTGGATCGAGCGCAACCGCGCGTACGTCGAGGAGAAATCCGGCGGCAAGGTTGGGTATATCTACGTGCCCGACACCGGGATCAACGGTCAGAACGACCTGTTCCGGCAATTCTACGGGCAGCGTCACCTCCCGGCGCTGATCATCGACGAGCGATGGAACGGCGGTGGGCAGATCCCGACGCGGTTCATCGAACTGCTCAACCGGCCGGTGGTGAGTTACTGGGCCCGGCGACACGGCAACGACTGGACGTGGCCGCCCGACGCGCACAACGGTCCCAAGTGCATGCTCATCAACGGGCTTGCGGGTTCGGGCGGCGATATGTTCCCGTGGCTCTTCAAACTGAGCGGCCTGGGGAAGACCATCGGGACGCGGACCTGGGGCGGGCTGGTGGGTATCTCCGGGAATCCGGGCCTGATCGACGGCGGCTCGATCACGGTGCCGACGTTCGGGATCTACGAGACGGACGGGACGTGGGCGGTCGAGGGACACGGGGTTGACCCGGACATCGAGGTGATCGACGACCCGTCGAAGATGGTGGACGGCGGCGATCCGCAACTGGACGTGGCGATTGAGCACATGCTGGCCGAGATCGCCGCGCGCCCGTACGTCAAGCCGGCGCGTCCGGCCAGTCCGGACCGGCGGGGGATGGGGATCCCGGATCAGGACAAGTAACCTCTCCTTCCCCGGTCGGATGACGACCATGGAGCCCGCCTGACCCCGGATTCGTCCGGGGTTTTTTCATGCTCCCGCTGCACGCGGCGTCGGCGTCGGGCTACCATGAGCCGATGCTCGCCACTGCCTGATCATCCCCGCGCGATTCTTCAAGCCTGTTTCTGCCGCGGGCTTGGCGCCTTTGCGTGCGCGCGTCGCCTGGCGTGGCTCCACTTCATCCACGGGTGTCTTGACTCTGTCCGTGTCACCGCGCGCCCGGGCGCGCGCAACAGGTTGTTTGCACATGTCGCAACCCGAATCTTCAAGAGGCTTTACGTGCTGTCGTTGCCGCTCGATGGTGCCCGATCGTTCGTGGGGAACCAACCACCGAAACCACTGTCCGCGCTGCCTTTGGTCCCGACATCTGGACCTGGAGCCTGGCGACCGACTTTCGGCGTGTCGAGCGCCGATGGAGCCGGTCGGTATCGAGGTCCGGTCGTCGGGTGAATGGTCGATCATCCACCGATGCCGGTCGTGCCATGTGCTTCGTGCCAACCGGATCGCGGGCGACGACGATGAGGTCGCACTGCTGTCCCTGGCACTGAGGCCGATCGCCAATCCCGCCTTCCCCATCGACTCGCTGCGCCGGTGATGGGGGAGGCGGTGGTGATGGTGGTGATGAGGGGGTGTTGAGGTCCGGGGTTGCCCTTGTGCTTCGCACGGGCGCGGGGGTACACTGCGCGCGTCCGGGTTGATCGAGGTCCATCCCATGAACACCGGTGCCGCCTTCGAGCCGTGGCAGGTTTCCGCGACCAGGTTTCCGGGTCAGGACGCCGCGGACGAGGAGCAGTTGCGGTTCATGCTCGGGTACGCGATCCTGGCGCCGTCGTCGCACAACACGCAGCCATGGATTTTCCGGTTTCACGGGTCGCGGGTTGGCCTGTATGCCGACCGGACCCGCGGGCTGCCCCTGGCCGATCACCAGGACCGGGAACTGACGATCTCGTGCGGTGCCGCGCTGTTTAATCTGTGCCTGGCGATCCGGCACTTCGGGCGGACGATGGTCGGGCAGTTGCTTCCCGATGAGGCAAACCCGGATCTTCTCGCGTTGATCGGGCTTGGTGAGCGCAAGCAGGCCGATCACGAGTGCAACAGTTTGTTTGGCGCGATCTGCCGGCGCCGGACCAACCGGGGTCCATTTGAAAAGCGGGCACCCGATCCTGGGTTCCTGGAGAAGATGGAGCGCGTGGCGGTGCAGGACGGGGCGTGGCTGCACGTGGTGCATGGGCGTTCCATGCGTCACGCGGTGGCGGAACTGGTCGCCGAGGGAGACCGGTTCCAGTGGCACGACGCGAGGTTCCGCCGGGAACTGGCGTCGTGGATTCACTCGAACCGTTCGGAGAGCCACGACGGGATGCCGGGGTACTCGTTTGGTCACGGAGATCTTCAGTCGATCCTGGATCCGTTCCTGATCCGCACGTTCGACGTCGCCGAGCGGGTCGCGGCCCGCGACCTTGACACGGCGGAGAAGTCACCGGCGCTGCTTGTGCTGGGGACGCCCGGGGACACTGCGCGGGACTGGCTGCACGCCGGCCGGGCCTTGCAGCACATCCTGTTGCACTCGACGGCGGGGGGCCTGTCGTGCTCGTTCTTCAACCAGCCGGTGCAGGTCGACACGTTGCGTCCGCGGCTGCTGGCCGCGATCGGCCGTCAGGGGCATCCGCAGGTCGTGATGCGTATGGGGTTCGGGGGGGACGTGAGGCCGACGCCGCGCCGATCGGTGCGAGAGGTCCTTCGGGGCGGGTGAGCGGGGGCTCTGGCCGGGTCAATTCGGTGGCAAGTTCTGTGCCGGCGGCGAGCCCTGGGGAGAGTTTGATGTCGAATCCGGTGTCGAGGCCGGTGGATCGCCCAGACGGGTGCGCAGGTCCTTGGCGCGATCGAGAAGCGCGTCCTCGACGACACGGGCATTCTCGACGTTCTCGACGGCCTGGGTGAGGGCGAAATGCCAGCGGATGGTCGTTTGGATGTCGAAGGGAACAGCCATGGCAACCAGGTCGAACGGAGGGATCTCGTAGAAGGGGGCGTTGGCCTGCGCCCGCGTGCGGAGCGGCTCGTATCCCTCGAGTTCGACGCGGACGTCGTACCCGCCGTAGAAGGTGAAATTGGCCTCGATGGGGGTTCGCCCGAGTTCGACGTCGTTGGCGTAGACGATCGCGCCGGGGGGATCGCTGGTGATCAGGAGTCGGCGCTGGAGGCATCCGGATGAGAAGGCCGTCGCCGCGGCGAGGATAACCAGAAGCGGTCTCATCGGGGCACTATACCACGGCGGGGCGTGGTTGGTCGCCGTGCGGGGTGGCGGCGTCTCGGCCCGGGGGGGCAGTTTCAGGGAAGAACAAGTCGGGCTGAAAATCGCGTCCCCGGGCTTCCCACGCGGGCGCGTGCAAGGTACAACACGGTCATGAAAAACGCGTGTACCACGGCATGCTTGCTCTCGCTCGTGACGGCTCTGGCCCCGGGTCAGGTGGCACGGCTGGGGGCGATGGGCGACTCTCTGACCGATGAGTACGCGGAGGAGACGTACAACTACGCGAAAAACTGGATCGAGCAGGTTCGTGCGTTCCGCGGGACGGACACCGGCCCGACGGCGGCCGAAGCGGGGGCGAGCGGGGGGACGTGGGGTGAGCCTCGGCGGAAGTTCCACAAGTACAACTGGGCGCGATCGGGGGCGACGACGGCGTCGGTGATTTCCGGCGGCCAGCACACGGGGCTGGCTTCTCAGTTCTCCTCCGAGGGCGTGACGCACGCGGTGCTGCTGATCGGGGCGAACGATTTTTCTCCGACGACCTCGGCGTTCTTCAACATCTACAACAACCTCTGGTCGTCGTCTCAGGTCAACGGGTACGTGGCGGGCCGTCTCTCGAACATGGCGACGATCATCGACACGGTGAGCGCTTCGGGGATGTCGCTCGCGGTGGCGAACTTCGTGGATTACTCGGTATCCCCGTTGACACGTTCGCTGTACCCCGACCCGGTGAAGCGAGAGCGTGTCTCGGCGGTGATCCGCCAGGTGAACTCCGGGATACTCGGGATGTGCCGCCAGAGGGGCCTTGCGCACGTGGACGTGTACGGGCTGTCCTCGGCGATCTTCGGGACCAATCTTTCACTGCGGCCGTTCCTGTTCATGGGAGGGCAGGACATCAACCTCAACCAGCAGGACACGACCTCCAACTCGAACAAACTGGCGGGGTTCGTTCACGACGGGGTTCACCCGCACACGACGCTGCAGGGGGTGTTCGCCAACGTGATGATCGCGTGCGCGAACATCTGCTGGAACGCGGGGTACTCCCCGTTCTCGGAAGAGGAGATTCTGGGATTCGCCTCGGTGGCGTACCTGGGCGTGGACGAACTGCCGGGGCAGGTCGGGGACTACGCCTCGTACGTGACGAACTTTGGATGCCTGGCGGACTTCGACAAGTCCGGATTCGTGGACTTCGAGGACTTCGCGGCGTTCGTGCAGGCGTTCGAGGACGGCCTTGATGAGGCGGACTACGACGGCTCGGGGTTCGTGGATATCGAGGATTTCACGTCGTTCGTGGTCGATTTCGAGTCCGGGTGCTGAGCGCGGCGTCAGGGGTTGGCGGTCCGCGGCTCCGATCGCCGATGAAACCGGCGCATGAGCACGAACGGGCATGGAAACCGGGCGCCGCGCGGTTGGCGGGGCGTCGCCATCCAGGTCGTCGGTCTGGCGGTGGGCCTGGCGCTGCTGGGCTGGTGCGTGTCGGTCGCGCTGCGCCCCGAGAACCGGGATCAACTCGGGCGCTTGCGTGAGGCCCCGCCCTGGATGATCGCGGGCGTGGTCGGCTTGTCGGCGGGGAGTCTGGTGTTCAACGCGGCGGTTTTCTGGTCCCTGATCCGGCCCGCCAGGAAACTGGGGTTCGGGCATGTCCTGGCGGTCAACTGCGTGGCGACGTGCCTGGCGTACCTGCCATTCAAATTAAGCCTGGTGTTTCGGTTCTTCGTCCACCGGGTCAGGGACGGGATCCCGGTCCCGACGATCGCGGCGTGGGTGGCGGCGGCGGGGATGTCGCTGGTGGTGGTGTGCGGGCCGGTGGCGGGGGTGGCCGCGCTGGGCCTCCGGGGCGTGGCGCTGATTCCCGTCGCGGCCGGCGTGGCGGTGGCCGTGGCGTGGGGCGTGTCGGCGGCGGCTCGCGCGTTTGCCGGTTCGGGGGGCATGGCTCGGATCCGGTGTCTGTCGTCGGGCTTGGGGATTGTGATGATCGACCGTGCGGCTCGGACGCGGACGTTCGAGCATCTCCAGGCGGGCTTTGGCATGGTCGGTGAACGATTCCCGTGGTGGGCGGCCATTGCGTTCCGAGCGGGTGACCTGGCGGTGCAGAGCGCGAGGTTCTGGATCGCGGCGCGGATCCTGGGCCTGGAGTTGGATATCGCGCCGGCGGTGGTGCTGGGGGTGACGTATTACGCGCTTGGGGCGGCGAGCCCGTCGGGGGCGATCGGGATCCGGGAGGGGGGGGCCACGGGGGTGGCGGCCTTGTTGCACCTTGACGGAGGCGGGAGTTACGCGGGAGTGACCCTTCTGGTCTCGGCGGCCGACGCGGTGCCGACGGTGCTGGCGGCGATGTCGGGGGCCCTGTTGCTTCGGAGGTGGGGAACACGGGTTGACCGGACCCGGGCGAGCGGGTGAGCGAAAGCCGTGGCGGGTGTGTTGTCCCCAGGTGCGATTGCCGGACGTGTTCGCCGCATGCGGTGGTCCCGGATGGGTTCGCCGGGGAAGCCGCCCACCGGGTCGAAATCTCGTCTGGCGTGGGAGAAGGGTCGAAGTGATGGGGGTGAATGGCCGATAACTGGGGACCATGGAGACCATGTCCGGGTCGGCGGACCTGTCATCATCAAAGATCCTCGACCTGGAGGGCCTGGTCGAGGCTCGCCGTGCGGCGCGGGCGTCGGGACGCCGCGTGGTTCAGTGCCACGGGTGCTTCGACATCGTGCATCCGGGGCACATCCGCCACCTCCGCCAGGCCAAGGCGATGGGGGACGTGCTGTTGGTGTCGATCACGGGTGACTCGTGGATCGGCAAGGGGGCGGGCCGTCCGCTGATCCCCGAGGAACTCCGTGCGGAGAACCTGGCGGCGATCGATTTCGTGGACTGGGTGCATGTTGATCCGCACGCCAGCGCGGTCGAGTTGCTGGAGCGAGTCGCGCCGGACGTGTACGTGAAAGGCAAGGAATACGAGCACAACCGTGACCCGCGCTTTGCGGCCGAGCGAGACGCGGTGGAGCGAGGCGGGGGCCGGGTGGTGTTCTCGTCGGGCGACATCGTGTTCAGTTCGACGGCGCTGATCGCGGCGATGGAGCAGTCGGTGGACCCGTTCCACAAGCGTCTGGCGACTCTGAGCGAGTCCCCGGAACTGTCGGCGAACGAACTCGGGGCGTTGATGTCGCGGTTCCGTGGCCGCCGGGTGGTGGTGGTGGGCGAGGTGATCCTGGACACGTACGTGCTGTGCGACCGTCCCGAGGTCGCGGGTGAAAGCCCGGTGATGACGCTACGTCCGATCGAGCGCCGGCGGTACGACGGCGGGGCGGCGATCCTGGCGAGGCACCTCGCGGCGATGGGCGCCCGTCCGGTGCTGGTGACGGCGATGCCCGACGACCACGAGGGGCAGGCGATGCGTCGCCGCCTGACCATCGAGGGGGTGGATATCCGCTCGATCCCGGTGTCTTGTGCGTTGCCTGAAAAGCAGCGATTCCTGGTCGGCTCGCAGAAGGTGATGAAACTGGACCTGGTGGAGCCGCTGGTGCTCGATGCGAGCCAGCAGCGTCGGCTTGTGGAACTGGCGGTCGAGGCGTCCGCGGCCGAGGGCGGGGGGATGCAGGCGGGTGGCGTCACTCACGCGGCGATCATCACGGATTTCGGTCTGGGGTTGTTTTCTCCGGTGTCGATGAGCCGGCTATGCACCGCGCTGCGTCCTTTGGTCGGGGTGCTGGCGGGGGACGTGAGCGGCCGGCGATCCAATCTCTCGGCGATGCACCATATGGACCTGCTGACGCCCAGCGAGGGAGAATTGCGAGAGTCGTGCCGGATGTTTGGAGAGGGCCTGCCGCTCGTGGTGTGGAAGATGCTCGAGGATGGCGTGACGGGTCGGGCGATCGTGACGATGGGGGCCGAAGGCCTGATCGGCTTTGAGCGTCTGCCCGGGGTGCCGATCGGCGAGTCGGGCTCCTCGCGTCACTCGGGGCGGTCGGCCAGTCGAGCGGCTTTAGCGGAGGACTCCGGGCCGGTCTTTCAGACGAAACTCCGAAGCGAGCACGTGCCGGCCTTGTGCCCGATGGGGGTCGATCCTCTGGGATGCGGGGATTCGCTCCTGGCGGCGGCCACGTTGGCGCTGTCGTGCGGGGGCTCACTGCTCGCGGCGTCGTTCCTGGGGGCGTGCGCGGCGGCGGCGCAGGTGAAACGCCTGGGCAACGTGCCGATCTCGGCGGGGGACCTGCGCGCGGTGATCGCGCAGGTCCACGGTTCTCGACTGGCGTACGCGCCCACCGAGCACATCGAATCGACACACCAGGTCACGCGTGGACCGGCCGCGGCCATGCTCGCGTGAGTTGAGCCCAACCCGGTGACGGGCCGTTGTTGGTCACTCTCCCCCGGAGGAGGCCGGGGCGGTGGCGTCCGGTCGGCGGGGGCGGCGGGTCTGTCCGGCTCGATCCGGCCCTCCGCGATCCTGGCTCTCCTGTTCGGCCGCGGAGGGCTCGGGCCTGATTTCCCGGGGCAGGAGCGTCGGGGCGCAGGCGAGGTTGTACGCGGTGATCGCCGAGCAGACGGCCGACTGCATGAGGTACTCGGGGATGGCCAGGTCGATACGGTCGTTCTGGGTGTGCCAGCCGTAGCCGTAGTCGGCACGGCCGACCTCCTTCCAGTAAAAGCCCGGGACACCGGCTCGGATGAATGCCCCGTGGTCGCTTCCTCCCGAGGGGAGGCGATCGACGGTGTAGACATCGCAGTCAAGGGTCTTCTCCGGGGCGGCGGTGTCGTAGAACAGTCCGTTGACGGGGGCGGTGGCGGCGGCGAGCAAGTCCACCATGTGAGCCTGGGCGGGGACGCCGCCCTGGTAGTTGGTGCCCCCGTCGTCGACAAAGCACGCCGAGACCTTTTCGAGTTCCCCGCGATCCCGGAGTTGGCGGACGTACTCGGACGAACTGAGCAGCCCCTGCTCTTCCCCGTCCCAGAGGCACAGTCGGATGGTGCGGTCGGGACGTGCTCCGGATCGGACGAGCAGTCGCATCGCCTCCATCATCACGGCGGATCCGGTGGCGTTGTCGGTGCATCCCTGGGATCCTGGTCCGTCCCACGAATCAAGGTGGCCGGAGATGATGACGACCTCGTCGGGGCGGGTGGCGCCGGGGATCTCGGCGACGACGTTGTAGCACTCGATCGGCCCGGGGGAAAAGCGGTTGTCGGCGTGGATCTCGACCTCGACGGTCTCGCCGTCGGCCAGGCGTGAGTTGATGCAGTCGTAGTCCGACATGCGGACCTGGACGTGGACGTCGGGCGGGATGGAATCGAAGGCAAGTTCACGCCAACCGGGGACGGCCCCGGTCCAGACGCGCTCGTCGCGCGAGGCGGTGATGAACCCGGCCACGCCGTCGAAGGAGATGCGCTCGAGGAGCGGGAACTCCTCGAGCGTCTTGCTTCCCTCGGCGAGGCGCTTGCGGGCATCGGCGCGGCGTCGGTAGTCGTCGGCAAGTTGCCAGCGCAGGCCTCGCATGCCCTCTCGCGATGGGCGGTCCATCAGGATCCAGGCGCCCTTGAGGGAATCCTTGACGGCTTGGTAGGTCTCCTCGTCCTTTGGCATCTTGAAGACCTGCCCACGGACCGGCCCGTCGGTCCCCTTCGACCACGAGAGGGTGGTGAACTCCATCTCGCGGATCATGATGGACTCGGGGGCCGAGAGCGACCCGTCCTCGCCTCGCCGCTGCGTCCGCAGGAAGATCCTGGCGTGCGAGGGCTCGCGGTCGAAGCGGACGGGAACGGTTCCCCACGGCTCGAGCCGTGCGTTTGAGACTCCCCACGACGAGAGTTGCTCGACGGCCCAGAGACGGGCGACGTGGTTCCTGGTGGATCCGGTGAGGCGAGGGCCGATCCTGGTGGTGAGGTGGACCAGGTGGTCCATCACTCGGTTGTCGTGCCTCCCTTCGTCAATGATCCGACGGATGGTCTTGGGGTCCCCCATCGGGATCGGGGGTACCGCGACCCGGCGGCCGTCCACGACGGCGTACGGAGTCTCCGGCACCTCGGCGACCACACCGGCGGGGAGGGCCCGGTGGGCGGAGAGCGCCGCGGTGGTTCCTTCCCGGTTGGCTCGATCGGAGGGGGCGGCGCACCCGGCGGCCGTCGCGATGATCACGATCATCCAGATGGTCAGGGGTCGGGGTCCGCGACGGCGGCGTCCACCGAGGGATCGGAAACATGTCGGATGGATATCGGGCATCGCGCGGATCCTCCAAAGGCGGCGCTGTATCCCACATGGCGAAAGCGTCACCGTATGCCGCGGCTCGAACGAGTTTCCGGCGCGCGGTGGCGGAGTCTACCAAAGAAACACCCTCATGCGAGGGCACCCGTGGCAAGATCGAAGGAGCCACGTGCCCGTTTTCGCGGGTTGAGGTCTACTCCCAAGTCGGGGTGGTGCGGGGGTGGTGTCGATTCAGGTCCATGGCTCGGTGGAGGGAGACAGTGCCGGTGGAGGTCTGGCACGTGGTCAAGACCCGCTCGGCCCTGATCCTTGTGGTCCGGATTTTTGAGGTCCGGATTCGTGAGGCCCAGATTCACGAGGTCCAGATTCACGAGGTCCAGGTCCGCCGTCGGTCGGGCGGTTTGATGGCCCTGCCTGGCCGCCGTTCCCACCGCCGCGTCCGCGACGCCGGCGCGACTTGCGGCGTCGCGGCACGGGCTGGCTTGGATCGACCGGCGTGCTCCGATCCTCTTTTGGCTCGGCGTCCGGGCCGCTCATCATCTCGTTGATTTCGCTCTCGGAGAAATCGTCGAATGATGAGTTCGCGGGCCTCCTTGATGGGTGGGGGGCTCGGTCGCCGCGCGGGGGGCGATCGGAGGGCGTTGGTTGATCCCGTGGCGGAGATGCGGGTCCGCGCCGGGCGCCGGGGGCTTCCGGGGCGTTGGTTGAAAGTGGTCCGCGGTTGGCGCCGGGCTCGGGCTTACGAGTTGCCGGACGCTGGCTTTCGGGGCGTGGTTCGTGCCGTGAAGCCGGGTGCTCGGACCGGGTCCGTTGTCCCGCCGATCCGGTCGTGGCCGTGGGGGCGGGGCCCGACCCCGGGCGTCCGTAGCGACGCGGCTCGAACGGCGGTGGAGGCGGAGGTGGCGTGGAGGAGATGGGGTCGGTGAGGTTCTCGACGGGGTAGGCGACCTGTCGGATCTTGCCGTCGGCTTCCGGAACGTCCAGGTGGACCAGGACGAGTTGGGTGAGGATCTGCCCGTCGATGACGGTTCCGTCGCCGTCGGGTGTTCCGACGCGAGATTTTTTCCGGGGAAGCCTCTTGCGGAGGGACTCGTAGGTCTCGTCCTCGTACCGCAGGCAGCACATGAGTCGTCCGCAGCGCCCGGAGATCTTGAGCGGGTCGAGGGTTGCCTTCTGGATCTTCGCGGACTTCATGCTGATGGGCTTGAGGACCTTGAGGAAGTTCTTGCAGCAGCAGTACTGCCCGCAGCGTTCGTAGTCGGCGGTGATCCGGGCCTCGTCGCGTGCGCCGACCTGCCGGAGTTCGACGCGGTTCTGGAACAGCCGGGCCAGCCGCGGGCCAAAGTCCCGCAGGTCGACGCGTTCCTCGCAGGTGAAGTAGATGAAGAGCCGTTCGCCGCCCAGGAGCGGCTCGGTGTCGGCCACGCGGATCGGGAGGTTCATCTCCTCGACGACGCTGCGTGCCTGGAGTCGAAGTCCGTGGCGTGACTGGTCGATCTGATTCTGGCGGTCCATGTCCTGGGCGGTGGCGACGCGCAGGACGCGGCCTTCCTGGAAAAACGGGTAGTCTCGCCCCCCGGAGTTCTCGACGTACTCGAGCATCTGCTTGCGGGTGACGCTTTTGGAGCACCCGCTGTTCGGGCAGGTGCTGGTGAGCATCTCCCCGATCTCGGTGCCTCGGTGCGTGCGGATGACGAGTTTGGACCCGCACCCGGGCTTGGCGCCCGATTCGTTCACGAACTCTCCGACGAGTTTCATGACGCCGAAGCGCACGACGAGCGTTCGCGGGGTGGAGAGGGCTTCGTAGGTTCGCCGGTCGGCCTCGAGATCGGCCTCGAACTGAGGCAGTGGATGGATGGGCATGGAAGGCTCCAGCAATGCGGTCACGCCGCCGCTATCTTCGTCCCGGGCCTCTGGCACGGGCTTCGACGAACAGGCGGGGGAGACTGAATTGCTGGTACAACTGGGGCTGGTTGCCGGGGTCGAGGCGGTAGACGGCCAGGGACTCGGCTCGGTTGTTGAGGAAGACGATCAGGTCTTCCTTGCCGATCTCGGCCGTGAGGCAGACGACCTGGCCTGAAGAACTCACCATGCTCGAAGCCCCGGCCTTGCCCGCGCCAAAGGGCTGGGCCCAGACCCAGGCCGAGGACTGGACCACGATAAGAAGCACGAGGGCCGCGGCCGACGCCCACAGCAGGCCGGTGACCGCCCGGGCGGTGTCGGCAAAGCGTGGGTGGCGTTGAGAATCGCAGCGCACGGCGGGATCCTTCGTTTCAGCGACCGATCACCTCGGTCGAATCGGCGGTGAGGTCTCTGAAGCCGGTGACGACGAGTGTCCGGCGGGTCTTGTCCCAGTCGAGCACCGCCATCTCCTCGTTGACCGAGTCGATGACGACCAGGACGCCGGTGTTACCATCGGAAGACTTGGGGGAGATGACCGTGTATTCTCCCCTGGCCCTGGCCGGGGGGCGAGCCGATGGCTGGGAGGCTGCTTCGGTGCCGCCGGATTCGGCGGAGGCGGGCGTCGGCCCGGCGAGCGTCACCAGGGCGAGCACGACCACAAGAAGGGCGTTGACGGCGATCAACCCTGCCGGTGAACGGGGCGAACCGCTCGGTTCGGCGGATGAATCCGTGGTCGTATCCGCTCCACTGGTCATGGCGAGCCTCGGTCGCGTGGTCTTAGTCCTGGTGGCCACGCTTGCTGGGGATCAGGTTGGCGCCGATCGCCGCCGCCGCGATGACGATCAACGCGAAGTATTGCATGACGATGGCGGGACTTTCTTCCTTCGACGGGGAGGGCATCCGGACGATGTTCTGCTGGGGCTGCTGTGCCTGGGCCGGGAAGGTGACGGCCATGCACACCGCCGTGAACACCATCGCGACGAGGACCACGGGCGAGAATCGTTTGGCGGGCATGGACCGATCGTAGCCCGCGGATGGCGAACCGGTTGAGTGAACGGGGGCGGAAATGCCCGGTGCGTGCGGGCCTGGTCAATACGGGGTGAAGACCGGCTCGCGGCCGTCGGGGGCACCGGGCATGTGTTCGAGAGCGGGGGCGAGGGGCTGGCTGATCCGCTCGAAGTCGCTGGTCCGGACATGGACGGTTCGCCAGCGTGGGCTTCGCGTCTTCATCACGGCGGCGTAGTCGTCGAGCATGGCGGCTCGGACGGCGTACCAGGAACCTTCGTGGTCGAAGATCTCCTGGAATAGACCGTCCGGCGGTTGCTCGTCGCACTGGTAGAGAAAGACGAAGGCCGCCTTGAACTGCGGCCCGAACAGCCGCTGCCAGACCTTGAGCGATTCCACGTCATCGAGCCCGACCCAGGACTGCAGGGTGGCGCGTCGAGGCCTGCGGGAGAGCGGATCGCGGGCGTGCGACTCGCCGGATCGGTGCTTTGCGGGCGGGGCGACGCGTCGTCCCTTGACCTCGATCAAGAGGTTTCCACCCGGGCCGTAGAGCACGTAGTCAAAGGACTTGAGTGTGTGCGAGGCGGGCGACGACCCCGGGGCGGCGGGGGAGCACTCGTACCGCAGGACGTGATCCTGCGGAAGCAGGGCCTTGCGTGCCTCGTCGACCGAGACGTACGGGATGCGGCGCGAGCGGACGTACCGCTCGAAAGCGGCCTCGTAATGCTGAGGTGAGCGCGGCACGACAGGATCCTAACAGGATCCTTTTCGCGAGGCAACCTGATGGAGTTTGCCTGGTTGGGTGCGAGTGCGCCGGTTCTACTCGGGGCCGTTGTCGGCCGCGGCGGCGGTCTTGGTCGGGGCGGTGGTCTTGGAAGTGACGACCCGGATGGGGGTCGAGGACTTTGGCTTGGATCCCTTGCTCTTTGGCGAGTTGGCCGAGGGGAGCGCGCCGAACGACCCGGCTCGGTTCAGGGCCTGAGTCGCCGGGGAGGCCCGCGTCGAGTTGACGATGGTGTTGACCGTGGAGAGAGCCAGCCCGGGCTGATCCTGGTTTTCGACGTCGTTCGCGAGGCCCTGGCGTCCGGCGAGCGACCGCATCACGGTTCCGACGCCGGCGAAGGACGAAGACGACCCGGAATCGTGGCCACCTCCGCCGCGGCCGGTGAAGGCCGAGGAGTCACGCTCCGTCGGGCGGAAGGCCCCTCCGAGCGCGACGGCGGACCTTCCGCGCAGCGGATGGACCGCCGGGCTGAGTCGAAGGTCATGCGGCACGGAGGTTTCCCAGGTCCTGGCGACGGTGACGGGCGCGATGTCGTTCTTGTCCTCGAAGATGGCGGGGGTATAGCCCAACTGCGCGAAGCGGCGCATGTCCTCCTCGATGATCTGCGGGGTCGGGTTGATGTTGAAGTACTGCCGGTAGCCGTTGTAACGGAAGGCCAGGAAGGTCTCGTGCCCGGGCAGGATGAAGTCGGCCAGGGTGTGCGGGGCGTTGACGCGGTAAAGCCCGTCGATGGTGCCCGGGTGCTTGTCGTCCTTCCATCCGGAGATGAACGACCCGGCGACCGAGTGGAGCAGGTCGCAGGCGTTGGGCTCGACGATGAACCGGACGCCCGGATAGCGGGTGCGCAGGTCGATGAGCCAGTCGTAGAGGTCCGCGACCTGAACTCGGCCCGGGCTGAAGGTATCAAGACCGACCCAGGTGACGCCCGCCTGCACGGCCAGGTCCATCTCGTCGAACGCGGCCTGGCGGTGGGCGGTGTTGGCGGGATTGAAGTAGACGATCTCGTCGGGCTCCCACTTGTCGGCGAGTTCAACGGATCGTCCCCACCACAGTCCCAGCCGCACGCCCGCGTCCGCCGCCGCCTTGAGTCCGTTGACGGGATCGACGGCGGTGGCGAGTTTGGGCGTGGAGAGCCAGTGGGAGGTCATCTGGAACGGGAAATTCTCTTCGGCCCGCTCGTAGTAGAGCCCCGAGGGAGCCCAGAGCATCTGGATCTGCTGGCGTGAGGACTGCTTGAGGGCGTCGGACCACGGCCTCCATCCGAAGATATCGGGGCGCCGTGAGGCGATCCACGTAAAGCCCAGCGGGTTGGCCGGCTCGAGGTAACTCCCCTCGGCGATGACGACCGGCTGGAGGGAAAGCCCCTCTCGCCGGTAGGTCACGCCGCCGAACTGCGAGCGGAAGTGCTTGCGGTAAGGGAGCAAGGTGCGCGGCCACTCGGACGGGTTATTGGTCACTCGCACGGCAAGGACATAACTGCGGCGTTCTCCCGGAGGGATGATGCACTCGAAGGGGAGCCGCTGATTGGCCGGGTCGGTGGACCTGTTGGAGAGGCGGGCGGCGACACCCCAGCCTTTGCCTCCCTCGCCGTCGTTGCTGCCCGAGGGGTTCATCAGGCCCATGCGGGCGTCGTGGCGGTAGTCCATCATGGAATAGAGAAGCGAGACGCCGACGGCGTACTCGCCGTTCATGAAGACCCAGACGGGTGAGTACTGCGAATCGGGGTAGTTGTAGTGCTGCCCCACGTACGTGGAGAAGTTGGCGGGGACGGGCTGGCTGCCGTAGCGGAAGTCGAAGTACGTGACCGACGGCCCGAGGGTGAACATGCCGGCGTAGAGGGCGCCCGCGGGGAGCGGTTCGGAGGTGGGGTTGGTGAAGGTCACCACCATGTCGTAGCCGGAGGGCTGGGGCCGCATCTCGATGTCACGCTGGACGCGTGAGTCGAAGGCCTGGGTCTGGGGGACGGCGTTGCGCTCCTGCATGATGAGTTTGCCGGACTGGGCGTCGCGCATCTCCCACTTGGAGCCGATCTTCTTGAGGTCGATGATCTTGGGGCCGCTCTCGGGCGGGGGTACGAACGGGTCACCGGCACGGGCCGCCCCGTGGAGCAGGGCCGTCGCGCCGATCATCACGGTCGCCAGGAGCCGCGTTCGGATGTACGGTGCGTAAGGGGTCATCGCGTGCTGCCTCGTGCCCGTTCGCGGGCGGTCTCCCCCGGGCCGGGAAACAAGCGTCCTTCGCCGGCTCCCCGTCCGGATCATGTATCGGATACGGGTGCCCGAACGCACGCGGATGCCGCGGCCAGGCATGGTTCTTGGACGATGCCGGTGGCTCGCAGGTTCTTCACCCGTCAGACTCCGCGAGGCTCTCAGGACCCGCGGGGATGTTTCCTCATCGGTGCGGGCCGGGGACGATGGCGGTTTTCTCGGGCGTGTGGGGCGATCATCGCCTGGAACCCACGCTGCTGATCCAGAGCAGTTCGATCCGCCGGCAGGCCCAGGACCCGTCCGATCCGCGACGAAAATCGAGCCTCCACCACGAAAAGACCGGGAAGTTGGAAGTCCAGGCCCGCAGAAGCACTTGTGTACGGGCGGAGTTTGGTCCATCCTGTGATGCCTGCAATTCGAGGATGGCAAGGTCTCGTGTGGAGCCTCGATAGGCCTCGTACGAGCGCACGCGAGAGAGGATTTCCTCGCGGTCGTCGGCCTCGGCCACGGCGACGGCGGCAACCAGGCGTGCCTGTGGCTCGATCAGTCGTGTCAGGGTGTTTGTGTCTCCGTCGGCCACGGCGGTGATCATGGATCGGGTGTTTTCACGGACCATCTCGCGCGGCGTGCGAACGAACCAGCCGGTGAGCGCGACGGCGGCGGCGATGGCGGCGAGCACCCCGCCGACGACCAGCGCGCGGTGGCCCTCCTGGCGTCGCAGGAGCGTGAAGATCGCGACGGCGGCGGCGACGGCCAGCGGCGTGGCGATGGCCCAGGCGTCCTCGAAGAGGTAACGCTCGATGGCCGGGGGCGAGGGGAGCGGGGGGACCGAGACGGGGGTTGGGATCTGTGCAAGCGTCGCCGAGAGCGGGCCGTTCATCCGTACAGTCTGGCAGGTACGATGCCCGCGGGCAAGGATGACCATTTCAACAGCCGGATGAGCATGACGACCACCATCGTGGATACATCGGAGACGGCGTCGCCGGGTGGGGCATCGGCGGCCGCCAATCTTCGGTCCAACCTGGCGGCGGTGGGGAGGCTTTCCCCCGAGGCCGCCGGGAGGATCGCGTCGGCGAGGCCGTTGGACGGCTTCGAGGTCGTTCGCACGCCCGACGGCGGCTGGACGATGCGTGTGGACGGGGCGCTGGTGGCGAGTCGGCACGAGCCTCTGCGCGAGGCCCGCGCGCTGGCGGACGTGGCGCCGGTGGAGTCCGCGGCGTGCCTGGTGGTGGTGGGGATGGGCGCCGGTCACCACGTGGCGGCGATGGCTCGTCGGGTCAAGAAGACCGGGGTGTTGCTGGTGTTCGAGCCCGACGAGCGGCTGCTTCGGACGGTGTTCGAGCAATCCGACTGTTCGTCGTGGATCTCGGGGACGAACCTTGTGGTCGTGACGTCGGAGGATTCGGCGTCGATCGCGCGGGCGACGTCGGGTCTCGAGGGCCTTCTGGCGGCGGGGGTTCGGATCGTCGAGCATCCTCCCAGCGCGAGTCGGCTTGGGGAGCGCGGGGCGCGGTTCGGTCGCGCGCTGGCGGAGGTGATGGGGGCGGTCAAGACCAACGTGGTGACCGCGCTGGTGCAGGTCGAGACGACGCTGCGCAATCTCCTGATGAACATCGATCGGTACGCGTGCGCCCCGGGGATCGAGGACCTGCGCGGGGCGGCGTCGGGGCGGACGGCGGTGGTCGTCTCGGCGGGGCCGAGCCTTGATCGCAACATCGATGTGCTGGCCCGGCCCGGCGTGCGGGACCGTGTGGTGATCATCGCGGCACAGACCGTTCTCAAGCGATTGCTGGCGCGTGGGATTGTCCCGCACTACGTCACCGCGCTTGACCACCACGAGATCAGCCGGCGTTTCTACGAGGGCCTGGCCGAGCCGGACGTGTCGGGGGTGACGCTGGTGGTTGAGCCGAAGGTGAACCCCGCGGTCCTGTCGGCGTTCCCCGGGAAGTTCCGGTGCGCGGGCGACCGAGTACTCGACGAACTGCTCGGGCCGGGCCTTGCCAGGCCGATGGGGTCGATCACGGCGGGGGCGACGGTGGCGCACCTGGCGTATTACCTGGCGAGGCATCTGGGGTGCGATCCGGTGGTGCTGGTCGGCCAGGACCTTGGCTTTACCGACGGGCAGTATTACCACGCGGGGGCCGCGATCCATGAGGTGTGGGCGGGGGAACTCAACGAGTTCAACACGCTCGAGATGCTCGAATGGCAGCGCCTGGTGCGTTCGCGGCACATCCTCCGGCAGGCGGTGGATCAACTGGGGCGCCCGATCTACACCGACGAGCAGATGTTGGCGTACCTGGTGCAGTTCGAGCGGGAGTTCGCGGCCGACGCCTCGCGAGGGCTTTCGGTCATCGACGCCACGGAGGGCGGCGTGGCCAAGCAATTCACAACCCCGATGACGCTCGGAGAGGCGCTCGCGCCGGCCCTGTCCGGAGAGCCGATGAGGCTTCCCGAGACGCCGGGCGCCCCGATTGACGGGGTGCTTCGCCGCCGCCTGGGGGAGCGTCTTGCCACCGTCCGCCGGGATGCCTGGCGCGTGGGGGAGATCAGCCGAAGGACGCGGTCGCTGCTGGCCGACATGATCACGGCCGGGGCGGATCAGAAGCGTGTGGGAGCGTTGATCGACAAGGTTCATGCGCTGCGCGACGAAGTGACGGGACTCCAGCCCGCTTTCGGCCTGGTGAACTACCTGAACCAGACGGGCGGGTTCAAGCGATTCCAGGCGGACCGGGCGATCGAACTGGACGCGACGCTGACGCCGGCCGACCGGCAGCGCCGCCAGATCGAGCGGGACATCTCGAACGTGACGTGGATCGCCGACGCGTCGGACCAGTTGGGGTCGATGCTCGACGAGACCACGGCGATGCTTGGCGGGGGACCTCGTGTGACGGGGATCCGCGAGATGGCGACCGAAGCGTCGATGGGGTCCGGCTCCGAGGCCGGCGCCGCGGGAGGCGGTGCTCGATGCGCGGCGGTGATCCCCGCGTTTGCGTGCGCGGAGGGATTGCTTTCCGAGCCGGTGGCCGGGGGAATGACCGCGCTGGAAGTGACGCTGCGCCGGCTCGCCCGGTGCGATGCGATTGATGCCGTCGTGATGGTGCATGACCGCTCCGGCGCGGCGGAAGCGGTGGTGCGTTCGATGGGCGCGGCGGCGCTCTCGCGGCTGCGCGTGGCGTGGGCGGATCACGACCCGGCGTGGGAGGAGTGGTGGTGTCGGGCGTGGGTGGCCCGTCGCTGGAGCGAGACATGCTGGCGTGGCGGGCCGGGCAACCTGACGATCTGGGATGAGTTGTGCCGCCCCGAGTCGCTGCGGCGCGTCATGGAAGCGCACGGCCTCGACGCGGCGGTCATGGTCGGTCCGGGGTGGGCCGCGGTGGATGCTCCGCTCACCGACGCGGTGATCCGGCGGCACCGGGAGAACCCGGACCAGAACCCGATGACGTTCTCTTCGGCGGCCCCGGGGATTGTCCCTTGCGTGATTTCGCGTGAACTGGTCGAGCAACTTGCCGAGCGGGCGGAGACGGCCCGGACCTTTGCCACCATCGGCGGCGTGCTGGGCTATGTGCCGGGCATGCCCCGGCCCGACCCGATCGCCCGGACGCCGTGCGTGGTTCCGCCGTCGGCCTGGCGCGACCTGGGGAGGCGGGCGTGCGCGGACACGCGAGACGGTCTCGCCGCGCTGCGCCGGGCCTTTGGCGCGGTGGGTGAATCCGCCGACGCTCCGACCAACTCGCTCGTGGCCGCGCTGTCTGGCGTGCCCAGGGCGGTTCGGCAATTGGTCTGGGATCTTCGTCGCGGGGGGCCGGAGATGGCCCGGTTCGCGCCGGAGATTGCACGAGGGGAGGATGGCGCGGGTGTCACGATCATCGGCGGGGCGGACGAGGCGGCGGATGGGGCGGTCGCGAGGGCGATGAGTCGCTCCGCGGAAGAGGGGCTGGTCGTCCAGCACCTTCGTCTGGACCTGGGGATCGAGCCGGTGGTCGCCGCCCCGCTGCTGGAGGCGATCGCGTCGTCTCCGCACGTGCGCGTGGTGAGCGTGGACCTCGCGGCGGGACGCGCGGAGACGTTCGCCCGGCTGACCGGGCGCGATGCTCTTGGGTTTGCCGAGCATCACGTCCGGGCGCTGATACGCCTCTCCCGTGAGCGGGCGAGGCAGCCATCGAGCGTCGGTACGCCAGGGGCCGGTCCGGCGATGCCGGGCCTTTGGGTGGTCCCCCGGATCACCCGCCGGGACGAGGTGTACGAGCAGGTCGAGGCGTTTTACGATCGCTGGCTTCTGGAAGCCGGGTGGTGCGTGATCGATCCGCTGGATGCGCCGGTCGCGGGTGCCCGGATCTCCCCGCTGCCGTGGCCCGCGTGGGTCCGGGCGGCTCGGGGTGAGGCAACAGCGGCGGTGTGAGGGCATGGCGTGCCCCGCGGGTGATCGGGATTCCATGAGGCGACGAAGGCTCCATCCATCGCACGAGGCCGGCAAGGTCAACGTCACGCCGATGATCGACGTGGTGATGTGCCTGATCATTTTCTATCTGCTGGTCGGGAAACTGGCGGTGTCGTCGCGCGTGACGGACCTTCCCCGTTCGGGCGCGGGGGAGGAAGTCTCGCGTTCCGCGGCGATTGTCCTCGACATCCTCGGGGAGGAGGAGGGTGGGGGCGTCAGCGTGGATGGGGTAGCGATGGGTGTCGCGTCGCTGGCGGAGCAACTGAGGGCGCGGGTTGCGGGTTCGTCGGGGGGGCGGGAAGTCAGGATCCGCGCGGGGCGAGACCTGCCCTACTCCCGGCTGGCTCCGGTGCTGGCGGCCTGCCGGGAGTCGGGTTTGACGAGCGTGCGGCTGGTGGCCGAGCGGCGTCCGTAGTGTGGGATCGGGTGAACGAGCCATGGGATCGAAGAGGCGTCGAAAAGGGCTTGTCCGCCGGCTATCCGCCCGAGAGCGATGGGAGATGCACTACGGGCCGAACATGACGCCGATGGTGGACGTGGTGATGGTGATCCTGGTGTTTTTCATGGCGAGCACGGCGGTGATGGGTCCGGAGTGGATGCTCCGGACCGCGCTACCGGTACGGCGCGCGGCGGCGTTGCCCTCGGAGGCTCCGCGCGAGGAGGTCCGACTGGACGTGGCGGTGCGTGTGGCGCCCGGTGGTCGCGTGCTGATCGAGGGCGCCGGGATCGAGGGCGATGACGACCGCGCGTTGGCGGCCGCGCTCGGGCGCGAGGCGGCCCGTGTCGGTCCGGAGAACGTGACGCTCCTGGTAACGCCCTCGGCCGACGTCCCGTACGACGACCTGGTGCGCCTGCACGAGATATGCCACGCCCTGAAAATCACGAAGATCGGCCTGCTGGAGGCGGTCCCCGATTCCGGGGCGGACTCCGGGGCTGACTCCGGGGCCGGGAGCGGTACCCCGGACGGGCGACGGCCCGCCGAATCCCCGGGGCGTTGAGTGATTGACGGCGCCGGGGCCGTGGCCGGGCCGGTTTGCGGGACTTAGCCCCCGAGTTTATCCGTGAGGAACCCCGAGACGGCGTCGATCGCGATGCGGTGCTGCTCCCCGGTGTCTCGCTCGCGGATCGTGACGGACTGGTCCTTGAGCGTGTCGCCGTCGATGGTGAAGCAGAAGGGACACCCGGCCTCGTCCATGCGGGCGTAGCGTTTGCCGATCGACTGCTTCTCGTCCAACTCGATCGCGCCGGCGCGCCAGAACCGCTCGCAGAGGTCGGCGTGGAGTTTCTCCGCGATCTCGGGCATGCCGTCCTTGGCCACCAGGGGGAAGACGGCGGCCTTGATGGGGGCCAGTCTCGGGTGGAGTTTGAGGAATTCGGGAGAGGCCCGGGACGGATCGACGGTGTACGCCTCGCACAACAGGGCCAGGACTCCGCGGTCGAGTCCGGCGGCGGGCTCGATGCAGTGGGGGAGGTAGCGTTCCCCGCGGCGCTGCCCGTTGGGGAGCGGTTCCCCGCGCTCGGTGTCGTTGTATTCGAGTTTGGCGCCCGAGTGCCGCTGGTGCTGGGTCAGGTCGAAGTTGCCGCGGTGGGCGATGCCCTCGAGTTCACCGAACCCGGGGGCGGTGAAGGGGAATCGGTACTCGACGTCGCTGGTCCCCTGGGAGTAGTGCGAGAGTTCATCCTTGTCGTGTTCGCGCAGGACGAGGTTGTCGCCCGCCAGCCCGACCGACTTCCACCATTCCATGCGGAAATCCCGCCAGAATCGGTACCAATCGACCGACTCGTCGGGGTGGCAGAAAAACTCGAGTTCGGCCTGCTCAAACTCCCTGGAACGGAAGGTGAAATTGCGCGGCGTGACCTCGTTGCGAAAACTCTTGCCGGTGTTTGCGATGCCGAAGGGGACCTTGACGCGGGTGGTGTCGATGACGTTCTTGAACTGGACGAAGATGCCCTGGGCGGTCTCGGGGCGCATGTAGACCTTGTCATCCTCGGTCGCGGTGGCTCCGGTGTAGGTCTTGAACATGAGGTTGAACTGGCGAGGGGAGGTGAGCGAGCCCCGCTTCCCGGTGAACGGAGAAGGGACCTCTTGGAGGGCGGCTTCATCCAGTTGATTCCACCTGACCGCTTCGACGTGCCAGTGATGCATCCCACCGCCAAGATCGGCCTGGACGGTCCCCGAGGCGCCGGAGGAGTGCCCCACGTCGCGCACGTTGAAGATCTTTCGGAGCGGTTTCTCACTGACAAGCCGCTCGACGGCTTCGCCGACGGTGGAGGCGACGATGGTCACCTTTGGGATTTCAAAGTGACCCTGACCCCCGGATGACTGTGGACGGGCGAACAGCCCGAACAGGTGATCCGCTCGAAAGCGCTGCTTGGTCTGCTTGTCATCCACCATCGGGTCGTTGAACCCCGCGACGTGCCCGCTGGCCTCCCAGACCCTGGGATGCTGGATGATGCAGGTCTCGACGGGGACGCATCGAACCGGCTTGCCGTTGGGGCCGCTTCTTCCCCAGCATGGACGCAGGACCATGTCCTGCCACCAGGCGTCGCGGAGGTTCTTCTTGAGTTGCGCCCCGAGCGGGCCGTAATCCCAAAAGCCGTTGATCCCGCCGTAGATCTCGCTGGCCTGGTAGATGAACCCGCGGCGCTTGCACAAGGCCATGATGGCATCCATGGACTTGGCGGCGGGGGTCCCGGGGGTGGATGCCGCCCCGGCGGGCGTGGTCGTGGCGTGGTCGGGAGTCGGGGTCGGGTCCGTGGTCACGTCGGGTCTCCGGTGTCGTGTCGTGCCGAGCGGGCAAGGATACGCCCGGTCAATCGGCGTGCCGGTTTGACGTGATGGTCCGGAGTCGTCACCATACCGCGGGTCGTGCCCGGCCAGTCCCAAATCCCCGACAGGTGGTGACGACGTGATCTGTCCCTACTGCAACGCGAACAACGACAAGGTGATCGACAGCCGGGAGTCCGACGCGGCGAAGGTGGTTCGCCGTCGTCGGGAGTGCCTGGGCTGCGGCAAGCGGTTCACGACGTACGAACGTGTCGAGCAGACGGCGCGTCTGGTGGTCATCAAGCGAGACGGGACGCGGGTGCCGTTCAACCGCGACAACATCATGCGGGGGATCATGGCGGCGTTTGGCAAGCGGGCGGTCCCCGAGGAGATCAAGGGTCGCATGGCCGACCAGATCGAGGATGAACTGCACCGAGAATTCGACCGAGAGGTCGAGTCTCGGCTGATCGGTGAGCGTGTGATGCAGAAACTCAAGGACCTGGACGAGGTCGCGTATATCCGTTACGCGAGCGAGTACCGCAAGTTCCGGAGCGTGGAAGACCTGCTGGGTGAACTGGAACTGCTGCAGAGGCGAGTCAAGGACGTGAAAGACCAGCAGAAACTTTTTTGAGCGTGGAGGTTGCGGGCGGGCGGGTTCCCAGCGGCCTGGCTCTGGATGGTCGGCCGCGTGCCTGGCGGGGTCGCCGCCGCGCCCCGGGGCGTTGAACGTCCTACAGATTCTGGTCCCGTGGAACGGTTCTACGGACTCTTCGGGCCCGAGAGGGTCTTTTCTTCGCGGGCGACTTTGTCCCGGCGCGGGAGCAACGAGATGAACGGCGACTATCGGGAATCACGCGGAGGATACGGCGAGGGCGGTCGCGGCCGGGGGTACGGTGGGCGTGGCGGAGGGCCTCGTGGTGGGTACGGGGGACCCGGCGGGCACTCCAGGGAGTACTCGGAGGGCGGTCCTCGTGAGCGTCGTGGCGTCCCGTTGTCGGACCTTGATCCCGCGCTGACGGACATCTCCCGACGGTTGATCGGGTGCGCGATCGACGTTCACCGGAGTCTGGGACCCGGGTTCGACGAGTCGGTGTACGCGGAGGCGTTGAAGGGCGAACTGACCGCGGGGGGGATTTCCTACACGCAGGGCAAGGCGATCCCGGTGATGTACAAGGATCGGCAGGTGGGCACGGTGACGACCGACCTGCTGATCGAGAATCGCTTCGTGGTCGAGTTGATGGCTCGTCCGGGCGAGATCGGCTCGTTCGAGCGTTCGGCGGTCAGGGCGCAACTGAAGGCCGCGGACCTTGAACTGGGGCTGATCATCAATTTCGCCGAGCGTCGCCTGAAGGACGGCCTGGTTCGGGTGCTGAACATCGAGAAACTCAATATCGGTCGTGACGAAGAAGGCCCGGAGGAGTTCGAGGACGAGCCCGGCGAGGGTGGTCCCAAGACGGCCGAGTTCGATCGGTAAGTCCCGTGCCCGGCGTCCGCCGCGGGCGGCGCGTGGAAAGGAACGCATCGTGACCCGAGTGGTGATCACAGGGATGGGGTGGATCACGCCGCTTGGGCACGGCCTTGACGCGGTGTGGCATCGTCTGCTTGCCGGAGAGGCGGCGATCGGGCCGGTCACGCGATTCGACGCCTCGACGTTTGTGACCAACTTCGCGGCGGAGGTCCGGGGCTTTGACCTGGCGGATTTTTTGCCCGATACGCACGGCCGGCACTCGGTCGCGGGGATCAGTTCCAAGTTCGCGCTCGCGGCGGCGTCGTCGGCGTGGCGTCAGGCCGGTCTTGATCGTTTCCGCGTGAATCAGCGCCGGGTGGGGATCTACCTGGGCGCCGGAGAAGGCTCGCTCGATTTCCCGAATTTCGCGGCGGCGAACATCGCGGGGTACCGCCGCGGGCAGGAGACGGGGGAGGCGCGCGGCGACGGCGAGGCGTGGGTCCGTGCCGCGATGGCGCGTATGGCCGCGACGCGTGAGATCGAGCAGGAGCCGAACCTGGCGATCTCGCACCTGGCGTATGAGTTCGGTTGCCGTGGTCCGGCGTTCAATTGCATGACGGCGTGCGCGGCGGGGGCGCAGTCGGTGGGCGAGGCATTTGAGATGATCCGCCGTGGCGACGCGGACGTGATGCTCGCGGGGGGCACGCACAGCATGATCCATCCCCTGGGGATGACCGGGTTCATCCGCCTGACGGCGATGTCGCAGCGGCGGGACAGCGCCGCGACGGCGGCCCGCCCGTTCGACCAGACGCGTGACGGCTTTGTGATGGGGGAGGGTTCGGGGATCCTGGTGATCGAGTCGCTGGACCACGCGAGGTCTCGCGGGGCGACGCCGCTGGCGGAGATCGCCGGCTACGGATCGACCGCGGATGCCTACCGCATCACCGACATCCAGCCCGACGGCAAGGGAGCCCAGGCGGCGATGGTTGCCGCGCTCAAACAGGCGGGGATCGACCCGCGCGAGCCCGCGGCCGACGGGCGCCCGGGTATTCACTACATCTCCGCCCATGGTACGGGGACGAAGGAGAACGACAAGATCGAGTCGGTGGCGGTCAAGTCCGTCTTTGGTCCGCTGGCGGGGCGCATCCCGTTTTCGAGCGTCAAGAGCATGCTCGGCCACCTGATCCAGGCGGCCGGCGCGGTGGAACTGATCACGTGCGTGAAGGCGATCCAGACGGGCGTGGTGCCTCCGACGATCAACCTCCGGACGCCCGATCCGGAGTGCGATCTTGACTATGTTCCCAACGCGCCCAGGGACCTGAACGCGGTGGGGGGCGTGCGGGTGTGCATGTCCAATTCATTCGGATTCGGCGGGCAGAACGACACCGTCGTGGTACGGCGGTTCGATGAATCTCCCTGAGCGGCTCCGAGATGGGCGCCGCTCGGCCTGCGCGAGTAACTCCACCCATGCCCAAGCACCTGGCCGTCTTTCCTGGCTCCTTCGATCCGATGACCTACGGGCACCTCGACGTGATCGAGCGTGGTCGCAAACTCTTCGACGAACTGATCGTGGCGATCGGCCGCAACCCGGGCAAGGATGTCCTGTTCACCGCGGACGAACGGCTTGAACTTGCCGCCGAACTGGTGAGCGAGATGACCAGCCGCGACGACGGGCTGGCCCCCGTGACGGTGCGCGCGTACAACGGGCTGACGGTTGATTTTGCGCGGTCGGTCGGGGCGTCGGCGCTGCTGCGGGGCGTGCGGAACCTGTCGGATCTTCAGTACGAAGTGCAGCAGGCGGTGACCAACCGCGAGGTGGCGGGTCTCGAGACGGCGTTCGTGGTGGCGGGGCAGAGTTTCGCGTACACCTCGTCGAGCCTGATTCGGCAGATCACGGCGCTGGGGGACGACCTCAAGGCCCTCTCGGGGATGTGTCCCCCGCCGGTGATCGCGGCCCTTGGTCGCAAGAAAGCAAGTCGCCATCCGATGCTCGAGCGATTGCGGACGTGACGCCGGGTTGTTTTGAGGCCGGCGGGGAGCCGGCCCGTCGCGCGGCCCCGGCTCAGGCGCGAGGGGGAAACAGCGCGGCCTCGACGGCCTCGACCAGCGCGTGCAGGAACATCATGTGGACTTCCTGGATGCGATCGGAAGTCGTCCCGGGGGCGATGAACTCGTGGTCGCATGAGCCGGCGACGGGGCCTCCCCCCTGTCCAAGCAGCGCGACGGTCTTCATGCCCCGTTGCCGGGCCGCCCGGATCGCCGCGGCGATGTTCGGGGAGCGGCCGCTGGTGGACAGAACGGCCAGCACGTCGCCGGGTCGGCCCAGGGCCTCGACCCCGCGGGCGAAGACCTGCTCGTAGCCGAAGTCGTTGGCGACGCAGGAGAGGTGGGACGGGTCCGCGAGGGCGATCGCGGCCAGGGCCGGCCGGTCGTCGCGGAAGCGCCCGGTGAGTTCCTCGGCAAAGTGCATGGCGTCGCACATCGAGCCGCCGTTGCCGCAGATGATCGCCTTGTTCCCGTCGCGGAGGGCGGTGGTGAACTCGGCGGCGATACCCGTGAAGGCCCGCTCGGCCGAGAGGTCGTGGCGGACCTGCTCGAGAAGGTCCCGTGCGGTCGTTGTGGCGCGGCGGAAGATGGAATGGGCGTCGCTCATCGGGTGTCCGTCGGCATCGCGCCAAGATCGGGGTGCGGGGCGCGTCCGATCGTGCATTCTACATCACTGGCGGCCGTGGCGGTCGTCGCGCGAGTACCACAGTTCGACGTCCGGGCCGATCCGCTTGACGCGGTCGAGTCTCCAGCGCGACGCCCCGGAGAGCAACGGGGCTTCACGCCCCGTCGCGCAGGGGCGGGCGTGCTCGTCCGCGAGGATCATCGGGGCGAGGTGGACGATCGCCTCGTTGACGAGCGAGGCTAAGAGCAGCCCGCCGAGCAGCCGCGGCCCGGCCTCGACCAGGATCGTCGAGAGTTCGCGTTGCCGTGCCAGGGCGGCAAGGGCCTGTCGCAGGTCGGCCTTCCCATCGGGATTCGGTGGCACGTCGAGCACATCGATCCCGGCGCGAGTGAGTGACTCACGGCGGCGTGCCCATGCCTCGTCACCGGGAGTCGTGACGATGATCGTTCGGTACGTTCCGGCGGATTCAACCAGCGCCGAGGAAAGCGGGGTCGAAAGGCGTGAATCGATCACGACGCGGCAGGCCCGGCGGCGCACGCGACGCGCCCCGTCTTCGGCCCGCGCGGTGAGCATCGGGTTGTCCGCAAGGACGGTCCCGACCCCGGTGAGAACGGCATCAATCCGCGAGCGGAATCGGTGTACGCGGCGGCGGGCCGCGGGCGACGAGATCCACTTTGATTCGCCGTCACGGGTCGCGATCCGGCCGTCGATCGTCTGGGCCCACTTGGCGGTTACCCAGGGAAGTTCGTCGGATAGGAGTTGGCGGAACGGGGCGCTCAGGCGGTGTGCCAGGGGGTGCCCGCCGAGTTGATCGACGATGACGCCGTGCGAGCGGAGGCGATCCCCCCCCCCGGCCTTGGCGGGGTTTGGATCTCGCACGGCGTAGACGACGCGGGTGATGCCGGCCTCGATCAGCGCCTCGACGCACGGGGGTTGGTTGCCCACGCCGTTGCATGGTTCGAGCGTGACGTGTGCCGTCGAGCCGCGGGGGTCGTGCCCCGCCGCCCGGCAGGACGCGATGGCGTCGCGCTCGGCGTGAAGTTCGCCGTGGACGCGGTGATGCCCGACCGCCAGGATGCGGCCTTCACGGGACAGCACGCAACCGACCATGGGGTTGGGCTCGACGCGACCGATCGCTCGCAGGGCGGACCGGGCGGCGATATCCATGAAGAATCTGTCGTGATCGGTCGCCATCGAACGGGAGATGGTAGGAATCGGGCGCGTCCGCTCGCCCCGATGCGGGCGGGGAGGGGTTCGCGGGGCGGTCGCTTCAATCCGGGCGAGGGTCGTGGAGGACGATGGAGCAGCCCCGTTCGAGCGCCTCGATGATCGACGCCTGCTCTTCGTGGTCCGCGGCGGAGGTGGGATCGATGGCCGCGGCGTCGAGCAGCGGCCCGGGGACCAGTCCCATGTCGAGGATCTCGGTGGTCGCGGTTCGCACGGCGGCGGCGAGGTCCTCGGCGATGACGACGCAGACGGCCCTGGAGCGAACGCCGCCGTGCCGGGAGGTTGTTCCCGCGTGGCGAGAGGCGTCCACGATGATGCGGAACGGATGCATGCCCGATGGTACGGGGCGTGCCGGTTGTCGATCGGAAGGCGTCGGCCCGCGCGTTGGCGCGAACCGAACACTCTCTCCTCCGGTGTGCCGGAGGTTTCAGCAAACGTGTGAACGAGATCCGCCGATCACTCGTCCAGGTCGGCGGCGTCTCCCCGGACGGCGGGCGCGGCGGTGCCGGGGGCGAGTTTGACGGCGAGGATCCGCCGGCGGATGTCCTTGGCGAGTTCGGCGTTGTCCTTGAGGAACTGCTTGGCGGCCTCGCGTCCCTGCCCGATGCGGATCTCTCCGCAGGAGTACCACGCCCCGCTTTTCTGGACGATCCCGGCCTCGACGCCCAGGTCGACCATGTCCCCCTCTCCCGAGATCCCCGAGTCGTACATGATGTCAAACTCGGCCTCCCGGAAGGGAGGGGCGATCTTGTTCTTGACGACCCGGGCGCGGGTGCGCGACCCGACGGTGACGTCCCCCTCCTTGATCGCGCCTGTCCGCCGGACATCGATGCGCACGGAGGAGTAGAACTTCAGGGCCCGCCCGCCGGTGGTTGTCTCGGGAGACCCGTACATCACGCCGATCTTCTCGCGGATCTGGTTGATGAAGATGACGGTGCAGTTGGAACGGGCGATGATGCCGGTGAGTTTGCGCATCGCCTGGCTCATGAGCCGGGCATGGACACCGACGATCGCGTCGCCCATCTCCCCTTCGATCTCGGCCTTTGGGATCAAGGCGGCGACCGAGTCGACGATGATGACATCGACGGCGTTGGACCGGACGAGCAGTTCGCAGATCTCCAGGGCCTGCTCCCCCGAGTCGGGCTGGGAAACCAGGAGGTTGTCGATGTTCACGCCGAGTTTGCGGGCCCAGACCGGGTCCAGGGCGTGCTCGGCGTCGATGACCGCGGCCACGCCGCCGTCCTTCTGAGCCATCGCCGCCACCGTGAGGGCCAGGGTGGTCTTGCCGGACGACTCAGGCCCGAAGACCTCGACGATCCGGCCGCGGGGGATTCCTTTGCCGCCCAGGGCCAGGTCAAGCGAAAGGCACCCGGTCGAGATCCCCGGGATCGCGAGGTAGGCTTCCTCGCTCATCTTCATGATCGCGCCCTTGCCGAAGGTCTTCTCGATCTGCTGGACGGCAAGGCCCAGGGCACGCTGCTTTTCCTTATCCTCGGCGCGAGGTTCGGGCGCCTTGGCCGAGTTCGGGCCGGTCCTGGCTCCGCCGGCCGCGCCGTTGGAGGCCGGTCCGGGGGGCGCGGAGGGCCTGGTTGCCCCTGTTGTCGCGGTGGGCTTGGCTTCGACCGTTCGTGCTTCGGCGGTGCGGGTCTCGCTGGTCTTGGTGTCCTGGGTCCTGGGATCGATCTCGGTGCGTGCCATCGGAGCCACCTTCCTCGTTCGCTGCCGTGCGTGGCCGCGGCGTCCGGCGGCGGTCCGCGGAGATTCGCTCCGATCGGCCGCCCGACGCGAGGGCGCACGGGTCCCGATGCGTGGTCCCGGCCGTGATACCTCCATGGATCAGGCAGCGGGCATCAAGGGCGGCATCGGACGCGGGCTTGACGCCGGTACCTTACCATGCACCAAACGGGATTGTCAATGTTCGGCGTGTGAGAGGGTGGCGTGGTATTTTCTAAAGCCTTGCCACACAATATGTTGTGCTTCAAGATTTCTTTCTTCGGTCCTTTGTGGCCTGCCGGTGATGGTTGGTTCGACAGGCTCTCGCGGTGAAGTGCGGATGCCGGCCGGACTCGTGGCCCGCGGGAGAATGATCGCCAGGAGGTACTGTGATGCCCGACGCGCAGGAAATCTGGGAATTCTTTGTCGGTGAAGTCGGCGTCTCGTTCGCGGTCCTGCTCGCGGCGGGGTTGGTGGGCCTGGCGGCGCACTGGCTCTTGTGGCGGGTGCTTCGCCTGGCGGTGCGGGAGGAGCGGATGGCGACGGCGGCGTCGGTGGTGAGCCGCACCGAGAGGCCGATGCGGCTGCTGCTTCCGCTGATCGCGGCCCAGGTGGTGATCCCGGGCCTGCGGCTCGGGGCGTTCGATGAGCCGATGCGTCGGTTGCTCGGGATCCTGCTGATCCTGGGGCTTGGGTGGCTGGCGACGCGAGCGACGCTGGTGATGGACGACGTGGTGGGCCGTCGGTACCGCGTGGACCTATCCGACAACCTTTCGGCCCGGCGGATGCACACCCTGGTCAAGGTGGTGCGTCGCGTGGCGGTGGTGCTGATCTGGATGATCGTGGGGGCCAGCGCGCTGATGGTGTTTCCGCGGGCGAGCCAGTTGGGGGCGAGCCTGCTCGCTTCGGCGGGGATCGCGGGGGTTGTGATCGGCCTGGCGGCCAAGCCGACGCTGTCGAACCTGATCGCGGGCCTGCAGATCGCGGCGACGCAGCCGATCCGGCTGGACGACGTGGTCGTCATCAACGGGGAGTGGGGACGGATCGAGGAGATCACGACGACGTACGTGGTGGTCCGCGTCTGGGACGAGCGTCGGCTGATCGTCCCTCTCAACGATTTCATAGAGAAGCCGTTCCAGAACTGGACGCGGACCACCTCGGCCGTGCTGGGCTTCGCCATGGTGTACACGGACTTCGAGACGCCGGTGGAGGCCGTGCGGGAGGAACTCAGGCGGATCGTCTCGGCCAGCGAACTATGGGATGGACGCGTGTGCGTGCTGCAGGTGACCAACACGTCCCCGGAGGGTATGGAACTGCGGGCGCTGGTGAGCGCGGCCGACGCGGGCAAGGCCTTTGAACTTCGATGCGTCGTCCGCGAGGCGCTGGTCGCGTTCCTGCGGAGAGACTATCCGCGGTCGCTGGCCCGCCGCCGTGTCGAGATGATCGGGGATTCTCCCGGTGGATCCGGGGCGATCGCTCAGGGAGTTTCGGCCGGGTGATGCTCCGCGCCGGGTTCTACACTCTTGCCCGATGGTGATCTCGGTTGAGAACCTGACCCGTGCGTACGGATCGCGCCGCGGCGTGGAGAACGTGGATCTGTCCATTCCCCGGGGGAGCCTGTACGGATTCCTTGGCCCCAACGGGGCGGGCAAGACCACGACCATCCGGGTGCTTCTGGGCTTTCTGCGGCCGACGTGCGGGAAGGCTCTCGTGATGGGGATGGATTGCTGGTCCGACTCTCGGAGGGTCAAGCACCAGGTCGGGTACATCCCCGGTGACCTGCGGCTCTACCCGTGGCTGACGGGGCACCTGGCGCTGTCGCTGTTTGGGTCCATCCGGGGGATGGACCTTCGGGGGCGAGGGCGGGACCTGGCGGAGATGTTCGACCTCGACCTGTCGGTGAAGGTCCGTCGCATGTCGCGAGGGATGCGGCAGAAACTCGGCCTGATTCTCTCCCTGGCGCCGGACCCGGCCCTGCTGATCCTTGACGAGCCAACCAGCGGGCTTGACCCGTTGATGCAGGATCGGCTCCAGGACCACCTTCGGAGCGTGGCCAGGTCGGGGCGGACGGTGTTTTTTTCCAGCCATACGCTCGGCGAGGTCGAGCGGCTGTGCGAGCGGGTGGCGATCGTGCGCAACGGCCGCATCGTGGCGGATGACACGCTTGAGGCGCTGCGGCGCCGGGCCGGGCACGAGGTCGAGATCCTCTGGCGCGGCCCGCCATCGGGCGATCCCCCGGCGGGCCTGCGTCTGGACGAGCGGACCGACGCGGCGTGGAAGGGGATGTACCACGGCCCGGTGAGCGTTCTGCTCACATGGATCGCCGCCCGCGGGCCGGAAGACGTGGTCATTAAGCGGCCGGACCTCGAGACGCTCTTCCGGTCGTACTACCAAACCGACGAACGCGGGCCGACGGACGAACGCGGCGGGCATCCCTCGCCCGGGCAAGACGATCGGCTTGGGATGTGATCGCCCGATCCGGCGCGTCCGGGCGAGCCCGGCACGGTCGGCGCGTGAGGGGCGGGGGGTCAGCGATTTCCCGCCAGTCGCCGGACGGTCATGTCGAACGTGCGCACCATGTTCGCGTGGATGCCGTAGACGGCGGCCGAGTACAGCATGCAGGCAATCAGCGATCCGAACGCCAGTGACACGCGAGCCGACGCCACGGCCTGATCCGAGTTGAGGTTGACCCCAAGCGAGGCTTCCGGCGACAGGAGTGAGAAGACCAGCGACGCGGGGCTGAGACCCGTGAGGGCCGGGCCGAGCGGTCCAAACTGGTCCCCGGACTTCACGGCGCACAGGCCGATGATGCCGGAAATGATGCCCACCACCGCGACGGTCGCGACGACCGAGCCGATGGTCCCCTTGCTGCGCAGCGACCACTGAAGCCCGACCATGCAGCAAAAAGCCATGAACGGCAGGAGCACCAGCGGGGCCAGGATCGCCGCCTCGGGGAACATGATGGGGAGCGCGACGGGAACCGGGCCGACCCGCGTCGAGATCTCGGTGACGCCCCCGTCCCGGCCAAGCCCCCCGAACAGCACGTACACGCCGGTGACTATCAGGAGCCCGCACGGGACGGCGATCATGGGCAGGATGTACGCGATCAGGCCCCGGAGTTTTCCCGACAGATACTGACCGGGCGTGATGGGCGTGGTGAGCAGGAGATCGAGCGTTCCGTCCTCGCGTTCACGGCTGATCGCGGTGGCGGCCATGTTCATCGCCACCAGGGCGGTGACGACCAGCATTCCCCAGATCGTGGCGAGCATGGCGAACCTGAACTCGCCGGTTGTCAGCGTGCCGAAGTGATACTTCGCAAGCATGGCCAGGCCGAACAGCGCCCCGGCGGCGATGAAGGCCCATCGCAGGAGGATGCGGCCGAGGGTTGAGTTCCTCGCCGCGGCCTCGCGCCAGGCGATCGGGTTGTTCCAGACGGCCCTGGGCGGCCGGTGCTCGGCCCCCGACGCCCCGAGCCCGAACATCCGTCGGTACCAGGGGACGCCGGATCCTTCGACGGTGATCGAATTCAGGCCGCCGGTGCGGACCGTGATCGTCGAGGCGAGCATGAGGATCACGCTGAGCAGCGAACTACCGACGCACCACGCGGTGACGGGCGATTCAAGGAACCACCGGCCCAGCATGGAATCCTGTGATCCCACCGCCGCGCGTGCGTAGGTCGATGGGTTGAGCAGGGCGTGCAGGGCCAGGAAGGGATTGATGGCGGTGAACCAGGTCACGCCGATGCCTCCGGCCCCCGCCCCCCCGCCCGAGGCGATGATCCAGCGGTCCAGGGCGATCGTCACGGCCAGGTAACTGATGACCCCGATATAGAACGTGAAGACGGCCCGCTTTCCCACCAGGCGAGAGACGGACAAGGCGATGGCCGTGGCGCCCACGAGCAGGGCCGCACAGGCCGCGATCAGGTAACTGGCCATGATCGAGCGTCCGGGGACGCCCCCGAAATACTGCGTCAGCGCGAACAGGGGCAGGCTGGCGAACAGCAGGGCGATGACGAAAAACAGCCGTCCGAAGAGGTTTCCCAGGACAATCTGGACGCCCGACAGCGGCGTGGTGAGCAGGACTTCCCAGGTCCTGGGGTTTGATTCCTGCGCGATCGCGCTGGCCATGAAGACCGGCGCCAGGATGCAGATCAGGCCGATCTGCAGGTACGCGATGGACGTGAAACTGAAGGCTCCGGCCGCGGCGAGGTCTCGGTACGACATCGCCGTGCCTGTTCCGCCCTTGATAAGCAGCGCCCACAGCAGGACGATGATCAGCACGCCCAGGTACGCCGACCGGACGTACAGGTGCTTCATCCGACGAGAACCGTTCTGGACCAGGCGAACCGCGATGGGGTTGGCCGGTCCGATGGCCAGGAGGTGTCGAAGCAGGACGGGCATGGCGGTATGCTATCGGCGGGAAGGCCCGGCCGTGAGACGCGGGCCTTTGGCGAGCCGGCTCGTGCCGGCGCGACCCGAGGGGGTGGATGGTGCCAGCCGCGTCCGAGGATGTATGGGACCTTGATGACCCGGGCCAGCCCGACCCGGGTCCGCGCGCCGTCGCCGTGGTCAACACCGCCCCGTTCTCCGACCGGGTCATCGTGGTGACCTCATCGCGCATCCACCGCGCCAGCCCGCGGGCCGCGTTGGCCGAGGAACTGGCACAGGCCGCCGAGGATGAGACCGACCCCGACGCTTTTTTGGAGCCGGTCGCGCGGTCGATTGACCTGGGCTCGATCCGGGAGGTTTCGGTGGTCGTCTCTCGGCCCGTACTCACCATCTCCGTCTGGAAGACTCCCCCGAAGGGCGAGACCAATGATGTCACGATCACCTGCGACGACGCCGAGCGGCGCGACCTGGTCTTCGACGCGGTCGAGATCCAGATGGGGGACGCCGTTCGCCGTGAGGAGACCCGCCAGCCACGCGACGGCATGATCGTGGGGGCCATACTGGGGATGGTCGCGACGGGTGTAGTCGGTGCTTTCCTGTATTCGATCGCGTCCCGCCTGGCCAACGGAGGGACGCTGCAGCCCCGCAGCGCGAAGTTCCGCCTGCTGGTGATGGTGGTGGAGTGGCTCGGCCGCGGGGGCGTGCTGATCGTGACGGGCGCCACGCTGGCGGTGCTGCTGGCCTGGCTTGTCGTGCGTCTGCGGCATCCGCTGGAGTACCGCAAACTCGTCCGGGTCACCCCATCAAAGGGGTGACCCCGACGAATCGGCGGCGCGGCCTCGATGTGCTACTTGTTGATCTTGCTTCCCACCAGCGGCGGCGAGAGGTCGCGTGCGGATGGGTCGGCCGACTCGTTCGCGGCGGTTTCTCCGGCCTTGATCTGGGCGTCGATGGCGTCGAGTTCGCGGCGAAGGGAGGCGGGGACCGTCCACCGCCAGGTTTCGCTGGCGCGGACGTCGCCAACGGTGCCGACGTGTCGCCAGACCATCGGGACAAAGCCCAACTGGGCGAACCAGCGGACGTCGCGGTCAACGTCGGCGTCGGTCGGCACCACGCCGAAGAAGTCCTTGTGGTAGTTGTAACGGAAACTCATGACCGTTTCGTGACCGGGGAGGAGGAAGTCGGCGAGGTAATGCGGGGTCCGGAAGGGGTAGCAGTCGTCGATGGTCTTGGGAAGCCCGTCGAGGGACCACCCGGGAAGAACGCCCCCGACGAGGGTGCTCAGGACATCGCAGGGGCTGGGCTCGGCGAGGAAGGTGATGGACGGGTAGCGATGCCGGATGCGGGCAATCCAGGTGTAGGCGTTCTGGATGCCGGTGACGGCGGGGTTGCAGGCGTCAAGCCCGACCAGTTCCACGCCGGCACGCACAAAGCCGGCGAGTTCCCGTTCGGCGATCGCCACGTGCGCCGGGTTCGATGGGTCGATCGGGATCATGTGGTCGGGATCCCAGTCCGGTGAGATGTCGAGGCTTCGTCCCCACCAGATGCCGAGCGTTTTTCCCGAGTCCTTGACTCGGGGGAGGCCGATCGCGGGATCGAAGGCGGTGCTGAGCAACGGCTTTTCTTCCCAGCGGCTGGCCACCTTGAAGGGGTAGTTGAACTGAGGGTTGAAGAAGTAAAGTCCCGATGAAGCCCACAGCATGACCGACGAGTATCCCTCGATGTCGATGATCCGGTCGGTCCACGGACCCCACCCGAACACATCGGGCCGTCGCGTGGCGGGGTCGCCGTATCCGTCCAGGTTTCCGGCCTCCTGGTAGTACGCGTCGGCGATTCCGAACGGGAGGATCGGACGGGTTGAACGCTGGTAGGACACGCCGCCGTACATGGCGCGGAAGTAGCGGTAGTACGGCAGGAGGGTTCGCATCCAGTCCTCGCGGTCGCGGGTGACCCGCAGCGAAAGGACGAACGTCCGGGATGAATGGGGCGGTATGAACGCGGGGTGCTTGAGCGCCTGCGATGGATGGACGTTGACGGGGTTCGAGACGCGGAATCCCGTCGCCCATCCCGGTCCTTGTTCCCCGGAGTTGCTGCCCGACGGGTTCATGGTCATGACGCGGACGTCGTGGTTCCGCTCGACGACGGGGTAGCGCATGGAGACGCCGATGGCGTACTCGTCCGATCGCATCACGAAGACCGGGGAGAACAGGTCGTCGGGGTAGGAGTACCCCTTGCCGACGAACGTGGAAAACTCCGCCTCGCGCCAGACGCTGGTGTGGCGGACGTCGAGGTACTCGATCCGCGGGCCGAGGGTGAACATCCCGGCGTACATCGCCCCGGCGGGGAGCGTCTCGGAGGTCGGGTTCGTGTAGGTGACGACCATGTCGTAGCCCGAGGGCTGCGGGTTGATCTGGATCGAGTAAGTGACCCGGGCATCGACGACGGTGGCCAGGGGGACGGCGTTGCGCTGCTGCATGAGCAGGCGTCCGGTGGCGGCGTCGCGCAATTCGTACTTGTTTGAGACGAGTTTGAGTTCGGTGATGACCGGCCCGCCCTCGGGGGCGGGGACGAGGTCAACGGCTCTTGCCCGGTGATTCGCGATGAAAACGACGAGCGGCGCGGCCGCGAACGCGACAAAAAAACGCATCGACATGGTGATGAGTCCTGCGACGCAAGCCAAGATCCCGCCCGAGTTCCACAGCACCGAGTTGGTCGGCGCCCCGAGGCGTGGCTTGCCTGTTGGCCGGCGTGAGGCTTCGCCGATCTGAGCGTGGGGCATATATACACGAAATCGCGGCCCGGTTCACCACAATTCCGTGAAAACCATGAAGATCATGCCGCGGGATCCGCCCAGCCGTGGAAACTCACGGCCCGGGTGGCGTCACCGGCCCGGCCTTGATGCTCCGTGGCGCCACGGCGTCCCGTCGCGCCAGGTACGGCCTCAGCCAGAGCCAGACCCCCGTGACCCACAGCGCCAGCACCAGCACCGCGCTGGGCAGGAAGATGCCCATCTTTGCCACGTTCCCGAACCACGACCCGTCGTGGATCGCCTCGATCAGGTCGCTGCGGCGCACCGCGTGGCCGAGCAGCGCCCCCGTGGAAGCGCATACCTGGATCTCCCATCCGCCGCGGGCCTGCACCTTGATGACGCCTTCCTTCACGCGCACGTCCAGGCGGCTGATATCCCCCCACGATTCGACTTCCGCGGGGGAGACCGTCCTGGCAACTTCGAGCACGTCGCCCAGGTTGATCGCGGGCTCTCCCCCCGCCCCGCGCAGCGTCGGGGGCTGGATCCAGGTGATCTCCTTCTTGAGAAGCAGGAGAATCCCCGTGCAAACCACCAGCAGCAGCGGCAGGGCGGCGGCGATGGATGCCCACCGGTGGATCCGGCGTGACCAGACATTGATGAACCGCGACGTGCCGGATGAAGCCATGAGCGGGATGCTACCCGGGATGACCGGACGGGTCGCGGGAGAGTCAGGCGTTGAAGTACTTGGCCTGGGGGTGGTGGACGACGATGGCGCTGGTGGACTGCTCGGGGTCGATCTGCCAGTTCTCGGTGAGAACGCACCCGATCCGGCCCGGGTCAAGGAGGCGGAAGAGTTTGTCCTGGTCGGACAGGTCGGGGCACGCGGGGTATCCGAAACTGTACCGGCTGCCCCGGTACTTCTGGGTGAACAGGTCGCGCACTCGCGGGGAGTCGTCCCCGGCGATCCCCAGTTCCTGCCTCATCCGCTTGTGCCACAGTTCGGCCAGGCCCTCGGCGGCCTCCACGCCGATGCCGTGGAAATACAGGTACTCGGTGTAGTTGTTCGCGGCGAAGAGTTCCCGGCAGTATTCGCTGATCCTCGCTCCCATCGTGACGCAGTGCATCCCGATGACGTCGGTCTGTCCCGACTCGGCCGGGCGGAAGAAGTCCGAGATGCACAGGCGCTGGCGGTCGGCCTGGCGCGGGAAACGGAACCGTTCGATCTCGCGCCGGGCGCCCGGGGCTCGTCCCGCATCGGCGGGATCCCACACGACCAGGTCGTCCCCGTCGCCGTTGCAGGGGAAGTAGCCGTACACGACCTTCGGGTCGAGCAGGCGATTCCGCCGGCAGGCGGCGGACACGCGGTCGTAGACGGGCCTGACCTCGTCCTCGACGAGACGTTCGTACTCCTCGTCGTTGAGGGCGCCCTTCTTGAACTGCCACTGCCCGCGGAAGAGCGCGACGGGGTTGATGAACCGAAGGACGTCGTCGAGGGGGATCGACTCGACGACGCGGCTGCCGAAGAAGGGGGCGGTGGGCACCAACACGTCGGTCGAGACGTCGGAGCGAACGCGGGACGCCGGGGTCGGCTCGCCGGCGGCCAGTCGGGACTCGGCCTCCTCGGCCCGGCGGACCCTGGCCGTGGCGACCAGTTCCTCGGCGGCGGATCGCTTGCTGACGCGTGAATCGATCTCGGCGGAGAGTTCATTCGAGCGCCCGGACATGAGCAGGTCCATGGTGCGCAGGCCGTCGAAGGCGTCCTTGCCGTAGTAGCACGTGCCGCGGTAGGCCTGGCGGAGGTGGCTCTCGCAGTAATGGCGGGTCAGGGCGGCGCCTCCCAGGAGCAGCGGGGGGGAGAGGCCCGCCGTGTTGAGTTCCCGGATGTTCTCCTCCATGACGTTGACGCTCTTGACCAGCAGGCCCGACATGCCGATGGCGTCGGCCTTGTGTTCTTTCCATGCCTCGATCATGGCGCCCAGGGGCTGCTTGATTCCCAGGTTGATGACGCGGTACCCGTTGTTGGTCAGGATGATGTCGACCAGGTTCTTGCCGATGTCGTGGACGTCGCCCTTGACCGTCGCCAGGACGATCGTTCCCTTGGCCTGCCCCGCCTTCTTTTCCATCAGCGGCTCAAGCCGGGCGACGGCCATTTTCATGACCTCCGCGGATTGCAGCACGAAGGGCAATTGCATGCGCCCGGAGCCGAAGAGTTCCCCCACGGTCTTCATGCCGTCGAGCAGGTGGTCGTTGATGATGTCCAGCGGGGGGTACTTGGCCAGCGCCTCGTCGATGGTCTGGGAAAGGCCCTGCTTCTCGCCGTCGATGATGTGCGCCCGCAGACGCTCCTCGACGGTCAGGGACTGGGTGTCCTTCTTCGCGACGGCCGACGTTGTGACGTCCTTGAACAGGTCGATGTACGCCTGAAGCGGGTCGTACCCCTCGCGGCGGCGGTCGTAGATCAGTTCAACCGCCGCGTCCCACTGGTGGTCCGGGATCTTGTTGCGGGGCAGGATCTTCCCGGCGTGGACGATCGCCGCCGTCAGCCCGGCCTGGCGGAGTTCGTCGAGCAGGGCGGAGTTGAGAACCAGCCTTGACGGGGGCGAGAGACCGAAACTCGCGTTCGACAGACCCACGACCGTCTGGCACTCGGGGAACCGCTCGGCGAGGCGCTTGACCCCCTCGATGAGTTCGAGCGCGGATCGCCGGTCCGATTCCATCCCGGTCGAGATCGGCAGCACGAGCGGATCGAAGAGGATGTCGGCCGGGGCCATGCCGAACCTGCCGATGGCCCGTTCGTAGGCCCGTGCGGCGATGGCCACCTTGCGGTCGGCGGTCCTGGCCATCGAGGCCTGCTTGTCCTCGTCGATGGACCCGATGACGACGGCGGAACCGTACGTCATGGCCAGGGCCATGACGGCGTCGAACTTCTCCTCTCCGTCCTCGAAGTTGGCGGAGTTGATGATGCACTTGCCCGGGGCGTGGCGCAGCCCGGCCTCGATGGTCTTGATCTGGGTCGAATCGATCATGAGCGGCACGTCGACCTGGCGGACCACCCGCCGGACGATCTCGGCCATGTCCCGCGCGTTGTCCCGCCCCGCGTAATCGACGTTGAGGTCAAGGACGTGGGCGCCCTCGCGGAGTTGCTCCTTGGCCAGCGAAACCACGCCGTCGAAGTCCTCCGCTTCGAGGAGTTTCTTGAACGCCCGGCTCCCCGAGGCGTTCATGCGCTCCCCGACGATCAGGAACGAGTTGTCCTGGCGGTACTCGACCGACGAATACAAGGATGTGGTCCCCGGGGGAAAGACCGTGCGTTCCCGGGCGGCGGCGCGTCGCCCGCCGACGGCCCCGGAGAGCAGGCGGATGTGCTCGGGGGTGGTCCCGCAGCATCCGCCGACGAGGTTGACCCCGTCGTTCTCAATGAATTTCAACATCGCCTCGACGAACGGCTCGGGGCGAAGAGGATACTCGGTTCGGCCCTCGACCAGGACCGGCAGCCCGGCGTTTGGCATGACCGAGACCGCGCGGTGGTGCAGGCCGGGCACTCGCCCCGCGTGCGATCCCATCGTGCCCCAATGACGGCCCAGGAAATGGACGTGGTCGGCCATCTCCGTCGGCCCGGTGGCGCAGTTCAGGCCCAGGGAGACGATGGGGTATGCCGCCAGCGCCTGCGCCGCCGCCTCGATGGACGAGCCCAGCAGCATGGTGCCGGTCGTTTCGATCGTCACGCTCACCAGGATCGGTACATCGAACGGGGAGCGGCCCTTTTCCTCCAGCGCGGCCAGGACCGAGTTGATCGCGCACTTGATCTGCAACAGGTCCTGGCAGGTCTCGATGATGAACGCGTCCACCCCCCCGGCGAGCAGCCCGCGGGCCTGCTCACGGTAACTGGCGAACATCGCGTCCCAGGTCGTGTTGCCCAGCGTGATGAGTTTGGTTCCCGGTCCCATCGACCCCAGAACGAACCTCGGGCGGTCGCCGGTGGAGTGCCGGTCGGCGGCGGCCCGGCCCACCTCGGCGGCCCGCCGGGAAAGTTCAAACGCCCGCTCGGCGATGTTGAACTCGGCCAGGACAAGCGTGCTGGAGCCGAACGAGTCGGTCTCGATGCAGTCGGCCCCTGCCGCCAGGTAATCCTCGTGGATCTTCTGGATGACGTCGGGCCGGGTGGCGACCAGGATGTCCGTGCAGTTCTCGCACCCGCAATAGTCCTGCTCGACGCTCAGGGGGACGTTGTGGATCTGCGTACCCATCCCGCCGTCGCAGACCAGGACGCGTCGGGAGAGGTGTTGAAGAAACTGGCTGGCCAAGCGTTCGCTCCTGCGGATGGGCTCCCGGAGAAAAACCCGCCGAGCGCCATCATTCATCCGACCATCCGGATGCCCGGGTGAATATCTGGGCGGGTAGATGTTAGCCTGTCGATTGGCTCGCCGTAAGGGGCGTGTAATCGAATGACCAGGCCTCGGTCAGGCGCAGCGCGGCCGGTACGTCATGATCGGGCGACGAAGGCTACGCTCGCGTGGGAATGAGCCGGCAAAGTTTCCTGGGTGGTTTGCCCGCCTTGTGCCCGGAAAATTCAAGTCCCCGTAGCTCAGCCTGGATAGAGCATCGCGCTTCGAACGCGAGGGTCGTAGGTTCGAATCCTGCCGGGGATATTGGCGGCACGTCGGGCGTGCGCGCGGTGGCGCCCCATTCCCTACGCTCGATCCGTGTCCCAGGTCGTCACCCCCAACCGGTTGCAAGTGAACTGCCTCTGCGTGGGAGCAGACCCCGTCGAGTGGGAAGAGGGCTTGTCATCGGTACGGCTCGATCCGTCGCGAGCATTCAAGGTCGATCGGGGAGTGGGTGTTTTTTCGGCGACGATTCGGGGCCGTGACGTGGTGGTGAAGGTATGGGAGTTGTCTTCGCTCGTGTCGCGCATCCAGTCGTGGGCAAAGGCTTCGCGGGCCTGGCGTCACTGGCGTGGGGCGGCCTGGCTCTCCGAGAACGGGTTTCCGACGGCCCGGCCGCTGGTTCTGGCTCGCGACCGGGGTCCAGATGGCCCTCGGGAATGGCTGGTCATGGAGCGGCTCGACGGTCCGACGCTGCTTGAGGCGATCACGTCGGGCGAGTCATCCGCGAGATGGCAACACGCCCTGGCGGCGGCGGCGGCCGACCAGGTATCGGCCATGGTCGGGCGGGGACGGTACAACCGCGACCACAAGCCATCGAACCTGGTGGTTGTGGTTGGGAGCGGGGATTCGGGCGGGCCGATCCTGGCGGTGATCGATTGCGTCGCGATACGGCCCTGCCGACGGTTCGACTTTGGGGCGATGAAGTGGATGCTCTCGTGCCTGGTGATCGAGCCGATGGGCATTGGTTTGCCGGTGCGTCGGGCGTTGTGCATGCGGGCGCTGGCGACGATCCAGGCGGTGTCGTGGTGGGGCGAGATCACGGGGATGATCACGGGGCGCGGGGACCCCAAGCCCCGGGTCGATCCGCGCCGCGCGCTGACCGGCACCGGCGCATCCTGAGGCGAGCGGTGATGGAGGCGAGGCGCGGCCGGTGTTCATTGCGTTCATCCGTGGTCAGCATCCACTGACGGGGCGGGCATGGATCGCGGGTGTGCGAGGGAATTGGCGGCCGGTCCTCCGGGCCAAGATGAACCGCACGGGTGTCGCGGATCGTCGTCTCCGCTACACTGGCCCCGCGCCGGCTCCTGCCGGGGGAGCGGCTCGACCCGGTCGCGTTCTGAACGATCACACCCCAGGCGCTTCGCGGCGCCCGACCACGGATTTTCGAACCGATGACAACCACCGGCTGGAGAGTTCCCGCCCCCGAAATCCCCGCGAGCAAGGCGGCGTTGCCGCGCGGAGAACTCGCGCATTTCCCGCGTATCCGTGACGAGGACCACCCGACGCGGTGGGAGTTCCCCTCGTACCTGGACAACCCCCGGTGCCGGTGGCTCCAGGCGCTGAAGGAACTGTACGAGATGCCGATCGTCTTCCCGGCGTCGCTCTCGCCGGAGGCCGGGCTGATGCTCCATTCGCTGGTGCGGAACATCCGCCCGCGGGTGATCGTCGAGGTGGGGACGTTCTGCTCGGTGAGTACGCACTGGATGGCGGCGGCCCTGCACGAGATCGGCGGCAACGGGGTCATCCACGCGTTCGATGATTTCGGCCCGATCCACAAGGGCCCGTGGCGTGACGCGGAGATGCTCCAGGGTCGCCGGGAATGGGTCGAGGACCGGCTTGCCCGGGCGGGGCTGCTCGACCGGGTGGTCTTCCACCCCGGCGACAGCCCGACGCAACTGATCCGGGCCAGGGAGGAGTTATCCCGCTGCGGCGGTGTCCAGTTCGCCTTCATTGATGGCGACCACACCGTCGCGGGCGCGCTGCAGGACCTTTGGGCGGTCGAGCCGGTGCTCAACACCGGCGGATACGTGATGCTGCACGACACCTACCCCGAGCAGTGCGGCGGGCACGAAGGCCCTCGGCACATCCTGGACCATCTCAACGCCGTCTCGGCGGGGCTGTACGAGGCGTGCGAGTTGTACCTCTCGCCGCTCAACTACGGCATGGGTCTGCTGCGAAGGATCGGATGAGCCCATGAAAACGACCCGACGTGCCGGCGGGAAGGCGGCTCGGCCCGACGGCCGCGCGCCGGGCGGAGGCCCCGAGTGGTCGCTCGGGGATCCCGACTGCCGGGTCGTCGTCGGGGATTGCCGAGACGTGCTGGCGGAGCGGATGGCGGCGCTGCGGGAGAAGGTGGACCTGGTTTTCGCGGACCCGCCCTTCAACTGGAAGCGGGCGTACGACCGCTGGGACGACAACCTCCCCGAGCAGGAGTACCTGCGGTTCACCTACGACTGGATCGACCTGTGCGTGGAGTGCCTGCGCCCGGGCGGGTCGCTGTGGATCAACATCCCGGATTCGTGGGCGGCCGAGATTGTCTGCTACATGAAGCGCCGCCTGGAGCGAAAGCCGCCCGTGGTGATGGCCCACCAGAACTGGTGCGTGTGGCATTACCGCTTCGGGCAAAACGCGACCGAGCGGTTCATCAATTCAAAGGTCCATGCGCTGTGGTTCATCAAGCCCGGCGCGGCGCATACCTGGAATCCCCAGGAGGTTCTCGAGATGTCCGACCGGGCGTCGATCTACGCCGACCCGCGGACGCGAACCAAGCGGGACGGGATGCCCGCGGGGCTGCGTGTCCCGCTCGACGTGTGGTACGGGAAGTACTGGGGTCGCATCCAGGGGAACAACACCGAGCGGCGCGGAAAGCACGACAACCAGTTGCCCGAGGTGTACCTTGAACGGGTGATCCTGTGCTCTTCCAGGAAGGGCGACCTGGTGCTGGACCCATTCCTGGGTTCGGGGACGACCGGGGTGGTGGCCCGGGCCCTGGGGCGGCGTTTTGTCGGGGTTGAGTACAGCCCTGAAAACGCCGAGAGCGCGTTCGACCGGATCAGGCGAGGACCGGCCCGAGAACTCGGCCGTTCGCGGGGGATGAGCACGGCGATCTTCCCGGCGAGGTCGTCGTTGATCGGGCGTTCGGATCGGGCCGAGGTGGAATCCGGCGCTTGCGATGTGGCACCGCTCCGGGCCGGGAAGCGGCGACCGAAGGACCGATAACACGCCACGGCCGTCTGTTGCGAACTTTCTGGAACCAGGGATCCGGTCGCGTTCCCATTCGAACAGGAATGACCCGCGTGCCATTCGGTATGCGGATTTCAATTCATGGCCTGTCAAGGCCTTCCGAGAGAGAGGAGTCCGAACGCATGAAGAACGTCGTCGTTTCGCTGGCGGTCATTGCCGCCGCTGGGATGTCGGCTTCGGCCGCATCGTTCAACGATCACGCGTCGTACCTGGCCGCGACGGTGAACAATGTCGTCATCAACTTCGACACCGACCCCGCGGGAAACCCGCTGAGCAGTGGGCAGGAGATCGGCTCAACCTACGCGGCGTGGGGTGCGGAATTTCCTGCTGGAAACTTTGTCGGGGCGGCCGTGCTGCCCGTTTCGAGTCCGCTTTGCTGGTTTAACGACACCATCGAGGACGGGGGACCCCGGTTCGACGTCAAGATCACCGCTCCGGATATCACGGCGGTCGGGGTCTTTAACGTGCTGTACTCACAGGGCTTGTTCCAGCGACTGACCGCGTACAACGGCGGGGGCGATGCACTGGCGTTTGTGGATGCGGATAATGACATCAACACGCTTGATTTCTTCGGCGTGACCACGGCCGAGCCCATCGCCTATGTTGTGATCCAATTCCGTGATCAGTACGGCTGGGGCGTTGATGATCTGCACCTGGGGCAGGTCCCCTCGCCCGGCGCCGCCGTCCTGGGCCTCATGGGCGTTGCCGCCGTCGGCCGCCGCCGTCGCTGATGATCACGTCGATCGGCCGTGCCGATCGGGGGCATCGACATCTTCCGTTGCAAGCCGCGGGCCGCCTTCCTGGCGGCCCTTTTTCATGCACTGGCGGGTCCGCCATGAAGCGGGGTGGAGGGTTTCGGGCGGCGTGATCGTGGCGTTTGACCGTGAAACCACCCGCGGCCATCTCCCAATATCATGGCGAGGTTGCCAGCCGTGAACCACGCCATGCCCTTCGACGCCATGCCCTTCGACGCCATGCCCTTCGACGCCAAGACACGACCTGCCCGTGTTGACGACCTTCCCGAGGGGGAGCAGGCGTGGGGCCTGTTCATGCACCTGAGCACGATCATGTCGCTCTTTGTCATCCCGGCGATCCCCGCGCTGGTGATGTGGCTCATCAAGCGCAAGGAATCGGCGTACCTCGACGACACCGGGAAAGAAGTCCTGAACTTCCAGATCTCGCTGTTCCTGTACCTGATCGTGGGAACGATCCTGGCGGTCATCGTGGTTGGGTTCATCCTGATCGCCGCGGTGTACATCCTTGGGATCGTCGGGATCATCAAAGGGACCCTCGCGGCCAACCGGGGAGAGTACTTCCGCTACCCGATGTGCATCCGGATCATCCGCTGAGCGGCCCGTTCAGGCGTTGATCGGGTGATGGTTTGTCGCCGTTCACTCGCCGCGCGGCCGGGTCTTTCCTCCGCCCGCAAGCAACTCGCCCACCAGCGTGGCCAGGCCCTTGACGTCGCGTGCGTTGATGATCGCCTGGGCGCGTGCGGGGGTCGCTCCGGCCTTTGCCAGGTATTCGGCGGCTCGCTTCCAGTGACGTTCGCGGGCCGAATCCGTCTCGCTGACGGCAATCTCCGAGACGAGTTCCTGGAGGGCGGTCAGCGTCCTTGAGTCGGCGTGCTCGTAGAACCGCTTGATGATGCCCTGCTGGTACGCTGAGAAATGCTGTCCCTTGGCCATCGGGTCCTCCGTGCGGTCGTGGTTCAGTCGGCGCGGACAAGTTTCATGGCGATCAGGTCCTGGACGTCGAGGATGCCAAGCGGCTTTCCGTCGCGGTCGACGACGGGGATCTCGTCCTGGCGGTGTTCCTTGACCATGTGGACCGCGTCTTTGACCAGGGCGTCCACCGGCAGCGTACGGGGCCGCCTGGTCATGACGTGCTCGATCGGGGCGTCGATCGCCGCGGGGTTTTCGAGCACCAGGCGGCGGAGGTCGGCGTCGGTGAAGATCCCCGCCAGGGCGCCCGTCGCGGGATCGACCAGGAGCAGCGCGCCCGGACGACGTGCCACGGCCGAGGCCGATTCGAGCGCCCCGCGAACCGTGGTGTTCATGGGGGCGACGGGGAGGTTCTTCCCGGCGACGAAGCGCAGGACTTCCTTCACGGGCCGGAGAAGACCGCCGAGCGCTCCGCCGGGGTGCCGCCTGGCAAAGTCGTTGTCGCTGAAGTTCCGGCGGCGGGCCGCCGCCAATGCCAGGGCGTCCCCCAGCGCCAAGGTCGCGGTGGTGGAGGACGTGGGCGCGATGCCCGCGGCCTCGGAGACGACGCCGAGCCGGAGGGACACGCTCGCCAGGCGTTCCAGGCTCGACTTTTCGGGCGCGTCTGGCAATCCGGGGGTATGGTCCGGATCGAGCCGTCTGGCGCCGCCGGTGATCGAGATGATCGGCAGGCCGTCCTGGCGAAGCAGCGCGGCGAGGTTCACGACTTCTTCGGTCTCACCCGAGAAGGAAATGGCCAGGACCGTATCGGTCGATCGGAATCGGCCCAGGTCTCCGTGGGCGGCCTCGGATGGATGAACACTGTGGCTGGGGATTCCAAGCGAAGCGAACGTGGCCGAGATCTTGGCTCCGATCAGCCCGGACTTGCCAAGCCCGGTCACCAGAACGGTGCCCCCCGAAGCCGAACAGGCATCGATAAGTCCGACGGCGCGGGTGAAATCAGCGTCCAGGTCCCGTGCCAGGCGGCCGATGGCGGCGGCCTCGGCCTCCAGGACGGTCCGTGCAAAGGCCAGTTCATTCGGGTCCGCGGTCATGCGTGACAGGATAGACTCCGCCGCTCGGATCGGGGGGTCCGCGGCACGCGCCGCGTCCTCGCATCGCCGGCGGCGAGCCCGGATCGGCAGGACCGGCGGGAAGGGTTAGACCGTGATCACCGACGACTACCGCGTAACGATCGAGCAGTTCGAGGGTCCTCTTGACCTTCTCCTGTTCCTGATCCGCCGAGACGAGGTGGAGATCACCGACATCCCGGTCGGCCGGATCGCCGAGCAATACATGGAGTTCCTTTCGCGGATCGACCGGATCGACATCGACGCGGCGGGGGAGTTCCTGGTCATGGCGGCCACGCTGATGGAGATCAAATCGCGGATGCTCGGCCCGGCGACGGCCCAGGCGTCCGGTGATGGGAGCCCGCCGCCGCGCGAGGCCGACGAGGATCCCCGCGCGGTCCTGGTGCGTCAGTTGCTTGAGTACAAGCGTTTTCGAGACGCGGCGTCCGAACTCGATCGGCGTCTGGGCGAGTGGTCGGGGCGGTTTCCGGCGGGCTCGTCCGCGTCCGAGGATGACTCGGCCGCGGTTGAGGAAGGTCCGGAAGCCGACGAGGCGGTTGACCTGGGCGACGTGGGGCTTTTCGACCTTGTCGGGGCGTTTCAACGCATCATGGAGGCTGTCAATTTCGATCGCCTGGGGTCTCACCAGGTCCAGTACGACGAGACGCCGATCGAACTCCACGCCGCGGATATCGTGGACCGCCTGATGCGGGAGACGACCCAGGGGCAGGCCGACGAGGTCGAGTTGTCCGTGGTCCTCGCGGGCCGGACGCGGTCCGAGATGATCGGGCTCTTCCTGGCGGTTCTTGACCTGGTCCGCACCAGCCGGGTCCGGGTCCGGCAGGAACGAGCCGACGGACGGGTTCTCCTGGCCCTTGCGCGGGATGGACAGGAAGGGTTCTCGCCGCCGTCCACGCCCCCCGCTCCCGACGGCTTGGACTGAGGGATTCAGCGGGCGGCGGATTGCATCGCGGCCATGTCCAGAACCCTGGTCAGCAGTTCCCCGTCGCGGGTCTTCCACGTCTGCAATGGTCGCCCGTTGATGAAGACCGCCGGGATCGCGGTGATGCCAAGCGAAGCGCCCGTGTAGACATCCGCCTGGACGGCTTCGATTACGCGGGCATCGCGGTTGGCCGCCACGAGCAGGTTGGGGTCGATCCCCAGTTCGACCGCCAGCGCTCGCACCCCCGCGTCGGAATAGTCCTGCCGTCGTTCAAACAGCCACTGGTGGGCGCGGGCGAAGGCGTCGGCTCCGCCCAGCAGCCGTGCCGCCTCCGCCGTCCGGGCCATCCGGCAGGCGAGCGGGTGGTGGTTGGTCGTGACGGCGTGGTTGCACGACGAATTCGCCGGGAAATGCCGGAACTCGTAGACCGTTCCCGGCCAGGTCCTGGTGTATTCCCGGATCAGCGCATCGGCCTCTTGGGTGAATCGGTCCTGATAGTCGCCGAAGAGGACGACCCGCACGGTCGGGTCCCGATCCACCACGGCTCGACGAGGAACGCGGACGGGAATCTGGACCTCGGTGGCCTCCATCCAGGCCTCGACGGCCCGTTCGGTGGGATTGGCGGGAAGGTCGGCCTCGTGGGTGGCGGGGGGCACGCCCGAGGAAGCGGCCCGCTCGACGGCCTGCGTGATGGCGCCGGAGCGTTCCCAGCCGCGCAGTTCCACGCCGTTGATGAAGATCGTCGGCGTTCTGGTCAGCCCCAGTTCCATTCCCTCGGTCGCGTCGGCTCGAACCAGGTCGGCCGTCGCGGGGTCGGCCAGCGCCGCTCGCAGGGCGTCGGCTCGGACACCCCAGCCCGCCGCCGAGAGAACGAACTCATCCTCCGTGAACGCGGCCCGGCGTCCGAAGATCCAGGCCACCGCCATCCAGTACGCGTCGTCTCCCCCGGCGATCCGGGCGGATTCGGCCGCGACCGCCGCGGCGCACGACCTGGTGTGGATGGACGAAGGGGCCGCCGGGTTGCACGTTGAACACAGCGGGAAGTGCTTGAGGGACAGGTTTGTGTCGCTTCTCGCGCGGACGATGCTCACCAGTTCGCGCTCGGTGTGCGCGCATTGCTCACACTCAAAGTCGGTGAAGACGACAACCCTGGCCGTGGCCTTGCTGGGGCCGAGGATCGAGCGGCCCGTGAACCCGGCGGAACGTTCACCCGCTCGCCGAGCGATCGCCGCGGTGCTGGATTCGAATTCCATCGCGGCGGACTGAGCCTCGCGACGATTCGAGATGATCCACGCGGAGGACAACACTCCCAGCAGCGCCGACCCGACCGCAAGCCCCGCCAGGCACGCGGCGCCTGCATGCCGTGTCGTGGATGGTCGCGGCGGCGCCTGGCCCGACGCTGTCCGTCGTGCCGAGGTTTCGATGCCCAGGACGAATGTGAGATTTCCGAGGTGGGCGGCCAGGCAGTACCAGCAGTCCAGTCCTTCAATCGCGAGCACGGCCAGCAGGAAGAGAGAGGCGGCCGCGCCGGCGCGGACGACCCAGCGGCCGGCGATTTCAGCCCCGGCTCCCGCCCGTGAAGCCCGGAGCCACCAGGCCGCGCACCCTCCGAAGTACGCCAGGCCGATGATCGAGGTTGGAAGGCCGATGACCGGAAGCGAGCCCCACGCGGAGCGGGCGGCCCGTCCACAGTCCGCCGCCCACCCGCATCCCGGGATGGAACGGTCGGTGATTGAGGCGAAGGCAAGCACGCCCGAGGCCAGGAGAGCGCCGATGAGCCCGGCGGCGGTGATGAGGCGGCGATGGTTATCGGAGATAGGGATTTGTTCGACCTCCCGGGTGATCTTCGCGCACGAACGATGCAGAATCGCTATCAGGAAGCGTCGGGGAATGATATTCTGCCGATGGCTCTCGGCGCCGTGATGAGTTTCGAGACTTGTGCATCCAGGAGCGATTATGTCGTTGTTTCATCGGTTATTCGTTCGCCTGCTGGGATCTCGCGTCGTTGGATTCGCGCCGCGTTCGAGTCGTTTCACGGCGATTCCCGCGGTGTTGATGGTTCCGGCGCTGGCGGTGTGGCCGGCCCCTCCCTCGTGGGTTGGTTCGACGCACTCCGGGTCGTCCACGGCCCTGGCGCAGGTGAGGGGCGAGGTTTCGCCGCCGAGCCGATCGGACCTTGAGTCGCCGGTGGTGCTGGGGGAACTGCCGACGCTGTGGGTGACCTCGCTGGGCTACGTCGAGTACCTTGAGCCGATCGGCCAGGGCGGGGGAGGCGATCCCCGATCGTGCGAGGTGATCTCGACGCACACGGACGCGAACTTCGAGGGCGGCTCGTTCGTCATCCAGGCCGGTTTCGCGGAGAACGAGGTGGCCGCGGCGCAGTACACGATTCCCTCCAACTCGTTCCCGATCCGGATCGACACGACGGAGGTGATCGTCGCGCAGCAGAACGCGATTGTTCCGACGACGACGAAGTGGACGATGCTGTTCTGGTCCGGCCGCCCGGACACCGGGACGCTGGTGGCGTCGTACTCGTCCGACGGGGTGCTGCTGCCGCACATCACGATGCCCCCCGGCACGAACGGGACCAACCTGCTCTTTGGGATTGACCCGTCGGATCCCGAGCAGATCATCATCAACGCGCCTGGGGACGGGTCCAACACGTTTACGATCGGGTTCCGGATCGACGACCACAACCAGCAGGTCGGCTCGGGATGCAGTTCGGGGGACATCCCGAGCAACCGCAACGCCTTCCCGACCACGGACGTGTCCGGTCTGGCGCAGCCGACGCTGAACTGGCTCAAGGGCATCAATTGCGGGCCGTTCGGATGCCCTCCCAACGGGGGATGGGTGCGGTTCAGCAATCTCAACTCGCTCTGTCGTCCATCCGGAGACTGGGTGATGCGGGCGAAGTGGACGAGTTTGAACTGCCAGCCGGGCGTGGGGGCGTGCTGCCTTCCCAGCGGCCAGTGCCAGGTGACGACGATCGGCCTCTGCCAGTCTCAGGCGGGTCAGTACCAGGGGGACAATTCTTCCTGCGGGCCCGAGACGTGCCCGGCGCCGACCGGGGCGTGCTGCTTCAGCAACAACTTCTGCCTGACGCTCAAGGAAGTCGATTGCCAGGGCGCGGGCGGAACGTGGCTCGGCCCGGCGACGGCGTGCGTGAACAACCAGTGCCCGTCGGGGGCGTGCTGCCTGCCGCTGGGCAACTGCGTGACATCGACGCAGGCGGCGTGCCTCGGCCAGGGCGGGACCTTCCAGGGCGTGGGTTCGTCGTGCCAATCGACCAACTGTCCCCAGCCCTCGGGGGCGTGCTGCCTGGGCAACGGGTTCTGCCTCTCGCTCAGCGAGACGGAGTGCCTGGGCCTGCCCGATGCGACGTTCAAGGGTCCGCTGACGACGTGCGTGGACGGGAACGGCAACGGCACGGCGGATATCTGCGAGACGCTTTGTCCGGCGGATTTCGACCAGAGCGGTTTCGTGGACATCGAGGATTACACGTCGTTCGTGATGGCCTTTGAACTGGGCGACGACTCGGCGGACTTTGACGAGAGCGGCTTTGTGGACATCGAGGATTTCGTCGGGTTCGTGCTGGCGTTCGAGGAAGGGTGCTGACCGACGCCCTTCGCCCGTCCCCCGCCTCGCCCGCGTGTGTGCGCACGGCGCCACGGCCCCGGATCAACTCCGGGGCCTTTTCTTTGCATGTCCGCGGGGGGATCCCGCGGTCGGTGGGGTCGGCGCCCCGGGCTTGATTACTTGAGGCCGCCGCTCTTGAGGGCGGCGATGCGCTCGGGGAGCGAGAGGAGGCGGATGAAGCCCTCGGCGTGCTTCTGGTCGTACACCTCGTTCATGTCGAAACTGGCGAAGGTGTGGGAGTAGAGGGCGTGGGGACTCCGGCGTCGGACGGTGGTCGCGTGCCCCTTGTGCAGGCGGACGACGATTTCTCCGGAGAGTTTCTCGGCCATTTTCTCGGCGCACGCGGAAAGGGCCTCACGCAGGGGCGTGAACCAGCGGCCGTCGTAGACCAGTTCGGCGAACGTGAGGCCCAGGTGTTCCTTCCAGTGGCGGGTTTCGCGGTCCAGGACCATCTCCTCCAGCCCGCGGAGAGCCTCGACCAGGATGGTCCCGCCGGGGGTCTCGTACAGCCCGCGCGATTTCATGCCCACGCGTCGGTTCTCGACCAGGTCGATGCGACCGACCCCGTGGCGTCCCCCGACCGCGTTGAGTCTTTCCACCAGGACCTCCGGGGAAGTCTGCGTGCCGTCGAGTTTGCGTGCCCGTCCGTGTTCAAAGGTGATCGTCACCTCTTCGGGCTGGTCGGGGGTGTCCTTGACGTCGGCGGTGAGCATCCAGACATCGTCGGGCGGCGGGTTCCACGGGTCCTCGATCGCGCCCCCCTCGTGGCTGATGTGCCAGAGGTTGCGGTCCCGGGAGTAGATCTTCGTCGCGCTGGCGGTGGTCGGGACGTTGTGCTTCTTGAGGTAGTCGAGCAGGTCCTGGCGTCCCTTGAGATTCCAGACGCGCCACGGTGAGATCACCTCCAGATCAGGGGCCAGGGCGGCAAACGCCGCCTCGAAGCGGACCTGGTCGTTGCCCTTGCCCGTGCAGCCGTGGGCCAGCGCCGTGGCCCCGACCTTGCGGGCCACCTGCACCTGGGCCTTGGCCAGCAGCGGTCGTGCGATCGCCGTGCCCAGCAGATACCGGCCCTCGTAGATCGCGCCCGACAGCAGCATCGGCTCGATGTACTCCTGGACGAACTCTCGCTTGAGATCCACGACATGGCACTCGCGAGCGCCGGAATTGCGGGCCTTGGCTTCGATGCCGGTCAGTTCGTCCGCTCCCTGGCCGACATCGCCGACGACGGCGACCACTTCGCAGTCCATGGTCTCTCGGAGCCAGGGGATGATGGCGGAGGTGTCGAGTCCGCCGGAATAGGCAAGGGCGATCAGTTTGCTCATGTGACCATTGTTCGCCGACGGGGTTCGCATTCAACCCCGGCCACCGGGAACTTCAGGCCCCGGCGAGCGAAGCCGGCCACGGGGCATTGTCGATCAGTCGGACGCTCCCGATCCGGGCGGCGATCAGCGCCCGCCGGGGAGTCGCGCCCGGCACGAAGGTCCCCGGCGAGATCGGCATGAGCGACCGGGCCTCGCGGACGACCGCGTATTCGATCGTGGCCCCTGCTTGTGTCAGCACGTCGGCCATATGCCGCTGGGCCTGGCCGGGATCCGTGAGGCGTGCCGCTCCCTCGAGGGCCAGGGCCAGGGAGGCGGCCCGGCGACGCTCGGCGGGCGACAGGAAGCGGTTCCGACTGCTCATGGCAAGGCCGTCGGACTCGCGCATGGTCGGGATCGGGACAACGCGAATCGGCAGGCCCAGGCTCTCGACCATCGCGTCGATCACGCGGAATTGCTGCCAGTCCTTTTCCCCAAACAGGGCTTCGTGAGGGCGTGCGAGGCGCAAGAGGCGAAGGACGACCTGGCAGACACCCGCGAAGTGACCGGGCCGGTGGGAATCCTCCAGTTGAGGCAGGATCGCCACGTCGGGCAAGGGCGGGATCGGGATGGATTCTCCGGGTGGGTAGATGTCCTCAGGACCCGGGACGTAGATCGCGTCGGCCCCGCTCCGCCGGCAACATTCCAGGTCGTTCTCGATGGTTCTGGGGTAGCGAGCCAGATCCGCCGGGTCGTTGAACTGGGTCGGGTTGACAAAGATGCTGACCAGGCAGGCCCCGCCGGGATGACCGCGCGCGGCCGCCGCGGCCTGGCGGATCAGGCTTTCGTGTCCTTCGTGCAGGGCGCCCATCGTGGGGACGAAGGCGACCCATGCCGTGTCGGCCCTCCAGGGTTCGAGGTCGGCGTTGGTTCGCAGGACGTACACGCGGAACGGTTCGAGGGGGGCGAGGTCGGGTCAAGGGCCGGGTCCTTGTTCTGATTTTTCTTGGTCACGCGCCTTCGCGTGGGATTGCCGGTCGCCGCGGTGGTTGGCCGGGCTTGAAGGGGGTCGATACGCTTGCCCGTTGCCAGGCCGTGTCCACGTCATTTTGACCACGCATACGACGCGGCACCTCCGCCGGTCGCTGCTCGGCGTGGCGTTTCAGGATCTTCCCGCCGCCGAGGTGATCGTCTCGTGCGACAACGACCAGCCGGAGATCGCCGCCGTGGTCCGTGAGTGCTCGGCGGAGTTGGGGAGAGCGATCGTGGTCGTTCAGCGGGCGTTTACCGGGGAGTGCCGGGTAGGGCAGGCCCGGAACAACGGCCTTCGGGCGCTCGTTTCGGCCGGGGCCGAGTTGACAGACCGTGTCTTGTACCTTGACGGAGACTGCTCCCCTTCGTCGTCGGTCGTTCGCGTGCATGGACATCGCGGCGAACGGGTGGACCTGCTGGTGGGCTTTCGGGTCGAACTGACGCCCGAGCAGACGGAGGCCTTCGACGAAGGGGCGGTGCGGGCGGGGCGTGACGCCGCGATCCTCACCCCGGAGCAGGCCCGGGCGTTGGCGCGCCGAGACCGTCGCTATCGGCGTCAACTGTTCCTGCGGCGGTTCGGCCTGGTCAAGCGGCACAAACCCAAGGTCCTCAGCGCGCATTTCTCGGTCGGCGTCGGGGCCATCCTCCGTGTCAATGGCTTTGACGAGGAATTCACGGGCTGGGGTCAGGAGGACGACGACGTGGGTCGCCGCCTCCACGGCTCGGGGGCAAGCGCCGGCGTGGTCGTCCGAGAGGCGTTGGTCCTTCACCAGTGGCACCCGACGCGGGCGCCGGGCGTGTGGAAGGAATCGGCGGGCGTCGAGCGTTTTCGCCGTCGCCTGCCGTGGCGGTGCGCCCGTGGTGTGACGGATCCGATCGAGCAGCCGCCGGTGACGGCTCGACGGTTTGAAGGCGGCATTGAAGTGAATTGTCGCGAGGTCCTTCCGCCGGGGCATCGGCGTGGCGATGGGGCGGACGCCCAGGGGATCGCATGAACGTGGAGGCGCTGGATCTTTGGCGTCGGCGGCTGGAGTGGGCGGCCCGTCCCGTGCTGGAGGGCACGCCGATCGTGGATGGCTCGACGGATGCGAGTCACGCGAGGTCGTTCATCGAGGCGTTCACCGACGAGAGGGGGCACCGGCGGCCGGTTGATCTTCCGTTCCTGGCGGCGATCCTTGCGGTTGACCCGTTCGCGTTGGCGGCGGGTGTCTGGGGTCCGGGAGGGCGGGACGTGGAATTGTGGTGGCTCGTCGCGGACGGGGTGTCGAGCGGCCGGTGGCGTACCCCGGCGTGGATGACCCGTGGCCGGGCGCCGATCACGGGGGCATGGACCGACGGGCCGATCGAGGTCTGGACGGAGCGAGAACTCTCGGGCCTGCACGCGACCTGGTCGATCGCGCGAGGGCCGGGGGCGGACCCCGGACTGCAAGATCGGTGCCTGGACGCCGCGCTGTGGCTGATGGAAAACGTCCAGCCCGACAATGCGACGGGCCACCCCTGGGCCGCCCACGTCTTTGCCTGGATGTGGGCCAAACACGGGGACGAGGAGGCCCGGCTCTACGCCGAGACGCTCTTGCACAACGCGATCGCGGGCCGGGGCCGGCCCGATCGGTTCAGCGCGTGCGTGCTGTGGCACGCCGCGGCCGGCCTGGAACGGCAAGCCGGGTGACGACCGGGACAGGATTCATGGATCAGGCCCTTGCCGGGGGGTCATCAGGCCGTCTGGCGGCGGGTTGACCCGTTGCGGAGCCAGCGGTCAACATCCGGGTCGCCGACTCGGACCAGGCCGGGATCGGCGGACTTGGCCTTTCGCTGGATGGCCGCGGCCACCAGGCCCATGAACAGGGGCTGGGGGTTGAGTGGGCGGCTGGTCAGTTCCGGGTGGAATTGGGCCCCGATGAAGAAGGGATGCGTGACGGCGGGGGAGCCGGGCTCGGGCGTCTGGTCCTGGGCGTCGGGCTGGCGGAGTTCGACGATCTGCATGATCGGCCGCGTGGGATGGCGGCCGGAGAAGACCATCCCGGCCGACTCGAGTTGGTCGATGTAGCGGGGATCAACCTCGTACCGGTGTCGGAAGCGTTCGCGGACGCGCGGCCTGTTCCCTGAAAGAAACGCGGCGAGCGATCCGGGCGTGATGACCACGTCCTGGGCCCCAAGGCGCATGGTGCCGCCGAGTCCCTCGATCTTTTTTTGCTCGGGGAGTTCGCTGATGACGGGGTGTGGCGTGTGGTACGCGGCGGTGTCGAACTCGGTGCTTGAGGCGGCGTCCAGGCCGACGACGTTGCGGGCGAACTCGATGATGGCGACCTGGAATCCAAGGCAGATGCCCAGGTACGGCAGGTGCTTCTCCCGGCAGTGGCGGACGCAGGCGATCTTGCCCTCGACGCCTCGGGTGCCAAACCCTCCGGGAACGATGACTCCGTCGAGGTCTCCCAGGTGCGTTTCGGCGGTGAGGTCGTCGATTTCCGTCGAGTCGATCCAGCGGGTTTCGATGCGGCAGTTGAGGTGGGCCGAGCATTGCTCGATCGCCTTATCGATCGAGGCGTAGGCATCGCGCAGGTTGGCGTACTTGCCCGCCACCCCGATCACGACGTCGTGGCGACGGGGAGCCGAAAGCCTCCGGACAAATCCGAGCCACTGCTCCCGGGCCTTGTCTTCCTTGGATGCGTCGGCGCGGTCGTGGAGGTTGAGAAGCGAGAGGATCTCGCGGTCCAGTCCCTCCTGGCGCATCTCCTCGGGGATGGTGTAGACGCTGGGCCGGTCGTGCATGGAGAAGATCCGCCGCGGCGGGACGTTGGAGAACATCGCGATCTTTTCCATCACCTTCGGGGAGCAGGGGTTGCTGGCGCGGCAGGCGATGATGCCCGGCTGGATGCCGACTTCCATGAGCCGCTTGATGCCCAGTTGCGCGGCCTTGGATTTCTGCTCTCCCAGGGCCTTTGGTTCGAGGATGTACGTAAGGGCGACAAAGCAGCACGACCCCGGCCCTTCCTCGAAGGCCAGTTCGCGAAGCGCCTCGATGTAAAAGCCGTTCTCGTAATCCCCGACGGTCCCGCCGACCTCGACAAAGACCACGTCGGCCGGGCGTTTGCCGTCGCCGTACACGGCCAGTTCCCGGAGTTTGCGCTTGACCTCACCCGTGACGTGCGGGATCCACTGGACGTCGCGTCCCAGATAGACCCCGCGGCGCTCCCGGCCGATGATCTCCCCGAAGATCTGCCCGCTGGTCGTGAAGTTGCGCCGGGAGAGGTTCTGGTCCAGCAGCCGTTCGTAGGTCCCAAGGTCCATGTCGCACTCGGTCCCGTCATCGAGGACGAAGACCTCCCCGTGTCGGTAGGGGTTGAGGGTTCCCGAGTCGATGTTCAGGTACCCCTCCATCTTGATCGGGGCGACGGTGAGGCCTTTTTCCTTGAAGAGTTTGGCGAGGCTTGACGAGAAGATGCCCTTTCCCAGGGCCGACATCACCGTCCCGAGGATGACCACGTACTTGTGGAACCCTCGCTGGTATCCCTCGGGCAGGGGGCTGTAAAACTCCGACTCGACGGAACTCTCCGACACGGCCAGCAGGGGGTTGGGGGCGCGGCCGTGCAGCGGGTCGGAGAGCGTGTCCCCCGCCGGGCCGCCCGGAAGATCTCCAAAAGGCGACGATCCCGACGCTGGGGTCGGGATCGTGGGGTTGGATTCGGCGTCGGGATGGCCGGGCATGGACGGCATGTCCCGGTGGCGTCGGCCCGTGCCCTGATTCGGGCCAATCGGATCAGGATGATTCGGCGAATCGGGCATGGTGAATCGTACCTGCAATATACCCTCGCTCCAAGCGATCGGGTGACGAATGGGGAGAAGACCGAACTGATTTCCTGGCAAGGGGGCTGGGCGGGGATCCCGGCCGGGGGTCAGACTCCTTATCCTTTCCGCGTTCCTCATCGGAGATTCCCCGCGATGTCCATTGCGTTTCGAGGTTTGTCCCCCGGATCGGCCCGTTTCCTGCCGCGAGTGGTCCTGTCGGTGCTCCTGGCGAGCGGTCTTTGGGGTCGTTTGGCTCCCCCGGCCTTGGCGTTCCAGGCCGCCGTGGAGTCCTCGGCGGATGCGGCATCCCCGCCGCCGGGTCCGGGCGACCTGCCGCTTGATCCCCGGATCGACCCCCAGAGCGGGTCCAGGATTGCGACCTGGCGTCCCGAGACATGGTTTGACCACCGGCACATGAGGCTGGAACTCGACTTCCCGGACCTTTCGCGTCCGTTTCTGACCGGCCGGCAGATCCTGACGTCCGAGGCGGTGGGACAAGCCCGTGATCGGATGCGGCTGGATGCCAAGCAACTGGAGATTCGGTCCGTGACGGTCGGCCGGCGTGCCGCTTCTTTTGTGTACCTCGGCTCGGACCTGGTCATCACGCTTCCGGCCCCGGTCCCGGTCGGCGAGCAGGTCGAAACCGTCATCGAGTACGAGGTCGATTTCGGCTCGAACAAGGGGCAGGGGCTGACGTGGTCGCCACCGATACCCGGGGCGGAGAGCCTTTCCGATCAGTTCCCGCAGGTCCACAGCCAGGGCCAGCCGCAGGACAACAGCCGCTGGTTCGTCTGCCACGACTTTCCCAACGACAAACTGACGACCGAACTGGTCGTGACGGTCGAGGATGGGTATGAGGTTTCCTCCAACGGCCGGCTGGTATCCCGGGATCCGGCAGGTCCGGGGCGCGTCCGCTGGCACTGGCTGCAGGACAAGCCACACTCGGCGTACCTGGTGACGCTCGTGATCGGGAAGTTCTCGATCGTCGAACTGGGCGGCGCGGACTCGGCCCGGCCGGGCCTGGCGATGCCCCTGTACGTTCCGATCGGCTTTGAAGACGACGCCAGGCGGCTGTACCGGCGGACCGCGGAGATGGTCGCCTTCTTCGAGCAACTCTTTGACGAGCCGTACCCGTGGGACCGCTACGCCCAACTTATCTGCCGTGACTTTGCCTGGGGAGGGATGGAGAACACGGGCGCGACGACCATGACCCGGGCGAGCCTTGTCGGGGAGGACGGCAGCCAGGACGACCTGATCGCCCATGAACTCGCGCACCAGTGGTTCGGAAACCTGGTGACCTGCAAGGGCTGGGAGCATCTCTGGCTCAACGAGGGCTGGGCCAGTTTTTCCGAAGCCCTGTGGGCCGAGCACGCCGCCGGGGAGAACCCCGCCGAGCGCCGGAGGGCGTATCAGCGCACGATTGCCTCGTATTTCTCGGCACAGCGGGCCACCAATTCCTCCTTCGCCCCGGAGTACCCGCCGCTGGTGAGCAACCGGTACCGCCACGAAGCGCAGGTCATGGGAAAACCCGACGACGTGTACGGCAAGGGCGCCATCGTGCTCCACATGCTCCGCATGAGGCTCGGCGACGAGGTGTTCTTCCGCGGGGCGCGGCTGTTCCTCGATCGATTCGGGTTCCGGCACGCGACGACGGACGATTTTCGTCGATGCCTCGAGGATGTCTCCGGGCAGAGCCTCGATCGGTTCTTCACGCAGTGGACGCTGCGTCCGGGCCTTCCCAGGCTCGACGTGGCGTACACCTACGACGCGGGCGCGAGGGAACTCTCCGTGCGTCTCGGGCAGACCCAGCGGGTGGATCGCGACAACCCGGCGTACGCCTTTTCGCTGCCGCTGGTGCTGCGCTTTGACGATGGCCCGAACCAGACCGTGTACGTTGACATGGATTCTCTCGTGGCGGTGGGTCGGTTTGCGGTTCACGGACGCCCCGCGACCATCACGGTCGATCCTCGGATGACGGTCGCGGCTCCGCACCGCGTCGTCAAGGAACTCGACGATGATGAACCGGCGCCCGTGGACCCGGATTGATGTCTGGGCGCGCGGCTGATCTTCAACGCCCCGCACCCCTCCCTCGGCGGATCACACCTCGGAGACCGGACCGATGCGTTCAGGAAACCTGATGAACCGACTGGCGGCGCTGCTGGTGATGGCAACGGCACTGGGCGGCCTGTTCGCGCCCGCGTGCCTGGCCGAGCCCGGTGCCCGGGCCGGGCAAGACCCGCTGAGTTATCCGCGCCACCCGCTGGTTGATTACCGGCACATGCGGCTGAACATCCTCATCCCGGACATGAACACCAGGAAGATGGAGGTCGTGCAGGACCTGACGTTCATGCCGCCGGTGGGGGGGATCGACCAGGTGACGCTCGACGCCAAACTCATGGACATCCGATCGGTCGAGTGCGTGTCGGCGCCGGTGGCGTTCGACCACGACGGCCAGCGGCTGGTCGTCCGATTTGATCGGCGGATCGCCGAAGGAGAATCGTGTACGATCACGACCACGTACACGGTGACGGACCCGCCGTTTGGATTCGTGTGGACCCCCGAGTCACCCTCCTGGCCTGGCCGGCCGGCGCAGGTCCACAGCAAGGGCCAGCCCGAGTACAACAGTTACTGGTTCCCCTGCCACGATTTCCCCAACGACCGCCTGACGACCGAGATCATCGCGACCGTCCCCGGGTCGTTCGAGGTGGTCTCCAACGGCCGGCTGCTTTCGGTCGAGAACCGGGCCGTCACGACCGCCGGTGACGGGTCTGGCGCTCAGCCGCCGTCCCTGGGGATGTACCGCCGCTTTCACTGGCTCCAGGACGAGCCGCACGTCCCGTACCTGGTGACGCTGGTGGTCGGTCGCTTCGACGTGGAGGACGTCGGCACGCCGCGGCTGGCGATGCCCGTCTACGCCCCGATCGGCCGGCGCGACGACATCCGCCCGAACTTCGGCCGGACGCCCGAGATGATCCGGGCGTTCGAGGGGTTCTTCGGCACGCCCTATCCCTGGCATCGGTACGCCCAGGTCATGGTCCACAACTACGCCAGCGGGGCCACGGAAAACACCTCGGCGACCTCGTTCGTCGACACGGCGATCTGGTCGGCCGAGGGCCGGCTTGACCACGATCCCGAGGGCCTGATCGCGCACGAACTGGCGCACCAGTGGTTCGGGAATCTCGTCACGTGTCGTTCGTGGGAGCACATCTGGATCAACGAGGCATGGGCGACGTACGGGGAGGCGCTGTGGTTCGGTCACCGTGACGGGCCGTCGGCCTACGACGCCCACATCCTCCGGGAATTCGCCTCGGTCTTTTCCCAGGACACCGGCACCGCGCCGGACACGCCCGGGATGGTCAGCAAGAAGTTCCGCTGGCCGCGCGAGGTCTTCAGCAAGTCCGCGAGCCCCTACGCCAAGGGTTCATCCGTCCTGCACATGCTCCGACGCCGGGTGGGCGAGGAGGCTTTCTTCCGCGGCACCGCCGAGTTCCTCCGCCGGCACCGGTTCGACCAGGTCGAAACCTCCGACTTCCAGGCCGTGATGGAGGAAATCTCGGGAGAGTCCCTGGGCCTGTTTTTCTCCCAGTGGTGCGACCGCCCGGGGCATCCGGTGGTTCGTGCCACCATCGAATGGGACGGGTCGTCGTCACGCCTGGCCATTTCGGCCGAGCAGACGCAGACGATCAACGGTGACAATCCGGCCTTCGAGTTCGACCTGCCGGTCGCGGCGAGGATGCCCGACGGGTCGGCCCGAGGGGGAACGATGTTGTTTCGCGGGCGGCGCGCATCGCTGAACATGGACCTTGCCGCCCCTCCCGCGTGGGTGGAAATCGACCCCGGGATGACGGTGCTTGCCAACGTGACGTCCGTTGCGCCCGCGGAGTGGCTGCACCGCCAGTCCCGGGAGGGGTCGTCGCTGTCGTCTCGAATCCAGGCGATCCGATCCCTCGCGGCGCTGAAGGATGAGAAGACCCCCGGACTGTGCGAGGTGGTGGTCTTCGACCAGGCCGAGCACGACGTCGTGAAACTCGAGGCGGTCCGGGCGTTGCGGCGCCTGTCGAGCGTGGGGGTGCTGGAAACCTGCGTGATCGGCCGCCCGACCTCCCACGCGGCCCGGGAGTCGGCCGTCGATGCCCTGGCCCACGTGGCCTCGAGGCGACAAGGTGATGCGGGAGACCGCGGGCGGGCGCGAGCGGCCGCGATGTTCGCCCGCCTGTACGCCGTGGATCCCAGTCCAAAGGTCCGGTCCGCCTGCCTGCGCGGGTTGGGGGCTGTTCGATCGGTCGAACACCTCCCGCTTGTGCTTTCGGCCGCGGCGACCGATTCTCCGGGTGACCGCGTTCGCCAGGGGGCGCTTCGTGCCATCGGAGACCTGGGCGACGCCGCGGGACTGGCTGTCGCGCTGGCCTTGGCGGGTGAATCCGCGCACGACCGTACACGGCCGTTTGCGTTTGACGCGATCGTCAAACTCCGCCGCCACGATCCCGACGCGGCCTTCGAGGCGATTCGCGCCGCCGTGGTCCGGTGCCCCGACCGCACGCGCCGAGCGGCGGGCAAGGCGATGATCGACCTGGCCGACCAGCGCGGCGTCGGCGTGCTGGAATCCCTGATCGCGCAGTCGCGAGATGGGTTTGAGCGCGACATGCTCGAAGGGTGGCTTTCCGACCTTGTGAAGAAGATCGGCCAGCCATCCGAGGGCGAGCCCGCGGCGGCGGATTGAGAGTCGAGGGGACTTGGCCCGTGGCGGACGTGGCGCCCTGGGCGGGTTGGTCGTCAGCCCAGGTTCGCGATCACCTCACCGAAGTCCATCGCCTGCTTGATTTCGCGCCTCTGCGACCAGGCGACGCGGCCCTTGCCGTCGGGGGACCGACCGATGACCACGGTGGCACGTCCGGCGATGTTGAGATCCGGCCAATACGCCCCGTAGGCCTTGCAGACCGTTCGGTGCATGTCGGCCAGGAGGGTTTGCTTCAGTCCGATCGAGTCGGACCAGGCCTTGAGCGCGGCGAAACTGTCGCACGAGATCCCGACGACCGTCGCCCCTTGGCGCGACCAGGAGTCGAACTCGTCGGTGACGCACTTCATCTCCGTGGCGCACACGTCCGTGAACGCCATCGGGAAGAAGCACAGCACCACGTCCCCGCGGGCGACGTGCTCGGAAAGCCGCCAGTCGGATCGGTTCTGGTCCTTGAGTACAAAGTCCGGGGCGTGTTCGCCCGCGGCCACGATCGTCGCTCGCGGCGCATGGATTGGCGGGGTCGCGTTCACGGGGCTTGCTCCATTGGCCGGGACACCACCCGCCCGGGGCGGGCGAAAGGGTCCGGGCGGCGAAAAGAAACCAAGAACACGCCGCGAGAGCCGCACGAACGGTCACGCGGGCGTGTATCCTATCTCGTGATTGCCGGTGATCGACGCCGGCGCCCGCGGAGCGATGCCGTGCCTTCACCTTCTCGATCATCCGATGTTCGCTCCGAAACGACTTCGCGTGGCGATTCTCCCGCGCCGCCGGTAAACCCCGGTGTTGAGCCTCCGACCGACGCCTCGGGCTGGGCCGCGTCACTGGCCGATCGGTACGCGTCGGTTCGCGGCCGGGTTTCACAAGCGGCGTCCAAATCGGGCCGCGTGGCGGGAGACATCATCCTTGTCGCCGTCACCAAGTTTGCCGACCCGGACCAGATCCGTTCGCTGATCGACCTCGGGCACAGGGACTTTGGGGAAAACCGCGTCCAGTCGCTGATCCAGCACGCCGCGATGGCGGAAGAGTACCTCGCTCGCCTGCGCGTGGTTCCAAGCGCGGTCCGCGCCGACCTTGCCGGTGGGCGGCTTCTGAGCGCGGTCCGATCCGGCCAGGCGGTCTCTCCCGCGGCGTCCACGGCGGGGGCTGGGTTCGCGGGCGCCGCCCTTCGCTGGCACCTCATCGGCCACCTGCAGCGCAACAAGGCCCGAAAGGCCATGGAGTTTGTCCGCCTGGTGCATTCGGTGGATTCCCTTCGCCTGGCGGAGGAACTCCAGTTGCTTGCCAACCGGCGAGAAGAGCCGGTGGATGTGCTCCTTCAGGTCAATTGCTCGGGTGAGGAGTCCAAGTTCGGCTGTCCCGTGCCCGCGGCACAGCCGCTGGCCGAGCAGATCGACACGATGACCAACGTCCGGGTTCGGGGGTTGATGACCATGGCCCCGCTGAGCGACGATCCGGAGTCGGCCAGGCCGATCTTCCGGCGCTGCCGGGAGATCTTCGACGAGATGAGGATCGGCGGGATCGGGGGGGGGCATTTCAACATCCTCTCGATGGGGATGTCCCAGGACTTCGAGGTTGCGATCGAGGAGGGGGCGAACGTGGTTCGGGTCGGTTCGGCGATATTCGGCGAGCCGCGTTCGGGAGATCCCGCGTCGCCCGAGGACGACGGTGGCGGCGGGGCCGGGGCCTTGTGACGCTCTCGGCGCACGAAAAACCCCGGCCACGAGGCCGGGGTGGTTCAAATCGCGCGGGGTGTTGGAGTGTGGCCCCGGCGCCGGTCAGCAGCCCCGTTCGAAGGCCCTGACGAACGCGTCGTAGTCGTCGGTATCGACGAACCCGGTGCCGTCAAAGTCCGCCGCGTCGTCGCCGGCCTCGAAGAGCCGGACGAAGAAGTCGAAGTCGTCGGTGTCGACAAACCCGGACGCGTCAACGTCGGCCGGGCACGCCCCAACCTGGATGTTGAACGCGGTCGGGGCGGTCGAGTCGTCGTAGGTGTAGGTGGTCACGGTCAGAAAGCCGTACGTCTGGGGGTTGACATTCAAGAAGGCGTACCCGTTCGCGTCGGCGTACACGGTCTCCTGGACCTCCCCGGGCTTGTAGGCGCACACCACCGCGCCGGGGATCGGGTCGCCGTGCCCGTTCTTGACCGTGAACCCGAAGCCCGAGGCACCGCCGGTCATGCCCGGGGGGAGCGAGTCGGGCGCGGCGTTGGTCGGCTTCCTTGCCCAGATCTTCGTTTCGGGATCACCCAGCAGGACGTACGTCCAGAGGTTCTTCTTGGGATCCACCATGTCATCCTTGACGTTCTTGATGAACCCGAGCAACTGCGACCAGTACATATGCGTGCTGATGTCGTTGTACTTGCCGATGTTGCGGAGTTGATTCCAGAACACCTCGGTGAAGCCGTGGTTCATGTCACGGCGGCTGCCGATCAGCGCCCCATAGGCCGCGACCGCCCCGTTCCCGGGCCGCTGGAACCAGTCCTCGATCAGGCAGTCCCCCGTGGGGAGCGACCCGTTCGAGCACGCGCTGCTGATCACGATCGGGCACCAGGACGGATGGACCGGGTTGTTCTCGGTGTTGAGGAACCAGTTGGCGAAATTCGCCCCGAGGAAACTCCACTCAAAGAAAGTCTGGGTCGAGCCGTGGCCGCGGTAGTAGACGATGTGCTGGCCGGCGTTGAGCGTGTCGAACAGCGCCGAGTTCATCCCCGTCGCCTCGTCGGTCCCGTAGTGCTTCGCGAAATTCATCGGTTCGTCCACCGGGAAGGCGATGCTGATCGACGCGTCGAGGACATCCACGAACTTGGCCGCGACTTCCCCGTGGGCAATGGCGGCGGAACTGGAGTAATACGCCGCGGAGGCGGGGGGGGATTCCTGGTAGGCCCTGATCCGGGAGATGATGTCGGGGAGTTGGCCGGCGTTGAAGGTGATCCGGCCCAGGCGCATGTCCGGGTACGAGTCGGTATCCTCGTAGCAGGCGTAGTAGAGATCGCTGGGGAAGCCGTAATCCGGATCGGTCGCGCTGGGGATGCGATTCACGTCGCCGACGAGCACCACGTACTTGAGCGCCTCGTTGGGGAAACTCTCGTACCAGTCCTTGATGTACGCCCGGACCTCATCGGCCTGCATGAGGTTGTCGGCGTTGGTGTCCACGTCGGCCTGCGTGGCGACGCGGGTGATGTAGCCGCGGGCTTTCTTCTGGTTGATCAGCGGCTTGAGGTCATCGAGCACATCGTCGCGCGTGATGAACAGGTACGCCCCCTTGTACGTCACCGACTCGGCGAACCAGTTGGCGGCCGGGGTGTCCCAGTTCACGCAGTGCTGGCGGGTCTGCCGGGCCAGCAGGATGTGCTCTCGGGTCTGGGGGAGCGGGTCGCCCGGGTGGCTGATCACCACGCTGAAGCGGCTCATGGCCTCCATCTGGCCCGTCGCGGGGGTGTACTTGAAGGGCTTGACGCTCATCGCCTGCATGCGCACGCCGGCACGCTTGCCGGCCGGCTCCAGCGGCTCCCCAAACCCCGCGGGGAAGGAGAGCGTTGAGAGATAGGCGGCGGGGTCGATCGTGAACGGGGGTTGGTCGGCGGGGCTGACGTCGGGCTCCTCCATCACGTCCGGCTGCGTGGGGATGATCCGCAGTCCCGCGAAGGTCATGGAGGCGGTTGGCGTCATCGACGACACCGTGCAGGTCGCCGCGTCCGAGGGCAGCGCGACGATCATGTTGATGACCGGAACCGCGGGAGATCCCGTCAGTTTCTGCACCGCGGGAATGAGCAGGCCAAGCCCCTGGTTTGGGAGCGGGATCTTCAGGGAGTGGAACGTCCCGTGAATGGGGTCCACCACCTCCTCGACGTAGAAGCCGGGGATCTCGATATCCAAGATTGTTTCGTTCACCGTGGACGCCGGGTTGACCCTCGCGAACGGGGCCGAGCCGGGAGCGGCGGTCGAATCCAGGGCGATCCACTGGGGCGGCGCGGGCTGAGCCATCGCCGAGGTGGCCGAGAGGGCCATCCCGGCCAGCACGGCCATGAGGCGAAGATTCCGGCTTGTGTTCGGGGTCGATTCGTTCCTTGTTCTACGGCGTTGCATGGTCTGCTCCTCGAAAGGTGTCCGCGAATGTCGTGATCCGTGGCCCTTCGAGGCCAGGACACCCTTCCAAGTGCGGACGGAGGGTCCGCGTGACGCCCGTTCATGTTTTTTTATCGCCGGGGTTCCTGGCCGGTGGCCGGATCCGCCTGCCCGGCCTTGCGCCGGTGCTCATCCCGCAGGTCGTCGCGTCCCAGTCGCTCGTAGACGCGGGCGAGTGAGGCGCTGATCCGGCGGACAATCGAGTTCTCCTCGCCGCCGAGCATCTCGGCGAACCCGGCCCGTGCGCGGAGCAGAGCCGTCGCGGCCTCCTCCAGGCGATCCGCGCGGGCGTAGGCGTTTCCCAGGACTTCCCACGATCGCGGCAACTGGACGGGGTTGTGCCCCGGGCGATTCAGGAACGTCTCGATCTCCTGTTCGAGGATGTCAATCGCGCCGAGGGGGTTTCCTTCGGACAGGTCGAGGATCGCGATTTCCCGGGCCGCGGTAAAGAGCAGGTCGTGGCCGGGAGGAAGCGTGCGTTTCATGCCTTCGTACGCCGCAACCCCCCATCGACGGGCCTCCTCCGGGCGACGCGTGCCGAAGTACATCGCCGACAGGATCGTCATCGCGTTGAGTCGGGCGATGTTGTCCTCTCCGAGCGTCTGCCCGAGATCCCGGATGCACGCCTCGAGTTCTTCGATCGCGCGGGCCGACTCCCCGAGATAGAAGCGGTTCTGCGCCAGCGCGATCCGGGCCTTATGCAGGTTTTCCGGATCGATTTCGGACCCGGCGGAAGCCTCGGAGACGACCCCATCGAGCACCGCCGCGGCCTCCCCGAAGAGGTGGTCGTTCGCAAGCGCCAACCCGAGCGTCATCCTCGCCGCGAGGGTCAAACTGTCACCGGAGCCCAGCGCGTCCGCCGCGTCGTCGGCCAGGCGCCGGTACTGGGGAAGCAACTTTCCCGACCCGCCCTCGTCCCCCGCCAGCGCCAGCAGCGCCAGGCGCGTCCAGAGTGTGTCACGGTGCGCCGGACCCAGTTCCCGCTCCTGGATGGCCAGCGCCCGCTCCAGTTCCGATCGGGCGTCGGGGAACAGCCCGAGCATCCGGTACGTCGAGCCGAGTGTCGCCCGCACCTTGCCCTCGACCTGCGGCTGCTTGCGGAATCGGGCGCGGATCTCTCCCGCGCTGAATCGCACCGCGTCGAGCATCTTAACGTCATGTCCCAGAAGATTGGGATCCGCCGCCGAGAGCACTCCTTGCAGAAACGCGTTCACGCTCTGGGTGATCGAACGTTCCCTCTGGACCTCGGCCAGGTGCGCGGCGGTCTGTCGCTCGGCCGTGACCGCCCGGATCCTTTCACGATCGATCGCCACGATGTAGCGCCACACCCCCGCCGTTCCGGCGACGGCCGCGAGCGTGCTTACCACGGTCACGGCCGTGTGGCGACGTGCCCACAGCGCCGCGGATCGGGCCGGTCCGGCCGGTCGCGCCCGCACCGGGCGATGGCCGATCCAGGCCTCCAGGTCGTCGGCGAATTGGTCGGCCGAGACGTACCGGTCACCGGCCGACCATGCCATGGCGCGGTCGCAGATCGCGCACAGGTCGCGGGCGATCCCCGACCTGCGATCACCCAGCGGGCGTAGTTCTCCTCGGCGGAGTTGCTCGATGACATCCCATCGCCGGTCGTGGGAGTAACGGCCGGAGGCCTCGACCGGCAGCCTCCCGGTGAGCAGATACCGCAGCGTCGCCCCTAGGGCGTACACATCCGAGGCGGGCAGGGCGGGCTTGCCGGCGGCCTGCTCGGGCGACATGAACGCGGGTGTACCCGTGACCCGTCCGTCGGTCGTGGCGAGTGAGACCGTCGCGGTGGTGCTTCCCTCAAGTACCGAGGCCATCGGCTCGGCGATCGACAGTCCAAAGTCCGTAACCATCGGTTTCCCGGCCGCGGTCACCAGGATGTTGGACGGTTTGACATCCCGGTGGACGATGCCCCTGGCGTGCGCCGCCGCCACGCCTCGCCCGACCGCCGCCATGATCTCCGCCGCGCGTCGGGGCTCCATCGCGCGGGTTGTTCCGGACTCATCGGTCATCAGCGCCGAGAGTGTCCGTCCGACGCGGACACGCTTTCGGTCCTCTGGAGTCGGGTCCGGATCACCGACGAGTTGGCAGTCGATGTAGCACCGGGCGGTCCCTTCGATTCGTCCGGCGGCATGCACCTTCACGATGTTCTCGTGGTCCAGGGCGGCCGCGGCCTGCGCCTCGGCGAGCACTCGGCCCATCACCTGGCCGTCTCCCGATCCGGTCGTCTCGGGTGATCGGAGCAGTTTGAGCGCCACGTAGCGCTCCAGGGTCGTGTCCCACGCGCTCCATACCTCCCCGAACGACCCTGCCCCGAGCCAATCCACCAGCCGGTACGTCCCCAGAACCCGGCCCGCCGCGAGGTGGTCGTCATCCTCCTGCTCACGTGCCGACCGCATCAGCGCCGCGAGTTCCGTGATCGCATCGATTTCATCCGCGAGTTGAGGTAGACGGGCTTTCAGGTCACGCCCCACTTCAACGGGATCTTCCCCCTCTCGGGCCGAGACTTCGGACATGAGCAGGCCGCGAACCACTTCCGCGTCCCGTGCAAGAGGCTCCTTCAACACGCCTTGATAATGCTCGACCCCCGCCGGGCGTGCTCGCGACCAGCGTTCCTCGGCGTCGGCGATGATCGCGTCGATCAGGTCCGCCCTCGGCGCCCCCTCGAACTCCGCGAGGATCGCCGACAAACTTGGTTCCTGCCCGGCGATGCCCTCTTGGGATCCTCGGGCGGATTTCCCAGGGGCCGTTCCGGGGGCCCTTGCGGAGTCAAACCTCGACCATGCCATCCGTACGGCCTGGGCGGGCGAGTGTTGTCCCTGGGAACCTGACACGCAGCGGCTCCTGGCGCGTTCGGCACGGCGCGACGACGAGCCGCGGCGGCGCGTCGTCGCCGATCATCAAGCGTGATCCGTCGGGCCGCGTGACGCCGATCCTACCGATTTTCTGTTTTCGGGTGTGCCGCCCCAGTGATTGGCTTCGATTTCATTTCGGGAGTCGTCTTGAGCGCCCGGACCCGCCAGTCGCCGACGCACCACCGAGAGGAGAGTTTCCGGCTCGGCCAGGTAGTTCTCGGGAGGCCGAAAATACACCTCGTGGAGCGTGTCCCCCGACCTGGGCGGGAGCACGGTGATTCTGCCCGGGAGTGAGCCATCGCCGGACGATCCAGCGCGTGCGCTGCGTGCGGCGCGTCCCGCGCCTTCCGGGGCGCTGGTGGATGGCCGCTGGCCTGGGGGTGTCCCGGCCCGGAGCCGACCCGCGACCGATTCGGGCGAGCCGGTGCGGAAGATGACGTCCTTGTCCTTCAGGACCACGCTCCGGCATGCCAGTTCCGCCGCCGCGATCCTCAACTCGGCCAGTTCCAGGAGCCTCTCGACGGGCGTGGGAGGGGGGCCGTACGCCTCGGTGAGGTCCTCGCGCACCGCTCGAATCTGGTCGGCCGTCGCGGCCACCGCCGCGCGGCGGTAGGCCTCCAGGCGCCGCTGATCGGACGGGATATAGGCCTTTGGGATGAACCCCGAGACGCCGATCTCGACGGTGACCGCGCTGGGCGGCTCGGGCCGTTTCTCGCGGCGGAGGTCTCGCACCGCCGATTCGAGCAGGCGGCAGTACATCTCGTACCCGACCGCGGCGATGTGCCCCGACTGCTCGGCGCCCAGGATGTTCCCCGCGCCCCGGATCTCCAGGTCGCGCATCGCGATCTTGAACCCCGCGCCGAGCATCGCGAACTGCTCGATCGCCCGGAGGCGCTTCTGGGCGACCTCCTTGACCGTCCGGTTGGTCGGCAGGAGCAGGTAGCAGTAGGCCCGGTGCCGAGAGCGCCCGACGCGCCCGCGCAACTGGTGCAGTTCGGCCAGCCCGAAGCGGTCGGCGTCGTCGATGATGATCGTGTTGGCGGTGGGGACGTCGAGCCCGCTTTCGATGATCGTCGTCGAGACGAGGATGTCCGCCTCACGCCGGAAGAACCTCAGCATCACCTCCTCGAGTTCGTGCCCCGGCATCTGGCCGTGGCCGTGGACCACCCGCGCTCCCGGAGGGGATAACGCCCGGATCCGGTCCGCGAACGACGCGATGTCCCCGACTCGGTTGTGTACGACGTACACCTGCCCGTCGCGGGCAAGTTCGCGAGAGATCGCCTGCGACACCCGGCGCTCGTTGAACGGGATGACTTCCGTGACGATGGCCCGCCGATCCGCCGGCGGGGTCGTGAGGCTTGAGATATCCCGGATCCCGAGCATCGCCATGTGGAGTGTCCGCGGGATCGGAGTCGCCGAGAGCGTCAGCACGTCCACGGTCAGCCTCAGGCGAAGCAGCCGCTCCTTGTGCTCGACCCCGAACCGCTGCTCCTCGTCGATCACCACCAGCCCCAGGTCCCCGAAGACCACGTCCGCGGACAGGAGCCGGTGCGTTCCGATGATCACGTCGACGCGGCCGGCCCTGGCGTCTTCGAGGATCCGGTTCTGCTCCCGTTCCGACTTGAAGCGTGAGAGCGATTCGATCCGGAAGGGGTACCCCGCGAACCGGGAGCGGAACGTGCGCTCGTGCTGCTCGGCCAGCACGGTCGTCGGAACGAGCACCGCGACCTGCCTGCCGAACTCGCACGCCTTGAACGCGGCGCGGATCGCCAGTTCGGTCTTGCCGAAGCCCACGTCCCCGCAGACGAGCCGGTCCATGGGCCGGGCGGTGCTCATGTCGCGCTTGATGGCGAGCAGACTCGACACCTGGTCTTCCGTCTCGTCGTGCGCGAACTCCTCCTCGAACCGCCGCTGCCAGGGGGTATCGGCGGGGTACGCGATGCCGGGCATGTGTTCCCGCGCGGCGCGGACGCGGAGCAGTTCTCCCGCCAGGTCGCGGACACTCTCGAGCGCTCGCTCCTTCTGGTTCTTCCACTTTCGTCCCCCGATCGTCGAGAGGGGCGGGCGGCCCGAAAACCCCCCGACGTACCTTTGCACCAGGTCGATGCGGCTGACCGGCACGTGGAGTTTGGTGCGTCCCGCGAACTCCAGCGTCAGGTACTCCTCGGCCTCGCGCGGACGGGTGTACGCCGAGCCCTGGAACTCCGCCGTCACCTCCTGGGGCTTGAGCATCACCAGCCCGGCGTAGCGGGCGATCCCGTGATCCGCGTGGACGACAAAGTCCCCGGGCTGGAAGTCCAAGAACGTGTCCATCGCCCGCGCGGACGCGATGCGAGCGGCCCGCCGGCGTGTCGTGAAACGGTTGACCAGTTCGTGATAGGTCACCACGGCCACGCGGCCATCGGGCGAACCCGGCGGATCCCACACAAACCCGCGGTGCAGGTACCCGACGACGGCGGAGATCGATCCCTCCGACGCCGGGGCGTGCTGGGCGATCAACTCCAGAAGGCGGCTTTTTTCGGCTTCGCCGCGGCACCACACCTGCGCCCGGCCGTGATCGCGAGCCAGGGTTACAAGTTCCGCCATCGCCGTCGCCGTGTCCGTGCTGAACGACGGCAGCAGACCCGCCGGGAGTTGAAGCCGCGTGTCCGCCGCCGCCGCGCCCGCCGAGAACTGGTTGATCTCCGCCAGCGAGCCAAGAGCCTCCAGGCGCTTGAGCACCGCGGGCGGGCCGTGGATGCCCCGCCCGTCGATCACCCGCTCGAAATACCCTCGCCCCTGCTCGACGACTTCGAGTGTTTCGGCGATGATCCCGGCGCTTCCCGTTGGCAGCAGGTCGAGCAGGTTGACCGTGCGGTCGTCGGATTGAACCGCCGACAGGTCGGCGCACACCAACTGGACTTCACGCACCGCCCGATCCGACCCCATCGTCTCCACGTCCACCACGTTGATCTTCTCGACCACGTCACCGAAGAAGTCGATGCGCACCGGGTCGGCGGCCGTTCCCCCCGGCGGGAAGATATCCAGGATCCCTCCCCGGACCGCAAAGTCCCCCGGCTCCTCGACGGCGTCGCGGCGTTGGTATCCGGCCGCGGCGAGCCAGCGGGTCAACTCCACCGGGCCTACCCGGTCGCCGTTCGACACCACCCGAGTCAGGCCATCCAGTCGATCGGGCGCCGGGATGGATTGCATCAGGGCCTGGATCGGGGCCGCGACGACCAGTGCCCCCCTGGTCGAAGCGCGCTGCAGGAGCAATCTCTCGACGGATAGACGTTCGGCGAACAGGTCCAGCGCCACGCCCGTTTCCCCAGGGAGGACCTCCAGGGCGGGGAACCGGACCGCGGGGACACCCTGCGACGCGAGTTCATCGACGGCCTCATCGGCGTCGTCGATGTGGGCCAGGACCAGCACGACAACCCGGGCAAGTGCATCCGCCACCGCGCCGGCCATCAGGGAGCACAACGAGCCGGCGGAACCCGTGACGACCGTGCGCCGACCGTCGCGCAGCGAGGCGATGAGCCCCGAGACCGAATCGTCGCCGCGAAGGTGGTGGAGCAAGCAAGTCAAGGGATGAGCCTCGACGCGCGCGCGCACGCCCGGGACCTGGTCGATCGCGGCCAGGTCCCCGACGAGCGGACACGCGTTGGGCCATGATAGATGACGATCGTAACGGTGGATGCGGCTGTGACATGGCCGGTTACTCTTTTGACGTGGTCACAAGGGGTCGCAGCCGTTCGATGGTTCGCGGGCCGATGCCCCGCACCCGGTCCAGCGAGCCGACCGTCTGGAACGGTCCATGCCGCGAACGGTGGTCGATGATCCGTCGAGCCATCGTCGGGCCGATCCCCGGGAGTTGCTCCAGTTCCGAGGCCGACGCGGTATTGATGTTGACCTTCCGCGCCGCCGGCATCGGCCGGGAGAGGGGCGACGCGGGAATCTCCTGTCCTTGCGTCGCGTCGGTGGTCGCGGGCAGGAGGGGGGGAAGGGGTCTGCCCCGAGCCGCGCTGAACGCGATGCCCGCCGCCGAGGCTCCGAGAATCACCCCCACGGCGATCCAAAGCGCCGGCCCGCGAATGGCGCCGGCCCGGTCGGGGACTGTGGTTGGTGAGGTGGCTCGATGGCCATCCACGGCGATCTTGCCGCAATCCCCGGTCATCGGGTCAGTGTATCGATCACGCGCCTGGCGGGGGAGTCGAGGCCGGGACGGCGCGTGATCTCCCGGCAGGAAATGCGGCCACCGCCGTCGAGAGAATGGTCCCGATGGCCAGCCTCCAGGGAGCGGCCAGTTCCGGCGCGGGCAGGTCCGAGGCGGACATGCCCGGGAGCAGCCGGGCGAGCAGTTCTCCCGGCCACCACAGGCGGATCAGCGCGGGCTGCATTGCGGTGACCGCGACAAACCCCACGACCAGCGCCGCCACCGCCGAGGCCGTTGTCCCCCGGCGTGTAAACAGGGCGGTGAGAAAAACGCCGAGCATTCCCGCGTACGCAAAGCCCATCACGCCCAGGACAAAGGGGAGGATCGTCTCGTTGTTGGCCTGCTTCCACGCGATGCAGACCAGGGCAAAGACACCCAGCGCCGCCGCCCATCCCGCCGTTGCCCACCGGCCCGCCCGGACGTAGTGCGCGTCGGGCCTTCCCGGCCGGAGGGGACGGTAGAAATCGCTGACGAACGTCGTGGCCATCGAGTTGAGCGAGGCGTTGATCCCCGCCGGACCGGCCGCCATGATCCCCGCGATCACCAGGCCCGCCATCCCCGCGGGCATTTCCCGGAGCGTGAACTTCAGGAAGACCTCCCCGGTGTCCCCCTCGACGTACGCGGGTGGAGATCTCCCGGGGGCGTGGTAGTACACCCAGAGCAGGACGCCGATCACCGCGAAGACCATCACCGTCGGGATCCCCATCAGCACCCCGCCGATCACCGACCAGCCACCCCTCCGGGAATCGCGTGTGGCGAGCAGGCGCTGGACCAGGTCCTGGTCGGTCCCGTACGCGGCGAGCATCAGGAGTGTCCAGCCCGTGCAGGCCGTCACCAGCGTGTACGGCTCGGAGAAGCGGAACCCATCCTCCCCGCCGAAGCCGAGCGAGAAGATCCGCAGTTTGGATCCCCCGTCCGGGGCGCCTTGCCGCACCGCGTCCAAAACGGCTCCAGTGTCCATGCCGATCCCGCGCCACAGCACCACGATCACCAGCAGCGCCCCGCCCACGTAGACCGCGACCTGCACCACGTCGGTCCAGATCACGCTTGTCAAGCCGCCCGCGAGGGTGAACAACGCCCCGAAGATCATGAAGATCACGACCGCCACGGCCACGTGCCCGGGATCCACGCTCCCGTTGGTGGTCCCGAAGATCGCCATCGCCACCGGCACGGACCCGATGAAGACCCGTGCCCCGCTCGCCAGCACCCGGCCGATCAGGTACGCAGCGCTGGTGGCCAGTTTGGCGCCCGGGCCGAATCGATGCTCGAGGAGTTGATACGGCGTCGTCACGCCAAGCCGGTAATACGCCGGGATAAACCACCACGCCAGGATCACCGCCGCCAGGATTCCCCCGATGTTGGTCGAGAGGTACCGCAGGTCGCCCCGGTACGCGTCTTCCGGGACACCCAGGACCGTCGCGGCGGATTGTGCCGTGGCGAGAAACGAGATCGCCACCGCCCAGACCGGCATCTGCCCCCCGCCCAGGAAATAGCCGGAAGTGCTGGTACGGCGGCGGGCGCGGAAGGCCAGGAAAACCCCCATCCCAACCAGCAAGGCGAAGTACCCGGCCAGAACGGCCCAGTCCCATCCCCCCAGCCCCGCGCGAACGGCGTACGTGGCCGCTTCAGGGCGGTCAAGCACACCGGCTGGTATCGCCGTCGATACCTGAGATTCAATGGTTTTCCACGGGTTGAGCGTAGGGTGACCCTCCGAGCGGGCATCACGACGCTCATCGGGAGAATCGACCTGATTTCAAGAGAACCCGGGTTCCGAGGCACCCCAGCGGGGACGTCCTGAGATTGGCCGTCCCGGTCGTCCGACTCCTCCTCCGGGAAGGTCGGGAAGGGGGATTGGCTGCAAAAAAACACTCGACCGCGTGTTTCCGCCCGCGGTCGAGTGATAGGAGGAGGGGACAAGACTTGTCGAGGAACCCGGTTTCCCGGCTTCCCCTGGTAATCCCGACCTTCGCGTGTCCGCGTGTCGTCGAGGGCGGTTACAGGTGTCTATCCGCAGGGCGCGGGGAGAGGGTTCCAAGAAAGAGCATTTTTTTGCACGGGCCGAGATATTTGGTTTAAGTATTTGAAAACAAACAACTTAAAAAAATCGCCGCCGGATCCCTTCACGAGAAATCGGCGGCGAGTCAAGCGGCGGATCGAAAAATCGTGGATTGGCCGGATCCGGGCGAGTGGGTGGGCCAAAGAAAAAACTCGGCAGCGGGTTGCGGACGCTGGCGAGTTACAGGAGGAGAGAGACAAGAGTTTGTTCGGAGCCGGTTTCCCAGGCCCTGGAAAGCTCGTCGCGTGTTTCCGCCCGCGGCGAGCTATAGGAGGAGAAGGACACTTGGTGATCGATTCCCGTCGGGGCTTCGATCGAAAACTCGGCAGCGGGTTGCGGACGCTGGCGAGTTACAGGAGGAGAGAGACAAGAGTTCGATAAAACCCGTTCCAGGGTTCCTTAAAACTCGGCAGCGTGTTGCGGTCGCTGGCGAGTTACAGGAGGAGAGAGACAAGAGTCTGTTGAGCGTGCCGGGCTTCCCCGTCGTGCTCGAATCCACCGTTCAGTCGTTTCCGTCTGGTCGGTTGTTCGTTCTGACATCGCAAAGGTGCCACAGGAATCAGGATGTGCAACCTCACGGGCAGAAAAATCCGCGCCGATCGCGCACAATCTCCACAGGTCATGCTTGGAAATGGGCTTACGAACAGAAAAAAACGACCCGGATCCCCAGAACAGACCCCCGAACCCAGATCCCAGGGCTTCTACCCCTGGACGAACGGGTTCGTGGTCCGCTCCTGGTCGATCGTCGTCTCCGGCCCATGTCCTGGGAGGCAGCGGGTGGTTCCGGGCAGGGTGTACAGCCCGCGACGGATCGATTCGGCCAGGGTTTCGAAGTCTCCGCCCGGCAGGTCGGTACGGCCTATCGAGCCTGCAAAGAGGGTGTCGCCGACCAGCGCGGTCCCCGACGGCGGGTGGTAGAGGGTGATTCCGCCGGGCGAATGACCGGGCGTGTGGATGACTCGCCAGACCTGGGATGCCAGTTCCAGGGTTTCGCCGTCGCTCAGTACGCGAGAGGGAGGCGGGGGGGTGACCCTGATCCCCGCGCCGTCGCTGAGGTTGAGGAGCGGGTTGCCGAGCCACTGGGCCTCGGCTCGGTGGATCCAGATCGGTAGTCCCGGGAATTGCCCGTGGATATCCGGGATGCCTCCGATGTGGTCAACATGGGAATGCGTCAGGATGATCGCCTCGGGGATCAACCCCTCGCGTTGCATGGAATCAATGACGCCGCGCGGGCCAAAGCCCGGGTCGATGATCCAGCACCGGCGGGTATGCGGATCAGAGACGAGATAACAATTCGTCTGCCAGGGACCAAGTGAAAAACCGCGGATCGCCGGGCCAGGCGCGGTTTCGGAGCGCCCGGGTCCACCACGGCTATTCGGGAGATGTCCGGATTCGTCAGTGGAGATGGCGCGCGGGTGTTCTTTCATCGGAGAATCGTAGGTACACTCGTTTCGAGGTCCGTTTCGTGGCGTTGCGTGCCGGGGCGCGGTGGAGCGTGGTCGGTCGCGGGAACGATGTGAGCAACCGGAGGCGTTCGGTCATGGATGACGGCCAGGCACGGTCGATCGTGGCGCATGAAGGAGGCATCCGGTCGGCGCGGATGTGGATCGGGATCGCGTACGGCATCGCGATCGGGGTTTCGGCGGCGACCGTCGTGATCGGGCTGCGGTCGCCCCCGCCGATGGATGCGATCGAGTCCAACACCCAACTGGTGACGGTGCTTTCGACCATCGGCCAGAGGCAGGCCTTGGTGACCTTTGGTCTTGTGGGCGTGGTGGCCTCCGTGGTCACCCTGCCGATCGCGCTGATGCTCCTGTCGATGTGGCGTGAAGCGGGCCGCAACCGCATCGCGGGCCTTGAGAGCGCCCTGAAGCGTTTTACGGACCATGCCGCACTGTCGGACGACGCTCGCCGAGTCATTTTCCGCAAGCAGGAGCGTGAGATGCTTCGCCGGGCCATCGAGGAGGACCTGGCGTCGGAGGACTGGGACGCGGCTTCGGTGCTGGTGTCGGAACTGGCCGAGCGGTTCGGGTACCGGGCGGACGCGGAGGAATTCCGCTCTCGGATAGACGCCGCGAGGCGTCAGACCGTGGAACGCAGAGTCGCGGAGGCGATCTCGCTTCTCGACGGGCTGATCATCCAGCACCGATGGGACGACGCGGCGGCGGAGGCGGCTCGGATCGGGCGGCTGTATCCCGAGTCCCCGCGGGTGTCGGGCCTCTCGCAGCGGGTGCAAGGCGCCCGGGACGCGTACGTCCAGGAGATCGAACGCAAGTTCCTGGTGGCCGCGCAGGAGGACCGGGTAGATGAGGCGATGCGATTGCTTCAGGAGATCGACCAGTACCTGACCGAGGCGCAGGCGGCCCCGTTCCGGGAAGTGGCCCGGGGCGTGATCGGCAAGGCGAGGGAGAATCTCGGGGCGCAGTTTAAACTGGCGGTGCAGGATCGGCGTTGGCGTGACGCGGCAAGCGTGGGGGAGCGGATCATCCAGCAATTCCCCAACACACGGATGGCGGAGGAGGTACGAGGTCTGATCGACGGGATCCGCACGCGGGCGATTCAGGTGGCGTGACGGGTGGGTGGTTGGCGTGACGTGCGGCGAGTTCCAGGGGTGCCCGAGAATCATGCGAGCGAGAAAAGGACCGCCGCCAGGGCGTCGGGATCTCCGGCAAAGTCCAGGGGCCTTTGCGGAAGTTCGCAGGATCGTGGCCGCCGTCCCAGGCCCTTTTCGATGAGGCGTTCCAGCCGTCCGGGGACCGTGAGCGAACGGGTGTTGGTGGAGGCAAAGACCAGGCCTCCCGGGGACAGGAGCCCGACGGCCTGGGCGATCAGACGCGGGTAGTGCTCGATAGAACTCCACGCCGGGATCTTCCGGCGACGGTTGGCCGCGGAGAAACTCGGAGGGTCAAGGATAATCAGGTCGTAGCGAAGTCCTTTGCGATTGGCGTAGGCGAAGAACTCGAAGGTATCCATGCGGGCGAAGCGGTGGCCGTCGGGGTTGATGCCGTTGTGCCGGAAGTTTCGTTTCGCCCATTCCAGGTAGCGTGGTGAGATGTCAACGCTGGTGGTGGCGGCTCCGGCGGCGGCGCAGGCGACGGAGAACGCGCCCGTGTAGGAGAAGGTGTTGAGCACGGCGGGCGGAGGTTCTGAGCGGCGGTTGGCGTCGGCGGCGAGCGACGCCACGCGAGCGGCCAGGGACCGGCGGTTCTCGCGCTGGTCGAGAAAAAGCCCTGTCGAATAGCCGTCGTAGAGGCGTACCTCGAATCGCAGGCCGTATTCTCGGATCAGGACGGCCTGATCGAGTGCCTCACCCGCCGCGGGCGTCGGCTCGGTGAGCGATTCGGGGTGTGCCCCTCCCAGGCCGGAGCGGTCCCTGGCAAACGGCTTGATGTAGACGGAACGCACGCCGGCCTGGGACGTGAATCGGAGGATGTCGTCGGCGGCGTGGCCGGGGGAGAGCGACTCGGGGGCGCGCCCATCGTGAAGTATCAGAACGGCCCCTGGTCCGTAGCGGTCGACGTACACGCCGTCGATCCCGTCGGCGTGTCCGTTGAACAGCCGCATCGCGTCGGTGACGTCCGAGGCGAACAGGGCGGCACGCCGGTCGAGCGACGCCGAGAACCGTTTCTCGAAGGACGGCCCATCGGGCATGGCTCCAGGCGTGGGTCTTGCGGGACGTCCGTTCATCGTTCGGCGGGCCGGTCTTGTTGGAGCGAACCGGCGAACATCCAGGAGGCCTCGTGGTCGGGTGAAAGGGGGATGTCGAGCACGGCGGCCCGTATGAACTCGACGGGGATGGTCCCCATCGTGAGGATGGTGTCGTTGAACGGGCGTTCGGCCATGGGTCCCGCTCCCACGGCTTCCTGGTGCAAGGCGCGGATCTGGATTCCCCCGAGCAGGTAGCCGCATTGGTAGAGGGGCGAGTAGTCCCCTCCGATGTATCGGCGGACCTCGCTGACGGCGTTGTTCTTCTCGTGTCCGACGCGTTGGGTGAGGAAATCGATCATCTCGGCGGGAGACATGAGCCCCAGGTGGAACCGCAGGCTGATGATGATGCGGGCGGCGCGGTGCATGCGCCAGAAGAGCATGCCGATACGGTCCTCCGGTGACCTGGCCCATCCCAGGTCCCAGAGTTTCATTTCCCAGTACAGGCACCAGCCTTCGAGAAAGAACGGCGTGGAGAAGGCGCGTCGGTAGGGCCGGTGCCTGGCGGCCATGTGCCCCTGGAGGTGGTGGCCGGGGATCAGTTCGTGCGGGACGACGATACGGGTAAAGTGGCGGTTGTTGCCTCGCATGGCCTGGAGGCGTTCTTCAACCGACTGGCGGTCGGAGGCGTACCCGACGCCGATATGCAGCCCCCCGTAGTACTGGAACGGCCAGAACTTCTGGCGTTCCGGGGTGATCATCTCCAGCCGCCACAACTCGGTGGTCAGGTCGGGAATGGTGAGCAGGTCGCGAGAGGTCAGAAACTCGATCTGCTCCCGGACGATGCGTGTGCATTCGTGGGTCTGTTCACCGGGATCAACGTAACTGTTCTTGGTGCGTTCGAGGGCGGCTCGCCAGTCGTCGGCCAGGCCCATCTCCGCCGCGGCCTCTTTCATGCGGTCCTCGCACCAGGCAAACTCGTGCTCCCCGATGCGGATGAGGTCCTCGGGCGAATAGGGGATGCACTCGTTGCGGAGATCCTGGAGAAGGGTCTCTCGCCCGATCGGGTCACCGATGAGCGGGTCGTCGTCCTGCCCCTTGAGCCCCGCGACCTCCCGGCGGAGGAAGGCGGCGTACTCGTCGAGCGATTGTTGAGCCAGGTCGTGGGGCTTTTCGACCCACCAGGCGAATCCCGGCTCGAACTGGGCGTGGTAGTCGTACCACCATCGAAGGGCGGATCGCATGGACGCGACGGCGGCGGCGGCACGCTGGGCGACGACGGGTCCGACGGAGAGCGGGGATGTGGCCGGGTCGGCGGCGGCATCACCGGGCGTTTCGCCTTGACGGCCTTTCTCGAGGCGATCGCGGATCGCCTTGACCTGGGCGGGGATTTGCGCCAGGTCGAGGGAGGCGGCGCGGGCGTCGGTGCGTTCCATGCGCCAGCGCCGCTCTTCGAGGTCACGGATGACGGGACGAAATGGCACAAGCGGGTCCATCTCGGCGAGGCGGCGCCGGTCGAGGTCGTTGTAGGCGTCGGCGTTGCGCAGGGTGTTGCGCATGAGGAGGTAGTCGATCCGGCCCTGCTGATCGAGGGTGTTGAAGTCGATGGCCTTGAGCGCCTCCTTGCGTTCCCGATGCAGGGCGGCCAGACGGTCGTGCCGGGTTTCGGACCACGCGGAGGCGTAGAAGCGGAGGATGTCGCCGCGGTCTTCGCTGTAGCGCCGGATGAATGTTGGCATGTCGGCGGGAACCGGCCTCGGGACGCCGTGGCGCCCTTCACCGGCCCGCGCGTGAGGCCCCGCCGCGGCGGCGGGAAGGGCGGTCAACGATCCGAGCACAAGCGTGGACAGTCCAAGGAACGTGATGAGGTGTCGTCGTGCATGTGGCATGGCGGGGATCGTACTTCGCGGCGGGGCGCGGGGCGAGGCGGTTACGCGGAGTCGTCGGTGCAGTCGCGTCGGACGGCGGCAATGACCTCCGCGACGTGCTCGATTCCCTTGACGGCGTTTCGGACGGCCGGCTCGATCGGGTCGATGACCTGCTTCTGGAAATCGTGGGCGGCCTTGTCATCCCACTGGGACTTGGCGCGGTCCCAGCGTTGCTGCAGGGTCTTGAGGGCGTCGATGAGGTTGATCTTGGAGACCTGGACGCTCATGCGGTTGGCTCGGTGTCATCGGGTGGTGGGACCGTCGGCGCTCAACCAGACCTCGTGGTCGTCGGGATCGAGAACCGAGCGGATGGCTCCGCGGTGCAGAACGACCAGGCATCCCTCGCGGAGGGTCAGGAGGGTCGCGAGCCCGGGGACCTGCTCGATCAACTCGCGGACCCGGCAGGCACGGGTCCCGGAAGAGTTGGCGGGGTCCTCGGCCGTGCCGATGTACCACCCCGAATCCCGAGGGTCGCCCGCGGCGGGGGGGGTCCGAATCAGGAACACGGTGGGCTCGCGAATCGCTCGCCAGGAGAACGTCACGAACTGGTCTGGGAGTGGCGGTGAATCCGCCAGGTCCATTCGGGCGAGGGCTTCGCGCTCGGAATCGGTCGGCTCGCCGGCCCGCCAGTCGAGACGCGGGAGCGGGGTATCGGGGATGTCGAGTCGTGCGGATTCGGTCGGCACGCAGGCGCGGAGCGGGGGCGGCGGAGGATCATCGGGCATCTCGCCGCGGGACATGGAACCGGCCTGGGATGCGGATTGGGATCCGGCGGGCGTGGCTTGGGATGAGGTCGGCGGCGCGGTTCGGAGGTATTCCTCGAGGGATTGGATCATGCGGTCGAGGCGGGCGACGGCGGCGGGGATCTGGGCGTGGACGACCTGGTTCAAGGAGGAGAAGCCGCCCTTGAAGTCGGTGGATTCCCTTTCCCACCGGGCGAGCCATGTGCGGACGCGGTCCTGCTTGTGCTGGGCTCGCTCGAAACGCTCTCGGCATCTTCGCAGGGCGACCCGCTCGGTGGTCGTGTCCGCGGGGTTTGGGAAGGCCGCGAGTTCTTTCCGTCGGATTTCGGCCTTGGCGGCCTCGATGGCTTCCTCTCGGCGGCGGATCTCCTGCCTCCAGTGATGGGGGCGGTCGAGGGTGAGCCACTGTCCGACGCGTTCGACATCGGCGCCGACGGCGGTCATGCACAGGCCGGCCTCGTGGGCAAAGTCCAGGAGGGCGGCCCTGACGTCGCGGAGGATGTCGAGGTTCTGGATGCGGGCCGTCTCGGACATGGGGTGATTCTACAGGGCATGGCCGATACGCTCAGGCCATGGGACGGGAGGCGATCATTGTCGGGGCGGGGCTGGCGGGTTCTCTCCTGGCGGTGTCGCTCGCGCGGGCGGGGTGGCGGGTCACGGTTTTCGAGCGGCGGGGCGACCCGCGCGAGGTCGGCGGCGGGGGGGGAAGATCGATCAACCTGGCTGTTTCGGCCCGGGGGATCGCGGGGCTTGCGTCGGTGGGGCTGGACCGGGAGATCCTGGGCGATCACGCGATCCCCATGCCGGGGCGGATGATCCATTCGCGTGAGGGTGGGGCGGTCTTCCAGCCGTACAGCAAGAACCCGGCGGAGGCGATCAATTCGTTCAGCCGTGGTGGGTTGAACCTGGCGTTGATCCGGGCGGCGGCTCGTGAATCGGCGGTGACGCTCTGTTTCCGCCGGCCGTGCCTGGACGTGGACTTTGAAGGGACGGGCGCCGTGTTCGGGGACGCGGCCGGTGGGCGAGAGCGACGGCGCGCGGACCTGATCGTCGGGGCGGACGGGGCGTACTCGGCGGTGCGGCTGGCGATGCAGAAGACGGATCGCTTCGAGTACTCGCAGTCGTACCTGGGGCATGGGTACAAGGAACTGCGCATCCCTTCCGGGCCGGATGGTTCGCCCGCGATCGAGCGGCACGCGCTTCATATCTGGCCTCGCGGCGGGGCGATGATGATCGCGCTTCCCAACACCGATGGCTCGTTCACGAACACGCTGTTCTGGCCGTGGGAGGGGGAGCACTCGTTCGAGGCGCTGGAGGGGGAGTGGCGTGCCCGGCGGCGTGGGGATCCGTCGGCGGCGCCGTCGTCGGAGGAACTGGCCCGCGTGGCGGCGTTCTTCGCCGAGCAGTACCCCGACGCGGCACGGGTGATGCCGACGCTGGTGGCTGATTTTTTCGCCAACCCGACGGGGTCGCTGGTGACGGTGCGGTGTTCGCCGTGGCGGCGCGGGCGGGTCGCGGTTCTTGGGGATGCGGCGCACGCGATCGTGCCTTTCTTCGGGCAGGGGATGAACGCGTCGTTCGAGGACGTGGTGTGCCTCACCCGCATGCTTACGGAGCACCAGGACGTTGAGGAAGCACTCGCGGCGTACGAGGCGGAGCGCAAGCCCAACGCCGACGCGATCGCGGACATGGCGCTGGAGAACTTCACCGAGATGCGGGACCGCGTCGGGACCGCGTCGTTCCGGTATCGCAAGCGAATCGAGCAGGCGATCCATGAGATGTTCGAAGACCGGGTCACACCGAGGTACAACCTCGTGAGTTTCTCGACCGTGCCGTACGTCGAGGCTCGACGCCGGGGCGATGAACTCGACGCGGTGGTCTCCGCGGTGGCCGAGCGGGTACCACCCGAGACGCTCGCCGACGAAGACTCCTGGCGACGGATGATCCGCGAGCAGGCACGGGTGATCCTCGGCGGAGAGCCCCCGGGGGGGCCGCCCACGGAGAGCGCGCGACTGGTTGATCTGTCTCCGGTTGTTTCGCCGAGGCTCGGAGTCTGGCCCGGGGACACCCCGCCGTCGCGCCGGGTGCTTCTGGATATCGAGACGGGATCGAACATCACGCTCAGCACGCTGACATCGACCGTTCATCTTGGTTCGCACGCGGACGGGCCGAATCACTACGGACGAGGGGCGGCCTCGATCGACCGGATCCCGCTCGACCGGTACATAGGCCCTTGCCAGGTGCTTGATGCCCGGGCGCCGCGGGGGCGGCGGGTCGGCGTCGGTGACGTCGAGGGTCTGGAAGGGGTGCGGACGCGGATCGTGCTGCTGCGGACGGGGACTTTTCCTGATCCCGAGAAATGGAACGAGGACTTCGCGGGCCTTTCGGTCGAACTGGTCGCGGACCTTGCGGGGCGCGGGGTGCGAACGCTCGGCGTGGATACGCCGAGCGTGGACCTGTTTTCGTCAAAGGACCTTGAGGCGCACCGAGAGGTCCTCCGTCACGGGATGGTCATCCTCGAGGGGCTGGTGCTCGGCGGGATCGAGGCGGGTCCGGATCGGCTGTACGAGTTGATCGCGCCCCCGCTGCGTCTGGAGGGCTTCGATGCGAGCCCGGTTCGCGCGGTGCTGCGTCCGTGGAAGGGCTGAGGGGGCGGGGCTTGGGGCCGGCCGATCGGAGAAGCGACCGTGATGAGACGGGCGAGCCGGCATCGGCTACTCGTGGTCGAACCCTTCCGGGTCGGACGGCACCTGGTCCCCGGTGGGCGGGGCGGCGTCGGCGGCCGGGCGGTTGACTTCGAGCGTGTAGGGATCGGCGGAGAGGACATCGCGCGTGAGGATGACCTCGACGCGCTGGTTCTGGCGTTCGAGTTCCCGGTCGTAGGTGCGTGCGACGGCTCTCTCGCTGTCACCGCAGGAGACCAGGCGCATCTGCCGCCATGGGACTCCCTGGACGGCCAGGGCCTGGGCGACGGCCATGGCTCGCTCGTGGGCGAGTTGGCGGGCGCGGGCCTCGTTTCGCATGGTCTCGACGGGTGAGGTGTGCCCGCGGACCTCGACGATGAAGCGGAGTTGGCCGACCCTGGCGGCGATGTCGGCGATCTTCTGCCTGGCCAGGGCGCCCAGGACGGCCTGGCCGTCGTCGAAGACGATGGTGCCGCCGATGGCGGAATACTCGGTGGGCCTGAGAGAATCGGCCTGCGGCCCCTTCTTGGTCGGTCCCTCGTCGATGGTGCGTCCGGTCTGCCGCTCTCGCAGGCGCCGCACCAGCGGCTGCTCCTTTGGATCGGTCGAGTCGATGTTGACGGGGTTGTTGAACCCCTCGCGGATGCTGATGGCAAAGTCGAGCATCATGCTCTTTGAAGTCACGCTGGTCTCTTCGGACGGTGAGCCGTCGGCGGCCTCGGTGGCCTTGGGACCCATGTTCATGGCCAGGAGGATGACGAAGAACCCCATGATGAGCATGACCATGTCGGCGAAGGAAATGAGCCACTCGGGCGCGCCCTCGTGCTCGCCGTCGTGCCCTGCGCCGTGGCCCGCGTGCCCCCCGCCGTGAGAGCCGTGCTTTGAGGAACCGTGGTCTTCCTTGTGTTCTTCCGCCGACATCGCGGGTGTACCTCCGGTCGTCAGGCCGCCTGGCGGAATCGTCCACGGGCAGGCCCGGGGATGAACGCGAGCATCTTGTCAAGGGTGATGCGCGGGTTGTCCCCGGCCTGGATCGAGAGGATCCCCTGGAGCATCATCTCTCTCCCGAGGATTTCCTCGGACGATCGGAGGGAGAGTTTGTCGCCGATGGGCCCGGCCACCGCGTTGGCGAGGACGGTTCCGTACATCGTGGCGACGACGGCGACGGCGAGCATGTGCCCGAGATGGCCGATGTCGGCGCTGGCCAGTCCGCCGAACATGCCGACCTGCCCGATGAGGGTGGCGACCAGGCCGTATCCCGGGGCGTACAACTTGATGAGGTCGAAGAACTTTTTGCCGGCCTTGTGGCGGTCCTGCATGGCCATGACCTCCATGCGAAGGGTGGTCTCGATCGCCGTGGGGTCAACCCCGTCGATGGCCATCTTCATGCCCGAGGCCAGGAACTTGTCCTCGATGCGGGCGACCTCGGCCTCCAGGGCAAGGATGCCGTCGCGGCGGGCTTTCTCGCTCAACTCGTTCATCACGGCGATGACCGCCGTGGGCTTGACGCCCTTGTCAAGGAAGAACCGCTTGACGTAGCCTGGGATGCACTTGATTTTCTCCATGGGCATCGCCATGAAGATCACGGAGATCGATCCTCCGAAGACCATGATGACGCCCTTCTCGGACCAGAACATCCCCCAGTTGCCGCCGCTGGCCATGAAGCCGACGAGCGTGCAGCAGACCAGGCCCAGGATGCTTCCGATGACGCTGGATTTGTCCACGTGGATCCGCCTCTCGAGTCCGCTCTGTGGTCCGATCAATCCGAGGGAGGGTCGGGGCGCGCGGCCCGGCCCCGTTCGGAGCGATCATCGGCGTCTCGGGGGCGTTGGGTGGGGGGCATGGAGCCCCCTCCCCGCGTCGGGAGCGCGGATGCGACACCTGTTCCGGATAGGAAGCGGGCCGGCGTGGGGAAGCGTCCCAGAACAGCCCTTGCCCGGCGGCTTCGTGCCGCGTCCATCGAAGAAAACGCGGGGGGTGCTCCGCGCGTTCCGACGCGATCAGGGCGTGCCGACGGGTTCTCGGAGCGTGTACGCGCCCGGCTCGGCCTGGGCGTGGGGGGAGACCCGCTCGATCACGATCTCGAAGGTGCCCGTCGCCTCGTTGGTGACTCTGAATGTCGCGGGGAATCGAACCCCGGAGACTTCGGTGTACCGGGAGTAGTTCGTGGTGATCGGGAGCCGTCCCAGCCCCGGGACGAGCATGGTGGTCTCTTCCCGCACCGGGAGGCCGTCTTTCTCGTTCAGGAACATGGTCACGGTCCTTGCCGACGTGCCGGTGACGCCGCGAACGATGATCACCGGGGTGTCGTCGGAGGCCGTGCGCTCAACGATCTCGATGCGATCAAAGACATCTTCGAGTTCATTGGAGAGGAAACGAGCGGTCTCGGCGCGGATTTCCTCGAGACGCTCGCCGGTGATCTGGGTGACATTCTCCGAGAAGTTGTGTGACCAGGCGGCGGTTCCGTCGTACGACGTCCTGATGAAACCGAAAATCCCGAAGTCGAGATCCTGGAGGTAGCGCCCGTCGGCGTTGACCATGGCGTGGTAGGTCCCTTGCACGCCCTGGTTCACGGCTCGGACGGTCCCCGTGAACACGATGTCGCCCATGGCACGGATTTTTTCTGGATCGGCGGAGGCCCTGCGAAGGGAGTTGATCTCCTGGAGAGTGGGCAGATTCGACGGCTCGGCGTCGCCGACGCGGGGCAGGTCGGATTCGGCCCCGCTCTGGAACCAGGTCATGGAGACGGCCTTGCCGCTTTCGTCGCGGTTGAAACGGCAGGCGGCGGGGAAATCCGCCAACTTCCATATACCGTCGTCGTCGGGCCAGCGCAGGGGGAAGACACGCTGCCGGGGGACGTCGACCGCGAGTTTCCCGTCGCTGATCACGACTTTCCAGTCGTGATCGGCGGGGGCGAAGTGGTACGCCCCGGTGAGTTCCCGCAGTTGGTCGAGGGTCATCGGGGCGGGTGCGTCGGAGACAACCGGATTCCCGTCGGAGCCAAGGCGCGGCATCTCGATTTCCGCTCCGCCCTGGAAAAGGGTGACGGAGGCCACGCGTCCGTCGTCGAGTCGGTTGAAGCGGATCTTGATCTGCTCGGGCAACATGGCGAATGCCCACTTGGACTCGTTGTCGGGCCAGTTGAGTTCAAAGTTCATCTGCCCGGGGACGTCGAGGTGGAGTTTGCCATCCTTGATGTTCACCGAGCAGTTGCCGTTGACGAACCCGGCCCGGTAGTCCCCGACGAGTTCCCGCAACTCCTGGGTGGGGACTGGTGATTCGTCGGAGGTGTCGGGCGGGAAGATGGCCCGCCAGACCATCGGGAGGGTCTCGGCCTGGAGGGCCGCGTAGGTGAGGCTTCCCAGAAGGACAAAGCCCGTCCTTTCATCAGGAAGCAGGGCGCACGCGGTGAAGAAGCCGTCGATGTTTCCGCCGTGTTCAATCTCCCGGCGGCCGCTCCATTCACCTACGAACCATCCCAGGCCGTAGCCCTTCCCCCCCCCGACCTCGATCTCCTTCTTCCACATCCGTTCAAGGCGATCGTGCTCGATGAACCGTGAGCCGTCGAACTCGCCGCGCGAGGTGAGCATGATCAGCCAGTTGGCCATGTCGGCGGCCGTCGAGTTGATCGCGCCGGCCCCTTCGCAGGTGACTTCGCGCATGGGCAGGCGGGTGTGGTCGGAGGTGTCCAAGTTCCAGCGGTAGCCCAGCGCGGCCCGTGGATGCCCGGTGACGTCGTGGATTGTCGTGCCGCTGTCGGCCATGCCAAGCGGCGCGAAGATCCGCTGGGCGATCAGGTCGCGCCAGGTCATGCCCATGACGGATTCGGCGGCCATTCCCGCGGCCATGAACATGGTGTTGTTGTACTGCCATCGGGAGCGGAACGGGGCGGTTGGCTCGGCGTCGGCGAGCCGCTCGAGCATCTCGCGCTTGGCGGCCTTGCCGCTGGCCCAGAGCAGGTCGGTGCGGGTCAGCCCGGTCCGGTGCGAGCACGCGTCGCGCAGGGTGGCCTGCTCGGAGGCGACGGGGTCGAACAACCTGAACCCGTCCACGCGGTCCTTGACCTTGTCATCCCAGGAGAGCGAGCCCTGGGCATCGAGCAGGGAGATGAGCATGGAGGTGAACGCCTTGGTCTGCGAGCCGATCGCGTAGATCGTGTGCTCGTCGGCGGGCTCGGCCCCGTCGAGGTCCCTGACGCCAAAGCCCCGCATGAGGATCACCTTGCCGTCCTTGACCACCGCGAGGGCCATCGAGGGGATGTGCTGATCGAGGCGCTTGCGTTCGAGATCCTCGCACAGTCGGGCGAGTCTCTCGGCCAGGGCGGGGTTGTCGGTCTGGACGCCGTGGGTGGGTGAGAACGGTGGTGGTTCAGAGGCGGCCGCGTGGGCGCCGTGATGGAGGATGGCGACGGCCACGACGAGAAGCGCGGCAAAGGGGAAGTGGCGGCGTGGGCTGCTTTTCATGGCGATCCGGGTGGATTGGTGGTCGGTGGTCGGGGAGATCGAGCGAGGGTATGCCCGGTGGTTCGGTGGGCGGTTGGAGGAAGCGTGGTGGTACCGGTGGCGTGCGAGCCCCGGCGATGGAATCGCGGAGGGGGGCCCGGCGAGAGTCATCGGTCGTTTTTCATCGTGTGGCGGGCGTGGGAGCGAACGGGCACGGGGTTCCGGGCGGGGATTTGACGCCCGGGAAAGCCTATTGTTCCGACCCTATGGCCAAGACCCGCGAGATCAAGAAGCGCATCAAGGCGGTCGGCAACATCCGCCGGATCACCAAGACGATGCAGATGATCGCCACGAGCAAGTTCGCCCGCTCGCAGCAGGCGGCGATGGCGAGCAAGCCGTACAGCGCGGCGCTGTTCTCCCTGGTGGGGGAGTTGTCGTCGGGTACCGGCGACGTCTCGCACCCTCTGGTGAATGGGACGCAGGCCGAGGGAGCCAGGGACCTGACGCTGATCATAACCAGCGACCGTGGGTTGTGCGGCCCGTACAACGGGTCGGTGCTGCGAGCGTCGATGGCTCTGCTTCGCGGCAACCCGGGTTTGCGTGACGGCGAGATCGAACTGGTGGGAAAGAAGGGGGCCGGGTTCCTGAAGTTCAACAGAATCCCGGTCTCCAGGCAGCACTCGCAGTTTGGCGACAAGGTGACGTACGAAAAAGTCGAGGCGCTGGCGCAGGAATACATCGACCGTTTCTCCGCGGGGCAGATCAAGTCGGTGCGGGTGGTGTTCATGAAGTATCTGTCGGCGGCCCGGCAGATGCCCGAGACGCTGCAGTTGCTCCCGTTCAAGCCCCCCGCTCGGCAGGTGGATTCGCCGGAGAAGGGGTATGACCCGGTCTACGAGTTCAGCCCTGACGCCGGGGAACTGCTCAATCACCTGCTCCCGGCGGCGGTGAAGGCCACGCTGTTCCAGTCGTTCAACGACGCGGTGGTGTCCGAGCACGTGGCGCGCATGGTGGCGATGAAGTCGGCCACGGACAACGCGGGCAAGGCCGGCAAGCGGTACACGCGGATCTACAACCGTGCTCGCCAGGCGCAGATCACCACGGAACTGACGGAGATCATCTCCGGGGCGGCGGCGCTGGCGTAGCGTCCGGTGTTTCCGCCTGGATCACGGGGAGGGCTTCCTCCCTCACGAAGGGCGTGCCTGTCGGTTGGTGTTCGTCAGGAATTTTTCGAACTCCCGTGCTATGGTGGCGCGACCGGCGTGGCCGCGCGCGCGTCCAGTCGGCGGGGTCATTCTCACTCCGGAGTCACGCCCATGGCGGGTAATTTCAACAAGGTCATTTTGCTCGGCAACCTCACGCGGGATCCTGAACTGCGGCACACATCTGGGAATCAGGCGGTGGCGAGCATCGGCCTGGCGGTGAACCGTCGGTGGCGTTCCCCCGATGGTGAGCAGCGGGAGGAGACGACGTTCGTGGACTGCGAGGCGTGGGGGAAGACGGCCGAGTTGATGTGCCAGTATCTGTCGAAGGGGCGCCCGGTGTTCATCGAGGGGCGTTTGAAACTGGACCAGTGGGAAAAAGAGGGCCAGAAGTTCTCCAAACTGCGTGTGGTGGTGGAGAACTTCCAGTTTGTCGATTCCGGCCAGGGTCGCGGGGGTGGTGGGGGTGGTGGAGAGGGCGAAGGGGGCTCCAGCCGGCCGTACTCCCGAGGGAGCGGCGGGGGCGGCGCTCGCCCACCATCGGCGCCGGTCGGCCCTGGAACGGATGGCGGCTCACCGATCGGGGAGGATGACATCCCGTTCTGAGTGAGGGGCTTCCCCGGGCGGGAGGGCGAATAGGACTCGTTGGTCGCTTATTGATCCGGTCCGAAAATATCCTCTCACTCTATATTCCTTCGTAGGCATTTCGATTAGAATCCCGCTTCCCGCGTCGGGGAGGGTGAGGCTTCGCTCGTGGCGGAGCAGGCGCGGCCCCTGTTTCGACGGTCAAGGGAAAACAAAGAGCATGCGATATGTTCGGACAGTTGTCGCGGCGTGCGCGGCCTTGGTCAGCGGCGCGGCCGGTGGCCAGGTGATGTTTCAGGATCTTGGCGGCCTGGTGGTCACGAAGGATTTCACCAAGGTCTCGATCGACATGGACCTGGACGGGATCGCGGAGGTCTTCGCGCGGTACTACGCCGAGTGCGAGATCATGCCCGTCCAGGAGTACGCGTCGGTGTACTTCGGGACGGCGGTGGACATGGCGTTCATCGCGACGTACTCCAACAACTACGTGCGTGGGCTTGTCGCGGGCGACGTGGTAGGCCCGGCGTTCATGTACAAGCCGACGGGGTGCCTTCTCTACGGCATGGATTTCCTGTGCGACGGCGTGGTCACGTACACGCACGGCGATTGGAAGCAGCCGGGCGCGAAGTATCTCGCGGTCCGGGTCGAAGGTGCCGACGGCCCGCGGTATGGCTGGATCCTGGTGGAGAACCAGACGGGTTCGCACGAGAGTTTCCGCGTGCTCGAGTGCGGCCTCGAACTGACGCCGGGAAAGCCGATCGTGGCGGGCGATCGCGGGGGGTGCGCGACGATCCTCACCCAGCCCCAGCCCGTGACCGCGGTGGCGGGCAATAGCGTGACGCTGTCGGTGGTGACGACGGGTTACGTCACCGGGTATCGGTGGTATCGTGACGGGGTGGCGATTGGGGATACCGAGCGGATCAGCGGTTCCTCGACTCGCCTGCTTCGGATCATGAACGCCTCGTACGAGGATACCGGGTACTACAGCGTGCGGGCGACCGGCCCTTGCGCAACGGTGGTCACCGAGGAAGTCCCGGTGCGGATCGATCCGGTGTGCCGCCCCGCGGAGGGGTTTGAGTTGGCGGTGGAGGGTGGCGTCGCGGTGGTGCCCGACAGCGCGACGCTGCGGCCGACCACCGCGCTGACGGTCGAGATGTGGTTCAATCCTTCGAAGAACAACACGAACCCGGTCCTGATCGCCAAGGGAGCCAGGGACTGGTGTACGAACCACTCGTGGCTGATCGAGTACGACGGGCAGGCGATCTTCCCGGTGCCGTTCTGCATCGCGCAGGTGACGTTCTCGTCGTCGGCGGGGTGCAAGTACGCGTTCGTGGTCACCGGGACGGGGCAGCCGGAGCGCTGGACGCACGTGGCGATGACGGTAGAGACGACGGATATCGGCGAACTGAAGTTGTACGTGGACGGGGTCCTGAAGTCATCGACCACGAAGTTGTCGGACGGGACGCCGATCAAGGGCCGGACGATCGCCCCGACGGACTGGCCGCTGTCGATCGGGCGGGTGACGCAGAACGGGGTGCCGGTGGCCGAGCCGTTCAACGGCCGCATCGACGACGTGGTGATCTGGAACAAGGCGCGGACGGCCGCGCAGGTGGCGGCGAGTTTTGCTTCGGGACATGCGGCGACGACCCTGGGGTCGGCGGCGGCCTATGTGTTCAACGACACGAGCAACCCCGTGAGAGACTCCAGCGGCAACGCCAATCACGGCGTGCTCCTTCCCGGGGCCTCGCTGGAGGAGTCGCGGGTGTGCTGCCCGGTTGACGTGGACGGGTCTGGCTTCGCGGACGCGCTGGATTTCACGGTGTTCTTCGAACTGTACATGGCCGGGGACCTGCGGGCCGATTTCGACCGGTCCGGCTTTGTCGATACCGATGATTTCTCGATGTTCATAACGGCCTTCGAGGCCGGTTGCTGAGCGGATCCGCGGCGTGGGGGCGGGCTTGCCGAGGGTCGACCGCGGCGTGGCGCCGGTCTATCCTTCGGACCCGCCGCGCCGGTCGCGGCGCGGGCACAAAACCAGTTGGGGCCGTTTCCCGCGTATGCCACTTGGCTTTCTGGCGGCGTGCGGCTCCTAACTCTCTTGCCCGAGGTGAACGCCTCCGGGCGGAAAGGACAGCGTCGATATGGCACGGAACCTGAAACTCCTGTTGACCGAGAACGTCGAGGCCCTGGGGATCGTCGGGGACGTGGTCAACGTGCGCACGGGGTATGCGAGGAACTACCTGCTGCCGCGGAACCTGGCGACCGAGCCGAGCGAGGATCGAATCAAGGCTCTGGCGGTCAAGCGGGCCGAGGCGGAGCGGATGCTTGCCGAGCAGCGCAAACTCCGCGAGGCGCTGAGCGAAAAACTGGTCGGTGTGGAAGTCCACCTGACTCGCTCGTGCAACGACCAGGGGATCCTGTACGCCGCGGTGACGCAGCACGAAATCGCCGACGCTCTGGTCGCGATTGGGCACGCGGTCAAGCCGCGGGACGTGAGGCTCAGCCAGGTCATCAAGCGAGTCGACACGTACGACATCCACATCAAACTCGACAGCGATCTTGACGCGACGATCAAGTTGTGGGTGGTGGCGGATCGGAAACTCGAGTTCTCGCGAGGCGGGGACAGCCATGACGATGCCGTCGCGGCGGCCGTGGAGCCGGCGGTCGGGGAGAAGGTTGAAGCGATCGGAGAGGCTCGCCCCGAGGGCAAGGCCAGGTCCGCGGACAGGAAGCCCGACCGGAAATCCGATTCCCCGGGCGAACTCGCGGCCGGCGAATCGAAGCCCGAGGTTGCCCGGAAGGCCGAGAAGAAGGAAAAGAAGGCTCCCAAGGACAGGACCGCCGAGGGCAAGTCCACGGAGAAATCTTCCGAGAAGGGATCCGACAAGGGCGGCAGCAAGTGGTCCAGGCCCAGCGAGCAGTCGTTTGACTTCGGGCTGCGACCCGCTCGCGAGAAGGGCGACCGCCGCCGCTGATGTCTGGCTCTTTGGTGGCTTGGCGCGTCGGCACGCCGGGACGCTTTCGGCCCGCCGGGCCGCCGGATGTTCCCTCACCTTTGAACCGTAAGTTCGCCGACCTCCCGCTCGACATGAGCGGGGGATTTCACGCGCGGCCGCGGACTGACGATCTCACGCAAACGAAGAGAGCGAGAGTGCCGCAAGCGGCCCTGGCGAATTCCATCCTCACCGGGACAATCCGAACCGGAACACTCAACGCGTTCACGGGATGCGGTCCCAGAGCGGGTCGCATCATCCACTGGTCAGTCACGATGGCGGGCGTCCCACCCGGGGCGTCCAACCAAGATCGCGGCGTACTCCGGGGCGGCGTGGGCCACCGGAGTGCCAAGCGCCGCCCGTGCCGGCGGTCCCGTCGCGGATCGGCGATCCATCAGCCGCCGGCGGAATAAGAGGTTCCCGCCTGCTCGGTCTGCTCGATCTGGCGCATCTGCCTTTTGTACTCTTCCGCCTGCTTGGTTTCGATCGGCGGGGGAGCGGGCTTCTCGGTGGGGGCGATGGTTTCCTTGATCGCGCCGTCGGTCGCGGCGTTTACGATCAGCCCCGCGCCAACCAGGAGGCCGGCGCCGGCGACAATAATCTTGATCTTCTGCGGCTTGTCGAGCGAAGAAAATTTCATGGCAATCCTTCCGATTCGGGATGCGACAAAGCACCCCCGCGGGGTGTGGTCCGGGAGATCGGTGTGGTCACGGGCTGGCGATCGATCAGCGACCCTTGCGGCTGACTCGCCGCCATTGAAAATCCGATCCGCGAGAAGCAAATCTCGTTTCTCGCTCTCATCCGCTTCCGGGCTCATCTCCGTGAGGCAAAGGATGAGGAACGTGGTAATTCTAACCGGGATGCGTGATCGGGGCCACTTTCGGGGCCGGGGGGTGATTCGCGGTTGAAAGGCCAGGGAAGCCCCGCCGCCGGCCGTAGGGAAAACCCCTTATCCGACGTCTCGGGTCTGGAAAGCGATGACACCGAGCGACAGGAAAACGGTGATATGGCAGAGGGCGTAAGCGGCGATCATAAAGGCGTGGAAGAACGGGATCGCGTGGTTCTGGGAGACGGCATCGATGAGCCAGAAGTGCTGGAGGTTTGGGAGTCCCGCCCAGGGGAGCAAGGCGGCCCAGGCGACCCGGGTGGGGGAGGTAAAGACGTAGTCGCCCTCTCGCGGCGGGCGAACGACCGAGTGGGCGGCTCCCGAGCCGGCGACGCGGACGGTGATCATCCGTCCCTTGACCTGCGTGGCGACCAGGGCGAACGGGGTGGAAGGATCGACGAATCGGCCGCCGTCGGCGGGGTCGCCGGAGAACGGCTCGTGGCGAGCGACCATCAGCGCCGAACCATTCGGGCTTGGCCCGTAGTAGATGGACGTGCCCGGCCGTACGGAGGAGGTGGGGTCCTGCTGGAGTTCGACGACGAAGGCATCACCTGGCCGGGCGAGTTCTGAACGGGTGATGTCGAGGGAGTTGGCTTGCCGGACGATGCCGATGAAGGCGTTGTGGTAGACGTGGCGACCGATCAGGTGGTTCGTCAGCAGGGAGAGCACAAAGACGGTGAGGCATACGCCGATCGTGGCAACCTGGCCCAGGCGCGAGGACGCGGCGGTGGCGATGCTGGTGAGCACGAGGATGGCCATGGTCAGGCAGAAGCAGGCGATGGTGATCTGGGGCTTGAAATCGGTGGCGGGAGATTGGAGGTTCCACTGCTTCCCGACGCAGAGCGTGAGAAAGTAGGCGACGGCGCAGAAAGGAAGCAGGAGCGAGACGGCGGTCTGCGGGAAGTTCCACCCGTAGAAGTAATTGGTCCAGGCGGCCAGGGCCAGGGCGGCGAACGTGGCGGTCAGGCTGAAGAGCAGGACCGGACCGTCGAGGTCGTCGGCGGCGGTGCTCATCACCTCGTGCCTGATGGCAAACAGGAGGTAGATGAGCATGGTGATGGTGGCGACGACGATGGCGGCGGCGACCCCGAGGTACTTCCCGATGATGAGCAGCGGCCTGGCGACGGGCTTGGAAACGACGGTCAGGACGGTCTTGTTCTCGATCTCGCGAGACAAGACGCTGGTGGCGATGAAGGCGGCCAGGATCGTCGCGGCGACGAAGACCGTCGACATGCCGATGTCGAGCAGGAGTTTGTTGTCGCCCGAGACCTCACCGGTTTCCGAGTAACTCATGGAGTACCCGGTGTTCCAGGTGTTGAAGACCTGAAGGACGCCCGACAGGAGCACCAGGAGAAGGAAGATCGGTTGCCGGAGGCTTTCGACAAACGCGTTGCGGGCGATGGAGAGGATTTGCTGGGGCATGACTGGCGAATGGACTCGGGATCGGAGCGAGCCCGGCCGGTGTACGGAGCGAGCGGCCGCCCGGACAGGAGTGTTCGCGTCGTCGGTCGTCGGGACAACCCCGCGGGCGCGAGATGTGGGGGAAGGACTCCGGCACGAGCGAGAGCGGCTTGTGGTCGTAAATTTTTTTCGATCCCGGGCGAACCCATCCCGCCGCGGATCGTAGCACGCGGGACGAACAGCCATCTCCCCATTCTGACGCAAGGCACCGGCGAACCCGGTGCCTTGCCCCGTTGTTGAGTCATTCCGCATGCGGGCAAGCCGGGACAGTCGAGGGCGGGTGGGAGTTGACGGCGAGGTCGTCGGTTGAGTCTCGCGAGGCACTCTCTTGCTTGGGTGTCCGCGGGTGACGGGTTTGACACGGGGAGATGGAGGCGCAAGACTGACGCCTCAGACAGGGCCGGGTTCTCCGGTCCGGTGGACAGGCGGGCAGAGAAGTGGGAGAATGGAGGCCGATCGGGCGGTCGATGCGGTGCCGCATCCACGCTTGGCTGGTATTGTTGGTCGCGGACTGCGGCGTCGCGTATGGAGCGGGTGTCGGGCTCGCGGGGCCTGAGGTTCGGGGCCTGAGGTTTAGGGTGGGATCGAGCGTGGGAGTCTTCCGGCGTTTCAAGGACCGCCATGGTCCCGTGGAAGAGCAAGTCGGTTGGTCGGGTATGTCGAAGTGGAGCCGCCACGGGCGGGTCAGCGGATGAAGGCCGACTATCTCACGTATCGGAAGGCGACCAGTGTCTCGGTGCTCGGGCTGGTGATCCAGACGGCCCAGGCGCTGATCCTGCTGATTTACGGGGTTCTGCACCGCGACACGGTCACGCTGTCGGGGGCGCTCATCGTCGGGTTCGGGGTGCCGGTGTGGCTCGGGTTGTCGATCGTGTTCGACCAGCACCGCCGGGAGCGGATCGAGGCGCTGGAGGCCGAGGCGCTGGCTCAGACATCCGGGGCGAGCGGATCGGTGTTCGATTCGTCGGGTGACGAGTTTCGCGTGGCGTCGCGGCGGCTGGCGTCGCTGTATCGGTATTTCATCCCCGCGGTGAGCCTGCTGGTGGGCGGGGGGCTCTTGCTGGCGGGGATCCTGCGCATCCGGGTGATCGGCAGCCAGATCAAGGCTCAGGAGGGACAGATACCGGCTTCGCTGAGCGATCCGGATGGTTGGGCGATCGCGGTGGGGCTTGGAATGGCGGTGACGGGTTTTATCTTCGCGCGTTTCGTGTCGGGGATGGCGAAGCACCCGGCCTGGGCGAACCTTCGTGGCGGCGCGGCGTACGCGGTGGCGTCGTCGCTGATCGGCCTGGCGATCACCGTCGGGCACTTTGTCGACTACGCCGGCACGGACGCGGTGCGGCGTCACCTCCCGATCGCCCTGGCGCTGCTGATGGTGCTGCTGGGCGCGGAGGTGTTCCTGAATTTCGTGCTCGATCTGTACCGGCCGCGCAAGGCGGGCGAGAACCCTCGCCCGGCGTTTGATTCCCGGGTGCTTTCCTTTGTCGCGGCCCCGGATCGGATCGCCAAGTCGGTGAGCGAGGCGATTAATTACCAGTTGGGATTCGATGTCTCGTCGAGTTGGTTCTACCAGTTGATCTCTCGTCGGATCGGGGCGCTGGCGGCGGTGGCGGTCCTGGTGGTGTGGGGCCTGTCGTCGTTCACGGTCATCCAGCCGCACCAGCAGGGGATGGTGCTCCGGTGGGGTTCATTCTCCCGCGTGATCGAGCCTGGCCTGAACGTGAAACTGCCGTGGCCGATGGAGCGTGTCGAGATCCCGGATTACTCGAGGAAGTTGCCGGATCGTCCGCGCGAGGTGCTGGGGTACACGACCACGGGCGTCCGGGTGCTCGACCTTGGTTCGCCGCCCCCGGCCAACACGATGACGGCGATCCTGTGGACCAACGACCACGTCGGAGAAGAGGTCTACCAGGTGGTGCAGCCGTCTCGGCTGGAATCCTTGCGCATGGTCGAGCCCGCCACCCGGCGGGGTGAGAGCGGCGTGGCGCTGGTGTCGGTCGAGATCCCCATGTATTACGCGGTGCGTGACGTCCGGCAGTTTGATTCTTTCGCGCCGCCGGAGATGCGTGACGGCCTCCTGGAGGCGGTGGCCCGGCGGGAGATCATGCGATTCCTGTCGCACCGGACGGTCGATGAGGTGGTCGGTGGCGACCGCGCTTCGCTCAACGAGGAGTTGGCGCGTTCTCTTCGGTCGGCGTTTGAGCGATTGAACCCCGGGCCTGACGGGGTTGGGCGCGGGGCGGGGATCGAAGTGCTCTTCGTGGGGATCACCAACGCCCACCCGAACAAGGCGGTCTCTCAGAGTTTCGAGAAGGTCGTCCAGGCCGACAGGAAGATGGAGGCAAAGATCGAATCGGCCCGGAAGGAAGAAGTCGAGATCCTGACCAAGGTTGTCGGGAGCACCGACCTGGCCAGACGCCTATCCGAGGAGATCGTCACCCTCGAGCGGATGCAGTTGGAGAAGGCCGCGGCGGGGGCGATCACGGAACAGGAACTGAAGATCCAGTCGCTCCTGGAGCGTGCGGGGGGGAGCGCCTCGGAGTTGGTGGCCAGGGCCAAGGCCGAACGGTGGACCCGTCACATGGGCGAGCGCGGCCGGGCCTCGAGGTACCTGGGCCAGATCGTGGCGTTCGAAGCATCCCCGGCCGTGTTCCGGGCCGGTGAGTACTTCGACGCGCTGCGGGCCGCGATGGCCGGATCGCGGGTGTTCATCGTCAGTGATGCCGTGTCGGACCTGCGGCTGCAGGCCGAACTCCAGGACGTCGACACCGGGGTGAGCACGTTCATGCCCAGGGGCGACTCACCGAGGGACTATTGACACGGCCACGCGGCGCCGCGGCGAATCCCGCCAGGCGCCGGGGCCTGATGCCCTTGAGGGCATGAGGACCCGCCGACAGGAGACTGCCCGTGAATCGAATGGTGGTTCTGATTCTCACCGCACTGGTGCTTCTCGCGTTGATCGCCTACACGGCGACGTTCACGGTCAAGTACACCGAGACGGCGGTCGTGACGACGTTCGGCGGAGCGACCGAGTCGGACGTGAAGAAAGACCCCGGCCTGAACTTCAAGTGGCCCTACCCGGTGCAGTCGGTGACCAAGTACGACTCGCGGCAGCGTTTCCTGCAGACCGTGAGCGAGACGCAGCAGACGGCCGACAGCCGCCAGATCATCGTCGAGGCCTTCTGCACGTGGCGGGTCGAGGATCCGCTGCGGTTTTTCAAGCGATTCTCGGGGGCGGGGGAGCGTGCGGACGAGCATTACCGCCTCGCCGAGGAATCGCTGCGAGGGCTGCTGCGAAGTTCTCTCGGCGCGGTCAGCCAGTACCGGATGGACCAACTCTTCTCGTCTCGGGCGGATGGGACGCTGTTGCCCGAACTCGAGCGGCGGATCCTCGAGCAGGTCGTGGCGGCCAGCCCCGGCGGGCAGGGGATCGCCGACCTGGGGGTGCGCGTGCTGGACGTGGGGATCAACCGGATCCGCCTGCCGGAAGAGACTTCGAAAGCGGTCTTCGACGCGATGGGCGCCAACCGCGACCGCCTGGCGAAGGACATCGAAGCCAGGGCCGAGGCCGAGGCGGCGGCGATCCGTGCCCAGGCCGAGTCCGACGCGCAGCGCATCCGTGCCTTTGCGGAGCGTCGGGCGCAGGAGATCCGATCGGCGGGCGACAAGGAGGCGGCGCAGTACCTCCAGGTGATGAACTCCAACCCGGAATTGGCGGTGTTCCTGAAGAACATGGAGTTCATGCGAGAGGTTCTGGCCCGCAAGACCACGCTGGTGCTGCCGTCTTCAATGCCGGGCATGTCGTTTGTCAACCCCGACGCGATGAACGGGCTTCGTGCCGGGCAGATCCCCGACTCGAAGTTTCCCACGGAATGGCTCGGCGGGGCCCAGGCCCCCCCAACCCCCGCCTCGCGTGGAGAAGATGACGGCCAAGCGTCGGGGCCGGGTGGTCGCCCGGTTTCCTCATCGGAGGGATCCCGATGAGCAGCGCCGGCCCGATGGGCCCTTCCGGGCGATCGACTTCCGATCCGGCCGACCTGGCCCGTCGCGGGGTGTCGGTGTCGCTGCGCGCGACGGCGGACTCGACGGATCCGTCGGACGCGATGGACCCGGCGAACCAGTCGCTGCACGAGGCGCTGCGGATCACGTACCGCCTGGTGCAACTGGCGATGGTGGTTCTGGGCGGCCTGTTCCTTGTGAGCGGGTTCCAGGGCGTGAACGAGGGTGAGCAGGGGATCCGCCTGCTGTTCGGCAAGCGTGACCCCGAACTGCTGCAGCCGGGGTTCCGGTTCAGCGCCCCGTTCCCGCTTGGTGAACTGATCCGCGTGCGCACGGGCGTGGAGCAGGTCGATCTTTCGACGGAGTTCTGGCCGTTCCTCTCGTCCGAGGACAAGGCCAAGCCGATCACGCAGTTGTACGGGCGTGAGAGCCTCAAGCCCGAGAACGACGGCTCGGCGATCACCGCCGACGGCGGCCTGGTGCATATGCAGTGGCGTGTGCGGTACGGCCGAACCAACCCCGGCCTGTTCAGCGAGAACCTCCGGCCGGAGATCGAGGAGCGACTGGTTCGCTCGGCGGTGCAGCGCGGGGTGGTGCAGGCGGCTTCCCAGGTCCGGGTGGACGACCTTTTGAAGCAGTCGAACGACGACGTCGGTTCGCTGGCATCCCGGGCAAGGGAGGTGGCGCAGGCGACGCTCGACCGGGCGGGATCGGGGATCACGATCGAGCGTCTGTCGCTGCTGGAGAAGATGCCCCCGCTGTTTCTGAAGGACAAGTTCGCGATGGTGCAGACGGCGCAACAAAGGGCGCAGCAGTTGCAGGAAAAGGCGGTGTCGGACGCGCAGCGCCGTATGAGCGAGACGGCGGGCGGAGCGGCCGCCACGCTGGTCGCGCTGATCGACGAGTACGAGGCCTCGATCGAGCGTGGCGATGAACCGATGCGTGAGTCGTTGCTGGCGAGGATCGACGTGATCCTGGAAGGCCGCGCGGAAGAGTCTTCGCTGCGAGTGGCGGGCGAGGTGACGAGGGTTTTGAGCGAGGCGAACCGGTACCGATCCGCGATCGCCAACGAGCGTCGCTCGGACCTTTCTTCGTTCATGGCGAAGATGGAGCAGTTCGCCTCGAACCCGCTGGTAACGGTGCATCGGGAATGGTCCGACGCGCTGCGGGCGTTCAGCGAGCGTGAGACGGTCGAGACGATGCTGATCCCGCGAGGGACGACCACGCTCACGATGGTGATCAACCGTGATCCGGAGATCGCCCGTCGGATCGAGACCAAGATCCGAGAGGCGGAAGCAGAGACTTCCCGGACCGAGCGGGAGCGTCGCCAGCGCGACGCCAGGTTCAGGACCGACGAAGGCTTGAAGTCCACGCCCGGCACGTGAAGTCAGGCGTCGTTGCGGGCGTTCGACAGAGAGGTTCCATCGCGTGGTGAATGCGGCACATCCATCGACGGCGGCTCTCGGATCCCCCGTGGTGGTGGTCCAGCACCTGACCAAGGTATTCAAGGACTTCTGGCTTCGTGGCCGGGCGAGGGCGGTTGACGGGCTTTCCTTCGAGATCCGTCCGCGCGAGGTATTCGGGCTTCTGGGTCCCAACGGGTCGGGCAAGAGCACCACCATCAAGATCATCCTGGGCCTGCTGTCGGCGACGTCGGGGCGGGTGGCGGTCTTCGGCAAGTCCCCCACGGACGTCGCGGTGAAGAAGCGGATCGGGTACCTCCCCGAGGAGTCGTACCTGTACCCGTTCCTCGACGCCCGGGAGACGCTCGAGTACTACGGAAAACTCTTCGGGCTCGAGCGCCGGACGCGCGAGAAGCGGATCGATGAACTCCTCGACATGATCGGGCTGACCAGCGCGCAGTTCCGCCAGGTCCGGGAGTATTCCAAGGGCATGCAGCGGCGGATCGGGATCGCCCAGGCTCTCATCAACGATCCGGACTTCCTGATTCTGGATGAGCCGACGACGGGGCTGGATCCGATCGGCACGCGCCAGGTCAAGGACCTGATCATCGAACTGGGACGACGCGGAAAGACGGTTCTTCTGTCGAGTCACCTGCTCGCCGACGTTGAGGACTGCGTCGACCGGATGGTCGTCCTGTACGGCGGCATGAAGAGGGCCGAGGGGACGTGCGAATCGCTGCTGGAGAGCCAGAACCGCACGACCATCGAGACCGACACGCTCGACGACCAGACCGTGGCGGAGATTGACGAAGTCATCCGGCGACGCTCCTCGGGCGGCAATTCGGTGCTGCGGGTGACCCGGCCTCGCCAGACGCTTGAAGCGCTGTTTCTGCGGATCGTTGAGCAGGCCCGAGCCGAGCAGGTCGCCACGTCCGGGGCGACGCACGGGGGCCAGACCGCGTCGTTCCTTCGCGGCGAGCCGGATTCCGGCCGCGAGTTGATCGACCGTCTGCTGGCCGGGGCGCAGGACGCTCCCGGTGATCCGGTCGCGGCGGCATCCGCCAACGCGGCGATCGTGGCGAGCCTGTCGGCCTTGTCTCCGGCCACTTCGGGGGCGGGGCCATCGGCGGACACCGATGCGGCGGACGGCTCCGTTCCGCGAACCGAGGCGGCTTATCAGCCTGGGGTCGGGTCGTCGGTCATCGATTCTCTGGTCCGAGGGGAGGGCGATCCCGCCCCCAGGAGTGTGTCCGAGCGTGTGGTGACCGAACCCTCCGCGGTGGCGCCGGCCCCGCCCCCCGACTCCGCGGTCGATCGCTCGCTGATCGATTCGCTCCTGGCGCGTCCGGATGGCGAAGCCGCCGCGGGCGATGAATCGGAGCGTCCGCGGTGAGGATTCGCGCCACCTTTGATTCGATCAACCGGCTTCAGCGCACGCGGCTGTTCAAGATCATCGCCTCGTGCGTGGTGGTGGTCGCGGCGCTGGCGGTCATGGTCGGGTACCTGGTGGCCATGAACGCGCCTCCGGATTCGCCCGAGTCACCGACGCCGCCCCGGGAAGCGTCCGGCCTGTCCCTGCCCGAGGCGACAACCCCCGAGCAAGCGCAGGAGATCGCCCGGCTCAAGGCGTGGGAAGAATCGCAACGCAACGCGTTCGAGGCGACTCGGAGGGCGGTGGGGGAGATGCTCGCCGTCCGTTCGGATCCGACGAGCGTCTCCCTGGGCGTGGCGGTGGTGGCGGGGATGTGTCTGGTGGTGATCTGGCTTGGCCTGGGGATGACGTACCTGGGCCTGGCGGTGGTGGTGGGGGCGGTGGTGGTCCCGCTGCACCTGATGGGGATGCGGGATACGGCCCGACTGGCGACGGGGGTGGTGGCGTTGACGGGGGCGTTCATCGCGCTCTTGGAGGCGGCCCGGATGGCGCTGTCGGGGACCGGTCCGGTGGTGGCGGTGGCGAGGAACATGCTGATCGAGGCGGTTCGGATGAAGGTCTCCCTGGTGTTCATCGTGGCGCTGATCATCGGTCTGGCGGCGCTGCCGGGGACGTTGTCGGAGGAATCGCCCCTGCGGTACCGGGTCCAGTCGTTCCTGCAATACGGGACGGCGGGCAGTTTCTGGATGATCGCGATGCTGACGCTGCTGTTCGCGTGCGCGTCGATGGCGTACGAGCAGCGTGAGAAGGTGATCTGGCAGACGATGACCAAGCCGGTCGCCGCGTGGCAGTACATACTCGGGAAGTGGCTGGGCCTGGTGACTCTGGGGACGGTGCTGCTGGCGGTGAGCGCGTCGTCGGTGTTCCTCTTCACCGAGGACCTGCGGGGCCGGCGGGCGATCGGGGAGATCTCGCCGTACGTGGCGGCGGACAACCGGCTGGTCTCCGAGGATCGCTACGTGCTTGAGACGCAGATCCTGGCCTCCCGGGTGCGGGTGTATCCAGCGCCGCCGGACATCAACGCGGAGATCTTCCGGCGCAACGTTCAGTCTCGGATCGACGAGGAATTGCGCCGCGACCCGACGCTGCGGAACGTGCCGGGCTGGGAGCGACGCGTCGAGTCGGAGATCTTCAAATCGGTGCTGTCGGCGTACCGGTCGGTCGGAGTGGGGGAAAGTCGCACGTACGTCTTCGGGGGGATGGCGCAAGCCAAGCGGGTCGGCAAGCCGTTTGACTTCCGGTACCAGGTGGACTCGGGTTCCAACCGCCCGGACGAACTGTACCGGGTGGCCTTTGCCGTCGGCGGCATGCCGATCGTCAAGGAGGTGGCGCTGGGGATCGTGCAGTCGATCCAGTTGCTTCCCTCGGCGGTGGAGGAGGACGGCACGGTCGTGGTCGACGTGATCAACGGCGACCCGTACACCGGGCAGATGAATCCGGCGGCCATCTCGTTCCCCGAACGCGGGCTGGAGTTGTCGTATTCCTCGGGGAGTTACCGCTGGAATTATCTGCGAGTCATGGGTGTCCTGTGGCTGAAACTGTCCTTCCTGGCGATGCTCGCCATCTGGGCTGGCACGTTCCTGAGTTTCCCGGTGGCGTGCCTGGTCTCGTTCGGGACGTTCATCTCGGCCGAGGGCGCGAGTTTTCTGGCCAAGTCGCTGGATTACTACGCGACGACGGACGAGTTGGGGAACGTCAACATTCCGGCGAAGGTGATCCACGCGGTGGCGACGGCGATCTCGTGGACATTCCGGATCTACTCGGACCTGAAGCCGACGGAGAAACTGGTGGAAGGGCTCCGTCTGCCGTGGTCGGACGTGGCGACCGGGACCGTTGTGCTGCTGGCGACGACGGCGGCGTTGTACGGCCTGGCGGTGTTCACGCTGCGGCGGCGCGAACTGGCGGTGTATTCGGGACAGTGACGGTGAGCGGGGGCATGGCAGGGGATTGTCGTCGTTGAAGAAGGACCGGATCATCCAGGTGTTGGCGGCGGGCGTCATGGTCGTCGCGTTGACGCTCGGCGGCGTGCTGGCCGTCGGCCTGAACACCTCGGCGGGGATCAACCGGCTCGTGTACACGGAGGTGGCGGAGAAGGGTGATCCTCCGGAGGTGGCGATGGGCATCGCCATGGGGGCGTTCCGCGGGATCTTCGTCAATTACCTGTGGATGCGTGCCAACGACCTGAAGGAGGAAGGCAAGTACTGGGAGGCGATCGAACTTTCCAAGGCCATCACGCGGCTGCAGCCCCGGTTCCCGCGGGTGTGGGTCTTCCACGCCTGGAACATGGCGTACAACATCTCGGTCAAGACCTCAACGCCCGAGGAGCGATGGACCTGGGTGCAGGCCGGTATCCGGTTGCTGCGGGACGAGGCCATCCCGGCGAACCCGACGGATCTCATTTTGCACCGTGAACTGGCGTGGCTCTACCTGCACAAGGTCCAGGCCTACGCCGACGACGCCAACGGGGTATACAAGCGCAAGGTCGCCGAGGAGTTTACGGTGGTCATGGGCGAGCCCCCGCAGGCGGACCCCGCCATGGCCGACCGCGAGACGGCGGTGAAGCGGTACGTGGATTGGCTCCGCGCGATCGCCGACGCCCCGGCGTCGATCGAGGAAGTACACGCCGCGGACCCGATGGCCAGGGACCTGATCGCCCGGGTGGGGCAGGTTCTGGGCGAAGAGTCGTACATGTCGATCCTGCAGCGCTGGGAGGTGCTCTCGGCGGTGCGGCGGTCGGGGCGGCGAGAGTACTTTGAAAAGATGTTCGGCACCAAGCACGCGCAGTTGATGAGCCTGGTGACCGATGCGCGGTACGCGGGGGCGTGGGATGCCTTCGTCCGCCATATGCGCAAGCGCGTGCTCGAGGACGACTACCACTACGACCTCGAGCGGATGATCCGCGTGACGGAGAAGTACGGCCCCATGGATTGGCGTCACGCGGCGTCGCACGCGGTCTACTGGTCGTCGCGCGGCGTGGAACTCTCGCTGCCGCGGTTCACCGAGGAGAACAAGAACAACTTCGACTTCGTGAACACCGACCGCATGACCATCCAGGCCGTCCAGGAACTGGCCAGAACCGGGGAGGTGTACTTCAATTTCCTTGAGCAGTCCGTCACGCGCAACTCGACGTACATCGCGATCCCCAACCCTCATTTCATCGAGACCTACGGGCGGATCCTCGAGGAACTGACCTCGCGATCGTGGGCGGACACGGACAAGCGGGCATGGAGTTTCTATTCCGCCGGGTATGAGAACTTCCTGGCGGACCAGATCCGTTACTATTTCCGCCGAGGCCAGCGGGCGGAGGCCGAGGATCTTTACCGAAAACTCCGGACTTACCCGGGCCAGAACATGAACGACCCCGACCGCGATTTCAACCTGTCGCGGCCGATCGAGGAGTTCGTGGTGGCGCAGTTGTTTGATCGCCAGACCTCTCCCGACGTGGCGAGGTCGGAGATTGTCGGGTCTTTGCAGCAGTCGTTTGTCTCCGGGCTGCTGGTGGGGAACAACGAGGTCTTCCGCCGCGAGCGGGAGTACGCCAAGCAGCAGCACCGCTACTACTTCGAGGAGCAGTACCGGATCAACCAGGTGACCCCCGAGATCGGGCGCATGGAACTGATCCCGCGTGACTTCAACGTGCTCGAGGGACAGGTCTTCGCCGCGCTGGTCTCGCTGGTCGGGTTCGACGAGGCCCAGGTCATGTACGGCCGCGCTCCCGATGACCTGCGCGTCCACGCGTACGATGTCATCTCCGATCGGTACCGCGACGAGGTCGCGGCCCAGGAGTCCCGCGGTGGAAAAGCGTTTGACCTCATGTTTCCCGAGCCGCCGGGCCTCGCGGCTCACCGGGCCAAGATGGCCAGGCTCGTTGAGGAAGACCGCCGCCGCGACCTGAGGAACCAGTTGAAGTGAGAGGCGCGGCAAAGGCCCGCTGGAAGGGAAGAAGGACCATGGGTGCTCTGGCCGATTCCATCGTTGAGTCCGCGAAGATCGGGCGTCGGTACGCGGACCGGCTTTTGAAGGATGTGCGCCCGGAGCAGTTCGCACGAAGGCCGATTGTCGGCGGGCGGGAGGTCGAAACGAACCACGCGGCGTTCGTCTACGGGCATCTCGCGGTCACCAACGCGTGGATGGCCACGCTGATGCGGGTCGATGAAGCGGGATTGTCCGTGGTTTCAGGCGGTTCCGGGGTGTCCGGGGTGTCCGGGGTGTCCGGGGGCGGGGGTGGGGGTGCCGTGGTGTCGGTGCCCGCCGGGTACGAGGCTCTCTTCAAGGACGGCGTCGAATGCCGGGACGATCCGGAGGGATCGATCTATCCCCCGATGAAGGAGATCACGGACGTGTTTTTCACGACGTTTGACCGCCTGATCGGGATGGTGGCGTCGGCACCCGACGAGTCTCTCGCCGTGCCGACACCCGATTCAAAGGCACGAGCGTTCGTGTCCACCGTGGGGACGGCGGGGGTGTTCATGCTCAACAGCCACATCATGATGCACATGGGGCAGGTGAGCGTGTGGCGTCGGTGCATGGGGCTTGGACGGGCCTGAGAGGCTCCCTCGCGTGAAGGGCCAATCGGGGTACGCCCGCCGACCTTTCATGAAGCCCGCCGTGCGAACCGGCGAGCCGGGCCGATGCTGAGCCCCATGGAACCCAGCAGCGGAAGCAGGGCCGCGCCAAGGACCACGCCGGCAACCCCCGAGTACAACGCGCTGCCGAACCGCCACATCAGTTCCTGCGTGGGCAGGAACAGGACCCCGGCGTCGTAGCGCATCCGGATCGCGAAGATGGCCGTCACGACCACGTGGCTCACGAGCGAGCAGAACAGGGCGAGAAACCCGACGGTCAGGATGTTCTTTCGCATCATCAGGCCGCGCATCGTCAGCACCAGTTGACAGGCCAGGACGTATCCCAGGGCGTAGGGGCCAAGCACGGTCCGGTCCGGTCCCCCCGCGATCACCTCGATCGGGTTGGTCAGGTCGAGCGTCACCCCGATGGCCAGGCAGGCCCACAGCGCCGCGTTCGGCGGCGCGGCGAGCGACACCACCACGGCCAGCGCCATGACAAACGACGGGGCCACGGGCGTCTCCCCGAGCCGCAGGGCGTCCTTGAGCCCCAGTTCCAGCCCCATCAGCCCCCACAGGATCAACGAGAAGACGACCCAGTTCACGGCAGATCCCTCCCCGCCGCCGGCGTGTCCGTCGAGGCAAATCGCAGCAGGACCTCGCTGACCCGCTCGAGCCGTACGGTCGGCCGTACGGTGATCACCTGCCTGAGCGGCTGGTTCCCGGCGGGCTCGACCCGCTCAACAACGCCGATGAGGAGCATCTGCGAACTGCGCGGCCAACTGGGGTCCATGAGCCGGACGGTCTGCCCGACGATCGGCCTGACCGGCTCGCCCGCCACGGCGTCGTCAGGCTTGACGGCCCCGGGTGGCCATTCGCGCATGTCTTCGACAGGCCCGACGAGGGTCCCGTTGCCGCGAGGCTCAAGGAGGCACTCGGGCCCGCGGACCAGGTCCGAAAGCATGACCACGCCGCGGATCTGCCCGGCGGATCGCGTGGTGATCGGCTGGACGTGGCAGGTTCGCTCGTCGGATCGGACGACTCGTCCCAGGAGTTGCTGCCCGCGCACGGCCGCGACGGAATTCGGCTCGACGCCGTCGGAGCGGCCCGCCTTGATCCACAGCAGGCCGCTGGAGAGGTCGCTGGCGGTGCCGATGACGGCCGCGTGCATCTGGCGGACGGGCAGTTCGGGGTTGAGTTGACGACCCCTCTGCAATTCGGCGATCTGCCCGCGGAGGTGGTCGATGTCGAGTTGGGCTCTGAGCAACTGCTGTCGGTACCCCTCGGCCTGCTGTTGCAGGGCACGGACACCTTCACCGCCGACTTGCTCGTCCTCCGGCGGGGCGAGCCATCCCGAGAGACCGCGGACGGGTTGCGAGATGGGCGCGACAAAGAACTGGATCACCCCTCCGAACCACCGCGGCCATTCACCGGCGGCGGGCGGAAGAAACGCCGTGACCGCCATCGCCGCGATGGCAATCGGCAGGAGGCGTTTGGCGAGAGGGGATGGGTGCGAGAGTCGGGCCATGCGGGTTGAGGTTCCCGAGGGAGGCCGCGCGGGAGAGGTCGCGTTGGTCCCGGCCGAGAGACGGGTGCCCGCCGGGTTCCTGGGTCACGCGCTTTCCATGTCGTTTTCGAGCGTCTGCTTCCACTCCTCGATGTGCTCGAGGTAGATGCTGGTCCCCCGGGCGACGCAGGTGAGCGGGTCGTCGGCGAGTTTGGTGTCCAGCCCGGTGGCTTTTTGGACGACGACGGTAAGCCCCCGGAGCAGCGATCCCCCACCCGCCATGACGATGCCGTTCTCGACCAGGTCGGCGGCCAGTTCGGGCTCGGCTCGCTCGAGGGTGCGGGTGACGGCCTCGACGATCGCGGTGGCGGGCTCCTGGAGGGCTTCGCGGATTTCCTCGCTGGTGATCGCGGTCTTTCGGGGGAGTCCGGAGATCATGTCGCGTCCGCGGACTTCCATGGTGCTCTCGGGTCCGACGGGCGCGGCGGATCCGATCTCGATCTTGATGCGCTCGGCGGTCTGCTCCCCGATCATCATGTTGTAGGTGCGTTTCATGTGGTTGATGATCGCTTCGTCCATGTCGTCGCCGGCGACCCGGACGGATTCGCAGGTGGCGATGTCGGCCAGGGACATGATCGCGACTTCGGTGGTGCCGCCGCCGATGTCGACGATCATGGAGGCGGTGGCCTCGGCGAAGGGAAGCCCCGCCCCGATGGCGGCGGCGATCGGCTCCTCGATGAGGTAGGTCCGGCGGGCGCCGGCTCGCTCGGCCGAGTCAAAGACGGCGCGTTTCTCGACCGCGGTGATCCCCGAGGGGATCGAGATGACCACGCGCGGCCCGAAGATGCGGGATCGGCCGTTGACCTTGTTGATGAAGTACTTGAGCATCGCCTCGGTGATCTCAAAGTCCGAGATCACCCCGTCCTTGAGGGGGCGGATGGCCGAGATCGAACCGGGCGTCTTGCCGAGCATTTCCTTGGCGACCCAGCCGACGGCCTCCCCGTTCTTGAGCACCTGGTTGGTGCCCTTCTTCACGGCGACCACGCTCGGCTCGTTCAGGACGATCCCCTGACCGCGCACCGACACCAGGGTGTTGCAGGTGCCAAGGTCGATCCCCATATCGACGCTGAATAAACCCAGAATCCGTTCAAAGAACACTCGCTCGGCGCTCCTGCTCCCGGCCGGGCCGGGGAAAAGGACGGGGGGAATCCCACCGTCATGCGAGAGGTTATCGGCAGTCCGGGCCGATTGCCATTGGCCGTGTCCGCCGCCCCTTGCTTTCGTACGCGTCCGAACGGTTCCCGGGGAACTATCCTTTCGCGTGGCAACGCATCACCCGTCGCTCGCCCAGGAGCCTTCGAACCTGATCGGGGGGACCTGGTCCGCCATCCCGGGCGGGACCGTTCGATCGATCAACCCCGCGAGGCCCGACGAGGTCGTCTGGAGCGGCTCCCCGACGGTTTGCGCGGTCGGGGACGCGGTGCAGGCGGCTCGCGGGGCGGCGCCTGCCTGGGCGTCGATGCCGGTCCATGATAGGGAGTCGGTTCTGAGGCGATTCCAGGCGTTGTGTACCGAGCGTCAGGGGGTGATCGCCGACCTGATCCGGGACGAAACCGGGAAAGTCCCGTGGGATGCCCGGCAGGAAGCCGCCCTGCTGGTTTCCAAGGTCGAGATTACCCTTGACGACTCTCCGGAATCGCCGCGGCGGCGGGTTTTGCCGTTTGGGGTCTCGGTGTCGGCGACGCGCCAGGGGCGGGCGTGGTTCCGCCCGCACGGCGTCATGGCGGTGATCGGCCCGTACAACTTCCCGATGCACCTGCCCAACGGGCACATCGTGCCCGCGCTGCTCATGGGCAACACCATCGTCTTCAAGCCCAGCGACAAGGCCCCCGGGTGCGGGCAGATGCTGGCCGAGTTGTTCCAGGAGGCATTGGACCACGCGGGCGCGCCGTCGGGCGTGTTCAACCTGGTCCAGGGAGGTCCCGACGTCGCGTCGGCGATGGCCGCGCATCCCGGACTCGACGGGATCCTGTTCACGGGCTCCTGGCCGGTCGGGAGGCGGATTCTGGAGGCGAACCTTGACCGGCCGAGCCGGCTGATCGCGTTGGAGATGGGGGGGAACAACCCGGCGGTGGTGATGGACGACGCGGACCTGGTCCTGGCGCTGGCCGAGTGCGTCAGGTCGGCGTTCATCACGACGGGTCAGCGGTGTACGTGTACGCGGCGGATTATCGTCCACGAGAGGATCGCGGACCGGTTCATCGGCGCGGTCTGCCGGGCGGCCGAGGCCCTGGTGATCGGGGATCCTCGCTCCGACGGGCCGGTGTTCATGGGGCCCATCATCTCCGACGAAGCGCGCCGCAACGTCCTGGAGTACCAGTCCGGGCTGCGAAGGGCCGGGGCGGAAGTGCTTCTTGAGTCCCGAGGCAAAGACCTGCCGGGGATGGGGTGGTACGTCACGCCGGGGGTGATCCGCGTGAACGGATTCCACAACGGGTCCCCGGTGCGAGGCCCGGGCAGCCCGGAATTTGACGCCGGGTGCGACATGGAGGTCTTCGGTCCGGTCGTGAGGGTCTGTGTGGTTCGGTCGCTGGACGAGGCGATCCGGCAGGCCAACGCGACCAACTTCGGGCTCGCCGCGGCGATCTTCACCGGGGATTCCTCCGCGGCCGAGCGGTTTGCATTGGAATGCCGGGCCGGGTGCGTCAATGTCAACTGCGGGACGGCGGGGGCGTCGAGCCGGCTTCCCTTCGGCGGCCTCGGGCTTTCGGGGAACCACCGCCCGGCGGGAGCGTTCAGCCTCGATTCGTGCGCGTACCCCGTCGCGGGGCTGTTCGAATCGGGGTCCGAGGCGCCTCCCGTCCCCGGCATGACGATCGACCCGTCGTGGCTGAAGTCGCGCGGCTGAAAAAACCACGCGGCGACGTGATGAAAAAGCCCCCGCCGTGAGCGGGGGCCTGGTCGTGGCGGCCGAGTTCCGAGGTCGAACGCCGATCAGTGCTTGACGTCGAGGTTCCTTACCAGGAAGCCCATGATGTCGGCGGCCTCCTCGATGCGCTTGGCCGTGGGCTTGCCCGCTCCGTGACCGGCCCGCATCTCGATGCGGATCAGGACGGGATTGTCGCATCCCTGGGCGTCCTGGAGGGCGGCGGCGAACTTGAACGAGTGGAGCGGGTGGACGCGGTCGTCGTGGTCGCCGGTCGTGATGAGGGTGGGCGGGTAACAGGCTCCCTTGCGCAGGTTGTGGTAGGGAGAATACGCGAGAAGGGCCTTGAACTCGTCGCGGTCCTTGTCGGCGTTGCCGTAGTCGCTGGCCCAGGCCCAGCCGATGGTGAACTTGTGAAACCGAAGCATGTCCAGGACGCCGACGGCGGGCAGGGCCGCGCCGAAGAGTTCGGGGCGCTGGGTCATGCAGGCGCCGACCAGAAGTCCGCCGTTGGATCCCCCCTGGATGGCGAGTTTGCGGCTGGCGGTGTACCGGTTGTCGATCAGCCACTCGGCGGCGGCGATGAAGTCGTCAAAGACGTTCTGCTTGCGGAGTTTGATCCCGGCCTCGTGCCAGTCCTTGCCGTACTCACCCCCGCCGCGCAGGTTGGCCACGGCGTAGACGCCACCCATCTCCAGCCAGGGGATGTTGGCGGGAGAGAAGCCGGGGGTCAGGGGGATGTTGAACCCCCCGTAGCCGTAGAGAAGGGTGGGGTTGGTCCCGTCGAGTTTCAGCCCCTTCTTGTGGGTGATGAACATCGGGATCTTCGTCCCGTCCTTGCTTGGATAGAAGACCTGCCGCGTCTCGTAGGCCTCGCCGTCGAAGTCCACGGCGGGTCTCTTGAAGACCGTGCTGCGGCCCGTCGCCACGTCGTAGCGGTAGATCGCCCCGGGGTTGGTGTAACTCGTGAACGAGTAGAACGTCTCGAACTGGTCGCCCTTGCCGCCGAATCCGCCGCCCGACCCGATGCCCGGAAGGTCGATGTTCTTGAGGAACGCTCCGGACTCGTCAAAGTTCCGGATGAGCGTCGAGGCATCCTTGAGGTAGTTGGCGAACAACTGCCCGCCGACATGGGAAACGCCGTTGAGGACCTCCGGCGCCTCGGGGATCACGTCGCGCCAGGCCGCCCGGCCCGGGCTGGACAGGTTGATCGCGATGACCTTGTTCCGCGGGGCGTCGAGGTTGGTTGAGAAATGGAAGACCGAGCCCTTGTTGAACACGTACCCGTACTGGGCGTCGAAATCGGCGAGCAGTTCGTGGAAGCCGTGGGCGATGTTCCCCTGAGACGCGACCAGGTCGGCGCGCTGCTTTTCGAGGTCCGCGATCGAGGCGGCCAGGTCCCGGATCTTGGCCTGGTCGGACTGGTCGGCTGATTCGAGCGTCAACCCGATGTCCTTGATCGTGTTCTCGACCTCGCGGATCCGGCGGTCGGTCTCGGTCGGGGGAGTGTCGATCGGGTGGGTCGTGAGATCGCGGATGAAGACCATGTTCTTGCGCTCGGTCCCCTTCCAGACGCTCATCACGATGTAGCGTCCATCCTCGGTGACGCCGGCGCTGAAGCCCAGGTCCTTGCGGTCCGGGCGCTCGTACAGGAGCAGGTCCTTGCCCTGCGGGTCCCCGACACGGTGGTAGTAGAGTTTCTGCCAGAAGTTGACGCCCTTGAGAGTCTCCCCGGGAGGGGGTGCGTCGTAGCGGGAGTACAGGAATCCTTTGCCGTCCTTGGTCCAACTCGCCCCGCTGAACTTGACGTAGCGGATCTCGTCGGCCAGGTCCTGCCCGGACTCGATGTCGCGGACCTTCCAGACGTTCCAATCCGACCCCGCCTCCGAGAGGCCGTAGGCCATGTACCGGCCGTTCTCGCTCACCGACATGCCGCTGAGGGCGACGGTGCCGTCCTGGCTGAGGGTGTTGGGGTCAAGCAGCACGCGGGGTTCGCCGTCGAGCGAATCGGCCACCAGCAGCACGCTCTGGTTCTGAAGGCCGTCGTTGCGGGAGTAGAAGTACCGGCCGCCTTCCTTGAATGGCATGCCGAATCGCTCGTAGTTCCAGAGTTGCGTGAGGCGGGCCTTGATCGTCTCGCGTTCCGGGATCGTCTCGAGATAGCGGCGGGTGACGTCGTTGGCCGCCTCGATCCAGGCGTTGGTCTGGTCGGTGTACTCCTCGAGCCAGCGGTAGGGATCGGCGACCTTTACGCCGTGCAGTTCATCCACCACGTCCCCGCGGGGGGCGGCGGGGTACTGGAGTTTGAAGGCCGGCTGACGGGCCGGGGCGGTGGTCGCCCCGTGTTCGGACGCGACCGCCGCGGTCTGCGCGGTCGCGGCGGTGACGGCGAGCAACCCGCCCGATATCGCGCCGATCACGATCCCGGGCCACACCAGTAAGTTTCGTTGCATTCGAGAATTCTCCACGCGGGCTGGTCCCACGGACCGCCCGCTTGGCAAATGGTAGGAACTTCCCCCCGGTCGCGCCCCCAGTCGCGCCCCCAGTCGCCCCCCACTCGCGTCCCCGGTCGCGTCCCTGGACCATGTTCACGATTGAGGAGGCCTCGAATGGGGATCCGCAACGCGCTGCGGGATGATCGGGGATCGGCCTGAACGCAAGTTTCACGCGGCGCAAGCCGAGTTGCCGTTGAGCCCGCCATTCGAGCCGGCCATACTTCATCGGTCGGGCTCGCCGTTGGGCCTGGCTCGGATGGTTCGCTGATCCATCCCCTCGTCGCGACCTTGCGACGAACCACAGGTGCCGCCAGCCAGGTCGGGCGGGGTCGGGAGTCTGCGGCCGACGCGGAAGCGCGGGCAGCGGTTTTCCTGGCGGGCGGCATCCAAGAGTGCGTCGGCATCGGGGAATCGGATCCCGCGGATGCCGGGGCAGGGGTGCGGATCCCGCGCTACGGGTGCGCCGCCGGGCGGCGGCACCCCCATCCGGACAACGTGTCACGCGCGATGAGCGTCACGCTCCGCGCGGTCGCAGCGCCCGTTCCCGTGGCACGGATGACGGGAGTGCGTGGCGGTACGGAAAGGATGCCCCATGAATGAACCCCGTAGTAACAAGGTCAACGTCAGGTTGCCCGACGAGCCGTGGGCCTGGTTCCGAGAGAACCTCGCCAGCGAGGAACAGGAAATCTTCCTCGATAGCCTCCAGCACATCGAGCGGGTGCGTGTGCCCGGCCCCATGAGAATCGGCAACTCGCGGGAGACGACCGTGACGCTCGAACTCCCGGTGACCGATGGGATCCGGGCCATCTTCGTACTTGACCGGAGCGCCGAGCCCGGAACGCTCACCCTGGTCGGCTGGCGAGAAGGCAGCAATCGGTAGTGCGTGCCCACTCACAAGAAAGGAACAGTATGAATTCACGGAACCGTCGATACAAGTTCGGGTTCACGCTGGATCTTCCCCGAGACACGATGCTGTTTGTCGTGCTCGGGGTGGAAATCATGGTCGTGGTGGTCGGCCTGGTCCACATTTTCTGAACTGGACCAAGCCCGGACCCGTCCGCGAAAGCGGGCGGTCAGGATTCCCGCCGCGATCGTGATTACTGCACCATGCCCTTGGTCAGGCGCATGAACGCGGTCTCGAGGTTGATGGGTTCCTCGGTGAACTTGGTGAGCCGGAACCCCTGGTTGATGAGGATGTTGGGGATGTCGGAAAAACTGTGGCCGGCCTGGTCGTCGTAACTGACCTGGATGATCCGGCCGGCGGCGTGGCCGGCTCTCCCCTTCGCGCCGCCGTTGACGGGCTGACCGGGGCCTTCGCCGTCCTGCAGCAAGGCGGCCCTCGTGACGCCGGGGATGTGGCCCAGCGCCTCGACGGCCTGCTCGTGGCGGTCGACGACGCCGACGTGGAGGACGTGGCCCAGTTTCGCGCGGCGGACGATCTCGTCGACGGTGCCGCTGAAGAGGAGTTGCCCGCGTTCGATGATCCCCACGACGTTGCACAACTCGGCCAGTTCGGGAAGGATGTGAGAGGAAATCAGGATGGTCTTGCCCATGCGGCGCAACTCCTTGAGGAGTTCCCGCATCTCGATCCTGGCCCTGGGGTCCAGCCCCGATGCCGGCTCGTCCATGAGCAGCACCCGGGGGTCGTGCAGCAGGACACGGGCGACGCTCAGCCGCTGCTGCATCCCGCGCGAGAGGCTGTTGACCTCGGCGGTCGCTTTGTAGGAAAGGTCGGTGAGTTCGAGCACGTCTCGGATGACCTTCTTTCGCTGGTCCCCGTGGATCGCGTACGAAGCGGCGAAAAACTCCAGGTACTCCGTGACGACCATGTCCTCGTACGCGCCCATGAAATCGGGGACGTAGCCGATCATGGGACGGATCTGCCGATTCTGGTAGCCGATGGTCAGGCCGGCGACGTTGGCCTGACCGCTCGACGGCTTGAGCAGGGTCGCCAGGATCTTGATGGTGGTGGTCTTGCCCGCCCCGTTGGGCCCTATGAAACCGAAGCAATCCCCCTCGTTGATGGTGAGATTGAGGTTGTTGAGCGCCACCAGGTCGCCGTAGCGTTTGGTCAGGTTGATCGTCTCGATCATCGGCACGGTCGTGTTCCCTCGAACTGGTTGTCAAGGCGCGGGTGCTCTCCCCGGCCGTCCGGGTTATCCGCCAGGCCGGGCGGCGGCCTCGGGCGGGTCGGTGTCGGAGAACCCCGTGGTCCGAAACGCGGGAGGACTGTCCCCGAGCGGGTAGACCCAGCGGACGACGGTACGCCCGGTGGCGGTGACCGGCTCACCGTCGATGCGGATCGGGACCGGCGAGGGACGGGGATCCTTGGCGGATCCCAGGTGGCCGATGATGATGACGCAGGGCTGGGTGAACCATCGTCCCATGTCCCACCCGTGGGTCTCGGTTCGCCGGGCCACCGGCTCGCGCTGCGTCGAGAAAGCGTCGGAGAACGTCGGCGGCTCGAACTGTGAGAAAAAGGCGATCGCGGCCAGCCTCTGCGAGGCGCCCACGTCCGTTCGGGTGGCCTCCGGCCGCGTGATGTCGATCACGGACCCTCGCGAGAGAAGGGACGAGAAATACGTGATCGCGCTGACGTCCGCGCTCAACGGGACGTCCGTGACCTGCGAGAGGTCAAGGATCTCTCCGGGCTCCCACGGGTCGTCGGAAGCCAGGCCGTAGGCGTACGCCGGGCAGATCATCGCCGTTCCGAGAGGTGAGCCCACGGGCCTCTGCGGCAGCACGGTCACGATCACCACGTCCCGGAGCGGGCCGGGCATCGAGTGAGCCAGGCGGCCGTACGCGCGACGCCCCTCGCCAAGGCGCGGGTACCCGTCGGAGGGGTCCTCTCCGCCGCCGACGGGCGCGGGCATCGGCCAGGCGGGGCCGCCCATCCAGTCGGCCCGGACCTGTTTCACGGTCGAGCGAGTCGGCACGGTCATGGCTCGCGGGGATCGGGTCTGGATCTCGTAGCCGCGGGCGTCGGGGAACATGTCCTGGCTCGACTGCGCCTGCTCGGGGCTTGTCCAGGGGAGTATGACGTCGCCCCCGCCGCGAGAGGAGGATTCCCCGGCCCGGGGCGGTTCGCCCACCTCGATCCGGGCCTGCCCGTACCAGGGGATCAGGACGCTCATCCACGAGCGGGCCCGCTGAACCGGTTGCCCGTAGACATGGTCGAGGATGGTCAGGTGCGTGATATCGACCTTCGACGGACGCAGCAGCAGCGCGCCGCCCCAGGCGACGGCGGTGAACACCCCGGCGGCGGCAAAGAACCCGACCCAGGCGTGGCGGACCATCCCGAGCCGGCGGAGCAACGCAAATCCGCCGGGGCCGGCGACGAGCCAGTAGGTGGCAAAGACGGTCAGCGCCAGCAGCAGTCCGGCCGCCGAACGCCCGCTCTTGGCGATCGCCGGCGCGATGTCCGATTCGAAGAGGCGGTCCTCACGGCCGATGAACCCGCGATTCTGAATCTGTGCGATCTCCGCCGGTGATCGCGTGGTGCCACGCTTTCCCAGCACCCGGTTCCAGAACATGTCGGCGTTGAGGGCGTCTTGTGAGGCAACCTGGCGGTGGTTCAGATCAAGGCCGATGAGTGTCACCGTTCCGGTTCCGACCAGGCGGCGAGCCACGACGCAACGCCCGTCAGGACCGGCGAGCACCCGCACCGCTTCCCCGGGCTTGGCCGAGGGAGAGGGATCGAAGGTGTACACCACCGCATCACGAGGCAGCGCGGCCATCGGCCGCCGGTTCAGCAGGGGCGCGAAGGCCGCCATATTCACCCCCTCGTGGCGGGTGATCGTGACCGCCGGGAGCAGGTCATGGAGTTCATTCGAGGTGGCGTTGGTCCAGGCCTGCCCGGCGACGGGCATGATGACGATGAAGTGCCCTCCGCGGTGTACCCACTCTCGAAGGGCGGCCGCGCGGTCCCCACGAACCTCCGCCGGATCGCCCGAGCCCCACACCACCGCGTCGAGTCCGGTGTACCCCATCCAGCGGTCGGGCAGGTCGGCTGGCCTCAGCCCCGTGATGATGCGGGCGACTTCGTGACCGTGGGCGGAGGTGTTTCCCTGCCCATCGGTGATGGAGTAGTCACTGAGGCTGTAACTCAGGTTGCTGGCCCCGATCACGGCCATCGCCGAATCAAAGGGGGGCAGGCGGCTCTTCATGCGGATTGTCGCCTGCCCGAGCAGTCTTCCCGGCAGCCGCCCAGCGCCGCGTTCGGAAGCCTGGTCCTCGGCCCTGGCGCCCTCACCTCCGCCCGCATCTCCCGCCGACTGGACCTCGTACGCCGACAGCCGCATCGCGTCCGAGGTGTCGAAGTTTCGGGGGACGAGCGGGTACAGCCAGACGCCCTGGCGGATGTTGGGGTTCAGGACCACCTGACGCTCAAACAGCGGGGTGTCACCGTCAGGGTCGCGGCCTTCCAGGCGGATCAGCACTTCCCGAGGGCGGATGCTCAGGTCCATCGCAACGATGCGGACGCCGGCGATCTCCCCGGGGCGTGCGAGGTCGCCCAGCCCGAATCGCTCAAGTTCCAGAACGACTTCCCCAGTGCCCACGGCCAAAGCCCCGCCGGGCGTGGAGGCGGATCCCTGGCCGGCGGCCGTGGCGTCAGGCAGCATGATCGCCGCCGCGAGCACCAGGGCGAAGAACAGGGACCGACCGATAACTCGCGAAATCAACCGATGCACGCCGCCGACAAGCACATGCCCATGAGGTGTCGCCATCCCATCCAGTCTCCGACGGTGTGACCGGCCCAGAAAAGCCCCGCGGTAGTGTACTGGCGATCAACGGTCGGGGTTCACGATCCGATGGATCACCCGTGGCGGACCATCCGGTGATCATCCTGACCGTCCTGGGAGGCCTTGCGGCGGGGGGGGTGATCGCCGTGATGCACGTGGTCTGCTCTCGCATCCGCCACGAAGTCTCGATGCACGAACTCAGGCGACGCGTGACCGAACTTCAATCGGAAGTCGCCAGCCGAGAACGCGACCAGAAGGAACGGGAGATGTTTGTCGGGGTGATCGAGGACGACGTCTCCGACCTGGCCGCCTGATGGGTGAGGGTTACAGGGCACGCAGTTCGTGTACGAAACGCGCGTGGCTGCGGGTTCCCATCGCCAGGCATTCAATCTCGAACTTCTCGTTGGGCGAGTGGACCCGGTCGTCGTCAAGCCCGAACCCCATGAAAATGGTGTCGATGCCCAGGACCGCCTTGAGCATCCCGGCGACCGGGATCGACCCGCCGGACTTGATCAGCGCCGGCTTCTTTCGCGAGGCCCCGGTGAGGGCCCTGGCGGCCGCCCGCATCGACGGTGAATCGATGGGCGTGGTGACCCCCGGTCCGCCGTGGTGATCGGTGAATTCCCACCGGCATCCCGGGGGGGTGCGGTCCTTGCACCACTTGAAGAACAGGCGTGTGATCTTCCCGGGGTCCTGATCGGCCACGAGACGGAAACTGACCTTTGCGGACGCGTGGCTCGGGATCACGGTCTTGGCGCCCTTGCCGGTGTACCCGCCCACGATGCCGTTGATCTCGGCGGTGGGCCGCCCCCATTCGCGCTCCAGCGCCGTGAACCCGGCCTCGCCGACATCCCCGGCGGGGGGGATTCCGATCTTGCGCAGAGCGGCCCGGGCGTTGAACTTCAGCGATTTCCAGTTGGCTCGCTCCTGCTTCGAGAGCGGCTTGACGTGGGCGTAGAAGCCCGGGAGCGTGACGCGTCTCTTGGAATCGTGCAGTTGCGCGAGCACCCGGGTCAGTTCCGTGATCGGGTTTGGGCAGCGACCACCCCACAGGCCCGAATGCAGGTCCTGGTTCGCCGCGTGCAGCGAGACTTCCGTGTAGGCAAGGCCCCGGACGCCGTAGGTGATCGCCGGCTTGCCCCGGCCGAGCATCCCCGTGTCGCTGATCAGGCAGACGTCGCAGCCGGACAGTTCCCCGCGGTGCTTCTTGACGAACGATTCGAGGTTGACGCTGCCGGTCTCTTCTTCCCCTTCAAGCAGGACGGTCATCTTGACCCCCGCGGCGGGGGAGCCGGCGGCGTGCTTCCACGCCCGCATGGCTTCGAGGAACGTGGTCACCTGCCCCTTGTCGTCCACGGCTCCGCGGGCGACGACGCGGCGCCCCCCGGATTCGCCCGGTCGGGCGTCGCGGACAACCGGGTCGAATGGATCGCTTTCCCACAGGTCGATGGGATCGACGGGCTGGACGTCGTAGTGCCCATAGAAGAGCACGTGCGGACCCTTGTACGAGGGGTCACCCGGAGAGTGAGCCAGCACGATCGGGTGCCCTCCTCCCTGGGAGAGATCGCCGGGGTGCCTTGGATCTCCCGTCGGGATGACCCGAGCGGCAAAGCCGCACTCCTCGAGCGCGGTGGCGGACCAGGCGGCGGCCTTGACGCAGGCGTCCCGGTACGCGGGGTCGGTGCTGATGCTCGGTATCCCAAGCCACTCGACCAGACGCCCGATCGACGCTTCCTGGTTGTCCTCAATCCATCGCAGAACGCTCTCAACCGACATGCGGCACCTCCGTGGCGTGGGATCGGAGGATAGCGGCGGGCCGGGCCGGGTGCGAAATCGCTTTTCTCAGCGGTCCGAGCCGCGCCACAGAGAGCGCTGAGCGGAGTTCAGCAGGCGGCCGAGCCGCTCACCTTCCGTCGGGTCTTGGCTGTGGCGGGTCACCAGTGAAAGCGAGAGCGTACCTTCGGCGGCCCTGCTGACCCGTCCTTTCGGCGAAGCGTTGACGCGAAGGACCAGGTCGACTCCCGGCTGGTCCTTCGCCCACATCGACATGGCGTCCCGAGCGGTCGGCGATTCCCACGGAAGGCCGGAGGCCTGGGATACCAGGGCGGCCGTCTGATCCACCAGGACGGCCTGCTCGTGCTCGCTCTTGTCGGGTGCATCGGTATCCCCCATCACCAGGAAGCCCCGGGAGCGGAGTCGATCACGAAGATCCTGGATCGCGGCTTCGTAGGCAGGCGAAAGGGGGCGCTGCATGTCCACCCACACGAAGATCGAGCCGTTGTTCGACGCGACCCATCGCGGATCTTCGCCCTCGGCAAGAGCGGGGGCGGGGAACTCGACCGGCGCCTCGGCGATCGCCGCGATCGGCGCGGCGGGAACCGGGGGAGCGAACGGAGTCGAGGCCGCGACCCGGGGACTCGGGGTGACCGGGTAGGTCATCGTGGCCCAGCCGCCGTCGGCATCGACCCGGGCGGACGTAAAGACGGCCTTGCGAGAGGCGTTGAGGCTGAACGCGACGATGGCGCCGACAATCAGCACGCAAACGCCCAGGAAAAAGAACAACGCCATGAAGACGCCCGCGTTGGGCTCGGTTGAGAACGATGGAGCCCGGCGAGAGGCCAGGCGCGAGGCGGCACGCCGCCGGGCATCGGCGGCCCTGGCCCGGGCTGAGCGGAGTTGTTCGGCGGCGGAACGGCGAGGTGCGGCCACGGCGGCGACGGGAGTGGCGGGAGAGAAGGGGGATCCGGGGACGGCGACCGACGGCGGAACCGTGCCCTGGTTCCAGGGAGTCGGCGTTGCGGATCGTGCGGGCGGGTTTCCCTCCACCGAGAATTCACCCGTCCACCAGTTTTTCACGGAGATCAGCGGGTTCCTTGACTTTGAACGGCCCGATCCATGACCCGGCGGGTTCGTGTCCGCGGGCGGAATCGAGGAGGCGGCTCGCGGGGAGGGGGCGCCGGCCGGCTGGGCGGGACGATCGTGCCACGCGGACGGGTCGATCGGCGGCATGGAAACGTACGCGGGGCGGAATCCCGCTTCGTCGAAGGGGCGCGGGGAGGCGGGCACTTGGCCGTTCATGCTCGGGAGTTCAAACGGCTTGACCGCGAAGGGATCGGCGGCTTGGAGGACATGCCGCAGGTCCACAAGCATGGCGGCGGCGGATGGATATCGCTTGTCGTAGTCGGCCATGGCCCGACGGATGACCCACTTGAGCGATTCTGGGCATGTTCGGGTGACCTGGGAGAGCACGCCGTGGGCGGGGAAGGAATTCTCGATCATGGCGTACAGGACGGCCCCGGTGGCGTAGACGTCGAAGCGTGCTCCGTCAACCTCGGAGACCTTGACGCCCTTGAGCGCCAGCCGCACGAGTTCGGGATCCCGGAAGTACTCGGTGCCGTGCGTGGTCAGGGTCATCGACGACCGGAGCGGCGTGACAAGCCCGAAATCGACCAGGTGGGCGCGCTCCCCGTCAACAATGATGTTGTCGGGCTTGACGTCCTTGTGCCACAGACCGCCGCGGTGGTAGTTCTCGAGCGTCTCGAGCAAGTCGGCGATGTACCCAAGCGCGGCCCGCAGGTGCCGCGGGTCCAGCCCGTGGCCGCCGCTGGCGGCGTGGAGTTGCGGCGTCACCAGCCCCAGCGGCTGCCCCGGAACATACCGCATGACGTAGTGGAATCGGTTTGAAGACAACTCGTGATCGAGTACCAGGCCGAGTTTCTTGGCGGCATCCAGCGAGCGGCTCTCGCGGACGATCTGGGGAAGTTCGCTCCCGTCGTCGAGGCTGAACGTCTTGATGACAACCTGGCGGACATCAACGTGACCGGCACGCTCGAAGGCGGCCCGCTTGGCGGCGTCGGGGTTGGCGACGAAGAGTTTGCCTCCCGATCCGCCCGCCTGAAGCGATCCGACGATGGTGTACCCGGAAAACTGGTGGTTCCGACCCGATGGCCGGTCAACCTGCGGCGCGGCGGCGACCGCCGCGGGCAGGCGTTTTTCCAGCCCCTCGGTCAGCGCCGAGAGAAGCAGGAACCGTGCCGGATGGCCGATGACCACCCGGTACAGGGAGAGAGCCCCGCTGGACACCTCCGATTGCAAAGACCGTCCGAAGTGGACCGAGGCGGACCAGCGGCCGATCACCACGTTCGCGAGGATGATCGGCACGAGCACCACCGACGTGACCACGGCCCCGATGATCCTCAGGAGGTCAAGGATCATGCCGGTCACGAAGCGGAAGACATGGCGCACGAGCCAGCCCACGCCCTTGAAGATCGGGACGATCAGGAACACGATCAGGAAGACCCCGATGGCGATTCCCAGGACGGCGAGCAGCAGGATGACAATGGGAGCGCCGAGCACCATGGATCCCTCGCGTGGTTGTGCCCGAGAGGTCTTCGCCGGAGGTCACCGGCCCGAACCCCGCGGAGCGTTTCACACCAGCCGAGCCGCCTGATCCTGCCGGCGGAGTTCCATCTGCCGGTGATAAATCTCGCCGATCGCCTCGTCGAACATGGCGTCGTCGGCGACTCCGGGATCTTGTTTGGGAGTGATGAGCAAACCGTTTCGCGCGGCCTCCTCGCGTTCCTCCTCCGTGAAACTGTACGTGGCGATGACCTCGGCCAGCCGCTGACGAAGGGCGTCACGGACCTTGGCCAGCCGGCGGGAGACGGTCGGTTCGCTTGTTCCGATGGCCGCGGCGACGTCCTTTCCGCTCTTGCCTTCCAGCACTCGCATGCCGAAGATCGAGAAATCCAGGAAATCCGATTCTTTCTGGACCAGCCGGATCGCGGCCTCCACCTTGGCGCGGAAGACCGCGGCCTCGTAGGCGGCGTCGGCCTGGGCGTTGGGTGACACGGCCATCCAACTCTCGTCGAGTTCGGCGAATGTCCGCCGGCCTCCGCGCTTGAGGGCCATGCGGCGGTCCATTTCATCACCCAGGACGTGCTTGGCGATGGCGAGCAGCCAGGTCGAGAATCGTGCCCCTCGCGTCGGATCGAAGCGATCAATCGATTCGGAAAGAGCGGCCAGTGTCTCCTGCGAGAGGTCGCGGACGGTCTCGCTTCCGATGCGTCCCTTGCCCCACCGGGTCAGTTGAGCCCTCACCACCGGACCAAAGGTCTCCCACAACTCGAACCATGCCGCCTGGTCGCTTGCCTTGAGCCGTCCGATGAAATTGGTGGTCAGGCTGCTGAGCATCGCCGCGTTCCTCTCCGCGCCGCGGGCGCGCGATACCCCCGCGTGTCGCCGTTCCCGCCTTCTTGGGACCCTGGCCGGGCGGCTTTCAATGATAAGACCGCGTTTGGGGCCGAACCGCCCCGGTCTCGGGGCTCTCACGCCCGAGAACCGCCCCTTGTCCCGCGTGCGGTGAACCCCAGGCATGCCGGCGCCCGTGGCGGGGATCTCCCGCGGATGCGGGTTGAGGGTCACGGGTCTGCCGTTGGGCCGTTTTGGCGGGGAGTGCTGAAATCCGCGGGAAGCGTCTCCCAATCACTCGTCAAGCACCCATCGGGCCGATGTCAAACGACCCGGCAGGAAGACGCCCGGAATTGCGGCGCAAGGAGCATCAGCCATGTTTGTCAAGACCATCGTTCGCACCGCGGTCATCACCGGCCTGGTCGGAGGCGCGGCGGTCATCATCGCCGGTCCCGAGCGGGTCGGCTGCCTCGTCAACCAGACCCGCGGGGCCATCAACAACCAGATCGACAAGGCCATCGACGACCCGATCGCCCTGCGGTCCCAGATCCGATCGCTCGAGGAGCAGTACCCCCGGCGCATCGCCGAGGTCCGCTCCGACCTGGCGGAACTCCGCCAGCAGGGCGAGCAACTCCGCAGGGAGCGGGAACTCTCCGATCGCGTCGTGGCGCTGGCCGAGCGTGACTTCGACCAGATGAAGACCCTGATCGCCCGCGCCCAGGATGCCCAGTCCGAAGGGGCGATTGTCCGCGTCGTCTTCAACAACCAGCCGGTGAACCTCGACGATGCCTACGCCAAGGCCACCCGCATGCAGCAGGTCCGAGAGACCCACGCGGTCCGCCTGGCGGACATCGACCGCGACCTGGGTTACCTGGGCCAGCAGGAGGAACGCCTGACCGAACTGCTCGGCCAACTCGAGACCGAACACGCCGGCTTCCAGACGCAGTTATGGCAACTCGACCGTCAGATCGACGCCATCGGCCGCAACGACCGCATGATCGCCACCCTCGAGAAGCGGCAGGAGACCATCGACCGCCACAGCCGCTACCGGGCCGAGAGCCTCGACCAGTTGTCGGCGAGGTTCGCCGAGATCCGTTCCCGCCAGGAAGCCAGGCTTCAGGGCCTCACCTCCGGCCGCGTGATGACCAACTACGAGGACCGGGCGAGGATCGAACTCGACGCCCGCAACCTCGGCGGCCGTGCGCCGACACAGGTGCTGGTCAAGCCCCCGGTCATCGAGATCCGCCCCGACGACGCCGCCTTCAGCCCCCGTGAAGTTGAGTCGATCGGTCCCAAGCCCGTCACCGGAGGCGTGGCGAGCCGGACCCATTGAGTGGTCTTGCTCGGCGTGAGATGCCGACCGATTCGCGCCGGCCCCTACACGGGGGCCGGTCGCCATTTTGGCAAGTCACTCGGACGCGGCCTGGTGTATCGGCGAGACGGCGGCGCCGCGCGGCGTCCCGCATTCAGGGCATCGATCCCCGGCCACGCCCAGCAGCGGATACTCGCATTTTTCGCAGTGAGGCTCTCGGATCGACACGTCAAACACAAGGCCGCATCCGGCGCACGAAGTTCGTCCCGACGCGATCCACTGCTTCTTCGAGCAGTGCGGGCACGCGATCCAGAGGGCCGACAGGCGCTCCGAGGGGTTGGCCGTGGGTGAACCTCGCCGATGAAGCACGAACATGATGACCACCGCCAGCGTCCCGCACGCGGCGACCAGGGACGAGGCGGCCAGGAGTCGCTCGATCATCTCCGGACCGGGACCATAAAACCCGTCGGTCAGGAAGGCAAGGGTGGCCAGGCAGGCCCCCGCGCACGCCGTTCCCCCGATGGCCACCAGGGCCACCCAGATGCCGTGTTCTCCCATTCGAACGCGGGTCACGATGTTGGCGTGGCCAATGACCCCCGAGGCACAGGCCAGCGCGGTGTACCAGCGATAGTCTCCCGCGTCGGATTGCCACGCCAGCCAGAACCCAAGCGCCGCCTGGGCGACGCCGCACACAAGGCCGATCCATTGCCACGCGCGCGTGATGTGCCCGACGCCGACCAGGCAAAGCGAGGCGGCCACGCCGGCCCCCAGCAGGTGCCCGCCGGTCTGGGCGAGCCGGTCGGCGACCTCGTATTCGGTCCAGATCGCGGCGATGAAAAGCCCCATGGCGATGATCGCGGACCAGAACGCCGTCGCGCTCGCGACGCCAAGACCCTGGCGGGTACGCTGGTTCAGGACGGTTCCGCAGAGCATGCCCCCGACCAGGACGACCACCCCGGTTCCGATCAATCGGGTCTGAAAGGACACGAACGGGATCGCGTCGGCCCAGATCCCCCCCGCCAAGAGCATGAACGCGGCAACGATCGACCCGAGATTCACGAACCCGCCCGGCCGGCCCTTCTCATCATCAAGCATCTTCGACGATGGGATCGCCAGTCCGATGCAGATGGACGAAACCAGGGCTGTCCCGGCGATACGTCCGAGCATCGACGTCGAGAAGAACACGGCCACCACGCCCACGGCCGCCGAGATCGCCAGCGCCACAAGCATCAGTCTCAGCAGAAGGCGTTGAAGGGACATGAGAGCAGCATACCTCCCGGCGGCCTCGATGGGCGTCGCCCCCCGCCGGGCGGATGTGCCCCGGCATCCCGAGCGTACCATGCCGCCGGATGTCATCTCCCCGGCGAATCCGTCCGATGTCCACGCTCCTGGCGAGCCAGATCGCCGCGGGAGAGGTCATCGAACGCCCGGCCTCGGTGGTGAAGGAACTGGTCGAAAACGCCCTGGACGCGGGCGCCACTCGGGTAGCGATCGATCTCGAGCAGGGGGGCATTGAACTGGTTCGCGTGACCGACGACGGGGGGGGGATCCTCCGCGAAGATCTTTCCCTGGCGCTGCGCCCTCACGCGACAAGCAAGATCGACTCGGCCGATGACCTCGACCGGGTGGGGACGCTCGGCTTTCGCGGGGAAGCGCTCGCCTCGATGGTGTCGGTGGCCAGGGTCGCCATCCGTTCGCGCACGGCCGGCGAAGATGGCGCCTGGGAGATCGAGGGTGAGGGGAGCCAGGTCCGTGAACCCCGTCCCGCCTCCGGCCCGGTGGGAACATCCGTCACCGTACGAACGCTGTTCTTCAATACCCCGGCGCGGCGAAAATTCCTGCGCACGATGCCGACCGAGCAGGGCCGGTGCGTGGATGTGGTGAAGGAACTGGCGATTGCTCGGCCCGCCGTGAGTTTTGTCGTGACGTGCGACGGGAGAGTGACCCTCGACCTCTCCGCCGGGCCTTCGCCGCGCCGGCGGGCGGTTGAAGTGCTGGGCAAGGAGATCGATCCCGAACTGATCGAAGTCCACGCCGATGACCACGACGCCCCGTCCGGGCCTGGGGGACGAGGATCGACCCCGATGGCGATCTGGGGCCTGGTCGGGCGACCTTCCATCGCCCGTGCCACGAACAAGGCCCAGCACGTGTATCTCAACGGCCGGGCGATACGCGACCGCGTGATCCAGCACGCGATCATGGAGGCGTACCGGGGCCTGATCGAGCCGGGGCGATACCCGACGGCCGTGCTGCTGATCGAGACGTCTCCCCAGGCCGTCGATGTCAACGTTCACCCGGCCAAGGCCGAGGTCCGATTCCGGGATTCGTCGCTGGTCCACAGCGTCGTGCTCGCCGCCATCCGCCGATCCCTGCGAGAGGCGGACCTGACACCCTCGGGGTTCAACACGGGATTCGGCGGGATTGGGATAGCCGCCCAACCCCAGGGGCCGGGTATCGACCGGGCGATCCTGCCCTCCGCGTCCCCGGCGGGGGGCACCTGGGACCGCGGCGATTCCCGGCCGGCGGCTTCCCCCGCGGCGTTTGTCGAGTTTTTCAACCGATTTTCGCCCGCCCGTACTCCCGGCGCGGCGCTTTCCTACGACGCGATCCGGCGGGCGGTGCAGGACGGTGACACGCCCTCTTCGAGCGAGCGCGAACCGGGTCCGCCGCGCCACGATCCGAGCGGCGATGAATCGTCGAATGGAGTCGAGCCGCCCGGGAGCCTCCCCGTCCCCGTGACGGCCCCGCGGCTGCTCCAGGTCCATTCGAGTTACATCGTGACCCAGGACGACCAGGGGATGCTGATCATCGACCAGCACGCCCTGCACGAGAGGGCGATGTTCGAGTACCTCCTGGCAAGGATCGCCGATCGCCCCCTTGAGCGTCAGCAACTGCTGACTCCGGTTCCCGTGCCCGCCACGGCGGGCCAGGTCGAGATGCTCGACGCGTTGCAGACACTGCTGGAGAGGATCGGGATCGAGGCAGGTCCGCTTGGCCCGACGACGATCGGCGTGCGCACATTCCCATCCTTCCTGTTTGACCGCGGCGTTGACCCCGTCGATTTCATGCAAGGGGTGCTCTGCCGGGCCGAAGCGGAAGGGTTTACGCCCGATTCGGAGCAGGCGCTGCGCGACGTCCTGGACATGATGTCCTGCAAGGCGGCCGTCAAGGCCGGCGACCGCATGAGCCACGAGGAACTCGATCACCTGGTGCGGCTCAGGACGGAGGTCGAACGGTCGAGCAACTGCCCGCACGGACGCCCGACATCGATCCGTATCACGGTCAAGGACCTGGAGCGGATGTTCGGGCGATCATGACTCGCCCGGCGAAGGATCGTCGCCGCCGGACGTCGCGTGGACTCGGTAGGCCTTGACCGGCGTGCGGTTGCGGTCGATCCGGAAGACCGAGCCGATGGCGATTTCTTCCAGTGTCAGGCCCCGGGACGAGAGGTGTTCCCTGGGCGAGAGAACGGCCTGTCGTGCCGGTCGATTCGCGTCGTCGGAGGGGGCGCCGCGAACCAGAACGACCCACTCACCACCGTCGGCGCGCAGGCGTTCGACGAACTCATCGACGGGTAATACCCGATGCGGGTAATCGATCCATGGCCCCTGATCGAAGACCGGCTCGACGGTCGAGCCGGCGTAGTAGTTCAGCGACCCGACCCAGAAATCAACCACGGCCAGCCGGCGCGGGTCGATGCCCGGCTTCGAGAGCAGTTCGGACATGAATTCGCGGGGCGAGCGAGTGCCTTCGGCGGCGGCGCGGCTTGATGCGTACCACCACGCCTGCGCCGCGGCCAGCACGACCGTGGCGATGGTGGCCGCGACCGCGAGCATCCCCCCGCGCCGGGAGTCATGGACGGCACGCGCGATCCAGACCCCGCCGAGGATGCAGACGGCGGGCCACAGCGGCGTGAGGTAGCGTCCTGAACCGCGCCCGGCTACGCTGAAAAAAAGCATCCCCAGCCCGATCCACGCGATCACGATCCACAACCCGCGAGAGAGGCTGATGGGCTTTGACATCAGCCAGGCAACGGCCGCGAGGCACGCGGCGGATCCCACCCCCGCGGCGTACACAAAGGCCTCGAGGTTCTGGATCGGAGCGGCGGGGTCGAACAGGCGGAGATTGTCGGTTGCCTCGCGGGCCGCGGCGTTTCCCATCGTCCCGGCCCCGAGACGGCTTTCGACGGCGAGCGTCCATGCCCAGAGGGGGACAAGCCCTCCCACGATGGAGATCGGAAGCCCGGAACGCCACCACCCGGCAAGGGTCGCCTTGATGGCGGCGGTGCATGCCCACGTGGCGACCAGCACCCCGAGCGCGGCGCCACCCATCCCGACCAGGCCGGCGGCGAGCCACGTTGAGACCGACGCGTGGCTTCCAGGCCCGATGGCCAGCGAAGCGGTGATGACCAGGCAAGCCCCGAGCGCAGCGCAAGCCGCCACGGTGCGGCGCGAGAGTCGTCGGCCGTGTTCAACCGCGGACCACGCCGCGATCCCGCCACCGACCGCCAGCGCGACGACGGCGAGGGCGGGCGGTCCCTTGGTCAGCGCGGCCCCGGCGCACGCGGCGGTGGCGCCCGCGATCGCGAGGGACCTTCTCCACGCCGGCGCTTGCCCTTTGATCCAGGACCATCCCGCGCCCCAGACCGCGGCGAGCGTGAACGGGGTGAGCAGGATGTCCAGTTCCCCGATGCGAGAGGACCGCACGTGCAGCACCCCCGTCGCCAGGAAGGCCGCGGCCCAGAGCGCGGCGGCGCGGCTCGCGCGGTTGCCCCCATCGGGCTGGATCTCCGCGTGTTCAACCCCGTGAGCCAGGACCGATCGCGCGGCGGCGTAGGTGAGCAAGACCCCGGCCAGGCCCGCCAGCGCGACCGTCCAGCGGAGCTCGTGTTCACCGGGCGGGCGGCCGATCGCGGCCGAGAGGCCCATGTGGCACCAGTACAGCATCGGCGGCTTGGCCAGGTAAGGCTCTCCGGCGATCGTCGGGACGACCCAGTCACCCCGGGCGTGCATCTCGGAAGAGGCCAGCGCGCGAGCCGATTCCTGCCAGTTGACCAGGCCGACGGCATTCAAGCCCGGAATCACCGACGCCGCCCATAACGCGACGCACATGGTCAGCGCCACGGCGGGCCTCTCCAGTATGGAGTCGTTCCGCGCCACGGATCAAGCGTAACCCGTCCCGGTCGGCCGCGGGCGCGACCACCAGTCGGCAAGCCACCTCCCGGCGATCACGACGCACAGGCCGGGGGCGAGCCAGAAGGTCCACCGCTCGATGAATCCCATGTGGAACATCGGCGCGGCGAGTCCCACGACCGCCGCGAAGGTCAGGATCCGCTCACGGCGAGGGCGTCGGTTCCATCCGGGGAGCACGCAGATCCAGACATAGGCCGGGAAGACCAGCCCGTAAAACGCCATGAAGGCCCGGTAGACGGCCTCCCCGCCCGAGATCGCTCCCGCGGGCGACCACCGCCCGCCCATCGGTGGAATCCAGGGAGAGGCAATGCCCATCACCATCGCCAGCATGATGATCAGGGCGGTGGGGAGGTCCACTTTCCAGGCCGCTCCATGGCGGGTCCTCGAAATCATGCCCAGGTGCAGGTGCATCGTAAAGGCGCACTGCGACGCCATATGGATCATGAGCGCCGCCACGGCCGCAAGTCCCAGCGACCGGACCATCCCACCCCCCGGTGAAGGCCCGCCAAGTCCCAGCGACGCGTCGGTCTTCAGGAACATCCCCGCGTACGCGAGCGTGAGAACGATCATCACCAGGAACAGGCCCCCAAACCCGGCCACGAACGCCCGCGTGCCCGCCGGCCCCGGCAGCGACTGGCGTGCCGCGTGGAACGACAAGTCAAGATACGGGCAGAACAAGAACCCGAAGAAGCAGACCGGGGCCAGCCATGCCAGGTCGGCGATCGGCAGAGCCGGATCCGCCGACACCGTGGCCCCCAGCGCGCCATTCCAGGCCATCACGGCCGCGCACGCCACCGAGGCCGCGAATGTCATCGCCGCCGGCGACCAGCCCGGCCATGAGCCGCGCGACGCGACCAGGTTCACCGCCAGGTTGACGACCAGCCCGACGACGATCGCCGCCCCGAGCGATTCGATCTGCACCATCCACATGAGAAAGAACGCGTGGAACCCGATCGTAACCCTGGAGAACCAGACGCAGGCGGTCCGGTGGGCGCCGACCATGGCCTCGCTGTCGCCGGCAGACCGAAGCGCCCATCCCATCAGGGCCGCCCCGACGCAGTTTGGAACGGCGAACACCAGGAACGACCACGTTCCAAAGTCGCGCAGCAGGATCACCGGCAGGAACATCCCGATGCACCAGGTCCACGACGAAGCCAGAAACGCGCCCACGCCCAGGACCTCTCGGCCGGGGTCCGCTCTCGCTGAATTTCCGGGTTCGGGGTGCGGTATCACGGGGAGCCAGTGTACACGGCCGTGGCGAGGTGCGAGCCTTGCGAGCAACCCGTGTCCGCCGCGCCCCGGGTGGCGCGGTAGACTCGTCGGTGATGCTCAGGAGCAAGCCATGAACTCTCGTGCCATCCGAATCTCGGCGTGGGCCGCGCTGATCCCGATGTTCGTTGCGTTCGTGGTCCAGGCGTCGGGCCGGGAGGGGGCGGCGCCGCCCGACGTGGTGACGACCAGGACCCTGCTCGATGAAATGATCGATCGCGATGCCGTGGCGAGGTATCCAAGGCCCTTGTACACCGCCGGGCAGTTTTCCAGTTACGACCGGGCTTCCCGCACGCCGGAGGACCCTCGCGGCTGGTTTGCCAACCAGGATTTCGGCCAGTTCCTTCGCGTGGAGGAGCGAGAGGGCCGCCAGGAACGGGTAATGATGGACGCTCCCGGCCCGGGCGCGGTCGTGCGGATCTGGTCGGCCAACCCGGCGGGCACGCTGCGGGTGTATCTCGACGATGCTCCCAGGCCGGTCATCGAGGCGCCGATGCGGGATGTTCTCTCGGGGGCGTGGAAGATCGCCCCGCCCCTGGCGGGGGTACGTTCGCGCGGGGCGAACCTTTATTTCCCGATCGCGTTTGCCAGGCGATGCGTGATCACCTCCGACGCGGACGGGTTCTACTACCACGTGAACCACCGGGCTTACGAGCCGGGCACGCCGGTGCGGTCGTTCAAGGAATCGGACCTCGACGAGTTCGCCCCTTCGATCAAGGTGGTCCAGTCGGAACTGCTGACGCCGCCACGAGAGGCCGCCGAGGCAACGGTGCTCTTCCAGGGGGAGATCCCCGCGGGCGGGACGATGAGCAGGGGATTCCCGTTCGGCCCGTTGGCCGTTCGAAGGCTTTGGATCGCCGCCGAGGCTCCCGACCTGGAACACGCGCTGCGAACGCTGGTCCTGCGCATGACCTTCGACGGGGTGGAAACGGTCTGGTGCCCGGTGGGCGATTTTTTCTGCTCGGGCGTGGGGTTCAACGCGTTCGATTCGTGGTACACGGCCGCCAAGCCGCCCAACAACCTGCTCATCAGCCGCTGGACCATGCCGTACCGCCAGCGGGCCACGGTTACGCTTGCCAACCTCGGGACCAGCCCCGTCACGGTGACGCTGGCGCACCGCACGGCGGCCTGGGACTGGGACGATGACTCGATGCATTTTTCGGCGAGGTGGCGGCACCAGCGGCCGATCCCGACGCGTCCGATGTCCGACTGGAACTTCGTCGAGGTGTCGGGCAAGGGTGTCTACGTGGGCGATGTGCTCAGCGTCATGAATCCCGTCCCCGAGTGGTGGGGAGAGGGCGACGAGAAGATCACCGTTGACGCGGAGGCGTTCCCGTCGCACTTTGGGACCGGCACGGAGGATTATTACGGCTATGCCTGGTGCAGCCCGGAGCGGTTCCAGCACGCGTTCCACGGGCAGACGAGATGCGACGGTGAAAAGGACGGAAACACGCGAGGCTACTCGACCGTTTTCCGGACGCGTTCACTCGACGCGATCCCCTTCCTCCAGAGCATCAGGACGGACATGGAACTCTGGCACTGGGCCGACTGCGAGGTGGGCCTGGCGGCCGCGACGTTCTTTTACACGATGCCCGGCGCGACGAACAACCGCCCACCCGACCCGGCGCAGGCCGCCCTTGGCGTGCCGCCGGTCCCCCCTCCGCCCCCGCCCTTCCGCATCGACGGAGCGGTCGAGTTCGAAGAATTGCCAGTCCGATCGACCAGCCGGGCGACGGCCGCGCCGCAGGAGATGCGTGGATTTGGCCGTGATGCCTGGAGTGGTGACCGTCAACTCTGGGTACGCGGCGAGGGGATCGGATCGGCCGTGGAGATCGTGGTTCCCGCCCAGGGAGATGGACCCCACCGCCTCACGCTCCACGCCACGAGGAGTTGGGACTACGGAATCGTCCGGTTCACCATCAACGGCCGGCCCGCCGCCGGCCAGGCGGGCACGGGGATTGACTTTTTCAGCGGACGGGCGGGCCTGGTGGCGCCGACCGGACCGATCGACCTGGGAGAGTTCCAGCCGATCGATGGGGCGTTTGTCATCCGAGCACAGGTCGTCGGCGGGAACCCCGAATCGGGAGGAAACCGGTCTTTCTTCGGGCTTGATGGCGTGGTGCTGACGCCGGCTCGATGATGAACCGGCGTGTGTGACGGTCGACGAACCGCGGTTGCCCGATCGCGTGCTCACTTTCACGTGTTTGCGTTCACGTGTTCAGCGTGCATCGCGGGCGCCCGGGTCGTCCCCGGAGCCCGTTGGCGGATCTTTCATGTACCGTCGGGCGGACAGGTCATTCAAAAACGTGGTGACCAGGATGTCCTTGTCGTAGGGCGTCGCGCACTCGGGGCATGCCCCGGTTCGTCCCAGTCCGCCGAGCCAATACCCGCACGCCGGGCAGGCCACCCCCGCGGCGTCGTCGAAGGCTCCCGGGCTGTCGTCCTCGTACAGAGTGGCGAGTGCTTCGGGACCGTGCTGTTCAACGACCAGCCGGAGAACCTCGATCGTTCCCCGGCACGCCGGGCAGGTCCGCGGGTCGAGGGAGGCGACGATCGTCCCGCCGCAATCCGGGCAGGCGACTTCGATCGCTGGGTCAAGCCTCGTCACGTCGGCATCCTCCATGGACTCGTCGATCGGGGCGGTCGGGGGATCGGCCTCGTACTCGCGGATCAGGGCCTCGGCCAGTTCGGCATCGCGCCGGTCGAGCAGGACCAGGCTGCTGCCCGGCGCCCGGAAATCAAGCCCTCCCATCGACGTGATGTCGTGAAGCACGCCCGCGACGACGCCCTCGGATCGAAGGTGCGCGGCAAGCCGCTGGGCGTGGACGGGATCAAGGTGCCGGCGAAGCGTGTGCATCGGGGGTGTCCGGGCGATCGTTGGCGGTCCATCAGTATCCGGCGGGGGAGCCTCCCTTGCGAGGGTCGCACGCGGCCTCGAGCAATCCAGAGCGACGGAGAATCACCTGGCACGCGGCCGAGGGGGCTTTATCCGAGAGCACGTGCCGGCGGCGGGCCAGTTCCTCCGCGACCTCCGGAGTTGCCAGCGATGGCTCAAGCCACAGCACGTCCGGGGACCATTGTGTGTGGAACCGCGGTTCGCGGGAGGCCTCTTCGGCGGACATCCCGCGTGACAGCGTGTTCAACGCCGCCTGCAGCGTGGCCGTGATGATGCGAGGCCCGCCGGAGGCGCCCGCCACAAGGACCACTTCGCCCGTTGACCCGTCGATCACCACGGTCGGGGACATGCTGGAGAGAGGTCGCTTCCCCGGCGAGGGCAGGTTCCTGGCGGACTGCGTCAGGCCGAAGGCGTTTGGCTCGCCGGGACGGGTCAGGAAGTCGTCCATCTGGTTGTTGAGCACGAATCCCATTCCCTCGACGGCGAGCATCGAGCCGAATCCGAGGTTGACGGTTTCCGTGCATGCGACCGCGTTGCCGCGGGCGTCGATCACCGAAAAGTGACTCGTCCCGCCGTCTTCGCTCGCTTCGGGGGGGGCGTTTGGCGATGTCCCGTACCGATCCAGCGGGAGCGTGCCCGCGGGGTCGATCCTCGCGGCCGCCCGGGACAGGGAACCCTCTGAAAGGAGTCTTTCCATCGGGATCGGGACAAACACCGGGTCACCGAGCCACATGGCTCGGTCGGCAAAGGCGTGCTTGAGCGCTTCCACCGTCGTGTGGATCGCTCCCGGATCACGCGGAGAAGTGGCTGCAAGGTCCGGGGCGGCTCGCTCGAGGATGCCCAGCGTCTGCGCGATCGCCAGCCCGCCCGATGACGGCGGGGGCATGAGATGAAACCGTCGCCCCGCGAACATCGCGGTCAGTGGTTCGGTCTCGGTCACGCGATACGAGGCCAGGTCGGCCATGCTCAGCGGTCCCCCGTCGGCCCGCACCGAGGCCGCGATGGCCTGGGCAATGGCCCCGAAGTAGAACGCGCCCGAACCGCGCCGCGAGATCAATTCGAGCGTCTCGGCCAGTTCGGGAAGCGCGATGCGATCCCCTTCCGCCAGTTTTCCACCACCGCACAGGCGATTCCACACAAACCCGAAGCGTGCCGCCCGGCGGGCGGGGTCCTTCTCAATCCAGCGTGCCGTGTCGCGAGCCGCGGCGACCATGTGCCGATCGGCGGGGAAGCCATCCCTGGCCGCGCGGATCGCCGGGGCCATCACCGCCCCCAGGTCCATCGTGCCGTACTTCTCAAGCGCGTACACAAGGCCCGCGACCGTGCCGGGCGTGGCGACCGCCATTCCGCCGTGCGTCGGGGCATCGGGATGGTCATTTCCCGGCCGCGTGTAGAACTCGCCGTCGATCCCTCCCGGGCAGGTCTCCCGGTAATTGATCGCCGTCGTCATGGTCCCGTGCCGCGGGTCATCTTTCAGATGAACGATCATGAACCCGCCCCCGCCGATCCCGCACGACTCGGGGCGAACCACGGCCAGCGCGAAACTCACGGCGACGGCCGCATCGACCGCGTTTCCACCCCGGCGAAGGATCTCCGCCCCCGCCTCGGAAGCGATCACGTGGTCCGCCGCGACCGCCGCGTGACGGAATACCTGCGCGTGGAGTGGGGGATCCCCCGCGAGCCGCCCCCCGGCGCATGGGAGCGACCGGTGCGTGCCGCCGGGCGAGTGACATGCCGCCAGGAGGAACGCCACGGCCGCCACGGGCCTGAAGATCCGCTTCGTGATGTTTTGCATGGGTGGGCTGAGTGAGTGGGGCGAATCAGCGAGGCCGTCCGATCACCCGCGGCGCGAACTCCCGCCGTCGCACACGCGACGAACGTGGGGGATTGATTGCGCCAGTCTATCAGCGAATCGGACGGATTCCCGTGGTGCCGGGGGGCGATTCGTGGCACAATAACGCCCGCCCGGTCGCGGGGTCCTCCACGTTGGATCTCGCCCCTTCAGGTATTCGATTGGAGTTTCCGTTATGCGTCGAACCGCCGCCGTGCTGGCGTCCATCGTGTTCCTGGTCGTTCCCGCGTCAGGCCAGCCGTACGCCGTACCGGGCGACCCGGGCGTCGTCCGGTACGACGGGTACGCCTCCGTACGGGTTTCGGTCACGACCCCCGGCCAGATGCTCGCCGTCACGTCCCTCATGGACATGCTCATGTCGGAATCCTCGGGCGTCGGGACCTTTGACGTGCTGCTGGCCCCGGGAAAGATCGAGGCGCTGGATCAACTCGGCATCGACTACGAGGTTCTCGACCCGGACATCCAGACTTCGATCGACGCCGAATCGAGGCGTCTGCGCGAGCAACGCGATCGGGAGCAAGGCGGGCTCGTCGAGCCGCGCGGCGGGAGGTCATGGTTCGATGACTACAAGGACCTCGACGCGATCCTGGCTCAACTCGACGCCGTCGCGGCCTCAAAGCCGCAGATCACCGTCGTCGAGACGATCGGGCAGAGCCTTGAGAGCCGCCCGATCAAGGCGATCCGGATCACCGGCCCGGGTGGTCCGGGAAACCGACCGGCGGTGTTCTACCACGGCGGGCAGCACGCCCGGGAGTGGATCACGCCGATGACGATCATGTACTTCGCCGACCGGCTTGTCGGGTCGTACGGATCCGACGCCAGGGTGACGGACTTGCTCAACAACGTCGAGATCATCCTCGTCCCGGTGATGAACCCCGACGGCTACTCCTTTTCATGGACCAACCAGCGCCTGTGGCGCAAGAATCGCCGAGACAACGGCAACGGCACGTGGGGCGTTGATCTCAACCGCAACTGGGGATACCAGTGGGGAGGAGAGGGCGCCAGCACGTCCCCTTCAAGCGAGACCTACCGCGGGCCATCCCCGTTCTCCGAGCCAGAAACCCAGGTCATGCGCGACTTCATCACCGCCAACCCGCGGATCAGGGTGCATATCGACTTCCACAGTTATTCGCAGTTGATCCTCTCCCCGTGGGGCTACACCTCCGACCCGCCCCCGGACGCTTCCACATTCAACATGCTCAACGCGGAACTCAAGGCCGCGGTCGAGCGCTTGTACGGGACTCCCTACGTCGCCGGGCCGACGTACACCACGATCTATCCCGCCAGCGGAGGGTCCGCCGATTGGACCTACGGCGCGCGAGGCATCCTGGGCTGGGCATGGGAACTGCGAGACAAGGGCCAGTTCGGTTTCATCCTCCCGCCCGAGCAGATCATCCCGACCGGCCAGGAGACGATCGAGTGCATCCTCCTGCTGGCCGAGTACGTCGCGTACCCGTTCGTGTACTCGTTCCCGGCCCCGCTGCCGGCGACGGTGATCGCCGGGCAGACCACCGACGCCGTGGTGGAGATCAAGCCGCGTACCGGGCAGGTCGCGGCGGGTTCACCCCGCCTCAAGGCCCGGGTCGGCACCTCCGGGCCGTTCACGGATCATCCAATCGTCCCCATCGGGGGAGACTCGTACCGGGCCACCCTGCCCGCGTCGGATTGCAACGATCTCGTGCAGTTCTATTTCGAGGCCGTGAGCACCGACGGCCTGACCCGCTCTTCACCCGTTGACGCTCCGCTCTCGGTTCATCAAGCCGTGGCGTACGGGTCGCTCCTGACCTACTTCGATCCCTGCGAGGTTCCCGGCGGCTGGGTCGTCGGGCTTGCGTCCGATAATGCCACCTCGGGCATCTGGGGCCTGATGGAGCCCCAGGCCACCGCGGCGCAGCCGGGCGCGGACCACACCCCCGACGGCACCAAGTGCTGGGTCACCGACGGCCGCGCCGGCTCGTCCATCGGCGCGTACGACGTCGACGGCGGCACGACCACGCTCACCAGTCCGGCCTTTGACGCCACCGACGACGAGCCCGATTTCGTCGGGTTTGATGCCGTTCTCTCGTACGCGCGCTGGTACTCCAACGACAAGGGAAGCAACCCCAACAACGACTCGATGCCCGTCTGGATTTCCAATGATGACGGGGCGAACTGGACCCTGCTCGAGGACGTCACCCAGAACGCCAACGCCTGGGTGGTCAAGACCTTCCGAATCGCCGACTTCGTGACCCCGACCGACCGCATGAAACTGCGGTTCCAGGCAAGGGACCTGGGTGGAGGGTCGATTGTCGAGGCCGCCATCGACGACGTGTCGGTCACCCTCCTGGGGTGCCCGCGTCGGCCCGCCGATTTCAACGGCGACGGCTTCATCGACCTGGAGGACTTCATCGGCTTTGTCGCGGCCTTCGAAGCCGGAGACGACGCCGCCGATTTTGACGGTTCGGGTTTCGTGGATACGGACGATTTCGACGCCTTCGTCCGTGCGTTCGAGGAAGGTTGAGCCCGGCCGGCCGTGCGACCAGATCATGGCCGCGGCGCGGCGGGTCGTGCCGAGCGCCTCGCGATGCAAAGGAGCCCGCGGCGTGAATCCGTCCGGGAGTCGGTGCGCTCCGCCGGGGCTTCCGCGACCGCAGGCGTGAGTTACAGAACGTCCGCGAAGGCTCGGCGGCTTTTCATGAACACGGCGTACCCGACGACGGCGAACAGGAACGAGGTCGCAAGCGAGCCGAGGAACCAGGGCCAGTCGGGCTGCCGGTGCTCAAGCAGCACGGCCCGGACGGACTGGACCACGTGGGCCAGCGGGTTCCACATGAGGATGGACTTCCACGGCTCGGGGATGCGGTCGATGCTGTAGAAAATGGGGGTCATGTGGAACAGGACGATGACCGCGAGTTCCACCACGCTCGCCAGGTCACGCAGGAACGTTCCCAGGGCGGACAGGAGCCACGACATGCCCAATCCCGCCAGGCAGATGGGGACCAGCAGCAGGGGAGTGAGCAGGGCGTGCCAGGTCGGCATCTCCCCGATGAAGGCCACGTAGCCGACGACCCAGACGATCATCCCGACCGCGAAATTGAAGAGCGCGGCGAGCAGTTCGCTCAGCGCGAGCGACTCAAGCGGGAAGATCATCTTGGTGACAAAGTGGCGGTGGGCCACGATGAGCGTCGGAGCCCGCGTCGCCATCTCCCGGAAGATCCCGAAGGTCAGCAGGCCGGTGAAGATCGCCAGGGCGTAGACACCCAGCGGCTCATCGTCGCGGAGTGTCAGTTTGGTCTTGAAGACGATCCCGAAGACAAAGGTGTAGACCCCCAGCATGACCAGCGGGTGCATGAGAACCCAGAACAGGCCCAGGCGGTGGGTGCGGTATCGCCCTTCGACCTCTCGGCGGGCGATCGCCGACGAAACCCGCCGGTGCGTCCATATCGAGGCGAGCATGCTCGATGGGCTCAGATACTCCCGGAGGCCGGGTGGGCTGGCGCTGTACGTGACGGCGTCGTGCATGTTTCGGAGGATCGTGCCTTGGCGCGCGGCTGGTACGAAACGTTCAATGCTGAGGAGTGTAGACGCGGGACCGGCGTCTACGGCTCTCCCCGCCGGGCCGGGTCGAGCGAGCCGTGTCCTTCGACTCGACGGGCCAGCGTGGCGTCGGCGGGTTGCTTGTGGAGCGGCGGGCGGAGTACGCGGACGTCTCGGCGATCAACCGAACCGGGACGACCGGGATCAACCATCGTGACGGTGTGGACCAGGACGGCGGCGGGGCGTACATCGCCCGGATGCCCCGGCGGCCCCGGGAGGAGGGCCGGTGAACCGTGTCGCCGCACGCGTACACTTCCCCGACGAGATGACGACGCTCTCCGCACCAACCAGGAGCGCTCCCCTGCCGGTTGATAACGCCCGCCTGGCCGGTGTCGCAAAGACCGTGGTTCGCGCGGTGGACCTGGGCAAGTGCTACCACGTGTACGAGAAACCGGCGGACCGCCTCAAGCAGGCGCTGCTGCGGTGGCACCGGCAGTATTTCAAGGACTTCTGGGCGATCCGCGGTGTGAACTTCACGATTCCGGCCGGGCAGGCGGTGGGGATCATCGGCCGCAACGGCTCGGGAAAAAGCACGATCCTGCGGGTCCTGGCGGGGGTCCTTGCGCCCACGACCGGGTCGGTCACGATCCTGGGGAAGGTCAACGCGCTGCTCGAACTGGGGGCCGGGTTCAATCCGGAGTTCACGGGACGAGAGAACGTCATGATGTCGGGAGCGGTGCAGGGGTTCTCGCCCGCCGCGATGGAGTCCATCACCCAGCGAGTCGCGGCGTTCGCCGAAGTGGGCGATTTCTTCGACCAGCCGATGAAGACGTATTCCAGCGGGATGTACGTCCGGGTCGCGTTCGCGGCGGCGGTGATGATGACGCCCGACGTGCTGGTCGTGGACGAGGCGTTGTCCGTCGGGGATATATTCTTCCAGCAACGATGCATGCGGCACATGCGCGAGGAACTGGCGGGGGTGACCAAGATCCTGGTGACGCACGACATGGCGTCGATCGCCTCGCTCTGCGAGCGTTGCCTGGTGATGCACGAGGGAGCACTGGTCTTTGATGGCTCTCCCGCCGAGGCGATCGAGTACTACACCAGGACCGTCCACTCGGAGGAGTTCCGCCGTGACCGGGGCCGCCTCGCCGGGGGCGTCGTCCCGCCGGTTCTCTCGGAGGCGTCCGCGCCGGCGCCCGTCGAGTCGGAGGGAGCAAGACTGGCCGCGTCGGTCGAGCCGGGGGCGTGGGTTGTGGTTGATGGCGAGTCGATCGGAGGGGCGGGCGAGGTCGTGATCACCCGGGTGGCGCTGACCAACGCTCGCGGGGAGCGGCTTGCAACCGCCCGTCCCGGCGACCGATGCGTCGCGTGGATGATGGTCCGTTCGGCGGCCGCCAAGCGACATCTCATCTTCGGGACCGCGCTGGTGGATCGGACGGGGACGCATGTGTGCGGCGATAATTCACTCAGCCCCCCGGGGCGGCTGGTCGACCTGCCCGGACCGGGCGAGTACGTGGTTCGCATGGAGTACGAGTGGCCGCGGTTGCAGCCCGCGACGTACACCGTGACGTTCGGATGCGGCGAGGGAGACGATGCCCTGAGCCACGTGATCCAGTGCTGGGCGCACAGCGTGGTGGCGGTGGCGGGCATCAGCCCGGACCTCCCGATCCATGGGCTGTTCACCAATCCGCTGCGGGCGTTCGACTTTGCCCCGATCAAGGGTGGCGTGGGAGGTGAGCCGTGACGACACCGCGGCCCAGGCGTGGGCGTTCGAAGCCGCCGGGCAAAGAGCCTGTTCCGACGCCCGAAGTGTCGAGACCGGGCAAGGTCGTTCCCAAGCCCCGGAGCGGGCGAGCCCCTCGCGCCCAGGTGTCCACAAGCACCCCCACGTGGGTCATCAGCCAGCACGTGTTCGAGGCCGATGAGTTCTGCCCTCTCATGCCCGTCTGGCCCTGGGGGGGGCATCGCCACTGGGCGTACGACCTGGTCCGATTCATGCGGCCGAGGGTGATCGCGGAGATCGGCGTACACTGGGGGACGTCGCTGTTCGCGTTCGCGCAGGCGGTCAAGGATGCGGGGATCCCGTCGCGGCTCATCGGCGTGGATACGTGGCGGGGGGATGACCACACGGGGCCGTACGGATCGGAGGTGCTGGCGATGGTTCGCCGGATCATCGCCGAGCGGTTCTCGGGCCTGAGGATCGATCTTCATCCCACGACGTTCGACGAGGCATTATGCCTTGTCGAGGATGCATCGATCGACCTCCTGCACATCGATGGATTCCACGAGTACGACGCGGTGAATCACGACTTTGAATCGTGGCTTGCGAAACTCGCCCCCGACGGCGTGGTGCTCCTGCACGATGTCGCCGAGAATACCGGGTACGGGTCGGCACGGTACTGGCGAGAACTCTCGGCGAGGTATCCCTCGTTCTCGTTCGAGCACTCGTGGGGGCTTGGCGTCGTGTTCCCCAAGGGGGATCGATGGCTCAGGGCGATGCGGCGGCGGAACCTGTCGGACAAGATCCAGATTTACACGCACCGCGCCATGCACGAACGCGCGGCGACCGAACTGCGAGACACCGGCCTGATGGCGGTGGAGCGCCTCGCCGCCATCCGGTCCATGGATGAAATGATCAGGGATCGCGACAACGAGATCGTGTTCCTCAAGCAGGCCGTCGCCGAGCGGGCACGCCTGGTCGAGGCCATCTGCCTCGACGCCATCGGATCGGACCAGGTCCCGAGGTCGGATGGCTCGCCCGATGCCCCCGCGATCGCGGAGATCGCGGCGCGGGCGATCGACTGCATCCGATCGGCCCGCGAGACCGCCCGCCGGCTGCCGGAGGTCATGGACCTGCTTGATCGTGCCGCGAGGCGAGCCGACGAGTCCGACGCCCAGGTCGCCGGCCTTCGCCGGCGTGCCCAGACGCTGACTGAGGAACTCTCCAGTTCGGAGGCATCTCGACGCGACGCGGCGCAGGCCCTCGCCCAGGCACAGGATCGCCTCGGCCAACTGGACTCGCAGGTCGGCCGCCTGCAACAGGACCTGGCAGTCCTTTCGGCCGAGCATGCCAACGCGCTTGCCCGCGTCGCCGGACTCGAACGACGGGGCGATGTTCTTTCGGCTGATCTGAACGCGATGACCGTCTACATCGAAGGCCAGCGCCAGGAGACCCGGGATCTCCGACGGCGCCTCGGGGAGTACGAACGTATGAATAGCCAACTTCAAGGTGACGTGAGCCGGCTTGCCGCGGACGTGGAAATGATCGCCCTGCGTGTCGAGCAACTCGAGAGAATCGAGATCGAGCGGGAGTCTCTCGCAAACCCGCGGGGATCGGCCGCACGGGTCGCCCGTCCGGAGCGAGAACAACGCCCCCGGGCGACTCGGTCGTGATCCGACCAACCCGCGGCCCACGGACGGCCCGCCGACATGCCCGTTTCCGACGATCGTGCCGGACGAAGGGCGTATGATCGTAATCCCCTGGACGCGAACCGACGCGAGTGAATGATCCGACGATGCCCGAGTCACTCCTGCCATCGCACGACCATGACGTCCCATGGCCCCCCGCGCCGACGAATCGCCCCGCGAAGATCGCGTGGCTCATGCCTTCCCTGATCGAGGGATCCGGGGGTCATCGGACGATCCTGCAGAACGCCCGGGCGCTGATCGACCGGGGCCACGAGTGCCACCTGTTCATTGAGCAGGCGTCCGCGCCGGATCACGCGACGACCCAGGAGGAACTCGCCCGCGCTCGCGAGCAACTGCTGATGTATTTCGGGTACGACGATCCGAACATCCACCTGGGGTTCGAGGTTCCCGGCACGTTCAACCTGGTGTTCGCCACGGCGTGGTACACCGCCCCGTACGCGGCCTGGTCTCCCGTCGCGTGCAAGGCGTATTTCGTGCAGGACTTCGAGGCGATGTTCATGCCCATGGGTGACGGGTATCTCATGGCCGAGAACTCCTACCGGCTGGGGCTCACGCCCATCACCATCGGTCGATGGCTCACGCACAAACTCTCGGCCGAGTTCTCGGCGTTTGGCTCGTACTTCGATTTTTGCGCCGACCATGACGTGTACCGGCCGCTCGGGTCGATCCCGCGTGAGCGAGCGGTCTGCATGATCTGTCAGCCGGAAAAGCCGCGCCGCTGCTCCCGGATCGGCATCGAGGCGCTGGGAATCGTCAAGCACCACCGGCCGGACGTGAAGATCCTGCTGTACGGATCGAAGGAGCGTCCCGACGTCTGGTACGACCACGAATGGCACGGCCTGCTCGACGTCCGTGGGTGCAACGAGGTCTACAACCGATCGAGCGTCGGCCTGTGCATCAGTTCCTCGAACCCCTCCCGGATCCCGTTCGAGATGATGTCGTCGGGACTCCCGGTGGTGGACATCCACCGCGAGAACAACCTCTACGACCAGCCGGACGCGGCGGTCCTGCTCGCGGGCCCGAGGCCGGAGGATATCGCCGCGGCGATCATTGAACTGCTCGATGACGAGCCTCGCCGCGGGGCGATGTCGGCGAACGGCTTGTCGTTCATGGCGCGGCGATCCCTGGAATACGGGTACACGCAGTTCATCGAGGCGGTCGAGACGCTCCTGGAAGGCCGGGAATCGGAGTTTGTCGCCGTTTCGCGCGGCCTGCGACCCTCGTACCACCGCGCCGCGATCATCGGTGGGCCGGGCCCGGCTCAGCCCCGCTCGATCGTGGAAGATGGCGCCCGGGCCGCGTGGCTGGCCGCCCTGGAGGCCCGCCAGGTACTTGCCGCCTCCATCGAACTCGATTCCATCCTGAACTCACGCACCTGGCGGCTGTTCGATGGACTCAAGCGAATGCCGCCGTTCTCGATCCTGGCAAGGATGCGATGGGGCCCGGACTGGCAACGCGCCGACCCGCACGAGGATCCGCGGTCACGCCTGCACCGCGTTCGCACGAGCCGGACCTACCGCTTCATCGCCGCCTCAAAGGCCACCCCTCTTTACCGCTGGTACTCCGCCCGCAGGCACGCCGATCGAACCTCGCCCTGACCGCTCCGACGATGGCACACACCCTGTACACCATCGATGTCTGGGACACGATCCTCCGCAGGCGGTGTCACCCCGATGAAGTCAAACTCTTCACCGCCAGGGCGCTGTGGCTCGCGTTCCCGGGGCGGCTGAAACCGGGCATGCGTGGACCCATCGGGCTGCTGCACGCCCGCCAGAGGGCCGAGCACGACATCGGGCTTCGCGCCCTGGCCCTGGGAATGGATGATGAATACCGCCTCGACGACGTGCTGGAGCGATGGATCGGCTCGGTATTCGATTCACCGCGCCCGGACGAAGCCCGCTGCGTCGCGAACTGGGCGCGGTCCGTCGAGGTGTCGCAGGAGCACCGGGTGACCTTCGCGGACGACGGGATCGCTCCGATCCTGTCGCCGGGCAACGGCGCCCGCCGCGTCGCCCTGTCCGATTTCTATTGGTCCGGCGATGCCCTGGGCAAACTGATCTCGGCAAAGGCCCCCTGGCTGCGCCTCGACGAGGTGGTCGTATCGTGCGATGTCGGTCTCAACAAGCGGTCGGGACGGTTGTTCAGGCATGTCCACAGTCGCTCGCGGGTCACCCCTGGCCAGCACGTACACGTCGGCGACCACCCGATCACGGATGCCGCCACGCCGGCCGCGCTTGGGATTCACTCGATACGCTACGCGCCCGCCCGGGCCGAGTCCGCCCGGGCGGACCACGCCGACCGCTGGTCGCGTCGCCATGATCCCGCCGCGCTGGCTCCCCTGCTGCGACGGTCAATCGCCGCCGAGGTTGTCCCTCCGGGCCACGGCTCAACCGACCAGCGAGAGGCGTTCCTGTTCGGCGCACGGTGCGCCCCGCTCTACGTCGGGCTGGTCCTTCGGGCCATGGAGGAGGCCGTCCGGCGCGGAGTCCCGGCGGTCCACTATTTCACCAGAGAGGGCGTCTTCTTCCGGCGCGTACACGAGGCCATGCAGGCCGCGGCCCCGGGCGATGCCCTGCTGGGTGTCCCACTTCCCGCCGCCGAACTCCTCGAGGTCAGCCGCCTTTCCACCTTCGGCCCGTCCATCCGTGATGTTTCGACCGCCGAGTTCATGCGGGTGTGGAATCTGTACTCCTCGCAGTCCATCGGGGGCCTGCTCGCCACGCTCGATATCCCCCAGATCTCCGTTCGTCCCGTGCTTCGCCTTCACGGACTGGATCCTGGTGAGGTGATTCGATACCCCTGGACCGACCCGCGGGTCGTTTCGCTGCTGGAGGACCGGCGATTCTCGGGGACGATCGATCGAGCGCGTCGCCGGCGACGCGAACGGCTGTGCCGGTACCTTGAATCCCGGAACTTCCGCGACGACCGGTCCATCAAGGTCGTCGTCGACATAGGATGGCGCGGGACGATCCAGGACAATCTCGCGCACGTCTTTCCCTCGTGCGAGATCGTCGGCGTGTACCTCGGGATGCACCGGACGCTCAACGAGCAGCCGGGCAACGCCACCAAGATCGCCTACGCGTGCGATGTGGCCGCCGACGAGGCAGGGCACGGCCCGCTTCTTGAGCATGTCCAGCCGCTTGAATTCCTGGCCAACAGCCCCGATGGCAGCGTGACCGGATACGAATTCGTGGATGGACGCGTCGAGCCTCGGCGGGCGGAGGACGAAGGCGAGTCGGCGGTCTGGCACGAAGCCACCCGCTTCTTCCAGAACGGCGTGATCGCGGCCGTGCCCGCGATGGTCCGGTGGATACGCGACTATGCCTGTTCGTCCGAGGACCTGCGCCCGATGGCCACCAACGCCGTCCGGGGCATCATCGCCGCGCCCCCGCGGTCGCTGGCCAGGGCGTTTTTCAATCTCAGCCACAACGAAACCTTCGGCCTGGGCGGCTTTGTCGACATGGAGACCCCGTCTCCACGGTCGATCCTCCGCAGGGTGGCGCACGATCCGGCCGCCTACCAGGAGTTGTGGAGCCTGGCGGGGTCAAGCCGCTGGCCGTGCGCCTTCCTCCGGCTGCACGGTCTTGAGCGTGAGCGACTCTGGATCGCCAGGGCTCGATACGGATACGTGCCGCCCGTCGATTTCGCCACGGTCGATCCCGGGCATGCCCTCGCGTCGCTGCGAGAGATCGAAGGCTCGCGATCCTACCACGTCATACGCTCGATCAAGAACCTGTGGCCCGTCCGCGTCATGAACCGGCTTCGGTTCGGGCACGGGTTCGATGCCCCTTCCGATGCCGACGCTCCCGCGCGGCTCGCCGCGCTCACACGCTCGCGCACGTTCAGGGTCGTCCGTGCCCTGCGGCATTCGCCAATGGCCAGGGCCGTGGCCATCCGCCGATACGGCATCGACGCGCTCGACCGCTGGTGAGACGCCCTCACCCCAGCGCGTACCGCACCCGGGCCTTGAGCGGCACCGGCCACCCCCGCGCCCGCGACGCTCCGATCAGCGCCTCCCACGACGCACGGTCCACGCCCGCCTTCGCCGAGGCATTGATCAGCCAGCGGGTCGCCTCGCGATGGTGGGCCATCGCCACGTCGTCCGACCAGCGGTCGAGCAGCACCAGGTGGTCACGGATCCGCCGAGCGTAGTGCGATGGAGAACTCAGGTTGGCGCCTCCCTCGTGCATCGATACACGCACAACCACCGACGAGCACACCGCCAGACCGCCCTGGGCCGCCACACGCCGAAGAAAATCGCGGTCCTCCCCGAGGCGCAGGCCAGGGTCGAACCGGATGCCCGCCGTGAGCACGTCTCGACGCACCATGCACCCCGACGCCCCGAACAGGCCGATCGGTCGCAGGACATGCGAAGGATGCGGCAACGCGGCGTTCGCCCACTCCGGCGGGACGGGCCGGCTCTCCACGCGTCCATTGGGCCAGGCGTGGATGCGAGCACCGACGGCCCCGCCCGTGCCCAGCCGGGAGAGCAGTCCGGCCATCTCCTGCACGCCGTCGGGGACAAGTTCGTCATCATCATCGACAAAGACCACCAGGGAGGCCTCCACGCGATCGATCCCCTTGTTTCGAGCCGATGCCGGCCCGGCGTTCTCCTGGCGAGCGATTTCCACGCGGCCCCGGCCGGACTCCAGCGTGGTGGCGTCGGCCGGAACGACGGATCCGTCGTCGATGATCAGCACCCTCGATGCCCCCGACGCCAGCGCGGATCGGACGGTCCTGGCCAGGCGCTCGGGGGGGGCGTTGTACGTGGCCACCACCGCGTCGAAACGGTGGAGGCCGGCTCGGTCGATCCTCGGTGAATCAGGGCTCGTCGCCATGACGGGAAGGCTATCCTTGCCGCGAACATGCCGAGAACGCCACTCCCAGGTGTCCAGGAAGAGGACCGCCCGCCTCGCCGCCAGACCAGCCCCCAGAGCGCCCATGACTTTGTCGTGGACCTGGCCCGCTTGCTGCACGATGACAAGTGTTCCGACGTCGCCGTGATCGACGTTCGCGGTCGTTCACCGCTGTGCGACTATCTCGTGATCGCTTCGGGCACCTCCGACCGTCAGATGAAGTCCGCGATGGACGATGCCTCCGCGTTGGGTGAAACCCGCGGCTTTCCCGCCTTTCGCGTCTCGGTCGACACCCGGGCCACCTGGGGCGTGGTGGATTTCGTTGACGTGATCGTACACCTGTTCGAGCCGGCCACGCGCCTCCATTACGACATCGAATCCATCAACGCCGATTCTCCGCGAGTCGCCTGGGAGCGGCCGGACCAGGTCCAGCGCAACCGCGCCGGGCTGTGATTCCCCGCCGCTCGCCCCGCATCAACCTCCCTTCGCATCGGAAGCATCGCATGAAGTCCATCCGTGTCGGAACGCCATCGGCGGCCTACGACGTGCTCATCGGCGTTGGCTTGCTCGACCGCCTGGGAGAACTGTGCGCGGCCCGGCTTGCCAGGCCGGCACGCCGCGCGTTCATCGCCCACGATGCGGGGCTTGCTTCAACGCTCGTGGCCCGCGTGGCGATCTCGGTCAGCACCGCGGGAATGAAGGCCACCATATACCCCGTCGTCGCCTCCGAATCTCGAAAGACCATGCACGACGCCGAGGCGCTGCTCATGCAGGTCGCGGCCTCGCGGCACGAGCGATTCGAGCCGATCATCGCCCTGGGCGGCGGGATCGTCGGCGACGTGGCCGGATTTGCCGCCTCCGTATACCGTCGGGGTGTTCCCATCGTCCAGTGCCCGACCACGCTCCTTTCCATGGTCGATGCCTCGGTCGGTGGGAAAACCGGCGTCAACCTCCTGGCCGGAAACGACACCGCCGACGGGTACGGGGCCTCCATCCGAAAGAACCTCGTCGGGGCCTTCCACCAGCCCTCGGCCGTGATCGCGGACGTCGCGGCCCTCGATTCGCTCCCCGACCGGCAGATCAGGGCGGGGCTCGCCGAATGCCTCAAGCACGGCATGATCGCGGGCGCGACCGGGTGCGACCAGGATGACCCCGGCCTGTTCGAATGGACCACCGCCTCGATCCCGGCTCTGCTGGCCAAGGATCAGGAGGCGCTCGTCGAACTCGTGGCCCGCAACGTCGCGATCAAGGCCGCGGTCGTCGGCGGCGACGAGCGGGAGGAACTCCCTTCCGAACAGGGTGGCCGGGCCTTGCTGAACCTCGGTCACACGTTCGGACACGCGATCGAGACGATCCCCGGTCTTGCTCCCGACGGTGACCCATCACACGCCCCGCTGCACCACGGCGAGGCCATCGCCATAGGGCTTGTTGCCGCGTGTCATTGCTCCCTGGCCGCGGGGATGTGCTCGGCGGGCCTTGTGCGCACGGTCGAATCCGCCGTGGGCCGCGCCGGTCTGCCGACACGCCTGAAAAACCTGCCGTCAAACGACGTGCTTCACACGATCATGACGCACGACAAGAAGGTCGTTGGCGGAAAGGTCAGGCTCGTGCTTCCCGTCGGCCACACGCCGGGCTCGGCGGTCGTCCGCGAGGACATCGCCCGCGATCGGATTGACCAGGCGTGGGACGCGATCCGAGGAACCTGATCGGGCTGCGCCATCGGATTGGAACGCAACGGGATGCCACGGCTTCCGGCCGAGTGTCACACAACCTGGCCCATGTGCTCTTCACGGTATGCGTACGAAAAGCCGTGACGACGCATCACCGCGGGTCGAGCCGCACGTACGAACGAAGCCCCTGCATCCCTCCCTCGCGGCCAAAGCCCGACTCCTTGTACCCCCCGAATGGGGAGGCGGGGTCGAACTTGTTGTACGTGTTGCACCACACGACCCCCGCCCGCAGTTTGTTCGCCACCTCAAAGATCTTCGAACCCTTGTCCGTCCACACGCCCGCCGCGAGGCCGTAGGGCGTGTTGTTCGCGCGCGAGATCGCTTCCTCGGGCGTACGGAACGTCATCACGCTCAGAACCGGCCCGAAGATCTCCTCCCGGGCCACCGTGTGCGCCGGCTGCACCCCCGTGAAAAAGCACGGGCGGCAGTAGTAGCCACGAGATGGCAGGCCCCGCCGGGTCGCCGCGTCGATCCCGTCAGCGCCCGTGCCAGCCCCGTCGCCAGCCCCGTCGCCAGGCGAGTGCTCGCCGTCGCCTCCGACGTGCAGGGTCGCCCCTTCTTCCGGGCCGATCCGCAGGTACGACCGGATTCGGTCGAGTTGATCCCGGCTGTTGATCGCGCCCACGTCCGTGTTCTTGTCCATCGGATCCCCGACGCGCAGCGAAGCCATCCGCAGGCGAAGCCTGGCCGTCACCGCCCCGAGGATCGATTCCTGGACCAGCAGCCGAGAGCCGGCGCAGCAGACTTCCCCCTGGTTGAAGAAGATCCCGCCGACGATCCCCTCGATCGCCTGGTCGAGGCTCGCGTCCTCGAAGATGATGTTGGCGCTCTTGCCGCCCAGTTCCAGCGTCAGGCGAGTCCCGCGTGCCGCCGCCGACAGGGCGATTTTCTTCCCAACCTCCGTTGATCCCGTGAACGCGATCTTGTCCAGCCCGTCGTGCGAGGCCAGCGCCGCCCCGGTTCGACCGTCGCCGGTGACGATGTTCACCACGCCCGCGGGCAGACCGACCTCCTCGATGATCTCGGCCAGACGCAGCGCCGTCAGGGGCGTTGTCTCCGCCGGCTTGAGGACCACCGTGTTCCCGCACGCCAGCGCGGGCGCGATTTTCCACGCCGCCATCAGGAACGGGAAGTTCCACGGGATGATCTGTCCGCACACGCCCACCGGCCGGGGCACCGACCCCGGGAAGGCGTAGGAGAGTTTGTCCGCCCACCCCGCATGGTGGAAAAAGTGTGCCGCCGCGAGCGGGATATCCACATCACGGCTTTCCTTGATCGGCTTGCCTGAATCAAGCGTCTCCAGAACCGCCAGTTCCCTGGCTCGTTCCTGGATCCGTCGCGCGATCCGGAACAGGTACTTGCCGCGCTCGACCGGGTCGAGCCCCGACCAGTTCGCCAGCGCGCCCCGGGCCGCTCGTACCGCCGCGTCCACATCCCGCTCCGACCCGTGCGCCACCGCCGCGATGGGATCCTCCGTGGACGGGTTGATCGTCTCCATGTAAGCCCCGGAGGCCAAACCGCGCCCATCGCGATTCTCCCCGGAAGGATTCACCCAGCGGCCGCCGATGAAGTGCCCATACCGAGGGCGGATCTCGACCTTGACCGTCTCCGGGGCGGGGGCGTAGTCCCACGAACCGCCGACTCCCGACGCAAAGGCACGCGCATCCACCGCGATGCGGCTCGCATCCTTCAAGTCGCCGCCGGCGCGCGTGGCGCCATTGGCCTTTGGAGATGGCTTGGCCGCGCCCGCCCCGCCGGCCGACGTCCCCGACGCCATGCCTGTTCCCCGTCCCGATGCCATCGTGCCTCCGCGTTGAGTTCCACCGACTATAGGGTTCAACCGGCCCCGCTCCGATCACGACCCCGGGGCTTGTACACCGGATCCAGGTCGGGAGCCATCATGGCGACGACCGATCGCCCGACTCCGAGCGAGCCGGAACGTCGTGCCCACCGCGGCGATGCCCGAGAAGCCACCGCACGGTGTCGGGCAGGGCGGCGTTGACCGCGAGGGTGTGTCCGTAGCCGTCGTACGGCCGGTACTCCACCGGCAGACCGGCTCTTACCGCGCGATCGTGCATCGCTCGAAGCCCCGCCGCCGGGGTGATCGGGTCGATCTCTCCCGCCACGATCAACGTCGGGCACGGCGGGCGGTCTCGACGAAAACCCACCCCTCCGCACAGCAGGGCGGCCGAGGCGAGCCGCTCGGCACGTTCCGCGGCGAGCATCCCCGCCGCCGCACCCCCCATCGAGTGTCCCAGGATGTGGATCCGGCCTGGGTCTATCGCGTAGTCCGCCGAAAGTTGGTCAACCAGGGCATCGAAGCACGCCGCGTTGCCCATGAGCGGGTAGGTCAGGGGCGAGGCCACGACAAAGCCGTGCTCATCGGCCAGGCGTCGGATCTGCCCCGCCCCGTACGCCCTCATGAACATCGCCTCGTCGCCGCCCGCCCCGTGCAGCGCGATCACCAGCGGTCTGGGTACATCGTCGCTCACGCCGGCCGGGGCGTACACCCAGCACGGCACGCTCGCCCTGTCAAGAATGATCGGCCGCCATCGCTCGCCCGGGAGGCGCCGGTACGGGTTGGTTCCCGCGGACAAGGCCCTGCACTCATCCGACAGGTCCGCGACCAGAACGCCGCGATCAATCAGAAACCTCGCCGAATCCGATCCCGCCGGATCATCCTCCAGCAGTCCAAGCCGAGCCTGGAAGATCCCCCACGGAATCCGGAGGCCATCGGCGTCGTCGCCGTCCCCGCGTTCGGCATGAACCCGTCCCGCGACCATCGCTCGCAGGGCTGCTTCGCCGGTGGTGGTGGCCGTGGTGGTGGGGGAGCCCGAGGCTTCCGCCGCCGCGGGAACGCCGGCCGTGTCGTCCGCTTTCTGTCCGGCGTCGGCAAGCAACTCGGCCGTGAGTTCATCGACCGCATGGACCACCGAGCGAAGATCGCCGGAGAAGAACCGCAGCGTCGCCCGATCAAAGGCGCGGTTCACGTCGGCGATCCGGTCCGGGCCGGGGGGGTGCCGCATGAACGCCTCGTCGAAGCGGATGTACGACCGTGCCAGGTCGTGGCGGGTGGTGGGCCGTCGCTCGACCGCGGCCCCGGGTTCTGGCGCGGGCGTGACCGACTCCCCCGCGGGCGGCAGCGCCAGGCACGACGCGCAGAGCAGTCCAATGACGGCCAATCCCCGTCGGGCTTGTCGGCGGTGTCGCATGCCGGATTCTACGTTCGCCGTGAGAGGCCCACCATGAAAACGGCTCCGTCGCTGACGGAGCCGCGGAACGAATTCACCGGGATGTTCAGGACGGCCCGCGGGCCTGGCTTACCGCTTGCCTTCCTTGCCCTTCTTCTCCTCGACGATCTGCTCGATCATGTTCTTGGGCATCTGGCGGTACTCAAGGAACTCCATGGTGGCGCTGGCGCGGCCCTGGGACATGCCGCGGATGGCCGTGGTGTATCCGAAGAGTTCGGCCAGGGGGATCTCCGCCGAAACAAGTTTGACGACCCCGCGGTCGTCGGTGTCGATGATCATCCCACGCCGGGACGAGATGTCCCCGGTGATGTTCCCCAGGTAGTCGTTGGGAACGGTCACGACAACCTTCATGATCGGCTCCAGCAGCACGGCCCCGGCCTTGGCGCACGCCTCCTGAAGGGCGATCCGCCCGGCCTGCTCGAAGGCGACCTGCGAGGAATCGACGTCGTGGTACGACCCGTCGACCAGGGTGATCTTCGCGTTGATGAGCGGGTACCCGTAGGTCACGCCCGTCAGCGCGGTCTGTCGCACCCCGTACTCGATGCTTGGAATGAACTCCTTCGGGACCGAGCCGCCGACGATCTTGTTCTCGAACGCGATGTTCTCCGTGAAATCGACCTCGTCGGCCTTGGCCTGCTCCGGGGTGTACGGCTCCAGGTGGATCTGGCAATCGCCAAACTGGCCACGCCCGCCGGTCTGCTTCTTGAACAGGCCGCGGACCCACTCGACCTTCTTGGTGATCGCCTCCCGGTAACTGACGCGGGGCTTGCCCACGTCGACGTTGATCTTCATGTCACGGCGAAGTTTGTTGGAGATGATCTCGAGGTGAAGTTCGCCCATCCCGCTGATGATGGTCTGGCCCGTTTCCTCGTCGAAGTGGGATCGGAACGACGGATCCTCCCGGCGGATCACGCCCAGCGCCTCGGACAGGCGGCGCTTGTCCTCGGCGCTCTTGGGCTCGATCGACATGCTGATGACCGGCTCGGGGAAGTGCATCCGCTCGAGAAGGATCGGCTGGTCGGCATCACAGAGCGTATCCCCCGTGTAACTGTCCTTGATCCCCACGACCGCCACGATGTTGCCCGCCCCGGTCTCCTCCAGCGGGATCCGGTTCTGCGCGTGCATCTCAAAGATGCGTGAAGCGTTTTCCTTCTTGCCGTTGCCAGGGTTGAGAAGCCGAGTCCCCTTGGTCAGCGTGCCGGAGTAGATCCGGATGTACGTCAGGTCGCCGTGCTGGTCGCTGACGACCTTGAACACCAGCGCCGAGAAGGGGGCCGCCTTGTCGTGCGGACGCGACATCCGGGCTTCCTTGTCGCGAGGGTCGGTTCCCTCCACCTCGGGCTTCTCCCCCGGGCTGGGGAGGTACTCGACCACCGCGTCGAGCAGCATCTGCACGCCGATGTTCCGCAGCGCGGCCCCGCACAGCACCGGGTAGCACGTCCGGGCGATCACCGCCTTGCGAAGCCCGGCGCGGATCTCGTCCTCGGTGATCTCCGCCCCGCTCAGGTATTTCTCCATCAGGTGGTCGTCGAGTTCGGAGACCTTCTCGATCATGTCGTGACGCCACTTCTCGGCCGTCTCGCGCCAGTCGTCCCCGACGTCCTTCTCGATCACCGTCTCGCCCTTGTCTCCCTTGAAGTAGAACGCCTTCATGCGGACCAGGTCGATGATCCCCTGGAACTCCGGACCCGTGCCGATCGGGTACTGGATCGCGATCGCGTTGGCTCCCAGGCGGCTCTTGATCGTCCCGAAACTGAAGTCGAAACTCGCCCCCAGTTTGTCCATCTTGTTCACGAAGCAAAGACGCGGCACCTTGTACCGGTCGGCCTGCCGCCACACCGTCTCGGACTGGGCCTCCACGCCTTCCTTGCCGTCAAAGACCGCGCACGCGCCGTCGAGCACCCGCAGCGAACGCTCGACCTCGATCGTGAAGTCCACGTGGCCCGGCGTGTCGATCAGGTTCAGTTTGTACTCGCGGCCCTGGTGTACCCACGGGCACGTCGTCGCCGCCGACTGGATCGTGATCCCGCGCTGCTGCTCTTCCTCAAGAAAGTCCATCGTCGCGGTGCCCTCGTGCACCTCGCCGATCTTGTAGTTCTTCCCGGTGTAGTACAGAATCCGCTCCGAGACCGTCGTCTTGCCCGCGTCGATGTGCGCGCAGATTCCGAAGTTGCGGATGTTGGTAAGGTCGGTCGCCATGGCTCAAAACCTCGACTGTAAATTCGCCCGCCGTACCCCCGTCCGCCGATCGTTCAGGCGCGGCTCGCCGCGTCGTGCCCGGGGCGGGGGATGGTCCTGCCGATGCTCGATCCGCCCGGGAAGCGACAGGCCCATCCAGGCCCCCTCGCTCCACCGCTCGGATTCGCGGACTCACGACTCCCGGTGACGCCCTCCGGGGCGTCGGCCGGCGCCGCGATGCGCCGGACCGGGTTATCAACGCTCTTTCTCAAAGGGACGATTCAAGACGCGAAGTCTTGCTCGGATGCAAGCACGAGAAGCGCGGCACCCGGAGAACACGGTCTGGCATCTCATCTTCATCGTCCATAACACAATCCAAATACGCCAGACGCCCATGCACCACGCATCGGGGGTCGAACATCATGCACCACGCCCGCATGCGGCAAGGGTTCTCGCCATGCCAAGCAACCGCGCCGCCACCACATCGACAGGCACGGGTCCGCACGAAAGGGCACAACTTTATGCGCGGGCCTATCAGAATCAAGACATCTCTGTTCGCCGAGCAGGACACGCCCGAACCATCAGAGACCGCCGGCAGAGACCGCCGGAAAACCGTACGCGATACGAACAACAAATGTTCTCGGGGCCATCTCCCCCGCGCGATCGGCCCCATCCGGACAGGTCGTCGGCGATATCGCCGTCGAATCACGGAACCTGCCCCAGCAATTCCTCGAATCGTTCATCATTGCTTCGTCGGTGGCGGGCGCGAACGTTGTGGATTGCGCCCCGGCTTCCCACCATCACCGAAACGTACTCGAGGAGATTGAAGATGCGTTCGAACCTGACGATCGGGTTGTTGGCGGTTGCCGGCATTGCCGCGGGCGCGTCCGCCCACGGCGTTGGTCTTGACCTCCGGTTCTCCAAAGGCATCTCCGACGGTGGCCTGTGGACCTCGAACATCACCGCCAATCCCGGCGAGACGGTCTACGTCCGCGTCGAGATGTCGATCCCGGATACCTACTACGGGATCTCGGGCGCCCGCTACAACATCATTTCCAACAACGCCGGCGGCTGGGATGTCGGAGGCAACGACGTCATCGACCTTACCCCCGGCAAGGGCAGCGCGACCGACGGCCGCTACGCCGGCTTTGACTTCGGCGGACAGACCCAGGTGACCTTCGAGTCGCCTTCGAGCCTCCGCATCGACGCCAAGGGCGACACCAACAACAACCCCAACGCCGGCATTTCCACCTCGCAGAACACCCCCGGCGCGCTGGGAACCAACTTCAACACGAGGATCGACCACGTCCCGGTCTTCAAGTTCGCCGTGAAACTCAGCAACAACCCCGAGGTCGGACGCCAGATCATCCTCAAGATCCTCAACTCGGAGATCACGTCGTTCAAGGGGTACGAGACGTCCAGTTCCACGGCGGGCGTTCAGATCGACGGCGCGGAAGGTGACAACGGAACCATCACCATCGTGCCCGCCCCGGGAGTTCTGTTCGCGGCCGGCATCGCCGGCCTGGCGGTCGTCCGTCGCCGCCGCTGAACTCCGCTTGAATCGGTCGGAATCCTGACACTGCGAAACCCCGCCCGATCCCGGGCGGGGTTTTTTCTTGCCTCGCGAGTTTCAAGCCGGCCACGGACCAGGCATGGCCTTCGCGTCCCAGGCACGGCCTTCGCTTCAACGCGTCAGGATGAAGCGATCGGCGTCTCGAACTGCTTCTTGAAACGCCGGTACCGCCAGTTCAGCAACAGGATCACGCCGACCAGCAGCACGATCCCGCCCACGATGTTGAGCGGGTTGTCCTTGTCAAAAAACGGGACCTTATTCAGCAACTCCGACCCCAGGAACATCACGCCGTTGCCCATCAGCGTCCCGGCGACCAGCGCCGCGCACGTGGCCTTGCGCGACATCCCCAGCAGACGCCCGAAGATCGACCCCGCGACCGAACCCGTCGATGCCAGCGGGAAAGACACAAAGATCGCCACCCCGATGAACGTGAAGCGGCGGATCCACCGCTGGGTTCGCATGAAGAACTCCCCCTCGGCACGGAGTTTCAGCAGGCTCGGACCGAGTTTGGGGATGCTGTAGAGGAACCCGGCATGGAAAATCAGCAGGCATGCCGTGCATAGGTCCATCCATGTGACCATCGCGAACAATTCCCGGGACGTCATGAAACTGAACCGGCTCGCCTCCTCGGGGTACGCGCTCGCCGCCCCTCCCTTCATGTCCGAACCGAACAGGATCACAAAGCGACCCAGGCCGAAGAATGTGGCCACGCCCGTCCCGACCAGTTTTGCTACGTACTCACCACCACGGTCGAGCCATATCAACCCCAGCGCCAGGCCCGTCGCCACAAAGGGACCAACCAGGGTCAGCCACCACAGGACCGGGTAGTCCTTTTTAAACGTGTCCGCAAACCGGGATTCGTGGCCGAGCAGGTCCGATTCCGAAAGCACGGCCGGCACCCCGTGGTCCGGAGTGTTCCCGGGTTGAGTCGGCGCGTGCGGTCCTGGTTCGATGATGGTGGACATTCCCTGGGAATTCGTAGATCGGCGTGGCGGCGGTTCGGGTGGGATTCGTGCGAGGCTCGTTCCGTGGATGCGGGCACTCTCAGGTGGCCGGAGGCGTCCAGGTCGATCGTACGTGTACCTCGCGCAGTTGTTCGTCGGTGGCCGCGCTGGGTGCCCGGGTCATGAGGTCCGCCCCGGTCTGCGTCTTGGGGAACGCGATCACGTCCCGGATGTTGTCCGTACCCACGAAGTTCATCACCAGGCGGTCCAGTCCAAACGCGATCCCGCCGTGCGGCGGAGCCCCGAAGGACAACGCCTCCAGCAGGAAACTGAATTTTTCCCTGGCCTGCTGGGGGGTCAGGCCGAGCAACTGGAACACCTTGGACTGCACCTTGGGGTCGTGGATCCGGATCGACCCGCCGGCGATCTCCTGGCCGTTGAGCACGATGTCGTACCCCGCCGACACGATCGATTCGATGGTCACCTCGTCGTCCACCGAGGCCTCGACGAAGGTCTGGGCCTGATCGTCGCGAGGAGCCGTGAACGGATGGTGCATCGCCACCCAGCGTCCGGTCTCCTTGTTCCGCTCGAACATGGGGAAATCGACCACAAACAGGAAGTTCCACGGCCCGCCCTCGGCGCCCGGCGGCGGGACCACCCCCATGTCCCTGGCGACCTTCTGACGCAGTTCGCCCAGCGCCTTGGTACACACGGCGTACTCGTCGGCGACGAACAGGACGGTGTCCCCGGGCGTCAGTCCCAGGGCCGCCGTGAGGTCCCCCCGGACGCCCTCGAGGAACTTGGCCACGCCGGTCTCGAACTGACCCTGCGCGTTGACCTTCACCACCGCGCACCCGCCCGCCCCGAACGACCGTGCAAACTCGTTGTACCCGTCGGTGATCTTCCGGGTCAGTTTCTCGGCCCCTCCGGGGACACGGATCGCCTTGACGACGCCTCGCTTGCTGTTGAACCTCGGACGTTCAGCCCCCCTGGCCAGGGCGTCCTTGAAGAACGCCACCTCGCTCCGCGAGGCGATCTCCGAGATATCGGCAATCTCAAGCCCGTAGCGGGTGTCCGGGCGGTCGATCCCGAATCGCTCCATCGCGTCGCGGTACGTCATCCGCGACATCGCGGGGATGTCGATCCCCGCCATCTCCCGCCAAAGACGGCGGATGTACCCCTCCATCATCTCCATGACCTGCTCGCGGCGGACGAAGGACATCTCAAGATCGACCTGCGTGAACTCGGCCTGGCGGTCGGCGCGAGGATCCTCGTCGCGGAAGCACCGGCACAACTGGATGTAGCGGTCGCACCCGGCGATCATCAGGATCTGCTTGAAAAGTTGAGGGCTCTGCGGCAGGGCGTACCACCCCCCCGGCACGTTGCGGCTGGGCACGAGAAACTCCCGCGCGCCCTCCGGCGTCGATTTGTACAGGATCGGGGTGTCCACTTCCAGAAAGCCGTTCTCGTGGAAGTAGTCCCGCGTCACCTTCGCCAGCCGGTGCCGGGCCTGCATGATCTTCTGCATCTTCGGCCGGCGAAGGTCGATGTACCGGTGCGTGAGGCGGAGTTCCTCGTTGGGGAGTTTGGCCAGGTCGTCGGGCAGGAACGGCGGGTTGGCGGTCTTGTTCAAGACCTCCAGCCGCGAGACTTCGATCTCGATCTTCCCGGTCGGGAGTTTGGGGTTCTCTCCTCCCGTCCGCACGCGCACCGTTCCCTCGACCGCCACGACATCCTCGTTGCGGAGGTGGTCCGCCGTCTCCATCACGTCACCAGGAAGGTCCTCCCCGTCAAAGACCAGTTGCGTCAGACCGTACCGGTCCCGCAGGTCGATGAAGACAAGGCCCGTCCCGTGCCCCCGGTAGGAATTCACCCAGCCGTTGAGTCGTACCGTCGCTCCCACGTCGGATTCGCGGAGTTGACCGCAGGTATGCGTGCGCACAAGCATGATTGGTTCCTGTTCACCCCCCGAAGGCCGGGACTATAGCGATCGTCGGCGCGGGCCAACACCCGCGAGCGAAGGGGTGGAGAGCATCAAAGGGGCGATCACCGAAGGACCCGCAGCGACGAGGGGCGTATCCGGATCTCGCGTGTCTGGGAGCGGGGCGATCCGCCCGCGCCTGGCAGCGCCTCGCCGTCGGCCTGCGAGCAAAAGCCCGGGTGTTCCGACACGATGACCACGTGACGGCCCCGGCCGCGAACAACGCCCGGCGCGATCCGGTCCGCGCCGACCTTGCACGCGGCCAGCCAGAACCCGGCGGCCAGACTGATCGGCGAGGGGAAGAACACCACGTCGAGTTCCCCGTCCGTGGGAGAAGCGCGGCGGGCGGGGTTGGCGCCCATCGCGTACTGGGCCATGTTCCCGACCACCGCCATCCCCCGACGGTTCTCGAACAGCACATGACCGTCCACTTCGAGCGAGATCGGAACGACGCCGCCCAGCAACGCCTCCCGGATGATCGGACCCACGTACGAAAGGTGGGAAATACCCCCCCGGCGCTGGGCCGCGAGGCGATGAACGACGTTCGCGTCAGGGCCCGCGCTGAACATGATGACAAACGGGCGTCCATCCACCTCCGCCGTGTCGATCGTGACGATCTCCCTTCGTTCGACGGCCGCCCGCACAGACCCCGGATCGGCCCGCATCCCGAAGTGCCGTGCGAACAGGTTTTCCGTCCCCAGCGGGACGTGCCGGATGGGCACGCCCGCTTCGATCACCATCGGGAGCGCGAGGCTGACCGTGCCGTCCCCCCCGGCGATGATGAGCAGGTCCGATGCGCCGAGCAGACGCCGGGCATCAGGCCCCTCCCCGCCGGCGTTCCCCACGCAAAGGCTCGTGACGCGATGGCCGTCCTGACGGAGGCTCGCGACGATCCGATCGACGGCGGCGGCCCGCGACCCGTTCCCGCTCGATGGATTGAACAGCAGGGCGATATTCACGGCACGGTCGAGGCCAGGGCGCGACTTGGCCAGAGACTCCGTCGGCTTGGCATCACTTCTTTCCTGGCAGGAGATTCTTCAGGCCATCCTCGACCTTTTTCGTCGCCCCGTCGATGGCCTCCTCGGCCTTCTTCTTCGCGTCGTCCACGGTCGTTCCGAGTTTCTCATCAATCATCTTCTGCGCCTTTTCCCCCATGGCCGATTGGACCTTGACCCCGAGTGAATCGAGGTCGCGAAGTTGCGCCAGCCCGGACCTGAGGTCCCCCAGGATCTCGGGGGGCAGGAGTTGGGCCCCCTTCTCCGAGACCACGACGAGCAGGGCCTTGATGATGATGTCGGCCAGTTCCGCCAGGGGCACGCCGCGTCCGGCGGTTCCCACGTCGCGAAGTTCGATCGACTCGATCGGGATGCTTATCCGCGTCAGGTCCCCCCCCATCGGGACCAGATCGGCGTTGACGTGTACCTCTCGTATCGAGAGGTGCCTGATGACAAACCGCTTCTGCTCCCCCGAGGGTCGAGTGTCCTTGGACGGCGCCTCGCCCGACTCAAGCCGCTTGAGGTTGTCGAGGATCACCCGGTAGTTGGCCTTCTCGGTGGCACGCTCGAGGTTCAGCGTGATGGTATCGAGGCTCAGGGTGGGAACCTCGATCACCGATCCCCGGAGCGACGATGCCCAGACCGAGACCTTCCCGCTTCCCAGCCCGAGGAAGCGGTCCGATTTGTATCCCGGCGGATTGGCGATTTTCAGGTCGCGCAGGCCCAAACTTGCCGACAAGAACCCGACGTCCGCCCCGCCCAGGGTGGTCTCCACGCCCAGGGCGTAGGTCCCCCCCTTCTCGACCGCGATCTTGACCGCGCGGTCGGCATAGATGACCACGGCCACGACGGCCCCGACCACCAGCAGGACAAGGACGACGGCGAGCAGGAAGAGTTTTTTCATGGTGTGTCCCCAACGCCGCCGGACGAAGCGTCCGGCGTGAAGCAATGCTACCCGCGCCGCCTAGCATCATCCCCAATGACCATCCAAACAACCGTTTCACGTCCCGAGAGCGCCCTCGCGGACCGCTTCGGCTTCCGAGACCTGCCTTTCATGGGCGTTATCCACGTCAACAACGAGGCCATGAAGGCCGGCTGGCGCATGGGCGATCCGTCGTGGTCGAACCTGGGCCAGGGGCAGCCGGAGGTCGGGATCATCCCCGAGGCGCCCGCGAGGCTCGACCGGATCGACCTTGACCCCTCGGACCACGCCTACGGCCCGGTCGAGGGAGTTGCCGAACTCCGCGAGGCGGTGGCCGACCACTACAACCGCCTGTACCGCGCGGGGAAGACTTCCCGGTATACCGCCCGCAACGTGGCCATCGCCCCAGGCGGTCGGTCCGCCCTGACCCGCCTGGCGGCGGCCCTGGGAAGAATCCGACTTGGCTACTTCACCCCGGACTACACCGCGTACGAAGACCTGCTCGGCACGTTCGAGCGGATCGATCCGGTTCACCTCGAACTCCCCGCGTCAAGGGGATTCCGGCTCTCCATCGAGGATCTTGACCGCGCGATCATCTCCCAGAGCCTCGGCGCGCTGCTGATCAGCAACCCCTGCAACCCGACGGGCGTCGTCGTGCGAGGCGATGAACTGCGTTCCTGGGTCGGCCTGGCAAGGTCGCGCCAATGCACGCTGCTGATGGATGAGTTCTATTCGCATTACGTGTACGCGGCCGATCATCCAGGGCCGGTCAGCGCGGCGGCCTTCGTGGACGACGTCGACCGGGATCCGGTCATCATCACCGACGGGCTGACCAAGTGCTTCCGGTATCCGGGATGGAGATGCGGCTGGGTTGTCGGACCGGCCGACGTCATCCAGCGCATCACCGCCGCCGGCAGTTTTCTGGATGGGGGTCCTTCTCGGCTGGTCCAGCGGGCCGCGATCGAGGTCCTTCGGCCAGACCGTGCCGACCAGGAAACCAGCGCGGTCCGCGGCGTCTTCGATCAGAAATGCCGGTTTACCGTTGAACGGCTTACCGCCATGGGCGTCACGTTTCCATCACCGCCCGAAGGAACGTTCTACGCCTTCGGGTGCGTGTCAAACCTGCCCAGGACCATCAACACCGGCGAGGCGTTCATGCGGGAGGGGTTCAAGCACCGCGTCCTGACGGTCCCGGGCGAGTTTTTCGACGTCAATCCCGGCAAGCGCAGGTCCGGGGACTCCCCGCTCTCCACGTTTGTCCGCTTCAGTTTCGGGCCTCCCACGGACAACCTCAAGGCAGGTCTGGATCGGCTCGCGGAGATGGTCCGTGCCCACGGCGGGGGTCGGTGATCGCGCCCTGGCCAGTTCACGCCCTCCGGGCCGCGGTGCCGGCGGTATTGATGATCTCCACGGTTTGCCTGGGTCAGGACACCGGGGCGCCGGAACACCCCCCGGCGACAGCGCACGATCCGGAGGCGGGGTGGTCGCTGCGGCTTCCGCCGCGATGGCGCGAGGTTGCCCCCGAGGTCCTGGAGCGGATCAATCGGCTGGCCGAATCCCTGGCTCCGGGATCATCGCTGCGGTACACGCACGCATTCACGACCGACGAGGCTGGTTTGCTCGTCAGCCCGTACGTCCTGGTCCAGGTGGTTGAGGCCCCATTGCGCAGCGCGACCTTCGAGGACGTGGAGTTCATGCTGCGCTCGGGAGTCATCCAGACGGGCGTCGATCAGGCCATTTCGCAGTCGGAGGGCGCCGGGCGCTCGGCCTCGGCGGGCGGTGTCGTGCTGGACCGTCAACGAGGGGTCGCGACGTTTGATCTTGACGTCGAACAGGCGACCGGCGAGCGCACTCGGGCTCGCATCTGGATGTTCCTGGCCGCCGATCGGATCATCCAACTCAACGGCTACGACCACGCGGAGTCGTTCGATCGCTCCGTGGAAGACCTGGAGCGCCTCGCCGCGGCCTTCCGCTTTGAGCCAGGGCGCGGCTTCAGGCCCGCGGAGGCGCCCCGGGCGGGATCCGGCGCCCCCTGGGGCATTCTCTCCGCGGTCGGCCTGGGGGTTATCGGCGCCTTGGTCGTGGTGATGATCCGCCGACGCACCCACATGCCGCGCCGCTGAGCATCCGGCCGGGAGTCCGGCAGGAAGCGGGCCGCCGCGGGCTTCCAAGGGACCCCGAACCACACGGTTCGGGCATCACGCGGACTCCAGGGTGCAGGCCGGCGACCGGCGAACCGATAGTCCCATCGCGGCCGGTTCTCGTCCGGACGCGGAGTTATCGGGACGTGGCGACCATGGGTGATATCGGACTCCGAATTCGCCGCCGCGGCGACGCGCTGCTTGCTTCCGCGGGCCTGGTGATCGGTCTGATCATGTTTGCCGCCCTTTCCGCCGGAATCGCATGGCAGTGGTGGCGCAACGAACGCGCCGCGGCCCAGATCGCGTCCGCACGCGCCGCGATCGCCCTGGAGAAGATCCGGCCGGTGATTCAAGGAGCCGATCCTCGCGAAGACCCGCAAGAGTGGATCCGGCGGATCCACGAGTCGGCCTCGGAAGCGGGCGTTCTCCGGTGGTCGGTGGTGCTGCCCGATGGACGGGTTGTCGCTTCGTCGGATGCCACGGAAGTCACCTCGCACGAGTTCCCGGCCCCGTGGCCTTCGGTTGATGAATCGATCCCGCGTCCGGTCGATGACTCCTCCGGCGCCGCTCGCGTGGAGATCCCAGGCGCGGGGTCGGCGTGGCTGGTGGCTCGTGTCGCCGACGACCACCCCCCGCCGTGGGAGGATCCCGGGTTCCTTGGCGCGGCGGTGCTCGGGGCCATGGGGCTTGGGGTGTGGGGACTGCTGTGCAAGCGGGCATCGGCCCGCATGGCGGCGATCGTGCGTGTGGGCGACGCTCTCTGGGCCGAGGCGGCGGGGGGGACCGCCCCGGGTGAACTGGAAATCGATGAGGCGTTTGGCCCTGAAGCAGCCGCCTGGAACACGATCATCAAGGAGCGAGAGGCGGCCCGACGCCGGGACCTGGAAGAGCGGGCGGCCCGGGTCATGCAGGTTTCCGGGGCGGGAGAGGGCGCCTCCGAACTGGGCGGGTTATGCGACGCGATGTGGATCGGCCTGCTGATCGTGGACGACCAGCAGCGCATCACGTACTGCAACGGGGCGGCGGCGACGCTTCTCAACGCCAAGCGCGAGGACATCCCGGGACGGTCCGCGTCGGAGTGCTTCACGGACGAGCAGGTCCGAGAACTGCTCGTGCGGGCGGCGTCGGGCGCGTGCCGTCACCGGGTGATGCACGAGCGTCAGGTCCAGGCACCGGGCGCCAGCGCGAGCACGCTTCGGATCTCGGTCAAGTCGCTCCGCAAGGACGACCGGGGCGCGGCGTTCATCGTGATGGAGGACATCACCCAGCAGAAGGTTGCCGAGGAGTCGCGGCACTCGTTCGCCGCCCAGGTGACCCACGAACTGCGCAGCCCGCTGACGAACATGCGGCTGTACGTGGACACGCTTCTCGAGGACGAGAGCGGGGATCCTCAACTGCGGGCCAAGTGCATGAACGTGGTTTCGACCGAGATCCGGCGCCTGGAGCGCGTGGTCTCGGACATGCTGTCGGTCTCGGAGATGGAGGCCGGATCGGTCACCATCCGCAAGGACGACGTCCGGCTCGACGCGTTGTTCGAGGAGATCGAGGCCGACCACCGCATCCCGGCGCACGACAAGGAGATCACGCTGCGGTTCGACCTGCCCCCCAAACTGCCCGTCATCGAGGCGGACCGCGACAAGGTGTCGATGGCTCTTCACAACCTGCTCGGCAACGCGATCAAGTACACCCCCGCCGGCGGGGAGGTCCGCGTGATCGTCTCGGAGGAAGCCGGCCGGGTGGAGGTGGTGGTGAAGGACAACGGCATCGGCATCAAGCCCGAGGAGTCGGAACTGATCTTCGAGAAGTTCTACCGGGCCAAGGACAAGCGGCTGGCCGGGATCACGGGCTCGGGGCTTGGGCTGGCGATCGCCAGGCAGGTCGTTCGGCTTCACGGGGGCGACATCACCGTGTCGTCCGAGATCGACAAGGGCAGCACGTTCACGCTCACGTTGCCCGCGACGCGCAGCGCGGCGGCCGCGCCGGCGCGTGCCGCGGCCTGACACACGGAGGACGCCGGTGGACATCACCGAGACACGCCAGGGCGCGGTGACCGTTCTGCGGCCCGAAGGCCCGCTGGTCCAGGGAGACGCCGACGAGTTCAGGGATCGGGCGGTGGATGCCCGCACGCGCAGCCTCGGGCGCTTCGTGATCGACGCCGGGTCGATGACGTACGTCGACAGCCGGGGGCTCGAGGCGCTGCTGGAGGTGAGCAACCAGATGGCCGACGCCGGGCAGACCCTGCGTGTCTGCTCGGTCAATGAGACCGTGCGCGAGGTTCTCGAACTGGTCGGCCTGGCCGAGCGCTTCGAGTTCTGCCTCGACGTGAACACCGCCGTGAGGAGTTTCCTGTGACGGCCGACGCCGACCGGACAAGGACGGATCACGCCCGGGGCGCGCCGGGAGAGGCCGACCCCGCGCGCGGGCGGCCGCGCCTGGGCGACCTGCTGGTCGAGCAGGGACTGATCAGCAAGGACCAACTCGAGCAATCGCTGGCCGAGCAGCGATCAACCGGCAAACTGCTCGGCGAACTTCTCGTGGAGCGCGGCCTGATTCCGGCGGCCACGCTGGTGCAGACCATCGCCCGGGCGATCGGCCTTCCCGGGTGCGTGCTGCGGCACGGACTCATGGACCCGTCGCTGCTGGCGATGGTGGGTCCGGACGAGGCCCAGCGCCTCAAGGCGATACCGATGTTCAAGGTCGGCGGGACGCTGACGGTGGCGATGGCCGAGCCGCAGAGCCTGCCCGCGATCGACGCGCTCGTCCGGCTCACCGGCTGCGAGATCAGGCCGGTCTTTGCCCTTGAGAGCAACGTCCGTGAGTACATCAAGAAGTTCTCCGGGGGTGGGTCGGACATCGACGAGTTCCTCACCAGCCTGGTGGATCGCGACGTCGAGGTCGTCGAGCGCGAGTCGATCGAGGACGGGCCGGCGGCGGACCTGGGCGCCATGGTCGCGGGAAGCCCGGTGGTCAACCTGGTCAACCTGGCGTTCCTCACCGCCGTGAAGGACAAGGCCAGCGATATCCACATCGAGCCCGACCGCAAGGGAACCCGCATCCGCTACCGGATCGACGGCGTCCTGCGTGACCTCATGAAGGCCCCGCAGGGGATGCACGCGGCCATTGTCTCCCGCGTCAAGGTGATCGGGAAGATGGACATCGCGGAAAAACGCCTCCCACAGGAAGGACGCGTGCGGATCGTCGCCGAGGGACGCGACATCGACCTGCGCGTGTCGAGCATGCCGACGCTCCTGGGCGAGAAGATCGTCGTCCGCATCCTGGACAAGTCGAACCTGCGCGTGAGGCTCGAGCACCTCGGGTTCCGCCAGGCGGCGATGGAGGCGTTCCGTCGGACGCTCGAACTCTCGCACGGCCTGAACCTGGTCACGGGCCCGACCGGCAGCGGAAAGACCACGACGCTCTACTCGGCGCTCGACCTGCTCCGCGGCCCGGAAGTGAACATCCTGACCGTCGAGGACCCCGTGGAGTACCAACTCGAGCAGGTGAACCAGATCCAGGTGAACGAGGGGATCGGCCTGACGTTCGCCCGCGCGCTGCGCAGCATCCTGCGGCAGGACCCCGACGTGATCATGGTGGGGGAGATCCGTGACCAGGACACGGCCCGCGTGGCGGTGCAGGCCGCGCTCACCGGCCACCTGGTCCTGGCGACGCTGCATACCAACGACGCCCCCGGCGCCGTGAGCAGGCTGCACGACATGGGAATCGAGCCGTACCTCCTCAGCGGTTCGCTCAACGGGGCGGTGGCCCAGCGACTGGCCAGGACGATCTGCCCTTCGTGCGCGACCAAGTACTACCCGTCCGAGCGGGTCCTGGAGGACGCGGGCCTTGCGGACAAGGTGGGCCGCCCCTTCCGAAAGGGAGCGGGGTGCCGCGGGTGCCACGACACGGGCTTCAAGGGTCGCGTCGGCGTCTACGAGGTCATGGAGGTCACGCCCGAACTGCGACGCATGATCCACCTTCAGAAAGCCGCGCACGAACTTCGTGAGCAGATGAAGCGCCACGGAGCGCTCACGCTCCGGGAAGAGGGCGTCGTGCTCTCCCTGGAGGGAAAGACCAGCCTCGAGGAGATCCTCCGCGTGACCCAGTGCGACGACGTGGAAGAGCAGGTTCGCAGCGCCGCCGCCGAAGCCACGCCGGGCGCCCGGGCCGCGGACAAGGCCCGTGCCCAGGCCCCGGCAAGGACCATCGAGCCGCCTGAGCAGGACGCGGCCGCCGAGGATCGACGGGAGGCGGCATGAAGTTCATCGCCCACACCTACTCGCGTGACGGGGATCCGGCCGTCGAGACCATCGAGGCCGCCACCGCGGCCGAGGCGGCCGATATCCTCCGCCGCCGGGGCCTGCTGATCTCCGACCTCAAGCCCGCGCCCGATGGATCGCCGTCGGCGTCGCAAGCCACGTCGGCGCGGCGACGATCGATCCGCCTCGGATCGGGAAAAAGGCTCAAACTCCTGACCGGCTTCCTTCGCCAGATGTCCGTCCTGGTCTCGACCGGGACGCCCCTGGTCGAGGCCATCGCCTCGCTGGAGCGACAGGCCGATGATGAAGCGTGGCGGGGCCTGCTCGGGAGCCTCCGCAAGCGGATGGAAGAGGGGTGCCAACTCTCCGAGGCGATGGCCGACCATCCCGAGTGCTTCGACCTGGTGTGCCGCAACCTGGTGGCGGCGGGTGAGTCCGGCGGGCGCCTCGACGAGATCCTGACGCGACTGTCATCCCTGGTTCGCCAGCAGCAGCGGATCCGGGGAGAGGTCATCGGGGCGATGGCGTACCCGTCGATGCTCATCCTGATCTCGCTGGGCGTGCTGACCGCGATGATCGGGTTTGTGCTCCCGCGATTCGAGGGCCTGTTCAAGAGCATGGACCGCCCGGTCCCCGCGTCGACGCAGGCGCTGCTGGGCCTGTCGAACTGGCTGCGCGAGAACTGGTGGTTCCCGCTGATCGCGGTCCCGGCGGTGATCGTGGCGTCGGCGATGCTTCTGCGCACGCCCGCGGGATCGAGATGGAAGGACCGGGCGCTGGTCAGGGCGCCGATGCTCGGCACGGTCTACCGGAGCCTGTGCGCGGCGAGGGTGGCACGGATCATCGGGGTGCTCCTGGACGGCAAGGTGGCGCTGCTGGAGTGCCTGCGTCTGGTTCGAGGGACCATGGGCAACTCGCTGTACGCGTCGAGCCTCGCCGGAGCCGAGGACGCCGTGACACGCGGCGAGGGGGCGTCGGTCGCGCTGGACCGGCAGGTCGGTGGCGTCAGGCTCTTTCCCTCCGCGGTCATCGAGGCCCTCAAGTGCGGCGAGCGAAGCGGCAAGATCGCGCCGGTCATGATCAGCGTCGCCGACGCGCTGGACGAGGATAACGACGTCCTGCTTCGATCCGCGACCCGCCTGCTCGAGCCGCTGATCCTCTCGGTTCTCGGGGTCATCGTCGGGCTGGTCACGCTGAGCATGTTCATGCCCTTGTTCGACCTGGCGGCGGCCGGGCCCATGTCGGGGGGTGGCCGATGAACATCCCGCCGAGGCGTCAGAGCCTCATCGGCCTGGACATGACCGCCGGGACGATCGAGGCGTACCAGCGGATCCCCGGAGGGGCCGGGGACCGCCCGCGGTGGTTCCGTCTTTCCTCGGCGCACGGCGAGACGGAGGGATGGCAACGCCGGTTCACCCGTGTCGCCTCGATGCTGGCTCGGCGCGGGTTTGTCGGCGCCGACGTCGTGGTCGCCGCCCCCGCCGAGTCGTGCTTCAGCGCCTCGGTCGAGGTGCCCGCCAAGGCCGCGGACGCCCCGATACCACGGATCGTCCGCATGGAACTCGCCCGTGAGCACCGAGTCGAGCCCGCGGAGATCGAATCGGCCTGGTGGGAGGTGCCCGCACCGCAGCGTCCCGGTCACGGTCGTCCGGTGATGGCCATCGGGTGTCCGACCTCGACCCTGCTGGAGATGGAGGAGGCGGCTTCGGAGGCGGGACTTCGAGTCGTCGCGATCGATGCGCGCGGCGTCGCCCTGGCTCGGGGCACTCGTCCAGACGGGACGGTCAGCGACGACTGGCGGATCATCTGCGAACTGGGCTACTCGGCGTCCACCGTGATCGTCGCCAGGGGTGACCGGGTGGTCATCGAGCATCGCGACGCACCGTCGGCGGTTCAGCAGATGGTCGCACGGGTTTGCGAGGAGTGCCGGGCCGAACCGGCCGTGGCCGCCGTGCTGTGCCGGATTGCCCCCTCCGAGTGGACGGGTGAGCGGCGTTCCGCGTCGTTTGCGGCCCCGCGCGTGGCCAGGGCGGTTCGAGAGGGCCTGAGCGCCGCGGCACGGGCCGTCTCGCAGGCCGTCCAGTATCACCGTCACCGCTACGGCCACTCCGATCAGTTCATGGATCGGATCGTGGTGGGAGAACCCTGGATTGCCGAGCGGTTCATGGCGCACATGGCCGCGTCGGGGGACGCCGCATGGAGGCAGGCCCCGCAGGGCGACGGCGCCGCCCGAGGCCTGTCGCTCTGGAACGGGGAGGGAGACCGATGAGCGTGGCGATCAATCTCCTGCCGACTCGCGTGTTCTTTGCTCGGCGCGTGCGTGCTCGCCGCCGGCGTTGGATCGCGGCGTGCGCGGTCATGTCGGCGGCGGGAGTGCTTGCCTCGATCGCCGTGCGCGCCTCGCTGCGAGATCCCAGGGGGCTTACGCTCGAATTGGATCGTGCGAGAGAGAGGTTGACGCTGGCCACGGCCGAGGGAGACCGCGTCCGGGCATCGCTCGGCGCGGCCCAGCAACGGCTTTCGGCGATCGGGGGGTTGGCGGATCGCCCCAACTGGAAGGCGCTCCTGGCGGTGATCGCCCGATCACGGCTTGATCGCACGGTGATCGATGCGGTCGAACTGAAAAAGGCCCCTCCGGTGCCCGTCCCGGCCTCCGCGCCGGCCGGGTCACCTCCCGCCGACGACGGGGCCTTCATCGTCACGATCCGCGGCCGCGCCCAGGGGCAGCGCGACCTCACCGCCCTGGCGCTGGCGTTTGAGAGGGTCGGGATCTTCGACACCGTCCGCCAGGAACGCCTCAATGCCGTGCGGTCGCAGGACCGTGAACTCCTGGAATTCGAGTTCTCCTGCCGGCTGGCCCCGCGGGGGGAGAAACCGGAGGTGTCCCGTGAACGATGATCGCCAGTCATCCGGATGGGCCAGGGAAGACACGGTCGGACTCGCCGGACTGGCGGCGATCATCGCCGCGACCGCCGTGATCGGGGTCGGGCCGCCGATCATGCAGTTGCTCAACCGCGAGAGCGTCCGCCGTTCCATCGAGCAGACGTCCGCGCTGACCCGTGAGGCGGTTTCCGCGAACGAGCGGGTTCGCCGGGACCAGGCCGCCATCGAACTCCGGCTCGAGGAATCCAGGGTCACGCTCCTGCCCGCGTCACGGCTCAACCATCGAGTGATGGAGTTGGTGGAACTGGGTTCCGAATCGGGGCTGACGGTTTCGAGGGTGGTGCCCGCGGCGCCCCGCGCCGTGCGCCAGTCGATCGTCACGCGGCTCACGATGACCGGTGAAGGCGGGTACTCGTCGGTCGCGGAATTCCTGGGCTTGCTGCACGGCCGGTTCCCGGACCTGGTGGTCCATGGCTTCTCGACGCAGGCGGGGCGGGGAGAGCACGCCGATTCCGGGACGTTCCTGTTTGATCTTGACTGGTATGCCGCGCCTGACGAATCCGCGGCCGTTCCCGGCGGCTGATTTCGCGCGTGCTCCTTGACCGCCGCGCCGTGAATCGTCCAGTTGGGGCGTGAGACTCTCAAAGCAACGGCGTACCTATCTGGCGATTCTCGGGCTCGGCGCGGCGGCCGTGGGCGTGGACAGGCTGTGGATCGGCTCCGGGCCGTCCTCGGTCTCCGCGGCCCTCCCCGCGGAAATCGCCGCGGCGGGGATCCCCGGTACGCCCGCAGTCGCGGCGGGAAAGCCATCGACGGTCGTGTCGGTCTCCCGCCGACTCGAATCCATCGCCTCCGCGGAGGATATCGGACGGGTAGACGATGCCTTCACCCTTCCCGACGCGTGGACCACGCCGCCGGAGACGGCGGCCGAGGCGGCGGCCGAGGGTGTGAGCGCGGCTCGGAGGGCGCTCCCGCGAGTGACCGGGATCGTCGGGCGTGGGGCGTCGGTCGCCGCCGTGATCGACGGGGAGATCGTGGTGCTGGGCGAGACTTCCTCGGCGGGCGTCACCCTGGTCGCGGTCGAGGGCCACGACGTGACCGTCGAGTTCGCGGGCGAGCGCCTCACGATCACCCGGGACGTGCTGGCTCCGGGCCGATAACGCCGGCTGTCTCGGGGCGGCGCGCAACGTCTGACCAGGACTCAACTCGCGCTCGCCGGCCGTCGATAGACCTCCCGGGCGGCCACCCGTCGGCCGCGAAAGCACATCCTTTGAAACGGGAGCGCCCACATGCGATCAGCCCCGAGCATCCGCCGCGGTTTCAGTTTGATTGAACTGGTCATTGTCGTCGTGATCATCGGCATCATCGCCGCGATCGCGATTCCCCGCATGAGCCGGGGTTCTCAGGGGGCCCAGGAATCGGCCCTGGTCGGCAATCTCGCCGTCCTGCGAAACGCCATCGATATGTTCACCAACGAGCACGGCGGCACCCTGCCCACCGCCTCGACCGTGGCCGCGCAACTCATCCAGCAGACCAACGTCCAGGGCAGCACCACCATCTCCGAGGGTCAGGTTGCCTACGGGCCGTACCTGCGTGACGTACCGCCGCTGCCCGTTGGCGCCAACCAGGGCAAGACCGCCATCGGCACTTCGCTCGGCGACGACGCCGGCTGGATCTACAGCACCTCCCACTCGAAACTGATCTACGCCAACTGCGCCGACGCCGAGGTCAGCCCCTCCACCGGCAAGAAGTACAACACGTACTGATTGAATCTCAACCGGAGCAGGTCCATGAAGCACCAAGGCCCCGTCCACGGCTCACCAACGCCGTGCCGGGGCCTTTCCGCATCCCGAGCCTTCAGTCTCGTCGAACTCGTGATCGTCGTGGCGATCATGGGCCTTGCCGCCACGCTCGCCGCTCCGAGGCTCTCGGCGGTCCTGGGACGCCAGCGGGCCTCTCAGGCCGGGGCCAGGGTCAAATCGGAACTGGCGAGGGTCTCCTCCCTGGCCAGGGCGACCAGCCGCCCGTGGACCGTCACGTTCAGCGCCGCGGGGCTCTCCGTCTCCGGCGCCGATGCCGCCGGAGAGGCCGTGTCGTGGCTGGTGTCTCTCTCGGACGAACCCTACCTCTCTCGCATAACCACGATCAACTTCGGAGCGGACAACGCCGTGATCTACAACGGCCACGGGCTTCCGACCGAGTCGGGGAAGGTCGAACTTCGATCGGGGTCCGCGGGAGTGATCATCGGCGTGAACCAGAACACCGCCACGCCGACGTTCGAGCAGAAATGAGGACGCGATGCCCGTCGCCATGCGCCGCGGATTCACGCTCGTTGAACTGATCGTCGCCACCGCGATCATGGGGATACTCATGGCGGCGGTGGGGTCGGCTCTGATGGTCGCGGCCCGCGCGGTCCCGTCTCCCGATTCCAGCGAGGCCAGGGCCGCCTCGGCGACATCCGCCGCCAGGGAGATGGCCGGGGAGATCTCTCAGGCGATCACCGTGACCGCCGCCTCCGCCACGGGGATTACCTTCTCCGTGCCGGATCGGACCGGAGATAACGCGCCGGAGACGATCACCTACGCGATCACCGGGACGCCCTTGATCTCCGTGACACGCACGTTCAATGGCGGGGAGGCGACCGTGATCGCACAGGGCCTTTCGTCGGCCGCCCTGGCCTACGCCGTCGGCAGCCGCGAGGTGACGACGCTCACGCCCGTCGAAGGCCCTGAACATGTCATGTCGGCCTGCTACGAGACCAGCGGCTCGGAACTCCCGTTCAACGGATCAACCGTGGCTATTCAGAAGTTTCGGCCCGCGCTGCCGCCCGAGGCGGCCTCGTGGAGAGTCACACGAGTGAATCTGTGGTGCAAGCAGGACGCCCCGGTGAACAGCACCTTACGCCTCCAGGTGTACCGAACGGATTCGACGGGAACGCCATCGGGATCATCGCTCGCCGCGACCACGCTGAGCGAGGCCGCCATGCCAAGTGCGTTTGGATGGAGGGCGATGTTTCTCTCGTCGATGCCCTCGCTCCTGCCGACCGATGGGGTCGCCCTGGTCCTCGCGAACAACAGCCTGTCCGTGAACGTCAACCTCGGCCTGGTCACGTTCTCGATCGGGGGCTCGCCAACGGCCGGCATGGGGCTCTTCGTTACGGACTCGATCGCGGAAGATGGGGTTAATCTCTCGTTTACCACCAACGGCTCGACCTGGAATCATCAGGCCGACGACAGCCTCGTGATCGAGGTCCTCGGCCGGGTGACGGCTCCGGTCGCGGGCGTCACGACGGTGGACACCATCGACACCGTCGAGGTTGCGTTGACCGTCAAGGGATGGGGACAGGCTCGGGCCATTACCCCCGTGCATCCTCGGCCGGCGTCCCCGGTTGCCGCCGGTTCTCTCCCCCTCATCGGCACGCTGCCTGAAATTCTCCTGGGCGATGAATCGATCGGCGCGGGCATAGGGATAAGCAAGAAATGACCGTTCAATTGGTCAGCCTCCGCCAAGAGCACCCGCCGTCAGGCGCCGGGACGCCAGCCCTCGCGCGCCGTGCCTTCTCGATGATCGAGGCCACGGTCTGCGTGGTCCTGGTGGGCATACTCCTCGCGGGCTCGCTGGCGGCGGCGGGCAACTCGGCGCGGGATCGCCTGCGAACCAGCGAGTCCGCCCTCGCGGCCGCGCTGGCGCTCGACCTGGCCGAAGAGATCGCCGGGAAGGGATACGGCTCGACATCGGGAGGAACGATCCCCACGACCACCCACACCGGCCCGCGGGCGACCCTGGCCACGATCGACCAGTACAACGGCCTGGCCGAATCGCCCCCGAAAGACCCTTCGGGGATGACGATCCCTCGCACCACGGGCTGGACCAGGAGCACCGCCGTGACGCGTGTTGTCGCCGACGATCCGGGTGTTCCCACGACGCTGGAGTCGGGCGTCAAAAGGGTCACGATCACCATCTCCCGCGGGTCATCGACGCGGTGGACGTGCCAGTTCGTCAGGAGTTGGGCATGGGACAATGCAAGGAACTGAAAGTGATGATCCGGCGCCCCGCCCATCGCCGCGGGAGTTCGTACCTGGTCGTTCTGTCGGCCTCCTCGCTGGTCTTTGTCCTGGCCATCGGGGCGATCGCGGTGAATCGCGCCGTGTCGGAATCCGCCCGCCTGGCCGCCGACGAGGCCGAGGCACGGCGATTGGCCCTGTCCGCGATCGAGATGGCCATGCAATCCGCGGAGAACACCGTCGCGTGGAGGACCCAGGCCGCCACGGGGCTGTTCAGCGACCGGCCGATCGGGCGAGGGTTCGCAAGCGCGACGGTCGCGGATCCCCACGATGGCAACCTTGCAAACTCGGTGCGTCACCCGCTGCGGTTCACCGGGGTCGGCCGCGCCGGCTCCGCTCGCCAGGTCCTCATCGTCCGGGCTGATTTCGACCCTCTCTATCGGACGTGCCTGGACGGGGCGATGCACGCCGCCGGGGCGCTCACGATGACCGGGTGCATTGTCCGCAGCGATTCCCCGATCGGCAGCAATACCTCGGTCTCCGTCTCGTCCTCGACCGTCAAGTCGGACGTGTACTCGTCCGGAGATGCAAGCGGACCGGGGATCACCGGATCGACCATGACGTTTGTCCCGGCCAGGACGATGCCCGACCCCGACGTGATCGCCCGGTACGCCGCCCAGGCGACTCCGATCGCGTACAACTCGCTCAACTTCGGGAGGATCCGCCGAACGCTGCTCAGCGGCGCGACCAACCCCTTCGGGACGGTCAACCCCAGAGGGATCTACTCGATCGACTGCGGGGGAAACTCGCTGGAGATCCAGGACAGCCGTATCACGGCAACGCTGGTCGTCACCAACACGTCCGGCGTCTCGATCACCAACTCGGTCTACTGGAGCCAATGGGAAGAGGGGCTTCCGATTCTGCTGGTCTCGGGAAACCTGGCCATCACCACCATCGCGCTCGACCTGATCGAGAGCAGTTTTCGCAACTTCAACCCGGCGGGCAATCCCTACAAAGGGGCGACCGACTCCGATACCCTCGATCGTTACCCGTCGATCCTTGAGGGGCTGATCCACGCGACGGGATCGGTGACGCTCGGCCAGCGGGTGTCGGTGGTGGGGGCGCTGGTCGCCGGCGGCGGCATCAGCGTCAATTCCGGCGCGGTCGTCGCCCTTCACCGCCGCGTGATCGGCTCCCCGACGGGCTTTGCCGACCGCTCGTTCCGCGTCGATTCGACAACATTCGCTCGCGGCGTGGAGTAATCAGCGCGATGGGCGGCCTTACGCCGCCGCGGTCCACGTCTGGTCGGCACGGCCGCGGTCTACCATCGCGTCGTATTCGGCGAAATCCAGGCCAACGAACAGCGCGGCAAGCCCGGGATCGAACTGCGTGCCCGCGCAGCGGCGGATCTCGTCGAGGACCTTGTCCCTCGGCATCGCGGGCCGGTACGAACGGGTCGAACTCATGGCGTCGAAGGTATCGGCCAGGGCGATGATCCTCGCAAGGTGGGGGATCCGCTCGCCCGAAAGGCCGTCGGGATAGCCGCGGCCGTCGAACTTCTCGTGATGGTGCAGCACGCCGGGGAGGACATCGGCCAGGGGGCGCAGGTCCCGGAGGATGTGGTGCCCGATGCGCGGGTGGCGCTTGATGTGGTCGAATTCCTCGTCGGTGAGCCGGCCCTGCTTGCAGAGCACCGCCTCGGGAACTCCGATCTTGCCCACGTCGTGGACCAGCCCGGCGATCCAGACCCGGTGGGCCTGGTCGGCGTCCATGCCCGACGCCAGCGCAAGCCGGGTCGAGAGGTGCGCGACACGCTCCGAATGGCCGCGGGTGTACCGGTCCTTCGCGTCGATCGCGGCCGTCAGGGCATGAAGGGTGCCCAGGAAAAGCCGTCGCTGCTCTTCGTACACCGCCACGTTGTCCAGGAACGCGCCCAGGAACCCCGCCGCCGATTCCATCAACTGGATGTCGTAACTGCTGACCGCCGGGTCGTCGCCCTCCTTGCGCATCCCGGCGAGAAGACCGATGCGGGCGCTCCCGCGGACCAGCGGGATGACCAACGCCTCGGGGTGATCATCGTCGGTGAGCCGCTCATCTCCGGTGACGATGCGGAAGCCGGGCTTTGCCTCCCCGGCCAAGAGCGAATCAAGGGGGTCGCTCTCCAGTCGTTGCGGTGTTGCCGGAGGTCGTCCCGCCACGAACATCCGGCGGCGCAGGGCCGGCGCGGGGTCGTCGGTCGGCGACAGCCGCGCGAACACGGTCTGGAAGCGGAGCGAGGCGTGCAGGCGGCGAACCGTCGCGTCGATGAACGACGCCGGGTCCTCCAGGCCCTGCATCGACCGGCCGATCGAGTACAGCGCGTCGAGCGTCTCGTACGAATCCGTCAGTTGATCGGTCATTCCACGCAGCGCATCTCCCTGGTCGAGCGAGCGCGCCACGTCCTCGGACGACCAGCGCATGGACGCGCGGATCACCTCCGCCGCATGGCGGGCGTCCACGCTTCCCGATGTCCCGGCAAACAGCGCGACCGTGTATCCCCGGCGAGCGCGTGCCGTGCCTTCGGGCACCGGGCAAAGCCACGCTCCCGGACCGATCTCGTGCAGGCCGGGGGCCGCCTCGCCGCTCCAGCGAGAGGCCGCACGGCGAAGTTCATCGGTCGCGCTCGGCGTGTCCAGCAGCGCCGCGGATGCGTGCGTGTCGCGTTCGAGGATCCGGCCCGTCAAGTCGCAGCGCAACGTGGCCAGTCCCAGGGCGCGGCATCGGTCACGGACAACGGAGGATACCGAGGTGATTTCGTCGGTTCGCATGAGAACCCCCCCCCGAGGTCAAGGCCTTACGCGGCCCGAGAGGACGCGGAATCAGAGACGATCGACGCGACTCGCTCCAGCACCAACTTCACGCTAAATGGCTTGGGAAGCACCGCGCGGATATTCGTTCTTGCCAGGTCGTGGTCGGGTATCGAGTGGCCGCGCGCCGTGAGCATCAGGATCGGAAGGTGGCAGGTTCCCGGCTCGGATCGAAGACGCATCGCCAGTTCCAGGCCCGACATCAGGGGCATCTGGAAATCGGTCACGAGCACGTCGGGCACGCCGGACGTGATCGACTCGTAGGCCTCGTCGCCATCCCGGCACTCGATAACCTCATACCCCCTCTCGCGGAGTTTCGCCGAGAGAATCAGGCGGATGGGGTGCTCATCATCGGCAAGTACAACACGTGGCATGGTGCGGGCTGGCTCCCTGGGCCGATGGACAGGCCCGGGGGGGTGCATCGACCACCATGGTGGGCGGCTTGACAGGTACCGACGACGCCTCGGGCGCGACGGGTTCTCGGACCGACGTACATCGATCATGCCGGCGAACCGGAGCGGGCGCCGGCCAGAGAGGTCCGCGGACGCCTGGGCCACGCCGCGCCTGGGCGTGTGCCCCGCGTGGTCGTGTGGCGAACTTGGTCGTGCCTACCTGGTCCTGCCTACTTGGTCGTGGCCGTTGGAGACTCCTGGCCCTTGAGGAGTTCATAGATCTCGTCGGTCGAACGGGCCGCGTAGATGCGCTCGCGGAACGAGTCCATCATCATCAGGCGGCTGACTCGGGCCAGGGCCTGGATGTGGTCGCTGCCTTTTTCGGGAGGACTACCGAGCAGAAAGATCAGTTGAACGGGCTGGCCGTCGATGGATTCAAAGTCCATCGGTCGGGCGGGTTTGCCTATGGCCATGATCAGGCCCGGAAGCCCCGGGCATTTGCCGTGGGGGATCGCCAGGCCGCTGCCGATGCCTGTCGTGCGAGTCTGCTCTCGGATCCAGACTGCCTCCTTGAGTGCCTTGGGGTCTGGAACTCGCCCCGCCGCGGTCAGCAGGTCGACCAGTTCGTCGATCGCGCCGCGCTTGTCCAGGGCGGTCAATGGGGCGCGGATCGTGTGGGGCGTGAGGTAGTCCAGAAGATTCATGCGCGGTCGGTCCTCGCGGCGGCTCGGTTCGTCGGATGGTCAACGCCCGGTTGGGAACCGAGCGAGAGGAAGAGTGTACCCCGTCGCGCGGCCGTGATCCCGCCGCGGCTCCTAGACACAGGGCAAACGCATTATCGGTGCTGATGGGTGGTTGTGATCGATGTTGAATGACCGTGGCTGGATGCCGCGGGATTCAACGGAGGTCTGGATGACCACGACATCGGTGACACGGCACTTTGGGGACCTGCCCGATCCCCGGAGCGATCACGGCAAACGCTACCCTCTGGTTTCGGTCATCACCATCGCCATCTGCGGGGTGATCTGCGGGTCCGAGGACTGGGTCGGGGTGGCGGCTTTTGGCCGGGCCAAGCGGGACTGGTTCGCCACGTTCCTGGACCTGCCCGGCGACACGCCGACGCACGACACCTTCGCGAGAATCTTCGCGCGGTTGGACCCGGACGCCTTCGAGGCGTGCTTCCGGGCCTGGACCAACACCCTGGTCGGGGAACTCTCCGGCACGATCGCACTCGACGGCAAGACGCTGCGGCGGAGCTTTGACGCCGCGTCGGGCAAGGCCGCGATCCACATGGTCAGCGCCTGGGCCGGTGAGCACGGGCTGGTCTTCGGGCAACTGGCCGTGGGCGACAAGAGCAACGAGATCACCGCGATCCCACGGCTGCTGGAGCTGCTGGACCTCAAGGCAATGACCGTCACCATCGACGCGATCGGCTGCCAGAAGGCGATCGCCGAGAAGATCGTCAAGGGCGGCGGCGAGTATGTGCTGGCGGTCAAGGACAACCAACCGACGCTGCACGCGGACGTGGCCCGGGTCTTCGACCGGGCGGCCGGGAAGGGCTGGCGCGACGCCGCGCACGACACCCATGTCGAGGTGGACAAGGGGCACGGGCGGATCGAGACGCGGACGACGACGATCACCTGGTCCCCACGCGACCTGGTGGAAGCATCGGGCTGGCCGGGCGTCGCGTGTCTGGTGCGCGTGCAGCGCGAGCGGACCATCGGAGACGCCACGACCAAGACGACGCACCACTTCATCGCCAGCGTGGAGACACGCAAGGCCGAGCGGATCGCCGCGGCGGTGCGATCCCACTGGGGCGTGGAGAACCAGTTGCACTGGCGACTGGACGTGTGCTTCAACGAGGACAACAGCCGCCTCCGAGCGGGCCACGGAGCCCAGAACATGTCGCGTCTGCGCCGAATCGCCCTCAACGCCCTCCGGCACGACACTTCCGAAAAGATGGGCATCAGGAACAAACGCCTCATGGCCGGCTGGGACCACCGCTACCTCCTCAGACTCCTCGCCTCACCCAGCGGATAATGCGTTTGCCCTGCTCCTAGACACGCGGCGCCAGCAAGGCCGAGTACGAACCGTCTCGGTGCTCCGAACTCGGGCGCCCGGGACCTCCGCCCGGCTCCGACCACCGCTCGCGAGCGATCTCGAACCCCGCCGGCGCTGATTCCCGGACGCGATCCTGGTTCTCCTCGGGCTCAAGACTGCACGTGGCGTAGAGGATCGCCCCGCCGGGGCGAACCAGCCCCGCGGCGCGGCGCAGGATCCGGCCCTGCAGACCGACAAGCCGGGCCAACTGGCCTGGGCCGGCCCGGTGTCGAGCCTCGATACGCCGAGCCAGAACACCAGAGTTCGAGCACGGCACGTCGGCCAGGACGAGGTCCGCCGCTCGACCGACGCGATCCTCAACCCGGTCCGCCGCGACCACCTCGACCAACGGGTGGCCGTTGAAGTGGCGGGCAAGAGCCTCGAATCGTCGAGGGTCCGTGTCGGTCGCGATGATGCGGGAGGCGGGGAACTGAGAGGCCAACTGCCTCGTCTTGGTCCCGCGGCCGGCGCACAGGTCCACGATCAGCCCCGGAGAAAGGTCACCAACCGACTCGACCGCCGCCGATGAGGAAGGATCCTGCACCCACACATCCGTGCGCCGGGCGAGAAGCCCGGTGAGCGCCTCACGCGGACCGTCCACGCAGAAATGCCCCGGCTGCTGGTGCCTGGCCAGTTCAAGCGAACCGCCCTCGGCGACGGGAAACCCCACCGGCTCGACCGCGTGCAAGGCGTTGACGATCACCGGGGCGGCGCAGACCGACCTCCAGGCCAGACGGCAAGCCTGCTCGGCGCCCGCGCGGTCTCTCCAGCGAGTGATGAGCCATCGGGACACGCCGGCCGACACCGCGATCCGCTCCGTCGCGTCCTCGGGCATCACGTCTCCCCGAAGCGAGAGGGCGCCGCCGTCGGCCAGCGGGATCTCATCCCGTCGGCAGGTCCAGGTTTCCCGCAGGCAGCGCTTGCCGTCGCTCTCGGTCAATCGAACAGCGCACACCCGGCGCAGGACCGCGTTGACCAGGCCGGCCGCGCCGCGTCCGCGATGCGTCTTGACCCATTCCACGGCCTCGTTGATCGCGGCGTGGTCCGGGATCCGATCCAGCAGAAGGAGTTGCGCCGACCCGACAAGCAACCCCGCCCGCACGTACGGATCAAGGCCCCAGGCATCGCGCGAAGCCGCGACCGAGACGATCCACTCAAGCGTGGTCCACCGTCGCACGGTCGCGTCATGGATCGCGTGCATCAGCGCCGCGTCCCTGGGATCCAGCCCGGATTCATCGAGCGGATCCGGGGAAAGATCGGGAAAGACCTCGCACAACCGGCGCACGCGATCGATGACGCGGCTCCGGCTCGATTCTCGCGGCATGTCCGGCCGACGGCGCATGAAGCACTGTAGTTCCCGGGACGTCTCCCGTGGACGGGGTCGTGCCTGTCCGACCCGCCAGCCCGGTGCCCAGGGACGTCGAAGGGATGCTTGCTCTACGATGCACGCAGCCGATCACATGCCGGAAATGCCCACCGATCCCGATCCGACCGAGGAGTCGCCCGCCAGGCCGATTCCACGCCTCCTGGCTCGCCCGCGTCGGCACGACGCGCGGGCCTCGGGCTTTCTCGCCGGCCTTCGGATACGGAAGAAACTGCTCTTTCTGCACACGGTCTTTTCGCTCACGCTGGCGGCGATCCTGTTGCTGGCCGTACGGCCCGCGCTCAACGAGATCGTCTACCGGGCCGAACTCGACGAATCCCAGATCCTGCTCCAGGTGGTGGCCAGGGCGGCACGCCAGGCCCCGGGCATGACGCCCGGCGAATTGTCCGAGATCGTGGCGGCCACCGGGCGGGCCGTCCGGTTTGGAACCGCCGAGGAACTGGGGCTGGGGAGCGATGCGGCCGCCCGCGCCATGGTTGCCTCGCCCGCCCCGGTCGAGGTTTCGTCCGGCGGTGAAGTCCCCGCCGCGGTGTCGTACATCCCGAGGAGCGGGCACGGCTCTCACGGTTTGTTCGTGGTCGCCGAAGGACGGAGCGAGCAGGCTCGCCGCGCCGTGCTTCGACTGTACATGCTGGTCACGGCGGCTCTCCTCACCGTCTACGCCCTCGTGGCCGTCGCCCTGGAGGTCTTCATCCTGCCGCGGCACGTCTACGCCCCGATCCGCAGGATCCTCGCCGCCGATCAGGCCGTGCGAGAGGGGCGATCGAACGAGGAACTCGTCGATCCGGGCTTCATGCCCGCGGACGAACTTGGCGAGATCATGCGCTCGCGGAACGAGGCCATCCTCTCCCTCCGAGAGCACCAGCGCCGCCTGGCCGAGGCCCTCGACGATCTCAACGCGTCCGCGACCGACCTCAAACGCAAGAACCACCTGCTCGAGAACGCCAGGAAAAACCTCGCCGACGCCGACCGCCTGGCGAGCCTGGGGATGATGTCCGCGGGGATCGCCCACGAACTCAATACCCCCCTGGCGGTGCTCAAAGGACTGATCGAACGCCTCGCGGCCGAGCCCGCCCGGGGCGTTGACCCCGCGACGGCCGCGCTGATGGTGCGAGTGGTCGGAAGGCTCGAACGGCTCGGTGAGAGCCTCCTCGATTTCGCCAGGGCGCGGCCACCGGCCAGCGAGCCGGTCGAACTGCGAGCCATCGCGGAGGAGGCGGCCACGCTGGTGAGCCTGGACCGCCGGGGCGCGTGGGCAAGGATCGAGAACCGCATCGACCCTTCGATCGTGGTCGAGTGCGACGCCCCGCGGATGGTGCAGGTCTTTGTCAACCTCATCCGAAACGCCGCCGATGCCCTCCGGTCGTCGCGTGTCCATCGTGACGAGAACTCGAAAGGCACCATCGTTCTGACCGCCGACCAGCGCACTCGGGATGATGCCCCCTGGGTCAGCGTAACCGTCCAGGACGACGGGCCAGGAATCGATCCGTCCCTCCTCCCCAGGCTCTTTGATCCGTTTGTGTCATCGAGACTTGATTCCAACGGCACCGGCCTGGGCCTGGCCGTCAGCGAGGGCATCGTCCGTGAACACGGCGGCGTTCTGCTCGCCAGGAACCGAACCGACGCCCCCGGCGCGGAATTCGAGGTGATGCTGCCCATACGGGCCGGCGAAGTTCCCGCATGAACCCGGCGTGCGCGCCGGCGCATGATCCGCCCCGTGCTCTTCCACGGCCGGGGACTCCCATCACACGCCGCGCCTAGCCTTTGGAAAGCAGCGGAGTACCGCGTGACGCCAGACCGTAACGAACCATCCCGCCCGGTGTCGCCCGCCCCGGTCAGCCCGCTGTCCATCCTGGCGGTCGATGACGACCCGGACTTCCGCGAGTACGTCCGCTCGGTTCTCGAGCCCGACGGCCACGAGATCAGGACGTGCGCCTCGCCCGAGGAGTTCTTCCGGGCCGGAGAGGAAAGGCTCCCCGACATCGTGCTCCTGGATATCAAGATGGGTGACGCGAGCGGAGAGCAGATCCTGACCGAGATCCGACGCCGATGGCGCCGACTCTGCGTCATCGTGGTGACGGGCTACCCAACGCTCGACAGCATGCGGCAGACGTTCCGTCAGGAGGTGTTCGATTACATCGCCAAGCCGTTTTCCATCAGCGATCTGCGGGCCTCCATCGCGGCCGCGGCAACGTCGTTCGGGCTTGGACGCCGGCCCCAGGACCGGCTTCGCCACGAACTGGGCCGAAGGATCCGGCTTGTCCGCATCGACAAGGACTGGACACTCAAGGACCTCTCCGAGCATTCCGGGGTGAGCGTGAGCCAGTTGAGTTCGATCGAGCGAGGCGCGCACCTGCCCAGCATCGAGTCCATGCTCTCCATCGCGCAGGCCCTGGGCCAGCGCCCTTCGGAATGGTTGACCGAGGCCGGGTTCTGAAAGCCGGGAAGGCAGACTGGCGGCCGACGCGAAGAGTGAGTGTAACTCGTGCCCGATTCCAGCGAAAAATCCCCGGCCCCGGCGGGCCTCCTGTTTACCGCCTTCGAGCCAAGCGGCGATGATCACGCCAGCGAGGTCATCGCCGAACTGCACCGGCGACATCCCGTGCTGCCGATCTACGCCTGGGGCGGGCCAAAGATGGAGCGGGCCGGGGCCACCATCGTCGAGCGCACCGGGCACGACGCGGTCATGGGCATCCCCGGGATCTCCAAGATCTTCGAGCATCTGCGCGTCAACAGCCGCGTGCGACGGTTCGTCGAGACGCATCCCCTGCTCGTCCACGTGCCGGTCGATTCACCCGCCGCCAACACCCCGCTGGCCAGGATCGCCAAGTCCCGCGGCGTCAAGGTCGTGAACCTGGTGGCCCCCCAGTTTTGGGCCTGGGCCCCGTGGCGGGCATCCCGCCTGCGCCGTATCAGCGACCTGGTGCTGTGCATTTTGCCCTTCGAGGAGGCATGGTTCAATCAGCGGCGCATCCCGGCAAGGTACGTGGGACACATGCTCTTTGACAGGCCCCTGGACGGTGATGCGCTGGACCGGGAGGCGGCGGCATTCCCGGCCGGTTCCCCCCGTATTGCCCTCATGCCGGGCTCTCGTCCCGGCGAGATCCGCCGCAACTGGCCGGTGTTGCTCAATGCCTTCCGCGGCATCCGCGAGTCGATCCCCGCCGCGGACGGGATGGTGGCCGCCACCACGCCCCAGGTGGAGGCCGACCTGAGAGACGCCGCGGAGGCGTCGGGCGGATGGCCCGAGAGACTCGGGATCGTCTCGGGCGCGACCGACGCCGTCATCCGATGGGCCGACATCGCCCTGGTCGTCAGCGGGACCGTCACGCTCCAGATCGCCAAGCAGATCAAGCCGATGATCGTGGTCTACAAGACCAGCCGCATCGCGTACACCCTCATCGGGACCTGGCTCCTGTCCGGTCCCTGTTTCTCGCTTCCCAACCTCATCGCCGGTCGCCGGATCGTGCCCGAATTCGTGCCCTATTTCGGGGATGGCCGAGAGATCTCCCGGGAAGCCGTCCGGATGCTCTCCGATTCCGCCCTGCTCGAAGCCCAGCGCAAGGACCTGGCGTCGGTTGTGGTCCGGTTCCGCGGCATGGCCGCGTCGGCCCGGGCCGCCGATGCCATCGAATCCGTCGCCGGGCTGCGGCCCTCGTAACCCCGGGCGCGGGCTGTCTACGGCGCGTCCGGTGGGCGAGCGCCCAGGGCCGCCGCGATGGTTTGTCGCAGTTCGAGCGCGTGGTTCCACGCGCCCTCCACGCTTCGTCGCCACATCCGGACCAGGATCACCGGCAGCGGCAGCACCACCAGCGGCAGGTACCACCACCACGTGTTCACGTTCTGGCCGTACCACGGAAAATACGTCGCCAGCATGGAGTGCGTCAGCCACATCCCCGGCTGGATGGTCAGCACCGTCACGACCAGGAAGATCAGCGGCATGCGCAGCGCCGGGGTCAGCGTGAATTCGATCCGTGAGCCCGCCCCGTGTGCCGATACCGCCGCGTTCAGCCAGTGATCGAACGGATCGCCGAACGCGCGCGCGCGGAACCCGCCGGCGAGGGCCTCAAACCCCGGGAGTTTCCCCCGCCGCGAGAGTGTCCGCAGCGAGTCGATGACCCGCTCCCCGGTTCCATCAAGAACCAGTGGGTCGATGGAACCAGCGGCGACGGTCGATGCCCCGGCCTTACCCGGCCCGGCACTCATTTCCACGCGGCTTCCCGGAGTTTCTTGCGTCATGCATTCACCATCATCGGCATCGTGCTCCGGACAGTATACCGACATGCCCCGAACAGACGCGAAATCGCCCTGTCTCGGCGAGGCGATTGAGCACGGCACGCGACATGCACTACCGTGGGGATCCACATGGAACCGTCCGCCGCCGGTCATCCCACGCCCAGAGTGTTGCGCCTGGTCAACGCCGGTGATGGCCCGCAAACCTCCCTGTTGCGTTCGGGCAACACCCCCGGTACCCGGCGGGTCGTCCGAGCCAACCGAGAGGCCTCGCGCCTGGAGGACGATGACGTCCGTTGGGTCTTTGCACAACAGGTACGCGAAGCGCTCGAAGGTGGCCGCGCCGCGATCCTGACCCCGGATCGGCGCCGGGACCTGGTGGCCGCCGGCGTCCGGCAGGGGCTTCGTCCGTTCGATGCCAACCTGGTCATCGCCATTGTGCAGGATCAGGCCCGGGAGCCCGATGAGGCCGTGAACGCGGCCATCCCCCCGGGCTTGCGGATGGTCCGCGCCCCCCGGCCGCCGGCCGGCATCCCCTCGCTGGCCGTCGTCGCGGCGGCCATACTCATACTGGCGGGCCTCATGGTCGCGACGCTCGTGGCGTGGTTGATGGGGTGAGCCCCGAGCCCGAGCGGGGTACACTCGCACCGACCGATGACGCCGCTGGCGCGCATGATTGATGCCAACATCAACCGAGCCTCCGAGGGCCTCCGGGTTCTCGAAGACGTCGCTCGGTTCGTGATCGGATGCCAGACCCTGTGCGCCGGGTGCAAGTCGGTTCGCCATGCGCTTCGCCGGTATGGGGAATCGCTGGGGTCATCGGCGCCGGCTCTTGACGGGCTCGGTCGGCTCGCGGCTCGGGACACGCCGGGGGATGCGGGCGTCGGGGTCAGCGGGGCGGGGGAGTACCAGCGGCCAACCGTGGCGTCGGTCGCGGTGGCGGCGGGCGCGCGCGCGTGCGAGGCCCTCCGCGTGCTTGAGGAATCCGCCAAAGCCGCCGGGGCTATCGACGCGGCCCGTCTGGCCGAGAAGGCTCGGTACGAAACGTACGACCTGCACCGGAGAGTCGTCATCGCCCTGGGGACAGGGCGGCGGACGCAGTGGAAACTCTGCGTCCTGATCACCGAGGAACTGTGCTCCAAGCACTCCTGGAGGTACGTCGCGAAAATGGCGATCGACGGCGGAGCCGATTGCCTCCAGTTGCGGGAAAAAGCGATGCCGGACCGCGCACTGCTTGTCCGCACGCGGGAGTTGATCGAGATGGCGCGGCCTTCGGGCGTCGCGGTGGTGGTCAACGACCGCCCGGATGTCGCGCTGCTGGCCGGGGCCGATGGTGTCCACGTCGGGCAGGATGACCTGCCGGCGGGCGAGATCCGGCGTCTGGCGGGATCCTCGCTCCTGGTGGGGGTATCGGTGTCGAACGTCGAGCAGGCGGCGGCGGCGGTTCTGGATGGCGCGGACCTGTGCGGGATTGGGCCGGTCTTTCCGACCTCGACCAAACAAAGGCCGTTTATCGCGGGACTTGGGGTTCTTTCGGCGTATCGTTCGGATCCGAGGCTGGCCGGGTTTCCCTGTCTGGCGATCGGGGGGATCGGTCCGGAGAACATCGCCCAGGTGGTGGGGCGGGGGTTTGGAGGTGTGGCGGTCTCTTCGTGCGTATGCTCGGCGGCCGATCCGGCTGAAGTCTGCCGCCGCCTGCGCCGAGAACTTGACGGCGAGCGATCTTCCCCTCCAACCCAGGACCCGAGGCACCCTCCCGCATGACGTCCCGCTTTCAGCACGCCACGCTCCCCAACGGCCTGACGATCGTGGCGGAGGTCGATCCGTCGGCGCACACGGCGGCGGCGGGCTATTTCGTGAAGACCGGGGCTCGCGACGAAGACCCGTCGGTGATGGGGGTGAGCCATTTCCTCGAGCACATGATGTTCAAGGGAACGCACGACCTCTCGGCGGACGACGTGAACCGGGCGTTCGACGATCGTGGGGCGAAGAACAACGCGTACACGACCAACGAGATGACGTGCTTCTACGCGCACTGCCTGCCCGAGCACCTGCCGACGATCAACCAACTCCTGGGGCGGATGCTCCGGCCCGCGCTGCGGGAGTCGGACTTTGACACGGAAAAAGGCGTGATCCTCGAAGAGATCGCGATGTACCGCGACAACCCGTTCTGGGTGCTGTACGAGGAATCGGTCGAGCGCTACTACACCGGGCATGGACTCGGCCAGCGCGTGCTCGGAACGACGCGGACCATCACGGACCTTTCGCGGGACCAGATGCTCGCGTACTTCTCGTCCCGCTACTCGCCGGACAACATGGCGGTCGCCCTGGCGGGCCGCCTGGACTTCGAAGCGCAGGTCGCGCGGATCGAATCGCTGTGCGGCGGGTGGAAACCCACCGGGGCGACCCGGGACCCGGTCGCGCCCGCGCCCGCGCGCGGCGATTTCACGATCCGGGAGGCGAAGGTCGGCCGTTCGTACATGATCGCCATGGCGCCGGGTCCCTCGATCCGCGATGAGCGCCGCTACGCCGCCGCGCTGCTGGCGCAGATCCTGGGGGCGTCGGACAACAGCCGCCTGCACTGGTCGCTGATCGAGACCGGCATCGCCGAGGAGGCGCAGGCGTCGTTCGACGCGCACGACGGCGCGGGCGAGTACATGATCTACGCCTCGGGGGATCCCGGGCGAGCCGGGGAGATCCTCGATCACGTCCTGACCGAACTGGACCGCCTGATCGAGTCGATCACGCCGGATGACCTGGAACGCCTGCGGAACAAGTTCACGACGGCGGCGACGCTCGGCGGGGAGCGTCCGCACGACCGCATGCACCGGCTCGGCCGGCTGTGGCTCTCGCTCGGGGAGTACCGCCCGCTGGAGCAGGAATTGGACCGAATCAACGCGGTCACGCTCGATGAACTCCGGGCGGTGGCCGAGGCGTTCCCCATCAGGCCGATGATGATCGGCCGCCTGTTGCCCGCGGCCGAGCCGGGCGGCGACTGACCCGCCCGGTTTTTCACGCCGGCTTGCGAGCCGTGAGGTCGAGGCTGGTGATGTAGTCCGCGGGTTTCATTCCCGCGGGCAGTTTCTCGACCACGCGGCGGTACAGCGGGTCCTGCCAGTTCATCATGGCCTCGACGTACACGGGCTTGGGGGTGAGCGTGATGTCCGACAATCCGGCGGCGGCGGCCATCGCGCGAACGTCGTCGATCAACGAGGCGCCCGCGATGCAGCCCACCAGCGCCTCCACATCCTGACGCACCGATTCGGGCAGCGGGCGCAGCAGCGACAGGTCGGAAATCGCCACGCGCCCTCCGGGCTTCAGCACTCGAGAGATTTCCTGCCAGACGCGAGGCTTGTCGGGCGAGAGGTTCAGGACGCAATTGGAGATCACGACGTCCACGGACGAGTCGGCCACCGGGAGCGCCTCGATCTCACCCAGGCGGAACTCAACATTGTCCAGCCCGGTGGCGGCTCGATAGGCCGCCATGTTCCGCCGGGCGCGGGCAAGCATGTCGGGCGTCATGTCCACCCCGATGACTCGGCCCCGCGCCTGGACCTTTGGTCCGGCGACAAAGCAGTCAAAGCCGCCGCCCGAACCCAGGTCGAGGACGACCTCACCGGGGCGTAAAGACGCGATCGCCGTGGGATTGCCGCACGAAAGGCCCAGGTTGGCCTCGGCCGGCGTTGAGGCAAGTTCCCCCGGCAAGTAGCCCATGCTCGAGGCCAGATCGGCGGGAGAGAATGCGGTCGCGCCGCAGCAGCCGCCGCCCGAGCCCGAAGGGCCGCAGCACCCCCCCTGGGCGATGCGTGAGTATCCCTCGCGGACGTGTTCGCGGATGGCGTTCGCGGTGTCGGGGGCGTGGCCGTGGTTGCTCGGGCTCGTGCGGTTCATCGTGGTACTCCTGATGAGGGGTCTTGAACGGACGTGTGTGCTTGAGGGTTCAGGGTCGGAGGCGGCGGGTCCGCGTCGCGGAAATCTCATCCATGCCGTCGCGTCGGCGTTGTCTGTGAGCAATCGCCTCGTTGCTCGTCGCGGTCTCCTGGGCGTGTGGCTCGATCCTCCAGATGGGTGGCCAATGGCCGGTGGCCGCCTCGGAGCCGGTTCGCCGCGCGCGAGTCGGCGGCCCACGTGGCGCGACTCGGATTTGTTCAGCAACCGCCGCCACAGCGGTCCTCCTTCTTGTCATTCTCGACCGGGCCGCAGGCGTCGATGGCGTCGGCGAGGTCCCGCAAGGCGCGGGATAGTTCCCGGTACCGGACCTGGTACAGCATGGCGCGGCCTCGGCGGCGGGGTTCAAGCACGCCGGCCCTGGCGAGCATGGAGAGATGGCGGGAAACGACCGAGACGTCAACCGAACAGCACTCGGCGATTTCACCGACCGAACACCCCCGGCCGCATTTGGCGATGCAGGCGATCAGCAGGGCGCGGGTGGGATCGGCAAAGGCCTTGAACAGGGCGTGGTCGAGCCGACGGTCGATGGCGTGCTTCCGGGCGGCGGCCTGGCGAGGGGTGGCCGGGCAAGATTTGCATAATTGCGTCATTATGCAAATACTACTCGCCCCGAAACCCAAGTCAAACGGGCCGAATAAAGGGATCTCTCGGGGCGTTCCCAACCCGGGCAATCCGCGGGAAGTGAAGTGGCTATCCGGCGGGGTGAGGCTCGTCGGGGACGATCGCCGGCGGAGGAGCGGATTCCTGGCCGGTGGCCCTTGCGCGGCGGTAGGAGACGATGCTCGCCGGAAGCGTGAGCAGGTACAGGAACGAGAGCGACGCGAGCGCGAGCCAGAAGTCCTTGATGGCGGCCACGACGATGAGGCCGACCAGCGCCATCAGCGGGACGACCGACCGGCGATGGACGCGAAGCCTCTTGAAGGAGAACAACGGCTGGCGGCTGATCTGGAGCCCGGCGATGAAGAACGTGTGGGCGACCACGATCGCCAGCGGCAGTTCCACGCCGACGAACTTGGACTCCCGGAGCATGGGCGGTATAAGGACGATCGCGGCCGCGGCGGGGGTAGGCAGGCCGACGAAGAAGCGGGACGGGACCTGCCCGGCGCGGTGGGGTTTGGCGGAGGCGGTGAAGCGGGCCAGGCGAAGGGCGGCGCACAGCACGTACGTCATCACGGCGGCGAGGCAGACGATGTCCAGGTGCCCGGCGCGCGTGGAGTCGGCCAGGAGCCAGCGGTGGAGGATGATCCCCGGGGCGACTCCGAAGGCGAGGAAGTCGGCGAGCGAGTCAAGGACGGCTCCGAAGCGGCTGGTGGCGTTGAGCATCCGGGCGGCGCGTCCGTCGAGCCCGTCGAGCACGGCCGCGATCAGCACCGCGGTGATGGCGCGGTCCCAGTCGGGCTTGAGGGCAAAGTGGATCGCGGACAGGCCGGCGCACAGCGAGAGCGTGGTAATCAGGTTCGGCACGATGTGGCGTATGGGGACTTCGTGCTCGCGTGGTTTGGAGGGATACCCGAGGAACACGTCAGGCTCCTTCGCTCGCCGGTGCCGTGCCGTCGGGCAAAGTGATCGCCAAGGACCGGCGCGAGATCACGGTGGCTCCCGCGACGGCACGCTGCCCGACCTGGACGCAGGGGGCATAACCATCGGGGAGGTAGACGTCCACGCGGGAGCCAAACCGAATGAGCCCGTAGCGGTGGCCCCTGGCAACCTGGATGCCCTCGCGTGCCTGGCAGACGATCCGTCGCGCGACCAGCCCGGCGATCTGAACGCAGACGCACCGGCGCCCATCCGGAAGCCGGATCGTCATGGCGAGGCGTTCGTTGTGCTCGCTGGCCTTGTCGAAACTGGCGTTGAAGAACCTGCCAGGCACGTACGAGAGCGATTCGACGACACCGTCGGCCGGGGCGCGGTTGACATGGACATCGAAGACGTTCATGAAGACGCTGATGCGAGTCACCGGGCGGTCGGGAGGGAGAGGATCCCCCGGGATGACCCCCCGCGCCGGGGCCTGCTCGACGATCTGGCAGACCACGCCGTCGGCGGGGGAGATAACAACGCCCGCCTCGGTGGGGGTGGCACGGTCGGGATCACGGAAGAACCAGACGCACCACGCCACGAGCAGGCTCGCCACGACGGCCACGGACCACCCCCACGGGCCGAGAATCGCCATCGCGGCGGAAGTCACGCCCGCACCGACGGCGACAAAGGCCCCGATGATCGGCCACCCCGGCGCGGTGATGCCCAGCACGGGCCTGGGTGGGAAGGTTGCGCTTGGGGCGAAGACTCGTGGAGAGGTGGCGGTGGACACGTGGGACAGTTTAGGAGTCGCGGGCCGGCCGGGGGTGTCGCGCGAGGTCAAGCCGAAACGGCCGACGGGCCATCCCCGCGGCTAGGCTGTCGTCCGATGGACGCCGCCAGGTCGATATCCCGACGACTCGATCAGTGCATGATCGCCGACGCCCAGCGGATCGCGCGGTCGCTGCGCCGAATCGAAGCCGAGCGTCACGGGCGCGAGCCGGTGTCGGCCGTCGTGGCGCGCCTGGAACGTGAAGTCGAGGAATCGATCGCCCGCCGCCGTCGGCGAGCCGCGGCGGTGCCCATCCCGTCGTACCCGGCGGAACTTCCCGTCTCGGCGATGCGGGAGCGGATCAAGAGCGCGATCCTCGAGCACCAGGTGGTGGTTCTGTGCGGGGAGACGGGCTCGGGCAAAACGACGCAGTTGCCGAAGATCTGCCTGGAGGTCGGGCGCGGCGTGGCGGGGATGATCGGCCACACCCAGCCGCGGCGGATCGCGGCCCGGTCGGTGGCGGTCCGCATCGCGCAGGAACTGGGAGTTGCGGTGGGCGGTGTCGTGGGATCAAAGGTTCGTTTCGGGGATCGGACCGGCCCCGGCACGTGCGTCAAGGTGATGACCGACGGAATCCTCCTGGCCGAGACGCAGGCCGATCGCTACCTGTGGACGTACGACACGATCATCATCGACGAGGCGCACGAGCGGAGCCTGAACATCGATTTTCTGCTGGGGTACCTGCGGCAACTGCTGCCACGGCGGCCGGATCTGAAGGTGATCGTGACCTCCGCGACGATTGACCCGGAGCGGTTTGCCCGCCATTTCGCGGCGCCTGTTCCGGGGGGTGCTCCGGCGGGGTCGGGGCATCCCGCGCCGGTGGTGATGGTGCCCGGGCGGACGTATCCGGTCGAGGTCGTGTACGCCCCGCCGGCATCCGGTGATGAGGAACACGAGTCGGCGCCGGACCTCGAGTCGGCGATTCTGGGCGCGGTGGACCAGGCCGCGGGCATGGGCTCGGGGGATGTGCTCGTCTTCCTCCCCGGGGAACGCGAGATCCGCGAAACCGCCGAGGCGCTGCGCCGGCATCATCCCCCGGACGTCCAGGTTCTCCCGCTGTACGCCAGGCTCTCCCCCGACGAGCAGATGCGGATTTTCGAGCCCCACGGCCGTCGTCGGATCGTTCTGGCCACCAACGTCGCGGAGACGTCGCTGACGGTGCCGGGGATCCGTTACGTGGTTGACACCGGGCTGGCCAGGATCAAGCGGTTCAACCCCAGGACGAAAGTCACTCGGCTGCCGATCGAGGCGATCTCGCGAGCCTCGGCGGACCAGCGCAAGGGCCGCGCCGGGAGACTCGGCCCGGGGGTGTGCTTCAGGTTGTACGCCCAGGACGATTTCGCCCAGCGTCCGGAGTTTACCGAGCCGGAGATCCTGCGGACCAACCTGGCGTCGGTCATCCTTCAGATGAAGGCGCTGCGGCTTGGCAGGATCGAGGAATTCCCGTTCGTGGAGCCACCCGACGGCCGCTCGGTGAGGTCGGGGTACGACACCCTGGCCGAACTGGGAGCGATCGACGATCAGGAACGCCTGACGACCCTGGGCGCCGAGATGGCCCGCCTGCCGATTGATCCGCGGCTTGGAAGGATGCTGCTCGCGGCGGACAAGGAGGGCTGCCTGGCGGAGATGCTCGTCATCGCGTCGGCGCTCTCGGTGCAGGACCCTCGGGACCGGCCGTTTGAGCAGGCGGCGGCGGCGGACCAGTCGCACCGGCGATTCTCCGATGGAGAGTCGGACTTCGTGACGCTCCTGAATTTGTGGAGTTGGTTCCAGGAGCACAAGCGGCATCTCTCTCACGGCAAACTCAGGCGGCTGTGCCGAGCAGGGTTCGTCTCGTACCTGCGGATGCGAGAGTGGGAAGAGGTGCATCGGCAACTGCACGAGTTGATGGCCCAGATGGGGTACGCGTGCGGGGTGTTCCGCGGGATGTGGAACGGCAAGTACGGACGCGATGAGGAGATGGCGGCCAAGGCCGGCGTCTTGCCGACCAGGAACGACACCATCGAGGCCCAGACGCGGCACGCGACGCTGCACCGCGCGGTCCTGGCCGGGATGCTCGGCAACGTCGCGAAAAAAGCGGAGGATGCGTCGTACGTGGGCACTCGCGGCGCGGGGGGGGGCGGATCGGGGGCTTCTCCGAACTCGGGCTCATTCTCGATCTGGCCCGGCAGCGCGCTGTTCCGGCGCGGGCCCCGGTGGATCGTCGCGGCCGAACTCGTCCAGACCAGCCGCCTGTACGCGCGCACGGTCGCGAAGATCCAGCCCGAGTGGATCGAGCAAGTCGGGGCGCACCTGGTCCGCCGGCACCACGCCGAGCCGCACTGGGACCGGGAGCACGCGACGGTCATGGCCTATGAGCGTGTCACGTTGTGGGGGCTTGAGATCGTGGCGCGCCGGCGCATCCACTACGGGCCGATCGACCCGCGACATTCACGCGAGATCTTCATCCACCACGCGCTGGTCGAGGGAGACGCCGAGCACCACGGCGCGTACTTTGAACATAACCGCGGGGTCATCGAGCAGGCCGCCGCGATCGAGGCCAAGGCACGCAAGCACGGGCTGATCGCCGACGCCCAGGCAAGGTTCGCGTTCTACGACCGGCGCCTCCCGCCGGGCATCTTCAGCATGGCGGCGTTCGAGAAGTGGCGCCGCGGAGCCGAGAGGGCCGACCCGAGGCTCTTGTTCATGTCCAGGGCCGACGCCGTGGTGGAAGACGATCCGCGCATCACGCCCCAGGCCTACCCCGACGTGCTCCCCGTCGTGGCGCCCGGGACCGATCCCAACGCCAGGAGCCAGGACCGACCCGCCGCGCCGCCCGTGGCGGAAGTGCCCCTTACGTACGTGTACGACCCGGGGGCCGCCGACGACGGCGTGACCGTGACCGTACCGCTCCACGCCATCGGCGGCCTGAGCCCTTCCCGCTGCGAATGGCTGGTGCCGGGGATGCTCCGCGACAAAGTCATCGCCCTGGTTCGTCTGCTTCCAAAGAACCTCCGCCACCCTATCCAGAGCGTGCCGGAGTTCGCCGACGAGTGCCTGCGGAACCTGGCCTTTGCGAACCGACCGCTCGACGCGGTTCTCTCGGAGGAACTTGGACGGCGCATCGGGGCGTTGGTGCCGCCGGGGGCCTGGAAGTTTGACGAACTCCCCCCGCACCTGCGCCTGAACGTTTGCGTGGTGGATGACCGGGGAGAGGAGGTGGCCCGCGGGCGTGATCCGGATGACCTTCGGCGAAAACTCACGCCCCTGGCCGACGAGCGGTTCGCGGAGTTCGCCCGCGACCGGTTCGACCGCGACGACCTCACGGACTGGACATTTGGTGACCTGCCGGCGCGGATGGAACTCGAGCGATTCGGGGTCCATCTCTCGGGACATCCGGCCATCATCGAGCGCGGCGACACGGTGTCGATACGGCTGTTGCGCTCGGAGGCCGAGGCTCTCCACCGGACCCGGGCGGGTCTTCGACGGCTCTATTGGCGCAAGGCACGTCCCGAGATCCGATCCGCGATGAAAGCCATCCCATCGATCGAGTCCCTGGGCGTGGTCTACGCACCCCTGGGAGGATCGGCGGAGTTCCGCGATCAGTTTGAATTGCTGGTGGCCGAGCGGGCGTTCATGAAAGACCCGTGGATCGTCCGCGACGCGGGCACGTTCCAACGCCAACTTGACGAGGGGACCGCCTCGATCTACCGCGCCGGGGAGTCCGTCGCGGAGGAAGTGGCTGAGATCCTGTCGTGCTGGCACGCCGCCTCGGTCGCCCTGGAGCGTCGCATGCCCGAGGCGTGGGCCGAGTCGGCCGCCGATGCCCGGCTGCACCTGGCCTTGCTCACCGACCGGGGGTTCCTGGCGGCGACGCCCCGGGCATGGCGTGGGCACCTCCCGCGGTTCCTGGCGGGCGTGCGTTCCCGGTTGGACAAACTCGCCAACGCCGGCTTGGACCGTGACCGGCGAGCGATGGCACAGATGCGACATCTCTGGATCAACTATCTCACAAGGGCCAAGCACCACCACGACCGGGGGCTGTACGACCCCGCGCTCGAAGAGCACCGGTACCTGCTTGAGGAACTCCGTGTCTCGCTCTTTGCCCAGGAACTTCGGACAAGCGTGGCCGTCTCCATCAAGCGCCTGGAAGAGCATTGGGAAAGGGTCGTCGCCGCGGACAAGGACCCCGTGCGGACATGACCAGCGACCAAGCCAGGTTCCCGCCCGGCAGTTCCGCCGTCGTCGTCGTGCATCGGGACGAGCGGTTCGTCGTTGTCGAAAAGCCGCCGATGCTCCTGTCGGTGCCGGGGCGCGGAGAGCACAAGCAAGACTGCGTGGCGGCGCGAGTTCGAGATCTGTTTCCATCGGCCGACGGGCCGCTGACCGTCCATCGGCTTGACTTTGAGACCAGCGGTCTGATGGTCTTTGCCCTCGACGCCGCGGCGCACCGTGACCTGTCGCGCCAGTTCGAGGTCCGCGGCGTGGCCAAGGTCTACGTCGCGCTGGTGCGTGGTCGCCTGGAAGGGGATCGCGGCCAGATCGACCTGCCCCTTCGCGCCGACATCGACCAGTGGCCGCGGCCGGTGCATATCGTCGATCACGTCCACGGGAAAGAGGCGCTGACCCGTTGGCAAGTCCTCGGGCACGAGAGGCTGAGCCGGGACCGGGCAGGCTCCCCGCCGAGGTTCGACGGGGATTCTCCGGGCGCTCGCCCGGGCGTGCTCTTCCCGCCGGAGGCCGTGTGGCCGGGTGAGGAGGTTGAGGTGACGCGCGTGCGGTTCGAACCTCGGACGGGGCGATCCCACCAGTTGCGGGTACACGCCGCGGCGGGCATGGGATCCCCGATCATCGGGGACCCGTTGTACGGCGGCCTGCCCGCGGCGAGGCTGATGCTGCACGCCGAGGCGCTCTTGTTTGTGCCGCCCGGCGCGACGGAGCCTCGCGAATGGAGAAGCCCCCCTCCATTCTGACGGCAATGAGAGGCCGTCAGGCGACGGTGACCGACGGATCGAGGTAGACGTCCTGCACCGCGTTGAGAAGCGCCACGCCCTCCTTGAGAGGTTTCTGGAAGGCCTTTCGGCCCGAGATCAGGCCCATGCCCCCCGCCCGCTTGTTGATGACCGCCGTCGCCACCGCCTCGGCAAGGTCGCCGGCCCCCTTGCTCTCCCCGCCGGAGTTAATGAGCGGCACGCGGCCCATGTAGTTGTTCAGGACCTGGTAGCGGCACAGGTCGATCGGGTGTCCCCCGGAGCCTGCTTCGTCGGACCCGCACAGTTTGGTGTAGACGCGCTTGTCCCACTTGCCGTACGACGACCCGCCGGCGTTGAGGGCGGCGTACCCGCCGTTGTTGACCGGGAGTTTCTGCTTGATGATGTCGGCCTGGATCGTCGCCCCGAGGTGATTGGCCTGGCCCGAAAGGTCCGCCGAGGCGTGGTAGTCCACGGCCTTGCCGTCGGCGCCCTTGGCCTTGAACGCGTTGTTGCGCGTGTAACACCACAGGACCGTCACCATCCCGTAACCGTGGGCCTCCTCGAACATCTCGGAGACATAGCGGATCTCCTCCCGGCTCTCGGGCGAGCCGAAGTACACCGTCGCCCCGACGGCGATCGCCCCCATCTCGTGGCACTGGCGGATCGACCCGAAATAACTCTGGTTGAACATGTTCGGATAGGTCAGCATCTCGTTGTGGTTGAACTTCACCAGCAAGGGGATCTTGTGGGCGTACTTGCGCGCCACCGAGCCCAGCACGCCCACCGTCGAAGCAACCGCGTTGCACCCCCCCTCGATCGCCAGGCGGACGATGTTCTCGGGGTCGAAGTACTCGGGGTTTGGCGCGAAACTCGCCCCCGCCGAGTGCTCGATTCCCTGATCCACGGGCAGGATGCTCACGTACCCCGTCCCGGCGAGCCGGCCGTGGTTCATCAGGGCCTGGAAGTGGCGCATCACGATGGGGGATCGGTCCGTCTGCGAGAAGACGCGGTCAACGAAGTCGGGGCCGGGCAGGTGCAGGCTCGACCGTGGGATTGTCCGGGATTCGTGGTTCAGGAGGGCATCGGCCTCGTTGCCCAGCAAGGTCCGGACGTTGATGGAGGGGGTCGCGGGCATGTATGTCATGGGGTTCTCCGAGGTAGGTCTGGCCGGGGCTCACCGGCCGTCGTGCCCATCGTTGACACCCGCCGTCCGCAAGTACAGCGGCCCGGGCACCACTGGCAAAACAAGAACGGGCCGCCCTTTCGAGCGGCCCGCGTTCAAGCCTGTGCATGCCCGCATCGTGCGGGAATACTCCCGGATCACCGGCGGCGGCGACCGGCGGCGATCACGCCCGCGAACGCTAGGCCCGCGAAACCAGGGGCCGGGACCTCGATCAGGGCATTGACGAACAACTGCTCCGCATCGCCGGAGTAGAAGCCAAACGCCAGGTCGGGGAACATGTTGACGCCCACGACGTTGCCCTTGCTCGCCAACGCGGGGACGCCGTCCGACCATGACCCGTGCAGCGTCGATCCGGTGGTGATCGCGACGTTATCCCGGTACCCGGCCGACAGGGAATTCACGCCGTTCCAGAAGGCCGACCCGTCGGTCGCGCCCAGGGCGACCTCGTTGTAGATCGAACTGTTGATGAATGTGAACGGGCTGATCTCGTCGGAGATGACCCGGCCGCCGAGAGTGTTTCCGCCCTGATCGGCCCACGAGAAGACCGCGAGCACCAGGCGTTTGCCCGTATCGGCGAAATCGGCCAGGACGTCACCGATGGCCGTGGGGTCCTGGAGATCGCTGTGATTCGAGAAGTACAGAACCCGGTCGTACGCGTTCAGCGTGGCAAGCGGGAGGGCGTTGTCGTCGTTGATCCCGGTCACGGAATCAAACTGCCCGGACGCCTGTATCCAGGCCGCGATGGCCTCCGTCTGGCCGAAGTAGTCGTTTCCCGTCGACCAGACCAGGACGTTATTGCTCGCCGCCGCCGCGGACGCCAAGCCCGCCACCGCCAGAAGTGTGAGTGACAAACGCATCGTTTCTCTCCCTGTAAAATCCGACCCCTGCGATTGAATGCCAGCATGCGGGCACGGGTTCTTCACCGCCCGCGCTGTTGAGTTCCTCCGCCAACACAGGCAAGAGGGCGAATCGATCGAGTGACCGTGGACATTGGATAGAGGTACCACGGGCGCACGAATAGGCGAATTGAGATACGCAGGGGTCCTGACGTAGGTTGCGGGCCAGGCCGCATGTTCGACACAAACGACCGCCGCAAGTCCGATAACTCGGTGGTCGCGGACGGCCTCCGAGCATGGTGCGTGGTCAACCGCCCCGGCGGGCCGAGACGCAGGAGAGGAGCCCCAGAACACGCTCCCGCCCGGATTCAAGCATGGTCTTCATGACCAGCAGCGACGCCTGCTGAAGCGTCCTGGCGCGAATCGCGTTGGAGGTCTCGGCGGCGTAGTCCGTGTCGAGCACCCTGGAACGCGCTGCCGAGAGGTTCTCGATTTCAGATCGAGATGTCCGGATCATGCTTTCCAATTTCTGGGTTCTTGCCCCGATGCCGGCCCGGATCGTGGCGATCCCAGTGATCGCGGCCTGGACCGACTCCTGCGCGGCGGAGAGGTCGCCGGTGCGGAGGTTAAGCCCTCCGGCGTTGGAAAGGTCTCGCAGGGAGCGTGCCTCGACATGGGTCGAGCCGTCGGGCCGCGGCACGGCCACGTTGATCTGCCCGAGCCGGTGCGTCCAGGCATGGTCGAGCAGCGTGTGCCCGTTGAATCGCTGCGTGCCGGCGAGGTGATCGATGGTCGAGATGATCGAGTCGGCCTGCCGCTGGAGCGTGTCGAGTTCCGCCTCCCCCAGCGCCCCGCGGTTGGCGGCGCTGACGACCAGCCCTTGGAGTTCGATCAAGAGGTCTCCGACCGCGGCGTTGGCCCCGTCCTTTGTCGAGAGGTAGCCGATTTCACGCATCGACCGGTCGATCGTCTTCTCGGCCGTGGTAATGGACCCTCGCAGTGAATCCGAGGCGATGGAACCGGCGGGGTCATCGGCCGCGCGGTTGATGCGTCGCCCGGTGGCAAGCCGTTCGAGCGAGCGGTCGAGATTGATGGTGTGGGCGCGCCAGGCCCCCAGCGAGACGAGCAGCGACCTGGTCTCTCCGACGCGACCGACCATCCGGGGTTCATCGACACGCCCCGGGGGCCGGAACAGCGCGAGCCAGGTCCGCGTGGTGTTATGCCGACAGGTCGGGTCGTACGATCCTCGTGATGCATCTCCGCGCGCACGCTAAGGTGAACCTGGCTCTCTCGGTCGGGGGGCCATTGCCGCCCGGGTCCGCGGGCGCGGGGTTTCACCCGATCGCGTCGTGGATGGCCTGCCTTGACCTGCACGACGACGTGACGGTGGAAGCGTTGCCCGCTTCGTCGGTCAGTTCGTACGACATCGCGTGGGCCTCGGACGCCCCCCGACCGACGCCGATCGACTGGCCGATCGAGTCCGACCTGATGGTCAGGGCACACCGGCGTCTGGAGGCAAGCCTTGGGCGTTCCCTGCCGGTCAAGATCACGCTGCGCAAACGAATCCCGGTGGGTGGGGGGCTTGGCGGGGGTTCATCGGATGCCGCGACGGTGATCCTCGGCGTGCGGCGAGCCTACGAACTGGACCCCGACCCCAGCGTGATCGCCGCGGCGGCCGAATCGATCGGGAGCGATGTGCCCTTCTTCCTGGATGCCGATGCCGATCCGCCCAGGCCCGCGCTGGTCACGGGTCTGGGCGAGCGCGTGGAGCGGGTGCCAACCGTGCCGGCCTCCGCGATACTCGTGATCCCGCCGTTTTCCTGCCCGACCGCGGAGGTGTACAAGGCGCTCGACCGCGAGCCGTCCTTCGAGCCTCTGCCCGCCCCGAATGTCGGCCTGGTTCGCCTGCTGATCCGCCGCGCGGTCGAGTCGGGGCGTATCGATCCATCAACGTGCTTCAACGCGTTGACGGCGCCGTCGTGCCTGGTTGAACCGCGCCTGTCCGCGGTGATCGAGGCCGTCACGGCCATTGGCGGACAGCAGGCTCACCTGTCGGGCAGTGGCAGCGGCGTGTTTATCGTTGGCCCCGCGGAGTTGGTGCATGAGGCCCAGGTCCGCCTCTCGACGAATCTGTCGGATCACCCCGTCCTGGCGGGGTGCCGGGTCTTGCGGTCGATGCTCGTGTGATGGGTGTTTCTTCCAGAGCGCTGCGCCGGGGCGTCGATAGGAGACGGGTGATGAGGATGCTCGGCATCGATCCCGGACTTCGGATCACCGGCTACGCCTGCGTCGAGGGTGATCCGTACGCCCCGTGCCTGGTGGAGGCGGGCGTGTTCCGGCTCGGGCGTCGCGTCGCTCGTCCCCGGGGGACCGTCGAGGTTGAATCGCCCCATGAGGAGGCGTCGCCGGAGGGGTCGCTGGGCGCGGTGAGCCTCGGTTCTCGCCTGGCGGAACTCGAGCGTGACCTGGTCGAGGTGATCGAGCGCGTGCGCCCGCGGGCCGCGGCGGTCGAATCGCTGTTTGCGCATTACAAGCACCCCGCGACGGCGATCGTGATGGGACACGCCCGGGGCGTGATCCTGCTGGCGATCCGCCGGGCCAGACTCCCGATCGTTGAACTCAGGCCAAACGAAGTGAAAAAATCGGTGACGGGCAACGGCCACGCGGGAAAGGCCCAGATGCAGCGGGCCGTGCAGGCGCAGTTCGGGCTGGCCGAGCCGCCCAGCCCCCCGGACGTGGCCGATGCGATCGCGATCGCGGTGTGCGCGGCCCGCCGGATCCTGCGGGCCGGGGAACTCGCCGGTGCGATCCGGCCGGATTGGCCTCGGACCCGACGGGCCGATAGGACCGATCGGATCCTCCTCCCAGACCCCGGATTGCAAACAGGCGTCTGAGGACCCCGGCTCGATGTTCTCCGGCTCCGTCCACACCACCGGCCGGGGATCACCCGTCACTTACAGGTTTCGTTCGGCTTCGCCCGGACCCCGTCAACAAAAAGTCTCAATTCCCAAGGTCGGGTACGGGATTCGAGCGGACCACCGCCGTACGTTGGCCGCGATGTCATCACTTCCCTTCTCATCGTCGTCCCCCGACGGGGACCGCCCGCGGGGTCCTCGCGGCGGGCGTCCGCGCCCCGAGCCGCTGGGCAAACTCTTTGACCGCCTTCCTCCGCACTCGATCGAGGCGGAGATGTCGTTGCTGGGATCGATGATCCTCGATCCGCAGGTGATCGCCGACGTCCTCCCGCTGGTGAACAAGTCCGAGGATTTCTACAACGAGGCGCACGGCGCGATCTTCCGCGCGGTGGTCGAGGTCTACGACAAGTTCCACTCGGGAGACCTGGTCCAGATCGCCGAGCGCCTCAAGGACACCGGGACCCTCGACGCGGTCGGTGGGCCGGATTATCTGGTCAAACTCGCCGAGTCGGTCCCGTCGTCGGTGAACGCCCCTCACTACGCCCGCATCGTCGGCGAAAAGGCCAAGATCAGGCGACTCATCGACGCGGCCGGGCAGATCCTGCACGAGGCGTACCACACCGGGGAACTCGGGCCCGACGGGGCCCGCGAGGTGCTCGACCGGGCCGAGGCCACCATCTTCGAGATCGCCCAGGAACGCACCGCCGCCGAGCCGGAAAAACTCTCCGACCTCCTCCAGATCGAGATCGACCGTATCGAGTCGTCCGAGGGAAAGGGCCTGAGCGGCCTGCCCACCGGCTACCACGACCTCGATGCGCTCCTCCACGGCTTGCAGGCCGGAGAACTGATTATCGTCGCCGCGAGACCCTCCATGGGAAAGACCGCCCTGGCGCTCAACCTCGGTGAGCAGGTCGCCATGGGCGCCTCGTCGCCGGGGATGCCCGCATCCGGACCACGACCGGGGGTGGCCATCTTCAGCCTGGAAATGTCCAGGGGCGCGGTCACGCAGAGACTGCTCAGCGCCCGGTCGGGCATCGGCGGAGAGAAGTTCCGCGGAGGCCACCAGATCTCCGCGGCGGACTGGCAATCCCTGCTCGCGGCGTGCGACTCGTTGCGAGAGGCGCCGATCTTCATCGACGACACCCCCGGCCTGACCGTGCTGAGCCTTCGCGCAAGGGCACGCCGGCTGGTGGCCCAGCACCAGGTCAGGTGCATCATCGTGGACTACCTCCAGTTGCTCACCGCCCCCGGGTCGGCCCGCGAATCACGCCAGGTCGAGGTCTCCGCGATCTCGCGCGGCGTCAAGGCGCTGGCCCGGGAACTCAGGATCCCCGTCATCTGCCTCTCGCAGTTGAACCGCGCCACCGAGCAGCGCGAGGGAAACCGCCCCCGCATGAGCGACCTGCGAGAGTCGGGCTCCATCGAGCAGGACGCCGATGTGGTGATCCTCCTGCACCGGGAGGATTACTACCACCGCGGAGATCCCGCGTGGGATCCAAACTCACACGACTTTGACCACGAGAACCACGACAAGATCGGGACCGCCGAACTCATCATCGCCAAGCAGCGCAACGGACCCACCGGCACCGTCCGGCTCACCTGGGATGCCCACGTCACCCGGTTCAGGAACCACTCCGACGCCAATCCCCCCGGAGGATACGGGGATGGCCCGCCGCCTCCCCGCCCGCGAGCCGGTGGACCCGCCGGACCCGGCGCAGCAGCCGGGCCGTACGGCGGCCAGAGGCCGGGCGGATCGAACTCGCCGTCCGGACTGGCGCCTCCCGATGCGTGGCCCCCTCGGCCGGGTTCATCCTTCCCGGGCGGGCCGCGGACCGGGCCGGTCGATGGACACCGCGATGGAGGCGGCCCCGATCGGGACCGGCCGTTCCAGGATGAGAACGAAGAGCCGCCGTTTTGAGGCGCCCGGACTCGCGGTGATGAGGCGATGATCCCTTCCCGCGGAACGGTTGCCGACAGCGGGTCGTTCCATTGTCGCGCTTCGCCGTGCGAATGCCGCTGGGGAACGCCGCCGCGGCGATACGCGAGCCACCACCGTGCACCGGAGGACCAGGCGACCTCGTGCGCGCACGAGGTCCGGCCCCCCGCCACGCCCCCCGCCCCACCCCCTCCAAACCACATTTGTGTGAAGTTCTCGGCCCGACCGGGGATTTTGCTTGCATAACCCCCACGCGTGTGGCAGAGTGAAGAGGCAGCGCCTTCGCACCGGAGCCGGGCCCTCGATGGCCCAAAATCCCCGATGGCCCGAATCCAAACCGCACGGGGCGGTTCGGCCGGTGAAAAGGGTGCTTGCCATTTCACGGGGCGCGGGGGCTGTCCGAGCCCGAGCGTCCGGGGAGATCAATCGTGAAGCATCGAAACCGGATCGTCCTGCTCGCGGGTTGTGCCATTTCCTCCTTCGCCGCGCTCGCGTCGCCCGCCCGCGCGGTCGGTGGTGGGGGGGGGGGCAACGCACTATTCGGAGGATGAGCCCGTGCAGCCCGCGTGCGAGATCCCATCCTTCGGGTGTTCCCAGGTCCCGTACCTTCAACCCAACCAGACGTGGATCCCCGGGGTGCTGAACTGGGCTCCCAACCGCATGCCCGCCGCGTGGATCAACCTGTGGCCGGGGGGATACCCGGCGTATTGCACCACCTTTCCAGACAGCAATTTCCGAGGCCTGCAATCTTGGTGGTACGACCGCGACGATGTCCCGACGTACGATGGTGCCGAGACGCCGGTCTTTGCGGCACTCGAGACCAGACTCACCGAGGCGTACAACCACGGGTTCCGGCGGATCATCCTGAACCTGCCGGCGGGGGTGGTGTACGGGCAGAACATGGCCAGTTCGCAGTGGTGGTCGATGCCCGCGTGGAAGCGGGCGGGCCTGGCCTGCCTGATCCAAAACTGGCTGGCGAGCAAGCCCGACACGCAGTTCGAGATCTACGGGGCGTTCCAGAACAACGATCCCAACTCGCTGTGCATGAGAGACAACGCCTTCTCGGTGCCCGGCATCTCGCCGGGGATCGGGTGTTTGGAGGATGGAGAAGGCTATAAGTATTACCCCTGCTTTGGGGCCAATCTTGCGTACACGCCGTCGGTGCTGGTGCAATCCCACATGTGCGCGTTCCACGAGAACATCCATCCCTGGCAGCACCTGGGGATCACTCGGTACTGGCTCGATTGGTCGAACGAACTGTGGGCCGCGTACGAGGAGTTCCCGTACTCCCCGCTCTACCGGCCCGGCACGGACGAGCAACATTTTCTCGGGGCGGAGTCGATCCCAAGCATTCACCTTGGCGGCATGAATTACGCAATAGATATTTCAAAAGTTCTATTGTCTCCGGCAATTGCAATCAATACATTGCCTATCACGGATTTCAATAAGACATGGGACATCTCTACGCATGCCGACTCAACAGAACTGATGGTAGTTCTCGATCACTCGCAAACATATTTTGGTATAGACCATATGTTCGGTGTCTTGGCGTGGACCCAGCGTGGATTCGTCCTGGCAAGCCAGGGTGTTGAATCCATCGGCACGCCCGCGGTGTCCGCGAGCCGGTTGATCGAGTACATGAAGCGTGTCTACGACTTCGGACCTCTCGCCAACGCCAACGATTTCAACGGCGATGGGGACGTCAACCAGCAGGATGTGGACGACTTCATGCTCGTCTACAACCTGTATCTCGGGCGGACCAACTGCAACTGGGTTCACGGGGACGTCAACGGCGACAACGCCGTCACTGCGGCGGACTACCTGGCCTTTACGAACCGCCGGTTGATGCAGGCGATGACCAACAACCCGGTGCCGATCCACCTGGGCACGGCCGATCCGTACGACGCCCTAACGCGCCCGTAATGCGATTGGACGTGCCCGTGACACAGTGCCGTGTTCAATTTGCATTGAGACGATTTGGCGGGACATCACGCGGGAAACAAAACATCAACACATGCGCAAAACTGGAGCCTGATATGAAAATAAATGTTGTATCAATACACAAACTGCCACGCGGTCTTTCCTGCGCCATGCTCGCCATCTCCGTGATACCCTCGGTCGTGCGGGCCGCCGTCGTGGTCTACGACAACCCCAACAATCTGTTTTACTGGGAAATCAGCATTAGAGGTACAGATGCGTCGGAACTCCCAGGAACTTTCTTGGATATCACACGTCCGGCCTCCGAGCAGACCGGAGAACGCCGACCGGGTAACATCGGAAAGTGGTTCAGACCAAACGCTACAAGTTCCGGCTGGGGGGAGCGGTTTCTTGAGGGCGAACCGGGTATGCAAACGGCAAAGACCAGCGATTGGGTTACACTTGTATGGAATGGCATGCCGTTTGGTGCCATGCCAACACGAGAGTATATATATACTGAAACCGTATCTGCCATTGACAATTGGAGCATTTCCAGTATCTACTTCTACCACCTGCCGTTTTCGTTTAGCCTTGAAGTCGGTACCCCCGCGATCAGCGAGGCGGCGTACCTCGGCGTGCGCACGCAGATCGCCGGCCGCTGGCACTACGGCTGGATCCTGTTCACCGAGTACAAGTGGCCGGCGATGTGGGCCTACGAGACCACGCCCGACACCCCCATCGAGATCCCCATCCCCGCCCCGGGCGCGCTCCCCCTCGCCGCGCTGGGCCTGTTCGCCGCCGGGCGGCGTCGGCGGACATGGCGTGCGGAATAAAGGGCGATTTGTGATTGGCTCGCCGGTGACACCGCGAAGCCGGGGGGTGTACCCTCTTGTCATGCGCCCTTCATGGTTCATCGTGTCGCTTGCCGCGTTGCTCGCCGTTGGCTGCTCGTCGATTCGCATCGGCGGGGGCGGTGATGATCGCGGGGGTGGTGGCGGCGGTGGGGACGGGGGTAGTGGTGGGGGCGGGGGTGATTCCGGCGGCGGCTCGGCGGGCGGCGGTTCCGGAGCGGTCGCGCCCGCCTATCCGGGGAAGGTGACCGGCTCGGTGCTCTATCGCGAGCGGATCATGCTCCCCCCCGACGCGGAGGTGGTTGTTCAACTCATTGATGCGTCTCTGGTCGAGGCGCCGCCCGTCGTCATCGCCGAGCAGCGAATCCCCACCCGCGGGAAGGCTCCTCCGTACGAGTTTTCGGTGGTGTACGACCCGGCCGCCATCGTCTCCGAGCGGCGGTACCAGGTTCGGGCGGAGATCCTTGTTCGCGGAAGCCGGCGATTCACCACCGAGACCGCCATGCCGGTCATCACGCGGGGGAGCCCCTCGGCCGTCGAGATCGTGACGGTGGCGGTGCGGCAGTGACCGCGATGCCTTTGATTTCGCAGGCTCGCGCGAGGGTGAGCGATCAACAACCCGTATCCGGTCGTCGCCCGCGAGGTTGAGAAGTTGAGCGGCCCGTGCGGGTCATCGGCGGCACGGGCGAAGTGTTCGCGGATGATTGCCAAGCCGCCGGCCGTCGTGTCGCCAAAACGAAAACACCCGGCACCTCGCGGCGCCGGGCTCATGAAAGCGGGCGAGGGGATTCGAACCCCCGACGTACAGCTTGGAAGGCTGTCACTCTACCACTGAGTTACGCCCGCGGAGGCACCAGGTCGATGAACCAGTATACGCGGGGCTCGTGTTGTCCGGTTCGGCGATGGGGCGTTCCGGCGTGGAGTCGGGTTCCCGGGCGCGCAACCGTTGCTCTCGGGTCGGGCCTGGTCTTGACCGGGCCTGGTCTTGTCCGGGCCGTTGGATGCCCGGGATCCACCGATGCGTGCCCGGCCCGCTGGTCGGCACGGAGTTCGAGCGACTTGATCGTCCGCGGGGCGTGTACTATTCTTCCCGCGATGCAGCCCGGCCTTGTTTCATTCTTCAGCGTTCACGGCGAGGTTTCGCCGCTGGTCGCGGCTGTCAAAGCGCTCAAAGCGGTCAAAGGCAAAGCCCTCACCGGCTCGGCCGACCCTGCGAGCGCGTAGCGGATGAATCTCCAGCACGCGTTTTCAAGGCCCGCCGAGCGTTCGGCGGGCTTTTTTCGTTTGGTGTCGATCGTGGGTTGTTCTTGATTTTGCGGTGTCCCAAGCCCGAGCCGAACCCGGCCGGGCGCGAGCAACAAGGAGCCTCGACATGGATGTTCGGTCCGCGAATCACACGGGTTTGGAATCAGGCCTTGCGTCGTGCGAATGCCCCGAGTGCGGCGGGGGCGTGCCCGCCACGGCGAACCTGATGAGGGGAGAGGTTGTCCGCTGCCCGGATTGTTCGGCGGAACTTGAGGTGACGGGCACGGCCCCGATCAGGCTCGAGGTCGCCCCGAGAGTCGAGGAAGACTGGGGCGAGTGATCCGAGGCGGTGTTCCGAGGCGGCGATCCGAGGCACGGGGGATCATGGATGGGGGTTCATGGATGGTCGTCCCGCGGCGCCCGCGGGCCTGTCTTTTCACCTGGGAGTTCACGATGCGGATCGCGGTGCTTGTCTCTCGGCTGCGAGTGGAGGAGAAACTGCTCGTCGATCGCCTCCTTGCCCGCGGGATCGACCACGAGTTGATCGACGTGAGGCAGGTGGTTTTCGACCTGGACGACCCGTCACCGTGGAAGCGGTTCGACGCCGCGCTGGTGCGGTGCATCGGCCAGTCGGAGTCGTTGTCGGCGGCGAGGGCGCTCGAGTTGTTCGGCGTCCCGTGCGTCAACGGATCACGCACGATCGAGATCTGCGGCGACAAGTCGGTGACGTCGATGCGTCTGGCGGCGGGCGGGGTTCCCTGCCCGAGGACGCTGATCGCGACGGATCCGGCCTCCGCGCTCGCGGCGATCGAGCGGGTCGGCTATCCGGCGGTTCTCAAGCCGGCGGTCGGGTCGTGGGGGAGGCTGCTCGCCAGGGTCAACGATCGGGACGCGGCCGAGGCCATCGTCGAGCACAAGTCCACGCTCGGCGGTGTCGCGCACTCGGTGTTTTACATCCAGGAGCACATCGACAAGCCCGGACGGGATCTGCGGGTCTTCGTGGTCGGCGGGCGGGCGGTCGCGGCCATCGCCCGCGCCAGCGAGCACTGGATCACCAACACCGCCCGGGGCGGACGGGCCACGGCGGTCGAGATCACGCCCGGCATCGCCGGGATCTGCGAGCGGGCCTCGGCGGCGGTCGGCGGCGGCGTCCTGGCCATTGACCTGCTCGAAGATCCACGCCGCGGGCTGCTCGTCGGAGAGGTGAACCACACCATGGAGTTCCGCAACAGCATCGATCCGACCGGAGTGGATATCCCCGGCCTGGTGATCGAGCACGTCGCCGCGGTCGGCGGTGGTGGACGCGGGACGGACGCCGCTCCCCTGGTTGAGGCTCTTCCCTCCGGCCGCGCAGCGCGTCCCTCGCCCCACGCGCCCGCCCCCTCGGGGGCGGCGTGAGCACCGCCAACGTCGCCATCATCGGCGGGTCCGGGTATACCGGGGGGGAACTGCTGCGGCTGCTCGCGGATCATCCCTCGGCCCGTGTCTCGCACGTGACCAGCCGACGGCTCGCCGGGTCGTACGTCCATTCGGTCCATCCGCACCTTCGCGGGCGCGTGAATCTCACGTTTGTCGCTCCCGAGGCGGTCGAGTCATGCGATGTCGCGATGCTGTGCATGCCCCACGGCGAATCCTCTCGCCAGATCGAGCGATGGACGCGCCTGGCCGGGCGGGTCATCGACCTGTCGGCGGATTTTCGGATCCGGGATCCGCGGGCGTACCGCCGCTGGTACGGTGAGGATCATCCGTCCCCCGCGTGGCTCGGCCGGTTCACGTACGGGCTTGCCGAGACGCGGCGAGCGATGCTGCGAGGCTCGAAACTGGCCTCCGGAGTGGGATGCAACGCCACGGCCGTCACGCTCGGCCTGTTGCCGCTGGCCCGGGCGGGGCTGATTGCCTCGGTGGTTGCCGATGTCAAGGTCGGCTCGTCCGAAGGCGGAGCGGAGCACTCCGCCGCATCCCACCACCCCCTGCGCAGCGGCTCGGTGCGCTCCTTTTCTCCGATCGGCCATCGTCACCAGGCGGAGATCACGCAGGAGTTGATGGAAGGACCATCGAACGAGATGGCCGGGGGCGATACGGACCGGACGTTTGACCTGCGGATGTCCGTCACGTCCATCGAGCGCGTCCGCGGCGTGCTGTGTACGGCCCACGTGACGACGCGGCGTCCCGTGGACGACCGGGAGATGTGGGCCTTGTACCGCGGCGCGTACTCGTCCGAGCCCTTCGTACGGATCGTCCGAGATCGCGCCGGGCTTCACCGCTACCCCGACCCCAAGGTCGTCTGCGGGAGCAACTACGCCGACGTGGGGTGGGAGATTGACGCCGGGACCTCGCGCGTGGTGGTCATCTCGGCGATCGACAATCTTGTCAAGGGCGCGGCGGGATCCGCGGTCCAGTGCATGAACCTGATGCTCGGCCTTGACGAGACCTCCGGACTTACCTTTCCGGGCGTGTATCCCGCCTGATGCGGCGCCGCGCCCCGCGGGCTCGCATCTCGGCCGTAATGGAAGGAGACCCCGTGACCCTGGATGCCGGCTCGATCTCAAGCCCCGCCGTGACTTCGCCGCCCGAGCAAGGCCCCGCGCCCGGGTGTTTCACGCGCGGCGTGGTGGTCGTGAAGTTGGGTGGGGCCGCGGGGATCGAGTTCGACGCCTTTGCCGCCGACGTGGCGGACCTGGTCCGCTCGGGCGTTCGGCTGGTCATTGTCCACGGAGGATCGGACCAGACCACGCGACTGGCCGAACGCCTCGGCCACCCCCCGGTCTTTCTTACGTCCCCATCGGGTCACACCAGCCGCCGAACCGACCGCGAGACGCTCGGCATTTTTCAGATGGCCTGCCGGGGCATTGTGAACCAGCGACTGGTCGAGCACCTCCGGCGACTGGGCGTCAACGCGGTCGGCCTCTCGGGGATCGACGGCGGCCTGTGGATCGGCCGACGCAAGGACTGCCTGCGTGCCGTTGAGGCGGGGGTCACCAGGATTATCCGCGACGACTACTCGGGGACCGTCGAGCACGTGGATACGCGGGTGCTCGAGGCGCTGATGGCGGGCGGGTTCGTTCCCGTCGTTTCCCCTCCCGCGCTGAGCACCGACGGGGATCCCATCAACACCGACGCCGATCGGGCGGCCGGCGCGACCGCCGGCGCGCTCGGGGCGTCCGCGCTCCTTCTGCTGAGCAACGTGCCGGGCGTCCTCGAGCGATACCCGGAGGAATCATCCCTCATCCGCGTGGCATCTCGCGGCGAGTTCGATCGTCTCGGTCGGGTCGCGCAGGGACGCATGAAAAACAAGGTACTGGCCGCCTCGTCGGCGGTCATCGCCGGGGTGCGCCGCGCCGTGATCGGTGACGCTCGGCTTGATCAGCCGGTCTCCCGCGCCCTTCGCGGAGAGGGGACCGTCCTCGAATGAACGCCCGGCCCTCGCCCTCATCGCCCCGGCAGGCACCCGCGTGTTCGGGCCGCGCGTGCCCGTATCACCGCCCGGCGCCGGGAGACGAGCAGGCGGTGGACCTGCTTCGATCGCTGGTCTCGATCCCGAGCGTCTCGGGCGATGAGGGTCAGGCGGCGGGGTATCTCGCCTCGTGGCTCGACGAGCATGGCGTGGGGGCGAGCATCGACCCGTCCGGGAGCGTGGTGGGAATCGCCGCGGGATCCGACACGGGGCGGCCGTGGCGGGACGTGGTCCTGCTGGGTCACATCGATACCGTCCCCGGCCACATCACGGTGCGCGTCGAGGAGGGAGAACTGTGGGGGCGCGGGTCGGTGGATGCGAAAGGATCACTCGCGGCGTTCGCCGTCGCCGCCGTCGGGCTGACGATCCCCCCGGGGGTTCGGCTTGTCGTCATCGGAGCCACGGAAGAGGAGTCGCCATCCTCGCGGGGGGCGAACCACGCCGCCGGCGTGTTCAACCCCCAGGCCTGCGTCATCGGGGAGCCAAGCGGCCACGAGGCCGTGACCATCGCCTACAAGGGCCGGCTGGTCGCCCATGCCCGAATCGACCTGCCCGCCGGGCATTCGGCCGGGCCGCACGCCGGCGCGTCGGAGCGGGCGGTCGAGTGCTGGTCGCGGGCACGCTCCCTCGCCGAGGCGATCAACCCCGATGCCCAGGGCATCTTCGGCCGTGTGCAGGCCCGGCTGCAACGCATTGCCAGCGCCAACGACGGGCTGAGGGACACGGCCGAACTCGAGGTGGGCTTCCGCCTCCCCCCCGGCGTTGACCCCCTGGAGATCGAGAACTCCCTCCGCCGGGAGTGGATGGATGTTTGCGCGGTCTTCCGCGGGCACGAGTTCGCCTATTCGGGCGATCCCCGGTCGTGGTTGGCGGGGGCCTTCACGGCCGCGATTCGAGGCCGGGGAGCCACCCCGCGCCTCCTGCGCAAGACCGGCACCAGCGACATGAATGTGGTGGCGCGGCGGTGGGGGTGTCCGATCGTGGCGTACGGGCCGGGGGACAGTTCGCTCGACCACGCCCCGGACGAACGTCTCTCGATCGCGGAGTACCTCTCGGGCATCGCGACGCTTCGCGCGGCGATCCCGGACATCCTGGCTCGGGTCGCCGTGGCGCAACCCCCGGCGACGCGGGAATGAACCCGCCTTCCCGACGCGAGCCGATCCGCGATACCCTCAGCCGCCGATGATGTTGACGCCACAATCCACGTAAATCGTCTCGCCCGTGACTCCCGACGAGAGGTCGCTCGCCAGGTACACCGCCGTGCTCCCGACGTCCGACCCTTCGACGTTGCGCCGCAGCGGAGCCCGCTCGGCGACTCGGTCGGACATCGTGTCCGTCCCTCCCACCGCGGAACTGGCCAGCGTGCGGAGATACCCGCCCGAGATCAGGTTCACGCGGATGCGATCGGCGCCAAGTTCGGCCGCCAGGTATCGCCCCGTGCATTCGAGGGCGGCCTTGGCCACGCCCATGACGTTGTATCCGGGGACGACCTTCTCCGCCCCGTAGTAACTCATCGCCATGATCGACCCCCCGCCCGAGCGAGCCATGAGGTCACGTGCCCCGCGGGCCATGGCCAGCAGGGTGTACGCGGAGATGTCGATGGCGCCCAGGTACGCCTGCCGCGGGGTCAGCACGAACTTGCCCGCCTGGAGCCATTCCCGGTCGGCAAACGCGATGGAGTGGACCATGAAGTGCATTTGATCAAAGGACCGTGCGTACGCCTCGAACGCCGCGTTGATCTGGCCGTCGTCGGCCGCGTCGAGCGGAAAAAGCCAGGGGTCCTTGACGCCAAGGTCATCGACCGCCCGCCTCGTGCGGCGCTCGTTCTTCTCCCCGGGCAGGTGCGTAAAGGCGCACCGCCCGCCGTGGTCGATGATCGCCCTGGCGATGTGCCAGGCGTACGAACGGTCGTTGGCGATTCCCACGATCAGACCCGTTTTGCCGTCAAGAAGACCCATGCGGTGTGCCCTCGTGGTGCGTGATGCGGACAAACCGCCCGCGCCCGGCCCAGTGTAGAACGCCCGGCACCGTCGGTCGTCCGAACTCCTACCGTGTTTCCATGCCTTTCAAACCGGCCGTCGCGGACCGCCTCGCCCCTTTCGGGACCACGATCTTCGCGGAGATGACGCGACTGGCGATGGAGCACGGCGCCGTCAACCTGGCGCAGGGCTTCCCGGATTTCGACGGCCCTGAACTGGCGAAACAGGCCGCGATCGAGGCGATCCGGGCCGGCCGAAACCAGTACGCTCGCATGCCCGGCGACCCGGTCCTGAACGCCGCCATCGCCCGGAAGTGGCGGCGGGACTCCGGCCTTGAGGTAAACCCCGACGCGCACGTCACGGTCACCAGCGGATGCACCGAGGCGATCCCCGCCGCGATCCTGGGGCTGGTCAACCCCGGTGAGCGGGTCGTCCTGTTCGAGCCGTACTACGACTCGTACCGCGCCTGCGTCTCGATGGCCGGAGCGATCCCCGAATTCATCACCCTCCGTCCGTCTTCCTCCGATGAAGGTCCGTTCACCTTTGACCCCGACCAGTTGCGGGCGGCCATGCGAGGCCGCCCGAAGGCGATCATCTTGAACACCCCGCACAACCCCACGGGAAAGGTCTTCTCCCGCGAGGAACTGGCGCTGGTCGCCTCGCTGTGCGTCGAGCACGACGTCATCGCCATCACCGACGAGGTCTACAGCGAACTGGTCTACAACCCCGCGCTGCCGCATGTCAGCCTGGCCACCATGCCCGGCATGGCCGACCGTACCGTGACTCTGAACAGCCTGGGCAAGTCCTTCAGCCTCACGGGATGGAAGATCGGCTGGGCGATCGCCTCCGAGCCGCTGACCCGCGCGGTCCGTGCGGCGCACCAGTTCCTGACGTTCGCGACCTGCACGCCGATGCAACTGGGCGCGGCCCGTATCCTGACCGAGGGGGACGCCTACGTGCGGGAACTGGTCGCCTCCTACACGATCAAGCGGGATTTTCTCGCCGCGGCGCTGCGAGACCTTGGCTTGAAGGTCCACGTTCCGGACGGGTCATACTTCATCATGGCGGACCATTCGTCCCTGGGGATGGGCGATGACGTCGAGTTCTGCCGCCGCCTGACACGCGAGGTCAAGGTCGCCGCGATCCCGCCGAGTGTCTTCTACGACGATCCCTCCAACGGGCGTTCTCTCGCCCGCTTTGCGTTCTGCAAGCAGGACCGGACGCTCCGCCAGGCCGTTGACAGGCTCCAGGCGCTCAGGCATCGGCGGGCATGAAGGGCCGGGAGGCGTCCCCCGCGCGAGGTGGATGGTTCCCCGGCATCCCCGCCTCGGACAGGGGATAATCAACCATGACCACGTACCTCATCACCGGAGCCAACCGCGGCATCGGGCTCGAGTTCGCCCGCCAGTTGTCCCGCCGCGGCACGGACGCCGTGATCCTCGGCACGGCCAGGGACCCCGCCGGCGCGGGAGAACTGGCCCGGCTGGTCCACCAGGTCATCCCGCTCGACGTTTCGGACGAGGACTCCATCGCGGGGTTGTCCGCCGCGGTCGGGGATCGCCCCATCGACGTGTTGATCAACAACGCCGGGGTCGGCTCGGAACAGAGGTCGATCGAAGGGCTGACACTGGCCGAACTCAACCGGGTTTTCACGATCAATGCCTTCGCCCCGATGCTCGTCGTCAAGTCGCTCCTCCCCAACCTGCGAGCGGGGAACCGCAAGTCCGTCTTCAGCATCACGAGCCAACTCGGCTCGATCGCGAACAACAAGGGCGGATCGAGTTATCCCTACCGCGCCAGCAAGACGGCCCTGAACCAACTCAGCGCGTCCCTGGCGAACGAACTCCGCGCCGAGGGGTTCTGCTGCGTCGTCACCCATCCGGGCTGGGTTCGCACCGACATGGGAGGCCAGAACGCCACGCTTGGAGTCGATGAAAGCGTCCGTTCAATGCTCGCCATCATCGACCGCCTCAGGGCGGAGGACTCCGGGACCTTCTTCAACTACGACGGCACGACGCTTCCGTGGTGAGGCGGGGGAACGGTATCACGCGGCCATCGACGTGCGCACGCCGGCCTGCGATTCCTCGCGGCATTTCTGGATCGCCCGCGCCGCGGCGATGATGAGTTCCGAAGGAGAGCCCAGGCCCGCGGGATCCTGCGGATCTCGACAGGCGATGCCCACGCTCGCCGACATCCCTTCCAGCGTCTGCCCGGTCTGCGTTTTCCACCGCGGCCATCCCCGCTCAAGATCGGCTCGGAACTCACTGACCGACCGCAGGATCGCCGTGTTGGTGACGCCCTGAAGCACGATCGAGAAGAGCCCGCCGTTGAGCCGGCAGACCACACCACCCAGCGGGATGAAGTGCTTGTGAAGCAGGGACGCCACCCCGACAAGGACCTGGTCGCCAAGTTCGTGCCCCCCGCGTGCGTGCGCGGCGTCGAGGCAGTCGATGCTTACCTGCACCAGGCCGATCGGCCCGCCCTGCGTCTTGCACACCCCAAACGCCCAGCGGATCGACGTGTCGAACGCCGATCGGGCCATCGCCCCGGTGAGCGGATCAACATTCGCATCGTGCGCCAGGAGGTTCGCCAGCCCATCCTCGGAAGTCGAGGTGGTCGAGAGCGGCGGACGGATCTCCGAGAGACGCTCGTTCGCCGTGTTCAGCACGGCGTCGATGTCGCACGCGGCTCCCGTCTGGAGTTTGAACAGCGACGAGAGTTCCTTGGTCGCCTGGGCCACCACCCGAAGCGTGTCGTCCAGCACGCTGGGGGTGATCTTGAACCACTGATCCGTCTTCGCGTACAGGCGCTTCAGCGCCGCGCCGGGATCCGCATCGGTCAGCACGTCGTGGGCGATGTTGCCAAGCGCCACGCACCGGACGATATCGGCGCAGTCCACCGGCGCGGCCGTTGGCCGCTCGTGGAAACGCACCGGCATGACCAGTTCGTTGGGCAGCCGCCAGCGCTCGGCGAGCATGGCTCCCACCTCGGGGTGCTGCATGTCCAGGGACTCGAGTTCAAGCCGCACCAGTTTGCCGTGGTCTCCCCCGGCGGCTCGCAGCACCTCGTCGTACTTCGAGCCCAGCGCCTGGTGCATCGCCATCACCCCGATGTCCTGCAGCAGGCCCGCCAGGAAGGCCTCGTCTCCGAAACTCATCCGCGCGGCCTCCGCGATCGACTTGGACGCCACCGCCGTGTACAGCCCCCGCCGCCAGTACGCCACCAGGTCGAGGCTTCCACGAGGGTCAATTTCCTGGGAAGCCACCAGCGAAAATCCCAGCGTCAGCGCCTTGACCGGGCCCAGGCCCAGCATCACCAGCGCCTTGTTGATCGACGAGCAGCGGGTCCGAAGGCCGTAATAACTCGAATTGACCGTTCTCAGGACCTTTGAACTCAGACCCTGGTCGTTCTGGATCGTGTCCGCCAGTTCCTTCAGCGACACATTCCGATCCGCCGTCAGTTCAATGACGCGAACCGCCACCGCCGGGAGGGAGGGCAGCGACGGACATGCCAGCACTTCTTCGAGCAACGTGGATTCCATGACCGAACTCCCGCGCCCGGATCGCCCAACCCCGCCACGCGGCCGCTCCTTGCCCCGACGCGGCGGTCAAGGCCTGGCTCGGGAAGCCAGGTCCGGAAGAACCCAGCGGATCGACGCAGGCCACGACCGATGGATGAAGCGGAAGTACGACGCGAGCAGCGCCGTGCAACGAACGACCGCATCATCCGGAATCCTCGTATCGGCCGATGCGTCCTCCAAGTCCATCCAATCGCTTCCCGCGGCCACCGACCGCAGCACCGCCACCGTGTCGGATCGGACTTTCCAGGTCTCATCTCCCGCACGACCGCTCCCAGCCTCGCCCGCGAGAGCCGCCGCGCCCGGCGAGGGCGTCCGAGAATCTCCGGGTCCTTCGGCGATCAGGCCACCCAGACGCGGGCTGAACAGGTACACGGCCCGCGGCTCGATCACCACGCCGCGCCGAGGGTCGTTCCAGATCTCGGGCCGGTAACCCGTCTCCGAGAGAAGATCCCACAGGAAGCCCAGCACCACTCGGGCCCAGGGGCGGCCGTCGGCCAACCAACCCAGGGAGCGGTCGAGCGACCTGAAGACGCCCGCGTGAGGGTCGTGGTCGTGAAGGGCATGGTGGACAAGGTCCGCGAGGAACATCGCCGCGTGCAGACGGTCAAGCCGGCCGCGAAGAGAGGTGAACGGCTCCTGGAGATCCCACGCCGTGACCGTCGCCAGCGGCGAAACGTCCCCCGCCGATGGCTTGAGGATGAAGACCGCCTCCCCGCGGGTCAGGAGTTCAATCCCGCCCGAGAACGGTGAACGTTCTCGGCGCGACCCTTTCGCCAGGCCGCGCAGGATCCCGTGCTCCGCGGTCAGCAGCGAAACCGTCTGGCTCGTTTCCGACCAGTCCCAGTGCCGGACACAGATCGCCAGGTCCTTGACGGGGGGCATCACCGCCAGCGTAGCGACCGCGCGGTCGTCTCCACCGATCCGCGCTCGGCCCCGGTGGTCGGCTTTCTCGGCCCGGGATCATCGGCTATTGTGATGATGCATGCACTTTGCGCTCATCGATCGGATCCTGGAATGCACGCCCCAGCGAGTCGTGGCGATCAAGAACGTCTCGTGCGCTGAGGAATACCTCCAGGACCACTTCCCGACCTTTCCGGTGCTCCCCGGAGTTCTCATGGTCGAGGCCATCGTTCAGGCCGCCAGGCACCTGCTCGAATCCCATCATCCCCCCTGCCGCGCCACGCGCATGGTCCTCGGCGGCGTTCGGGCCGTGAAATACGGCCGGTTCGTCAAGCCCGGTGAGACGCTGAAAGTGGAAGTCACGCTGCTCAAGGCGGCTGATGGCGGCACGTTCGAGTTCAAGGGGCAGGGAACCGCGCTGGTGCTGGGGGGCGGTGAAAAAGGTTCCCCCGAGCACGTCAACGGTGACCTCTCGAATTCGGCTATTTCAGGCCGCTTTGTGCTCAGGCCCGTTCGCCACTCGCCCGTGCTGAGCACGGTGAAGCACGAGGGCACTGCTGAGAATTGGTCCTATCATGCCAATCGCGTCTGATCCCGATCAATTCCCTTCCAGATTCATAAAAGGGCCCCGTACTGATGAACCGTGACGAGATCCAATCGAAAGTTCGAGAGATTCTGGCCGACACGCTCAGCGTCGACGAGGCGGACATCCAGCCCACCTCCACCCTCAAGGGAGACCTGGGAGCCGAGTCGATCGACTACCTCGACATCAGTTTCCAGTTGGAGAAGGGCTTTGGGTTCAAGATCGGACAGAACGAGTTGTTCCCCCAGGGCGTGGCGCAGGATCCAACGTACGTCAAGGATGGCCGCGTGACCGCGGAAGGGATCGCGGCCCTCGAGGAGCGGCTCCCGCACTTTGACTTCGCCCGTTTCAAGCAGGACCCCCAACTCTCAAAGATCCACGAGATCTTCACGGTCGATGCGATCGTGAACTTCGTTCAGGCGAAAATCGCCGCCCAGGCATGATCCCCCGGCCCCCGGCCCCCGGCTCGCGGCTCGCCCACCGCCCAAGACCCCTCCATTTCAGGGAGAACGCCCGTGCGCTGGATGTGGATTGATCGCATCATCGAGTTCCAGCCCCGAGTCCGCCTGGTCTCGATCAAGAACGTCTCGATGGCCGAGGAGCATCTCCACGATCATTTCGCCGCCGACACTCCCGCGCAAGGCGATCGCCCCGCGATGCCGGTCATGCCATCCTCGCTCATCCTCGAAGGCATGGCCCAGTCCGCCGGGGTGCTCATCGGTCACGCCGACGGCTTCCTCCACAAGGTCGTTCTGGCGAAGATCAACCGGGCCGAGATCGCGTCCGACGTCTTCGCGGGGATGACGATCCGGCATACCGCCAGGATCGATCGACTCGACGCGATGGGGGCCTCCACGGTCGGCACGGTCGAGGCGTTCCTTCCCGGGACCGATCGGCCCGGACCCCAGCGCATCGCCGAGATCGACCTGATGTTCAGTTTCATCGATCGCAACATGTCCGGGATGGACTTCCCGGAGCACAACTTCGTGTTCAGCGAGAGTTTCAAGACCCTGCTGCGCATGAGCGGGATCGAGGATCCCTGCGGCACGGTCGGTCAGTCCGCATAATCAGCCCCGTGCAGGCCCAGTTGCAGCAGCGCCGCCCCGACCGGCAGCACGTTCAGCGCCACCGCCGCGACCGCCAGACGCTGGCCGGTTACGAACTTCCGGCGACCCACGGCCTCGCACGCCAGCACCACCACCACCAGGCACGAGAACTTCAGCGCCAGGGCCCCGTGCATGCCACCCGAATCGATGCACACCGCGGCGATCGGGTTGAACTCCGTCCCTCCCATCGCCAGGCAGACCCACGTGAGCATGACGTCCAGCGAGGCGGCCAGCAGCAGCCACGGGTAGATCGCTGGAAACAGAACCGGCCGCGTGAGCGTGTGCATGGCGCGTCCTCCGTGGAGCGGTCGGCGCGCGGTGTGCGCCGATCGGCGTGGCGGGTGTTACGCGAGAGCCGCCGTGGAGGCCGTCGGGGTGGCGGCCCGGGGTGTGATCGCGTGGCGCGATCTTGCCGCGGCGGCGGGTCGGGAAGCCGGCCTGGGCACGGGTCGGCGGGTCTCAGGTCGCCAAGGCTTCCGTCACCAGTCTTTCAAACAGCCCCGCGGGCGGATTTGTTCCCGTCCATGCCGCGAACTGTTCGCAGGCCTGCCGGACGAACATGGCCGTGCCATCGATCGTCACCAGGCCGGCCTGGCTCGCATGCTCGATCAGCGGCGTGCGAGAAGGGTTGTACACGGTATCCAATACGGCGGTTCCGGCGGGAAAGTTGCGTATCAGTTCGGGTGAGATCGGGGAACCATCCGGATTCGGGCCGTGCTTCATTCCCACCGGCGAGCCGTTGATCCACACCGATATCGGCGATTCCCGATTCCACGGCGCCGCCCTCCCCCGGCCGGTGAGTTCGGCCGCGTCGCGGCCGTTCGCGGTGGCGCCGGTCTCGCGGGAGATTCGGTCGGCCAGGTTGCGCGCGGCCTCGGCGGATCGGTTGAAGATGGTCAGGCTCGCCCCGCCCAGCGCCAAGGCAAACCCGATGGCCCCGGCCACGCCTCCAGCCCCGATCAGGCCGACGTGAAGCCCCTTGGGCACGACGCCGACGCCACGGAGGCATTCCACGGCGGCCCTGGCGTCGGTGTTGAAGACCGCCGCGGATCGCGACGCCGACGGGCCCTCCGCCGAAGGCGAGATCGCCAGGGTGTTGGCCGAGCCACACAAACTCGACAACGGGTCGAGCCTCCAGCCCTGCTCCCTGGCCAGGCGGACAAGGTTCTGCTTGTGGGGGATCGTGACGCTCAGCCCCGACAGGTCCAGTCGCGGGTGCTCCATCATCGCGAGGACCGTCGCCTTGAAACTGGCGTAGGAGGCATCCGGGGCGGACTCATCGGCCGCGATCGGCATCGGCAGGTACACGCCGTCGTGACCGATCGCCTCGAATCCCGCGTTGTGGATCACCGGTGAGAGCGACTGGGCGACCGGCCATCCCGCGACGCCGTACACCCGCGTCCCCGGCCCGATCGAACGGAATCGGTATCGGCCGACAAGTTCCTCGATGGTCGGTTGCCCGGGCGCCGTCACCGATTCACGGGAGAGGGATGCAAAGGTAAGGAATCCCCCGAATTTCGGGGCCAGCACGCGAGAGGCAAGCCCAAACTCGCCCATCGCAAGGGCGATGGTGGGTCGGTCGCGCTCCAGAAGGATGTCAAAGAGTTCGAGGTTGTCCCGCAGCGACCTGGCGCGGTAGGCAATCTTGAGAACCGACGCCGCCGGGTCCGCACGCATCCGGCCAAGCCTCCGGGCCAGGTCCGGAGGCCGTCCGCCGAAGTCGTGCGAAGAAAAAACCAGTCCGGGGGCGTCGGGTCGCCTGGCCGAGTCTCGCACGACGCCTCGCAACTCCTCCGACGCCGCGTACCGCTCAAACTCAACATCGAGGTACCGCGGCGGGTGTTGATCCCGACCCGCGGCGGCGGCCAGACGCTCGATCAGCACGGCACGATCCGCGTCGTCGCCCCCAAACGCGCCCCCCTCCGAAACGTGGCGGCAGGTGACGATGCACGGCAGGGGGCTGCGAGAGATCATCCGCGCGAGGGAATCGGCCAGTTCCGGCGCGTTGCCCTCGGGCACATAAAACCCGTCAACCCGGAACTCCACAAGGTCGGCCCCGGCCTCGGCGGCACGCCGCGCCTCATCCAGGGCGCCGCCAGGTTCGTGGACCGTGAGAGGGACGCACAAGAGCGTTGCCATCGCGGCCAGTGTACGGGACCCGCCGCGGTGAGTGCGGCGCGGAGGACGTCCGGTCCGGATAACAAGACCGAAGAACGCTCGCGGGTGGCGCGACGGGTCGGCGGTCGAACAACTTTGCGCACGGATGCCATCCATCCCTGCATCGGCGGCCGGACCGGGACGATCTTGAGTTCACGATGATGTCCAACCGCACCTGTCCCACGCGCGACGGGGAAATCCCTCGCGCCGACGTCCCATCGGGGGTACTCGTGGTCGGTTCCCTGGCCCTCCTGGGTTCCTGTGCGGTGGTCGCCCTGGCGCACCACCTCGGGGCACACTGGCTCGCCCAACCCGCCCTGGGGCTTCCGGCGGGGGTGTGGGTGGTCGTGCTCTCCGCCGCGCTCGGGGTTCGCTCGCAGCGCAAAACCACGGCGGCCCGGTCCGCCGGCGAACCACGTCCCGCGATGCCCGGCCGTCCCCAGTCTGGGCTTGCTCGATGGTCGTTGATCCGGCGCCGAGTGGTCACGTCCGCGGTTGAGTTTGCCTTCCGATCGGCGTGGGCGGCGGATTCGATCCTGTCCCGAACGCCCGTTGGAGGGCTGGGCTTTGACGAGACATCGAGAATGAGGATCTCGGCGCGTCTGCGCGGCCTCCGGCGCCGGGCCTCGCCCGTGCGCATCGGGCTGGCGATGCGTCGGCGTCGGGCGGAACTGGTGCTCGGGCACGTCCACGAGCGTTCAACCTGGGTCGTGATGGAGGCCGTCACCGATGGCCCGCGGGCCGCCGGCGAAGGCGCCGATGCGGTGGTGCTGGAGGAATGCCCCGGGGTCGTTCGGATCCAGACCATCGAGCGACCCGGATCCGACGCGGCGTGGTTTGATTGGGGTCGCCGCCGCCCGATGTCGTACGAATCGGTGTTCCCGTTGCGCCTCGATCCGTTCCAGGTCCGGCTCGACCTCTCCTCGGATGGGGACATCGAGCGGTCGGCGGATATCACGGCGGCCTTGGCCTTGGCGGCGGCGGTCCACTCGCGCCATGAGGAGCGGCTGGACGTGGCGGACCACCTGCTCGGGCGTCGGATCGCCCCCGGATGCCTGGCGGCGGCCGGGGGCGAGGACCCGGTGCGGTGGTCCATGTCGAATCTCGCGTCGCTCATGGAATGGAGGAGTCGCTCGGGGCGTGCGACGGCGGCCGACCGAGCGGCAGCCCGCGTGGTGAGCGCCTGGCTGGCCTCGTGGGATGAAACGGTCTCCGAGGACCGCCGCCGGTCGTGGTGCGAGGCGTGCGCTCGCGTCCTGCCCGATGAGCCGGAGGTGATGCTGAGGCTGGGCGCTGTTCGGCTTTCGTGCATGGACGACGAGATGGGCATCGCCGCGCTGCGCGACGCCGACGCGATGCTGCACGGCGACGTGGGTCTCCTGGCTTCGGACCCCGGGGCCTTCCTCCGGTCCGAACTGGAGCACGGGCCGGAGAATCCCATGACCGTGGGGAGGGTGGCCTCGGGACTCTGCCTGGCGTTTGCCGGTGTGCCGACGGATCGCCTGGCGTTTGTTCAGGAGGATCTCCTTGACGACATGCGGTTCGCGTCGTGGCTGGTGGGGCGGGATCAGGACCGGGCGTTGCTGGTCCGTGTCCTTCGTGAACTGCGTGAAGCCAGGGAGGGACGGGAGATGTTCCAGGGACGCGGCGAGGCGGCCCCGCCGGCCCGGGCGGCGTAAGCGACCGAGCGGATCGAGATTCCTACGATGGGATCGTGGGTCTTTTCGAGGAGTCGCGCAACGTGAGAGTTCGACACGCGCGGTTTGCCGCACGAATGGCGGCGGCGACGGCCGGGGTTGCTTTGATGCTGTTGCCGGCGGGGTGTTCCTCCACGGCGTCGGATCGCGGATCCGCGCGGTCGGCGGCGACGCGGTCGGTCGTTCGTCCGCCCCTTACGGCCGAGCAAAGGGCCTTGAACGTCGCCTCGTTTGACTACGTCTGGCAGACGGTGCGGGATCGCCACTGGGATCCCGACCTGGGGGGCCTTGATTGGCAGGCCGTTCGCCTTGAATTACGTCCCCGGGTCGAGTCGGCCGAGTCGATGGACGCGGCCCGGGGGGTGATGCGAGAGGCATTGGACCGCCTGAAGCAATCGCATTTCGCGATCATCAGCGGGGAGGTGTATTCCCAGGTATCCGACGCGGGCGTGGAAGAACCCACGGACATGCCGGCAAAGAAGGATGGACCCGGTGCGAACGGGTCGGATGCCCGATCGGGGATGGAGTTGCGAGTCGTCGATGGCGTGGCCCTGGTGACGCGGGTGGAGCCCGGGTCGGGGGCCGACCGGGCGGGCGTACGCCCGGGGTGGATCGTCGAGTCGATCCGCGGGAGGCCGACGGATCGCGCGATCGCCGCGATGTCCGAGCAGTTGCAGGGACCCGAAGCGGCCGCGATGATCGTCCGCGGCTTTGAGGGCATGATCTCCGGAGCCGCCGGATCGGTGGTTCCCGTGGGGTTCCTCGACGGCGAGGACCAGCCGGTGATCAAGCCGATCACGCTCGACCCGCCCCCGGGCGCTCCGGTTCGGTTTGGTCACCTGCCGCCCGTGCATGTCGAATTCGTCTCGACCCGGCTGGCCGGCAACATCGGGTACATACGTTTCAATTTCTTCCTTGACCCGGGACGGGTGATGCCCATGTTCGCCTCGGCGATGGAATCGTTCGCGACGGCCCAGGGGGTGATCCTTGACCTTCGGGGAAACCTGGGGGGGATCGGGTTCATGGCCAACGGGATGAGCGGGTTTTTCGTGGACAAGGAAGGGCTCAAACTCGGGGAGATGAGGACCCGGGATACAACGGTCAATTTCGTTATTTTCCCCCGCGTCGAGGTGTACGGAGGCCCGGTTGCGATCCTGGTCGACGAACTCTCGTACTCGACCTCGGAGATCATGGCGGGCGGGTTGCAGGACCTCGGCCGGGCCAGGATCTTCGGAAGCCGCACGGGAGGCGGAGCCCTCCCATCGACCATCGAGAAACTTCCAAATGGAGACGGGTTTCAGTTTGCGATGGCGAACTACGTCTCGGCCTCGGGGCGCGTGCTCGAAGGGGAGGGTGTGGTTCCTGATGAAGAGGTTCGGATTGATCGGGCTACCCTGCTCCGCGGATTGGACCCGGCGGTGGAGGCGGCCAAGGCGTGGATCCAGTCGGGTCCGTTGATGATGCATCGGTAATTCACTGGCGACGGGCCGGCGGGTGATCCTCCCGGCTCGAATGGAGTCAAAGGCGATGAAAGGTTCTTCGAAGGCGTCGCGGTCGTGGCTCGGGATGATCGGCGTGGCGGCGGCGTGTACGGCGGTGTGCGTCTCCCCGGCGTTGGCCCTGGTGCAGCCGGCCGCCCCGGCGGTCGAGGCCACATCAACGCTCCCGGACGGGAAGGAGATCCACGCTCGCTACATCAAGGCGATCGGCGGCGAGGAAGCGATCAAGGGGGTGACGTCGAAGCGCAACAAGGGGGTGTTCGAGATCCCGGCTCAGGGCCTCAAGGGCACGATCGAGTCGTTCCAGGCCCACGGGGCGATGTACTCGGCGATGGAGATGATGGGCATGAAGTTCGAGTCGGGCCTCTCAGGGGAGACCGCCTGGCAGCGCAACCCGATGACCGGTCCCACGCTGATGGAAGGGGCCGAGCGGGATCAACTCCTCAAGGAGTGCGACCTGCAAAGCGAGGTGAGCCTTGACAAGTATTACTCGGCGGTGAACACCATCGGCAAGGCCGAGGTCGAGGGGGTCGAGTGCTACAAGGTCGAGTTCACGCCCCTGAACGGGCCCAAGCAGGTGCGTTTCTACGAGGCCGGGTCCGGCCTGCTGGTCAAGATGGAAGGTGAGCAGGAATCCCAGGGAAACGTCTACAACGTCTCGACCATGCTCCTGGATTACCGGGAGATCGCGGGGATCAAGGTCCCCTTCAAGATGACATCCAGCATGGTGGGGATGTCGAGCAGCATGACCTACGAGTCGATCGAGTTGAACACGGATATCCCCAGGGAAAAGTTCGAGATTCCCGACGATGTCCGCAAACTCGTCGAAAAGAAGAAGACCGAGGGCGCCGGCGAGAGCGGTGAAAAGTAATCGCACGGGACGCCGCGTGCAAGCCATCCGACGCCCGGCCGATGCGCCGGGCGTTTTCATGCCCGGGCGGGTCCGCGTTCGCCCTCCCTCAGCGTTTGCGCTTCTTGAATCGGTCCTTGATGCTCGGTGAGGCGGTCGATTTGCGGGCGGTGAATCCGGGGACGCCCACCCCGGCCTGCATCGCCTGGACGGCGGCGGCCTTCTCCCGCCCGGTCAGGCCGGCCATCTGTCGCGTGACCTTGCTCACCGCGGAGAACTGCTTGACCAGGCGTCCCACGTCGTCCTGGGTAGTTCCCGAGCCGGTGGCGACACGGCGGCGGCGGGACAGGTCGATGACCTCGGGTTTCCGGCGCTCGGCGGGGGTCATCGAGTGGATCATCGCCTCGACGCGGTCCATCTGCCGGTCGTCGATATCGGCCTCCTTGAGCATGGGGCCGACGCCCGGGAGAAGACCCAGGAGTTGCTTGAGCGGTCCCATGCGACGGATCGCCTTCATCTGGGAGAGGAAGTCGTCCATCGTGAGTTCCCCCTTTTCCAGTTTCTTCTGGAGGTCCTCGGCCTCCTGCTGACTGACCTGCTCCTGGGCCTTCTCGACCAGGGAAACCACGTCGCCCATCCCCAGGATGCGGCCCGCCATCCGCTCGGCGTGGAACTCCTCCAGCGCGTCGATCTTCTCACCGACGCCCACGAACGTGATGGGAGCGCCCGTCACGTGCTTGACCGAGAGGGCCGCGCCGCCCCTGGTGTCGGAATCAAACTTCGTAAGCACGACCCCGTGGATGCCCAGGGCCTCGTGGAAAGCCCGGGCGGAGTTGACCGCGTCCTGCCCGGTCATCGCGTCGACGACCAGCAGAACCCGGTGCGGCCGGACCTTCGCGTTGATGGCCCTGAGTTCATCCATGAGCGCGTCGTTGACGTGCAGTCGCCCGGCCGTGTCAAGAATAACCGTGTCCACGCCGCGCGCCCGCGCCGCCTCGACCGCCCGGGCGCACACGTCCACCGCCACCCCGACCGCCTGGCCGTAGGCCGCGATCTTGTCCGGCTCGCCGTAGAACGTCACGGGGGAACTTCCGGAAGATCCGGTGTCGGCGTGCCGGGCCACGGTCTCGAGTTGCTCGACCGCGGCGGGCCGCTGAAGATCCGCGGCGGCAAGCATGACGGACCGCCCGCGCTTCCTCAGGTACGCCGCGACTTTGCCGCAGGTGGTGGTCTTCCCCGATCCTTGCAGACCGCACATCATCACGATCGTCGGGCCGGGTGAGATGCGGGGGATCCCCGACTCGGCCAGGTCCCGACCCATCCCCAGCGCGGCCGGCACGGGCAGCCCCGTCGCCGGATCGACCAGGTCCATCGACGAGCGCGTGGCTTCCACCTCTCCGCCCAGGAGTTCGACCAGCCGCCGATGCACGATCCCGATCATCTCCTGGCCGGGCTTGAGGCTCTGCGTGACCCGACGCCCCACGGCGTCCTGCAGGACCTTCTCGCAGAAGGAATCCGCGACGCTCAGGTGGACGTCGGCGTCCAGCAGCGCGGTGCGAACATCGGCCATCGCCTCCGTGACGTTCGCCTCGGAGATCTTGTCCTGGCCGGACAGTTTACGGAAGACGTTGGTGAATCCTTCGGAGAGCCGTTCGAACATGCGTCGAGTTTAGGCCGGGGGGCCTGGACGATCGGCGTGGATGCTCGCCGGCGAGCCGTGCCGTCCAAAGACCCGCCCACGGCCAATGACCCTCAGGACTCGACCTGCAGTTGATCCAGCGGCGGAAGATTCACCGGCCGATACCCCACCGTCGGATCCCCGAGACGATCCCGCACCGAAACGTGGATCGTCGATCCCGGGGCAACCGCGCGTCGCTTCGCGGCGTTGGGCCACCGCCATCGCTTCTTCCCCGAGAGAGAGTCCCAGGATCGCCGCGGCAGAATCTCCCCGATCCACCAGCGGGGGGTCAGCGAGCGGTTGGCCGGGGCCAGCGCGTCGGGAGTCGATTGCTCCCCCGTCTTGCCCAGGCAACGGGCCACGGCGTCGTGGTTGACGTAGAGACAGGCCGTTCGCACCGCCCGTCCGGCCTGCGTGATGTCCCTCGGGGCCGTGGCCTCGCGGATCATCCACTGGAGGGCGATCTTGGAGAGTTGGCCGTGCTCATCGGGGTATCCGCCCCCGACGTCGGAGTGAACGCCCGCGAACCACACTTCCTTGAGGTCCTGGCCGGGAACGGGCGGCGTCACGATTCGACGGCCGCCGGCTTCCTGCTTGCCCGTGAAGCAGTAGAGGTTCGAGCGGAAGAACGCGCGTCGCTCGTCGATCGCCACGGCATGGCGCACATGGCGGATGGAGGGGTTCGTGGAGGTGAACGGGACGCTGCGGAAATCCCAGATCCAGCCGAGCGAACTGACGGTGTCCCACGCGCCGAGGAAATGCACGCTCGTCGGGCCAGACGAGAACGACGAATTGAAGCGCGCGGCCGTCTTGAAGTAGTCGTCCTTGCCCTGCTCCTGCTCGTTGGTGAGCACGGACCAGGAGTAGGGAATCATGTTCTCGTGCTCGGGTCGGATGATGCCGACCGCGTGGATCCCCGCGGCCACCGCCCGGGCGGTGTACGCCCCACGTGAGAAGCCGAACAGAAAAAGATCATCGTCCGGGCGGTGGTGACGGACCAGAAACTCCATCGCCTCGCCGTAATTGTCCCGCAGGGAGTGGCCGATCGCCCCGTCCAGGGCGCGAGAGACGGCCCGCCCCGTGGCCGTGAGCGAGGCCGGGTCCGAGAGCGTGCCGACCCCCGGGTCGTAGTACACGACCTGGCGGTCGGAACGTTCCAGGCACTCGAACAGCCGACCGACGTTGGTGCGGTCCCCGTGGACGCTGTTGTTGGTGCCGTCAAAGCACAGGACCACAGACCTGGACATGAACCACCTCCCGAGTCGCGCGAGCATACACGCGCGCCCGGACACGACGCAAGCGCCGCGGTGGCCCCTCGTATACTCCGTCATGAAGATAAACCTGATCATCACGGGCACGCTGGCGGCGTCCGCGGCGCTGCCGGGATGCATCGTCCGGGAGATTCGGGATGAACTTCGCGCCGCCAACGGTCAGTTGGTCTGCGTGCAGTTCGCGATGGACGAAGCCAACCAGGGCCTTTCGTCGGCGAACACGCTGCTTGCCCAGACCAACGATCGTCTCGACCGCGTGGAAGAGGGGCTGACCCGGCTTGACCGTACCAACGCGCTGATCGACCGCGTCGAGAAGGGACTGGAACGGATCGACCGCACGAACCATTCCCTGGGCGGCCTGGAGGCCCAACTGGCGCTTCTGAATTCGATCGAGCAATCCCTCGGGCGTCTCGATACGCACCTGGCATCGGTCCGCAAGACCATCGGTTCGATCAACAGTTTCATCCCCTTCCTGGACCTGGGCGGCGGGTATGAGGAAACCGAGATTTCGTCCGCCGCGCTCGCGGAGATGCCGTTGGTCGAGGCCGCGGACCAGACGCCCCCCCCGATGAGCGCCGACGGTGAGCCGACCACGTCCGGCGCGGGGGCGCCGGCCGCGGCCCGCCGGGATTCCATCATGGGGGCGTGGATCAGCGTCTATCCCGATCGATCGCAGGCGTTGGTGATCCACGCCGACGGGACGTACGAGCGGGCCTGGATTCACCCCGCGCCGCCTCCCAGGGATGGGGCGGGCCAGGTTCAGGCGCAGGCCGGCCCGAGGACCCTGATCGAGCGAGGGAGATGGTCACGAGAAGCGAGCACGGTTCGCTTTGTCACCGAACCGGCGGGGCAGGGCGGGGAGCAAGGCGCCGCCGGCGCGGGTTCATCCGGCGCGGGTTCATCCGGCGCGGGAGGACCCGCGGCGGCGGAGACGGCCGCGCCCGTGAAAGAATGGGTAATCAAGGTCCTGTCCATCACTTCACGGGCGCTGGCGATCGAGGAGGCCGGCGGCATGGTCGTATTCGGCAGGCCGTAGCGAGCATGCCCCAGGGCACCCCGACGACGGTTCCACCAAAAGAGGGAGGCGATGCATGCCTGTTCGCGGGACCCCGATCGCCCTGGCCCTGGCATGCCTGTACATCGTGCTGGCCGCCTTCCCGATGGCGGTGGCGATCCTCGGCCCGCTCCCGCCGCCCCGCGGCCCTGGCGTCGAGTTCGGGGTCGCGCTGGGCTTTGCCGCCCTGGGGATGATGGGCGTGCAGTTCGCGTTGACGGCCCGCTTGCGATGGGTTTCCCGTCATCTGGGACAGGACTCGCTGCTGCAGTTCCACCGCGTGGCGGGGATCTTCGCGGCCGTGCTGGTCGCGGGCCACGTGGCGGTCCTGATCACCGCCGATCCGGCCTTTGCGGCGTTCTTTGACCCGCGGGTGAACCTGATGCGGGCGGGCGCGCTCTCGGCGGCCTGCGCGGCGCTTGTGCTTGTCCTTGTCTTGTCGATCCTGAGGAACAGGCTGGGGATCCCCTACGAGTGGTGGAGGCTCACCCACGGCGCTCTCTCGATGCTGGTCGTGCTCGTCGCGGCGGCCCACGTGGTGATGGTGGGGCATTACGCCGGGCCGACGTGGAAGGCCATCGCGATCGTCGCGGTTCCTGCCGTCGCGATCGCCCTGCTCGTCTACGTGCGAGTGGTCAAGCCCTGGAGGTCGGGTTCCCGTCCATACCGTGTCGCGGAGGTGACCAGGATCGGCGAAAGGGTCTGGAGGGTCTCGCTGGAGCCGGCCGGGCACCGGGGGCTCTCCTTCGAAGCGGGGCAGTTCGCGTGGGTGACGTTCGCCGACAGCCCCTGGTCGATCCGACAGCACCCGTTCACGATCTCGTCGAGCGAGCACCACCCGAGCCAACTCGAATTCACGATCAAGGAACTCGGCGACTTTACGGCCTCGATCGGTTCCATCCGCGCGGGTTCAACCGCGTATGTGGAGGGGCCCGCGGGGAATTTTCGTGCCGGGGACCAAGCCGGAGGATTGCTTCTTGTCGCCGGCGGGATCGGCATCACGCCCATGATGAGTATCCTGCGGACGATGCGAGACGCGGGGGACCGCCGCGAGGTCGTTCTCATCCACGGTGTTGACACGATGGCAAAGGCCGTGTTCGCGGAGGAACTGGGCGTGCTCGCGAATGAATTGAACCTGCACGCGGTCCACGTTCCCCAGCACCCGCCCGAGGGCTGGACCGGACCGTCCGGGTACGTCACGCGCGAGGTATTGGATCGCGCCGTGGCCGGTCGGAACCTCCAGGGATGGCGTGTACTGATTTGTGGCCCAGACCCGATGATGGATGGCGTGGAGGAATCCGCGTTGGCCATGGGCGTGGACCGATGGAACATCCTCTCCGAGCGTTTTCGCGTGGTATGACCCGGAAGGCCGGGACCGGGAAAGCCCCGCGGGTGGAGGCTCGCACATGCGAAGGATTCTCCAGCACCAGTTCATCGGGCGCATGGCGCTGGCCGCCGGGTCGGCGCTTGTCCTGCTCGCGGCGGCCTTTGCGTGGATGAGGTCCGGATGAAGTCCATGCCCGGATGCCCTGATGCCCTGATGCCCGGATGGCCGGCGGGGCCTCGCAAGCAATGGTGGGGGCCTGGTCGCCCGCGATACATGGCCGTGCGGTCCAGGGACCGCCCGATCACGGCTCTCCCTGTTCGTCCGGACCTCGCACGGGCTCGTCGTGGCCGACCATGGGGACCTTGCTCCTCCACGCGGCGGCGGAGATGGCGTGAGAGAGGGCCGGCCCGGAGAGGATGAGAAAGGTGATCAGGACGAGGGCCTTGCCGATGCCCGCCACGTCGAGGACGACGGCGGCGAGCAGGAGGATCGTGACGCCAAAGACGCTGACCTTCCCGGTGGCGTGAAGCCGCGAGTAGATGTCCGGAAAGCGAAGGAACCCGACGACGCCGACGATGCTGAAGAGCGTCCCGAGGATGATGGCGGCGGCGGAGAACACCGCGATGGTCTGGGTCATGGGCGGGACTCCCTCCCGGCGTCGGAGTCCCCGCGGCCCGATTCGGGTTCTTCGTCGGGCCCGCGGTCGTCCGAGTCGAGCATCTCGACCGCGACGTACTTGGCAAGCAGGATGCTGCCCATGAAGCCGACGGCGGCCAGTCCCAGCGCGACGTCGAGCACCAGGCTCACTCGCTCCCGGATCGCCAGCAGGACCACGGTGGCCAGCAGGAGGGTCCCGATCAGGTCGACCGCCAAGAGGCGATCAAAAGCCACGGGGCTGCGGAACAGCCGTGCCATGCACACGACCAGCAGGAGCAGGTGGACGAGCATCGCGGCGTCGAGGATCGTGATGAGATAATCGGGCATGGGCGCGCTCACATCGGGGTGCCGGACGGCAAGTCAGGGGGTGAGCCGGGAGGGGCGTGGGCCCGACCGCGGCGAGGAAGCCCCACGAGCCGCTCGATGCGTTCGTGGCGGGCGTGTCCGGCGTCCCGGCCGGCGGCGCGGGCCTCGGGCGCCTGGAGGCAGTGGGTCTGAAAGTCGTTGTCCTCGATGCAGACGACCATCTGACCCGGGGAAATGGTGATGGCGTGGGCGTCGAGCGCGCTGGCGATCTCCGTGGAGTGCCGGTTGCGGAGTTGAACAAGACCGGGATGAACGCGCCGCGTCCGCCAGATCACGAGCGAAGCGACCACCAGCCCGTTGACAAACACATCAACCGCGACCGTCAGGGCATGGCGAAGCAAGGCGAGAATGACGCTCGGCCATTCACGCAGCGGCAGCGTCCGCTCTCCGGGCGGAACAAGCAGCGACAAGGCCCCGCCGACGATCGCCGCGGCGACCAGGTTGGACGGGACCACGTTGCCGGTCAGTTGAAGGTAGAGCAGCCCGATGCCCACGGCGTACGGAAGCCGCTGCGAAACGGTGGTCCTCATGGTTCACCTCCCCCGAGCGAGGCTTTGATGTAGTTCCCGGGCTCGGCCAGGAACTCGGCGGCGTGGGACGCGAAACGCAAGAGCGTGTCGGGCGCCACCCCCAGGGCGACCGTCGCCGTGATGAGCAGGGCCGGGGCGAGGATGGAATCTCGTGTGGGCGAAGTCGTTGGGGCGTCTTCCGGCCGCTCCTGCCACCACACGCGCTGGAACGCCCGCGTCACGTACACCATGGTGATGAGACTGCCCACGCCCAGGGCCGCGAGGACCGCCCACTCTCCCGCGCCGACCCCGGCCCGCAGCACGCCGAGTTTCGAGATGAAGCCGTTGGTGGGTGGAAGTCCCATCAACGCCATCCCACCGATGAGGAACAACACGCCCGCGGCCGGAACGCTCCGCCCGACGCCGGTGATCGCCCCGAACGAGGCCGACTTCACGCTGGTCCGGCTCGCCACCAGCCCGGCGAGCATGAGAAGCGACGATTTCACGAAGGCATGGTTGAACGTAAAGACAATGGCCGCCGCCAGCGCGGCCGGGGATCCCCATCCGATCGCCACCAGGATGAACCCGATCTGGGCCAGGGTGGAATACGCCAGCATGCGCTTGAGGTCGTGCGTCCCGGCCGCCCCAAGCCCGCCGACCGCCACGCCCATCACGCCCATCATCACCAGGAGCCCGCCGAGCGATTCGTCGTGCGGGAACAGCGCGGTCGTGAGTCGAATGAGCCCGTAGACGCCGAGTTTCACCACGACCGACGAGAGCATCGCGCTCACCGCGGTCGGGGCGGTGGTGTGGAAATCCGGCTGCCAGAAGTGGAACGGAACCGCGGCCGACTTGATCGAGAAACTCACCAGCAGCAGCGCCAGGGCGATGCCCGCCAGCGGGGCGTCGGGGCGTGAGGCGATCGAGCGTGACAGGTCGGCGATGTTCAGCGTCCCGTACGCCGCGTACAGGCACCCGCAGGCCACCAGCAGCGACGTGGCGGCGATCAAACTTATGTAAAAGTACTTGTACGCGGCCTCGATCCCCCGGCGGTTGTCCGAGCACGCCGTCAGCACCGTGCCGGAGATCATCACCAGTTCGGCGAAGACGAAGAAGTTGAACAGGTCCCCGGTGAGCATCCCCCCCGCCAACCCCGCGGCGAGGGTGAGCATCATCGGGTAGAACACCGCGTACGTGACACAGCGGTCCTTGCACCGAGAGGCGTACAGGATCCCGCCGACCATGACCGACTGGGCCATGAGCGTCATCACCGCCCCGAGGTGGTCCGCGACCAGGTTGATCCCGAAAGGGGCCTGCCAGCCGCCGACATGGATGACGATCGGCTCCCCCGTGGCGGCGATATGCACGATCACCGCGGCGATGGCCGCGACCCCGGCCGCGACCGCCAGCAGCGCCAGCCGTGCCATGGCCCGCGGACGACGGCTCAGCACGAGCACGCCGAACGCCGCCGCCGCGAGCGGGGCGACCAGGGGAACAAGCACAAGGTGGGCGATGAGGCGGTCGTTGGTCATGGCCTGGGTGAGCGTGCGAGGCGTTCGAGCCGTGTGGCCTTTCGATCAGTGACGAAGTTGCGAGAGACGGGCCATGTCGCCCGTGCGGTCCCGGACGGCAAAGACATACAGAATCGCAAGGACGAACGAGAACCCGCCCATGCCGATGACGATCGCCGTCAGCACCAGGGCCTGCGGGAGCGGGTCGCTCTGCTGGCCGGAGACCGTCGTGTACGCCGCCACCAGGCCCCGGTACGCCCCGCAGTGCAGCAGCAGCAGGTTCACCGAATTGCTGATCAGGACCAGCCCGATCGCCGAACGGATGACGTTCCGCCGGAGCATCTGGTGAATCCCCACGCCAAAGACGATGCCCAGCGTGGCCGAGATCAGGATTTCCATGCGTGGCCTCCTTCCCCGACGGCCGCGTCCCCTTTGGGCCCGCTGAGTGTGTTGATGACCAGCGTGCCCCCGCCCATGACGGCCACCGCGATGGCCGCGTCAAAGAGCAGGCTGGTGGTCAGCGCGACGTCCCTGGGCAGGGGGATGCCCAGGCTCTCACCGAAATTGACGTGAGAGAAAAACGATCCGTTGACGAGAAACGCGATCGTCGCCGAGGCAATCGCCAGGCCAAGCCCCGCGCCCACCAGCCGCAGCGGCCTCAGCCAGGGCTTGCTCCGGCGGGACCGCTCGTAACCCAGGACCACGTGCCGGAACGCGACCGTCAGGCAAAGGATCACCCCCGCCGTGAACCCATCACCCGGCTGCGCGTGCCCGTACATGATGTGGGTCGCGGCGACCGCGATCGCCAGCGGCAGAATCCCCTGGGCCAGCATCCGCAGCAGCGGCGTGTGGAGAAGCGAGCCGGTGTCCCGCGCGGCGATGGTCTCCCGGTCACCCGCCGCCGGTGATGCGTGCCGCAAGAGCGAGTAGACCCCCGCGCCCGCCAGCGCAAAGACCGTGATCTCGATCAGCGTGTCCAGCGCGCGGAAATCAACCAGGATTCCCGCGACCACGTCCGACGCGCTCACCGCCGTCTTCGAATGCTGGAGGTACCAGGGCGAGACCGCGCTTTCCCGCGGGTGGTCGAGCGTCAGGAACAGCGCCAGGAACGCGAACCCAGCCCCCGCGAGCACCGCGACCACTCCGTCACGGCGGAACGCCCACGGGGACTCGACCTGGTCCAGCCGGTCCGCCTGGCGGCGGAACCATGCCGGAACTCGCAGCAGCGCCAGCACCAGGATCACCATCGTCAGCACGTCGGCCACGATCATGACCAGCGCCACGTCGGGCGCGGGCTGGATCAGGAACAGCATCGAGACGCCCAGCCCGGAGGCCCCCAGCGCCAGGATCGCGAACAGGTCGCGCTTCAGGAATACCACCGCCAGCGCGGATCCCGCCGCCAGCACGCACCCCGCCACCCGCAGCACCGGCCAGGGCGCCTCCCATCCCGCGCGGTCGAGCCCAGGCCACGGCGGCAATCCACGCCACACGATCAGTCCCGCCATCGCCGCGAACATCACCAGCAGGTACCGGTGGAGTTGACCGTTCTGGAGCCTGGTCACCGCGTACGCGGCCAGGTCGACCGCCCCCATCACCCCCGGGAACAGGACCTCCGGCGGACGAGGGATCAACCTCCCCAGCGGCCGACGGGCCAGGAAGACCACCAGAGCCCCGACCATCGCGATCACGCCCAGCGCCTTGGTCGCGTCAAACCCCTTCCAGAACTTGAGCGTCACGTCGACGGGAGAACCAAACGCCGCCGATCCGGCCGAGGCCGCCAGGTGCGAGGCCGTGGGCAGCGCGACCACCGCCCCGATGATGCCGAGCACCGCCGGAACCCCCGGGCCGATCAGCATTCCCCACGGCGGGTCGTGGGGATGGACGCCATCCTCCGCGCGCTCCGAGCGCGGCCTGGCAAGGAAGGTGTCCCACACGAGGATTCCCGCCTGCGCGGCGATCATCGCTCCCGCCACCACCACCGATCCGACGATCGCCCACGTGGCCCACGAAGGGACCCCCGACGCCTGCGCCGCCGAGACGACCAGTGCATCCTTGGCCAGGTACCCAAACAGCGGAGGCAGCCCGGCCATCGAGAGACCCGCGAGAATCGCGATCGCGAGCGTGGCCGGCATCGCCCGGGCAAGACCTCCCAGCCGTCCCAGGTCGCGCGTCCCGGTCTCGTGGTCAACGATGCCGACCACCATGAACAACGCGCTCTTGTACATCCCGTGGGCCAGCAGCCCGACCGTCAACGCCTTGAACGAGGTCGCCGTTCCCTGCCCGACAAGCATCGTCAGGGCGCCCAACTGCCCGATCGTCGAGGCCGCCAGCAGCGCCTTGAGATCGCGGGCCCGAAGGCCCGTGATTCCCCCGTGCAGCATCGTCACAAGGCCGATGCTCGTGAGCAGCCAGAACCACTCGGCCGTATGCCCAAGCGCCGGGTGCAGCCGCGCCAGCAGGAACACACCGGCTTTCACCATCGTCGCCGAGTGAAGGTACGCCGAGGCCGGGGTTGGCGCGGTCATCCCGTCGGGGAGCCATCCCTGGAACGGAACCTGCGCGCTCTTGGTGAACGCCCCCAGCGCCACAAGCCCCAGCGCGACCCCGTACAGGTCGTGGCCACGGACCAGTTCGCCGCTGGACAGGACCAGGTCCAGGTCCGTTCCACCGACCATCCACGCGATCACCAGCAGACCGATGAACAGCGCGACGCCCCCTCCGCCCGTCACCACCAGCGCCTTGAGCGCCCCGCGCCGGGCCTTGGGATCCCGCGTGTCGTACGCGATCAGCAGGAACGACGTGATCGAAGTCAGTTCCCAGAAAATGAACAGCGTCAGAAGATCCCCCGCCAGCACCACCCCCAGCATCGAGACCTGGAACAGCATCATGTACAGCAGGAACCGCCACGCCCCAGCCTTCTTTGAGAAGTAGTGCCCCGCGTACCCCATCACCAGCGAGCCGACCCCGCACACCAGGAGCCCCATCAACAGGCCAAGCCCGTCGACACGGAGCGAAAAGCACAAGTCCCACGCCGGGACCCAACTCCACGAGGCCCGCGCGATCACCCCCGATTCAAGCACCCCCCCCGGTCCCCACCCGATCCACGCGAGCACGCCCGTCGCCGCCGCCGACCACCCCGCCAGGATCCATCCCCAGACGACGACCGAAGCCCGCCGCGACACGCCGCCGTGCGCGTGGAGCGCCGCGCACAGGGCGCCGCCAAGGCAAAGAAGCAGGGGAATGGCGACAAGAATGGGGGTCATCGGATCGTCGTCGATTGCATCACGCGTCGATGGGACCGAGTGTAGGACGCCGGGGTGCTGGCCTACCCCGCGAGCGGCCAGGAATGGGGGAGTACACGCCCCCGATGCTCGGCCGCCGGCAAGGACTTCGACGGCGATCCCGGCTCGGCGCGTGTCGAATCGCGACCGTGTTGCCCCGTGGCCAGCGACGGTCGAGGCGAACGCGTCCGCGGCCGCCCGGGATCATCCCGACGCTCGGCCCTTTCCGGCGCGGTATCCTGTTGTATCGTGTACCCGAGCAACGCCTCGGAATCGCCTGGCTCCTCCGTCACTCCCGCTGATTCGGGACCACACGCCCCGTCGGCACACCACGCCCACGACACCGCCATCGACCTGGCCCTGGTCGTACGAGACGCGGAGGTGGTCCGCTACCTCCGGGCGTTTGTCGATGGAGACGACCGAGAGCGCGCCGCGCTGGCCGCGCTGCGGGTCGGCGTGCTTGCCATCTCGCAGGCGACCGGATCCATCGACACACAGGCGATCCGCGGAGAGGGCGAACGCCTGATGGCAGGGGTTCGCCGAGAACTCGACCGTCACGGGGAGGTGGTGGCCGGGCAGATCGCCGGGGCGCTTCGCCAGTACCTCGACCCCACCGAGGGACACCTGCCGACGCGACTCAACGAAGTACTCAGGCCCGACGGCCAACTGGATCAGGTTCTCCGGCGGCACGTGGGCGCGGACAACTCGACCATCGCGTCCGCGCTGGCGGTTCAGTTGGGTCAGTCAAGCCCGGTCTTCAAACTCCTGGACCCCCGCCAGCAGGACGGGCTGGTGGCGACGCTTCGCGCCTCGATCAAGGAAGCCCTCGACGAGCAGAGCAAGCGGGTGGAGGGGCAGTTCTCGCTCAACGACCCGGCCTCGGCGCTCTCGGTCTTCCGCGACCAGTTGACCAAGTCCAACGGGCAGTTGCGCGACGACCTGGCCAGGGATGTCGAACGCGTGCGCAAGGAGTTTGACCTGGGAAACGACCAGGGCGCGCTCGCCCGCCTGGTGCAGCGGGTCGAGGAAGCGCAGCGACGCATCACCGGAGAGTTCACCCTCGACAACTCCGCGTCGGCCTTGTCCCGCCTGAAGTCGGAAGTGGTCGCCCTGCTCGAGAGCATGCGCGATCGGGACGCCCAGTTCCAGAAGGACATCAAGGCCGCCGTCGAGGTGATCCGCGCGGTACGCGCCGAGCGGCAACGCAACACCGCGGGGGGGCTTGATTTCGAGGGAGCGATCTGCTCGCTCGCGGCCGCGGAGTCGGCCCGCCTGGGGGACCTGTTCGAGGCGGTCGGGGCGAGGCCCGGCCAGGTCCCGCGTTCCAAGAAGGGCGATGCGGTCATTACGCTGGGAGCCGAGACCGCCGCCCCGGGCCGCAAAATCGTCATCGAAGCCAAGCGGCAGGCCAAGTCGCTCACCGATGCCCTGGAAGAACTTTCCGAAGCCAAGCGCAACCGCGAGGCCGACGTCGGCATCTTCGTGTTCGCGGCCGCCTCGGCGGGCGGGCAGGAAGGCCTTGAACCGTTCGGCCGTCACGGGGACGACCTGGTGATCGTGTGGGATCCGTTGGATGCATCGGGCGATGTGTACGTGAAGGCGGCGATCTCCGTGGCCCGGGCGCTGGTTGTCAAGCGAAAGGTCGAGCGCGACTCGGCCACGGTGGACCTGGCGCCCGTGGAGGCGGCCCTCGACGTGCTTGGCAAGGCCGCCGATGGAATCCAGGAGATCGTCGGCAGCGCCACGCTGTCGATCAGCCACGGCAAGAAAGTGCTCGACCGCGCCGAACGCATGAAGCCGGACCTGATGGCGTGCGTGGAGCGCCTCTCGGAATGCCTGGCAAGGCTGAGGGCCGGCGGACTCGGTCCCGTATGATGCCCTCACGCCCGGGAGGTATCCCGACGGGTGATGACGGAGAATGAACGTGATGAAATCCCGCGTGTGGGCGGTCGTGTTCCTGGTTGCGGCGGCGTGCTCGTCCTTGCTCGTGCCGCGGGCGGCGTCCGCGGAGAGCCACGCCCCGATACCACAGCCCGGCTCCGCGTCGGCCGGCGGGGCCGCGGATGTCCGGGAAGGCATCCGCGCGATGGTGACCGGCGCCCGAGACCGGGTTTTTCCGGCCCTGGTCAACATCCGAGTGGTCACCGTCTCGTTCTGGGGGGGCAAGGAGACCAAGGGCCAGTCCACCGGCAGCGGAACCATCATCAGCCCCGAAGGCCACGTGCTCACCAACGCGCACGTGACCAACAACGGCCTCCGCTTCCGACTGACCCTCGCCGACAAGCGCGAGGTATCGGCCGTCATGGTCGGCGAGGATCCACTCACCGACCTGGCCGTCCTCAAGATCGATCCATCGTTCCTCGCCCAGTCCGCCGACCCGCTCCCCGTGGCCCAGTTCGGAGACAGCGATGAACTGATGGTGGGGGACCTGGTGATGGCCATGGGGTCGCCCTTCTCCCTCTCTCGATCGGTCACGCTGGGGATCGTCTCCAACACCGAGCGAGTCTTCAGCGGGATCACCGGCGAGGTGGAAGACCTCGAGTTCGAGGGCGATCAGCGTACCGGCGTCTTTACACGGTGGATCCAGCACGATGCGCTGATCAACCCGGGAAACAGCGGGGGGCCGCTGGTCAACCTCCGCGGGCAACTCGTCGGCGTCAACACCAGGGGAGGGACCGGCATGGGGTTTGCCAGCCCCAGCAACCTCGCCCGGCAGATCGCCGATGCCCTCATCGAGCACGGAGAGGTCCCACGCAGTTGGTTCGGCGTGACGCTCCGGCAGATCCAGCGCACCGGCATCGAGGATGGCGTGCTGGTCACGGGGGTCCTGAACAACAGCCCCGCCGCTCGCGCCGGTCTGGCCGCCGGGGATGTCATCACCTCCATGAACGCCGAGCCGGTCACCGTGCGCTTTGCCGAGCAGATCCCGCCCCTGCTGAAGAAAATGTCCGAGTTCCCCATCGGCGGAGAGGTTGAGATCAACTACCGCCGCGACGGAGAGGCTCGCCGCGCGACCGTCACCACCGAACGCATGCTCCGTGAGCGGGGTCGGCAGACCACGCTCCGGGGGTGGGGGCTCAATCTCCAGGAGATCACCCCGTACATGGCCAGGGAACGCCAGTTGGAAACCACCCAGGGCGCCTCCATCTCGGGCGTGCGCAGCGGCGGCGCGGGGGACCTTGCCGAGCCCAAACTCGCGTGGGGGGACATCATGACCGCCCTCGACGGTCAGCCCGTGCGAACGATCGAGGACGCCGTCGCCATCTACGACCGCGTCATGGCGATGGAGACCCCGTCGGAGTTCCTGCTTGTGGAGTTCGATCGCCAGGGAAAGAGGCAGGTGACCCTCATCAAGCCAAAGTCGCCTCGCCGGGACGATCCACCCAGAGAGGTGCCCAAGGCCTGGCTCGGCGTCGCCACCCAGCCCGTGCTGCGCGAACTTTCGAAGTTCCTCGGGCACCCCGACCTGACGGGGTTCAGGATCACGCGGGTGTACCCCTCGACCCTCGCCGCTCAGGCGGACCTGCGGGCCGGCGACCTGATCACGGCCATCAACGGCGAGAGGCTCGCCCCGCGCGGGATGCAGGAGGCCGGGATGCTCAACCGCCTGATCCGCGGGCTGAACATCGACGATTCCGCCACCGTGACGGTCGTTCGAGAGGGGCGCTCCCTCGACGTGCCCGTTCGCCTGGAACGCACCCGCATCGGCCCGGAAGAAGCACGCCGCGACGAGAACCGCGACTGGGAGTTGACCGTTCGTGAACTTACCTTTTTCGACCGCGATGACAACCGATGGAGCGAGTCCGTGCAGGGGGTGCTGGTGGATCGCGTGGAGCGCGCGGGATGGGCGGGCCTCGCGGGCCTCACGCCCGGAGACCTGATCGTCTCCATTGACGGCGCCCCCGTCCCCGACCTGGCCGCGTACCGAGCCACGATGGATGCCCTCGCCGTCTCGCAGCCCGCCCGGGTCGTCTTTGTCACCCTCCGCTGGTCACGCACGCAATTCAAGTTCGCCGAGCCCGAATGGAAACCCATCGAGCCGGGCATCACGGACCCAACCCCCGCACCGGCCGATCGCTGAGCGCGGCCGCTTGGTGGTCCGTTGAACGGAGACCGGCATCGATGACGGATCACGCACCATCGAGTCGCCAGGCCGGCCTGCCGACCAGGCAGCGCGTGCTCGCCGCGATCCTGTCGGCCGTCCTGCTGGCCTGGCTGGTGGTGGGGTCGGCCCTGGTTCCCGAACCCTCCGGAATGGGCACGCACCGGCAACTGGGGGCGCCCCCGTGCGGGTGGCTGGTGGCGTTCCGAAAGCCATGCCCGACCTGCGGGATGACCACGGCGTTCTCGGCCGCGTGCCGCGGCAGGGTCATCGAGGCGCTTCGCGCCCAGCCCTTTGCGGCGGTCCTCGCGGTCGGGGTGTCGGCCGGCTTCTGGGCCTGTCTGCACACCGCGGCGACGGGGTGGGGCTCGGCGGGGGTCTATGCTTTTCTGCTCCGTCCGCGGTGGATCTGGGCGATGCTTGGCCTGCTCGCCCTGTCGTGGGGGATGAGACTGGCGGCGGTGACGGGTGAACCATGGTGAATCGAGCCAAACGCGTTTCGATGGCGGGGGTGCTGGCATGGGCGGCGGCGATGCTCGCCGCGCCGGCCGTGCTCGGCGGATGCACGCTGGCCGGCGGCATGATCGAGAGTTACCGCCAGAAAAGCACCCGCCCGGTTCCGGCCGAGTACGTCGGCCTTTCGGGCAAGAGCATCGCCGTCGTTGTCTCGGCCGATCGCTCGATCGAGGCGGACTTCCCAGGGCTTACCTCCACGCTCATCGAGCGGATCAACCAGCGGCTGATCGACAACGCCTCTCCCTCTCACTATTTCCAGGGACGCGAACTGGTCCACTACCTCACCAACAACCCCCAGTTGCTTTTCCGCCCGCGATCCGAACTGGCCCAGGACCTCGGCGTCCAGCGGCTCATCGTCATCGAACTCCAGGAATTCAGGCTCAACGATCCCGGAAACCAGTACCTCTGGGATGGCGTCGCGGTCGGACGGGTCAGCGTGGTCGAGGCCGACGGCCCGCTCCCGGACGACTACGCGTTTGTCCGGCGCATCGCCGTCACGTTCCCGGATCAGAAGGGAATCGGACCCGAGCAGTACGGACGGGATGTCGTCTCCTCGGCGCTGCTGGTCAGGTTCATCGACCGGGCGTCGTGGCCTTTCTATGAACACCAGGAGCCGTACTACCCCAAGTACTGAACGGCGGCCCGCGCCACCGGAGACCAGCAACGTCATGAACAACCTGTTGACCCAGCACGAATCACGGATCGGGCGCGGCCTTGTGCTCGCGGCGGGAGTCGCCGCCGCGGCGATCTCGCTGGGGGCCACCGCCGGGTGCAATATCGCGGCCGGAGCCTTCTACATACTCCACGGACCCGACGAGAAAATCCCCGCCAAGTACAAGTTGCCGCCCGAACGCCCGACCGTGGTCTTTGTCGATGACCGCAACAACCGCCTCCCCTCACGCGACATGCGGGAGATGATCGCCTCCGCCGCCGGCGAAGCACTCTCGTCCAGCAATTCCGTGCGTGACCTGATCGATCCGCGCAGCATCCTGGCCGCCGCGACCAAGGACCGCTTCGGGGAGCCCATGACCATCGCCGAACTCGGCCGGGCCGTCCAGGCCGACATCGTCATCTACGTGACCATCGACGCCTTCGCCCTCTCCGCCGACGGGCAGAGCGTTTCCCCCACATCCTCCATGCGTGTCAAGGTCATCGACACCGCGACCGAGACACGCCTGTGGCCCGAGGAAGTCGAGGGTTACTCGCTGGGGGTCCAGGCGCCGCCGCGGCAGGGAACCATCCAGGGAACCGCCGTCGAGATGCACCAGATCCGCCAGGAAGCCGCCGCCCGCGCCGGACTGGGCGTCGCCCAGTTGTTCGTCGGATACATCGCCAGGGAGTCCGCGTCAAAGGGCTCCGCGGCCACCAACTGACCACCGTTCGCCGGCGTTTCACCACACACCCGTGACGATCCGAGTGCTACATCTCGTCACCTCGCACGACCACGTCCTGGTCGGGGATGGCTCGGGACGACCGGGCCGATCAGGTCGGCACGGCCCACGGGATTCGGGATGCGACTCCATCGCCCTGGCCTGCCGGCGAGCCATCGAACTCACCGCCGGCATCGAGCATCACGTCCTTGCCGTCGGCGGCTCGATGGTCGAGAACAGGCTGCGGGCGCTCGGGGTTCCGGTCGCCGATCGCATCGCACCCGCGTGCGGTTCGACGTGGATCGGGCGCTCGATGCTCCACCGGTACATCCGCTCTCGCCCGTATTTCGACGCCGTTCAGGCGTGGTGCCGCCTCACCCGGGGCATGGTCCCGCCGTCGCTTCCCGCTCGCCAACCGCCCGCCATCGGGCGGATCAGCGAGATCTTGGCCACCTTCCAGGATGGCACCATCGCGCCCGACGCCACGGCCCTGCGGCGGCTGGCATCCGGGCCCCGCGGCCTCCCGGTTCTGCTCTTCGCGGCCGACCCGCCCGACGCCGGGGACGCGGGGGCGCTTTTCCGTGTGATCGGTCTGGCGGACAAGTCCGGATCTCGATTCGCCGTCGTCATCCCAGGCGGCGTTCGAGGGGTCAAACGCGTGGCCAGGCTGCACGCGGACCTGCGACTCGATTGCCCGATCATGCTCACCGACCGATCCGCCACGGAATGGATCGACGCGGTGGACGTGGCCCTCACCGTCGCCGTCAAGGATCCCCGAGCGGCGATCATCGGCTCACTGGCCAACGCCAGGGGCGTCCCGGTCGTCGCCAGCCCGGATGGACCCATGACGCTCATGGAGTACTACGCCCCGGCGGCGAAGCAACTCCGTGCGATCCTGGCCTCGGCGAATCCGGCTTGCCCGCCACCAACGCACCAGACGGCTTCCGTCGCCGCATGGCTTGTTGAACACTGGCTCGGGCACGTTCCCGACCCCGCTCCGCTCGCCGGCGCGTAAGCAAGGGCGGCTCGCCGCCCAGGGTCCGAACATACGATCCCCACGCATGCCCACCAACCCACGCGATGGCTCCCAATCCGACCGGCCCGCCCGCCGCGGCGTGCTCTTTGTCTGCACCGGGAACATCTGCCGATCCCCACTCGCCGAGGCAATCTTCCGGCACCTGGCCGACCGACGCGGCGTGGCGGAACTGTTCGAGATCGAATCGTGCGGCACCGGTGGCTGGCACGCCGGGCAAGGGGCCGATCCGCGCACGGTCGCCGTCGCCCGGCGGTACGGCATTCCCATGAATCACGTCGCCAGAACGTTCGATGCTCGCCGGGACCCGGCGAGGTTCGAGTGGATCCTCGCGATGGATCGTTCGCACCAGCGGGAAGTCTCCCACGTGGTCAGGCCCGCCGAGCGGGTGCGATTAATCCGCGAGTTTGACGCCACCCTGGCTTCGCACCCCAATCCCGACCCCAACCACGACCTGGATGTCCCCGACCCCTACTACGGCGCCGAAGACGGCTTTGACGAGATGTACCACATGCTCGACCGGGCCTGCCGGGGGCTGCTCGAACACCTTGCCCCGAGATAACCGCGTGATTGCGGGCCAGGCTCGCCATACGATCGGCCCGTGTCCGTTCTGGCCGCCACCAACATCCGCGTCATCTTCGGCAGCCGCGTCATCCTCGACGGGGCGTCGCTGTCGATCGAGCCAGGAGAGCGCCTCGGCGTCGTCGGCCGCAACGGCGCGGGCAAATCGACCCTCCTCAAGGTCATGGCCGGCATGATCGTCCCCGACGAGGGGTCCGTCTCGATCCAGCGGGGGTCGCGCGCCGGGTATCTCCACCAGGATCCCGTGCTTCTCATGGACGACACGCTCCGCGAGGCGGCCGAGCGGGCCTTCGAAGCCCTCCACGACCTGCACGAAGAGCAGCACCGCCTCTTCGACCAGATGGCGTTGGTGACCGGGGAAGACCTCGATCGGCTCCTCAAGAAGCAGGAGGACGTGGAACGCCGCATCGACGCCATGGGCGGCTACGCCATCGACCACCGCATTGACCAGGTCCTGCACGGGCTGGGTTTCACCGATGCCCAGTTTTCAATCAAGGTCTCCGGGCTTTCCGGAGGTCAGCGAGGCCGGCTCGCCCTGGCCAGACTCCTGCTCGAGGAGCCCGACGTCCTGCTGCTCGACGAGCCGACCAACCACCTCGACATCGACGGACGGCTGTGGCTTGAAGACTTCCTGCGCAACCACTTCAAGGGGGCGGTGGTCGTCATCTCCCACGACCGCTACCTGCTCGACAACGTCGTTGACCGGATCATCGAGACCGAGCAGTGCCGCCTGATCGACTACCCGGGCAACTACGCCGCCTTCATCGAGTTGCGCGCCGAGCGGCGGCTGGCCATGGCCCGCGCCTTCGACAACCAGAAAAAGAAATTCGAAAAAGAAGAACAGTACATCCTGAAGTACAAGGCCGGCCAGCGGGCCAGGGAGGCGCGGGGACGCGCGACCAAACTCGCACGCGCCCGGCGAGATTCAACGCTCGAGCGCCCGATTGAACTCGCGTCCTTGAAGATGGAACTCCCAAGGGCCGAGCGTTCCGGCGACCTCGTCGTCGCCGCGACCGGCCTGGGAAAGTCCTACGACGCCCGGGACGGCACCCGCAAGGTCCTCTTCCACGACCTGGCGATCAAGATCGCGCGCGGGGAACGCTGGGCGATCATCGGTCCCAACGGGGCGGGCAAGACCACGCTTGTCCGATGCCTGCTCGGACAGACCCAGCCCGACCACGGAACGTCGAAACTCGGGTCAAACGTCCGGATCGGGTATTACTCGCAGACGCACGAATCCGTCGATCCCTCCAAGCCGGTGTACCGATACCTGCAGGACATCATCTCGAAGGAGATCCCCGGCGCGTCGATGTCCGAGCAGCAGGCCAGGAATCTCGCGGGCGCCTTCCTCTTCAGCGGAGACGAGCAGGAGCGGGAACTCGGGTCGCTCTCGGGCGGGGAACGCAGCCGCGCCGTCCTGGCGGGTCTGATCTGCTCGGCCAAGAACCTCCTCATCCTCGACGAGCCGACCAACCACCTCGATATCCCAAGCGCCGAGCGACTCGAAGAGTGCCTGAGCATCGACGCCGGGTTTGAAGGGACCGTTATCCTGATCAGCCACGACCGCGCGCTCATCGACGCGACCTGCGATCACCTGATCGTCCTCGACGGGCGCGGCGGCGCCGAGATCTTCCACGGCGGGTACACCGATTGGCACGAAAAGCACCAGGAGAGAGAACGCCAACGCGCCGCCGCCCAGGCCCAGGACCGACGCCGACGCGAAGACGCCCAGCGTGCCCGGGAAAAGCAGGTTCGACCCCCGAAGGCGACGCCCGACGCCCCTCGCCGGGGGATCGGCAAGTACGAGCGAATGAAGACCGACCAGATCGAACGCCGGATCGAGGAGATCGAGAAACGCCTGCGGGAGGTCGATGGCCAACTCGTCTCCGCGGAGGCATGGTCAAACCCCGCCCTGGCACGCCGGCTCGGCGACGAACGCGCCGCCCTCGCCGCCGAACTCGAGCCCCTCGAGTTCGAGTGGTCCCGCCGCGCGGACGAACTCGCCGGATAGCCAGGCGACGTCAAGGACCTCCCGGGTCTGTACAATTTCACGCGATGATCCACGCCGGAGATGAACGGGTGCCCCCGCCAAGCCCGCCCAGGCTTCCAGGGACGGTCGTCTACCGTCCCTGCTTCGACGACCTCATCGACGCCGTGCTGGCCGACCTGCTCCTCCAGTCGCAAAGTTGCGTCCGGGCCTTCGGGGATTTTCATCTCGCGGTCTGCGCCTCCGAACGGATCGAGCCCGCCCTGGTCCGTCTGATGCTCGACCCGATGTACCGTTCCCTGCCCTGGAAACGCACCCACCTCTGGATGGCCGACGACTGCGTCGTCGGAGCCGACGACGACCGCTCACGCGCCAAGAGGATGCGCGAGATCCTCGTCGAGCACTCCGACATCCCCGTCGATCAGGTCCACGGGATCCCCGTCACGTCACGGGATCCCGGAGGGCAATACCAGGCCGATCTTCAGGAATCACTCGCATGGCGAGAAAAAGGGCAAGACCGCCTGGACTTTGCCCTGCTCACGCTCGCCGACGGAGGGCCCGTCTCCGCGGCGCTCGCCGGGGCGAGCGGCCTGGCCGACGACGGCGACCTGGTCATCCGCCGAGCCTGGCGCTGCCGCGAGGGACTGGAGTGGTACGGACTCTCGACGCGCATGATCTCGGCCACGCGTCTGATCGCCATCGTCGCCACCGGCACCACGGCCAGGGACGCCGTCAGGGCTATCGCCCCGTCGCACGGAGGACGACCGCCCAGGGACATCCGACCCATCGGCGGCGAACTTCGCTGGTACCTCGACCAGACCGCCTGCCCGGACGAGCCGGGTTCGCCGTCCGTAGAATCCCCGTGAGCCTTTTCTCCGTCGAGCCAAATCCCGCCGTGACCTTCAGGATTCTTCACGAGGATCCGGACGTGCTGGTCGTGGAGAAGCCCCCGGGCGTGCCGACCCAGCCGGGCCTGGGCCACGATCACGATACGCTGCTCAACGGCCTGTTCGTCGCGCACGGACGCTCACTCCAGGACCTCGGCAAGTCACGGGATTTCGGGCTGCTGCACCGGCTCGACCTCCAGGCCAGCGGGCTGCTGGTCGTCGGCTTGAGCAAGCCCGCGTACGACGCCCTCCGAGAGGCCTTTGCCTCGCGCTCCATCGGGAAGTTCTACTGGGTGATCGTCAAGGGCGTCCCCGGCACCCCCACGGGCGTCATCGACCGGCCGATCGCCGAGACCATCCGTCGCGGCGACGGATCCATCAAGAAGGCGTTTATCTCCCGCGGTGGAAAGCAAGCCGTCACCGCGTATCGCGTGATCCAGGCCGGACGCGACGCTTCGCTGGTGGAGTGCCGCCCCCTCACCGGCCGTCTCCACCAGATCCGCGTCCACATGGAACTCATCGGCTGCCCTGTTCTCGGGGACGACCTCTATGCATCCCCACCGGTCAGGTCGGCCGCCCCGCGGCTGGCGCTGCATTCGCACCGGCTGGTCTTCGATCACCCGCTGACCGGGCAACGCATCGATGTCCGCACGCGCTGGCCCAAGGACCTCCGCCGAATACTCGATAAGTTCGGCCTTGAGCGGCCCGACTCGGGGGAGGCCGCCCCCGGCACCCGCCGCCCATCAACGGCTCACGATTCCGTGTAGTCGTACGCCGCCCGGTACCGGCCGCCGCGGAGCCAGTCAACCTGCCGCAGGATGTCGTTGCACAGCGTCGAGGCACCGAAACGAAAGTACGCCGGCGTCAGCCACGGGCACGCCGAGCCCGGCGCAGCGAGGTGGCCCATCGTCTCCTTCACCATCACCAGGTAATGCAGCGCCTGCTTGGCCGTCCGGATCCCCCCCGCGGGCTTCATCCCGACGACCCGGCCGGTCTCAAGGTACCAGTCACGGATCGCCTCAAGCATCACCAGCGTGACGGGCATCGTGGCCGCGGGCTGCACCTTGCCCGTGCTGGTCTTGATGAAGTCGCCGTCCCGGGTCTCACCCGGATCCCCCGCCTGGGACATCGCCCGGATCGCCAGGTCGCTGGCCCTTCGCACGTTGTCAAGCGTCTCCAGTTCCCCCGTTTCGAGGATGACCTTGAGGTGCGCCGTGCCGCACGCGATCTTCACGCGGCGGATCTCGTCGGCCACTTCTTCGTGCCGCCCGGAAAGAAACGCCCCACGATTGATCACCATGTCGATCTCGTCGGCGCCGTCGTCCACGGCCCGCCGCACATCGTCCAGACGGACATCGATCGGGTACTGCCCGCTGGGGAATCCCGTGGCGACCGAGGCCACCTTCACACCGCTGCCTCCCAGGGACTCCCGCGCCGTCTTCACCAGCGACGGGTACACGCACACCGCCGCCGCCGACGGCAGGTCCGGATCCGACGCCAGCGGACGCACCGCCTTGCGGCACAAGGCCCGGACCTTCTCCGGCGAGTCCTTCCCCTCCAGCGTTGTCAGGTCAAGCATCGAGAGCGCGAGCCGCAATCCCGCCATTTTCGCCGACGCCTTGATGGACCGCCGCGTGAACGACGCCGCTCGTTCACCCGCCATCACGGCGTCAACGGTGGGGGACGGGAATAGCCCGGGCTTGCGCGTCGCCATGCCGGGAAAAGCGTATGGCCGGCGCGGGACCCGGGCGCGCCGGACGTCAGGTCGCCCGGCCCGACACACGCTCGATGAACGCCCCGACCGAGGCGGCGCACCTCGGCCCGTGCGACGGATCGCTCCAGAGGCCGACATGCCCCCCGCCGTCGATGCGGGCGATCGTCCCGTCGAGAGCCCGGCGCGCGATCGATTCCCCATCCTCGATCGGGCATACCGCGTCCTGGTCACCGTGCAGCACAAGAAGCGGGCACGTCAGCCTGGCCGCCAGGTTCGCCCGATCAAATCCTCCCCTTCCCTTCCACCACGGGCCAACCCCCAGATCCAGCCCCAGCAGCCAGAACGCCGCCGTGACATTCCACCCGTGCGGCAGGCGACGCTCTCGCAGAACGTTCCGCGCGGGTGTCGGCGCAAGGCGGTAAGGCGACTCGGCGATCACCCCCGCGATGCGGGCCGTTCGCTCCCCCACGCCGCGCGCCGCCGCCGCGATCGAAACCCCGGCCCCCAGCGACCACCCGTGCAGGATCATCTCGACGTTGGGCTCCCGAACATGCGCGATCAGCGCCAGCAGGTCATCGACCTCACCCGTGCCCAGCGAGCAGACCCCCGGAGCCTCCCCGTGGCCCGGCATATCCCACATCACCACCCGGGAGGCCAGCCGCCCGACGTGCCCCACGCGGGAAAGACCGCCGATCCGAGAATCCCCCCACCCGTGCGACATCACCACGACAGGCCCGCGCGGGCGAGCACCCCGCACGTCCCACGCCGGCAGGTCGCGACCTCGCGACCGGAATGTCCAGCGTTCGAACCCAAGCGGGCCCGCCGGCGGAGGGATCTCCGACGGGTCGCCCGGCCGGGCGCGGGCGACCGCCGACGCGTACGTACGCCGCGGAGGGTGCGTCAGCACGTGCATCGTCCGGCCGACCGTCGCCGTCACGTACGCCCCAAGCCCCAGGCCCAGGATCGCCGACAGTCCGAGCATGTCGGGAGAAGGAACAGCCATGCGAGGGGTTCACCGCGGAGTTCGCCCGGGCGTCACGGGGCGATGAGCGAGCGTATGTCGTTGAACGTGACGATCAGGAACACCGAGCCGATCAGCAGCAACCCCGCCAGCGCCACCGCGTTCTGCACGGGGATCGGCAGCGGCCTGCCGCGAACCTTCTCGATGACAAGGAAGATGAACTGCCCCCCGTCCACGATCGGCAGCGGCAGGAAGTTGACCACCGCGAGGTTCACGCTGATCAGGGCCATGAAGAACAAAAGCCACACCACGCCACGGTCGGCCAGCCGAGTGCCGATATGCGCGATCCCGACGGGGCCTTTCAGGTGCTCGACCTTCACCGTTCCCTCGAACAGCCGCGCAAACGTCACGTACGTCGTCATCATCACGCGGTGGGTCTCGGCGATCCCAAGCCCCACCGCCGACAACGGCCCGTCGGCACGCAGCGTCGTTTCCTGGGGTGTGAAGATCCACGAACCCGCCGAGGCGCTCCACGTCAGGGACACCAGCCGGAAGATGTCGTCCGTCCCGATCGTCAGGTCCACGTCCTGCGTCGGACGGGGTTCGTTCGGCGCGCCCGCCAGCCGTGGCGGCTCGATCGTCAGCCGCACCCGCGCCGTCTCGCGGGATTCCGCCAGCGCCGACACCGCGATCGTTCGGATCAAGTCGCGAACCTCGCCCAGCGTCCCGGCCGGGTTGGCGTTCACCGCCACGATCCTCGATCCCGGACGCATCACCACCCCGGCGGCCGCCGGCCGGAACGGCCCGGCGCGACCGTTGGCGGTCATCACCGCGGGCGTGAGCAGGTCCGGCGGGAGCGATACCAGGGAAGTCGTCGCATCCGTCTCGTCAACGAAAAAGCCGATGGTCCCCTTTCCCGACACCGACACGTCAAGCGAAACCTCCGACCAGCCATCCCCCTCCTGACGCAAGAGCACGGCCGCGATCGTCCCACCCGCGTGCCGCTTGATCTCCTGCATCCCACGCGCCACCGACGGGTACTCCACCTCACCCAGGCGGGCGAAGATGTCACCGTCCCGGATCCCCTGCTTCAAGGCCGGCTCCTGTGCCTCGCGCACCGACATCACCGGCGTCAGCCCCGCCAGGTGACGCTGCGGCGAGACGCTCCCGTCGGCGCGGGGGATCAGGTCCAGTTCCAGTTCCGCTCTCGTCGGAAGGGTCACGCTCGTCCGCCCGCCATCTTTCGAGGCGAACGTCAACGCGACGGGCCGGCCGCGCGAGCCCCGGATCGCCGCATCCAGTTCGTGACCCGAGGCCACCGGGCCGCGCCCGTTGATCTCCACCAGCGACATCCCCGGAGTTACCCCCGACAGCCCGATCCGCTCCAGGTTCTGCACCCCGATCGACCGGCGGTACGCGTTGCGAGCCTCGGCAAGGTTCGCCGACAGCGCCGGCCCCACCCCGATATCAAGCAGTTTCGTCGTCGTGCTCTGCCGGGGCGTGATGTGAAACTCGAGGTCCTCCGAGATCCCCTCCCGCCGCACCACGAGCACGACCGGATCCCCGCGGCGGGCCATCGCCGTCGCCAGAACCAGGTCGTTGAAGGAATTCGCCGCGCGACCGTTGATCGACACCACCTCGTCACCCGGTTGCAGGCCCGCCGAGCCCGAACCCAAGCCCGCCCCCGCCCTCCCCGCGTTGACCGCCGCCGTCGTCGCGGCGGGCGAACCAGGTTCAACATCACCGATCCGCGCCGGCTCCGTCCGAAGCCCGATCATGAACACCAGCACGAAGATCGCCGCCGCCGAGGCGATGTTCATCGCCACGCCCGCCGAGATCACGATCATCCGCTTCCAGATCGGGCTTGACTGGTAACTGTCCGAGGCGCCGCTCACCGACGCCGGGTCCAGGTCGTCCTGCCCGAGCATCCGGACATACCCCCCCAGCGGAAGCGCGTTCAGGCGGTACTCCGTGGGGCTCAGGGCTGTTCCCGGCGGGCGAGCCCCGGAGGAAAGCCGCGAAAAATACTCCCGCTCCCCGCTGCCGCGGCGCCACCCCATCCCCGTGCGGTACGACACGACCGCCGGCCCGAATCCAAGCGCGAAGGAAAGAACCCGGATCCCGGCCCACCTCGCCGCCAGGAAGTGACCAAGTTCGTGAAGGAAAATGATCAGGCTGAATCCCAGGATCACCAGCGTGAGGTCCACCGCGGTTCCCAGGAACGAGATCAACGCATCCATGGTGAAGACTGTATGGGGTCGGCCGACCGTGCGCGCGGCGCCCTCCCCCCGCCCGCGCTCGGGATCTTCACGCGGGAAGGTCCGCCGATACGTCAAACGCCCGGAACGCCCTGACGCAGGCGAAAAACAGCAGCCCCACGACCCCCGCCAGCACCCCACACCCCGCCACGCTCGCCGCCACGACTCCGCCACCGGCCCAGAGAATCAGGCCGACCGGCGCCCCCGCCAGCACCGCGGTCCCCCCGATGCACGCGATCTTGAACATCGTCACCACGAAGTGACGGCCGACCCGGCTCGGATCGAACCCGCCCGCCGCCTGCTGAGTCATCGGACGCGTGGGCGCGACCAGGAACACCGTGTTCTCGATGACGATCAGCGCCGCCGCGATCGGAACGCACCCCGCCAGAACACCCGCCGCAACCAGGCACACCGAGCCGCTCCCCGACCCCAGGCACGCCCCCGCCGCCGCCAGCGTCACCGCCAGCACGATCACGACCGCCGACGAGGCCGTCTGCCCGGCCACGATCGCCGACGGCGTCAGCGGCAGGGACTTGAGCCACGCCATATGGTCAAGGTCGCCGCGAAAGTCGCAGGATGTCAGCAGGGACAAGGCGAAACACACCGCGGGCAGCACCACCATCAACATCGCCGGTATGGACTCCACTGGAAGGAACTTGATGACCCATGCCGGGATGCCCATCAGCGCCGTCGCGACGATCCCCAGCGTGATCGGCCCCAGGCCCCGGTAGACCGTAAGCCACTGCCGCCACATCAACGGGCCGACCCCGCCCATCCGCGGCGGCAACGGCAGGCGCCACCTCGAGCCGGCCCCCGGATTGGTCACCATCAGCGCTCCCATACGCGCGGCGGCCTGTTGCGCCCGGATCCGCTTCTGGCTGCTCGACACGATCGACTCGATCTCGCTGCGGTCAAGCGCCAGGTGCGCCGCGGCCAGGCCCGCGTTGACACCCAGCGCCGCCGCCGCCCAGGGCAGCGCGTCGAGCGTCGATGCGGCGACCATCGTGCGCGCGTGAGCCAGCAGCGGCAGGCACAACGCCTCGATCACCTCGGAACGCCGAACCCGCGTCGCCCAGTCGAGCCAAAGCGAAGGAGCCGTCGCCGGAAAGTCCTCGGCGTGCCACGCCACCCACGCGACCACGGCCAGCGTCGAAGCGCTCGCCACCGCCAGCGGCCACCCGCGTCGAGCCAGCAGCCAGCCGGCGCCGCAAGCGACCATCCCCCCGCCGACCATGACGCACTGGGCCGTGAGCGCGATTCCCAGCACCGTCGCGAGGTACGTCCCCTCGCTCCGCACGAACGCGGCCAGCCACGCCGCCATCAGGATCGTCGGCCCCGACTGGTACGCCAACTGGTACACCAGCAGTTGCCGCCGCGAGAACGGGCCCGGGATCACCAGGTCAATCTCCGAGGGCAGAAACGAAAATCCCGACCGGCGACCCCGAAACGCCGCCTGAACCGCCACGATCAGGACCACGAACACCGGCAGCCAAAGCAGCGCCTGATCCGTCGGGATATGCCCGCTCCGAGATCGCCCCGAAGCGATCGTCGGGATCAGGTACAGCGACATCAACCCCAGGCCCAGCAGCCCGAAGGCACGCTGCTTCCCCGATCCGAACAGCATCCGCCGCATCGTCCCCCGGTACCGCAGCACGATGAGCCGGCGCAGCCCCCTCGGAAGAACCGACCGGTCAGGACCCTGCCTGGAATCGGGTGGCGCCGCCGTCACGACGGGTTCTCCCGCTCCCCGTCGCGGGGATCGTCCCCGCCCGTCGCCGAGAAGTACACATCCTCGAGCGTGGCATGACCCGATCCGCCCGCGAACCGCTCACGGGCCTGCGCGATGGTCCCCGAGAACCTCGCCGCCCCGCGCGACATGATGAGCACTCGCGTACACAAGTCCTCGACCACGCCCAGCAGGTGCGACGAAAACACAATCGCCGCCCCTTCCCCCGCGCGCCGTGTGATCGAATCCTTCAGCCGGCGGATCCCGGGCGGGTCCAGCCCCGTCAGGGGCTCGTCGAACAGGATCACCCGAGGATCGTGCAGGTACGCGCACGCCACCGCGACTTTTTGCCGCATCCCCCGGGAGAGTTCCATCGTCAGGCGGTCCCTCTTCGGCGTGAGTTCGAAGTCCTCCAGCAGCCGCTCGGCCGCGGGCTCCCACCCGCGCAATCCGTACGCCGACGCCACGAATCTCAGGTGCTCCCAGACCGTCAGCGCATCGAAAAGCCGCGGATCGTCGGGAACATACGCCATCGCCGACTTGGCCGCGATCGGGTCGGCGGCCAGGTCGTGCCCGTTGATGACAATCGTTCCCGCGCTGGGTGTGAGAATCCCGCACACGGCCCGCAGCGTCGTCGTTTTCCCGGCCCCGTTGTGCCCCACCAGGGCCATGATGTCCCCGGGGTGCAGGTCCAGCGAAAGGTCCCGTACCGCGACAAAGTCCTTGTACGTCTTGCTGAACCCCCGCACCGAAAGCAAGGGCGATGTCTCGGTCATAACGCCCAGTGTACCACTCGATACGCATGGAACGCCGGGAGCCAGACCCTTTACCGCCTCCATTCGGGGATCCGCCCCGTGGTCCACGGCGAGCCCGAATCATCGAACCGCCTCTCGAGCGAGGCCAGGTCGCCCGCGATCGCCTTGACCGCTTCCAGCGCCCGCTCGAACTCGTCGCACGCGTACCCGTACTGCTCGCGCTGCGTCCTGGTCGGCGGCTGGGTCGAGGACCGCAGGCTGTACAACGAGTTCGAGACGCGCTCGGAGATGCTGATCGGGCTTGGCACCAGCCTCCGGTCAAGCGTCGGATCGCCCCGGAGTGCATCCCGCAACACGATCAGCCGGTGGCGAAGCGACTCCAGATCCGCCAGGACCCCCGGATCCATCGCCGGGGTGACCGCGGCGGCCCTTCTCAGGCGGCCCACCCGCTCCTGCGCCTCGTCGGTGAAGCGGATCGCCCCCTGGACCGCCCGGTGGAGGTCGGCGATCTTGTTCTCGAACGCGAATTTCTCGGCCCGGGCATCCCCCGTCGCGGCCATCCGTGAAATATTCAGGTCCACGACCTCGAAGAACTCTTCCACGCCCAGGTCCTCGGTCACCCCGTCCACGATCTTCGAAAGCCGCACGCTGTAGCGGCCGGGAAGAGCCAGTTGGCCAGACCCCCGCTCGTTCCACGCGGGGATGTCGCTCCCCCACACCGGCGACGTGTCGTGGTGGCGAAGGTCCCAGGCGATGCGGTGAACCCCCGAGTCCCTCGGCACCGACATCCGCCGAACCACCGCCCCCGAGGAGTCCCGGATGGTGGCGACGACCCGAGGCTCGAGTTCCCGGTCCTCGGCCCGGAACTCGTCGATCGTCGGGTACGTCCAGTCGTCCTTCTTCTCGGATTCCTTGCGCCGTTCCTTGCGGGAGGTGACCTTGTCCTTCAGCCAGTAGGTGATGACCGCCCCGAAGGTCGGGTTGGGCGCGGCGAAGTACGTCGCCCCCGACCAGCCCCGTCCACCACCCATCCTCGCCCCCTGGACGTACGAAAGAGCCGCCTTGATCGGGAAAACATGCACCGGCTTGTCGAGCAGTTCCTCCGAGGCGTGCCGCCACGGCGAATAGTCGTCCACGATGTAGAACCCGCGGCCGAACGTCGCCATCACCAGGTCGTTCTCGCGACGCTGGATCTCAAGGTCACGCACCGCGATGGTGGGGACCCCGGAGACCCTGAGCCACCGCTTCCCCCCGTCGATCGTCCCGTAGCACCCAAACTCGGTCCCGATGAACAGCAGGTCCGGGTTCACGTGGTCCTCGACCACGCTGTAGCAGATGTCCCGCGGGGACAGGTCCCCCGCGATCGAGGTCCACGTCGCGCCGCGGTCGTCGGACCGCAGCACGTACGGCGTGAAGTCCCCGTTCTTGCGGTTGTCGAAGCACGCGTAGACCCGGTCCGCCACGTGCCGCGAAGTCTCCAGTTCCGAGACGTACGTCATCTCCGGCACCCCCGGGAACGTCTCGATCTTCCTCCACGTCGTCCCGCCGTCCTCCGTCACGTGTACCAGCCCGTCGTCGGTCCCGACGTAGATCAGGCCCTCGACCAGCGGGGATTCCGAGAGCGAGACGCTGTTGCCGTAGATCGACGTGGACATGTGCTTGGCCACCGCGTCGGGCTTCTGGATTTTCCCGAGCACCGGCAACTGGTTGCGGTCCAGCCCTCGCGTCAGGTCGGGGCTGATCACGGTCCACGAATCACCACGGTCGTCGGAGCGGTGCAGCACCCGCGACGCGATGTACAGCCGCGTGTGGCGGTGCGGGCTGATCATCAGCGGCGTGTCCCAGTTCCATACGTGCGGCGCTTCCCCGGGCTTCTCACGCGGCTTGATGTCCACCCGCTCGCCCGAAGCGCGGTCAAACCGGATCAGCCCCGCGTGCTGCCACTGGCTGTAGACGATGTTCGGGTCGGTCGGGTCAATCGCCGGCTCGAAACCGTCACCACCGACGGTCTCGAACCAGTGCTCGTTGGCGATCCCCACCGCGTCGAGCGTCCGCGAGGGACCCCCCATGGTCGCGTTGTCCTGGGTCCCCCCGTAGACGTTGTAAAAAGGCACGGCGTTGTCCACCGCCACGCGGTAGAACTGAGTCACCGGAAGGTTGGTCACGTGCCGCCACGCGACCCGGTCGTACGTGATGTACAGGCCACCGTCGCAGCCCGCGATCACGTGGTCGGTGTTGTCGGGGTTTATCCAGAACGCATGGAAATCCACGTGAACGTCCGCGATCGAAAGGGCACGCAGCGTCGCCCCCCCGTCGTCCGATACGTGCGCGTACGTATCCGCCGTGTAAAAACGGTCGGGGTTCTTCGGGTCCGCGAACAGTTCGTTGTAATACTGCGGGCTCGAGGACATGTACCCGTTGCGGCGTTCCCAGGTCTCCCCCCGGTCACGCGAACGGTACACCCCGCCGCTGTTCTCCGCCGCCTCGACGATCGCGTAAACAATGTCCGGATTCGCCGGCGAGACCGCGAGACCGATACGGCCGCGGTCCCCCCCCGGCAGGCCGCTGTTGATCGCTCGCCACGTCCGGCCGCCGTCGGTCGATTTGTGAATCCCCCCCTCCGGGCCGCCGTTGATGAGCGTCCAGACGTGCCGACGCCGCTGGTAGGCCGTCGCGTACAGCGTGTCCGGGTCGCGAGGGTCGAGGTGAACCTCGTTCACGCCCGTCTGGTCGCTGATGTGCAGGATCCGCTCCCACGTCTCTCCGCCGTCGGTCGTCCGATACAAGCCGCGATCACCGCCGTCCCGCCACAGCGGGCCCATCGCCGCCGCGTACACGATCCTCGAATCGCGCGGGTCCACCCGGATCATCCCCACATGCGCCGATTCCTTCAGCCCCACGTTGCGGAACGATTTCCCGCCATCCCGAGACAGGTACACCCCGTCTCCGAAGGACACCGACCGCTGGCTCTTGTTCTCACCCGTTCCCACCCACACCACGTTGGGGTTGTTCGGGTCCAGCGTCACGCAACCGATCGAGAACGACCCGTAGGAATCGAAGATCGGCGTGAACGTCGTCCCGTGGTTCGTTGTCTTCCAGACGTTCCCGGAGGCCACCGCAAGGTAGAACTCCGATGGGTTCTTCGGGTTCACCGCGATGTCCGCGACCCGCCCCGACGTCAGCGCCGGGCCGAGCGAACGCGCCGAGACCGCCCCGAACGTTCCCGCCTTGACCCGCGGCTCGGCCGCGGGGGCCTGGTCCTCCGGCGGGGATGCATCCCCTGCCGCGCCCTCTCCCGATTTGTTGTCCGGTGTCTCCGGAGGCTCGGCCTTCTTCTCCGCGGGCTTGTCGCCCCGCACGCTGCCGGGGGGGAGCGGCTGCCCGGCCGATCCGCTCGACCCCGCCTCGGTCGGCGGCGGCATGGACACCCCGGCCGCGAGGATCGGCGATGAGGTTGCCGCAAGAACGGCCGCCGAGGCGGCGATCACAAGCGCGTACACGGCGATGCTCACAGGGCGAACGACGGGCATGGTGAACTTCTCCGGCGGGGGTCGGTGCGGGTCCTGACCAGTGACGATCAAAAGGAAGAACGAGCCTACCGGATTCCCATCGGACACGCTCGCCGTCGGCCTCGGGTTTTCCCGTCCATCAGCACCGGCCCGTCACGTAGACCACCCATTCCTCATCCAGCCGGTCGTCGGCGCCCATCGGCCGAACGTGCAGACGTCCGTCCGAATCGACCGCATCCCCCAGCCGGTCGTGTACCTCGACCGACGTAAAACCCGCTTCGTTCATCGCGTCGCGCAGTTCAGGGATCGACCAAAGCCGCCAGTGATACTCAAACGCCCGGCGGAAGACCCGGGTCCGGCCCCCTCGGGTCGTCACGCGGAAGTGGATCGCGTTGTGAACCATCCCGGTGACTTCATCGCCATCTTCCTGATCCCACTCGTACAGGATCCGCTCCCCCGACGGCCCGCGAAGCCGCCGCGTCGAGATCCCAGGCTGGAACGCGCCGGCCCCTCCGTACAAATCCACAACCAGCACCCCGCCCGGGCGCAGACGGCGTCGAGACAAGGACAGATACCGCATCAACTCGGCCCGGGTGTGCCAGTACCCGATCGGGAAATTCAGCGCGGCGATCACGTCGGCCTTCGACCCCACCTCGAGCACGTCCCCTCGCACGATCGTGATGCGCGGATTCCCGGGCGCGTGCCGCAGCGGCTCGGGATCACGGTCCACCGCGATGGCCCGCGCGGCGGGGTCGAGCGCAACCCAGGCCCCGCAGATCCCCGCGGCCCCAGAAAAATCCTCCCGAAGATCCCTGGGCGATCCGCCATGCACCGCCGCCAGGAACCGTGCCGCCCCGGCCACGTCCTGGACGCAGATCGTGTACAGGTCAAAGCGGTTCAGCGCCACGCCCGCAGTGTACACCACGCGCGGGGATCGTCTTCCACCTCAACGGCCCGCCCCCGACGTGTACCCGATCCCGTGCCCGACAGGGTCGGCGGGATCGATCACCAGCGTCGCCTCGGACGTCACCCACGCCCGACCCGTGATCGAAGGACGCACCGCCGATTCCCCCGGCATCGCCGCAAAAGAGCCGAAAAACGCCGTCCCGATGATGCTCTCCTGGCCCCAGCACTCCCCGGGCGAGAGTTTCCCGTCCGCCGCCAGGCACGCGATCTTCGCGCTCGTCCCTGTTCCGCACGGCGAACGGTCGTATTCCATCCCCGGACACAGCACGAAGTTCTTCGACACGCAGTCACCCCGCGACGCCGGCCCGAACAACTCGACGTGATCGATCATCCCGCCCCCCGCCCCGCGGATACCCGCTCGATCAAGCGCCTCGCGCACGAGCCCCCCGAACGACATCAGCGCGGCCAGGTTCCCCATCGCCACGTCCAGCCCATGCCCCCCGGGGCCGTCGCGATCCACCAGATAAAACCAGTTGCCTCCCCAGGCCACGTCCCCGCGCACCACGCGGGACGACCCGTTCCACCCAACCTCCACCTCGACCGAACGTGCGTGCCGGTACGAGGGCACGTTCGTGATCGTCACCCGGCCCCGGTCTCCAAGCGCGATCCCCACCTCGCCCACCGGCGTCTCGATCACGTGCGAACCGCGGGCGAGCCGACCCAGGTGCGCCAGCGTCACCGCCAGGCCGATTGTCCCGTGCCCGCACCCGTTCAGGAACCCCACGTTGTTGAAAAAAATCACTCCCGCCGCCGCACGAGGATTCGTGGGGGCGCACGCCAACGCCCCAACCAGGTGCGAACACCCCCGCGGCTCGTTGATCACCGCGGATCGGAGGTGGTCGTACCGTTCCCGGAACACCACGAGTCTCTCCGCGATGGTCCCCGGTCCCAGGTCAGGCCCCCCCGACACGATGATCCGCGTCGGTTCCCCCTCCGTGTGAGAGTCGATCACCTCGATGCGCTGCATGGCCGAGGGTACGTCGCCCGTTCCGGCCCGGGTCCCGCGAGCCTCCCGCCCGGTTCCCGATCCCGTCGGGGTCAATCCATCGGAAGGCCCTTGCTCCGCCACATCCGGACCAGCCGGTCAAACTCGATCGGCTCCCAGACCGTGCCATCGGGAAGCAGCGAACCGACCAGCCGGCCTTCCGACGTGTACGTGGAAGTCTGCGTCTTGCCGTCCTCGCTCAGACGCGTCTCCAGGATCCACGTGTCCGGTGTCTCGGGCGGCTCGCTCACGCGGTCCCGGCGCAGCCGGATATGCCCGGTGTCGGACTGGAAGCAGTAAAAGCCAAAGTCGCCCGTCAGACGCGTCTTCACCAGGATCTGCGGGAGCAGGTAGGAATCGACACGAGAGATGTACCCCGCCGACTCGATGACGGGCTTGGACGTGATGCCGGGGTTTCCCGTCCCGCCCACGCTCACCGTCAGGTTCCGCCCACGCCGAGTCCCGGTCTCGGTGAATGTCCTCACGTTGGTGCGGTTCATGGCCTGCACTTTCAGCGAGACCGACCAGTCCTCCTCCTCACGGTCGGCCGTCACGAAAAAAATGCTCTGCGAATCGATCAATTCCTTCTTCTCGATCAGCCGGGCGTCGATCCGCACCAGGTACCCCTCCTGCATCTCCGTGGCGTTGTAACGCCCCGGCGAGGCCTTGGGGTTCAGTTCACCGCGCCGACCCTTCCAGACCTTGATCCGGCGATACCCGAGTTCCTCCGCGTCCGCCGCGTGACGCGTCGTCGCCGCCTTGAAACGCCGCTCCCAGCGCTCCCCCGCGCCGCGCACGATCTCCTCGAAGTCTCCAGGGCTGAGACGGTCCATCAGGGAGAGCCCCGCCATCACCGCCGCGGACCGGGACTCGGCGATCTCCGCCGGGTCGCCGATCGTCGCCGCGTGCAACAGCACCGTGTACAGGTCCCGCGCGCGATCGAAATACGACTGCTGCGTGAACAACTCAAACGTCACGAACTGCCCGGGCGCGGTCTTCACCACCGTCATCCCCCGGATCATCGGGCTTGCACCAGTCCCCGACGGCAGCGAAACAAAGTACTGCTCGGCCTTGTCTGGAAACCCCGGGATCTCCACACCCCGGTGACGGCTCTGCACCAGGCCCTGGAAGCCCAGGAAATTCCCCACGCTCGTGATCTCGTTGCGCTCCCACATCTCCTTGATCTGGGGACCCTTCATCCCCTTGCCCGCGTCGAACACAAGCCCGTTGGCCGCGATGAGGTCGATCAGGTATCCATCGGCAACCTGGGCCGCTGTTAGGTTTTCGTTCGAAGTCCGCGGCGACTTGATGACCAGGTACCACGCCGCGTCGGTGGCGATGCTCTCGGGAACGATCTCGATCGTCGCCGACCCGCCCACCGAGGTCGATTGAACCCGGCAGTTCTGCGGGGGATAAAAGGTCAGCGCCACGCTCTCGAGCCGCACCGGCTCGGCCGCCAGTTCCACCACCGGCCGTAGACCTCGGGTTTCGGCCGTGCGAGCCAGCCGGTCAGCCCCGGGATCGTCCGCCGGGGTCACCGGCTGACCGCCACAAACACCCGCGAACAGCACCGCCCCGACGGGCAGGATCGGCCGAAAAAACACGCTCGAACGAGTGAGGATCATGGGAGACCTTTCGTATCCGTCACGGCCGGGGGATGGGAAGATGACCCGCCCCGTGGCGTGGCCTCCATGTACATCGAACGCCCGAGCCGTAAGAATAAGTCCCGGCGGACCAATTCAATGCCTACCCCCGGGTCGGGGACCCCAACACGGGCGTGCCCCCGACGTTGACATCCGTTTCGAACCGGCTAATCTTCTGGGCTCGGAGCCGACCCGACAACGCGCCTGCGCGCGATGCCGGGTCATCCGAGGACAAGTCTGGTTGATACGGTGGGTGTCAGAGGTGGGTTCTCACCGCGACCGTTGGCTCGGGTGCCTGGGTGGGCCACGAGCCGGGTCGTTCCGAAGCCGACACGTGCGGCCGGAAGATCGGGTTTCTCGCGATGGGCCATCCGGCCCCGCGCGAAGACGCCCGGGCTTGTGTGTCCTCTTGGCGACTCGCGGAAACGCGGGAGGCCGGGTTTGAGAGAGATCCGCTCCGGGCGAGAGCCCGCGGCGGACCGCTGGATGACCGAGTTTGGAACCCTCCAGCCTCGGACCATCGAGCGGATTGGAATCCCAAGAGGTTCGCGCACGCACGGGAGTGCCGGACGGGTAAAACTTTCAGACGGTTCGCCGCGACGTAGCGAGCGAGTCCCGCCTGGAGCGGTGGTCGGACGCAGAGGTATCTCGATGACTGGCGGCAAGATTCGAATTCGGATGGAAGCCTACGACCACATCGCGCTCGATGCCTCCGCGAAGGAGATCGTCGAGCACGCCAAGCGCACCAACGCCAAGGTCGCCGGGCCGGTCCCGCTCCCCACCAGGGTTGAACGCTACACCGTTCTTCGCTCGCCCTTCATCGACAAGAAAAGCCGGGAGCAGTTCGAGATCCGAACCCACAAGCGGATCATCGACATCATCGAACCAAACGCCAGGACCGTCGAGGCCTTGAACCGCCTGGTTGTCCCCGCCGGTGTATTCGTCAAGATTAAGGCCTGAACGCGCGGACCCCGAACCGTCAAGGGTTGCTTCCCGGGGTGGCTTCCCGGGGTGGCTTCCCGGGGCCGGTTCAAGAGTTAGGACGACGCGGAGAGGGTCGAAAAACAGCGCCGGCACGACCACGAGCCGGTTTCAGGAAGATCGATCATGGCTCTGATGCTGATGGGCAAGAAACTGGGAATGACACGCGTCTACACCGACGCGGGCGTCAATGTCCCCGTCACCGTGATCGCCGTCGGACCCTGCGTCGTCACCCAGGTGCGCACGACCGAGAAGGATGGGTATGCCGCCGTCCAGATCGCCTACGGCGACATGAAGCCGCGAAACAGCACCATCCCGATGATCGGCCACGACGCCAAGGCCGGCTCGGCGCCCAAGCGCTTCCACCGCGAATTCCGCGTCAGGCCCGAGGAGGCCGCGTCCTTCTCGGCGGGCCAGGAACTCGACGTCAACGCCCTCAAGGACCAGATGTACGTTGACGTCATCGGAACCAGCAAGGGCAAGGGTTTCCAGGGTGTCATGAAGCGATACCACTTCAAGGGCTTCTTCGCCTCCCACGGCACCGAGCGCAAGCACCGTGCCCCGGGCTCGATCGGCGGGCTGTGCTCCAACCGCGGCTTTGGCGGCGGGCTGAAGAAGGGCAAGCGAATGGCCGGGCACATGGGAGACCAGCGCGTCACCACCCGATGCCTCGACGTGGTCCGCATCGACCCCGAGAAGGGCCTCCTGCTCGTCAAGGGCTCGGTCCCGGGCGCCAACAACGGCATGGTGCAGGTCCGGCCCTCAACACGCCTCTACAAGAGCAAAACCAGGAAAGTCGCGGCCGCCGCGGAGAAAAAGGGATAACGTGATTGGAATCGGCCCCGGGCTGAAGGCAGCCGGGGCCGTTGTGTTTGATCCGGCCGGGAGCGTCCCGGTCGGCCGATCGGAACCAGATGGAGTTGGATTGGCCGCGGGTCGGGAGCGTGTCCCGGCCGGCGGGTCCGGAAGGTGGATCGGGTTCCAGCGCGGAACCGGTTCCAAACCGCCGGACGATTACAAGACACCGCCGGCTCGCACGCGTGCGAGACAGCGGAGGACAGCCGAGTCGATTCCTGCAACCCCCCGCGCCGCTCCGTGCGAGCGACGCGTGCCCCGAGGCGAGCCCCCACGGGCAACGCCCGCAAGGCAAATCGGAGGAGAGCCGGATGAGGCGAGGTGCGGCGAAGGGCCACGGCCACTCGCCGTCGAAGGCGTCGGACGAGGAACAGACACATGGATGTCGCCGTCTACAACATCCAGGGAAACAAGGTCGGATCGCTGACCATCGACCCAAAGTCCCTGGGAGAAGACATCAACGCTCCCCTGATCAAGCAGGCGTACGTCATGTACCACGCCAACCTGCGGCAGGGTTCGAGCAAAACCCTCAGCCGTGGGAACGTCGAGGGGTCCACCAGGAAGATCTACAAGCAAAAAGGCACCGGAAACGCCCGGCACGGCGACCGCAAGGTGAACCTGTTCAAGGGTGGCGGTCACGGACACTCCAAGAAGCGCACCCGCGACGACTTCCGCCTCACCATGCCCAAGAAGATGCGGCGGCGGGCCAACCGCAACGCCTTCCTCGCCAAACTCGTTGACAACGAGGTTCGCGTCATCGACAACCTGACGTTCTCCACACCCCGCACACGCGAGTTCCGGGACTTCCTCGCCGCCGTCAAGATCGACGCCTCCGCCCTGGTCGCCCTTTCCACCTCCGAGGAGAAGGCCGCCAACGCCCGCCTCTCCGCGAGGAACCTCGAGAACATCTCCCTGTGCCGGGCCGACCAACTCAACTGCTTCGAGATGCTCAACCACCGCTACCTGGTCATCGGCCGCGAGGACCTGGAAACCTGGCTCAGCGGCCCGCAATCCCAGACCGGCAAGGACGCCAAGATCACCCCTCTGGGACGCGCGACCCTGCCGGGAGTTTCCGCCACCGCCGCCCCGAAGAGCCCCAAGCCTCCGGCCAAGTCCCCCGCCAAGCCCAAGGCCCCCGCCGCCAAGTCCAAGTCCAATTCCAATTCCAAGTCAAGCCCCGGCACGGGGACCGCAAAGCCCCCCTCCGCCGAGTAACCCACCACCCGATTCCACCCGACGACACCAGCACGCACGCCCGTACACCAGTCAGGACACGCCATGCAGGCCCATGACATCATCAAGAAGCCGCTGCTGAGCGAGAAGAACACCCAGGCCCAGGAGGTCGGCCGGTACTGCTTCCTCGTCGACCGTCGAGCCTCGAAGGACCAGATCGTCCAGGCGATCAAGACCCTGTACAAGGTCGATGTCGAGCAGGTCAACACCCAGGTCCGCAAGGGCAAGATGCGACGCATGAAAGTCGGCCTGGTCCAAGAGTCCGACACCAAGAAGGCCACCGTCCGAGTCAAGCAGGGACAGTTGATCGAGTTGTTCTGAATGGGCGCCGACGCCCGACGTTTGCACGACCACCACGCAGGAAGACCGCCATGCCCATCCGCATCTACAAGCCGACCAGCGCCGGGCGACGAAACGCCTCGGTCAACATGCACGCCGAGGTGACCAAGAAGAACCCCGAGCGCTCGCTCACCCGGCCGCTGTACAAGACCGGCGGACGCAACCACCACGGCGTGATCACCGCCCGCGGTCGCGGGGGCGGCGCCAAGCGTCTCTACCGACTCGTCGATTTCAGCCGCAAGGACCGCGACGGTCTCGAAGGCAAGATCGTCGGCGTCGAGTACGATCCAAACCGCACCTGCCACATCGCCCTGGTTCTCTACCCCGACGGCGTCAAGCGGTACATCATCGCCCCCATGGGTATCAAAGTCGGCCAGACGATCATCAGTTCACGCCAGGCCGGCCTCGAGCCGCTCGTCGGAAACTGCATGCCCCTGCGGTTTGTCCCAACCGGCCTTGAAGTCCACGCCGTCGAACTGGTCCCCGGTCGCGGAGCACAGATCTGCCGCTCCGCCGGCTCGTTCGCCAGGCTCACCAACCGCGAGGGAGACTACGCCACCCTGGTCATGCCCTCGGGCGAAATCCGCCGGGTCCACGTCGATTGCCGCGCCACCATCGGCCAGGTCGGCAACCCCGACCATTCCCTGCGCCAACTCGGAAAGGCCGGGCTGACCAGGCTCAAGGGCCGGCGACCGATCACCCGCGGCATCGCCAAGAGCCACCACGCCCACCCGCTCGGCGGCGGGTCCGGACGATCCAAAGGCAACCGCCCGCCCTGCGGACCCACCGGCGTGCTCGCCAAGGGCGGTCCGACTCGAAACAAGAACAAGCACTCGTCCACCCTCATTATCCGCCGACGCGTCAGTTCGCGCTACGGCGTGCTCAAGTAAACGTGTGAACCAGGGACAAGGATCCCCCGGCATCCGCCATCGCTGAAAGACAGGAAGCACGAAGATGGGACGAAGTCAGAAGAAAGGCCCCTACGTCGATGAGCGGCTCTACCACCGCGTGGAGAACCTCAACGCCACGCGAAAGAAAGAGCCGCTCAAGACCTGGGCTCGCCGATGCACCATCGTCCCGGAGTTCGTGGGACACACGTTCAAGGTCCACAACGGACGGGCGTTCATCGACGTCTTTGTGACCGAGGACATGGTGGGGCACAAACTCGGAGAGTTCAGCATCAGCCGGACCTTCCGAGGGCACACCAACAAGAAAGAAGGCATCGAGGGCGGCGACAAGTCGGCCCCCCCGCGACGCTGATCGTGACTCAACCACGTGACAACCCCCCCCGGGTTCTGACAGAGGACTGATGCCGTGAAACTGCGGTTCGAAAAACTGAAGGAACTGGCCCTGGCCAAGGGTGTCTCGCGAGACCAACTCGCCGCCGCCGTCGTACGCCCGGGCCTGGCCGAGGACGACGCTCGACGCGCGATCAACAACTGGCTCGCCGGACGAGACCACCCACGCTGCCGGGCCACCGACATCGCCCGCCTCGCCGCGGCCGTCGGCGCCCCGACTCGCGAGGTCGCGACCTTCGTGAGCAAGGTCAAGCACCACCGCGGCAGCCCGCGAAAGGCCCGCCTCCTGGCCGACCTCATCCGCGGGCAGCCCGTCGAGAAGGCCCTCAACCTCCTGGGCTTCAACACCCGGCGCGCGGCGGTCAACATCCGCAAATGCCTCTCGGCCGCCATCGCCGAGGCACAGACCGTCGAGGCCGACGAGGGAAAACTCGTGGTCTCCATCAGCACCGTCGACGAGGGGCCACGCATGAAGCGGTTCCAGCCAAAGGACCGCGGCCGGGCCCACCAGATCCTCAAGCGATTCAGCCACATCACCGTCGGCGTCGAGGAAAAGTCCGCCAAGAAAAAGGGCCGAAAGGGCCGCTGATCAGCCCACCCGAGAACTCACATGGGACAAAAGACGCATCCATTTGGCCTCCGGCTCGGCATCACCGAGGCACACCGCAGCCGCTGGTACGCACCCAAGGCGCTCTTCGGAGAACTCCTGGTCGAAGACCAGAAGATCCGACGGTTCCTCGACCGCCGACTCAACCGACGCCCACCCAGCGCGATGGTCTCCGATATCCACATCGAGCGCACGCGCGAGGAACTCAAGGTCATCGTCAAGACCGCAAGGCCCGGACTGGTCATCGGGCCAAAGGGCGCCGAGGTCGAACGCATCACCGAAGAACTCCAGTACATGACCGGACGCAAGGTCGCGATCTCCATCATCGAGATCAAGAACCCAGACACCGAGGCCCAACTCATCGCCGAGGCCGTCGCCGAGCAACTCGTCAAGCGGGCGAGTTTCCGAAAGGCCGCCAAGATGAAGGCCGACGCCGCCATGTCCGCCGGGGCGCAGGGCGTCAAGATCCAACTCGCCGGACGCCTCGGCGGCGCCGAGATGTCACGCTACCTGGATATCCGCCTCGGATCGCTCCCCCTCTCCACCCTCCAGGCACGCGTCGAGTACGGCCTGGCCGAGGCCTTCACCACCTACGGCGCCATCGGCGTCCAGGTCTGGGTCTTCAAAGGCATGTACACGACCGAACGAACCGAGGAAGAGTCCAACGCCGCCGGCGGACGCGCCCGCGCCCGCGGACGGCGTTGATCGAAACGCAACGACACGCAAACGCTCCCCCGGCCGCCCGGCCGGAACCGACGACGAGGTGACGCATGGCCCTGATGCCCAAACGAGTCAAGTACCGCAAGGAAATGCGCAGAGTCCGGCCCCGCAAGGCCACCAAGGGCAACTACGTCGCCTACGGCGACTACGGCCTCCAGGCACTCGACGGGTGCTGGCTCAAGGCCACCCAGATCGAGGCCGGACGCGTCGCCGCCATGCACTTTGTCAAACGCGAAGGAAAACTCTTCATCCGCGTCTTCCCGGATAAGCCCATCTCCAAGAAGCCGCTCGAAACAAGGATGGGTACCGGAAAGGCCGACGTCGATTACTGGGCCGCCCGCGTCAAGCCAGGCACCATGCTCTTCGAGATGGCCGGCGTCACCCAGCAGGTCGCCAAGGCCGCCCTGGTCCGCGTCGCCATGAAGATGCCCGTCCGCTGCCGCTTCGTCGGCCGAAGAATCCGCGTCTGATCACCACCGCCCCCGCACACGCCACGACCGCGGGTCGCCCGCGGCTTTCACCGAGGATCGAGCCATGACAGGAAAAGAAGCACGGGCGCTCAGGGACGAGGAAATCAAGGTCGAACTCGAGCGCCAGCGCGCCAGGCTCTACCAACTCCGCTCACAGACCGTCACCGAAAAAGTCGAGAACACCGCCCAGTTCCAGACCGTCCGCCGAGACATCGCCCGACTGCTCACCGAGCGGCGGTCCCGCCAGATCGCCAAGGCCCCCGCCAAGGCCTGAACCAACGACCCCGCGAAGACCCGATTCACGCACCCCATGCACCAGAGCGACCGATGACCACCAGCACACGATCCAATCCGACCCCCTCGACGACCGCCGACGCCGTTTCCCACAAGGGCACACGCGTCGGCGTGGTCGAGACCGACGGACGCAGCAAGACCCGCAAGGTGGTCGTCGCCTACATGGCCCGCCACCCCAAGTACGGCAAGTTCATCCGCCAGCGGACCGTCCTGCACGTCCACGACGAGAACAACGAGTCCCACACCGGGGACGTCGTCGAGGTCGCCCACTGCCGACCCATCAGCAAGACCAAGTCATGGAAACTGGTACGCATCGTCGAGCGACGGTCGGACCTGGCCGCCGCCCTCGCCAGCGCCAAGTCGATCGCCCGCGAGAACCAGGCGAACCGCAAGCAGGAAGAACAGGCCGCCGCCCACCCGGCCTGAACCGGGGAGGGCCGTCGCCCAAGCACACGCCGCCGCCCGGAACACCCGGACCCGCGGATATCACGGATCGGATTCAACCATGCTCCAGCAAGAAACCAGGTGCGAAGTCGCGGATAACTCGGGGGCGAAGATCGCCTACGTCATCCGCGTCTACGGCGGTTCGACCGCCTCCGGCAAGTTCACCCGCCGCATGGCCTACGTGGGCGACCGCGTCTTCGTCTCGATCAAAAAGGCCCTTCCCGGCGCCGACGTCAAGCCCGGAGACAAGTCCAAGGCCGTCGTCGTGAGGACCACCAAGCCCACGCGACGCGCCGACGGCTCGTACGTCAAGTTCGATTCCAACGCCGTCGTCCTGATCCAGGACGACGGCAACCCCAAGGGCACCCGGATCTTCGGGCCGGTCGCCCGCGAGTTGCGCGACCGCAACTACATGAAGATCGTGTCCCTCGCTTCGGAGGTGGTCTGACATGCCCGCTCACGTTCGAAAAGGCGACCAGGTGATGATCACCAGCGGCTCGCTCAAAGGCCGCATCGGGGAGATCCTGCGTGTCATGCCCGCCACCGAGCAGGTCATCGTCAAGGGTCTGAACCTCCGCACCAAGAACCTGCGGCCGACGCAGCGAAACCCCCGCGGCGGCGTCATCACCAAGGAGGCACCCCTCCACATGAGCAAGGTGAGCCCCGTGGTCGATGGAAAGCCCGTCCGCGTCGGCTTCCGCGTCGAGAAGGACGGCGGCAAAGTCCGCGTGGCTCGCCACGGCGGCAAGGATTTGAAGGTGCTCGGCGTCGTCAGAAAGGCAAAGTGACCAGCCCGAGTCCGTCGGCGGCGAATCATCCGTAACACCCGGCCCACCGGGCCTCGACAGAGAGTGCGACCTATGGCCAAGGATCAGGAAAAAAAAGACACGCCCCGCCCCCCCAAGGCAGCCGCGGAGCCCAGGTCGGCCTCCAGGCCCAAAAAGGGCCACGACGCCGCGCCGGTCGAGGACGACGGGCCGCGAGTCCCCCCCAGGCTGAAGGTCAGTTTCGAGACCAAGGTCCGCGAAGGCCTCAAGCAGACCCACGGCATCTCCAATCCCATGCAGATGCCACGGCTTCAGAAGATCGTCATCAACATCAACATGGGCCGCCACCTCGAGGGGACAAAGATCCCTCCCCACATCCGCCAGCAGGTCATCGACACGCTCGTCACCGTCACCGGTCAGAAGCCCATCGTCATCAAGGCCCGAAAGAGCGTCTCGAACTTCAAACTCCGCGCCGGGTTCGAGAGTTCCGCCATGGTCACCATGCGACGCGACCGCATGTGGCACTTCCTCGACCGGCTCATCAACCTCGCCACGCCCCGAATCAAGGACTTCCGGGGCCTGCCCGACAAGGCCTTCGACCGCCAGGGAAACTACTCCTTCGGCATGACCGAGCAGGGCGTCTTTCCGGAGATCAACATGGCCCAGGCCCAGTTCACCCACGGCATGCACGTGAACTGCGTCTTTGCCAATTCCTCCCCCCAACTCAGCCGCTACGTCCTTGAGGAACTCGGCATGCCGTTCCGCAAGCCCGACCAGAAATGACCATGAAGCGCGGCGGGAGTTCCCCGGCGCGCGACCCCGGCACGAAGGTGCACGACCGCGGGTGAACAAGGAATCGGGACTCAGCAAGACCCCGAGGAGCAACCGACGATGGCGACCAAGGCCCAGGTGGCAAAGTCCAGGCGAAAGCCAAAGTTCAGCACGAGGATCGTGCGGCGGTGTGAACTCAGCGGACGCGCCCGCGGCGTGTACCGCAAGTTCCGCATCAGCCGCATCGTGCTCCGAAGACTCGCGCTCGAGGGCAAGATCCCCGGGATGCGAAAGGCCAGTTGGTAGAAAAGCCCCGCGGCGGCTCGGTGGTCACGGCCACCACGCCACCCCGGCTCGAAAACGTCCGAACGTCCAGTCGATAGAACGCGAGAAGCGAGAATCAGAAGATGGCGATCAACGACCCAATCGCGGACATGCTCACCAGAATCCGCAACGGCGTGCGCAACCGCGCCAAGAGCGTTACCTGCCTCAACAGCAAGGTCTGCCGCGGCATCGCGGTCGTCCTGCGCGACGAGGGCTACATCGACGGCTTTGACGTCGTCGAGGACGGCCGCCAGGGGCAGATCAAGATCAAGATCCGCTTCGGCCCGGGAGGAAAGCCCGTCCTCCGAAGGCTTACCCGCGAGAGCCGCGTCGGCCGACGCGTCTACCGCGGCGTCGAGGCCATCCCCACCCCGCTCGGAGGGCTTGGAATCTCCATCGTCTCGACCAGCAAGGGCGTGCTGAGCGACCGCAAGGCCAAGGAGCACCGCGTCGGCGGCGAACTCCTCTGCACCATCGAATGAACCCGCGACGGGACGGCCGCCCCGCCGGACCCGCCGCCTTGTGAACCGGGAGAGCCGCGGAAGCCGAGCCTGAACCAGGACCCTTCAACGACCCCGTCGAATCGTCCGACCCAGGCCCGTGAGCCACACGCCAGAAGGAACCACGACCATGTCCAGGATCGGAAAACAACCCGTCACCATCCCCGCCGGCGTCAAGGTCGCCGTCAACGGGTCGGTCGTCTCGATCGAAGGTCCCAAGGGCAAACTCTCCCTCACGGCCCATCCCGACGTCAAGGTCTCATGGAAGGAGGCCGACAAGGCCGTCCACTGCGAGATCGACCCCGCCCGCGCCGGTGACCGCGCCGTCCGATCGCTCTGGGGAACCACACGCGCCAACATCCGAAACATGGTCGAGGGCGTCACCAAGGGCTACGAACGCAGCCTCCAACTCGTCGGCACCGGATGGTCCGCCGCCGTCATGGGAAAGAACCTCAAACTCGTCTGCGGCTTTGCCAATTCCATCATGGTCCCCATCCCCGAGGGCATCACCGTCGCCGTCGACAAGGCCCAGGGAGAGACCACCCCGATCAAGGTCTCCGGCTACGACAAGCAACTCGTCGGGCAGTTCGCCTCCGCCGTCCGCGCCAAGCGCAAGCCCGAGCCGTACAACGGCAAGGGAATCAAGTACGCCGAGGAAGTCATCAAGCGCAAGCAGGGCAAGCAGTTCGGTTCCTGATACCACGTCCACCCCACGATCACCAACGGCGACGGCCGCAAGGCCGCCCGCCACGCAGGAAGGTTCAACGCCATGGACAAGCAGAGCATCAAGGTCGCACGAAGGACCCGCCGACGAATCGGCATCCGCAAGCGACTCCTCGGCACGCCCCAGAGGCCGCGCCTGACCGTCTACAAGTCCCTCCTGCACATCCACGCGCAGGTCATCGACGACATGGCCGGAAAGACACTCGTCTCGGCCTCCTCCGTCGAGAAGGACGTCCGGGCCGCCGGGAAGACCGGAAACGCCGCCTCCGCCGCCGCCGTCGGGGAGGCCCTCGCCAAACGCGCCAAGGCCGCCGGTGTCACCGCCGTGGTCTTTGACCGCGGCGGGTTCAAGTACCACGGCCGCATCAAGGCCCTCGCCGACGCCGCCCGCAAGCAAGGACTCCAGTTCTGACAGGTTCAGGTTCCAACGTACCAACCCCGCGATCTCCGCATCGACACGCACACCAGGGCCATTTGCCCGCAGCGAGCACGAAGCATGGCTGACCACTTTGAAGATTCCGGCCACATGACCGACACCACCATCGGGGTCTACCGAACCTCGACCACCGTCAAGGGCGGCCGGCGATTCAGCCTCGGCGCGCTCGTCGTCGTCGGGGACCACCGCGGACGCGTCGGCTATGGGTACGGAAAGAGCAACGAGGTCCCCCTCGCCCTCGAAAAAGCCCAGAAGTACGCCCGCCGAAACCTCATCAACGTCATCATGGCGGGCACAACCCTCCCCCACGAGGTCGAGGGAAAGTACTCCTCCTCGAAGGTGCGGCTGATCCCCGCCTCGCCCGGCACCGGCATCGTCGCCGGCGGAACCGTTCGCGCCATCCTCGACGCGGCGGGCGTGACCGATTGCCTCACCAAGTGCTACGGATCCACCAACGCCAAGACGCTCGTCAAGGCCGTCTTTGAAGCCCTCGGGCAGATCCGCACCAGGGCAGCCATCGAGGCCGCTCGCGGACTCGAACTCGGAGAGACCGAGATCGAGAAGCGAATCGCCAAGGGACGGGCCTACATGACGTCCTCAACCTCGAAGGAAAGAGCAAAGGGCCCGGTCAACACCGTCGGCCAGGATTCCCGCGGCGGTCGCGGAGGCCGAGGCGGCGGTGGTGGACGCGGACGACGCCCAGGCGGCCCCGGTGGAGGAGGTCGCGGAGGCTACGGCGGAGGTGGCCCGGGCGGTGCTGGCCCCGCAGGTGGTGCTGGCCCCGCCGGTGGTGGGGCACCCGCGGCCGCGCCCGATCAGTCTTCCGGTGATTCCCCCGCTCCGTCCGCCAATCCCTGACACACCCCATCGACACCGGGCCGCTCCACCAGCATCCAAACCAGCGTCCAAACCAGCGTCAAGACCAGCGTAGAGACACAGGCATTGATCCGAGGGCTCGAACCCGTCCATCTCACGATCCCGATCCCGCGAGCCACGGAGGTACCAGACCATGATGATCCACGACATCACCGCCAAGGCCGGTAAATACAAGGCTCGCAAGCGAGTTGGTCGCGGCGAAGGCAGCGGCCACGGCAAGCAGTCGGGACGCGGCAACAAGGGCGCCGGTTCTCGCTCCGGATACGCCGCCAAGCGAGCCCACGAAGGCGGTCAGATGCCGTACTTCCGCCGCCTGCCAAAGTTTGGCTTCACCAACGCCGCCTTCCGAACGGAATTCTGGATCATCAACCTCGGCGACATCGTCCGCCATCCTTCCTTTGCCTCCGGCGGAGAGGTCTCCACCGCATCCCTGGTCAAGGCGGGACTGGTTCGCGATGCCAGCCGCGACCTCAAGATCCTGGGTCATGTCTCCGAGGACGGAGTCAAGGTCAAACTCAACGTCACCGCGTCGCGAGTCTCCGCCAAGGCCAAACGCATCATCGAGCAGGCCGGCGGCAGCGTCACCCAGACGGGTACACGGAGAGACCGCGTCCGGGGAATCGACCGCAACGCCCAGGATCAGTCTCCCAAGAACCTTACCAAGAAACTCAAGCGCCCCTCCAAGGCCGGAAAAATCGCCGCCGAGGCCGCCGCCGCCGAAACCAAGGAAAAGCCTTCAAAGGACAAGCCCGTCCAAGCCAAGCCCGCCCCAGCCAAGCCCGCCCCAGTCAAGCCCGCCAAGTCCGAGGACTGAGGCCCCGCGTTTCGACCGGCGTGACGCCTCGCCCCGACGGCGACGGCGTATCATCAACGAACGCATGTTCCTCAAGGCCCATCACACGCCCCGACCCGTGCTCGCAGGACGCGGCGATGACCGGGCGTGGTCGTCGGGAAGCCGTCGGCTCGGCTTCTCACGCGGTTCGATTCATCGCTTCAATCACGGCGCCACCGCGCCCAGCGAGGTCAGCGGATGCTGAGGATCCTCAGGAACATCTTCAATATCCCCGAACTGCGAAACAAGATCCTGTTCACCGCGGCGATGCTCGTCGTCTACAGGCTCGGACAGTGGATCCCCCTCCCGGGCATCAACCAGGAACTCCTCGCCGACTTTTTCGCCAAGCAGCAGCAGGCCGGCGGAGCCTTCGCCAAGATCTCCACCTTCGTCAACGTCTTCTCCGGCGGTAACTTCAGCCAGTCGACCATCTTCGGCATGGGCATCATGCCCTACATCTCCGCCAGCATCATCATCCAACTCTTTTCCTCGGTCATCCCACAGATCAAGAAACTCCAGGAGGAAGGCCCCTCCGGACGCCAGAAGATCATGGAGTGGACCCGCTACGCCGCCGTCGCCATCTGCGTCGTCCAGGGCCTCATGTGGCTCAAGTACATCACCTCCCTGCAGATGGTCTACGCCGAGCAGGCCGCCAACCCGCTCTGGTGGCTCATGGCCATCGGCTGCCTCACCGCCGGCACCGTCTTCCTTATGTGGCTCGGGGAGCAGATCGACCGCTTCGGCATCGGCAACGGCGTCTCCATGATCATCATGGCGGGCATCGTCTCCAGGATGCCAAGCGCCGTCCAGCACCTGTACGAGAACTTCGACAGCCAGGACCCCACCAAGATCGGCTTCATGAGCGTCATCGTCCTGGCGCTTGGCTTTGTCGGCGTGACCGCGGGCGCCGTCCTCATGACCGTCGCCCAGCGACGCATCCCGATCCAGCAGGCAAAGCACACCCGCGGACGCCGCGTCCTGGGAGGACAGAAGAGTTACCTCCCCCTGCGAGTCAACCACAGCGGCGTCATGCCCATCATCTTCGCCTCATCCCTCATGATCTTCCCGACCCTCATCTTCTCCGGAATGGCCGAGTCCTTCGCCGCCGCCGCCGGAGAGCCGACCGCCTGGACCCGCATCGTCGGGTGGTTCGCCGCCAACCTCAGCCACGGCGAGTTTCTCCACGAACTTGGCTTCATCGCCATGATCTACTTCTTCGCCTACTTCTGGATCACCGTCCAGTTCAATCCCGACGACATGGCCAAGCAGTTGAAGGAGCACGGGTCCTTCATCCCGGGTTTGCGCCCGGGGCCACGCACCGCCGAGTACCTCACCAGCGTCATCACCCGGATCACCTTTGTCGGCGCCGCGTTCCTCTGCGTCATCGCCGTCATCCCCACCGTCGTCAACAAATCCCTCAACGTCCCCATGGACGTCTCCCAGTTCCTCGGCGGGACCGGCCTGCTCATCAGTGTCAGCGTCGCCCTTGATTTCCTCCAGCGCGTCGAGGCCAACCTGCTCATGCGAAACTACGCGGGCTTCCTTTCAGGATCGGACGACGCCGGCCCGAAGATCCGCGGACCCCGAGGCTGATCGCCCCGCTTCTCGCGCTGAATCCGCCCGGGATCATCCCCCCCGGGTTCGACGGTCTAGACTCTCCCGTTCGTGCCCGTTCCCGCGTGCCGTGGTTCGGGAGAGAGGGGAGCGTTACTTCTCGCTCGATTCTCGCCGGGTCGCCTGCGTGTGGCGCCCGTGTTCGGCGCCTCGGGCGTGGCCTTGTCTGGAGTGGTATGGCGAAGGAAGATGACAAACTGACGTTCGAAGCCGTGGTCACCGAGGCCCTGCCCAATGCCATGTTCCGAGTCCGGCTTCCAAACGAGCAGAAGACCGAGGTCCTGGCCTACGTCTCCGGCAAGATGAGAATGAACTGGATCCGCATCCTCCCGGGCGACCGCGTCACGGTCGAGATGAGCCCCTACGACCTGACCAAGGCCCGGATCACCTTCCGCCACTGAATCCCTCCCAGGCATGGAAGGCCCCCCTCGTTGGCCGTGGGTCCACCGGCGAATTGCGTCACGCCCCCCGGCGGTGCGTGATGCCCGCTTTTTTGCCGAGAACCGCCGGGGTACCCGACCTGCTTTCCACGGCTGGTCACCACGGCTGGTCTCCACTCCCGGGTATCCCGATTGGCCCTCAAGGCATGACTTTTGGCACGCGGGGGCCTATTCTTCACCCCTGGGTTTACGGAGCCGGGCGGGTCCTTTGTAGACCCGGCCGGGACCATTCCTCCGACCCACGGGTGCCATCGCGTCGGGAAAAGGTGTTCCATGAAGGTCAAAGCCAGCGTCCGCAAAATCTGCGGCAGTTGCCAGGTCGTTCGTCGGAAGGGGAAGGTCCGCGTGATCTGCAAGGCCGACCCCAAGCACAAGCAGGTCCAGGGCTGATCGGCCCCGGTTCAGGGCCCAATGCATCGGCCCAGGAGTTGTGATCGTGCCACGTATCGCAGGTATCGACGTTCCGGACAAGAAGAAAATCCTCTACGCCCTGCAGTACATCCACGGCATCGGGGCCAAGGTCGCCGGCGATATCCTCGCCGAAGCACAGATCGACCCCGACCTCAGGGCCACCGAGGTCTCCGAGACCCAACTCGCCGCCATCAACTCCATCATCGACACCAAGGTCCTGGTCGAGGGCGCGCTGCGCAGGCAGGTCCAGCAGAACATCCAGCGACTCAAGGACATCCGCAGTTACCGCGGCGAGCGCCACCGCAAGGGCCTCCCCGTCCGCGGACAGCGCACCAAGTCCAACGCCCGCACACGCAAGGGACGCAAGAAGACCGTCGCCGGTAAGAAGGGCGTCAAGGCCAAGTAATCCGCGTGATTCAACCGCGAGCGTCGCTCGCGCCGCATCGATCGGGTACGACGCCACGCGTCGGATGATCCGAGGAGCCCGTTTCCATGGCCAAAAAAGGCAAAGTCCGCAAGAACGTCGTCAGGGGCATCGCCCACATCCGCGCCACCTCCAACAACACCATCGTCACCCTCACCGACATGAACGGAGAGACCGTGGCCTGGGACTCGGCCGGAACCATGGGCTTCAAGGGCGCCCGCAAGAGCACCCCCTTCGCCGCCACCCGCGCCGGCGAGACCTGCGGCTCCAAGGCACGCAAGATGGGCATGTCCGAGATCGAGGTCCGGATCAAGGGTGCCGGCGCCGGGCGGGAGTCGGCCGTGACCGGCCTGGTCTCCGCCGGCCTGCGAGTCACCGCCATCGAGGACCACACCCCCGTCCCGCACAACGGCTGCCGCCCACCCAAGCGCCGCCGCGTCTGATCGAGCCGATCGCGGCACGGCGATCACCCCGCCACGCACCGCGAGCATGCCGGCAACCTGATCAACACCGGGAACAGGGCCGAAAGACCCGGTTCCCGATTCAACGGACGCCCCCCGGAAAGAAGAGATCCGCGACGCACCGGCAGGTCGCGCGAGCCTCGTGATCCGGTTCGGGCCATCGGGTACGACAACCCCTGCCGGACAGGATGTGACCTCCATGACAACCCGTGTGCGCTGGCGAGGACTGGAACTCCCCACCAAGGTGATCGCCGATCCCAAGTTCAGGAGCGATGTCTACGGACGCTTCTTCATCGAGCCCTTCGAGCAGGGATTCGGAACCACCGTCGGAAACAGCCTCCGGAGGGTCCTGCTCTCCTCGCTCGAAGGCGCCGCCGTCACCTCCATCAAGATCAAGGGCGCGACCCACGAGTTCACCTCCCTCCCCGGCGTCATGGAGGATGTCATCGACATCGTCCTCAACGTCAAGAACCTCGTCGTCAAACTCGAAGGCGACGAGCCCAAGGTGATGAAACTCGCCGCCCGAGGGCCCGGCGAGGTCACCGCCGACATGATCGAGGCCGACACCGCCATCACCATCCTCAACCGCGATCTCGTCCTGGCGACGCTCACCGAGGCCGTCGATTTCGAGATGGAACTCCGCGTCGCCAAGGGCCGCGGGTACATCCCCGCCTCCGACCAGTACGAGAACGACGAGGAGCAGGAGATCGGCGTCATCCACGTCGACGCCGCCTACTCGCCCGTCCAGCGCGTCCGATACCGCATCGAGGAGACACGCGTCGGCCAGAAGACCAACTACGACAAACTCACCCTCGAGATCTGGTCCAACGGCACCGTCCCCCCCGACATGGCCCTGGTCGAGGCCGCCAAGATCTTCCGAAAGCACCTCAACCCCTTCGTCCAGTACTACGAACTCGGAGAGGAACGCGTCAGCGAGGAGGCGGCCGCCGCCGCGGGTGTCGACGAGGACCTCATCCGAAAACTCAACATGCCGCTGGGCGAACTCGAACTCTCCGTGCGAGCCAGCAACTGCCTCGAATCCGCACGGATCGAGACCGTCGGCCAACTCGTCGTCCAGAACGACGCCGACCTCCTCCGCCTGCGGTCCTTCGGCCGAACAAGCCTCCGAGAGGTCAAGCGAAAACTCCAGGACCTCCAACTCGACCTGGGAATGCAACTCCCCGAGGGCTACAACGTCGCCAAGGCCGTCATCGTCGATTGAATAAACCCGAACACAACCCGCATCGTTCCCGTCGATTCGAACCAGCGGGCCATCGCAGTCGATCCCGGCAGTCCCCTCCGTGACGGCGGAGGGGGGAGGGGCCTAGACTTCCCTCCAACGATTTTTCCGCAACTCGCCCGCGATTCGGGCCGCAAGACGTCCCCCCTGGGGAGTACCCGAACGCAGGAGTCTGAACCATGCGTCACCGCCGCGCCGGATACCGACTGACCCGAACCTCCTCGCACCGCAGCGCGATGCTCCGAAACCTCGCGTCGGGGCTTTTCGAGCACGGCCAGATCACCACGACGCTCCCAAAGGCCAAGGCGCTCCAGCCGTTCGTCGAGAAGATCGTCACGCTCGCCAAGCGCGGCGACCTCCACGCCCGCCGGCTCGTCATCGCCCGCCTCGGCGGCGACCGCCGAGGGTTCGACTGGCTCTACCTCCCCAAGAATTCCTCCGACGCCGAGAAGGCCCACGTCGGCAAACTCCGCGAATTCACCGAGCAGTTCTTCAAACTCCCCGACGGGGCGAAGGTCGAGCGAAACCGCTACGGCGAACTCCGCAAGGCCCCCAAACTCGTCAAGCACATCTTCGACAACGTGGCCCCTCGCTACAAGGACCGCGCCGGCGGATACACGCGAATCGTCAAACTCGGGCGACACCGCATCGGCGACGCCGCCGAACTCTGCGTCATCCAGTTCGTCGGCGCCGAGGAAGGCCCCGAGATCGGCGGAAAGCCCAGCACGCGCCGACGCGCGGCCGATCGCCGCACCGCGTACGCCGCCAAGACACGCAAGGCCGCCGAGCCGGCCGCCGCCTGACCGCCAACGCCAACCCCCACCCGCCAACCCCGACCCGTTTGGTACCCAGCCCGCCTTTGGTACCCAGCCCGCCGACAGCCGCGAGCGGCGATTGCTTCAGCACCGCGGGGCGGTGCCCTGCCCGGCTCGTGAATCTACGCGCAAGCCAGGCCGTTCCTTCGCTCGCCCGGCAAGCCACGCGAGTTCAGATCTGCCCCACCCACTCGGGCGGGGCCATCTTTTTCCATTGCTCACGGATGGCGTCAAAACGCTCGGACGGCAACGCGCCCCCTTCCCGCAGCATCCGGGCGTTCATCTTCCAGCGATCCGGGTTCGACGTCCCGACGATCGCCACGTGAACCCCAGGAACCGAGAGCGTGAACCGCAGCGCGACCCCCGCCGCGCCGTCCGGGCCGGGGTCCTTCGCCGGCTCCCCGGACGTGAAGTCGTACCCGAGTTTTTTCATCCGTCGCCAGTACTCCACCACGTAGTTGTTGGTCGGCTCGGACTCGTGCCGCCACACCGCGTTGGCGATCGGACGCTTGGCGATCACGCCCATCCGCTTCTGCCTCGCCAGCGGGATCGTCTTCTCGATCGACTCCTGGTCCACGAAGTTCACCGAGGTCTGCAGCGCGTCGAAACGGCCGCTCTCGACCGCGAACCTCGCCGCGTGAGAGTCACCGCTGTACCCGATGAACCGCGTCTTGCCCGCCTTGCGAGAGGCCTCCAGCGCGTCGATGCACTCCCCCTTCTCGAGCACGTCCTTCCCGCACGAATGCAGCAGCACAAGGTCCACGTGGTCGGTCCGCAGACGCGTCAGGCTCCGCTCGATCGATCGCTCGATCGACCCGGGAGTCCACCCCTCGGGCTCCATGTGCCCGACCTTCGTGAACAGCCAGTAGTCCTTGCGCCGATGGGAGACCGTCTTGCCGATCGCCTCCTCCGAATCGACGTAGCACTCCGCCGTGTCGATCACGTTCAGGCCCGCGTCAAGCGCCGAGTTGAGCAGACGCTCGACGACCGCAAGGTCCGTCCGCTCGTACCCGATCTCGGCACCCCCGAATCCCAGCACCGTCACGTCCATCCCCGTGGCCCCGAACGCCCGCCGCTCAAGGTCCGCCGGCTCGGTCATCCCAGCGGCCGGGGATGATCCAAGAACACGCCCCGCCCCGGCCATCGCCGCGAAGGAGGCCGCCGTTGCGAGAAATCCACGCCGGGAAGGGGTCTGCATGAGAGTTCTCCTGTCAATCGTCGCGTGATGGGAAGACGCCGGATCAGAACGAGTCCGCTTCACGGTACGCCCGGATCAGCGCCAGTTCCCCCTCCTTGCCATCCCTGGATTTCCCATGCTCCATCCCCAGGATGCCGCCGTACCCGCGTGAATGGATGTGCCGAAGCACGTTGCGGTAGTTGACCTCCCCGGTCCCAGGCTCCATCCGCCCGGGGTTGTCCCCCAGTTGGAAGTACGAGATCTGGTCCCACGAGCGGTTCATGTTGTCGATCAGGTTCCCCTCGGTCACCTGCAGGTGGTACAGGTCCTGCAGGATGCGGCAGTGCGGGCTGTCAACCGCCTTGCACAACGCCCGCAGCGTGTCGCTGGTCGCCCCGAACTGCCCCGGATGGTCACGCCAGTTCAGCGGCTCGATGCACAGGATCATGCCGCTCCCCGACTGCTCGCACACCGCCGAGGCACGCCGGAGCGCCTCGACCACGTTGTTGAACTGGTGCCCCCACGGCAGGTTCTGCGCCACGCGACCCACCACGCACGTCACGCACGTGGCGTTCACCCGGCTGGCCACCTCGCACGACTCGGCCGTCTCCTTCACGAACCGCTCCACGATTCCAGGGTCGCCCGTCGTCAACGTCGGCCTCTCCCAGTCGATCGACTGGGCGACAAAGATCCCCATCCGCACGTTCAGCCGCGCGGCAAGGCTCGCGAAACGCTCCTGGAACTCGCGCCCTCTCCCTTTCATCCCGTTGTCTTCCCACGCCGCGAAGCCCTGGTCGGCCGCGAACCGCACCTGGTCAAGATCGTCCGCCGCGTGGTGGCGGAACATCCCAAAGTGCGGCGCATACGCGAGTTTGAATGCACCCGGCGCGGGAGGCTCACCCGGCGCTCCCCGAGCGCGCGGAGCACCCAACGCCACCCCCGCGGTCCCCCCGATCGCCCCGGCCGCCGCCCGTGCAAGAAATTCCCGTCGGATCATCGAGGACTCCCGAATGGCGCCCCACATACTCTCAGCAAACGCCCGCGCCTCAGGCCGACCCGGCCGCCAGGTCAACTCACGCAGGTCAACTCACGCAGGTCAACTCACGCAGGTCAGATCAGGCGAGTACGCCCCGGCATCGCCACCTCGTCCACCGCCAGCGCCGGACCCAACTCGTACCGCTCAGGACCGAGTTTCAGACCCGACGTCCTGGTCACAAAGTCCCACGTGACCTCCTGACCCGTGTACGCCGCCATCCGACCCATGATCGCCGTCAGCGTCGATTCGGCCGTCGTCTTCGCCTCGTTGATCGGACGCCCCGACTCCAGGCTCGTGATCAGGTCGATGTGCTCCTGAAGGTACGGGCTGGTCTGCTTCCCGCTGAAACGCCAGGGGTTCTTCCCCTTGATCTCCGCGTACCCGGAGGTCGTGTGCAGTTCCCCCTCGGTCCCCACGATCACCTCGCGAACATCGCCCTTGGTCCCGTCGATCTGCCGGCAGTAACTCTGCCCGACCACCCCGCCGGGGTACACATATTGCAGCGCGAAATGGTCGAACACGTGCCCGTACCGCGCGTCGGTGCGGACCTGACGCCCGCCCATCCCGGAGCACGAGACCGGCGGACCGCCCATCGCCCAGTTCATCACGTCAAGGTTGTGGATGTGCTGCTCCACGATGTGGTCCCCCGAGAGCCACGCGTAGTACAGCCAGTTGCGCATCTGGTACTCAAGGTCCGACCACTCCGGACGCCGGTCGTGGCTCCACAGGCCGCCCTGGTTCCAGTACACGCTCGCCCCCACGATCCGGCCGATCGCCCCGTCGCGAACACGCTTCATCGCCTCCAGGTAGCACGCCTCATGGCGACGCTGCGTCCCGGTCACCACCCCGAGTTTCTTCTCGTCCGCCACGCTCGCCGCCGCCATCACCTCACGGATCTGCACCGGGTCGACCCCGACGGGCTTTTCCATGAACACGTGCTTGCCCGCACGGACCGCCTCGACAAAGTGCGCCGGGCGGAAGTGGGGGGGCTGCGCCAGGATCACCATGCCCACCCCCGAGGCGATCGCGTCCTTGTACCCCTCGAAACCCACAAAACGCCTCGACGGATCGACCGTCACGCGGGACCGAACCTCGTCGCTTACCCCGTCGCCGCCCGTCAGCCAACCGATCGACGAGTCGATGCGGTCCTTGAACGCATCCGACATCGCCCAGATACGCACGCGCGGCGAAGCGTTCAACGCGTCCATCGCCGCGCCCGTCCCGCGACCGCCGCACCCGATCACCGCCACCTTGATCTCGTCCGACCCGCCACCGTGCGCGGTCCGCGCGATCACCGACGGCGAAACACCCGCCGCCGCGGCCGCCGCCAAACCCGCCGTCGTCTTCACGAACTCGCGCCGAGTCACGCCCGGCGAGGCCTCCGATGACATGCGATGCTCCTTCTCGCCGGGCAGCACCCACGCCCGGCATGTTCACGCCCCCACCAGACCAGCAGACCAGCAGACCACCAGGCCCGCCGTGGCCAAACGCCATCACGCCCCCGAGACCACCGCCGCTTCCTTCCTGGCGTCCCACACAAGCGTCTGGCTCCGACGGAAACTCTCCACGCCCATCTTGATCGCCACCATCGTCGCGCACCCCAGTTCGATGTTGCAGTGCGGCTGGGCCTTCCCGCGGATCGCGTCGAACCAGTTTTCCTTGTGGTTCCGCCGGGAACCCGACGCGATCTCCAGCGAAGCCTCGCCGGGCTTGGCCTCGGAACTGATCCCCGCCTGGGCGTTCGCCGCGCGGAACTCCTTCGCCCACGCCGACTGCTCCGTCAAACTCCACCCGCCGCCACGCGGACGAAGCGTCCCGTACTGCCCCCGGATCGCGTCCTCAAGGCCAACGTCGTTGACCATCACGCTCGCAAGCGTCACCGTGTGCCCGCTCGCTCCCTCGTACGGCGCGTCGTAGTCCACGTTCAGGATCATCGTGTCGCCGATGTCCCGCCCGTCGTTCTCGATGTACAGGCCGCCGCTCGCCGAGACCCGACGCGGGTACTGACCGTTCGGCCCGGCGATCGCGATCAGCAGCGGCGCCAGCCGGTGGTACATCAGGTCCGTCGCCACGCCGCCGTTGTACGCGTAGTACTTGCGGAAACGGAAGAAATGGTCCGCGTTCCACTCGATCTTCGGGGCCAGACCCCACCGATGACCCAGCCACCGGTCCCAGTCGATGTACCCGTCCCCGCCCGAAGGACTCGAAGGGCCCGCGTCGGGGTCGATACGCCAGTTGAACTGACCCTCACGGCTGTTGCGGCAGTACGCCCCCTGGCTCCACACCACCCGGCCGATCTTCCCAGAACCGATGATCTCACGAGCCTTCCACCAGCGGTCCTCGCTCGTGCCCTGCGGACCGACCTGCAGCACACGACCCGTCCGCCGCACCGCGTCACGGCACTCGATCGCCTGCTCGATCGTCAGCGACAGCGGCTTCTCGCAGTACACATCCTTCCCCGCGTCCATCGCCTCGATCGCCATCTTCGTGTGCCAGTGGTCGGGCGTCGCGATCAGCACCGCGCTCACGTCACGGTCGTCGATCACACGCTCGTACTCCATCGAGCCCGACGACTCGCTCCCCCCGATCAGACGCACCGCGTTGTTCAGACGCCGCCGGTACACGTCGCACACACGGATCACCTCGATGTTCTCCGTGCCCGACTTCTGGATCTTCAGAAAGTCCTCCACGTGAACCGTCCCCATGCCCCCCGTCCCGATCACCCCGATCGTGATGCGGTCGTTGGAGCCCATGATCCGGCCCCAACTCAGCGCGGGCATCGCCAGCATCGGCGACGCCAGCGCCGCCGACTTCAGGAACGTCCGACGGGAAACCGGGAACATCGAGCGGCGGTCGGGCATGGGTGACTCCTTGCAAGGATCTGCCCCGCCATCCTGACAGGTTCACACCGCCATTGCAACCCCGCGGTCCAGCCCAGGGCAGGCCGGACCATTCGCCATCCACACCCTGAAACCACCGGCCCGGCGCCGGTCGATCTTCGGCGCGGGGGGACCGCCCCGGAGGCCGGGTCTCACGGGTGAACGGCCACGTCCGCGACGCGGTTATATATATTCCGATTTGAGAATGAATCGCCGGGCCGTACGGCGCGCCGGTCGCCCATCGCGTACGTAATGAATTTGGTAGTAGTTAGTGCTTCCGAACGGGCCGTGTTTAGTTGCCCGTCGGGCGGATCGGTTGCGCTCGCCCGAAGATGGATGACGGCCGCATGGCGGGTGGCGGGGCCGCGTTCGACGATCCATTGCCCAGCAGCGTGTCCTGCGAGGCGGGGGGGAGAACCGGCGCTGGAACAGGCGTGGATGGAGTGCGAGGCCCGGTGTCCAGGCGGCGCTTTCGGGCATCGTCGATCGAGCGATCGAGTTTGCCCAGGATCGCCTTGACCTCGTTATACGCCTTGTTTGTCGGGCCCATGCAAACGCCTCCTGCCAGTCTTGAGCCCGGGTCATCACCGCGGGCATGCAGATCCGACCGCCGTGTCGGTGGCATGGTCATCGGCCGCGGGACGGATCGACTTGGGATCGCGAGGGTGGTCCGGCTCGGCGGGGTGGTGGGTCGTGCGGCCTGTTCCGTCTGGGCGAAAAAGACCCCTATCGGGTCGCCGTGGCACGGCGTTGCGTATATCCACGTGAGCGGGGAGGGCGTTGGACAAGGCACTCAGAAGACGTAGTACGAGCCCGCGACCGAGAGCACGGCCACCGTGGCGGAGGTGAACCCCACGATCGCGGTTTCCTGCATGTCGAGTTCCAGTTCCCGGCGAAGCAGGAAAAGGAAGGCGCACATGGAGATCCCGGGGACGAGGAAGTACGACAGGCACCCGAGCGGGGCCGCCACGAGCATGGTCAAGACCGCCTGGGAGGCCACGACGACCGATCCGAGCCTGAGCCACTGTCCCCACAGCGGCTGGTCGATTCCCAGGAACGTGACCCGGCATATGGAGTACACGAGCAAAATGGCCGGGGCGCCGATCACGAGAAGCCTGGCATCAAGCGCCAGCAGGTCCGGCCTCTTGGTGAGCAGGCGAACCAGGACCGTCACCGCCGCCCCAAGCGCGTACAGAAGCGCGGTGCGGGTTCGCCGCAGGCGAGCCTGCCGACGATTCGCGATCCGGTTCTCCAGTTCGATCCGGTTCTGGGCGGAGTTCGGCCTGACCAGCGTTCCGCACGCCGGGCAGGTCCGGGAGGTCGTGCCGGTGAGGTCGTGCCCGCACTCGGGGCACTCGGCGGGCTTGGACGGGGCGGCCGCGCGCGAGGTCGGCGCTGGAGAGCGGGGCGAGGCCGCGACGGGAGATCCGGGGTGAGGCCCGGCACCGTCCTGATCCTGACGCGGGCCTGCTGGTTGTTCACGGCCGGGCATGCTCGGAATCCTCGTATCCAGCGGCTTGGCCCGTACGATACCGTGTGAGCGGTTGGATGTTGCATCCGGCGTTGGGATTTGAACTCCCCGGGGGACGTGCCCGGCTTGAGCCGCTCACCCTATCGCACGCCCGCGGACTTCTGGACGCGATCGATGCTCCCGACCTCTGGCGGTACATGCCCGTCGCGTCGCCGGGGACGCTCGGGGAGATGGAATCGGTGATCGCCGCCGCGATGGAGGAGACCGGGGCCGGGCGCGGGGTTGCATTTGCGATCATCGACCGGCGGACCGGCCGCGCGTGCGGCTCGACGAGGTACCTGGACCCGCAGCCGGCGAACCGTTCGATCGAGATCGGCTGGACCTGGCTCTCGCGAGCGGTTCAGCGAACGGCGATCAACCGCGAGTGCAAGTACCTGCTGCTTCGCCACGCGTTCGAGGTGATGGGCTGCGTCCGCGTGCAACTCAGGTGCGACGGGCGCAACGCCCAGTCCCAGGCGGCGATCGCCGGGCTTGGCGCCGCGAGAGAAGGGGTGCTCCGCCGTCACCGTGTCATGTGGGACGGGTACATCCGGGACACCGTGTTCTTCAGCATCCTCGACGACGAGTGGCCCCGTGTCGCCGCGGGCCTGCTTGAACGGCTCGGCCGCGGCGCGGAGGCCCCGAGCGCCACCGGCGGGCGTGATCGCGGGTAAACTGCCCGGGATGAGGCACGGCCGCGGCGCCATCGTCTTTCTCGCGTTTGCGCTCGGGGTGGTGTTTGTCTTCTCGCTGCTGCCGACGGTGCTTGGGTTTGCGCTCTCGTTTTTTCACTGGTCGGGGGCGATGTCGCCGCGCTTCGCGGGTCTTGAGAATTACCGGGGCCTGGCGTCGGATCCGCGGTTCTGGCCCGCGCTGCGCAACACGCTGGTCTTCACGGCGGCGACGGTCCCGGCGACGGTGGTGCTTGGGTTCATCCTCGCGGCGGCGGTCGATGCCCGGTGGTTCGTGGGAAGGACCGCGGTTCGGACGGCGCTGTTCCTGCCGACGGTGGTGTCGATCGTGGCGATCGGCTTTGTCTGGCGGTGGATGCTCGATCCGCACGGGGGGCTGGTGCCCGGGGCGATGCGTTGGGCCGGGCTGACACCGCCGGATTTTCTGCAGGGCGGGCCGGTGCTGGCGATTGGGACCGGGGAGCGCCGGCGGGTCTATCTCCCGTGGTTCGAATGGCCGATGCTCTCGATCATCGTGGTGCAGGTCTGGCGCGGCGTGGGGTTCTGCATGGTCCTGTACCTGGCCGCGCTGCAGAACGTCAGCCCGGGGCTTCGGGAAGCCGCCCAGGTCGATGGGGCCTCGCGCTGGGGCGTGCTTCGCCACGTGACCTGGCCGCAGGTGGCCCCGATGACGGTCTTCCTTGTCGTGACGGGCGTGATCGGGTCGCTCCAGGTCTTTGACATCGTGTGGGCCATGACCAGCGGGACCGAGACCGACGCGACGACGGTCCTCAACCTGCACGTGTTCCGCGAATTCCAGCAGAGCCGCCTGGGGTACGCGGCGGCGATCGGGACGGTGATCTTCGTGCTGACGGCCGCGGCCACCGGGCTTCAACTCGCGTTGCGGCCCAGGTCGGCGGGGTGATCGAGGGGGGAGCCGCGGCTCGGGGCGGTGATGCCCGTGACCCAGACCCCGGGGAACGCGACAAGAGGTCGGTCGCGCGCCGCGAGCAGGCCGCGCGGTGCGAGCGGACTTTGTACAATCGGCCCCGTGTCGTGCGGTGCCGTGCATGCCGTGTTGGCATGGGGCCTTGCGTGGCCTTGAGGCACGATCCTCGCCGGAGGTGTTGATGCGGTACCTGGTCGTCTGCATGCTCGCGTTGTTCACCGTCGGCTGCGCGGCGAGCAACGCCGGGAATCCGGCACCCCAGCACCACGATGGAGTAGCGCCGATGAGACTTGGGAATTTCTCCGTGAGTTTGGCGGTCAAGGACCTCGCGGCTTCACGGGCGTTCTACGAGAAACTCGGCTTCCGGGCGATCGGCGGAGATCCCTCGCAGAACTGGCTGATCCTGCGGAGCGGCCAGGCGACGATCGGTCTCTTCCAGGGGATGTTCGATCGGAACATCCTTACCTTCAACCCCGGCTGGGACGCCGAAGGAAAGCCCCTCGCCGATTTCGACGACGTGCGAGAGATCCAGCGGGCACTTCAGGCCATGGGCGTGGCGCTGACGACCACCGCCGATGAAACCGGCACGGGGCCGGCGAGCCTCGTCCTGGTTGATCCGGACGGGAACCCGATCCTGCTCGACCAGCACGTGCCCAGGCCGGCCAGGTGAGCACGGCCGTTGCGGTGGGGGTGGGAGTTGATCGCCGAAGGGACTTTCGGCGCGGCGTGCTCCGCGCACGGCGTTGTTCGGCACGGGCGATCTCAGGATACACCGCCTCGCCGGCTTTTCTCTCCACGGTATCCGCCGTGCCGTGAACCGTATCGGCCGGATCGCGGACGATGCGGGCGGGGTCTCTCGGCGGCGATCCCTGAATCCAGAGGGCCGGTCGCCTTCGCAACCGCCCCGGCCATGTGAGGACGGGGGTGGCGTGACCACGCGCGATTCGGAGTTTCACAGGCACGGTGGCGGCGTCGGCCTCCGCCGGGATCGTGACCCGGGGATGACCCGCGGCGTGTGTATTGCGAGGGTCTTCAGGAACATCCGTGAGAGGGGCTTGACCGAGCGATTCCGCGCGGTTATTGTATAGGACTCCTATGAAAAAGGCCAGAACCAAAGCGTCCGTCGGCGGGGATGCCGTGGCGACGGGCCTCGCGAAGATCGGCCTGGTGCTCCGGCACCAGGCATGGCAGGCCGGAGAAACCTCGGGTCTCACGCCCACGCAGTCGCAGGTGCTCGCCGTGGTTCTCGCCTCGCCGGAGGGATGGCTCGGCGTCTCGGAGGTCGCCCGCCAACTGGCGGTCACGCAGCCGACGGCAAGCGACGCCATCACGGCCCTTGAGCGCAAGAAACTCGTCGTGCGAGATCGTGCCGGGCACGATGCTCGCGTCGTGCGGGTGCGGGTCACCACGGAGGGCCGGCGCCGCTCCCGCGAGTCGGCCCAGTGGCCCGATGCGCTGCTGAAGGCCATCGATGAACTTGACCCTGTCGAGCGGGGAGTCTTCGTGAAGGGGCTGACCAAGATGATCCGCTCGCTCCAGGAAAGCGGGCGGATCTCAACGGTGCGCATGTGTGCCACGTGTACCTACTTTCGCCCGCACCAGCACCCCGGAGCCCAGGCGCCGCACCACTGCGCGTACGTGGACGCTCCGCTCCGGGATGCGGACCTGCGTCTGGATTGCCAGGAGCACGAACTCGCGGGCGAGGATGTTCGCCCGAAACTGTGGCAGGTGTTCATCAAGGGCGGGCCATCCGGCGAAGCGGTTTCGCCGGGGGCCTGGCCAGCAATGCCGACGAAGAGCCGAGGAATCCGATCATGAAAGCAGCGAAGTTCTACCACGCCGGATGCCCTGTCTGTGTCCAGGCCCAGCGCGAGATCGCCGAGTCGCTCGATCCGGCGAGGTTCAGCGTCGAGATCGTCGACCTCGGGCAGGCCAGGTCGCGAGTGTCCGAAGCCCAGGCGGCGGGCGTGAAGTCCGTGCCGGCCATCGTCATCGATGGCGTGCCGTACCACATCAACTTCGGCGCGGCGCTGGCGGAACTGAAGTGACCCGGCGACGTCCGCGGCGCCCGCGCCAACGAGGCGGTGTCAACGACATCCCGGGATGTTGCAACCCGGGCGCGATGTGAACGGAGGGCAAGGGGTCCGGTGACGCCGTGCTCATCGTAACCTCGGCGGCGGGAATCAAAGCCGCGCCAATCCCGCGCGCCATGGAAGACGCGGCGACGCCCGCCCCCGGCCCCGCGCTTGGGTTCATTCCCGAGGTGGCAGAGGGGATCGGTGAGCGATGATGTTATCGGGAGACCGCGGCTGCGCCGGCAATTGCTTGTTGGCCGTGGTCAAGAGCAGGACAGCCGTGAACTTCAGGATCAGGTCGAGTTGGGAGCGAAGATCAATCTTCAGAAAAATCTTCAATATTTGATTCGTCGACATCAACGTTTATCAAAAACTCTGTAATCGGAACGTCGTTCAGACGTGCGCGTAAATACTTCTCGATATGTGCATCATCAAGATGAGACAATTCGTAATCAGAGTCAAACCACTCGGATAAATGCTTGGCCAAAGCGCGAGGCCAGTATTGCATGCTCATCTGCACGATGATGGCGCCGATTTTTTCTGCCGCCTTCTGAGTCTTGGCGCTGGCTGGGAGGCGGTCCACGATTATAAATGTCTTGGACGAGTAATCCTTGGTGCCGCGTTTGATTTCACCTTCGTAGCGGCTGAGTTTGTCTTTCGAGATCTCGGGATTGCCGGATCCGATGAACCCGATATCGAAACGAGCGACCTTGCCGGGTTTATGAATAACGGTGGCATCGCATTCGCGGTTGCCGGATGCATCGCCAAGCCAGAATACCATGGAGTTGGCCGTGTTGCCGCGGGGATTGACTCGCTTGTAGCCGAGAATCGAAAGAATCGAACCGAGAACCAATCGCTCGAACAATTTGCCGTACATCGACTTCTCGGAGCCGCGAAGGGTCAGCGTCGCGCACCCGATCGCCGTCGTCAGCCGTGAAATCCCGTTCCAATCAAGTTCGACCACACGCCCGTCTGGCCCTTTGACGAATCCCAGTGTCATTCGCAAGTCACCAAGGTCATCCCGGCATTTCTGGGCGGCGGCGGTGATGGCGGCCTCGAATGAGTCGATATAGGCTTTGCGATTCGGTGGGCTACTTCTCAGGACATTCTGGTAGCCCTTTTCGGTAAGGCCGATCACCCACTGGGCCGGCCATTTCGCCGTCCGCTTGAGTGGCGAGTTCGATTCCAATTGCTTCAAGGCGAGTTCGGAGAGATGGGCTTCAAGATCGGGGATTTGCGACTTGGCATGAGCAAACATTGCCACGAGGCCGCCGGTGACCTGCGAGATCCGACGGCGGGTCAGGGGCTCGGTTTGGTCACGGATGTTGCGACCTGTCAGTACCCCGGCGACCACTTCGCGCGCCGCATCTTCGCCGATGTGCTCGATGAATTGCCGTCCGCCTCCGGTAAGCAAAATCGTCGTTCCGTCGGGAAGGAACTTAGATATATAAATGTGTTCGCTCATCTCGATGCTTTAGAGAAGGCAGAGCGATGGTGCCGGCGGTTCGCATCCAATCCAGAGTACTTGGTCGGCGTTTTTTCCCAGCCAGTTTTCCACGTCCGACTGCATGAGTTTGACGTACTCCGGGTTGATTTCAAACAGGACGAATCGCCGGGCAAGCCGGGATGCCGCGGCTCCGACCGTTCCGGATCCGGCGAACGGATCGAGAACAACATCTCCCTTGAAAGAGTAATATTTAATTACACGCTCCGCTAGGGCAATCGGGAACGGCGCGGGATGCTCTGATCTGGTGGATGGTTGTATGCGCCACACATTCGTCTTTTCGTATCCGTCGGGGATTTTTGAGTCAAGAACCAATTGAGGGTCGGGGTGATTGCGTATATGCCAATCGATCAGGCGATCGGTGCGCTTCCGGTACACCATGACGTACTCGGTGACGGGAACGGCCTTGTACTGCAACGGATTGCGATCGGCGGCGAACCGGCGTCCCCGGCCCGTGGCCCAGCCCGCGCCCTCCGGTTTCACCCAGACGATGTCGTCGATAAAATCGAAGCCTTCCTCGATGAAGACGCGATGAAGGTCGAACGGGACAGCGAGGCGCCGCGACGCTTCGTTGCGACTTGACCGTCGGAGAAGTACCGGGGACGAATTCATTACAAAGAAGCGACCTTCGGAGAGCACTCTGGAGCACCGGCGGATGACCCCCCGCATTTTGAGAAGATACTGCTCGTATACCTCGTATTCGCTGTACTCAGGACGGGCGTTGAAATAGGGAGGCGAGGTGAAAATCAGGTCGACGGATCCGGTGGGCATCTGATCGATCAGGTCCGTGCAGTCGCCTTGGCCAATGGTGTTGCGGAGTTTGGAAACCGAATAGGGCGCGGGAGTGCGTGGAAGCGGTGCGGCTCCCGGCTCGGGCTTCTGAAGGAGGCGGGTCTCAAGCAGGTCCGGCTTGGTCGTCTTATCGGCGAGAACTTCGGTCGTGTACGCGTCTATCACCACCTCGCCAATGGTGGTCCTCCTTCCGCTTCGCAGGCCAACCCGCCAGATGTGGTGTCGATCATCGATCTCGGGGAGGCCAATCTGGACCGCATTGTGGAGACCTATGGCCTGGAGCCATGTGGAAACGATCGTTCGGGCCTGCGCAACCGTGGTTACCAGGTATCGGCGAGATTCCGCGACAAGTCGTGTGTTCCGAGAAATGCGCCGCTCCCGTATGCCGAGTCGAACCCGCACGCGAACACTCTGTCCCATGCGAACCTCGGATCTTTCGCAAGGATAGCAATCCGGGCTTCGCAGCGGCAAGTACGAGTAAACCCGGCCCGGCCCGGCCCCGCGCTTGGGTTCATTCCCGAGGTGGCAGAGGGGATCGGCGACGGCGCGGGCATGTCAAGCCCGTCGGCGAGCGTGCCCGGTCCACTCGGTTCGTGCTCCGGGTGAACTTCGTCAGGTCGATCCCGCGCCGGCTCCGACGGCCTTGTCCCCGTCGGAGTTGCCCGACCCGTTGCCGCCCCCGGTTCCTCCGGCTCCCCCGGCTCCCCCGGTTCCCCCCGCCGCCGCGCCCCCTCCCGGGGTGGCGGAGGACTCGGGCGAGGCGTCCGGTGTCCTGGAGTCGAAGAACAGGTGTTCCTCGGCCTTGCCGTCGGCGTCGTTTCGGCGGGTCACGGCGATCGTGGACCCGGGCTTGGTGTCGCCGGTGAGGAGCATCTCCGAGAGCGGGTCCTCGACGTAGGTACCGATGGCCCGGCGAAGCGGGCGAGCGCCGTAGTCGGGGTTGTACCCCTTCTCGATCAGGAAGTCCTTGGCGGGCTGGTCGAGTTCGAGGACAAAGCCCTGGGCGACCAGCCGCTTGGAGACCTTGCCCACCTCGTAATCGACGATGCGGGTGAGGTCTTCCCTGGTGAGTGGGCGGAAGACGATGATGTCGTCGAGGCGGTTGATGAACTCGGGGCGGAAGAAGCGCTCGACCTCCTTCATGAGGATGGACTTGATGTTGTCAAAGTCGGAGGACTCGGTGCGTTTTCCGAACCCGAAGCCGGCGCCTCCCTTGATGAGGTCGGCCCCGATGTTGCTGGTCATGATGAGGACGGTGTTGCGGAAATCGACGTTGCGGCCGAACGAGTCGGTGAGGCGTCCTTCCTCCATGATCTGCAGGAGCATGTTGAAGACGTCGGGGTGGGCCTTCTCGACCTCGTCGAGCAGGACGACCGAGTAGGGGCGGCGGCGGATCCTCTCGGTGAGTTGGCCGCCTTCCTCGTAGCCGACGTATCCGGGGGGAGCCCCGACCAGCCGGGAGACGTTGTGCTTCTCCATGTACTCGGACATGTCGAGGTGGACCAGGGCCTCTTCGTCCCCGAACATGAACTCGGCCAGGGCCTTGCTCAGCAGGGTCTTGCCCACGCCCGACGGGCCGATGAAGATGAACGAGCCCATCGGCCGCTTGGGGTCCTTGAGACCCGCGCGGGCACGGCGGATCGACTTGGAGATGGCCTTGATGGCCTCCTCCTGGCTGATCACCTTCTTGTGCAGTTCCTTCTCCAGGTCCAGCAGGCGCTGGGCCTCTTCCTTCTCCAGTCGCTTGAGCGGCACGCCGGTCATCTTGCTGACGACCTCGGCGACGACGTCCTCGTCGACCACGCCGTCGATCTCCTGCGCCTTGGCCCGCCACTGCTTCTGGATCTCTTCCTTTTTCTTGCGGAATTGCTCGGCCTTGTCGCGCAGTTCCGCGGCCCGCTCGTAGTCCGCGGCCTTGACCGCCTCGTCCTTCTCGACGCTCAGGCGCTCGATGTCGGCCTCGATCTCGGCCAGGTCCGGCGGCTTGGTCATGGAGCGGATGCGCACCCGGGCGCCGGCCTCGTCGATGACGTCGATGGACTTGTCGGGCTGGACGCGGCCGGTGATGTAGCGGCCGGAGAGGTCCACGGCGGCCTTGATCGCGTCGTCGGTGATGCGCACCCGGTGGTGCTGCTCGTACTTGTCGCGCAGGCCCTTGATGATCTCGACGGTCTGGTCGCTGCTGGGAGGATCAACGGTGATCGCCTGGAACCGGCGTGCCAGGGCCGCGTCCTTCTCGATGTACTTGCGGTACTCGTCGAACGTGGTGGCCCCGATGCACTGGATCTCGCCGCGCGCCAGGGCCGGCTTGAGCACGTTCGAGGCGTCGATCGCTCCCTCGGCGCCGCCCGCGCCGACCAGCGTGTGCAGTTCGTCGATGAACAGCACGACGTTCTTGGCGCGGCGGACCTCGTTCATCACCGCCTTGATGCGCTCCTCGAACTGCCCGCGGTACTTGGTGCCGGCGACCATCATCGCCAGGTCGAGCACGACCAGCCGCTTCTCGTGAAGGATCTCGGGGACCTCCCCGTTGATGATCCGCTGCGCCAGGCCCTCGACGATCGCGGTCTTGCCGACGCCCGCCTCCCCCAGCAGGACCGGGTTGTTCTTGGTCCGGCGGCACAGCACCTGCACGACACGCTCGATCTCGTTCTGACGCCCGATGACCGGGTCGAGTTGCGACTCCTTGGCCAGTTCGGTCAGGTCACGGCCGAAACTGTCCAGCGCCGGGGTCTTGCTCTTGCCCTTGGATGCCGGGCCGGCGCTCGACCCGATCGGGCCCGCCGCGCCCGGGCCGGACGGCTCGGATGAAGATCCGCCCGTGCCGCCCTCCTCGTTGCCCTGGCCCGCGCCAAGCAGGTTCAGGACCTCCTCGCGGACTTCCTCGAGTTTCAGGTTCAGGTTCATCAGGACCTGGGCGGCGACCCCGTCGTGCTCGCGCAGCAGCCCCAGCAGCAGGTGCTCGGTCCCGACGTAGTTGTGGTTCAGGTTCCGGGCCTCTTCGATCGCGTACTCGATCACCTTCTTGGCGCGGGGGGTCTGGGGCAGACGGCCCATCGTGACCATCTCAGGACCGGCCTTCACAAGACGCTCGACTTCCAGGCGGACCTTGCGCAGGTCAACGTCGAGGTTTTTCAGGACGTTGGCCCCGACTCCCGATCCTTCCTTCACCAGGCCAAGCAGGATGTGCTCGGTGCCTATGTACTCGTGGTTGAAGCGCTGGGCCTCCTGGTTCGCCAGGGCCATGACCTTGCGCGCGCGATCGGTGAAGCGTTCAAACATCAGAGCCTCCCGCATTTCTCGGACCTGTGCAGGTCCGCATGTATGGTTCGCCCGTCGGTGCCCGTGGGGTTCGCAGAAGAGTCAATTTCGGTCTTCTCGACCCCGTCCATCGATTCCAGCATGGGCAATTTGCCCTGAACCCTCATTCGTGCAAGAACAGGAACATCGTCGCGGGCCCGGACCCTCCCAAAGACCATACGCCCCTCGGGTCATGGACGGATGACCCGGCCGGTAACTCTGGGTAGCACGTGCCATGCCGCTTGGGGAAATCCCCGGCAACCCCGGCGGAGCGTGTCGCATCGCCAAGCCGCCCGGTGCGAGGTCAACACACGGGGCCGGCAGGCGGGTCATGTCCGCTGAAGTCCGCCGCGGGCTGCCCGGATGGCAGTCGCCGTCAAGAGGGCGAACCTCGACCGGTATCCCACGGCCTTAGCGTTCCGATGCGCCTGGCCTGTTACCCGTCAGGGCGCTGGCGTCGGCGATGACCTGCAAAGGGATCACCCGTTCGTCGGTGGCGCCGGTGGCCTTGTCCCTGATGACCACCTTGAGGGAGTAGGCCCCGACGGTGAGCGTCGCCGGAAGGTCGATGGTGTTGACAAGGTAGAAATCCCGCCGGCGTGTCATGGAGGCGTCGAGCACGGCCTGGGGCGGGCGATACCACTGGCGGCGACCGTCGGCGTCGTGGATGAGTTCGAGTTCCTGCGTGAGTTCGACGACCCACGCCATGCCCTGCGCGGCCGGGCCGTCACCGGCGGAGGGTGGGCGCGAGGAAAAACGATCGAGTTCGACGTACACGATCGCCTTGTGCGCGCGCCCCGCGAGAAACGCCGTCGTCGGGAACGGGTCGTACCGGCCGAAAGACTCGACGCGGCGGCAGAGTCCCGCGTGGGTGATTCGCAGGGATGAGGCGACGTGGATGGCGTCGGCCGCATCGGACAGCACGCGGGCGAACTCCGCGGGTTCGGCGTGACGGCGGGCGGCCTGGTCAACGCCCCGGAGCGCGGCCGCGAGGCTCTCGGCCACCCGCCGTTCGGCGGGAGAAAGAAAGGCCAGGACCGGGGAGGCCTTCCCCGCCGAGGGTGGCATCACGATCGCATCCAGCGCGGCGATCGCGAGGGCGGCGCGGAGGGGATCCTCGGCGGGGTTGGGCGGATCGGCCATCAGCGAGCGCAGTTCTTCGGCGATCACCGCCCGACGCTCGGCGACCGAAGCGCTCGTGGCTCCGGTGGCTCCGGGGGTTCCGGGGGTTCCGGGGGAGGGCGCGGTCGCGAGGGGTGGATTCGGGTGAGGTCCCCCGGCGGCATCGGGAGCGAGCGGCGGAGCGGATGCGGAGGCGTGCGAATCGGCGGCGGTGACTGGATCGCCGTCGGCGCGGGCGGCACGCCTGGGCGCCTCGCCCGCGGGGAGGTGTTCGCCGCCGGCGTGGCTCGTGGTGGCGGCCCCCGCTCCGGGTGAATCGACAAGGGAATCCGTGGTGCTGGAAGGGGAAGGACCCGATCCGGCGGCGTCATTGGAGGGCCTGGGGGCCGAACAGCCACCGGCGAGACAAAGTCCAGCGACTACCCATGACCATGCTTTCGGGAAGCAAATCGTCGGCATGTACGGCCTCCTGCCCGGGAGCGCCCCGGCCTGTGACAACTCCGTCGGTATCCACCGACGTTGGATGTATCGGCCAGAAGCGGGCAAATGCTTGGAATCCGTGGCCCATCTCCGGCGCGGCGGGCGTGTGGGGAGCCGTGATGGAGACGCGGTGAAAGGGAGAGGGCGTCGATCCGTCGGCCGCCGCCGCGACGAGAATTGACAAAAATCGCGCGCCGGTAGGTGCCGTCAATGCAAGGAGTTGTGGATGGCGGCGTCCGAACGACAAATATCTTGTGGTGTCCCGCAACGATCGGGGCCGATAGGTTTTTGTCGAGCCAAGTTCCGCTCGTGGGGGTTTCAAGCAATCATGTATGTTTTCTGATTCGCACTCTTTGGTGTAGAATATATTATTTAGTTTCGTTTCATCGGGCGCCGCGGTGTTCGCGGCGAGATCCCGAGTCGTTGTGCAATTACGCGAAAGGGGATGGTATGAATCGCACGGAAAATCGTGGATGGAATCGGTGCGCCCGCGTCGTGGCCATGGGAGGGGCAAGCGCGGCGTTGTGCCTGGCGTGCTCGGCCGGGTCGGCACTCCAGCCGGGTGATTTCGGAGCCTCGCCGGACACGGGCGTCGATCCCGGCGCCGGGCCCGCGGGCATGTACGATTTCAACGGCGACGGGAGCGCGAAGCCCGACGTGATCGTGCGTTCGCCGGACTACAACCCCAAGGGCGTCGGGATCGGATCGGTCGCGGTCTGGTTCGGCGGGGTCGGAGGCGGGTACACGGTCTCCAGCGGCGCGTCGAACGACCTCTTTGGCTTCTCCGCCGGGAGCGCGGGGGACCTCAACGGTGACGGCATCCCGGACCTTGCCGTCGGCGCGCCCCTGGCGGGCGGGGGTTCGGGGGCGGTGTATTTCTACTCGGGGATTGACGGGGCTCCGCTGGGCTCGTTCACCGGGGCGTCGGGCTCGCTGTCCGGGTTGAACGTGGCCGGGGTGGGGACGCTGGGCGGGAGCGTGCCGATCGTGGCGGTGAGCGGGCGTTCGTCGGTTTCCTTCGTGGCGTCGGGGACGGGGGCGACGCTGGCCACGCTGACCGCGGCCAAGGCCGACGACGGGTTCGGCTCATTCATCAAGTTGGTGGGTGACGTGGACGGGGACGGCGTCGGGGACGTGGCGATCGGCTCGTCGCACGCGGGCGTCGTGGAGATCTTCTCCGGGTCGGCGTTGCGAGCCGGCGTCGGGGACCGGCTCGTGTCCATCGCCATCGACGACTGCGTGATCAGCGTGGACGTGGTGGTGGACGCGGTCGTTCGGATCGACGTGGTGACGTACACCGTCTCGGGCGGAGAAGCCCCGGTGATCACTCGCACCACGTTCGACGCGGCCGGGAAGCAGGTGTCGTTCGTGGCGACCGGCGGACTGCACCCCAAGGGCGACGTGGACCTTGACTTCAAGGTTGACGCCGACGACGTGGACCTGGTGCTTTCGGCGATGGGCAAGGCCGCGGTCGGCGGCTCGCCGTTCAGCGGCGACGTGGATGGCAACGGCTTTGTCGACGAGCAGGACCTTGCCTTCGTGATCTCGGCGGCGTCGAGCGGCGAGAGCATGGATGGCGATGCCGCGCTGCTCAACCAGTACCTGGCGATGACGACCGGGCGCGTCGCGTTCTTCGACTACGAGTCGTACTCGGGGATGTCCTCGGACGAGCGGGCCGTGCAGGCGGCGCAGACCAAGTGCCAGGACTGCCCCCCCGGCCAGGCGAGAGACTGCCGGAACATCTGCTGCGGCCCGGGCAGTTGGCAGGACAAGGAGAACAACAGCACCAAGAATGTGAACGGAAACAGCACGGGCTATTTCAAGATCACGAATGGCTTTGGATGGGAAGTCGGTCACGGGTCGGGGTATCACAATGGATCCGCGAACCCCGCGGCGGGGAGTGGATCGGCTTCGGTCCACGGCGACGGTGTCTGCGCATGGTCGATATTCAGCCATAGTTTCTCATCGAGCGCCACGTCTTCGGCCTCATGGAACTACAGCCGGACGAACCGGTGGGTTGGCACCGGGCCGGTGTGCGCCCGGGCCGTCTCGCTCGCCGCCAGCGGCGGGGGATCCGAGGCGGTGGCCGTGACGTGCGGGGCCAATTCGAGTTGCACGGCGGCGGCGTCGGCCAGCGGGAGCGCCTCGTGCAGTTCCCTCGGCAACGCCTCGGCAACGATGAACATGCATTCTCTCTCTCTCGACGCCGCGTACAACAGCGGGACCAGCAAGGTGGACATCAGCGGCAACGCCGGCGCGCAGGTCACGGACAACCAGGCAACGGTGACCGGCTCGTACTCCGGCCATTCGAGTTGGTCGATCGCCGGGACGGGCAGCAAGGCCGGCACCGCGTCGTACTCGGTGGCCCAGGGTCGTACGTACAACAACAACTGCACCGCGACGGCGTACACGATCAGCCACGCGGGCTCGGTCGCGGCGTCGGGCTCGGGCACTTGGGGAAGCCCCGGCTCGGTGAGTTGGAGCGCCTCCTCTCAGGCGATGCTCCGCGTGAACTGACACTCCCATCAACCAGGCGGTCGCGGGCGACAGCCCGTGCCCGCCCTTTCCATCAGGAGGATCCCATGCCACGCAAGATGCCATCGTCGTACCGGGTTCTCGTTGTCGTGACCGCCATCTCCGGGCTGTTTGGCCTGGGGGCGGGCCATCCGCCGGATGATGACCGGCGGTCCGCGGCCCAGGTCGATCGGTTCGTGGACGAGAAGGCGGAGATGATCCGCGGGAACCTGATGGGTGATTTCGCGAAGGCCGATCGCACCCGCCTGCTTCAGACCAAGGAAGCGGTTGACACGTTCCTGGCCACGATCCTGACGCTCGAGGACGTGGGGAGCCGGCCGGTGTGGGAGTGGTGGTCCCTCCCCGCGCAGGAGTACCGCGACGGGGCGTACGACCCGTGGCGGGTCCAGGGTCCATCCGACGACGGGGGCGGGGGGCTCGGTGATGCGACGGCGGCCCGCCGATTCTCGGCGAGGATGGCCTGGCAGGCCCCGTCGTGCGAGGATTACCCGTTGATGCTGTGGGTGCGGGGGGATGTTGCTCCCGGATCGGGCGACGTCACGGTGCGGTACTACGAGCCGTACCTGGCGAACCGTGCCCTGGCGTTCCCGCTTCATCCCGAGCGGCTGATCATCCGCTGGAGTCCTTCCCGGCTTCAGATCCTGGATCAGGGAGGGGCGAGGTTCCTGGCGGAGGAATCGGCCGGGCAGCGCGACGTCGTGTTCAACAATCCCGAGTTCACGTACGCGGTCTTCGACACGCTCCGGTACAAACTGATACCGGGGTCGGTTCCGGGCCGCGCGTCGTCGGTCGGGCGCGACGACCCGCCGGCCGGATCCTGGAGCGTCGAGCGATTCGACGGCCGCCCGGTGCGAGAGGTGTCGGTCGGGTCGATCTCCGACGATCGCGCGATCGTCTCGATCAATCAGCGCCCGACCCGCCTCCACCACGAGTCACCGATCCCGTTCCAGATCCGGCGTGACTATCCCGACGGGCGCGTGCTCACCGAGACGTATGTTCCGGCGATGGAGGTCGAGCACCTCTCCGGAGGCCGGGAAGTCTCGATCGAGGTCGAGCGGGTGAACGGGCGCTGGTCCCCGGCGGGAGTCACGGTCTTGTCCGGCGGCGTGGGCTTGTTCGAGGCGTCGATCGACACGGCGGAGGCGAGCGACGCCGCTTCGTCCGACGAGCGAGACGGGGTGCTTGTCCGGGAGGCTCTGGGCCGCCTGAACGGGATCTACGTGGCGATCGACCGGCGGGTGGCCGGGGCCAGGACGCGGGCGTACACGGTCGATGAAGTCCGCTCGTCTCGGGGTCACCTGGCGCGTGCCCGGCTCAAGTACAATATCTACGCGGCGTCGTACGGAAGGAACATCGGGGTGATGTCCATGTGGCTCGACGAGTACCGGCGCCTGCTGGAGGATGACGGGGTTGATCCCCGCTTCTTCGTGTACAACGTCGAGTCGATGGCCCAGGTGGCGATGGACGCGATCGACGGACCCTGGGCCGATCGGGTGGTCGCCGGCCCGCTCTCCGACGCGTACGCGGGGTGCCCGAGCGAGGACCTTGCCGAGCACGCGCTGCGCCTGGTGTCGCAGTATCGAATCGGTCTTGCGGCGGTGGCCCTTGATGCTCTCTCGCGGCGAGAGGGATCCGCCTACGCCCCGTGGGCCTTGTCGCTGGGGGTCGAACTGCGCCGTGCCTGGACGGCCGGAGAACTCAGGCCCGGATCCCAGTACCCGTACGCGGACCAGTCCGCGCGTCTTACCGAGAGGGTCTTTGAGCATGTTCTGACCGTGGGCGCGGCCCCGGCCTTTGCCATGGAGGATGCACGATGAACGCACGAATCAACCTGTTCGCGGCGGTGCTGGTCGCTTGTGGCGCGGCGGTCGCGTCGGCGGATACACGGGCCGCGGAGGCGCTCAAATCGGTGGTGTCGGCCCGGGAGGAGATCACGCCCCCACGGGCCAGGGCGATCCATGCCGCCATCGACCGGACGGTCGGGCCCGCCCCGGCGATGACCCAGGACGAGCAGGCTCGCCTGGCGGAGAATCTTCGCGCCTACGGAGCCGACCGACTCTGGCGGCAGGCCGACGCCGACCCGGGCACATTCCGGCTCGCCATCGACACGTTCGAGTGGGCCACACGCAACGCGGTGAACATGCCCGCCCCGACCCCGGGGCATGAGCGCCTTGCCGACGAGGCGATCGACCTGATCGTGGACCAGATGCCCCCGCTGGTCGATGCCCTGTACCAGGCGGTGCCGGAGGCGGTCCGGGAGCGGATCGCCTCCGAGGCGGCCGCGCAGGCGCGTTCGATGAGGGGGATGCTCTGCAACCGCTACTACCCCGAACTGCTCCGCCCCGCCGCGGACCACTACTCACGGGAAGAACTGATGGCCGGGATTCTCGATCAGCCGATGCTGGTCAAGGCCGATGAGCGATGGAGGCCGGTCGCGGAGATCCAGCGCGATTCGTCCCTCCCGGAGGGTTCAAGGGCGGTACACGTTGGGTTCTTTGTCGAGCGGGAATCGCAGGCGCTGGGCCGTGCGGTGCAGCGGCTGCTGCGGTCGTGGTTCGTGATGCCACCCGACGCCGCCTCGGCGTATGTCGAGATCCCGACCGAGATCCTTGATCGATACGCCGAGCAGCGCGTGCAATTCGAGGAACAGGTCAAACGCGAGCAGGAAGAACGCCGTGCGAATCCGGATCGCCTGGGGGAGTTCATCGAGAAATCGGGGGGCAGCGCCCCGGGTGGCCGACCGATCCCCCCCAAACTGGACCCTCGCTGAGTCGATCCGGGTGGGCGGATCACTTCGGGGAAGCACCCCCAGGGGCGGGACCCGTGCCCTTCTTCGACGAGTTCTCAGGCTCGGAGAGCGTGCTGAGAATGCCCATGGGGTCCGCCGGGGTAGACCCGGCGGACGCGCGGTCTTCTCCGACCCACCAGAGCGACCAGGCGGGTCCCAGGCGGACCGAGATGAGCCGCCCGATGGGCGGATTCTCACGGGGTCCGTTCGCCAGCAACGGGGAAATGCCGGTGGAGCGGCCGGCTGCTGATTCCGTGCCGGCGATCACGGGCTCGACCTCTCTGGGGATGGACGGGGCCGAGCCGACGTGGCCGGGGAGGTCGGTCTCCCAGCGCCGGGCGAAGTCGTGGGTGTCCGTCGGTCCCAGTTGCAGGGGGCGGCCTTCATTCCGCGGGCGATCGGCGCCGCGCGAGGCACGCGGGAGCGGCCCGGGCTCGGCGGTGTACTCCCCGCCGGATCCGTGGGTGTAGTCCGTCGCGCCTCTCGACTCGGGCGGATTCGCCGCGGGAAGAACGACCAGCAGGAGGGTGGATGTGACCAGGGTGAGCGAGGCCGCGATCAAGGTCGGCAGCACCCAGCCCCTGGATTTGGGATGGATGAACGGGTCCGGGCCGTCGAGAAACTCCGCGAGCGAGGCGGTAACCCTCGGGGTAAGGTCCGGGCATGGATGGCCGGTGGAACGGAGCGTGCGGACCGTGTTGCGGAGCGATTCCAGGTCCTCGCGTGCGGCGGTGGAGGATTCGACCCGCTGCCGGAGGGCGGCTCGGTGCTGGTCCGAGAGGCGTTCGGCGGGACCGGAGGCGAATTCATCATCCAGCAGGGTGTCGGTGCCGAGTTCGAGGTTGAATGGACCGCTCGGGGATGGACGCCCCCGCGTGGAATCGCGGTCGTCGAGGGTCATGGCGAGGTCTCCGTGTGTGTACGAATGGAAGCGTGCTCGCGCGGGTGGTGGGCGCCGCGGTCCGGCAGTTCCGCGAGGCGCTGGACGGTGGCCGTCGGATGACACGCCGGGCGGCCGGCTGCGCCGGCCTCGGTCGTGCGGCCCTGCGCGACAAGGGCATCCCGCAGGGCACGCCGGCCGCGGTGGAGGTGGCTCTTGATGGTGCCCTCGGGAAGGTGCAGGTGGTCGGCGATCGCGCGGATCGGCCAGTCGTGCTGGTGGAACAGCAGGACGACCTCCCGCTGCTCATCGGAGAGGAACGAAAGAGCGAGATTGATCGCGTGAGAGTCTCCGGCGGCCTGTTCGCGAGCGGCGACCTCGTCGGCGGGAGAGCGGGTTCGAGCGATGCCGCGCTCGATGGTGTCGGTATCGAAGCCGGGGGACGATTTCTGGACGGTGTTGAGAAACAGGCGACGGGCAATCGTGAACAGCCAGGTCGAGAAGCGGAACCGGGAATCGAAGCGGTGGATGTTGGTGATGACACGCACGAACGCTTCCTGGACGACATCCTCGGCAAGTTCGGGCTTCCCGGTCATGCGGAGAACGAAGAGGAACAACGATCCCTGGTGCGCGCGCACGAGTGTCGCCACGGCCTCCCGGTTCCCGCGTGCCGCCCTGGCGATGAGCCGTTGTTCTTCGCGGCGTTCCATGCGAATTGGCATTCAGTCTACACGGGCGGCGCGATCCGGTTGCGGAATTATGGAGCGAGGGCATTTCCACGGCCCGATATTCCCCGCATGCGAGGCGTGGCCGACGGGCCAACAATCGTCGCATGAAGACACCAGTGTTCACTCGCGCCCGCGGCGAGGTCGTCGGCTGTTCCATTGGCCTGGCCCTTGCCGCGGGGATCCTGGCGTCCTGCGGACACGGCCGAACGGAATCGGCGTGCGAGGAACAATACGGCGTGGGCGAGACGACCACGCCCCGAACAGGCGTGGTTCGTGCCGGTTTCCAGGTCTCCCAGCCGCCTGAATGGGTCGCGACCGAGGCCCCCCTGTTGACCGATCACGTCCAGGTTACTTCTCGCCAGCGGTTTGTTCGGGCGGGGGAATCGTATTTCAACGCGGACGCGTCGTGGATCATCTTTCAGGCGGTCCCGGTTCCCGCCGATGCCGGGCAGGACCCATCCCCGTTCTACGCCATGTACGTGGCCCGTCTGGTCCGCGACGGCTCGGGTCGGATCGTCGGCACGGACGAGCCGTTCGAAGTCAGCCCGCCGCGGTCGGCCAACACCTGCGGGTGGTTTCACCCGACCGAGCCGGGCCGGATCCTCTACGCGTCCACGATCGGCGAGCCGGCGGGCGACGAGCGTGCCGGCTTCCAGGTCGGGACCAACCGCTACCGATGGGCGTTCCCCGCGGAGATGGAGATCGTGACGCAGGTCGTCCGGCCGATGGTGCTGACGTTCGACGCCGCGACGCGGGCGATGTGCGGGACGGACTATCTCGCCTCTCCGGTTTTTTCGCGCGAGGGTTACGACGCGGAATGCTCCTACGACGCGTCCGGCCGGTTCATCCTGTACGCCAACGTGGACCCGGCGAAGACGTCGCCAGGCGGACGGGCCGACGCGGACATTTTCATTTTCGATACCCGCACGGGCCGGCACCACACGATCGTCGAGGCGCCCGGGTACGACGGGGGGCCGTTCTTCTCCCCCGATGGCCGTTCGATCTGCTACCGCAGCGACCGCGCGGGAAACGACCTGCTGCAGATCTTCATCGCGGACCTGCGATTCGAGAAGGGCCCGGACGGCGTCCCGATCCCGGTCGGGATCGAGCGTGAGTACCAGGTCACGGACAACAAGGCGGTCAACTGGGCGCCGTACTGGCACCCGTCGGGGCGGTACCTGGTGTACGGGACCAGCGAAGTCGGGCACACGAATTACGAGGTCTTCGCGGTTGAGATCGACCGCGACCTCCTGGCCCGGGGCCGGGCCTCGGACCTGCGGCGACGGCGCCTCACCCACGCCGCGGGCGCCGATGTGCTTCCGGTGTTCAGTCACGACGGGTCGCTGATGATGTGGACCAGCCAGCGAGGACCCACGGTCGAGGGCGAGGAACGTTCGAGCAGCCAGGTGTGGATCGCCCGATGGAGCGGGTCGCCCCTGGATCGTGAATGGCGTGAATGACCGGCCACGGAGCCGTTGAACGCGGATGAGGGCGATGCAGATCCCTGACGATTTCGGGTATTCACCGCTCGCGACGCTCGCCCACGTGGGGAGCCGGTTCGCCTCGTGGCGTCACGCGGCGTTCTGGGCGGCGTGGGAGAAAGCGGTATCGGCGTGGTCCCCCGCGCTGCGCGAGATCGAAGACTCGGGCGCCGACCCGACGGATCCCACGGCGACGCATCGGTTCGAAAGCCTCGGGCACGCGGCGATCGGAGGGATCCTGGTCGAGCCGGCCCCGGGGACCCCGGTGCGGGCCGTGCTGGTCGCGCTGCACGGGTACGAACGGGTCGGCCCGCTCGCGGGCGAGCCAGAGCGGTGGGAGGGCCTGGCGGAGCGGGGGCTTGCGACGCTGGCGATCCGGGTGCGAGGGTTCCCCGGCTCGACGGCCGGATGCGGCCTGCTGACCGACAACCCGGAGGGCTGGGTGTGCCACGGGCTTGAATCGCTCATCGCGTCGGAGGATGCGCCGCCCTCGGTGCAGGTGGCGGCGTGGGTCGTCCCGCTCGCGGTCGCGGACGTGGTGAACGCGGCCCGCGCGATGAGTCGGCGGTACGGGAGCCAGTGCCCGGTGTTCCTGCACGGCGAATCCCTGGGCGGTGGCCTGGCGGTGATGGCGGCGGCCCGCGGGAAGCGACTGGCCCGGGTTGATCGCGTGGCCATCGGGCTGCCGAGTCTGGGAGACTGGGCGTGGAGACTCGGCCGCGGGGGCGGTGCCCCGCGAGAAGCGGGCGCCTCGGGCGCGGGCTTTCATATCGGGTCCTTGTGGCTTGGCCACCGGTCGTCGCCCGAGCGATTCAGGGCGGCGATCGGCATTGCCGACGCGGTGGTACACGCGGCGGAGGTGCGAGCGCCGACCCTGTGCAAACTCGCCGAGCGGGACGATGTCGTGCCGGCGCCCAGCGCCGCCGCGGTCTACAACGCGATCGGGACCGACCCGGTCGCCAAGTGGCGATTCGTGACGCCCTACGGCCACTTTGACGGTGGGATACGCAACGCCCGTCGGCACGCGATCTTCGACAAGGTGGTGGAGTTGTTCCTTGACCCTTCGCGCTCGGTGGCCGAGTCGGCGGCGGCGTTCGAGGGGGTGCTCGAATCGGGTGATCGACTTGCGGAACCGGCCGAAGGGATGCTGGCGCGCAGGGCGTCCGCGACGCGCCGGGGGGCCGATTTACCGCTGTTCACCGCGCCGGGGTCGGTCGCTCCCCGGGAGAGCGATTGTCCGCCCGCCGCGGGCGACGCGGGGGTGGATGCGCCGGTGGCCTTCGAACGGGTGCTGTGCGAGGCGTACCGATCGGCGGGCAGGACGCTCGACGACCTGCCGTACACCCGGGAGTTTGACTCGATTGCGATGTCGGTGCGCGCGGGCGGGTCGGCGATGACGGATCGCGAGGTTCTGCACCGGCTGCACACCATCCGCAAGTCGGGGCGTCTGCCGCGACTGGGGAGGTCGGGGACGGTGAAACCGGCCGTGACTTCGGAGGATGAAGCGCTGCTGGTGGACCTGGTCGAGGAGGCGGTGGGGAGCCTCGGGCACCGCGACCAGTTGCCGTACAGTGATCCGTTCGACCGTCTGGTGTGGCGGTTCAACGAGAAGACGGGGCGATCGCTCGGCCCGCACGATGTATGGCGGCTGGTGGCTACGCTCAGCAAGTGAGGGCGGGCGAGCCGGCGGGGGCCAGAGGAGCGTCATGACACGTTCGATCCGGACTCTGCTTTCGAACATCGTGGATTACGCGGGGCTCTTCCCGCCCGCGTCGCTGTCGATGACGGCGGCGGTCGAGACGTACGCCAGGGCCAGGTCCGGAGAGCACGCCTGGATGCTGGGTCGGTTTGTGTGCCCGGCGGATCAACTGGAGGAGTTTTCGGCGTGCGCCTCGGCGCTGATGCCCGGCACGTACGCGACCAGCGGGTACCGGGAGCGCGTGGACGCGGGCGAGCCCTGGGGCCTGAGCGTGCTGATCGACGCGGGTTCTTCCGGGCGACTGGAGGCGGACCTGGCCCGCATGGAGGCGTTCAACCGGCGGCATTCGACGGAGGATGCGGGGCTGGCGGTGGCGGACATGGTCGAGACTCGGGTGAACGACGTTCACCAGGTCGACGCGGTGATCGAGGCGCTTCCCGAGGAGGTGTTCCCGTTCTTCGAGTTCCCGGTCACGACGGACTGCCGCGGCTTTGTCACCGCCCTGTCGGGGAACACGGCGGGGGCCAAGATCCGGACCGGTGGCGTGGTGGGCAACGCCTTCCCCACCGCGGAAGAGGTAAGCGAGTTCATGCACGCGTGCGCCGCGGCCGACGTCCCGTTCAAGGCGACGGCCGGGCTTCACCACCCGATCCGCGCCAGCCACCCGCTGACGTACGAGCCGGGGTCCGCGTCGTGCGTGATGCACGGGTTCCTCAACCTCTTTGTCGCGGCGGCGCTCGCCAGGTCGATCCGGCCGGACCAGAGTTTGACGCGGATGATCCTCTCGGAAGAGGACCCGGCGGAGTTCCGGTTTGCCGAAGAGGTCCTCGGATGGCGTGAGTTCCTGGCCGACACGACCGCGGTGGCACGGGCAAGGGAGGGGTTCGCGCTGTCGTTTGGCAGTTGCTCGATCGACGAGCCGGTGCGAGACCTGGCGCGCCTGGGCCTGCTGTGACCCTCCGCGCCGCCTCGGGCAAGGCCCCGCGATGAAATGAAAACGGGCCCGACGCCGTCGCGCCGGGCCCGCGGAGTGTGTCAACCAAACTCGAACCCGGACTCAGCACCCGTCCTGGAAGGCCAGGACAAAGGCGGTGAAGTCGTCGGTGTCGACAAAGCCGGACTTGTCAAAGTCCGCCTCATCGACGCCCGCTTCAAACCAGATGATGAACTGGGTGAAGTCGTCGGTATCGACAAAGCAGGACTTGTCCACGTCGGTCGGGCAGAACTCGATGCGAACCGTCGAAGGGTCGTATCCGGTGTTGTTCGACGCGTTGCTGTCGTTGGTCGCGTTGATGATCGCCCCGATGTAGTACTGCCGCTCCGTGACGATGCACGGGGCGTCAAGGAAGTGGGTCGTGGTCCTGCTCGCGCCCGCCGCGAGGGTCGCGTACGACCGCGAGCCCATGTACAGGTCGGCCGTCGTGATGAGGGTATTGATCGAGGCGTAGAAATCGACGGTGTACGCCCCGCTCGCCGAGGTTCCGAGGTTGTCCACCCGGATCTGCGTCGAGACAAGGTCCCCGGGTCGGTAGGTGCCCGCGGCCGCGTCAACGAAGTTGACGCTCAGGTCCGGCGCCAGGACCGCCAGGTTCACGAGGCGCTGGATCGTGGACCCGCCGTTGAAGCAGTTGCCGAAGTTGATCGTGGCCGAGTAATTGCCCGCCGCCAGCGTGTTGGCGATCGTGTTGCTCAGCGTGAGCGTGACCGTCGCCCCGCCCGGGCCGAGCAGACCCGACGTGGACGACGCCGTGAGCCACGATGGAAGCCCCGAGATCGTGTAGCGGATCCCCGTCTCGCCGGTGAGGGTGATGGAGTAGACGCGGTTGGTGGTGCCCGTGAACGCCCCGCGGACCCCGGAGATGCTCCACGTGGTGATGGGGGTCACGTTGGCGATGGAGCCCTGCGTGAAGACGCTGGAGCCGCCGATGTGCGTGCGCCACGTGTTCGGCCGTCCGTACTGGCCGATCAGCCAGACCTTGGCGGGCCTGCCGGGGATCGAGAAGTTGTTTCCATAGTCAACCCAGTCGAGTTGACCGCCGAGGTAGTCGCCCCATCGGAAGCCGTTGTAATTGCCGTCGCCGACGCGCAGGAGCGAGGACGACGAACTGAAGGTCCCCTTGTTGAAATCGACGTAGCGGGCCTGGGGCTCGTTCCCCGCGGTGTTGGCCGTTCGTGAGAAGACCCAGAAGCAACTGCCGCTGTAGTCCGCCGCGGCCGAGGGGAACCAGTAGTAGTTCCCGGTGGCCCCGAACTGGCTCTCCCACTTGAGCGTGTTGCCGACGGGGTTGAGTTTGAAGAGGTGGCACCGGGCCTCGGTCCCGTTGTTGAACCCGGTCGTCAGGCCCGTGAAGAGTTCGATCCCGTTGGTCCCGAGCGTGTCGTTGGTCACGACGGCGACCATCAGGCGGCAGTCGATCGTGTCGAGCGTGAGGCCGTTGGGCTGGACGGCGTTGGGGGGCGAGGTGTACGCCCCGACGTTGATGTCGGTGGCCGAGAGCGCAGCGCTGCTAAAGGCGTTGGTGAGTTTGCGGATCGTAAGCCGGCTGCCTCCCCCGCCGCGGGAACTGATGAAGATCCCGTCGATGTTCGCGCCGCTCTCGGACCAACTGGATTGCATCTTGGCGGCGCGGGGCGTGGAGGCCGTGCTCCCGTCGGGGTTGGTCGTGAGCGTGAAACTGTAGAAGGTCGCCGTGGAAGCCGAGTAGATCTGCGTTTTATCCACGAAGCGGGCCCGTGCCCAGCGGAAACCCCCGGTCCAGCGGAACTGGTTTCCCGAGAACGTGATCGCCGTGTTGCTGAACCCCAGGTCGTAGTAGTCCGCCCAACTCTCGTCGGCGGTGCCGATGTCCTGACGCATGTTGAATTCGTACCAGTAGGCCCCGGCGCCGGTCAGGCCAAAGGGCGTCGCGCCCGAGGTCACCATGATGATCATGGTGGATTCCTTGGTCGCGTCACGCTTCTTGTGCCACATCATCACCCACCGGCCGTTCCAGGGGTCGTAGATGATCTTGGGGTCAAAGAGCAGGTACGCCGCGTCGGTGCCGAGGTAGTCCTCGATGTCGATCGAGTAGAGTAGATTCCCGCAGGTGTCGTACACCGCAAAGTCGTCGTTGGTCACGGCGACGATGTGAACGCCGTTGGTCGCCAGGTCCGGGTCGGGCGGGTTCAGGTCGTTGAACCCCATCGAGTCAAAGTTCTGGAACAGCGGCCGCGCACGCTGGTAGTCGTTGGCCGTGTCTTCAACCACGGGGGCGAGCCACGCGTCGGGATCGGGCGTGAACACGGGGATGTCGGTCGGCCGGTGGTCGATCCGCATGGGACGCCACTGCTTGCGGGCGGCCTTCTCGGGATCCCGGCATATCCCCTCGTCGGGAATGATGAAGTTCGGCGAGGCGATGTCGAACTCCATCCCGGCGGGAACCGTGTGCGGACGCGGCGCGGGCACGGGTCCCGGCGTCGGGGGTGGGTCGCGAGCGACCACCTGCCCGATCGACGCCGCCGCGGCCAGGCCGATGGCCAACGCACAGAAAACCAGGCGAGCCGAGCGGCCAGCCACCGTCATTGCCTGCATCATCGCTTCCATCCTCTTTCTCCCCCGAGTTCACCACCCCCAGCCACAAGTACCGAGCGTCGAATAACCGGATCATGTGCAGGATTGTCGCATGCACACGGCAAAAGACATGAACACGCATCAACTCTGCTCAACGAAAAACACCCGCCGCGAGGGCGGGGTTTTCAGGGATTGATGCAGGGCGAATGTGCCTGCTGGAACAGTCAAACCCACACGATGAATCGCCGCCGACCGATCGGCGGCGCTGATGCCATCCGCACGATACCAGTCAATGTCCGTTCCTGCAAGGGAATCTGGCGCAAACGGCTGATCGATGGCGGAGGATTCAAGCCCTTTCGCGCGGCGCGGGAAGCGGGTCGTTCAGATCTGCAAAGTCTTGTCAATTATAATGTTAGCGACCAGCACGCGCGCGGAGCACACCCGCGGCCAGGACGATCGTCTGGCCATCTTCAAATCCCGGCAGGGCCGCCAGGACGGTCGGCTCATGTCCCGCGAGGCCGCGCGTGCCGATCGACCGCGAGCGAACCACGAAATTGTCCAGCGGCAGTGTCGAGGAGCCGCCCGGGGCGGAAACCTCGATCGTCCGCGGGTTGATCGCGGCTCGGGACAGCGTCCCGGTGAGCGTGATGGTGAATGTCGCCGGGCCGCCCGCGGGCGCGCCGTTTGGGGAGACCGTGATGTCCCCGTCGAGCCCGTGCGCGATGGATGAGACGATCGGCTGGTACCCGACGGCGTTGTCGCTGACGATGGGTGTCCACCCGCCCACGTAGCGCATGGTTTCGGTCATGGAGATGTCGGTCGGGGTTCGGCTGACGACGCCGCGACGCTGGCGAGCCAGCGTGGATCCCCCGGACAGCACCGACCCAAGCGCCGGGACCTGGTCGGATGGGAACACGGCGATCACCAGGTCGATGTCGTAGCGGTCGGAGTGGACCGACCAGGCCTCCTCGAGGAGTTGCTCAAGCCGGGTGATCGCGGCCGCCTCGCCGGAAACCACCATGATTCCCTTTGAGTACACGGTGATCTGCGCCCCCAGCGCGTCGCAGAGGCGGTCGGCCAGGTCAAGCACGGGATCCGCCGGCGAGGAAAACTTCGGGACATCGCGGAACGGGCTGCTCTCCGATCCCGACGCGGCTTCCGACTCGGGCGCGGCGATCGGACGTGCCCGGCTTGCCGTGGACATCACCGCGGACAGGTCCCGCAGGTCGATCATCTTCATGATGATGTCGGAGTCGGTATCCGCGGGCGCCGGCGCCTCGCGGGCAGCGCTCGGAATGACCGCCCCGGAGGTCGCGGCGTCCGGGGCTGCTTTCCGGTTGGCAGACTGGGCATCACCGGCGAAGGACCCGGTGGGGGCGACGATTGTCCCGGCGGCGAGTATCAGCGAGAGCGTCAGGTTCATGGCAAGGCTCCTTTCAGGCTGGATTCGGTGGTGATGTGGTGGGCGCATGGTTCGGCGGGCGAGGATCAGGCGTGCCCGCGTGGCTGCGATGGGACCGCGGCGCGCGGCGCCTGGGTCATGGCAAGACCCGGATGGGGCGGGTGAATCAACGCCCCGCGGTCGTCGCGGCGCGATGGTTCGCGGTCGGCGAAGAGCCAGTTCGTGTAACTCGACATCCACGGCCGAAGGTCCGGCTTGGCCGCCAGGAGTTGCATCAGCACGCCGCGGATGTGATCGCGAGCGGCGGGGTCGGACGACGCCAACCGGTCCAGGTGACGCATCGCCACGGGGCGCTGGGTTCCATCCCGAAGCCACGACCCGCAGAGTTCAACCGCCAGGTCGGAGGGCAGGCCGTCCATGACGCGCCGGGCGGCGGAGGTCGAGAGCGTCACGCGTCCGAGATGAGAGAACATCGCGTCTCGCATCGCCGGATCGGCGGCTCGGGCGGCGATCACCGCGGACTCGAAATCGCCACGCTCGACCGAGTCGAGAAAACCCCTGACACGGTGGGGGGAATCCCGCGAGTCTGTCAGGGCCGGATGGGTCGTCCGCCCGGACGCGGCGGCGAAGGACGGTCGGCGGCGCGACGCATCACGGCTCGTCGCGCGGTCTTCCGGCAGCGGTATGGAAAAGACGACCCGGATGCCCCGGGATGGCTCGGAGATGTCCTGCGACGGCTCGGAGATGCCCTGCAACGGCTCGGAGATGCCCTGCAACGGCTCGGAGATGATGGCATCAGGGCGTTCCGGTGTCGCGGCCACGGCAAGGCCTCCCGACGCGCCGTCCGTCGGCGGAGAGGTGATCGGCGCGGACCGCCGTGGGTAGATCATGGCCAGCGTTGCCAGCGCCAGCGCGGCGGCGGCCAGGCCCGCGGCAAACCACCCGATTCGGGATGCCCGGGCCGTCCTTGCCGCGCGACCCGGCGGGGCCAGGAGTGCCTCGCGTATCAAGTCATCCGTTCTCCGGACGCTCCGATCGAGTCGGTCCAGGTCCGGGGAGGAGCGGAGAGCCTCGGCGAGCCGGTGGGCCTGGTCGCGGTCGAGGTCGCCATCGCGGAGCCTTTCGAGGTCCTCGCGTGTCCATGCCCGTCGGATCGAGCCTTGTGCCTGAGGTTGTTGCTGGTCATCGTTCATGGCGAGGTCCGGGTTGATGATGGCGTGTTCGCCGGGTCGTCGGGCTCAACCAGCCGTCGGAGTGATGCCCGGGCCAGGTGCAGGTTGGATCGAACCGAGGCGACTTCGCAGCCGATGGCGTCGGCGATGGCCGGGTAGTCCAGGCCTTCGACCAGCCGCAGCGTGATCGCCGCCCTCTGTCGCGGCGGGAGCGAGGCGATCGCCCTCCGCGTGCGATCGAGTCTCTCGGCGAGTTCAAGGGCGTGTCCGGCCGGCGGACCGGGCGTGATCGACTCGACCGCCGCGTTCATCATGCGAGCGAATCGCCGGCGGAAGGTCCTCTGCCGGTCGATCCACAGGCGCGTCAGCGTGCGACGTGCGTATCCGGCATGGTCCGCGAGGTCCGGCGCCCGGTGCAGGAGCGTGGCGATCGTCTGCTGCGCGAGATCCTCCGCCTCGTTTGACTCCCCGCACAACGCCAGGGCGTAGCGATGCAGTCGCCGGGAGATCGCCTGCCAGTGCTCCTCCCGCGTCGCCGCGGCAAGGGCAGGCTCGTGTGGGGGTGGCCCCCCGGGTCGAGAATCCGCCGAGTCGATCATGGGGCTTCCGACGCACGCATGGAGTGAACATGAGAGGGTGAGTGTTGACATGCCCGAAGCGCCGTATCCACCCAGGTAGACGGCGCCCGCCCGGGGGCATCAAGTCCGCGCGCGCAAAATACCGCGCGGGAGGATGGGTGTCGCGATTCTCCACCCGAGGCCATGCAAATAGAGACCGAACGGCGGGTCTATCATCGTCCGTGCCTATCCCCCGCATCGCCATTGTCGGACGGCCCAACGTGGGCAAGTCCTCTCTTATGAACATGCTGGCCCGATCGAAGGTCTCGATCGTGGACCCCGCGCCGGGAGTGACGCGCGACCGCGTGACCGCGATTGTCCACCTCGATCCCCCCGACGGGAAGGCACGCCCCATCATCGCGGAGGTCGTGGACACCGGCGGCTTCGGGGCGTACGTCGCCGAGGGCGAGCGGTACGACGATGTGGGAGCGGATCTCTCGACGCTCGCCGGGGACATCGAGAACCAGATTGCTCAGGCGACCGGGGGGGCGGACCTGGTGCTCTTTGCCGTCGATGCCCAGGCCGGCGTGACCGCTCTTGACGAGGACATCGCGCGGCGCTTGCGCGAGCGCACGCTCGGGAAGTCCGGCAAGGCCGCGAGCGCCGGAGACCGGAAGAAGGCCGGGAGCAAGCCGTCGGGGAAAAAGCCCGCGCGGGTCCGCGGAGAAGCAACCGTCGGGAGCGCCCCGCCGATCCAGGTGGTCGCCACCAAGACCGACAGCCAGCGGTGGGAGCCTCACGCGATGGAGGCCTCGGCGCTTGGCTTCGGAGAGCCGTGGATCGTCTCGGCGAAGAACAACTACAGGCGCCGCGAGTTTGTGGAGCACCTGTACGAGGTCCTCGACGGGCTGCGTCGCAAGGCCGCCTCCCTCGGCGGGGATCACGGCCACGCCCCCGACCCCAAGGACGCCATCCCGGAGTTGAAACTCGCGATCATCGGCAAGCGCAACGCGGGCAAGAGCACGCTGGTCAACACGCTGGCGGGCGAGCCGCGCATGATCGTCAGCGAGATCGCCGGGACGACTCGTGACTCGGTGGATGTCCGGATCGAGCACGACGGACGCGTCCTGGTCGCGATCGATACCGCCGGGCTTCGGCGCAAGCGGAGTTTTGCCAACCAGGTCGAGTGGTACGCCTTCGACCGGCTGCAACTGTCCGTCGAGCGGGCCGACGTCGTGATGCTCCTCATCGACGCGACCGTCGCCGTCAGCCAGGTTGACCAGCAGGTGGCCATGCTCGCCCAGAAAGCCAGCAAGCCGACGATCATCGTGGTGAACAAGTGGGACCTGGCGGCGGGCAAGCGCGGCCCCGACGGCAAGAAGGTGACGACCGAACGCTACGAAGAGTACATGCGCAAGGAACTCAAGGGCCTGTGGTTCGCGCCGATCGCGTTCATGTCCGGGGCGTCGGGCCTCAACGTCCGGGAGACGATCGACCTGGCCTTCGACCTCCACGAGCAGGCCTCCCGGCGGGTCACCACCGGCAAACTCAACCGCCTGATCGCCCGCATCATGGAGACCAGCGGGCCGACCGACAAGGTCGGGTCGCAGGCCAGGGTCTACTACGTCGCCCAGACCTCGACCAACCCGCCCACCATCTCGCTGGTCGTCAACAAGATCGAACTCTTTACCCCCAACTACCAGCGGTTCCTGCTCAACCGCTTCCGCGAGGAACTCCCCTTCCCCGAAGTCCCGATCAAGTTGAATGTCCGTCCTCGCTCCGCGCGGGTCGGCGCGGGTGACGGCCCCATCGCCGCCGCCGGGGTCCGCGCCAGGAAGGCCGACCCGCAAGGCCGTTCGCCCAAGTCCACCGCCGAGGAGTACTTCGGCGAATTCGACCAGCCCGGGGCGCAAGGGGATGAAGGCGGGGCTGCCGACGGCCGGGAGTCCGAAGGCCGCGCCCCCGGCACGTCTCACGGGAAACCGGCGACCAGGTCTGGGAGCAAGACCTCGGCCAAGGCGCCCGGCGGCAAGAAGTCCACTCGCCGATCTCCGGCCACGTCGTCCGCCCTGGCCGATCCCCAGGACCCCCATCACCCCGACGGTTCGCTCGACCCCGAGGACGAAATCGACGCCGACGCCTATTTCGCCGCCATGGAACTTGAGGGCATGGGCGACGATATCGATGATGAAGATGAAGATGAAGCGCCGTGACCGATCCATCGCGGGCGGCGTCGCCCCGGATGGCCGGTCATGCCCGGCGACGTTCCCCTGATCGAGCCAATGGAGTATCAGCCATGAGCACGCGTGTCCTGAGCCATCTGCTTGTTTGGGCGGTCCTGGCCGTTTTCGTTTTCCCGCTTCTCACGGGTTGCGAGAACAAGGTCACGATCGAGACGTACGACTCGATCCAGACCGGGATGACGCAGAGCCAGGTCGAGGAACTGCTCGGCGGGGCGGGCGAGCACGAGCAGATCGGCGGGGTCTCCGTGGGGGCCGAGGGGCTGATGAGTTCCGCGAAGCAGGGCCAGGACAAGACCTACGTGTGGAAGCGAGACGGCGGCACGATCTCGGTGACGTTCCGCGACGGGAAGGTGATCGACAAGGGCAAGTTGGGGCTGTGAGCCCGCGGCGCTGATCCGTTCAGCGGGGGCCGTCCGCCCGGTTCTTCCGCGCGGCGGTGCGTGACTGCATCACGCCCAGGCCGGCTCCCACGGCGAGCCAGATGGCCGAGATCGGCAGGGCGACCCAGCCGACGGCGATCCCGGCCGCCCCGAGCCACTTGGGCGTCCATCCGCCGATCATGTCCCCGGTCCGGTAGACGAACGTATCGATGAAACTCTTGCTCTTGTACCGCTCATCCTGGCCCAGCGAGGTGTACAGGACTTCCCTCGCCGGCCGGTCCACGGCGTAATGCAGGCCGCGGCGCAGCACCTGGAAGACGGCGAGCACCGCGAACGAGGGGTCGATCATCAGCGCGGCAAACCCGCCGAACGTGATGATGGGCAGCACGCAGAGGGTCCCCCCCACGCCGATGACCCGCATGACCCGGCCCGTCAGGAAGAGTTGCGTGAACAAGGTGAGGGCGTTGGTCCAAAAATCCATGCGGGCGAATGCGGCGGTGCGGTCGGCGGCGGAATCGAAGGTCTGCGAGACGATGCGCCCCTGTTCCATGTACAGGAACGTGGACGTGGTGGTGTACAGGAGCATGTAAAGGGCGATGGCGAGCAGGAACGGAGAGCGGACGATCGCCCGCAGTCCGCTCCACATGTCCGAGGTGGGTTCGGACGCCGGGCCGGAGTGTTCGACGCCGGATCGAGCGGGCGAATCGGCCTGCCACCGCAGAAGCCGCTTGACGCACTGCACCGCCGCTTCGAGGGGCAGGATCGTGACCGCGAGCATGGTGGCCGGGGCCAGGCCGATCCCCTGGACGCACCACTCGGTGATCTTCGCCCCGCTCATGGCCCCGATGGTCCCCCCGACGGCGATCATGCCGAACAGGCGAGTGCCCTGCTCCCTGGAGTAGACATCCGCGGTCAAGCCCCAGAAGACCGAGACCACGAAGAGGTTGAAAACGCTCAGCCAGATGTAGAAGGCGTACCCCAGGCCGACGTGCGCCGTCTCGGGAAGGACCTGGAACAGCACCAGGAAGACGAGCATGTTGACCGCGAAAAAGCGGTAGGTCAGGGGGATGAAGACCCGCCGCGGGACGCGAGAAACAAACCACGCGTACACGGGGTTGATCCCCGCCATCACCAGCAGCGTCCCGGTCATGAGCCACGGGAGCGCGTCGTACCCGCGGGTGATCCCCATGGCCTCGCGCACCGGCCGGAGCATGTAGTAACTCAGAAGGACAAAGAAGAAGTACGCCGCCGACGTGAGCACGGCCCAACCTTCGCCGGGCCGCAGGCGCAGCAGGAACGCGAACGGCCCGCGTCCGGCCCCGCCGGTCGGGGGTGCGGTCGGTGGAGGGGTGTCCTGGCCGGGGGTGGGCATGATGGTGGGGAGGCAAGGCCGGGCCGCCGGTACGCCGCGCCCACGGACGGAACCGAGCGGCCGGTCACGAGTATACATGGGCGGCATGGTCCGGGTCGGTGGCCTGGGAGTCGGCCGATCAGGACGGTGCTATGGTCTTGCTTCACCGCCGGCGCCCAGTGGGAACCCGCGCCCGGCCGAATCACTGGGTTTCACCATGACAACATCACGTCGGTCGTTCTTGCGGGCCTCCGCGCTCATGTCGGGGGCGGCCGCCCTGGGTCTCCACGGCCTTTCCCCGGGCACATCGCTCGGGATGCACCGCCCCGCGCGCCGCGCCAGGCTGCGGATCCTGATCCTCGGGGGGACGGGGTTTCTTGGGCCGGCATGCATGGAATCGGCCCTGGCCGCGGGGCACGAGGTGACACTGTTCAATCGCGGCGCGCGGGAGACGATGCGCCGGGATCGAGGCCGCCCTTCCCTTGTCCCCGACGGGGTGGAGGTGCTCTACGGCAACCGCGACCCGGAAAAGACCGCCGACGACTGGAAGCAGGGGCAGAAGCACCCGGCGACCGGGGAGCCGATCCCGATGGACCCCGACAGCCCCAGAGGCCTCACGCAACTCGAAGGCAGGACGTGGGATGCGGTCATCGACACCTCGGCGTACTTCCCGCGCATCGCCCGGGCGAGCGCCCAGCAACTTGAGCCCCACATCGGCCAGTACCTGTTCATCTCCACGATTTCCGTCTACAAGCGAAACGACACCCCCGGGGCCGACGAATCGGCCGAACTCAACACGCTCTCCGACCCCGCGACCGAGGAGTTCGGGGCCGGTTTCGAGAACTACGGCGGCGGCAAGGCGCTGTGCGAGCAGGCCGTGCAGGCCGCGTGCCCGGGGAAGGCCACGATCGTCCGTCCCGGGTACATCGTCGGCCCGCGCGACACCACGCGGCGTTTCAATTTCTGGCCCTGGCGGGTCTCGCGCGGCGGGGCGATGATCGTGCCCGGTGACGAGACCGACCCGGTCCAGTTCATCGACGTTCGCGACCTGGCGGACTGGTGCGTCCGGCTGATCGAGCGCCGCACGGTGGGGGTCTTCAACGCCACCGGCCCGGCGACCGAACTCTCGATGAGGTCGTTTGTCGAGCAGACGGCGGCGGGCCTTGGCACTCGCCCCGAAACAACGTGGATCCCGGTTGATTTCCTGCAGCGGCAGGCGTTATCGGCGGGCGGCGAGCAGAAGATCAACCCGATGGCGTCCTGGCCGATCTATATCCCGCCGGTGGGCGAGTACGCGGGCTTCCACCGAGTGAGCGTCGCCCGTGCCGTTTCCGCCGGGCTGACGTTCCGATCGTGCGCGGACACGGTTCGAGCCACGATGGAATGGGTCGCCTCGCTGGCGGATGATGTCCGGCCGGGCGTGCTGCCCCCCGAGCCGGGGCTGCCAGGCTCCCAGACGCTCTCCCCCGAGCGGGAAAAGGAAATCATCGAGGCGTGGAAGGCCCAGGGGTAACGGCCGTGCCCGGAGGCGTCGCGGTTTGGCGCATCGCTCGCGTGCCCGCTACATCCCAAGCCGTGTCCGGGCGGCCTTGACCAGCACCTCGTCGCGGTCGCGGTTCTCGATGCGGATATTGCGAGAGAGGATCTCGACCAGGCGGGGCGTCGGTTCGTCGGCGATCGCGTCCTGGCAGGCGAGCCACAGCACGTCGCGCAGGTACTCGTCGGATGCGGGCTGGTTGTCGAGCCGTTCGTACGTCTGGATGATCAGGTCCATCCTGTCCGCGCGGTGGAAGGCGGGCAGCGCGGCCGCGACGAAGTCGCTGGTGACCGACGCGGGCCTGTCGGAGAGCATCGAGTCGGTCAGCCGGGCGACGTCGGCGTCGCGCCCGGTCATGACCAGCAGACGGGCGGCGGTGGCGAACTCTCCGCCCTTGAGCGCGGCCTTGAGGTCCTCGGCCAACGCCGTCGGTTCCTTGAGCGGCATCGGCCGCCCATCGGCGGCCGAGATCCTCTTGCCGACCGGCCCGAAGGTCCACAGCGGATCCCCGAAGCAGGCGATCTTCCATATGGGGGCGGACTCGGCCCGCGTGGCCGCGGCCCACGGGAACATCTGCGCCAGCCGCGCCGCCATCACCGGGGTCGGGACAAAGGCGTGAAGGTACGGTTCCTGCACCGAACCCAGGTACGCGAATACCCCGTGGTTGAACCACCGCCCCGCCACCGTGGATCCCGCGCTCACGTCCGCCGCCGACCACGAATGCACGAAGTACACCGCGGCCGGGATGTTGAGCAGGGGGATGTCGGCGGGCTTGAGACGGCCGGGACGGACATCGAAGAAATCCGCGTTGCCCATCGTGTTGACCATGACCAGCGAGGCGTCGATCGGCCTGGAGGCTCTCGTTCGCCACCGCCGGTCGCTCTGGTCGGGCTTGTCGTCCACGTCCACTTCAAGCCGGGCCATCCGCCGAAGGTGGTCCCCGGCCTTGGTCCCGTTGAACGCCGCGAACGCCCCTTCGTCCCCGTAGCCGTCAAAGATCCACGCGCGCGACGGCGCCAGGAACAGCGAGCACATGGCGGCGTACGCGGCCCGCGGGCGCGACCCCCACACCACGCTCGACCAGGCCCATCGCTGGGCGTTCTCCCCGACCACGGCGAAGTTGCGCCGACCCACGACGTCGGACGTCGCGGCCATGATCATCTTCTCACCCTCCCCGGTGGGAAACTTGGAGGGCACGTTCATGCACAGGGAGACGGCGTCGAGGTCGTCCCCCAGCGCGTCGTAGCGCAGCCCCGTCGCTCGGCAGGCCTCGTCGGCCGCCTTCACCAGCGCCTCGGCCTGCGCGGCGTTCATGGTGCCCCCGGGGGCCTGGGGCGCCTTCACCCACGCGATCGGCTGGCCGTGACCGGCGGCCAGCGCCAGGCCCGCGGTCCACGCCGGATCCTCCGGGTTGCAAAGGACAATCCCCGGCGGCGTCAGGTTCATGTCCCGAAGGTGCGAGAGAAAATCAGCGACCGACGAAGCGGGCTTGTCAAGCCCCCAGGATCGTCCCAAAGCCCAGTCCACCATCGCCCTGAGTTTCGCCGGGTGATGCTCGGGCACGCCCCCGGGAACCCGATCGGGCATCTGCTTGCCCGGCGCGTCGGGTTCTCCCCCGGAGGCCCATCGAACCACCGTCTCGGGCGAGTAGGCTCGCACGAAGCGGGCGATGTCCTCGGCGGCCCGCATCGACCCGTCGTCGATCAGCACCGGGTATCGACCGGCCGGAGACCAGGCGGCGATCGCCTCGATGTAGGAGTTGGCGTCGTCGGGAACCACCACGACGGTGCCGTAGACCTGGACCTGCGCTCGTATGGAAGCGGCCCGTTCACCAAGGCGCTTGGCCGAGGTCAGCGCGTGCTCGACGACCTCTCGTGTGGGCGCGGCCGGACCGGGCTGGCTCGGGCCATTCGCCGACGGAGCAGCCCCGAGCGCCGGCCAGGCCGAGAGAACGAACGTGGCGGCGGTCGCCATCGAGAGTCGGAAGGTCTTGGCGATCGATCTCACGCAATGCTCCTGGGATCTTCACCGGCGACGCCTCGGCTGGCGGCGCGTGGTCGGTCGGCCACTTGCCCTGAGGTCATACGCTCGAAGGCACGAGGCGTTCACGTGACCCGGGCGCCCCGAACGACGGGCGAACCATCGGCGAGAGAAACCCCCTCGCGATCCACGCCGCCGCGGGAGTTCCATTCCCACTGGCGCTTGACGCCCTCGGCAAATGGTGTTTTCGGTCGATAGTTGAGTTCGGCGGCGGCTCTTCGCAGGTCCGCCCATGTGCGCACGACATCGCCCGGCTGCATGGGTTGGCGCTCGATCCGGGCTTCACGCCCGACGACCCGCGCGATCGTGCGCACCATGTCGTCCAGGACCACCGGCTGGTCGCTGCCGAGGTTCCAGATGCGAAACCCGTGTCCGGGGATCGCTTCGCACGCCGCGAGCACGCCGTCCACCACGTCGTCGATGTACGTGTAGTCCCGGCTTGTTCCCTGGCCGTACACGGTCAATGTCTCGCCGCGAGCGATCTTCATCATGAAAGACTGGATCGCCAGGTCCGGGCGCTGCCGCGGGCCATAGACCGTAAAGAAGCGGAGACACGCGGTCGGCATGCCCGTCAGGTGGTGGTGGCACGAGCCCAGCAGTTCGCAGGACTTCTTCGTCGCCGCGTAGGGACTGACCGGATCGGATACATCGCGCGGCTCGTCAAAGGGAACCACCTCCGAATTGCCGTAGACCGAACTGGAGGACGCCATGACGAAGCGCCCGCAGTTGATACGCGCGGCGTGGGAGAGCAACGCCGCCGTCGCGGTGATGTTGCTCTGGCAATAGCCGACCGGGTCGAGGATGCTCGGGCGGACACCCGCCCGCGCCGCCAGGTGGATGATCGTTCCCGGCCGGTGGGCGTCGAGCCACGGCCCGACCACGTCCGCGCGGTTGAGATCCGCCTCGAGGAACTCGAAGTTCCCGCGTCCGGGTTGCGACGCTTCCCGTCGCAGGTCGGCGAGGTTGGTCCGCTTGATCCCCACGTCGTACATGGGGTCGAGGTTGTCGATCGCCAGGACCTCGGCGCCCGTCCGAAGGAGACGCTCGGCCACGTGCGACCCGATGAAGCCCGCCGCGCCCGTGACAAGGACTCGGCGCCGCCTCGATCCATCGGCCGTGAGCCGCCCGTCGCTTCCAGGTTGGGCTTGAGATCCCATCATCCGACAGTATGCGAGCAGAGCCGATCAGCCCCCCAAGCAGGTGACCGCGACGAGCCGTTCACCCGGCGCCGGCGCCCGCCGACGACAACACGGCCTGCTTCCACCACACGGCCTGTTTCCACGCGATCGATCCGCCTGGGGACAAAAAAACAAGCAGGGCGCCTCGTATTTCGTCAGCGCCCCGCTGGAGGAGAGAGAGATCAATGGGAAGGGGGAGAGTGTATTCGGTATTATCGGGTTAATTCGCCCGGCACTGAAAAAACAATCCCCGAACCGACAGGTTCTGCACAGGAATTCGTGGTCTTTTTGATGTTGAGCGAGTCAATCGCCGCGTTTTACGGGCAAATACCCTAGTGCCGAGATCACGATGAAATGAAAACGGACGCCCGAAGGCGTCCGTCTGAACATTCAATCGTTCCGGAGATCGTGGGCGGGCTTACTTCCGTCCGCTGGTGTCGCCGGGCTTGGCGCCCCGTTCACCCCCGCGCCGTTGGCCACCGTCCGCGGGCCTCTCGGCAAGCCGCTTGAGAGCCTGCTCTCGCTCCTCTGGCGTGAGACGCTCGAGCCTCTCGCGCATGCCCTGCGGCAGTTTGGAAAGGTCAACCGAGCCGTCCGGACGGATGGCCTCGGGCGGGATCCGAGGTCCTCCCCGCGGCCCGCCCTCCGGACGCGAGGCATTCTCCGAGCGCTGGCGGGCGATTTCCTTCTCGACGATGGCCTTCTGCGATGCGGAGAGAACTCCCCAGGCCTTCGTCTGGGAATCCCTCATATCGGGAGCCATTTCCGCGATGGCGCGGAGGCGTTCCATCGCGGCTTTCTCCCCCGCGGCATCCGTGTCGGGGCTCATTTCATCCCCGCCGGCCCGGCGGGCGGGTCTGCCTCGCTGCTGATCCTGGTCGTCGCGCGGGCGTCCTTCCGGTCCCATGAGGCCCGGCATCGAGCGAAGTCGCTGGTCCACCTGGCGGCGGGCCTGCGGCCCCAGTTGCGACCGGAGTTGGGTGATCTCCTCGCGATGAGCCTCGGCGAACGCACGCATCTTTTCGCGAGCGCCATCCTGGATCGCGTCGAGTTGTCGCTCCTGCTCCGGGGTCAGGCGATCCGCCGCGGGCGTGGATTCGCCGCGCAGCACGCCGATGGCCCGCACCATCTGGCGAGGGTCCTGGCCCTGCTGTCCCCGCTGGTCCGGGCGTCCGCCGGCGAATCGTCCGCGCTGACCGGGGACGCTGTTGTCCTCGACGTGCGGCCCTTTGAGGACATGGTCCGGTGGCGGACCGGCCGGTCGTTTTTTCTCCGGCTGGGCGTTGGCCTGGCCGGCCGCAAGCGCCAGCACCCAGGCCAGCACCGCGGTCGATCGAATCGTCGTACGCATCCAGGAAACGTGTTTCATGGTCGAGTGCTCCGTGGTTGGGGCCGCGCGGGGCGGCGAACACCGGGGGATCCGTGAGAGTCGGCGTGGCCGGGGCCTCATCGGGTGGCCGGTACGATCGCATCACCGCATCGCGCCGGATAACCGCTTCATGCCCGTCGTCCGTTCCCTCGCCGCGGTCCTTTCATCGTCCCGCCCAGGCAGAACGCACGGGCCCGCCCTTCATTGCATCACAAGGCCTCGATGGCGGAATCGGCCGCCGTCGGCAACCGGGGATCGACGCTTCGGCGTCACTATTATCAGGCTCGCCCCAGGAGGCCCCCTTGCGCCGCGGCGCGGACCCGCTCCCCGGATGGCCCGCCGCGGGGGAGCGGCCGGAGATGCCCTTTCATGGCTGTTCAGAAAGAAGATGTGCGTGATGCGTTGCGATCGGTGCCCGCCCCCGGAACCGACGGCGACCTGGTCTCGACCGGAGCGTTGCAGTGGATCGCGCTGTGCGAGAACACGGCGAGCGTGAAGATCCACCTCCCCGAGTCCACCCGCCCGGCGTGGGAATCAACCGCATCGGCGGTGGGAGCGGCGGCCGCGGGTGTCTGGGAATCTTCGGGCCGGGGGCTCGACTCGCTTGTCGTCGAGTTCGTGGACGACGCCGGGACGGTGGTGCATTCGGTCAGTCCCGCCCGGAGCCTTCGCACTCCCCACCCCCCCGCGGACAAGGCTCCCGGGACGGGTCCTTCATCCGCTCGTCCTGTCGAGGCGACGGGCCGTCACCCGGCGCCGACGCCGCGGAGCACCGCGTCCGCCTTGCCGGGGGTCGATCGGATCATCGCGGTGGGGGCGGGCAAGGGCGGCGTCGGCAAAAGCACCGTCGCGGTGAACCTTGCCGTGGCGCTGGCGAGGCGCGGTCACATGGTCGGCCTGCTCGACGGGGACATCTACGGGCCAAGCCTCCCGACGATGCTGGGCCTGGGCGGGATGGATGTCACGACCCACGGCGGTCGTCTCCAGCCGTTCGTGGTTCACGGGATCAAGTCCATGACGATCGGCAAACTGGTTGACCCGGAAAAGCCCCTGATCTGGCGTGGACCGATGGCGCACGGGGCGTTCAAGCAATTGACCGAGCAGACCAACTGGGGGGATCTCGATTACCTGGTGATCGACCTGCCGCCCGGGACGGGGGATGTCCCGTTGACCATGGCCCAGGCCCTGCGGCTTACGGGGGCGGTCGTGGTGTGTACGCCCCAGCGCGTGGCCCAGGACGACGCCGTCAGGGCGGCAAGGATGTTCCAGCAGTTGGGTATCCCCGTCCTGGGCGTCGTCGAGAACATGAGTTATTTCGTCTGCGAGCACGGCGTCTCGTACGACATCTTCGGACGTGGCGGGGCCGAGCAGATGGCCCAGCGGCTGGGGGTCCCGTTCCTGGGGTCGATCCCGATCACGCCCGCCCTGCGGATCAACAGCGACCGCGGGGATCCGTCGGGCAACTTCGCGGCCGGGACCGAACTGGCGGACTCGTTCGAGCGGTTCGCCACGAACCTGATAAGCCAGGTGACGCTCGAATCCATGCGAGCCGGGTCGTCCCGCCCGACGCTGACGATTTCCTGATATCGAATCCCCGGCCGCGCCCGAGGGTTGTTGCGGCGCGGCGTGGAGTCTGGTAGAACCTACCGTGTCTCCAGAGGAGGCGAACACCCATGGCAAAGAAGGCACGGCGGAAAGTCGCGAAGAAGAAAAGACTGACCAACGCCAGGCGCAAGATGGTCAAGGCCCTCAAGAGAGCGGCGAAAAAGACAACGAAGAAAAAGGCACGCGCGGTACGGGCGCGTGGCTCGACGGCCCGAAAGGCCGGGCGCAAGGCCGGGTCAAAGGGGACCAAGAAAGCCTCCCGGCGAACCGCCAAGAAGCCCGCTCGACGCACGGTTGCGAGGAAGCCCGCGGGTTCGCGGGTCGCGCCCGCCGCGCCGCGAGCCCCCCGCCGGCACAAGCCCTCCGCCTCGGCACTCGGAACGTCGGGCCTGACCAGTCCCGTCCCCGTCGAGGCCTCCGCCGAGCACGCCGGGCACGAATCCCCGGGGACCGCGGCCCCCACGCCGGACATGCCCGAGGATCAGCGTCCGCCCGATGATCCCTGGCCGCCGACCGAGCCCAGGATCACCCCGGTCACCTGAGATCAGCCGCGGCGGCCGTGTTCATCCTCATCCCATTCGGATGTGGGCATCGAGCCGCTCCTCCGGGCGATACCCGTCCAAGCGACCTGGTGATTTGGTCGATACGTCGTGCCGCGGGAACCGGGAAGCCTGTGTTCCGGTTCTCGTGTTTGGAGTTTGTGCGGTTGCGGCGAGGTTCGTGAAACCGGCGAAGGGATGTTGGCGAACCAGACGGTGTCGGTTATCGTGAAATACACGTCCGGGGTTCGCCGTGAGCGGTGGTGCCGTTCCAGGCATTCCGCTGATGGGGACGCGATCCGTGTGCCGGCGTTATCCGTGGCCCAGGACGGAATCTCTCGATCAGGAGGCGTGAAGGATGACCAATCGAACGAGTCGGGGAGTGGCGGGTCTGGCGATCGGGGCGGCCATGTGCCTCTGTCCGGCCGCGCTCGCGCAGGACGACGGTGACGGCCCGGATATCCGCAACCACGAGCCGTTCAACCTGATGGTGGTGAATCACACCCGGCGCTCGGTGGCGCTGGTGAACTCGGTGATCGGGTACGTGATGGACGACAATTTCATGCCGTTCTCGCACTACGGCCTTGCCGGGACGCCCTTCGACGCCATCAACGTCCTGAGGCAGATCTGGGTGAGCGTCCCCGACACGCGGAAGATCTACCGATTCGCGGCGGATATCAACTACCCCCCGCCGCTGTACGGGGAGGTCCAGACCGGCCCGATCGACCAGGTCCGCGGGATGGAGTACGTGCCCGACAACGACACGATCTACGTGTGCCACTCGGGCACATCCTTCTCGGCGCCCGGCGACCGGATCCTGATGTTCGACTTGACCGGGCAGCCGGTCGGGTCCTTTGCCGCGACCAACCCGATGGACATCATGTGGTCTCCCGATCGCGGGGAACTGCTGGTGTCCAACGCGACGAACAACGCGATCGAGCGTTTCTCGCTCGATGGGCTGTACCTCGGCCGCCTGGTCGAGTCCGACGGCATCTCCGGCATCGACCGCCCGATGCAGATGGGCGTGAACCACCACACGGGTGAGGCGATCGTGTGCGGGGCATCTGCTCCGGCGGGGATCTACTACTACGACTTCGACGGTGAGCAACTCGCCTTCTACCCGCAGGCCGGACAGCCGATGGGGATCATGGAACTGGCCAGCGAAATCTACCACGGCCTGCTGCTTTTCTCGTCGAACCTGGGCCTTTTCACGTTCTGGACCGACACGGATCAACTCTTCACGATCCGAACGGGCGAGTCGTGGGGCTTTGCGAACAAGGTGCAGTTCTTCTGCTGGGCCGATTACGACCGCTCGGACTTTGTCGACACGGACGACTTCACGGCGTTTGTCATCGATTTCGAGCTGGGAGTCCCGCAGGCCGACTTTGACGGCTCGGGGTTCGTGGACATCGACGACTACATATTCTTCATCGAGCGATTCATCGAAGGGTGCTGACGCCGGGCGGACAACTGTTCGGGGCTGCGCCCCTCCCTCCGGCCCGGCCAGCGTGTACCCCTATCCTCGAGTACCGACTCTCATAGAGACTGGTACAGAAAATGGGGGCAGCCCGATGTGCCCTCAACCAAACAGGGCACGATCGAAACGCGGCCTTGGAGGGAAAGGCGATTTACTCCCACGATTATCCGGGCCAAAGATTTGGGGGCAACGTGTCTGCACAGAAAAATGTACTAATTTTTTAGTTCTTGCGTACATTAATTTGCACAAAAATTGGCGAAGATGCGTTGCCAACCTGCCGATTGGTCCGTACATTCTCTGTGTAGTCGCGTGAAAGGAGGCGGCTGCATCGAAACGAGGAGAGACCACCATCCACACCGAAGGAAACCATGCCCACCGAAACGCTCGACATCACTGAAGCTCGAAACCAGTTCACTCGTCTTGACGAGCGCCTGAAAGATGAGCGGGTGATTCACGTCACTCGGCACAACAAGCCTGTCTTTGCGGTTGTCAACATCGAGTTTTTGGCGACGGTATTGGAGACGATCGAGATCGTGTCTGATCCCGATTCCTACCGGCTCTTCAGAGAGAGCTTGGAGGACATCAGGAATGGGCGTCTCCATGACCATGAGGATGTGAAGAGAGAACTACTGTGACCGATCGGCCCAGGCGTCGCGTTCGCATTCTGTGGACATCTACGGCAAAGGAGTGCCTGAAGAATCTACCGAAGAAAGTGCGCGCTGGGCTGTTGACCAAGGCGGATGAGTTGTACGAGTGCGAGGACCCTCGCAAGGTCCACAAGCCGCTCACTGGACCGCTTGCCGAATACTACCGCATCACCTACAGCCGTTACCGAGCAATCTACCGCGTCGAGGAGGAGACCATCGCCAGTGGCGATGTTCTTTTGAACATCACCGTCCTGTTCGTCGCTGCTGGAATCAGGCGCGAGCAGAGCAAGGAAGATGTGTATCGCGTAGCCCAGAAGATCGTCGAACTGGGCTTGGCGAAGATCGACGACGAACAGAATCAGGATCCCGAAGAGGGGTCCTGATTCCTTTTCTTGGACTTGGAGGCTTTCTTCGTCACGGGTTTCGCACGAGCCGAAGTCTTGGGGCGTTCCCCGGTAGCCCCGCCAGAATACGCGCTGCAATCTGAACCACGTCGGGCTTTTTGGATCGCTTGGACATGTCCAACGATACCGCCCTCGATGCTGGCGCGGCAGACCGTCGGATTTCAAACTGACCCACTACCCGCCCGGCACGACGGGCGCCGTGATCCGGGACGACGTGCTACGCTGCCCGCGCCGTGATCCAGCCAGCCAGCGTTCAACGGGGCACGTCATGACCACGCCGCGCCGACCGCGCTCGAAGCCGACCGGCCGCGCCAACAAGGGCGAGCCATCCGCCGGCGGAGGCCCTCAACACGGGCGAACCGACCTGCGGCACGAGATCGGCAAGCGTCGCCCCTTTGACCTGCCCGAGCAGGAGGCGTACCTCAACATCGTGAGGACGGCGAGCGTGCTGGGGGTCGAGTTCGAGCGTCTCTTCCGCGGGTACGGGCTTTCCGAATCGGCGTACAACGCGATGAGGATCCTCCGCGGGGCGATGACCGGGCCCGGCGCCCCGGGGCGGAAAACGTGCATGGAAATCGGGGCGCAGATGGTCACGCCGGTTCCCGACGTGACGAGGGTCATCGACCGGATCGAGCGGCTGGGGTTCGCCGAGCGTCGCCGCTTTTCGGCCGACCGGCGCGTGATGCACGTGAGCCTGACCCGCAAGGGCCTGGACCTGCTGGCGGCGATCGACCAGCCGCTGCTCGATCTTCATCGGCGGCAGTTGGGGCACATGACGGAGGATGAACTCCGGGTTCTGAGCGACCTACTCTCGAAGGCGAGGTCCTCGAAGCCGCGGTAATCACGCCGCGCCCGGACGGAGTCAGCGATCATGGCGAGCATCGCGGTCGTGTACCACAGCGGATTTGGACATACAAAGGCGGTGGCCGAGTCGGTTTGCCGGGGGGCGGCCCGCGTCCCGGGAACACGCGTCGAACTCATCGGCGTGGACGAACTCCCCGATCCCGGCAAGGAGCGGACGTTCTCCGGCCCGACGGCGGGCAAGTGGCCCCGCCTGCTGGAAGCCGACGGAGTCCTGTTCGGATCCCCGACGTACATGGGGTCGATCTCCGCCGACTTCAAGCGGTTCATGGAGTGGACCTCGCCTCTGTGGTTTACGCAGTCGCTCAAGGACAAACTGGCGGGCGGGTTCGTGAATTCGGGAACCCCGTCGGGCGACAAACTCAACGCGATGATGGACCTTGTCGTCTTTGCGGGCCAGCATTCGATGGTCTGGGTGACCCAGGGGGTGTGGCCGTCGATCCACACCGGCGACGGCAAGGAACTCAACCGCCTGGGGTCCTGGGTCGGCGTGATGACCCACAGCACCAACGAGCCGGCGGACAAGACCCCGCCCGCGGGCGACCACCTCACCGCCGAGGCCTACGGGGAGCGTTTCGCCCAGGCCGTTCGCCGGTGGGTGCGTGGGAAGGACCCCACGCCCTGAGGGCGATTTCTCTCCCGTCGTCAGGCCGACGTGGCCGACGGGTCGATCGCGCTCTCGGAATCGGCGGGCAGGAAAACGCGGAAGATCGTTCCCCGCTGGGGGCCCGAGGCGGTGTGCGATTCGACGTCGATTCGCCCGCCGTGCTCCTCGACGATGCGCTTGGTCACGGCCAGGCCCAGTCCCGTGCCGCGCAGTCCCTTGGTGGTGTTGAAGGGCTCGTACAGCCACGGGATCCGGTCGGCGGGGATGCCCGGGCCGTTGTCGATGACCGCGATCTCGGCGCAAGGCCCGAGCGACCCGGCCTGGGCCCGTCCCCCGGGATGCGAGGTGTGGTACAGGGCCCTCACGGTGACGGCGCCGGTCTCCGGAGCCACGGCCTCGATGGCGTTGCCGACCAGGTTCATGAGGGCCTGGTGGATCATCTCCGGGTCGATGGGGATGGGCGGCATCTCGGGGTCGGCGTCGACAAGGAACGCGATCCCTTTGGCCTGGGCCTGCGGCTGGATGAGCGGGGTGACATCGTCCAGGACGGCCCCGAGTTTGGCGAGTTGAACCTCGACGCGACGCTGGCGCGAGTACGCGAGCATGTTGCCGGTGAGCGTCACGATGCGGTCCACGTTGCGGCGCAGGATCCCCCATCCCTTCTTGGCGATCTGGAGGTCATCCTTCTTCAGGCCAAGTTCGACGACGTCGGCCCCCCCTCGAAGCCCCTGGAGGATGTTCTTGACCGAGTGCGACAAACTCGCGACCGCCTCTCCCATGGCGGCGAGGCGCTCGGATCGGAGTTTCTCCGAATAGAGTTCGGCGTTGGCCAGCGCCAGGCCGGTGTGCTGGCCGATGGCGTTCATGAGGTTGAGTTGCTCGACCGTGAAGGTGTAGTTGGCCAGCGTGCTGTCGATGTAGATGGCGCCAAAGACCCGGTCGCGCGAGCGTATGGGAGAGCCGATCGCCGAGCGGATATGGAACCGCTGGACGCTGTCCCCGGCCTTGAACCTCGGGTCGTTCATGGCGTTGGTGCTCAGGACGCCCTCGCTCTTGCGAAGCACGTGCATGACGATCGTCCGGCTGACGTTGATGCGGGCGTCGTCGGGGTTTCGCGGGGGGACCTGGTACCTGACGACCGCGGGGACGATCCGCGGGTCGTTGATCGGCGGGGAGCCCGCGGCGACCGGGGGCTGGGCCATGAGGATGAAGCCGCGCTCGGGCTCGAATTCCTCGAAGACCACGTCCATGACTCCCTTGAGCAGTTGCTGGCGGTCGGTCGCCTGGGAGACCAGCGAGGTCAACTGGTAGATGACGCGGAGGTGATCGACGGCGGCGGCGCGGGGCTCGGGCTCGGAGAGGATGACCGAGTCCTCGTTGCTGGGGATCGACCGGTCAACCGAGGCGTCGATCTGGTTGGGACCAAGCAGCCGGACCACCTCGGGGTCGGAACTCTCGGTGACGCCGAAGACAAAGAGCGTCGATCCCGTCCGGATCTGGTCGCCCGGGCGAAGCCGGGTACGCTCCTGGATCGCCACGCCGTTGACGTAGGTGCCGTTCTGGCTCGACAGGTCCCGGATCCACCAGATGCCGTCGTCGGGCGTGAGTTCGGCGTGCCGCCGTGAGACGGTCGTGTCCTCGATGGGGAGGGCTTCGCTCGAACGACCGATCAGTTGCGGCTCGTTGGCGGGCAACTGGAACGTCCGTCCCTTGTCGGGTCCCTGGATCACGCTGAGAACCAGCATGACCATGAGGGTAAGCCGCCGGGCCGTGCCGTGCCGCCGGGCGATACACTCGGGTCCGATGGCCCGTAAAGCAACACCGACGCGCGGCGGAGACGGGGAACTCGGGGCCCAGCGCCGCGTGATCGTCCTCAAGGGGTCCGACGCCTTCCAGAGGTGGCTGAGGACCAACGAGATCCGATCCGCCCTCGCCGCCGCCCACGGCTCGTTCGACACCTTCCAGTTCGACGGCGAAACCGCCCGGGTGACCGACGTGCTCGACGAGTGCCGGACCTTCGGCCTTATGGCCGGGCACAAACTCGTGATCGTCGATGCCGCCGACAAGTTGATACGCGCCTCGGCCGAGGACGACCCGGCCGAGGCTTCCTCCGCTCCCGTGGCGGCCGACATGGCCCCGGCGGCGGGGGCTCGCCGCGGGGTCTCGATCGACACCTCGCCACGCGGCCTGATGACTCGCTACGCCCAGAGCCCGGCGGAGGGGACGACGCTGGTGCTGCGGGCCTCGGGGTGGAGGCCGGGGAACCTCGACAAGGCGATCCTTGCCACGGGCGGGGCGATCGTCGAATGCAACGAGTTGTCGGACGATCGCGCGGCGGGGTGGGCGATCTCCCGGGCGCGTTCGGAGCATCGGGCCGACCTCAGGCCCGACGCGGCCGCGCTGCTGGTCGAGCGCCTCGGCCCGGACCTGGGCCGTCTCGACGGGGAGATCGCCAAACTCTCGATCTCGTCCGCGGGCGGCCCGGTCACCAGGGATCAGGTCGCCGCGTCGGTCGGACACACGCGCGAAGAGGAGGCCTGGAGCATCCAGCGCGTCCTGCTGACGGGGGACGCGACGAGGATTCTCGACCATCTCCGCGTGGTGCTCGAGGTCTCACGGCACTCCCCGACGCAGGTGACCTGGTCATGCACCGACCTGGCCAGAAAACTCCACGCGGCGTCGGTCGCTTCGCGGGCCAGGATGCCCGCGGCGGCGATCGCGGCGAGCCTGAAACTCTGGGGAGAAAGCAAGGACGCGGTGCTCTCGGCGGCCGGACGCACGACACCGGCCGCGGCCAGCCGCCTGCTTGGCGCGTGCGTGGAGGCCGACGCTCGCCAGAAAACCGGGGCGGCCGATCCTCGCCGACTCCTGGAGGTGCTGGGGCTGCGGTTCGCGCGGATCGGGACTCCCGCCCGCTCCAGGTGACGCCCGGCTCGGTAAAGCCGGTCACCAGCACGCCGGGACCGGGGCCGGGGCCGGTGATGGGGCGATGCTTCAGCCGGGCTTGATCGTCGCGCGTCCGACGCTGTGATAGGTAAAGCCAAGGTCACGCATCATCGAGGGGCGGTACAGGTTCCGCCCGTCGAAGACGACACGGGACTTCATGACCGATCCCAGGCGATCCCAGTCGGGGCTCTTGAAATCATCCCAATCGGTGCAGACGACCAGCGCGTCGGCCCCGGTCGCGGCCTCGTACATGTCGGGGACGATGGAGGCGGCCGGGCCGAGTTCACGGGCCGCGTTCTCGGCGGCGACGGGGTCGAAGCCCTTGGCCGTCGCCCCGAATCCGACGGCCTTGCGGATGAGCGTGAGGGCCGGGGCCTCCCGGATATCGTCGGTGCGCGGCTTGAACGACAGGCCCCAGAAGGCCAGCGTCCGGCCGGCCAGTCCGCCCGACGCCTTGAAGTGACCCTGGATCTTGTCGAAGAACCGGTCGCGCTGGCGGGCGTTGACGGCGTGTACGGCCTTCGACAGCGTGGCCTCCATGCCGGCCTTGTCGCCCATCATGATGCAGGCGAGCGTGTCCTTCGGGAAGCACGATCCCCCGTACCCCAGGCCGGGGTACAGGAATTGGTTTCCGATGCGGCGGTCGGCGCACATCCCCTCCCGGACCTTGGAGATGTCGGCCCCGTAGGCCTCGCACAGGTTCGCCATCTCGTTGATGAAACTGATCTTGGTGGCCAGGAAATTGTTGCTGGCGTACTTGACCATCTCCGAGGACAGGATGTCCATGATGTAGATGGGGTGCCCGTTGCGGACGAACGGGTCGTACACGTCGCGGAAAAACTGCGAGGTCAATTCGTCGAGTTTGCCGTCGGGGCCGACCTCCACCCCGCAGACGACCCGGTCGGGCTTGTTGAAGTCGTTGACCGCGTCTCCTTCCTTCAGGAACTCGGGGTTGTCCGCGATGCGCAAGAGCGCGCGGGCCTGCGGAGCGCTCATCCCAAGGCCCGCCAGGATCCGGCGCTGGACCTCGAGCGTGGTGCCGACGGGAACCGTCGACTTGACCACCACGAAGCAGGGCTTGGAACCAGCCTTGCGCTGCCTGAGCGCGACGGCGATGTCGTCGGCCGCCCCCAGCACGTACGCCAGGTCCGTGTGCCCCCGCTCGTCGCTGGGCGTGCCCACGCATATGAAGATCGCGTCGGCATCCCGGTACGCGGCCGACTTGTCGAGCGTGTAGACCAGGCGGCCCGCGTGCGCGTTGTGAACCATCAGTTCGGTCAGGCCCGGCTCGTAGATCGGGCAGATGTTCTTTCGGAGTTTCTCGATCTTGTCAGGGTCGACATCCAGGCACGTGACGGTGTTGCCCGTGTTGGCCAGGCACACACCCGTGACCAGTCCGACATACCCCGTGCCAACCATCGTCAGACGCATTCGGTTCGTCCTTTCGAGCCCGGCGGGCCGTGCATCAACCCGGAGGGGAAATGAGGATATCCCGCCCGCGCCCGCGCGTGCCGCCCACGGTGTTCATCGGCCATCCGTGGACGCGGCTTGCCGCCGGTTTCAAGGTCACGCCACGGGCTTCATCCCGGGATCGACTCGCCGGGGCGGCCCGGACCCGCGGCCGCGCGCGGCACGCTCGCTCCCGGGACGCCGCGCCACGTCCTATTCTCCCGCCCCATGCCCGGAACCAACGCCACCTCCCGGCCCCGTTCACGCGTTGCCGAACCGCTCACGGCGGCCGGGGCCGACCCCCAGCGCCTCTACGAAGCCGCCGTCCAGAACCCCGACGCGGACCTCGACTTCATGTCCCGCGTCTACACCCGTCTTCGGGGGCGTCCGCCCCGCTCGATCCGCGAGGATTTCTGCGGGTCGGGCCTCACCAGCGCCGCGTGGGTAAAGCGGTCCCGTGAGAACTCCGCCGTCGGCATCGACCTCGACGCCCGGACGCTCGAATGGGGCCGGCGCCATCACCTGGCCGGCCTGGACCCTGAGCAGTCGGCCAGGGTGCGACTGGCGCGACGAAACGTGCTCCGCCCGGGGCCGGACGCCTCGGACGTTGATGCGGTCCTGGCGATGAACTTCAGTTACTGGGTCTTCAAGACCCGCGAGGCGCTGCGTGGCTATTTCGAGGCGGTCCACGCGTCGATGCGCCGAGACGGGGTTTTCTTTCTCGACCACTACGGCGGGTGGGAATCGCAGCGCCCGCAGATCGACCGCAAGCGGTGCAAGGGCTTCACGTACCTGTGGGAGCAGCGGTCGTTCAACCCCGTGACGTTCGACGCGGACTGCCGGATCCACTTCGAGTTCCGCGACGGCACCTCGATCCGTGACGCGTTCACCTACGACTGGCGCCTGTGGCAGATCCCCGAGATCCGTGAATTGCTCTCCGAGGCCGGGTTCCGCCGGACGAGCGTGTTCTGGGAAGGCGACGACGACAAGGGCGGCGGCAACGGCGTCTTCCGGGAAGTCACCCGACCCGAGGTGTGCCCGGTGCATATCGCGTACATCGTGGCGGCCCGGTGACCCGCGGAACCGGCCGGTCGATCACTTCCCGATCTCCGCGGGGTCGATCGTCGCCGTGTGCAGCCTCGCCACGGTCGCCCAGTTGACCACGTTCCAGAACGCCCCGACGTAGTCCGCGCGGCGGTTGCGGTATTTCAGGTAGTACGCGTGTTCCCACACGTCAAGGCCCAGGATCGGTGTCCCCGAGCATCCACCCGAATAGGCCGGCGTCATGTACGGTGAATCCTGGTTCGCCGTCGAGCAGATGGTCAGCGCGCCGCCCTCGGAGACCAGCCACGCCCACCCCGAACCGAATCGCGACGCCGCCGCCTGCGCAAACCGCTCCTTGAACCCGCCCGGCCCGCCGAAAGACCCAAACGCCCGGGTGATCGCGTCGGCCAGCGCCCCGTCGGGCTCCCCGCCGCCGCCTTTCTCCGGGGGCGCCATCATCAGCCAGAACATCGAGTGATTGATGTGCCCCCCGAGGTTGTTGCGCACCGCCGCACGCTTCTCGGACGGGACATCGTCCAGCATCGCGATGATCCGCTCGGACGTCATGCCCGTGAACTCGGTCCCCGCCAGGGCCTTGTTCGCGTTGTCGACGTACGCCTTGTGATGACGGGAGTGGTGGATCTCCATCGTTTCCGCGTCGATGAAGGGCTCGAGCGCGGTGTACGCGTACGGCAGGTCCGCCAGCGTGAACTCTCCCCGGCGGCCAAGCACAAGGCCCGCCTCCGACCACGGCGCAAGACCCGTCGGTGAGGAGGCCCGGGCCCGGGCGAGCGTCGGACCAAGCAGAACCGCCGCGGCTCCGGCGGTGATCGCCCGGCGGCGCGTCATGAAATCGTGGCGAGCGGTGGACATCGGGTTCTCCTTGAAAAGCAATGGGCGGGCCTGGCCGCCCCCAGGGCGGGGCATGCAGGCGCGTGGATCGTACCGCCCCGCCGGCTTCGCCGACCGATCGGGGAGCACCTCCGACCGTCACCGACGATCCGAGGCGGGTTCGGTGTCGTCCACCACGCAGGCCGCGGCCGTTCTCCGGGCGAATTCGTCGAGATCCACGCCCGTGCCACGGGCCTGGTCTCCATCGGAAGCCTCCGACAACGCCAGGATCAGAAGCCCGGTGATAGAAACGACGGGATCAGAACGACCAGATCAGAGAGAATACTTCACGCAGGCCGGGGTGACCTTGACCGCGCGCGAGAAGCGACGCCGCACCGCCGCATCCACGCTGCTCGGCGGCGGAGCACCCGTATCGGCCCGCAGGATGCGCCCCCTGGTCCGGGTCCGCAGGTCCTGCAGCAGGGCCGGGTACGGCATGTTCCACCCGTTTGGCGGCTGTGACCGGGCGAACGCCTCGTCGACGGGGATCATGGCGACCAGGTCGGGAGAGGTCATGAGATCGATGCCGCGCCGGCGAAGCGTGGCGTTGTGGCTGCCGTGATGCCCGACCTTGTACAGCACGGTGCGGCGGAGCAGATCCGACGCGGTCAGGTCCGGGTGCTCGGGGAACACCACATCATTCCACGAGGACCAGTTGCCGAACTGGGCGTCGGCGGGAAACAGCAGCACCCGGCCGCTGTGCTCGAGTTCGATGGCCAGCGCCAAACTTGTGTTGTTGGTGAATCGATCCAGCCGCAGCGCGATGCTCGACACGGAAGCGGCCCAGTCTCGATCGATCGACCGCCACGCCTCCTCCCGATGCCGGGCGTGGATCGCCGACAGGAACGGGTCCGTTCTTCGGGCGGTGGCCAGGTCGGCGCCGCCGTCGCCGTGGGTGAACGGCCAACGGCCCTTGTAGGCGGACGGGCGATGCATCCGTCCGGACGCCGCGAACAACAGCGCCTCGGTCACCCCGTTGTCGAGCGCCTCGGCCAGCGCGTCGGGAGAATCGGCGTCGAAATACGACTCGCCCGATGTTCGCCCGGCCGCCCCGCCGTCGTTCTTACGCAGGGCCGCGAGCCGTTGCGGCGGACCCAGGACATGGATCCGGGCGCCGGGAATCGCCACGCTCTTCCCCGGAGCGGCGTAGATCACCTCCGTCGTCGGGGAGGCGTTGCACCGGCTCTTGATCCAGTCGAACGAATCGGACGGGCTAGCCCCCAGCACCGCCCCCGTCCCAAGGTTCTTGCCGACCCCGTTGATGTGCAGGACCTGCTCGTCGGCCAGGCCCCTGAGGCCGGTCTGCTCCGCCGCCCGCAGCGCCCGCGTCAACGACATCCGCAACGCCGCGGTCGAATTCCGGATGGCTCGGGCGTCGTCGTTGCCGGGGTCCTCCGTCCAGGCCACGAGCAGCCGGCCGATCGTCGCCCGGTCAAAGAAATCACGCCCCTGCCCGGTCGAGAACCCCGACACGTGATCCCAGTGCTCGTGCGTGACCACCAGTATGTCGAGCCGCCCGCCGGTGACCTTCGCGATGTCCGCCACGCACTGCTTCATGCGGGCCTTGGCCGCGGCGGAACCCTCCCACATCCCGCAGTCGATGAGCATGTGGAACGGCGAAGCCCCGTCAAGCGTGACCAGGAAGCAGTCCCCCAGCCCGACTCGGTACATGCGGACGTGAACGGCGGGATCCGACGGTTTCTTCGCCATGTCGATCTCTCCCGGAGGTGGATGGCTCGGGTCGCGCCCCGGGCATCAGCAGCGGTGGAGCATCGCGAACGTCTCACGATCGGGAATCCGAGAATAGATGCCAAGCCGCGGCTCGGTCCCGCCGATGAACTCGCGCTGACGCTGCAGGCGCTGCTCGCTCAGCACGTTCTTCGCGACGCAGTACCGGACCCGCCGCGAACGCATGTCGATGTTGAGCGTGCACCCTCCCCGGAAGAGGAAATCACGGCCGCTCTCGGGGCGAACCTGGCTCGGCCGGGCGCCCTTCTTATCCGCCTTCGCCTGCCTCGCGGGATCGAAGTACCCGTCTCGCTTCTGGGTAATCTCAAGGACGTAATCGCCGACCTCAAGCCCGCCGGGTCCGAGGCGTCGAGACCGGCGGAGTCGGTTGACCTGGAAACTCGGCCGACCCTTCGAGTCGGTCGTGTGCACCGAGCCGTGCGCCCCCCGCCCGACGCACACGCCCAGTTGCCATTGCACGTCGTCTTCATCGGCCAGCAACTCGATCAGTTTGTCTCGGATGATCGCGCAGGCTCGTTCCATCGCCGTCCACTCACGCCCGCGCCGGGTCAGGCGGTCGGGCACCGACGCGGCCTGCACGTACTCGTGATCGGAAGAGGCCCCCCGCGCCCCACGCCCCGAGGCCGAACGGCTCGTGCCTTCCACCGCCGCGATGGCCTCGTCCAGGCACTCCTCCAGTTTGCGGCTGAACTTCGGGCGCTCCCACCGCAGCGCCTCCTCCGACATCGAGTTCACCCCCTGGGGGAAGATCCCGTGGCGGCGGAACCCCTCGATCATGGCCACGCGGTAATGCTTGTCGTCGTCGGGGACCATGTCCGCGTCGGCCGTGATCAACGCCCTCAGGTACTCCCCGAACGTCAGGTCCACCGGGGGGCAGTAATCCAGCGCCCGGATGCACATCGTCAGCACGTGACGGGCCGCCTTGCACGCCTCCTGCGTCAGGCGTTCGACCAGGTCCGGGTGGATGTCGCCCGCCGGCAGCATCCCGGTCCCGCCCGACGCCAGGCGGACCAGGTCCGCCGTGCGCGAACGGTAAATCCCCAGAAACGCGTCGAACACCGCCGCCACCAGGATCGCTCCACGCGCGTGCGGCTGGAACGTCCCCCGGATCTTCCCCGGATCCGGCTCCACGCCGATGTACGTCCGAAGCGCGTCCCGGCTCCCGATCGCCGAGCCGAACTGCATCGCCAGGGAACCCAGCAGGTCCGCGTCGCTCATCCGGCCCCGCGAGCGGGCGATCTCCGCGCGCACGATCTCGGGGATCGAGAACCGCGAGAACAGCGAAACGATGTCCGCGAACGCCTCGTGAAACGCCAGCACGTCCGGGTTGCTCGCCTCCGTGAAGTACGGGTGCAGGCCGTCGAGCAGGGCGTGCGTGGTCTCGTGCGCGATCACGTCATGCGACAGGCACGTGAAAACCGTTGAGCCGGGCATGATGGCGCCCGTCTGGTGGTCGTTCGCCTTGAAGTAGCCGAACAGCAGGGCCTTCTTATCCGGGCTGTAGTACGCGTTGGCCTCCCGCATCGCGTGCGGGTAGATCCGCAGCCGGTGGACGTACTCGGGGCGCCACTCGACCTTCCCGCGATCCGTCTTGATCGCCACCCACCTCGGGGCCCACAGCGACGTTCGGCCAAGCGCCCGCTCAAAGTGCGTGATCGTGCTCATGACCACCGCGTACACCATCTGCTGATGGAACCGCGGGTCGATCTCGCTGGCGGGAAGGCCGTCGGTGGCGAGCAACTCGGGGTCATCGAGGTTGACCGCCGGGTAGGCCATCCCCGTCGCCGGATCCTCATCCACGATCTCGACGTAGTCCCCGACCGGGCCGGGGATCAGACGCTTGCCATCCCAGATCCCAAGCGGCTCCCACGGCACGCTCAGGGTCACCTGGTTCATCCGCCACGTCTCGAGTTTGATGCTCAGGCTCGGGTCAAACGCGTACGCACGAAGGCGACGACGCGTCAACGCCCCTGAGGGCTTCGCCGGCTTCGAAAACACCGAGCGGTTCACGCCTGAACCGGCATTTCGCTTCGCCACGAGAACCCCCCGATCCTTGAATTCGGGCACGAGTCGGCCGGCATGCCAAACCCAAGCCCAAAACCAAACCCAAGCCCAAAACCAAACCCAAGCCCAAAGCCAGACCCGGTGCCACTCCCAGACTGAAACCAAGACCGAAATCAAGACCGAAACCAGGACCGAAACCAAAACCGGAACCAAGACCGGAACCCGCAACCCAGCCCGATCCGGGTCATCGACGGCCCGCCCAGCGCCACCGCCCCGAGGCGACGCCGCTTCAAGGGGTATACCACGAACGCCACCGCAACGCAAGTTGACCGCCTCGCCGGCTCACCGCCCCCCGTACCATCGCCCCATGCCTCCTTCCGACACGATCCTGGAATGGCTCAAAGTCGCCCTCCAGTTCATCACCAGCACGATCTTCGCCTTCGGCCTTGTCTACACGGGACTTCAGTTCCGACACTGGCGCAGGGCCGCGTACGTCTCAAATTTCACGAAACTGGTCGAACTCCAGATGCAGTTGCGCCGGATGCGGGTCGAGGACCCCTCCCTGGCCCGTGTCTACAAGCACGACGTCGTGGACCTCCAGACCGACCAGGAGATCCGTGAGCATTTCATGAACCTCATGCAACTCTCCATCTTCGAGATCGTCTGGTTCAGCCACCGGATGAGGCAACTCCCAGACGACTACTACAAGAGTTGGGTCGACCGCATGAAGATCATCGAGCAGGAAGAGTCGTTCCAGAAGATGATCGACGACAAGAAAATGAAGATCCTTCACGACGAGTTCCAGCGGTACGTCCGCGACATGACCGCCCAGGCCGTCGCCGCCGGGAAGGTCACCTGACGGCCCACCGGACGCGAACGGTTCTCCGAGCGACCCTTCCCCGGCGCCCCCCGGCGCCCCCCGCGCCCGGAGCCCCCCGGCACGACCCGGCGGAGCGTCGATCACGCCGCGATTCTCCTACCATCGGGCATGTCCGCGTTCTATCAACTCGACTTCGAGAAACCACTCTCGGCCCTCGAACAGGAGATCGCCGAGGCCCAGGGCCGGTTCGATCGCGAGTTCCCTTCTCGCTCCCCAACCGCGGGGCTCGCTCCCGAGGCGGCTCTCGACCCGCTCGGCTCGGTGACGATGCTCGATCCCCAGGCCCAGCGCCTGCTCGCCCGCATCGCCGAACTCCGGGAGTCCCACCGACGCCAACTCGCCGAGATCTACGGGAAACTCACCCCCTGGCAGACCGTTCGAGTGGCTCGCCACCCCGCGCGTCCGCAGACACGGGATTACATCGCGATGATCGCCCGTGACTTTGCCGAACTCCACGGCGACCGGCGGTACGGAGAAGACCCCGCGATCGTGACGGGATTCGCCCGGATCGGGCCGCACAAGGCGATGATCGTCGGCCACCAGAAGGGCAAGGAAACCGCCGAGAAGATCGCCTGTCACTTCGGCTGCGCCCACCCCGAGGGGTACCGAAAAGCCCTCGCCAAGATGGAACTGGCCGCCAAGCATGGCGTTCCCATCGTCACCTTCGTGGATACCCCCGGAGCCTATCCGGGCCTGGGCGCCGAGCAGCGCGGGCAGGCCGAGGCCATCGCCGTCAACATGCGGGAGATGTCCCGCCTCCCCGTGCCCATCGTCAGCGTGGTCATCGGCGAAGGAGGTTCCGGGGGCGCGCTGGGAATCGCCGTTGCCGATCGCGTCGCCATGCTCCAGAACTCCTGGTACTCGGTCATCAGCCCCGAGGGGTGCGCCGCCATCCTCTGGAAAGAGGCCAACGAGCAGACCAACTCCGCCGCCGCCCAGTCGCTCCGGCTGACCGCCAGGGACAACCTCTCCCTGGGGATCATCGACGCGATCATCCCCGAGCCGGTGGGAGGAGCGCACCGCGATCCCCGCGGGACGGCCGACCAGGTCAGGCAGTGGATCGTCCAGTCGCTCGACGAACTGATCCGCAAGCCCGTCCAGGAACTCCTCGACGGCAGGTACGCCAGGTTCCGATCGATGGGGAGTTGGCTCGAACAAGCCCCATCGGCGGTCGCGGCCGATCCGATGCCCGCCGATTGATCGGCATGGACATGGGGCCGATGGTCACACCGACGGGTCCCGGCCCACGTTCGGCCCGCGGGTCCACGACCCGGCCATGCAAGGCCCGGGTTGGTTCTTTGACTCCCCCGCCCGGTGTTCCTACGGTTGGCACCCTTTCGTAAGGGTGTGCGTGGCAGCGCACGGCGTCGGCAATCCCTCCGAGTCCCTTACAGGCGATTGACTTGGCGAAAAAGACCTCGAAATCGTCGAAAACGACGGCCGGAAAACCGGGATCCTCGGCGGGGGGCACTCGATCGCCCGTCAAGAACAAGCCCGCGGGCAAGTCCCGCCCGGCCCCGTCCAAGGGCAAGGCCAAAGTCGCTCCCGTCAAAAAGCCCAGGCCCGCCGAGCGCCCCAAGGCCAAGCCCGCCCCAAAGGGTTCCCCGACCAAGGCCGGCGCGCCGTCGAAGGCGGCCCCCGCCCCGGCCGATGGCAAGGGCGGTCGCAAAGGCATCACGATCGTGACGCCCAAGGTGGTCAAGAAACCAAAGCCAAAGCCCCGCGCGCCGATGAGCGGGGCCGCCGCGGTCTCCTCGATGATGGGCGGCAAGTCGGGCACGATGAAGCCGCTGATCCCTTCCGGGCCGGCGGCAACCCCCTTCCAGCCGCTTGGCTACCACGGACACGACGCCGACGGCCCAAGGAAGGAAGCCAAGTCCCCCTTCGGGAAAAAGGAACTCGCGCATTTCCGACAGGTCCTTCTCCAGAAGCGCGTCGAACTCGTGCGTGATGTTTCATCGATGGAATCCGAGGCGCTCAAGCGAGAGAGCGGATCGCTCTCAAGCCTCCCTCAGCACATGGCCGAGCAGGGCTCCGAGACCTACGACCAGTCGCTCTCGCTCGACCTGGCCGCGGCGGACCGCAAACTCATCCGCGAGATCGACGAGGCACTCACGCGTATCGAGAACGGGACGTATGGTGTCTGTGAGTTGACGGGCAAGCCCATCAAGATCGAACGCCTGGAGGAACTCCCCTGGGCGAAGTATTCCATCGAGGCGGCCCGTGATCTCGAACGCCGCCAGATGAGGCTGTGACGACCACGACGACCGAACATCGAGCCACGACATCGACCCGGCGAAGCGCCCGGGCCTGGGTGGTGCTGCTGGCGGTGACCCTGGCGGGCCTGGCCGCGGACCTGGCGACCAAGTCCTGGGCCTTTGCCACCATCGCCGGCGATCCGGTCATCGTGGACCGTGAGAGAGTCATGGCATCTTCCGGCCTGGCGGGGCTGATCCCGCCCCATCCGCCGGTCGTGGTCGTGCCAAGGCTGCTGGAGTTCACGCTCGTGCTGAACCCCGGGGCCGTGTTCGGCATCGGCGCCGGCAAGCGAGCGTTCTTCATCACCGTCACGTTCGTGGCCATCGCCTTCGCCGGGTGGATCTTCATGCGGTGGACCACGCCGCGACAGACCGCCTCACACGCCGCCATCGGCCTGCTCATCGCCGGGGCCGTCGGGAACCTCTACGACCGTCTCGTGTTCGCCTGCGTCCGAGACTTCATTCACCCGCTCCCCGGCGTGCGCCTGCCCTTTGGCTGGACCCTGCCCAACGGCTCGCGGGAAGTCTGGCCGTACGTCTCCAACGTCGCGGACCTGTTCCTGCTCATCGCCATCGGGATCCTGCTGGTCCAGTCCTGGCGCGGCGCCGCTCGCGCCGATCGCGATCGGGCGCCGGCCTGAGCCGGCGCGCGGTGACCGGGCGCGGATGATGCCCGCCGCGGCTACTCTCACCGGCATGTCGAACCAGCAGCACGGCGTGGTCTCGGTCGCGGGCGCCCCACCCGCGGAGCCTTCCAACACGAAGGACACGGTGATCTCCGTGCTGATCTCGCTGGTCCTGGCCTTTGTCTTCCGCGGCTTTGTGGTCGAGGGGTTCCAGATCCCCACCGGCTCCATGGCGCCCACCCTCCTGGGCGCGCACATGCGGTTCCAAAGCCCCGTGACCGGCGCTGAATGGACCGTCGCCCCCTGGGAATACCTCGACGGCGGATTCGACTTCCCCGCCCCGGTCCAGAGAACGGGCCGCGAAGGGCCGATCGTCGTCCATGACCCGATGAGCAATTACCGCCTCAGCCCCCGGGCGATGCCCGCCCTGTCGGGGGACCGCGTCTTTGTCCTCAAGTACCTGTTCTCGATCTTCGATCCCGCGAGGTTCGACATCGTTGTCTTCAAGAACCCACAAAAGCCGCAGGAAAACGTCATCAAGCGCCTCGTCGGCCTCCCCAACGAGCAGGTCGCCATCGTCGACGGCGACATCTTCGTCCGCCCCGCCTCCAGCGCCGACCAGGATCCGCTCCACCCCTGGGAGGGCGAGGGATGGTCGATCGCCCGAAAGCCCGAACTGGTCCAGCGGGCCGTCTGGCAATCCATCTTCGAAAGCCAGTACACCCCCGCGTCCGCCCGGATCGACGGGCGGCAGTGGTTCTACTGCCCGTGGACTCCCTCCACGCCCGGATGGGAGATGAACGACCGGCCCACCTATCACTACGGGCAGTCTTCCCCGACGCGCCTTGACTGGGACATCGAACGCTGGCCGCTGGTGGACCGTTTCCCATACAACGAGGCCGACCTGCGCTCCCAGGTCGGTCCCAGCGCGGTCCTGCTTGGATCCATGTGGCGGCCGACCTACCCGCACCAGGGACCGATGCTCTATTACCCGGTCTCGGACCTTCGAGTGGCCGCCGGTGTCAAGCCCCAGGACAACGGGTTGCAGGGGGCGTTCAACATCGTCGCGCGAGGGCATCAATTCCAGGCCTTGCTCGCCGAAGGCACCGCCACCATCAACATGCGAGAGGATCCGGCCATCGTCGGGGAAGACCGCCCCTGGACCGCCCTGGCCACGGCCCAGGTGCCGGGGTTGTTCACGCCCGGGCGTGTCTCCATGGTCGAGTTCTGGCACGTCGATCAATCGTTGAAGGTCTGGATCGATGGACGGCCGATCGTGCATGCCCAGTACGCCTGGTCCCCGGCCCAGCGAATCGCCCACGCCATGGGGTTGACGCTCCGTGATGTCGAGGAATCGACCGCCGGCGGCGCCCGCCCGGGGGTTCTGGTGGATGGAACCAAATACCGACGCCCCGGCGTCAGCATCGCCTTCCAGGGTTCTCCCGTGACGCTCAGCCGTGTCGGCCTGTGGAGGGACCTCCATTACCAGGCGACCAACAAGGGCGGGATCGTCGGTCCCCCCGGCCTCACGACCGACCCCAGGACCGTCCTGACCACCTCGCCCGACCAGTTCTTCTGCTGCGGAGACAACAGCCCTTCCAGCCTCGACGGCCGGGCATGGAACTCCGTGGATCCGTGGGTGGCGGCGGAATTCGATTCGACGATCGGCGTCGTACACCGCAGCCTTCTGATCGGGAAGGCCTTCTTTGTCTACCTCCCGGCGGCGGACCCCAACCGACGCATCCCCATCCCCGACGTCGGACGCATGCGGCTCATCTGGTGACCGGCCCCAGACCTATGGAGAGATGGCCACGATGGGAGCACTGGCGGTCATTCTGGCACGCGCGGGGAGCCGGGGGGTACCCGGCAAGAACACCCGCCCTGTCGCGGGAAAGCCCTGCGTCCGCTGGACGATCGAGGCCGCGCTCCAGGCCGCACGCGTCCACCTGGTTTGTGTCAGCACCGACGACCCGGAGATCCAACGCCTCGCCGAGGGCATGGGCGTTCGAGTCGTCGGCCGCCCCGATGCCCTTGCCACCGACACCGCGACCATCGACGACGCGGCCCGGCACGCCGTCGTGACGATCGACCATGCCCTGTGCTCGCACGATCACGACCGCGCGATGGGCGTCACCCTTGATCCGGTCGTCATCCTCTACGGCAACGTCCCGGTCAGGCCGCCGGGGCTGATCGATCGCGCCCTGGACCTGTGCGTCGCCTCCTCCTGCGACAGCGTTCAGAGTTATTCCCCCGTCGGCAAATATCATCCGTGGTGGACCGCCCGTCTCAACGCCCAGGGTTGTGTCGAGCCGTGGGAAGGCACGGTCCTGAATCACGGCGTCCATCGCCGACAGGACCTCCCGCCGGCGTTCATCCCAGACGGCGGCGTGCTGGCCGTGCGGCGAGCGGCCCTGTTTCTGAAGGTCGCCGGCGTCGAACCCGGCCCTCACGCCTTCCTCGGCAAGGACCGCCGCGGGATCCGCAACCCGGAGGGTTCGGTCGTGGACATCGACTCCCCGATTGATCTTGCCGTCGCCGATGCCATCCTGCGAGACGCCAACCGGCTTGTCGAGCAACCGCCCGTCAGGGCGTGATCGGTTCACCATGAGGATCGCCGACCGACCCATCTCCTCCAACCACGACCCGTACGTCATCGCCGAGATCGGCGTGAACCACAACGGTTCGCTCGACACGGCCATCGAACTGGTCGATGCCGCCGCCCAGGCGGGCGCCGACGCCGTCAAACTCCAGTACTTCGAGGCCGACCGACTGATCAGCCGCGCTTCGACGCTGGCCAACTACCAGCGCGACGCGGGAGAATCAGACCCCATCGACATGCTGCGAAGGCTCGAACTCCCACTCGACGCCATGGCCCGCGTCGTCCAGCGGGCTCACCAGCGGGCCGTTCATGCCATCGTCACCGTCTTTTCACTCGAACTCGTCACGCCCGCCGACGCCCTTCCCTGGGATGCGTACAAGTCCGCCTCGCCCGACATCATCCACCGGCCCCTGCTCGCCGCGCTGGCCGCCACCGGCCGGCCCCTCATCATCAGCACCGGAGCCTCGACCCTGCCCGAGGTCGGCCGCGCCCTGACCTGGGCCAAGGAGGCACGCGACCGCGTCGCGGTGCTCCAGTGCGTCAGCAGTTATCCCACGCCCGATGACCACAAGGAACTCGGCGGCATCGCCGCGATCGCGGATATCTTCCCCGGCCCGGTCGGCTACAGCGACCATACCACCGGCGTTGAAACCGGCGCCCAGGCCGCCGCCCGCGGGGCGTGCATCCTCGAAAAGCACCTCACCCTCGACAACGCCTCCGTCGGGCCGGATCACGCGGCCTCGCTTACTCCCGACCGCTTCCGCGAATACGCGCACGCGGCGCGGATGGCCTCCGGCGAACGGCGAGCCCACCTCCGCTACGGATCACCCACGTCCTATTCACGGCCCCCGATCGAAGCGGTCAAGCAAGTTCTTGATATCGAGCAGGACGTCCGCCGCCTCTCCCGCCAGTCGATCGTCGCGCGACGCGACCTGCCCGCGGGGCATCTCCTCACCCCTGGCGACCTGACCATCAAGCGCCCCGGCACCGGACTCGAGCCCTGGCGTCTCGACGAGATCCCCGGGAAAAAACTCGCCGCGGCGGTCGCGGCCGACCACCCGATCCCCCACGGCGCGGTCGTGTAAGCCGCCAACGCCCACCCCCCGACGAGCGAATTGCCTCACTCCCCAGGCGCGGTCCGCCATGGCAATCGGGCACGGATCGCCAGGAACATCGGGATTTCCCGGCGGGCGCGGTTCTCTTCCGCGGCTTTCGGGCCGGGCTGGCTCTTGCGGGCGCTGGGCCACTCCTCGATCGCCTCGATCACAAAGCCCGCCTCGAACAGCAGCCGGGCGTACGTCTGGATCGGACGGTGGAACGTCAACGTGGTCACCGCGTCCGCCCCGTGCGCGGCGCCCCCGGGGTTCATCACGATCGGCGTCTGACCCGGCGAAAGATACCCGTCCACGCGACGGTACTGCCTCGCGACCGCCCCCGTCCCGGCGCCGCGTTCCTCGGCACGTGCCCCGCGGGCGCGGCGAGCCTCGCGCCCCGTCTCGTGCTCCCATCCCCACGAGGTCTGGCCCGGCGAACGGAACGCCGGATGCAGGATCACAAGCACCAGCGCGCCGCCAGGACGGAGCGAGTCCGCGGCCCCGGAGAGCACCGGATCGAGCGGCTCCATGTTCATCAGCGCCATCAGGCTCGTCACCGCGTCGAACCCGCCGGCCTCGCGGCTCGCACGAACCTCGGGGATATCCGCCAGACGACGAACATCCCCATGCACAAAGACCGGAGCGGGGATCTCATCCGGCCCGCCTCCGGCTCGTGCGCCCGCTCTCCCCGCCTCGATCAGCCTCGGGGAGGCGTCCACCCCGGTTGCTTCAACCCCAAGTCCCCAAAGCCGTCGGCAAAAATCCCCTTGCCCGCAGGCAAGGTCCAGGACCTTCATCCCCGACTCGGGCCTCAGCAGCCGCAGAACGCCCGGCAGGATCACCTTCTCGTGATGATCGCTTCGACCTTCCCCGATCAGGCGGCCGTACCAATCCGCGACGTGATCCCACGAGGTGTCCCCGCCATCCGGATCGCCGGGACGCGGCCCGTGCGGCGTGCGCGTCGGACTCGGGGCAAGGGCTCGCGGCGCCCCGACCACCGACGGCGGTGTTCTTCCCACCGTGTTGGGCGGCGCGATCTCTCCGATAAGCCCGTAAAACGCCTGGGGAGGTGGAGAAAAAAAGCGAAGATCCCGCCCCGTCGCCGGGTGTGAAAAGCCCAGTTCGGTCGCGTGAAGACACAGCCGGGAGATCGGGTTGGAACGCCCCCCGTAGCGGCGGTCTCCCACCAGCGGGCGCCCCAACTCCCGCATGTGAACGCGGATCTGGTTCTTGCGTCCCGTGTCCAGGCGCAGTTGAACCAGCGTGCGGCCGTTCCCGACTCCCGCCACGCGCCAATGCGTCACCGCGTTCTGCCCCGCGCCGGGGGATGGGCCGGGTCCAAAGCCAGGTACGGGACCGGGGCGACGCGAGGCTCCGCGTGGCCGCGCCCGGGACTCGTCAATCGACCGCATCAGCCCGTCGGGCCCTTCGGCGAGCGAACTGCGGATGATCCCCGACGCCGGCGCCGGCGTACGACCCGGCAGCGCCGGAGTCGAGATCGAGATCTCCCCTTCCACGACCGCCATGTACAGCCGGTGCGCTCGCTTGGTGCGGAACTCCTCCTTGAGTTGCTCGAACGCCCGGTCGCTGACCGCGAAGACCAGCAGCCCGCTGGCTTCCTTGTCGAGTCGGTGGATGACCCAGACCCGGGTCCCACGCGTCCGGCGGAGATCCTTGACATGGCGCTTGACCACGCCGAAGACGCTTCGTTCCCGGAGGTCCGGGTCGTCGTGCTCGGGCGTGCCGGGCATCGGCGCCGTCACCAGGCCCGTCGGCTTATCCACCACGATGACGTCTTCATCCACGTGAACGACCCGCACACCCAGCCCGATATCCGCCGGATCAATCTCGATCGATGGCCGGTCATCCATACGCGGCCTCCCGAAGCCGTCCTCTCCGCGGGCGGGTCCCCCGCGGCGATTGACCGGGCCCGGGGGGCGACCCCGGCGGTCCGCCACGGGATCCCGTCGGGCGGCGGGAGCCCCGCGGTCACGGCTCGCTCGGGGTGTTCGGGGAGTCTTGGCCATGGAAGAGCGTAGGGTTGGGCGCGGAGGGTGTTCGCGCCTCGATCGGCAAAGGGCGCGTCGATCACGGCGATTGGCCCGCCAACCTGGATTCGATCAGGTCAAGCAGCCAGGCGGCGAACGCTTCCTTGCCGATCACGCCAGGGGTTTGCCCGGCGATCCCCGAGCGATCTACCACGACCGCTTCGATCGTCTGGGCATCCATCGTGTCGAGCGGGTTGCCTACCACCAGGTCAACCCGCTTGCGATCGAGTTTGGTGCGCGCCGAGGCCAGGACCTCTCCCGCGGTCTCGAGCGCAAAGGCGACGATGAACTGGCCCGGTCGGCGGCGGCTGGCAACCTCGGCGATCAGGTCCGGAGTGGATTCGAGTTCGAGGGTCAGGGACTCCCCCGGGCGGCGTTTGATCTTTCCCAGGGTCGATCGGTCTCCGGAGGGCCGGAAGTCCGCGACGGCGGCGGCCATCACGATCACGCGGGCTTCGTGGGCGTGCGCGGACAAAAGTGCCCGAAGGTCCTCGCACGTCCGGAACCGCTGGACCACCACCCCCTCCAACGGGGCAGAGCACGCCACAGGCCCAAGAAGCAGCGTGACCGCGTGCCCCCGGCGGGCGGCCTCCCGTGCGAGCAGCGTCCCGACACGCCCCGAACTGCGGTTGGCGATGTACCGCACCGCGTCGATCGGCTCGTGCGTCGGACCGGCGGTCATGAGAAATCGCGTCGGCGTGGGAAGGCTCCGGGCGGGGTGCGTGGTTCATTTTACGGGCGTGAGCCAGGCGTGAGGGAACCGTCCGGGACCCCGGGGCGAATGGCCGCACGAGGGAGTACCCGCGGCCATGCTGGTCAGACGTCCGGCGGGGTGGGGATCGCCCCCGGAGACGCTACCATGACGCCCCTCGCTCGGGGAGACAGGCAACGGCCGCGAACGTCGCTCGCCCGGTACCACCTATCCAGGTCCGGATCACGGGATCCGGGGTCCGTGATCGGTGGTTCGGGGGTTCGGGGCGGGTTCGCCGCATGACGTGAGAACGACATGGCACGATCGAAGAAGAAACTTGGCGAGATCCTGGTCGGCTGGGGACTCCTCAACAGCGCGCAGGCCGACAAGGCGGCGCAGGTGGCCAAGGCCTCCGGAAAGAGGATGGGCGAGGCGCTGGTGGAACTGGGATTTGTGACCGAGGACCAGGTCTCAAAGGCCCTGGCCCACCAGTTCGGGATGGAGTACGTCGATATCGCCGCCCAGGGGATGTCGTCGAAGATCGACCTCAAACTCGTGCCCGACGACCTGGTCAAGAAGTTCCTGATCCTGCCGATGTCAAAGAACGGGGGCAGGCTTCAACTGGTCATCCACGACCCCATGGACCTGGAGATGCTCGACATGCTCCGGTTCAGGCTCAACGTGGAGATCGAGCCCAAACTCGCCGCGCGGAGCCAGATCAAGCAGTTCCTCGACGGCGGGGGCGGGAAGAAAGACAAGGCGATCGCCCCGACCGAATCGCTGATCTCCGAGTCCATGGACCGGACCGTGGACCGATCGGTCGATCGGTCGATGGACAAGTCCATCGACATCGCCAGCGAGGACGCCCCGATCGTCCGCCTCTGCAACCGCATCCTGACCGAGGCGGTGAACATGAGGGCCAGCGACATCCACATCGAGCCGATGGCCGATCGCGTCCGGCTTCGATACCGGATCGACGGCGTCTGCATCGAGCGCGACAACCTCCCGTCACGCATGCAAAATGCCCTGCTCTCCCGCGTCAAACTCATGTCCTCGATGAACATCGCCGAGAAGCGGGTTCCCCAGGACGGCCGCATCAAACTCCCCGTCAACGACGTCCAGATCGACTTTCGCGTCTCGGCCTGCCCGGCCTACCACGGCGAGAGCGTCGTGCTCCGTATCCTCAGGCCAGAGTCCGTACGCATCGGCCTGGTCAACATCGGCTTCGAGCCCGACACCCTCGCCGCGTTCAACAAGATCATCCGACGGCCCAACGGGATCTTCCTGGTGACCGGGCCGACCGGTTCGGGAAAGACGACCACCCTCTACTCGGCCCTCGACACCCTCAACCGCCCCGACAAGAAGATCATCACCGCCGAGGACCCCGTCGAATACAACTTCACCGGCATCAACCAGTGCCAGGTGAGGGAAAACATCGGCCTGACCTTCTCGGCGATCCTCAAGTCCATGCTCCGCCAGGCTCCCAACATCATCCTGGTGGGCGAAATCCGAGACAAGGAAGTCGCCGAGATCGCCATCCAGGCCGCGCTCACCGGCCACCTGGTCTTCTCGACCCTGCACACCAACGACGCGCCCTCGGCCATCACGCGACTGGTCGATATGGGTGTCAAGCCCTTCCTGGTGGCTTCTTCCATCCAGGCCGTCCTGGCCCAGCGGCTCATCCGCATCATCTGCAAGCAGTGCAAGGTCCCCGACCCCGAGCCGGACCACAAGTACCTGAACCTCACCGGGATCACCCCCGAGGAGGCCGACGGAAAGATCATGAAGGGCGCCGGGTGCGACAACTGCGCCAGGACCGGGTACCGCGGCCGCCAGGGCATCTTCGAGATGATGGTCATGACCGCCGCCATCCGCGACCTGGCTTTCAAACTCGCCCCGGTTTCCGAACTGCGCAGAGCCGCCCTCCACGCCGGGATGCGGCCGCTGGTCGGTGACGGCAAGATCAAGATCCTCTCCGGACGCAGCACCCCGGACGAAATCGCTCGAAGCACCCAGGTTGACCTCGACAACATCTCATCGGGGGCCGCCGCCTGAGCGCCCCCCCAAAAAAAGCCCTCCCGACCCCTCCCAAATCCCGGCCTCCGGCGCCGCGAACCAGCGGCCGACCGTACCGGAATATCAACGCGGTCATCGGCGGACAATGACCACGATCACGCGAAGGAACCACGATGTCGCAGATGCAGATTGACCGACTCCTCGACACCGTCGTCAAGACCGGGGCGAGCGATCTCCACCTCACCGTCGGCCGCCCACCCACCGTTCGCCTGCACGGGCATCTGCAGAACCTCAAGACCAAGGTCCTCGAGTCCGACGACATGGTCTCCCTGATGAAGGCGATCACGCCCGAGCGCAACCAGCAGGAACTCGCCGAGGTCGGCGGGACCGACTTTGGTTTCGCCTACGGCGACTCCTGCCGCTTCAGGACGTCCGTGTTTCGCCAGCGCGGCGACCTTGCCATGGTCCTGCGCCGCATCCCGAACAAACTGCTCACGTTCGAGCAGATCGGGCTTCCCGAGATCGTGCGCGACCTGGTCCGCCGGCCCCGTGGACTCTTTCTGGTCACCGGCCCGACCGGATCCGGAAAGACCACCTCGCTGGCGACCATGATCGACTACGTCAACATGAATTTCGACCGGCACATCGTCACGATGGAAGACCCGATCGAGTACTACCACTACCACAAGAAGAGCATCGTGAACCAGCGGGCGATCCACGACGATGTTCCATCCTTCGCCGAGGCCCTCCGACGCGTCCTGCGGCAGGATCCCGACGTGATCCTGGTCGGCGAAATGCGAGACCTCGAAACCATCGAGTCGGCCGTCCGGGCCGCCGAGACCGGCCACTTGGTTTTCGGAACCCTGCACACCACCGGCGCCGCCAAGACCATCGACCGCCTGGTCGACGCCTTCCCACAGGCCCAGCAGAACCAGATCCGCGTGCAGTTGTCCACCGCCCTGATCTGCGTCCTCAGCCAGGTTCTCCTCTCCCGGGTCGATACCAGCGGGATGGTCGCCGGGTACGAATTCCTGGTGGTTACACCGGCCATCGCCAACCTGATCCGCGAGGCCAAAACCTTCCGGATCGACTCGGCCATCCAGACGGGTCGGAAGTTCGGCATGCAATTGCTGGACGATCATCTCTGGTCGCTGTACAAGCGGGGCATGATCTCCGCCGAGGAGATGATCGACAAGGGTAAAAATCCGGCTGACCTGACGGACAAGATCCACAAGGAAGGTGGCAAGGTCGGCCGAGCCGAGTGGGATGAAGACCTGGATCTCCAGAAGGAGTAGGTCAAGGTGGCGATTTTGATTCGCCATCGCCGATTCTCACGGTCTCTTAGAGACTAAAAATCCAGTTGTCGAATGGTTTTTAAGCCGTTATCGGCTTGGAATCCATGAGCGATTCGTGTACATTGCACGAATGGTAGAGTGGCCGTGCCTTCGCGCCGTGTGTTGTCGTGGTCCTTGTGGGCAGGACGCCTACCGGATCAGGGTACTCGGTGATGGATCGCGGCTTGTTCGGTATTTGGAAATGCGGCTTGTTTGGGGGTTTGGTTTGGGGGTTGGTTTTTCGGGCTGGTTTGGATCGGCACGGGCGGCTGATTCATTCCCGGTTCGGAATATGTGGCGACGCTGGCGGCTTTCGACCAGGATTGGGACGTAAGGGTCTTCAATCGTTTTCTGTTTGGGTTTCGCTCCTCGGGTGACGGAGCGAAGCGCGAGCGGCGGGTCGAAGGTCGAGCGGCCGCGTGAAGGTCCTTTGCCGGAAGAATGAGGGTTTGCGGGTCGGCACGTGGTCCGTCCTTTGAACCCTGTCCGGGGATGGGCCGAAGGTCGGGTCCGGCGAGGAATTCCCGGTTCCGATCTTGTGCTTGATCGTGGTCGGCGGTGGCCGCGAATTTGATGGCTGGCCGCGAATTTGATGGCTGGCCGCGAATTTGATGGCTGGCCGCGAGTTTGACGGCTGGTCGCGACGGGGCGGCTGGCCTGAGTCGAGTCGTGTGTGGTTGAGGTCCGATGTTGTGGTGATTTGGAAGTCGCGGTGCCCGAGGTCGCGGGAAGGAAACGTGCATGCCGGTGCTCGACCCAACGGAACTGAAGGGCAAGAAGATCGGTCGGATCCTCACGAAGATGGGGAAGGTGACGCGTGACCAGGTTCACGAGGCGTTGTCGGTGCAGAAGACGCGGAAGGTGCTTCTGGGGCAGTTGCTGACGGAACTGGGCCTTGTGAATGCGCGTGACGTGGCCGAGGCGTTGGCGGGCCAGGCGGGGATGCAGTACGTGGACCTGGCGGGCAAGGACATCCCCGAGGATGTGCGTGGGGTGATCCCGTCGGAGAACGTGCAGTCGTACCAGGTGATCCCGATCGAGTACAACCCGATCAGCAAGCGTCTGAAGATCGCGATGAAGAGCCCGGACAACTTCCGTGCGGTGGACGACCTTCGCCTGCTGATGGGCTTCAACGTGGAGGCGGTGGTGGGTGATTCGGCGTTGATCGACGCGCTGATCAAGAAGCACTACAGCAAGAGCGAGTCGGTGGTCGACGTGGTGAGCCAGTTGGCCAAGGACGACAAGTACAAGTCCCTGGAGGGCCGGGGGGAGTCGATCGACCTTGACGCGATCATGGAGATGGCCGACGACAACCAGGTGATCAAGTTGCTGAACCTGGTGCTGCTGCAGGCGATCAAGGACCGTGCGTCGGACATCCATTTCGAGCCGTTCGAGGACGAGTTCAAGATGCGGTACCGGATCGACGGGGTTCTGTACGAGATGAACTCTCCGCCCAAGCACCTCGGGCCGGCGATCACCAGCCGGGTGAAGGTCATGTCGAACCTTGACATCGCGGAGCGTCGCCTGCCGCAGGACGGGCGTATCGAACTGACGATCGGGGGGAACCCGGTGGACCTTCGCGTGGCGGTTCTTCCGACGATGCACGGGGAATCGGTGGTGATGCGCGTGCTGGACCGCTCGAACGTGGAACTCTCGCTGGAGCGTCTTGGCCTGCGTGAGGACGACCTTTCGAAGGTGCAGCGCCTGATCAACAAGCCCAACGGGATCGTGATCGTGACGGGGCCGACGGGCTCGGGGAAGACGACGACGCTGTACGCGGCGCTGGCGAGCCTGAACGACGTGGAGACGAAGATCCTGACGGCGGAGGACCCGGTCGAGTACGACATCGACGGGCTTTGCCAGTGCCAGATGAACGCGGAGACGGGCCTGACGTTCGCCAAGGCGCTTCGGAGTTTCCTTCGCCAGGACCCCGACATCATCCTGGTGGGCGAGATCCGCGACCTTGAGACGGCGCAGATCGCGGTGCAGGCGTCGCTGACGGGCCACCTTGTGCTGAGCACGCTGCACACCAACGACGCGCCCAGTTCGATCGTGCGGCTGCTGGACCTTGGCCTGGAGGCCTTCCTTCTGACGGCGACGGTGGAGGGGATCGTGGCGCAGCGCCTGGTTCGCAAGGTGTGCGTCTCGTGCAAGGAGGAGTACGTTCCTTCGGAAGAGGAACTGATGGAACTGAACATGACTCCCGAGCAGGTCCGCGGGAAGCGTTTCATGCGGGGCAAGGGCTGCACGGCGTGCAACAACTCGGGGTACAAGGGCCGTCTGGCGCTGTTCGAGATCATGACGCTGGACGACGAGATGCGGGAGATGGTCATGCACGAGGCGAGCACGGCGGTGCTTCGCCAGGCGTCGCGGAAGAAGGGGATGCGGACGCTGCGTGAGTCGGGCCTGCTTGCGATCTACGAGGGGATCACGACGATCGACGAGGTGGTTCGTGAGACGCTGTCGGAGGACGCGTAAGAGGGTGGTTCTTGACCCCCGGCGGGTTGATGTCGGTTCGTGGCGGATCGGGTTGTGGGCGACGGGACTGGATCGGCGCGCCGCGGGCGTGCCCGGAGCGTGAATCATGGCGACGTTCGCATACGAGGCGTTGAACGCGGCGGGGAAGCCCCAGAAGGGGACGGTTGACGCGTCGACCAACGACGAGGCGGTTCAGAAGATCCGCTCGCAGGGTTTCTTCCCGACGTCGGTGCGTGAGCAGAAGGCCAAGAAGCAGGCGGAGAAGGACGCGGCCAAGCCCGCGGCGAAGAAGAAGAAGCGAGGCGGCGGCGGCGGGATCGGGCGGGTGAGCCCGAAACTGCTGACGCTGTTCACGAGGCAGTTGTCGACGCTGCAGGACGCGGGTCTTCCGCTGCTGCGTTCGCTGCAGATCCTCGAGGGCCAGCAGAAGCCCGGGCTGATGAAGAACATCCTGCAGGGCGTGTGCGACGAGGTGGAGGGCGGTTCGAGCCTGTCGGAGGCGATGAGCAAGTTCCCGCGCGCCTTCAACCGCCTGTTTGTGAAGATGGTCAACGCGGGCGAGATCGGCGGTGTTCTGGACATCATCCTGCAGCGTCTGTCGGAGTTCATGGAAAAGGCGCAGCGTCTGAAGCGCAAGATCCGCGGGGCGATGGTGTACCCGATCGTGGTTGTTTCGATCGCGGTGCTGATCCTGTCGGGCATCATGATCTTCATCATCCCGAAGTTCGAGGAGATCTTCACGGACTTTGGGGTGAAACTTCCGGCGATCACGCTCTGGCTGATGAACACGAGCCGTTGGGTGGCGGGGAACGTTCCCGGGCAGCAGGTTCCGGGGTTCGTGTTCGTGCTGACGGGCCCGTTCATCCTCTGGATCGGCCTGAAACTGATCCGCAAGGCGGAGGTCGGCCGGGCGGTGACGGACTGGTGCATGCTGAAGATCCCGGTGTTCGGGAGCCTGATCCGCAAGTCGTCGATCGCGCGTTTCACGCGGACGCTGGGGACGCTGATCTCGGCGGGCGTGCCGATCCTGGAGGCGATCAACATCACGAAGGAGACGTCGGGGAACTACGTCTACGAGAAGGCGCTGGGGAACGTACACGACTCGATCCGCGAGGGCGAGAGTTTCGCGGGCCCCCTGCGCGAGAGCAAGACGTGCGACGCGATCGTGGTGAACATGATCGACGTGGGCGAGGAGACGGGCGAACTCGACGGGATGCTCCTGAAGATCGCCGACAACTACGACGAGGAGGTTGACGAGCAGGTCGAGGCGCTGGTCTCGCTGCTCGAGCCGATCATGGTGGTGGTGCTGGGCGGGATGGTCGGGACGATCGTGGTGGCGATGTTCATGCCGATGGTGGCGATGATCGAGTCGCTCCAGGGCGGCGGGAAGTGAAGTTCGTCGAAAGGAATGGCGTGACGATGAAGGACACCCAGGCGAGCGTTCGCGGCGCGGCCCCGGTCCGGATGCGGTCGGCGGCGTCGTGGGCGCGGGGCCGCGGCTTCACCCTGATCCAGTTGCTGGTCACGCTGGCGGTGGTGGGGACCTTGTCGGGGATTTTGCTGACGGCGATGTCGCTGGCGAGGCGTTCGGCGATCCGCGGGGCGGACACGCAGGTGATGGGCGCGATCACGACGGGGATGACGGCGTTTTCGGCGACGTTCGATTTCGCTCCTCCCTTGGTTCGGGATCAGCACGTCTCGACGCCGCGTACGATCGTGAAGACGATGGTGGACTCGGTGGAGGTTTCATCGATCGCGGTGTACACGCCGGCGTCGGACGGGAACTTCCTTCGCGGGTCGAACCTGAACATCTCGATGTCCAACCCGCTGGCGGTGAACGACCGTCGCTTCAGCGTGAATTCGCTGGGGGTGTACCTGGCGGGGGTGATGTCCGCGCCGCGGCGTTCGAGCGTGGCGGAGGTGCCGGTTGACCTGGTGCCCGGCCCCGGGACGGGTCGGCCGACGCTTTCGGGCGGGTTTGAGAAGGGCCGGTTCGGCCCGTTCATCGACGTGGGGGGGCGCACGCTGACGGTGGCCCGCAACGACGACCCGGATTTCCCGACGGTGATCGTGCAGGACCGCAACCAGGTCCCGGTGCGGTACTACCGGTGGCTGAAGAACCAGTCGGTGACGACGTGGGACGACCTGAACATCCCGCCGATGGTGATCGGCCCGGACTACCCGAAGTTCCATTCGTCGACGTCGGCTTCGCAGCGCGAGCAGGCCGACCCGCGGATCACGGGGGCGAACTGGGCGTGCGTGATGGCGGGCCCGAACCGTGTGTTCGGGGACGAGCCGATCGACGTGATCGTTCAGGCGTTGCGCGGGTACGAGGGTGCGTCGGTGGATGAATCGATGTCGGAGGCGGCGCTTCGTGCCCGGGCGTGGGCGGACAACCTGGTGGAGGTGGGCCGTGCGGCGAACTGACTTCCCATCGCGTTGGCGGTCGTCGGGCGGGTCGTCCGGGCGTTTGCGCGGCTTTACGCTGCTTGAACTGCTGGTGGTCGTCTCGCTGTTGGTGCTGCTGCTGGCGGTGGCGGTGCCATCGGTCAACGCGATCATCCGCTCGACGGAGGAGGCCTCGGCGCGGAACCAGTTGGACGTGGCGCTGGCGGCGGCTCGCTCGGTGGCGATCACGTCGGAGACGGGGCAGGACGCGGCGGCGGTGTTCTTCTTCACGCCCGGGGGGAAGGCCTCGATCGGCGTGTACCGGCGGGCGGGCGAGTTGACGGACAAGGACAACGATAACAAGGACACGGTTCGCGACGTGTTTGTTCCGGCGGCGTTGCAGCCTTTTACGCTGCCTTCGGGGTGGATGGTTCGCGGCCTGGCCCCGGTGGGAGCGTTGCACGACGGCGGCCGGAACGATTCGGGTTGGTACGAGCCGATCCCGGGCAAGCGTGAGTTCGAGGCGGGTCCTTCCGGCCGGCCGTGGTGGAACTGGGTCTTCCCGGAGACGGGCTTTTACAACCCGAAGGTCGGGGACGAGGTGAAGGACCAGCCGCTCGGGATAGCGGTGCGGCAGACGTTCATGGTGCGATTTGAAGCCGGGACCGGGATGATCAGGTCCGGGGAGCGCCGATTGGCGCTGGTGATCGACCCATCGCCCTCCAACGCGTTCCGGACGCAGTCGCCGTACCGGCTGTTTCGGTTCAATCGCGGGGAGGACGTGGGCGTGCTGGTTTCCCAGGTGCTCGCGGCGAGGTCGAGCGAACTGGATGACGACCGGAAGCGGGAGTTGATCGGCGACCGGGCGACGGACACGGTTCTGGCTCGCGGGGTGACGGAGATCGCGTTGTACCGTGAGGCGGACCTGGCGGCGGCGTTGGGGGCGGGCTCGCTGAACCGGGTGACGGGGAGCCTGTACGGCTCTTCGGGGCGAGGGACGATGACGCCGGAGTTTGACGTGACGCTGTTCGGGTCGTTCAACGCGGCGGACGTGGCGCGGCGGATCAACGAGTGGTTCGCGTCCGATGCGCTGGACCCGCGGAGCGCGTCGGAGGCCGGGGCGTTCGTGTTCACGATCGACCACGCGAGCGGCCGTCCAACGGAGGTGCGCTGATGACTTGGGACCTTCGGCGGATCTACCGGCGTTGGGCGGTGCTGGCGGGGCGTCTGACGGCGCGTCGTCGTGGTGGGTTCTCGCTGATCGAGGTTCTGATCGCGGTGGTGGTGCTGGCGCTTGGGTTGCTGGGGGTTGGCGCGGTGTTCCCGGTGGTGATCCGTTCGCAGCGTCAGTCCCAGGACGTGATCAACGGTCAGATCGCGTCGCGAGCGGCGGCTTCGTACGTGACGGGCCGCCGGGACCTGGCGTTGTCGCTGCGGAACCTGGCGTACGACATGAACCTCGACGGCAACGAGGATTCCGCGCCGGAGTTTTCGGCGACGCCGTGGTTCACGTGGTCGGAGACGGCGGCGAACTTCGGGAGTCTGGACCCGGCGACGGGGATCGTGACGCTGCCGCACCCGGTGTCGGGGGCGTTGTTCGTCCCGATCACGGATCGGATGTTCCCGGGGCCTTTTACGCCGGGGATCGACCCGCAGTACGTGTGGGATATCGCGCTGCGTCGCAAGGCCGAGGGCGGGGCGCAGGTGGTGGTGTTCACGCGGCGGATCGACGCGCAGGTCTCGGTGGCGCAGGGGTGGACGCTCTCGCACGTGCTGGTGGGCCGCGGGGTTGCCTCGGGGCAGCGTCGCCGTCCGGTGGCGACGGATCCTCTGGGTCAGCCGACGGGCAACGGGGTGGGGGCGTACTCGCGGGTGCGCGTGATCGAACTGTCTCGCTGGGGCGGTGATGACTCGACCGAGTCGGACCCGGCGCTGGTGACGTTCGCGGACGTGAACGACGGGGATTCGTCGTGGGCGACGAGCCGGGCGTTTCGGCGGGCGGAGTCGGTCGGTCAGCAACTGGTGGACAACATGGGGAACCTGTACACGGTGGTGGGGACGCGGGCGGGAGAGGAAACGGCGTCGGACGGTCGGCGTGTGGAGTGGATCCGCCTCTCCCCGGAACTGAGCCGCTCGGTATGGAGGCAGAAGACCCTCGGGGCCTCGGTGCTGTTCGTGATGACGCCCCAGCCGCCGGCCTCGGTGACGATCGTCGATATCGACCCGTGACGGGTCCATCCCCGGTCGGGCGTTCCGCCCGGGTTGCCACGAAGGAGTTGTCCGTGATGACACCGATTGCCCCCCTCTTTGGTGACCGAGCCAGGCGCGGTATCCCGTGGACGCGGGTGCTTGCGGGCGTGCGGTTGGTCCGTCGCGGGTCGGCGCGTCGCGGGTTCACGCTGATGGAGATGCTGGTGGCCGTGGGGGCGGTGGCGATCATCACGGTGGGCATCGCGGCGGTTTTTTCGGCGATCGGCAAGACGGTGTCCGGGGGGAAGCGGATCAGCCAGTTGTCGGCGCAGGCGGCGCAGATCGAGACGGTGATGCGCAAGGATTTCGCGAGGATGTCCCGCGACGGGTTTTTGATGATCCGCCAGCAGATGACCAACACGGGCGGGGCGCAGGCACAGGTGCGGCGCGTCTCGCTTGGCCCGACGGACGCGAACCCTGCTCGCGGGCGTCGGATCGACGAGGTCCTGTTCTTTGCGAAGGGCGAGTTCGCGTCGTCCCGTGAGCCGGCGCATCCGTCGTACCAGGCGACGTCCCGGGTGGCGAGGATCTACTACGGTCACGGGACTCGCCAGCCGGTGATCGGTGCGCCGCGTCCGGCGGCGTTGACGGATTACAACACGGCGGCGGGGTGGCTCGGCCAGACGAACACGCCCAACCAGTACGCGGGGGACTGGACGCTGGTGCGTCACCAGTGCCTGCTGGTGGATCCTCGCCAGACGATTTACGATCTTCAGCCGGTGTTCGGGCTTGATCCATCGAGCCCGGCGGCGCGGCTGAAACTGTCGGACAAGGAAGGGCAGGTCGCGTTGCAGCCGGCGGCGCTGAGCGTCTTCCGGCACCTGTCGGGCATGCCCCAGGTTCAGCCGGCTTCGCTGGCGGCGTTCCCTTTGAACAACAAGAACCTGATGCTCCGGACGGGGTCGAGGCGTCTTTCGTCGGGTCTGTGCGACATCGTGACGACGAGCCTTCGCGAGGTTCGTGACGTGGTGACGTCGTCTCGCCTGTTCCCTCGGAACATCGGGAGCACGAACTGGTACTCGACGGTCGGCCCGGACCCTTCGGGGAGCGTCTTTGAGGTGGACGGGTCGTCGTCACCGCCGTTCAACAAGACGTTCAAGGCCCAGGCGTGGATGGACAGCGCGTGGCCGACGCAGTCGGACCAGACGCGGACCCCGCCGTTCGAGCCGATGATGACCGCGTACGGCGGGCTTCCGCTGCAGGTTCCCACGGGGGGCCGTATGCGGGTGGAGCCCGCGCCGCCGTTCCTGATGGAGGTGCTGCGTCGAGAGGGGAACTTCAGTTCCTCGGACGACCTGACCGCGTCGGACCTTCGGGTGGACCAGTTGCAGTTGGCGTCCCACGGCTTCCTGCGGGCATGCAGCGAGTTCATCGTTGACTGGTCCTTCGGTGAGGTGGACCCGGCGACGAGCGAACTGGTGTGGTACGGCCTGTCGCGTTTCTCCGACCTCAACGGCAACGGGGTGCAGGACGACCCGGTTCTGGAGCCGATGCTGACCCGGCCGTACCCGTTCCGGGCCTTCAACGACGCGGTGATGACGCCGGCGTTCACGTTCCCGTTCGTCAAGGTGGATGGCTCGCTGGTGCAGGGGACGACGGGGGCGTGGGCTTCGTCCGGCGGGAGCGTGCCGGTGAAGGACCGGGTGCTCCCCGAGTTGATCTACGGGCCGGTGTACCCGGGTGTGGCGAATGCGCCGATCATGGCGCTGACGTCGCACTTTGGGTACGAGGACACGACCGGGGCGCAGGGCCGGCCGTGGGCCTGGCCCGAGTTCGTGCGGGTGACGCTCCGGCTGGTCGATCCCCTGGATTCCTCGACGGAGCAGACGTTCCAGTTCGTGTTCAAGACCCCCGGCAACGGTGTCGGCGGGGCCTGAATCTCGCGGGGTTTGTGCCCGGCACGAGACGGCGCGAGCGTCGCTCGCCGGGAACAGGCAGGGTTTGCGCGGGAGTTGGTTGGCGTCGGGCGGCCGCGGCCGGGCCGATGAATGACTGGAGTTCACCATGCGACGATCCACTTGCCAATCCACGTTCGAGAGCCGACGTTCGTCCCCGGACGGGTGGTCCGCGCCGGCGTGTGCCCACCCCGCGGGGGTCGCTTCCGACGGGCGGTCGCGCCGCGGGTCGTTCCTGGTGCTGGTTATCGGGATCCTCGCGCTCGTCTCGGCGTTCATGATCGTGTACGTGGCGGTGGGGCGGGCGGACCAGCAACTCAGTTCGGCGATCCGGCGCGGGTCGCTGGGCCTGGCGGACGATCCGACGGGGCGTTCTGGGATCTCCTCGCGTGACGAGGTCGCGGAGAAGTTCGCGAGGTACATCGCGCAGGTGATCGCCGACGACACGCTCTCGACGTTCTACACGGACAGTTCGGCGCGGGCGAAGCGTGCCGACGGCGTGCCCATCAACGCCATCCCGCTGTTTCGCGAGGCGATCGACTATCCGTACACGGACTGGAACCGCTCGTCCGAGGCGCTGGTGGGTGATCCGAGCCGGTTCTTCGACCCGGTGGGGACGTACCGCCCGGAGTACGGCCTGGCGGGCCTGCCGTCTTCGTGGAAGCCCTCGGACCCGTGGCTCTCTTCAACCGAGCCGGTGTGGCTGAACCACGACCTGGAGGAATCGACGGCTCCCGCCGAAGTGGCCAGGGAGTACCTGAAGCGCCGTGACTGGGCGCACATCACGAACGTGGCTCCCGACGGCCGGTTCGTCAACCTGCACAACATGCGTGGGACGCTGGCGAACTACGTCGGGAACTTCAACGCCAACCACCGGGACATGGCGAGGAACCTGTCGCTGACGGATGGGAGCGGCAATCCGACGCAGGCGACGGACTTTGGGCTGGGCTCGGATCCGAACCGCCCGGCGTTCTGGACGATGCGCCAGCGCGGGGCGGCGGTGCCGGTGGGTTCCCCGCTGACCGAGGGCGTGCCGTCCAGCCCGTCGTACCGTCCGTACCAGTGGGCGGATGCGGATGGGGACGGGATCTACGACTCTCGGTGGTTCGAGATGCTGGACCCGCGACTGGACACGGGCCTGGACTACGACAACCCGATCGACGTGCTGGGGATCACCAGCGACCGCGTGCGTTACTTCTTCGCGGCGCGGGTGGTGGACCTGTCGGCGAGCGTGAACGTGAACACGGCGGGCGATTTCACGGCTCCGCCGGATTCGGAGGGCAAGTTCGGGGCGGGCTCTTCGCCGACGGACGTGGACCTTCGCCGGCTGCTGGGTCTGAACGATCCGTGGCAGGAATCCGGTCCGGAGATGATTTCCTACGACAAACTGCGAATCAACTTCAACCCGTTCGACGACGCGCTCAGGCCTTCGAACTACTCGGGGTACACGAATGATCCCGTGCCGCTGACGCCCCTGATCGGGAACCGGGCGTACCTGTCGATGGCGTACACGATCGAGCGCGGGACGATCGCCGCGCTGGCGGATGTCAACTCGCCAGCGGACAAGTCGCGGTTCGGGACCAACACGAACACCACGACCGGGGCGAAGAGCCGTTTCGAGTACTACGCGTCGATGGGCGTGAGCCCCGACGGGGTTTCGGGCGGGGAGGGCGCGGACACCTCGGGGAATCCGACGTATACCTCGCGGATGCGCAGCCCGTTTGGGAACCAGGACCTTCTTGAGTTGCTGACGTACCGGGGGGCGAACGATCCGTCGTTCACGTCGACGCTGGAGAGCGCGGCGGGTGGCAAGTACGAAGGCCCTTCGGCGATGGACCAGGAGCAGTACCTGCGGTACAGCCCGCTGCGTGACAACCGCCCGCTGGCGCTGGAGCGTCTGTCGGTTTCGGCGAGGGATGCGTCGTCGTACGGCACGATCGAGCCACGGATCTACGCGCACCTGGCGGCGGATGTCCGCAAGCGTCTGACGACGATCAGCGGCGCCCGCCCGATCCGGACGGCGGAGATCCCGGTGGTGCAGAGCACGGAGACGAACCGGTACGAGGTTTCGGCGGATCGGTTGCAGGCCAGCGAGTTGAAGCGTCCATCATCGAGTGTGTCGGCCTCGTCGTCGTACCAGGCGTACGCGGACGGCCTGGCGCCGTACTCGGCGGATGCGAGGGCATGGCCGGGGACGGCGGAGTACGCGGCGCACCGTTTCCTGAACTACGGGTACCGTTCTCCGGAGGTTGGCCTGCGGATGTCGGCGCACATGGCGCTGAACCTTGAGACGATGCGGTCGTCGATCGCCGGGGAGCCCCCGATGCTGACGGTTGCGATCTGGCGGCAGATGATCGGGAACCTGAACGGCGACCTCGTGTCGGGCCTTCCCAAGCCGTGGAGGGACCGGCAGTACAAGTGGTCGGCGTGGCCGTACTCCTCGCGTCGTGGGGCGCTCGACGCCTCGCGTCTTTCGGCGACGGGGGCCGACCCGATGGGGATGCGGGTCTCGGCGGACGCGGTGAACGTGTACGGGGTGACTCCCCAGCCGTTCATCACGGCGGCGGCGAGTTTTTCGATCTACACGGACTCGAAGGGGACGAACGACCCGGCCGACTCAAAGACGTACGAGATCGGGTTCCCGACGGGGGCGCCGGAGGTCGAGATCCAGGGCGACCGCACGATCGCCAACTCGGATTACCTGGGCGAGGTGTTCGCGGTGCAGGTGGTCAACCCGTTCCAGCAGAGCATCACGCTGGGGGGCGAGATCAAGTTCACTCCCAGCGCGACCGATCCGAACCAGGCGGTGTGGGCGGCGACGCGGACACGCTTCGATTACTACCTGGAGTACGCGGGCCGTTATTACCGCCTGGCGCAGTGGAGCGACGCGGGGACACCGGACATCCTGACCGATGACGGGCCTGTGTCGGTGACGCTGGGCCCTTCGGAGTCCCGGGTGTTCTACTTCACGAGCCTGCCGCTGGACGTGATCGAGTCTCGGATGCGCAACTCCCAGGACACGGCCGAGGGGGCGGTGGCGCTGCCGGTTTCCAGCGACGGGGATCCGGCGCGGTACTTCAAGGAGTGGCTCTCGACGCAGTTGTCGGGGGCTTCGTTCTCGGGCAAGCCGACGTTCGTGGAGCAGTTCAACCCGGTGACGGGGGCGGCGATCCCGCTGACCTCGACGACGCTCGTGGACATCACGTCGCGCGACACGACGAACCCGACGGGCTCGACGGGCCTTGTCCGCCTGTGGCGGGCGATGCGTGATCCCTACGACGCGTCGCTGGGCAACGCCAACGAGAGGTGGGACTCGAGCGCGGAGAACCCGGACCTGCCGGCGACGTACGCGAGCGTGCCTGAACAGAACCTGGCCAACGACCTCCTGGTGGACCGCCTGCGCGACCCCAACGGCGGTTCAACGTGGCGTCACCCGGTTGGGACTGGTTTTAACAAGGTGGTCGGCTCGCGCGGTTGGGACTGGACTTCCGACCCGATCGAACTTCGAAACGCCCGCAACGACAACCGGGCGTCGGGCATGACGTTCACGTTCGCGGGGCTGGTGAACCGTCGCGGGGACGAGGCGGGGAACCAGATCGAGAGGACGGGCCTTTTGCCGGCGTACTGCGTGGAGAGCGCGTTTGGGAGCGGCTCGCTCTCGAACACGGCGGTTCGGACCTACGAGATCGAGGCCGGGAATGTGAAATTCGACGTCTCGCTGCGCGACTACCAGAACATGGGTGGGGCGCACATCCTGTACAAGGAGTCGAACAGCGCGTTCGACGGGCGTGACTCGTGGTTCGGCAAGCAAGCGTTCGCGGTTGACCCGATGGTGAACTCTTTGCCGCTGTTCAACACACTTGGCAACGCGCCTTCGCAATGGCAGGTGCTGGCCAAGGACGCCAGCGGGGAGGACCTGCAGGACGGCGCGGCGGGGATGCCCGACGAGCCGCAGTACAGCCGGTCGTTCGATTCGATCCGCCCGCTGCTGTGGGCGACCAAGAAGACCTCGACGATGCGAGGGGCGGACGTGCTGCTGCCGCTGGCGATCGGGCCGCAGTTCTCGTTCCGTGCGGCGGACATGCCCGCGGCGACGGCGGCGCAACTCGACGAGCGGTGGCTGACGCTCTCGGAGGCGTGGGCGCTGGCGCTCAACTACGAGCACAACAACACGGTGCTGGCCGCCAGCGCGAGGTGGAAGTTGTACAGCGGATTCGGGGAGGCCTCTCCGACGGCCTCTCCCCCGGTGTACCCGGCGACGGATGCCGGTCGTCTGGTGATCGGGCCTTCGTACGGCGATCCGGCCAACCCCAGCCCGGCGACGCGGGTGCTTTCCCCGTTCGTGCCGTTCGTGGATCGCAACGCCGACGGGGTGTACACGCCCCCGACGGCGGCGCAGCGCGAGGATGTTTCGCTTGGGATCAGCCCGGCGATGGCGGTGATCGAGCAGTTCACGTCGCTGGTGGGCGTTCCGAGCCTGGTCAAGCCGCAGTTCGGGACGGTGAACATCTCGACGGCGCCGCTGTCGGTGCTCCGGGTGCTGCCGATGCTGAACCCGACGGGGGAATCGACGACCGGGTTTGGGTGGTGGTGGACCAACCAGGGCGGGAACAACTCCCGGCTGGATGGATCGGTGGATCTTGCGGCGACGATCGCCTCGTACCGCGACAAGTCGTGGGTGCGGCGTCAGCGCGACCCGGCGAATCTGTCAAGCCCGGGGCCGACGCTGGCGTTTGACGACCGGACGGTCGGCGGGGATCCGCTCTCGGACCTGACCAACGAGGTGAACTTCAACGGGCGAGGCGGCCGTTCGGACTTCCGCGGGATCCGCGAGCAGGTCGGGCTGGTGTCGGCGGGAGAGATCCTCGGGGCGACGCGTCGTTTCCTGTTGCCGGGGAATACGGCGGCGACGGTTTCGCCGCGTGACTCGTCCAACATCGACTTCATGGGCTGGGACGTGGGGAGCCTGCACACGGGGGGTCAGTCGCGCATCAACGCGGCGGAGAAGGGTGTCGGCTCGCTCGACTACTCGGACATGAACGCGGTGCGGACGGACTACGAGGTGTTCGAGGACAAGGTTCTGATCGCCAACGCGGCGTTGAACTCGGTCTCGGCGCGGAGCGATTTCTTCGCGGTGTGGTTCGTGGTGGCCGGGTTCAAGAGCACCGACGTCCGCGGGCTTGGGATGAACACGCCGATGGTGCCGTCGGTCCAGCGCCGGTACGTGATGGTCGTTGATCGGTCGGCGGTCACGCGCACGGGCGAGCGGCCGAGGATCGTGTTCTTCCGCGAGGTTCCGATGTGATGGAGGGATGGAGCGGGTCCGCGGCGCGCCGGCGAGCGGTGCCTGGCGCGTGGTCGCCGGGGCATGGCCGCCGGGGCGTGGTGGCGGCGGTTGACCGCGGGCGGTGGCGGGTCGCGCGGACTACGATCGGGTCGGCAGGGTGTAGCTCAGTTTGGTAGAGCGTGTGGTTTGGGTCCACAAGGTCGCAGGTTCAAATCCTGTCACCCTGATTGTTGCGTTCCAGGCTTCGCGGCTCGATTTCGAGTGGGCGACGTGATCCGGCGAATCCAACCCGACGTTGCCGAGACTTTGCGCGAGGCCCTGGCTCGGCGTGGGTACGACCACGCGGGTCTGAAGCGGGTGCTGGGGATCGGGGCCGGGGGGTTCGTGGACATTTCGAGCGGCCCTTTGCTGATGCGGCGCACGGCCGACGGTCTGCCGCTGAGCACGATGGTGCGGCTGTTCATCGGGGGGGCGTCGGTGGAGGCGGGCGCGGCGGAGAGGGCGCTCGATCCGGTTGGCCTGGGCGAGGCCGCCCGGGCGGGGCTGATCGAGAGCGATCCACTGGATCCATCTCTTGTGCGGGCGACGGTCGCGCTGGTGCCGTACGAGGACCTGGTTCTCGCGGCGGATTTTTCCAGGCGTACCTCGGGGGAGATCGCTCGCGAGTTCGACCACGTGATGGGGGTGGGTCGGAGCAGCGCAGCGCTTGGCAAACTGGCCCGGGGCGCGGCGAAGGGACGACGGGGAGGCGGTGGTTCGGTGAGAGATGGCTCGGCGGGGGCTGCCTGTGGGGGGGCGGGGCGGGTGCTGGACCTGGGGTGCGGGTGCGGGTACCTGGCGCTGCGGATGGCGGGGGCGTTCGAGTCGGCGATCGGGACGGATGTGAACGAGCGGGCGGTGGGGATGTCGGTTTTCAACGCCCGTCTCAACGGGTTGCCCAACGCGACGTTCCGCCTGGGGAGCATGACCGACCCGGTGGCGGGCGAGTCGTTCGACCTGGTGGTGACGAACCCGCCGTTTGTGATCTCTCCGGAGACCGGGCAGGTGTACCGAGATGGCGCGCGGCGTCCCGAGGCGGGTGGAGCGCGGGGGCATGGGGACGAGTTCTGCTCGTGGATCGCGCGGCACGCGCCGGGAGTTCTTCGGGACGACGGGGTGCTGGTGATGCTCGTGAACTGGTCGCACGGGGAGGGGGATGACGGTTCGGGCCGGTTGTCGTCGTGGGCGCCGCCCGGGATGCAGGCGTGGGTTCTCAGGACCGACACGCAACGGGTTGACGAGTACGCGTCGATGTGGATACGCCATACCGAGTCCGGAACACCCGGGTGGAGCGAGGCGATGTTCGCCGATCGCTTTGACCGCTGGATGAAGCACTACGGGTCGCTGGGGATCGAACGGATCTCGTACGGGGCGATGGTGGTGCGTCGGGCGCGTCCGGCGTTCTTTGAGTTTGATTCGATGGAGACGGCGTGGATTGACTCCGGGGCGGTGGATGTGGCCAGGGGTCTGGACGGTCGCGCCGCGGTCGCCGCGGTCGAGGCCGATCATCGTGACGAGGGGGTTCTGGCGGGGCGGTGGCGAGTCGCGCCCGATGTCCGGGTGCTGCAGCGCATGGCCCCGCGGGATGGGGCGTGGAGGGCGGTGGAGGCGACGGTGACGATCGGCGGCACCGACGACGCGACGGGCCGATCGGGCCGTCCGGTGTGCGGTGGAGACCCCGCCGCGGTGGAATCGGTGCTTCGCGTGGACGGGAAGCGGGCGCTGGTTCAGGTCGTGGATGAGACGGCGTCGATGACGGGGCGCGAACGATCGTCGCTACGTGCCCAGGCGGCTCGCATCGCGCGAGCGCTGGCCCGCGAGGGGGGTCTGACACCTGTGTGAGGCGTGGCCTGGCCTGTGGTTTGGGGCGGGCCTGGGGTGGGGGGGCTTTCGGCGGGCGGCGGGCGTGGTTCAGCCGACGGGGTTGATGAACAGCCCGGTGGCGAGTTTGGGGTAAAAGAAGGTTGACTTCTGGGGCATGAGTTGTCCGGCCTTGCTCACGGCCCGTACCGCCTCCAGCGGCGTTGGGCGGACGATCACGGCGAGTTGGGCAAACCCGGCCCCGCCGCCGGCCCCGGTCTCGCGGCCCTTGCCGATGTCGAGTGCCTCATCGACCGAGTGCGGGAAGGCCCACGTGACGGGGCGTCCGCCGTTGAGGGTCGGTTCACAGATGCGGCGGACGATCAGGTGCTGGATGACGGCGACGTCGAGGGTCCGCCATTCGCGTGGCTTGTCGGGGCAGTCGGCGGCGAGGGGATCGGGGTCGCGGAGGGTGGCGACAAAACTGGTGTGAGTCCTGAAGTCGATAAGCCCCAGGACGTTGCGGCCGTTGGCATCGGCGGCGGCCTGGGTCATCGCGCGTTCGATCTCGATCAGGTGGGTGGGTCCCTCGGCGACCTGGGCGAAAGGCGCGAGTGCCTGGAGGAACCGGTCGATGGTGTAGGTCTCCATGCCGCCCAGGACGCGGTGCGTCGGCCCGATGACCAGCCCCGGATCCGACATGCCGACCAGGACGGCCATGCATCGCCGGGCGGGGTGGTGCTGGTGGAGTGCGCCGGCGGCTTCGAGTTCACGCAGATAGTTGAGGGCGGTGGTGTAGCGGTGGTGTCCGTCGGCGATGAAGACATCCTGCCCCGCCAGGGCGTTGGAGTACGCGGTGATGGCGGCGGGGTCCTCGACGGTCCAGACCTCGTGCAGCACGTCGTCGGCCATCCGGGCGGTGAGGTCGGCGGGGCGGGACGAAACGATGGATCGGAGGAGTTGGACGGCGGTGCCTTGCTCATCGGCGTGGAGCCCGAAAATGGGGGAGAGTTGGGCGCGGGTGGCTCGCATGAGGGCGAAGCGGTCTTCCTTGGGTCCCGAGAAGGTCTCTTCGTGGGGGAGGATGCCGCCGCCGTCGCGCGGCCCGAAGGGAGCGATATCGAGGGCGCAGGCCATCCCAAGACGTTCGTGCGTCGCGGAGGAGAACGTGAAGCGTTGTCGGTAGGCGAACATGGCGGGCGTTGAACGCTTCGTGAGGATCCCCTCGGCCAGCATGCTTTCGAAGCGGGATCCGGCGGCTTCGTAGGTCTCGCGGGGTCCGAGTTGCCTGGCGGGCACGTGCGGCAGGTCGATGCCCACGACGTTGAAGGGGTCGTGGGAGAGCAGTCGCGCCTTGGCGGCAAGGTCGAGCACGTCGTACGGAGGGGCGATGAAGCGGGACACATCGCCGGCGCCGCCGTGGTACTGGATCGCGTGGAAAGGATGCACCGCGGGCATGGCTCCTCCTGTGGAAAGGTGGCAGTATAGAAGCGGTGGTGGGGGGATGGGCGTTGGGGAGGTCCTATGCTTGGCCCGTGAAGATGATCGCGATCGTGATCCGTTCCGCGGGGACCAACTGCGACGTGGAGATGTGCCGTGCGTTTGAAATGGCCGGCGCCCGGGCGCGGCTTTTTCACGTCGAAGCGCTGGCCCGTGAGCCTTCGTTGCTGGACGAAGCGCGGCTGGTGGGATTTCCCGGCGGTTTCAGTTACGGGGACGATGTCGGGTCGGGCCGGATCCTGGCGATGCGTCTGCGGGAATCGCTGTGGCCGGCTCTTCGTCGGGCCGCCGAGCGTGGTGTTCCGATGATCGGGGCGTGCAACGGCTTCCAGGTGATGGCGCAGGTGGGCCTGCTGCCCGGGCCTGGCGTGGGCGAGCCGTGGCCCGCGGCGCGTCCGGGGCAGTCCGTGGCCCTGGCGGAAAATGGTGGGGCCAGGTTCCTCGATCGCTGGGTGGGGATGCGGGTCGAGTTGGATTCGGTCTGCGTGTGGACGAAGGGGCTTGCGGATGCGTTTGATCCGGCGGATCGCGAGGATTCGTTGATGCTTCCGATCGCGCACGGGGAGGGACGGTTCACGGCCGATTCGCCTTCCACGCTGGCGGACCTTGAGCGCACGGGGCGCGTGGCGCTGCGGTACACGGAGGATGTCAACGGGTCGCAGGGGTCGGTGGCGGGGATCTGCGACGCGACGGGTCGGATCTTCGGCCTGATGCCCCATCCCGAGCGGTTTTTGGAATGGACACGCCATCCGTACTGGACCCGGCTTGGCACGTCGGTGACGGGGAAGGACCCCTGCGGGCTGATGATGTTCCGCAACGCCGTCGCGGCGGCGTGAGGCGGGAAGCGCGGCTGGGTGAATCGCCGGGGTCCTGGACGTGTCGGAACCCACGTGTCGGAACCCACTTTTGGCGGAACCTGCTTGTCGGAACCCACGTGATGAATCAGGCGATCCGGGGGTCGAGCCAGCGGTGCATCAGGTCGGCGGCGAGGTTGAAGAGCACGAGCATGGTGGCGTAGATCATGACCACGCCGATAATGAGGAAAAGATCCTTGTTCTGGACCGCGCTGACGAAGTGCTGGCCCAGCCCCGGGACTGAAAAGACGCGTTCCACGACGAACGAGCCGGTCAGGGCTGCCGCCGTGGCGGGACCCAGGAAACTGACCACGGGCATCATCGCGTTGCGCAGGGCGTGGCGGAGGATGACCGCCGATTCGGGGAGGCCCTTGGCGCGGGCGGTTCGCACGTGATCCGATGAGAACTGATCGATCATTCCCATGCGTGTCAGGCGGGCGATGTACGCGGCGGTGGGGAGGCTGAGGGTCAGGGCGGGGAGGAGGAGGTCGGCCGGCCCTCGCGGGGGACCGACGCGGCCCAGGCCGAGCCAGACCGGGAAGACCAGCAGCAGCGCCGTGCCGATGACGAACGTGGGGAGGCTGATGCCCACGAGGGCGACGCCCAGCGTGGAGGCGTCAAGCAGCGAGCCGGGGCGCCAGGCCCCGGCGATCCCCGCGGCCAGGCCGATCACCAGGGCGAGCAGGATCGACAGGAGTCCCAGGCGGACGGAGATGGGCAACGACTCGGCGATGATCTCGTTGACGCGGCGGTCGCGGTATTGAAGCGATGGCCCGAGGTCGAAGACGGGGCGATCGGGGCGGGCGTCGGGCGTCGGGCCGGGATTGAGGGAGTCGGCGGAGGGTTGATTTCGCAGGGACTCGCGTGCGAATCGCAGTCCCGTCGCGTTGTCGAGATAACTGAAGTAAAACGACCAGAAACTCTCGAGGTTGTACTGGCGTTTCATGGCCAGTTCGACCTCCGGGGGCGGCCGTCGTCCTTCGGGTCGTTCGATCGGGTTTCCCGGGGCGGCCCAGGCGAGCGCGAGGGTGAGGGTGTAGATCACCGCGAGGATGAGTGGCAACTGGGCGAGCCTTCGGAGGATCAGGGGGATCATCGGTCAATGGTCGGCGAGGAGCGAGGCCAGGGCGTCGATGGAGACGCGGGCGATGCATGGGAAGACGTGGTTTGCGCGTGTGAGATCGTCGGCGGTGAAACTGTGCTCGACGGCGGCGACGGCGTAGCCGGCGGCGAGGGCGGATTCGATCCCGGCGGGTGTGTCCTCGATGGCGACCAGGGCGCGTGGGGATTGTCCCAGGCGTCTGGCGGTGAGGGTGTAGGGGTCGGGCGCCGGCTTGCTGGCGGCGACGTCGTCGGCGCTGACGACGGTGGCCATGAGGGAGCGGACCCCGAGGTGCTCGAGGATGGGATCGATCTCGTGCGTTCGAGCGCCCGAGCAGACGGCGATGGGCCCGCGCGCGGCGGCGGCGCGGATGAGTTCGACGGCCCCCGGGAAGGCCCGGACGCGGCCTTCGGAGACCTCTCGCATGAAGTGGCGGCGCTTGGCCTGGTGGAATCGTTGGTTTTCGTCGTGGGAAAGGGCCTTCCCGCGGTCGCGTGCCAGGACGCGAAGGACATCGCGGTCATCGAATCCGATGTAGGTGGCGAGGTATTCTTCGTGGGTGAAGTCAAGCCCGACCTCGTTGGCGGCCCGGCGGAGGGCGGCCTGGTGGATCGGCTCGGAATCCACGATCACGCCGTCGAAATCGAACACGACGCCCATCATCGGGGTGAGTGTACGTGAGCGGGGCGTGTTGGATCATCGCCGGCAGGCGGCGCATCGGCCGTACAGGACGACCTCGTGGTCTTCGAGAGAAAACCCCGTGGGAACCAGGGAGTCGATGTCATCGGGGCAGCCTTCGACCTCGTAGACACGGCGGCAGGATCGGCAATGGAAGTGGTGGTGGTGGTGCTTTCCGGCGGCTTCGTAGCGAGGCGGCTCTCCGGGCAGTTCGACGGCGACAAGTTCTCCCGACTCGACCATCAGCCGGATGGACCGGTAGACGGTGGCCATGCCCAGCCCGCGGGACCGAGTCCTGGAGAGGGCGTGGATCTCGGTGGGACTGAGCGGTCGTCCGGCCTGGTGCAACGCACCACGGATGGCCTTTCGTTGTCGGGTCTGACGCTCCATCGGGGCCAAGCGTAGTGAGGCTCGGGGACGGGTGCGAATCGAGCCAGCCCGGGAGCCCCGTCGGTCCCCGCGGTACCTGGAAGGGACTTGGTCCGTGATTTGGGGAGGCAGGGGTCCCTTGATGCCTACGCTCTTTCGGGCGAGGCGCGGTGCGGATCGGATTCTCCCGGGGATGCACCGCCGGCGGCTCGTGGCCGCCGCGCCGTGATCGCAGGAGTACGGCCATCGGAACTGAACGATTTCCCGATTGTGGCGTGTCGGAAGTTGGTGATCCAGCCCTGGCGGGCTTGATGGGTTCACGCGGGGCGAAGAAGTCGATCTGCTCGATCGCGGGTCTTGGGTACTTTCTTCCCGAGGACATGGTCACCAACCAGGACCTCGCGATGTTTGTGGACACGAGCGATGAGTGGATTGTCGAGCGCACCGGGATCCGCGCCCGCCATCGTGTGGCGGTGGGGGAGGCGACCAGCGACATGGCGTACCGGGCGGCGGTGGCGGCCCTCGACGATGCGGGTGTGCGAGCCTGCGACCTTGACCTGATCCTGGTGGCGACGGCGACGCCCGACACCCCGGTGCCTTCGACGGGTTGCCTGCTGCAGGCGCGGCTTGAGTGCCCTGGGATTCCGGCGATGGACCTGGGGGCGGGATGCGCGGGGTTTGGTTACGGGCTCCATATGGCGGGGGCGGCGGTGTCGTCGGGGATGCACCGCAAGGTGCTGGTGGTCGGCGCCGACGCCCTGACACGGATCACCAATTACCGCGACCGCCAGTCGTGCATCCTGTTCGGGGATGGGGCGGGGGCGGCGGTGGTCGGGAGCGAGGGGTTCCTCGACGTGATCGATTCGGACATCGGGGCCGACGGTCGCGGGGCGAGCATGATCCGGGTGCAGGCGGGGGGGAGCCGGTTGCCGGCGTCGATGGACTCGGTGGCGGCCTCGCTGCACACGCTTGAACTCAAGGGGCGAGAGGTCTTCAAGCAGGCGGTGCGGCACATGGTCGACGCGATCCGCCGGGCGGCGGACCGCGTGGGAATCGATCCGCGTTCATTTAACCTTGTGATCCCGCACCAGGCCAACGCCCGGATCGTCGATGCGGTCGGGGAGATGCTCGGGGTTGCGGAGAAGAACCTGGTGATCGATATCGACCAGACCGGGAACACGGCGGCCGCGTCGATCCCGATCGCGATCGGCCGGGCCAGGGAGCGCGGGAGGCTGGTGCCGGGCCAGTTGGTGGTCGCCGTCGGCTTTGGGGCGGGCATCGCGTGGGCGTGCCAGGTTCTGCGTGTCCGGGAGCGGTGATCGAAGACGCGCAAGCGATGGCGAATCAAAGACAACGCCCCGGCTTTCACCGGGGCGCTGAGGATCAATTCAATCGAATTGACGAGGACGAACGCCGGATCAGCGGCGGCGACGGATGGCCGCGAGGCCGCCCAGACCAACGAGGGCGAGCGAGGCGGGGGCCGGGACGGCCGCGCCGACGTAGAGGTTGTCCATCGTGGACCAGTTGAACCCGGGCGAGTCGGCCGCGTCGATGGTGAGCGACGTGATCACGACGTTGCTGGTGAAGCCGCGGAAGGCGGTGGACGAGTTGGTGACGAACGTCTCGACGTCGCCGTTGCTCAGGGCGATCGTCACGGTCGTGGGGATGGCGCCGAAGTTGATGTCGGTGCCCCAGAAGTTGCCGCCGACCGCGGTCACCGGCGCGCCGGTGAAGGTCACGCGGATCAGGTCGGTGGCGTTGTCGGTCGAGATGACGCCGGGGTTGTTGTACAGGCCGCTGGTGGGGGCGGTGTTCCCCGGGCCGATCGTGTCGACCACGTAGGAGTAGCCGTTGACCGGGCCGAAGGCCAGCGGGCCGGAGGGGCCGGCGCCGACGCTCGAGAAGTTGTTGAAGTAGTACCCGGGCTGGGTGTTCGCGAGGAAGGAAGCCAGGTCGGTGTAGACCGTGGCGGACGCGAGCGAACCAGCGGCGAGAACAGCGGCAACGGCGGCGGAGCGAATCGAAAGAACAGCCATGTGTCCCTCTCCTGAATATGGAAAACTACGAATACCCCGACAGGGGCACTCTCCTATGCCCATATGCTAGCCGGTACCGCCTTGATTGACAAATCATATTGAGGCATTGGAGAAAAAATTTGGAACCGCCCGCCGAAACGCCCATCCAGTTACGGGATGGGCCTTTATGCCATGCCATCGCGGTGAAGTTGGCGGGGGTGAAGTTGGCGGATTGCCCCACGAAGGCCTTGAGTCTGGGCGTAGCATTGCTTCCATGACCAGCCCAGCCACCGATGCGACCGACCGATTCGCCGCGGACTCAGGGGATGCACCGGGCAAATCGCGCCATAATCATCCTTTTTCGTCGGACTCGGAGGCCCTTGCGGCGGATGTTGAGGCCGTGCTGATGGCCTCGGGCCGGGCTTTGCCCGCGGTCAGGATCGCGGTCGCGCTTGGCCTGATCTCCGCCGAGGCCGATCCGGCTGAATTGTCGGCGGCGAGACCGGGTGGACAGGTCGTCGAAGATGGATCCGGTGATCAGTCGGAAGCAGGGGGAGAGCACGTCCGAGAAGCCAAGCCGACGCGCCGCAAGGGCACGCCGCGCCCGGATGAACCGGGGGCGGTGTCGATGGTCGAAGGGGCGATCCGGCGGCTCAACGATGTGTATGAGAAGACCGGCCGGTCGTTTCGGATCGAGCGGATCTCGGGGGGGTACCGCTTCATGACGCTCGCCCGGCATGCCCGGGCGGTGGCGTCGGTGCGTCAGGATCGAGACCAGGTGAAGATGTCACGGCAGGCGATCGAGACGCTGGCGATCATCGCGTACCGCCAGCCGGTGACGCGTGCGGAACTGGAAGCCATCCGGGGGGTATCTTCGGGTGAGGTGGTGCGTTCGCTGATGGAGCGTCGTCTGGTGGCGATCGTGGGGAGGTCCGAGGAACTCGGCCGCCCGATGCTCTACGGCACGACGAAGCACTTTCTCGATGCGTTCGGCCTGGCCACGCTCAGGGACCTTCCATCCGCGGCGGAACTGAAGTCTTCGCTGTGACCCGGCGGGACGCGGGCTATCGTTCGATCCAACCAGAAAGGAACTCCATGTCTCGTCTGCTCGTTGTTGTTGCTCTCGCGTGCTTGTGCGGCGCGGGCATTGCTTCGGCCGCCGACTCCACGCTTGCCTGGGCGCCGCCGCCGGAGGACGCACGGCCCTCGCCGGTTTCGATCCCGGTCCCCGACGGGCCGGTGGTCCAGCGTGAAGAACGAGAGGGGGGCCTTGTCGTCGAGGACATGGTGATCGGGACGGGCCACGAGGTGAAGCCGGGCATGGCGGTCGTGGCGCACTACCACGGGACGCTCAAGAGCACGGGGGCGGAATTTGACTCGTCGTTCACTCGCGGGGAGCCGGCGTCGTTCCATCTTGACGGCGTGATCGCGGGCTGGACCAAGGGCCTGCCGGGGATGAAGGTCGGCGGGGTTCGCCGGCTGACGATCCCCTCGGCCCTGGCGTACGGGGAGCGCAGCCCTTCGGACAAGATCCCGGCGAACTCGGACCTTGTGTTCGTGGTGAGGCTGGAGGATGCGTTGTTCTACGAGGACGTGACCGCCGGCACGGGGGACGAGGCCTCGGGCATGTGCGTGGCGGTCACCACCCACAGCGTGAAGGATGCGGACGGGCACGAGGTCGAGAAGGCCGACATGGCCGATCCGTACGTGTGGCTGCCGGGCGAGATGAACGCGATGGGCACGCAGTTCGACACGATGCAACTGGTCTTTGACGGGATGAAGGTCGGCGGGGTGCGCCGGGTGTTCATCCCCGCGCCGATGAACGGCTCGCCGCCTCAACTGGAGGTCAAGCGTCCGACCAACGTGCCGCTGGTCATCGAGTTCAAGTTGATCGCGGTTCGCAACCTCCCGCAGCAGCAGCAGCCGGGCCGCCGGCGATAAGAGCGTCTCGCTCAATGGGTCTCGGAGAGCCGAAAGCCGCGGTTGAGCACGGCTCGATCAGGGTCCACGGGCGGTCATCCGGAGGCGGCCTGGCGATGCGCCCGCCTCCTTGCACGCTCCGACTTGGCTTGCGCGAGCGATGCGCCATCTTGCCGGGCGATCGGAGTCGCCGGACTGCGGCCTCACGCGCTGGTACCCTTCCCGCATGATCCACACCCTGCTCGCGGCGATGCTGATCGGCCAGCCAGGCCCCCGTCTCCCGGAGGTGACGGTCACTTCCGACAACACCCTGATCACGTCCTCGTGCCGGATCGTGATCCCCCCGGGGACGGTGCTCGCCGACGCCGACGGCGACGGCGTGATCCAGGTCCGCGGGGACAACATCACGGTGGAGTTTGCCGCGGGATCGGAACTCCGCGGGGCTTCCCCCGCGACCCCCGGCGATGAACTGACCGGCTTTGGGCTGGTGATCGACGGGGGTCGCCGCGTCAGCATCGTCGGGGCGCGGGTCCACGGCTACAAGGTCGGCATCCACGCCCGGAACACCACGGCCCTGACCCTTGACGGGGCGGACCTTTCCGATAATTTCCGTCGCCGGCTCCGTTCCACGCCACGGGCCGAGGATTCCTCCGACTGGCTTTTCCCGCACCGCAACGACCAGGCCCAGTGGACCAGCGACCACGGGGCCGCGCTGTGGATCCTCGAGTCCAGGCAGGCCACCGTCCGCGGGGTGCGCTGCCGCCGGACGCAAAACGGCATAGTCCTGGACCGCGTCAACGACTCAAAGGTCTACGACAACGACTGCTCGTTTCTCTCGGGCTGGGGCCTGGCCCTGTGGCGATCCAGCCGGAACGTCATCACGCGAAACGCGCTCGATTTCTGCGTCCGGGGGCACGTGGAAGGGGTCTACAACCGCGGGCAGGACTCGGCGGGCATCCTGATGTTCGAGCAATGCTCGAACAACACCATCGCCGAGAACTCCGTCACCCACGGGGGGGACGGTGTCTTTGCGTTCGCCGGCATCGAGGCCATCGGCGACGGCCCGGCGCCGGCGAACTTCAATTACACACGCAAGGGGTGCAACGAGAATCTCTTCCTTCGCAACGACCTCTCGTACGCCTCGGCCCACGGGCTGGAGATCACCTTCAGTTACGCCAACCGGATCATCGAGAACCGATTCGACCAGAACGCGATCTGCGGGGTCTGGGGCGGATACTCCCAGGACACGGTGATCACGGGCAACTCGTTCTCCGGCAACGGCGGCATGGCCTACGGCCTTGAGCGTGGCGCCATCAACATGGAGCACGCCGCGGGGAACAAGATCTTCAGGAACACCTTCCTCAACAACAAGGTCGCCGTGCATATGTGGTGGGACAACGACGCGGTCCTGCTGGAAAAGCCCGGCGTCAAGCGGAACTACAAGGCCGTCTCCGCGAACGTCATCGCCGAGAACGAGGTGGTCGTCAACGCGGATCACCCCTTCCGCAATCTCCCCGCCGATTTCGAGTTCCTCGCCTGGCAGTTCCGGGACGTTGCGCCGCCGGCGCCCCCCGCCGATTCCCCGGCCCGGTCCGCGCGCCGAAAGGACGAGAACGTCCGGGACAATCAACTCTCCCAGAACGTGGTCCTGTTCCAGGGGGTGCGTGGGCGCGAACTGGCCGCCGATCCCGGCATCGAGTTTCGAAACACCGGGCCCACACCCCGGCACGAGGCGCCTCGCGCCGAGGTCCTCGGCAAGACCACCCCGGTCGGGGCACGCCGTCACCTCGCGGGCCGGCAGAACATCATCATGGATGAGTGGGGGCCCTGGGACCACGAATCCCCGCTGCTCCGCCCCTCCAACCTGGCCGGCACGGCCCACGTCTACGAACTTCTCGGTTCGGGTTCAGCGCCCGTCACCGCGTCGGTCGAGCCAACGTCCCTCCTGGTTCAGACCGAGCCCGGGCTCGACCACAGACCCGCGCGCATCACCGTGTCCGGCAGGGACGCCGTGCAGCCCTACGCGCTGACCGTCCGGGCGGGGCCTTCGTTCGAGCGTGTCATCCGCGGGACCCTGATGCCCGCACGCTGGAACATCGCTTTTTTCGCCTGGGATGAGCAATCCGATCCACGCGAGAATCTCGACGCCTGGCGGCGACTGGCCGAGACCTCGACCGCCCGCGCCACCCTGGCGGGACCACTCAACCTCCCCTTTGGAAGCGGGGGACCCCGGAATCTCAATCTCGACCGCAAGGTCGGGGAGAGCGGGATCGGCTCCGACCGCTTCGGAACGGTCGCCTCCACGCGGATCAGCCTTGCGCCGGGGAAGTGGCGGTTCTGGACCCTCAGCGACGACGGCGTCCGCGTGACCGTCAACGATACCGTCGTCATCGAAAACTGGACGTGGCACGCCCCAACCCGTGACGCCGGCGAGTTTGTCATGGAGCGCGAAGGCCAGGTCACGATCCGGGTCGAGCACTTCGAGATCGACGGCTACAGCGTCCTTGAACTGGGCATCGAGCAGGTCCGGTGATCCGCTCGGAAACCACGCCGCTCCCCGGTCACGGGAGGGGCGATCATAATCCGAGGTGGAGAAAATGCCCGCCGGCGGTAGACTCCGCTCATGATTTTCGTGACCGATTCGGCCGGCCCGGCCGTTGCTTCCACCGGCCACCTCCCTCGCCGCGGCCTTGAAACCGGCCGCAATGCCTGCGTGCCGATTCGTTGGCTCGCCGCCGTGGCCGGGTGCGTGCTGTCAAACCTTGCCGTCGCGGGCGAACCCCGCCCGCGGATTGCCTCGGATGATCTCGCTCCCAGGATCGTGCTTGATCCGGCGGTCCAGTCCGGGCCATTCTCGGGTCGGGTCTACCTCGCCCTGACCCCCGCCGGCCAGGTCGAGCCGCGCCGCCGAATGCACGACTGGTTCCGGCCGGCGATCATTTTTTCGAAGGATGTGGTCGGGCTTGAGCCGGGAGAGGAACTGTCCATCGACGACGGGTGGCTCGGGTTCCCGGGTCGGTGGTCTTCGGTGCCCGAGGGCGAATACGCGGCTCAGGCCGTTGTCCGGCGCAGCCTCGATTCACCCAGCGCCGGTCAAGGCGAGAACGACCTCATCAGCGAGCCGGTCGCGGTGCGGATCCCCTTTGAGCCGGGGGACCGCGACGAGGGGATAGTCCGTGCGACCGAGCGTGTTTCCGCCCCTCCTTTCCGGGAGACCGACCGTGTTCGCCTGGTCGAGATCGTGAGTTCATCCCTTTCGGCCTTCCACGGTCGGGAGTACAAGGTCCGAGCCGGCGTCCTGCTCCCGGAGGGGCATGTCTCCGACGGGTCGGTCCGTTACCCGGTCGTGTATTCGATCACGGGTTTCGGCGGTGACCATCGCGCGGCCCACGGGATCCAGCGGATGGTCCCGCCCGAGGCCGCGGCCCATGTCATCATGGTGGTTCCCGACGCCTCGTGCTACCGAGGCCATAGCGTTCTGGCCGATTCGGAGAACAACGGGCCCTGGGGGCGGATGTTCATCGACGAACTCATCCCCGAGGTCGAGTCGCGGTTCCACGGCGCGGGGGAGGCGCAGCGATACGTCACCGGGGTCTCGTCGGGCGGATGGAGCAGCCTGTGGCTCCAGGTCACCTATCCCGACCGCTTTGCCGGGTGCTGGTCGCACTGCCCGGATCCCGTGGATTTCAGGGATTTTCAGAGGATCAACATCTACGAGCAGCCCGCCAACATGTACCGTGATGAGGCCGGCGAGCGTCGCCCCCTGGCCCGCCGCGGCGACCGGGTCCTGCTCTGGTACGAGGATTTCTGCCGTCGCGAATGGGTCCTGGGACCCGGGGGGCAGATCCACTCATTCGAGGCCGTCTTCAGCCCCAGGTCCGCCGACGGTGAGCCGGCGTTGCTCTTTGACCGCACGACCGGCGAGGTGGATCTCGCGGTGGCCCGGGCGTGGGAGGGGTACGACATCCGCCTTGTCCTCGAGCGAGACTGGGCCCGGATCGGTCCTTCCCTCTCGGGGAAGATCCACGTCTACGCGGGAGGGGCCGACACGTTCTACCTCGAAGGCTCCGTGGAACTGCTCAAGAAAACCCTGGAGGACCTGGGATCCTCCGCCGTGGTCGAGATCATCCCGGGCATGGGGCACACCCTGCATGGACCGGGCAACGCCGCCATGTTCCAGGCGATTCTTGATCGAGCCGCGGGAAGCCCGTCGAAGTCGGACGCGTCCGGGGGCTGAGCGTCCCGGGCGAGCAAGCGCCCCGGCTCACACTTTCAGTCGAAATGGCGTGAAGTTTGTGTCGCGGTCGTAGTGATCCACGTTCTCGGCCCGCTTGAGGAACCCGCACACCAGGTACGTCACCGGGGTGAGAAGCGCCTCCACGGCGACCTTGAAAGCCCAGTTGAAGAGGACGACCTTGATCATGGTCTCGGTCGTCCACACCCCGCCGAAGGCCAGCGGATAAAAAATCGCTGAATCCACCCCCTGGCCCACCGCGGTCGAGCCGATCGTCCGCGTCCAGAGGTGGCGGCCGGACGTCCACACCTTCATCTTCGCCATCACGAACGAGTTGGCAAAGTCGCCCGCCCAGAAGGCGAGCATCGACGCCCCGACGATGCGCCACCCGGGACCAAAGACCGTCTCGAGCGCGGGCTGGATCACCTCGTTGTACGGCTCTCCGGGGTTGGGAGGCATCCGGATCACGACCTGGCTCATTCCAACGTAGAAGAGCATCGCCCCGAACCCGGCCCAGATGACCCGCCGCGTGCGGGCGTACCCGTACACCTCCGTCAGCACGTCCCCGAAGATGTAACTGATCGGGAAGAACAGGTTTCCCGCGCCGAACACCAGCACCGCCCCGATCAGCGGGATCTCGAAGGGCAGTTCGAGAGAGCACGACTTGCCCGGGCCGATCATGTTCGAGCACAGCAGGACCGTGACGAACGCCGCCATGATCAGGTCGTAATAGCGGAACGACCGCGGGCCGGCCCCGAGGGACTTCCCGGGTCGGGGCGGGGGCGTCGTCGGCGGCGATGAGGGTGTCGGGGGCAGCGTCGTCCCTGAATCCACGGGCTTCTCCTTGAGAGGGGATGGAACCCCATCAAAGCCGCCAGGCGTCCCCAGTCTACTTCGCGGCTTCTATCATGGTTGGATGACCACCGCCCTGCATGTTCCCACCACCGAGTTCGAGAAAACCGACCGCTGCGCCGGCCTTGACCACCGGCCCCGTGTCCTGCTGGGCAAAATGGGCCTCGATGGTCACGACCGGGGCGTCAAGGTCATCGCCCGGGCGTTGCGGGATTCGGGGGTCCATGTCATCTACTCGGGTCTCTGGCAGACCCCGCGATCCCTGGCGATCTCCGCCCGCGACGAGGACTGCGACGTCATCTGCGCTTCGATGATGTCCAACTCCCACCTGGTTCTCGGACCCCGCCTGGTCAATGAACTGGGGTCCGTCGGGCGCCCCGACATGCCCGTGTACATGGGTGGGATCCTCCCGCAGGAAGATCTTCGGACCCTCCTGGCGGGCGGGGTCGCGCGTTGCTTCACCACGGGCGTCGGCCTGGTGGAGATCGTGCAGGCCGTCAAGGAGGCGGTCAAGCCACGCCCCCCGGTCGTCGTGCCCGCGCCCGGGTCGTCGCACCGCACCGCCCAACTTGCGCGAGATATCTCCCTCGTCCACGACGGCAAGGCCCCGCGCCCGGATGCCACGCGCCGCCGTCCGGCCAGGGTCATCGGCGTCACCGGCTCACCGGGCGCGGGCAAGAGCACGTTGGTCGCGCAACTCGCCGCCGAATACACACGCCGCGTCGCGGCCCGTCGGGCCGACGCGGCGGCCCCGGGATCAGGCCCGTCCGGCCGTTGCGCCGTGCTGGCCTTTGACCCCATGAGCCCCATCACCGGCGGGGCTCTGCTGGGCGACCGACTCCGCGTTGACTTCAACGCGCTCGATGAATCCATTTACTACCGAAGTTTGGCCATCAGCGGGGAGGATTACCGAGGCGTCGACCACATCGTCGAACTCATCGGCGGGGTGTGGGAGCCAGGGGCCGATCTCTCCATTGACACGCTCTTTGTCGAGACCGTCGGCGCCGGGCAGAACGAGACCAGGATCCGCTCCCACGTCGATACAACCGTGGTGGTGCTTACACCGGGCATGGGCGACGCCGTCCAGATGGATAAGGCCGGTATCCTCGAAATCGCGGATATCTTTGTCTGCAACAAGGCCGACCACCCCGGGGAGAACGAACTCGTCCGCGACCTGCGGGACATCGCCGGCCGCCGGCCGATCGTCGAGACCGTCGCGACCAAGGGCCAGGGCATCACGCAACTCCTGGATGCTCTCCTGGCGTAGTCCAATGGCGTGTCGTCCGATGGCGCGTCGTTCGATTGCCGGTTCCTGTGCCACGGTTCAGTGTTCCCGGCATCCAAACCCACGGAGCCCGGCGGACGAAGGAAGTCCGCCATGCCATCCGCCCGCCGCAAGACTCCCCGAGTTTTTCATATGCCCGCCACCACCTCCCCCGCTCCGGCCGCCGCTCCGCACGTCATGCAGTGCATGGAAGTGTGGGGCGGCAACAGGGCCATCAATACCGGGGTGACGCTCGCGGGACTGGATACATGGGTGTATGCCAAGCCCTCCAAGTCCTCGTCCGGGACCGGCATGGGATCCGACGCGGCGTCCGACGCGGGCGCCGTGCCGGGTGAATCCGGAGGGGGGGATATCCACTACCTGTCCAGTTGCATGTCGGGCCGGATCTCCCGGATGCTCGTCGCCGATGTCGCGGGCCACGGGGCCGCCGTCGATCAGGCCGCCGTCGCCCTGCGCGACCTGATGCGCCGATACGTGAACTTCCTCGACCAGAGCCGCTTTGTCGAGAACCTCAACGTCCAGTTCGGCCACGACAACCGGTCCGGGTCGTTCGCCACGGCCCTGGTCGCCACGTACTGGGTCCCTTCCTCGACGCTGGTGGCGACCAACGCGGGGCACCCGCCACCGCTCATCCGCAGGGCCGCCACCGGGACGTGGGAGTACCTCGCCTCGGAAGGCTCAAACTCGTCACCGCGGTCCTCGCCCGCCAACCTTCCTCTTGGGGTTCTTGAACCAACCACCTACGACCAGTTCTCCGTCAAACTCGATGAAGACGACCTGGTTCTCATCTACACCGACTCGCTCCTGGAGGCCCGCGACCGAGACGGGCGACTCGTCGGCTCGCAGGGACTGCTCCGGATCCTCGGGGGCATCGACCCGGCCGATCCCGCCGGGTTCATCCCGTTGCTCCTGGAGGCGCTGGCTGTTGAGCAGAACTCCGAAGAGTTCGCCGACGACGTGACGTGCCTGCTGATTCGGCGAAACGCCGTTCGGCCCAAGTCCGGGATTGTGTATCTCGCGCGGGGCCTCAGGGCGGTCGCGTCGCAGATGCTGGGCGCGATGCGCGGCGGCTCCACGCCCGTGAGCCGACCGGAGATGAGCCTTCGGACTCTCGGCGCGGCGTTCAAGGGACTGGGCGGCACCGACCGTCGATCCCGCCCGTGATCCCTCGCCCGATCCGGGCGAGTGTTCAGGCCGATGCCCGGGCCGAACACGATTCCCGGGCGGGCGGTCGGCTCGCCGACGCCTGGCGGCGTGCCCGCCCGTACGAAATCAACCGACCCCTATGATTTGGCGGTGCATCCCGAAGGGTCGGATCATCGCCTGGACGAGACGTTGCCGCCCTCGGGCGGGTCGTGGTCATCCGACGCCCCCGGGCTCAACCCAGCCCCGGACGGGTCCGTGCCCAGCGGCGAATCCGGAGTGGACTCCCCTCGCGAGGCCGCCCTGTACGCCGACCTGTACGTTGAACTGCGTCACCTGGCGGCCTCCATGCTCAGCCGGGAACGTCGTGACCACACGCTCCAGCCCACCGCCCTGGTCCACGAGGCGTACCTCAAACTCAGCCGTCAGGATCCGACCAAGTGGTCCGATCGCAACCACTACCTGGCGCTGGCGGCGATGGCGATGCGGCGGATCCTGGCCGACCACGGCCGTGCCCAGAAAGCGGCCAAGCGCGGCGGTGGAGCCGTCCGTTCCGGGATCGACCGCTTCGAATCCAGCGCGACGGCCGTTCCCGGCGACCCGGCCGCTCCCGGATCGGGCGTCAACCCGGTTGACCTTGCCGAACTGCTCGACGAACTCGAGCGTCTCAATCCCAGGCATGCCCGCCTGGTCGAACTGCGTTTTTACGCCGGCCTGACGATGCCCCAGGCGGCCGAGATCATGGGGATCTCGGTCCCCACGGCCGAACGCGACTGGCGCACGGCCAAGGCCTGGCTGCGGTCGCGCCTCGATGACGACTCGACATGAACGCCGCCGACTACGAGATCCTCTCCGAATTGTTCGGCCGAGCCATCGGTCTCCCGCCGGACCAGCGCGATCGGTTCCTTCGTGAGCGATGCCCGTCCGACGAGATCCGCCACCGCCTGCGCCGCATGATCGACCAGGACCGCGGCGAAACGGACCTCAGGGCCGCCACGGGAGTTCTCTGCGAGGCCCTCTCCGAGGCGCTGGCTCCCGACGAAGGGGACATCCCAAAGACCATCGGTCCCTACACCATCACGCGCCGGCTCGCCGTCGGCGGCATGGGGGTTGTCTTGCTCGCGCAGCAGTCAAGCCCCCGTCGAACCGTGGTCCTCAAACTGCTCCGCGCGGATATCCGTGACCACACCCTGGTCGGTCATTTCGACCGGGAGGCCTCGATCCTGGCTCGACTTCGCCATCCCGGCATCGCTCACGTATACGACGCGGGGGTCGTTCAGACGGCCACCGGCCCACGGCCGTATGTCGTGATGGAGCACATCGACGGGATACAGATCGACGCGCACGCCCGCGGGCATCGCCTCACCACGCGGCAGGTGGCCGGGCTGGTCGTCCAGGCCTGCGATGCCATCGACCACGCCCATTCCCGCGGCGTCATCCACCGGGATCTCAAGCCGGGGAACCTGCTGGTCACCCCCGACGGCCACGTCAAGGTCCTCGATTTCGGCATCGCCCGGATCGTCTCGGGGGAATCCCACGAACCGGCGACGAACCGAATTGGTCCCCCTGCACGAACGACCCCCGCGGGCGGGTCGATGACCCTTCCGCATCTGCTGGGCACGCTCTCCTACATGGCGCCCGAGCAACTCGACGCCGACGGCGAAGCCGACACCCGCGCCGATGTGTACGGCATCGGCGTCGTCCTGCACGAATTGCTCACCGGCCGCCTCCCGATCGACACGCACGGGCTCACGCTCCGGGAAGCCATCCATGCGGTACGCACCGCCCGGATCGCCCCGATCGGGCGGCTGAACCCCGCGCTCAGGGGCGATATCGAGTGCATTGTCGCCACCGCCCTGGCCCGCGACCGAAACGACCGGTACGCCTCCGCCGCGGCCCTGGGAGAGGACCTCCGCCGCTCCCTGGCCGATCGGCCGATCGCCGCGAGGCCGCCGTCTCTGGCGTATGTCTTTTCCAAGGCGGCCCGTCGGCACCGTGCCGCGTTCCTGGGAATGGGCGCGGCCCTCGCCACGCTTGCCATCGGTGGACCCATTGTCGCGTTCATGGCCGCCGACCTGGCCCGTGAGCGCGGAGAGCGTCTTGACCTTACCGAGCGGACGCTCGAAGCCTCTCGCCTGTACGAGCAGGCCAGCGACCTCATCCAGCGCCGCGCGCCCGCGGAGCAGGCCCGGCGGTTGCTTGACCTGGCCATCTCCGCCAACCCCCAGTTCTCGCTCGCCTACGCCTCCCGGGCCAGGATCACGATGCCCTCGTGGCGAGCCATCGCCGCGGGCGCCTCGACGCGTGAGGCACTCGACGCGGTCGCCGACCTGGTCGCCGCGCACGCGACCGCGGGCGGGCAGGTGCCGTCGGTGGATTCCGCCCTCGGCGAACGTGCCCGGAGATGGGCCTTGAAGGTCCCCGTCGCCGACGAGACCGGCTTCCCCATCGCCCTCCAGACCGCGGGAGAGACGCTCCTGTGGCTCGCCGTGGCGGCCCCCGACCGGGCGGACCACGCCGCCGGCCGTCTGGCCGATGCCGCCGCGTGCTTCGACCTGGCGGCGGCAACCATGCCTCCCGGCCCGCGAGGCATACTCGCCGGCGGGTGGGCGATGCTGGCCAGGTTCGAACGTCCCGGCGCGAGCGAGGCCTTTACCGCGCTGGCGCGATCGGAATCTCCAGAAATCACCGAATCGGTCAATCGCGCGCTTGGGATCCTCCACTCGGGCGACTTTCGACCTCTCGGGGAAGCCGCCAACCCTTTCGCCGATGCCGCCCGATCCGCCCAGGCCTGGTCGCGCGTGCTGCTGACCGCCCCCGCCGACGTCGAAGTTCTCCTCAGGCTGGCCGATGCCTGCCGCTCGCTCCGGCAGTACGACGAGGCCATGAAGGCCCTCGCACGCGCCCGAGACCTTGAACCCACCGAACCATCGATCCGGCACTCCATGGGTTGGATCGACAGAGAGTGGGGGAGGCACGCCGAGGCGGCCCAGCATTTCGGCATGGCGGCCGCCCTCGCCACGCCGCCCCGGCGATACTGGCTCCTCGCCGGCGAGTCGTACGCCACCGCCGGCATGACCGATCAGGCCATCGAGTGCCTCAGCATCCACTTGACCGCCTATCCCGCCGATGCCTACGCCCTGGGTCGGTACATCGACCTGCTTGTTGAAGGCGGCTCGATTGAAGCCGCCCACGCCGCCGTCGATCGTTTCGCCGTCTCGACCGAGGATCCATCGCTCACGGCCGCGTTCGAGCACTCCCTGCTTATCAAGGCCGACAACCCCGCCGTGACCGTCTGGGAAGTCGTCGCCGAAGACCTCGAATCCGCCGGGGTGGATGCCCAGGTCCGCCTCGCCGAGGCCTTCGCCTCCGTGGGCTGGTACGACAAGGCCTCCGACGAACTCCGCTGCGCCGCCGACTCGGGCGTTCATTCACCCTACACCATCCTCCGCTCCATCGGCGTCCACCTCGCCACCGGCGACGCCGACATGGCCAGGCAGACCGCCGCCACGCTCCTGGCGCGGGCGGACCTCTCCGCCTCGACCTGGGGAGCCATCGCCCGCGCCCTCGATGATTTCACCCTCTGCCAGGAAGCCATCGAGGCCGCGGACCGCGCCCGTCGCGCCGACCCGGAGCGCAGGTCCTACGCCCTTTTGCTCTCGACTCTCCTGATCGAGTGTCGGGACGTCGAGTGCAAGGACCCCGCCAGGGCCGCCCAAGTCATCGCCCCCTTTGCCTCAAGGCCCGACGCCCAGGTCGATGAACTCGACCGACACGCCGAGGCTCTCATGATCATCGGCCGGTACCGAGAGGGGAGGGCTTCGGCCGAACGCGCGGCGCGTCTGGGGCCTGACAATCCCAGGCGAGGACTGTGGATCGCCATCGCCGCCGCCGTCAACGCCGAGCGCGGCGTCGCGGCGAGGCACCTGGCCGAGGTCGAGCGCCTGATCGAGCAAGCCCCCTCTGACGACGAACGCGCCGCGATCATCGCCTCTCTCGAGCCGTGGTATTCCCAGGCACGGGCCGTTGCCGCTCCGGCCCGTGATGAGCCGCCGCGCTGACGACGACGAAGGTGACGACGACGAAGTCGAGGACCGGACGAGCCAACCCCACGTCACGGCCGCGATTCGATCGGTGTCCTTCGCCGCCGGGCCGCCACCAGCCCCGCCGCGGCCACGAGCCATGCGCTCCCCGGCGACGGGATCAGTTCGTACGCCTTGCGGCCGATCATCTCGTGAATCTTCGCGGTCGGGTGGACCTTGTCCCAGAACATGAACAGGTCTGGGTTCGCCTGGGAGGCCACATCCTTGTTGCGAGTGGGATTGAACACCCAATCCGAGAAGCCGTTGAAGTCCAGGATCGGCGTCTTGACGTCGAACCCCTTGCCCATGTCGATTTTGCCCGCGAGCACGTCCTCGAACAGGCCGTGGATGTTGAGAACCTTGATCGTCAGGTTTTCGTGGGCCTTGGTCAGTGCGGTGACCGATTTCAACTGCTGGTCGCGGAACGTCTGAGAGGCCTTCTCGAGGCTTTCCCGAACCGCCTTGGCCGCGCCGAGAAAATCGGGGACCTGGTGCATCGGTGGGACGTTGGGCCACATCACCGTGATCTTCGTCTTGGACTTGGCCGCCTCGGTCGCCAGCAGGGCGATGTGACTTTCGAGGTTGGTGACGGCGTCCAGGGCCGCTCGCGCCGGTTGGATCTTCGCTTTCTTGTCGATCACCGCGTTGCGGATGTCGTTCCCTCCGCCCCAGATGCAGTAAATCGTGTTCTCGCTGAACGTCGGCTTGGTCTTCAGGAACTCATTTTTCAACTGATAGCCGATGTCGTTGTAACCCACGTGCCAATCGTTGCCCGTCGCGGCTCCCCCGTAGGCGTAGTTCGATCCGCCTCCTCGCGAGTAGGTCGCCGCCGGCACGATGGGCTTGCCCGCCTTGTCCTTCCCGAAACTCCGGGCAAAGACCTCGTGCCATACCCCCGATGCCTGCGTGTCGGCAAGGTCGAGTTTGGGCTCCTTGTTGAGGCTCGACCCGTTGGTCCAGCGGCCGTCGTCGTACCAGGGCTTCAGCGGGCGGCTACCCGTCGTCTTCTTGACGTTCCCCGTGTCCGATAAACTGTCGCCAAAGACCACCAGTGAATTGAACGTCCCCGACAGCGCCGTCGAGGAACACGCCGCGGCCACCACCCCGGCGATGGCCAGCGAGAGGGGCCAACAGCGGCGGGTGAACACGCGGGAAACAAACGTCGGCATATCCAGTACTCCTCAGGCCAAACGCACGGCGGCCCCACCAACGGCGGAGGCTCCCCTTCGCCGTCAACTCGAAGCGAGCGGGCACTTCCCTTGAACGCACCCCCGCCGGATGACTCACGCCAATTCCGCGAGGGAAGTACGCCGGAAGTATGTACCTGTTGAAAACAGGGCTACCCTTGGCGCATGGAACACCAAGTGGAGCGGAGGCGGTGCGTGGACTGTGGATTTCTGGCGCTTCGGCACACGCCATTTTCGACGGGCCCGCACATCACAGAAGTCGAGCAGGAGCGGCGCGGCGACGGCTCACTTTTTCACATTGTGGCAGAGAAGGGCAAGTACGGTGCAGAGCCCATTTGCCTGCGGCGTCAAGTCTCGTTTCGGAAGTTGCTTGAGCCGCGCGGTGTGAAAATCCGGCTCGGCGCTTTGGTAGAGGGGAACGAGGAACGAGAGCGGATACAGGAAGAACGGCGCGTTGCGTTGACCGTACTGAATGAAGAGAGGGTGTGTGCGAAGTGGTCTGAATACGTGCCGGGCACTGATCCCGGACTGATGTTGGAGATGGCCATGTTTGAGGCACTTGAAGAAAGACTAGAAGATAATCGGCGTGCATGGGAAAGGACCATGGAGGCCGATCGCCGCAAATGGGAGGAACGTCGAGATGCCGACGCCACCAAAGTTGAAAACGACCGTCGCAAGCGCGACTCCCGTTTCAACTGGTTCATTGCGTTCCTAACGCTGGTTGGTGTTTTGGCGATGACGCCAGACGCTCTTATTGCCCGCTTTGGGCAGTGGGTGTGGAGTAAGGCGTGGGGCCTCGATCCTACTTCGACAAACGCGCCAGCGACCGACGCTTCGCCTTCCGCTTCGTCGCCGCAGCCCGCACCAATTTCTCAACCGCAGCCTCAAAGCCTCCCTCAATCCTCAACGTTTTGGGAGTAGGTCCGCGCTTCTTGGTCTTTTTCTTGGCAGCCATGCGGAGAACTCTAGCCAGCCTTCTTGCCCGGCTCCCTGTACCGCAGGCGCTTCCCGTCCGCCTTGTCTATCAGGGACAGTACCCGCTCCCCGTCATTCATCTTGCGGGTGTTGTGGGCGAACTCGAATTGGTCCATGTACCGGAACAAGTGCTCACGGCTCACGTTGTGGTAGACGCCCTTCATGCCCCGCTTGACACGGGCGAAGAATCCCTCAACGGCGTTCGTGGTCACGTCGCCCCGGACGTACTCGCCCGCGCCGTGATTGACCGAGTGGTGACCGCCCCGGTACTCAGCTCCGATGCCCCGGTACGAACTCTCAGAGTCCGTGCAGATGCGGGCGGACTTCGCCACGTTCTCGCGGATCATCGTCTTGACGTTCTCGGCGTTGACGACGGGGATAACCCGCGTCCGCACGATGCCGCCGCGCTGAAGGACCGCGACCACCGGCTGCTTCTTGGTGCCGCGCCCGCGCTTGCTCTTGCCCCTGTAGCGGGGCTTGCCGCCGATGTACGTCTCGTCACACTCAATCGTGCCCGTGAGCTTCGGCGGGCTGGTGAAGTCGTCCGCCATCGCGTGGCGCAGCCGGTGCATGACGAACAGCGCCGACTTGTAGGAAATCTGGCACTTGCGGGAAATCTCAAGCGCGCTCACGCCGTTCTTGCCCGACGCCGCTTCCCAAATCGCCCGCGCCCACTTGTGCAGCGGGATAAGCGATTCCTCGAAGATCATGCCCGTGCGAACCGAGTAGAGCGAGCCGCACCCGCGACAGCGCCAACGGAAATCCTTGTTGCGGTCGCCCGTCTTGCGATCCTTCATGGTGTACACGTCGGTGTCGCCGCAGTGTGGGCAACACGGACAATCGCCCCATCGCTTTGCCTCGAAGAACTCCACCGCCGCGCGTTCCGTAGAACAGGCGAGCGGCATCTCTTCGATGACTTCGGACTGCTCAAGCTCGGGCTTCTTGGACTTCTCGTGGACCATGAAATCATTTTATCTGTTGAAAACTCTGGGTCAAGAGATATTTTCAACAAGTACATATTTCCGAAGTACGCCGAGCGGGCGGCCGGCTTCCCGGCCAGGTCCGAGATCCCCGATCCGGGGTACACTCTTCTCTGGCCGCCGCCGTAGCACAACTGGTAGTGCACCGTATTTGTAATGCGGGGGTTGTCGGTTCGAGTCCGACCGGCGGCTTTTGATCCGTGGCGATCGGGGGGGGCCGGGGCGGCGCGTGCTCCTTCTCGATCGTGCCTCACCGTCGCACGGTCGCCCCGTACCGCTTGACCAGCACGGAGAGCAGCGTCAGGTCCGCGGGGGTGATCCCTTCAAGCCGCGAGGCCTGGCCGAAAGTCCGCGGGCGAAACCTCCGGAGCGATTGCCGGGCTTCGGCCCGCAGCCCTTCCAGCGGGGTTTGCTCGAAACCGTCCGGGATACGGCGGTGTTCGTTCTCGGCCTGGCGCCGTATCTCGGCCCGCTGGCGAGAGAGGTAGGCCTCGTACTTGCGGTCGGCAAAGACGGTTTCCCACGCGCCGGGGTCGAAGATCAGCCCATCGGGGCGTACGGCCAGCGCCTGCTTCAGGTGGTCAAGGCCGAAGTTCTGCGTGCGTATGCGGTCGGCGAGCAAGGCCCCGTTTTCCCTGGTCGAATCGATCAGGCGGTTGAGTTCGGCCATCGCGTGAGCGCGCGCGGCCATCGCCTCGCGCCGTCGCTGTCCCAGGCGGGTTGAGCCGAGCAGGCCGAGTCGGTCGGCCGTTGGCGTGAGCCTGTCGGCGGCGTTGTCGGCGCGCAGCAGGAGCCGGTGCTCGGCGCGGCTGGTGAACATCCGGTACGGCTCGACGGGTGTCTTGGTGACAAGGTCGTCCATCATCACGCCGAGGTACGCCTGGTCGCGCCCCAGCGTGAACTCTCCCTGCCCGGCGGCCTCTCTGGCGGCGTTGATTCCGGCGATCAGGCCCTGCCCCGCCGCCTCCTCGTAGCCGCTGGTCCCGTTGATCTGTCCGGCCAGGTACAGCCCCGCCACCAGCCGGGTCTGACCCGTCGGCAGGATCTGGTGCGGGCGGACCATGTCGTACTCGACCGCGTACCCGTACCGCAGGATCCGGGCCTGTTCGCAGCCGGGCATCGAGCGGACGATCATGTCCTGCACGTCGGACGGGAGCGAAGTCGAGATCCCGTTGCAGTAGATCCAGTCGTCGCGGTGCGACTCGATCTCCAGGAAGACCCCGTGCGAATCGCGCTGCGCGAACCGAACAACCTTGTCCTCGATGCTCGGGCAGTAGCGAGGCCCCATCGACTCGATCTGCCCGGAGTACATCGGCGCGCGGTGCAGGTTCTCGCGGATCAGCGCGTGCGCGGCTGGCGTCGTCGAGGTCTGGCGGCATTCGACCTGGTCCAGCAGCGGGAATCGCCCGAGCACGAACCCCGATTCGGCCCACGCCTGCAGGTCGGCGGTGGATTGAAGGCCAGGCCCCGGGGTGCCTTGCGCTTTGGGGTTTCCTACCCGCGCGGTCAGGTCGGAAAACGGTGTCGGCGATTCATCCCCGAACTGGGCTGGCAGGTCATCCCAGCGGATCGACGATCGGAGAAGCCGCGGCGGGGTGCCGGTCTTGAGCCGGCCGAGTTCAAAGCCCAGGTTCCGCAGTGCCTCGGAGATCCCGACGGCCGGCGACTCCCCGTGGCGCCCCCCGGCGGTGCGGGTCTGGCCTGTGTGCATCAGCCCCCGCATGAATGTCCCGGTCGTGAGGACGACGGCCCGTGAGCGGAGCCGGTTGAAGGTTCCTTGCTCGTCAAGACCTCCCCGGATATCGACGCCTTCGATGCGCCCGCCATGCACCACGAGGCGTTCGACCACGCCCGCGATCACCTCGATCTCGCGGCGAGATGCGATCAGCCTCCGCACCGCTTCCGCGTACGCGTGCTTATCGCACTGGGCGCGCGGCCCACGGACGGCCTCACCTTTGGAGGTGTTGAGCACCCGGAACTGGATCCCCGTCGCGTCGGCGGCCAGGCCCATCAGCCCGCCCATCGCGTCCACCTCTCGAACGAGTTGCCCCTTGGCGAGCCCGCCGATCGCGGGGTTGCAGGACATCACGCCGATCCGCCCCGGGTCAATCGTCACCAGGGCCACGGATCCGGCCTGGCCGAGAAGGTTGGCCGCGGACCACGCGGCCTCGACGCCGGCGTGCCCGCCGCCGATCACGATGACCGCGTACGTGCGCTCAATCACGCCGGATTCTACGAATCAACCGCCACGCAGGCCCCGCGCACAAGGAGCGATTCCCCGTCAATCCCGGAACACGACCCGTATATCCCCCCGCCCGGTCCTCACCTCGCCCGGCGCCGAAGCGTCGTTGATGTCAACGTCGAAATGCACCAGGTCCTGGGTGTTCATCGAGGTCCGTGCCACGTTCGCCTGGAGTTTGGCGGATCCCTCCGCGGTGCGTGCAACCACGCGGAGGTTCGAGGCGGACCCCAGCGTGACCGAAACATCACCCGAATCGGTCGTGATCGAGAGCGGCTGGCTGATCGGCCGGCGGGTGCGTACCACGATGCTCCCGCTTGCGTGGTCGGCCTGGACGACCTTGATGTCGATGCTCCCTCCCACGCCCAGCGCCAACACGCCTCCCCCGGCCGTGCGCACGCGGGCACCGTCGCATGCCGGCATCCGCACACGGATCATCATCGCGGGGGCGGCTTGCCGAGCCGTGTCCGAACTGACAACCCGGAGAATCGAGCCGAACTCCCCGCGTGTAACCGACGCCGCGACGTGCTCGGAGGAGTCCACCGGCCGTCCGGATTCAATGGAAAGGACCTCGACCACGGGCCGGTCAAGCCACCCCTCCACGATCAACTCCACCGCCCCGCGGACGTTCTGGATGTCCGCGGCGAACGGCCCGACCACCGGCTCATCCGCCCCGGGGATCTTGACGCGCATCGGCGACTTGAGGGCGCACCCGACGGTCAGGACGGCGGCCAGCAGCACGCTTATGGCCCCGAGGGCGAACCGCGAACCGGAGTGGCGTGACTTGTTGATCGGATTCATGCTGGGCATGGTGGGTGTCCTGTTCCAAACAAAATACAAACTCTATTTCGCGTGAATCGGGGGACGTGATTGAATCGGCCGTGCATCCCCGGAGGCATGACGGAGGCCCGAAAGATCCGCCCTCGGGGTGGTGTGGTCGCGCCGGCCTGGTTCGAGAAGGTGTAGAATGTTTTAAGTCGGCCGCCACGGGGCGTCCGCGTGTTCACTTTACCCCGCGAATGGCGCGGAGATTCGAGATTCGTGCGTGATCGAGGCCCGCCGACCGCGGGCGCTTTGGTGGTCTGGTTCGGAAACGTCCGGTTCGATCGACAGTCAGGCGGATCTGCAGTTCCCGGGTTTTTCCCGCCGCCCGGGCGATCAAATCAAGGCCTCTTTCCGTCAAGATGGATCTCATGGGGTCGGGCACGTCGCGGGGGCGCCGCAAGCCCGGCCAGCAGGAGTTGTCCTTTAAGGCAGGCGCCACGGGCACCTGCGTGAACCGATCGCTCAGGACCGATCCACGCACCGATGTCGAGTGTCTTTCCGCCGATCGCGGTCAACCAGGGCCGTGGATGCCGCATGGTCGGCCGCCACGGGTGGAGGACCGTTCGCCATGCACCACGACATGGTCCTTGGAATGGCGGTAGGGGCCGCCGAGTTCGGATGGATGGCCGGGGGACTCTTCGCCGGCATCATCGTTGCCATCGTGATTTCGAAGGCCATCGGCCTGGCGAGTCTCTCCCAGGCCAAGGCGGATGCCCGCCGCATACGTGAGCAGGCCGAGTCCCAGGCCAGGACCGAAGCCGAGAAATCCAGGCTCGATGGCGAGCGAGCCATCCTTGAGCGCAAGGAACGAGCCGAGAAGGAACTCGAACAGTCCCGGGGCGAGATCCGTGAGTACGAGCGGCGGCTCGCCAAGCGGGAAGACCTCGTGGACCGCAAGGAGGAAACCCTCACCCTCAAGGAGCAGGGCCTCTCCAAGCAGTCCGAGTCGCTGCGCCAGCGGGAAGAGCGGATCGGACAGCGTGAAGTCGAGTCGCAGCGCATCCTGGAGGAGCAGAAGGACAAACTCCTCAAGATCGCCGATCTTACCCCGAACGCCGCCAAGGAACTTCTTCTTGAGCGGATCGAGGGTGAGTGTCGCCAGGAAGCGGCCAAAGTGGCCCGCAAGATCGTCGAGGACGCCGAGCACGAGGCCAAGGCCAAGGCCCGTGAGATCACGCTGATGGCGGTCCAGCGCTACGCCGGGGAGCACACCTCCGAATCCACCGTCCGGACGGTCGAGATCCCCTCCGACGACATGAAGGGGCGGATCATCGGGCGTGAGGGCCGCAATATCCGGGCAATCGAGAAGGCCACCGGCGTTGACATCATCGTCGACGATACCCCGGGCGTGATCGTGGTCTCCTGCTTTGACAAGATCCGCCAGGCCGTGGCCGTCGAGTCCCTCAACCGCCTCATCGCCGACGGTCGCATGCACCCGACCCGCATCGAGGAGGTCGTCGAGAAGGTTCGATCGGAGATCGGGGAGAAGATCATCAAGGCGGGCAAGGACGCCGTGCTGGAGGCCAACCTCCGCGGGCTGCACCCCAAGGTCGTTGAGGCGATGGGCAAACTCCACTACCGGACGAGTTTCGGGCAAAACGTGCTCCGGCACTCGATCGAGGTCGCCTTCCTCAGCCAGATCATCGCCGACCTCCTGGGCCTCGACGGCACGGTGGCGCGACGCTGCGGGTTCCTGCACGACATCGGCAAGGCGATGGACCAGGAGATGGAGGGGGGACACCCCAAGATCGGCATGGACTTTGCCCGCCAGTACGGGGAGAAAGAGCCGGTGCTCAACGCGATCGGCGGGCACCACGCCGACATCCCCTCGACGAGTTTCTACACCCCGATCGTGATGGCGGCCGATGCGGTCTCCTCCGCTCGGCCCGGAGCCCGACGGGAGAGCATGGAAAAGTACGTCCAGCGCCTGACGGAACTCCAGGACATCGCCACCGGGTTCAAGGGCGTGACCGAGGCGTACGCCATCCAGGCCGGTCGCGAGGTCCGCGTGATGATCGACGCCGCCAGGGTCGGCGACGACGAGGCCTTCCTCATCGCCCACCAGATCGCCAAGCGAGTCAGCGAGGAGATGACCTTCCCCGGTGAGATCAAGGTCACCGTCCTGCGAGAGACCCGGGCGATCGAGTACGCCCGCTGATTGCCGTGAACCGGCGTGGGTTTACGCCGGATCAACTTCGGCACGGGTTGCCCCGACCGTCAGGTTCACACGGCTCGGAGGCGCCCCTGGCTTGGCCTGGGTTCCCGTCCCGGCCGAGACCGACTGGCGTGCCAGGGTTCGCGCCCGGTGAAGCGACCAGTCCGAGACCGATCGGTCGGGGGCGTCCGGCCCGTCATGGATCTTCAACAGGTCGTACGCGTTGTCGCGCTGCGCCGGGATGAACCCGCTTTCCCGGATCAGGCGGCACAGGACCGCCTCGTCGAGGCAGTACGTGGTACCCGCCGAGGAGACGACGTTTTCCTCCATCATCACGCTGCCCATGTCGTTGGCGCCAAACGCCAGCCCCACCTGGCCCAGGTGGGGACCCATCGTCACCCACGAACTGCCGATCGAGAAGATGTTGTCCAGCATGAGTCTCGACACGGCCTGGGTCCGCAGGTAGTCCGTCGAGCCCGACATCCGCACCCGCCGCCCGAATGGCGCCGCGGCGGGGCCGAGCAACCGGTGATCCACCTCGCCCCCGCGTCCCCAGTCAAAGGCCCGCGCCACCACGTCCCCCGGGAACTCCCGGTTGTTGTCCGCCGGGTCCTCTCCCCAGTGGGGCACACGGCCCAGCGGCGTGTTCTCTCGCTGGAACGGCCAGGAAATGAACGCCTTGTAGTGGCCGAACCCCTGTCGGGGGCCGCGGCCGGGCGGGGTCTCCTGGGCGCCCTCGCCGCGTTTGGCGGCCTCCAGCGATCGGTCCTGCCAGTCCCGCACCAGAAGCATGTGGTGGATTCGGTCGGCGTACCCCTCGATGTGTCCGAACATCATCGTCGCGCTGGTGAACATCCCCAGCGAATGCGCCGCGTGCATGACGGTCAGCCACGACTCGGCGTCGCACTTGCCCAGGCCGATTTTCCGGCGAACCGGCGCGGCGAAGATCTCACCGCCCCCGCCGGGCAGTGAATCAAGCCCGGCTTCCTGCAACTTCGCCAGGACCCAGCGGCACTTGGCGAGCAGGTCCCCGCCGGGCGGGTTGAAGAAATTGACGAACTCGACCAACTCCGGCGGGCTGAAGGCATGCACGTGGATCGACGGGAACCGCTGCTTGATCGAACCGAGCAGGTCGAGGTAGTAGTCCAGGGGCAGGTCCGGGTTCATCCCGCCCTGCATCAGGATCTGAGTCCCTCCGATCGCCGAAAGTTCCGCGATCTTCTCGTGGATGACCTCGCGCGGCAGGGTGTACGCGTCGTGGTCGCTCGCGTCCCGGCGAAAGGCGCAGAACGTACACCGCGCCGTACACACGTTCGTGTAGTTGATGTTCCGGTCGATCACGTACGTCCGGAGCGTGTGGCCGTGAAGGAATCGGCACCTGGCATCGGCCCAGCGGCCAAGTTCCCACAGGGGCATCGAACGCAGGAGGTCCAGGCCCTGCTCGGGAGAAAGGCGGGCCTCTCCGCGAGACACCGCGGCGAGAAGGCCGCGGTCGGAGGCGGGTATCTGGGGATGCACCGGCGGGTGGAAGGCGGGCGGCGTGACCATCGGCGGTACTGTAGGACTTTCACTCTGGCCTGAAAACTCAAAGGCCCTCGGGAGACGGGCCCGGGCGCCAGTTCCGGGGTCATTTTCGGGGAGCCGGGCTTATCCGGGCGGCGCGCCGGGGCGGGGCGGTGTCTTTGCCGGGCGGTGCTCGCTTGCCGTCAGCCCCCGGAGGAGTCCGGACTCGTGGCGTGGTCCCGTCGGCCCCTCCTCCGCGTGAACGATCACGGCGGGCCCGTCCACCTCCGGCGTCCGGCGGACGATCATGAACAGCCCGGCGACGACGAGGACCGCGGCGGACGAGCCCACGGCGATCTGGGCCGCTCCGCCGGTGTCGCCTTCTCCCGCCACCAGGCGACCCGCCCATCCGCCCAGCACGGTTCCCACCGGCATGAGGCCCAGGGCCATCGTGTTGCACACGGCGAGCACTCGCCCTCGCATGGCGTCGTCGACCAGCAGTTGCATGGCGGCGGTCGTCGCGCTGAAGGCCCACAACCAGAACACCCCCGACAGGAAGAGAAAGACCGCGGCCGGGACCGCCCGGTCCATTGCCGCGAACAGGCCGATCGAGACGCCGCCGAGCAGCACCGACAGCGGGATGAAGTGGTGCATGGGGTACCACCGGGGCACCCGGCGCACGACCAGCCCGCCCACGACGGCCCCGGCGCCCATCACTCCCAGCATCACGCCGAAGATCGTCTCGTTCTTCCCGTAGACCTGGCTCACGATCACCGGCAGGAACTGCATGAGGGGAGTCGCGAAGATCGCGAAGATGACCAGCGCCAGGAAGACGGCCCGGGGTCCGCGGTTGTGGAAGACAAACGACATCGCCTCGGCGACGTCGGCCCAGGCCTGGCGGATGACGCCCCGCCCCCCCGGTCGCCTGGGCGGGGCCGGGGAGTCGGGGGTGAAGGCCATCGGGAGAAGGACTCCCAGGAAACTCAGCGCGTTGATCACAAACAGCCAGGTCGCGCCCGTCCACGCGAGCACCGCCCCGCCCAGCGCTGGGCCGATCACCCGCGCCAGGTTGAACTGCACCCCGTTGAGGTGAACCGCGAGGGTCAGTTCATCGCGGGGCACCAGCCTGGGGATCAACACCTGGTACGCCGGGATATCGAACGCGATCACCACGCCCTGGAGCGCCGAAAGCACCAGCAAGGCCGCCGGCGTGGCGTGTCCGGTCCAACTCGCCGCCGCGAGCGCGACCGCGATGAGCATCATCAGCACCCGGGAATAGATCAGCATCGTCTTTCGGTTGACGCGGTCGGCCACCAGCCCCCCGACCATCCCCAGCAGGAGCGACGGCAGGAGGGCCGCGGTGGTCAGTTGGGCGATCATGACCGTCGCGTCGGGACCATCCCACTCCGGGCGGGTCGTGATCCTCGTCATCATCCAGCGCACGCCGACGTGCTCCATCCAGCCGCCCAGGCTCGCCCCGAAACTCCCGATCCACACGTTGCGGAAATGCCGGTGACGAAGCACGCCCCAGCGGTGCCGCCGTCCGTCGGGAAGCAGTCCCGCCAGCGAACGCTCGATCGGGTACGAGCACTTCGGGCATGCGTCCGCGCTCGAGAAGCCGTCGATCAGCGCCCGGCACCGGATGCACGCCAGGCCAGCGCCGGGAACGGACCTCGGGCCGGATCCCGGCGCCGCGGTCGGAACCGTGGCGGGGTCCCCCGGGCGATCCGTCGATCGAGGCGAGTCACCGGGCGATGGCGTGGATGCGTCCATGGTGTCCGCCGGCTCGGGCGGGTCTGGTCCGGGGATTTGAACCCGGTTCGCCGCCGACGCGTACGTCCCGCGCGAGCCCACGCGACGGAGAGTCAGAGGGTATGGCGGGTGGCAACCGCGCTTCCCGGCGGATTGGCCCACCGACACCGACGCACCCCGGCGTACACGAGTACCTCGAACAGGATCATCCCCGCCAGGAGCGAGAGCCCCAGGCCGGCGAAGCGGTCGGACTGGGCCCCGAGCGGGATGACCCCGAGCGGCTCGATCTTCCACCAGTCGGGGAAGGCCGCCGACCATCGATCGAATCGGCTTTCGCTCAGGAGCCAGGTCATCGCGGCGGGGCCGATGACCCAGCCGATCGACGCATGAGCGCAGACCTGGGCCGCCGCGTCGGTTGTCAGGCGCCATCCTCGCCGCGCCGCCATGAAGCGGATCCCATGGTGCTCGATCCATGTCAGGCCGCGCAGCACGAGGGCGACCGCGCACGCCGCCAGCAGGTTTTTCGCGACCGGCGCCGTCACCAGGCCTCTCGGGATCAGCAGGTCGCCGGCGGCGGGGGAGGCAATCAGCCCCGCCATCAACAGGGTCGTTGCCAGCAGCATGCGCGCGCCGCGAGGATCGATCCGTAGTCGGCGGAACTGCGCGCGAGGAGAAGTCAGCGTATCGAAGTGCGTCAGGAGCCACGAAGCCGGCCCCGGCGCCCGCTGCCAGCGTGAGCCGGGGCGTCGTGACGGGTGCGAGTCGGCGACGGGCATCCCGCACTCCGAGCAGTTCATCACGCCCGATTCCAGGCCTTGCAGCGAGTAGCCGCATGACTCGCACAGGAGCGCGGGCGTGTTGGTGGAAGTGGGGGTGCGCATCGTGACGATGGGGAGTCGCCGATCCCTCGGGATCGCTCGTGGGATCGCCGCCCGGGAGGAACCCGACCTGGCAAGGGACTCTATACTTTGCCGGGAATCCTCGGATTCCACGCTCCAGACGCTCCCATCATGCCCATGACCGATGACCACATCCACGACCTGTTCCGGCGGCACGGACTGCGAGCCACTCGCCAGCGAGAGCGCATCTACGCCGCGCTTCACGCCTCGTCCTCGCACCCCTCGGCCGACGAACTGCTCGCCGCGGTGCGTGAGAGCGACCCCGGGCTGAGCCTGGCGACGGTGTACAACACGCTCGATGTGCTGTGGGAGGCGGGGCTATGCCGTCGCCTGAACCCCGTCGGCGGAGGCCCTTCCCGGTACGACGCGGACCTGTCGAACCACGCCCACGTCGCGATGCCCGATGGCCGGTTCATGGATCTTCCCGAGGACCTGAGCCGACGGCTGGCGGACCGGCTGGGGGCGGACCTGGTCGCCGAGGTCGAGCATCGCATGGGGATCCGCGTCGAATCGGTGAACCTCCACCTGATCGCCCGGATGCCCGAGCAACCCTGACGGGATTGGGTTCTCGGACGCGGCCTGGCCCGCGGGCGCCGATGGGGCGGCCGGCGATTCCATCGGCGCGGTGTGTGCGGCCCGGCGTGTCAAAACCCGCGGCGGGCGCACAAGTCGCGCCGGGCGAGGCCCGATAGGGCACGGAGAGTCGCCGGGTTGACGCGGCGCGGGCTGGCCGCGTGTCCCTCCGGGCGACCGCCACGGAGCATCCGCATGAGCGCGACCGCCACCTTTGACACCGAGTCTCCGGTCAACCGCCGCCGCCACGCGCGGTTCACCGTCGCCCCGATGTACTGCCCGATCTCGCTTCGTCGCATCGCCGATGAGCGATTCGATCGTGAGGGGCACGCCTACGACATCAGCGAAGGCGGCGTGATGTTCGAGATGGACGAGCCGATCGAGACCGGGACCGGGGTGGCGATCCAGATCACCCTGCCGGGTGACCATCCGCACGAACTTGATTCGGATCGCAGCATCTACGTCATGGGCAACGTGGTCTGGGTGGACGACTCCGATCCAGGACCCGTCCGCATGGCCGTGGCGTTCACGCGGTTTGCACGCTTCGGGGACCGGGACCGCCTGGTGCGGGGGCTGGCTCGCGGCACCCTGATGCGCCGCGCGGCGTAACGGCCGCGGTCTTTTAGGGAGCCTCCCGCGGATCTCGGGGCGGCAAGGCGCCCCCGCCGCACCTACCCTGCGGGGTGTTTGTTGATCAAGCCATCTTCACCGTCAAGGCCGGCAAGGGCGGCGACGGCTGCGTCGCCTTCCGCCGTGAGAAATTCGAGCCCAAGGGTGGGCCCAGCGGCGGGGATGGAGGCAAGGGCGGTGATGTCGTGCTCGCGGTCGAGGACGGCATGCACACCTTGTACGACTTCCGGGGCGTGGCGACCGTCGAGGCGACCGACGGCGGACCCGGACGTGCCAAGCAGTGCCACGGGGCCGATGCCCCCGACCTGATCGTGAAACTCCCCCCCGGGACGCTGGTGTACGACGACCTGACCGGGGCGCTCATGGCCGACCTCAAGCCATCGGACCGCGTGGTGATTGCCCGCGGCGGCAAGGGCGGATGGGGGAACGAGCATTTCAAGTCCTCGACGAACCAGACCCCCCGACGGGCCACGCCCGGCGCCCCGGGCGAATCGTTCCGGCTGCGCCTGGAACTGAAACTTATCGCCGACATCGGCTTTGTCGGCCTTCCCAACGCGGGCAAATCGACCCTCCTGGCCGCGCTGACGCGGGCCACCCCCAAGATCGCCGACTACCCGTTTACCACGCTCTCCCCGCAGATCGGCATCTGCGAACTGGACGCGATGCGCCGGCTGATCCTGGCCGACATCCCGGGGCTGATCGAGGGGGCGTCGCAAGGGGCGGGCCTGGGGCTTGATTTCCTGAGGCACATCGAGCGCACCCGGGCGATCATCCACCTCCTGGATGCGTGCCCCGCGGACGGGTCTGGCCCCGCGGCCAATTACCGCACCGTGCGGCATGAACTCTCACGGCACTCCCCGGACCTGGTCAACAAGCCCGAGATCATCGTGCTCAACAAGATCGACCTGCTCGATCCCGAGGAAGTCCCCGAGGCGGTACGGTCGCTGTCGAGCGAACTGGATGTTGACCCACGCCAGGGCGTGATAGCGATCTCGGGGGCGACTCGCGAGAACCTGCGCCCGCTCCTGGAGCGGATGTGGTCGATGCTCCACCCGGCCGGGGGCGGTGTGGAGGCGTGGAAACAGCCCGCGTAGCGAACGCCTGACCAACGCGTCCGTGTCGGTCACGGGCCCTCGTGGAACGGGAGTTCCTCGGGGCTCTCGGGGATGCCGTGGTCCTTCATGTACCGCAGGAGTTCTCCGTGGAGGCGCTCGAGGTCGGCTCCGGTGATCTCCTTCACGAGCAGGTGCTCCCGGAGGTTCTCGATCATGGCGACCGCATCACGGCAGATCGCCGGTCGGTTGCGAAGCAGCAGGCCGCGGGCCTGCTGGTCCTTGCGGTAGACGATGAGCATGTGCCGCTCGTCGAAAACGATGATGTGGAAGCCGTATTGCCAGATCGGGGCGCCCGGAAACGTGTAGATGGAGTTGGAGGCCCGGACGTTGGGGTCCCGGTCCTTGAAGCGGTTCTTGTGGAGCCCGATCCACTTGCTGTACTGCTGGATCGCCCGGTTGAAGCGGTCGGGGCTGAGCCGGTAGACCGCCTGCAGGTCGGCCAGGCTCTGCAGGTCGATGATCCGGACGATCTTGAAGTTCTTGTCCCCCAGTTTCTCGTCAAAGGCGTTCTGCCAGTCGTGGACTTCGGAATGGTTGATCAGCCCGACCCCGCCGTAGTAGTACAGGCTCTCCGAGCAATCCCGTAGCATCTCGGCCGCCGTCTGGACCAGGCGGCTTGGATGTTTCTTCAGGTACCCGATGTACCGCACCTGGGACACCACGTACCACAGCGCGACCAGCAGCAGCACGCACAGCAGCATCAGCGCCCAGAAGAACCCGGTCGGCGAACTCGCCATGAAACGCCCGACGGCGATCAGCCCGGCCGCCAGGCCCACCACCCCGAAGAGGATCTTGTAGAGAATCTCGACCTCGGACCGCTCGGGGATCTTGAACACGCCGCACCCTCCATCGGGGTGGGATACCCCGGCGCGAGGGACCCGGTTGGTGTTGGGAGCACCCGCGAGCCGGCGATGATACTCAATTCTTCAGCGACAAAAAAGGTGGCGATTCAGAACAAAGCCCGTACGATCCCCGATCGCGTCGCTGGCGGTCATCCCGCGACCCGAGCGCGACCATCGCCCTGGCGATGAAACGCTGCGCGTTGGCCCGGCGGGAGCGTCGCGAAGGCCACCGCCGCCGGATGCGCTGAGTCGCGTGGCGGTGTCGGGGGAGCCACGCGATCGGCTGCTGCGTTGGCGCCAATCCGCCCCGTGCTTGATCGATAATGGCCGTTGAAATCGATTAAAATCAGTGCTATTATGATCGATAACTAGGGGTGTTTTCGATCATGGCATGGAACTGGCAGCGGGCCGATTGGCCTCATTTTACCTGGGAAAGATCTCGGCTGGCGAAGGCCGAGGAGCGGTTTTTGCTCGGCGGCGGGGTGTTCCTCGGGACCGTCAAGCACCTGAACTCCGAGAATCGGCACCAACTTACGGTCGAGGCAATGAGCAACGAGGCGGTCACCACTTCGGAGATCGAGGGTGAGATTCTGGACCGCGACAGCGTCCAGTCGTCCATCCGCCGCCAACTCGGACTCGCCACAGATCATCGCAGAGTCCAACCCGCCGAACAAGGGATCGGCGAGATGATGGTGGACCTGTTCCGCAACTACGCCAAGCCGCTCGACGACGACACCTTGTTCGCCTGGCACCGCATGATCGCGAACGGGCGCACCGACCTGCGGGACATCGGCCGGTACCGAACGCACCCCGAGCCGATGCAGGTTGTCTCAGGAAGAATCTACGACCCCAAAGTCCACTTCGAAGCGCCGCCTTCGGCCCGGGTTGGCATTGAGATGCGGCGGTATATCGAGTGGTTCAATCGCACCGCTCCCACCGGACCTGAGCCCCTGCCCGTTCTGGCACGCGCCGGGATCGCCCACCTCTACTTCGAGTGCATCCACCCATTCGAGGACGGCAATGGCCGGGTCGGTCGAGCCATCGCGGAGAAAGTCCTGGCGCAGAGCCTCGGGCAACCGACGCTCACGGCGATCGCCGCGACCATTCTCGCGAACCGCAAGGGCTACTACGACGCCCTCGAAGCCGCCAACAAGGGGACGGATCTCACCGATTGGCTCGCCTGGTTTGCGGGGATCGGTTTGGAAGCCCAGCAGCGCACCCTCGTTCAGGTCGAGTTCCTGATCGACAAAACAAAACTGCTCGACAAGTTCCGCGGTACCTTGAACGAACGGCAGCAGAAGGTTCTGATCCGGATGCTGAACGAGGGACCGGAGGGCTTCAAGGGGGGATTGAGCGCGAAGAACTACGTCGCGATCGCCAAGACGTCGACGGCCACCGCGAGCCGCGACCTTGCGGACATGGCCGAACGCGGCGTGCTGATCCGCACCGGCGAGAAGAGAGGCGCTCGCTACCACCTCTCGATTCCGCTCCGGCAAGTGCCGCGAATCACCATCGACAAGAGCGGAGAGATTGTGAAAGCCCCAAGACCGCAGGGCTGAGCATGGAGGAGTCGGCATCAATGCCCGATCCACGCCAGATTCCGAACGACCCAATGATGACAGGCGTGAAACAGCAACTCCCTGAACCCCTGCAAGCCTTTGACGGACTGGCCGGTGCCGTGGCACCCGCGATCCAGCGCGTGGATGCTCTCTTTGCCGAGTACCAGGAGCAACGAGCCGCGGGAAAAATCCTCCCCAACTCTGTTGAGGCCCTTCGCATCGAACTCACGTACCACTCCAACGCCATCGAGGGGAGTACGCTCTCACTCCGGGAGACCCAACTTTGTCATCGAAGGGCACGCGCCCACGAGCGGCAAGACGCTCCGCGAAATCTACGAGGCCAGGAACCACGACCGGGCGCTGCGGGCGATTGAGGAGTGGGTTGAGAAGCGACCCGCGAACGCACCGCTTACCGATCAGGACGTGCTCGATATCCACGCCCATGTGCTCGCCGATATCGAGCCCAAGAACGCCGGGCGTTTCAGGACCGACCGCGTGCTCATCAAAGGCACCCGCTTCATCCCACCGGGCAGCCACGGGTTTGGGGAGATTGTGCCCAGGATGCTCGAACTCTCGAACCTCCCCGGCGTTCATCCCGTTCTTCAATCTGCGGAACTCCACTCCAACGCCGTGGCCATCCACCCCTTTACCGACGGCAACGGCAGGACAGCCAGGTTGCTGATGAACTACCACTTGCTCCGACGTGGCTTCCCGCACGCCATCATCGAGGTGGAGAAGCGAGCCGAGTACCTCGCGGCCCTCGAAGAGGCCAATGGCGGCAAGTGCGAGCGATTCGCTTCGTTCGTGCTCCAGAGCGTTGGGTCGTCCATTGAGCGGCTTGTCGGCGAAGCCTGAGCGCTTGTCAGGCAGATTTACGCACGAACGTGCTCCCAGCACTTCCCGGCGACGGGTTCACGGAGCACGGCCCATCGGTTTTAGCCGTCGGCGGCAGGGTCCGCCGCGTCACCACGAAGCCCGACGCGCCCGACACCCTCCCCGGCTCCGACCCGGCATCGTTCATTCACTCCGAACTCAAAGCGAAGCGCGCCCACTACTTCCCGCTCTCATCGGGCGGCGGCGCGAAGGGTGCCGGGTACACCGCCCACGCTGGGGCCGACGTGTCCTGTTTCCGCGATGGAGGGACGCTGACGGCGCAAATGGCCCTGGTCGCGCGGGTGGGCGAGCGTGCGGCTATCGAAGCCTGCCGCCGCGCGGGGATCGTGCCGCCGTCCTGGTTGATCGGGGGTGGCCGATGAACCTTGCCCAAGCGAACAGCATTACCGCCGTCATCGCCTGCGCCGTCACCGACCGCTACCACCGCCGCGCCGTCCGCCGCGTTCACGCGATTGTGGAGGATGCCGGGGGCGAGTTCACCGGGCTGGTGGCACTCACGGCCAAGGCCAAGGCCCGGTCGGTTCTGGTGGACGAGTCCGACGCCCGCGCCGTCATCACCTACCACTCCACCATCGCGGCCCGCACCTGGGAGGGACCGGCAGACGAGGCGCTTCAGCAGGCCGTCCGCCACGTCACCGAGGCCGTGGGGACGCTGCTGGAGAATCACGCCGTGCGGTACGCCCTGCAACTGCTGCTGGAGATTGCGGCCACCGGGCACCCCGAAGCCCTGTCGCCAGAGGTGGCGGAGAACATCCGGGCGCGGGTGGGGGGATGAGGGTTCGGATACAATCGCCACCATGCGAAAACTCAAGTGCTTTCAGGTGTCTGGGCTTACCGTTGAAGGCGTGTTGGACGAGTTCAACGAACGGGCGGAAGAGTTCGGGATCAAGGAATCGGACATCGTGTCGGTCAGCGCACTGCCGCCCACCCTGGGCACGAAACTAGCGACACCGACCGGCACGGCAACGCCGAAGGTAGAAGTGGTCATCGTCTATTGGTCTGACAAGTAGAGTGGAGGGCATCGAAGTGACGCGAGACGACATTCAACGGATCATGGACAAGGTGCCCGGCCTGAATGACTTTGGCATCGGCGTGTACGATCAGCGCCGAAAGAAGCCCGAGGAACGGGAGAAGGAACTGGCCGAGGGCAAGCGCGACCTGCTGAAGAGTGTCGATGCCTGCAACAAGGTCTGCGAGTGGCTGCGCCAGATTGACAAGATCAAGACGATCAATGACCGTCACAGCAGTTACGGCCTGAAACACGTTGCCGAAGAGGATATCGGGTACGTCACGAACGGCGTGTTCATCACCGCCGCGATTCACTGCGGCTACCCGTACCGCATCGAAGGCAACAGCGCCAACGTGCCGTTCGGAATGTCGGAGAAGTCCATCAAGGCCGTGATGCGTCGCCAGAAGTCCGAAGGCAAAAAGAACTGGGCGGTGTGACCCGATGAGTTACCGATCAGAGACAATCGCCACCGCCATCACCCGGATGAACCGGCAGTATTTCCTTCCCGCGATCCAGCGGGAGTTCGTATGGAAGCCAGAGCAGATTGCCCAACTGTTCGATTCCATCATGCGCGGCTATCCGATCAGTTCCTTCCTGTTCTGGGAGTTGAACCCCGAGAATCGGGACAAGTGGCAGGTATACAAGTTCCTGGAGAAGGCGCAGCACGGCGGCACTCACAACCAGTTGGCGAACACCGATGGTTTGCCGAATCTCGCGCTGGTGCTGGACGGGCAACAGCGGCTTACGTCTCTGCTGATCGGGTTGCGGGGCACCTACGTCGCCAAGAAGAAGTACAAGCGGTGGGACAACCCCGACGCTTGGAGCGATCAGCGGCTACACCTTGACCTGTTGGCCGAACCCCGCCTTGACGAGGACAGCGCCGACGCGGGGCTGTACTACAAGTTCGAGTTCATGGAAGAGACGCCAGCGCCGGACGCCGAACACCACTGGTTCCGCGTCGGGCGCATCCTGGACTTTGACGAGCGCGCGAAGTTCGAGACGTACCTGGATGAGCAGGACGACAAGTTGGAGAAGATGGGGCTTGCGAAGACCGAGCGCCGCGTGTTCGAGCGCAACCTGAAGCGCCTGTACGAAGCCGTCCACGTTGACGAGGTGATTGCCTACTACACCGAGAAGGATCAGGACTACGACCGAGTGTTGGACATCTTTGTGCGCGCCAACGAAGGCGGCACGAAGTTGAGCAAGTCCGACCTGCTGCTGTCGATGGTCACGTCGAGTTGGGACGGCGTGAACGCCCGCGAAGAAATCTTCAAGTTCGTGGATCGGGTGAACACCGAACTGACCCGGCGCAACGACTTCGACAAAGACTTCATTATGAAGTCGTGTCTGGTTCTCTCTGACCTGCCCGTGGCGTACAAGGTTCAGAACTTCAACACGGCCAACCTGACCACCATTCGCCAGAACTGGGCCGCGATCAGGAAGGCCGTTGAACGCGGCGTAGACCTTGCCAACTCATTCGGCATCGACCGCGACAACCTCACCAGCGCCAACGCCCTGATTCCGATTGTCTACTTCCTCTTCAAGAATCCCGCCGTGACTCTGCGCGGGTCAACACCGTTCGAGGCCCGCAACGCCGACGCGATACGGCGATGGGTCATCATGGCGCTGTTGAAGGGCGCATTCGGCAGGGCGTCGGACAACCTGTTGCGCGATATCCGAACCCTCATCGGCGCGTGTGCGAACCCCGGTGCCGACTTCCCAGTGGATGCGATCAACGGTGCCATCGGGAAGACGGGCCTATCGGTGGGGTTCGATGATTCCGCCGTGGGTGACGTGCTGAGCCTGAACTACGGCGGACAGCAGACGTTCCTTGCCCTGTCCCTGCTGTACGACGATGCCGCGTGGGGCACGATGCCGCACCATCAGGACCACCTCTTCGCCCGCAACCAGTTCAAGGCGAAGGAACTGTCCGCCGCTGGGCGCATCGACTGGATGAACCGGAAGGAACGCCTGGGCAACCTCTGCCTGTTGCTGGCCCATGAGAACGTCGGCAAACAGGACATGCCGCTGCCCGAATGGTTGGCGTCACGCGAACCGGGATTCCTGAAGCGTCATCTGATCCCAGAGGACCGAGCGCTCTGGCAGTTTGATCGGTTCCCCGACTTCCTGAAGGCGCGGGAAGGGCTGATCCGGGACCGGCTGAAGACCATGTTCGGCACGAAGGCGGCGTCGCCAGCCTGATCTCAGCGCCCCTTGTCGGTGGCAATGGCACCGACGATCGCGCGCAGCAGGGCATCCGCTTCGGCGTCACCTGTGAGGTGGAGTTCAACGCCATTCTCCACCACTCGGAACGTCGGGGAGAATGACGACCCGCCGTCTTCCGTGGTGAGGCGAAGAATCACCCCGCCCCGATCCTCGTCATCGACACTGCGGAACAGTTCCACCTTCGCGGTGCCGACAGCGCCGCTGACATACGGCACGGACACTTCGCAGACTTTTTCGGTGCGGGCGCGCTCCGAGGCGTGTTCCGGCGAATCGCCAGCGGAGCGACCGAGGATCGTGGGAGTGTCCGTATGCTGGGCGGTGGTGGTGTTCATGGTGCCCAACTGTACGCCGCTGCGGTATCCGCGCCGTTGTGCGTCGGTAGTGCGGGCGCTCCCCGCCGATCCGCCGCGACCCCCTCAACTCACCAATAAAAAAGGCCCTGGGATCATCCCAGAGCCGTTTTCAAGTGCCCCCCGAAGGACTCGAACCTTCGACCCGCTGATTAAGAGTCAGCTGCTCTACCAACTGAGCTAGGAGGGCGGGATGTCGTGTCAGGAACCGACGGCGAACCTCCGTTTCATCGAGCCGACGGCCTGGGGCGGTCGGTCGATACCGGTCTGTGCGGCGAACCCGATGGCGCGAATACTGTACAGAGACCGAAACCTTTCCGTGCGTGGGCCTCGCTCGCCTGCGTGGCTTCGCGGAGAGTACAAGGCGATCGTACCCGTTGCGGGCGATGAGTCCAGCATGCTGGGGCCTTGTCGCGGGGCAATCGCATGATTCGATTTCCGGCCCGTTCCAGGTCAAATTCGCCCTCGCCGGGTGGGTCGGCGGGCTCGATCAGCGGCGGCCATACGGAGAATGCGATCGCCCTGGGCCTTGGCGCTGGGTCGGGCACTGGTGCGTTTACGGCGAGGAGTCCGGCCCGCGTGGCTTCGGGAAATACGACGGCCACGCCCTCGCCGCGGGCGGTGAGTCCGGATCGCCCTCGCCTCTGGGGGCGAGTCCAGGTCGATTCGGAGGCTTGGCGATGACTTGGGCGTGCGGTCGCGAATTTCGAGGGGGTTCTTCTGGTGGGATATCCGGTGTGTCGGGGTGGTGGGGAGTCGGCGGGGCGAGAGTGGGGGTTTTTGCGGGGTATTGAGGACAAAGATATGCGTGGTCTTGATCGGAGTGGACCGATCCGGTTGGAGGTCTCCGGTTCGGTTTGACCGATGCAACCCGGACGAATACCCTCTTGGTCCCTGAAAACAGGGTTCGGCGGCGATTCCCGGCGTCCGGACAACTGGTCACCGGGCCGTGTGGGTCGGGAGCGAGGTCGGCTCGGCTCGGCGCGGCTTGAAGGTGCAGAGGATTGGTCGGCGGTCTGACCGCCGCGAGGAGTTCGCTGGTATGCAACCCGCCTTTCGTCAGAGTTACGGCCGGACTCGTCGTCGTCGGAGCCACCACGCGTTGGAGGCTTCGTCGCAGACGCTTTGTCCCTTGAGCGGCATGCCCAAGGCGCACCATCGGGTGTGCAAGGAATCGGGGTATGTGCGTGCGGGTCTTCGGATCAAGGTTCCCAAACTGGGGATCGGGGTGAGCAAGGACTGATGGAGCGCGTGCGCCGCCGTGCTTCCCGACGGGTCGGGAATGGTGACGGTCGGCGATCATGTCGTCATCGGGCGCTGGTTGTTCGCGTCCTGGTGCGACGGGTGTCTTGGAATCAAGTGTAATCGCCGCCCGGCAGGGGCCTGAAGGGTCCGTGGCCCCCGGACGACGGGAGGCCCCGGGACGGGGCCGCGGGAACCTGCACATGCGCCTGGCCGTGGACGTGATGGGGGGCGACAACGCTCCCGAGGCGATCGTCAAGGGGTGCATCGAGGCGATCAGCCTGCTGGAGGGGGATGACCGCCTGGTGCTGATCGGGGACGGGCCGGTGATCCGCGAGATGCTTGTGGACCGTGGCATCCGGGATGACCGGCTGGAGATCGACCACACCAACGAGGTGATCGAGATGCACGAGCCGCCGACGCAGGCGGTGAAGACGAAGAAGGATTCGTCGCTGGTGCGGATGGCGCTGCTCGGATCGGAAAAGCACCCCCGGCGGTGCGACGCGGTGCTGTCGGCGGGCAACACGGGGGCGTGCGTGGCGGCGGCGATGATGCACATGCGTCGCCTGCCTCATGTTCATCGCCCGGGGATCGCGGTGACGATCCCATCGTTCCACGGCCCGGTGGTTCTGATCGACGCGGGGGCGAATCCCGAGCCGCGTTCCTCGCACCTTTGGCAGTACGCCCTGATGGGTGAGACGTACGCGAGGACGGTGCTGGGGATCCAGAGCCCTCGGATCGCGCAGATGAACATCGGTTCCGAGGAAGCCAAGGGGACCGGCCTGACGAAGGAGACGCGTGAACTTCTGAAGGCGACGCCGGGCGTGAACTACGTCGGTTACATCGAGGGCCGTGAGTTCTTCGAGGACTCGGCGGACGTGGTCATCACCGACGGGTTCACGGGCAACACGCTGCTGAAGATGGCCGAGGGGATGGCGTCGAGCCTGATGCGTGCGTTGGCGCGTGAGATCGCGATGTTCGATCCGAACCTTCTGCTTCAGTTCGAGCCGATCATGAAGCAGTTGTACAAGAAGCACGACTACCACGAGTACGGCGGCGCCCCGCTGCTGGGAGTCAACGGGGTTTGCCTGATCGCGCACGGATCGAGCCAGGCCCGGACGATCCGATCGGCGGTGCGGGCCTGCCAGGAGTTTGTGCGATCCGGCGTGAACAAGGCGATCGTCCAGCGGCTGTCCGATGTGTGCCCGCGGGTCGAGACTCACCAGGGGATCGTTGGCGGCCACGGCGGGAGCGCCGAGGGGGCCGAGAGGCGGGAGACGGCATGAGCACCGGCGTCCTGGGCGGCGGCAAAGGCGCCCGCTCGTTGCCGTCCAGGCCTGGTGTCCGCCTGGCGGGCACGGGGACGGCGGTGCCGGCAACCCGTCTTACCAACGCGGATCTCGAGGCCATCATGGAAACCTCCGACGAGTGGATCACCCAGCGCACGGGCATCCGCGCGCGGCACGTCCACAAGGTGGAACTTGGCGAGACGACGTCGGGTTTGGCGATCGCCGCCGCCCGCTCGGCGCTGTCCAACGCCGGCATGGAGGGTTCCGAGGTCGACCTTGTGGTGGTCGCCACGATGACGCCGGACTCTCCGACGCCGACGGTCTCGTGCGGTGTCGCCAGCGCGATACGAACGGGCCACGCGGCCGCGCTGGATCTCAACGGGGCGTGCTCGGGGTTTGTCTACGGCCTGAACGTCGCGCATGACCTGATGCGGGCCGGCTCGTACCGGGCGGCGCTGGTGATCGGGGCCGACCGCATCACGCGGCACCTGGACTACTCGACCCGGGGGCGGGCCACGAGCGTGCTCTTTGGAGACGGCGCCGGAGCGGTGGTGCTTCGCGCCACCGACGATGCCTCGAAGGGCATCATCGCCCAGGCGATGCACTCCGACGGGGAGGGTTCGAGGCACCTTTTCATCCCGTATACCCGTGAGGATTTCCCGCCGGAAGAAGAGTTCGAGGAGCACAAGATCAACCGGGTCCAGATGAACGGCGCGGCGGTGTTCAAGTTCGCCGTCGGGACGTTCTCGGTGCTGATCGAGCGGACGCTTTCCAAGGCCGGGCTCTCGCCCGAGCAGGTGGATCACTACGTCTGTCACCAATCCAACGCGAGGATCCTTGAAGCCGCCCGGGAGCGGTTCGGGATCCCGGGCGAGAAGATGCCCATGAACATCGACCGGTACGGGAATACGGTCGCGGCCTCGGTCCCGCTGGCGTTTGACGAGATCCGCCGGACGGGAAGGGTTCGCGAGGGTCAGAAGGTCATGTTCCTGGCCTTCGGGGCGGGGCTGACCTGGGGATCAAGCCTCTGGCAGTTGTGAGCGAGCCCGGCGTCTTCCCGGCGCGGCACCCAAAGCAAAGGACGGCACCACGATGGTCTCTCCCGATGATCTTCGCCGCGCGTTCCAGGCGGGCCACGAGTTCGAGGCGTACCTGAACACCGCGACGCCGTCCCAGCGGGAGAACTGGACACGGTTCATCGAGCGCGTGCCGCCGCTGACGCCGTCCCAGGTCGGCCTGATCCAGGGCTTTACCAGGGAGATGCCGGTCCTGGTCATCTCGGGAACGTGGTGCGGCGACTGCGTCCAGCAGTGCCCGCTGATCGACGCGATCGCCCGTGCCGGCCCGTCGGTGTTACGGGTGAGGTACGTGGACCGTGACCGCCACGCCGATCTCTCGGACCAGGTCATGATCTGCGGGGGACGCCGCGTCCCCACCGTCATCTTCATGAACGAGGATCACGAATTCGTGTCGATCCTGGGGGACCGGACGCTGATGCGCTACCGGTCGATCGCCGCCCGCTCCCTGGGGGTTTCGTGCCCGCTGCCGGGGGCGGCCGTGCCGACCGACGAGATCACGTCCACGATGCAGGACTGGATCAACGAGTTTGAGCGGGTCGCGCTGCTGCTGCGGCTGAGCCCCAAACTCCGGGAGCGGTACGGGGACTGACCCCGATTGGGCGTTACGGGCGCATTACGGGCGCGTTACGGGCGCGTGGCGGGCGAGGGTTCCGGGCGCACCAGGAATCGAAGCGAAGGCTGGACCACGCCCCGGACCGAACTTCCCTGGCAGTCGATCTCGACCGGCGTATCCGCATCGCTTCGATCGGGGGTGACCATCGCGAAGCAGACGGGCGTCTGCCCGAGCATCGGGCTGAGGGCCGAACTGGTCACCGCGCCGATCGGATCGCCCGCGGGGTTGTCCGCGGCCCGCACCGCGGCCCCTGTTTCCGGCTGGCGGGGCGAGGGAGGCGGCGTGTCGGGCGTTCCGCCGCCGATGGGGATACTCCGGTCCAGGCGGATGGCCACCAGCCGCCGCCGCGCCTGACCCCTGGCGTGCATGCGGGCGACGATCTCCTGACCGAGGTAACACCCCTTGGTCAAGCAGACGCGGTCGTCGAAGACACCGGTCTCCGCGGGGAGTGAGTCGGGGCCGAAATCGATGTTGTACAACGGGGTGCCCGCTTCGATCCGGGCGGTGTTGAACGCGTGCCATCCGATCGGACGGAGCGTGGCCGCGGCTCGGCGGGCACCGGGCGTCGGTCCCGGTGAAGGGGGCGCGGGTTGAGCGGCCTGGGCGTCGAGCCATCCGCCCTTTTCGAGCAAGGCCGTGTACAGGGTGGTGGCCGACTCCGCGGGGCACATGAACTCCAGCCCGACCTGGGCGGTCTGGTCCTCGCGCGCGATCACCACGGGCCAGCCGCTTGCCGTCGCCAGCAGGCACCGATCGGGCGGGAGAACGGCGAGTCGATCCCGGTCGTCGTCGTCGTCGAGGATCGAGGCGGCGGCCAGGCAGGCCCCCGGCCCGTGGATGGCCATCCGGTGCGTGGCCGCGGAGATCTCTCGGATCGCCACGTCGTCGGCGACGATGTACGCCCCGAGGCCCGTGACGGTGCGTCCCGCCGCGTGCGCGTCGATGTCCAGGAGTGTCCGGTCTTCGAGGTGCCAGACTCGCAGGTCCGCGTCGATGCGTCCCTTGCGGTTGAGCCAGAAGGCCCTGGCACAGCGGCCGGGCACGATCGTGCGCACGTCCTGCGAGATCATGCGATTGAGAAACTCGACGCGGTCAGCACCCACCACCTCGACCACGCCCCGTTGCGGGAGGTCCAGCACCCCGGCGGAGCGGCGGATCGCGGCGTATTCGACCTCGACCGGGCCGTACGCCATCGGGACGGCGATCCCGGCCCGTCCATCCGCCTCGCCGTACTGGGCGAACGCGGCCCCGCGGGCGGCGTGGAGGTCAAGCAGCGGGGAAGGGGCGGTCATGGCCGATGGTAGACTCGGGTCGCCGCCGACCGGGTCATGGGCGTCGCATCGGTGAGGCGGGATCGCGTCCGGGATCGCTCTGTTGCTTTTTCATGATGAACAGGTAGTTGAACCCGCGTAAAAAGAAGTTTCCTTCCTCCGCCGCCTTGTGCCAGTTCCCTCGCCGGAGTTTCTGGTTGTGGCGGACCACGCAGACGATATCGACGGGCGTGAATCGTTCACGCATGATGGAGAAGAGTTCAAACCCGATGGGCATGAACAGGCCCGACGCAAGCCCCGCCGGCCCCGGGGGGCGGCCCCCCGCCCGGCTCGATTCTCCCGGCCCGCGGCCCCGCTTGCGCCACGAGTCGCTCACGTACAAGGCCATGTATCGGCGGTCCTTGAGGATGCGCCACGCCTCGGCGATCACCGCGCGCATCGCGTCGTAGTAGGCCCGGCCGGCGTCCTGGCCGCTCGCGTCGAGTTTCCCGATGCACGCGGGGTCTTCGGAGTAGGCGATGTGCGTCGAGTACGGTGGGTCGATGAAGACAAAGTCCGCCTTCTCGTCCTCGATCGGCACTTTTCTGGCATCGGCCCGGAAGATGTCCGGGCGAGAGGGAGCCAGGTCGTATCCAAGCGCCCGGCGGCGCAGGTCCCTGGCGACGTCCAGGGTGGTGCCGCTGCCGCACATGGGGTCGACCACCAGGTCGGTTTCACGTGTGTATCTCGAGAGAACCTGCCAGATCACCCACGACGGCGTGGCGCCGACGTACTCCTTATCGCCCTGCATCCTTGGGCCCGCGGGAGAGTCGTAGTGCTGGCTTGGGTACTCCCAGAGCGTCGTGGTCATGAGGCGCAGGGCGGGTCGAGCCGGCAGGCCCGCGCGGCGTGGCCGGGGCGTCGCGGGTGGCGTGTGGCCGGGCGGGGTGCGTCGGGATGGGCGAGGATTCTCCACGTTGGTCAGACCGCCTCGCGGAGAACGTCCAGGACCATCTGCCGGGCCTGGTCGATCGGCGCGGCGATGCGAGCGCCGGCGGCCCTGATATGCCCGCCCCCGTCGAACCGCCGAGCCACGGCGTTGACATCGACGCCGCCCTCCCCATCCTTGCTGCGGAGGCTGACCTTGGTGACGGGGGCTCCGGAGGAATCGGGGTCGGACTCGGTGAACATCGCCACGACGCTGACCGATTCGATGGCCTGGGCGTGATCGGCAAAGCCTCCGGCGTCCCCTTGCTCGGCGTGAAACTCGGCGAAGTCGGCCCTGGTCAGCGACATGAACGCGAACCGGCCGCGGTCGTGGAGTTGCATCCCGGCGAGCGCCCGGGCCATGAGTCTCACGCGTGCTTCGCGGTCGGATTGCTCGACGATCCTGTAGAGTTCCGGGGCATCCACGCCCGCATCGAGCAGGTCGGCCGCCAGGCGCAGCGCCGATGGGGTTGTGTTGCTGTGCCGGAACCATCCCGTGTCGGTCGCCAGGCCCAGGTAGCACAGGCGGGCGATGCCGACCGGCAGGCCCGTCACGGAGGGTAGTTTCAGCAGCAAACGGGCGAGTTCCGCGGCGATCTGGCACGCCGCCGCGGAGCCGGGATCGATGAAGCGTCGGGCCGCGCTGGCGGGGTCGCCGTGTCGGTGGTGATCGATCAACGCCGCGCGGTCGGCCCGGGGGCCCAGCCAATCCTTGACGTGCTCGAGTTGGTTCCACGATCCCGTGTCGGTGATCACGATCCCGTCGGGCTCCCCGCCGGGGTGGGACTGCTGCAGGAAATGGCGGGCGGGGGCGTCGCCGATGAGTTTCGCCGCGAAGGGTGGCATCGCGCCGAAGTACCACACCTGGGCCGTGGGGGACTGGGCATCGGGCCGCAGGGCGTTGATCGCGGCGGCGATCGCGAGCGTGGACCCGATCGCGTCTCCGTCGGGTTTGGCGTGCGTCAGCACCACCACCCTCCGCAGCGGTCGGATCCAGTGGGCGATCTGCTCAAGCGTGGTGTTGGTCGTCCAGGACTCCGTCATGCGTGAGGGTTCTCCGTCGCGAGGTCTGATGGCGAGGGTAGGGGCGTGGCGTGCCCTTCGCGGCCGCTATCCCGTCGTCGTGAGCGACGCCAGCAGGTTCAGGCACCGCCGTGCATCGCGGTCGATCTGTCCGCGGAGCGACTCGACCCCGTCGAACCGCAGGTCGTCACGCACCCAACGGTCGAACGTGACCACGGCGAGCCAGTCGTATGCGTCCGGGAGCGTGGCGGGCGTGCCGTCGGGATTCATGGCGTGCGCCTCGACGCGGCTTGTCGCGCCGTTGAACGTCGGTCGAGTGCCCACGCTGATCGCGGCCGGATAGGACCGGCCGTCATGGTCGAGCCGCCCGGCGTACACGCCGTCGGCGGGAAGGACCTGGTCGGTGCTGATGTTGGCGGTGCGGTATCCGATGGAGCGCCCACGCTGATCGCCTCGGGTGACTTGTCCGCGGACCGAGAATGGCCGCCCCAGGACGCGGGCGGCGTCGGCGACGCGGCCGTGGGAGATGAGCCATCTGGCCACGGTGCTCGAAGCCCGTACCAGCCATTGCCCGTCAAGGCCGACCTCGACGGCCGGGCAGACCATGACGCCGAACCCGCGGGACAGCCCCAGTTCCGCCAGGACCCTCGTGTTTCCGGACCTTGCGCGTCCGAAGTGAAAATCGTCGCCCTCGACCAGCGCCGTCGGACGCAGCGGCATCACCACGCGGTCGATGAACTCCTGGGGATTGAGGCCGAGCAATTCGGGTGTCGGATGCAGTTGGATGACCTGATCGACCCCCAGGGAGCGGAGCCGGTCGGCCCTTTCATCGAAGGATGTGAGTCGCGGGGGGCATTTCCCGGGGGCGAGTGTCGAGAACGGATGGGGATCGAAGGCCAACGCGACGACCCGTCCGGAGGACCCGGCGTGCTCCCGGCAGGCGCGAACCAGGGACGCGTGCCCCAGGTGAACCCCGTCGAAGTTGCCGATGGTGACGGCGGTGAGGGAAGGCTCCTGGGTGCTCCGGGTCGTCATCGGGACCATGATAGTGGGCCGGCCGCACGGCCCCGATCCGGCGGCGCTTGACGGCGCGGGCGCCGATGGCTAGCGTTTCCATGTCGTATGAAGTGCTTTGCCGACCATCGCGGCCACCATCATCATCATCACGCCCACGGACGCGGGCTGGTGGCGATGTGACGTGGGCCGAGCAGGTCTGATGTTCACGATCGACGCCGGCTTGCCCGGCGTCGATTCGCTTTTGAAGGCGATCGATCCCGGGCGAACTCCGGCGGCCATGATCCGAAGGGAGAATCGCCGTGTCTGATTCGAGAACCGCGGATGGATCGCCGGCCCCCGGCCCGGGGATGGTCGCCGCGCTGCATGTCGGCCTTCCCAAGGGGCGCATGCACGAGGGGGTGACCTCGCTGCTGGCCGAGGCGGGGATGCGCGTCTCCGCCTCGTCACGAGGGTACCGCCCGTCGATTTCCCTGCCCGGCACGGAGTGCAAGATCCTCAAGCCGCAGAACATCGTGGAGATGCTCCACGTCGGCAGCCGCGATGTCGGTTTTGCCGGGGCGGACTGGGTGAGTGAACTGGATGCCGACGTGGTGGAGGTGCTTGATACGGGGCTGGACGTGGTCCGGGTGGTCGTGGCCGCCCCGCGTGCGATCCTCGAAGGGGGCGACCTTCCGCGGCGGCCGCTGGTGGTGGCCTCGGAACTGGAGCGTCTTTCCCGGCGGTGGATCGATCGGCGCGGCATGTCCGATCGGTTTGTGCGCTCGTACGGGGCGACGGAGGTCTTCCCACCGGAGGACGCCGACTGCGTGATCGACATCGCCGCCAGCGGGGCCACGCTCGAGGCCAACGGGCTGGCCGTGGTCGGAGAGATCATGCGATCATCGACCCGTATGTACGCCTCGCGCCAGGCCTGGGAGGACCCGCCGCGTCGGGAGCGAATCGAGGCGATCGCGATGCTGGTCCGATCCGTGCTCGACGCCCGGCATCGCGTGATGCTCGAACTCAACTGCCCGTCGGATCGGCTGGAAGAGGTCGTCGCCGCCCTTCCGTCCATGCGAGAGCCGACGATGGCCCGCTTGCACGGGGACGCCGGGTTCGCGGTCAAGGCGGCGGTCCCGCGCGACCAACTGGCGATGCTCATCCCGCTGCTCAAGTCGCGCGGCGGCTCGGACATCGTGATCTCCCCGCTGACGCAGGTGGTCCCATGAGCGGCGTGGTTCCGTCGGCCCGGGCCGCCTCGGCCACGGCGTACCGCCGATCGCCCTCCGCCCCCGCCGCGGCGTTGGGGAAGGGCTTGGGAGCCTCCGGCGAATCCGCGGAGAATGTTCTGCGCCTGGACGCCAACGAGGGGCCGTTCTCGTTGACGCAAAGACGGTGGATCGAGATCCCCGAGGCTCGGCGGGCGTCGATTGTTCGAGAGTACCCGGACCCCGACTCGCTTCGCGTGCAACTGGCCGATCATCTGGGTGTCGGCGCTGAGCGCGTGGTGGTCACGGCGGGGGGTGACGATGCGCTCATGCGGTTGTGCCTGGCCACGATCGACCCGGGGTGCCACGCGGTCTCCACCACGCCCACCTTCGAGATGATCCCGCGGTATGTCTCGCTGGCGGGAGGGATTCTCCGGCAGGTCCCGTGGACGGACGGCCCGTTCCCCGTGGAGTCGTTCACGCGGATGATCGACGGGCAAACCCGCGCGGTCTTCATCGTGACGCCCAACAACCCGACCGGCCTGGCCGCGACGGCCGGTGATCTCGCCGCGGTGGCGAACGCGGCTCCTCATGCCCTGATGGTCGTGGACCTGGCGTACACGGAGTTTGCCGGCGAGGACCTCACGCCGGTCGCGATCTCGCTGCCCAACGCGGTCGCGGTGCGCACGCTCAGCAAGGCCTGGGGCCTGGCGGGTCTTCGCGTGGGGTATGCCGTCGGGGATCCGACCGTGATTGACTGGCTGAGGGCGGTCGGGCAGCCGTACGCCGTCGCCGGCCCGTCGGCCGCGATCGCCTCCTGGGCGATCCGTGATCTCAAGGACGCCGTGCTCGCCGGTGTCGATCGGGTGCGGGAGGAACGGGGCCTGCTGGCCGAGATGCTGCGGCACAAGGGGCTTCGCGTCAACGACTCGCTGGCCAACTTTGTCCTGGCCCGCTCACCCCGGGCCCGGGGCATCGCCGGGTCGCTTGCGACGCACGGCATCGCCGTCCGTGCATTCCCGGGGCGCCCGGGCCTTGAAGACGGCCTTCGGATCACGTGCCCGGGCGAAGCGGAGTTATTCTCACGGCTCGTCAAGGCCCTGGAGAACTCGACATGACCCCCACCAACCGACCGCCCCGCGTCGCGACGGTTCAACGCGCCACCTCCGAAACGAAGATCGCCCTGACGCTGGCCCTCGACGGGAGCGGCGCGGCCCGGGTCGCGACCGGGGTCGGGTTTCTTGACCACATGCTGACCTCCCTGGCGCATCACGCCGGGTTCGATCTCGATCTGGCGTGCGAGGGTGACCTTCGGGTTGATGACCACCACACCGTGGAGGATTGCGCGCTGGCGATGGGAGAGGCGATCGACCGTGCCCTGGGTGACCGGCGCGGGATCAGGCGATTTGGCTTTGCCTATGCCCCCCTGGACGAGGCTCTGGCAAGGTCGGTCGTTGACCTGGCGACGCGCCCGACCACGGTGATCGATCTTGGATTGACGCGTGAGCGCCTCGGGGACCTTTCGTGCGAGAACGCACCGCATTTTTTCGGATCCCTGGCCACGGCCGGGCGGTTCTGCCTGCACGTTGATGTCCTGCGAGGGGTCAACGACCATCACCGCCTCGAGGCCGCGTTCAAGGCCACCGCCCTGGCGCTGCGGCAAGGGGTCGGGCTTGAGGGGTCCGCCGGCGCGAGGTCGACCAAGGGGGTCCTCTGATGCCGGGTTCTCGGCCGGTCATCCATGTCGTCCGCACCCCGACGGCGAACATCGCCTCGGTCCTGGCGGCGTTTGATCGCCTGGGGGTCGAGGTCGCGCCGGCGGAAGGGCCGGACATGATCGAGCGGTCGGGGGCGGTTGTTCTCCCCGGCGTGGGTTCCTTCGACGCGGGGATGAGGTCCATGCGGGAGAACGGGCTTGTGGAGGCGATCCGTCGTCGGGTGGACGGCGGCCGTCCCGTGCTTGCGATCTGCCTGGGCATGCAGATCCTGTTTGAATCAAGCGAGGAATCGCCGGGCGTCGAGGGTCTTGCGGTCGCCGCCGGGACGGTTGGGCGTTTCCCCGCGGGCGTCCGGGTCCCGCAGATGGGGTGGAACCTGGTCAAGCCGGATCCATCGTGCCGCGTGCTGCGGCCCGGGCATGCCTATTACGCCAACTCGTTCCGCGCGGCGGCGACCCCGCCGGGATGGCTGGGCGCGTGGTCCGAGCACGGCGGGCCGTTTGTGGGGGGGATGGAGCGAGGTTCGGTTGTTGCGTGCCAGTTTCATCCCGAGTTGTCCGGGGCGTGGGGGGCAAGGCTGCTCGCGGGGTGGCTCGATCTATCGGGCGTTCCCACGCCGGCCACGCGGGACCTCCTGGAGTCTGGCGCGTGCTGATCCCGAGAATCATCCCGTGCCTTGATGTCCGCGACGGGCGTGTCGTCAAGGGGGTTCGGTTTCAGAACCTGCGTGATGCGGGGGATCCGGCCGCGCTGGCCGCCGAGTACGAACGCCAGGGCGCGGACGAACTGGTCATGCTCGACGTCTCGGCCACCGCCGACGGGCGGCGGGCCGCCGTCGAGACCGTGTCCGCGCTGCGTCGGCGAATCTCGATCCCGCTGACCGTGGGCGGGGGTGTTCGCTCGGAGGCCGATGCGGCGTGCATGCTGGGGGCGGGAGCCGACAAGGTCGCGGTGAACACCGCCGCCGTGGAGGATCCCTCGCTTGTCGCGCGGCTGGCCGGTCGATTCGGTTCCCAGTGCGTGGTCGTCGCGATTGACGCCGCGAGGACGCCGGATGCCGGGGAGGCGGAGCCGTCCATGTCGTGGGCGGTGGTGGTCCGAGCGGGGACGCGGGCGACTGGCCTCCGGGCCGACGCGTGGTCGCGCGAGTGTCAGCGGCTGGGCGCCGGGGAAATCCTGCTGACCAGCATCGACCGTGACGGCGTTGGATCGGGGTACGACCTTGATCTTCTCCGCGCGGTTCGCCGCGGCGTCCGCATCCCGATCATCGCCTCGGGCGGGGCCGCGCACTGGGAGCACCTGGCCGAAGGGCTGACCGCGGGGGCCGATGCCGTCCTGGCCGCGACCATTTTTCACGACCGAATCAGGACCGTGGCCGACGTGAAGCGGGACCTTGCGTCGGCGGGGTTCGCGGTGCGTGCCGCGGGGGGGCTTGAAGGAAGCCCCGGCGGAAGCCCTGACGCAAGCCCGGCGGCTGGACCTCGCGGAGGCGCCCGATGATCATCCCGTCGATCGATCTCATGGACGGCCGGGCCGTGCAACTGGAACAGGGCAAGACCAAGGTCATCGACGCGGGCGATCCCCGCCCGATTGCCAGGTTGTTCGGCCGGGTCGGGGAGATCGCGGTGATCGACCTCGACGCGGCGATGGGGCGCGGCTCCAATGCCGACATCATCCGGGAACTGCTTGCGCTGGCCCGGTGCCGTGTCGGCGGGGGCATACGAGACGTGCAGGCCGCCCGGGCGTGGCTTGACGCGGGGGCGAGCAAGGTCATCCTGGGAACCCGGGCGGTCCCGGAAGTGCTCGAACAACTCCCGCGTGAGCGTCTGATCGCGGCGGTCGATGCCCGTGACGGGCGTGTCGTCGTCGAGGGCTGGACCAAGCCGACACCCGATGCCCTTCTTGATCGCGTCCGGGTGCTGGCCCCGTACGTCGGGGGGTTCCTGGTGACCTTTGTGGAGACCGAGGGGATGCTTTGCGGTCTTGGTGCTGACCGGGCCCGCCCGGTGATCGAGGCCGCGGGCGGGGCACGGGTGACCGTGGCCGGCGGCGTGCGCACGGCCGACGAGATCGGCCAGATCGACCGGGCCGGGGCCGATGCACAGGTCGGCATGGCGATCTACAAGGGGCTGTTCAGCGTGGCCGACGCCGTGTCCGCGTGCCTGAACACCGACCGACCCGATGGCCTGTGGCCCACCGTGGTCGTGGATGAAAGCGGCCGTGCCCTGGGGCTGTGCTACTCCAATGTCCAGAGCCTGAACACGGCGGTCCAGGAGGGACGGGGCGTGTACTGGTCACGCCGACGCGGATTATGGAGAAAAGGGGAGACTTCCGGGGCGACCCAGGAACTGCTCCGCGTCGATCTCGACTGCGACCGGGATGCTCTCTTGTTCACGATCCGCCAGCACGGGCCGGGGTTCTGCCATCGGGGGACGAACACCTGCTGGGGGAACTCGTTCGGGCTGGCTCGACTCGCGGCGACGCTCGAAGCCAGGCGGGCCGCCGCCCCCGACGGGTCCTACACGGCCCGGCTGCTCTCGGATCCCGCGTTGCTGGCCTCCAAGATCGTTGAAGAGGCCCGCGAACTCGCGGGGGCCACGGAGACCGCCCAGGTCATCCACGAGGCGGCCGACGTGGTGTATTTCACCCTGGCCAGACTCGTTTCGGCGGGTGCTTCGCTCGCCGATGTTGAACGAGAACTCGACCGCCGCTCCCTCCGCGTCACCCGTCGTCCGGGAGATGCCAAGCCCGGGATCGGCACAGGCGGCGAACCCGCCCGCCCGGAGGGCCGCCCATGACGCCGATGGCGTACGAGCCGATCCTGCCCCGCCTTCAGCCGGGGGAGGTCGATCGTGAACGGCGTGATCCGGTCGATCCGGCGGTGTATGAGCAGGCGGCTCGCATCGTCGAGGACGTGCGCGCGCGGGGAGCCGACGCGGTGCGAGAGCACGCCTGCCGCCTGGGAGACCTGGCTCCCGGGGGCGACCTGGTTCTATCTCCGGCGGTTTGCAAAGCCGCGCTCGGGACTCTGCGTCCCGAGGATCGCGGTGCTCTCGAACGAGCCGCCGAGCGGATCGAGTCGTTTGCCTCCGCGCAGCGGGCCTCGCTGACGCCCTGCCAAGTGACGGTCGGCGGCTTTGAGGCCGGGCACACGATCGCGCCCGTGGACCGTGCCGGGTGTTACGCCCCCGGGGGGCGATTCCCGCTCCCGTCGACGGTCCTGATGACCGCCGTTACGGCACGTGTGGCGGGCGTGGCCGAGGTATGGGTGGCCTCCCCTCGGCCGGCGCCCGCGACCCTCGCCGCCGCGGCCATCGCCGGGGCCTACGGCGTGATCGCGGTCGGTGGAGCGCAGGCGGTCGCCGCGATGGCCTTTGGCGCGGGGCCGATCCCGCGATGCGACGTCATCGCCGGCCCGGGGAACAAATGGGTGACCGCCGCGAAGAAGGCCGTTGTCGGGCATGCCGGGATCGACATGCTCGCCGGGCCGTCCGAGGTCCTGATCATCGCCGACGGCAGCGCCGATCCCGAGGTGGTGGCGGCGGACCTTCTCGCGCAGGCCGAGCACGACCCCGACGCGGCGGCGTGGGTGGTGACGACGTCGGCTTCGCTGGCGGATCGGATCGATGGGTGTCTGGCCGGTCGGCTTGCGGATCTCCCCGGCGGGAAGGCGGCCTCTCTCGCGCTGCGCAACGGTGGGATGGTGGTCTGCGGCTCGATCGAACAGGCCATCGCCGTGAGCGACCGTCTGGCCCCCGAGCATCTTGAGATCATGACCGAGCGGGCCGACTCGGTGGCGTGCCGCTGCCGTCACTACGGGGCTGTTTTCATAGGTCGTGGGGCGGCGGAGGTGATCGGTGACTACGGGCTGGGGCCGAATCACACCCTTCCGACGGGCGGCTCGGCGCGATTTGGGGCGGGCCTGTCGGTGCTTCACTTTGTTCGCGTGCGCACATACATACGCGAGTTGGGGCGGCCAGACGCCCGAATCTACAAGGACGCGGCCGTGCTGGCGAGGCTCGAGGGGCTGGAAGGCCACGCCAGGTCCGCCGAGGCCCGGATCCACCCGGCCCTCGGGACGGCGTGAGGCGGCGGGTCCCTCCGGCGCGAGGCGGGCGGGCGGGCCGTTCCGTACCATGCCTTGAACGAATCCATGCGCACGACACGCACGCTCATCCTGATCGGCTTACGCGGGAGCGGGAAATCGACCGTGGGTCGGCTGGCGGCCGATCGTCTCCAGGGCACGTTTGTCGATCTCGACGACGTGACGCCCGGGATTCTGGGTCGCGGCACGGTCGCCGAGGCCTGGCGGCTTGATGGTCAGGCCGCGTTCCGAACCGCCGAGGCGGCGGCCCTGCGGCGCGTGATCGAGGATCCGCCGGATGTCCTGGCACTGGGAGGGGGAACCCCGACGGCTCCCGGGGCGGCGGACCTGCTGACCCAGGCCCGGGGTTCTGGGTCCGTCGGCGTGGTGTACCTGCGGGCCGGGGCACGTGAACTCCGACGGCGGCTTGAGTCGGCGGGTTCTGGCGCTGAATCCGGGCCGGGGTCGAACCGGCCTTCGCTGACGGGGCGCCCTCCGCTCGACGAGATCGAGGATGTTCTCGCGGCCCGCGATCCGATCTACCTTTCGCTTGCCGACGTGGTGATCGAGTCGTCGGGGCTGACGGTATCGGCGTGCGCCGACGCGGTGGTGGAGGCGGCGCGGCCTGGAGGGAACTTCCCGTGAACAACCCGCTGGAATCCGATTATGACCACGCGTGCGACCGTCTTGGCCGGGACCTGGGGCTGGCGTACTACGGGGAGGACTGGGGGCTGTGCAACCAGGATCCGGGTCGGCTGTCGGAGTTCGTCGAGTACTTCATCTCTCGGCGGGATGAACTGGGCGACCTGGAGCAGGCGCTGCTGGGCGAGTTGATCATGGCGTCGGCCGACAACGGCCTGGCCATGGCCAAGGGCTTTGACATCTCCCCGTTCAAGCGGTTCTTCCGTCTCACGCGGGACGATCCCGCGCAGGCGGACAACTACGACCTGTTCAGCGAGGATGTGGGATCCGCCGACGAGTCAACCCCTCTGGCGGCGTGCCTGCGCCGGCTCATGGATGAGGATTGACCCGCGAGGCCGACACGCCGCGGGTTACCCGCCCACGTCTCCTCCCAGGCAGGCTCGCACGACCAGCAAAGTCCATTCTTCCGGCGGGGTCACGCCCGCGTCGATCCATACCGACCCCGGCGTTGGTTTCAATCGCCTGAGCCAGGTCCGCTGGTTCTTGGCGAAGCGTCGGGTTTCGATCTTGATCCGCTCGTGCGCTTCATCGAGGGTTCCGCGGCCCTCGAACGCATCGATCAACTGCTTGTATCCCAGGGCTTCACGGGCCTGGATTCCGAGCAACCCGCCGAGCCAGAGTGCCCGTGCTTCCTCGACCAGGCCACGCTCGAACATCGTCCGGACACGGGCGTTGATGCGGCGGTTGATCTCCGGCACGGGCCACTCGATCCCGATCAGCACGGCATCGGCCCGGCGGGGCCGGTCCTGGTCCCATTGGCGCTGGAGTTCGCTGATCGGGCGGCCGGTGGCGTGATGAACCTCCAGCGCGCGCACGGTCCGGCGGCGATCCATCGCGTTGATGCGACCCGCCGCGGCGGGATCGACCCTCTCGAGTTCGTCCCTGAGATCCGCCAGGTCTCGGGCGTTGAGTTGTTCGCGGGCCTTGGGATCGGGCGCGGGGCCTTCGAACAGCCCGTCGAGCAGCGCCTTGATGTACAGGTGTGATCCGCCGACCACGACCGGGATCGAGTTCCGCCCCTTGACCTGGTCGATCACCGCTTCGGCCATCGAGAGCCAGGCGTGGACGCTGAAACGCTCCGTGGGATCAAGGATGTCGACCAGGTGGTGGGGAATCCCCGCCATTTCAACCCGGGTCGGCTTGGCCGAACCGATATCGAGCCCGCGGTAGACCTGGATGGAATCGGCCGTGACGACTTCGGCGGATCGGCCCGTGAGGGCGTGAAGCCGCCTGGCCACATCGATCGACAGGGCGGATTTTCCCCCCGCGGTGGGTCCGACGATGATCGGGAATCGGATGGAGGCCTCGGCCACGTGGAATACAACGCACGAGAGCGGTCGGAATCGAGCCGCTTCACGAGTGGCACGCGCGGGCCGGTTGCGGGCGCTGGTCAATGGCCACTTGGGGCCTTCTCTTTCGCGGGGGGCTTGCGCCCGGCCGATCCACGCTTGATGAGCGGGTCCTTCTGGGTGTACGGCTCTCCGGTGGAGGCGCTCGCGGCGTGCTCGGACTTCGCGGGGCCCGCCCCTGGGGCGTGGCCGCCGTGATCCGCGGCTTGGTTGGTGCTTCCGTTGGCTTCTCCGGTCGAGAGCGAGACCGCGGGCGTGGCGGTCGGGAGGGGCTTGGGATCCCGGAGCATGACCGCGGCCCACATGCACCCGGCCATGAAGACGGTCACCAGCGCGATCCAGCCGACCGAATCGCGAACCGCGGCCGATCGGTTCGCGAGGGGGGCGGCCAGAAGGCGTGCGATCGCGCCCGCGGCCAGAAGAATGGCCGGGGGCTTCGCACGCGGAGTTCCGGGGCTGGTTGCGATCGGTTTTCGGGGGGCCCGCGGGTTTGCCGGTTTTTCGGACTCGCGCTGTGATTCAGACGGGCGATGTGCTTCGAACGGGCGCTCCGATGGATCCGGCGCGACCTGGCCGTCAGCGGGCCGGGAGGGTGCGATCGGCGGGGCCTGGTCGTGCGCCGAGCCCGGCGCCGCGCGAGGATGATCTCCTGAAACGACGTCGCCGGGCGAATCCATCTCGACCGCGAGATTCTCCGCTCGCTCGATCGCGTCGTCGAGCATCCGCTCGACCTGCCCGGCGAGGTCGGCGGTGTGAATCGGCATTTCCCCGGTACGGTCATCCGGCGGTGGTGATTCGGAGTCCCGCGAGGCCGTGTCGATCCCCTCGGCCGTCTCGGACGTGCCGGCCGAGGCGGAGTTCTCATCGGAGGTCCCCAGCAGCGATTCGACCTGGGAGGCCAGGTCATCGGTCGCGGGGTTCTTGAGGTTGGCGGATGGATCGGGCATGTCTTTCCATCGGGTCGGGGCGCGAACAGAATCCGCACGCCCCGGATACCCAGGGTTTGATCGAACGATCGTTCACACGATATCAGCCTGCCGATCGGGAACGAGGCGGCCGGGGGTATCCGGCGCGCTACAACCCATCATGTCCGCACACCGCGTCTGGCTGGACTCGTTTCCGGACCGTCCCGGCACCCGTCTGACGATCGGTGGGGAAGAGGGCCACCACGCGGCGAGGGTCCGCCGGGTCAGGCCCGGGGACCTGCTCGAGTTGATCGACGGCACGGGGCGCCTCGGCCAGGCCCGGGTGATCGGGAGTGTCAAGTCCTCCCGCCGGGAGTGGGAGGTCGAGGGCGAGGTGATCGGCGTTGAGCGCGTGTTGCCGGTCGCGCCTTTGCTCGAAGTCTGGTCCGCGGTGCCCAAGGGTGAACGCCTTGAGCAGATGATTGATGCGCTCACGCAGGTCGGGGCGGCGGGGTGGTCGCCGTTGGCGGTCGAACGCTCGGTCGTCGAGCCGCGAGAAGGCAAGATCACCCGACTGAGCCGGGTCGTGCGCGAGGCCTGCAAGCAGTGCGGGCGGGCGTGGGCGATGAGCATCGGCCGTGGAGGGACGCTCCGCGACGCGATTCAGACAACCAGGCGGGTGGTGATGGCCGACGGATCGGGAGAGGCTCGGCTGGCGGACGACCCTCGTCCGGCCGAGGTTCGGCTGCTCATCGGGCCGGAGGGGGGCTGGACCGACGACGAGCGGGCGGAGGCCCGTGCGGCCGGGGTGGCCATCGTGCGATTCGGGCCGCACGCGATGCGGATCGAGACGGCCGCCGCGATTGCGGCCGGGATCATGCTCAACGCGTGAGCGGTTGGGCGGGGTCGCGGGGGGGAGAGTCGCGGGCCGGGCCGTGTGGGGCATGCCGGCGATGCGGAGGCATACCGCCGGGGTGATGCGGCGGTGGCTACCGGGGCGGGATTACATCGATGGCTTGTTGATCCAGCCGTAGCGTTTTTCCATCGGCGGTGCATACCCGCCGTAGTAGAGGCGATACCAGCGCTGGTCTTTGCCGCCGCGGTTGATGAAGATGTCGTTGGCGCAGAAATCCTTGGCGACTTCCTCGAGTTGCTCGCTGGAGCCCGAGGGGGGGCGGAAGTGGAAAACGGTGCCGTCCCACATGGCGACCATGCCCCCGTTCTCGTGCCGCAGGGAGATCTGGTCGAGGTTCCCCCACAGGCCGTCGTTGACCTTGCCGGGCTTGCTGTCGTGGTACCAGTAACTGCTCTCTTCGACGAAGATGGGGAGCGAACTGAAACGGGTGAGTTTTGAGACCTCGCTCACGGGGAGGTTGTTCCCGCCGCTGTAGGTGGGGGGGGTGTACGCGGCCTGGATTTCAAGCCCCAGTTCCGCCCCGCCGACTCCCGTCACCATGCAGTAATCAAACTCCATGCGCTTGTCGCCGCCGAACATGTCCCTGTTGCCGGTGGCCGTGTTGAGGTTGTTGCTCGTTCCATCACCCCCGCGCCTCTTGTTCAGGGGGCACTCGGTAATTTTCTGAGAGTTGTCGATGTACCGGTACACCAGGCCAGGCTCGCACACGGTCCAGTCCGAGTCGGATTTCTTGGTATTGATCCGGCACCAGGTCTGGAAGGGACGCGGATCGGCCGCGTTTGGCGGGGACCAGTGGTGGAACCACAGGCGGCTCTTGTGGTCGTTGGCATAGAAATGAGCGACCTGGATCAACTGCCGGTTGTTCTGCATGCAGACGGTCGCCTGGCTCGCCAGGCGTGCCTTGCCCAGCGCGGGAAGCAAGAGCCCGATCAGGATCGCGATGACGGCGATCACGACCAGCAGTTCGATCAGCGTGAATCCACGGGGGTGTCGGCGAGTGCAAAGCGGGTTCATCATGAACACGGCCAAACCTCCTGACATCGCCGCGTCCGAGAACCGGCACGGTGGCGACGTAACCCACGCGGTGCTGGAGCGTCCCGCGTCGCTCCAACATACCCGAACGGACGGCGGCATCAAGTCAATTCCGACCCGGCGGGCTTGATTACGCGGGCTTTTTGCACCGGATGGGACTCTGGACCCGTAGAATCGGGCCGATGCAGGCTCCGGATCGAATCTCAGAGGCTGTCCAGGGCGGGCTCGAGTGGGTAAACGCCCTATCCCTCGATTCGGAGGGGTTCGCGGCCGAGATGGCCTTTCGAGCGGGGTGGTCGCGTGAAAAGGCGATCGAGAGGTACAGGCGGCTCTTCCGAACGGGCGCGACCCATGGGATCGGGGTTCGGGCGGATCCGGTGGTTCGCACCGAGTCGGAGGAATCCCCCGAGGGGGAGGTGCTGAAGTTCACGCAGCGGATCGCGGCCAACCCGGTGGATGGGTCGCGGTGGGGGGTTGGCGCCTCGGGCGGCTCGGCGGAGCGCCTCGCGGCGTTCGGCACGCTGGAGACCGAATCGGTGCTGATCCCGATGATCGGCCGGACGGGTCGGTCGGCGCACACGCTATGCGTGTCGAGCCAGGTCGGCTGCGCGATGGGGTGCGTCTTTTGCGAGACGGCTCAGATGGGCCTGATCCGTTCGCTGACGCCCGATGAGATCGTGGGTCAGTGGTTCGCGGCCACGCACGTGCTGGGCCGTCGGCCGCGGAACATCGTCTTCATGGGCATGGGTGAGCCCCTGGACAACTTCGACAACGTGCTTCGTGCGATCTCGGTCCTGAAGGACCACAACGGGGCGGCGGTCCCGATCAGCAAGATCACGGTATCGACGGTGGGCCGACTCGACGGGCTCGGTCGGCTGCGGGAGAAACTGGGGGAACCCGGGTGGCACCGCCTGAACCTGGCGGTGTCGGTCAACGCGGCGGATGAAGCGCTGCGTTCATCGATCATGCCGGTGAATCGTTCGATGCCGCTGAGTCGTCTGCGCGAGGCGCTGGTGGACTGGCCGGTGTACGGTGGCGGCAAGTTGTGCCTTGAGTACGTGCTGATCCCCGGGGTGAACGACACGATGGCGGATGTCCATCGCGTGGCGGAGTTCGTCGGTCCGATCGACGCCCATTACCGTCGTTCTCGGGGGGCGGCGACGCCGCGGTGCATGCTCAACGTCATCCCGTACAACCCGCGGCGGGACTCTCCCTGGCCGGCCCCGACCGAGGAGTCGGTGGACGGGTTCCTCGGAGCGTTGACGGCCCTGGGGGTGTACGCCAAGCGGCGCCGGACCAAGGGGCGTCGCCTGATGGGGGCGTGCGGGCAACTGGGCAACGAGGCGATCCGGGGTCGATCGTCCGTGGGGGTGACGGTCTCGGCGTCTACGCGGCCCGCGCCCTGAGGTGCGCGAGGATCTGGTCCACCACGGGGGCTTCCTCGGGCGTGAGGCCCAGCGACTCGGAGATGAACCTGGGCCGTACGCTGTCGAGCCCGAAGGTCACCTGTGCCAGGTGCTCCCCGCGGGCATCGCACAGGTACGCGGTCCATTGATTCCTTGAAGTGCGGCGAACCTCGATCGCGACGTCGTCGTGAAGGAATCGCTCGATGACGGTGGCGGAGGCGCCCCCGCCGTGCGCCAGCATGTGGTCGATGGCCTGGGCGAGTTGATGTCGGACGCGGGCACAAAGATCGGCGGGATCGGTGATCGACTGGCATACCCCCTGGAAGAGGGTCGCGGCGGCGGTGTACTCGGTGCCGGCGCGCCTGATCGCGGCGGCGATCCGATCGGTTGAAAGACCGAGGATTTCCTCGACTCGTGCCGGGAAGACCGGAGGCGTTTCCATGGGGCTGAGTTTGCCGCGGCAATCCGTGTTGCCCGCCACGAACGCGATACGGCGCAGGTGCCCCATGGCCGTCGGGTCATCCTGAGGCGGTGTCGTGTGGTGATGGGCGACAGGTTCGGCGAGGAGTTCGGGGAGTTTCCACAGGCGAGACAAGGACCTGATGGCGTCGAGGTGCGTGAAGGGAAGCGTCGCCAGTTCCTGCTCGAAGACCTCCGCCGGGGGCAGGCTTGCCTCGGCGATCGGGCGGTACTTCCCGGGCAGGAGTTTGGGCATGAGCCCCTGCCCGGCGTCGATCATGAGGCCGATGATGAACGCCTCGGTCACAAACAGGGGGCACGCCTCCCGGGCCAGTTCACCGGCCAGGCACGCCCGGAAGACCGACTCTCCCCAGACGCGTTGCGAGAACTCGCTCTCGCGGTCGGCGGCGGCCTGGCCGAGGGTAAAGCCCAGGCTGAACGCCTTGAGACGCTCGATCCCCAGCAGCACGCAGGCGCGGTCCAGGTTCGTGACCGGCCCCCGCTGGGCGTAGTACACCGAGTTGGCGATCTTGAGAAGCCTACCGGCAAGCGCCGCATCGGTTCGGATGAGGCGGGCGAAATCCATGAGGCTCGCCGATGGATCACCGCACAAGTCAAGCAGGCGGCTCAGGTGCTGGGAACGGGCGCCAAGTCCGAGTGCCTCGATTCTCTGGTCGAGCGAATCCGAGTCCGACTGGTTGTCGTTGATGGTCGGCTTGACGCGGTCGTTCGACATGTCGCGGCCCTCCCGGTTGCCTTGTCTATTTTCGGAGACTCGGAGGGGATTCCTGACCGATGGCTGCATTGATGAGGAAGGTGCCCGTCGGGTCTGTACAAATTGACGTGATTGACACCCCACCCAAGCCCGGAGACCGGTGTTTTCACCGGCTATCGAGCCGGTACCTACTCTTGTTATGGGACACCCTCGGAGGACAAGGCATGACTCGACGGACTTGTTCGCGCGTTCGAGCGGCGGCCGTGTTCATCGTGGCCATCGGGGTGCATGGGTCGGCGTCATCGGGACCCGGGTTCCTGGGCGGCCGTTCGCCGCCGGCGGCAACCGCCGCCGCCGTCGAGGACGCCTTTTCCAAGACCAGCACGCTGGCGTACCACGCCGTCCTGGCGCGGGCATCGAGCGGAGAGAAGCCGCCCGAATCGCTCGCCGCGAGCGTGATGCTCAAGCGAGCCGCCGATATCCAGGGGGTCGGCTGGAAGATCAGCATCCGCGGCACGCCGGATCACGGGGCGCCCGGGGTGAGCGGGCGTGTGTCGGTGGGGTTTGACGGGTTCAGCGCCCGTTCGATCCGGGAGTCTGAAAAGTCCGTCATTGAACTGGTGGTCAAGGACCCCGGGGCGCTGGAAGCGTTTCTCGAGGGGCAAGGTGTCGTTGAACTGATTCCGTGGGAACTGATGCGTCACGGGACCATCGCTCCGCAAGGGCACACCCTGGTCACGGCGGGGGAGGGCGAATCAACAGTTTCCGGAGAGGCGTGCGAGGTGGTGGTCGTGCGTTCAGGCTCGGAGGTTCGTCGCCATCATGTCGCCCGGTCGGACGGCCTTCCGCGGCGCCTTGAACGGTTTACGATGCCCGACGCGGCGACCGGATCGGGCACGGTTGACCTGTCCGGCGGCCGGCTGGAGTGGACGCTGGACCTCTCGAACGTGAAGCGCAACATGCCCGTTGCCGAGTCCTCGTTCATCGTGGATGTTCCAGACGAGTACGTGGTCCGGGTGTTCCGCCCTTCGGGGAGTCCCGCCGTGGATACGCCGGGGGTGAAGCCGGCGGGGAAGGTCGAATCTCCACCGGGGGGCATCCTCAAGCCGGGGAGTCTCGCCCCGGCGTGGCGCCTCACGGGCGAGGGCGGCGAGCCGGTCTCGTCGGAAGATTTTGCGGGTAAGGTCGTGGTGCTGGATTTCTGGGGTACGTGGTGCCCGCCGTGCCGGCAGGCGATGCCGATGGTGCAGGCCATTCACGAACGGTACAAGGATCGTGGCGTGGCGGTGATCGGGATGAACTTCGAGCGTTCCTCGACGGCGGACCCGGCGAAGTACATGGCGGACAACGGGTTCACGTACCTCCTGGTCCGGGGCGCCGAGACGGTCGCGGCCGCGTATCGGGTGCCCGGCTGGCCGACGTTCTACGTGATCGATCGGAAAGGGGAGATCGTCTGGGGGAGCGTCGGATTCGGCGTCGCCCGGCGAGAGGAGCACGAGAGGGAGATCCGCGACGCGATCGAGCGGGCGCTGACCGATGGATTGTAAATGGGGCGCGAGGGCGCCCGTCGCGGCGGGCCTTGGCCTGGGCATGGGTTTGGGGACGGTATTCAGGAGGTGCGCACCAACGCCCCGAGTCTTTGTCCGGCGAGGCGGACGAGCGAGTCGATCTCTGGATCGACTTCCTCTCGTCGGAGCGTGCGGTGGGCATCCCGGAACCAAAGCCGCATGGTCAGTGATTTTTTCCCATCTCCGACCTGCTTGCCCCTGTAGGCGCCGACGTAGGCGAGCGACTCGAAGCGTTCCGGGGCGGCCTCGCGTACGAGCGACTCGACGGCCGCCCATCGCACGTTTTCGGGCACGATCAGCGTGAGGTCGCGTTCGACCGCGGGAAACTCCGGCAGCGGGCGTACGGACGTGCGAGGCGGGAAGAGATCCAGGAGCGGGGCGGCGAGAACCTCCGCGGCGACGACCGGGCACTCAATCCCGTAGGCGCTGGTCGTCTGGTCGGAGACGACGCCGAAATGTCCGATCGCCAGTCCATCCACGAGAATGCGGGCAACCGCGTCGGTCCTCCACGCGGGATACGGAGGGTCGGCGGGGGCGACTTCGATGGATGGGCGTGTCCCCCCCAGGGCGCGGATCACCGATTCGATCACGCCTCGCATCGCGCGGATGGCCGACTGGACCTCGTCGGATGTCCGCTTCCCCGCCGTGCCGGAGCCGGTCACGTCCATGAGCATGGCGAACGTCCTGGGCTGGATGACCTCGCCGCGTGACGCCGGGTCTCTGGGAATCTCCTGGGAAAACGTCGGGCCGAACTCGAAGAGGCGGACGCCGCCGGGGATCACGACATCCCCATCCTGGTTCTTGCGACGGCACGCCAGGAGGCTGGGGAGAATGCTCGGTCGCAAGGTGGGCTCGGCGCCTCGGCGTTCGTCATCCACGCGGAGTTCGCGGAGCCCGGGAGCAAGAAACGGCTCGGCGTGCGTCGGTCGGACAAACGAGAAGGTGACGGTTTCGTAGAAGTTCATGCCGACCAGGATGGCGGCGAGTTCTCTGAGGGCCAGTTCTCTTGGATTGGGGGGATGCACGACGACCGAGACCTTCGGCGAGACCGGGATGCGGTCGAGTCCGGCGACGCGGGCGACTTCCTCGATCAGGTCAACCTCTCGCGTCAGGTCCGGTCGCCAGTGCGGAGGGATGCAGGTCAGGGCGCCCTGTTCACCGCCGGATGATGGCGCCGCCTCGGTCGCGATTCCCAGGCCGCGGAGCGTTCCCTCGACCTGGGCGGGTGGGATCTCCACCCCGATCAGGGCCGTGCAGCGAGAGGTCCGCAAGCGGATCGGGCGCTGGGACGGCGGTGGCGAGCCGGCGGAGAGGACGCCTTCGCACAGCAAGCCGCCGGCGGTGGCGAGGATGATCGAGGCGAGTCGTCGCGAGGCAAAGTCAAGCGAGCGTTGATCGACGATCCGCTCGTATCGGTGGCTTGAATCGGTCCTGACCGCGTGCCTTCGGGAGGCCGACCGGACCGCCGAGGGTGACCATGTGGCGACCTCGATCAGCACGTCGGTGGTGCGCTCGGTCACCTGGGTGTCGGCCCCGCCGATGACCCCCGCGAGTCCCTGGGCCGTGCCCTGGTCGGCGACGACCAGGTCGTCGGTGGTGAGGAGGCGTTTCTTTCCGTCGAGGGTGGTGAGCGGCTCGTCGTGTCGGGCGCGGCGGATGATGATCCTCGGCCCCGCGAGCCTGGACAGGTCGAAGACGTGGCTGGGGTTTCCGAGTTCGAAGTTCACGTAGTTGGTGGCGTCGACGACGTTGCTGATGGGCCGCTGTCCGATGGACTCGATCGCGCGGGCGAGCCACTCCGGGCTAGGCCCGACCTTGACTCCGCGGATCACGCGGATGGTGAACATGGGGCATAGGTCGTGGCAGGTGTTGTCGATGGCGACGAGGTCTTCCACGCGGCCGGCGCCGGGGGCGGGAGGGGGGAGATCGGCCGTGGGCATCACCAGGGAGCGGCCGGTCTTGACGGCGATCTCGCGGGCCAGGCCGACGTGCGAGAGGCAATCGCCCCGGTTGCTGGTGACCTCGACGTCCAGGAGGGTGTCGCCCGCGGGGAGGGTCTCGCGGGACTCGATCGGAAACCCGACGTGCATGAGCAGGTCTTCGGCCTGATCGGGGGTCAGGTCGGCCGGGGCGAGGTAGGAATTGAGCCAGGCAAGGCTGATTTTCATAAGGGGTTCAAAGCATAGATGGCGGCTGGTCGGTCCGCCGGGTTTGATGCTTCGGGGGAGTGCGGGGCCGTACAGTGTCCGCGGTGATGGAACAGACCTCGGTGACGGTGGTGATTCCCTGCTTCAACTACGGCCGATTCGTCGGGGAGGCGGTGGCGTCGGCCCTGTCGCAGCGGGAGGCGGACGTGCGGGTGGTGGTGGTGGACGACGGTTCCGACGATGGGACGACCCCGGCGGTGTGCGACGCGCTGGCGGGGGATCGGGTCCGCGTGGTTCACCAGGCCAACGGCGGGCCGGGGTCGGCCCGTAACACGGGGTCCGCGCTGGCCGACACCACGTATCTGGTCTTCCTTGATGCGGACGACACGATCGACCCGTGGTTTGTCCGCCGCCTGGCGGAGAGGATCGAGGAAGGCTCTCGGGAGGCGGGGCCGCCGATCTCTCACGCGTATTGCCAGGAGGTCTTGACCGGCCAGGCGCACGGGACCTGGCGGGTTGCGGAGTGGGATCCGCTGTTGCTGATGGTGACCAACCTGCACCCGGTGACCGCGCTGGTCCGCCGGCGGTGCTTCGAGGAGGTGGGTGGCTTCGAGGCGTCGATGCGGGGGGACTACGAGGACTGGGACCTGTGGCTGCGGCTCTCGTTCCTCGGGTACCGCGGGGCGCGCGTGGCCGAGCCGCTGTTTTTCTGGAGGCGTCACAGCGACGACACGATGGTGATGCGGGCGGTGCGTTCGCACGACGAGACGTTCTCGCGGATCGTCGAGCGCCACCGGGAGCGGTACCTGCGGCACGCCCTTGACCTGATCCGCCTTTCCAACGGGATGCTGCGGCGGTTTGACTGCAACTGGATCGACGAGACCGGGTACCCGATCCCGCTTCGGTACCTGTGGACGCGGAGCGAGCGTGCCGACGAACTGGAAGCGAAGGAGGCTGCCCGGCTCGCGGAGGAGTCTTCCGTGAGGGAGCACGCGGCGTATCTGAAGGCCCGCAACGACGAGTTGGGCCGGGAGTTCATCGACCAGGCTCGGCAGGCCCAGGATTCGCTGCGGGCTCTGCGGGATCACTACGAGTCGTACACGGTCGTTCGCCTGCATCGGGCGTGGCACCGGATGGTGTCCGGCCTCCCCGGCCCGCTGGCGTGGATCCCCAGGCAGGCGGCCCGTGCGCTGAGGGCGATCAGCCGATGAGCCGCGTGAGGTCGTTGGACGTTCAGGTCGGGGACTGGCTTGACCTGGCGGGGACGCTCGGGAAGGGATCGGTGGACTTCCTGTACGTCGATCCGCCGTTCAACACGGGCGTTCGCCGACGGACTCCTCCCGGAGCCGGACGCGCGGGTCGGGCGGCGTCGGCCTCGTACGCCGATTCATGGCCGACGGCCGAGTCCTACATCGCCTGGCTGGAGGCCCGTGTCCGCGCGACGGTGCGAGCCATGAAGCCGACGGGGGTGGTGGCGATCCACTGCGACGACCGGGCCAGCCACCGCATCCGGCTCATGCTCGACCGCGTGCTGGGAGAGGATCGCTTCATCAACCACCTCATCTGGAGGTACGGGCTGGGTGGATCGTCGGCGAGGCGGTTTGCTCGCAAGCACGACGACATCATCGTGTACGGGATGGAGCCCGACGGGCATTACTTCGATCCTCCGATGGTGGCCGCGACCAGCCGCCGCATGCGGGGGATGCTCAAGAAGGCGACGGACGTGATCGACATCCCGGCGATCAACAACATGGCGAGGGAACGGACGGGGTATCCGACGCAGAAGCCCGAGGCATTGCTTTCGATGCTGGTGGGGGCGTTCTGCCCACCCGGGGGACTGACGGTCGATCCCTGCTGCGGGAGCGGGACGACGCTGGCGGCGGCCGTGGCGGGTGGGCGTCGGGCGCTGGGGTTTGATTCAAGCGAAGCGGCGGCGGCGGTGGCTCGGGCACGCCTGGCGTCGCGGGCTCGCGCGTGACCGGCGACCGCTACCATGCGACCGGATGCGCCGATTGCTCCACCTCTACCACCGCCGGATCGTGAACGTGAACGTGAACGTGATCGTGGCGGGGATCCTTGCCCTGGGGCCGACGGTTCTGACGGTACACCTGTCTCGCCACGTCGGGGTTCACGACGATGATCGGCTGCTGATCACGGCCATCACGTTCATCGCGGACGTGATCTTTGACGTGGCGATCTACTTCGGCCTGCACTGGCTGGCCAATCACCGGCCGGGGGTCCGGCGGCTCTCGCAGGTGGACGCGGCGTACCGTGAGATCAGTTTCATTCGAGATGCGGCGACGGTTCAGGTGCAGCGTCTGATTCTCTCGCCGATGCTCTACACCGTCGCGTTCGGGACGATGTACTCGCTCCTGCACGCGGGCTGGGCACGGGAGATCGCCAGCGCGACGGGGCTTGTCGCGGGGATCGCGGCGACGCGGATCCTGCACACGGTCTGGATGCTCCGGTGGGAGCGGCGGGCGCTAGAGAAACTCCGGCTGGTGAAGCCCTCATCACCCGAGCCGTCCCTGTCGGAGGCGCCGACCGCGACGACGGGGGTTGATCCGATGGAGCCCACGCGGGCGGCCCCGATGAGCGAAGAGCCCGCGGTCACCCCGGCCCACGTGAGGAATTGATCGATCGGGTGCGCGGGGACACGTCCTTGCGGTGTTTCATCGGGCCGGCGCCTCCGGCGCGGCGATCGCGCCGGTCAGACCTGCTCTCCGACCTGGTAGCGGTGATAGGACACGATCGTGCCGCCAGGTCCGATGAGGTCCTTGATCCTCTTGGTCTGGTCCATGACGAAGGGCTGCTCGAGCAGGGCGATTTCCTCGTAGAACTTGCGCATCCCTCCCTCGACCATTTTCTCGGCGATCTCCTTGGGCTTTCCCGATTCGATCGCCTGCTCGATGCGGAACTTGCGTTCTTTCTCGACAACATCGGCGGGGATGTCGTTGACCGAGACTCCCTTGGGCCTTGGGTCGGCGGCGACGATGTGCATGCAGACCTGTGTGAGCACGTCCTGGGGGATGTCGCCGGTGGCGTGGAGGAGCACGCCGGTCTTGCCGTCGTGGTGGACGTATCGACCGAAGCATGAGCCGGCGGCGCCGGCGATGCGATAGCCCCTGGCGAACGAGCAGTTTTCGCCGGTGGTGATGCGGACCTTGTCCACCTCGGCGGTGATCTCGGGAGAAGAGGCGACGGGTCCGGGCGGGGCGCTGAGCGCGAGTTTGGCGACGGCGGAGACCATGGAGACGAAGCCGTCGTTCTTGGCGGTGAAGTCGGTCTCGGCCCGGACCTCGACGATGGCGGCGGCGGCCTGGCCGACGATGACCTCGACCCGGCCTTCGCCGGCGGCCCGGTCGGTCCGTGACTCCATTTTGCCCTTGAGTTGCTTTCGGAGTATCTCCTCGGCCTTGTCGGCGTCTCCGCCGGCCTCGGCAAGGGCGGCCTTGCACGCCATCATGGAAAGCCCCGTCCTGTTCCGCAGGGACATCACGTCCTTCGCGCTGATCTCGGCCATGTCGATAGTCTCCGGCTGTTCCAAAGTACGCGGTTCGGATCGCATCCTCCCCGCCCGTGTGTGAATCCAAGCGGCGGATCGCGATCCGCCGAGCATCCCGCCGCGCTGCGAGGCTCGCGCCTCGTCGCGGTATGTTCCTTGCCAGGCCGTGCGCGGGACCGAGCGGCCCACGTACGCCGCGGCGGCGAAGCCCGGGCCTGGTCCCGCGGGCCGGCCAGAATCAGGCACCCGCCGGTGACGGCGCGGGCGTGGACTCGGGCCGGTGCTCATCCCCGCCGGAAGAAGACGGGCTGTCGTCACCCGCCCCGGCCGAGGCCGAGTACTGGGCTGGACGACGGGCCCTTCGCGGGCGTTGCTTCTCCTCGCCGCCGGCCGAAGGTCCACCGGCCGAATCGGAAGGAGTTCCGGCCGCGTGGTCGGATATCTGCCGCTGCTGACGCCCCTCGGCACAGGCCAGGCATATCTCACGCACGACCACGTCGATCGACCGCATGCTGTCGTCGTTGCCGGGGATCGGGATGTCGGCCATCTCCGGGTCGCCGTCGGTGTCGATCAGGCAGATGGTGGGGATGCCGAGTTTGCGAGCCTCCAGGAGGGCGGTGGCCTCGTGCCGGACGTCGATGACCACAAGAGCCCCGGGGAGTTTTTCCATGTGGCGGATGCCGTCGAGGTTCCGTTTGATCTTGCGCATCTCCCGCCGCAACTGGCTTTCCATCTTCTTCGAGTAACTCGAGAAGTTGTCGTTGGCCTCGATCGCCTCGAGTTCGATCATCCGCTTCAGGCGGGAACGGATGGTGCGGAAGTTGGTCAGCGTGCCGCCGAGCCAGCGCTCCGTGACCCAGTGCATCTTGACGTCCGGCACCCGGGTCTCCAGGACGCTCTTGGACTGGCGCTTGGTCCCGACGAAGCAGATGTCCTTGCCGTCGGCCACGGTCTTGGCGATGAACTTCTTGGCAAGCAAGAGGCCCTTGATGGTTTCCTTGATGTCGATGATGTGGATCCCGTTGCGCTTCCCGTAGATGTACGGGGCCATTTTCGGGTTCCAGCCGCTCGACCTCTGGCCGAAGTGAATGCCCGCTTCGATCAGATCCTGGACCAGCGTGTTTGCCATGGCGTGAATCCTCGGTCAGCGACACCGGCGGTCCGTGGTCGGGTCGGCGAACCATCGGATGAACCGATGGACGCCCCGTGCCGCGCATGGGCGCTTCAGTGGCGGAGGCGTTTCAAAGCCGCCGCGGGTCAAAACACATGGAGCCTGCCCGCGGACATCGCGGACCCACCCGCCACCCGACCGACCGCCAGGTGACGCGTGACTATAGACCCGCTCGGGGAATTCTTCCCCGATACCGGGCTGTGCAAGGCCGTTTGATTTGGTCGCATGGGCCTGGCGGCCGGTGCATTCTAGTTTTGTTCGGGCACTGCGGTGGTCGGGCGCTTGTGACACGCGGCGGTCAACAACGAAGTACGCTGGAACCATGAAGATGGGGAACAAGCAAGCGGTCTTTTACCTGGTGCTCGGGCTGGCCGGGATCGGGTACGGGCTGGGGACCGCGCTGCTTGAACTCGGCGGGTTGTACGCCGACACGATGGCGGCGCCTCTTGAGGACCGGGCGGGGGGTGACGGGAAGGACGTTTCCCGGCGGATGCTCTGGGCGGTCGGCACGGGAGGCATCGGGGTCGTCGTCTTCCTCACCGGGATGGTGATGATGGCCAGGAAAAGGGGCCGTCCCTGACATGGGGGCGCGTGTTGTCAGGGGTGCTTCGCGGCGATTCCGGTGACGATGTTCGCCATGATGACTCCCACGGCGGCGTTCAGGTCGATCGCATCCACCAGCAGGGTGCCGATCGGGCCGCGGCGTGGGATCGGCGCCAGCCGGGCTTTGCGGTTCTGGTCGAACAGCACGAGTTCCTCGCCGCTCCTGGCGGTGACCGGGGGCAGGTCCACCACGCCCGCGGCGGCGTCCCGGAAGGCCTCGTATTTTTCATCGGGGATTTCCCAGAAGATCAACACGACGCGGCGCGGGTCGCAGATTTCCAGAGCGGCCTTGATCTCCCACAGGACGCCCTGGGAGATCCACGGCCGTATCACCACAAGAGATGCGGACTTCATCATGGCGTGGATTCGATCCTGCCAGTCGTCTCCGACGTACAGGCGAGTGGCCCCGGGGAGGGGTGCGGTCTCACCGGGCCGACCGATGGCGATGACGGGTCCGATCCGTTTGAGTTCCTTCACCAGGCGGTCCTCGACGGTCTGCCCCGTCCAGCGGTCGATCGCCTTGAGCGGCGCGATGTTGGCAAAGCCCTCGAGTGGACGATTGATGACGTCCGGGATGTGCCGGTTGAGGCGGCGCTGGGCGGTTCGGCTGATGTCGCTGTCGAGATCGAACGATCGCAAGTAGACCACCGGGGGGCGGGGATCCCTGGCGAGCGTCTGTTCGACCGTTGGGGCGCGAAACCTCTTCGACCACCACCAGGCTCCCGCCGCCAGGAAAACCAGCGGGGCCGCGCACAGAAAACTGGCGCCTCCGGTCGGGATGCTCAGGGCGGCCAGGAGCAATATCCCGGCGATGCCCCCGGCCAGACAGCCGAGTTTGCCGGAACGGATGGGCTGGGGAGGAAGACCCACGCGCTCAGAACGGGCGCGATCCATCCCCGGTCCCGCACCGGCCGCGTCATCGTCGGACATGGCACCCCTCCGAGTTCAAGATGCACGCGTACCTTACCATGATAACGCCAGCACAGGAGCAAGGCCGCGTTGACACACCCGGAATCGAACGCCTCGGAGCCGTCGGGCGAGCCAACGTCGTGGCCGCTGGTGACGGTGATCCCCCTGCGGCCGGCGCGCGGCGGCGGCGAATCCCTCCTGGCGCGTTCGCTCCACGAGCAGACGATGCCCCGGTGGGTGATCGCCGATGAGCCCCGCGAGGCGGCCGATTCGATGGCGGCTCGGTTGAACGGGATGGTCCGTTCCGCCCGGACGGACCTCGTTGTGTTCGCCTCTCCGGACGCGGTCCTCTCCCCGACGTTGCTTGAAAAGTGCTTCTGGTTCCTGGCGACCCATCCGCGGTACGCGTTTGTGAACAGCCACGAGCGGCGAACCGATGCCCAGGGACGGGAGCGTGAATCAACGATCGCCTTCTTCGACGCGGACTCGATCCATCGCTGCCATGAGATCGGGCTTCACGTGGTCGTTCGGCGGGCGGCCTGGCTGGAAGTCGGGGGGATCGACGAGTCGCTGCCGGTCGGCCTGGGGGCGTGGGAATTCTGGCTGCGATCGGCCGGCGCGGGGCACTGGGGATCAACGGTCGCCGAGCGTCTGGTCCGACGTCCCGAAGGCCCCGATCACGGCGACGCGACGGCGGACGAGGTCGCTCCGCGGATGGCGTCGGCCGTTGGGCGGTTTGCGGCCCTTGGTTCCGGGCATCCTCCGGCGATCGAGCCGCGCTGGCCCAGCGCGTTTGATCCGGTGCGGGTGGATCCGCCCGCGACATGGGCGTGCCCCGGGGCGCCGCGAGGAAAGACATCCCAGGAGCGTCGGCACCTGCTGATGCTGGTTCCCTGGCTTCGGATGGGCGGCGCGGACAAGTTCAATCTCGACCTTTGCCGGATGCTTCGAGAGCGTGGGTGGGGCCTGAGCATCGCCTGCTCGGCGCCTGGCCGTGACGACTGGCGTGACCTGTTCGAGGGGCTTACCTCGGACCTGGTGATGCCGCACACGTTCCTGCACTGGTCGGATTACCCGCCGCTGCTGCGGTCGCTGATCGAGACGCGCCGTCCGGGCGTGGTGCTGGTGAGCAACAGCGAACTGGCGTACAGCCTCGTCCCGTACTTCCGGGCGTTCTGCCCCGAGCCGGTGTACCTCGATTACGTTCATATGGAAGAGGAGGACTGGAAGTCCGGGGGGCACGCCCGCCACAGCGCGGGGGTCTGCGACCAGTTGGACATGACGCTGACGACCAGCGAGCATCTGCGATCGTGGCTGTTGGCGCGCGGCGCCCAGGCGGATCGTGTTCGCAGTCTGCCCATCGGCGTCGACCATCGGTCATGGGTCTTTGACGCGGTCGCGCGGGATCGAGCCCGGGCCTTGCTGGGGGTGGCGCCCGGGGCGACGGTCATCCTCCACGCGGGACGCGTGTGCGAGCAGAAGCAGCCCCGGGTGCTTGGGCGGACGCTTCGCGAACTGGCGAACCGCGGTCGTCGGTTCGTGGCGATGGTGGCGGGGGATGGGGAGGACCTGCCGTGGTTGCGTCGGTACGTCGAGGAGCACGGCCTCGCGGGCCACGTCCGGGTCCTGGGGGCGCAAAGCCCGGACCAGGTACGAGAACTCATGGCGGCGTCGGACATTTTCTTCTTGCCTTCGAAGTGGGAAGGCGTGGCGCTGGTCCTGTACGAGGCGATGGCGTCGGGGGTGGTTTTTGTAGGCACTCGGGTCGGCGGGCAGGGTGAGGTGGCCGGGGCGGACGAGGCGGTGCTCGTGGCGTTTGATGACCATGAGTCGGACCAGGCTCGGGCCGAGCGATTTGCGCGTGAGATCGAGTCGTTGATGGATGATCCGGGGCGATGCGAGCGAATGAAAATCGCGGCCAGGGCGCGGGTCGAGAGTTCGTACACGCATGACCATCTTGTCGGCGGGTTTCTCGGGGCGGTGACCGAGGCACGCCGTCTGCAACGTGTCGCCGCCAGGCAGCGTCTGACACCCGGCCTTGCCCGGGAGATCGCGGTGCGGGCGATCGAGTTGGTTCGGCTGGAATGGCAGGTCGGCCAACTGTGGATTGAGCGTAAGGATGCCAGGTCGGCCAACGCCGGATTGCACGGAACGGGCGAGGTGGAGGGTTCGGGGGGTGGTTCGCCGCGGATGACCGGGGCGGCGGTGCGGCGGATGCTTCGCGCGCTTCGATCGGTCGCGGGCGGGCGAAGCGGGTCGGGGTGAGGGTTGGACCGGCCGCGCGTGTCAGGGGCTTGCCAGCGGTGAACGCCCTTCGGCGATCCACCGCGCCGAGCCGGGGCGAACCACCGCCGCGATGAACGCGAGGTAGTCTTCCGAGGCGCGGCTGAGGTCGCGGGAGATGTAGGTTTTGAATACCTGCGGTCCTCGCCGCCGCAGGGCGTGTGACCTGGCCGCGGCCGTGCCCAGGGCGCGCTCGATGGCGGGTGTCAGGCGTCCGCGGGAGGCGTCTTCGAGGAGGGTGGCGAGCCCGCGTGCGTGGGAGCCTTCTGCGCCCTCTCGAAGGAAATGCACCAGTGCCCAGGCCTGGGCGTAGTAGGTCAGGGCCCGCTGGTCGCCGCGCGCCAGTTCGTCCTGCGGGGTGGTGTTGAGGAGTTCTTCGAGCGACATCAGGGTCGAGCGGTCCGAGGCGCGTCGCAATGCTTCAAATCGCTCGAAGTTCCGCCAGGGCAGGAAGTCGGCCGTGGCTTGCTGTCGGTTCCAGCGGTGGCCTTCCATATAGGCGGCGATCCCCTCTTCGAGCCATACCGGCAGCGGGTCGCGCAGCACCGACTGGGTGTACTGGTGCCAGCCCTCGTGGGCGACCAGGGCGAACGTGTCGCGCGGACCGACGTTGTAGAGCATCGCCCGTCCGTTGAGGGTGACGCCGCCGCGCTGGATCTGCTCGAAGGAACGGTCCTCGGGACCCAGGATCGACCGGCACAGGTCGATCCACTGCGGCCGGTTTGCCATCAGGTAGGTGTCCATCGGCCGCTCGGGGAGTCTCAGGTCCGCCAGGGCGGTGTGGTAGGTTCGCAGCGTGCTTTCCATGAACGCGGGCATCGCCTCGATCATCCACGGCCAGTCGAGGGTGGTGAACAGCCGGTACGACGGGGTGGTGATGGTCCGGCCGGGGCGACCCGCGAAGGTCCAGTCCTCGGTGCCTCGGACCAGTTCCCGATCGGAGGCCGGGGTCTGGGCCGCGATCGTCGCGGGATCGGGCGCGGTGGTCGGGTCGGTCGAGACGGTCGAGGGGGACAGGGCGGATGTGTTGCTCCGCGGCTCTTGCCGTGCGCACGACGCCGTGAGAAGCGCCACGCCGGCCGTCGCGAGCAAGGCCGAGCGGACACACGAAAGTCGTTGGCGTGGCATGGGGCTTATCCGGGTAGGGCGAAGGTGTTCGAACCGGGAATCCACGGAAGAACCATCGGGTGTCGGACGATTCGCCTGACGCCCTCCGCCCGGATTCAGAGTCGATTCAAGGCTTCGGCGGCGGCGGACCTGTCGGCGATCGCCTTGGCGAGTTGATCCTTGGTCTGCTGAACCATGTGCGGCGGGGCTTTCTGGGCGTATCCGGGGTTGGCGAGGCGTCCTTCGAGGACGAGCATCAGTTTTTCGTTGTCGGCGACGATCTTCTCGAGTCGTGCCTTCTCGGCGCCGGTGTCGATCGCCGCCGCGTCGGACATGCCGCTGACGGCGAGGGATCGACCGTCGAACGAGAAAACGGCGTGGGTCGCGGGGGGGTCTTCGGTCGTGACGGCGTCAAGCCCGGCGAGCGTGGAAAGCAGGGCCTGGACCGGACGCCACGTGGGCTCGACATGGCGAGGCAGGTGAAGCGTGACGCGTCGCCTGGGTGGAACCTGGTGCTGGGCACGAACCTCTCGGATCGAGGTAACCAGGGACTGGACGCGGGCAAACTCCCGCTCGGCCTCGGGATCGTCGAGCGATTCGTCGATGACGGGCCACGCCGCGGTGCAGAGCATCTCTCCCCGGCCGGAGGCATCCAGTTGGAGGCCCGCCACGCCCGGGGAGCGAAGGAGCCGGAACGTCTCGTGGATCGCCTCGGTGACGAACGGGGCCACGGGATGGAGCAGCCGCAGGATGGCGCCCAGCGAGGCGTGCAGCGCGGCTCGCTGCCCGGCATCGGCGGCGACGGTCGGCTTGATTCCCTCGAGGTACCAGTCGCAAAAATCGTTCCAGACCAGGGAGTAGAGGGTCTGGGCGTAGACGGAAAACTCGAAGCGGCCGATCGCGGCGTTGATGTCGGCGGTCGCGGTTCGCAGGCGAGAGAGCATCCATCGGTCCAGCAGCGAGAGCGTGCCCGGGGCCAGCGGGGCGTGATCCGCGGGGGGCACCTGGGCCAGGATCCCGATGCCGAACCGGGCCGCGTTCCAGGCCTTGTTGCAGAAGTTACGCCCCAGGTCGAACTTCTCCGAGGTGTTGCGCCCGGTCGCGGGGTCGCGGCGCACCGGCATCCGCACGTCCTGGGTGTTGGTCGCCATCTGGCAGAGCGTGAACCGCATGGCATCGGCCCCGTGAGAGGCGATGATGTCGAGCGGGTCAACGCCGTTGCCCAGCGACTTGGACATCTTGTGCCCATCGCCGTCCTGGATCACCGCGTGGATGAAGACATCACGGAATGGGACCGGGCCGCGTCCGTGTCCTTCGCCCATGAAATAGCGGTTGAACATCACCATGCGGCTGACCCAGAGGGTGATGATCTCCCGGGCGGTGCAGAGGGTGGACGTGGGGCTGAACGCCTTGAGGAGCGCCTCGAAGTCCCCGATCCCGGTCATCTTGGAGGCCAGTCCGGGGTCGGGCCAGCCCATGGTCGAGATGGGCCAGAGGGCCGAGGAGAACCACGTATCGAGCACGTCGGGGTCCTGCTCAAAGCCGACCTCTTCCAGGAAATCGATGACCTCGCGATCGTGCTCGCCTCGCACGCAGATCATCGTGTCCGCGAAGGCTTGGTTCGCGCGCGGACTCTCATCCGACGCGGATGCATCACCTTGCTCGACGGCGTCGTCCAGGCGGAGAGCCACGGCCATCTCGCGGGTGTCACCGAACGGCTTGCTTCTGACGGCGAGTCGCCCTTGCTCCTCCCAATGGGCGAGTTTGGTCCTGATTTCTTGCGGGTCGCCCGTCAGCACCCCGCCGAACCACACCGGGATGCGGTGCCCCCACCAGAGTTGACGCGAGATGCACCAGTCGCGGATGCCGTCGTGCCACTGCTCAAAGGTCCTGGTGTAGCGTTCGGGGTGGAAGCGCAGGGAGTGGTCGCCCGCGGGCTGATCGCCCGTGGCGACGGCCTGGTTTGCCGCCTTGGCCAACCGCGGATCGGTGACCTTGACGTACCACTGGTCGGAGAGATACGGCTCGATCGCGGCCTTGCTGCGGTCGGAGTGCTTGACGTTGTGCCGGTACGGTCGCACGTCCCCGAGCAGGCCGCGGGCCTTGAAGAGTTCCACCACCATCTTCCGTGCCTCGGCCATTTTCCTGCCGACCAGTTCGTGCGCATCGCCCACGTCGGTCCACCCATGCCTGTCCGAGACCCTTCCGTCGGGGGACATCATGTTCACCAGCACCGGGTGCCCGCGGGCACGGGTCCATTCGTGCATGGCCCCGTCCACGGAATGTCTCCGGCCGATCTCGTAGTCGTTGGGATCGTGCGCGGGCGTGACTTTCAGGAACCCGGTGGCAAACTCGGCCTTGGGGTCGGCGGCCTGCTCCTGGGTCCCGGCCATCGACCGTGGCAGCACGACGTAACCGTCCTCGATGATCGGGATAATCCGGCCGACCAGGGGGAGTTCGATGAACAGCCCGCGAAGGGCCGTGGCTCGTGGGTCGTGCGGGTTGACGGCGACGGCGGTGTCGCCCAGGTACGTTTCGGGGCGCGTCGTGGCGACGGTGATCCACGCGGGTTCCTCGGCGGGGAACTCCTCGGCGCCTGGGTAGCCGCGGGCGGCCAGTTCATTCCAGGTCGCGGGCTGGGGGTCCTCATCCTCGTCGCGCGGGCCCTGGTGCTTTCGCTCGTGTACCAGCGGGTATCGCAGGTAGTAGAACGCCGCGTCGGTCTCCTGGTCGTAGCACTCGTCGTCGGCGACGGCGGTCTGGAGCGCCGGGTCCCAGTTGACCAGCCGCTTGCCGCGGTAGATCAGGCCGTCGAGGAAGAGGCGGAAGAAGGCCTCTCGCACGGCCCGGGCGCACACGTCGTCCATGGTGAATCGCTGGCGTTGCCAGTCGCACGAGCAACCCATCTTCTTCAACTGGCCGGTGATGACGGCTTCGTACTCGTCCTTGAACGCCTGGATCTCGGTGACGAAGTCCTCGCGCGTGAAGGCCTCGCGCAACGATCCCTTCAGGCGGCCCTCCTGGCGCAGGCGTTTTTCGACCACCGCCTGCGTCGCGATCCCGGCGTGGTCGGTGCCGGGCATCCACAGGGTTTCGAACCCCATCATGCGGTGGAAGCGGGTCAGAACGTCCTGCAGCGTGTTATTCAGGGCGTGACCAAGATGCAACGCCGCCGTGACGTTGGGGGGAGGAATGACGATACTGTACGGGGCGGCCTTTTCGTTCAGGACCCGCGAGGGGTCGGCGTGAAAGGCCCCCGAACCGTCCCACGCCGCACGGATGCGGTCCTCGTGGTCGGCCGGGGCGTAGGCCTTGGGAAGTTCGGGAATCGTCATGGCCTGGGCATGGGTAGACGTTTCGGGCATGGTCCAGGGATCGTAGTCGCCGCCGGGATAAGCCACGACATGCACCATCGACGAGGATACCGCGTGAGGCCTGGACGAGTGCTGACTTCGGTGGGCCTGGTGGCCGTCGCGGTGGCCTTCGTGGTCGCGGCGTCCGTCGTCCTGCGATCGGGTCCTTCAAGGGCTACCGGCGGAGCAGGCCCGTCACGCCTGGCTCTTCCGACGACGATCGACGCGATCCTGGGGTCGGCCCGGCTCCTCTCCACCGAGGGAGCGCACGCCAAGGCGGAGGCGATCCTCTCGGAGGCGACGCGGCAGTACCCGGACAACCAGGAGTTGCGGATCGCCCTGGCGATGGAACTTCTGGAACTCCGCCGTCCCGAGGAGGCGTACGACCAGTACACGGCCGCGTTGTCGATCGGCCCGAGAGAGCCCGCGATCGAGTTCACCGCCGGGACGATCGCGAACACGATCGGGCGGCTCGATCGCGCCATCGAGCACTACGAAGCGGCGCAGGCCGCCGACCCGACCACGGGGGACTACCCGCTGTACCTGGGTCAGGTGCTCGCCAAGTTGGGCCGCTACGACGCGGCCAAGGCGAGCCTGCTGCGGTCGGCGAAACTCAACGAGGACCGGGCGGTGATCTGGGGCACGCTGGCGGATATCGCGCTGCGTGAGAACAACGCGCACCTGTCCGCGAGCCACGCGGCCAGGGCGAGGTCGATCGATCCCTCCAATGCGGTGTACCGGCTGATCGAGGGCCGGGCACTGAACCGGATCGGCCGCCCGGATGAAGCGCTGGAGTTGTTCATCGCGATGCCCCCCGCCGACCGGAGGGATCCCGATGTCATGCGGCTGATGTCGGAGAGTTTCGGGCTTCTCAACCGGCCGCGAGACGCCGCCCTGATCTACGCCGCGGCCGCCGATGAGGACCGATCCGACGGCGAGTCGGCCTTCCGGGCCGGGGAGTGGTTCGATCGTGCCGGTGAGGCGTCCCAGGCACGGGAATACCTCGGTCGGGCCGCGCTCCTGGGGCACGAAGCGGCCGCGGCCGTCCTGGAGCGGATCCGCTGATCCTCCGCGGACGGGAGGTGACGAATCACGTTAGCCAGCGGCCTCCGTCCACGCGGATGATCTCGCCGGTGACGTACTGGGCGTCCATGGCAAGCCAGCGGACCACCTCCGCCGCGTCCCGCGGCGTCCCCGGGCGACCCAGCGGGACACGGGAGACATACGCCCTCTGGAAGATGGGATCGGATTCGGGTCCCTCCTCGGGGAAGTTCACGACGCCGGGGGCGACGCCGTTGACCCGGATGGCCGGGGCCAGTTCCCTGGCCAGCGACCGGACCATCTCGACCAGGGCCGCCTTGCTCATCGAGTAGGCCGCCAGGTGAGAGCGGGGCCGCCCCAGAACATGCATGTCGCAGAGGGCCACGATCGAGCCGCCGCCGGGCAGGGGGCACCGGTCAAGCAGCCCGGCGGCGTGCCGGGAAAGCAGCAGGGGCGCCAACGCGTTGACCCGGTACATCTCCATCGCATGGTCCGCGTCGATCCGTGCCAGCGGCCGGGGTTGGTAGATCGACGCGTTGTGCACCAGCACGTCGAGCCTCGCCAGCCGTGCCTCCAAAGACGCCCCGAAGCGTTCCACCTCGTCGAGGCATGACAGGTCGAGTTGAATGAGATCGACGGAGGCCGGGGCAAGTTCGGTGGTGATCGAGGCGGCGGTCGCCTGGGCCTCTTCGCGGCTGGTGCGGTACGTGAGGATCAGGTCGAACCCGGCCCGGGCCAGCACGTGGGCGCATGCACGGCCGACGCGGCGAGCCGCCCCCGTGACCAACGCGACCGGACGATCCGATCCGTGGGGTTTGACGCCTTGTGGCATGGATCAACGGTACGGGGGGTTGGCGCGGCGCGACTCCGCCGGGGGGTCACTTGCCGGTGTAGTCGATGACCCGGGCGATCTCGGTACGGAGATTTGATCGGTGGACGACGCGGTCCACCAGCCCCATCTTGAGCAGGAACTCCGAGCGCTGGAACCCGTCGGGGAGTTCCTGGCGGATGGTCTGCTGGATCACGCGGGGGCCGGCGAAGCCGACCAGGGCCTTGGGTTCGGCGAAGATCACGTCACCGAGCATGGCGAAACTGGCGGTGACGCCTCCGGTGGTGGGGTCGGTCAGGACGCTGATGAACAGTCCGCCGGCGTCGTCGAATCGGGCCAGGGCGGCCGAGGTCTTGGCCATCTGCATGAGGGAGAGGCCGGATTCCTGCATGCGAGCGCCGCCCGAGCAACTCACGATGATCACGGGAAGTCCGGGCTTGTTCAAGGCCGGGTCGGGCGTGGCGTGCTCGATGGCCCGGGTGATGGTCTCCCCGACGACCGATCCCATCGACCCCATCATGAACGTCAGGTCGAGGCAGCAGACCATCGCCTGGCGACCCTTGATGAAGCATCGTCCGGCCTTGATCGCGTCGGACGACCCGGTGCGGATCTGCTCGGCGATCAGCCGGTCCTTGTAGGCCTTGAGGTCCTTGAAATTGAGGGCGTCCGCGGGCGCGAGGTCCGTGAACATCTCGTTGAAGGAGCCCGCGTCGGCGAGTTGATCGACGCGCTCGGCGGCGGAGATGCGGTAGTGGTGGTGGCACTCCGGGCAGACGTGAAGGTTGGCCTCGAGGTGCTTGCGGTAGATCATCCGGGCGCACCCGGGGCATCGGAGCCAGAGTCCTTCGGGGATGGCCGCGCGACGCTGGGGTCGGACTTCCTGCCACGTCCGGGTTGCGGTCTTGGTCATTTCTCTCGATTCCTGTCGCCGGTGGATCTGATCCCCCGGCCGGTCTTGGTTCGTGCGAAGCGGCGTGCCTGGACGGGTAGGAGCGTGGATACGTGATTCGTCGCTCGACCCGCGGCCGCGGATCGTGCGATCAACGGTGCAAGGATGAAACCGAGGCTTGAACCCGCCCCGCCGGCAACGCGGCGGGTTCCGGCGACTGTGCCCTTGAAACGGCCTTCATCGTGGCTCGATCAACGGTCATGCGGATCACCGGCGGCGACTCGTCGAGCAATTCCCATAGATCGGACGGCGGGCGGTTTTCAAGCCAGCAAATCAGCATGCCGAAGACCGTGGGGCCGACGACGATCGCAAGACCCTGGCCGTTCTTGAGGTGGCGGCCGACGGCGTCGGTGATCGCTTCGCGTACGCGTGCCATGGCCTCCTGGTACGACTCGCCCTCGGGTGGAATGACGCTCGACGGGTCGGTTCGCCACTGGCGGTACACGGTCGGGCAGCGATCTTCGATGTCGCTGGCGAGCGTGCCTTCCCAGAGTCCCAGGGCGATTTCGCCGAGCGTTTCGGTCGGTCGGACCTTGGGGCTGCGTGAGCCCTGAGCAATCAGGTCGGCGGTTGATCGGGCGCATTCGGCGGGTGCCGTGAGAATGGCGCAGATCGGCTTCCCGGCGAGCAGGCGGGCGGCGTCTCGTGCCGCCGCTAATCCGGCCTCGCATGGAGGGAGGTCCGTGGCGCCGACGATTCGACCATCCTGGTCCCACTGCGAACACCCCGCGCGGACCAGCCAGATATCCGCGAACTTAGCCTTTCCCATAGTCGCCGGTCGGGTTGATCCGTCCGGTCCTGTGGCTCGCCGCGGGCGTCCTCCGGACGCGGGCACGGCGGGCAGTTCTTCATTCCACGGAAACTGTAGCGACTCGCCGCTGTTGAACAAGGTCGGAGAACCTGATGCCATTCAAATACCGTACAAATAGATTATATCGGACCTCGGAGCGCCCGGATGGTCTCTGTTCGCTCTTCGATCGGCCCCCCGAAGACCGCCGAGGCCGCGACGAGTACATCGCACCCCGCGGTGCGCACCGCCTGCGCGTTTGCAGGCGAAATCCCGCCATCCATTTCGATACGGGTCGATGAGCCGACGGCGGCCCGCACGGCCTGGGTCTTGGCGAGTACCGCGGGGATGAACGCCTGGCCGGAAAAGCCGGGGTTCACGGACATGACCAGGATCATGTCAAAGCGATCGGCGAGCGGGAGGATCCGCTCGACGGGCGTGGGGGGGTTGATCGCCAGGCCCGTGGTCATGCCCCTGGCGCGAATCCCGTCGGCCAAGTGGAGACATGCGTCGGGGTCCAGGGCCCCTTCGTGGATCGCTTCGGCGTGGAAGGTGATGTGGTTTGCCCCGGCATCGGCAAACGGGCCGACGTACATGCCCGGATCGCGGACCATGAGGTGGACATCGAGAAAGGCATCGGGAAGAGCGCGGCGGAGGCTGTCGCACAGAGCCGGGCCCATCGTGAGGTTGGGGGCGAAATGCCCATCCATGACGTCGAGGTGCAAAAGGTCCGCGCCCCGGGCGAGCACGTCGCCCGCGTCGCGCGCGAGGTTGGCAAAGTCCGCGGAGAGGATGGAAGGGGCCACCAGGGGAAGGCGCGGAGGCGATCGCAGGTCGATCATCCGGCGACGGTAGGACGAGGGTTCCGCGCGGGGACGGCGCGCGAATCACGTCCGCCCGAAACGGCTACATTGGAAGCCGGATGGATCCTCGATTTTCCCAGTTTCCCCGGGATCTGGCTTCCAGGGCGAGATCGGCCCGTCTCGGACTTGCCGGGGTTCCGACGCTGCTGGCCCATCCGGACTGGGAGCATCCCGCGCCGGTGATGTTCTGGATGCACGGGCGGACGGTGAGCAAGGAACTGGACCCGGGCCGGTATCTCCGCTGGATTCGGGCGGGAATCGCGGCGGTTTCGATCGACCTTCCCGGCCACGGGGAGCGGTTGATCGAGGACTGGCAGACCCCCGCGCGGTCGCTGGACGTTCTTGAACAGGCGGTGGAGGAGGTCGGCGGGGTGCTCGATGCCCTTGCGGCCGTGGAATGGGGTGGCGTGTTTGACCTCTCTCGCGTCGGGATCGGGGGGATGTCGGCGGGTGGCATGGCGGCGCTGCGGAGGGTCTGCGATCCCGCGCCGGCGTCGGTGGGGGCGTTCCGAGCCGTGGCGGTCGAAGGGAGCACGGGGTGGCTCGAAGGCCTGTACGCCCCCGACCGGGCGGGGTTGCCCAGGGCCGATCGGGTTTTCGCGGAGGTCTCTCCCGATCGGCTGGAGCGGCTGGACCCGATGAGGCGCCTCGCGGGGATGCCGACGGTGCCGATGCTGGTGCTGCATTCGGAGGCCGACCGGGTCGTCCCGTGGCAAGGGATGGCGGTGTTTGTCGAGCGTGTTCGATCGGCGTACCGAGCGCGTGGAGCCGACCCGGGCCTGGTGCGGGTGCGGACGTGGCCAGAGACGGGGGCTCCGCAGGAACACTCGGGCTTCGGGCGCTTTGCCAACGACGCCAAGAACCTCCAGGTGGAGTTCCTGGCGAGTTGCCTGGGCGTCGGCGGGACGGACGGGGCATGAACCAACAGACCCGTGAGTTCATCGAGTCCGCCGGCGGGAGCCTCGCGTGACGGACCCGACACCGAGCCGTCAACGACCGATGGCCGCGCGGGCCGCGGGCCTGCTTGCCACGGCGCGCGGGTCGCTGATCCTGCTGCTGCTGATCAACCTGTTCAATTACATTGACCGGTACATCCTGGCGGCGGTGCTGCCGATGGTTGGGGTTGAGTTCTTCGGTGAGGGAAGCCAGGCGGACCCGAACGCGAAGTTCAAACTCGGGCTGCTCTCGACGGCGTTCCTGGTCGCGTACATGGTGGCCGCCCCGGTGTTCGGCTGGATCGGTGACCGCCGGGGTCGCTGGGCGATCATCGGCCTGGGGGTGATCGCGTGGAGTTTGGCGACGGGCGGCACCGGCCTGGCATCGGTGTACGGGGCGATGCTGGTTTGCCGGATCATGGTGGGGGTCGGTGAGGCGGCGTACGGCCCGATCGCTCCGACGATCATCTCGGACATGTACCCGGTCTCTCGTCGCGGGGCGGTGCTGGCGTGGTTCTACGTCGCGATCCCGGTGGGCAGCGCGCTTGGGTATCTTCTCGGAGGGATTCTCGCGGCGGCGGCGGACTCGTGGCGGGCGCCGTTCTACGTGATGATGGTCCCCGGGCTGGCGCTGGGAGCGATGTGCTTTCTCGTGCCCGAGCCTCGCCGCGGAGCGTCCGACTCGGGGGCTTCGGCGGGGCGTTCACCGAAGGCTCGTGACTACCTGGTGCTGGCTCGCACGCCGTCGTTTGTGCGCAACACGATCGGCATGACGCTGATGACCTTCGCGGTGGGGGGGATCGCGTACTGGATGCCCGAGTTCGTGTATTCCCGCTCGCCCGGAGAGCCTTCGACCGCCAAACTGGCGCGTGTGAACACGATGTTCGGGGGCATCACGGTGGTGGCGGGGCTGTCGGCGACGCTGGCGGGGGGCTATCTCGCCGACGCGCTGAGGCGTCGTTTTCCCGGGGCGTACTTCCTGGTCTCGGGGATCGGGATGCTCGTGGCCTTCCCGCTTGTGATCGGGAGCGTGTACGCCCCGTTCCCGGCGGCGTGGGTGGTCATGTTCGGGGCGATGTTCTTCCTGTTCGTGGGGACCGGTCCGACCAACACGGTGCTGGCGAACGTGACGCACCCATCGATGCGGTCGTCGGCGTACGCGGTCAACATCTTCATCATCCACGCGCTGGGCGACGCGATCTCGCCGCCGATCATGGGGGCGATCCGTGACCGGACCGGATCGTGGGATGGGGCGTTCCTGCTGTGCGCGGCGGCGGTGCTGGCGGGGGGCGTCGCCTGGCTGACGGGCGCGAAGCACCTGGAACGGGACACGGCGCGGGCGCCGACCCGGATCCCCGACCCATGACCGTTGATTCCCGCCGTGCCCGGCGCGGGACCTTACTCGACGGCGGGTGAGATGACGCGGACGTTGCCGTCGGGCAGATCCTCGATGATTCGCAGCGCGCGGAGCGCGTTGAGGGCCGACATCTGCTCGGCTCGCTTCTTTGACTGTCCCCACGCCGATTCGTAGCGTTCGCCGGCGAGTTCGACGCTGACCTTGAAGCACTTGGCATGGTCGGGGCCCTTCTCGTCGAGGACCCTGTAGATGGGAGTCTCGCCCAGGACCTGCTGGGCGTGCTGCTGGAGGACGGACTTGAAGTTCTGCTGATGCCCGCTGGCGGCGGCCTGTTCGATCATGGGATCGATCAGCGGGACGATGAAGGCCCGGGCGGCCTCGATGCCCCCGTCAAGATAGATGGCTCCGATGACCGACTCCAGGACGGCGGCCAGGAGCGAGGCGGGCATGCCATCGCCGTTGCACATCCCCTTTCCGATCACCAGCATTTCACCCAGGCCCAACTGCCGGGCGATCTGCGTACAGGTCGACCGGGAGACGGCCATCGACTTGATCTTGGTCATTTCCCCTTCGAGCAGGGTGGGGTATCGCTCGAAGATGCGCTGGCAGACGACCAGGCCCAGGACGGCGTCGCCGAGGAATTCGAGCCGCTCGTTGGAATGAAGGCGCGACTCGACGAACGAGGCGTGCGTGAGCGAGAGGTCCAGCAGGTCGGCCGAGCGGAACGTGTAGCCCAGTGCCTTTTGGACCTGGAGCCGGTTTGCATCGTCCATGGTGCCTCCGACGTCGTGCGTGCCTTACGCCGGCGGGCCGTGGCCCTTGCCGGTGGCGTGTAACCGAGGGACGCGGAGGCTCGATGCCCGTCGTGATGGACGAGCGGCGAGCCAAGGCGCACCTCTCCGATCGGATCTGGGTATCGGCCGGATCGTGACCGAACCGCAGCCGAGCATGCATTCTTCAAGACCGGGCGCGGGTCGTTGCCCGCAAACAAATTGTCAATAAGACTTTACGTCTCTTAGTCTACGGTGGCGCGGCCTTGCCGCAAGTCGATTTCGGTGTTTTTTTGGCTTTGGGAAGCGGTTTGCTCGGACCGGCGGACACGGCTGGGGATACGGTCTAGAATCTCAACCCGTCGTGTGGAACGTTCCACCGAGCGGGCCGTCGGTTCCCGTGTGCGCGGGAGACCGTCGGGTACGAGAAGGCCCGGACACGAGAGGGCCTTTGCTTCGCGCACGCCAGAGCCGAGCCACGAGCCATGCACTACCCACACCGGATCAGCAAACGCAAGCGGAAGCGCAACATCGGTTTCCGTGCTCGCATGAAGACGCGCCACGGCCGCAAGATGATGAATCGCAAGCGGCGAGTCGGCCGTTCGCTCAACGTCGCGGATAAGAAGTACAGTTGAACCCGCCACGGCGGCGCGGGTCCCACCGGGATGCAGCGCGCCGCGGATGGATCGGGAGATGAGCCGCCGGGGGTTCGCTCGGCGGCTTGTGCTTTTTGGGGGCCTGGCCAATCCTCGGCGAAGCCAATCCGCCGAGAATCGTGGCGGAGTCGTCGGAGCGGAGTCGCGGAGTCGTCGGAATCCGGCCCGCCCGCGTGCCGGTGATGCGTGACTTCGGGCTGGGGGTCTTGGGGTGAAGGTCTTGGGGGGTGGTGGTCTTGGGAGGGCGGCGCTCGATCAAAACGAGATGGGGATCCCCTCATCCTTGAGTTTCTCAAGGAGCATCTGGAGTTCGTTGATCGCCCGGTCGAGGCGGACGGCGGCGTCTCGCACGGAGTTGTAGAGGTCGGGGTTCTTGGTGAGTTGACCGATGGTCCCCTCGCCGGCGTTGATGCCGGTGGCGATTTTCTGGATCTCACCGGCGGTCTGATCGATGCGGCCGAGCGTCTGGGTGATCGCCGCGGTGATGCGGTCGGCCGACTCGGCGATCCTGGCGCCCTGGGTCTCGATCTGGCCCCGTGCGGAATCGGAGGCGTGCCGGATTGACTCGGCCGTGTCACGGAGCGATGAAGCGGTGGCTCGCACCTCGGTGATGGCATCTCGTGCCGAGGCGGCGATGGCCCGGGCATCTCCGTGGAGGGCCTCATCTCCGAGCCAGCGGTTGGCGTTGGCGAGGACTTGATCGACCCGTTCAAAGGTGCTGCTGAGGTTGGCGGGCTTGCCGGCGTGAACGTCGGCGAGGGTCCGCGGCTCGAAGAGGTCGGCGGCGTCCTCGCTGAGTTTGGCGACACGTTCGGCGGCCTGCCCGATGCGTTCGAGCGGCTCGGCCATGGCGATCTCGACTCGCCGGAAGAGGCTGTCCACGGTCCTGGTTCCCGGGAGCACCTCGTTGTGTCGTATGACCTTCGAATCGTCGATCGTTGCTCCCGGGAGGACCTGCAGGTCGAGCACGGCGTCTCCGACAAATCCCTTGTCGAGGTAGAGGGTGAATTCTCGTGGGATCCTGGCGTCGCCGCGCACCTTGACTCGGATGTCGACGCCGTGGTTGGGATCGTCGGGGGCGTTGGCGATCCACACGACGGTGCCGATGCGGACGCCCTGGAGGGCGACGTCGGAGGTCGGCCTCAGTCCGGCGGCGTGGTCGACGCGGAGTTGAAATTCGTAGGTGGAGGCGAAGACGTTGCGCACCTCGCCGAAGATGAACAGCAGGGCGGCCAGCCCGAGCAGGCCTGCCAGGGCCACCAGGCCGGTGAGAAAATCGCGGGATGCTCCTTGCATCGTGTTCCTTCCGGTCGGTGCCTGCGGATCACTGGACGGCTTCCGAGAGCGGGGGTTTTTGCGCCACCGAGAGGGATTCGGTGGCGGTATCCTCCTCGCGATTGTATTGCCCTCGGAGGAAGTGCTGAACGTGGGAATCCGCGCTCTTTTCGAGTTGGTCGTAGGTCCCGTCGGCGATGACGCGTCCCCCCAGGAGCATGACAACGCGGTCGGCGACCTTTCGGGCGGAGACCAGGTCGTGGGTCACGACGACGCTGGTGACGCGGAGTTTTCGCTTGAGTTTGAGGATGAGTTCGTTGATGCCGTCGGCCCGGATGGGGTCGAGCCCGGTGGTGGGCTCGTCGTAGAGGACCACTCTGGGCTGGAGGACGATGGCGCGTGCCAGGGCGACGCGTTTTTTCTGCCCTCCGGAGAGTTGCGAGGGGAGTTTGTCCTGGACGCCGGACAGGTCGACCATGTCGAGCGCGACGGTGGCCCGGTCCCGGCGTTCCGAGGCGGTGCATGCCGTGTGCTCGATCATCGGGAACTCAAGGTTCTCCTGAACGGTCATGGAGTCGAACAGCGCACCCATCTGGAACAGCAGGCCGACCTGGAGGCGGACGGACTTGAGTTCCCGCTCGTTGAGCAGGTCGATGCGCCGGCCGTCGAACCGGACCTCTCCCCGGTCGGGCCGCAGCAGGCCGACGATGTGCTTGAGCATGACGGACTTGCCCGTTCCCGACGGGCCCAGGACCACCGTGGTCTCGAAGGGATGGATATCGAGGTTGAACGAGTCGAGGACCTTCTGAGGACCGAAGGACTTGTCCACATCGATGAGGCGGATAAGCGGGGTCGGTTTCGAGGGGAGGTCCGCCGTCGGCGCGTGGTCCTGTCGGTGCATCGCGAGAATACCCTTGTGTCGATGAACTGGCCGGACAATCCTACCCACCCCGGCGGCAAGACCGCGCAGCGCATCACCCTGCACCGAGGCTCTCGCTTTGACTATGAGCAGGTCCGCTACGCCGGGGCGTCGGGCTCGCAAGTCGTGCGTGAGGTGATCCGGCACCCCGGCTCGGTGGTCGTGCTGCCGATCCTGGGAGATCCGTCCGCGGATTCGGCGTCGGTGGTTCTGATCCGCAACCATCGCGTCGCGTCTGGAACGGATCTTCTGGAACTTCCCGCGGGCACGCTCGGACCCGGGGAGCCGCCCGAAGCCGCCGCCGCGCGGGAGACCGCCGAGGAATCGGGATTCCGCCCCGGGACGATGACCTGCCTGGGATCGTTCCATCCCTCTCCGGGACTGTCGGACGAGCGCATGTGGGCGTTTGTGGCCCGCGATCTGGTGCCCCAGCGGCAGGAACTCGAGGACGATGAGTCGATTACCGTCCACCCGACGCCGGTGGGGGCGTTGTGGGCGATGCTCGACCGCGGGGAGATCATTGACGCGAAGACCATGCTGGTCGTGCTGTGGGCTTCGAGGCGAGGGCTTCTTCCCCCGGCGCCGTGACGGCGGCTTTGGTGAAGGAGTTCACGGGCGTGGCCGGGGGGCGATCACCGGGTACGATGGACGACGCGAGAACAGACCATGGGCATGGCCGACAGACGATACGACGGCGAGGCAAGCGCCCACCGGGGGGCGGGCGGGCTTCATCTTGTTTCGTTCAACACGTGGTTGATCATCGTGAACTCGCTGATCTTCGTGGTGCAGGAGTTCACGCGTCCGCGCGGGCCTTCGGCCTCGCGGTCGATCGGGACGTGGATCCTTGAGTACGGGCACTTCTCGACGTTCTACGTGATCGACCCTCGGCACCTGGAGTTCTGGCGCGTGCTGACGTTCCAGTTTCTTCATGCCAACATCATGCACCTGTTCTTCAACATGCTCGGCCTGTACGTGTTCGGCGGCCTGGTCGAGCGTCGTCTGGGCTTCAAGAAATACGCGGCGTTTTACCTGGTCTGCGGGATCTTCGGGGGGTTGTTCTACCTGGCGCTCAACCTGCTGGGCACGGCGGCGGGGGCGATGGGCCTGCACGGGATTCCCGGCCTGCTGTACGGGCCGGACAGTTCGACGGCGTTCTCCCGTACGCCGCTGATCGGGGCTTCGGCGGGGGTCTTCGGGGTCATCGTGGCGGCGGCGTACATCTCCCCCAACTCGGTCGTCAGTTTGATCTTTCCGCCGATTTCCCTGCGCATGAAGACGTTCGCGTACGCGTACGTCGGGCTGGCGCTTTTTTCTCTCTTGATCGGGACGTCCAACGCGGGCGGAGAAGCCGCGCACCTGGGCGGGGCGCTGGCGGGGTTCTTTTTCATACGCAACGCCCACCTCCTGTCGGATTTCTTCGACGTGTTCACGGATTCGCGCCGAACGGGCCGCGCGGGCGTTGCCCGCGGGGGTCGGCGCGGCGGCACTTCCGGGTTTCTGGCCCGTCTGACCGGCAGGGCGCCCCCGTCGCGCCAGGAGGTTGACCGGATCCTGGATAAACTCCGTGCCCAGGGCCTGGCGGGCCTGACAACGCGGGAGAAGGCCACCCTGCGTCGAGCCAGCGAGGAGCAGCGCGGGGCGTGATCGAACCTGGGTGATGCCGATGGAGTTGGATCATCCGGCGTCGTGTTCGAATCGTCGCTGGAGGCGGCTCCAGGTCTGCCGGAGTGATTCGGGGCTTTTGCCCAGGCGATGCCCGATCTGGTCCCATGCAAGGCCCGCCTGTCGAAGGCGGATGAGATCACGTTCATCGGGTGACAAGGCGTCGAGCCAGCGGCGGGCCGATTCTCCGCCCACGGCGTCCATGCTTGCGGTGGGGACCTGGGAGGGGAGGGCATCGGGGCCGTTCCGGGCGTGTTCGAGCACGATCCCGCCTCCGCGTTTGGCGGCGTTGTCATGGCGGGCGGCCTGGGCGAGTTTGGTCCGCACGACGCGCTGCAGGTACGCGACCAGGGCGGCCTCGGTAGGGAACTCGAGGCGTCCTTCCCGGAGGTCTCCGACAAACGAGCGTGCGACCGATTGGCAGAGATCGACCGAGTCACGGTGCCGGCGGAGCGATTCTCCCATGCCGACCCGCACGAAGATCATGAGGAGGCGGAGGAGTTCCTCGAAGGCGCGGTCGCGTTCGACGGGGTTGTCGTTGCCGCGGGCGGCGGCGAGCAGAGCCGTCAGTCGTCCCGTGTTGGCCACGTCGGCCTCCTGGGAGATCGCATGCTCACGGCGGCGGGGGATGCCCGATCATCCCGCGAACGCGACCCGGGGTCCGGGTGCTTGAATCCTGGTGCCGCGGAGCGGCCGCGAAGGGTCAGTAACTGAAATTATCGTTGGGATTGGTGGAGACGAGCGTGGCGGAGGTATTGATGTTGGCGACGCGGTTTCCCGAGACGATGGCGCCGTAGTTGTTGGCGGTGCCGTTGCCGATGTTCCGACGGACGATGGACCCTCCGGCGAAGGTGATGGCGATGGCCGAGTCGCCGTTGAAGAAATAGTTGTCCTCGATGAGGTTGCCGGCGCCGTTCAGCAAGATGTGCGGGTGGTTGTTCCCGGCGGCGGTGCCGTTGGTGTCGAAGGTGGAGCGGCGGATGATGTTGAGTGTTCCGCCGGTGATGCCGCTGCCGACGGTGCCGGTGACCACGCAGTCTTCCACGACGGTCCCGTTGCCGATGGCCATGCCCGTTCCCCCGTTGGAGGAAAACTGGCACCCGCGGATGATCGCGTTGCCGTTGCCGTTGACCTGGATCCCCCCCGTGGTGTTGCCGGCGAAGGCGCATTGCTCGAAGATGGAGTTGGAGCCGACCTCCGCTCCGATGGAATTGTTATCGAACCTCGAACCAAAGACGCGCAGGGTGGCCGAGGCCTGCGTGGCCTGGATGCCCCTTCCGAAGTTGCCGAACGCGAGGCAGTCCCGCATGGTCGCCTTCACGGCGCCGAATGCGTACCCGGCCAGGCCGTTGCCGAGCGCGACGCACTGGTCGAGTTCGGCGTTCTGGGCGTTGATGTTAAACCCGCTGTACTTGGTCGTGCCGTTGCCGTTCTGACCGGCCGAGCACCGGGTCATCCGGGCGCCCGGGAACTGGACGTTGTAGCCGCCAAGCAGATTCGACTCGGCGATGCAGTCCTGCATGGTGGCGCGGCTCCCCGTGACGTCGAATCCGTAGCCTGAGTTGTTCGTCGAGGTACACCCGCGAGCCTGGCTCTGAGCAGGCAAGACGAAGCCGCTGCCGCCGGTGTTCGAAGCGATGCAGTCGAAAAACGAGATCCGCCCGGAGCCTTCGACAAAGCCGCCCGATGTCGTTTCCGAGGCGATGCAGTTGGTCAGGATGCACTCCTGGGCGGACTCCAGGAAGAAGCCAAAGGCCCCGCCGGAACACACGACGTTGGTCAGCACCGCCTTCTTTCCCGGTGTGACGCCGGCAAGGGCATTTCCCGTGGCGCGGATGTCGCTGATGAGGACGACCGATGCGTTCAAGAGGTTGATCCCGTGACTCCCGTGACCCTGGATGGTCCCGTTTCGGATCGCCAGGTTCGTGCGAGAACCGCTGACGGCAATGCCGCTGATGTTCGAGAAGTTGCCGCGTATGGCAAACCCGTTCAGGTCGATGGTCACGTGATCCGCCGAGATCAGGATCGAGTGGCGGGTCGTCGTGTTCACCACGTCGCCGGTCAGGTAATACGACCCCGGCTGGCTGATGACGTACACCGCGGAGGAATTCCCGGGCGTGTTGGCCGCGTTGATCGCCGTCCGGGGCTCGATCTCGCCGAGCGTCTTGTACGTGGGGGCGATGGGACCCGCCGGCGGGTCGAGCGGTCCGGCGGTAAGTATCGCGGAAGCCAGCAGGATCGCGGTCGAAGCAATGATCGTGCAGACGACGGGAACACGGCTCATGTGTGGGTTCCTTCGAAAGCGGCGCTCGCGGAGCGCGAGCGGAGATGAGTACATGGTACCAATGCGCCGTCGCGCATCAACCGCATCGGCGTGAGAGTTGATGGCCCGGCCGCCAAGCCACGGGGCTTGATTCACGGCCCGGCGATGGCCCGCGTCCGATATCGATTACCGCCAGCGACCGGTATTGTGGTTCCAGAAGTCAAGAATCGGCTCGGCGCGGCGGCGGAGGCTCTCGAGGGCGGCCCGGCGCTGGCCGGGCTGGGCCTCTGGCCAGAAAGAATCGGGCTTGGCGCTGGTGTGCGAGATCCGGCAGGCGGCGCGGTAGGCCACGACCTGGCGGGGTTCGGGCGGGCGATGCTCCGGTGGAAGTTCCTTCAGGAGGGTCTCGAGCGCGCCGGCCTCGGCCTGGTTGAGCGCGTTCGCCGCCGCCTCGTCGCCCGCGGCGGCTCGGCCGAGCAGTTCCTCGATGCAGGCCGGTGTCGCCATCGCGCCCAGCATCGTGCATAGGCGGGCGTGCTCGGTCGGGGTCAGGTCGCCGCGCTCGAGCAGCGCGATGCAGTCCTTGTCGGCGCTGAGAATGCCCAGGCGCCAGACGGTCTGGACGGCGTCGCGCACGTCGGCCTTGGACGATTCGGACGATGTGATGACCGGCCGGAGTTTCGAGTCGTACAGGTCGTTGAGGTACGTGTGCAGCGCTTCGACCATCGACGTCGCCAGGGCCTGCGCATCGGCCACGTCGCCCGGGCTGATTCTGCGGATCAGTTTTCCCTCGGGGGAGATGATCGCGATGTACAGGCCAAAGTCGGTCGGCAGGCCGAGTTTCTGGGCCTCCTCGACGACGCGGCTGTTGCCGCGGCTGACTCGCACGGGAACAAACCGCCTCTGTGCGAGCGCTGACACGGCCGGATCTCGGAAGGCTCGCGATTGGGCGTCGCGCAGGTCGTCGTCGTCGAGGGCATCTTCCTTCTCGGTGACCCAGAACAACAGCGGCATCGAGTGCTCGGCCGCGCGGTTGACGGCGGCCTTGCTGTTGCCCATCCACTGGATGGGGTTCTGGGCGCGGGCCGGGGATGCGATGGTGGCCAGGATGATCGCAAGAAGCAGGCGGCAGGGCATCGTGCGCTCCGTATGGATGGCGAAACGGCCGTGTGGGAGCCGGGCATGGCGGGCTCGTCACAGGCCCCACGAATTCGGAAGGGGCTCGATCTCCGCCATTCCCGACCCGAGGGGAGGGTAGGAAGCAAGTTCGAATCCACGACAAGCCACGGGCCGCACCGGGGAGCCGTGGAGCGCCACCCCGCGAGGATTTCACGGCTTGCCGTGACGCAGGGACATCGGCGGCTTCCAGTCCGCCTTCGCAACCCCCGGCGCCGACAATCCCCACGTGTTCTTGTGCGGGTCGGGGGACTTGGTGAAGTGACGGATGATCAGGCGGTGGATGAGGTTCATGTTCGGCAGGATCCCGTGGAATCCGCCGACCTGTGTTGTTGCCCGGTCCTGCCACTCCCAGTAGCCATAGTCCGCGGGGGTGACGCACACAAGATGCTCGCGTGCGAGGAACCCCGGGACGGCCCCCTCGAAAGGGACCGTCCCGTCTCCCGACATGGCCCCGTCCTTGGCCTCGGGCGCCTTGGGGTCGAAGTGGTTGAGGCGGTCATCGGAGGTCAGGACAAACTCGGGCTTGCCCGAACGGTCCTTCCTGATCGCCATCCTCACCCTTGTCCTTGACCCGATCCCCACGACGGCGAGCCAGTTTTCGGGCTTGAGCCCGACCGCCGCGAGGTCCAGTTTTTCGATTGTCTTCCGGTGGCTGTCGGCCGCCTTGAGCAGGCCGGCGATGAGCCGGTCGGCCTGCTCCGAGCGGCGGGCCTTGTTCCCCGGTTCAACCGCGTACAGGCGGACGTACTCCCGGATGGTATCGAGGATGCTTGCCTGCCAGACCTCGGGCTGAAAGATCGAATCGCCCAGGTCAGGGTCGATGTCGATCCAGCCGCGTCCCTTGATGGAAGGGAGGAGGTGGTACAGGCTCGGCATGACGCGGGCCGCCTCGCGCTCCCGTGAAGACGGGGAGCCGCCCCCCAGGTCGGCCGTCCCGGTGAGCATCTTCACGATCGCCTCGAACGATCCGCGGAAAGGAGTGGCGAGCGTGCAGACGTCCTTGATCCTGCCCGCCGCGTCCCCGGCGTGGCTCGCCAGGTACCCGGCGATCACCAGCCCGCCCATCGAGTGCCCGAGCAGGTTCACCTTCGGCGTGGCGGCGTATCCATCCTCGGCGTAGTGCCGCATGAGGCAGGTCCGGTCGATGACCTCGTTGACGAAGTCGGCGAGGGTGTCCTGGATCGAGTTCAGGGGCATTCGCCAGTCGTACGAGAACTGGTAGACCGGGACCGGCTCGTCCTCTCGGCGCGACAGGTTGTGCCGCAGTTCGGCGATCAGTTCCTTGTACGCGATCTCGAAGACCTGGCCCGGCACGATGCGCGCCGGCTGGTTGGCCTCGTAGCACGGACGGGCCTGTCGCGGCGCCTTGTCGGGATGCAGCCGGATGCGTTCGAAGCGTCTGGTCACGACCGACCAGACCACCTCGGGAGTCACGGGGTACTCGTCGTTCAGATAGGACGCGGTGATGCCCGGGACGACGATGACCGGCGGCGGCAGCGGCATGAGGAACCCCCGAAGAAAAGCAACCCCCCACGTGCAAGGCCGTCCGAGCGGCCCGAGTGGTACAAGGGTATCGCCGGGATTTCTCCAGGGCAAGAGCCGCTCGGACTCAGCCCCGCCACCACATGGACCCGCCGTAGATCGCGCTTTCCCCGAGTTCCTCGGCGATCCGGATGAGTTGGTTGTACTTGGCGTTGCGGTCCGACCGGCACGGAGCGCCGGTCTTGATCTGGCCGCAGTTGGTGGCGACGGCGATGTCGGCGATCGTGGAGTCTTCGGTCTCTCCCGAGCGGTGGGAGAGGACCGCGGCGTAACGGCTGCGGGTGGCGAGGTTGACGGCGTCGAAGGTCTCGCTGAGTGTTCCGATCTGGTTGACCTTGACGAGGATGGCGTTGGCGCACCGCTCGCTCAGCCCACGCCGGAGGAACGCGGGGTTGGTCACGAACAGGTCGTCGCCGACGAGTTGGACTTTTTCGCCCAGGCGAGACGTGAGACTGGCCCAGCCGGTCCAGTCGTTTTCCGCGAGGCCATCTTCCAGACTCCGGATGGGGTATTTCTCGCACCAGGAGGCCCACATGGAGATCATGTCGTCGGTGGACAGGACTTCCTTGGTGCTCTTGAACATGAGGTAGCCCTTCTTGCCCGCCTTCTGTGCCTCGTTCCAGCATTCGCTGGTGGCGGGGTCGAGGGCCACGAAGATCTGCTCTCCCCAGGCGTACCCGGCCCTGGCGGTGGCCTCTTCGAGGAGCGTGAGGGCCTCCTCGTTTGACCTGAGATTGGGGGCAAAGCCGCCTTCGTCTCCGACGGCGGTGGAAAGCCCGCGGGCGTGGAGGACCTTTTTGAGGGAGTGGTAGATCTCGACGCCGGCGCGCAGGGCCTCGGGGAAGGAATCGAACCCCCACGGCTGGATCATGAACTCCTGGAAGTCAACGGTGTTGTCGGCGTGCTTGCCGCCGTTGAGGACGTTGAACATCGGCACGGGGAGCGTCTTGGCGCCCGATCCGCCGAGGTAGCGGTACAGGGGCAGCCCGGCGGCCTCGGCGGCGGCCTTGGCCACGGCCATGGAGACGCCCAGGATCGCGTTGGCGCCCAGTTGCGCCTTGTTGGCGGAGGCGTCGAGTTCGAGCATGCGGCGGTCGATGGACTCCTGCTCACGGGCGTCCATGCCGACGAGGTCGGGCGCCAGCCGCAGGTTGACGTTGGCGACGGCGTTGGCGACGCCCTTGCCCATGTATCTCGAGGCGTCCCCGTCGCGCAATTCAACGGCCTCGTTCTCGCCCGTGGAGGCGCCGGAAGGCACCGCGGCCCGGCCCAGCGAGCCATCTTCCAGGACGCAATCGACTTCGAGGGTGGGATTGCCGCGCGAATCAAGGATCTGACGGGCGTGGAGCGACTGGATCTCGAACATGAGGCTCTCCTGGCAAACCGCCCGAGATGGCGGCGGCGGGTGGGTGAAGACGATAGGTCCGGCGAACGTTCGCCCGCCGCGGGCGGTCTTGAACACGCTCCAATTCGCGACCGGCGGTGCGGGGCGACGCTCTCGTGGCCGATATGGATGGAACGCGGGTGATGCCACCCCAGAGTCATCTCCCGTGTGTCGCGGGGCGTATTGTTCTGGGTCGGCCGACGGACCCCTGCCATGCCACAATCGCCTCAAGGATTCACCGACCGCATCGAGGCCCTGCGGAGCGACCTGGTCGCCCAGGGTCGCCGCGTGCAGGCCTTGCTCGAAGCCGCGTTCTCGGCGTTCTTCAGGCGAGATTCGGCGGCGGCGGTCGAGGCGGTCGCCCTCGACGACGAGGTGGACCGCCTGGACGTGGCGATCGAGCGCGACTGCGTGAATCTTCTGACCGACGCGACCCGGCAGGGGGCCGCGCTCGACCCGGCGCAGTTGCGGTCGGTCCTGACCCTCGTGAAGATCAACAACGAACTGGAGCGCATCGCCGACGCGGGCGTCGAGGTGGCGCAACTCGTCGGGCACGTCAAGGCCATCGGGGCGACGTTCCCCGACACGCTCCGAGTGATGGCCAACAGCGCGGTGGGGATTCTCCGGGACAGCACGACCAGTTTCGCCAAACTCGACCCCGTCCTGGCGAAGATCGTCCTGCAAAGCCAGCACGCGGTCACGGCTTTCAAGGACGCCGTGCTCCGGGACTCGGAAGAACGCATCGCCAGGGGCGCGATGGCCCTGGACGTTGCTTTCCAACTCCACGAAGTCGCCAGCCAGTGCGAACTGATCGCCGACCACTGCACGAACATCGCCGAGCAGATCATTTACCAGACCACCGGGGCGGTCGTCCGGCACACCGAAGCCAAGTGGATCGAGATCCCGCCCAAGGCGTGATTCACCGCCGGGCGGGGGGCTTATCCCCATCACGCCGTGCCGATGACCGATGCGATCGCCAGTTCGTCGGTGTGCGAAATCGAGATCGCCCAGGCGGTGATTCCACGCGCCATCGCCGCCTGGGCGGCCTTCCCGTGGAGGGCGACGCGTGGTTCCCCACCGGGTAGCGCCAGGATCTCCACGTCCGTCCAGGCGATGCCACCCGACCAGCCCGTGCCCAGGGCCTTGAGGACGGCCTCCTTCGCGGCGAACCGGCCCGCGTAGTGCTCGGCGGTGCGTCCCCCCGCGTCGCAATGCGTGGCCTCCGCGGCGGTGAAGCATTTTTCTCGGAACGAATCGCCGTGGCGGTCGAGCATCTCCCGCACGCGTGCCACCGGCGTGATATCAATGCCGTGGTAAAGCATGGCTCTTCCGGGAACATCGCGAGGGAACAAGCGGCCGATGTCGGAGCGAAGCACTCACCGGCCGGCGCGGCGCTTGGCGGGTGAGCGAACGGCGGAACGTGGCGGGGATTTCTTCTTTGCCGCGGCGGGCTTTGGCCTCGCCGGAGAAGCCGATTTGCTCGCCGGGGATTTGCTCGCCGGGATGGGCGCCGCCCCGGGAGAGACTTTCCTGGAGACGGAAGAGCGAGTCTCCGGGTCCTTCGGTCGGCCGGACGCCGGCGGCGCGGCCCCTTCTCCGGCGCTGGCGGTGGGGGATGGGGAGGAAGCCGCCGGTGCCGAAGGCGATCCGCCGTCGCCCGTGGAGGCGGGCTTGTCCGCCTCCGCGGCTTTCTTGTACGAATCGGAGCGGTAGTCCGTCTGGTAGAAGCCCGATCCCTTGAAGACGATCGCCGCGCCGGTGCCGATGAGGCGTTCCAGGGCGGCCCGGCCGCACGAGGGGCAGGTCCGTTTGGCCGGGGCGGTCATGGACTGGAACACCTCGAACTGGTGTGAGCATTTTCCGCAGCGGTACTCGTACGTCGGCATAGGGGTTTACCTTCGTGGCTCACAGGCCGCGACCGCGGGGGCGATCGCGACTCCATGGATCGTTCAGGCGGGCCTGACCGCGACCATCGCCGGCCGGATCACCCGCTCCTGTCGCGGCTCTCCCGGAAGTGACGTGCAAAGCGTGTACCCGGGCTGAAGCGTCGCGACGATCCTCCCGGGGGGGACCGAGTCGTCTTCCTGCTGGACCACCGCCTGGTGGACCATCGGGTCGAACTCGTCTCCCTGCTCGGGGCTCAGCAGGTTCACGCCGTGCGACTGGAGGATGCGCAGCAGTTCCTCCCGGATCACGCGAACACCCTTGACGACCTGCTCGGCGGTGGCGGTCATCGTGTCGACGTTCAGCGCCAGGTCGAAGTTGTCCAGCACGCCAAGCAGGCTCTGGACGACCTGACCTCGTCCCTGCAGCCGTGCTTCCTGCTCGTTGAGCAGGGCGCGGCGCTGGAAATTCTGGAAGTCGGCCAGCGAGCGGAGGTACTTGGCCTGGGCATCGGCAAACTGCTGCTCGAGTTCGGCGGCGCGGCTTGCCAGTCGCTCGAACGAGTTGGGGTCGGCCTGGTTGATCGGTGAAGTGGATGAGTCGGCGGTCATGGGTGGCTCTTTGCTCGGGCGGCTCTCCGGCTCTCGGGTCGATCAGGTTCCGAAGATGTCCTGGATCTTCTTCCAGAACCCCTGGCTTTCCGGCAGGACGGCCTGGTGCTCGGTTTCGGCGAACTCGCGGAGGAGTTTTTCCTGCCGGGAGGTCATCTTCTTGGGGATCTCGAGGCGGACGACGACGTGGAGGTCCCCCCGCCGCCCGGAACGCAGGTTGGGAAGCCCCTTGTCCTGAACCTTGAAGACGTGCCCGTGCTGCGTGCCCCGCGTGATGGTCAGTTCCGCCTTGCCGTCAAGGGTCGGCACATCGACCTTCGCGCCAAGCGAGGCCTGCGTGAATGTGACGGGCATTTCCATGATCAGGTGGTCGCCTTGACGCTTGTAGAGGTCGTGCTCGCCGACCCGGATGACCACGTGGAGGTCGCCCCGCACACCGCTCCCCGAGCCATCCGGTGACGGTTCGCCCTCGCCCTGGACCCGCACGGCCTGGCCGTCCTGGATTCCCGGCGGGATCTTGACCGTGAGTTTTCGGGGCTTGGGGACCCGCCCCTTGCCACGGCAGGTCTCGCAGTGATCCTTGATGGTCGAGCCCCGCCCCCCGCAGTGCGGGCAGGTTGTCACCATGCGGAACATGCCGCCCAGGCCCGTCTGCTGGACCTTTCCGTGCCCCCCGCACGTGCCGCACTTGACGGGCTTGGATCCGGGCTTGGCGCCCGATCCCGTGCAGGCCTCGCACACGTCCATGCGCGTGAACTCGACGTCACGCTCGCAGCCCGTGAGAACCTCGGCCAGGTCGATCTCGACCTCGGTCTCCAGGTCGTATCCGCGTGCCGGACCGCCGCGAGCCCGGCCCTGCCCGTTGAATCCGCCACCGGCGAAGATGTCGTTGAACATCGAGAAGATGTCCGAGACGTCCATCCGGGAGAAGTCGTGCGTGGCGGGCCCCCCGCGGCCGCGCAGGCCCTCGTGGCCGTACTGGTCGTAGATCCGGCGCTTGGTCTGGTCGGAGAGGACCTCGTAGGCCTCGGCCGCCTCCTTGAAGCGGGCTTCGGCCTCGGTGTCCCCTGGATTGCGGTCGGGGTGGTACTTCATCGCCAGGCGGCGGTACGCGCGCTTGATCTCCTCGCCGTCGGCGGTCTTCTCGATCGAGAGGATCTCGTAGTAGTCGCGGGTGGTGGGCATGGCTGATTCAGGAAGAAATCACCAGCGTGGCTCGCACAATACGCGGCGGCGGCCGGGGAGGCCGGACCCATGCCGGCCGGGCCGGTCGCGTGATTCGGACGAACCGCTCGCCCGGGAGAGTTCGAAAGAAACACGCCATCCGGAAGACCATCTTTGGTTCCTGGACTTCAAAGGGAAACCCGCGAACGGTGGTTCGCGGGCTCGCCACGCGTGCCGGATTGGCCCCGGGGATTCTCCCGCGTCGGGACCGCTTGATCGACTCAGGAAGCGGCCCCGGCGGCGGGCCTGGCTTCCTCCTTGAGTTCGGTGATCAGGACATCGGTGGTGAGCATGAGGCCCGCGACGCTTGCCGCGTTGATCAGCGCGGTCTTGGCGACCAGCGCGGGGTCGATGATGCCCATCTTGACGATGTCCCCGTACTCCCCGCTCGCGGCGTTGAAGCCGAAGGTGTCCGACTTGCTTTCGCGGATCTTCTCGACGACCAGGTCACCGTCATGCCCGGCGTTCTGGGCGATCTGACGGACGCAGGCCTCGACCGCCCTGTGGACAATGTCGAAGCCCTGCTTCTCGTCGCCGCGTGCCTTCTTCTGGGCCGCGAGGATCGCCGGCTGGGTCCGCAGCAGCGCGACGCCGCCGCCGGGGACGTACCCCTCCTTGGCCGCGGCGCGCGTCGCGTGCAGGGCGTCGTCGACCAGGTCCTTGGTGGCCTTCATGGCGACCTCGGTCGCTCCACCGACGTGGATCATCGCCACGCCGCTGGTCAGTTTCGCAAGCCGCTCCATGAGTTTCTCCCGGTCGTAATCGCTGGTGGAGCGTTCCCATTGGGCCTTGATCTGGTCGGCCCGGGCGGTGATATCCGCCTTCTTGCCGGCTCCCTCGATGATCGTCGTGTCGTCCTTGGTCACGATGATCTTCTTGGCCCGGCCCAGTTCGGCCACCTCGATCGACTCGAGCGAACGCCCGAGGTCCTCGGCGAAGTACGTCCCGCCCGTCAGGGCCGCGATGTCGCCCAGCATGGCCTTGCGGCGGTCGCCAAAGCCCGGAGCCTTGACCGCGCAGATCTTGAGCGTGCCGCGAAGCCGGTTGACCACCAGCGTCGCCAGCGCCTCGTTCTCGACCTCTTCGGCGATGATCAGCAGGGGCTTGCCCGTCACGACGACCTTGTTCAGCAGCGGCAGCAGGTCGACGAGGTTGGAGATCTTCTTCTCGTAGATCAGGATGGAGGCGTCCTCGAAGACGCACTCGGCGGTCTTGGGATCGGTCATGAAGTAGGGCGAGAGGTACCCCTTGTCGAACTGCATGCCCTCGACGTAATCGAGGGTGGTCTCGGCGGTCTTGCCGTCCTCGACCTCGACGACGCCGTCGGCGCCGACCTTCGAGATCGCCTCGGCGATGAGGTCCCCGACGACCTCGTTGTGGTTGGCGGAGACCGTGGCGATCTTCTTGAAATCCTCCCGGCCCTTGCACTTGACGGAGAAGGCGTCGATCGCGGCGGCGGCGGCCTCGGCGGCGGTGTTGATGCCGCGTTGCAACTGCACGGGGTTGGCCCCGGCGGCGACGTGCCGCAGGCCCTCGGTGAAGATCGCCTGCGCCAGCACCGTCGCGGCGGTGGTCCCGTCGCCGGCCTTGTCGGCCGTCTTGCGGGCGACCTCGTTGACCATCTTGGCGCCCATGGACTGGAACGGCTCGGGCAGGGTCACTTCCTTTGCCACCGAGACCCCGTCCTTGGTCACGTGGGGGCTGCCGTAGGACTTCTCGATGATGACGTGGCGACCCGATGGGCCCATCGTGCATTTGACCGCGTCGGCGAGCCGGTCAACGCCCTTTTTCATCTCGACCAGGGCGGCGTCGTTGAACATCAGTTGCTTCGTGGACATGTGCTTGCACCTCGTGTTGGGCCATTGGTCGGTTGAATCCGCTGGCCGCGTATCTCAGAAAAATGGACGATCCGAACCCGGGCGGCCCCGATGCGGGCGATCCGTTCGCGGGCGTTGAACCCCGTTGCTCCGCCGGCGGGGCGGTACGCCGGGGACCACCCGCCTCAGCCCTCGATCACGCCCAGGAGTTCCGACTCGCGGATGATCAGGTGCTTGACGCCCTTGATCTCGACCTCGGTCCCGGAGTACTTCCCGTACACCACGGTGTCCCCCTTGCGGACCGACATCTGCGCCCGCTTGCCGTTCTCCATCAGTTTTCCAGGCCCGGTTGCCACGATCGTCCCGCGGACGGGCTTTTCCTTCACGGTTTCGGGCAGGTAGATCCCCGAGGCGGTCTTGGTCTCGGCCTCGGCGGGCTTGACGAGGACGCGGTCTTCCAATGGCTTGACGGACATGACGTTTTCTCCAGTTTCAGGCGGGCCGGATGGCCCGTTCGTGCGTGTGGGGAATGGCCCGGCGGCCGGCCCCGTGGTGCGTGTTCCGATTCGTCACGGTGAGCGAGGATCGCCCGCGGCGGGCGTGACCACCTTCCGAGCCGCGAGACGCTGGTTGATGTACTCCACCCCAAGAGGAATCAGGCTGACGATGATGATCCCGATCACCACCGCCTCGAAGTTCTTTTTCACCCACTCGATGTTCCCGAAGTACCACCCCGCCCCCACGCAGACCCCCACCCACAGGATGGCGCCCGAGACGTTGTAGACCCCGAACCGTGCGTAATTCATCGCCCCCGCGCCGGCGACGAACGGGACGAATGTGCGAACGATCGGGACGAAGCGGCCCAGGATCACCGCCTTGCCGCCGTATTTCTCGAAAAACTCGTGCGCCCGGTCCAGGTGCTTGCGGTTGATGAGCCGCGCGAACCCCGTCGTCGCCTCCCCGCGGAAGATCCGGGGGCCCAGGTACTTGCCGATGTGGTAGTTCACCGCATCCCCGAGCACGCCCGCGATCACCAGCGTGATCGAGATCGTCCACACGTTCATCGATCCCCGTGCCGCGATCGCCCCGACCGTGAACAGCAGCGAGTCCCCCGGCAGGAACGGCATGATCACCAGCCCCGTCTCGGCGAAGATGATGGCAAAGAGCAGCGCGTAGACCCACTTGCCATGGTCGAGGATGAAGCCATCCAGGAACGCGGGAAGGTCGCGGAAGAGTTGAAGATACTGGTCGATCATGCGGCTTCATGGCGGGTTCGCCCGGGTTCGGTCCCTCGAAAGAGGGAACCCGATATCAGACTTTCGGCCGTGCGCCAGAGCCGCCCGCTCCGCCCTGGGCTCGGCCCGACTTGCCGCCTCCTCCTGGGTTTGCTTTGTCCGGCCGGTGCCCGGTGACATGGTCGGGGTCGCCAACCTGACCCGTCGGCATCGTTCCCGACGGTTCGGAAAGGTTGAACGGGCTGAGGGGCGGCTGGATCGGCGAAGGTCCGCCGGTACCGGTTCGCTTGAAGAGGTCGGATGGGCGTGGCACGATGAGGCTCCGGGTATAAATCGAATCTTGGGTGTCGGATCGCGTGGGAAGCACCAAGCGCCATGGCCGGTGGGCACATGGTCGCGCAAGGCCATGACTTAGAAACCCATCCCTCCCATGCCTCCCATTCCGCCCATGCCCCCCATTCCACCCATGCCTCCCATTCCACCCATGCCGCCGCCGTGTCCAGCCCCCGCGGGCTCCTTCGACTCGGGCTTGGAGGTGATGATGCAGTCGGCGGCCAGGAGCATGGTGGCGACGCTCGCCGCGTTCTGAAGGGCCATGCGGTCAACCTTGGCGGGAGTGATGACGCCCATCTGGACCAGGTCGCCGTACTCGTCGGTGAGGGCGTTGTAGCCGTAATTGGCCTTGTCCTGCTCGGCGACTTTGGCGACGACGACGGTGCCCTTGACTCCGGCGTTCTCGGCGATGGTCTGGAGCGGCACCGAGAGGGCCTTGTACACGACATCCAGTCCGGCGGCCGTGTCGTATCGGTGCTGTCCGACCTCCTCGGCGGTCTTGTCGTCACCCTTGCCTGGGGATCCCAGGACGGCCTTGTACTCTTTCATGGCGGCGACGGCCTTGCGGGCACGGATGAACGAGACACCCCCGCCGGGGACGATCCCCTCGGCGACGGCGGCGCGCGTGGCGTGCAGGGCATCCTCGATCCGGGCCTTTTTCTCTTTCAACTCGGCCTCGGAAGCCGCGCCGACTTTCACCTGCGCCACGCCGCCGGCGAGTTTGGCCAGTCGCTCCTGGAGTTTCTCGCGGTCGTAATCGCTGGTGGTCTTCTCGATCTCGTCGCGGATCTGCGCGATCCGGGACTGGATAGCCTTGGTCTCCCCGGCCCCTTCGATGATGGTCGTGTTGTCGGAATCGATCTCAACTTTCTTGGCGACGCCCAGGTGCTTGATCTCGACCTTGTCGAGTTCGATCCCCAGGTCCTTCATGATCGCGGTCGCCCCGGTCAGCACGGCGAGGTCCTCGAGCATGGCCTTGCGGCGATCGCCGTACCCCGGGGCCTTGACGGCGCAGACCTGGAGTGTCCCGCGGAGTTTGTTGATGACCAGCGTGGCCAGGGCGTCTCCGGCGACGTCCTCGGCGATGATCAGCAGCGGCTTCTTGGTCCCCATGACCTTCTCGAGCAGGGGAACCAGTTTCTGGATGTTGTCGATCTTCTCCTCGTGAACCAGGACGAAGCACTTGTCGAGTTCGACGCGCATCGTCTCGGTATCGGTCACGAAGTTGGGGGAGAGGAACCCGCGGTCGAACTGCATCCCCTCGACGACCTCGACGATGGTCTCGATGTTCTTGCCTTCCTCGACGGTGATGACCCCGTCCTTGCCCACCTTCTCGAACGCGTCGGCCATGATCTTGCCGACCTCGGGGTCGTTGTTGGCGCTGATGGACGCGACGTTCTGGATGTCGGCCTTGCCCTTGACCCTGGTCGCCATCGAGTCGATCGCCTCGCTGGCCGTCTGGACCGCCAATTTCATGCCCCGGATCAGGGCGTTGGCGTCAACGCCCGCCGCGATGCGCTTGAGGCCTTCGCGGAAGATCGCCTCGGCGAGCACCGTGGCGGTCGTCGTGCCGTCCCCGGCGTCGTCGGAGGTTTTTTTGGCCGCCTCCATGACGAGTTTGGCGCCCATGTTCTGGGCCTTGTCCGAGAGTTCGATCTCCTCGGCCACGGACACGCCATCCTTGGTGACGGTCGGTCCGCCCCAGGACTTGTCGAGGACCGCGTTGCGGCCTCGTGGGCCAAGTGTTGCCTTCACCGCCCGGGCAAGTTTCTCAACCCCTTCCAGCAGGGCCTGGCGAGCATCGACGTCGAACGCGAGTTCCTTGGCTGCCATGTCTTCCAACTCCGTTGTGTCTCTTGGATCCCAACCGCCGGGCTCGTGGATCGGCCGGCCTCGTTCGGATCTGGTTTGGTTCAAGCCATATCAACACCGACATCGCGGGAACGAAACGACCGCGCATGACCCTCTAGGCAACCGATGTGCCAGCGAGGTCGTCAACGCGGGAACCCCGATGCCGTGCCCCCGGGTGCATTGGGCCTGTTCGGCAGCCGCGAATGGCGGACCCGCAAGAGGCAAAGACGAGCCAGTACCCGTGCGTGCCTGCCGAAGTGGCAGTCCCGCGAATCGGCCTCAGGCGTTCCCTGGGCGGGGCCCGCCGGCGGACGGTGAGCGGTTCGTGAAAGGTTTTCCGCATTCAGGGCAGACGCCCCGATCGGTTTCTTCCATTCCGACCAGGTCGTATCCGCAATGCTCGCACGGATGCTGGGCTCCCTCGCCGGGTGGTCTTGGGATCACGGCGATGTAGTACCCGACCAGGCCCAGGAGCGCGGCAAACGGATACAACAGTCCGTTGACCATGACCCCGACGAGGCGAAACCCGATCGCCTGGGAAATCCACCCCTGGGCGAGGATGAAACCGATGATGAGGAGCAGGCCGGCGGTCACCGCCGAGAACGCCCACCACGTCCGACGCCAGCGGGCGGCCGCATACCACACGATCGCGGCATAGAGGACGAAGATCATCATGGGAACGAGCGGCCGTGGTTTGGTGCCGACGCCTCTATTGTTCGCGTGACGACGCCCGGCGGCTTCACCCTCGTGGCGGATCCATGGCTTCATCAAATCGGGAGTTTCCCATGCGAGTGATTGGCGCGATCCTGTTTGTGATCATGAGCCTCTTCGGCTCGTCGGCGGGAGCCGCGGGGGCCGTGTCCTGGGCCGGGTCGGTCGAACTGCCGGGCGGGATCCTGCTGGAGTTCACGGTGTTGCTGGGCGACGACTCGGGAACGATCTCGATCCCGATGCAGGGAGCGATGGATGTCCCGCTGTCGGATGTTTCGACCGCCGACGGGCGGCTGCGATTCACGATCCGCATGGAGGGTGCTCCCGAATCCACGCACGCCCGGTTCGACCTGACGGTGGCCGATGATGGCCGGACGGCGGCCGGCTTGCTGCGCCAGGGGGGCGGGGAGTTCAAGGTCTCGGCCCGGCGGCTGGACGAAGGAGAAACCCCGGCGGTGATGCGCCGCCCGCAGGAACCCCGGCCGCCGTTCCCTTACGAGAGCCATGACGTGACGTTCCGCAACGACGCGGCGGGCGTCACGCTCGCGGGCACGCTGTCCATTCCAGGCACCCCCGGCCCGCACCCGGCGGTGGTGCTGATCTCCGGATCGGGCCCGCAGGACCGCGACGAGAGCATCCTGGGCCACAAGCCATTTCTCGTGCTGTCGGATCACCTGGTCCGGCGCGGCATTGCCGTGCTGCGGCACGATGACCGCGGCGTCGGCGGCTCGACCGGGTCTTTCGCGGCCTCGACCAGCGACGATTTCGCGACCGATGCGCTGGCGGCGATCGCCTATCTGAAGCAGCGGCCCGAGATCGACGCCGGACGCATCGGCCTGGCCGGCCACAGCGAGGGGGGGATCGTCGCGCCGATGTGCGCCGCGCAGTCCGAGGACGTCGCGTTCATCGTGCTTCTGGCGGGGACGGGCGTTCCCGGCGCGGAGATTCTCGAAGTCCAGGGACGGCTGATCGCCATGGCGATGGGCAAATCCGAGGAAGAGGCCCGCCAGGATGCCCGGGGCAGCGTGGAGATCTACCGCTCCATCACCGACGGGGGCACGCGCCAGGAGATTCTCGGGCAGATCAAGTCCTTGGCGGTTCGGCAGATCCAGGCGTCACCCGAAGGCCTGACCCTTTCACCGGAGGAGGTCGATCACCGGGCCGATGTCGTCGCCAATTCGAACATCGACCAGGTCATGTCGCCGTGGTTCATCCGCTTTTTGCGCCTCGACCCGCGCGAGTACCTGGTTCGCGTGAAATGCCCGGTCCTGGCGATCAACGGGATGGTGGATCTCCAGGTTCATCACGAGCAGAACCTGCCCGAGATCGAGAAGGCCCTGCGGGCCGGCGGCAACCAGGACGTCACGATCGTCGCGCTCCCCGGGCTGAACCATCTGTTCCAGCGGTGCGAAACGGGCTCTCCCAGCGAGTACTCCCGGATCGAGGAGACGTTCTCGCCCGAGGCTCTTGAACTGATCGCCTCGTGGATTCGCCAGCGGTCGGGCCTGAAGGACTGACCTCCGCGCGGTATGCTCCCTGGTTATGACCCGATCCATGACCAGGCCACGTCTTCTTCGCATGGGGATTGTCGGGGGGGGGCGCGGGGCGTTCATCGGCCGCGTGCATCGAACGGCCGCGTGCCTCGATGGGAATGTCGAGCTGGTCGCCGGGTGCCTGTCGTCCACGCCCGAGCGGGCGATCGAGTCCGGGCGCGACTGGGGCCTTGCCGATGACCGCAACTACCCGACGTGGGAGGCGATGCTCGACGGGGAGCGAAAGCGCCCCGAAGGAGACCGGATCGACTTTGTTTCGATCGTGACGCCCAACCACGTCCACTTCCCGGTGGCGCATGCGTTTGCCTCGGCGGGGATCAACGTGATCTGCGACAAGCCGATGGTGACCACGTCCGAGCACGCGAGGCAACTGGTCGAGGTGGTGAGATCGACGGGGGTGGTCTTTGCGGTCACGTACAACTACTCCGGGTATCCGCTGGTGAAGCAGGCCAGGCAGATGGTGTCGGCCGGAGAGATCGGGCGGATCCGCAAGGTGATCGTCGAGTACAGCCAGGGGTGGCTCGCGTCAAAGATCGAGGAATCCGGCCAGAAGCAGGCCGACTGGCGGACCGATCCGGCCAGGTCGGGGGCCGGGGGGGCGATCGGGGACATCGGTTCGCACGCCGAGCAACTCGTCTCGTACGTGACGTCCCTGGGAATCCAGTCGATCTGCGCGGACCTGACGTCGTTTATCCCCGGGCGGCGGCTCGATGATGACGCGAACCTTCTTGTGCGTTTTTGCCACGCCGATGGCCGTGAGTGCGTGGGCGCGGGCGGGGACGTGCTCGACGACGAGCCGGGCGCCCGGGGGATCTTGTCGGCCTCGCAGGTGTGTGTCGGCCATGAGAACGACCTGAGCCTGCGGGTCTACGGCACGAAGGGGTCACTGCTGTGGCGACAGGAAGAGCCCAACCAACTTGTCCACCGGATCGATGGTCAGCCTGAACGCATCCTGCGTCGCGGCAACGGCTATCTCGGCCCGGCCGCGGCGGGGGCGACTCGCCTGCCCGCGGGGCACCCGGAGGCGTTCTTCGAGGCCTTCGCCAACGTGTACCAGAGCGCCGGCGAGGCCATCCGGGCTCGCCTGTCCGGTCGAACCGATGTCGGCGGCATCGGCCTGGGGGGGCCTTTCGACTACCCGGACGTGGTGGATGGGGCGCGGGGGGTCGAGTTCATACTCACCGCCGTCCGGGCGTCGGCCTCCGACGAGAAATGGACACGGTTCGAAATCCCGGGGTGATTGATCTTCCGCCCGGGGCCTCCTGACGCCGGCGGCCAAGGGCCGATATTCCATCGGCCGCGTGAGTCCCGCGTGCGGCTTGCGTTTGTGAATGAACCGGACCCGTAAGCCGACTCGATCCCCCGGCCGCGCCGGGCGTATGGAATGCTGTCGGATGATCCCCCCCGGGGGGGGCGACACGGGAGTGCGGGAGGAAGCACCGCGCGGCACGCCCTGACGCCGCGGACGAAAGGAATCGGCCATGAATCGCGCCATCTCCTGGGCTCGCCCGAGGGCTTTCACGCTGATCGAGTTGCTGGTGGTCATTGCGATCATCGCGCTGCTGATCGGGATCCTGCTCCCGGCGCTTGGCAAGGCGCGCGCGGCCAGCCGGCAGGTCAAGGACGGGGCGCAGGTCCGCAACATCCACCAGTCGATGGTCACGTGGTCGCAGGCCAACGACGGGTCGTTCCCGCTTCCCAGCGCGCTGGACCGAGCCAACCACACCATCAACGACTCGACATTCCAGCGCAAGGACAACACCGGGAACATCCTCTCGATGCTGGTGTACAACGGCCTGATCACGCCGGAGATGCTTGTGTGCGTGGCGGAATCGAACCCGGCGATCCGGCGTGACGGCGGGTATGTATTCACCGAGCCGCCATTGGCCGTGACGCCCTCCAAGGCGGTGTGGGATCCGGGCCTTTCGGGGATGCCGGGGGAGGCGGGGATGTCCGGCCTGCCGTCGTCGGGCCGCCGAGGGGCGGGGGCGATCGGCCATACGTCGTACGCGCACCTGCCCCCGTTTGGTCGGCGAGCACGGCAATGGAGCAGCACGTTCGACTCTCGCGTCGCGATAATCGCCAACCGAGGACCACTGTATGGCGGCACGCCCGGGCGATGGGTCCTTGCTCCCGGGCCGGAGGGGACCGAGTCGTTCACCCTCCGGATCCACGGCTCGCCGATGACCTGGGCGGGCAACGCGGCGTTCAACGACGGGCACGTCGATTTCCTGACCCGGCCCGACCCCGAGCAACTCCGGGTCACGTACACGCAGGAAGTCAACGGGACTCGCAACCACTACGACAACATCTTCACCAACGAGGATGACCGCCGAGGCACCCCGGTGATGGCCGATTCGCAGCCGGACCGCAACGAGAACAACCTGCTGCGAGCCTACGGCGATGTCCAGTCAACGGCGTCGTCGGTGACGATCACTCCGCTCAACGACTGACCAGCCCGGGATCGAGGCCATCCTGAAGGCCACCATCGGGGCCGTTCGTCGTGGACATCGAGGGGAGCGGGATTCAGGCCCTCGACAAGTCACGCAGCCAGATGCCCAGGACCGTCAGCATATGGATCCGCTGCCCGTGGTCGCAGCGCCCGGCGGCGTGCTCGTCGATCATGGACGTGGCGGCCCTGGTATCGATGCCGGCTTCGCCCGCCGACGAGATCATGCCGACGGCGTCGCGGGCCAGGCTCCGCATCCCGCCGGTATCGGCCCGCAGCCACTCCCCGATGGGGAGGGCGAAGCCCTGCTTCGGGCGGTTCACGATGGAATCCGGCAGGTGTCGGCGGGCGACCATGCGGAGCAATCCCTTCGGCCCCGCGTTGGTAAGGACCCGCTCCGGGAGCCGGAGCGCGGCGCGTATGACCGAGGCGGCGAGCATCGGCGCCCGGACCTCCAGCGCGACGGCCATCGACGCGGTGTCCACTTTTCGGAGCAGGTCATCGGGGAGGTACGTTTCGAACTCGAAACGAGCGGCGTCGGTGATCCTTGTGCCTGTCGGGGAGAGCAATGTCCGGGCGGGATCGACCCCGGGCATGAGGCGTGCCAGGTGCGGCGTCGGGAAAATCGAGAGGAGTTCCTCGTACCCGGCGTGGCGAGCCGCGGTCGCCAGGCGTCCCAGTCGATGGCACCTGGATCGGGGATGAAAACGCTCGAGCGTCCGGGCGGGGAGCCATCGCAAGGCCGGTCCGTAGTCACGCAGCGCGGCCACCGCCCGGTAGCGGTCGTAACCCATGAAGAGTTCATCCCCGCCATCGCCCGACAGCGCGACGGTGACGTGCTCGCGTGCCGCGATCGAGACCCAGTACGTCGGCAGGAGCGAACTGTCTCCGATCGGCAGACCGGCCTGGCTGATCAGGTGGACCAGGTCCTCCGCCGGCTTTCCGCGTGCGTCGAGCGTCGCATGCCGCGTCCCCAGGCGGCGGGCGACGGTTCTTGCGTGCGGTGATTCGTCGTACCGCGCGTCGGGCATCCGCACGCAGAACGTACGCAAGCCGGGCCTGGCCTTTGAGGCGTACGCCGCGACCAGCGATGAGTCGATCCCCCCGCTCAGGAAGCACCCCAGCGGCACGTCGGATTCAAGTTGCTGCCGGACCGCCGCGGCGAGCATGCGGTCGAGTTCGTCGAGCGTGATGTCCTTCGCCGGATCGCGAGCCGGGAACGGGGCGTCGTACGCCCGGCCCGACCATCCCGCCAGGTCCGTGGTCGTCGTGGCGATGTGCCCGGGGGCGAGAAGATCGATGCCGCGGATCGGGGGGTGGCGGTCCCATCCGAAGCGGACCCACCGTGCGAGGCGATCCTCGTCGATTTCGACGGGGTGGCCCGCCAGTCGCATCACGGCCAGCAGCGCGGGAACGGTGCTTGCCAGGAGCAGGCAGGTCCCTTCGCCGGGGGTCGTGCCCGAGATCGTGGCGAGGTAGAGGGGCTTTTCGCCGGCGCGGTCTCGTGCCACCACCAATCGTCCGTGAGCGCGATCCCAGAGTGCGGCGGCGAACATTCCCTCCAGGCGGGATGGGAATTTCAGTCCCGAGTCGGCGAAGGCATGCCCGATGGCTTCGGTGTCGCTGTGGTCCGTTCGGAACCGACGCCCGGCGGCGGTGAGTTCGGCCCGGAGGGTGCGGTGGTTGTATATGCACCCGTTGAAGACGACGGCGAGCAGGTCATCAATCGTCGGCGGGGGTGGGGCATCGGGCGTGAGGTGGTCGAGCCCTTCGTGACGTGACACAAGCATCGGCTGCGCCCCGCCGAGGGGATCGATCACCGCCAGTCGCCGGTGGACCAGCGCCACGTCCACGACGGCGCCGTCGTGGCGGCGGATGCGGTCAATGAACTTTCCATGGCCATCGGGGCCTCGATGGGCCAGACGGCTCGACATCGCCTCGATCCACGCGAGTGGGATCCCCGCCCGCGGAGGCGGGCTGCGACTCCAGGTCCTGATGATCCCGCCGATGCCGCACATGGGGGCATTATGCACCGGCCGGCGGGGGATGGCGCGGTCGTTCCGTGCGTGGCCGCCGGGTCGGCTATCTTTCGGCCACGCTCGGAGGTGATCCTCATGGCCGACCCGTACGCCCCCTCCCCGAAGGACAAGTTCACGTTCGGACTCTGGACCGTGGGCCACACGGGCAAGGACCCGTTCGGGGAGCCGACGCGCCCCCGGCTGACGCCGGCCGAGATCGTGGACCTTCTGGGGGAGGTCGAGGGGGTACACGGCGTCAATTTCCACGACAACGACCTCGTGCCGATCGACGCGTCGAGCCAGCAGGCCGACCAGATCAAGTCCGAGTTCGCGCGGGCACTGCGGCGCACGCGGCTGCGCGTGGCGATGGCGACGACCAATCTCTTTGGCGACCCGGCGTTTCGTGACGGGGCGTTTACCAGCAACGACGCGGAGGTGCGGGCGTACGCCGTACACAAGACCATGCGGGCGATGGACCTTGGCGCCGAGTTCGGGGCCCAGGTGTACGTGTTCTGGGGAGGCCGTGAGGGAGCCGAGACCGACGCCTCAAAGGACCCCGTCGAGGCCGAGGACCGATTCCGCCGGGCGATCGACTTCCTGTGCGAGTATTCCATCGAGCGCGGGTACGGGTACCGCTTCGCGCTTGAGGCCAAGCCCAACGAGCCTCGCGGGCACCTGTACTTCCCAACCACCGGGCACTACCTGGCGTTCATCCAGACACTGGCACACAAGGACATGGTGGGCGTCAATCCGGAAGTCGCCCACGAGCACATGGCCGGGCTGAATTTCGTCCACGCCGTCGCGGCGGCGATCTCCGCCGACAAACTGTTCCACATCGATCTCAACGACCAGGAGTTCGGGCGCTTTGATCAGGACTACCGGTTCGGGTCGGTCAACCTCAAGCACGCCTTTTTTCTTGTGAAACTCCTCGAAGATCACAAGTACGCCGGGTACCGCCATTTCGACGCCCATGCCTACCGGACCGCCGACCGGGCCGACGTGATCGAGTTTGCCCGCGGCTGCATGAGGACGTACCTCATCCTCAGGGAAAAGGCCCGGCGCTGGTCGGCCGACGACCAGGTCCGCCGGATCCTCAAGCAGGTCGCCCGACCGTCGAAGGACCTGGATTCGCTCTGGGGCACCTACAGCCGCGCCCACGCCGAAACGCTGCTTGGCATGACCTTCGACCGCGTGGCGATGGCCTCGCGGACGCTGCCCTACGAACGCCTCGACCAGAGGACCATGGAGATCCTCCTGGGCGTGGACTGATGCGACGGCGCGGGGCGGTGGGGGCCCCGGGACGTGGGAATTGCTCGCCTCTGCGACGGGAACCCGCCGATTGTGTATGCTCTCGACCGGCCCTTGTTTCCCGGCGTTTGATCCGCCCCCCTGATCCTGTCCAAAGGAATCCAGTTCATGAACGATGACCAGTCTCAGGCGATGTCCGCCGACGAGGCGATCGAGGCCGCGAACCGAAGCCAGGCTCTCGGGCACCCCAAGGGCCTGTTCCTGCTCTTCCTGGTGGAGATGTGGGAGCGATTCAGTTACTACGGGATGCGTGGGCTGCTGGTGCTGTACCTGGTCTCGGTGGTGGCGATCCATCAACTGACGCCGGGCGTTCACTCCAACACGCTCGAGATCGCCGAAATGTCGGGGGACAGGGACGCAACGGTCGTCGCGACGACGGTTCGTGACATCCATGTTCTCGTGGGAGATGGGTTCACGGCCCCCGGGGTCAACCCGGCCCCGACCGGCAGTCCCTCCCTGCGTCTTCAGAGATTGTCCCTGACGCCATCCCCCGAGGCGGAGTCGGAGGCTTCCTGGGAGATTGATCCGTCGGACACGGGCTCTCCCGTGGTGGTTCGAGGCCCCCAGGGCGGGACCTCCGACCGATCCACCCGGGGCTTTGATCATCCCGAGTTCCGCTTTGCCCTGACCAACCCGACCGAGCAGCCGGTCAAGGTTCGTCTGTCCATCCGCCGCGACGGTCCCGACGCTCGCACGTTCTTCCGCGTGAACAACACGCCCGGGTCGGTCACCGCCGAGATCAAGCCCGATTTGCAGCGTGCCGAGGACGAAAGGCCGTTTGAGGTCGTTGTCCGTGCCAACACGCACGACAGCGGCCGCAACTGGCTGCGATCGGACGCGTCGGTCCTGTACGGGTGGTACGCCGGCCTGGCGTACCTGTTCCCCATCCTGGGCGGGATCATCGCCGACAAACTGATCGGGACGCACCGATCGATGCTGATCGGCGGGCTGCTGATCACGATCGGGCACATCATCCTGGGCGTTTCCGGGTTTGGTGAGATGGCCCTGAGCCGCGGGGGCATGTCGCTGTTTGTCGTGGGCCTGGCCGTCATCGTGCTTGGGACGGGGCACTTCAAGCCGACGGTCTCGGTCATGGTGGGTCAACTTTACAGGCAGGGCGACCCCCGCCGGGACGCCGCGTTCACAATCTTTTACATGGGGATCAACCTCGGGGCGTTCCTGTGCGCGTTCGTGTGCGGAACGCTCGGGGAGGAGGTGGGATGGCACTACGGATTCGGCTCGGCGGCGGTGGGGATGATCCTGGGACTGTTGCTGTACATCGTCGGCAAGCCCCGGCTGCTGCCGGGCATCGGCAACCCTCCGCCGTCGGCGGCCACGAAGGCCAACTCGGCTTCGATGCTGTTCCTGCTCGGCTCGCTGGTCGTCGCCGGACTCTTCGGCTTGGCGTACCACGAGGGGTTGGTTGCCAAGGTCGGTGAGTTGATCACGTACCTTCAGCGGAATCCGGCCCTGGGATGGGGGGTCGTGGCGGCGATGACCGCCGGCGCGCTGGCCTGGGCCTTGTGGTTCCTGTCGATCAATCGAATCGAGGACCGTGGCCCGGTTATCACCATCTTCGTATTCATGATCTTCAACGCGTTCTTCTGGATCGCCTTCGAGCAGGCCGGTTCGAGCCTCAACCTCTTCACCGAGGCGAACACCGAACGCATGATCGGGACGTTCCAGGTCCCCGCGACCTGGTTCCAGTCCGTGAATGCGGGCCTGATCTTCATGCTCGCCCCCTTGTTCGCCGTGATCTGGACTCGGCTTGGGGCCATCAACAAGAACCCGAGCCAGCCGCTCAAGATCGCCCTGGGCCTTATCTTCCTGGGCATCGGCTACATCTTCATGGTGGTCGCGGGCCAGATCACCGTCGGCGGGGCCGCCAAGGCGAGCATGTTCTTCGTGCTGGCCTGCTACTTCTGGCACACGGTTGGAGAACTGTGCCTCTCGCCCACCGGCCTCTCGTACGTCACCAAGGCCGCCCCGGTGAAGTTTGTCTCGCTGCTGATGGGCATCTGGTTCATTTCGTCGTTCATCGCGAACCTCGGTGGCGGCCTGATCGCCTCCCTGGTCGAGGATGTCGAGAGCGGCAAGATCAAGACGCCGTGGAACTTCGGCGGGCAGGCCGATTTCTTCTTCCTGTTCGTGGTGACTTCGATCGGGGCGGGCCTGGTGGTCCTGGCGCTCACGCCCATGCTCAAGAAGTTGATGCGTCCGGGGACGGGCTGATCCCGTCCGCGTGGGTTAGCCGAAGATCCGCAACTGCGGGCTGTCGGCGACGATGTCCGTCACCGGATGGTCGGGGTCGAGGCGATAGTCCCCGTCGTAGCAGGCGGTACACCAGTCCTGGGCCGGTCCCGCCACGCACGAGAGCATCCCTTCCTGCGACAGGTAGTGCAGGGAATCGACGCCCAGGAACTTTCGGATCTGGTCGATCTCCCGGCCATTGGCGATGAGTTGGTCCCGCGTCGCGAAGTCCACGCCGAAATAGCAGGGGTGCCGGATCGGCGGGCACGAGATCCGCAGGTGGATTTCCTTCGCCCCGGCCTGGCGCAACTGGTCCATCTTGGCCCGTGTGGTCGTTCCCCGCACGATCGAATCGTCAACCACGATGAGCCGCCGGCCCGACACGATGTCCGACACCACGTTGAGTTTCAGACGGACCGCCGCGGTACGCTCGGCCTGGGAGGGCTTGATAAAGGTTCTTCCCACGTAGCGATTGGGGACGATCCCTTCGCGGTAGGGGATCCCGCTGGCCCGTGCATACCCCGCCGCCGCGGAGCGTCCCGAGTCGGGCATGGGCATCACGCAGTCGGCCTCGACGGGGGCTTCGGTCGCCAGGCGCTCGCCCAGACGCTCGCGGACCGTCTGGACGTTTTGCCCAAAGACCCTGCTCGCGGGATTGGCGAAATAGACGTGCTCGAACACACATCGGGCCAGCCGGGCGGCCGGTGGTGAAAACCGCCTGGAATGAACCCCCGCGGAGTCGATACGCACGATTTCACCCGGCTCGATCTCGCGATCGAACGTCGCGCCAAGAACATCCAGTGCCACGGTTTCGCTCGCGACGATCGGATACCCCCTGGCGTGCGGGCGTCCGAGGGCACACCCCGCGCCGTCGTGCTCGGTGGGCACGTACCCGAGCACCAGTGGTCTCCAGGCCCAGGGATCGCGGGCGACCTCGATCCGGTCATGGAACAGGAAAACCAGGCTGAACGCCCCCTGGAGGCGACGAAGAGTCGCCGCGAGCGGGTCGGGGGATTGCTGCTGCTGCGGGGAGGCGAGCAGGTGGATGATGACTTCGGTATCGCTGGTCGTGTGGAAGATGTGCCCTGCTTGCTCGTACGCCAGCCGCAGGGCCTCGGCGTTGAGGAGGTTGCCGTTGTGGGCCAGTCCGACCTGCCCGGCGATGTAGGATTCGATCAACGGCTGGGCGTTGCACGAGAGTGACCCCCCCGAGGTGCTGTAGCGGTTGTGGCCGATCGCCCCGAGTGTCCCCCCCGCGTCGAGAGTTTCGATGGCGCGGTTGTCGAAGATCTCCGAGACCAGGCCCATGCCCGTCATGCCGGTGAGCCGTCGTCCGTCGGTGACGGCGATCCCCGCCGACTCCTGCCCGCGGTGCTGCTGGGCGTACATGGCGAGGTAGATGAGCCGGGATCCGTGCGGGTGCCCCCAGAGTCCGACGACGCCGCACTTGTGCTTTTTTTCGGCCTGGTGGGGCGCGTGCGGGCTCGGAATCCGGTCGGGGCGGTGGTCGAGGATGGGAAGCGGGATGGTCCGGTGCATGGAATCCTGGGTCCGGGTGGGCATGATAGTGTCGATTCGAGGCTCGACATGAAAAGCCGGTTTTCCGGGGAGGATGGGGCGTGTCGGCTCGCGCGGCCGAACCTTGACCTGACGCCCCACGGCTCCTTCAATCAAGACTCGATTCCAGGCGTGTACGCCCGGATCATCAAACCAGCCGGCCCGAAGTCTCGGTTCCCCGGCGCTGATCGCCGCCTTGTTCGAAAGAACACCAACGGGCGGCACCCCCCGGTGAATACCGGCGGCCCGGAGGTTGGGCGCGCCGAGGCACCCCGGGGGCGACGGAGGAATCTGCATGGCCCGTTACACCGGTCCCAAGTTGAAGTTGTCCCGCCGCGTCGGCGTGCCGGTCGTGGACACGCCCAAGCACACGTCCAAGCGGGCTCTGAACGTGCCCGGGATGCACGGCTATCGCGGCCGGCGCCTCAAGGACTACGGCCTTCGCCTCAACGAGAAGCAGAAGGTCAAGTTCCATTACAGCGTGCTCGAGGCCCAGTTCAGGCGGATCGTGGCCGAGGCGGGCCGCCGGCCGGGCAACACCGGCGAGTTGCTCATGCAACTGCTCGAGCGCCGGCTGGACAACGTCGTCCGGCGCGCCGGGATGGCCCGGACGATCTGGGCCGCTCGCCAGTTGGTGGCCCATGGCCACATCAAGGTCAACGGTCGCAAGACCGACCGCCCGAGTTACACGGTGCGGGTCGGCGAGGTGATCACGCTCAAGGGGGAGCGGGCGCAGAAACTGGCGCGATCGGCGATGGAGTCCCTGGCGGGTCACGAGGTTCCGGGGTGGATTGACTTCAACCCGTCGGAACTGTCGATCCGGGTCTCCGCCCTCCCTTCGACCGACCAGATTCCGTTCGACGTGGATCCGAACAAGATTGTCGAGTTCTACCGCTGATCGCCCCCCCCGCGGCGGCCGAACACGCATCGACGCTATCGTTGCGGGCCCGGGAATCCTCCCGGGCCTGTTTGTTTCCCACGAGGGCACGATCGACCCGGGTCACCCATGCTCAAGACGCTCGAGAAATACAAGAAATATGTCCTGGTCATCGGCGGATCGATGCTGATGGTGGCGTTCCTGATGCCCACGGCCCTTTCGCAGATGGCCGGGGATCCTCGCAAGAGGGTCGCCGCGTACCTGGGCAAGGAAAAGATACTCGAGGGAGAACTGGCCACGGCGCACCGCGAGTTCTCCGCCGTGCAGCGCATGGCTCCGCTGCTGGTGATGAACCTGGGCCTGCGCGACGATCTCCACTGGTTCCTCATGACCACCGACGCCAAGCGAGCGGGGATGGTGGGGGCCGAGACCGACGGAGAGATGTTCCTGCGAGAGATGACCGAACTGGTCGTCCTGCAGATCGCCCAGGCGCGGTACCGGCAGATGGCCGAGTTCATGCTCCAGCAGGCCGAGGTCCGCCGGCAACTGTTTGAGGAGGCCGAGCGGGCGCTGCCCAACATGGCGTTGTCGGCCCGCCGGGAGACCGGGCTCGGGGAGATCGAGTTCTACCGGGCGCTGGCCAAACTCCGTGGCGTGCTGCGCCTCCAGGCCGCGTTCATGCAGGCCGGGCGGCTCTCGGACCGCCGGCTCCAGGACGCCTCGAGGAACCTGCAGGAATTCGCCCGTGTCGACGCCGTCGTGGTCCCGGCGACCCGGCTGGCCGAGCGTGTCGATGACCCGACCGACGAGCAACTCGCCGAGCACTTCGCGCGCTACCGAGACGTCCGCCCCGGCACCGGGGAAAACGGCATCGGCTATCTGCAGCCCGATCGCGTCAAGATCGCCTGGCTCTTTGTCGATCACCTGGCGGTCTCCGACGCGGTGCGGATCGATCCGGTCGAGGCGAACAAGAGGTGGCGCAAGGAAAACCCGACCCGGGCGCCCGACGAGTTCGCCAAGGACCGTCCGGCGATCGAGGCCGCGATGCGGACGGAGAAGGTCGCGTCGATCATGGCCCAGATCGACAAGATCTGGCGGGCCCAGGTCATGGCCTCCATCCGGCGCCTGGAAGCCGACGGCCCGTACAAGCGCCTCCCCGAGGACTGGGACAAGACCCGGCCGTCGCTCGAGTCCATCGCGCTGGGCATCGTGGACGGCGTGCGTGCGGCCGCCGAGGTCAGCATTCCCATGCCCGCGGTCGTGATCCGCGAGGCATCATGGCTCACCGCCCGCGACATCGAGAGGATCCCCGGTATCGGCCGGTCGCTGGTGACCGTCGCCAATCGGACGATCCCGGCTTGGGAAGCCATCTATTCCGTGCGAGAACTTCTCCCGGGGACGACCCAGTCCCCGCCGATGGGCACCCCGGTCCAGGTGGGTGTTCCGGTGGCGGATCTTCACTCGGTCGATGCTTCCCAGAACCGTTACTACTTCATGGTTCTGGATGCTCGCCCTTCATCGGCTCCCGAGTCTCTCGATGAGGTCCGTGAGCAGGTCGTGCGTGGCTACAAGGCCATCCGCGCCTTTGACCTTCTCAGGGAACAGGGCTCGATGCTCGAGTCGCTGGCCGTGAACGAAGGCGTCGAGGCGGTCGAGGCAATGTTCTCCGCGTCCGGCGAGGCCGATCCGGCGGTCGAGGGGCTCCAGGTAGTCCACGACCTGCTCGTCTCCAGGGCCGAAGTCGGCGGGAGCGATCCACGCCTCAAGGATGAGGTGATGCGGGCGGCGGTGTGGTCACGGGCCGAATCGATCGATCCCCTCAGGCCGATTACGCAGATCTCCGCGGAACAGCGCACGTTCAGGGTCGAATTGCCCCGGCACCTGGCCCTGGCCGTGTGCCAGATCAGCGGGTTCGAGCCGCTGACCATCGAGCGTTATCGGCAGTTCGGGGAGCAACTGGCACGCGGCGAGCAGGTGCGGGAACTCTCCAAGACGATCAACTCCAACTCGGCCGGGCCGTTCTCGATTCCCGCGCTCACCGAACGCCTCGGGTTCCGCATGGTCCGTCGCGACCGGGAGGATGATTCCGAGCCCGCGGGCGAGCCCTCTCCCGTCGAGAGCGGGAGGTAACCTCTCGGGACGTATCGACGTGGAGCACCCCCGCGCGGAACCCGGCGCCGTCAGGTCCCCGGCCGTGGCGGGGTTCAGTGCCGGAAATGTCGGATCCCCGTGACCAGGCATGTGACGCCGCGGGCATCGCACAGGTCGAACGTCTCCTGGTCACGCCTCGATCCGCCCGGATGCACCAGGCACGACACGCCCGCGTCGATCAGCACCTCGGGTCCATCCGGGAAGGGAAAGTACGCGTCGCTGAAGGCCGTCGCCCCCGGTGCCGAATCCCCGGCCTTGAGTACGGCCAGGCGACACGCCGCGACCCGGTCCATCTGCCCCGCGCCCGCCCCGCACAGCCGGAGCCCTCCGCCGCTCAGGACGCCTCCGATGCACACGGCGTTGCTGGTCAGCGCCCGGGCGACGTGCTCGAGAAACCGAGCCGAGGCGAGGTGGTCGATCGACGGTGGGGGTCCGGCCGCGTGGCGGATCTCACCCAGGCCGGCGATGCGGCGGTCGCTCTGCTGGAGGAGCACCCCGCCGGGAACGGATCGAAACTCGACCGTCGGCCGTGGCGTGAGGGCCTCGCGTCCGACCTCCAGCAGGCGTATCCCGGTCCATCGGGCGCGGATCAAATCCAGCGCCTCGTCGTCGAATCCCGGCGCGACGATAACCTCGAAAAAGGCGTCCTTGGCGCACAACCTGGCGGCCGCCGCGGCGTCGATCCGGTCGCTGATCGCGACGATGCCGCCGTAGGCCGCCACGGGATCTCCCGCGATCGCCTGGTCGGCGGCCGCGGCCGCGGTGGAGGCGATCGAGGCCCCCGACGGGTTCGCGTGCTTGACGACGCACGCCGCCACGGAGGTCGCCTGGCCGGGTCCGAGCATGGCCAGACCGCCAACAAGGGTCAGTGCCGCCGCGGCGTCGTTGACGTTGTTGTAACTCAGGTCCTTCCCGTGAACCTGCCTGGCCTGGGGCACTCCCGCGCCCAGGCTCACCGCGCCCGAGCCCGAGGTGACATACATGGCCGCCGCCTGGTGGGGGTTCTCGCCGTACCGCAGGGGGCGTTCAAGCGTCAGCCCGAGCGTGACGCCATCGGGCATCGATGGGCTGGGCGCCTCGCGCGGCTCTCCGGACGCGGGCGAGAAAGACCGCGACAGGTACGCCGCGATGACCGCGTCGTACCGCGCCGTGAGAGCGAAAGCCTCCACCGCCAGGCGGCGGCGCAGTTCGAGGGTTGAACTCCCCTCGTTGGCGCGGATCGAGTCGATGACGTCCGAGTAGCGAGCCGGATCGGTGACCACCGCGACGTAATCGGAGTTTTTGGCGGCGGATCGGACCATCGACGGCCCGCCGATGTCGATCGTCTCGACCGCCTCGGAGATGGTGACTTCCGGATCGGAGACGGTGCGCTCGAACGGGTACAGATTGACGCAGACCAGGTCGATGGGCATGACGCCGTGGTCACGCAGCGACGCGGCGTGCTGGGGATTGTCTCGGACGGCCAGCAACGCCCCGTGGATCGCGGGGTGGAGAGTCTTGACGCGGCCGTCCATCATCTCCGGATGGCCCGTCACCGACTCGATGGGTGTCACCCGCAGACCCGCCTCCGTGAGGGCCCGGGCGGTCCCGCCGGTGGAGATTATCTCGACCCCAAGCCCGGCCAGGCAACGCGCGAACTCGACGATGCCGGTCTTGTCCGACACCGACAGCAGCGCGCGGCGAACCGCGACGAGATTCGGCGGAGAGTGCGGTCGGTGAGACGTCATGGGCGAACCGGATGGATGGGGGTTCATCGCGTGACGAACTTGGCCACCACGCCCGAGACACTCACCACGTACATATCGCCGTCATCGAACGCGCTCATGGTGATGAGGCGAACGCCGGGGAGTATCTCGCGGGCGATCACGTCCCCCCGGGCCGCGTCGACCAGGGCCATCGTCGTCCCGTCCCAGACAAGCAGGTTCGATTGGCGACGCCCCAGGACCGTTCCGGCCACCCCCTGGGCCGTCCAGATCACCTGGCCCGAGGCGGCATCAAAGGCCCTGAGCGAGCCGTCGGTCGTGCAATACACGGCGTCGGCCGTGGCGGTGGGGGCCTGGCGCAGCGGGGCGGAGGTCCGATGCCTCCACAGGACATTTCCCGTCGGCAGGTATCCGTACAGCGACTGGTCAAGGCTGGCGATATACATCGCGTAGTTGTTTGCGGTCAGGGGCGCCCCGGGACCGGAAAAGATCCTCCCGCCGCCCAGCAGGCGACCGGACATCGGATCGATGAACGAAACGCGGCCCGTGCTCGTGACCGCTCCGACCACATCACCCACGCGGACGGGGCTCTGCTCGTACGAACCCGAGGCGCCCACGGTCCAGAACCGGATCCCGTTGGCGTACTGGTGGCACAGCAGTTCACCGGAGGGGGAGCCGTAGATACCCGACGAGTTGACGGTCAATGGGCCGACGTTGACCACCTGGCCGAACGCCTGTCGGGAGACCAGCGTGCCCGTGGCCGCCGAGAGCAGGAAGACCTCCGAGTCCGAGGCCACGGTGATCGTGTCGCCGTGGCGAGGATCGTTGACGCGGCCCAGGCCGACAAATCGCGTCAAGCGGGAGGCCAGCGCGGTCGACCAGCGGACACCGCCATTGGCCGATTCCATGACCGTCAAGGCGTTGCCGGACTCATGGACCACCAGGGCGTCGGGGTACGCGACCAGGCGCGTGACACGCTCCCCTGGGTGGATGGTGGGATACCCGCGCCAATCCAATCGGTACCCGACGGCGGCGTACGACTCGTAGGGGATCACAAAACCCGCGTCCCGCTCGGCCACGGATGCCGGAACCCCGGGCTCCCGGCGGCTCTGGATGACGCTCGAGCACCCCGCCGTGAACGCCAGCGTCATGATCAAGGCCGCCGCCGGACGTGACCACCGAAACTCTTGGAATTTCGCCATGACATTCATGCCAGCGGACTCCCGCAATGGAAACAGACAAAACCGGGAACTCGGACGCCCGCCGCGAAGCGACCCGGCTCGCCGCCCCCCTGCGGGCAGGAACACGGGGGCGGGAGTATCCGGGACTACAGTCCGGGCGTCAAGCGTAGGCTGGAAACCCGCCCCAACCGGGAGACGAACCCAAAGCACGCGAACACTCGATTCGCGTCGATCCAACGACTTCGACCGGCGAGCCCATGTTTACCGGGATCATCCAGCATGTGGGAGTGGTACGCGAATCAAGCCCATCCCCCTCGGGCAGGCGGCTGATGATCGACGCCAACTCCTGGTCTCATGCTCCGCTGGCGGGGGAATCCATCGCCGTCAACGGCTGCTGCCTCACCGTCGCAAGGACACCGTCCGCCGGTGGCGGCCTGCTGGAGTTTGACGTCGTCCCCGAGACACTTGCCCGGACGACACTGGGGGCTCTCTCGCCCGGCGCCGCGGTGAACCTTGAACACGCCGCGACCCCCGGCACCCTCCTGGGAGGGCATGTTGTCCAGGGCCATATTGACGTGGTTGGACGTGTAACCGTGATCGACACGGCGGGCGGTGAGCATGTCATCCGCGTGGAGGTTCCCGCCGCCGCCGCCGAGTGCATCACGCCGAAGGGATCGGTTGCGATCGAGGGCGTTTCTCTCACGGTGGCATCGATGGACGCGGGACCCGGCATGGGTGTGTGGTCGCTCGGCGTGGCTCTCATTCCAACCACGCTCCGCGAAACCACTCTGGGAAACCTGCGGATCTCCGATCCTGTCAATATCGAGACGGACATCCTGGCCCGGACGGTGGTTCATTGGCTTCGGTGCTTCGGGGGACGGATGGGCGACCGTACGGAAGTGAGGACGGCGGGCGCGAGCGAGGCCCCATGAGAGCCGGGCGGGAACCCGTCGCCTGGCCGTGGCGACAGTAGAGGTTTACATAACGCTTATTATAGGACCTTGTACCCCCCGGCATTTGCTCACGCCCCGGATTGCGGGACCCGCAATACTCGCCCGTATGTCTTCTCTCATCCTCATGCACTCGGGGGGCCTCACCACCTCCGACGTCGAATCGGTCGCTCGACGTGGCAGGCCCGTTGAGATCTCCCCCGACTCGATCGCCGCGATGCTTCGCTCACGGGAGGTTGTCGATTCGTGCCTCACCGACGGGCTGGCCCACTACGGGATCAACACCGGATTCGGCTCGCTCGCCAGGCAGCGGATTGACGATGCCGACGTGGCCGCTCTTCAACGCAATCTCGTCCGCTCACATTCGGCGGGCGCTGGTGAATCCCTCCCCGTCGATGTTGTCCGGGGGATGATGCTCCTGCTCGCCGCGTCGCTGTGCCGGGGCATGTCGGGTGTTCGCCCGGTCGTCGCCGAGACGATCGTTGCGCTGCTCAATGCCGGCCTGACTCCCGCGGTCCCCGAGACCGGCTCGGTCGGAGCCTCCGGGGACCTGGCCCCGCTCGCGCATGTTGCCCTGGCGTGCATCGGGGAGGGGGCGTTTTTGTCCCCGTCCGGGCACCGCCCCGCACGCCAGGCCCTGGCCCAAGCCGGTGTTTCTCCATTGACGCTCCAGGCCAAGGAAGGGCTGGCGATGATCAACGGGACGCACCTCATGGCGTCTCAGGGCGCCTTGCTCATCGCGGACTTCGACCGCGTGTCGTCGGCGGCGGTCGCCTCGGCTTCGATGTCGATCGATGCCTGCCGGGCGACCGACTCGTTTCTCGATGCTCGTGCCCATGCCGCCCGGGGACACCCGGACCCGGCGGACGTGGCCGCCCGGATGCGTGGGTGCCTTGACGGCAGCGCCATCCTGCCATCGCACCGCCGGGACGATCCCCGTGTCCAGGACCCCTACTCGTTCCGCTGCGCTCCCGCGGTCCTGGGCTCGGCGATCTCGGCCGCCGGGCACCTGCGAACGGCGGTCGAGCGTGAACTCTCGGCGGTGACGGATAATCCGCTGGTGTTTCCCGCCGGGCACCTGGGGCGAGACGCGTCGGTCGTCTCCGCCGGCAATTTTCACGGGATGCCGCTGGCCATCCCGCTCGACCTGCTCGCGGTGGCGATCTCGCACCTGGCCGGGATCGCCGAGCGTCGCGTGTTCTGGATGCTCGCCGCCTTCGAGAAGGAATCCCGACTTCCGCACTACCTGACGCCCTCACCGGCGCTGCACTCGGGCCTGATGATCGCCCAGTACACGGCGGCGGCGTGCTGCAACGAGATCGCGGGCCTGTCGATGCCCGCGTCGGTGACGAATATCTCCACCAGCGCGGGGATCGAGGATTACAACTCGTTTGGTCCCCGGGCGGCCGCCAAGGCCCGCCGGGCGCTCGACCTGGCGGCCACGGTCGTGGCGATCGAGTTCCTGTGCGCGGCGCAGGGCATCGAGTACCAGCGTCCCCTGCGCACCGGGCAACGCCTGGAAGAACTGCACGCGAAGATCCGCCGGGTCGTGCCGCGGCTTGAAGCCGACCGACCTCCAAGCCCGGACATTGAGGCGCTCCGCGTGCTTGTCCTGTCGGGCGACCTGTCGGCGTGAGCCGCGCGTTGGCGCGTGCCCGAGCATCATGCTCGTCGGGTCGAGTCTTGCCTCGGCGCTGTTGGCGCGGTACCCTCGCGTGCGAATCGAGACGCCGTCGAGGCCGACGGAGCCCAGCCCATGCCACACGCCCCTCTTGCCGCGGGACACGCTGGTTCCTTCCATCCGTCGCCGTCCCGCGTCGTGCGCGCGCCTCGCGGCCCGAAGTTGACGTGCGCCTCGTGGCCGATCGAGGCCGCGATGCGCATGCTCATGAACAACCTTGATCCCGAGGTGGCCGAGCGGCCCGAGGACCTGGTTGTCTACGGCGGGCGCGGGCAGGCGGCACGCTCGTGGGAGGCGTACGACGCCATCATCGCCACGTTGCGGCGTCTGCGGCCCGATGAAACGCTCCTGGTGCAGTCGGGAAAGCCCGTCGGCGTCGTGCGCACGCACGAGGACTCCCCGCGGGTGCTGATCGCCAACAGCAACCTGGTCCCCCACTGGGCCACCCAGCGCCACTTCGACGACCTGGCCGCCCGCGGTCTGATGATGTACGGGCAGATGACCGCCGGCTCGTGGATCTACATCGGGACCCAGGGCATACTCCAGGGCACGTACGAGACGTTCGCCGAACTTGGCCGGCGCCATTTCGGGGGTGACCTGCGGGGGCGGCTGTGCGTGACCGCCGGGTGCGGCGGAATGGGAGGGGCGCAGCCTCTGGCGGTCACCATGAGCGGCGGCGTCTGCCTGATCGCGGACGTCGATCACGCCCGGCTTGCCCGGCGGGTGCGGGACCGCTACCTCGACACCATCGTCGATGGTCTTGACAGCGCCATCGACGCCGCGCTCGAGGCGCGTGATCGGATGAGGGCCGTCTCGATCGGCGTTCACGGCAACGCGGTGGAACTGCTCGGCCGCCTGATCGAACGCGACGTCACTCCCGACGCGCTGACGGACCAGACCAGCGCGCATGACCCGTTGCACTACGTTCCGACGGAGATGACCAGCGACGAGGCCGAGGCGATGCGGCGGCGATTCCCCGCCGAGTACGAGGAACGATCCCTGGCCACGATGGAGCGGCACGTTCGGCACATGGTCGAACTCCAGCGTCGCGGGTCGGTCACCTTCGATTACGGCAACAACATTCGTCAGCGGGCGTTGGATCGGGGTTTCAAGGATGCCTTCGCCTTCCCGGGCTTTGTGCCCGCGTTCATTCGGCCCCAGTTCTGCGAGGGACGCGGGCCGTTCCGCTGGGTCGCGCTCTCGGGCGAACCCGAGGATATCTACGCCACCGACCAGGCCCTGATCGACGCCTTCCCGGAGAACCACGGCATGAGGAGGTGGCTGGTCCTGGCCCGCGACCGCGTCGCCTTCCAGGGGCTGCCGGCGCGTATCTGCTGGCTCGGGTACCGGGAGCGTGACAAGGCCGGGCTGATCTTCAACGAACTTGTGCGCACGGGACGCGTCAAGGCTCCCATCGTCATCGGGCGGGATCACCTCGACTGCGGCTCGGTCGCCTCCCCCAACCGGGAGACCGAGGGGATGAAGGACGGGACCGACGCCGTGAGCGACTGGGCCATCCTCAACGCGCTGGTGAACACCGCGAGCGGGGCCTCGTGGGTTTCATTCCACCACGGCGGCGGGGTCGGCATCGGTTTCAGTCAGCACGCCGGCCAGGTCGTCGTGGCGGATGGCACACCAGAGGCCGCTCGCCGGCTCGAACGCGTCCTCACCAACGACCCGGCCATGGGCGTCTTCCGGCACGCCGACGCCGGGTACGAGGAAGCCGTCGCGTGCGCCCGGGAGCGTGGCGCGGACGTTCCGATGGAGCCGTGATATTCCCGGAGTTCATGGCGTGCCGATCGAGGCGTTGAGATGCCGCAGGGCGGCCGCGACGACCGGCGTGTACGTGTAGGCCGGGCCGCCGCCCATCATCACTCCCACCCCGGCGGCCTCCATGACCTCGGGCGCGGTGGCTCCGTGCCTGACGCACTTCTCGGTGTGCGTGTAGATGCACGACTCGCACCGGGTGGCAACCGCGATGCCCAGCGCGATCAGTTCCTTCTGCTTGACCGTCAAGGCTCCCTCTTTCATCAGGGTCTGGAAGAATGGCCCGAAGGCCTTTCCCAGGTCCGGGGAAGCGGCCTTGGCGGCGTTCATCTCGGCGGGCCATGACTCGTAAAACGCGGCGGCATCGTTGAGCATGAATGGGCCTTTGCATTGGGCGCGGCGTCGGCGCCGCGCGGTTGATGTGACCACGGAGAAGAACGGGGATCAACGGACCTTGCAGGCGCGGGGGCGGTTCCAGGGCATCTTGCTCAGCACGATCGCCAGGCCGCACGTCCCCGTCGATCCGGCGACCGTGAGGCCGGCGCCCAGCAGCGCGGGGATCGAGATGAACGCGGGGTGGATGAACCACGCCAGCGCCGATCCGGCGAGCACCAAGGCCCCCACCAGCAACTGCACCTGACGCATGATGCTCATGGACGTGACCGACGAATCCACGCGAGTCGGCAGGTTGGCCATCTTCCATGCCTTGATACCGCCGGACATGCTGTACAACTCGATCCCCGGCCCGCACGCCCCCGCCGCCAATCGGCACGCCTCCGCCGAGCGCTTCCCCCCGCCGCAATGGAACACCACCCGGCGAGATGGCTCGGAGGCGATGACCCCGGGCGTGAACGTCGAGAGCGGGTGGAGCCGGGCACCCGTGATATGCTCCCGGGCGTTTTCGTCGATCTCGCGAACATCGATCAGCACGGCCTCACCCGAGGCAAGCCACGAGGAAACCGTTGCGGGATCCACTTCGGACCATCCGGCGGCGCTGGCGGTCTGGACGGGCGATCCTGGGACTCCCGGCATGGTCTGTGTCTGCACGGTACGGCTCCGATTCGGTTGCTCGATGGGTTCTGAAGGTCCGATACGGGGATCGGACAATTCTATCCTCTATGATGCCGGTTCGGGCCTGGGCGTTTCCATTCCGTCGCACCAAAATCCCATCGCGGGCCGGTGCATCGCGTTCCAGACCTGAACTCTCCATGAATCACAAGGTTCCCCAGCGCCGGCTCGTTTTTCTCCTGCCGCTCGGCTTGTGCTGGGGTGCGGCGTCTGTCGCACCGGCCGCTACCGATCCGCGCGGAACCGACGCGAGGGCCATGATCCCCGCGGGAGAGCCTGATCGGCCGGAGCGGGACCGCCTCCTCGGGGATGTGGGTGGGCATCGTTCCAACCTGGAGTCGCGGGGCATTGCCTTTGAATTCTCATGGACGCACGTGGCGCAGGGTGTGATCCGCGGGGGCGAGCGCCGCGACTGGGACCTCTGCGGGAACGCCGACCTGCTCATCGAGGCGGACCTGGAAGCGCTGCGGCTTGCCCCGGGCGGATCGCTCGCCGTGCGCCTGGAATCCCGGTACGGAGAAACGGTCAACGACGACTCGGGCGCGTTCTCGCCGGTCAACACGCGAGGGTACTTTCCTCTGACGGACCGGGAGAACGAGGGGATCCCGTTCACGATCACGGAACTCAACTACACGCTCCCCGTCGGGGAAACCGTCGAGGTCACCGTCGGGAAGATGCTGATGTACGAGGGCGACCCGGTGGAGTTCGCGGGCGGCGGCGGGAAGACGCAGTTTCTCAACAGCAACTTCATCTACAACGCCTCGGCCTCGCTCCCGGCTCCGTACAGCACGCTGGGTCTCGAGGCGGCGTGGACCCCGGATCCGGCCGTTACCTTCAGTGCCGCCATCTTCTCAACCGCCGACTCCTCCACGACGACGGGATTCGATCACCTGGACGATGGATGGACGGTCTGGGGGCAGGCCGACACGCGGTACCGGATGGCGGGATTGCCGGGGGGGGTCAACGCCGGGTTCCTCTACGCGTTCCAGGGGGAGTTCGTGCGCCTCGGCGGCTGGATGGAGCCGGGCGAAGACGGTTCCGACTCCCCCACCGCCGGGGAGACATGGTCCGTTTTCGCGGGACTGTGGCAGTACGTCCACACCATCGACCAGGCGCCCGACGAGATCGACGCCTCCGATGCGCACGCCGACCTGCGGGGCCTGGGGATCTTTGCGCGGGTCGGCTTTGCCGACCGTGAGACCAACCCCGCCCAATGCTCGCTGAGCGTGGGACTCGGCGGGAGAGGCCTGATCCTGGGCCGCGACGACGACACGTACGGCGTTGGCTACTACTCCACGGACGTTGTTAAATCGCTTCCCATGGCCGAGCCGGGCGTGAAACCGGCGTGGCGAGGCGTCGAGGTGTTCTACAGCGTGGCGTTGACGCCCGCCGCTCGCGTCACGGGAGATGTTCAGTGGATCGACGACGGCGCTGTCGGCACCGCGGCGGCGACGGTGATCGGGCTTCGGCTGAACCTGGAGTTCTGATGGGCCGGTCGGTGGTACGGTCGTTGACCCTGGAGTTCAAGCGCGAGGCTTCTTACCAAGAGAGGATCGCCATTTATCGGCCGATGGATTATCGTACACGACGTTGTCCCGATCGAACGTGGAGTCACACCCGTGGGGCGGGATGCTCCTTGAGCCATTTCCCGTGAAGTTCGCGGACAAGCGCGATCGCCTCGTCGGCCGTATCGAGACATCGCGGGATGTCCAGGTCCTTCGGGCTGGCGAGGTTGAGCCTCGGGTCCAGCATGCTGCCGCGAGCCCACTCCACGAGCCCGGACCACATTTTCCCGACCATGATGAGAGGCACGTTCTCGACATGCCGCACCTGGAGCAACTGCCAGATCATGAGCGTTTCGAGCACGGTGCCGATCCCTCCGGGCACGACAACGAACGCGTCGGAAGCAATGACAAAGTGGTGAAGCCTGCTGAAGAAATTCCGGTGTTCAAAGGACTGATAAACGTACGGATTGATCTCCTGCTCGAACGGAAGGTCAACGCGGATGCCCATCGACTGGACCGAAGCGCCGGACGTGGCGGCCCCCTCGTTGGCGGCCTGCATCAGCCCTGGCCCACCCCCGGTCACGATATCGCACCCCATCTCGGCGAAAGCGGCCGCGACCCGTTTAACCTCGTCGTAGACCAAGGTGCCCGGCTCGGCCCGTGCTGAACCGAAGATGGCCACACGGTACCGCTCTCGCCTCGAGGGTCGCAGGCGGGTGAGGGTGTCGATTACTTCCCAGAGCCCGAAGACCGACGTCGCGAGGATCCGCTTTACGGCTTCCTCGTCGTCCAGACTCACAAGCCCGAGGGGCACGGTAGCCTTCTGATCGCCGCGCACTGCCGCCTCCTTCGACCATCCGCCGGGATTCCGCGCCAACTCCCCATGAAGGGTCCGCGCCGAGAACGGGCCGCGAGGGCTGGTGTCAACGCCGCCGACGGTCAATCGGTGATCTGCTGTTGTTGCTTGTACTGCTTGAGGGTTTCCTCGGAAGCGAAGTAGTACGTATGCCCCATGTGCTCGAGGGTCGCCGCGGCGTCGGTTCGCAGGAACTTGACCTTGCTCACCGGATCTTCGACCATGGCTCGCTGGATGTAGAAATTGTTGTCCTTGACCGACAGGAAGGCCTTTGCGCAGGCCACCAGGCGATCGTCGATCCACTTCCCGACGGCCTCCTTGTCGATCTTGTCCAGGGGCATTTCGAGACGCGAGAACCGCTCGTACTCGAAGACCATCGGGATAATCAGCAGTTCGCAGCCCAGGACCATGGAGGTCACGTCCGCGTTGGGGGCGACCGACAGCGTCAACGTCATCGACGCCAGGTCGGTCAGGAAGACCACTTTGGCTTCCCGCTGCGAGGGCGTGATGGACGGGACGACCTTGATTTGATCGCCAAACTGCCGCACGAACTCGTCGATGCGGGGACTCCACACCGATTTCATCTCATCGCAGACCTTCGTGAATTTCTCGAGCCGCTCCTCGCGGCGTTTGGACTCCTCCGCGCGGGTCTGCTCCTGTGCCTTCACGCGCTGCTCCCGGGCGGCGAACTCGGCCTGAAGGCGTTGCGAAAGACTGGTTCCGGTACTCATGGCGATCCTCGCTTCCGATTGTGCGATCGTGGCATGCCGTTGACGGCGAACGGTGTGACTCTGGGGTGAAGGAACGAATCGATTGGGCATCAAAGCAGACTATAATATCCACAAATCTTTCGATCGCCGGCCCTTGAAGTCGAGTCAAGACCGCTGAAAGACGCCGTCAACTACCGGCCTGCCGACAGGGGCGGCGGTTCGTCTTCCCACCGTACGGACTCCTCAAAGCCGGCATCCAGGGCGAGTCGAAACCGGTCGGCGAGGAGGGCCTTGCTCCAGTACCAGCCCTGCCCGCAATCGACCCCCGCGGCATGAAGAAACATGGCCTGAGTGCGGGTCTCGACGCCCTCGGCGGTCAGTTTGACCCGGAGCGATCCTCCCAGCGCCACCACCCCTCGGAGCAGCCGCCGGGCCAGTTTGTCGGCGATGATCGGCTGGACCTGCGACCGGTCGATCTTGAGCACGTCAAACTCAAGCCCCAGGAGTTGGTGAAGGCCGCTCTGCCCGGTGCCGAAATCGTCGATGGCGACCCTGGCGCCAAGGGCGCGGGAAGCCGCCAGCGCCGTGCGTCCCAGGTCGGTCAGTGCCTGCCGCTCGGTCACTTCGACCAGGAACCGCCCGAGGTACGGCTCGAGTTGCAGGTGCTGGACGATGTGCTTGATGACCCCGGACCCGAGCATGCTCGGCGGGACGTTGACGCCGATGTAGAAGTGCGGCCGGGAATCGAACAGGGGAATCATGTCCCGGGCGATCTGGGCGAGAAGTTCTCGCATGAGGTGCTCGCTCGCGGTCGCGTCCGCCTCGATCCGATCGATCAGGCCGTCGCGAGCCGGAGAGTACAGGGCGCCGCCGGGATCATGAAACCTCGTGAGAGCCTCCGCGCCGACGACGCGTCCGGACTCCAGTTCGACCACCGGCTGGTACAGCACCGTCAGCGGAGGAACCTTGACACCCGTACTCATGATGCGTCTGCCTTTGTGATCGACTCGCAAACCGATCCCCGCGATGCTTGCCGGCGACATCCGCGGCCGGTCTCAGGCATGGACCGGGGCGGTGGTCTCGGCCGGCGCGTGAGGTTTTCCGACCCCGAAGAGTTTCTCGGTGGTCGCCTGGATCACCACGTACAGAACGGGGGTGAAGATCAGCCCGAGGAACGTGTTGCCGATCATGCCGAAGAAGACCGCGGTGCCGATGGCCTGCCGGCTGGCGGCCCCGGCGCCGGTGGCGATCATCAGGGGCAGAACGCCCAGGATGAACGCCAGCGCGGTCATGAGGATCGGACGGAGCCGCTGGCGGGAGGCTTCCACCGCGGACTCGACGATTCCCTTGCCCTGCTCGCGGTAGGCCTTGGCGAACTCAACGATCAGGATCGCGTTCTTGGCGCCCAGTCCGACCAGCAGGACCAGGCCGACCTGGGTGTAGATGTTGTTGTCCATGCCGCGCCACATGAGGCCGAGCATGGCGCCCAGGACGGCCAGCGGGATCGAGAGGACCACCGAGAGCGGAACGAACCAACTCTCGTAGAGCGCCGCCAGAAGCAGGTAGACCACCAGCAACGCCATGGAAAACACGATGATCGCCTGGTTGCCGACGATTTTCTCCTGGTACGAAAGGGCCGTCCACTCGTAACTCGTGCCCGGGGGGAGTGTCTGCTCGGCCATGTTCTCGACGACCTTGAGCGCCTCGCCGGACGAGATACCGGGGGCGGGCTGGCCCTGCAGGACGGCGGCGGGGAAGATGTTGTAGCGGATGACACGGTCGGCGCCCAGGCTCTCCCGGACACTCAGCAGCGAACCCAGCGGCACCATGCTCCCGTCGGGCTTGCGCACGTCCAGGCGCTTGATGTCGTCGATCTGGGCGCGGAAGCGGCTGTCGGCGGAGACGTTGACTTGCCAGGTGCGGCCGAAGAGGTTGAAATCGTTGACGTACGCGGAGGCGAGGTACCCCGACATGGTGGAGAAGACGTCCTGGAGCGGGATCCCGAGTTTCTTGACCTTCTCGCGGTCCACGTCGGCGAAGAGTTGCGGGACGGCGGCGCGGTAGGCGCTGTTGACGCCGCGGAGTTTCGACTGGGCGTTGCCGTTTTGCACGAGGCTCTGCACCAGTTCGCCCATGGCGGGGCGGCCGATGCCGCCGCGGTCCTGGAGGCGGAGGTCGAATCCGGAGGCGCTGCCGACGCCGTCGACGGCGGGGAGGGAGAAGACGATGCACAGCCCGTCGGGTATCCGCGCGGTCTTCTGTCGCAGGTCGGCCATGATCGTGTTGAGGTCACGCCCCTTGGGCAGCCGTACGGACCAGTCCTCGAGCCCGATGAAGAACAGGGCGTAGTTCGAGCCGTTGTTATTGATCATCGAGAAGCCGGGGAGCGCCGTGTAGTTGCGCACCCCGTCGGTCTCGGAGAGGATCTTCTCGACCTTCTCCACGGCGGCGACGGTTCGCTCCTGGGAGGACGAGTCGGGCATCCAGACTTCGACCATGACCATGCCGCGGTCTTCGAGAGGAACAAAGCCGGTGGGGACCTTGGTGAAGGTCCAGCCGATGCCCACCACGCAGGCGCCAAAGGACGCGAGCGTAAAGACCACCACGGCCGGGTGAACCAGGAACTTCACGAGTCTGGCGTAGCCGTTGGCGAGGGCGTCGAACCCCTGGTTGAAGAGCCGCACGAGGATGAAGGGCTTTTTCCCGGCCTTGTGCGGGCGCAGGATCACGCCGCACAGCGCGGGCGTCAGCGTCACCGCGCAGACACCGCTGAGGAACGTGCTCGCGGCGATGGTCAGCGCGAACTGGCGGAAGAGTTGCCCGCTGATCCCGGGCAGGAAGGCCGTCGGCACGAACACCGCCATCAGGACCAGGGTGATGCTCATCACCGGCGCGAGCACTTCCTTCATCGCCTTGACCGTTGCTTCCTTCGGGGGGAGGTGGGTCTCGACCATCACCCGCTCGACGTTCTCGACGACCACGATCGCGTCGTCCACCACGATGCCGATCGCCACCACCAGCCCGAACAGCACGGGCATGTTGACCGAGAAGCCGAGCATCTTGGCGAAGAAGAAGGTCCCGATGATCGACACGGGGATCGCCAGCATCGGGATCAGGGAGAGGCGGATGCTGCCCAGGAAGACCAGCACCACGGCCAGGACGAGGACCAGGGCCTCGAAGAACGTGTGGTAGACGGCCTCGATCGCGGAGAGCACGAACTCGGAGGTGTCGTAGACCGACTCGAACGCCAGGCCATCGGGGAGTGACTTTCCCTTCACTTCGAGCAGTTTTCGGACATCGTCGGCGACCTGGACCGCGTTGCCGCCGGGCGCCTGGTAGACGACCATCGCGGCGGCCGGGGTGCCCTTGTACCTGGCGAGCAGGTCGTACGATTTCCCTCCCAGTTCAACGCGCGCCACGTCCTTGACGCGGACGATCCTGTTCCCGTCCGCGAGGACGATCACGTTCTCGAACTGTTCGACGTCGCTGAGGCGTCCGAGCGTCGAGACGTTGTACTGGAAGGCCTGCCCGGCGGGGACGGGCGGCTGGCCGATGGCGCCCGCCGCGACCTGGACGTTCTGCTCCTTGAGCGCGTTGATGACGTCCATGGTCGTCAGGTCGCGCGACTTGAGGCGGTCGGGATCGAGCCAGAGGCGGATGCCGTAGTCCTTGGCCGGGAAGATCTTGGCATCCCCCACGCCGGTGATGCGCTTGATCTCGTCGAGCACGTTGATGGTGAGGTAGTTGGCGATGAACAGGTCGTCGAATTTCCCGGCGGCCTGATCGTCCTTCGGCGCCAGCGACAGGACGGTGATGACGTTGGACGAGACGCGATCGGTCGTGACGCCCTGGCGTTTGACCTCGTCGGGCAACTTGGGGGAGGCGATGTTGACGCGGTTCTGGACCAGCACCGACGCGATGTCGATGTTGGTGCCCAGTTCGAACGTCACCTTGAGCGTGTACGAGCCGTCGCTGGCCGACGTGCTCTCCATGTAGAGCATGCCGGGGACGCCGTTGACCTGCTGCTCGATCGGGGAAGCCACGGTGTCGGCCACGACCTGCGCGCTGGCGCCGGGGAACGTGGTGGTCACCTGGACCACCGGAGGCGTGATGTCGGGGTACTGCGCGATCGGCAGCGTGGGGTAGGCCACCAGGCCCATGATGACGATCAGGATGGACAGGACCATCGCAACGATCGGGCGCCGTACAGGGAACTCTGCGAGCATGCGTGTACCTCAGCGGCCGCCGGCCGCGTTCTCCGGCTGCGATCTGGGCGAGACCTTCGCGCCCGGGCGGGCCTTGAGCACCCCGGACACGATCACGCGGTCGGCCGTCTGGAGGCCCTTCTCCACGACCCGCATCGAGCCTTCGAGCACGCCGATTTCGACCCGTCGTGCCTCGACTTCATCCTTGTCGTTGACGACCAGCGCGTATCGACCCTGCTGGTCCTGCAGCAACGCGGCCTCGGGAACCAGGATCGCCTGGCGCGTCTGCATCGGGAAGCGAACCCGGGAGAAAAAGCCGGGGAGCAGGACCTCGTCCGTGTTCTCGAACCGCGTGCGGATCCGCAGCGTGCCGGTGTCGGGATTCAACTTCGGATCCGAGTAGTCGACCACTCCCTTGTGCTCAAACTCGGGGCGATCGGCCAGCGCGAGTTCGCACGGATGCGAGTTCCCCTGATCCTGCCGGGTTGCCGCGTCCTGGCCTTCGCGGCGAAAAGCCAGGACGTCGGACTCGCTCAGGTCGAGGTACACGAACGCGGGCGTCGCCTGGACGATCTCCGCCAGGAGCGTGGGCTCCCCGCGCCCGACAAGGTTCCCCGGATCCACGAGGTTCTTGCCGATGCGTCCGTCGATCGGCGCCAGGACTCGGCAGAACTCAAGGTTGAGCCTCGCGTTGGCGAGTTGCGCCTCGGCGCGGGCGACCTCGGCCACCACCGTGTCTCGCCGAGCGGCCTTGATGAGCGCGTCGATCTCGGGGCCCGCCCGCTGGTCGGCCAGTTCCCTGGCGAGCCTGGCGTCGTTCTCCGCCCCGACCAGCGTCGCCCTTGTCGCCTGAACGATCGCGGCGGACTGATCCACCTCGGCCTTGTACTGCCGCGGGTCGATCTCAAAGAGCAGTTCACCGGCCTTGACACGCTGCCCGGGCTGAAAGTGAACCTTTTCCAGGAACCCCTGCACCCGCGCCCGAAGTTCCACCGTCTCCGAGGCCGCGACAACGCCGGTGTACGTCAGGTACTTCACCACATCCCTCTGGACGGGATTGGCCACGATCACCTCCGGGGGCGGCGGCGGCGCGTACGCGTTGGGGTTCTCGCCCTGCTTGCACGCCGACAACACGAAGACGGCGAAGGCGGCCGTCGCGGCGGAGAACGCTCGAACAGGCCGGGAACGCCCCGGGCGTGTGATCCCCCGGTCGGCACGGGCCGCATCCAACTGAATCTTCACTGGTCATCTCCAGAAACAGGTGTTTCTTCATCAGGGCGAGAGAAGCCAAGGTCGCTCCCATGCGGCCAATCGGGCCCGAGCACGTCGCCCCAGTCCGTCCGCCGGCGCATCCGCTCGGAGGTCTCGTCGTCGATGAACTCCCTCCCGGCGCGGACCTGCCACCCGCCGCCCAGCGCCCGGTACGTTCGAACCGCCCCGAGCGCGATCGACGCCTGTGAAACGATCAGGCCGTCCTGCTGCTGACTCAGGACCGTCTGCGCATCGTTGACGCGGATGAAGTCCACCGCGCCGGCGCGGTACTGGATCAGCGAGAGTTCCACGCTTCGAACCGAGGCCGCGACCGCCTCCGAGAGATACTCCGCTCGCTCACGGGATCTCAGGAACGATGAGAGGCCGGATTCCACATCGCTCGCGGCGCGAAGGACCGTCTCCTGGTACGACGCCACGGCCTGCTCGTACCTGGCATCCTGCACGCGCACGTTGCCCTTGATCCGTCCGTAGTTCAGGATCGGCCAGTTCACCTGCAGGCCGATGAAGCCGGCGAACGAATCGGCGTCGAAGATGTTTCCAAGGTCCGGCCGTCGGCCCCCCTCGTACGTGCTGCTCGTGAATCCGGTGGCGCCGGCGATCGAGATGCTGGGCAGCAGGTCGGCGGTCGCCTGTCCGATCCGGGCGCTCTGCGCGGCCGCCAGCCGCTCGGCCGCGCGGACATCCGGCCTTCGGCGCAGGAGGTCCGCGGGGATGCCCGCCGCGATCATCGGGGGCGCCTGGGGAACCGCCCCCGAGGCTCCGGGCGCCGGGCGTAGTTCCTCGTCGAGCGAGGATGGCGTCCTTCCGAGGAGCACGCCCAGCGAGAGTTTCACCTGCCGCAGCGAGTCTTCCAGTTCGGGGATGAACGCCTGGGTGTTGGCCAGGGTCGCCCGGGCGGTGGAAACATCCAACTCCGACACGGCGCCCGCGCGGAATCTGGCCAGCGTGAGTTCCAGCGTCTCACTCTGGAGGTCCGCGTTGGCCCTGGCCACTCGCAGCCGCTCGTCCAGCGAGCGGATCAGGATGTAACTTGTCGCGACGTCCGACGCCAGGGTTACCAGCACGGCGTCGTAGTCCGCCACGGTCAGGAGCAGTTCGGCATCCGCGGCCTCGATGCCGCGCCGGAACTTGCCCCAGAAATCCAGTTCCCATGCGGCCTGAATGCCGAGCGAATCGGTGTAGTACGAACGATCGCCGGAGTTGGGCGCTCCGTTGGCGCTGACCTGGTTGGCATCAACCCCTCCGAAGGCCTCCTGCGTCTGCGGGAAGAACTGCCCGACGGCGATCCCCCGAGCGGCCCTGGCCTGGATCACGCGCAGGCCCGCGACACGCAGCGAAAGATTCTGCCGGTGAGCCGCCTCGACCAGGGCGGTGAGGGTCGCATCGTTGAACGCCTCCCACCACCGGGCATTGCCGGGCGAGTCCTCGCCGCTCCACCCCGCCAGGCCGTCCTGCCTGGCCTCCCAGGCCTGGTTGAGGGCCGCCTCGGGGCGCTGGTAATCCGGCCCGACCATGCAGCCGCCCGCGTGCATCGCGGCCACAACGCCCAGGGCACGCACCGCGGCCGTCCTGCCGAGTGGGCGTGGCGAACCCATCGCGTGGCGGCGGGTGGGTCCGACCTTTGCACGGGTTTTACTCAGGCAACTTCGCATGGCTTAGTCCAAGGCCCCCTCATCGGCCGCCCGCCGACCGGCGGCGCCCGTGAGCGGGGCGCCCGTGAGCGGGGCGCCCGCAATACCCGACTGGTCACCTTCCAGGAAGTGATCCACCACGTCGGCGACGGTACGGAAGCGGTCGATCGTGCCGATCCGCGCTTCCATCCCCTCCAGCCGCAGTTTGTCGCGGACGTGGGCACGGGCTTCCACGATCGCGAATCGCGAACCGAACGCTCTCGCATCCGCTTCAAGTTTCATGAACATCTCCGCGCCGGCGATATCGATAATCGGCACCGCGGACAGGTCGCAGACGACCAGCCGGGGCGGTGGATTCGATCTTTGGAGCCGTTCAAGAATTGACTCTCGTATATGCTCGGAGTTGAAGTACAGCACGCCGGACTCAGGGCGACAGATTAGCACGCCAATCTGGCGGACGTTGTCGGGGTGCCGGTCCACGTCGGAATAGCGGCGCGAGCCGGGGATAAGCCCCAATTCCGCCACGTGGGGCCGAGACGCCCGCCGGATCAGCAACGCCATCGAGATCACCGCCCCGATCAGGACTCCCTTCAGCAGTCCCGAGGCCAGCACCCCGGCCAGGGCGGCCCCGGCGATCAGGAGTTCCTGCCGGTCGGTCCGCCAGAGGTGGCCGATCGCCCTGGTGTTGACCAGGCCAAGGACCGCGGTGAGAACAACGGCCGCCAGCACCGGCTGGGGCAGATCCCGGAGGATGCCCGAGAAAAAAAGAACCACCACGAGCATCAAGACCGCGGCGACCAGTCCGGAAAGGGGTGTCTTCGCTCCGGCGCCCTCGTTGACCAGCGATTGCGACATCCCCCCGCTCACGGGATAGCCGCTGGCAAGCCCCGACGCGAGGTTGGACCCCGCGATCGCGAGCAATTCCTGGTTGGGATCCAGGCGCTGGCCATGTTTGGACGCGAACATCCTGCCGATGGCCGTCGTCTCGACGGCGCCAAGCAGGAAGCACGCCATGGCCAGCGGAAGCAGGTCGTTCAGGTCGCTCCAGGCGACCGCGGTAAGACCGATTGGCGGAAGTCCCCGCGGCACCTCCCCGAGCAACTTCACCCCCCGTTCACCCAGCCCCAGAATCGAGGCCGAGAGAATGCCTCCGGCCACCACGAACAGCGCCACGGGCTTGTTCTTTGCCAATCGCTTCCCAAGCAATAGAACGCCCAGGGCCGCCCCCCCGGTCATCGCCGCCACCGCGTTGGTTTCACCGATATGGCGGATCAGGTGAGCCGCGCCATGCCAGAAATTCCCGTGTGTACCGCTCACCCCCAGGAGTTTGGGAATCTGCGTGACCGCCAGCGTGAGCGCCACGCCGATCTTGAATCCGACCAGCACCGTCTCTGATATGAAATTCACAAGAGAGCCGGCCCGGAACACCCACGCCACAAACGCGATCACGGCCACCAGCACGGCCGTGCCGGCGGCCAGTCCCGCGAAACGCGTGGTGTCTCCTCCCGCCATTTCCCCAAGAGACGTGCCGATCAGGAGGGAGATCGCCGACGTCACCGTCACCGCCGTCCACCGAGATCCGCAGAAGATCCAGAACACAAGCCCGCCGAACACGCACGCGTACAACCCGGCCTCCGGGGGGAGCCTCGCCAGCGAGGCGTCGCCGATCCCGGCCGGGATGAGGTACGCCGCCAGCGTGATTCCCGCGAGGACATCGAACCGCAGCGTTGTCCACCCGTATCCGCGGAGCCACCCGGCCACCGGAAGCAAACTTCGCCCAGTGGATTCTCCGTCGGCGGCGGGTGTCGCGGGGGATGGCGGAGGAGAATCGGGAGGCTGGCGGGTCACGTGTCGTGCTCGATCCGTGGCGACGCCCGCGTGGGGACGACGCTCGCACGCGCCGGGGCGACATCAGGCATGCCGCGGGTGGACCCGAGCATACCCGCCGGGCCTCGCTCGCCATCCCGAACGCCACCGTCCGGGGCGACTCGATCTTACCCGTGCGCCCACCGGGCCGAGATTCAATAGACATCCTTGACAAATTTCCGCTTCGCAAGCGATGCCCGGTCGTCGTACGCGCCCTTCATGGACCGCTTGGGAAGTTTCACCGGCTCTCTCTCGATCCGCTTGTACGGGATCGAATCGAGGATGTGGCGAATGCAGTTGAGCCGTGCCCGCCTCTTGTCGTCCGACCGGAGGACATGCCACGGGGCGTGGGGCGTGTCGGTCGCGTCCAGCATCAGGTCCCTCGCGCGGGAGTACTCGAACCACCGGCCGCGGGAGGGCAGGTCCATCGGGCTGAGTTTCCATTGCCTCAGGGGATCGTCGATGCGGGCCTCGAAGCGACGCCGTTGCTCATGGTCGCTTACTTCCAGCCAGACCTTGATCAACTGGATGCCCCCTTCGACGATGAACTTCTCCACCATCGGGCAAAGTTCCAGGAACCGCGTGTGCTGCTGCTTGGTGCAAAAGCCCATCACGTACTCGACCCCCGCGCGGTTGTACCACGACCGATCGAAGATCACCACCTCACCCGCGGCGGGGAAGTGCTGCACGTAGCGCTGGATGTACATCTGCGACTTCTCGCGGTCCGACGGGGCGGGCAACGCCACCGTTCGGAAGACGCGAGGGCTTACCCGCTCGGTGATGGCCTTGATCGTCCCGCCCTTGCCCGCCGCATCACGCCCCTCGAAGATGACGATCACACGCAAGCCCTTGTGCTTGACCCATTCCTGGAGGATGCACAACTCCGTCTGGAGCGATCGAAGTTCTTTTTCGTAGGCTTTTCGCTTGAGTGGCTTTGACTCGCTCGGCTTCGCTGGGGACTTTGCCATGGCTTGTTTTTCACCGAGTTGTGAACCGCTCAGAGACCCTCGTATCGGCAAGGAACCGAAACCACACGACGGCACGAGCAATCGTTGACCGGACAGTATACCGGCTATCATGCGGCGGTTTCGATATCCCATTCATGCGACGAACGTACCAGGAGAACGCAGCAATGAAACCGGATTCACGCCGTCCGCGGCGGTCGGGTGCCTCGCGGGGCGAAGAACGAGCCGTCGTGCGACTGGCCCGAGCCGCGGCGATCACGGGGCTTGTGTTGCTCGCGTCGTGCGAGAACGCGGGGCAGGGCGCCCTCTCCGGCGGAGCGGTTGGAGCGCTGGGCGGCCTTGCCATCGGATCGGTGTCGGGCAACGCGGGCGCGGGCGCGGTGATCGGGGCCGTTTCCGGGGCGGTCGTGGGTGGTGTCATCGGGGATCAGAACCGACGCGCCAGCGAGCAGCAGCAGCAGATCCGCTATTCCGAAGGAGGCGCCCGGTGATTCCATTCAGCAACCAACCACGCCACGCCTCGCGGTGGGCGCCGCACGCGATCCTCGCGGGCCTTGTTGCACTCGCCGGCGCGTGCCTCACCGCCTGCGAGTCGCAGCACGCCGCCCGCGATCAGTCCGTGAATCCCGTTCTTCGCCACATCGAGCCGCCGGCGGGTGGCGATCCGCATGACGCCGACCGTGCCGCCCTGGCTCGCTTTGTCGGCGTATGGGAGGTTGCCGGGTGGTCGGGGACCCAGGCCGACGTCAGGGAAAGCCTCCGTGGAATCGCCGCGGCGACCGTCGAGAACGGGCACTTCGTGCTGCTCGACATGCTGATCACCGACGGTCAACTCGCCGGTCGGGTCGGGAAGAAAACCGGGTCCATGCTCCTGGCCGTCGAGCCGGACATCGGGCTCACGCTGACCGCGTGGGGAGATGCCTCGCCGGGCGTCAGCCGTTCGGTTGGACGGGTTGAAGGAGCCGGATCGCGGTTCCATCTCCGCGAGACTCGCACGCCCCCGGGCCGCAGAGCCATCTCGATGGCCATTGAGTTCCAGACGGACGACCGGTGGACCGCCAGGATCCAGGACGCGTCCGACTCCTCCCAGCCCGTCATCGCTTTCTATACCTTCAGCCGCGCTGTCCGTTAGCGTTCCAAGCCGGAGATCGTCGTCGCGAACCGCGTGCCCCGAGGGACGAGGGCCGGATGGGTGCGTGGGCGAGCATCGAGTCGCCCACGCGCATGGATCCCGAAGTTCCACGGCCAGAGATGCGGCGGATGGCTCGAGCGGCCCGCCCTGCTCCGCGCACGCGCGGGAGTCGGTGTCTGCTCGCGTACGAGGCGCCCGCGCCAACACACCGGCCGCTATCGTTGAGAGTGACCGTCTCCATCCTGGTGATCCTGCTTTGCATCGCTGCCGGACTCGCCGCGATCATCGGTATCGCCATCCAGGCGTTCCGCCACGGGGGGCGGCTCGCGTGGCGGTGGCTGCTGCTGCCGATCGGGGTTCTCCTATCTTTCGCGTTCATTCCCGCGAGCATCGGGTTCGCCGAAGGCGTCTGGAAGACAGGCCATCTGGAGTTGTGGATGACGATCGGCGTCGGATCGGTCGGCGTGCTCTTCCAGGTGCTCGGATGGCGGGCGGCTCTGCGACCCCGGTTGAGCAAGGGCCAATGCCCCGCGTGCGAGTACGCGATCGAGGGCCTCTCCCGCTGTCCGGAGTGCGGCCGGCCTTGCTCGCCGGCCGCTCGCTGAGAACCGATCTCCGCCCGTGCGTGATCGGTCCCTCCCCTCGCTTTATCCCGGCACCGAACCGCCATCCCGGTTCGCGTCTACGTCGTTTCAGGCGGTTTTCAAGGCCGGGGAATGCGCGGCCGGTTGAAGCGAAAACTCTCACCCTGCCAATGGAACCGGATCGGGGAGAAGCGCACGGATCGCGCTGAAGCGTGGGTGGACCGAGCCGGAGATTGTGTGGACTGATCGTGGGCGATAGCGGTACGGCGAAGTCGCCCGCGCTGGAGTTGGGGGAGGGCTACGTCCGATCCGCGAGCGGCAACACGACGTGATGAAGGGACACGCGGCTGCCATGAAGCGATACAAGAGCGCGCTGCCGATCCACGGACGCGACGCGGCGGCCCGATTGAAGTGATCCAAGTCGAACACGCTGGTGGTGTGGCCGCCCTGGGCATCTTCACACCCCTATGCCGCCAACTTGTCCTGGTGGTCCATCCGCTGGCTCCACGGCACGGCCACGATGTCGTACTGCGTCAGCGCATCGACAACCTCGCCCGGGACCCTGCTCTCCGAGTCGTTGAGCATCGTGTACATCTGCGAGTCGGCGGCGCGGCTGGCCCGCACATCGTTCCACGCGGCGATGACCAAGAGCGCCGTGTCCTTGTTGGGCCGGTTGACGGCCCGGATCAAACGCTCGGGTGCCTTCGCCGACTTGGGCAATGCGAAATCGAACTTGTGCTGGAAGCCGCTCTTGCCTATCAACTGGAAATCCGGGAACGCCGGCGCCCCGATGCTCTCCAGATAGGCCGCGACATCTTCGAGGAAAAGGCTCTTGACGTGGCTCTGGGCCGTGGCGAACAAGTCGCCCACGGCCAACATCGCCTGGATCAACGCGTGCTTGCGTTGCGGGAAGTCACCGTTGTGCGACACGGCCAGAAGTTCATCACCGTCGCGATGGACGCCAAAGCCGTTGAGGACGGACGCGAGCAGCCGCTTGCGGTGCTCGGAGTCCAGCGTGCAGCCGCTCTGCCGGAGATCGGAAATCACATACCCGTCGTCGGAGAGCAGCGTGCGGTTGGCCTCTTGCTTGACGTAAATCTGGATGTGGTCGTTGTGCCGGTCGAGGAACGGCGTAGTCACTTCGTACGCATCGCCCACCTGAACCACGGAGATACCGTCCCGCAGCCAGCGGGCGTACTCGTCGATCAGGGATTTGATGCTCTTGCTCATGGGTCACTGCATCGGGTACTGGATTGTCGGCACTTCCTGCACGCCGCAGTGAGTCATGAACTCACGCAGCGCCAGCACGAGGTCAGCGGATTCGTTCAGTCCGACCACGCTCGCCGGCACGGCCCACTTAGCCTCGTACCCTTCGACAAAGAAGTGGTAGTGCGGGCACAGGACGGTCGCCCCGTTGTACGGCGCGAGAACCGGCAGCGGCGGACTGTCGGCGGTCGGGTTGGTGTGCGGTGGCCCGTCGATGTCGAGCCGCGCCAAGATATCGACCACCCGGTACCGCTCCTGATAGGTAGCCTTGGACAGTTTGATCCTGCCGGGGCGGTTTGCGTCGATGAGGAACGCCATCCGTCCGTCAAGCGATTCGAGATCGAACTTGAGCCCCTCGCCCGCATTGGGCATGACGAACCCAGCACGCGCGGCCTCCGGCGCGTGCGCTTACTGGACGTAGTTCCCCGACGTTGACAAGTCTGCACAGATTGCGATACTTCTGGGGTCAGTCATGTTGGCTGACTTTCCGCCCGTGATCGCGGGCGTTCACATTCGGCTTGCGACGGTCAACCTCCGGCACCATCGGTGTCGCAGACCCGAGCACCACACCACGCTTTCCAAGCGACTGTGGCTGCACATGGGTTTGCCCCGATGGCTATCAGCCAAACTCCCGACCGCTGCCTTCCCGACGACGCCGTTCCCCTCAGCCAAGCCGCCCGCTCAATCGGCGGCGGCATTCACGTCAGCACATTGCATCGCTGGGCGCGGAAGCCACTTCGCCGGTGCCCCGGCACGACGCTGCCCATCTACCCGGTCGGCGGACGTGATTTTGTGTCGCTCCGCGAACTCCGCGAGTTCCTAGCAGCAATCGACCCCCGTCGCAGTGCCCCAGAGCAGCGGCCTCCAACGCCACGACAACTCGCGCGTCGTGGCGATGATCGTCGCACCCACGCGGACAATGTGCTGGATCAAGAGGGCATCTAGTGCCCTCCAAGCGAGCCGTCTCCGTCCACATCCACCTGATACTCGAACCCGTCGGCGATGCGAACCTTGCCAATGGGGAACGCCAGCACGTTCACACGCCCGTGCGACTGCCTTCCTGTATGCCTTTCGTGTGTACATCGCACCGGGCTTGCGCTCTCGCTTGGCCGCCTTCTTGGCGGCGACCTTTGCCCGCAACACTTGGGATGGCTGCACCGAAGTTCTGCGAGCGGCTCGCATGGCAGCGCGGCGTGCCTCTTCGCTTTTCGCCGGGCTGAACAGTGGCTCGTTTGGATCGCGATCTTTGAAGGCCGTCAGAATGGCCTGCGCTCGTGGACCAAAGCGAATCGTGCGTTCGCGATTGTGGTGCTTTGTTTTGTGGTGAGTCGGACGATATTGCCAAACGTCGCCGCTCTTATCGACTTCACACCAGCGAAGACTGCGGATTTCGCCGTGCCGTGCTCCGGTGAGTAACTGGAGTTGAATCATCGCGCGGACATCATGCGGCAGGAAAGGAAGAGTCTTTTCGACGAGTTCGGGATCGACGGGCATGACTCGCTTCCGTTCATGTCCTCCCTCACCCTTACGAAGTGCGCGGACACCGCGCAGCCGAAGATGAACCGTTGGCTCCACGAGTTCCTCTCCGACGCCCCAACCGAACATCGTTCGGATTCGCCGCGTTGCCTCATTGATCCCGTTGCGGCTCCAGCCCATCCGGACCATCTCACCGCGAAGAGCCTTCAACTGTGTCGGGCCGAACTGTTCGACCAACGTGTCGCCGTAGAGCCGTCGCAGCACCTTCAAGGGCCGCTTGATTGGGTCGAGTGAGTCAGGCTGGAGGGAACGCTTCATAGCGACCCAGTAGCGAGCGATGAGTTCCTTGGTGCTCAGTTCCTTGCGATCAGACTCTCGAAGAGGCAGCGAGCCGTCGTTGGCAAGGAACTCTGCCACCATCCGCTTGTAGCGGCGAGTGCCCTCCAAATCGCCTTCCGGGCCGAAGTAGAAGTCCCGCCCATTGAAACGGGCGCGGCGAAGACCACTCCCCTTGTGAGGGCGAAGTTTCGGGATTTTGGGGAGGGCGGGGCCTGCGGTGGCACGTCGGGGCATGGCGTGGTCTCCGGGGGCCGAAAAGTGGTATCTACCACCTTTCGGAGATTCCTGAGCCACTCTGCCCGACACAGGCAGGTACGCGGAAGTGCCGCGTTCAGAGTGATTTCCGTCAAATGGGCGCAACAGGACTCGAACCTGTGACCTCGGCTATGTGACAGCCGCGCTCTAGCCAACTGAGCTATGCGCCCCTGCCGGATCTTCCGGGCGGGCGGGAGGCCGCTCGCCGGGAGTCCCCGTTTGGCCAACCGTAGCGGAGATGTCTGGCGAAGTCATCTGCCACGACAAGCCCACCCGCCGGGTTCGCCTACTCCCCGGCGTCGTCGAGGGGAACGGGGCTCCACGGGAGGGCATCGACGCGAGCGGCGGAGAGGTCGCCCGCCTGCCACACGACGGTTTCGCCCGTGCCCGGCGCCCAACCCCCTCGCCGATGGTACAGGACGATCGCCCCCACGGGCGGCTGGGCGATGAGCCGTCCGGTCGGATCTCGCGTCGTAACGGGCCACGAGCCGGTCTCCAGGTACAGACGCGCGGCGGGTGCTCCCGAGAAGGACCCATCCCACGCCCGATCGATCGCGCTGTCATCGAGCCATCGGAACAGCGCGGGCCATTGCTCGTTGACCGGCCGCTGCAGGCGAACCGGCAGCACGGCCAGGGCGCACGCGCCGGCCGCGGCGACTCCCGGCGCCCACCGCATCGCCCGGGCCACGGCCCGGGATCGCCCCCCCACCACCGATCCGGCGGCGAGTGCCAGCCCGGCGTGGATCGGCAGGGCGTAGCGGTCCCGGCGATCCGGAAACGCGGTGAGCAGGATGAACCACCCCGCGGCCCAGACCAGCCCGAACCTGCGGAGCGAGCCGCGGGCCGGATCCAGCCACCGCCCGGTGCCCTTCTCGATGGCGACGGCCGCGGCCACCGAGCCCACGGCGATCCAGAACGTCCACGACGACGCCACGTTGTTCACGTAGAACCACAGCGGCCGGGCTTGCAATGTTCCGCCGACCGGCAGCCCGGCGGCGCGGTCGGCGATCTCGCGGCCAAAGTGCTGCGCCACAAAGGCCTCGCCATGGATCCGGATCATCGACACGTACCAGGGCGCGGCGAAGGCGATCGCGAGGGCGGCCACGCACGCGGCGATGGCCGCGATTCGCCACGGGCCGATGGCTCGTGCCACGCCGCGTCGAGAGTCCCACGCAAGAAACGCCGCCACGAGAACCGGGACGGCCAGGGCGACCAGGGGCTTGACCAGGAGCGCGGCCCCCACCGCCGCCCCGGCGGCCAGCAGCCACGGCCATTCCCGCCGCCACGATCCGGCGATATGGATCATGGCCAGGGCGGCGATGAGCATGAAAGCCAGCGCCCACATGTCAAGGGAGATCTCCCGCGTGCGTCGGAAGAACTCGATCGCGACGGCAAGCAGCGACCCGCTGAGCAGGGCCACTCGTCTCCCGGCGAGGTGTCGGGCGATCATCGTCGTCGCGGTCACGGCGATGGCGGCGGCGGCGATGGTGGCGGCCCGCGCCTGCCACGCCCCGACCCCCGCGATCGACATCCAGAGCCCCTGGATCCAGAAGACCAGCGGGGGCTTGTTGAAGTACGGGCGGCCGGGGCCTTCGAACAGCGTCCAAAGGGAACCTGTCCGCCACGACTGGACCGCGATGGCGGCGTACCACCCGCTGTCGCCGCGCATCCAGTCCCCCTGTGCGACCTTGGGGATCGTGACGCCCAGAAGCAGGACGATCGGGACCATCCACCACGCGCTTCGCGTGACCCAGCCGAGCCGTGCGCGACCGGCGCCCGGGAGAGGCCTGGGAATCATGAGGCGCTCCGGGCGTCCAAGCCGTCCGCGTGGAACCTGCATCGGCGGGGTTTGCGCGGCGTCCCGCGGCTACGCTTGGTCCTGTTCATTCGGATGCTCGTCGGGATACACCCAAGTAAAGGAACACGATGCGCAAGAGTACGACGTTGGCGATGGTGGCGGCCCTGGGTTGTTGGACCGTCGCGATCGGGACCGGCCCCGTCAGCGCCTCGGGGGCCACCTCGCCGGCCGAGGCCCCCGTCTCACCCTTGGCCCAGGACTGGGGGAAGGTGCTTGAGACCCGCTCGGCGTCGCTGGCGAGCATCAAGTTCGTGATGAAGATCGAGCCCGGCTCGCAGGAGCAGGAAGCCGAGATCACGGCGGTGATGATCGACTCGAAAGGGGTTTTGCTATGCTCCAACACGCAGACCGGCGGGTTTCCCCCGCTGCTCCAGAGCCGCATGGGCGGCATGACCGCGACGCCGACGAGCATCAAGGTGCTGCTGGGTGACGACACCGATGGTCTTCCCGCCAGGATCGTCGCTCGGGACAGCGAACTCGACCTGGCGTGGATCCAGATCGACGACGCGGGAGATCGAACCTTCACCGCGGTGGACTTCAAGCAGGGGCAGTCTCCGGCCGTGGGGGAAACGCTCCTGACCGTCGCCCGGCTCGGCAAGTTCTTCGACCGCGCCCCGATCCTCCAGACGACGCGTCTTGGGGGTATCACGAGAATGCCCCGCCGGCTGTATATCCCCGCCGACGCGTCGATCGCGAACGAACTGGGAACCCCGGTCTTCACGACCACGGGGGCGCCGGTGGGCTTTACCGTGCTGCAGTTGCCCGAGGTCGAGGATGTTGAAGGGGGCGGGATGAACGCCCGGGAGTACATGTCGGTCGTGATTCTTCCCGCGGAAGACGTGGTACGGGCCACGGCCCGGGCAATGGAAGCCGCCGCCACAAACCCCGCGGCGTCCGACGAATCCGGCAAGTAACCGGGCGTCGCGTCGCACACGCCGAACCGCGTCACCCCCGCCGGAACCTACCCTTTGTCGATGCGCGTCCTGCTCGAACGCGTTTCTCCGGTCCTGCGCCTGACGCGAGTCACCACCGCGTTTGCCGTGGTCAGCAACGTGTGGTTCGTGATCCTGTGGACGCGGGCATTCCCCCAGGAGCCGGGCCACGAAGCCCTGGCCGGCCGGTCCCTGGCGGCGTTGTTGATCTGCTCGGCGTTCAGCAGCCTCGGTTTGTTCGCCTTCGGGGCGTGCCTCAACGACCTGCTCGACCAGAACCGCGACCGATACCTGCGCCCCGACCGGCCGATCCCGTCGGGGCAGATCAGGACCCGCGGCGCGGTGGGGATCGCCGCGTCAACGCTGCTGGTGGCCATCCTGGGGGCCGTCCCGTTCGGCACGTCGAGCATACTCCTGACGATCGTGCTGGCCGGCGGGATCCTGCTCTTCAATGGGGCCGCCCGGTTCATCCCCGCCCTGGGGTTTGTGGCCTACGGCCTCATCTACAGCGTGGCGATGTTGATACCCAACCCGGGCATTGCCTTCGTGTGGCCGGCCTGGCTCGTGTTCATTCACGCGGCGATCGTCGCCGCGACGACCCACCGAATCGCGGCCAAGATCCCGGCCGTCACCACCCGGGCCTGGGTTGCCACGGGACTTGGCGCGGCGTTCTGGACCGCGATTTTCCTCTGGGCCGCCGGTTCGCGGTCACCCGATGCTTCTTTCTACTGGCCGTCGTGGGTCACCCCGGTCGCCGCCGTTCCACCGGCCGTCATGACGGTCTGCTTCGTGCTGCTGTGCCTTCGCAAGGTCCAGGGTTCGCGCGGCGGGGCCAAGGGCGCCGAGAAAGTCACACGCTACGGCGCCATGTGGATGAGTCTGTATTCCTGGGCATGGATGCTCGGGGTCGGTCGCGTCGTTGAGTCGGTCATCCTTGCGGCGGTCGCCGTCATGGGCTACGCGGGCATGACGCTCGTGCGCGAGATGTACAGCCTTTCCGAGCAGCCGGTCGGGTATCGAAGAATCTGACTCCCGGCGCCGGGCGCGGTCACGATGCCCAGGCGCGCCGAGTCACACGCCCCCCGTGGCCGGGTCGCCGGTGGCGTGGCCCGTCAACTCAAACCAGGCAAGCAGGTCGTCGGCCCCGACAAGCCCCGAGAACCGGCCGACTTCCCGCCCGCCACGGAACATCACCAGCGTGGGAAGGCTGGTGACCCGGAGCGTCGCGGCCTGATCCTTGTTCGCGTCCACGTCGATATACACCGCCAGCGCATGATCCCGGACCCACCGCTCGACGCGGGGATCCCGTAGCGCGCCCTTCTTCATGGCCTGGCACGGACCGCACCAGTCCGCGGTCGCCATCGCCAGCACCGCCCGCGAGGTTTCCGCGGACCGCTCCGCTGCCTGGGCAAAGGTCAGCCCCTCCGCGAAGATGGGCGGGACGGCCGCCGTTTCCGTGCGGCCACGCACGTAAAAGAAACCCGCCAGGGCGAGGATCATGACGAGAAAGGGGATGTTGCGTTTCATGCGGTCCTCCGATGGCGTGCTCGGCGAGGGGCCTTCACGGCAATTGCTCGATCAGCCGTTCAATGTATCTCCAGGCGTTGAGTTCGTGGCGGATGCACCGCAGCGATCCGGCGTCGCCGCTCGCCCGGAAAAGTTCCGCGACCCGGCCTTCATGGACGGCGCGCCGGGCACGAGCCCACGCCTTCCATCGCTCGATTTCCGCCCGGTTGTCGGCGTTGACGGACTCTTCGATCCGTTCCCGGGCCTCCATCATGTCCGCCAGGAAGCCGTCGGGGAGCGTCCGGTCCTGGGAGGCCGACGGCCCACCCCTGAGTTCGAGCAAGGCGATCGCCCTCGTTTCCGGGTTTCGGAGGACGCCCAGCGCGTGGTTGACACCGGCGAGCATCGCCTCGGAGTTGGTGTCCCCTCCCGCGGCGTCGGGATGAAACCGCACGGACATCGCCAGCGCCGCCGATTCAACCTGCTCCGTGGAGAGGTCCATCGATTCCGGCACGCCGAGCGTCTGAAAAGGATTGGCGGTGACCGCCGGGTTCATGGGGGAAGGGTATCGGCGGCCATCCCGGCAAGAAGCACGGGCACGCCGGCTCTTCGCGTGGTACCCTGACGGGCAGGCCGGCCGCTGGATCAGGCCGTCCAGGCACGGAGTACCGCGTGGCCAAGCACATCGGCATCATCGCCGTCAGCCCCGAAGGGGCGGCCTTGTTCTACGGTCAACTGACGCGCCACCTCTCCAAGATCGCACCGCCCGATGACCAGCCCCGGATCACTGTTCACAACGAACCGGTCAACGCGTACATCGAGGCGATCCGCCGTGGCGATTGGCACGCCGTGGCCAGGCTCATGCGGCGGTCGGCCGACGTGGTCATCTCCGCCGGCGCGCAGGTCTGCCTGGTCCCCGACAACATCGTCCAGCACGCGATTCCGCTGGCCGAATCGGGAAGCCAGGTCCCGTGGCTGCCGATGACCGACCTGGTCGCGCAGTCCATCGTTTCCGACAACCGCCGCATCGTCGGCGTCATCGGGACGCGGCTGGTCACCGAGTCGGCCACCTACCAGACGCCCCTGGGGATGCGCGGAATCCAGGTACTTACCCCAACGTCCGATGAAGCCGAACTCCTCGAGCAGATCATCTTCGGGGAGTTGCTGTACGGAAACATACGTCCCGAATCCCGCAACGCCGTACACGACGTCATACGCCATTTCGCCTCTCGCGGGTGCGATGGCGTCATCCTCGGGTGCAGCGAGGCTCCGCTGGTCGTCACCAGCGAAAACTCGGCCCTGCCGGTCTACGACGCGGCGGACATCCTGGCCGAACGCGCCGTCCGCTTCGCGGTTGCCGCCGCGTGACCCTCCCAGGCGACAGGGATCGGACGCCGGCCGGCCATTTCCAAACACCACCCGTATCTCATTTTTCGCCAAGCGGGGCATCAACCCACTGGACAAGGCCTGTCGGAGTCTGTTATGCTGGCTCTCGCTGGTGAAAGCCAGAGGCGCCCGAACCGCTCCGTCCCCCCCACGGACGGAACCGGCGCAAGCGAGGCCGCCGAGATCAGCCTTCCGGAGACCAACGGCCGCCCGCGGCCGTGCGTCGTGGCAGGTTGAAACCGAACAGCCAGTGGGAACGCCGTTGCGGTATCATGCCCGACGCCTCGGGCACCGCTCCGGGCTTTCCACACGGCGGGGCCGCGAACCGCGACCAATCCCCACGCGACCGGGGAACATCGCCCGGTGACAGGGCCGGTGCAGCAACGACGGAGTTTCATCATGGCATCTCGCTCGACGCGCTCGCTCATCAATTCGCTCCTGGGTGCCCGCCGGAACCTTGCCGGGCGACTTGCCGACCGAGCCGGAGCCGCCCCGGGACGCGCCGGGTCCTTATCCAACGCCCGCTCGAACCCCCGCCAGCACGCGGCCGAGCACCTCGAGCGTCGCATTCTTCTGGCCGGAGATCACCCCAGTCTGGGGAACTTCCCATCCGCCACCGAAGTCGTCCTCGACGGCTCGGGCGCCGGCTCGCAATCCGGCGTGATCGAGCCTCTCGGGCCGGGCATCACCGAACAGAACGACCTGTTCCGGTTCACCGCCCCGACCCAGGACTTTGTCGCTCTCTTCGCCGACGCGAGGGCCTCGGGCCTGTCGCTGTTGAACTCGCGTCTGTCGGTCTTCGAGGACAACGGGTCGGGCGTCGCCATCCAGGCCCGCGACGCGTTCGGCACGCTGATCGCCCCGCAGTCCGGCAACGGGTCACTCTCGGCCGGAAACCCGACCGACGCCTGGATCGGGTTTGTCGCGGAGGAAGGCAAGACCTATTACGTGCTGGTCGGCACGGACGTGACCACGGGCAACGGGTCCAACGGGGCGTACACGCTCTGGGTCCAGTCCGGGAGCACGCCGCTGGCCATCAACGCCACCTCGGGCGAGGCGGTGGCCGGTGGCACGCTTGCCCGTGTCGGCCAGGACATTCTTTATAAGATCACCACCGGCAGCGACGAGGCCTTCAACAGCCTCGCCACCTTCAACGGTCAGGCGGTTCGCGACACAAGCCCCAACCTGGACGTCCACCTTGATATCTACAACGGCCTGGGTGTTCGCATCTTCAGCAACAACGACTCGGGCATCCTGAACGATTCGTTCCTGGCCTTCCAGTCCTCCGCCGACACCACGTACTACGTCCGGGTCCGTTCCGACGAGTTCCTGGCGGCCCGTTCCGCCTTCGCGCTGGGCGATTTCAACCTGGCCATCGACACCCTCGTCAATCACATCCCCGTCCCGATCGACCCCGTGACGCGCCGGGTCGCGATGCCCGGGGCCATGGCCGCGGGTTTCCATACCCAGACGATCGAGTTCACCGCGCAGGGCACCGGCCTGACGATCATCGCGATGACGCCGGGTGGCCCCCCGCCTCCGCCGATCCTTGACGGCGCGATCTCGGTTTACGACGAGACCGGCACCCGGATCGCCTTCAACGACGACCGCTTCGGCAACATCCCGCAGGTTGAGATCGAACTGGTCGGCGGCCGGAACTACACGATCCTGCTCGACGCGTTCAGCGAGGCTCCTATCCCCGGAGTTACCTTCAACCTCTTCATCGAGGCCCACCACACCAACCCGACCTCGACCAACCCCCCTCCGACCGACGATCACGCCAACACGCCGGACTTCGATCCCAACAACCCGGGAGACCTGGGCGTCCTGCGCAACCAGTTCCGCCAGGCCACGCCCATGGCCTGGGGAGCCCCCTTCCTTCCGCTCGACCAGTACAACTACTACATCCAGGACACCGGCTGGCGCACCACCGCGTTTGCCACCGGACGGATCCAGGCGGCCGGCGACACCGACCTCTTCTCGTTCGTCCCGCAGGTTGACATGCAGTCGCGGTACGAGGGCGACAACGGGGACGACGGGCCATCCATGTTCGTCGGCGGTTCGTTCACCGAGGCCGGGCGCGTCACCAACGACATTGCCTACGTCGTCAACAACGTCGCCACGTACGACGCCAACGACTGGTGGACCGTCGGTCGCGGGTTCAACGGGACCGTCCGGGCGTTTGTCGAGTTCGACGACGACTTCGACGGTGAGCCGTCTCTCTTTGCCGGAGGCGACTTCACCGAGTTTGTCAACGGCGAGGGCGAGGACCCCGTCCCCGCCAACCACATCGCCAAACTCTTCTACAACCCCCTGACGAGCCGCTGGGAGTGGGCCCCCGTCGGCAACGGCGTCGCGTTCGCCGTGTATTCCATGCACGTCTACGACGCGATCGACACCGGCTCGGGCGATCCCCTGCCGGTCCTGGCCATCGGCGGAGACCGCGGACTGGTCCTGTTCGACGGGGCCGCCTTCACCGATATCGGCGGGGCGAACCTCAACGGCATCGTCCACGCCCTGACCTCGTACACCAACGACGCCGACGATCCCGACGGCGGCGGACCCGCCGAGGATCCGCCCGCGGTCCAGCGACTGGTCATCGGGGGGACGTTCACCGCGATCGCCAACTTCCCCGGCACCACCGCCGCGAACAGTGCCAACCGCCTGGTCGAGTTCGATTTCGATGTCGGCTTCATCCGGTTCGGTCCCGCCGCCACCAACGGCGCGAACCAGCCCGTCTACGCCCTTCTTTCCTACGACGCCGCGCCGCTTCCCAACGACGGTCCCGATTTCCAGTCCGGCTTCCTGGTCGGCGGGAATTTCACCACGATCGCGGGCACCAATGTCACCCGCTTTGCCTACTACACGTGGGACACGAAACTCACGGCGCAGACCTACGCCTTCCGCGGGTTTGGCAACGTCAACGGCGCGGTTCGAGCCATCACCCTCTGGGATCCGATCGATCCCGACGGCCCCGGTCCGTACCCCGACCTTGCCGAGCAGATCGTGGTGGGCGGTGAGTTCACCAACATCGGCGGCCGCGTCGCACGCTACGACTGGCTCGGCCAGGCCTGGAACCGGATCGGTAACCCGCTGCAGGTCCCCAACGACGGGTTCAACCAGAACGCGGGCGTGGGTGTGCGCGCGTTGGCGGTCATGACCGACGCCGACGACATCGGCACCGTCAACGGTCAGCCGATCCTGTACGCCGGCGGCGGCTTTACCCTCGCCGACAACGCCCCCGCCAACCGCGGGGCGCAACTCGTCTTTAACGCCAACCTCGGGGACTGGGTCTGGGCCAGCATGGGCGCCGGGCGCGACAACGGCGTCAACGGCGTGGTCCACGCGATGCTCCCCTTCCTCGACGCCGATCCGGCCCACTGGGATCACCAGCAGCGGCCCGGCTCGCGACTCCACCTGACGGTTCTCCCGGCGTTTGGCCCGAACCTCAACACCCAGATCACCCTCTACGACAGCAATTTCAACGTCATTTACACCAACGCCAACGTCGACTCGGCCCCCTGGTCGAGCCAACTCCCTGACGGCAGCGCGTTCCCATTTGATATCGGCCGCTCCGGCATGGTCGATCCCAACCTCGCCCTTCCCCTGCCGGAACTCCCGGACGAACTGGCCGGGATCCCCGTCTGGGGCGGACGCACGTACTACCTCGAGGTCTCCGGGCAGTTCGGTTCCACCGGACGGTACAACATCGCCATCTCCGCCGATGCCTGGGTCCCCGACGGGCCGGATCGCTTCCTCGCCGACCCGATCGACGAGACCAATCCCGCCGGCGGCGACGTGCTCTCGATCCCCGTCACCACCGGAGACGTGACCAACTACCTGCCGCTCCAGACATTCCCCATCGCGCCTCGTGCCGCGGGCACGAACATTCTCTTCATGACCAAGACCGGCTGGAACTACTACTCCGACCACGGCGCCATCGAGACCATCGACGACACCGACGTCTACTACTTCCGCGCCCAGGCCTCGGGATTCGCCCAGGTCCGCATCAACACCACCAACATCATCGACGAGTGGTACCAGGATGGCCCCTCCATCTCCGGCCTTTCCGAGACCTACTCCACCGACCTGGACTCATACCTTCGGATTCTCGACGGCGACTTCTCCCAGATCGCCTTCAACAAGGACAATCCCTTCCACACCGGAGAGCCCGCCGCCCCGCAGGCGTTCGGCTCCCTGGGAAACTTCATTTTCCAGAAGCGCGACGCGAGCGTCACCTTCCCCGTCGAGGCCGGCAACTTCTACTACATCATCATCGGAAGCGGCCAGAAGTGGATCGACGCCACCCCGGAGGAGCCCGAGGACCGCGTGGCCAGGCCCGAGGACGATATCAATCACCGTGTCGCGACCGGCGGCTACCAACTGCTCGTCAAGACCATGGAGAACCTCGCGGCCGGCGTCGACGATCACTCGAACTCGGCCGCTCTCGCCACGCCCGTCCCCATCGCGTTTGACCCGGCCAGCCCCGGCACCAACGGCCGGGCGACGGTCACCGGGGTGGTCAACAACTTCAACGACGTCGATTTCTTCACCTTCAATTCCCCGGCTCGCGGCATCGGCCGCATCTCCCTGACACGCCCGATCGGAAGCCCGCTGGTCGCCCGCCTGGTGGTGTTCGACGGCACGGGCAACCAGGTCGTCAACACGACCACGCCGCTTTCCGGGCCGCTCAACGTCCAGTTCAACGCGCCCGCCGGCGCCCAGTTCTTCGCGGCGGTCGTCAGCGAGGCCAACACCGTCGGCTCGTACACGCTCGCGTTCACGATGCCCCCGTACGCCGACGACCACGCCGACGACCTTGACATCTCCGGCGCCACGACCATCAAACTCTTCGACTACCTCGGCAGCGGCGAGGCCGCCGGGTCGATCGAGAACCCCGGCGATGTCGACCTGTTCCGCTTTGAAATCAGCGATTTCAACCTGATCACGGTCCGCGTGACCAACCTCTCCCCCAACACCCTCAACCCGCGGGTCGAGATCTTCGAACTCTCCACCGCCATCGACGATGCGTCCGCGTTCACGATGTGGCATCGCATCGCGCAGAACGACGACGCGACCCCGCAAACCACCGACGCCCAGGTCACGTTCTCGGTCACCCCGCACCGGACCTCTCTGTTCACCGAGCAGACCTACCGCTGGTATTACATCCTCGTCATGGACGAGAACCGCGCCGCCGGGGTCGGAAACTACCGCGTCAGCGTCTCGTTCCCCCGCACCGACGACTACCCCGACGCCGGGGAGTACGTCGAGGCCGCGGCCATCCTCATCGACCCCGAAACCGGCCGGGCCACGCAGGAAGGCGTGATCGAACTCACCGGCGATACCGACCTGTTCTTCTTTGTCGCCCTCGCCGGCGGGGACGCGAACATCGTCGTTGACCGCGCCCCGGGCAGTCTCATCATCCCGCGCGTCACCGTCATCCAACTCACGCCCGGCGAGGAGACCATCGCCCAGGCGACCGGCATCGATTCCATCTTCGGGTTCCAGCCCGCCGACACGGCCGAGTTCCCCGTGGTCCGCGGCGGCATCTATTACGTCCTGATCGAGCCCGCGACCGATGCCCTGGGCGGGTACCACATCTCGATCAACAGCCCGCCGCTGGACGACTACCCCAACCAGGGCGAGTGGCCGATCGCCCACGTTATCCCCATCAACCCCAACACCGGGCAAGGGGCGATCGGCGTCGGGGTGGGCGGCGATCCCGGCAACGCCAAACTCTTCCCCGAGGGTGACACCGACCTCTTCCGTTTCACCCCCGTCCGCACCGGGCAGGTGGTGGTGACCATCACCAGTTACCGCGGCCTGTTCGGAAACTTCGCCCCGATCATGACCGTCTTTGATGTGAACCTCTCACAGATCGGCCGTGTTGAAGCGACCACCATCGCGGGGATCAACGACCCTCGCACCGTCGAGATCAATTTCCCGTCCCTGAGCAGCGGAGCGGTCTACTACATCCTCATCGATTCGGTTGACGGGCTGGCGCCGCCGGCGACCAGGACCGGAGAGTACTACCTCACGGTCAACGGGCTGCCGCTTGACGACGGCGGCGGGAGCGATCCGGGATCGATCGACTTTGCCAACCCCAGGACCATCCCGCTCTCATCGCGGACCGGCGACGGATTCCTGGACGACTTTGTGAACGAGCCGGGCGACCGCGACCTGTTCACCTTCGTCGCCCCCTCCACGGGCAAGGTATTCGTCCAGGTCGTCACCCCCACCGGCAGCATCCTCAACGCCGCCGTGACCCTTCTTCGCCAGCCCAACGAGCAACCCGCGTCCATCATTTTCACCGATAGCGCCGGCATCCCCGGCGCCACGGCCAACGGGTCGTTCGACGCCGTCGGCGGCCAGCAGTACTGGGCCATCGTGTCCGGGGTCGGGGCCGGAGTGGGCTCCTATCGGATCCGGGTCGATGCGGAGCCCGAGACCTTCTACCTGTACTATCCGGAGGGGTACGCGTCCCTGCTCATCCGGGAGTTTGTCTCGGTCTCCAACGCCAACGACTACGACGTGCGGTTCACCGTCAAGGTCCGGTACGAAGGTTCGATCACCGGGCAGCCCGACGAGACCATCGTCGCCTCCAACCTGGTCGTCAAGGCCGGAGCACGCGGCGGCGTGACCATCTCCAATGCCGAGCAGGGTCCCGCCCCGGGCGTCCAACTCTACCGCCCCTACGCCGTCATCGTGGAGTCCGACGGGCCCCTGGGCGCCACGTTCTCCCACTACGACTTCCAGAGCACGATCGGGTCGGAGTTCTCCGAGACGCTCAGCGCCTCGTGGACCTTCGCCCGCGTCGAGCGCAACCCCGGCGCCGTTTTCGACTTCCTCCTCTACTACAACCCCAACCCCTTCGATGTCAGCGTCCTGGTCATGTTCAACACCGGGGCCACGACCATCACCATCCCCCAGACCATCGCCGCCAACCAGCGCCTCGGGCTGAGCGTCAACGACATCGCCGCGCTCCCGACCGGGATCTTCGGCGCCAGCGTCATCGCCTCGGCCGCCAACCCCGCCAACGAGCAAGCCTTCATCGGAATCGTCGCCGCTCTGACCCATTACGACGTGGCCGGGACCGCCGGCTTTGGATACCTCGGCGACGCCACCGGCGGCTCAACCAGGGGCGCGATCACCTCCCTGACCCACGGCACCGCCGTCGCGGGCGAACTCTTCATCTTCAATCCGAGCACGATCAGGGCCACCGTCACGATCACCGGCACCTACATCGCCGTCAACCTGCCGCCGCTGGTCCGGACGCTCGATGTTCCTTCCGGCTCCTTGCTGCGATTTAACGGCTCGGCCCTGGGGATCACGGCGAACCAACCGATCGGGCTGCGGTACACCTCCAACACCCCGGTGGTTCTCGCGTCCGATCAGGTCCAGAACGGGGACGCCGACGCGAGCGGAGCCTTCACGGTGGCGGCCACGCGGTATTTCTTCGGCGACGCCTTCATCAACACCGCGTTCGCCGGCTCGCTCTACTTCGAAACGCTCTCGTTCCACAACCCCACGGCCGCCACCGCCGCGATCAGCGTGACGCTCATCTTCACCGATTCGGACACCCTCAGCGTGAATGTCAACGTCGCCCCCAGGTCGTTCGCCCAACTCAAACTTCACGAACTCAGCGCCCTGGTGATCGACCGGCCGGGACTCAACTTCTTCTCCGTGGTCGCCTCGGCCTCGGTCCCCTTCGTGGCGACCATGACCCACTACGACCTCTATCTGCAGGGCGGGTTTACGGTCTCCGGCGCCCCGCTTGGCCTGACCAACGCGATCAGCACCATCCCCTGACCCCCGGCCCCTGACCCCCGGCCCCTGACCCCCGGCCTCTCCGCGACCCAGGCACGGCGCTTGCCGCCGGTTCCCTCGACAACACAAGGCACCAAAGCCCCGCCCGACGGCGGGGCTTTTTCTTGCGATGCCACGGGTTGTCCACCAGGCGCTGAGCCGCGCTCACTCGGAAGCCGCGTCCCCCTCCACCGGGTACCGCATCGACTTCCATTCCTCCACCCCGCCCGCGAACAGCCGGACGTTGTCGTACCCCACCAGCATCAGCCGCTTGGTCATGCCCCTGGCCGCCGCGCTGCCCGGGTTATCCCCGTAGACCACGATGTTGCGGTGCGCCGACAAGCGAGGATCCACCCCCCGGTCTTTCATATCGGAGCGAAACTCCATGTGCATGGCGCCCGGAAGACGCTCACGGGCGTACGCCGCGGGGGAACGCGGATCGACCAGCAGCAGGGTCTTGGGCTCACGCTCGGCTCGCACCTGCAACTGGCGCACTTCCGAGACGCCGACATACTTGATGTCCTTGTCCGAGATTTCGCACCCCGCGAAAACCGACGACATCAGGACAACCAGAACGCTCGACGCGGCCTTGCACGGATGGTTCATGCACGAAGCATACTCAACCGGGCGGCCCGCATGGGACCAACGGCGAACCTCACGATCCACCTACACTCCTTGAATGCCGCACGCCGCCATGTTTGCCGCGCTGTTCGCCACCTGGTTCTCCGCATCGCCCGGCATCAGCGCCGCGACCGAAGCACGCGTCCATCACGAGGGCACGCGGGCCGCTCAGCCCTCGGGGCAGTCCCCGCACGTACGTTTTTCCCTTGTCGCCCCCGAACGCCACGCCGCGGCGGGCGAATCGATCACCGTCGCGCTGCGATTCGACATCGACGAGGGATGGCATATGTACTGGAACGGCCGGAACGACTCGGGGCTGGCCCCGACGGTTACCTGGACGTTGCCGGAAGGGTGGGCCGTGAAGCAGACACGCTGGCCGGCCCCGGTCCGTTACACCTCCGATATCCTGCTCGACCACGTCTATCACGACCGAGTGGTGCTGCTGGCAACCGTGTCGATCCCGGCGGAAATGGCGAATCCCGGCGTTCACCGAATAAAGGCCGATGCTCGGTGGATGGTCTGCCAAGAGGCCTGTGTCATCGAGCGGGGATCGGCCGAGGCGTCGATCATGGTTGAGAGTGAGCACGAGCGCACTCTCCGCGACAAGCCTCCTCCGGAGCATCCGCTTCTCCTGGCCGCCGAGGAGGCGATGCCTCGCCCGGTCTCGGAGGCCGGCAATCGCGGGCATGAGATCACCCCGAAGACAGACCCTCAGGGGGCTACGCAAAGCCCACGGGCGCTTGGATTTCGGGTTGCCGGTGCCGTGAAACTCGAGTTCTACCCGGATCGCGACTGCGCGGAACTGGCGGACCTGATCGGAGAAGGTTCGGTGGCTTCGGATACCATTACCCTAACGCTTTCAAGGCAACCTTCGTCCGATACACAAGGAACCGTGGCGCCCGCACCGCGTCTCAAAGGGGTCCTGGCCATCTGGCCTGTCGGGGAAGTTTCGCCGGTCTACTATCAGGTCGAATAGTTCGAATCCGGTTATCAGCCGTATTCGACCCGAATGAAAAAGCCGTCCTCACGTTCCTGTTCGGTTCATCCGTTCGGACCCCGCCCGCCGTTGCTCGTGAGCCGGCGAGAGGAAGGTTTCCCGTCAATGCATCCTGCTTGCCGCCGCGCCGGAGCGTATCCGAGCGCCGTCATCGGCAAGAAGACCACGCGGTCGTCCGCGGACCCGAAGGGTCTGGACGACTCAAAGGAGTTGTTTCGATGAATGCTCGTTCTCTGTTTTCCATGTTTGCCGTTGGCATGATGGCCATGACGGTGGCGGTTTCGGGCACGGCGGTGGCCCAGCAGCCCGCCAGCCAGCCGACCAAAGAGCCCAAACAGGAGTACAAGGACAAAGACCACAAGGATCAGAAGCGCGACAAGCACGACGACAAGAAGGCCGCGTCGGCGACGATCGGGTCGATGGCTCCGGACTTTGAACTCAAGGACACCGACGGCAAGTCCTACAAACTCAGCGACCTGACCGCCGCGGGCAACATCGTCGTCCTCGAGTGGTTCAACCCCGACTGCCCGGTCGTCAAGATGCACTACGATGCCAAGACCTCCCAGGGCATTGCCAAGAAGTACAAGGACAAGAAGGTCGTCTACCTGGCGATCAACTCCGGCGCCGCGGGCAAGCAGGGTGCCGGAGTGGAGCGCAACGCCAAGGCTCGCAAGGACTGGAGCCTTGACTTCCCCATCCTGCTCGACGAGAAGGGCGACGTCGGACGCATGTACGGCGCCCGCAACACCCCCGCCCTGTCCATCATCACCAAGGACGGCATCCTCGCGTACCGCGGGGCGATCGACGACGGCAGTTCCGAGAGCGCCGGCAAGGTCAACTACGTTGCCAAGGCCCTCGACGAGATCCTCGCCGGGTCGAAGGTCTCCACCCCCGAGACCAAGGCCTACGGCTGCAGCGTCAAGTATTGAGCCGCGGCATTGTCCGCCCACATCGGCTGAAGTGATCGACGCCCGGGTCGGCCCGGGCGTTTTTCTTTTCCCGCCCCGGCGGCCATTCCTACCGTCAGGCCATGCGTGACGACGACCATTGGATGGGGCTTGCGATCGATGCCGCCCGCTCGGGAATCGCGTCCGGACAATCCCCCTTCGGCGCGGTCATCGTTCGCGGCGACGACCTGATCGCCTCGGCGCACAACGTCGTCTGGAAGACCACCGACCCGACGGCCCACGCCGAAGTCGCCTGCATACGCGGCGCGTGCCAGGCCCTGGGGACCATCTCCCTGGCCGGGTGTCGGATGTACACCACCTGCGAGCCGTGTCCCATGTGCGCCGCCGCCATCCACTGGTCGCGGCTCGACTCGGTCGCGTACGGGGCCGGCATCGCCGATGCCCTCCGCGCCGGGTTTACCGAACTCGATGTCCCGTGCGAAAAACTCCTCCGAGAAGGGGCAAGCCGCGTGCAGACCCGGCCGGGCCTGGGCGCCCAGCGGTGCGCGGCGCTTTTCGATGAATGGCTCGCCGCCCGAGGCCGGGCGTACTGACGGTCCCCGGGCCGTGCCGCGGCTCTCAGGCCGCGTCGACCGGGAGCGTCGAAACCACGTTGGAGACCACCGCGTCCGCCGTCACGCCTTCGGCATGGGCCTCGAAGTTAAGAATGATCCGGTGGCGAAGCGCGGGCAGCGCCGACGCCTGGATATCCTCGATCGAGACCGCCCCGCGGGCATCGAGCAGGGCCCGGCACTTGCCCGCCAGCACCATCGCCTGCGCCGAGCGAGGCGAAGCACCAAGCCGCACGTACTGGTTCACCATCGGCGTGGCGAACGAGGCATCCCCGGGCGCCGACAGCGACGCGGGCTGCGTGGCGAGCGTCAGCCTGACCGCGAAGTCAAGCACGCGAGGCGAGATCTCGACCCGGCGTACCAGGCCCTGGTGCTCGACGATACGCGCCGCGTCGATCACCGGGGACGCCGAGGCCAGGGTGTCCCCGGTCGTCCGCTCCAGGATGCTCGCCAGGTCCGACCGCGAGGGCGACAGGACCAGCAACTTGAACATGAACCGGTCGAGTTGCGCCTCGGGGAGCGGGTACGTCCCCTCCTGCTCGACGGGGTTCTGCGTCGCCATGACCAGGAACGGCTCGGGGAGCCGATGGGTCTGGCCGCCCACCGTCACGGCCCGCTCCTGCATCGCCTCCAGCAACGCGGACTGGGTCTTGGGCGTGGCTCGGTTGATCTCGTCGGCCAGGACGATCTGCGCGAAGACCGGCCCGGGCTGGAACTGGAAACGGCGCTCCCGGCGGCCGTCCTGGCCCTCGGTCTCCACGACGATCGTGGTCCCGGTCACGTCCGCGGGCATCAGGTCGGGCGTGAACTGAACACGGCCAAAGCCCAGGTTGAGCGCCGACGCGAGCGTTCGCACAAGCAGCGTCTTGCCGATCCCCGGCACGCCTTCGAGCAGCACGTGGCCGCCCGTGAACAGGCAAATCAGCACGTCCTCGACCGTCCGTCGCTGGCCGACAATCACCCGGGCCACCTGCTCCCGGACCGATTCAAAGTCGGATCGGAAGCGTTCGGAAGCCGCCCGTGCCTCGGCCGCCGAGACCGGCCCGCCGGTGTGTTCATGTTCCAGGTTCGCCATGCGGCCCGCATCGTAGCGATGCGGCTCGGTCATGCGCCGAACCTCCCGGTGGCGGCGGCTGGCCGACCTGCAACACCTGCGCGGCCGGCGCCGCGTGCGCGGGCCATGCCACGAACGCCTCAGAACCCGGGTACGACACGCATACGGGCCACCGCAACCCACGTCACGTCCGAGACCCCGCCGATCCGGCCCATGAAGGACCGGCCAATCCGATGATTAAACCGTGAGCATCCAACGCAACACGCCGGGCCAACGAACGCCACCACATCGCCGGTCAGGCTTGTTGCACGATGGCGGGCTCGAGCAACTCGAACCCAGGCGACTGCTCTTTGCCTGGACCTCCGAGGAGGTGTACCTGCTCGAACTGGTCAATCGAGCCAGGTCCGCCCCGATGGTCGAGAGCGCGCTGCTCGGAATCGACCTGACGTTCGGGCTGACCAGCGGGCAGATGTCCCGTCTTGGACCACAGGAACCCCTGGCCTTCAGCGAGGCGCTCACCCTCGCCTCCAGGCTGCATAGCCAGGACATGGCCGACCGGGGATTCTTCGACCACGTGAATCCCGACGGCCTGAACCCGACCGACCGGGCGGTCGCGCAGGGGTATTCGTTCTCCGCCGGGGAGAACATCGCGGCGGGCTTCCACTCGATCGACGATGTTCACGCGGCCTGGCTCGATTCGCTCGAGCACCGCCTGAACGTGCTGAGCCTTCACGAGGATTTCGACGACACCTTCAAGTACACGCAGTTCGGGGCGGGCTCCGGCATCCCGACGCTCGAGGGTGATCCCTACGGCATCTATCACACCCAGTTGTTCGGGTACCAGGGCTCGTTCCCCGACCTGTTCGTCCTGGGCGTGGTCTTCGACGACCTGGACGCCAACGACTTTTACACGATCGGGGAGGGGATGGCGTCCGTTCGAGTCGACGTGCTCGCCCCGGACCACACCGTCGTCGGGACGTACACGACCGACTCGGCGGGCAATTATCAGATGGCCGTGATGCCGGGGATCTACACCATCCGATTCACCGACCTTGCGTCCGGAGACGTCAAGTCGGTCGCGCTCACCATGGCCGACCGGAACGTCAAGATCGATGCCCGGTCCTCCGAGTTTGGCCCTCCCCCGGAGGATGAGGGCGGTGGCGATGGTGACTCTGGCGGAGATTCGGGAGGTGACTCGGGTGGTGGTTCCGGGGATGGTTCCGGGGATGGCTCCGGGGGTGGCTCCGGGGGTGATTCTGGTGGTGGATCTGGAGGCGGCTCTGGTGGTTCCGGGGGTGGCTCTGGAGGTGGCTCCGGGGGTGATTCTGGAGGTGGTTCTGGAGGTGGTTCCGGGGGTGACTCCGGGGGTGGCTCTGGAGGTGATTCCGGGGGTGGTTCCGGGGGTGGCGGAGACGGTGGAGGCTCCGGAGGAGGAGGCTCGGGCGGTGGCGATTCTTCAGCACCCGCTTCCAACCATGCCCGGCACGGGGCCGTGATCAACCCCTCCGCCAGCGCGGGGGACACGCTCACCGCGGCCACGATCAACGAACTGGGTCTTCCGATCCTTCTGCGGCTTGAGAACGGCGTCTGGACCATCAGCGAACTCGGCGCCATGCTCGCCGGATCGTCGATCCTCAGTTCCGTGGTCTCCTGGTCCGATCCGGCAAGCGGGCTTTCCAGGGCCGCGCTGGCCACCGACTCTGGCCTCCTGCTGTTTACCCGTTCATCCGAGGGTGAGTGGTCCGTCCGGAACCTGACCCAGACCGTCGCCGGGGCGGGCGTGATCGACGGCACGCTGACCCAGTTCACCTCCGTCGATGGGTCGGTCTTCCTCGCGGGGACAACCACCGCCGGGCACCTGGTCTTCTTCGTCCAGACCGCCCCGGACCAGTGGAGTTACCGCGACGTGACGATCATGGACCTGACCCCGCAAGGGCAGACCACGCCCGTCTTCGTCGGTGAACTGGTCAGTTTCGTCACCTCATGGAACGCCCTGAACATCGCCGGGCTGGACGAGAACGGGCAGATCCGAGCCGTCTGGTTCGCCCCGGGCATGACTCTCTGGCGAGAGGACAACCTCAGCCAACTCACCGGCGCCCCCCCGCTCTCGGGCGGATTGACCCCCTTCCTGACGTTCTGGGGCGCGATCAACCTCGCGGGCGTCAACCAGAGCGGGGAACTGCTCGCCACCTGGTGGGTCCCCGGCGGAGAGTGGACGACCAGCAACCTGACCGCGCTGTTCTCCGGCCCTCGCCTGATCGGCCAGACCATCAGCAGTTTCGTCACACCCTGGGGCGCGATGAACATCGCCGGAGTCGATCAGGGCGGCCGGCTTTCCGTGTACTGGTGGGCACCCACCATGACCGACTGGGCGATCGCCGTCCTCTCGGATGAAATCGAGGGAGCGATCCCGCCCTCGGGCCCCGTCCGCGGTGTCACGTCCGACGCCGCCGCCATCAGCCTCTTTGGCGCGGCCGAGGGCGGGGACATCCTCCGCTACACGTGGCGGCCGGGCGACATCTGGCGAATGGAGAACATCAGCGAAGCCGTCGGATGAAACGACCGTCGGGCAAGGCCGCGGCCGAGCGGACCCGCGGCAAAAAAAGGACCCCCGGGCGTGTGGTGGGTTGCCCGGGGGTCAGGGAGGTGCGGGGCTGCAGCGAGCGTGGTGGGAGGAGAGGGTGGGTTGCCCGCCGCGCCCCGCATGGGTGGCATGTCCAAGGTCATTCGATCCGCCGGGTCACTCCTTCGTGTTGACCGTTTGATCCCTCCACGCTTCACACTCAAGCCCGGGTCGTCCCGCAACGCCCCGCCGGCAACGACACGCCCGGGGCAGGCTCGGCGGCGCCTGGCTCAACTGCACCCCAGGCTCGCCCCGCAGTTGAGGCACTTGTAACACGTCCCGCTGCGAACCGTGATCGTCCCGCAGGTATCGCACGGAGGGGCATCCCCAACCGACTCCATCGCCCGCGTGAGCGTGTCCGCTCCGGCGGCCGAAGTGGCGATCGTCCGGGTCGATTCCACGACGATCACCTCCGCGGAGATCATGCCCGACGGCCCATCGGCCGGGAACTTCGAGCCGTTCGACGGTGTCCGTGTCCAACGCGAATCCTCCTGCGATGAGCCCGCATCCTCGCCGCGTGCGCCCTGGGCCCGAACCGCCGAAACACGATCCGACATTCCCAGGCGATCAACCGGGTTGAGTTCACCAAGCGACCCGCCCCCGCCTCCGGATCCGGCCCCGGCCCCGGAGGCGTGATCTTCCGAGCCGCGGCGAGGCGCGTGCGCCTCGCGGTACCCCTCGATGAACTCCATGCCGATCCAGCGGAAGATGTAGTCGACCAGACTCTTGGCAAAGGGGATGTCGCGGTTCTCGGTCATCCCCGCCGGCTCAAAGCGCTGGTGGCTGAACTTGGCCACCATGCTCTCGACCGGCACGCCGTACTGCAGGGCCACGCTCGTCGCCGTCCCCAGGGCATCCATCAGCCCGCCGATCGTCGAGCCTTCCTTCGACATCTGGATGAACAACTCGCCGGGCTTGCAGTCCTCGTACAGGCCGACGGTCACGTACCCCTCGTGGCCGGCCACGTTGAACTTATGCGTGATCGATCGCCGCGTATCGGGAAGACGGCGGCGCATCGGGCGGTAGACGATCTCGACCTGCCTTTCGGCGACCTTGGGGGCATCAAGGACAACCGCCGCCGCCGCCAGGGAAGCAACCGCCTCCGCCACCTCTTCCCTGGCGGATTGCTCTTCCAACTCGTCTTCCGACGAGTCCGACGATTCAGACCCCGACGTCGAGGAGAGCGGCTGGCTCAGTTTGCAGTTGTCACGGTACAGGGCGTTGGCCTTGAGGCCAAGTTCCCAACTCATCCGGTAGCACTCGGCGATCTGGTCGGGCGTCGCCTCGGTCGGAAGATTGATGGTCTTGCTGATCGCCCCGGAGATGAACGGCTGCGCCGCCGCCATCATCCGGATGTGACCCGTCGGGGCGATGTACCTCTGCCCGGACTTGCCGCACTTGTTCGCGCAGTCGAACACCGACAGGTGCTCGGACTTGAGGTGCGGGGCACCCTCCACCGTCTGCGTCCCGCACACCAGCGTGTTGAGGTGATCGATCTCCCTGGACCGAAGCCCAAGTTTCTTCAGAAGGTTGAACCCGATCTCCCGGCGGGACTCCGCCGGGTCCAGCCCCAGCCCGATCAGCGTCGCCTCCGAAACGCCCCAGCCCGTGAAGGCGAACGACAACTCGAACACCCCGGGGAGCGATCGCTCGATCCCCGCCAGGTCCTGGTCCGAGAGACCGCGATCCGAGAGCCACCCCGCCAGCGTCATTCCCGGCTTGGCCCCCTTGGCCGAGGCGGGCATCGGCACGTTCAGCGTCAGGGCCCCCAGCAGATACGTAAGGATGTCCCCGACCTGGTCCGCCGTGTACCCAAGCGAAACAAGCGCGGGCTCCACCGACTCGTTCGCGATCTTGAAATACCCGCCGCCCGCCAGTTTCTTGAACTTCACCAGCGAAAAATCCGGCTCGACCCCCGTTGTGTCGCAATCCATCAGCAGGCCGATCGTCCCCGTCGGTGCGATCACCGTCACCTGCGCGTTGCGGTACCCGTGCTTCTCACCCAGCGACAACGCATCGTTCCAGGCGGAGACCGCCCGGATGAGAAGATCGTCCGCGTTGGCGATGCCCACGCGCCCAGACCGAGCCAGCGCGTGATCGATCGGCACCGGGCGCGTCCGTGGGTTCAGGCCCTCCCACTCGTCGCGATCACGGGCCACCCCCATCGCCGCCCGGCGGTGGTTGCGGATCACGCGGAGCATGTTCTTCGCGTCCGCTCCGCCGCCCGCGAGAGAGCCGGAGAACGGGCCGTGCTCGGCCGCCATCAGCGCCGACATCCGGTACGCCCGGCCCGTCAGGATCGACGTGAGCATCGCGCCGACCGCGCGGGCCTCGTCGCTGTCGTAGGGGATCCCCGCCTGCATCAGCATCGCGCCCAGGTTCGCGTATCCCAGGCCCAGCGTCCGGTAGCGGTGACTCAGTTCCGCGATCTCCCGGCTGGGGAACGCCGCCATCAGCACGCTGATCTCCAGCACCATCGTCCACAGGTCGATCGCGTGCTCGTACCGCTCGATGTCGAACGTCCGCCCCGTCGCGTCGTAGAACTTCAGCACGTTCAGCGACGCCAGGTTGCACGCCGTGTTGTCGAGGAACATGTATTCCGAGCACGGGTTGCTCGCGTTGATCCGACCCCCGCCGGGGCACGTGTGCCACGCGTTGATCGTCGTGTCGAATTGCACCCCCGGGTCCGCGCACCGCCACGCCGCGAAGCACACGTCATCCCACAGGGCCTTGGAATCAAACGTCCGGGCCACCGTCGCCCGGTCGGTTCGCCAGTGCGTCTCCCACGGGCGGCCCGCGTCGAGTGCCTCGAAGAACTCGTCGGGGATGCGCACCGAGTTGTTGCTGTTCTGACCGCTGACCGTCAGGTACGCCTCTCCGTTGAAGTCGTAGTCGAGATTCAGATTCAGACGCTCGGCCGTCCGGGCCACCGATTCATCGTGACGCTTCAGCCGTTTCAGGCCCTCGACCAGTGCCTGGACCTTGATCTCCTCTCGCACCTTCCAGTTGATGAACGTCTGGATGTCCGGGTGGTCCATGTCGAGGCAGACCATCTTCGCGGCCCGCCGCGTCGTGCCCCCGGACTTGATCGCCGACGCCGCCCGGTCGCCGATCTTCAGCCACGACATCAGCCCGCTCGACCGGCCCCCGCCCGACAACGGCTCCCCCTCGGCCCGCAGGTTGCTGAAGTTCGTGCCCGTCCCGCTCCCGTACTTGAACAGGCGTGCCTCGCGGACCCACAGGTCCATGATCCCGCCCTCGTTCACCAGGTCGTCGGTGATCGACTGGATGAAGCACGCGTGCGGCTGTGGATGCGAGTACGCATCGTCGGCGAGTCGGGCCTGGCCCGTCTTGGGATCCACCACCCAGTGCCCCTGCGCCGGGCCGCTGATCCCGTACGCCCAGTGCAGGCCCGTGTTGAACCATTGCGGGCTGTTCGGGGCGCACATCTGGTGAACCATCATGTACACCATCTCGTCGTAGAACGCCTTGGCGTCCGCCGACGTGTCGAAGTAGCCGTGCGTCTCGCCCCAGTGGCGCCAGCACCCCGCCAGGCGGTGGATCACCTGCCTGGCCGATTTCTCCGGCCCCGTGCCACCCTTGCCGTCGGGCACCCCGGCCTTGCGGAAGTACTTGCTCACCATGATGTCCGTGGCGAGTTGGCTCCAGGTCTCGGGAACCTCGGCGTCCTTCATCTCGAAAACCACCGACCCGTCCGGGTTCGAGATCTTCGACGACCGCCTCACCCACTTCACGCTGGCGAAGGGGTCCGAACCGTCCTTGGTGAACTTGCGGGAGATTTTCATGGCAATTCGTCCCTGACTCGCTCCATCGTCGCCGGTTTCAAAACACCCACGAACCACACACCCACGAACCACGCACCAACGAACCACGCACCTGCAAACCACGCACGCAAGAACCAGACCCGATCCCCCGGACCGCTCTTCAATCCACCTTCGGCAGCGTCAGCCCGCCCTGGTCCTGGTACTTGCCCGCCTTGTCCGCGTAACTCATCCGGCACACCTGATCCCCCCGGAGGAAGATCAACTGCGCAATCCCCTCGTTGGCGTACACACGCGCCGGGAGCGGCGTTGTGTTGCTGATCTCCAGCGTCACCTTTCCGCGCCACTCGGGCTCGAGGGGGGTCACATTCACGATCAGCCCGCACCGTGCGTACGTGCTTTTGCCCACGCAGATCGCCAGGACATCCCGCGGGATCTCCAGGAATTCAACCGTCTCGCAGAGGGCGAACGAGTTGGGCGGGATGATCACGTACCGCCGGTCCGGCGGGTTGCCGGCCACGTCCACTTCCACCATCATGTCGTCGCTGAAGCGCTTGGGGTCAACGACGGCGATATCACCCGATCGCGTCGTCGGGGTGAAGATCTTGAACCGTGTCCCCACGCGCACGTCGTAGCCGTAACTCGAAACCCCGTAACTGATCCGCCCGGGCCGCTTCTCCGCCGCCTCGAACGGGTCAATCTTCACCGAGTCTCGGATCTGGAAGTCCGCGAGCACCGCCACGTTCGTTCCCTCCCCTTTGCCGCTTGGTACACCCACTCACACCCGCCAACCCATCCCAAAGACCAATCAAAACACGAACGAAAACCCAGAAGCGCAGGGGACTCCATTCCCCCGCGGCCTCCGGTTCGGTGAACACAACATCGCGCTGAGGTCGCCCGGCCATGACGCTGAAAGTCCACCCGTGCATGACCGTTCGAGTGAAGACAAGAGCATACCACTACAGATCGTAGGTGCAAGGGGATTTAGCCACAAAATCATGGGCCGTTTGGTGGAAAACCTGTCCGATACACCCAAGTTCCGAAGAATCAAGGCGTTGGGAACGCTCACGAGGATTGACCATGCAAAGCCCGTACTCGTTTGGCCGCGTCACGGGACAGTTTCACCACCGGAATTGCTGTTGATAACCCGGTCCCTGGCCTTCGGCCGATGTCGGTACAATCCGCTTCGCACGCGCCCCGACGCGTGCCGAGAGCCGACATGAAGACACCCAAGCCCACCCATCGAACGATGAGGTCGCTCATCGCGGACATTGCCCGCCTGGCGGCCTGCGCGGCCTGTGTCGCCCTGGGCGCCGCATGGCTGGCCGCGTGCGAATCAACTCCGAAGCGTCCCCGCATGGTGACGCCAAGCGTCCGGGACGTCCCGGCGGTGTTGCGCGGGACCCTGGGGTCCGAGGCCGAGATCATCGGCACGCGGCCGATCGTCGTCTCCGGGTACGGCCTGGTGGTTGGGCTGAGCGGAACGGGCGGGGGCATCGTCAACGAGCGCATCGCGGCGACCATGGAGCGAGAGATGGCCCTCAAGGGCATCTCGAAGGCCGCCGATCACCCGGCCCACTCCCGCCTTCGTGGAAAGACGCCGCGTCAACTGCTCCGGGATCCGGATGTCGCCGTGGTCCTTGTCCAGGCGGCGATCGCCCCGGGCTCCCCGGAAGGCTCGACGTTCGACGTGTACGTGCGCGCGCTGAACGCCACCAGCCTCGAAGGCGGAACGCTCTGGACGACCGACATGACGATCGGCGATGTCGCGCCGCTGGGAGGGTTCAAGACCCGCAACATCGCGCTGGCGAGGGGGCCGATCTTTCTCAACCCCTTCGCCGAGCCCGGCAAGGAAGACTCGGGGATCTCGCGCACCATCGGGCGAGTGCTCGACGGCGGCGTCGTGACCCAGCCTTTGCAGTTGATCATCCAGATGGACAACGTGAGTTTTGACCGCGCCCGGGCGATCACGGCCGCGATCAACTCCCGTTTTCCCGAGGAACCCGGCGACGGCGGGCCGGCGGCCCGTGGGAAATCGGGCGGCAACGTCTCCACGGGCGAAGGCGGACGCATCTCCCTGGCCGTTCCGGGGGCGTGGAGAGACCGGCCCGTCGAGTTTCTTAACCTGGTTCGCTGCCTCCAGATCGACCAGTCGTACCCGGAGGAATTCGCCCGCCGGTACGTCGAGGCTCTCAAGCGAGAGCCGTCGATGGCGGGTGACCTGTCGTGGTGCCTGGAAGCCGTCGGCCCCAAATCGCTCAACTTCGTTCGCGACCTTTACGACTACCCCGAGATCGTCCCGCGGATGGCCTCGCTGCGAGCCGGAGCCAGGCTCAACGATGCCCGCGCCGCCGAGCCGCTTCGGGACCTTGCCAGGAGCGCCACCGGAGCCGTGCGCACCGAGTCCATTACCTTGCTCGCCATGATCGACGGAGGACCGACCGTTGACCTTGCCTTGAGAGAACTCGTGACCGAGTCCGAACTGACGGTCCGGGCCTCGGCGTACGAGGCTCTCGCGGCCCGAGCCGTCGCCACGCAGCGGAACCGTCACCTTCTCCGGCAGCGCCAGGCGTTGGCTTCCGACCCCAGGGCCATCCCGCAGCCGGTCTCCCACATCGAGGAACTGGCCCGACTGTCGTTTCCCGGCGGGACCATCCAGGGTGTTTCCCGCGAGATCGTCGCCGGGAAGTTCATCATGGACATCGTGCCGTTCGGGGAACCGATGGTGTACATCACGCAGCAGGGGCGCCCCCGGGTGGTGGTCTTTGGCGCCTCGCCCGTGCTGGGGGACAACATCCTGGTTTCGACATGGTCGGATCGCCTGATGCTCGACGGTGAAGCGACCGCCGGGCGAGTCCGCGTGTACTACCGCGACTACCGCAACGAGCGCGTGACGATTACCTCGGTCAAGACGGACCTCGTGGAATTCATACGCTTCATGGCGCACGATCCGACCCCTTCGGACCCGCACCCGGGCCTTTCGATGAGTTACTCGGAGGTCGTCGGAGCCCTCTACGCGATCCACCAGGCGGGGGGCATGCAGGCCGCCTTCACGACCGAACGCGACAAACTCCTGGCGCAGATCCTTGAAGCCCAGGCCGGCTCACAACTGGCCGAGCGGCCCGAAGGAGAGGCCGACCGCGAGCGGCTTGAGGTCTTCAAGAAGCCCGACGTGCCGATGAGCCTGCCTGGGCCTGGCGAACGCGGACCTCGCAAGCCGCAGTTGATCCCTGCAGTCCCCAAGGACCCGAACGCCAGCCGATAATTTTGACCGCCATCGGCATGACCCGATAAAGTAGAACCCACGGGGTTGTTCACGACACGGCCCGCGTTCTCCCGATATAGTGCGGTTCGGCACGCGGATGCCCCATGTATTGTGGTAGAACCACCACGGGCGTTGCGTCATGGTTTGGATTCCCGGTGCGGCGAAGCGGCCGGGAGGTGTCACGATGTTCCGGCGGAGGTCCGGGCCAGGCCCGTTCTTCCCGCGCGACATGGAGGTTGCGTCACGATGCGTCTGGCCAGGCTCACGCTCAGCGGCTTCAAATCCTTCGCCGACACCACCGAGTTTACCTTCGACAGGGACGTGACGGGCATCGTCGGCCCCAACGGGTGCGGCAAGTCCAACGTGGTGGACGCGATCCGCTGGGTGCTTGGGGAGAGGTCGAGCAAGAGCCTCCGAGGGACCGAGATGATCGACGTGATCTTCGCCGGGTCCGCGGGGCGCAAGCCCGCGGGGATGGCGAGCGTCACGCTCTCGTTCGAGAACCCGGTCATTGGCGACGCGGAGAACCCCTCCCCGACGGCCGACGGCCTCGTCGCCGATCCCGACGCCGAGAGCACCGAATCCCCGCTGGGAACGGATGCGGAGGAGTCCGTTCTCGAATCGCACGTCCGCGGCCGTCGTACCCTTCCGATCGACCGCGACATGGTCGAGGTCGAGCGCCGCCTGTATCGTGACGGGACGAGCAAGTACCTGATCAACGGGCGCACGGCGCGCCTGCGCGACATCCGCGACCTTTTCCTCGACACGGGCATCGGCGCGGACGCGTACTCCATCATCGAGCAGGGCAAGGTCGATGCGATGCTCCTGGCCAGCCCGCAGGAGCGTCGGGTCATTTTCGAGGAGGCGGCGGGCGTCGCGAAGTACAAGCAACGCCGCGTCGAGGCCCAGCGCAAACTCGATCGGACCCAGATCAACCTGACCGAGGCACGCGCCAAACTCGAATCGACCGAGCGTCGGCTCCGAATCGTGAAGGGGCAGGCGGTCAAGGCTCGCCGCTTCCAGGCGCTCGACCAGGAACTGGCCGCCCTGCGGATGGCGCTGGCCTTCGATCAGTACGACGAACTCAGGACCCGCCTCGACGGGCTGACCTCCCGGCAGTCGTCCCTGACCCAGGAGCGTGACGCGGGCGCCTACGACCTGGCCACCGCCGAGCACGCCCGCCAGGAAGCGGAACTTGATCGCCACGAGCGGATCGAGGAAGCCTCGAAACTCGAACAGGCTCGGCTCCAGGCCGACCACCAGCACCAGCAGGCCTCGCAGCGCCGCGCCATGGCCGAGAAATCGCTGGACGACATCGCCCGGCAGGCCGCCCTCGACGCCCAGCGCCTCGCCGACGCCAACCGCCAGTTGAACGATACCGAGTCGGCCATCGCCGATCAGCAGGAATCGGTCGCCTCCATCGCCGAGCGCCTCTCCGACGCCGAGCGGATCCTTCGTGTCGCGGGCGAGGCCCGCGCCGCGGTCATGGAGGAAATCAACGACCGCCAGGCGGTCATCAACCAGCGACGCCAGCAGGCCGACCAGATTGAACGCGAGCGGGCCGCCCTTCAGGGCAACCTCCAGGGTGACGATCGCCGCTCGGAGTCGCTCCGGGAGCAACTCGAACGCTCGGCCTCACGGATCGCCGAGTACGATGCTCGCCTTGCTCAGACCGCCCAGGAGCGAACCGCGGCCGACCTCGCCCTCGACTCGGCCCGTCGGGCCGTTGCCGTCACCGAATCGGACCTGGCGGCTCGGGATATTCAACTCGCGTCCCTCGACCGCGAACGCCGCGAAAGGGCCGGCAGGATCACCGACCTGGGACAGGAACTCGTTCGGCTGGAAAGCCGCCGCACGACCCTGGATGAAATGGAGGCCGCCGGCCTGGGGTACGGGGAGGCGGTGCGCGATGTCATGCGACGCAAGGCCGAAGGGTCGGGATTCGCCTCGGTCATCGGTCCGGTCGCGGACCTGATTGAATCCGACGCCAAGCAGGCCGCGGCGGTCGAAGCCGCGCTTGGCCCGGCGATGCAGTGGATCGTCGTGCGCTCGCTCGAGGCGATCCCCGCCGCCAGCGAACTGGCTTCCCTTCCCGGGCGGGTGACGTTTCTGCCGCTGGCCTCGGCGACGCGGCCCGAAGACCGGGCCGAATCTCCACGGATCGAGCCCGACCTTCTCCCCCGGGTGACGCCGCTCCGGGGTTTCGTGCGCCCTCGGGATGCCGCGTTCTCCGACCGGACCGACCTCGCCTCGATGCTTGATCGGCTTTTGAGCGACACGTGCCTGGTTGAAAACCTCGACGCGGCGGTGCTCCTTTGGGCGAGCACCTCCGGGCCGTCCGCTCGTCGCTTCGTCACCGCCGACGGCGCGGTCCTCGAGGCCGACGGCCGGGTCGTGGCCGGACCCGCCTCGGCGACGCAGGAAGCCGGCGGGGTCTTTCAGCGGCGCCACGAACTCGCCTCGCTGCGAGACCGGATCGCTCGGATCGGCACGGACATCGAGGCTGATCGACGGGACCTGGCCACCATCGATGCCGACGCCGCCGAGATGACCTCCGCCGCCGCGGACCTGCGGACATCGCTCGCGGCCGACCAGCGGCGGCTCCTCCAGGAGCAGGCCCGCGCGGATCGCGCCGCCGATGACGCGGCCCGGCTCGATCGTGAACGTGCCCAGGTTGCCGCCGAGTCCGACCAACTGCGCGACCGGCTCGCCAGGATCGACCAGGAGCGCGACCGGCTCGGGGATCGAATCGAGAGCCTCCGCCGCCTTTACGACGAGCAGGCCGCCCAGGCCCGCTCGCTCGACGAGGACCTCGCGGCCGTACGCCTCCGGGCCGAGTCCGCCGCCGACCAGGCCACCGCCGCCAAAGTGGACGTTGGGCGGCTTTCCGAGATGGCGACGTCGGCTCGCCGCGACCTTTCGAGGCTCGAACTTGCCCGAGACGACTTCGCCAGGCAGGCGAGGGAACTGGCCCGGCACCTTGCCCAGGTCGAGGCTCGCCGTGCCGAGGCTGAGGCCGCGATCGCCGACGCGGCCGATCAGGCCGTGCGTCACGCGGGCGAAGTGATGGAACTGGCCGAGCGGGTCGCCCGGGCCAGAGAAGCCGTCGCCACCGCCGACCAGGCCGCCCAATCGGCGGCCCAGCGGCTGGCCGCGGCCCGCAAACGGTCGGAGATCGTGGAACGCGACTGGCACGCGCTGGAAGTATCTCGCCGGGAACTCGAGGTCAAGCGCGAGTCGCTCGAGGAGCGAGTTTCGACGGACCTGCGGATCGACCTGGCATGGGATCACGCCGAGTACCGTGAGATGATGTCGGGGGGAGATGTCGCCCGCATCGACCCGCTGGCCGCCCAGGGCCGCATCGGTCAACTGCGAGAGGAAATCCGTTCGCTCGGTCACGTGAACATGGACGCGATCACCGAGGAGGAGCAACTCGGCGGGACCAACCTCGCCCTGGCGGCGCAGGTGGAGGACCTTGACGAAGCCCGCCGGCAGTTGCTCGCCCTGATCGAGAGGCTCAACACGCTCAGCAAGGCCCGCTTCGCGGAGGTATTCTCGGCCATCCAGGGGAACTTCGGCGGCGAGAACGGCATGTTCCGCCGCCTGTTCGGAGGCGGCAAGGCCGAGGTCCGCCTCATGCCGCTGGTCAAGGAAATCGACGGGCAGCGAGTCGTCACCGACGAGATCGACGTGCTCGAGAGCGGCGTCGAGGTGATCGCCAAGCCGCCGGGAAAGGAGCCTCGCTCGATCAGCCAACTTTCCGGCGGCGAGAAGACCCTCACCGCCGTCGCGCTGCTGATGTCGATCTTCCGCAGCAAACCGTCGTGCTTCTGCGTGCTGGACGAGGTGGACGCGGCCCTGGACGAGAGCAACGTCGCCCGCTTCGGATCCGTGGTCAGGCAGTTCACCGACCTGTCCCACTTCATCGTCATCACGCACAACAAGCGGACGATGCAGCAGGCCGATCAACTCTACGGCGTCACCATGCAGGAACGCGGGGTCTCGAAGCGTGTCAGCGTGCGGTTCGACCAGGTCGGCAAGGACGGCCAGATCGGCAAGGACGGCCAGGTCGCCGACCCGGGTGAGTCTCCCCACGCGGACGTCGGCCCGCTGCGCAAGGGGCTGGTGGCCATGCGTGAAGTTCAAGACGTCGCCTCGCACGAGGCGGGCGTGCCGGGCCATTGATGCACCGAGGCGCCAACCCGAAGGACTCGGTGACCAGGCAACTCAGGAACGGGCCGACGACAGCACCACGCCCAACTGCGCCGCGAGGTTTGAGCACGCGAAGATCGCCTGGACGTTCGAATCCACGTGACGCTCCGCTTCGACCAGCAGTTCCAGGCACTTGATCCGCGCCCGGACGGGCCGGTCCGCCGGGGGGGCCGCGACGGCCGCGCAACGCAATCCGCGTCGCAGGTGATCCGCCACCAGACGGAACATCGAATCGGCCGCCACCTTGTTCGAGGCTTCCTTGCTCGCGTGGGGGGAGGCCTTGGCCAGCCGCTCCGCCTCCGCGTCGATCAGTTCCGCCATCGCGCCGCCCAGTTCCGCGCACGGCTCGCCGCGGTCGATCCGGTCGAGCATCGGACCGATCCTGGCTCGCCAGCGGTCGATCCCCGTGGCCAGTGACTTGAGAAGATCTCCCGGCGAGCCGTCGGCGTACTCAAGAAGCCACGCCGCCGACTCCGCGGGAAGCACGACGCCCGCTCGGCGCATCCACTCGTTCATCGACTCGGGATCGAGCCGTCCGAAGCCGACGCGCTGACAGCGGCTCCGGATGGTGGGAAGCAGGCGATCCTCCGCGCTGGTGACGAGGATGATGACCGTCCCCGGGGGAGGCTCCTCAAGCGTCTTGAGGAGCGAGTTCTGCGTCGGGGCATTGAACGGAGAACGGTCGAGCAGTTCCGCCTCGTCCACGATGAACACCTTGGTCGCCAGGCCGCCCGGCGTGACCGTCGGAGCCAGCCCCGCCGGGTGGATCAGGTGCCTCTCGATCACGTCCTTGGCGATGGTGATCTGCTTGCCGACCCGGATCCGTGGGTCGTCGCTGTAGCGGGCGAGTTCCTTCGTAATGATGTGCAGGTCCGGGTGATTCCCGGAGTCACAAAGACGACGCACGCGACCGGCGGGGTCCGCCTCGGGGAGTCCGCTCGTCGGATCCACTCGCGTCGTCGGATCCATGATCGCCGCGGCAAAGGCGGTCGCGGCCGTGAATTTCCCCACCCCCGGAGGGCCGTGGAAGATCCACGCGTGATGAAGCCGAGACAACGCCATCGCCCGGGAGAGGGCCGTCACGGCGCGGGCCTGGCCGACCACGTCGGCAAGACGCCCCGGCGGCCGGCGCATGCCGGCCCGATCCGCCGCCGTGGCCGATGGCGCGGACTCGGCCAACAGGGGGCCGACCGGCTTCCCCTTCGCGGGCGTGCTCGAAGATTTGCTCGGGGGCTTGCGGGCCACGACGCGGAGCGTAGGGGCCTGGTTTACGGAGCGTCCGATCAGCCGTCGGTGGGCACCGTGGCAATGACCGATCCGACCAGGTTCGCCGCTTCCTTGTTCTGCGGATCTTGCGTCAGGGCTTCCTGGAACGCGGCGTTTGCCCTCGCCAACTGGCCCTGGTCGCGGTAGGTCAGTCCCAGCAGAACCAGCGCGTTTCCGGAACGATCGTGGCGCGACGCCTGCCGGAAACTCTCGGCCGCCGCGTCGTGCTGACCCACGCGGCGCTGCTGGAGACCCCGCAGCAGGTAGCCCTCGGGACGATCCGGGGCCAGCCCGATGATCCGCTGTGCCGACAGACGCGTCCGGTTCGCGTCCTTGAGCGTGTACGAGAGATTCCCCAGCAGGATCCACGACTCGACATCGGAAGATCCCGAGGCGCTCTGGGTCAGTTTGATGAGAAGTTCCCTGGCCTCCAGCGGGCGGTCGATCTCGATCAGGCAGCGTGCCCGGAGCAGCACCAGGTCCGATCGGTCCTTGTGCTTGTCGGTCGCCAGGAGCCGTGCCAGGTTGGACTCGGCTTCCCCGTAGCGGCGGGCCGACACCTGGGCCCGCGTGAGGTCCTCCGTCAGCGTCAGGTCGTCGGGGGCCAGCAGCCGGGCCTGGTTGAAGTGCGCCACCGCGTCGTCGGTGCGCCCCTGCATCATCGCGATGTGCCCCAGCGTCTGCTTGATGCCCGCGGTGCTGGTAAAGGCCGTGTGGCGCCCCTCCACAAAGGCTCTCGCCTCGTCGATACGCCCCAGGTCGATCATCACCTCCGCCGCCGCGATCACGTACTGCGCGCTCTGCGGCTCGAGTTCGGACGCGGCGAGGTACAGTTCGAGGGCCTTTTCACGCTCGAGCATCCGCTCGTGGATGAAGCCCAGGTGGTAGGTCGCCTCCACGTTCTTTGGCTCGATGGCGATCGCCTCGTTGAAACTCGCCAGCGCGCCCTCGAAGTCGTTGGTCTCGGTCAGGATCCGCCCCCTGAGCACGTGGCTTTTGGCGACCTTGGGGCTGATCGCGATCGAACGGTCCACGCCCTTGATCGCCTTGTGGAAGTCCCCGGTGAGGTAGGCCTGCCGGGCCATCTCCCACTCGGTGGCGCTCTTCATGATCGCCATCTTCTCCTTGGCGGCCGTGATCTGTTCGCTGGTGTACTTGCCGTGCCCGGCGCAGCCGGAGGCCGTCACCAGCACCGCCGCCGCCAGGCCGAGAACCTTCGCGCCCGTCGCGCCCCATCGCCCCGCGTCAAGCCGTGTCGCATCGAACATGTCCGTCTCCTGTTCCAACTCCCCGAGCCGCCGACCGCGCCCGCCGGGCGCGAGGACCTCTCATTCGTCGTCCGATTCCGCCGAAGTGACGCCGCCGGGAACGCCGGTGGAGGCCGACGCCGGCGGGCGTGGGAACCCCGCGAGCATCTCGGAAGGAACCGGGATGAAGATCTCCCGGAATCCGCTGTACAGCCACGACCAGGCCGCGATTGTGCCCGAGGCCGTACCCAGCGTGGTGGCCTCGACGGCCAGTCCGCCGTCGCTTGGCTCCACCTCGTCGCCGTTCACGAACTGGTCAAGCCCCGCGTCCCCGTCCATCAACTCGGGCTCGCCCTGGCCGAACTCATCCGCCCATGACACTGGATGATCGGGATGATTGGAGTTATCGGGATGATCGGGAACACCGCCGACGCTCGGGTTCGACTCCAATGCGGAGGCGGAATCGTCCGGAGCAACCCGCGGCCCAGCCGCCGGAAGCGGGGAGGCGGGAGGCTCGTGGGTCATCACCTGGCCCTCCGGCTCGCGGGGCTGTTCCCGGGCCGGCAAGGGCTCGGGCGTAAACGTCCTGCTCGCGGGCGATTCACCGCTGGGGCGGAGTTCCGCCGCCGCTCGGGGCGCCGAGCCGGAGGCCTCGCCCCTGACGATCGTGTCGAGCATGCTCCGGCCTGGCCAGTGAACTTTCTTGCTCGACAGCCGTTCACGCAGCGCGATGGCCTCGGGCTGCGTGTGGTTCATGCTCAGCGACTGCTCGATCTTCCACAGGGCTTCGGAGTCCTTCCCCTCGGAAGCCAGGCGCTCGGCTTCGACGAGCAACTGCCCGCTCATGCGCTCCCGGCTCCAGGGAAGGAGGCTCTCGCGCGATCCGGTCCGGGCGCGGTCGACCAGGTCGGTGCCCCGCTCTCCCTGCATGACCAGCACCTGGTCGCTGACGATGGTCGGCGTGATCATGAAGATGATCTCGTTGCGCGACGTCTGGTCGTCGTGCCCGCGGAACGCCGCCCCCAGCAGAGGGATATCGCCCAGGAACGGCACCTGCCGCCGGGATGACTGCGTGGACTCTCGGAACAGCCCGCCCAGCACGATCGTCTGGCCGTCACGCACGAGCACGTTGGTCACGATCTCGTTGGTGATCTCGTCGGGGATCGTCACCGCCGCGCCGGTCGCGTCGCGTGAATCGCGGATCACCGCCTCCGAGACCGCCGGCTTGAGTTCAAGCCGGATGAGACCTTCGTTGGTCACAAACGGGCGGAAGTACAACTGCGTGCCCGTGTCGAGGAACTGCACGGACTGGGTCGTCGTCGTGTCCGTCGAGGTCGTGCTCAGGTACCCGACCTTGCGACCCACCAGAACCCGCGCCGGCTGGCGGTTGAGCGCCAGGACCTTGGGATTGGAGATGATCGTGGTGTCCCCGACCTCGTCGAGCATCTTGAGGAAGACCGCCACGTCCGAGTCGACAAAGCCCAGTTTCAGCGTTCCGGGCCCGGCCGTGTTGCCGGGGCTGGAGACGATCGCCCGGCCCTCGCGGTCGCCGGGCATCGGGATTTCACCACCGCCCACGGATCGGGACTTGCCCGCGATCAGGCTGTTGACCGCGCTCAACGGCCCGCCGTTGCCGGAGAAGTCGATGAAGTCCAGGTCGCCCAGCACCGAGAAATCGACGCCGAACGCGTTGGCCTCGTTCAACTGCGTCTGCAGGATCGTCGCCTCGACCAGCACCTGCGACGGGCGCGTGTCGATCTCGCGGATCAGCCGCTCGATCTCCGCCACGTTCTCCTCGTAGTCGTACACCACGAGCATGGCGTCGTTGGCGTAGTCGTCCTGGCCGACGGGCGTTTTCTCGGGGATCGAGAAGGAGGCCGTCTTGCCGTTGGTCTTGATCTGCCCTCCGTCGGAGAGAAGCGCCTCGACAAACGCCCCCGCGTCCAGGGCGTTGAGGTAGTTCAGCCGGATCACCTTGGCGATCCGCACGCGCGTGGCCGCCTCGATCTGGCGCAGTTCATCCAGCGTGTAGACCTCGATGCGGTTGCTCCGCTCCATCCACCCGAACCCGTTGGGGTGCAGCAGCGCATCGAGCGCCTCATAGAACGTCACGCCGTACAGGTTCGCGCTGACACGGGCGTTGACGCTCCGCGTCGGGATGATGTTCCGCTGGCTCTGGATCGCCAGCAGTTCAAGCACTCGCGTCAGTTCCTCGTCCTTGATGTGAAGGTCGACGATCTGGTTCTCGTCGACCTTGATGTCGCCCTTGCTCGACTCGTCGCCGCCGACCTTGCGCCGCGACTGCTCCCGGGCCGCCTGCCCGGAGACCATCGACGCCGCCCCGTCGGCCGTCGCGCTGCGCGGGGGAACGACCGGCCCACGGTCGGATTGGCCCGCCGACGTACCCGCCGCCAGGGCAAGAGCAAGAACAGGGCCCATGCCGGAGCGCGCCATCAGGCACGCGACCGACGAACAACCAAGAGCCTGCCGAGTGGTCATTCCAATACCTCGCTGAATGAACTCGCCGGATGATCGGTCCCGTGGATGCTCCCCGGGCGCACGCCCGGTTGGCCTTCTCACGCACGTCAAACTCGCCAAGTACAACGTGTGTGTCGTCGTTTCCAAGTCTCGACTTTGGGGGTGATCGGAAAGCCGCGCCCGACCGGGCTCCACGCGGGGTAATCGCCGCCCACCGCGGGAGCGATAACCTCCGCGCCGGCCGCCGGGACCTCCCCACCCACACTCCCACGGGCGCGCGGGGTTCCCATACCTGCAACACTCATGGAAACAAGCCTCACGCGCCTCATCGCCTGGGTGATGGATCGCCGGCATGCGACGACGCCTTCGGCTCGGCGTACACCGACCGCGGCATGTTGCTCACCAGCCGGAGTTTGCCCCACAGAAGTACGGCGGCCAGCCCCCCCACGGCCATCGCCACCGCGATCCGGCGAGCGACGGCCCGCCTGGTTCGCCCGGCGTGGGCACGAATCACGGGCTTCATTCTTCGACCTCGTCGTCGGATCCCGGGGCGGCGTTGGTCACCACCACCCGGCCGGTGTAGGCCTCCACGGTCACGCGGAACGTCTGACCCGAGCCGGTGATGTCCAGGTACCCGGTGCCCGCCGTCACGGTGCTTTGCGGGGCATCGACCGGGGCGCCCATCTCGTCAAAGACCAGCACCCCGTCTCCGTCGAAGTTCACGAGCGTGATCGCCGCGTCGCCGAAGTCCTTGCCGCGGATCATGCCGGTCCAGAGCGTGTCCGTGGAAAGATCAATAATCCCGGAGTTCACCTCGGCGATCGACCACGACGCGCCTTCCATATCAAAGACCACCGCTCGCCCGCGCTGGTACGCCAGCGATTCGGACTGCGCCTGGGTGATATCCGACACGACGGTCCGCACCGCGGCCTGCACGCGAAGCACCCCGACCGAGCCCATCGACGGGATGACCATCGCCGTCGCGATGCCCAGCACCGTCACCACGATCAGCAGTTCCACCAGCGTGAATCCGCCTCGCCGGGCGAGTGCCTTCATGTTAATTCCCGCTCCTCTCCGTCAGCCGGGCCTCCAGGCTCTTGGGAAGCCTCATCTCCGGCATGTCGGTCACCTTCACGGTCAGGCCCTTGGCGATCGTCGCTTCGAGCCGGTCAAGCCGCTGCGAGATGGCCCGCAGTTCGGCGATCATCTGCTTGCGCTGGTCGGCCGGGTTCACGCGGGCGTCCGCGGGCTCTTCCTGGTACGCCGCGCCGGCCCCCGACCCTCCGCCGCCGACGGATCTCACCTGCGCCACGGCCTGCGAAGGCCCCAGCGACGGGGGATCCCAGGGTGACCCGGAAGGGCGATCCATGATCACCACCGCCAGCGCGGCGGCGATCAGCAGGGCGGGGGCGTTGGCGTGAAGTCGTACCGGCGCGCGTGAGGTCTCCATGCATCCTCCATCGGCCTGACCGGATCGGAACATCACGCCGGCGCGGCGGAATCAACCCTGGCCGGACGCGGCTGGCTTAGTCCGGAAACAGCGGCTGGTCGTCCCCGGTGAATCCCGCGGCCCACACCTCGGGCGTCCCGCTGGGCGCCCCGTCAACGGCGAATACCCACCCGTACGACTGGTGGTACGCCGCGTCCGGAGAGTCCGCGAGCGTGATGACCGTGGCGTTGGCGCCGCCCACCCAGTTGTTGGTGGGACGACGCTTCAGGTAGCCCAGCGTGATCAGTTCTCCCCACGTCCCGGGCCCTTCCCGCACGGTGGGGTATCGCCCCGAGTGCTGCACGCTGTAGACGCTCATCGCGTTGCGCAGGTGATGCAACTGGCTGAGCGTGGCCCGGAGTTTCGAATCCTGGGTCGCGCTGGAGAACTGGGGGACCACGACCGCCGCCAGGATCCCCAGGATCACCACCACGATCAGGATCTCGACGAGCGTGAATCCGCGCTGAGGCATCCGGTTCATCGTCGTCCCTCCAACATCAAGCCGGCCGCCCCCGGTGACAGGGGCGGCCGGTGAATCACGTCGCAAGCCCGATCCGATCAGAGCACGCCCGGAGTGATCTCCCCGGTGCTCTCGTCGAAGTTGGTCGCGCCGATCGAGTCGACGATGTCGTCGCCGTTGCTGTCGTACCAGTGCCAGCCGTTGGCCTCGGGGTCGTCGCCCACGGACGACTGGCCGTTGAACGGGTTGACCGGCAGCGCCTTGAGGTACCCACCGCCGATCATCGAGGCCGCGTCGGAGATGCTGCCCCAGGGGTCGTCGGTGTCCGGGTACGTGTTGTTGCGGGCACGGTACAACTCCAACTGGTTGTTCAGCGTGTCCAACTGAGCCTTGATGTTGCCGGCCTGCGCATCCTGCGTCGCGTTGGTGAACTGCGGGACCACGATCGCCGCCAGGATCCCCAGGATCACCACCACGATCAGGATTTCAACCAGCGTAAAGCCCTTGCGAATCGTCCGACGGATGTTCATACCTGCGGCTCCTTGCACTCAAAGGTCATGACCCGGTCCCTGCTCGCGCCGGGCCGGTGCTCGACGGGGAGGATCGCGACGCCCGCGACCGCAAACCCCTGCCGCGACCGAGAGTTCCTCATCCCTCGGCCGCCACGTCACCGGCGGCTCGCCTCCACAGCGCTTGTCCGCCGCCGGTGCCGAGCACTCGCCCGGCATCCCTCACCATCGGATACAACCCGGCGCCCTCTTACCCAGGGGCCGACAACTTCCGCCGTCCCGTCGCGGTTATGACGGCTGCACGCCCCACGCGGCCCGTCGGGGTTCGCGACATCGCTCCGACGGCTTGCAAACGGCCGAGAACACGGGCCGGCGAAGCCGGGCCCCCGACACCAACGCACCGGCACGTGGCCTTGTGGCATGCCCGTCTCATAACAACGCTTTGAATCCGCGTACGTTCTTTTCTTGATATGATGCCGCGCTCTCAAAGCCAATCCCCGGCCGCACATCCACCCACGCGACCAGCCTCCGGCAGAACCGCCTCCGAGACCCCGCCGAGCGGGAGTCGTGAGGGCCGATCATCGCCCGTTATCGGCCCGTGATCGTCGCCGCACTTGTGAGTAACGCCGACGAGGCCGAACGAGGCGCAAGGGACGTGCTCCAACTTGCTCGGCGGCATGGAACCAGCGTTCTCCGGGATGCGCTGGCGCTCGCATCCGCCATGCACATCGAGGATGGCGAATCTGGATTGTGATCCGCTGCGAACGCCCCAGCGGGGTCGGGGCTTCTCCGCCAGCGCCCGCAGGGCAAATCTGGATTGTGATCCGCTACGAGCGCCGCAGCGGGGTCGGCGGCTTCCCCGCCAGCGCGCGCAGGGTAAATCTGGATAGTGATCCGCTGCGAACGCCCCAGCGGGGCGTCGGGCTGTAGCCACGGGTGGAGCAAGGCCGCTTTGGGCCTTGCAGAACCCGTGGAAAGCGTGTCCCCCCTCTATTCTCTTATTGCCCCGGAGGGGCAAAGGAGGCTTGATGCCCGGCACCTACTCCCAACTCCTGCTCCACATCGTCTTCTCCACGACAGGCCGTACGCCTTGGATCACCTCCGACGTCTCCGAGCGTCTCTACCCGTACATCGGCGGCATCGTCCGGGCCGAGAGGGGCGTGCTGTACGATATCGGCGGCGTGGAGGACCATGCGCACATGTACCTGCGATGGCGGCCCGACGGGTCGGTGTCGGACCTCATGCGCACGGTCAAGGCGCGTTCGTCGAAGTGGATTCACGATGAGTTCCCATCCCTGCGCGAGTTCGCCTGGCAGGAGGGGTACAGCGTGTTCTCGGTCAGCAAGTCGCAAGAGGAAGCCGTAAAGAGGTACATCGCGGGGCAAGCCGAACACCACAAGAAGGAGGATTTCAAGTCGGAGTTGTTGCGAATACTCCGCGCGCACGGTGTGGAGTTCAACCAGAAGTACGTGTTCGACTGATCGCCTGCGCCCTGGGCCGATTCCTCTGCCCCTTTCGGGGCAGAATACAGAATGCGCGACCCCCTCCACGGGTTGCGCTCCGCCCGCGAAGGCGCGGGCTGCGCTCCACCCGTGGCTACATCCCGGCGCCCCTTCGGGGCGAAGAATTCGGAACGACGAGATACTGGTTGCGATCTCGGAAGGAATTGCCGATTGACCGCACCGTCCCGGTAAGTCAAGGCGGAACCGATGATGAGGACAACCTTGGCGCGGTGAGTGCCTACGACAACGAAGGACAAAGCGGACGGGACTCGAACCCGCAACCACCGGATCGACAGTCAGCCAGGCGAATCGCACAACCATCGGGAACACGCGGACTTGCTCGCCATCACGCCCGCCCCAGCAGCGCGGGCCGCTGAGCAGGAACCGGGCCTCTCATCACGCCGCCGACACGGCCCCGGCCCGCTGGTACGCGCGGATACACCGCTCCGCCGCGGTTTCCCACGTCAGGCGGTGGAGTTCGAACGTCCCGTGCTCCCGGAGCGTCTGGCTCAGCGGCGGGTGCCGAAGAACCGCCACGATCTTGTTGGCCATCTCGTCGATATCCCAGAAATCGACCTTGAGCACATGCTGGAGAACCTCCGAGACCCCGCTGGTCTTGCTCACGATCACCGGCACATCGTGGTGGATCGCCTCCAGCGCGGCCAGGCCGAACGGCTCCGACACGCTGGGCATCACGTAGCAATCGGCCATCTGGAAGACACGCTCGACGTCCCTGCCGCGCAGAAACCCCGTGAACAGCACCTTGTGGCCGATCCCCATGCTCGCCGCCAGTTCCACCATCCGCAGCGCCATGTCCCCCGAACCGGCCACCACGAACTTCACGTTCTGGATCTTCTCCAGCACACGCCGAGCCGCCGCGATGAAGTACTCCGGGCCTTTCTGCATCGTGATCCGGCCCAGGAACAGCACGATCCGGTCCTTCGAGTCGATCGCCGAGCCCTCCTGCGGCTGCTGGCTCTCACGGTCGATCCCGTTATGAATCACATCGACCTTGCCGGGCGTCACCCCGTACCGCCGCACGCAGATCGACTTGGTGAACATCGACACCGCCAGCACGCGATCCGCCCCCTGCATCCCAGCCCTCTCGATGTCGTAGATCCGCTGGTTGACGTTGTTCCCTGAACGGTCAAACTCCGTCGAATGGACATGGACCACCAGCGGACGACGAGTCACCCGGGCCAGCGCCAGACCCGCCGGGTACGTCAGCCAGTCGTGCGCATGGATCACGTCGAACGCCTCGCCCCGGGCCAGCGCCACCACCAGCCTCGCGTAACGCTCGGAATCGCCCACGAGGTCCGACCCGTACCCGTGCCCCGCGTGGCTCGCTCCGCCACCGATCGCCATCGCCTCGCGCTGAAGGTCCGCCGGCGAGGTCGGATCCCCGCCCGCCGCGCCCGGTCCCCGGACCCACTCGGGCAGGACCCCTTCTTCTGAGAGGCGAACGAAGTTGGATGGATCGAAGCCGGGGTAAGGACTCGAAAACGACGCCGGGACACCGATGAACCGGGCGTGGCTGAACTCCATCGAGGCCGCGTCCGGAGAACCACCAGGGCCGCTCGTCCCCGTCGCCGCCCCGGCGGCCATCGACCAGGATCCGGGGACCGCGGGTCTGTTCGCGAGCATCTCCGGCGTCAGCAGCGACACGTGCGACGACAGCGAGCGATCCACCTGCTTGGGAAGCACGAACGTAACCTGATGACCGATTTTGTCCAGGGCGCGCGTCAGGCCGTGGCAGGCCACGCCCAGCCCGCCGGCGATAAACGGAGGAAATTCCCACCCCAGCATCAGGATCCGCATCGGTCGCTCCACCGCTCACTTGCCTGCTTGCTCACGTGCCACGCCGGCGCCTCGGCTCAGTCTTCATCTCCGCCCTGCATGTCGCCCAGACCGCGGAAGCACGCCTCGTACGCGAGCAGAAACCTCGCGCACTCCCCCACCGCCCCCGCGTCGCACGCCGCGACCTGGGCCGCCGTCACCGGCACCGCCGTCCGAAACGTGAACAACTTGTCGTCCGAACGGTAGTGCTGAAACGAACACCCCGAACCCGTGTACCCCAACTCGACCAGTTCCTCGTCGATCAGTTCGTTCAGTTTGTCGCCCGTGTGGAGGAGGTCGGTCTCGATCGATTCGCTCAGCCAACGGTCGGGTGTCACCAGCGACACCCAGACCGATCCGCCCGCCGTATCCACCCGGTAGTGCGCCGGGGCCGCCGAATCCCTCGCAGCGCACGCCAGCCGCTCCCCTTCGACCCGGCAGGAGGCGAACACGTCGGCGTCTTTGGCCCGAAGGGCGACGGCTTCAAGAAACGTGGTCGATGTGGCGGGCGGCTCGGTCATGGGCATGCTCGGCGTGCTCTCCTGGCCCGAGTCCGGACCATCTCGACGCCCCGTCGATCGGGGCCTGAGCCGAGGTTGTCCGGGGAAACTCGGTGCGGGGCCAACCATAGGCGCGGCCGGGGACTCGACCGCGTCGCCCGCGTGTGCGGAACGTCCGGCGGGCCGCCTGCTCCCGTTGTTTCCACTCGGCGCGACACTACACTTGCCCCCGATCCACAGGCGCTTGTTCGCCAGGAAGGTTACGGAATGTCCGACGCAACCCCCGCCGCTCCCACGCCCACGCCCGCATCGGCCTCGGCGCCCGCCGCCGGGCCGATCCCTCGCCCGACCATCACCATCGAGGACTTTGCCAAGGTCGAACTCAAGGTCGCCCGGGTCGTCAAGGCCGACCTGCATCCTTCGGCTGATAAACTCCTCCGCCTCCAGGTCGACGACGGCTCCGGGACGCCGCGCCAGATCTGCGCGGGGATCCGGGGCCACTACAGCCCCGAGGACCTGGTCGGCAAGTCGATCATCATCGTCGCCAATCTGGCCCCGCGGAACCTCCGCGGGGAAGAGTCGCGCGGGATGCTCCTGGCCGCCTCGGAAAGCACCGCGGACGGCGCCCGCCGCGTCGTCGTCCTGACGACCGCGGGCGACGTGGCCCCCGGCTCGGTGGTCGCCTGAATTTGCCCGGGCGTCGAATTCACGACCCTTTGCTTCGCAAGATACGCATCGTCCACTTCAACCGGAGCGAGCCGCCCGGGGCGAGCACCCGCACGCCGTGGTCGTTGACCGCGCCCCGAGAGGCGAGGTTGAACCCGTCGTTGACCATCGATACCGGCTCGACGCACAGGTGCGGACGGGGGGTTCCCCCCGAGCCCACCGCCGAGTAGATCACCAGGTGCCCGAGTTCGTGCGAAGACTCGAACTCAACCGCCACCCCGCTGGCGGGCCAGAGGATCCCGACACGGCCGGACGGGCACGAGAACACGTCGTCGAGAGGCGCCCGCACATCCGAGCCGCCGACCAGCGACCGGCAGAAGTCGTCCATCGCCGCCGGGCCGACCGCCATGACCCCCTCGCACGGGTACCGGCCCGTCACGGCCGCCGTCACCACCGGATCATCCGCCGTATCCCAGAGAATGCGGTTGAAAAATGGATGAAACCCGCCCCCGCACGGCATGGGACGATCCGATGCGTTCGTAATGACCAGTTCCGACTCAAGCCCCGACGTCGCCAATTCGTACCGGGCTTGCGCCCGAAACGCCCACGGCCAGTTGATGTCCTCGAACTCGATGCTTGAAAACGCGAGGCGGGCCGAAACCGGGGAACGGTCCAGGATCCGCCACTCCCGGTCGCGAACGTCGCCGTGGATGGCCGTCCCGTCGGGCCAGTTTTTCCGCAGCGATACCTCCCGGCCCTCAAAGGCGAACCGCCCGTCCCGGACCCGGTTGCTCCACGGGGCCAGCAGGTAGCACGAGGATTCTTCCCCTCCGGACAGCGCCGAGGATGAACGCCGCAGAAGGGGCCACCACGCCCCACCAGGACCGCGCACGGACAGATCCGTAAGGCTCGCCCCCACCTCCGGGTCGATCTCCGCCCGCAGGTCCTCGCTCTCGATGATGCAGCGTCGTCCGTAAACCACGTGAGTTACCGACGTTGAGGCAGGGTCACCGGGACCGGCAAGGACAATCCCATTGGTCGGGGCGTTATTGGACGTGCCTTCTTGCCCGACTGTCAAACGACGTCCCATCCATGTTCAGACCGTCCGAAATCGAACCGATCGTACCACCGGCGGCATCCGCGGGCGGGCATCGGTGCGTACCGATCCCGCCGTACCGGGCCGTCGCGCGCCATGACCGATCCGTCCTCCACCACCGGCAAGGAACCGCACGCGGGCGGGACACCCCACGCGCCAAGCCCGGCCCAGGGCCCACCCACCAGCGACGACGTTCTGGCCGTCCTGGAGGAGTTTGAAGCCGGCCTCGACAGCCTCAAGCAACTCTACGCCCAGCGGCAGGCGCTCTCGGAGGAACTCAAGCGTAAGACCGACCAGATGAACGCGGCCGAGGCCGACCTGCGCCAGCGCCGGGATGAACTTGCCCAGCGTGAACGCGAGATCACCAGGTCGATCGCCGACGTCGGCGAACGCTGGAGGCATGTCGAAAAGCGAGAGTCGGACCTTGACCGCCTCCGAACGGAACTCGACGCCCGGAATGCCGAGGCTGAACGACGCGAACGCGAGGCAACCGCCGCCGCCGCCACGGCCGCCGAAGCCGCCGTGACCGCCGCCCAGACGCTCCGTCGGGCCGAGCAACGACACGCCGAGGCCGACGCCCGCCACGCCGACCTCGAGTCCGCCGCCACCGAACTCAACACCCATCGAGAAGACCTCGCGCGTCAGGCGGCCGAGATCACCGCCAGGGTTGCCGCGGCCGACGAGGCCATCCGGCAGGCCCGTGCCCAGCGCGAATCGCTCGATGCCCAGGCCAGGGAACTTGAACGTCAAGCGGCCGAGGTCAAGGCCGCCCGCGAGGAACTCCTCGCCCAGCGCGAGGAGATCGATTCGCGGCGTACCGACCTCGAACGCCAGCGAACCGAACTCGAGTCCAGGTCCCGGGAACTCGACCAGCGGCTCCAGGAGCACCAGAACGACGCCGACGGCGCCCAGACGCTGCGGACCCGGTGCGAGGAACTGACCCGCCAACTCCGAGAGACGCAAGAGGCCCTCCGCGAGAAGGCCGATCGCCTCGAAAAAAGCAACGCCGAGCACGAGGCCCGGGCACGGGAGATGAAAGGCCGCGAGGCCGACCTGCAGCGCCGGCTCGACGAAGCGGCCCGCGGCCTGGAACTCAAAGCCCACCGCGATGGGGATGCCGACCGGGAGCGGGATTCCGCGCGCCGGGAACTCGACCAGGCACGGCTGGATCTCAAAATCGCCCGTGATCGCCTCGACGAAGCACACCACCAGTCCCTCGCCCAGACGCGGGCCCTCGCCAGCGCCCTGGCCTGCAGCCAGGAGGTGATCGAGGAATACGAGTCGCTCTGGAAGCACGAGATCGCCGAGCACCTTCGTTCCCGTGTCGCCGCCGAGGCCGATCGCGCAGCCGCCATCCAGGCCGCCACGCCACCAGACCCCAGCGACCACAATCACGATCCACAAGCCGACGCCTTGGCCGAGCGGCTCCGCAAGGCCTGCGAGGCGATCGTTCAACTCCGCGACGAGCGCGAGGAGATCCTCTCGCGATCACGCTCTCTCGAGGGGCAACTCGCGGGCTCGAAAAAGCAATTGCAGGAACTGCGAGCAAACGGCGCCGGCCGTGCCATTCACCCCGCCGCCATCCAGCGCCGCAAGCAGCGGTTGGTGCTCGCCAGGCAACTGACCAGGAACCGTGCCCGCGACATCAAGAGGGCCGAGGACGCCCTCGCCACACGTTTCGAGCAGTGCGAGCGAATCCTGGCCATGCGGCAGGAACTCGCCGACGCCAGGGAACTCGTCAACGCCGCTCAGCGTTCCATCTCACGCCAGCGGGCCGGCGGACGCACCGCCGCGCTCCTTTTTTACGGCATCGCCTCCGCCGCTCTCCTGGGCGTGCTCAGTTGGTTCGGAACCCAGGCCGCCATTCCGGGCGAGTACGCCGCCCGTGCCGTCATCGCCGCCGACCCGCGGGGCCGGTCCATAGGACCAGGAGAACTCGCCGAGTGGCAGGTTTTCCACGAAGCCCTGGTCGAGGATCCACGGTTCATCGACGTGGTCGCCGAGCGCATGCAAAGGCGGGGTATCAACGACCTGTCCCGGCCGGCCGACCTCGCCACGGCGATCAGAGGCTCCCTCTCCCACCACTCCGCCGCCGACGGCGAACTCGCCCTCGAATGGCGCGGCCTGGGCTCCGACCGAGCCCAGCGAGTCCTCGACACCTACGTCACGGCCCTGGTAAGCCAGGCCAACGCGGCCCGAGAGCGACGCGTCGACGGGACCGTGACGACCATCCGGACGGCCTCGACGGCGGGAACCGATCGCCTCGACCTTGAGTACCGCTGGATCGCCGGCCTGGTGTGGGCCGGCGCGGTCGTGGTTGTCTTCGGGCTGGCCGCGATCATCTGGCGTCGCCTGGTGAACGCCAAGGCGACGTTCGAAGGATCGGCGACCGTCGACGCCGCCATCGACATGAGGCGATGGCCCGCTCCGTCCCGCCACTGAGAGCACTCGCCTCCCGGCTCATCCCTCGAAGCGGCCGACGACAAGCGTTACGTTGTGCCCGCCGAAGCCGAACGTGTTGTTCATGGCGTAGCGGACACGGCGCTCACGGGCGTGCGTCGGGACCAGGTCCAGACCCTCGAACTCCTGGTCGGGATTCTCGAGATTGATGGTCGGCGGGATGATCCCGTCGCGCACCGCGTGGATGCACGCGATCAGTTCCACCGCCCCCGAAGCCCCCAGGCAGTGGCCGTGCATGGACTTGGTCGAACTCATCATCAGCCGGTCGCGACCGGACCCGATGGCGTGCGATCCGAAGACGCCCCGCACCGCCGCCACCTCGGCCTTGTCGCCCAGCGGCGTCGAGGTCCCGTGCGCGTTGACGTACTCGATCTGCTCGGGGTTGAGCCCCGCGTCACGCAGCGCCCACCGCATGGACCGGGCCGCCCCCGAGCCCTGAGCATCGGGCGCGGTGATGTGCGACGCATCCGAACTGTTCGCCGTTCCGACGAGTTCCGCGTAGATCGTCGCGCCGCGGGAACGGGCGTGCGCCTCGGTCTCCAGCACGAACATCGCGGCCCCCTCCGCCAGAACAAACCCGTCTCGATCCCGGTCAAACGGACGGCTCGCCCGGGATGGATCCTCGTTGCGGGTGGAAAGCGCCCGCATCGTCATGAACGACCCGATGCACAGCGCGCTGCACGCCGCCTCCGCGCCGCCGGCGATCATCACGTCCGCCTCCCCGCGGCGGAGCACGTGCATCGCGTCGCCGATCGCGTGCCCCGAACTGGCGCACGCCGTCGCGTGCGTGCTCGCCGGGCCGCGCAGGTTGTACTTGATCGAGATGTTTCCCGCCGCCGCGTTGGCCATCAGCCGCGGCACCGTGAAGGGGCTGATCCGCTCCGGGCCACGCTCGATCAGCACCCACATCCCGTCCTCGATCGTCTTGATCCCCCCGATCCCGGAACCCACGATCACCCCGCGCCGCTCCGGGTCGAGTTTGGACAGGTCCAGCCCCGAATGGCGGATCGCCTCGTCGGCCGCCCCCAGGCCAAGAAGGCTGAAACGGTCGGTCCGACGGACCTCCCGGGAATCGCACACACCGGCCGTGACCGGGTCCCACCCGCGGATCTGGCCGCCGATCCGGACGTCCCATTGCCCGGCGTGCCGGGCAAATTCATCGCCATCAAGCAGCGTGATCCCCGAGCGACCCTCGCGCATCGCCGCCCAGGTCGACGCCGCGTCATGACCCAGGTTCGTGATCGAGCCGACGCCCGTGATAACGACTCGATTCCCGGACGACGTTCCAGGTGACACACTCATGAGGGTCCGATTCCTTCAGGCGATCACAACCGCGCGGAGCGACGGCGTCGGACCCCGGGCCACGAACGACGGCCCAGGCGACACCCCCCGCGCTACCTGACCGTCACGCGGGCCGGTTCACTCGGCCCCTGTCGCCTGCTTGATGTACTCGATCGCTTCCCCGACGGTTTTGATCTTTTCCGCCGCCTCATCGGGGATCGAGGTGTCGAACTCGTCCTCGAACTCCATGACCAGTTCGACCGTGTCGAGACTGTCGGCGTTGAGATCCTCCTGGAAACTCGTGCTCCGGGTGATCTTGGCCTTGTCGGTGTTCATCTGCTCGGCCACGATCTCGATGACCTTTGCCTCGATTTCCTGCTCGGTCACGGCATACCTCCGTCGCATCACGGTTCCGCGGGAAACCCCCGCCCGATCAAACATACACGGGCACTCGCCCGTCAAACGCGCCCCGGGTCCTGACCCACACGACTCGTTCCCGCCCGCCCGCCGGACCGACCGAACCGGTCGTCAAACCGAACAGGCGTCATGTCACCACTTTATCACGCCCGGGCCTCCGCGCCGAGGCACCCCCGGGCAAGAAACGCATGACGAATAAAACCCTGACAATACGCAGGGCCACGATTATAGACCCGATCGGAGTCGCCCGCCCACCGCCTCGCTCGGTCCACCTCCATCACGGGCCGCCCGGCCTTCCTGATCCGTCAGGACACGAAAGCCCACCCAGCGCCCCGTCCGACAACACGCCGCTCGACCCGAGAGAGAGGAACATACCGGTTGTAGCGAGGACCTGGCAATGGGACACAACCGACCCGCTCATCGGCACGTATGGACCTGTCGATAGGTCTGCGGGTGGCTTGTGTTCGCCGCTGCAGGGAACCCGGCGCAGGACGCGACGGACGGCATCGGTGAGTCGCCCCAACCCAAGAAGGGATGCACCGCCATGGCCGGCATGCCCCGCGAACCCGAAGCCTTCGCCGAAGCCGTCGCCCAGATGCTCCGCAAGGGCCAGCCTTCGTACTCCGTTCAACTCATCGGGCCGCGAGAACTGCTCGTCAACGGGCGGCGACTCGACCTCGACAACCTCCACCGCATGGTCAACCACGAACCCTCCCGAGGCCAGGAGATCGTCGGCCACTACCTCGACCAACTCTTCGCCGGCGATGCCTTCCAGAGCCTCTGCTCGTCGCTTGATTTCGCCAGGCCCCGCATCATGCCCAGGATCCAGCCGCAGCGGATCTTCGAGCATCTATCCCGCGAGATGGTCGCCCATGTCCCCTTTGTCAACGACACCGTCATCGTCTTTGTCACCGATCTCCCGCAGATGACCGTCAGCATCACCACCGAGCAGTGCCTCCAGTGGAACCTGTGCTTCGACGAACTCGACCTGATCGCCCGGGAAAATCTCGATCGCTATTCCCCCGAACTGGCCATCCAGTTCGTCGAGAGCAAGGAGGGAGGGCGAGCCGCGATCGTCTGCGAGCACGACGGCTACGACGCCGCCCGGCTCCTGCTCACCGACCTCCACCGCCGCCTCGCCCCGCGCATGGGCGGGGACTTCTTCGTGGCCACGCCCGCCCGTGATATGTTTGTCGCGATGAGCCACGGCCCCGAGCCGTTCCTCGGCAGGCTCCGAGACCGCGTTCTCCAGGACTTCAAGCGCCTCCCCTACCCCATCAGCGCGGAACTCTTCCTGGTCACGCGAGACGGCATCGCCGGCACCGAGCCGATCAACGGCCAGGAAGCCGCCTGAATCGTGTACACCCCTCGCGCCTCGCCCCCACGCTCGCGAACCCCGCTCAGTACGGGATCGCCGACGTGTACGTGGTGTCGTCTTGGGTGCCAAACTCGCCGTCCGATCCGGCCGATCGGAACGTCACCATCGTCCGCCCGCCCTTTTCCTCGAACGTGAACGTCATCTCCTTCCCCCACGGGTCGTTGAACGCTCCGGGGGACTCCATGTCCGAAGGCTGGCTGGGGAGACGCTTGTTGCTCTCCCGGAACATCGCGATAAGCATGGTCATCTGCCCGGTCGAGATCTCCCGTGCCGTCGCCTCGCCGCGGTCCTTGGTCTGCTTGACCTGTTCCATGTAGGTCGTGCCGCCCATGTTTCCGAACATGAGGTACAGAACGATCGCCGCCGCGATCAGGACCACCAGGATCAACAGGCCGTTGCCGCGACGGACTTTGCCGGTGAAACGATCCATGTATGTCTCCTTACTCTCAGGCAACCGGGCATGCGACGGCGCTGACCGCCGCGTCAACGCTACTTCCTCGCCGGGACGCACAGGCAACTGGCGCCGATGGACGTGTCCGCCCGCGACCACGCACGACCGAACCGTTCCCGGACTTTGGCCGCCTCCGCGGTCATCCCCTGGGCCTTGAGACACTCGGCCAATCCGAAAAGAGACCACCCGTTCTCGGGAAGCCGAGCCAGGTCTTCTCGGTAGACCTCCGCCGCCTCCGAAACACGCCCCGCATCAAGCAGCACCGCGGAGAGCGTGTGACGAACCGGCTGGATCCAGTCCGGCGGCTCCATGTACCGGAGCGTGTCTTCCACCTGGACGGCCCGGCGCAGTTCGCTCACCGCCTCGTCGATTCTCCCGCGTCGATAGGCGATCTCGCCGCTGAGCATGTGCTCGGCGATCCGCATGACCTCCGCGGCGAGGTTGATGGCCATCATCGCCCCCGGAGGGATCGCCTCGACCGCTTCGCGGAACCGCGCCTGCTCGCGCTGCGCTTCCGCCACGCGGTCCAGCGCCGCCAGCGACGCCGCCCGGGCAAACCGCCACTTGGCCCGCGTGATCGGCAGGTTCGACGCCGGTTCCGGATACGCCAGCAGTTGCTCCCAGCGTCCAAACCTCATCAACACCTCGATCTCAATCGCCGCGTAAGGATCGAGCATCTCCCCGTGATTCCCGGCAAAGTCCTTCGGCACACCCGCGAGCATCTCCCGGGCCGCCTTCTGCGCAACCTCCCAGCGGCCCTCCATCATCGACGCGTACGCGAGGAAGTGGTGATTATGCACCATGTACAGGCGGTAGAACTCCTGGTGAGGCGCCAGGCGCCGGTACGCCGCGTCGGCCTCGATCGAGGCGATGTTCTGGTCCGCGGCCATCGACCACCGGCCCCGTCGCACGTCGATGTGCGCGGGCATGTGAACCAGGTGGCCCGCCCCGGGCACCAGCGTCCGAAGGCGATCCGCCGCCGCATCCGCCCGCTCGGGGTGCGGCGAAGCCTCGACCGCGTGGATCAGCAGGTGGTTGGCGCCGGGGTTGGTCGGCTGCATCGCCAGCACGCGCTCGAGCGTGGCGAGCACCTCCGGAGTCTCGGGCCGGGGTTCACCCGACGGACTCCACAGGTCCCAGGGTCGCAGGTCCATGAGGGCCTCGGCAAAGAGGGTGCCCACGTCGGGATCTCCCGGGAATCGCTCCCAGACCCGCCGCATCGCCGCCGCGTACGCCTCGTCCAGCGGGCCTCGGTCATCCACCATCACGGGCGTGTAGCGATGCGCCAGCGCCTCGATCAGCGCCCGCTCAACCTCCGACGCGTTCACCGCCGCGGCACGGGCTTTCTCCAGGGCCGCCCACGCCGCCGCCACGCGGTCGGGAGGCATCGCCGGGTTGTTGATGTGCGGCCCGTGGCACAGCGCCACGCCCCACCATGCCATCGAGCACCCGGGATCCAGACGGCCCGCCTCCGTGAACGACCGGATCGCCTCATCGTGGTTGAACGCGTACGCGAGCGTGAGCCCCTGGTCGAAGTACCGCTGGGCCTCGTCCGAAGTCGTCGTCACCGTCCGTCGGTGCGAGCCCATGCCCGGGAGCAGTTGAGGTCGATTCCGCTCCCAGATCGGGGCCTGGGCCGAAGATGGCTTGTTTCCCAGGTCCTTCGAGCCGCCTCCGGCGCAGGCCGCCAACCCAAGCCCGCACGCCAGGACGCCAAGCCGCAGCACATCGCGCGCCTTCATGATGCATCCCCTTGCCCGACGCGGGACCGAATCGGCCGCCTCGCATCCTTGCTCATTCTTCTCGGAAAAATCGACCGTACGCAAAGGCCACACGGGTCTTCCGGCGGTCATGCCGGCCATGTTACCATTCCGGCCCCCCCGAGTACCGCCCATAGATATCCGCCATCGCCTGCACCATCTCCCCGAGCGTGCAGTTGGCCAGCGAGCCCTCGATCAGCGCGGGCATCACGTTCGTCGCGTGCAGGCCCCACGCGCCCGGCTCGCACCCCGGCCCGGAAGGCCCGTCGAGCAGGTTGATCGCGTGCCTGGGCGCGGCGCCACGGCACACGTCGCGAATGTTCTCCAGCGCCCTGGCCACCACCCCCGCGTCGCGCCGCTTCTTGAACGACGCCAGCCGCTCGCACTGCTCCACCTCGACCTGGTGCGAGATCTGAAGGATCTCGATCGGTCGCTTCTCGTCGCTCTCCGTGTACGCGTTCACCCCCACGATAATCCGGTCGCCCGCCTCGCACTCCTCGCTGAACCGATACGACGCCTCGGCGATCTGCCGCCGGAAGTACCCGCGATTGATCCCGTTGATGCACGCCCTTCCGAACGTCGAGCGGCGGCCGTACGCCGGGTGAGACGCAAGATCCCCGCCCCCACCCCCACCCACGCCCCCACACCCGGCCCCGAGAGCCCGGGCCGGTGCTCCCCCGCCGTAATCACCCATCCGGTCGATCTCGTCGATGTAGTTCAGGGCCTCGCGCTCCATCGTGTCCGTCAACCGCTCGATGAACCACGACCCGCCCAGCGGATCGGTCACCCGCGTGACCCCCGTCTCGTGCGCCAGGATCTGCTGCGTCCGCAGCGCGACCGTCACCGCCTGCTCGGTCGGAAGGCCGAGCGTCTCGTCCATGGAGTCGGTGTGCAGGCTCTGGCACCCTCCAAGCACCGCCGCCATCGCCTGGTACGCGACCCGCACGATGTTGTTCAGCGGCTGCTGCTCGGTCAGCGAGCACCCCGCCGTCTGCACGTGCGTCTTCATGAACCACGAGCGATCGCTGGCCGCTCCGTACCGCTCCTTCATCGCCCGCGCCCAGATCCGCCGAGCCGCCCGAAGTTTGCAGACCTCCTCGAAGAACTCGTTGTGGCTGTTGAAGAAAAAACTCAGCCGAGGCGCGAACGAGTCGATCGCAAGCCCTCGCTCCACGCACGCCTCCACGTACTCCATCCCGTCACGCAGCGTAAAGGCCAGTTCCTGCGTCGCCGTGCTCCCCGCCTCCCGGATGTGGTACCCCGAGATCGACACGCTGTTCCATCTGGGGATGTGCCGGCTCTGGAACTCGATCGTGTCCACCACCAGTTTCACCGAGGGATCCGGGGGGTAAATGAACTCGTTCTGCGAATGGAATTCCTTGAGGATGTCGTTCTGCAGCGTCCCGCCCAACTGGTTCCACGGGATCCCTCGCTGCGCCGCGTGCGCCAGGTACATCGCCCAGATCACCGCCGCCGGGCCGTTGATCGTCTGCGACACCGTCACCTGGCCCACCGGGATGTCCGCGTACAGGCGGTGCATGTCCTCGATCGTGTCGATCGCCACCCCGCAACGTCCCACCTCCCCCACCGACAGGTCCTCGTCCGAATCCCGCCCCATCAGCGTCGGGAGGTCAAACGCCGTCGAAAGGCCCGTGTTGGACTTGCCCCCCCTGGCCGCCTCGAGCAGGTACTTGAAACGGCGGTTCGTGTCGTCCGCCGAGCCGAACCCCGCGAACTGGCGCATCGTCCAAAGCCGCGTGCGGTACCCCTCCGGGAACAGGCCGCGCGTGTACGGGTATCGCCCGGGCGGGGGAATATCACGGTCCAGTTTCTCCCCCGCCAACGACTCGGCAACCCGGTACGCGGACCCCGAGACCGGCTCGGGTTGCGTCCCCGGGCCGTAGGAAGCATCAAGCACCAGCCCCGAGATCGTCACCGCGTTGGGGTCCACCGTCGGCGGCGTCGGCGCATGGTGAAGCGACGCGGTCATCGCGGGCTGGGTGGGCATCGGACGGCCAGAGGTCACGGACATGCAACGCCTCCTCAATCGCGCCTCGACACGGCCCGATCCGGGCCGCCGGAGGCGTCGCACATTGTATTCGCCCGGCGTGGCCCGATGAACCCTGCTCCGACCGTCCGCGCCCAGCCTCGCCCCCGCGACGCCGGCCTGGGCGTGCCTCAGTGCAACCCCGCCTCACGAGTGATCGCCTCCCACGCCCCCTGAACGTGCCGCTGCATCGTCCTTGCCGACCCAACCGCCAGACGCAGCACCAGCCGGGACGAACCGGGCACCCGCCGCCCATCCTCCCATGTCGGCAGCGTCGTGTGCGTCAGGAACAACGTGCCGGACTCATTCAGCCGCTCCATGAGCGCCCGGTTCCGCGCATCGGTCGCGAAGGGATCCTCCCCCGCCGCGGGCCTCAGCCGGAATGTCACCAGGTTCATCGTCGTCGGCGCGCAAACCTCGAAGCGATCATCCCCTTTCACAAGGCCTTCGAACATCCCCGCCAGGCGGACGTGCTCCCGTATATACCCCCGGAGACCTTCCAGCCCGTAGTGACGCATCACCAGCCACAATTTCAGCGAACGGAACCGACGACCAAGCGGCACCTGCCAGTCCCGGTAATCCACCACGCCCCCGGACTCGCTCGCGGCGTTGCGAAGGTACTCGGGGGTCACCGAAAGAGCCTGGGAGACCTCCCGGTGGTCCCGTGTCCAGAAGCAGTTGCAGTCAAAGTTTGTCAGCAGCCACTTGTGCGGGTTGAAGCACAGCGAATCGGCCCGCTCGACACCCGCGATCAGCCACCGCATCTCGGGGCACAGGCACGCCGACCCCGCGTGCGCCGCATCGACGTGCAGGTACGGCCGAGCCCCGGGCACCCCCGCGAGCCTTGAATCGATCACCGACGCGATCTGGGCGATCGAATCCACCGCCGTGGAGCCCGTCGTCCCCACCGTGGCGCACACGAAGAACGGAACACGCCCCTCCGCCGCGTCACGCGACATCCTCTCTTCCAACGCCGCGGGATCCATCGCGTGGTCACGCGTTGTCTCCACCAGCCGCATCCCTTCCCGGTCGGAGGCGTCCCGGCACAGCCCCATGATCATCGCCGCCTTCAGGATCGACGAGTGCGCCTGCTCGGAGGCGTACGCCACCAGCCGCCGCCCCCGTGCTCCCCCAGAGCCCAGCACCCGTGACCGTGCCGCCACCATCGCCACCAGCGCGGCCTCGCTGGCCGTCCCCTGGATCACTCCCCCGCCCAGGCCCCCCGACGACCGGCCGCTGAACAGGAAATCCCGGGGAAGCCCGATTGCTTCCCCCATCCAGTCCAGCATCCGCATCTCAAGTTCCGTACACGCCGGGGACGTCTGCCACAGCATCCCCTGAACTCCAAGCCCCGCGCTGAGAAGTTCTCCCAGCACCGCCGGCCCGGAGACGTTCGCCGGGAAATACGCGTAGAAATTCGGCGATTGCCAGTGCGTCACGCCCGGCATCAGCACGCGTTCGATCTCGTCGAACACGCCATCCCACCCGCGTTCCCCCCAGCCGACCTCCGGCGCGTGCTCCGCGAGACCCTCGAAGACCTCCCCGGGGCGAGACCGTGCGAGAACCGGAAGCGACTCGACCCGCTCCCAGTAGTCGGCGATCCAGTCGATGAACCGATGCCCGACCCTCCGGAATTCAGCCGGGGTCATATGCTCGACCTGAAACGCCTGCTCCGAGCTGCGGGCCCGCTCTCCCGACGGCTCATGGCCACGGTTGGTTTCCACCCTCCCAGTCTACACGCCGGCCGGCCATCCGCGCATCGACTCAGCGCGTGTCACGTCCACCCGCCGACCGTGCATACCGTCCACACACAAGCGCCCGACATCACCCATGCCAAGCCCCACACTCCCCTTGCACTGGTGGCTCGCCCTTGCCGTCGCGGCCTTTGCCTGCGGGTCGATCCCCTGGGGCGTCCTGATCGCCAAGTCCAGGGGCATCGATATCCGTGCGCACGGATCGGGCAATATCGGGGCGACCAACGTCGGCCGGGTGCTGGGGCGCAAACTCGGACTTCTGTGCTTCTTCCTCGACATGGCCAAGGGCGCGGTCCCCGTCGCCGCCGCCGGATGGGCCGCGGGCGTCCTCGGAGCCGTCCGGCTTGAACCCTCACAAGCCGCCGCGTGGCTCGCCGTCATGGTCGCCCCGGTCCTAGGGCATGTTTTTAACCCCTGGCTTGGATTCAAGGGAGGAAAGGGCGTCGCCACCTCGCTGGGAGCCTTGCTTGGCGTCTACCCCGTACTCACGGTCCCAGGGTTGCTCGCCCTGGGTGTGTGGATCGTCCTGGCCGTTCGCTGGCGGTACGTCAGTCTGGCATCGATCGGCGCGGCGGCGGTCTTGCCCATCTTCATCGCCGGGTACCTGGCTCTCAAACTCGCTCCGCATGGTTCGACGATCCCCGAACCCGCTCCCTTCGTCCGGCACGCCGGCCCGTTTCTTGCCGTGGGCCTGGCCCTGGCCGCTCTCGTGATCCTGATGCACCGCGCGAATATGCGCCGGCTCCTCGCGGGCACCGAGAACCGCATCGGCCATCGATCCAGACCGCCGGGGCAGAACCCGCCGCCCGTCGTCGAGAATGCCCCTCGCAACGTCCAATAACTCACCAAGCCCGCGGCTCCATCCCCGCAATCACGCCAAACGCACCACTCTCCGCCAACGTTGAGGCGGTCCGACTGAACGACCGCCCACGCGTGTCCGATGCTTGAGGGAGGCTCACCAGGAGCCATCAGGCGAAGGGACTCGCAATGAAACCCACCGGGACGCCATCTGGCGGCGATCAGGAAACAACCGCCCGCCTCGACAATCAACTCACCGATTCACTCCCATTTCCAACCGAGGCGTGGCGATCCATGCTCACGCCGGTTCGCCGCTCGCCGGGTTCTTCATCCCGGCGGAAGGAAGTTCACCCCGCCGAGGCGGCCCTGGCCGAGGTCGAACGCCGGTTCGGGCGTGCCGTGATCTCGATCAACGAACTCCTCGATTCCACCCCCGCCCAGGAGCAAGGCACCACGACCGACGATTGGCGTCCGCGGGCCGCCTGAGGGACGGCCTGCCATCGGCACCGCCCCGGTCGGACGGGATGAAGGGGTTGAACGGTCGGACCCTATACTTGCCTTGCGTGAGCAATCCCGCCGACACCACAAGGAACGCCGACGCCCCAGGCGATGGATCGCCCCCACCGGCGGGCCTTGTGCCGCCGGTGACGTTGCGCACGCTTCGCCGGATGGCCGAGCGCGATGAACCCTTCGCCTGCCTCACCTGTTACGACGCGACCACCGCCCGGCTCCTGGAACGGGCCGGAGTCCACGTGCTCCTGGTCGGTGACACCGCGGCCGAAGTGATCCTGGGCTTTGCACGGACGATCGACATGCCGCTGGAGGTGCTCATCGCGCTGACCGCGGGGGTCAAACGCGGCGCGCCGGGAACGGTCGTCATGGCCGACATGCCGTTCATGAGTTACCAGGCCGACGAGGCCGAGGGGATCCGCAACGCGGCCCGGTTCATCACCGAGGGCCTCGCGGACGTGGTCAAGATCGAGGCCGATCACACCCATGCCCCCATGATCGAGCGCATGACCAGGGCGGGAATCCCCGTCTGCGGGCACGTGGGCAGCCGCCCACAGCGATCGGCGATGACCGGCGGGTACACCGCCGCGGGCCGCACCCGAGAGGACGCCGACGCCATCATCCGCGACGCGGTCGCGCTCGAGAAGGCCGGGTGCGTCCTGCTCCTGGTCGAAGCCGTCCCTCGCGAGGTCGCCCGACGGCTCCTCGACGCGGTCGGTCTCCCGGTCATCGGCATCGGCGCGGGGCCTGAATGCCACGGGCAGGTGCTCGTGCTTCAGGATGCGTTCGGCATGACCGATCGTCCGCCGCCGTTTGCCGTCCCGGTCGCCAACCTCGCGGAGGTCATGGTCGCGGCCGGCCGTGAATGGGTGCGCCGAGTGACGGCCCGTGAATCCGGGGAGCGGCCGCACGCGATGAAGTCCGATGGCGGCGAGCCTTTTGCGCGGCACGAGAGAAGGTCCGCTCCGGAGATACGCGTGGCGCACGGGCGCGGCGCGGCCGGGCCGGCCGCGTGATCGGCGGGGCTTGCCCCTTGACCAGCCCGCACAACCCCGGCCAACCCCGGCCCGGGCACGAGAACAAGGAATCGCTCGATGAGACGATTCGTTTCATTCGGACCCGCCCTCGTCGTGCTGCTCACCTCGGCGGTGGCGGTCTTCGCGATCCCCGAGGCCGTCCGACGCATCGGCGCCGCCAACACCGCGGTCCAGATCGATCTCGCCCGGCAGACCCTCGATACCGACGACATCCTCGACCGCATCAGCCGGGCCACCCGGGCCATCGCCGAGTTGGTCGAGCCCTCGGTCGTTCACATCGAGGTGGTCGCGCCAAACGAGGACGGCCGACCGGTATCGAGCAACGGCTCGGGCTGGCTCTACGACGCCGAGGGAAACATCGTCACCAACGCCCACGTGGTCCGAAACGCGGTTCGCGTCAACACCCAGTTCCACGACGGCCGAGTCGTCGCCGCCCAGGTCGTCGGAACCGACCCCTTCACCGATATCGCCGTGCTTCGGGTCTCGGGCGTCGGAGAGGTCTTCCCCGCGCGGAGAGCCACCGGGGAACGGCCAAGCCGCGGCGACCGCGTCTACGCCTTTGGTTCGCCCTTTGGATTCAAGTTCTCGATGGCCGAGGGGATCATCTCCGCCCTGGGGCGCAGCCCGCCGTCGGCCTCCGAGTTCGGAGGATTCACGAATTTCATACAGACCGACGCGGCCGTCAACCCCGGCAATTCCGGCGGGCCGCTGGTCGACTCGCGCGGGCGGGTCATCGGCATGAACGTCGCCATCGCAAACGCAAGGACCACACGAGGGGTCAACGAGGGGCAATCGGCCGGGATCAGTTTCGCCATCCCGCTCGCCATGATCGAATCCGTCGCCGACCAGATCATCCGAACCGGCGAAGTCTCACGCGGATACCTGGGCGTCCTGTTCGCCGAAGCGCCCCAGTGGATCGACTCCAGGGGAAAGTACACCGGCGTCGGGCTTCGCGTCCGCAACGTCACCGCCGATGGACCCGCCGAACGAGCCGGCATGCTCTCCGGGGACGTGGTGGTCTCGATCGCGGGAGAAGCCGTCGCGGAAATGGGCCGCCTCCGATCCATCATCGGCAGTTACCGGCCCGGTGACCGCGTCCTCGTGAGCGTCTGGCGAAACGACGACTTCAAGGACATCGAAGTCACGCTCGGACGCATGCCCTTCGAGGTCCTCACCCGCCTTCGACCCACCGACTTCCTCCAGGAAATGCTCGGAATGGTCGCCACCGACGCCGCCGGTTCGGTTCGAATCCGCTTCGTGGCCGAAGGCTCACCCGCCCAGGAGGCCCGCCTGACGCCCGGAGACGAGATCGTCTCCGTCGCCGGCCGCCCCGTCGCCTCACTCGAAGCACTCGCCGAATCGCTGGTCCGCGAGGGGCTGCTCACAGGGGGCCTGGTTCGCCTCTCGGTCAGGTCATCATCATCCAACGAACTGCGCGAGGTCGGGGTCAGGATCGAGCCTTACCGTTCGCCCGGGGGATAATGAAGATCGAAGACCGGGGGGAATCGAACCCCCGAGCACTCGCGGAATCTCCGGGAGAATGCGCCGATTCCGATGGGCGCGCAGCGCCAGGCGCAGCGCGGGCCGCACCGGGTGCCAAGCGAAGCGCAGGACGGGGACGAACGGGCGGCCAGACTGGGGGACCAGTCCCGGCCACGTCGCGGCCGAACGCCGGAGGGGGCCACGCCCCGCCCGACGCCGACCTGGCCCGACTCGTGGCATCGTGGGCCAACCTGCCGCCCGACGTGCGTGCCGGGATCGTCGCGGCGCTCGGCACGGCCACACCCGCCCCCTGACCCCGCCCGACGCCCGACAGAACCGACGAAACCCGCGATGCCGCGACGCGGCAGGCCATCGCCGCTCGTTCCGTCGGCGGCAACTTCGGCACGGTTCCTTCCCGCCGGGCTCGCCGACGTGACGCCCGCGGGAACAGCCGCGGGGATCGACTGACTTTGTTTCGGGTGTCCGGGCGCTACCTCGACCAGATCAGCCACGGGGTGGGAACGGGTCCTTTGCGGGCGGGATCGTGTTCTTGTTCACGAACTCTCCGTGTCGGCCTTGGATGGTGACCTCGCCACCGCCCTGGTTTTGGGACATCTCTCGGGCAGCCTTGTACGCCTCAGCCTGCGTCTTGTGAAGGCTCGAAGCCCGATCGGCGCTGTTGAGCTTGTTGGCCCATTGCCCATCTTCACGACGATACACGGTGCGGTCGCGATCCTTGCTCATGGGAAGACTCCGTCCATTTCGGGACCAAAATCGCAACGAGACAGGCACTTTGCCTACACTCGTGCAAGCCGGGAGCGTGGCCTTTCAGCCACGCCCCAGCAACCGTACGTATCGCCTAGGACCACGCGAAAGCGTGGTCTTATGGTTTATCGCTCGGGGGTCCCTGCGTCACCGGCGAGTGGGCGGACGAGAGACCGGCGACCCTCCTGTTTGTTGCGAGCATCCGCTTCACCTCCTTTCAGTCCTGCGGGGTGTTCAACATCTCGGCCACACGCTTCAAGCCGGCGGTGGTCAACTTGTAGACCTTGCGGGCCTGCCGTGAAGTCCCGGTCTTCTTGATCTGCATGACGTACTTCGGCTCTTGGGCCATGAGCGCGTCTAGGGCGCGGGTGATGTTGCTCACCGTGTAGCCCATGCCCTTGAGCGCCGAGTTGGCCGTGAAACTGTCGAAGCCGTCGTTCTGCTGGCACACCTGCACCCAGTAGCCCGCCACCAGCGCCTTCTCCGATTCGGTCTCGGGATTCGCCGCGTGATAAAGGTCGTGGAAGGCGGTGAACGTACCAGGCGTCAGCGTCGCACCATTGCCGTTGGCGGGACCGGCGTCGTTCGGCCCCGAACCGGCGGACGTGGGCGGCACCTTGAGGCCGCCGTACCGCATCCCGATGAAGCCCAGCACCACACGAAGATCGGCTTCGTCCAGGCCGCCCAACGCCTCGACCACCTTCTGCATCGCCACGAGTTGCTTGTCGTCCATAGCACGCTCCTTGATCGTTACCGAGGAAGCGTACCCACCCGTTTTGCATGAGTCAATGAAAGAGTATCGCTTTATTCCGCCTGTCGTTACACTGGAGCTACCGCCACTCGGTGCCCTTCGGTCAGCCGAACAAGACCGCCGACTCCTCTCGCCGAACGCTCGCCGCCAGTTCCGGCCAGCGTTCGACAAAGGACGCCGCCGACACGCGTCCCAGTTCACTGGGCTCAATCTTGTTCAGGCCGCCGCCGTATACGCGGCCTTCACCCCGGAGTTCGTGGCCAGTGACGCGGCCCAGGAGTTCATGTACGCCGGCGGCTCGGGTCGGGTGCTTGCGCAGCATGGCCGCGAGGCCGTTCACGGGATAGAGCATCAGGTACAGATTGGTGCCGATGGCCCGTGACCGATTGTGGATGAAGCGGAAAGGCTGCTTGTCGTCGGACCCGCGGCCCATGTAGGTGCAGAGGAACGGGCACGGCTCGCGTTGCTCCTGCTTGTACCAAGGCGTGCGCTTGCCGACGAGGTAGCCTTCCTTGACGCCGAGGGCTTCAGCGGTTTGCAAGTAGTCCCACAGGGCCGGGTGGCGCTGCTCGACCACATGCTCGGGGAGGTCGCAGTCGATGACACAGAGTTGGCGGTCGATGAGCGGATGACCGTCATCGTCCGCGTCGATGACCGTCGCTTTGAGGTGGCGTGGGCTGGGGAGGATCGGCCGCAGGTACTTGGCGGGAAGCCCCCGGCGCTTCGCGTCGGCACGGTTCATGATGAAGAACTTGTTGTCGCCGGTGGCGATGCCGCGTTGGATGCGGAACAGGTCGGAGAGCGTCGGGCCGTTGCCGTCGCTGATCGTGTGCCGGTCGTTCTTGGCGTGGCTCGGATAGACAGTCCACTTGTGCGAAGCTCGGAGGCGGTCGAGCGTGACGCGGTCGCTGGCGTGCGGCGTTTCGAGCGTGCCGCCGAAAGTAAACTCGGCCTCGTGGCCCGGCGGCGGCGGGGCCTTCTTGAACACCAAGACGACCGACGACACGAGCGCATCGCCGAACTGAACATCGTCGGGGTCGAAGCGGTGGGCGCGGATGAGCGTCACGCGATCCGTCAGGAATCGCTTGAGCGCGGCCCCGTAGTTGACATCCATGAACTCCGAGGGGATGAGCCACGCGGCGTAGCCGTCGTCCTCCATCCACGCTGTGGCGAGCAGGAGGAAGTAGACGTACAGGCCCGCAAGACCGTTGACCTCAACGCCGGTCAACTTGTGCGAAAGGCGTTGCAGGCGTTCCTTGTCCTCGCGGTCCATGTGGTGGTGGCGGACATACGGCGGATTCGCCAGGATCAAGTTGGGCGCGGGCGGGCAGGAGCCGTTGGCGACGACGCGGGTAAAGTCGCCGCGCACGACTTCCAGTCCGGCATCGGCCCACAGGTCGCGGGCAGCCTCGGCAAAGGCAGAATCGAGTTCGACACCGACGGCGCTCTCCAATCGCTTGGGGCCATAGACCGCAAGCGCGGCGGAGAAGAAACTACCGGAGCCGATGGAAGGGTCGGCGAAGCGGATGCCACGCTTGCGGGTGCCGATCAATGAGCCGACGTACCGGGCAATATCGATGGCCAGAGCGTTGGGCGTGGCGAACTGGCCGAGGCGATTCCGCTCGGCTGCCGACTTGGTTGCATCAATCGCCGCTTGGGTCGCTTGGCGCTGCGCTTCGGTCGCGTTGTGGTGCTGCGCAATCATTCGGTTCACAATCCCAACTCCGCCATGTCGTCGATGCGATGCTCCCACACCCAGTCAATCCCTTCGGCGGCTTCATAGCCGAGATAGTCAGAGCCGAAGTAACCGCAGAGGAACAGCACGAAGCACACGTCCTTGCCGAACGTGGCTTGGAGTTGATGGATCTTGGTCGCCTCTTCCTTGCGGCGCTTGTTCGTGTTGGTGAAATCACCCGCCGACTTGGCTTCTACCAGCACGGGCAAGCGGTCCTTGCGAGGCTTCTTCGGCTGAATCACCACGTCGATCGGAATGTTGACCTTGACGGACTTCCCGACGGCGAGGTTCATGCGGAAGCAGTACGTGCCCGCCTCCATCTCCGCAAGCGGCTTCCCAGCGGGATGCGATTGCTTCCGGTAGCCTCGCATGTCCAGCCAATCGCCGAGGAGAGCGAGCTGGCGTTGTTCCTGGGCGTTGCGGACGATCGGATTGGCAACCGCGCTGCACAAACGGTCGGCGACGATGGTTGAGGCCCGGTCGCGCTCGTGGTCGGTCGGGTCTTTCTTGGCTTCCAGCCACGGGAAGATGTCGCGGTCGAGGAGTTTGCTGAGCACCGCACAGACTTTGCCGAGATTCTCGTCGAGCAGTTCCGCCTTCATGCGGGCCGCGAGTTTGCCTTCCTCCATGCTGCCGATGAGCGACTTGCTTGCGCTGGAAAGCCCCACCAAACGGTCCACCGCGAGCGGCGGGGCGGTACACATGCGAAGCGTCGGCAGCGCGCCGGGGTTGGCGCGGAGGGTGGCGGCGTCTAACGCCCTCAGATCGCGTGTGGCGAGGAGCGCGGCTTTGACATGTTCTGTCGTCTTGACGCGAGTCGAGCGGAACGCCTCGGGCGCGAAGCGCATGAACCACTGATTGAACTGGTCAACGGACGCCGCGACATCGGCTTTCCAGAGGTGCGGCTTGTCGGCATTGATCTTCGATGGTGCCATGCGGCGCGTTCGCTTCCTGCTCGACTTGGCTCGCCGCTTTGGCCTCATCATCGCCGAGTATACGGTCTATGTTTGGGTATGTCCATCGCTCCAAGTTGCGGCACGCTTGGTGGTCTCGCTGGAGGGTATCGCAGGCAACAAGCCCACGCGATGAGTCTGCCGCCGGGCGATCCGCGTCGCCCCTGGGCTTCAACGAGAAAATCCTCCAAGTCGCGCTGCGAAATGGCCATCGCGCCGGAAATAAGGGTTTGGGGGGTGGGCCTGTCGCCCGATGCCCCCCGGCAAGGAGACCACCGTGACCCGAATCGGACTGACCCTCGACGAGCACTTCGACCTCCGCGTGAAGCCCCGGACGGGCGCGGACCCCGCATCAACGGCGCGGCCCAGGTGAAACGGGACGGAGGATCCCCGACGCCAACATCCGCCGCGCATCATGGACGGCACGTTCGATCCGCGCGGCCATCGGCTCGAGGTCCGCGAGGATCGTCGTTTCATCAAGAATCCTGAGGATCGTGTCGTTGCTCGTGATCTCCCACAAGGTGGCGATCTCCACCCCCTCGCCCGTGAAAAAATGCGTGAGTTGCACATCACCCGACGCCAGCGCCACCGCCGTGTTGTAACTCTTCAACTCTCGCAGGTCGCGCATCACCGGAGTATCGAGAAACCAGCGAAGCGCCGCGTCGTCGCGTGAGACCTCCGCGAACGCCTGGGCCAGCAGCACGAGCCTCGCCCCGGCCACCGGGTTGCTCGCCGACGCCGCCCAACCGAACCCGCTTGCCGCGAGCCGTTCGGAAGCCGCCGCGACAATCCCCGACACCGGCGTTCGCTCCCATTCACGGCGCTCGTAGACCGCCCCCGCCTCCGCAACGGAAGGCTCTCCACCCCCGAGCCGATCGGTTGTCGCCGGAACGCAAAGCAGCACCCACGCCAGCCCGAACACGAGCGCCAGCCCCTGGACCGCGCCCGCCGCGGCCCCGACCGCGGAATCGCGACGCCGGTTCCACCGTCCGCGCCGCTCGAACCATCGCACAACCTGCCCGGCGAACACGACCGCCACCACCACCATGACCAGACCGGCCGCGGCGATACTCCCCGCCCGACCGGCCACGCCGCCGACACCCACCAGCCCCGTGAAGGCCGGCTCGAACGCTCGCCCGACCGGCACGCCCAGGAAAATGACCGCGAGTACGCCGATTCCCGACCCCGCCATCCTCGCCGCGCCGGCCTTCAGGCCGCTCAGGGTCGAAGCGGCCACGATCGCGACCGCGAGCCCGGTCAACCATCCATCAGCCGCCCACGCCACCAGCACCGGCCCCACGCCAACCGCCAGAAGCAGGACCCTGGACGGGGGCCTTCGCCGCGCGGTCGAAACGCCCGCGATGCCTCCGCGGACGCCGCCTCGCGCCTTGGAGACCCAACGCCCAATGTCCCGCCGTGGATTGGCCCGGCCCCCCATGATCCTGGGAAACTACCGCGAACGATCCGTGGCACGCAAGCGCCTCGTGCGCGCACGTGGGCATTGGTCAGCGTTTGTTCGCCACGCCGCCCCTGGCCGCGCGGTTCGCCGCCGACTTGCGGGGCGCTGCCTTGCCGTTGCGAGCGGCCTTTGCCTTCACGCCGGATTCGGATGGCGCCGCCGTAAGCGGGTTGCGGAAGTGCGACTCCTGCACCGGCACGACCACCTCAAGGATGTGCTGGAGGACCGAGGCGGGCGAGCCCATCGCATCGACCGTGCGCACGATCGACGGGTTGTAATACGCCAGGACCGGCGCGGTCTCATTCTCGTAGACCGCCCAGCGGCGACGGATCACGTCCTCCTTCGCATCGTCCACGCGGTTTTCCTTCAAGGCTCGCCGGCGCAGCCGCTGGATCATCGCTTCCTTGTCCGGGCAGACCAGGTGAACCACCTCCAGCACATGGATGTACTTCGACAGCAGTTTCGCCTGCCTGACGTTCCGGGGGATCCCGTCGAGCACCAGAAGATCCACGTGCGGCTTGTACTCGCTCAGCACCGTCCTGGCCCGCATGTTCTCGCACCACATCTCGACCGTCACGTCGTCGGGCACAAGTTCGCCACGGGAGGAGTACTCCTGGAAAATCCTGCCCAGACGCGAACTCACGTCGAGCGTCCGGAAGACCTCCCCGCAGGAAAGGTGGTAGAAGCCTGGGATCTGGCCGAGGATCTTGCCCTGCGTGCCTTTGCCCGCCCCGGGCGCGCCAAAGAGCAGGATCGTCTGATAACGGTGCGACATGGCGGCTCTCCACGATCGGATTGGTGCTCGGACCCCCGAGACGATCGTACCCCGACCGGGGCACCCCCACGGTAAACCCTTAGGATCCAAGAGGCAAGAGCATCGGCACGCGCCCCCGGGCGGCTGGAGCGAGAGGTTCTACGTCGCTTTCACTCGATCCGGCAGCGGTCGCCCGGGCAGTTCAGGGGCCTGGGCCGGCCCAGAAGCCGCCCCGCGAAGGAGGAGATACCTCGCCGGTGGCGAGCAAACCAGCCGTACAAGCGATCGACCACCCAGCGCACGAGCGGCCAGCCCGTCCACGCGACCAGGTACCCCTTGCCCACGGCGGCGTAGGCCCGGCGGAAGACCTCGACGCCCGAGATGACCCGGCCGTCCGGGGCATGGCCGTGGATTCGCCCCATCAGGTCGGCGAAGGGGCGTCCGAACGGGGCCGGATCAAACCCATCGGCGGTAATGTCCACGATGGCGAGCCGGCCACGCCCAGAATCCAGCCGGCGCAGGAAGGCCGCCTCGCGCGCGCACAGGACGCACTGGCCGTCGATCAGGATCGTGAACGCGGGAGTCGGAACGGGCACGGTGGTCACGGCTCTCTATTCGCCAGAAACGGGCCGGGGATTCACACTCGGGACGTGGTGATGTCACGGCCCAGGAAACTCCGTGCCCGATTGCCGCGGGGCGTACGGCACGGTGCTCGGATGGCCGACGACGCGGTAGTCGATCTGGCGGCCCGTCTGGTGGTGCTTCCACTCGAAGGTGACCTCGCGGGTCAATACCGCATCCGCACGGGCGACGACCGCGTGCAGTTCACGGTGAACGCGAAGGGGCAGCCGCTGGTCGTGACGGTGGTGAAGGTGGGGCATCGGGACGGCTTCTACGACGGATGAGGCCCGCTGGGCCAGGAAGGCGCAGCATGTTCAGGACGCAGACGATCGAGATCGGCGGGGCGCGGCTGGTGGTGATGACCGAGCGGGACTACGCCGACCTGACCAAGGCCGCTGGTCGTGCCTCGGTGGACGACGGCCTGCCCACGTTCCCCAAGGCGGACAAGGACGGCAACATCCCCGCCCTGGAGTACGGGCGCGTGTCCATCGCCAGGGACATCATCCGCGAGCGGCGGGAGTTGGGGCTCTCTCAACAGGACCTGGCGGACCTTGCCGGCGTGCGCCAGGAGACGATCTCACGCCTGGAGACCGGCAAGCACTCCGCCGGCGTCGCCACGATCGAGAAGATCGAGCGGGCATTCAAGAAGGCGGCCAAGGCGAAGGCTCGGTGATGGGCGCCGCCGATTCCATCCGCGTGCGGGACGGGATCGACGCGGCGCATGAGACAAGAATGCTCAACAATCGCACGCGACTTCGGCGGCGAGAATACAGCAAGGCCACGGGCGGACGGGGCGAACCGCCCCGTGATCGGGGGCCGCCGATAGGGTTAAAGAGCCAACGAGCACGGGGTCACCGCCCGACGCCCCGCCCGCGACGCAGCGCCCCCACCCCGCCGATCGCCAGCAGTGCGACCGACCCTGGCCCAGGGACCTGGGAGACACGAAACCCGAGGCCGCGGCCCTCCGCCGCCGGGATGATGGTGCCAAGGCGAGTGTTGGCCCGCAGGTCGAGTTCGTCGCTGGTGTACGTCCCGCCCCGAGTGCCGCGGAAGGAACCGTCGATAATCGCCTCGTTCCACTCCCACACGTTCCCGGCCATGTCGAACGTGCCGTAGTAGTTCGCGGAGTACGAGCCCACCGGCGTGGTGTTGCCGATCACGTCGTTGAAGTTGGCCTGCGCGGTCGTCGGCGAGCCGTTGCTCGAAGTCGGGTACCGCCAGTAGTTGTCGCTGTCGCCGCCCGCGCTGGCGGGCTGGTGGTACGCCGCCTTGTACCACTCATCCTCGCTGGTCACGGCCCACTGCCAGTTGGCGTTGCGGGTGATGGTGTTGGCCGCAATGCCGCCGGCGGTGAGCGTGTACGCGCCGGTCTCGGTGTCGCCGCTGCCCTGGCCGTTGTGCAGCCAGTTGGCGAAGCGCGTCGCACGCCAGAACGAGATGAAGTTCACCGGGTTGTTCTCGCGCCCGCCGACGGTCGAATAAGTGTACGAACCCGACGAGCCGGAGCGGGTGATGCCGCCGAAGGGCCCGGCCATGTTCGTGTGGTACAGGTTGAACGTGTCCGTCGCGGCCTTGGCGTTCAGGAACGCCGCGTACTGCGCGTTGGTCACCTCGGTGGTGCCGATGTTGTACGTGTACGACACCGAGCCGTAGCCCGTGGTCGGGTCCGCGGCGTTGCCGGAATTGCCGATGGGCACGGTGGGGATCACGATCCGGGCCGAGGCGACCGAGGCCGCCAGACCAATGAAGGCCGCGAACGCGGCCACGCTGATGAAAGTCTTCACGGACTCGTCTCCTTCCGGGGCTCGTGTGCGGGCTTGCGCCCGCGCACCGACAACGTACGATCGTTTACATGCCGCGGTTTCGCGATCGCTCAGAGATCCTGAATGGGAATCCCGTGCAAATTTACATGAGGAGAGGGCTGGGTGTGAAAATGGGGGCTTTGTGGCGGGTGGGCGATGACGGTTGGACGGGCGGGTTGGCTTCGGGACCGAGGTACGCTCCATCAACTCGCGGGCGTGCCGATGCGTGCCGTCGAAACACATCTTCTGTCCGCGCTGCGAATCGGCCCCCGCGCCGGAAATTTGGGTTTGGGGGGGTGAGCCTGTCGCCCGACGCCCTCCCACCACACCCCACCACACCGGCAAGGAAACCAGCGTGACTCGAAGAAACCAGCGTGACCCGAATCGGACTGACCCTCGACGAGCACTTCGACCTGCGCGTGAAGCCCGGCGCGTGAAGCCCGGCGCGAAGTCCCGGAAGGGTGCTTCCCCGCTTCGCGCCATGGTCGCCATGGGTGAGGTGTTCGTAGTCAGGGTCAAGGTCCATCGGCTGCCCGCGCTTCGCGTCCATTCGCCGCCGCCAATGGAACGTCGGCTCGCGGTGTTCCGCGAGCAATCGCATGGGCGCGATGCAAACGCACACCCCGCTCAAATTCGCGGATTCGAACAACGCGGCGTAAACGGTTGAGTTTGCAACGGCTTGCAAGAGCCTGCAGCGCCGTGCAAAAGTGGCCCCGCCCGGATTCAAACCGGGAACCAAGCGATTATGAGTCTGCTGGTAATGGGCTGGATTTCCCGAAGAAATCCGCGATCGCACGCCCGCGCGCTGCGGAATCAGAGGCTCATCTGTCTGGGTTGCGGAACGGTGCCGATCTATGCAGCGGTATGCAAGGCGGTGCAGCGCTCTGAGCCCCGGGCACACGTCGGCTCCCGGTCGCCGGCGGGCCTCAATTCTCACGCGGTCAGTCCGCTTGAAGGCCGAGCGAGGCCAGTTCGGGCGATCTGGGCGACGTTGCGTTGAGGATGCGTTGGTTCGGGAGGAACCCCTCGCGGCCGTACCTCGCGCATCACGCGCCGCGCGATCGTCGGGCAAACGCGGCGGTGCGGGAAGGCCACCGAATCGAGTGCCAGTCGCTGGTTGAGAGCGGGGGCACGCCTTGGCAGCAACGTGGGACCCGTGCAGAGGCCAAGCCACGCAGCGGCTCAACGTCCATCTCGTCGATCTCAGAGGCGATGGTCTTCCAGAGTGTTGGCTCGGGCGTTGGTCTGGGCATCGGAGGATCGTATCGAACGGCTCGGGGCACGGCTCCGGACGCGGCCCGACAACCACTACCGCCACGGCCCGGGCGGTGACCATGTCCGCTCGAACGCCTCCCCCGCCGCGATCGCCGCGGCGATGGGCTGAAGGAACGCCGCCACGGCCGTCATGACTTCAGTGAAGTCCTCGGGGCACGATGTTGGATTCAGCCGCCGCCGGAACGCCCGCCACTGCGCGGCCTTGGCAGAACTCTCGGCGAACGCTTTGCTCAGTGCCGTTGGCCGCGCGGGAATCTCGGTTCCACGCTTCTCGCAGGTGCCCCGGATCGCCTTGACGAGCACGGCTCCGTCGAACTCTCGATGCTGCGCGAGCCACCAGACATCGTGGAAGTCCTTCATCCGGCTGTTAGCGTCGCCGCGCTTGAGCATGACTTCGAACTTCTCGGCGATCACGGTCTCCGGCGGGTAGGCCTTGAGCCGCGGCGCGGGCATGTCAAGGAGCACCGGGTAGTCGACCCGCCGGGGCGCCGGCGTCACGGCGTCGCCGAACCCCACGTCGATCTGCATGGTGACGCGGGCATTTCCCAGCCGCCCGAGGAAGGTGATCCGCACGCCCTCGTACTCCGCATCCTCGACGATCCGTTCGCCACTGACACTCGCGGCGTCGAACTCCAAGCCGTCGGCTGCGACGCGCTCGCGGCACACCGACGCGATGATCTCCGCGACCGCTTCAACGTCGCTGGCCAAGCGGCCGAGGAGGTCGATGTCGCGCGTCGTTCGATATGCCGCGGGGTCCCAAACCCGCAGCAGCAGGGCGCCTTTGAGGACGAACTTCGCCGCGTGATCCGAGCGCGAGAGCCGGTACAGGAACCGCTCCATCGCGTAGAACTGCAGAAGGTCGTTGAACGAGCGTCCCTCCGCGCGGGCCAGGTTCATCAGGCGGGCATGCACCGATGCTGCGATGTTCGTGGGGTTGCCCTTGGTCACAGCGCGGCCTCGATGTACGGCATCATGACGCCCCGTACACGGTCGATGTCGGCGAAGCGGAGGAGTTCATCGGCGGTGCTGCCGCGCCGGCGCAGGTATGACCGGAGCGCCTCACCGGCGATGTCCGTGCCGATCCGGTTCCGGAACTTGAAGCAGTCGGCGACGGTCTTGGCCGGGTTGAACACGCGGACAGGGACGCCGTCGATCATGTGACGCTCGACGCCTGTGGTGCGCGACCTGCCGCCGAAGCGAAAGACCCGGATCGGCGGGTGGTCGATCGCGGGGGTGCGGCTGCCGGGCGCGAGCGCAACGTCGACCTGGTGGGGGATCTGCATCGTCAGGCCGTGAAACGCCAGCGCGGAGACGAGACACACGACCGACCTCGGGACCTGCTGCGCCACCACGACGAGGTCGGGATTGGAGAGCGGCGCAGCGTCGGCCAGACGGTACAGGCCGCGGCTGATCGGCACGATGATCCCCGCGTCGCGCATCGCGTAAAGCGTGCGCGGGTGGATGCCGGCCCGAATCGCGGCGCTCGCACGCAGCGTGCCGCCGGCTTTCTCGAAGTGCCGGCGCGCCGTGCGGATGACCGGGGGCGCGAGGCTCGTGCTGGAAGGGGGTGTCGGGCTCATGGATACAACCGTCACTCGCTATCGGCAAGTATAGACGGTTCTATCCAGTCGAACGGCGACCCGCTCCGGCGCACTCGGTGCGCTCTCTGTTTTTGAAACCTGTTAACCAGCGGTATCCCCGAGAGCAACCCTCTTCGGAGGGTTGGGGACGGCCTGCCGAGCCGCTTCCATGATCTGGAGAGTCATCCAAACCCCACGGGGCTCCCGACGCCATACTGCGGACGACACCTTGAGTTGCCGGGCCCTTGGCTCGAGGGATCTTGCCTTCAAGACCAAACGCCTACCATACAGCGTGAACTATCCCGCCCGAAATCGACCTGTCCCAGCCTTCGAGGGTCACGTCCCAACTGTTGTGATACCATGCCAAGTATGCCAGAACAGTTCTTCAAGACGCTGTACTTCCCTGCAGACCGGAGCCGCAGCGGCCGCCCCGCGCGAGTTACGGTTAGCGTTCCTCTTGGCGCGGCTGGGGACGTCGCCGAATTCGTACGGTCTGCATCAAGCCGGGAGCTCCGACAAGCGCTTGGTGACCCCGTGCTGGAGGACGTGGAGGCGCAGGCCGCGAAGGAAGGCCGAAGCCTCAGCAACACGGTCGTGCACCTCCTTCTGGAAGCAAAGCCAACGAGACGGGTGATTGGAACCGCCAGCGATAGGCCGCAACAGCTTGAACTCAGCTTTGGCGGCGACGGTTCATCCAAGAATGGTGAGTCGGATGTCCGGGCCTTGGGCGTGACCTTTCAGGAAACCAGGCGCCACCCGGTTCATCGCTGGTATCCCTATGTCGAGGGATTCTCGGCGACGTATGTTCGGGACACTCTGATGCGGGATGGCCGCATCCCTAAGTCCGTATATGACCCCTTCGGGGGCGCTGGAACCACGATGCTCACCGCTTCGGCGCTGGGTGTCAGCTCGTACTACTCAGAGATCAATCCCCTGATGGTCTTCGTGGCCGACGCGAAGACGCGGTGCGCCCATTGGGCACGGACGCACTACGAGCGATTCTGCAAGACTGCAAATCACTTCACCGCGGCGATGACCAAGAGAGAGATGGATCGTCGTGGCGCTCACGTCGACGTCGCCGCGATCGATAGGGCGTTTCCGGAACGCGACTTCTTTGACCAGGAGCACCTCAGGCACCTGCTCGCTGCGAGAGATTTGGCACGCGACATCGCCACCGAAGAGCCGGAAAGTGGCGCAATTCTTCTCTTGGCGTGCGCGGCAAACGCAGTGGGATCATCCCATATGACCCGCCGAGCGGATCTTCGTCGCCGTCGGTCCGACGAGTATCAAACTCGCGTGGTCGACGTTCCCGCGTCTCTCCGCAAGAGCGTTGAGGAGATGACGAGCGACATCCTGGCCTTACCCGAGACGATGGCTCCAACGACTTTCCTCTCGCCAGACTGTCGGATGCTCTCTGAGGAGCACAACGAACAGTTTGACTTCGCACTCACTTCACCTCCCTATCTGAACGGCACGAACTACTTCCGCAACACGAAGATTGAGCTTTGGTTGCTGGGCCTGATCGCAGGGGAAACGGAGTTAGCCAGGTTCCGTACACAGACCATCTGTGCCGGCATTAACGATGTGAACGGGGGACGAGCGGCTGCGCGCCAGTTCGAAAGGGTGGAATTGGTGGCGTCCAAGCTTGACGTCGCTACCAAGGACCGGCGAATCCCGGCGCTCGTACGCCACTACTTCTCCGATATGCATGCCATGTTTGCTGCTGTGCATCGGTGTCTCAAGCCTGACGCTCGCTTTGTGCTGGATATCGGCGATTCCCGCTTCTACGGCGTCCATGTCCCAACCGATGAGCTGCTCCAGGATGTGGCGAGGGAGGCTGGATTCGAGATTGAGCACACTCACCTGCTAGCTCGGCGACGCTCACGAGATTCGAGCTCGCTGGTTCAGGTCGAAATTGTCTTCCGGAAGCCGCGACAAAGGTCGCGTCCACCCAGCAGGAACGCGCTTGAGCGCGCAGTGGACCAGCTTTCTCAGTCGCTGCCGTATCGAAGCCAGCCCTTCGCATCGAGAAGTTGGGGGCACGGGCTCCACAGCCTGTGCTCCTATCAAGGAAAGTTCAAGCCGGCGATCGCGCACTGGCTTGTCCGTACGTTTGTGCCTAAGGGTGGAGCAGTACTCGACCCCCTTGGCGGCGTCGGCACAGTTGCATTCGAGGCGGCGCTCGCGGGAGCCTGGGCGGTCTCGAACGACAAGAGCCCGTTCGCCTCGACGATCGCTGCCGCTAAGTTGATGCCGCCCTCGCTGGATGCAGCTGAGGCGGCTCTAGAAGGCCTCGCAGCCAGGATGCAATCTGTTCGCCTCGTCGCCGCCGACAAGAAGGCGGCTGAGTTCGGCCTCAACGGCGCGGTTTCCGCCTACTACCACCCCGAAACGCTCGAGGAAGTGCTCCGGGCGCGTAAAGTGTTTGCGGAGGACCCGGGGCATTCGAGCGCCGACAAGTTCATCTGGGCTTCTGTGCTCCATATCCTTCACGGCAATCGGCCGTACGCCCTATCGCGGACCTCTCACCCGGTGACGCCGTTCAATCCGAGCGGCCCCTTTATCTACAAGTCTCTCATTGAGAAGACGCGCGACCGAGTGCGGCGAGCGTTGAGAGAGCAGTTGCCGCCGGAGTTTCGGCCGGGCGTCAGTCACCACGGCGACTTCCGCGAACTGCCGGCGAGATACGCCGACCGGTTCGACGCCGTAATCACATCGCCACCATTCATCGGCATGCGCTTCGACCGTCCCAACTGGCTGCGGCTCTGGTTCTGCGGCTGGACTGAGGCCGACTTCCATGTGACCAGCCAAGGCTATTTGGAACGTCAACAAACCCGCTCGATGGACTGCTACCGAGAGTTCTACGATGCAACTGCAAGGATGATTCGACGTGGCGGGACGCTTGTGGTCCACTTGGGGTCCGGCGGACGCGATCGGATGCTCGAACGCTTGATCGAGCTTGGCTCGGAAGCATTCACATTCGTGAGGCGCATTGACGAGGACGTTTCCGATGTCGAGAAACACGGCATCCGCGACAAGGGAATGACGTCGGCCCAGCACTTTCTCGTGTTCAGACGCTAATGTCGGTGCTACTCTTCGAACGCGGGCCGCTGGGCAATCTGTGCTCGGATATCGGCACCAAGTGCGGCGTTCATCGTTTCCAATTCCTTCAGTAGGTCAATCTCCGGCTGCAGCTCGGTGATCTTGCGCGCAGTTGCCGCGAATGTCCTTGGGTCCCACTCGCGGGCAAACTCCTGCAGGGACATCCTGAGTCGGTTCAACTCTGTTGGGTTCAGACGTTTCTGGCGCAGCTCGTCGTAGGGCAGGCCACAGACGGTCGAGAGCTCGTGCAACTGTGCGTCCGTGTAAAAATCGATCGGGAACTTGTCCTGCTTCTGATTGTTATGAGCGGCGCAAAGGCACGTTGCATGGACATCAAGCGGCCACAAATAGGCCAGCGGGCGCGTGTGGTCGAGGTGCACCTCATCGATCGCTAGCGACTTCTTGCAATAAAAGCACTTGCGTCCAAAACGCTCCCATACCTGGCTCTTAAGACCCGCCCCAGTGCGGAGCTTAATCTGCTGAAGGATCTCCGGTTCTCGAAGAAACAGCTTCCGCTCCCGAGTGATGACGGACGACTCGTGTAATTGATCAGTCGTCCGAGCCGGATTGAACTCGTCGTTGATCCGCCATTTTTTGCAAGCGCGACACTCGTTCTGGTGCTTCGTCACCTTCGCGAGGTGCTTGTGAAACGCAAGGGTGCCCAGCCTCGCCGGATTCAGAGGCAGCAACCTTCCGCAGTAGGAGCACTTCTTGAGCGAAATATTGAGCCCTGGCCCCGTAGTGAACGTTGTTGATGCCTCCGCGCTCGGCTCCAGAATCATCGGCGACTCATGAGGGAGGTACAGCGACTCGGGGCACAGGTGTGAGGCACCGAGGCTGGCGCCGGTGGGCGCTGCAGCCCCAAGCCCCTCAGGGAGCCGAACTAATCCGGCGTTGAGCCCCCAAACGTGGAGCTGAGATCGTGCGGGCCACGCGAGGGTCAGGGAAAGAGCGCTAGATGACGAGATGTCGAGAGCCAAACCCGCACGCGTCCACGACGTTCCGACGTGAAAGTCACCTTCGTGAACGCCCACTGCTGACGTGACGGAGACCTTGACCACCGTACCAGGCGTCGCGGCGAAGTACCCGCCAACTCCGAAACACCCGGGCTCCGGGATGGTAACCGGAGCAAACGCCAATGAACATCTGTCGTGGCCTGTATCCGATGGTGTGATCGCCAGTCCCTGACGCGCATGGACAGCCTGATAGTCGCGCCGTGTCGCGTAAGCGTCTTCTCGGCTGTGCTTTGCAAGTCGTCGCATTGGGACCGTTCAAGTGATGCCGGGTCGACCGTCCATGACCGATCGAAAAGCATATGTCGTCGAGAGAATGTGGACAGTGGTCCGAGAAGCGATCTTCAAGGGGTGCTGGGCAGCCTTGTGCCGACGCGGGCCCCGTACCGGCCTGGCGGATGACCGGAACGACCTTGGCGGCGATCTTGGCGGGGGCATGTTGCGGCGCTTGGCGTTGGGGGGTGGCGGATGTCCCCATCGATACGCCGTCACCGACCCCCGGAACCGCATTCGCCCCTTGTCTTGCTTCCTCGTTTCGCCACGTCTGCGTCCAGACCATCCCCAAGCCGACCCGATCAACCACCGGCCAAATAACGCTGGCGGGGACCCTGGAGGCGGCGGTCCGGCGTAACGCTCGTCGGCGGAAATGTACCCGAATGCGACGCGATATGCTGGGGCGGCGCGATCAGGACCGCTATGGCAGCCCTCTCCTGCCACTGGCCCTGATTACCCTCGGTCGGCAAGTTCAGATCGTGCGAACACCGTACAATCCGTGATCGGCTAGCGCTGGGCGCGCAGGACCGGGAGCCACTCTTGATCGATCCTGAGAGCATCGCCGCACTCCGAACAGAGCTTGCCACCAGCATTCAGGGGGATCGGCGGGTGCTGGACGAGCTGCGCGACGATGTGCGGCCGCTGAAGGGGCAGACGCGGAAGATCCAGCCACGGAGCACGACGGCGATCTCGCTCGTTGGCACTGATGGAGGGAACAACCAGATCGAGTTCGACCCGTTCATGGTGCAACTGGTGCGGGTCGTGGATTCGAGCAACAACGAGTACTGCCTGGAGGTGGTGACTCCCACGTCCGAACGCGTTGCCGTCAACGCGCGGCACTTCGACGCCGCTGGCGCGCCCAGGACCGCGCTCGGACAGATGCTGATGAAACTGCTGCCCGAAGGGGAGCGGGCGATCTGGAACGTCACCTCGATGATCCCCCGGCCTCCGGAGCCGGGCGCGAAGATCGCGCCGATCTCTCCGAGTTGGGTGCAGGTGTATCGGGAGCTGACGGAATGGGCCGTGCTGCTAAAGCTCGTCAGCGAGCTCCAGTACGGGTCCGACACCGTGATCATCGCCGACGGTAACCTTCGCAGCAAGGTGTTCAAAGGAGAGTTGTTCATCAAGTACCGCCAGCTTCTGGCGGACGCGATCGAGGCGCAGAAGAAGAGCAAGCGGAACATCTATCTGGCGGGTGTCTCGAAGCACAGCAAGGTGCTCCAGAGGTACCGGCTGGCGATGGGTATCGAGGGCATTCTTCGCACCGACTATCCAGCCTACGTCGAGGTGCCGCGCGATCTGGAGGAGAAGTCCTACGTGTGGGGCGAGTACGCCCGCGGGGACGAGGAAGCCGGGAAGCTGGGTGGAGAGGCCAACAAGTTCGTGGGCGGGAAGATGTTTTTCGTGAAGTTCGGCTCGAGGCCGCACGACCCAATCTGGCCCATCGACATCTTCATCCCGCAGGCCAAGGACGCGGCGACGGTGCTTGGATACATGCTCGCCGACGCAATCGACGGGTTCCCGATCCCGTTCTACCCGCAGTGCCTTCAGAAGGCCCACGAGAACGCGGCGCTCGTTGACTTTGACATGACCATCTTGCAGGACGAGGTCATCCGGTCGGTCCGGGGCATCCTCGCCGAGCATGCGGGCCGTCTGGATGAGATGTCGCTCCAGCCGAACGACCCATCCTCTGCCCGCTACCGCTGAGCATCCCGGAGACACCCTTGCAGCTGTTCCCCAAAGACAAGACGATCGGCATCTTCCGCGGCTTCACGGAGGGTGGGCTGGAGTTCCATGCGGATCTGGCGCTGCCGTACCAGAGCAACTTCCAGAATATCCCGATGCACGGACAGTTGGTACTTGTGCAGCTGGAGACGCCCAACGAGGCGGTGCTGGGTCGGATCACATCGCTGTCCTCTGACGGTCGGTTGACTGGGGCCGCTGGCGAGGACTTCAACATCCGCGCGATGCGAGAGTCCCGGAACGTGCCCGAGCAACTGCGAGAAGACTACCTGAAGTACCGCGTGGACATCCGTGTGCTCGGCGTGCTCCGAGTGAATGGGGACAATAAGTTCACGTTCGTTGCCTCGCACCGCCGTCTCCCACACGTCGGTAGTCCGGTCGCGTTCGTCGACGACGCGATCCTGAAGGAGTTGCTCGGGCACGATAGCGACGGCGCCGTCATCGGCCATTACGCGATGGGTGAGTACGTCTTCACCGGCGGGAAAACGGCGCTCGCCCCCGACGAATGGGTACAGCACCAAACCCCCGAATTGACCGTCAAGTTTCTGGCGAGCAGTCTTGTCTCCCGTCGTACCTTTGTCTTCGCCCGGGCAGGCTTCGGCAAGTCCAACCTGAACAAGCTGCTGTTTTCCGAGCTTTACCGCACCGACCCCATGACCACCAAGCGGGGTGACAAGAAGGTGCCGGTGGGAACGATCATCTTCGACCCGGACGGCGAGTACTTCTGGCCCGACGACAAGGATCGGCCGGGCTTCGCGGACGTGCCGCACCTGAAGGACCGGCTGGTCATTTTCACGTCGCGCAAGATCGAGAGCAAATACTACATGTCGTTCGTCGCGGCCGGCGTAAAGCTGGACATCCGCACACTCAGCGCGAGTGACGTGATTTCCCTCGCGCTTTCCGCCGAGAAGCAGGACCAGCAGAACGTGGCCAAGCTGCGATCCGTCCGGGGTCAGAACTGGTCGGATCTCGTGGACCTGATTCACCAGGACGGCAACTCCGCGAGGGTGGAAGACGTCAAGAGGCTGCTCAACGCACGCGACATGAGCGACATGGAGGTGTTCGCAGCGCGAGCTAATCTGACACGAATCGTCAACATGCTCCACGATCCGGCGAGTCGGCTCATGGACGCCCTTCTGGCGGCTTTGAAGGAGGGAAAGCTCTGCGTCGTGGACGTGTCCCAACTCCGCGGCGGGCCATCGCTTGTCCTGAGCGGTTTGATCCTTCGACGCATCTTCGACCGCAACCAGGAGGAGTTCACAAAGGAGTCCCCTCAGAGCATCCCGACCATCGCCGTGGTCGAGGAAGCACAGTCGGTGCTCAATGACAAAGCCTCCGCGGCCCAGCCCTACATCGAGTGGGTCAAAGAGGGACGCAAGTATGACCTTGGCGCGATGCTCATCACGCAGCAGCCGGGCAGTATCCCAGGAGAGATTCTGAGCCAGGGAGACAACTGGTTTATCTTTCACCTGCTCTCGGCCGCTGATTTGCGGAGCGTGAAGGGCGCCAACGCCCACTACAGCGACGACCTCTTGAGCTCGCTGTTGAACGAGCCAATCCCCGGTCACGGCGTGTTCTGGAGCAGCGTCGGTGGAAGACCGTTCCCCATTCCGTTCCGTGCGATGCTCTTCGAGGGGCTCTACAAGACAGTCGACCCGACGTACTCTGCGCCGGCAGTGGACACATTCGCCAGTCGGTTGCGCGCGCGCCTTGGCGCAGAGGTAGCGGCCATCACCGCAGCGCCCGCGCCTACCGCTGATAGCGGGGTGGCCCCGGCGGTTGGGGGACAGGTCGGTCTCGACGAGGACGACGGTGTCCCCGTGGACTTCCGCGCCGAGGCCATTCGAGTTGCTAAAGAGAAGCTCCGCGAAGACCAGGAGTTTAGCGATCAGTTCAACCGACCCATCGGCGTGCCGTGGTTCGTTGTTCAGCGGAAGCTACTCGAATTCCTTCCAGAGAGCATGACTGATCGGGAGGATCTGGCCCTCCAGTTGGTAACCGAAGCGCTCGCGGAAGTCGCCGGCTTGGAGGGTGTTGCATGGCATCGTGAACGCCGGCAGAAGAAGAACGACTCGTCAAAGACACTTGTGTGGGTCGTCAAGGGCCCAAGCACCTGAACTACGCAAGCACCGCGTAGAAATCGTACTCTTCTTTCGGCGCAGGGCCGCCATGTACGAACTGCGTCGCTTGGCGGCGACCTGCGTTGGCGTCGCCCGCAGAGACTGCGGTTGTCAGTCGCCAGCCGGAGTCCGACAGGGAGCTCTTGAGCAACGTCACCGGATCGACATCCCTGTCAGCGATACCGCCGAACCGAATCACCAGCCGTGCATCGATCGCGGCGCTTGCGGCGATTCCCATCCAGACTTTCCGAAGGTCGTCCGCGAATGCATCGGCCGATGCGTGATCGAGTTCTCGAGCTGGAGGTTTGTATGTTACGTGCGCTGGTCCGCCCAAGAACCAGTTCCTGAGCCATTGGTCAGGGATGTACGTCCGCATCCCGTAATAGGGCGGCGACGTGATCGCCCATCTGAACTGTCGGGACTCAAACACTTTGGCGGCACGACTGTCACCGAGGACCACATGCGCCGGCGTGTACGCAGGGCGCTGGGAAAGGTACCGACGAGCGCGGGTTCGGACGACCTCAACGACATTGACGGCGGGCGGCTTCATGCGCCTCTTTCGCCAGAATCGAACCGCATAATCAGGCTTGGGGGCGAAGGTTCGTGGGCACTGGTTGGAAAGGTGCGATGCGGCCAACTTGGTGCGAGGGCCATGAAGGGCACCCAACAGAATGGCCCGTAGGAGAAGTCGAGAATCGCTCGAGCAGTCTCGAAGGAGATCCTTCCTCAGCCAGCAGATCTGACGGAGCACCGCAGGCTCGTAGGCTCGCTCCCAAAAGTCGCCATTCGGCACTGCGACTCGTGATGGCATCGAGTCCAGGATTCCCTTCGCGGTGCGAACGACGTCGCTGACCCGGGCGTCGGCGAGCTTCGCCTGAGTGAGCGCCACCGCCACCGGGCTGCTATCAACGCCGAACGAAGACAGACCAAGGAGGCGAGCCGCGAAGTTCGTCGTTCCCCTGCCACAGAATGGATCGACCACCCAGTCGCCCTTCCTCGCCCGCCCCTGAAGCACTCGAAGCGGAAAATCCAGCGGGAACATGGTGTAGTAGGGGCAGATGGCGTTTAGAGCCTTCAGCGGTTCCTCGATGTGCATGGCAGAAGACATGGGTTCAGGAGCGCTCCGGCTTGGATGGAGAGTGTAAGCGACGCGAGGCCTCGTGGCTCAGATCGAGAACGTACCCGTCCCTCCCCCGCTGGAGCTCGACCCGCTCATGCTGCCCGAGCCGCTGCCGGACGAGGAGGACGAGCCGGACATCGAGCCCGAGGTCGAGAAGGACGACGACCCGCTCGACTTGCTCCCGGACGACGATCCGCTGCTGGACGAGCCGCTGCTCGAGCCGGACAACGTACTTCTTCCGCTCGTGCTCACGGCGGATGTCGAGGCTCGGCTTGGTGGGAGGCGCTGGGTTCACTCGCCCCCCTCGATGTAGAGGTTGAACTTCCGGTCCTCGTCGGCGGGGTCGGCGATCTCGATCAGGCTCATGGCCTCGAAGACCCAGACAGGCTTGCCCTTGGTGTCGCGCTCGCAGGTCAGTTGCACGCACACGCCGTCCGGGATGGGGACGAGCTTGGGCCGCAGCGATCGCGCGGGCGGGCACTTGGGCAGCACGCCCGGCAATTCGCACACCGGCCCGAGGCCGAGCAGGCCGCCGAACCCGGACCCCGGCTCCGAGTCGTTCATGTGGTGGGCCTCGAAGCGGTTGATCGCCATCCGCGTCGGGTCTTCGCCGCCGCCGGGAGTCTGGGACGACAGCCCCTCGGGCACGGCGACATAGCGGAGGTAGGTATCGCTGCCGGGGTCACCATCGAGGCGGGCCTCCTGCCACGGGTAGCGCCAGCGGTTCCGCTCGGTCGGGATCGGCTCGGCCTGGCCGAGGATCGCGGTGACGCGGCCGGGCGAGGGGCGGCCCATCTCGAAGATGAGAACACACCACCCCGCCGTCTCGGAGCGCACGCACGCCGTCGACCCAGGAGCCACGACACCTGTCGAGCCTCGCCAGTGGGCGGAGATCCGCGTCTTCGCGGAATCGCTCGCTGGTGAGAAGGCCCGACAGATCATCGGCAAGGCAGGGCTGCGACGAGCCGCTTGGATCTCGCGGACGCTGTGGGTTCGCTTCCGACGGATTTGCAGATACTGGCGAGCCTGTTCGTCCAGGGGCAAACGACCTCGTCCGTCGCGCGATTCACCGGCCAATCCCGTCGCCGAGTACGAATGCAGGTGGAGGCAATCCGCGCACACCTGAAGCGTTACGAACTGCACGACGGGTACCTTCGCGGGCACGAGCAGTCTGGACGGCGCGTCCTTCCAACTGCTGCCCTGAGGCGGTGTCTTCGCACTTCGTTCGACCAGCGGCTCGCACCCCGCGCCTCCCCCGACCAGGAAGAGGCGAAACTGCGCCACCCCCTGGTCAACCCATGCCCAGTCCCGCTGGTCGACCATGCGCGCATCGTGATAGATCGATCCGAAGTGCCTGCTGACCGCCCGAGACACGTCATCAAACATGGCGCGGTTGTGGGCCATCCATTCCGCCCCCATCGATTCTCGCTTGGAGCGAAGACGATCGGATGGCACCTTGAGAACCGGGGCGAGCGCTCGGTCCACGTCGTCCATGCCCTTGGGAGTCATCGCCTCCGCGCCGCATGGAGGCCTCGGCTTCGACGATGTGACGGTTCACTTCGAGGCGATCACGGAAGGCACCAAACTTGTCGAACTCCTCCGGCAGTAGAAGGCGCAGCAGGTTGAACAGGTTTTCGTCGCCGAGGTGGATCGGGGTCGCGGTGAGCAGGAGCGTTGCATCACTGCTCTCGCTGAGCGCTCGCACGACCCGGTGTTGCTTTGTGTCGGGGTTGCGACAGTGGTGGGCTTCGTCCACGATCAGGAGATCGATCGGGGCGGCCCTCTCTTCAACCGCCTCGATCACGGCATTGGATCGGAGGGATTGGAGCGAGACGATGCCCGCCAGGCGCGGCAGGCCACTCGTCGGGACCGACGGCGGGAACAACAAGATCGAGTTTGACCCGTTCATGGTGCAGCTCGTTCGGGTCGTGGATTCGAGCAACAACGAGTATTGTCTTGAGGTGGTCACACCTACGACCGACCGCACCTCGGTGAACGCGCGGCACTTCAACGCTGACGGCTCGCCGCGCACGGCGCTTGGACAGATGATGACCAAGCTCCTCCCCGAGGCGGAGCGGACGCTGTGGAACCTCACTTCGATGATCCCGAAACCTCCGGAGCCGGGGACGAAGGTCCAGCCGATCTCGCCGAGCTGGGTGCAGGTGTATCGGGAACTCACGGAGTGGGCCGTGCTGCTGAAGCTCGTCAGCGAGTTGCAGTATGGTTCGGACACCGTGATCATCGCCGACGGCAACCTTCGCAGCAAGGTCTTCAAGGGCGAGTTGTTCATCAAGTACCGGCAGCTTCTCGCGGACGCCATCGAGGCTCAGAAGAAGAACCGACGGAACATCTATCTGGCGGGGGTCTCCAAGCACAGCAAGGTACTCCAGAGGTACCGGCTGGCGATGGGCATCGAGGGGGTCCTCCGCACCGATTTCCCGGCCTATGTCGAGGTACCGAGAGACCTGGAGGAAAAGTCTTACGTGTGGGGCGAGTATGCGCGCGGGGATGAAGAAGCCGGGAAGCTGGGGGGCGAGGTCAACAAGTTTGTCGGCGGGAAGATGTTCTTCGTGAAGTTCGGCTCGCGCGCCCATGATCCGATCTGGCCTATCGATGTCTTTCTCCCGCAGGCCAAGGACGCCGCGACGGTGCTGGGGTACATGCTCGCAGATGCGATCGACGGGTTCCCGATCCCGTTCTACCCGCAGTGCCTTCAAAGGGCGCACGAGAACGCCGCCCTCGTTGACTTTGACATGACCATCTTGCAGGACGAGGTCGTCCGGTCGGTCCGGGGCATCCTCGCCGAGCATGCGGGCCGGTTGGATGAGATGTCGCTCCAGCCCAACGATCCATCCGCAGCTCGATACCGCTGACTACCCGGAGGCCAAGCCTGTGCAACTGTTCCCGAAGGAAAAGGTCATTGGAATCTTCCGCGGCTTCCGCGAGGGTGGGCTTGAGTTCCATGCCGACCTGGCATTGCCATACCAGAGCAACTTCCAGAACATCCCCATGCACGGGCAACTGGTGCTCGTGCAATTGGAAACGCCCAATGAGGCGGTCCTCGGACGGATCACGTCGCTGTCCTCGGATGCCTACCACTCCCGCTTCCGCATGGCATCAATGACCGCCGTCGGGTTCAAATGGTCGAGGTACCTGATCGTCGTCAGGATGCTTCGGTGCCCGAGCTGCCTGGAGATGATCGCCACATCCACGCCCTCGGCTCGGAGTTGGGCGGCGTGCGTGTGCCGGAAACCGTGGGCGTGCACGCGCTTGGCGATCCCGGCTCGGCGGCCCAGCACGGGCAGGAGCCGCCGCACGTAGGCCGTGGTCATCGCCTTCCCGGACCCCGTGCATAAGAGCGGGGCCGTCGGCGAGACCGCCATCCGCATTCGCACGGTCATCCACGCGGCCACGATCGCCCCGGCCCCGGCATCCAGCCCCGCGACCCGGTCGTACCCGCCCTTGCCGAACCGCACGCGCACGGTCCCGGCGGCAAGGTCAACATCGTGCGGCCTGAGCGACAGCGCCTCGGAGATCCGCAGCCCGGCCCGGTAGAGGAGGGCCAGCATGGCGCGGTGCCGCAGACCCGTGGCCGTGTACCGGCCGCAGGCATCCAGGAGCGCCCGGACCTCCGCGTCGGTCAGCACCTCGGGCGGGCGGCGCGTCTTGGGCTTTGGACTGCGCGTCCCGCGCCCTGGCACCACGCTGTCACCCCGTGCGCGCACGGGGATCGTCCGCTCTTCTGCATACCTGCGATTCATCGTCATGGCCTCCCGTCCCGCCCGTAACCGCAGCGTCCGGCTGCGTTTACGCACGAGACTCGACCCCAGACAAGTACCTCGCGGGGCGGAGGGATGGCAAGGCGTGCTGGTAGGCCATGCCGACAACAATCCCGCATGTGCGGCCGCTTCACCCACCTCTACACCTGGCGTCAGCTTCACCGGCTGCTCAACCTGACCACGCCGCCCATCGAGTGGCCGCCCCGCTACAACGTCGCGCCGTCGCAGGTCGCTCCCATCGTCCGCGATCTCGATGACGACCAGCGTGAGGTCGCCCTGCTCCGCTGGGGACTCGTGCCGCCGTGGGCCGACGACCTGAAGTTCGGGTTCAGGACCATCAACGCCCGCGCGGAGACCGTGGCCACCGCTCCCGCGTTCCGCTCGGCTTTCCAACGCCGTCGCTGCATCGTCCCCGTCAGCGGGTACTACGAGTGGAAGAAGATCACCGAGAAGTCCAAGCAGCCGTTCTACTTCACGGGCACGGATGGAGAGCCCCTGATGCTGGCCGGGCTCTGGGAATCCTGGCGCGGCAAGACAGACGACGCACCCGCGGTCGAGACGTTCACCGTCATCACTACCACGCCCAACGAGGCCGCCGCCAAGGTCCACGACCGCATGCCGGTCATCTTGGACCGTGAGAGCGTGGACCGCTGGCTCGATCCTCATGTTCCGGGGCCCGACGTGCTTTCCCTCCTGCGGCCTTCCCCGCCAGAACTGCTCATGCCCGTACCCGTCTCGACCCTCGTGAACTCCCCGAAGAACGACGTTCCAAACTGCATCCAACCCTCTGCAATCACTGGACCTGCGCCAAGTTCAAAATTCGGGTCACTCTTTGATTGATCAAAGATCGGTATTCGTTAGTATATACCGATCATGACCCGATCAAACGCCATCGCCAGCCTGCGTGACCGGCTCGCCGCCCTCCCCCACGCGCGGCCAGACGCCGGGGCCAAAGCCGTGGTCCCGACCCCGCTCGGCATCTGCCTCCGGATCGGGGCACTGCACGAATGGATCGGCTGTTCGGGTACGCGGCGCTGCGACTGGTCCCCGCCCCGATGCCTTCTGGCCGATCTGGCCGTGCGTGCGGTAACTGCATGCTCAATCTCCCACGTGGTCTGGATCGGGCGACGCTGCTGGCCGTGGCCGGTGCATCTTGCCTGTACCAACACGGTGGTCGATCGGTCGTGCTTCATTGACCCGCCCGATGCGGCTTCTGCGATCTGGGCGATGGACGTCGCGCTGCGTTCCCCATCGCCCGTGATGGTCATCGCCGACGGACACGGTCTGGCCATGCCCCATTCTCGGCGTTTGCAACTGGTCGCGTCAGAGCACGGCTCTATCTGCGTGCTCTCGCGGCCACCCTCTGACGAATCAGAACTCTCGACGGCATGCACGCGGTGGCGTGTGGAGCCGTCCATTGCGGACAGCCTGTGCCCACGGTGGGTGGTCACACTGGTCCGCAACAAGGATAACGGCGCTCTGAGCAATCAGAGGCCGTCGTGGGTGGTGGAATGGAACGATGCGACGGGTGCTGTCCATCTTTCTGCCGCTGTGGCCGGTCGAGCGGGTGGCTCGGCGGGTTCAGAGGCAGGTCGGAGACGGTTCGGCTCGGGAGCGGCGTGAGCAGGCCGCAGTGCTGGTGGTCTCGACGGTCGCCTCGCGGCAACTGGTCGAGCACGCCTGCGCACGCTCTTTGCACGCGGGCGTCCTGCAGCACATGACGCTGGCCCATGCGCGGGCACTGCTCGGGAACGTGGAGCGGCTGTACATTGCGCCGCACGAACCCGACGAAGACCGTCGTCAACTGGGCGTGCTGGCCCGCTGGTCTGAACGCTGGTCGCCGGTGGTCAGCGTGGACCCGCCCGACGGCCTCATCATCGACCTCACCGGGGTCGAGCATCTCTTTGGCGGCGAAGAGGCGATGGCAGCCCGGGTCGAACACGCCCTGCGGCGGCTCGGCCTCACCGCCTCCTTGGGGATCGCCTCGACCGTGGGTGCGGCGTGGGCTGTCGCTCGGCACGGCCACCATCGCCGGATGCACGTGAAGCCCGGTCACGAACGCGAGGCGCTGGTGCATCTGCCTGTCGCGGCGCTCCGCATCCAGCCTTCCGCCATCACCGCGCTCGACGAGGTCGGCATTCGCACCATCGGCGAGGCGCTTGCGCTGCCCCGCTCCTCTCTCCCCGCCCGGTATGGTTCCGAGATGGTGATGCGTCTTGACCAGGCGACAGGGCACCTGCACGAGCCGGTCTTCCGCCTGCCCGAGAAGATCGACTTTACAGCGTGCATTGAACTCCCCGGCGGCACCACCGCGTGGGAGTCCACCCACGCCGCCACGCACGACGCCCTGAGACGCCTGACCGACCTTCTTGAATCGCGTGGGCAAGGGCTCCGCGAGCTGACCGCGTACTACGACCGCATCGACCGTGGGCGAAGCGTTGTGCAGGTCCGGGTGAGCAGGGCCAGCAGGGCTGTTCAACATCTGTGGAATCTCATCCGTCCCCGGCTCGAACGAGTGCAACTCGGTGAAGGCGTGGAACGGATCACGCTCGCGGCGGGCGGCATGGCGCCGGTGAAGGAGCGGCAGTTCGAATGTCTTGGTGCGGCGGCGAATAGGGCGGACAGGGCGGACGATGCGGCCTTCTCGCAGATGCTCGACGTGATCGCCAACCGCATCGGGCGTGACCGCGTGGTGATCCCCGTAGTCCGTGAAAGCCACCGGCCCGAGCGCATGGTGACGATGGCGCCAATCACGGTCGCGCGGCAGGACCGTCCCATCGCCGACCTGCCACGCCACCGCCCTTCGCACCTCATCGAACCCCCCGAACCCGTCCGCGTCATGGCGCTCTGGCCCGATGGTCCCGTCGCTCGCGTGCGGCGGCAGGGCGTTGATCTAAGCGTGCGGTACTGCTCGGCCCTGGAACGCATCGGTGGGGAATGGTGGCGATCCCCAGAACACGCCCGCGACTACTGCCGTGTGCAGGACGAGCACGGGCGGTGGCTGTGGGTGTTCCGCGAGGCACGCAGCGGGGAGTGGTTTATCCACGGGGAGTGGGCCTGATGCCCGAGGCTCCCGATCCCAAGCACCGCCCCCACCCCTTCCGCCTGCCCCCGGAGGCGCTTGCACCGCCACGCGCGGATAGCGGCGGCAGGTACGTCGAACTCGACACCATCAGCAATTACTCGTTCCTGCGGGGAGCCAGCCATCCCGAGGAACTGGTTAGCCGGGCCGCGATGCTTGGCATGAAGGCGATCGGCGTCGCGGACGTGCATTCACTTGCAGGGATCGTTCGTGCCCACGTCGCCGCCAAGCAGCACGGCATCCAACTCGTCGTGGGCTCGCGCGTGCGGCCCAGCGATGCATGCGACCTCGCACTTTTGCTCTACCCCACCGACCGACCTTCATACGGACGCATGTGCAGGCTGCTCACGCTGGGCAAGCGCCGAGCACCCAAGGGGGAGTGCTCGCTCACCCTCGCCGACGTGGCCGACCATGCCGAAGGTCTTTTGTGCATCGCCGTGCTCCCTCACTCCCGCCTCCCCGACAAGGCTGATGACACGCACCTTGCGTTCCTCCGGGATGCCTTCGATGCCGATCGCCTCTCGGTCGCGATCACACGCCCCTTCCGCTGCGACGACGACGACCGGCTCGACGCCATCACCGCATGGGCCACCACGCACCGTGTGCCACTGGTCGCCACCAACGCCGTTCTCTACCACACCCACGACCGCAGGCCGCTGCAGGACGTGTTGACGTGCATACGCCTGGGCGTCTCTCTCGATGCCGCCGGATTCAACCTTGTCCCCAATAGCGAACAGCACCTCAAACCGCCCCGCGAGATGGAGCGGCTGTTCAGTTCTCACCCCCGGGCCATCGCCCGCACGCTCGATATCGCACGCCGGGCCGCGGGCTTCAACCTCGACCAGATCCGCTACGAATACCCCCACGAGGTCACGCCGCCGGGCTCTACACCGATCCAGCACCTCCGTGCACTCGCCGAAGAAGGCCTACGGACGTTCTACCCCCACGGCGTTCCCGAGCAGCAACGGGCGACCGTCGAGTACGAACTGGCGCTTATCGAAGAACTCAACTACCCGGCCTACTTCCTGACGGTCTACGACATCGTCCGCTTCGCCCGCTCGCGTGGGATCCTCTGCCAGGGACGCGGCGCGGCCGCCAACTCGGCCGTCTGCTACTTCCTTGGCATCACGTCGGTCGACCCCGCCCAGACCGACCTGCTCTTTGAGCGCTTCATCAGCAAGGAACGCAACGATCCGCCCGATATCGACATTGATTTCGAGCACGAGCGGCGCGAGGAAGTGCTGCAGTACATCTACACCAAGTACGGACGCGACCGCGCCGCCATGACCGCCGAGGTCATCACCTACCGCCCCAAGAGCGCCGTCCGTGACGTAGGCAAGGCGCTGGGACTCTCCCTCGACTGCGTCGATCGATTGGCCCGGAACCTCGAATGGTGGGACACCGAGACGATCGATGCGGCCGGACTCGCCAGGCTCGGGCTTGATCCAGGCGACCGCACCATCCGCCTGCTCGCGTACCTGTCGGCCCAGATCCTGGGGTTCCCGCGTCACCTCTCCCAGCACGTGGGCGGCATGGTCATGACCAACACGCCCCTGTGCGAACTCGTTCCCATCGAGAACGCGGCGATGGAGGACCGCACCGTCATCGAGTGGGACAAGGACGACATCGACGCGATGGGCATGCTGAAGGTCGATTGCCTGGGCTTGGGAATGCTCACCTGCATCCGCAAGTGCTTCTCGCTCGTCAAGCAGCACCACGGGCGCGACCTGACCCTCGCCAACATCCCCCACGACGACTCCAAGGTCTACGACCTGATCTGCGCCGCCAAGACCATCGGGGTCTTCCAGATCGAGAGCCGCGCCCAAATGAACATGCTCCCACGGCTCCGGCCCCGACGCTTCTACGACCTTGTCATCGAGGTCGCCATCGTCCGGCCCGGCCCCATCCAAGGCAAGATGGTGCACCCCTACCTGCGGCGGCGCAACGGCGAAGAGCCGGTGACGTACCCCAACGAGGCGGTCAAGCAGGTATTGGGACGAACGCTGGGAGTGCCCCTGTTCCAGGAGCAGGCCATGAAGCTCGCGATCGTCGCGGCCGGGTTCACGCCCGGCGAGGCCGACGACCTGCGCCGTGCGATGGCCGCGTGGAAGCGCAAGGGAGACGCGATCTATCGGCTCGGTCAGAAGATGATCGATGGCATGCTCGCGCGGGGGTACGACGCGGACTTTGCCGATCGATGCTTCGAACAGATCAAGGGGTTCAGCTCGTACGGGTTCCCCGAATCCCACGCCGCGAGCTTTGCGCTCCTTGTGTACGTCTCGTGCTGGCTCAAGACCCACTACCCAGCGGCGTTCGCGGCGGCGCTGATCAACTCCCAGCCCATGGGGTTCTATCAGCCCGCGCAGATCGTCCGCGACGCGCAGGAACTCGGCGTGCCCGTCCGCGCGATCGACGTGAACCACAGCACGTGGGACTGCACGCTCGAAGATGGCGGCGGCGTCCTTCGGCTGGGAATGCGCCAGGCCGAGTCAGTCGGTGAAGGGTGGGCGGACGCCATAGTGCGGGAGCGACTTCGCGGCGGATCGTTCCGGACCTTGGATGAACTGCGCAGAAGAGCGGGCGTATCGATCGCCGCGCTCCGCAGGCTCGCGCGGGCCGACGCGTTCACCTCGATGCGGCTGGATCGTCAGAAGGCGCTCTTTGAGATACAGAACCTGCGGGACGAGCATCTGCCGTTGTTTGACCACGTAGACGACGGGTTCACCGACGCGGCGCTGCCCTTCATCACGCCCGCGCAGCGGGTCCACCAGGACTACCAGGCGACCGGGCTCTCGCTCAAGGCCCACCCGGTGAGTTTCATGCGAGGGCAGTTGAACGACCGCGGGGTGGTTGCGTGCGGGCGGCTCACGGATGAAGCGAAGTTCCCGCACGGCAAGCAAGTACGGGTCGCCGGGCTTGTGCTCATCCGCCAGCGCCCTTCAACCGCGTCGGGGATCGTGTTCTTCACCATCGAGGACGAATCGGGGATCGCCAACCTCGTGCTGTTCCCCAAGGTCTACGAGTTGTACCGGCAGGCGGCGCGGCACTCGGCGGCGATCATCGCGAGCGGTCAGGTCGAACGCAACGGGCAGGTGGTGCATGTCCGCGTACGCCGCGTCGAGAGGTTGAAGCCGACCACCGGCGATGTCGGCCAGCGGTCGCGGGATTTTCATTGAGGCAAGCAGGGCCGGGCTTCGTTCCCGTATACAACTCGCAGGCGGGGAATCTCTGGGTGCCGGCGCAAGGTCGGTGAGGGAGACTATTTCCCAGAGAGGGTGGAGGAATGCCCGCCGTCAATGTGCTTCGAACGATGCGCGACGGGCGCTGGACGCGATCATTCATCGCCTCCTGCGGCGGCACGCCAGCAGGGCGGCGGGAGCGAGGGTGAGAGTGGCGGGTGCGGGGATGGGCACGAGCTGGACGCCGTTGATGACGTTGAAATCGCCGAAGGCCTGGATGGCGATGTCGATGTACTGGCCATCACCGGGGGTGACCTCGACGCGGAGCTTGTCGTAGGTCTCGCCCAATACCTGCTGCCCGGGCCACTGCTCGCCGTAGCGCACACCGCCGACGACCTGCCCCGCGCCGGTGAACGCGCGGATGGTGACATCTTTCGGGCCGAGGAGGTTGCCGGCCCAGCAGTAGATGTAGAGGTCGTAGAGGCCGGGCTGGAGGTTTGAGAAGGTGGCCGCCGAGCGCGTCGATTGGACAGAAAGGGCCGAATCCATGAGGAGCTTGTCATCGGGGGTTGCACCCTGAATATCGAGCAGGAAACCACCGTTGGCTTCGCTCGCATAACGGACCGGCGTGCTGTTCCCGTTGATGTCCACTAGATCATTCTTCACCAAGTTCACCGGATTCCAGAATCCGGGTTGATAGGCTGCTGCACCGTAGGTGCTTGCTGGCGGCGTTGAGAAACCTCCGCCAAGATCGATGTTCAAAGCCTCACCGCTTGCCGGAGTCGACCAAAGGCTAAGGCACAGCACCAGCAAAGAATTCGCGTTCATGAGCCGATCATACACGATTTGCAGAGTCATGCGAGCAAAAAAAACGGTAGACTTGCTCGGGTAACCACGAGGGTGCATGGATGATCCGCAAAGCCTTGTTCAACAACGGGATCACTCAGACCGGCTTCTTGACTGCATTCGTTCGCGGCGACCAGACCGTTGACGATACTGGTCAGACGCTTGGAAACTCCGTCCCGCGATACAGCCTACCAAAGTTGCTACTTCCGGCTCCGTTTGTTCAATCGAAGCGCACGGGCGTTGCCCGTATCGAAACATGGGGTGGTCGCTCCCTGGACAGGGCTTCAGCAGCTCTCGTCGAACTCTGGCGCGAAGGTAATACAACAAAAACCGGTATCTCGTTCGGTGGGGTTTACCCGCCTGACGCAACTCGGGTGAAACCAGTCGGACCTCCTCTCGATCTCGCCGTCGAATCCGAATGGGAGCACGCCCCTCAGACTTTTATCGTGTGCGATGGCCTCGTGCTCGCGTTCTGCACAGCGACAGAAAAATCGGACAGCAAGATCAAGGCCGTCTCGGTATGCTACTGGAACGAGACCATCCACGTTGACCAGGATGGCGGCAGCAAGACCTGGGAACACAAGTACACCGGCCCGGTCGTTCAGTTCAGCGACACACTGGTTCCTCTCGGCCAGCCGCGCGGGGCTCTCTGGATGGCCACCGGCCCGTGGGTGCCGCCGGGCGGTACGGATTCCAACGGCGCGATCCTCGAGTGCTTCGTCGCCTGGGTCGATTATCGCGCCAACGGCAATGTCGTCTCCGGCCCCGATGGCCCCGTGACCAAGGGTTCTCTCGGCGGCCAACTGTTTCTCATGCGCTGCTGGCGCGACAACGTGTCAAGCAAGTGGAAGCTCGACAACCCGATCCTGCTCTACGAGGACGTGATCTCCGATGCTCGCAACGGAAGCTTCATGCACTTCCATACCGCGGGCATCACGTTCCCGGGCGGCGGAACGAGCGGGAGGCGAATGGTCGTCACGCTCTCGGTCGGTGACAGCTCGCCCAACAATCGGCTCGTGAATATCGTTCGTGATGACTTCAAGGAGTACACGCAGGGCTGGGGCGGGCCGACCCAGACGACCCCGACCGCCGCTCGGCCATCGCCCGATGATGAGTTCCCGCCCGACTCCCCCACCCAGAACGGCTGGACCACCCACGAAGACCGCGAAGGTCAGCGGCTCCGCATCCAGTTCACAGGTGCGGTGTACACCCCGGGAAGCCCCCCGACGCTCACTTCAACGGCGTTCGCCAACTACACCCAGCCCACCGGCGGCGGTGTCACGCCGATCGTAATTACCGCCGGGTCCACGCATTTGCCCCAGACGATGGGGATCACCGGGAAGGCTTCCCCGAACGTGATCGAGTTGAATCGCGCGGTCGCGGGATTTTCATTGAGGCAAGCAGGGCCGGGCTTCGTTCCCGTATACAACTCGCAGGCGGGGAATCCCTGGGTGCCGGCGCAAGGTCGGTGAGGGAGACTATTTCCCAGAGAGGGTGGAGGAATGTCCGCCGTCAATGTGCTTCGAACGATGCGCGACGGGCGCTGGAAGCGATCATTCATCGCCTCCTGCGCCGGCCCGCGAGCAGCGCGGCGGGGGCGAGCGCGAGCGCGCCGGGCGCGGGGACCGGCACAAGCTGGACGCCGTTGATGACGTTGAAATCGCCGGGGGCCTGGATGGCGATGTCGATGTACTGGCCATCGCCGGGGGTGACCTCGACGCGGAGCTTGTCGTAGGTCTCGCCGAGCACCTGCTGGCCCGGCCACTGCTCGCCGTAGCGGACACCGCCGACGACCTGCCCCGCGCCGGTGAACGCGCGGATGGTGACATCTTTCGGGCCGAGGAGGTTGCCGGCCCAGCAGTAGATGTAGAGGTCGTACAGGCCGGGCTGGAGGTTGGAGAACACTGCGGCGGCATCACTCGGATCCACAGGCATTGCAGAGTCCATCAGGAGCTTGTCGTTCGGCGCTGCGCCATCGATCCCAAGCAGGATTACAGAGTTTGAAGACGTTGCGTACCGGACCGTGGTGGCTTGCCCGGCAGTGTTGAGGAGATTGTTCTGCTCGAAAACCACCGAGTTCCAAACGCCGGGCTGATCGGCTGCCGCACCGTAATCCGTGGTTGGAGGAGTAGACATGCCGCCGCCTGAATCCACGTTGAAGGTTTGCGCCAAGCCACTGGCCGAACAAATTGCTATCATGATCACGAATGAGGAGTGATTCAGCATTTCATGATTGTACTCGACTGTCATACGGATTCAGCCTGAAGTTCGCGCGCCTGTTCGGCGCGTGTGCGGTTGCGCCAGGGGGTGAGGTGTGGCATGATGTGGTCGGCAAGGAGGCCGACGATGGACATCCGCGAGCGCGTGTCGGGGGATCGGGCGAGGCTTGAAGAGCTGATCGATGCCGAGCGCAGCGCCAAGCAGCGGGACCGCTACCGGATGAGGTCCAGCAGCTCCAGCAGCCGTGGGATCGCGGTGATCTCGTTGCTCTTGTCGCCCACGGCCAGTTGCCCGAAGACCAGCCCGTGCTCACCGGCCCAGGCGCTGACCATGTGGATCGCGGCCTTGCCCGACGCGGCGTCAAAGCTCCGCCGCAGCGTCTTGCCGTCGAGTGCGATCGTGCCGGAGAGTTCCCCGACCAGGGCGTTGGTCCAGGCCCGGAAGCACGCCTCGAAGGCGTCCGGGTCCAACCGCGCGAAGATTCTCGCGAAGGTGTCGTGCGTCGGCGTGTCGCCGGGCAGGTCCAGGAACGTGGCGAACCAGTCCCGCTTGGCCCGGCCAAAAGCCGCCACCCCGACCCAGTCCTCGGACCCGCAGATCACCCCGCAGATGGCGATGGTGATGACCGAAACCAGAGGGTAGCGTTTGCCGTGATCGCTCCGGGGATCGGGCAGGTCCCCAAAGTGCCGTGTCACCGATGTCGTGGTCATCCAGACCTCCGTTGAATCCCGCGGCATCCAGCCACGGTCACTCAACATCGATCACAACCACCCATCATCACCGATAATGCGTTTGCCCTGGGTTTCCGCTTCGTTCCCGTAGACAACTCGCAGGCGGGGAATCCCTTGCAGGCGGCCGATAACGCTCAGCAACCAGCCTCGAACCGCTGCACGAAAAAGGTGAAGTCATCGAGATCCACGAAGCCCGAGGCATCGACATCGGCATCGTCGGTTCCGGCCTCGAAACTGGCGACGAACGAGTTGAAGTCATCCGGAGCCACGAAACCCGAGCAGTCGAAGTCTGCGACACAGACCACCAGGTCCGCCGAGTCACTTGTGATCTCGCCACAACTGTTCCTCGCGGTGCAGGCGTACCCATCCCCGCCGATGCCGGAATCCAGGAGGCTCGCATCGGAGATGGCGAGCGTTGATGTCCGTCCATCGGCAGAGACATCGACCGTGATCCGCGGATCGCCCAGATCGACGGGCACCCCGCCCTTGCGCCACTCGAAGGCGGCGGCCTGCTCGGTGAGGCTCATGGTGAAGTGCGCGGTGCCGGTCCGGCAGACGGTAACATCCTCGGGCTGGTTGGCGATCTGCACAGGGGTGTCAGCATGCCAGGTCGCGAAGTAGGCGGTGTTGGTGCCGCCGATCCTAGTGAAATTCCCGCCGACGAGGAGATCGCCGTTGATCACATCCAAGCCGGTGACCGAGTTGACGTTGCCCGGGGATGTGCCGGATCCGAGCGGGAACCACTTCGCGCCATCCCAGCGGGCGATGTTGTTGACGCTCAGGCCATCGACGAACGTGAACCCGCCGCCCACCACAAGCGAGTCTTTATAGACGGTCACCGCGTAGAGCTGGGGAATTGGTCCGCCGGCAATGCCGGTGCCGAACGCGCTCCACGATGTGCCGTTCCAGCGGGCGATCCCTTTGGCGGGAAGTCCGCCTGCCTTGGTAAACGCGCCCCCGACGATCAATTCTCCGTTGTAGACGACCATGTCAAAGACGGAACCGCCTTCAAGCCCGGCGCCAAGGGTGGACCACTGGGAGCCGTTCCACCGGGCGATCCGCCCGGCCGGGCTCCCGCCCGCGTTCGAGAACGATCCGGCGACGATGAGGTCCCCGTTGTACTCGGCGAGCTCGAAGACGAAGAAGTCGACGCCTGATCCCAGCGAGCTCCACGTCGTCCCGTTCCAGCGGGCGACGAAGTTGACGACCTTGCCATTGCTGCCGCCGGCTTTGCTGAAGCGACCGCCCACGTAGAGCGCGTTCTTGTGGACCAGCAGCGTGGTTGGGCCTCCGCCCCACGTTCCCCCGCCGGGGATTTCCCACGCGGAACCGTTCCAGCGGAATATGTTGTTCGAGCCTCCAACGTAGAGACTGCCGTTGTACTCCTCGAAATCCGCGACCGAGTCCAACGAGAGACCATTGGACATCGGCAGCCATTGCGCGTCGGAGAGACGGGCGACGGTGCCAGTCGGTACCCCGCCGGCCATGATGAACGTGCCGCCGACGATCAGATCTCCCTCAAATGTGGTGAACGCGCCTGCTTTGTCGTTCATGCCCGAGCCTACGGGCCACCAGGTGGGGCCACCCGCATCCAGGCGAGCGATGTTGTTGGCCGTATTCGTTTGAACCCTGTTGAAATCGCCAAAGACGTACAGCTCGCCGTTGTAGACGATGCCTCCATAAACGATGCCTTCAATGCCGTAGCCGAGACTGTGCCAGTCGTTCCCATCCCACGAGACAACGCCGTTCCATGCTGCATACTCGTTTTTCCGGCACCCAATGAGCGAGCCGTCGAACTCGGCAAAGCCGTAGAGGGGCCCGAACCCCGCATCGCCGAACGTCGTCCACGTCGTTCCATTCCAGGCGTCAGTGTGAGGGATTGAGCCGGACAGGCCGCTGGCGAGCAGCTTGCCGTCGTGATCAAAGAGGGCGGTCACGGTCGTGTTGCTCGTGCCCGTGCCGACGGGGGACCATGCCGCGCCATCCCATTGGGCGATCTTGCTGGCTTGGTTGCTACCGGCCGTGGTGAACGAGCCCGCGGCGATCAGCATGCCGTTGAATTCAACAAGATGGGTCACACCGCTGTTGAGACCCGTGCCCAGCGCCTCCCAGGCGTTGCCGTTCCACTTGGCGATCCGGTTGGCGCCTGCGCCGCCGGCGGTCGTGAAATCTCCACCGGCGTACAGATCCCCATTCCAGACGACCAGCGCTCGGCCCGGGGCGTTCAGGCCCGTCCCCATCGCGCGCCAGGCGGTGCCGTCGAAGCGGGCGATGTTTGTCGCGGATTGACCTCCGATGGACGTGAAGGTGCCGCAGGCTATCAGCTCGCCGTTGAAGACGGTGATGGCGTCGATCCGTGAGCCGGCGGTAATGCCGCCGCCAACGGACTGCCATGTCTCACCGTTCCAGGCCGCGATCCCGATCGAGGTGACATTCCCGGCCCAGGTGAACTCGCCGCCGACGACGAGGATGCTGGATGCGGGCCCGTCGCCATCGGGATCCCATTCGGCCGCAACGTGGATCGGTGCCTTCGTGCCTGGGATGCCCTCGCCGGGGATCCAATGGCCGTCGCACCACGGGGTCTGGGCGTTAGCGCTCGCCGCGCCCATTCCAACGACTGCGAGAAGCGCGAGGAGAAACAGGGTAGTGGCGGGCAAGATCGGCATCGTGTCGTCTCCCTATCCCAATACGCCTCAACCATGTGAACGGAGGATCCATGACCGCATGAGCCGCGGGGGACGAACACACCCAAGATTATTCGTAGCCCACCATCCCCGGTTCCCGAATCCCGTTGCGTTTCATCACTCCCGGCCGGGCCAGGCGTCATGCGGGAGTGTTTTTTTTCGGCATGAAGCGCTGCCATGCAAGGTGATCCCCTGTGCTCCAGGTCCGAGTTACCAACACGATGTCCACAATCTGTCGAATCCTCGCGCGACATCGCCAGATCGCCTTGCTGTTCCCCGGCACTCACGGCTTCATGTGCGTCACCTCGACGGTCTCCCCGCGTAGGGGGGAACGGGACGCGGGAACCACGGGAGCCGTCCATGACCGCCGCCGAACTGCAAGACGCCGTCCTCGACCTGATCCAGAACGCCATCGGGACGGGGATGGGCGATGATGACGAAGTGCCCAGCGTGGCCCGGGAGGTCACCCGGGTGCGTTCCTACGCCGACGCTCACATGCTGACGACCGACGCCGGGATGGTGGTCACGGCCCGGGACGGGCGCGAGTTCCAGATCACCATCGTCCGTAGCCGCTGAACATACCGCGAGCATGTCCCGCGCCCCGGCGACCCCGGGGCGTTCTTGTTGGTGGTGGCGCTGCAAGGACAACCCCTGTCGTGATCGGCGGGCGGCGCGTCAGAAGCAGTAATTCCCACCAGATTCGCCGATGTCGCCTTCCAATGCCGCGGGCTTGATGGCTTCATATGCACACGCGGCAAACAACCCCGCCACGACGGAGAGCAGCACCATGAACCCGACCACCAACGCCACGACCGCCCTCGCCGCCGCCCTCGGACGCCGTGGGATCGCGATCGCCACCATCCACGCCACCACGCCCGACGGGCGAACCTGGGCTATCGAGGCCAATCGCCGCGGGTTGTTCCGGCTCTATGAACTCGCCCCCGATGGACGGCGGGAAGAGCACGACGCCGTGGAGGCCGATGCGTGGCGTCCTCGCGACCTGACGGAGTACCTCGACGGGGTGGGCAGGCCCCGACCAAGCCAACTGAAGAACAACGACCCGAAGCCCGCGTGATGCGGGCTTCGCTGCTTTTGGAGCACGCGGTGTTCGCGGGGAACCGCAACGACCGCGCTTCCCCGCCGCGGTGTGCGGCGGGTTCGCACCACGAAGGAGTTTGAACATGGCAAAGAAGGCAACCACCAAGAACACCAAGCCCGACCCGGCCAAGACCGAGAAGGCCCGCAAGGCGGCCCGCGCCGAGATCCGGGCGCGGATGGACGGGACGCCCGCACCGGCGGGCGACGTTGGCCCGACGGCCGCCCCGGCGGAGGGGACGCCCCAGACCCCGCCGACTCGCGAGGAGGCGGAACGGTTGGCGGCACGGGCCGCCGCGTCGGTCTTCGGACCGGAGGTGCTCGGCCCCGCCGCCGACGGGGCGCAACCGACGCCAACGTCGGGCACGCCCACGGCCCGGGGCGGGAAGAAGACCAAGGAGCCCAGGGCGGCGACGGCCCCCAAGCCGTCGAAGGCACCGAAGGTCAAGACACTCAGCGCCCTGGACGCCGCGGCGCAGGTGCTCGCCAAGTCCACGAAGCCCATGAGCGCGACGGAGATGATCGAGCGGATGGCGACGCAGGGGCTGTGGGAGTCGCCCGGGGGCAAGACGCCGTCCGCCACGCTCTACGCCGCGATCATCCGCGAGATCTCCGCCAAGGCTGGCGAGGCCCGGTTCAGGAAGGTCGATCGCGGGATGTTCGAGTACGCGGGGTAGTGAGGCACGCCATGGACCAAGCAGACGACGCCAACCTGGTGGACGAAGAGGACGCCTGCCCTGTCTGCTCGGAGCGCAACGCCGACCGGCTGGCCTGGCTCGATGATGAGAAGGTCGAGTGCCAGATGTGCGGGACGGTGTACAAGCCCCCCCGCGGCGGCGAGTAGCTCGCCCACGCCATCAACCACCACCGCACCCCGCCAGGACCGGGGTGTTTTCTCGGCGATCGGGAGCGACCGTCCGAGAATGGTCCCAACCCCTGCCGTCCTCAAGCCGATGGGCCGAACCGCCGACGTATGTACAACGTAGATACAATGTAGTACCCTGAGCCCGGAGGTATCCGATGGTCAAAACACTCACCAAGCACGGCAACAGCTACGCCCTGGTCATCGACAGGCCCATCCTGGACCTTCTCAAGATCACGCCCGAATCGCCCCTGGAGGTCACCACCGACGGGAAGGTGCTGACGATCGCCCCGATCGCGGACTCCGGCCGCCGGGACCGCCTGGCCCGTTCGCTGGAGAAGACCAACCGCCGCCACGGCAAGGCCCTGAAGAAGCTCGCCGAGTAACCGCGCATGGACATCGATTTCCTGCGCGTGGACGAGGTGCTTGCGATCCACCAGGACCAGATCGAGCGGTACGGAGGCGCCGAGGGGCTCCGCGACCCGGGGCTGCTGATCTCGGCCGTGGAGACCGCGCGGGCAATGTTCGAGGGCGCGTACCTGCACCGCGACCTGTTCGAGATGGCGGCGGCGTACCTGTATCACATCGCGAGGAACCATCCGTTCCTGGACGGCAACAAGAGGACGGCGGCGGCGTCCGCGCTGGTGTTCCTGGACTTCAACGGTGTGGAGGTGAACATGCCGGATGAGGACCTCGTGGACCTGGTTCTGGCGGTGGCCGGGGGCACGGCCGACAAGGCAACCGTCGCCGGGTCGCTCCGAACCTACGCGACTTGAACCCCACTCGCTGCAAGGGATTCCCCGCCTGCGCTTCTACGGACGGGACGTAGCCGTTCCCTGCTCGGGCGGGTCCTGGGTGCCCGCGGGAAGCCAGCGGGTCACGACCAGCGGCGGCCCGCACCCGCACGGGCCGCGCTTGCCCAGCGCCTCGCCCGTGCGGCGTTCCAGGCGCGAGATCGACGAGCGGAGGGTCACGGCCTGGCCCCCGTCGAAACGCTCGCCACCTCTTCCCCCACACCCCCCACGCCCCCCACCCCTTCCCCCGCGTTCCGCCCCACGTTGGCCGCGGTCGCGGCCGGGCGACCCGGCCCCGCCGACGGGGCGTCCGCGCCGCCGCCGCCCGCGTGGGCAACGTCGGGCGGGACCGACGGAACCCCCAGCGCCCGCCCGATTGTGGTGACGCACTTCAGCATCGAATCAATCTTGCCGCACCAGCGCTCCAGCACGGGCTCGGGGATGCCGGGCTCGCCGTCGCTCACCGGCGCGGGGCACGTCGCCGGAACGGATGGTGTCGGGCTCACGCGATGGCTCCTCTGGTTGGCAAGCAGAATTCGCTCTCGTCCTCCAGCACGATGACCAGCCTGGCCTTCCCGCAGCGCGGGCACGGGTTGGGCACGGGCGGCATACCCGGCTCCCGCACCACCGCCGCCGGGCACCCGCACCCCGGGGGCGGGAACGCCTTGGCCGCGCGACGCTTCAGGCTGCGGAGGTTCGTGCGCATGGTCACGACTCTCCTCCCGCGGCCGGCTCGCGCCGGTCGAGTGTGATCTTCTTGACGCAGTACACCTTCCCGCACCCCCGGCACGGGCGAGGCTCGCGGTCGGGCACGCCGTCGCGGACAATGATCGTGTCGTAGCGGCCCCGCCCGCCGCAGACCGCGCAGGGGCCGAGCCGCCTCAGAGCCCGCTCGAACGACCTGACGCTGGCCTTCACCGACATGACCCACCTCCCGGTGCCGTCGCCGCTTCCGGGCGGGTGTTCCTGATCTTCCCGCAGACCGGGCACCCCCGGTGCTCCACAACATGGAGCGCGGCGTGGACGACGGCCGCCCGCCGGCACCCGATCCCGCGGCACCGCGGGCACGGCGGCGTGATCCCCCACCCCGATTCGAGCCTCCGCAGGCGGCGGTTGAGGCAGTGGCGGTTCATGCCACGCTCCTGCTGTTCAACGCGCCCCCGCCGATCTCCCGCTCCCCGATCTGGCGCTCGAGGTGGCCGATCCGCTCGGCAAGGTCGTCGAGCTCGATGCTGTCGCGGCCGAACTTCAGGACGGCCGTGGCCGCAGACACCCGCGACGAATGCGGGGCGGTCTCGTCGGTGGTGATCTTGACCAGCGTCTGCAGCGCGACCGGAACGTACCGCTGGCACAGCGAGATGGCCTGACTGAAGGCACGGCGGCGGGCCTGGCGGTACGTCTTCCCGAACTCCGCATCATCCATCCAGCGGTAGAGGGTCCGCTCGGGCACGCCGGATGCCTCCGCCGCCTTCTTGACGGTGGGCTCGCTCAGCAGCGCCAGCAGCGCCTTCTCCTGCTGGGGGTCGAGGTTGTCCGTCACGTTGGCTGCCACGACCTGCTACCTCATGCCAGGGCAGGAGAGCCCTCCAGGACCGCCTGCTTCCCCGTAAACGCCTCCCAACGCTTCACGATCACGTCGCAGTACAGGGGGTCGAGTTCCATCAGGAACCCACGCCGTCCCGCCTGCTCGCACGCCATGAGCGTCGAGCCCGAACCCCCGAAGAGGTCCAGCACGTTCTCCCCCGGCTTGGAGGAGTACTCAATGGCCCGCCTGGCGAGCTCGACCGGCTTCTCCGTCAGGTGGACCATGCTCTGCGGGTTGACCTTCTTGATGGACCAGACATCGGGCACGTTGTCGGGCCCGTAGAACTGGTGGCCCGCGCCCTCTCGCCATCCATAGAAGCACCACTCGTGGTTGCCCATGAAGTCCTTGCGCGTGAGCACCGGATGCTCCTTCACCCAGATCACGGCCTGCGAGAAGTACAGCCCGTGCTTCCTGAGGACCGGCGGGTAGTTCCCGCAGTTGCCGTAGCCGCCCCAGATGTAGAACGCCCCGCCGGGGACCAGCACGCGCGCGATGTTGCCGTACCAGGCGTCGAGCAGGCGGTCGAACTCCTCGTCGGACACGAAGTCGTTGGCCAGGGGCCTGTCCTTGGCCCGGAGTTTCTTGTGCGTCGGCTTGGCCTTCTCGGGGTAGCGGTTGAGGTCGGCGGACTGCTGGTCGTGCTGATCGGCGGCGGTCGGGGCCGCTTTGGTCTTCCTGCTCGCCAGCGAGAACGACGACAGGCCCGCGACGATGGCGTTGTTGCTGCGCGGCTCGACCTTCACGTTGTACGGGGGGTCCGTGTTGCAGAGGTGAATGCGAGCACCGGCGAGCAGGCGGTCGAGATCATCAGCCTTCGACGAATCCCCGCACAGCAGCCGGTGCTGACCGAGGATCCACAGGTCGCCGGGCCTGGTCGTCGCCTCGTCGGGGGGTGCGGGGACATCATCCTCGTCCACCAGACCCACGGGCAGGGCGGGGTTCAGGTACGCGTTCAGTTCCGCATCCTCGAACCCCAGCAGCGACAGGTCCACATCCATCGCCTTGAGCGCCGCCAGTTCGCTCGACAGCAGGTCCTCGTCCCACTCGGCGATCAGCGCCGTGCGGTTGTCGGCGATGCGGTAGGCCCGCGCCTGCTCGGGCGTCAGGTCCGTGGCGACATGCACGGGGACCTGGGTCATGCCCAGCCTCTGCGCCGCCTTCCACCGCGTGTGCCCGACCACGATCACGCCGTCGGCATCCACAACGACCGGCTGCCTGAAGCCGTACTCGCGGATCGAGCTGGCCACCGCGTCCACAGCGCCGTCGTTGCGGCGGGGGTTCTCGGGGTAGGGCTTGATGTCGGCGATCTTCCTGAGTTCCACGAGCATGGCAACACCTCGACGAGGACTTGCTGCACTACACCGCTTGATTCCCAGTAGACCGTATGTCGCAACCGGTGTGAGTTCGCCATCGCGGGTCAGGTTGGCCTCTCATGTCCGGTCCTGTCGAGATCGGTCTTTCAGAAATATCGCGGCATACGCTCGCGCATGCGCACAAGCGACACGGCTCGCCAGTCAGCGTTCAAGGATGTGAACCGTCGCGACGACATTCTGCAGGCACTCGCGGGGTTGGCGCGGCGACAGCCGGCACCACTTCGTTCGGCGGCCACTCGTCTCAACCAGCGCCTCGCACCACTCGTCGAGAACCAACGGCAGCAAGCTCGCCGCAGCGTAAGGCGTCGCTTGGTCATGCTGGACGTCGCGCGGGAGTACGTTCTCGATAGCCTGAATGGCCCGCCTGCTCTGTGCGCCAAATCCCCCATCGATACCACCGCGGAATTGCCGCCGGGGTTCGACCCGGTGTGCTTGGGCGTTGATGGACCTGTTCCGGAATGGATGAAGCGCTGCTACGAATTGGCGGGAGAGTTCGATCACGAATGGCCGGATCTCTTTGATTACCACCTCGGGTACGCCTGGAACCTCCACAACGGAACATGGGGCGACTGGTCATTTGCGAATCGGGTCGATCTCTCGCAACTGACCGCGGCCGAGATGTGGCTGCTTCTCCAGACCAGACCGCTGCACAGGAAAGGGAAAGCACCTCGTGCTCACCGCGACTTACAGGGCTGGCAGGCAGATGTTGATCCGGACGCGGCGGCCAGCGCCGCCGAGAACCACATGGAGGCGCTGTCCGACATCGCCTATGGCCTGCTCGACGATCTGGATTCGCCCCTGACGATTGAAGCGTCGTGGGACATACTACTCGTCGTCCTCCTGCTGATGGACCCCAACTTCGAGCCTGATGCAGCGGGCGTGCGCGGGATGCCGCCATGGGCTCTTGGTACGCACGGCAACTGGTTGCGTGCTCGCTGCTTCCCCATGCTCGTGTGGCAAGACAGGTCGTCGAACATCGAACTGCTCTGCGAGTTGGCATATCGGGCGGGTCGCAGCATCGACCCAGGTGTCCTCCCGCCCGGCGTATCGCCGCTCACCGATGCACAAGTTGGAGAACTGCTGCGGCAGCAGATCGGCCGGGCGGAGTTTGCCCATGCGGTGTTGGAGGTTGTACGGCGCCAGATGCCCCCGGCCGCTTGGACGCGAGGCAGGCTCTGTGAGATCACAGGCGTCAGCGCAAAGACCTTCACGCGAATCAGAGGTCACACGACCTTGCCGCGGCTGAAACATGGTCAGCGAGACATCGTCTACGGGCCTCCGGAAGTGCAGGCAATGGCGATCGCTGCACGGAAGAAGGCTCCGGGCAAACGGGACTGGTTTGACTTTGCCGACAAGATCGAAGCGGAGCTTAGGCGGTGCGGCTTTCTCGCGGACTGAGATAGTCGTCCATGTAGATGGTCAACTCATGGACAAGCAATCGCCGCGGGTTGGCCGCGGGCCTTGAGGACATTACAAGGTGGGTGTCGATCATGAACGGCCGGTGCCGGACGTGACCGATCCCGGAGACCTCGTAATGACACCGACAGACCGTCCGCTGACCTCCCCGCCTTCCGTGCTCATCGACGAAAAGGCCGTCGTCGCCATGGTGCTGATAAGCGGCAAAACGCTCAAGCGTCGCATCCGCGAGGGCAAATTCCCCGCGCCGATCGTGATCGGCCACTTGAAGCGGTGGCCGCGCGCCGTCATCGAGAACTGGATCGTCACCGAGGCGTCGCGGGCCGCGGGAGTGAAATGGTGATCCATACCTTCATCCATGCCCTGTTTGCATCCGGCGACGTGTTCGAGATACGGGCGCCCAGGTGCCTTGATCGCCCCAATTCCGACTTCCGCTCGACGACCGCGGGCTACTTCACCTACGAATCGATCGACGCCGCCTGCAAGGCGATTGAGGCTTTGGACGCGTCGGGCCTCTCGCCCGGCACCTACGTCACTCTCAACCCGGTGAACCCGGCGCTCCTGGCCCGCTCCGCCAACCGCCTCCAGACCAAGTCGAAGCACACCACCGCCGACGCCGACACCGTCTCCCGCCGGCACCTGCTGATCGACTGCGATCCGGTCCGCCCGGCCGACGTGTCGGCCACCGACACCGAGATTGCCCTCGCCGCCGCCAAGGCCGACGCCGTCCGATCACACCTCACCGGTGAAGGGTGGCCCGAACCAATCCGGGTCATGAGCGGCAACGGCCACCATCTGATTTACCGCATCGACATCCCACGCGATGACGGCGGACTCGTCCAGCGGGTACTCGAAGGCCTCGCGGCCAGGTTCGACGACGACTATGTCAAGATCGACAAGTCCGTCTACAACGCGGCCCGCATCACTAAGATCCCCGGCACGATGGCCCGCAAAGGCGATGACCTGCGTGGTGTCGCTGGGGTCGAGGATCGTCCGCACCGCCGTGCCGCGCTGCTGGCGGTCCCGGAGGCGATGCTGGCGGTCCCGCGTGATCTGCTCGAGGCGATCACGGACCCGCCGCCGGTGCCCGCCATTACCGCTTCGTCGCCCGCGCCCACGAGAACCGGGGACGGGTTCACCCGGTTCGATCGCACGGCCGCGGGCGTTCGCGGATATCTCCAATCCCGCGGTGTTACGGTCGTCAAGGAGCGTGCCAAGGGTGACAGCACCATCCTCGACCTCGCCGCCTGTCCCGTAACGGGTGTCGAAGCAAACGGCACCGAGATATCGGTAATGGTCGCCTCGAGCGGCTCCATCGCCTTCCGCAATCTGCACAACCGAGGAACCGGGCTGGGGTGGATCGATGTCCGTGAGGCGATGGAGCCTGGATACCGAGCGCATATCGAGCACATCCGTAACGCCGCCACCAACGACACTCCCGTGAGATCGGAGAGTGAAGTATCCGCCTCGGAACAGTGGGATCTTCCCAGCCGCCTCCAACCCGCGGCGACGCCGCTCTCTCTGACTGGTGTGTTTCCCCCCGCGCTTGGTGGAATCCGCGATTACATCCACGCCGTCGCCGAGGCGATCCAGATGCCCGCCGATGTGCCGGCGATGCTCATGCACCCTGCCGTCGGGCTGTCCATGTCGCAGGTCGTGTGCGTTGAACTGAATGAGAGTTGGCGACAGTCGCCGGTCCATTACAACGCGGTGCTCATGGAGCCTGGCAACCGTAAGTCGGACGCGTTCTCGCTGCTCCTCGCGCCCATCCACCAGTGGGAACAAGAGGCCGTGATCAAGGCGAAGCCGAAGATCGCTGCGCAGCATGTGGAGATCAAGGCCACGCAGCGACAAATCGAGCGGCTGCTCGACCTGGCCAGCGGCAAGGTGGGACCACGCAAGAACTCTGGCGAGCCCTCCGGGGATGACGCCAAGGCCGCGGCGGTGCGGCTGCAGGAGGAACTTGCGCAGGTCAAGATCATTCATGAGCCACAGTTCATCACCGGCGACATCACGTCCGAAGACCTGGCACGAGTTCTTGAAGCCAACCAGGAGCGGCTGGGCGTATTCTCCGACGAGAGCGAGGCCATCGACATCATGCTGGGCCGCTACAGCGACCAGCCCAACTTCCAGTTGTACAACAAGGCGTACGACGGGTCGTCCCACCGGATCAATCGCGTAGGACGGCCTTCCATCGCCCTGCGGCGGCCGCTGTTGTCTGTGGGGTTTGCGATCCAGCCCGAGGCTGTACGTGACCTCATGGCCAACCGCAAGGCCAAGGGCACCGGGCTGCTGGCGCGCTTCGGCATGTCGCTGCCGGATAGTTGCCTGGGAGCGCGGAAGATCAATCCGCCCGCCATCCCTCCCGTTCTCAGCACCATGTGGGCCAACGCGCTTCAGAATCTGCTGGCTATGAAGATCCCAGAGGATGGCAAGCCCATCGTTGTCGAACTCTCGCCCAAAGCCAGGGCGGCATTCGACGACTTCCGGGCTCGGATCGAGTCAGAACTAGCGTGGTGTGGCGAGTTCGCTGCGTATGGGCTGCAGGACTGGGGCGGCAAACTCTGCGGTAAGGTCGCCCGCACGGCCCTGACACTCCACGGGATGCTCTTCGGCGTGGGCGCGATCTCGTCGCTCTCGGAACCGATCTCCCTCGAGACCATGCTGGCAGCGATCAACTGGGCACCGTATCTGGCGGCACACATGAAGGCCGTGATGTCGTTCGTGGGGTTGGATGAGAACCACGTCACCGGCCGCCGCGTGCTGGCGTGGATTGCCCGGTCCGGGCTCGACCGGTTCTCCGCCAACGAGTGCTTTACCCACATCCGCAATGCCCGCATCACCACCACCGATGAAGTGGCGCCAGCGCTGGAACTGCTGACCACGGCGGGGTACCTCCGTCCGCTTCGTCGCAACGACCCTCCCCGCCGAGGGCGGCCCGCCTCCACGGAGTACATCGTGAACCCGCGCTGGGACCGGAGGACACCATGAAGGACCTCGCCGCCCACATCCGGGACCTGATCGATCGGTATTCGCCCGTCCCCGAAACCGCGCGCACAAATCATGAAAATACCCCCGCCGACCCGCTCGGGGGCATTTACGCGATTTGTGCGCGCGGTTTCGGGGCAACTGGGAATCCACACCTAACTCCCGATCCCGAGATGGTTGATTGGTCGGAAGACGCCAGATTCACCTACGAAGAGCGGCTCGCGATCGGCAACGAACAAGGCATGGACACTTCTGTCGGCTCCGAAGCCGAGCAGGTCGCCCGCCGCGAGGCCCGGCGGGTCGCCGCCGGCATTCCCGGTGACTTCCCCACCTCGCGAAAGGGCGACCTCATCGACGAGGTGCTTGCCGCGTTCGAGGTGGTGGGGAGGTTGACGCACCTGCGAACAGAGGCACGCGAGCCCGGCCCGGCTTCACGGCCAACTCCAGAAGCGGGGGGTGGCGCATGAAGCCAGAACCCTTGGTCTCGCGGCTCCTGGTCAAGACCTCGGACGCGGCACTCATGCTCCAGGTCAGCCCACGCAAACTCGCGGATCTCACAGCGCGCGGCATGGTCCCGGCCGTCCGCATCGACGGCAGCGTCCGGTACGCCGTCGCCGACCTCGAGTCGTTCGTCCGGAGCCTGCCCCGATGCACCGGTCGCGGTGCAGGCGGGGATGGAGATGGCGATGTGCCCCGCGAGCGTGGCGGCAAGTAGTTGCGGACGTATCAGGCGAGTTCCACTCGCCACATGCCTTGCCTTGCCGAGCAGTCCGGCCTTGATCGTCAAGCACCCCGCCGCGCCGCGTGGGTGATGCTGGAGAACGTCGGTGGCGACCCTGTTCCAGAAACTCGAACGCGGTAAAGAGATCTGGATGATCCAGGTCGTTGTCCCGCGTCTGGGCCGCAAGACGATCCGGCTCGGCTCCGTGCCCGAGCGGGCCGCGGAGCGGTTCCGCGACAAGGTCGAGGACCTGGTCGGGTTCGTTCGCCTCAACCTCTCTCCTGACCCCGAGACCACCCGCTGGCTGAGCGGCCTGGACGACGACCTGTACGCGGCGCTCACGGCAAGCGGCCTCGCCGAGCCCCGTGAGAGGGTGCGGGAAATCCCCACGGTCAGGCAGTTCACGTCCTCGTACATCGATGCCAAGCGTCCCGCGCTTGCGGCGCGGAGCGTCAAACTCCTCGATCAGTCGTTCGCTCGGCTGATCGCGGCGGTGGGTGGCGACACCCGCATCGACAAGGTCACCGCCGCCGCGGCGCTGGACTGGCGGGCAGGGATGCTCAGGTCGGGTCTGTCTGAGGCGTTCGTCCGACTCCACTCCCGCAATGCCAAGGCCCTGTTCAACGAGGCGATACGCCGGGAGATGATCACCAAGAGCCCGTTCAAGTGCCTCCCCACGGCGGCCATCGCCGCCAACCGATCGTTCTATCTTCCCGTGACCGACGCCGAGAAGGTGCTGGCCAAACTTGAGGATGACCATCTCAAGATCTTCTTCGGGCTCATGCGATACGGCGCTCTGCGGGCGCCGAGCGAGACGCACATCCTCACCTGGGGGCAGATCGACCTCGCCCACAGCAGGATGACGGTCTACGCGCCCAAGACCGGGCAGACCCGGGTTGTTCCGGTCGTCCCCCGCCTGCGAGAACTGCTCGCCGTCATTCGCCCTCGCCGCCCCGATCCACACGCCCGGGTCCTCTCGCTCAGCGTACACAACCTGCACAAGAAGATCCTCGAGGGGATCGACGCGGCCGGGCTCGAACGCTGGGACGACCTCTTCCAGGCTCTCCGCCGCGCGGCGGCGACGGACTTTGCTCGCAGCGCCCCGCCCCACGCGGTCGCATCGTGGATGGGGCACGGCATCCAGGTCAGCGCCCAGCACTACCTGCAGGTCCCCGCCGAGGTCTTTGAGTTGGTGACCGCGCCCGCCGGCTCGGCCGCCAACACGAGCAAACGCTCCCCGCGCCGCCCCGCCGCCGGCCGCAGCGCGCTGCAAAATGCGCTGCAGCATGGCGCTGCACCGGGTCGCATACCGCTGCAAACTGCGCCACCGCTCAAAATCGCGGATTCGAACAACGCGGCGTAAACGGTTGATTTTGCAAAGGCTTGCAAGAGCCTGCAACGCCGTGCAAAAGTGGCCCCGCCCGGATTCGAACCGGGAACCAAGCGATTATGAGTCGCCTGCTCTAACCGTTGAGCTACAGGGCCATCAACGCAGCATAGGTTCCGGGCGAGCGGCGTCGCCAGATGCCTCGACGCGGTGCGGCCGCCCCCGGGAGATCACGCTCGCCATCTCGCCTGCCATCTGGCCTGCCACCACGCCTGCCATCACGCCTGCCATCTGGCCTGCCATCTCGCTCGCGATCTCGCCTGCCACCTCGCTCGCCATCTCGCTCGCCACCAGGCTCACCAGAGACCGTTCGTCCCTGGCATGACCGGCGAACCCGGGCCGATGATGACCAGGGTGAGCGGACCAGGGCGAGCACCGGCTGGCCAGCGCGTAGACTTCTCCAACCTGTCCCCGTGGCGCAACTGGATAGCGCTCCCGTCTTCTAAATGGGTGGTTGCTGGTTCGAGTCCAGCCGGGGACGCTTGCAAAGAAAACGACGATGGACGAACGACAAGCCGAAGCGTTGGCGAAGGTGATTGGCGGGGAGGCGTGGCAAAGCGGAAGCGGCATCTACGACGTCGCGCTGCGTCGCCCGGACGGTTCCATCGTCGTCTTCTCCGATGACCTTGTAGCCGAGTACCCCGACGATGACGCTTTTGACGCGGCCCAACCGTCCGCGTCCATCATGCTCCGCGATGACCCGACAGAGTATTGGGTCATTCAGGATGAAGAGGGAGGCGTCATGCTGGCGGACCCGGACCACGGGCGAGGGTGGCCCAGTGAAGACGAAGCGGAGCATGAGGCGCGCGGCATCGCGTCCCGAACCGGGTTGAAGACGTGGGCGCGGCGTCAACGCTTGGAAGACACCTTGCCCGCTAAAGCGCCTTGACACTTCGCAAGGAACGCCGCGAGCCGGGTTCGTAGCCGCTCCGCGTTCCGCGTCTGACACTCCCAGACAACTAGAACGCGCCAACCGTCCGCGCGGAGGCGTCGGCGCGTTCTGGCGTCGCGTAGTCGGTTCCCCTCCAACTTCGGCCCCCAGAACTCCAACCGGGTCTTTGGCAAGCGTTGCCCGTTGCGGCAACTGTGCCGATGCCAGAAACACCCGTGTACGAACACCACGGCCCGCCGGGAACGGAACACCAAATCCGGCTTGCCCGGAACGTCGGCGGGGTGGGAGACGGGACGGAAGCGGAACGCCCGCAGAATCTCCCCGACCACCCGCTCCGGCCCGGTGTCCCGGCCCTTGACGCGGGCCATGTGCTCGGATCGCTATCATTGAAGTGCAACAGTAGTCGGCAGGCGATCGACGCTTCCGGTAGAGTATTCGTCATGCACCTCGAATCGCTCGCGATGAGCGATTCCCGATAGCGGATCGCAGCATGATCACCCCGACAACATTTCAGGTCGGTACGCTCTATTCCAGCGAAGAGATACAAGCCTCGTTAAGGGTCGGCAACGCTGGCGGAATCCGATTGTCAGTCTCGGATGATGGCGTCGTGCGTCGAGCGGTCATCCTCACGTCCGTTCCTACAGCCCGCCAACTCTCGGAGAACCCCTATCACGACCGAATCGAAGACGGCGTTCTTGTTTACACGGGCGCTGGGCGGGAAGGCGAGCAGACACTTGGCGGGGTCAACAAGCGTCTTCCGCAGCAACTTGATTCGAATTTTCCGGCCTATGGCTTTGTCCTTGTCGGGAGTCGGCGCGATGCGTCGCTCGGCCCGAAGCGCTGGCGGTTTCTTGGCCTACTCGAATACCTGCGGCACTACCCAGATACGCAGGCCGACACCGAAGGCAAGGTTCGCAAGGTGTGGATGTTCGAGATGCGCATCCACTCGACGCCCGAAGTGATCCCTGTCGATGCCGATGAGTCGATCACATCTCGCGTGCTCGCGGATTCGCGCGCCCAGAGCAGTCAATCTGACGAGGATCGTGAACTCGGCGAGGCACCGTTGATTACCCCTGCCGCCACCTCGTTCGACGCGGTCGAGATCGAGGGCATTCGCAGTCGCCTGCTCGCGAAGCCCGCCGATCGCTTCGAGTACTTTGTGCGTGATCTACTTGTCTCTACCGGCTTCGTCGATGTCTCGGTCACGAAGTTCAGCCAGGATGGCGGCGTCGATGTCAATGCCTACGCGGGCGCGGCGATGTGGCCCATTGAGCGATTGCTTGTGCAGGTCCAAGCGAAACGCTGGCTTCACACCGTGGGCAGGAAAGAAGTGGCGGAGCTTCGCGGAAGCCTTGAACCCTTCGCGCGAGGCGCGGTCGTGACGACAAGCCACTACAGCCGGGCCGCGGTACAGGAAGCGATCAGCCCCGGCAAGGCGCCAATTGTACTTGTGGACGGATACACTTTGGCAACAATTGTCAAGCGCGTCGGCATCGCCATCGAGTAGGAGAGAATCAGAGTGAAGAACGACCCAACTGCAATCGACACATCCGCCACAACGGAAGAGAGTCGCCGAGCGGTCGTCGAGCTGGCACGACTCGACCCCCGTGTCCGCGAAGGCGACTTGGAGATCGACGACAATGCCGTGGTTTCATGGGGATGCGACAACGGCGCGTATGTCCAAGCGTGGCTGTGGTTGAGCTTTGAAGGAACCGCTCTCGATGAAGATGCCGAGGAATCGGATGGCGAAACTCACGATGCCGCGAGGAGGGAGACGTTGTAGCGAAGCCCCTTCGCCTTCCCGCTTGTCACGGCCTTCTCTAGCCGCGCGTGGTGGTTGGTCCACTCCTCATCGCCTCTTCGGACAATCTCCGGGTACTCCAACTGGTGGATGATGTGGGTGTAGTAGTTGGCGAATGACTTGCGCAGAAGTCCCTTGACATTCTCAAAGAGGAACGCTTTGGGCTGAATCTCTCTGACCGCGCGCACGGCGTGCGGGAACATGTTGCGCGCGTCGTCTACCCCGCGATGCTTCCCGCCGATGCTGAACGGTTGGCATGGCGGCCCGCCCGACACGAACTCCACCGATCCCGCATGGCGCTTGAAGTTGTAGTCGGACACGTCGCCTTCCACTACCTCCCAATCCCGAACGTGCGGCATCCCCGCCGCTTTGTTCCGGCGGATCGTTGCGCAAGCGTTCTCGTTCCACTCCAATACCGCTTCGTGGTCAAAGCCCGCGTTGGCGGTGGCAATGGCAAGCCCGCCCGCTCCGGCGAAGAGTTCGATGGACTTCATGCGCTCCGTGCTCCCGGTGGTCCGTCAAGTACCTAGATGGTACCCGACTCTCCGGGACACCGCGGCGCTGGGGGCGTTGGTTTCTGTTCGCCCAACGGGTGGGGCTGTCAACTGCGCTGGTGCGGGGTCAAGGGATGCCCCGTTCCGCCCGCCACAACTCGGCCTGGGCCTCCCGTAGGGACTTCTCCGCAAGGCGGACCCGCTCGGCCTGGGCGCGTTCCTTGGCCTCCCAGTCTTCGCGGCCCAGGTGGGCGGCCCGAAGTCGGAGATTCAGCGCCACGGCGTCCCGCTCGCCCCGAAGTTCCTCCCACCATTCGGCCAGCCGTTCCATGACGGCTTCGGCGGGAGGGAGGGGACAGGTAGACAGCATGACGATATCAAGCGGGCCGAACGCGCGGAGCGCCGGTTCCTGGGCCGTGGGCGCGGGGTCCAGCAACAGGGCGCAGACGCGGCCCACTTGCCCACGTTCAACGCTCGCGGCCACGGCTTCGGCGACGGCGGCGCGGATTCGGTCGCGTGTCTTCCATCCGGTGGTCATACGAACCCCTTTCCACGGTGGCGGTACTTCGCGCGGGCGAAGGCGAGCGGGGATCGAACATGGCGTCCGCGCCGGAGGCGTCGGTGTTGAGAAGGCCGGTTCCGCGCGGCCCCAGGCCGCCCCCGACTGACAGAGGCCTGCCCCGCGCGGCTACGCACATCACCGCCGGCGCGAGGCGTTGTCGCGGCTTCGCCCGAGCGGCGCGTATGACCTGCTTCCCATGGCGGGCCTGCTTCCCATGGCGGACCTGCTTCCCATGGCGGGCCGGTTTCCCATGGCGGGCCTGGCTCCCCAGGCCGGGCTTCGCACCGCCGATCCAAGTGCGGATAATCCGGCGTATGCTCCGCCTCGGGCGGTGGCCGATACGATCGGCGCCGGACATGCACAAGGAGAGCCCATGGGCACCTGGACCCTGCAGAACGTCACCGGCACGACGTCGAACCACGACACCGGGGAACTCTTCGGCACCAACGTCGAGGTCGAATTTACGCTTGTCTACCGGCCGGCGAGCGTCGGCTTTTTCGCCGAGACCCCCCACCTCGACTGGCACGAGCGATTCGTCATGAAGGAGCACCACAAGGGTGAGTGGTGGGAGTTCGAATCGAACATGTACACCCACAACCCTTGCTCGAACACCCTCCTGGTGTGGCCAAAGCGGTATACCGAGGCGTACCTCAGCGCCACGGGCCAGCCCAAGTCCGCGATGCTCAAGGGCGGGGTCGTGATGAAGACGATCAACGGCCAGCCGATGCCGCCCAACGCGATCCCCGCGGGGATCGCCGATCAGGCGGCACAGGCCGACGCGGTGCGGAGTTACCTCAAAAAGTCCGGCGGCATGCTGATCATCACCATCCACGACATCCCGTCGATCACCCGCCCTCCTCAGGGGGAGCACTACGAGCGGATGCTCGAGTTCGATTGCGGGATTGTCTCGGGCGGTCCCCGGTTTCGCGGCGTTCAACTCCTCGACCTGGACGGGTCGGCGCCACCGGCGACGTGGTTCCGGAATTTCATGCATTCGGCGCCGGGACCACTCCAGACCGCCGGTCTGCGGAAGGTGCCCGCTCCGGTCGGCGTCTCCAATCCCCGAACACCCGTGTTCTCATCGGGGGAGTACATGTAGCGGGCAGGCCGCCCGCGAGAGCGGTGTTCCAGCACGCGAGTCGGCGGGCCGTTGGCAAGTGCGGGGATCATCGGCAACGAAAAACCGCCTCCGGCGGCGACGAAAGAACCCTCCGGACAACCGCACGCGGGCGTTTACCCCCCGGCATAGACCCTGACGAGGACCTCGTCGGCGGTGGTCGGGTCCGCTCCGCCGTGGCGGGCCAGGGCCACCTCCACCTTGCGCTCGGCATCGGCGCGTGTCTCCCCGAGCGCCACCAGGGCGGCGACGGCTTCCTGCCGCGGGCCGGCGGGCTCTGGGTGTCTGGCCCGGCCTGAAGAGGCGGCATCGAGTCCCCGCCGATCGTCCGAATCCAGGAACGGCGCGACCTTGCCGTGCAACTCCGCGACGATGGTCTCGGCGAGGCGTTTCCCGATCTCGGGCAGACGCACCAGGGCGGCGGTGTCCCGGTCGGCGATGGCCCGGGCGATTTCGGCGGGGGCGACTTCCATGGCTCGGAGGGCCTTTCGGTTGCCGATCCCCTTGACCGTGGTGAATACCTCAAAGAACCGGCGGTCCCCGATGGTTTCGAACCCGATCAGGCGTGGGATGAATGATGTCCCCTGTCCCTGGCCTTCCAGATACGCATGGGTATACAGGCTCAGCGGCTGGCCGACGCGATCGGCCAGCGCCCGGGCGAGGTAGGCGGGGAGCAGGGCCTCAACCCACACCCCACCCGACAGCCGGACCACGGCGGTTGTGCCGAGCATCTCGGACAGCGTTCCCTCGATGCGGTGGATCATGCCCTCGATCGTACGGGCATATCCCCCCGCCGGAGAGCCCGGGCCACCGCTCCACCCAACACGCGGGCCGAGAGATCGACGAGAGTACCCGGGCACGGTCAATGTTCGCCCGCCGAAGTGCCGATAACACGTACCGATCCGGCCCGTCCCGACCTGGGATGTTCGCGGGGACAGGCCGCGCCGACGCCCCGGGCAGGAGAGACCTTGTGAGCAAACCGATGACCTCCGCCGGCGGCACTCGACCCACGCCGACCACCCACGACCTGATCCTGATCGGGACCGAGCGGACATGTTCGCAACTGGCGGACATGGTTCGAGGGTTGGCCTCCCCCCCGCGGGTGGTGGCTCACCTGGTGACCGATGGGCCGTCGCGCGGGCGGCTGCCGGGGGCCGACCTGGGACCCGTCGAGACCCTCGATGTCTCGCTTGGGGCCATCGACGCGGCCCGTACCGTGGCGCTGGTGTGCCTGCCCGCGGTGATGCGGTCCGTGGTCCTTCGGGTCCGGGCGATCCTCGAACGCGCCGGGGTCGCCACGCGCGGCGTCGAAGCGATCGAGGACATCATCGCCGGCCGTCGCCCTCCCGCCGAGCCGGGCATGTCCCGCGTCGCCGAGTACACCCCGCTGATCGGGCGGACGCCTTACGGGATCGACCGGCGCGCGGTTTCCAGGGTGATCGAGGGCCGCCGCGTGCTCATCACCGGGGCGGGCGGGTCGATCGGTTCGGAGATCGCCCGGATCGTCGCGGGGTTTGCCCCGTCGGCGATCCTGCTCATGGACCGATCGGAAAACGCGTTGTTTGAAGTGAACCGGAGGATCGGGGATCGATTCCCGGGGCTGGATCGGCGGGCGATCCTGCACGACGTCGTGGATGCCCCCGGCACGCGGCGTCACCTGCACTCCTTCGAGCCGCACGTGGTCTTCCACGCCGCGGCGCACAAGCACGTCCCGCTGATGGAAGACCACCCATACCAGGCCGTGGCCAACAACTTCTACGGCACGCGGAGCATCGCCGACGCCGCCCTGGCCTGCGGGGCCGAGCGGTTCGTGCTGATTTCCTCCGACAAAGCCGTCAAGCCCACGTCCGTGATGGGGGCCACCAAGCGGCTCGCCGAGATGTACACCCAGGCCCTGCACCGGTCGGTCTGGTCCGCCGACGGGAAGGCCTCGGCGGGCTCTCCGCCACGCACCGCCTTCTGCATGGTGCGATTTGGAAACGTCCTGGGATCGGCGTGCAGCGTCCTTCCGATCTGGTCGAGCCAGGTCGCCGAAGGCGGACCGGTCACGGTGACCGACACGCGGATGACCCGCTACTTCATGACGATCGAGGAGGCGGCCGCGCTGGTGATCCAGGCCGGGGCGATCGACACCACCGACCCCACCGCGCACGTGTACGTCCTGGACATGGGACGCCCGGTTCGCATTCTCGACCTCGCCCGGCGGTTCGTCCGCTCGATGGGGTTCTGGCCGGACGTTCAGGACGCCGACGGTCGGCGCATGCCCGAGTGGATCCCCGAGGAGGTCGATCCGGCCGAAGCCCCCATGATCATCCGCATCACCGGGGCTCGACCGGGAGAGAAACTCCACGAGGAACTCGCGTACGCGGCGGAACTGGTCAAGCCCACGCCCTACGCGGGCATCAACGCCTGGGCCGGACCGACGACCGAGGCACGTTCGCTCGATCATTTACTCAACGATCTTTCCGCGATCACCCCGACCAGCCGCCGGGAGGATGTCGTCGAAGTCCTGCGCCGGTACGTACCGGAGTTGCCGGAAAGAAAGATAGATGCCAATCAAAATACGAATACCCCCGCGCAATCGGCGGGAAATGCCGATCTAAAACCGAACATCGAGCCGGTGACGGCTTGATTCAGACTCGCTTCCGCTGAACACTCTCATGGTGACTCGCGCGGTGCGAGCCTCTCGGCTCGCTCGTTGGTTCGCGTCCGTGGCGTGGCTCGGGGCTTGCTTCGAGTACCTCGCACGGATCGACAAGGGATACGGATGGCCCGTTCAATTCCGACCGACATCCTGAAAGAAAGCCTCGATGCCCGCCGCCGGGCCGAAGAACTGCTCAAAGGTCTTCTGAGTGCCAAGAGCCAGACCGAGCAGTATCTTTCAGACGCGGGACGTGAAGATCCCGTGAAGAAACTGACGGGGCGATCGGCGATCGATAACGCGATCGCATCCACTCGCCGGATGATCGAGACGCTCGACCGGGCGATGGAGCAGGTCCGCCAGGAACTCTCCGAGCAGGACCTCGCCGAGATTGAATCCTGCACGGACACCCGTGGCTGAGTTCGTTCAGCGGACATTCAGTCGCGGGTTCGCACATTCTGGCAGGTGCTGATGAGCCGCCGGACCTCGCCGATGGCATGTTCGATGCACGCGGCGGCACCAATCGCCTTTTCCGTGCTGCCCGCGAGTTCCGAGAGTTTCTCGAACCCGACGATCGGGGCCACCCCGGCGATCTGCCGGCACAGGTCCATGCACGATTCGGCGTTCGACTCTCGGACGGCCTGATCCAGGCTCGCCGCGTGGCGGTGGATTTCGGCGGCGAAACTGTCGAGCAGGGCGTTGGAAGGGTGATCGGACGCCAGCGAGGTGGTCGTCAGCCCCTTGCCGTCATCCATCATGATGTACTCGGCCACGGCCTGGAAGAGCGTCGCCTGCGTGAACGGCTTGGTGATGGTGGGACAGGAGGGCGAATCGGCCTGGTTCGACGGCAGCGCCCGCGCGGTGGCGAAGGGGAGCACGGCGATGACCGGGGTGAGAACCCCCGCCTCCCGAAGGGCCTTGAGGATCGAGGTCCGCGGATCCGTCATGAAGGCCGAGTCGCACAGGATAAGGTCCACCCCCTGTCGTGCCTTGGCCACGGTCTCTTCCGGGGTTGCGAAGATGTGCAGCCGCACCTGCGTCTCGCGGAGGTAATGCCGCATGAGGCGTTGGTCGAGTTCGGATTTACCGGCAAAGATCACGCTGCCCCGCAGGGATGTCGGATCGACCCGCTCGATCGAGAACGCCCCGGCCCGGCCCGTCATATCCACAAAGTCGTTGATGCGCACGGGCTGGTCGAACTTGATGCCGACCTCGTGGACCACGCCGGTCAGGTGAGAACAGCGTGCGACCGATCCGCCGACCATCACCATCCGGCCATCGACGTGGGGCAACGCGACTTCGCAGCGGCTCTTGCTGTGCAGGTACGCGCTGTGAAGCACGCTGATCCCGCCGCACGAGAGGTTCCGGCACGCCACGCGGATCGTGCAGCGGCTCCCGCCCAGGTGCGCGACCATGAGTTCAACGTGGGGCTGTCGGAATGGCCAGCGGACGTACTGGCGGTTGGCGCCCGATCCCTGGCGGTCGCGGCGATCAAGTTCATCAAGCAGCGCGTTGAGGCGCGTGACGTCGAGACGGACCGAGTTGGACGCCGCGGCCGACTCCGACTTCGCGGCCGAGCCCTGCATCGACGTCGATTCACGAGGGACGGTCATGCACGCGACTCCGATGAATGGTGTCCGCCGGAGACACCAGGTCCCCTCTCCCGGGATCGGCCGATGCGGCCGGCGTGTTGATCGGGCCTGGTGCCGGCAGGTCAACACGACGGGGGTGGCAAGGCCTGTGGCGGATGCGCGGCCGGGACCGGCTCCCCGGACGTTTATGATTCTCGGACAATCCGACCAGACACCCATCGAGTAATCACGCCGGTTTCCCCCGAACGATGACCCCCGGCCGCATTGCCCGATTCACTTGGCATCAAACGACCGGAGGATCATGCCACGCGAGCACGTCACCACGGACCCAGAACCCCCGGCTCGATCGGTCTGGCGTCGGAGACTCCGCCGGCGAAGGCGCCTGGCCTGGGCGTCGCTGGTCGTGCTGGCGATTCCCATCGCGCTCATCGGGCTTTCTCGCGTCTTGAGCATCGGCTACCGCGACGGGTACCGGATGATCGAGTTGCGCGATGGGATGGTCGGCTACTACTCAAACCCCGGGTACAAGCGTTTCGTGTGGCTTGACCGCGGGCGTGAAGAGGGCTGGTTGCTATCGGGCCCCGCCAAGGTACCCCCCGCGCCCTACCGCCTGTACTCGGCGAGCCGGAGCCTGGTGCAGATCTACGTCAAACTCTGGCACGTCTCGGCGTTGCTGGCGGCGATCTCCGCAACCCTGTGGTGGCGTGCCCGCGGGCAGGAAAAAGCCGGGCGCTGCTTTGCCTGCGGGTACGACCTGCGGGGCATCCCTCGCGGGGGGACGGCCGGACACGGCCTGGTTTCATGCCCCGAGTGCGGAGCCGTCGATGATGACGGCCTGAACACGACGCCTCACCATCCCGACCAGCCCGCCGGATCGTCGCTCGCCGCGCGGGGCGTGATATTCGCCGGGGGAGGGACCGGGGGGCATATCTTCCCAGGTATCGCGATCGCCGAGCGGCTGGAAGCATCGGGAGCACCACCGCGGGTCCGTGCCTGCTTCGCCGTGTCAACACGGGAGATCGACGCGAGGATTCTGGGGCACGCCGGACGATCGTTTACCGTCATCCCGGCCGAGCCGTTCTCCCTCCGCCCGCTGGCCCTGTGGCGGTTCGTGTCGTCGTGGGGCAAGTCGGTCCGCGCCGGGCGTAAGGTCATTCGGGAGGCGCGTGCCTTGTGCCCCGGCGGGGTTGAACTCGTCGCGACGGGCGGGTTTGTCGCCGCCCCGATGGTCCAGGCCGCGCGCGCCGAGGGGGTCGGCGTGACCCTGGTGAACCTCGATACGGTGCCGGGACGAGCCAACCGCTGGATCGGCCGACACGCCGCCAGGATCTTCAGCGCGGCCCCGCTTCATGGTGACCCGCTTGGCGGATCGTCGCGGATCGAATTCGTGCCCCCGATCGTTCGCTCGGCGGCGCTCGCCCCGGCGGATGCCGCCCAGTGCCGGAGGATGCTCGGGCTGGATCCCGGGAGGCCGACGCTCCTGGTGACCGGGGCGAGCCAGGGCGCTCGATCCATCAACGCCTTCATGGCCGAGTACGCGGGATCCCGGCGGGAAGTCCTGATGCGAGACTCCTGGCAGTTGATCCACCAGACGGGCCGCGGAGAAGCCGGCGACGTCCGGGCGTTGTACGAGTCGCTTGGAATCCCGGCGGTCGTCGAGGAGTTTTTCGACGCGATGGGCTCCGCGTGGGGCGCCGCCGACCTGGCGCTCACACGCTGCGGCGCGGGGAGCGTCGCCGAGGCGTGGGCCAACCGCGTCCCGGCCGTCATGCTCCCCTACCCGTACCACAAGGACCAGCACCAGCGTCGCAACGCCGAGGTACTCGCCGCCGCGGGCGTGGTCATCCTTGCCCAGGATCATGTCGATCCGGGCCGGAACCTTGAAGCGATCGGGCCCGTGCTCGACTCGCTCCTGGCCGACGCGGGCAAGGTCCGGCGAATGCGGGATTCGTTCTCGGCCCTCGGCCCCGCCGACGGCGCGGAACGAATCGCCGGCTCGCTGGCCGCGGCGTGGGGGCGATGATCGCACGGGGCCGGGGACTCGTGCGGCTCGGGGGCTAACGGCCGCGGGTGTATCGCGCGTGCCGGTCAATGACCTCATCCATCGACGCCTGGAACGCCGCCCCGCCGGCATTGAAAAGCACGCCCTCCACTCCCGCCTCGCGCAGAGTCTGAAAGTATGACACGGCCTCCGCGGGATCCATGTGAACAACCGGGGCGTCGTCCACGCCGCGGTGGGCCGCCCGGCGGCGCGAGAACTCCGTCGCCTGCGCTTCGTCGGTGAAGGCAAGGACAAAGGGCGATCCGCCGATGCTCCCGACCACGGGCTGGGCGTCATCCTCGGATGAGGACGCGACGAAGTACCACCGTTCGAGAGAAACCGCGGCCTTCCAGAGGTCGTGCTCGGCGGTCTTGGTGTGATCGGAACCGGCGGCCCTCGCCAACGCCTCGAAGTCGTGCATCACGCGGTCACCTCCCCCCCCCGTGCTCTGGGTTGCATCGTAGTGGAAACACGGTGGCGGCCGCCACCTTCCCGTGAAAACACGCAACCTCGGCGCGGTAAACCCAATACAGTCAGTGCCATGCCGCGATCTCGCGTCTGTCCATCCTGCGGGCTCGATACGTCGGGTTCACCGCCGTTTCTGGAACGGAGCCTCGGGCTGATGGTCCATCAGTGCGGCCGGTGTTCGCACGCGACGGTGACCAGGCGTCACGCGGGCGTTGTGGAGAGGGCCAGGTTGGCGCGGAGGTGGCTGCACGCGGGGACATGGCTGGCGGCGCAGGGGTTCTTCGCCACGGGCGTGTTCACGCTGGTCCCGCTCGCCTGCCTGGGGCTTCAGTACAGCATGGCCGCGGGCGGCTGCGGCCCGTGGGCCATCCTGGCGGGAATGCGGGATTCGCCGGAGGAAATCAGACGGCGCCTGGCGGACTGGTACGACGCCGGGCAATCCGGCCTGTTTTTCGCCTGGATCATGTCCTCGGCGGCGGCCGGGGTTTGGATCGGCGCCATGCTCGGGCATGCGGGACGCCTCCGGGCATTGATCGTGGTGGCCACGCTGTGCGCCGTGATTGCCGCGTACTTCGCATGGATCCGATCATACCTGAGCCCCCATCCGTCGCGGGAGCCCTGGTGGACCACGGCAATCGGAGGCGCCACCTTCGCGGCCCTTTCAATCCCCGCGATGGCCCTGGCAATGCCGATCGGAACCGCGGCCGGGAGGGCCGGATTCGAGGTCCGGCGGATGGCGCTTGCCGCCATGCTGCGCCGCGAGCGAGCGAGGCGAAGGCGATGAGCGATAACGTGCCGAACCAGGGTTCATCGGTGCTTGCGGGCGGCGAGGGCGGCGTATCGCCACCCGCGGAACTCCCCGGGCCGGCGCCCACGAAGGCCCCGATCATCGGCGAACTGACCGGGGACCGTGCGTGCGTTTCATGCGGGTTCAACCTGGCCGGCCAGCAGATCGTGCGCGAGCCGAAGTACGGGCTGGCGCTGGTGCGGTGCCCCGAGTGCTCGACGGCGGCAGCGCTCAACGAGTATCCGTCGCTCGGGCGATGGTACGGTCGCCTGGCGTTCCTCTCCGCGGCGTTGTACCTGTTCGTGCTGCTTGGCATGTACCTCGCGACGTGCGGAATCATGGCCGGGATCGCGACGGCGACCAGTCACGACCGCATCCGAGCCGCGGCCAGGATCATCGCGCAGGACCATAAAAAGCAGTACGACGCCGCGGTGCTCGCGGCGGCCGCGGGAACAGGGCCGACCCCGCCCGCCGTCCCGGGCCAACTGACGGGATGGGAGTACGACATGATCAGCCTGGCGTGGTGGGAGACCGCCGACCGCTCCCGCGCGCTCGGCGTCGTGTCCGTGACCAATCTCGCGAGCATCGGGAGCGGCTGGTACCTTCAACTGTCGGCTTTTTCGCTGGTGGCGGCGGCGGCCGGCGTCGTATGGGCGGTGGGGTTGTGCGGCGTCCGGCGGCGGCGGCTGTGGCTCGTCGCCTTGCTGCTTGCGGCGGGAACGGCGGTGATCATCGTCCTTATCCGAGCCGACTCGCTCGGCGCCTCCGCGACGCTCCAGGCCACGTACGCGTATAACCTGGCCCAGCAGATGGCGGGGTATGGATCATTCATGGCGATCGCCGGGCTGCTCCTGGCGCTGCTGTACGCCGGGATGCTGGCGGGGAGAACCATCGCCCGCGCCGTGTTCCGCTTCGTGATGCCGCCGCGCCACCTCGGTCTGCTCGCCTTTTTATGGACATGCGACGGCCTGCCGCCGCCCCCATCGGTGCCGAGTTCGGGCCGTCGTTCCCCCCGGGAATGATCGCTCCCGCGTCAGCGATCGGTCGATGCAGGGGGCGGCGTGGGCCGAGTGATCGGTCGCGGGGCGGTTCCGTACGGCGGCGCGTCCGCGAGGCGGATCGATCGCACGAGCGGAGGTGGATCGGTCGTCGGTCGCCCCTGGGCATCAACCGAGGTCTGCGACAGCGCGGCGATCGCCTCGGCCCCCGAGATCGCCTGGGCAAAGGCGCAGTAACTCCCGTCGAGGCCTTCGGTCCCTTCACGGCTCAGGCAGATAAAGACCTGCGAGCCGTTGGTGTTGGGGTCTTCCGACCTTGCCATCGACAGCACGCCGTAGGTGTGCTGGAGCGTCGATCGCTCCAGGTCGATGTGGTAGCCGGGAGTCCCCACGCCGGTGCCGGTCGGATCCCCGAACTGGATGACAAACGGCGCCCCGTCGGCCCGCCGCGGAACAATCCGGTGGATGAGGATGTCGGTGTAAAACCCGTTCTCCGCGAGGTGCAGGAAGTTAAAAACGGTGTTGGGCGCGACCTCGGGCCGCATGATGAACTCGATCGGCCCGGCCGTGGTCTGCACGACCGCCACGCGATCGACGTAGCAGCGGTACCCGGTGAAGGCCCGTGCCCGCTGTGGAACCCACTCAATCCGTGCCTCCGCCGGGCGGAGTTGCGCGACCCGGGGACCTTCCATCGGCTGCATCACCACCGCGGGTCCAACCGGGTGCTCCCCGGCGAACAGTTGGGCATACACCAGCCGAGGCGTGGTTTCCTGCCAGAGGTGCGGGAACGTCGAGGCAAGGTTGATCGGCCCTTCCTTTACCGGGGCGGTGTGCAAGGTCTGCGCCGTGACCGGCTCGAGCAGACGGATCGACAACTCCTCGGTTTCGCCGGGCGGGCGAGCCACCGTCATCGCGATCGGGCGGTTGATCCCGTTGTACAGGCGTTCAGCGGAGAGTTGGCCGTCGGCCTCTGGGGAAGATAAGACAAGAGGCAGGAACATTGAACCGGCGGCAAGGACGCGAACAAGCAAGGCGGCACGTTGCATCATGCGTGAATCATACGGAGCCGGGAGTCGGGCGTCGGGCCGGTGTCACGACCGATCGGCCATGAAAAAAACACGCCCCGCGATCGTGCGGAGCGTGTCGGAGAAGGTGTCACGGATGATCCCGGAATGAAACCCCAACTACCGGGGCATGTCCTTCCGATCGTCGAGCATGTCCCAGATGGTGTTGGTGGTGCTGCTGTTGGACTCATCCTCGTCGTCGGGGAGGAGTTCGGCGAGTTGTCCGCCCGGATCGCTCAGCCAGTTCACGCCCAGGTCGGCCCGGAGGTAGTTGATGCCGACGCGGTGGTTGTAGTCGGCCTTTGACCGCATGCCGTCGGCGGCGATGGCAATGTTGGCCGGCTCGATCTGGTAGAGTTTGGGGATCGAGTTCCCGCCCGCGCCCATGCCGCGGTACTGGTAATTGGAGACGATCTCGCCGCGCCGATCACCCCAGTACGAGACGTACCTGGCGAACGGGTGCCGGCCACGATGCGAAGGGCAGTAGAAGACCTTGCCCGGGGCGAGGTATCCGGCGTAGAAAAGCCGACCCAGCCCGTCCCAGAGGATGCCGTCCTTGTAGGCGAGTTGCTCGCTCCCGACACGGACGATGAGCATCTGGTCGGGTTCCCCGGAGGGACTGGCGCTGCGACCTCCCCACCCGCGGGGCAGGAACCCCGACGGCGGGAGCCGATCCTGGCTCGCCTCGGCGTACGACGAGATACCGAACCCGAACTGGCGAAGATTGGATGAACACGCGACGCGCCGCGCGGTCTCGTGGGCCTTGTTCAGTCCCGGGATCAGCAGCCCGATGAGAGTGGCGATCACGGCGATCGAGACAAGGACTTCGATAAGGGTGAAGGCGGCGCGTACCGATTTCCCGTAGCACGCATGACGCACGGAAAAAGCCCGGGATCCGAATCGTCGCTCCGTCCTGGAGCGGGCGAGCCGAAGCCCTTCCGATGATTTGTTTTCTTCAGGAAACACCACGATGTCTCCGCCTCCAGGACGACCCTGGCAGGCCGCTTATAAGGTATAGCGTCGGATTGAATGGAACAAGATGGATTTTCAAGCGAATCGAAAGAAAATGCCATGATGGCGGAAAGGAGACGTCCGAACAGTAACCGAAAACGGACTTGAATTCGGAAAAGGCACGATGCCTGAGAAAAACTCCTTGCGGAAACTGGCTGCATGTGGGAGGATCCGCCCGTACCACGTCAGCCAAGGATCGGGACAAGATGAGTTCGAACCCAGGTCAGGACGCGCAAGATCTTGCGCTCATGCGTCGCGTGGCGGCCAACGATGAGTCGGCCGTGGCGATGCTCTACGACCGGTTCGGTTCTCTGGTGTATCGGATGGCATTCCAGGCCATGCCGACCCGTGCCGAGGCCGAAGACGCTGTTCAGGAGATATTCGTGAGACTTTGGCGGACGGCGGATCGTTACGATCCGACGCGAGCCGCGTTGGTGACGTGGGTGATGTTGATTGCTCGGCGACATTTCGTGGACAAGCTGCGTCGCAGCAAAGCGCGGGTGAAGGCGACCTCTCTGGAAGGGTCACCGTCTCCCGAGGCCCAAACCGTGACGCAGGAACTGGCGCCGAACATTGAAAAGGAAGAGCGTTTGGACTCCTTGCTGAAGAGAATCTCCGGTTTGCCTGAGTTGCAGCAGACGGTGATTCTCCGCGCCTACCTCGGCGGTCAGACGCTGAGGCAGATCGGCGAGGAACTCGATACGCCCTTGGGAACGATCAAGTCGGCGCTGAGCCGAGCCTTGGTCAGGTTGCGGGAACGAGGTAGCGAGGAGTTGGCGACATGAACACACGGGAGTTGCTCGAGCTGGCCCAGCTCGACGCGATGGGCCTCCTCGACGAGCAGGATGCTCGCGAGTTCGAGGTGGCCTTCGCGGCGGCGGGACCAGAAATTCAGGAACAGATCAGAAAAGAACAGTCAAGGCTCTGCGTGATCGAGCCGGTGCTGCCCGACGTCAGGCCCCCCGAACATCTCCGGGGCAAGGTTTTGGCGGCCGTGCATGGGGCCATCGTCGAGTCGATCACCGCACCCGCCCCGGCGGGGACGGGCGCGACGACCGCCGTGGCCGCCCGGTTCGAGGAACACGCCCAGGAGGAACCGGCAACGAGCGTCGCGGCGGCCGTCAGGCACTCCGCCGGGCGCGACCTGGCCATGCCGGGGGATCCCGGCAGGCGCCGAACCGCAAGGCTGTGGAGGATCTCCACCTTTGCCTTCGCCGCCGCGTCGGTCGTGCTGGGGATCACCACCATCAGCCTCCAGAGCGAGTACGAACGCGTCATCAACCAGAAGGTCACCAGCGAGTCGCTCGAAAGGGTCACCGCCCTGTTCGGGATGAACACGCACGACTTCTTCTTTGCCGACCAGACGCAGCGCACCGTGCTGCATCCCGTCGGCGAGTCGGCGTCGGATCCCAGGTGGATGAACGTGCGGGCCGCCGTCTGGCATAGCGCCGACTGGTCGAGCGTCAAACTGCTTTGCGAGAATCTTCCCTCCGCGAACGGCGAGCGGTACCAACTGGTTGCGATCAGCGAGGAGGGGGAGACCCGCGTGATCGGCGACTCTCTCGAGCCGACCCAGGGCGGCCTGATGGCTTTCTCCATCCGAAACTCCTTCTCCCCGGCGACCGAGCGACTGGCCTTGCGGGCCGTCGTCGGCTCGACGACCGTGGCGATCCTGGAGTCCGGCCGCCTCCTGGGATAACACGCCGGGGATAACACGCCGGGGATAACACGCCGGGGATAACACGCCGGGGCTGAGACGCCGGATCAGTTGATCGATGAAGCACCAGGCCGGGGCCGATTTGGCCCCGGCTTTTTCTTTATCTTGACCCGGCACGTACGCGGTCAGCGCGGAGGTTCGCGCGGATTCCGCGTGATCTCGCCAGGAGCAGGCGTCGGTGACTTTGACCCTCGCGGAGCGTGACCACCGCCGCATCACAACTGAAGCAAAAAAAACGCGGCCCGGGAGTAAACCCGAGCCGCGGAGGGGAATATCGGCATGGACGGATAGGCGGTGCGCCCGATGCCGGTGGGGTGTCGATCAGCAGCCTTCCTGGAAAGCCAGGACGAAGGCCGTGAAGTCGTCGGTATCAACGAATCCCGTGCCGTCAAAGTCGGCGTCGTCGGTGCCCGCCTCGAAGGCGGCAACGAAGGCGATGTAGTCGTCAAGGTCGACGAAGCCGGACTTGTCGAAGTCGGCGGGGCAGGTGCTGTACTGGTACTCGTACGCCCCGCGGTCCACGCCCGTCCCGCCGGCCCAGGGAACATCGACCACGCGGGCGTTGCCATCCAGGTCGAAGGGGTAGTACTCGAACAGGAACCCGTCGCCGTCGGCGTCGCCGAAATCCCAGGGGAGCAGCGAGTTGTCGCCGGCATCGATGCAGGGAGAGTTGGTCTGGAGGCGGCAGTTGTCGTCCGTGGTGCCCGCGACGCCGTCGTTGCCCTTGGCGTTGACAAACAGCGGGTCGGCGTGCAGCCCCTGGACGGTCGTGCTGGCTCGGATGATCTGGGCCAGGGAGTTCGTGCCGTACTGGCGATCGACGGCGTTGTTCGAGTACTGATCCGTGTTGCCCCACAGGATGCAGTTGTCGAGGTACACCTTCGTGCTGTTGTTGGCGTAGACGCCGCCGGCGTTGGTGCCCGAGACGTTGCTCGCCAGCGTGCAGTTCACGAGCCGCACGTCGTCGCCGCTGTTGCCGGCGGCCGAGATCGCCCCGCCGTGACTGGACGAGGCGGTGTTGCCGGAGAAGAGGCACCCGAAGAAGTACCCGTCGGCGAAACTGATCTTGGCGCCGGCCCCGTCGCCGGTGGAGGTGTTGCCGATGAACGAGGTGTTGTAGAGGGTCGGGGAACCGGTCGTGGTGTGGTAGAGCCCGCCGCCGGCGCCCGACGAGTCGTTCTTGTAGAAAAGACAGTTGGTGAAGTTCGGGAAATCGCTGCTGTAGACCCCCCCTCCATCAATCGCCGCGGAGTTGGAGATGAACTTGCAGTTGGCGACACGGATCCGGCTCGACGGAGCGTACATGCCCCCGCCCCGGGAGTAATTGCCCGATCCGGTGGCCCGACCGTTGCTGATCGTGAAGCCGTCGAGGATCGTCGCGTTCGAGGTGTTCGCGGCGTTGACGACCTGGTAGGTGTTGTCGTTGATCGACGACGTGCCGATCGAGCCCGAAAGGGCCGTGATCCAGAACCAGGGGTACAGGCGCTCGGCCAGCGAGGTCTCGGTCCCGCCGAATCCGCCGTAGAGGTGCAGGCCCGACGGGATCACGAACGACTGCGTCCGATCGATCCCCGTCGTGGGGTAGTAGAAGGCCGAGCGGACCCATATCTCGCAGTGGGCCCCGCCGATCAGGGCCGTCTGCTTGAGGATCGGCTGCAGGTCGTTGTACGCGTTGGTCCACGAGGCGCCGGTGTGGGGATTGGAGTTCTGGTTCTTGTTGACGTAGAACCGCAGGCGTGAGGAATCGATCTTTCGGATCTGGATCGCTGAGCATCCGGCGTTGCCGAACATCGAGTCGTTCACCTTCACCTGGAACGAGCCTCCCGCCGCGACGGTCACGACATGGACCGCGTGGCTCACCCCCGGCATGAGGGCGTTGGTCATGTTCCCCCCGACGTACTGGTAGGCACTCGACGACCCCACCACGCTTACACCGGCCTCCTGCGTATCCGCCGGACGGCCCGTGTACGTGAAAACGGCGTACGTCCCCGCCTCCAGGTTCGAGAACGTGTAATTCAGGGTGCCCCAACTGGACATGAACTGGCCGTCAAGGAGCATCTTGGCGGTCTCGCCGGTCGGGTCGGCGTCGTAGATGCCGGTGATGGCCGTGGACTTGTCCCACGTCATCGTCACGCCGCTTGGCGAACCGTTGGTACGGGCCAGGCTCACGGTCGCGGCGGAACCATTGGTGATGTTGTTCCAGGTCCCCGGCTGTCCGGCGGCAGCGCCGAAGGTCGAGGCCGGCACGCCCGACCCGTGGCCGGAGGTGCCGTTGAGGTCGATGTTGAAGGACTGCCCGGCGGCGGTCCCGGCGAACATCACGAGCGCGGCGATAGTGGTGCTACGAAGCATGTCGGTTCCTTTTCGATACTGGACGATGTTTGGCTGGGCCGTCCGGCTCACCAGCGAGCCGCCGCGCCCGGGGAGGTTCGCGGCCGTGTCTCGTCCGCGAACTCCCGTCGCCACACCATGCGACGCGGCGATGCCCCAAGGCCAGCGCGGGAGAACTTTTTTTTCCAGACGATCAATCCCGGCGGGGGATGGCCCCAAACGACGCAAGGCCCGGGAAAATTCCCGGGCCCCGCGTGCTGGTGACCGCGGCGTCACGCCTCACTCTCTCGTACCGGCACTCTCTCTCGTGGTGACCCCGCCAAGACCCGGGGGAGCCGCAGCGTCCATCTCTCCGGGCGCGCGACAACCGCGAACATGCCGCCTTCAATGCGCCCCGCGAACCGCCGGAGGCTGATTCGCCGGCACGATTTGCGTTTTCCCCCCTGGCGGCGTTCGCGCGGCCGTTTTATGTTCAGCGCCGATCGATCGATTGACCGAAGGAACCCCCCGTATGACCGACCGACCGCACGCTCCACACACCAACTCGTTTGCACCGGCCGTCCTGGCGGCCCTGGTCATGGGCGTGCTTGCCTCGGAATCTTCGGGGCAGTCGGTGGCGGCGATGTCGCTGCGAGCGGCCGAGAAATCGCGGGCGGCCGAGCGGCTCCAGGCGAACCGCTCGGAAGATGGCGCCCCGGTTCCGGGGGAACCATCGGACGCGGGCCCGGACCTTTCCGATCCGGACTCGTTCTGGCGCGGCTGGGAAGGGACGATCCTGTTCGGCGTAAACGGATCGAGCGGCAACAGCGAGGCCTTCAACCTGCGAATGGGGTTCAGCGCCAGGAGAATCACCAGGTCAACGGAAACCACCGCCGACGGGGCCTATTCATGGGCGACCGACAACGGCGCGAAGACCCGCAGCCGCGGGGACCTGAACCTGCGAAACGACTGGAACCTGGGAGAGTCTCCCTGGTTCATCTACGGCGTCGGCAAGGCCGAATACGACGAGTTCCAGGACTGGAGGTGGCGGATCTCGGGCATCCTGGGCCCGGGATACACCCTCATCCGTGACGAGAAAACCACGTTCAAACTCAGGGCGGGCTTTGGCGCCTCCCGCGAATTCGGCGGATCGAGAGCGGACGTCGTTCCCGAACTGGACTTGGGCGCCGATTTCGAAAGAATCATCAGCGAGCGGCAGAAGATCTTCGCCACGCACGACACCTACCCCGCCGTCGAGGACTTCAGCGACTACCGGATGGTGACCAAGGCCGGGTGGGAGATCCTGGTGGATCCGCAGGTCAACCTGACGCTGCGCATCGGGATCGAGCACCGGTACCAGAGCAAGCCGGGAGAGGGGTTCAATTCGAGCGACCTGGATTACTTCGCGATGCTCGGATGGACTTTCTGACGCAAAGAACGGTCAGAACTCGACACGGGCCTCAAGGATGAGCAAGGGCGATGGATCGGCCTCGTACTCGGCGATCTTGCTCCCGTCGCGGTCGTCGAGCCGGTACCGCTGCCAGACGTACGCCCCGGCCCTGGCGGTCAGGGAGAACCGCGGAGCCGGCTGCCACACGGCCCCCACCGCCACCGGGACGCGGCGGTCACGCCCCACTCCCTCGGGGGCGGGGCCTTCGTCGTCGAGACGGAACTCGCGAGCCTCGTACCCGCCCTCGGCAAAGAGCGTGAAGGCCTCGGACAACGCGTACGCCAGGCGAACCGAGCGTCCGTTCTGGCTTGACAACGACCACTCGGGGCTGATCTTCCACAGGAACGCGATCGCCGGAAGGAACAGCGCATCGCTCTCGATGCGGGAACGGCCGTAGACGCCGATTCCGGCCACGAACGAATCGCTGAAGGCGTAACGCACGCCGCCGAGCACGCCGTAGGTCAGCGAATCGCCAAAGTCCGCCCCGTACTCACCGCTCGCCCCGACATCCCCCCCCGCGTACCACGCCAGGCGGTCGTTCTCCTGCGTTGAGAACATCACGCGGATGCCCCGTTCCCACACGTCGTCCCACGGGGCGACCGATCCAAACCCCGAAGGCTCGGAGAAATCGTAGAAGGACCACTCGTTGTTGAACGAAACGGCGACGGTTGATCGTTCCCCGATGGGGATATCGACCTCAAGGCCGGCCCGCACGCGGGAGACCGACACGTCCCCCGTGGTGGACCGCAGGTCCGACTTGAACCCCGGTTCCCCTTCACCGGTGACACGTATCACAAGGTCACGCGAGGCCGGCGTCGCGGAGGGCTGGTCCTCCCGCTGGGTGACCGGCTGGGCCAGGGTAAAACCCGCGGGGGAATACCGCAGAGGCTCGGTCTGCGCGGACGTGGCCGTGGCGGCGATGACGCAGAGAAACAATGAACGGTCGTACGGCGTTGGCATGGGCTGTTCCGGTTTGACTCTCGTGATTGAGCATGGAGTGTAACCAACGCGGCACCGTCGCGGCGCGAGGGTGGCAAGCCCCCGGAGCGGCCTCGGACGGGAGGCGATTCCCGCCGTGCTACCATGCGGGCGTCGGGGCGGTAGCTCAGTTGGTAGAGCGCCAGCTTTGCAAGCTGGATGTCGCCGGTTCGAGTCCGGTCCGCTCCATTGCGGCTCCCTCTTCACTTCCGGATCGGCGAGCACGCGGCAAGAAGGTACCATGTCCACGGATCCGCGTCGTCGCTTCGAGCCTGAATTATGGAAGTGTCTGCGGGAGGGGTATTCCTTCCGGGCTCTGGGACGCGACGCCCTGGCCGGGATGACCGTCGCGGTGATCGCCTTGCCGCTGGCGATGGCCCTGGGGATCGCGAGCATCCCGCAGAACGTCGCCGACTCCCTGAGCCACGAATACCCCTGGCTCACGCCCCCGGCGATGGGCCTGTTCACCGTGGTGGTCGCGGGACTGATCATCTCGTTGCTGGGCGGTACTCGCGTGCAGATCGGCGGACCGACCGCGGCGTTCATACCGATCGTCTTTGCGATTTCGCTTGAGCACGGGCACGCGGGCCTGGCGGTCGCGACGCTGATGGCGGGTTTTCTCCTGCTGGTCGGGGGGATTCTGCGACTTGGCCGGTACATCAAGTTCATCCCTTACCCGGTCGAGACGGGGTTCACCGCCGGCATCGCGGTGACGATCCTGGCCAGCCAGGTCAAGGACCTTCTGGGCCTGACGATCCTCAACGAAGACGGGCGCCTGGCGACCATCCCCGCCGACTTTGTGCCCAAGATCTCTCTTCTGGTGTCGCATCTGGATTCGATCAACTGGCACGCGGCCGGGGTCGGAGCGGCTTCCCTGGCGTGCCTGCTCCTGATGCAGCGGGTGGCCCCGCGGACCCCGCGTGCCTTGATCGTCATCGTCGGCGCCTCGCTGGTCGTGTCGGCCCTGGGCTGGCATACGGCGACCACGCACTTTGACGGGATGCATGCTCGCCCCGTGGTGGAGACCATCGGGTCTCGCTTCGGTGGGATCCCGTCATCCCTGCCCTCTCCGGCTTTGCCCGGGTTCAGTTGGTCCCTGGTGCGGGAGATGGTCCCTTCGGCATTGACCATCGCGCTGCTGTGCGCGATCGAGAGCCTCCTGTCGGCGGTGGTGGCCGACGGCATGACCGGCGATCGTCACCGGCCGGACCAGGAACTCATGGCGCAGGGCGCCGCCAACATCGGCAGTTCGCTGCTCTTCGGCCTGCCCGCGACCGGGGCCATCGCCAGGACCGCGGCGAACATCAAGGCCGGTGCCCGCACCCCGGTGGCGGGTGTCCTGCACGCGGTCTTCGTCCTGGCCATCATGCTCACGGCGGCGTCGCTGGCCAAACTGGTCCCGCTGCCGGCGCTGGCGGCGGTGCTGGTGGTGGTCGCCCTGAACATCGCGCAGGTAGGCGAGTTTCGTTCGCTGCTGCGAGCCCCTCGACACGACGTGATCGTGCTGCTGGCCACGTTCCTGCTCACGGTCTTTACCGACCTGACCATCGGGGTGGGCGTCGGAGTCGTGCTGGCCTCGGTCCTTTTCATGAAGCGCATGGCCGATGCGGCGGCGGATCCGCGAGTACGAGCCTACGCCGCCGACAATCCCTCAGACCCCGCCGACACCCCGCACCCCCCCGATCCGAAGGACCCGGCCAGGATCCAGCAGCGGGCCATACCGCCGGGCGTCGAGGTCTTCGAGATCAACGGACCGCTCTTCTTCGGCGTGGTCGACCGCCTGAACGACGTGCTGCGGGGGACGACCCGCGCCCCGGCGGTGTTCATCCTGCGCCTGCGCTTCACGTTCCACATCGACGCCTCGGGCATGCACAGCCTGGAGGAGTTCAACCACAAGTGCCAGCGACGCGGAACACGCCTCCTGCTCGCGGGCGTCCACGCGCAACCGCTGTTCGAGATGACCAGGATGGGCCTGGTGGACCGCCTGGGAATCGAGAACATCTTTGAGAATCTCGACGATGCCCTGGCTCGCGCCCGGACGTTGATCCACAGAGAACGGGCCGAACAGGACCACCCCAATCCAGCCCACCCCACTCCGGACCACCCCACTCCGCCCACCCATCACGATGAAAACCCGGGCCGTGGATCGGAGTAAGTCCCACGCCTTCACCGCCGCGGGGACCACCCTCAACGTGCCCGGCAGGAGTCGAACCTGCAACCTCTGCCTTCGGAGGGCAGCGCTCTATCCAGTTGAGCTACGGGCACAAGGACGGGCGACGCTCGACGCGCCGCACGCCACCGATGCTACCATCGCCGCCGAACCCCGGCAACGACGGGCGAGAATTCCCGTGAAACGCCGGCCGGCACGGCCCGGACGCTCCGGGCCGTCGGAACCTGCGCCGTGCGTAGGGACTGCCTCGGCCATGAATCACGATGGCCGCTCACCCCCACGGCTCGACCATGGGCACCCCTGACCAACACGGCCAGACGCTCGCCCCCACGCCCCTGTGGGCGGTCAACGCGTTCTCGTTTTTCAACAGTTTCGGCACCGGTGTCATCACCACCGGCATCTACCTGGTCACGTCGAACACCTACGAGTTCTCCAGGACCATGAACTACATCCTCGGCGTGGTCACCGGGGTGATCTACGTCGCCGCGTCGCTGGGCACCGGAAAGGCCCTGGGATTCCTGCGGCGCCGAGGGCTCCCGGTCACCGGACGCCGGGTCCTGGCGGTGCTGATGGTCCTGCTCGCCGCCGCGTGCATCCTGCCCATCACCGGGATGACATTGCAGGATCCCGCCCCGGGTGAACGCCCGTCGAGTTGGCCGGTCTGGGCCATGATCCTGGTCTACATCCCGCTGACCGGGGCGCTGTGGCCGATCGTGGAAAGTTATGTCTCCGGCGGACGGAGGGGGTCGGTCCTGCGAGGGGCGATGGGGTGGTGGAACTTCGTCTGGTCGGCGGCCACCGCGGTGGCATTCGTCGCCGCGGCTCCACTCATAAAAGACAAGGCCCCGCTGATGATCCTGCTCCTGGGCGGGGTTCACGTGCTCGCCGCGATGGCGCTGCCGTGGTTCACGCCAGACCCGGCCCGCCACGATGACGCTCACGAGACACATCCCCCCGTGTACGAGCGGCTGCTGGTCACGTTCCGCATCCTTCTGCCCACCAGTTATATTTTCCATACCGCGCTTCAGCCCTTCCTCCCCGAGGCGATGAAAACCCTGCGTATCCCGCTCCCGTGGCAGCCGATCGTGCTGGGGGTCTTTGCCGTGGCCCGGTCGAGCACCTTCCTCGCGGCCGGGCGCCTGCACGCCTGGCACGGGCGCTGGTCGACGCCGGTGGTGGGCGGATCTCTCATGTTCGCCGGATTCACGGCCTCCCTGCTTTCCCCTCTTGTCCCCGTGACGGGAAGCACGCTTCCGGGCATCCTCGTTCTTGTTGGGGGTCTGGTCGTGTTTGCCGTCGGAATGGCCCTGATCTACACCGCCGCGATCTACTACGCGATGATGGTCGGTCGATCCGAAGTGGACGCGGGCGGGAAACACGAAGCCCTGATCGGAGTCGGATACACGGTCGGGCCCTTGTGCGGGCTGGTCCCCTCATGGGCGATCGAACGCGGTTCACTGAAGGAAACCGTCTTCGAGCCTTTTGTTCTGATTTCGGTAGGTCTTGTCGGACTCCTGGCGGCCGCGCTGGTTATCCGGAGGGTCTGGAAGCACGGCCGCGGCGAAGGGTCAAGGCCCGAAGAACGCGCGGGCGTTCGGTGAAATTGGTTTGTCCCACGTACGCTGTCGTGATGCCGGATCGGTCGGGGTTTGTCGCGGTCAGAGTCGGGATGGCGGGTCGCGCGTGCCGATCCGACCTGTTGCCCGTGGGGAATCCTCTCCCGGCGAATGAGCGAACATTGACGGACAATGGAGCCGTATCAGACGCAGGCGCCTTTCAGCGCCGGAAACGAGGTCGTTGACGTGCATCATGTGTTGAATCGTCGTGCCCCTCGGCCCGTGTTGGCGATTGTCGCGGCCCTTCTCATCCCGTTCACGATGACGGCGGCGGTCGGCGCCAGGGCGGCGCCGGGTCCCCAGCCATTGGCGGGGGTCACGGCCGACGCCGATCGCTGGTCACAGCAGGTATGGGCTTCGGCCCGGGAGGCCAACACCCGGGCGTTCAATGACCTGGTGTCTCGTCCTCCGGAGGCCGACCCGGCCGTGGCCGGAGCGGCGATGGCGTACAAGGACTCGGTGGCCCGCCGCGAAGAACTTCGCGGCCGCCGGATCGACGAAGTCGGGGCAAACCTCGACACCGCCCTGGCGGAAGAAATGACCGATTCGAACATCAGCAAGGCGCTGGTGGTCGCGCTCGAACTGAACATGCTCAGCACGGACAAGCAGGCCGCGCTGGCCGATCCCCGCGTCACCGGGTTGATCAAGACCGCCGAATCGGCCGCGCGGGCGGCCGAGGCACGCGGAGACTGGCTTTCCGCGAGCATCCTGTACTACCGGCTGTACTACCTGCTGGACCAGAAGGGTCGCTACGAGGAAGACGTGCAGCGCCTGAACCGCCGGATCGAGATACTGCGTCTGTACGCCCCGCGCCGCCTGTGGGAACTGCGTGCCGGCCAGATGCGGGCCGACGGCCTGGCGGAGGACAAACTCCCGCCGTTCAACGCCCAGGGGGTCGATTACCGCGAAAAACTCCGCCCGGTCACGATGGAGATGGTCGTCGGGGCGGTGCATCGCGCCTCCACCCAGCACGTCGAGCGCACCCCGTGGCAGAAGGTCATGGCCGGGGCGCTGCGGTCGGTGCGTCTGATGGCCGAGATGCCCGACATGCGAGCCACCTTCGAAGGCCTCCGACAGGATTCGGCCCGCGCGGAGTTCATCGCCGCCGTCGGCAAGGCCGAGAAATCCGCGGCCGACTCGGGCGCTTCGGCCACCATCGGGGAGATCTGGGACACCCTCCAGTCGGTGGTCCGGGCCAGCGACCGGACGGTGAAACTGCCCAAGGAGGTGATCTTCCACGAATTCGCCAACGGGGCGCTCGACCAACTCGACGAGTTCTCATCGGTGATCTGGCCCGACGACCTCATCCGCTTCGAGAAGACCACGACCGGCAAGTTTGTCGGCGTCGGCGTGCAGATCGAGATGAACGAGCAGCAGATGGTCCGGGTGGTGACCCCGCTGGACGGAACGCCCGCCTACCGGGCCGGCATCCGGACCGGCGACCTGATCAAGGCGGTCGAGGGGAGGGACATCTTCGGCCTCTCTCTTGACCAGGTGGTCGAGTTGATCACCGGCCCGGAGAACACGCCGGTAACGCTCTTGATCGAGCGATCCGTGACCGACAACCCGCCGGTGATGATCGAAAAGAAACTGGTCCGCGCGGTGATCCCGCTCAAGAGCATCAAGGGGTGGAAGCGGCTGGGCGCGGCCGAGGATGACTGGGAGTGGTTCGTCGACCAGGACCGCCGGATCGGCTACGTCCGGGTCACCGCGTTTACCGAGCAGACCACGTCGGACTTCCTCGCGGCGATCTCGCAGATGATGGCCAAGGGGATGCGGGGCCTGGTGCTGGACCTTCGCTTCAATCCCGGCGGCCTGCTCGACCAGGCCGTTTCGCTCACCAACTGCTGGGTCGATCGAGGCGTGATCGTGAGCACCCAGGGCGCGTCGCGCCAGGTCGAGTCGCAGAAATTCGCCACCCCCGGCAAGGCGTTGCTAGGGAACATGCCCACGATCGTTCTCATCAACGAGGGGGCGGCCTCGGCCAGCGAGATCGTCTCGGGAGCGCTGCAGAAGTACGGACGCGACGGCCTTATCCGCTGTCACGTCGTCGGCACGCGCAGTTACGGCAAGGGGAGCGTCCAGGACGTCTACTGGCTCGCCGACGGCAAGGCCGCGATGAAACTCACCACCCAGTACTACATGCTCCCCGACCGGCGCATCATCCACCGTTTGCCAGGGGCCGAGTCCTGGGGCATCGAGCCCGACATCACCGTCGAGATGCTGCCCAGCCAGACCACCGACATGCTGATCCTGCGTCGAAACTCGGATGTGCTGGCCCTGGACGAGCACGGCAAGCGGATGATCGACGAAAAGGCGCCGACCCCCGACCCCGACGACCTGCTCGCCAAGGGAATCGACGTCCAACTCCAGGCCGCCCTGGTCCTGCTCAACACGCAGATTCCCGCGCCGCGCCTGGCCGAGGGCGTCAAGAACGTCAAGGGCACCACCAACTGACGGGCCCCGGGTTCGCCGAATCGGATCGACGCCGGCCGGAGTCGATCCCCGAGACATGCCGCGAGATACCCGGTATTGACGGCCCCGTACACGCCGCGCGGTGGTCGTCAGGGCGTCCTGAGTTTCCTGGAGGAACAAACCGCACCCCCGTGCCATCGGCAACCCTCGCCCCGCCACGCCGCCTAGCGTACCCCATGACCCACCCCCATTCACCGGGCCTTGGCCTTCGAGCCCAGATGGAGGCTCGGTGCGTCGCGATCCCCGGGGCATTCAACGCCCTGTGCGCCAAGGCCATCGCCCGCGCCGGGTTCACCGCCTGTTATATCTCCGGCGCCGCCACCAGCGTCACCGCCGGCGTCCCCGACGTCGGGCTTCTCACCCTCGAGCACTTCGCCCGGTGCATCCGTGAGGCCGCCGATGCCTCGGGCCTTCCCGTGCTCGCCGACGCCGACACCGGATTCGGGGAAGCCGAGATGGTCCGCCGCACCGTCATCGAGTACGCACGGGCCGGGGCCGCGGGCCTCCACCTCGAAGACCAGGAGTTCCCCAAGCGCTGCGGCCACCTCGACGGGAAAAAACTCGTCACCACCGACCACATGATCGAGAAGATCCAGTGGGCGGTCAAAGCCGCCCGCGAAGCCTCTCCGGGGTTTATCGTCGGCGCCAGAACCGACGCCCGAGGCGTCGAAGGCTTCGAGGCCGCGATCAACCGAGCCTCCGCCTACGTCCTCGCCGGCGCCGACATGATCTTCCCGGAAGGCCTTGCCACCGAAGACGAATTCGCCGAATTCGCCACGTCCATGCGCCGCCTCGCACGCGTCGGTGTCGATCAGCCCCCCTACCTGCTCGCCAATATGACCGAGTTCGGAAAAACGCCCATGATCCCGCTCGCGAGGTTCTCCCAGATGGGGTATTCGTGCGTGATCTACCCCGTCTCGCTCCTGCGCGTCGCGATGGGAGCCGTCACCAGGGCCCTGGGTCAACTCAGGTCCGACGGAGGCGTTGACCGCTTCCTCGACCAGATGCAGACCCGCAAGGACCTGTACGACCTGGTCGGCTACACGCCCGGCACGCCGTGGGAATACCCGTCCTAGCCGGGCCGCCTCCGAATCCGGGGGAAGGCCTCAACGGCCTATATTTAGCCTCAACCTCGGCATCGCGATTCGTTTCCAGGCCGCTGCCACCATTCTCACCACGACGGAGAGCACCATGTCCGGCTCGTCCACCGCCGCCGCTTCGTCCTCCGGGTTCGCCCCGACCGCCGCCATCTCCAAAGAGCAGGCCGAGGCCATTTACTCACGCGGCCTGGAGGGGATCATCGCCGGCGAGACCGCCGTGTGCTCGATCGAGCAAGGCGGCCTGTGGTACCGCGGCTACGAAATCCACGACCTGGCGAACAGCGCCACCTTCGAGGAGGTCGCCTTCCTCCTCCTCGAGGGCCACAAGCCATCGGCGGCGGAACTCGCCCGATTCAAGTCCGAGATCGTCGCCGAGCGTCCACTCCACCCCTCCGTCACGGCCTTCATCGAGTCGGTCGGGGGCTTCCTTGCCTCCGGACGGGCCGTCCCCATGGATGTCCTCCGCACGGCGATCAGCATGCTCGGTCACACCGACCCCGACGCCCAGGACAATTCCGCCCAGGCCAACCTCCGCAAGTCCAAGCGGCTGCTCGCCAAGATCCCCACCGTGATCGGGCACATGCAGAACGTGATCGACGGCCGCGCGATCATCGGCCGCGAGCACGGGGGCGATAAGTCCCTGGGTCACGCCGCCAACCTCCTCTACCTGATGACCGGCCGCCAGCCGTCGGCCGAGTACGCCCGCGTCGTTGATGTGTCGCTCATCCTCTACGCCGAGCACGACTTCAACGCCTCGACGTTCACCAGCCGGGTGATCGCCGGCACTCTCAGCGACCTGCACGGGGCCGTCGCGGGTGGAATCGCCGCGCTCAAGGGCCCGCTCCACGGAGGGGCCAACGAGATGGCGATGGAGATGCTCAAGGAGATCATGCGTGACGTGGGCGAGAAGGGCATCGGCACTCCCGCCGTCGAACAGTGGATGCACAAGGCGTTCGAAACCAAGCGCAAACTCATGGGCTTCGGGCACCGTGTCTACAAGAACGGAGACCACCGCGCCCCGATCCTTCACGCCCTGGGACGCACGATCGCCGCGACCGACACCCAGAACCCCGGTGGACACCACGCGCTGCGGTGGTTTGAACTGGGCGAGCAGGTCCAGAAAATCATGCTCGACCGCAAGAACATCCACCCCAACGTGGATTTCCCGTGCGGCATGACGTACTTCACCATGGGGATCCCCGTGCCGCAGTACACGCCGATCTTCGTGGCCTCGCGGATCACCGGCTGGGCGGCCCACGTGATGGAGCAGCACGCCAACAACCGCATCATCCGGCCGCTGAGCCGGTACACCGGCGAACCCCCCAGGAAGTGGTAAGCGGCGCGCGGCCGGCTTGACCGCCCGTCCACATCGCAACCCGGTCACCACGGGAATGCGGCGCGTGTCTTACTGACCAAGAATCTCTCGCACCAGCGCGTCGGCCTTGTAAATCGCCTTCAGCGACGCGATGATCGCGCGGCTGTCCACGCTGACGGTCCGGTTCACGCTCCCGTCGTAGATGAACGACCCGGGGAGCGACTGGATGTTGCCGTCGAAGACAAGCCCGATCACCTCGCCGCGCGTGTTCACCACCGGGCTGCCCGAGTTGCCTCCGATGATGTCCGCCGAGCATACGAAATTAAACGGCGTGTCCGACGGAATCGCCCCCTTGCCCCCCGTCCACGACTCGGGAAGTTCGAACCCGGCCTGGCCGGCTCGCCGGTTGAAACGCTCGTACAGGCCCCCCAGGGTGGTGTAGGGCGCGACGAGCCGGCCTTCTTCCTCGTACCCCTCGATCGCGCCAAAACTCATCCGGAGCGTGAACGTGGCGTCCGGGTACGTGGACTCGCCTTCCAGCGCGAACTTGGCCTGGGCGATCTTGGCGTAGTTCTCACGCTCGACGGCCTCGACCTCATCCTCGAACCGCGAGCGAAGCGATCGCGATTCACCGTCGATCGCCCGCGCCAGGAGGATCATGGGATCGTCCGAAGCCCGGACCGAATCCCCCCCTCCCTCGACCAGCGCCCGCCGCGCGGCCGGGTCGCCAAGGCCGCACCCGTTGACAAGTTCCTCGGCCCGCCGCCGCGGGGATTTGCCCGCCAGCAACGCCGACACCAGCGGGTCATCCGCCCCGAACCGCTCGGCCAGCAGCGACAGCGCGGACTCGAGACGGAAGATCTCCAGCGAAGGATCGATCGGCGCGGGGGAGTACAGCGTCGTGTACAGGGATTCGAGTTGCGAACCGCGGTACTCGCGCAGGCGGTCGGCGTTGGGCTTGGGCAATTCATCGGCCAGTCGAACGATGTCGCGGGCGTAACGGAACAGGTCCGATCCGAGTGTGGAGGTCACCAGGCGGTGGCGAAGCGCCCAGGTTCGCCTGGCCTCCTGCGCCGCCGAGATCTTGTCCCACGCATCGCCCCAGCGGGCGGCGCGGTCGGGATCGCCCGCCACGAACGCCCGCAGCCGCGCCTCGGCCGTGGCCTTGCGCTCGATGTTGCCGGGGTCCAGCAGGCCCGCCAGTTGCCCGGTGAACGCCTTGCGGCTGTTGGTGATGCCCAGGTAATCGTCCCGGCCCGCGCGGTCGTTCTCCGGCCCGCGGGCACGGAACTCCTGGAGTTTGACCTCGGCCCGCCACAGGATGCCCAGGCGGTCGGGGATCTCGACGTCGCGCAGGTACCGCAGGTGATCGACCGTGTTGAGGCGGCTGGTTCGCCCAGGATGGCCGATGACAATGGCCAGGTCGCCCGCGCGGCTCCCCTCCGACCAGCGCAGATGCCGCGGCGAACGCAGGGGCTTTCCGTCCTCGTAGATGCGGAAGAAGCAGTAATCAAGGCAGTAGCGCGGATACTCGAAATTGTCCGTGTCGCCGCCGAAGTACGCGATCGAGAGTTCGGGAGCCATCACCAGGCGCACGTCCGTGTACGACTTGTACGTGTACAGGTGATACCGGCCGCCCTGGTAGAGCGCCACGACCTCGGCGAGCGTCCCGGCCTGATCCCCCGCCTCGGCCGTGATCTGGGCGATGACCCGCTGCCGGGCGGCGTTGGCCTGCGCGGGCGTCATCTCCCCGGTCACCGCCGCGTTCACGCGGTCGGTCACGTCCGACGTGGACCACAGGATGTTCACTTCAAGGTCGGGGCACGGCAACTCCTGCTCGCGCGAGGCCGCGAGGAATCCAGTCTCCATCAGGTCGCGGTCGGAAGTGCTCAACTTGGCGATCATGTCCGCCCCGACGTGGTGGTTGGTCATCACCAGCCCGTCGGGCGAAACCAGCGACCCGGAACCCCCCGTCTGGAACCGCACCGCCGACAGCCGGACGTGCTCGAGCCACTCGTCCGATGGATCGAAGTTGTACTTCTCCCGAAGGATCTGGCGCGGAGGGTTGTCCAGGAGCCACATCCCCTCGTCGGCCAGAGCCGGCAAGGGCATCGCGGCCGCCATCACGCACAGGCCGACCAGCGCCGACAGGATCTTCACGGAGTTGACTCGTTTCATCGGGGAGGCTCCTGGTTCACATGGGCGGGCTCTTGCCGGACCGCCCCGTTCTCTGACAAATGGTCGGTCGCTCGCCCGGCACGCCCGCGAAACCCCGAGCCGTCGTCGCCGAGCAGTTCGTGATACATGGAATCCACTTCCCGCACGTGGCTCGGGTAACTCACCAGGCGCGAGACCGCGTGGACCTCCGCGGCGCTGGGAAGCCTCACCCGCCCCGAGACGATCCGGGTGATCCGCTCGACCAGGTCCGGGGCCTCCCCTCCCGGGAACAGCAGCCCGTTGCCCAAAGGGTGCGTCTCGTCCTGCCCGGGCTCGACGATCCACTCCGGCGGACCGCCCAGCCGGGAGCAGATCACGAACTTCCCACCGTGCAGGAATTCAAGCAACACCAGCGGCGAGTTCTCGAACCACACAAACGGCAGCACGCCGACGTCGAACTCTCGCATGCCCCCGATCAGGTGCAACGGGTCGTACCCACCCCAGAACGACACCTCGGGGTACCGGAGAAGCCGCTTGCGGAACGGCCAGTCCCAGCCGGCCGCGTGAATCAGGAAATGGCACCGACGGCGTGTATCGGCCTCCAGCGACTCGATCGCCCTCGCCAGGATCTCCAGACCCTTGTTGTTCCGGGTCGTTCCCCAGAACGCCAGCCGAAGGGGGCGATCGCTCTGGGGAGTCCACGGCGTTGATCGGTAGTGGCGCCACCGGCGCGCGGTCCGATTGATCTGGTCGAAATGCGGCTGACCAAGCCGCACGTGACGACCACGCGCGGGATTCATTCCCATCGCGGTCATCGCGCCGATGACAAACCGCGACGGAGGGGTCACCAGGGAAGCCTCGTTGAGCGCCGCGATCCCCGCCGACCGACGCCGACCGTACTCGTTGAGCACCGTCAGATGGACATCGCTCGCCAGGAACCGCTCGTTCTGGTCGATCGGAGAACATCCCAGCGTGGCGGGCTTCTCGTCGGGCTCGACGGGAAAAACCATCGTGACTTCCCCGCGGCCATCGCCCTCTCCGGCCGCCTCAAACCCCGCGGACAGTTCGGCGTCCACCCCCACGGCGGGGATCTCCACCACGCCGTCCGGACCGATGATCGTCCCGCCGGTAGTCGGCCTGCCACGCCTCAGCAGACGCTTGATCGCGGGTTTGGCGTGCCCGTACACAAGCCGGATCGTCCCGGCCGCGATCGGACCAAAGACGCGGTGGGCCGTCTGATCCAAGCCGCGGGCAAGCCTGGCCTTCGCCGGCCGGATCGTCGGCAGGCACCCGACGCACGCCCGTCCACCGTCGTAGTCCATGCAGACGGCCTGTTCATGGCGGAGAAGGTCCACCTGCGGGCATCCGTACCAGTAGTTGTGCGGCGTCACGATCACCGGCCGCCCCGATCGCCGGATCGCCCCGATCAGGTCAAGGCCGTACCCCTCCAGTGAATGGATGTGGACCAACTCGGCCCCAATCGCATCGAGCCAGCGAACCACCAGCCGCGACTGCCCGGGCGCGGCGATCTCCACCTTCATATTGGCGAAGTTGGTCGAGGCCGGAGAAAAATTCGGGCTGTTGATGAAATCGTGACAGGCCACGCCGCGCCACCGCTCGGACGGGCGGATCCGCATGCCTGGAAACAGGGAATACTCCATCCCCGACCGCAGGTACCACACCCGATGCCCGGACAACGCCAGACCCGCCGCCAGTTCCGAGCAGTTCAGGTTGTACCCCGATCCCTCCCGGCCTTGCATCGAAAGCCGTGCCCAGCCGAGAATCGCCACGCGGAGAGGCCGCCGCGTGATCGGCCATCCCTCCGGAGGCGGCGGGTTTGTTGGTTCGATCGTCCTGAGGCTCACGGCGGATCGGAATCCATGATGGGGCGGCGGCTCCCGGAAAACGCCCCGAGTCAGCCGTACCGCGTCGTCAAAACGCGCGGCGTGAGTCTAGACCGGAATACCACGCAGCGGGCGGCGGTCACCTTCCAGCGCCAAAGGAAGCCCGCAATCCGCGCCGGGCCGGAACGATCGATCTGGGCCATTTCAGGACGCCTTCGATCCACGTGAACGTCGTACGCCCCCCGGATCAAGGGAAAGTCACACGCCTGGTCGAAAACCACCACCGCTCGCGGCGCGGAGACCATCCACTTCGCCTGCCGACGGAACTTCGACCGCCACCTCGCCGAATACACCACCCGCTCAACCGGTCCCGATGGCCCGCCACGGTCGTCCGGGGTGTCCGGGGTGTCCGGGGTGTCCGGGGTGTCGGGCACATCGTTTCGCACGAAGTACACCCACCGGGGGATATCGCCCTCCCGGCCCTGGCCCACGAGCCACTCACCCGTGCGCACGCGGAGTTCCCCGGCCCACGAAAGGCACGCCTCGTTCGGGCACATCACCGCGACCACGCGATCGCGCCGCAGAGCCCCGACGCGGTCGAGCCCGCCCATGAGGTCCTCGGCCGGAGGACCGTCATCGGAGAGTTTTCCCCAGCGGCCCGACATCATGTCCGCGATCGACCGCCTCGTGATGTCGGCCTGGAAGATCCTGCGGTGAAACCCGGACACCAGGGACTGCCTCATCGCCGCGAGCATCCATCGCCATGTCACCCGCCGGAGTTCCCGCGCCGGAAGGATCTTCTGGAGCATCCACAGCGCGTTGCGCTGCGCGTAGTACGCCCGCGCCGGCGTCAGTTTGTGGTGCCAGGGAGTGTGGTACACCACCGCGTCGAGGTTCAGAACCACCCGATGGCCCGCCCTGGCCATCCGAAGGCACCAATCCGCATCGTCGCAGTAGATGAAATACCGGTAATCCCAGAACCCCACCTCGCGCACCGCCGACCAGCGAGCCAGGAGACTGCACGCCGATACCACGTCCACCTCGCGCAGGCCCGCGTACCCGCGCCCGCCGCGAACCGCCCCGACCTGCGTGATCCATGCCCGGTGAGTCGCCGCCAGCCGGTGGTGCGGTGGAGGGTCATCGGTCATCCGGCCGGTCCGCCGATCCAGGTACACCGTTGTTTCGATCGTCGTCACGCGGTCGTTGAAATCGACCGTTCGAGAACCGACCAGCCCGATGGTCGGGTCCGACTGACCCGCCGTCACCAGTTGCTCCAGCGCGTCGGGCGGCAGGTCAACATCGTCATCGACCAGCCACACGTACCCCAGGTCCCCCCCTTCCGACGACCGCGACAAAAACCCGTCCACGTAGGCGAACCCGGTGTTGAACCCACCGCAGCCGCCGTGGTTCTCGTGGTTGTGGACGATCGTCAGCGACGCGAGCCCCGCCTCGTTGGGGACCAGGCGGCGACCCTCCCGGCCGACCTTCTGGAAATCCGGCTCGTGCGCGCGCTTCGTGGGGTTCTCGACCACGCGTTCAGGTCCCCACCGACTCCTGAGGTGCTCGGTCGTCCCGTCGGTCGAGGCGTTGTCAACCACCACCACGTCGATCAGCCGCGTCGGGTACGTCTGCCGGGCGATCGCCCCGATCACCGCGCTCACCGCTTCCTTGCGATTCCACGTCACGATCACCGCCGCGATGCGCGGCGTCTCGAGCGTTCGGTCCTGGATGGTCGATGGCACACCGGCTCGCGGCGAGGAACTCGTCACGTCGGCGGGCACGGCCGTCTCGGCTCGGCGATGATCCGGGATGGCCGTCACCGCGCGCCGCCTCCCACCGGCCCGGCCGCCCCGGCACGAGAACCCGACCAGCCGCTCTCGATCACCTCGCTGTACATGCGCTCCATCGCCTCCGCGTGCTCCCCGATTTCCCGTGGCGGCGTGACCCCACGCCTCAGTTCATGCAACTTCCAGGGCTCCGCGACGACCTCTCCCAGCCGCCTTGCCAGATCGTAGCGGTCGTTGCCCCGGAACAGCAGGCCGTTCACGCCGTCGCGCACGAAGTCGGGGATCCCGCCCAGGTTCGCCCCCAGCACCGGAACGCCGCAGGCGAAGAACTCGAAGACCGTCTGCGGGGCGTTGTCCCACCACACGCTGGGCACGATCCCCAGGTCCTTGCCCCCCAGGATCCACGGCACATCGTAATAGGCGTACATCGGGTGGATGGTCAGCCCCCCCAACCTGGGCTCCATGCGTCGGAACCGCCACTCGTCAGCGCCAACGCCAAGCCCGTAAATGAACAGGTGAAGCCGGCTCAACTGGTCGGGCGTCAGCATTTCAAGGCTGTCGGCGAGCATCGGCAGGCCCTTGTACCAGTTGTTGAACCCCATGAAGACCAGCCGGACCGGACGCGGGCGGTCCCGGTCAAACGGCGGCGGTTCAAAGGCCACATCCTTGTGCGCCCGAACCACCCGGTTCAGCCGCGTGCCGATGTGGTCCGTACGGATCCGCCCCGCGTCAACGCCCATCGCCTCGAACTTGCGACGCACGAATTCAGACACCGCCAGGACTCGGTCGCACGAATTGAGCATGTCGATCATGGCGCGGCGGCGACGGGCGTAGTCGTTGGGAGACTCCGGCTCCAAGGGGTCCGCCGTCGGATCGTTCTCGAGCGGCCGCCATTCCGGGTCTCCCGGCCCCAGCCGCCGGGGAGGGCTTTGCTCGGCGACCAGGTGCGGAGTCTGCCCGCGAAGATCGGGGCCGGCGGTCATCAACGGAAGGTGAATGGCTGTCCCCGGACCCACCGGCTCCCCGGGAGGTCCGATCGCCCAGCCGGCATCACCCGTCGCGGGGTGGGCCGGTGGCGCGCGCATCTCTCGGATTGAACTCGTCACCAGCGACCGGAGTTCGGAGCCGATCTGCCTCAGCAGCGTTGACCTGGGCCCGGTGGCGTGGTCGTTGAGCGTCGCCGAGGCATGCTCGGGGCCCGGCGAGTCCGTAGCCCCGGCTCCCGGTCCCGCCTTCGATGCAAACTCCGCCATCCTCCGACGGATCTCCTCCGCCGGGCTGGTGGTCTGGATGCACCCCTCGCATGCAAGGCACGAGCGTGAATCAAGACACGGGCGGCGATGACCCTGCATGAGATACACCTGAGGGCAGACCGTGTGGTAGTTGTGCAGACTGTAGAAAACCGCGGAGAGGCCCCCCGTGGCCCTGGGAACCCTCGCCCGGAGAACGCACTGGGCCGTGAAGCCCTCCACGTTGTGGAAGTGGACCACGTCGGGCATGATGATCGAGAAGAATTCACCGATCACGCGGTCCAGCACCTCGTCGGCGATCTCGCCCGCCGGCTCGGTGAACTGGTGAATCGACGGGGCCACCACGGGCGAATTCACGACTTCAAAGACCCGTACCCCCAGCCAGTCCGGGTGCCGGCGCACCTCGCAAGGACCCGCCGTTTCCAACGATCCGCCGGGCGGCACGTACGTGACGCCCCCGCACAGGTAGACCACCTCGTGCCCGTGGGAGACCAGTTCAAGCGCCAGGGACTGGCAATACCCGTTGACCCCCCCGCCGCTTACGGCTCCATCCCAGATCTTGGCCCAGTTCACCAGAACAATGCGCATCAGGGTGGCAGTATAAACCGCCCGAACACCCCGGCACCGACCAAAAGGCCGGACCGCCTGGACCCGTCAGACAATTTATCCGACGCCGCTGGACACCGGCCCCGCCGCGTGTTTCAATGGGTGTCATTCACCGACCAGTCGGGCAGGAGCATCTCGCCGCGTGTGGATCCACAGAATCAGGCTCAAGGCGTTGGCGTGGGTCGTGGCGATCGTCATCGCCGCGATCGGCGCGATCTCGCTCTTTGCGGTTCCGGCCTTGCCGGCCCTGGGCGTGGCCGTGGCTTTCGTCGCCGTCGCCCTCAACCAGATCGGCCACCGCCTCGCGCAGCCGACCTGCTACGGGTGCGGCTCGGACCTGTCCGGGCGTGAACCGGGACAGTACGGTGTCGAATGCGCCGAGTGCGGCACCATCAACCAGGTCCCCCCCCGTCCCCCCGCCGGTCCACCACAAGGCGCTTCCCCCACCCCGCGACTGGCCGCCGATGTCCACTCTCCCGATCGCCCGTCCCATCGGGCCTGAGTCCACCTCGGCAAGTCCACCTCGGCAAGTCCACTGCGGCAAGTCCGCTTCGGCGCCGGCCCACTCAAGATAACCGTCCGCCGCCACCACGACCCGGACTCTCCGGCTCGCCGGCCCATTGCGAGAGTGTTCGCTCGGCCTGACGCCGGACCATCACATCCTCCCCCTCGTCGCGGGCGATGCTTGCCAATCGCTCGGCGACGGCCGCTCGCTCCCCGCTCCGGCACCCGTTTCCCATCGCGATGATCGCGTTGCGTTTGAGCATGGCGAGCGTGGCTCGCTTGATCGCCGATCCGCCAAGCACCCGGCTCCTGTCTCCCATGGTCCATGACAACACCTCCGACAGGTCGAGCGTCGGCGTCCGGCTCGAATACTCCCGACGGGGTACCCCGGTTTCGAATCCCTCGCCGCGCGGCGAATTGTGCGGGCACACCTCCTGGCAGACGTCGCACCCGAAGACCCAGTCTCCGACGCCGGGAGACAGCAACGGATCCACGTCGCTCCGGCGCTCGATGGTCAGGTACGAGATGCAGCGCCGGGCGTCCACCGAGTACGGCGTGATCGCCCCGGTCGGGCACGCGTCAATGCAGCGCGTGCATGTCCCGCAGTGATCGGGGACCACGCCCTGGGCCGGCGGAGGCTCGATCGCCATCGTCGTCAGGAACCCGCCAAGCACAAGCCAACTGCCAAGGCGAGGGTTGATGATGAGCGTGTTCTTGCCGATCCACCCGATCCCGGCGGCCGCCGCAAAGTCGCGTTCCATCACAGGGGCCGTGTCGGCAAACGCACGGAACAACTCGCCGGGGTGATCCGCTCTCAATTCATCGCACAAGACATGCAGGCGATCCTTGACCACGCGGTGATAGTCTTGCCCCCACGCGTACCTCGCCACCCGACCGTGCCCGGAGCGGGCCGGGTCCGCTGGCGCGTGCTGCCCAGGGGCGTGCCCCTCTCCCCCCGCGGAGCGCGAGGCGTACTGGTCCGCGACCATGACTATGGTTCTGGCGCCCGGCAGAACCGCCGAGGGGTCCGCACGCGGATCCGCCTGCCGACGCAGGTAGTCCATCGAGCCGTGCTTTCCCGCCTCCAGCCAGGCACACAGATCCGACCATCGGACGGGCGGCTGGGCGGGGGCCACCCCCGCGAGCGCAAAGCCCAGTTCTCGGCACCGCCGGAGAACCCGATCCCCGATCGACTCGGACGGTCCTGAAGGAGCGGAGGTCACGCCGTGCTCACACCGAAAAGGCCGACACGGCCCTCGGCGCGCGGCGAACCGAGACGAACGGCTCGGACCAGCGGGCGATGGCCGCGAACGAGTCACGGATCATCGACGCGGCGTCGCCCGGGTCGCCGGCGGCGTTTGCCGTATCCTCGCCGAGCCATGCCCGGTCGTATTCGTAGATCAGCCACCCGTCGTATCCGGATTCATTCAGGGCGGTCACCGCCTCGCGGCACGGAAAGTCACCCTGCCCGACCGCGCACGGGAGAGCACCCCGGAAGTCCTTGATCTTGACGCACCACAGGCGATCACCCAAGACGTTGAACCCGTTGGCGGCCGATTCGCCCGCCTGGTGCGCCACGGCGATGTTGTACTCCGCGCCAAGCAGCGGGCTGCCAACGCGATCGATGACCTCGGCGACCTGGGTCGCCGTTGGATAGGACCCGCCGTTCTCAAGTGCGATCCTGACTTTACTGTGGCGGGCATGGTCGCAGACCTTGACCAGACGCTCGACGACCAATCGCGTCGTGCTTTCCAGGCCCGCGCCCTCGGCCGCTTCAAACCCAAACACACGGACGAACGGAGCACCCACCGCCGACGCGAGGTCGATGGCGAACTTGGCCTCGCGAACGGACCTCTCGACATCGCGAATCAACCGCCCGATCACCGGGGGGGTCACCGGCTCATCAAACCGGCACGAAGTCGCGATGCAGATGATCCTGGCCCCCGCATCGGAGAACCGCCGCGCGACCTTCGCGGGGTCCGACAGGGCCGGATCACACGCAAACAGCCGGGAGGACGATCCGAATGTCCTCAATTCCACGCCCTGAGCGGAAACCAACTCGGCCAGGGACGCCACATCCCGCAAGGGAATGCCGGGGCAGGCCACGGAACTGAAACCGAGTTTGATCATTGTTTGGTATCCCTTGGGAAATCGGGAAGAACTCAAACCGCACATCATACAAACCAAAGGCCCCTGAAATCAAAAAATCCGCTTCATCCCTTCTTCAGGCATCATCCCTCTTCTCGGAACGCTGATGAACTCAAACGCTCCAAGCCGATCCAAACTCTGGAGTCTTCGGTTCATCGTGCCGACGCTCCATCGGGACCATCGCACCGGCCGTTTGGTGTATGGAAGGAGCCGCTTTGCAAACCGCCCCGCTTTCTCCTATCCTTCGGGCAGATATGAGTCCTAGAACACGCTCGCTCAAGGCCATGTCGTTCCCATCTCGCCCGATTACCGTCGCCACGGTCATGGCGGGGCTGCTTGCGGCCGCCATGCTCTCGGGATGCGGGAGTTCCGCGAGGGATCATCACGCCCGGGTCCGTGGCTCGGTCATCGAGGCCAAGCCCGGTGATGGGGAACTCGTCGCCAGCGTGATGTGGACCGGCGAATCCTTCGCGTCCGAGAACCGCCAGGTCCGCGTGGCTTCCCTCGCCCCGGGCCGGGACGTTTCGGACGAATGACCGCGGGCCGCGTCGGGCGCGTGGTTCTCGCCAGATACTGATCCGATTTCCGGCCGTGTTCCCGGCCCTGGACGCCCGCGAATTGGCGGCGGTGTATGCTCGGCCGCATGACCGACGGACAATCTTCAGCGCCGGGTGGAGCGTCTCATAACCTCTCGGGTCTGACGACGGACCTGCACGGGAAACTGGATTACGCCGGGTATCTCTGCCTCGACCGGCTCCTCGCGTCGCAACGCCCGCTGAGCAGCCCTCCCCACCACGACGAACTGCTGTTCATCATCCAGCACCAGACCACGGAATTGTGGTTCAAACTGGTGATCCACGAACTGCTCGCCGCGCTCGACCACATACGCCGGGACGAACTCGAGCCCACCTTCAAGATCCTGGCCAGGGTCAAGCACATCCAGTCGCAACTGCTCGATCAGTGGAGCGTTCTGGCGACGCTGACGCCCACGGAATACGTCCAGTTCCGCCACGTCCTGGGCCCGGCGAGCGGGGTCCAGTCCTACCAGAACCGCCTGATCGAATTCCTGATGGGAAACAAGGACCGGCGGATGCTCGCGGTCTTCTCGCACAAGCCCGAGATTCACGCGCAACTGACGGCCGCCCTCGAATCCCCCAGCCTGTACGACGAGTTCCTGCGGTGCCTGGCCCGCCGTGGGCATGCGGTGCCGGCGGAAATCCTCCAACGCGACGTGACGGTCCCGCACGAGCCACACCCGGGCGTGCTCGCGGTGTTCAAGGGGATCTACGAAAACGTCCGCTCGCACTGGGACGCGTACGAGATGGCGGAAAAACTGATCGACATCGACGAGTCGTACTCGTTGTGGCGATACCGCCACGCCAAAGTGGTCCAGCGGGTCATCGGGTTCAAGCGTGGAACCGGAGGGACCTCGGGCGTGGCGTACCTGCGGCAACTCACCGACCTGGTCTTTTTCCCCGAACTGTGGGAGGTCAGAACCCACATCCAGGAGCACGGCTCCCCGGCGGCCGGGGGCGCCTGAACCCCGCGCCCACGATGCGCTCGACGAGTTCCATTGCCTGGATGAACCTGGCGGCCGCGGCGGTGGTTGCCGTGGTGATCTCGTTGCCAGGCCCGCGTCGCCACTCCGACGGCGCGGAGCCGGTCGCGGCCAGCCAGGCCGTTCCCGCGCTCGACCCGGCGGCGTCGGCGGCGCGGTTCGAGGTTCTTCCGGGGTTTCGAATCGAACTGGTGGCCAGCGAGCCCATGATCCAGGCCCCGGTCGCGGCGGCGTTCGACGAGTTCGGGCGGATGTGGGTCGTCGAGATGCGCACGTACATGCCCGACGTGCTCGGGACCGGGGAACTCGAACCCCAGAACCGCGTGGTGGTGCTGGAGGACACCGACGGCGACGGCGCGATGGACCGTTCCACGGTCTTCATGGACAACCTGGTGCTGCCGCGCGGGGTCGCGCCCTCTCGCGGCGGGGCGCTGGTCATTGAGCCGCCGAACCTGATCCATGCCGTGGACACCGACGGCGACGGCCGAGCCGATGCGCGACGGGTGCTGGTGGGAGGATTCGGCGGGCGCGACAACCCCGAGCACGCCGGGAACGGCCCGATACTGGGTCTCGACGGGTGGTGGGAGTTTGCCCAGCACGGCGCTCGCGTTCGCTTCGACGGGGAGTCGGTGCGAACCCAGCGCACGCCCGTCATCGGTCAGTGGGGCCTGACGCGCGACGACCGGGGACGGCTGTATTACACCCCGAACTCCAACCCGCTGCTGGTGGACCTGTTCCCCAGGCACTACGCGGGCCGGGAGGGGGTCTCCGGGTGGATCGCGGGGATTGGTGAGTCCATCGGACGCGACGGCTCGACCTGGCCGGCGATCCCGACCCCGGCGGTCAACCGAGGGTACCGAGAGCAAACGCTCCGAAAGGACGGGACGCTCGCCTCGCTGACGGCCGCGTGCGGTCCGGCGATGTTCCGCTCGGGACGATACGGGGAGTCGTTCCGAGGGGACGTGTTCATCTGCGAGCCGGCGGGACACCTGGTCAAACGCCTGAAGATCACCGCCAGGGGCGACTCGCTCGACGCCGTCAACATCCATCAGGGAACGGAGTTTCTTCGCTCCTCGGACGAGCGGTTCCGGCCGGTCAACGCGCTGGTCGGTCCCGACGGTCACCTGTACGTGATCGACATGTACCGGGGGCTGATCCAGCACCGGGTGTTCCTGACGCCACACCTGGCGGAGATCACCCGCCGCCTCGGGCTGGAGACTCCGATCAACGCCGGACGCATCTGGCGGATCGTCCGCGACGACGGATCGGAGGACCTTGCGCCACGGGCAAAGACCGATCCACGCCTGCTTCCTGGCCACCTCGACGACGAAGGCCTGGTGCGTCTGCTGGGCCACGACCAGGGATGGTGGCACGACACCGCGCAGAGGCTGCTGATCGAGCGCCGGGCGATTGGCGTCGCGGAGCCGCTGCGGGAACTCGCCGCCGCCGATGGGGAGGCGTCCTCGGTCGCGGCGGTCACCGCGTTGTGGACGCTTGCCGAACTCGGGGCGGCCACCGACCATGACCTCGCGGCCGCGTTCGCCTCGCCGGATCCGTGGAGGCGGGTGGCCGCGCTGCGGATCGCCGAAGAGCACCGGCAGGCGAAAGGAAGTACCGTCAACCTTGGGGCGATGGTGCTCGCCGCCCTCTCGGACACGGATTCCTCGGTCCGTGTTCAGGCGGCGCTGAGCGCGGGATCGCTCACGCACGCTCAACGCCTTGAAGCCCTGACCCTGGCGGTCAGAACAGGGACGGGGGAGCGATTGGTGCGTGCGGCACTGAAAACATCCAGCGCGGGGCTGGAAATGGACCTCGTTGAAGCACTGCTGGCCGATGAGGGATGGCCCTCCGACCACGCGGGCCTGGCCGCGCTTCGAGACCTGGCCGACTCGGCGCTGTCATCGAAGGGAGATGCCCGCCGGCGTTTGGCGGACCTGACCTCTCGGCTGGTCCTGGCCTCGGACCCAAGAGCCGAATCCCTGGTCGAGCGATTTATCTCAAGGACTCGGGCCGAAAGCCGGGAGCCGGTCGTGCTCGTCTTTGATGCCGAGCCGTCGGAATGGCTCGCCGCGGCCGCCTCCGAGCGCCCAGGCTCGGCGGCGATGCGCCGGGCGATGGCCCTGTTTGAGTGGCCGGGGAGAGCCGCATCGGTGCCGCGCCGAGAGGCGGTCGATCTCACGGCCGAGCAATGGGGCCTGTACCGCCGCGGGCGGGAGGTCTTTGCAAGGGCGTGCGCCTCGTGCCATCAACCCGACGGGCTTGGCTCTCCGGGCCTTGCCCCATCGCTGGCGGGATCAAGCCTCGCGAACGGCCCGCCCGGCCGGCTCGTGCGTGTCCTTCTCCACGGCCTGGACGGCGGGTACATGCCCGGCGGGGGTTCATGGGGAGTGATGCCACCGGCGACGGGACTGACCGAATCAGGTGACCTCGCGGCGGTGGCGACGTACGTCGGCCGATCGTGGGGAAACACGGGTGACGCGGTAACCCCCGCCTCGGCCGCGAGGATCCGCCAGATCACCAGGGACCGAACCAGGCCGTGGACGCGCGACGAACTCGGCCGTCTCAGGGAGTGATGCGCATGGGAACTTTGCCGAACCGGACGTTTCTCGCGGTGGCGCTCGCGTGCATGATCGCGGCGTCGGGTTGCTCTCACGAGCGTGCCGGCGACGCGACCGCCACGCCCGACGACTCGGACGGCTGGATCAGCCTTTTCGACGGATCGACACTCGACGGCTGGGCGCGTCGCGGCGGACGGGCGGATTTTCGCGTGGAAGACGGACAGATCGTGGGATCCACTCGTCCGCACGAACCGAACGGGTTTCTCTGCACGGTGCGGGAGTACTCGGACTTCGAACTCGAATTGCGATTCCGAACGGACCAGGACCTCAACTCGGGGGTTCAGTTCCGATCGGCCAGCCTCCCCGACTACCAGGCCGGGCGCGTCCACGGATACCAGTACGAGATCGACCCATCGCCGCGGGCGTGGACGGGGGGCGTGTACGACGAGGGACGCCGCGGCTGGCTCGCCAGCCTGGAATCCAACCCCCAGGCCCGGGAGGCCTACCGGCCGCACGAGTGGAATCAACTCCGGATCGTGGCCCGGGGGGATCACATCCGGACATGGATCAACGGCGTGCCCGCGGCGGACTTTCGCGACGACCTCTCCCCCTCGGGGTTCATCGCCCTTCAGGTCCACGGCGTGGGTGATCGCCTCGACCCGCTTGAAGCCCGCTGGACGGCCATCCGAATCAGGCCGATCACGCCGCCCGATTCACCGGGCCATGAGTCGGGCGCATCGGCCCGATGACATCGCCGGCCTGGTGACGCCAAAGCCCCGATGATGTCGATGATGCCCGTCCCGCGCCACGCACGCCGCACGACGGTCACGGAGCCCGGACAAACGCCCGTTCGGCGACATCGACGGCCCTCGCCAGCGCGGCGGCCTTATTGACCGTCTCCATGTATTCATCGTCGTGCCGGGAGTCGGCGACGATGCCCCCGGCGGCCTGGAGGTGGTAGGTCCACGCCGCGCCGCGTCGCATCGCGGTCGGGACCACGATGGTGCGCAAGGTCAGGGCGATATCCATCTGCCCGTCCAGGCCGACATACCCGACACCCCCGCCGTAAGGACCGCGGCGGACGGGCTCGATCTCATCGATGACCTGCATGGCGCGGATCTTGGGCGCGCCCGAGATCGTGCCTACCGGCAGGGCGGCCCGCAGGGCATCCCAGCCGTCGTACCCGGGGCGGATCTCCCCGGTCACCGTGGAACTGATGTGCATGACGTGGCTGTATCGCTCGACTTCCATCACCGTGGGCAGACGGATCGATCCCGCGCGGGCGACCTGCCCGACATCGTTGCGGCCCAGGTCGACGAGCATGACATGCTCGGCTCTTTCTTTTTCGTCGGCGAGGAGTTCTCGCTCGAGGGCAAGGTCATCCTCGGGGGTTCTCCCGCGGCGGCGGGTCCCGGCCAGGGGCCGGTTGGTGACGGTGTACGCGGAGTTGCTTTCGTTCGCGGGTCCGGAGGCTCTGACCCGGCAGAGGATCTCGGGGCTGCTGGCCACCAGGATGCAGCCCGGAGCCTGGAGGTAGACCATGTACGGGCTGGGGTTCACCGCCCGCAGGGCGCGGTAGACATCGAACGGGTCGGCGTCGGAGACTCGCTCGAAACGCTGGCCCAGGACGACCTGGAAGATATCCCCGGCCCGTATGTACTCCAGCGCGCGGTCCACCATCCGGGCGTGGTCGGCCCGGGTCATGTTGGAAGGCAGCGGAGTTGGGGGAGAGGACTCCGGCTCGAGAAGCCCCGACGGCAGCGGGCGGGAGTGACGCTCGATGCTCTCGAGCAGGCCCGTGAGCGTGGCCACGGTTCGGTCGTACACCGTGCCGGGATCTTCCCGCGGGCCGACCATCGCCAGCCCGACCAGGAACACGACCTTCTGGACATGGTCAAAGATGACCACGGCGTCGTAGAGGCCAAAGTGAAGATCCGGGAGACCGCGGTCGTCCGGCGGAGCCGCCGTGAACGGGAGTTTTTCAGGCTCCGCGTAACGGACCGTGTCGTACCCCGTGTAGCCGACCCACCCCCCCAGAAAGCACGACGGAAGGATGCAGGCCGTGCCCGACGACGGGGGGATGACCAGGACATGGCCACGGGTCAGGTCCCGCATGACCGCGAGGGGGTCGGGGGAGTCGTAGGTTCGAGATGTCCCACCCGGGCGACGGTCGCTGATGCTGACCTTGTGCGCCGTCGCCCGGACCTCCAGGACGGGGCGAGCGCCCAGGATCGAGTAGCGACCCTGCCGCTCACCACCCTCGACGGATTCAAGCAGGAACGACGGATCGTCGCGCCGGTCCTGGGTGACCAGGCGGCGGTACGCCAGCACCGGCGTGAGTTGATCCGAGAGCACGCGCAGCGCGATGGGCACGCAGGGGGTCGCCCCTGGGTGATCGGCCGCGGCGCGGGTCGCGGACTTGACAAACTCGTCGCGGGAAATGCTGGCCATGCGTGGGTCGAGTGTAGGGACGCGGCCTGAACCGTCCGAAACGTCCGCCGCCGCGTCAGGCCGGGATCGAGGCGGCGAGCAGTTGACGGGCCATCTCGTGGTTCAGCGAGTGCCCGGAGCGTGTCGCGGTGATGTCGGCCTGGATCGGGCGGCCGACAAGGGCCAGGTCCCCGATCAGGTCGAGGAGTTTGTGACGGGCGGGCTCATCCTTGAATCGCAGGGCATTGTCGATCGGTTGTCCGCCCGGGTCGATGACGAGCATCTCTTTCGGAGTGACGTGCCGGAACAGCCCGGCTTGGCGGAGGGCCATCGCCTCGTGGACAAGGCAGAAAGTCCGCGCGGGGGCGATGTCCCGGCGATAGACCGCCGGCTCGCCGTCCCAACGCGCCGTGGCTGGCGCGATCCCTTCGGCGCCGGGAACGCCGCCATAGTCGAGGCGGTACGTGAACGAGCCGCCGGGATGCTCCCGCGGCTGGGCGACGATACTGGCTCCACCAGGCCCTTCAACCGAGAGGCGCTCACGGATCTTCAGCGGCGACAACCCGTCATGGACTGGTTCGATGCCGGCATCCTCGATGAGTCGGCAGAACGGCTCGGAGGAACCGTCGAACATGGGGATCTCCGGGCCGTCGATCTCGACCTGGGCGTCGGTAATCCCAAGACCGGCGAGCGCCGAGAGCAGGTGTTCGGTGGTCGCGGCGTGGGGGCCTTGCGGGGATGGCCCCAGGACGGTGTGCCGTCCGGAGAGGCCGGGCAGCGCGCGGAGGTTGTCGATCGAGGCCTCGAACCAGGCTCGGTCGGATTCGGAAAGGGACGCATCAACACGACGCAGCCGGATTCCCGGGGCATCACGGCGCGGCCGCAGGCAGACGGAACAGGGCGCGGCGGTGAACAGGCCGACACCCCGGGCACGGACCTGCTTGCGGATCGTGGCGCGGGGGACCATCCGGTTCCTTTCAGCCAACCACGAGGTTGACCATGCGTCCCGGGACGACGATGACCTTGCGGACCGCTTTCCCGGCGATGCATTCGAGGACGCGCTCATCGGCCAGCGCGGCCTGTTCAATCGCGTCGGCGCCGGCGCCGACCGGGACGTTGAGCCGAGTGCGCACCTTGCCGTTGACCTGGACGGGTATCTCGATGGTGTCGTCGGCGGCCAGGGTGGGGTCGCCGTCGGGGATGGTCTCGTACGCGATCGAGCGGCGTTCCCCTTCGCCGCGGCGTACCACGCGATGGAACAGTTCTTCGGCGACATGCGGGGTGAGGGGGGCCAGCAGGAGGATCAGGGCACGGGCCGCCTCCATCGGGACCGCGGGGAGCGTGGCCAGGTGGTTGTTGAACTCGATGAGTTTGGAGATCGCCGTGTTCAAGCCCAGGGTCTCCATGTCGCGGCGGACCCCGATCAGCGTCTTGTGCAGGTGGCGGAGAGTGCCCTGGTCGCACGCGTCGTCGGACACGCGGGACTCCCCGGTTTTCTCGTCGATCAGGTTTCTCCACACCCGCTGGAGGAACCGGAATCCCCCGACGATGTCGCGGGTGTTCCAGGGCTTGCTCGCGTCGAGCGGCCCCATCGACATCTCGTACAGACGCAGGGTGTCGCAGCCGTACTCCCGGCAGATGTCGTCCGGGGCGACGGCGTTTTTGAGCGACTTGCCCATCTTCCCGTATTCCCGGGTCACGGGCCGGCCCTGGTGGTAAAAGTGCCCGTCACGCTCCTCGACCTCCGAGGCCTCGACGTACACGCCGCGCTGGTCGGTGTAGGCGGCGGCCTGGATGTACCCCTGGTTGAACAGCCTCTGGAAGGGCTCGGGCGTGGAGAGGTGCCCCAGGTCGTACAGGATCTTGTGCCAGAACCGGGCGTACAACAGGTGCAGGACGGCGTGCTCGACCCCGCCGACGTACAGGTCAACCCCTCCAAGCCGGCCTGGCACGCCGGGAGTGCCCGGGGGCGTCCGCGGGGCCGAGCCGGCCATCCAGTACGCATCGGCGGCGGGAGAGACAAACGCCTGGGCATTCTCCGGATCCAGGTAGCGGAGGTAATACCAGCACGACCCCGCCCAGTTGGGCATCGTGTTGGTCTCCCGGGTGTAGACCTTCGGACCATCGCCCAGGTCAAGAGTCACCGACATCCAGTCGCGGGCACGGGCCAGCGGCGGGCGGGGCGGCGCCTCGGGATCGTCGGAGGATTCGGGCTGGAAATTATCGAGGTCGGGGAGCCGCACGGGCAGGTGCGACTCGGGAAGTGCCCGCGGCCGGCCATGGTCGTCGTAGACAATCGGAAACGGCTCACCCCAGTAACGCTGACGGCTGAAGAGCCAATCCCGGAGTTTGTACGAGACCGAGGCCGACCCCAGCCCGGTTCGCTCAAGGAAACGGATGGTGGCGGCCTTCGCGTCGGACGTGGAAAGCCCGTCGATGGACAGCGCGTCGGACGTGGAATGCACGCACACGCCCGACCCGGTGAAGGCCTCCCCGGAGGTTTCGCAGTACCGCCCCTCGGCAAACCGCCGGCGAAGTTCTTCCGGTGAACCCGCCGAAAACTCGCCGATCGTTTCAAGCCATACGGCCTGGCTTGCCCCCTGCAGATCGAACTTGGCCTTTTCTCCCGACGGCCGCGTCCTGGCCCTTTCCAGCGCGTCCGCGAAGGGCATCCCCGGATCGGTCGCGACCAGGCCGAGCATCGCGGCCAGATCATCTCGCCAGCCGGGCGGCACCGACCCGTCGGGGAACGCGTGATCGCAGAAGTACACCATGGCCGCGATCGGACGCGGGTACACGACGTCACGGATAGGCAGTTCAAGCGACCTCGCAAACTCAAAGTCCCGCGTGTCGTGCGCGGGGACCGCCATGATCGCCCCTGTCCCGTACCCCATCAGCACGTAATCGGCGATGAAGATGGGAACAGGCCGCGACGTCACCGGATTAACCGCGACGGCCCCTATGTACACGCCGGTCTTTTCCTTCGCCTCGGCCCGCTGCACCTCCGAACGCGACTGGGCATACGCCCGGTACGCCGCCACCGCCTCGCGCGGGGAGGCAAACCCGTCGGCGGGCGTGCCCTTGAAGTTCCCCCGCCATGCCCGCGGCGACGGCCTCCCGTCAAAGGACCAGTCCGCCCCGGCGATCTCATCCACCAGCGGGTGCTCGGGGGAAAGCACCATGTACGTCGCCCCAAAGAGCGTGTCGGGCCGCGTGGTAAACACGGGGATCTCACGCGTCACGCCGCCCGCGGCACCGGGAACCGTCCGAAAGGTCACGCGCGCCCCCTGGCTGCGGCCGATCCAGTGGCGTTGCATCAACTTGATGGGCTCGGGCCAGTCGAGCGGGTCCAGGTCCGCCAGCAGGCGGCGCGCGTACGCGGTGATACGCATGATCCATTGCTTCAGCGGGCGCTTGTACACCGGGTAGTTGCCACGCTCGGATCGGCCGTCGGCGGTGACCTCCTCGTTGGCCAGGACGGTGCCGAGCATCGGGCACCAGTTGACGGGGACCTCGGCGCAGAAGGCCAGCCGGTGCCGATCAACCTCGTCGTCTTGCTCATCGCGGGTCATCGCGGACCACGGCTTGCCCGACGAGGTCGGCCTCTCCTCGCGCTCGAACGCCGCGAGCAAGTCCTGGATGGGCCTGGCCCGGCCGCGCGGCGGGGCGTCCGGATCGCGGTCATCATCACCGTCGTACCACGAGTTGTAGATCTGGAGAAAGATCCACTGCGTCCAGCGGTAATAGTCGGGATCGGTGGTGCTGACACCGCGGCGGGGATCGTGCGCCAGGCCAAGTCTTCGCAACTGCGACTTCATGGTGGCGATGTTGCGGTCGGTGGTGATCCTGGGGTGCTGGCCGGTCTGAACGGCGTACTGCTCGGCGGGCAGGCCAAAGGCGTCGAACCCCATCGCGTGCAGGACGTTGTGACCACGCATGCGGAGGTGCCGCGCGTGGATGTCCGTGGCGATGTAGCCCAGCGGATGGCCCACGTGCAGGCCGACTCCGCTTGGGTATGGGAACATGTCGAGAATGAACTTCTTGGAGCGGGAAGGATCGAAGCCCGACTCCCCGGGGTTGGGCGCCATGAACGTGCCGTGACGCTCCCAGTGATCCTGCCACGACGATTCGATGCTCCCGGCCAGTTCGGCGTTGTAGCGGTGGGGAAACTCGGCGTCGCCGGTCGGCGGCTTGTTGGAGGGCTCTTCGGTCATGGTCGGAGTCCGTGGCCGACCGGCCGCGGGAGGCTCGCCCACGTGGCGAAATCACGGCCGGAAAGGCGAAGATCATACACCGCCCGCGCGTACGGACCCGGGACGGTTGCCTCGTCCGGAACGTGCGCCACGCGCCCGCGACGGGGCCTGTATGATGACCCGATGCACGGCGGGACGAACGACAATCGGCCATCAATCCTGCGTTTCGTGTCGGCCTTTTTCGTTTCCACGGCCGCGGCGGCGGCCGCGGTGGTCTCGATGATCTGGGGCCTGGGCCATTCGCATCCGGCGGTGGGCCTCGCCTTGTTCATCGCCATCGTCGCGTACACGGCGTTCACCGCCTGGGCGGCGTTCCGATGGTTGTGGAACCCGATGCTCGCCCCGTACCCGCCTCGCACGCCCGCCCAAGATGCCGTACACCGCCGCTTCCAGAGTTTTGGGCTGGGCATCGTGAACATGGGCGGGAGTATCCACGTCGCCGCCGACGACTCGTACCTGCACCTCACCCCGCTATCGATCTGGAGAACGATGGGCGCCAGGAAGGCGAGCATCCCGTGGTCCGCCATGCGCCCTGTCGGCCGCCACGGCCGGGCGGTCATGGTCGGTTCGCAGCGACTGGTCGGGCCGAAGTGGTGCCTGAGCCTCGCCTCGCCCGCATCCGTTGCGGGCGACTCGCGGTCCTGACTCACGACCCCACCTGACTCACGACCCCACCTGACTCACGACCCCATGCGGGCGCGTGCTTCAAAGAGTCTCCGGGCCTCTCCGGCGATATAGAACGATCCGGTGATGCAGATCAGGTCATCGCGGCCGACGGCGCGCGCGGCCAGGTTGATCGCGTCCTTGAGCGTCGGGGCGGTCAGTGACATTTTGTGGCTGACCTCCGCGAACCGGCGTTGAAGGTCGCGGGGATCGGCGGCCCGAGCGTTGTTCTCGGCGCGGGTGAAGATCACCTTGTCCGCTCCCGACGCGATCCTGGAGAGCATGCCCAGGATGTTCTTGTCCGCGGCACACCCGAAGATCACGACCAGCGAGTCGTACCTCAGGTGAGCCCCCAGCGCCTTCATCACCCCCCCCACGGACTCGGGGTTGTGCGCCCCGTCGATGATCACCCGCGGCGACGACCAGACCTGCTCCATGCGGCCGGGGTTGCGCGTCCGGGCAAGGCCCTGGACAACCTCACGGTCGGGGAGCCGAAAACCGCGGCCCCGGAGTTTGTCGACCACCGCGAGCGCCAGCCCGCAGTTGATCGACTGGTGTTCGCCGCGAAGCGGGACGGCGATGTGCTCAAAGTTCGATCCGGCGGTGGTCAGAACGACCCGGGCGTGCGGACCGAGTTCCTGATTGGCCTCAAAGCGGCAGGAGAAATCGATGGTCTCGCCCAGTACCTCAAGGGTCGCGCCGACGTCGGATGCGACCTCCCGTATCGCGGCCAGGACGGAAGGCGAGGCCTGCTGGCAGGTGACGGCCGGAACGTCGGGCTTGAAGATCCCCGCCTTCTCCCTGGCGATGGCCTCCAGCGAGTCGCCCAGGAGGTGGGTGTGCTCGAGTTGGATGGCCGTGACGACGCAGACCTCCGGAACCACAACGTTGGTCGAATCAAGCCTTCCACCCAGGCCGACTTCGATCACGGCCAGGTCGACGGCCTGCTCGGCAAAGTAGAGGAAGGCGGCCGCGGTCAGGTGCTCGAAGTACGTGGCGTTCCCGAACGCCTGGGCGACCTGATCGGAGGCGGCGGCGACGCGGGCGATGGCCTCGGTGAACGCCGCCGGGGAGATCGGCCGGTGGTTGATCTGAACACGCTCGCGTACATCGACCAGGTGGGGGCTGGTGTACAACCCGACCGTCAGGCCGCACCCTTCCAGGGCGGCGGAAATCATGTGGCAGGTGCTGCCCTTGCCCTTGCTGCCGGCGACATGCACGCAGCGGATCTGCTGGTGCGGGCTTCCAAGCACGTCAAGCAGCGCCCGCATCCGGTCGAGTTTAAAAATCTCCGGGTCGGCGGATTTCAGCCGGGCTCGCTCGACGTTGACCAGACCGTCGAGGTACGTCAGGCACCCCGCGTCGGTGTTCAGGTCACGGTCGGCCTCGACGGGCGGCGACACCGCCGCGCCGTGCGCGCGGATCTTTCCAAGACGCTGGACACCCGCTCGTGAAACTGTCGGTGGCCGCCGTGTCATGTCGATTTCGACTGTAGCGGCTCCGGCGAGTCATGCGAACAACCGACAGGCGGCGGGGCGGCTCTCCCCAAGGCCGGGAGTTCAATCATCATCGCCGGCTCGAACGGCCGGCGATTGCGCGGTGGCGACGCGATCGGCCTGCCAGGCCCCGATCGCCGCGGCGGGCAGCACCAGCAAGCCGATGACGATCAGCAGTTCGAGCGTCGACGCCCCGGCCAGCGCGGCGGGTCGAACCAGATTCCACGCCAGCAGCATCCCGCCGGTCATCGACAAAACGGCGGCCATGACGACGGCGCCGCGACGGGCCGGGCGAACAAACATATCCACGGAGCATCCCCTCCTGAGTCCCTTGTCGCCAAACCCTTGTCACCAAACCCTTGTCACCAAACCCTTATCGCCAAACCCTTGTCGCCAAACCCTCCGAACCCAAGCCCCTGAGGCGGTTCCGAAAGCGAGGCAGCCCCGGAGGACAGCCCTGACCGACCGTTCCTGTTGTCCGAGGTCGGCCGGCACCGACGCGAAGAGGGCAAGCGTACCCGCCTTGGGAGCCCGCGGCCACGCCTGGACCCGACCTTCGCCGGGAGAGGCGGTTTGTATCCTTCGGTCCGGGAGAGTATTGTCCCGGTCCCGTGACGCACCCGCCCGCGCATCCACCTCAAGAAACTACCCACCGATTCCCGGGCCACCGATTCCCGGGCCACCGATTCCCGGGCCACCGATTCCCGGGACGTCAAGGCGGCCTGGTATTCGGGATGGCGCTGCTCGCGGCGGCCGCGGCGTGGGCGGCGGGGCAAGCCGATCCCCCGGACGAGGATCCGATGTCGTTCGAAGACCCGCCGCGCGAGGCCGGTCCGACGACGCCCCCTCCACGCGAACTCGAAATCTACGAGGGCCGCCTCATCCGGGAGATCACGATGCTGCGGCCGGCGGGCCACGACCGCCCGGGTGAGTTTGTTCCCCTCGATGCGGCCGACCGCCGCGACATCGAGAACACGATCCGGACGCGGGCGGGCTCCGAGTACGTGCAGCGGACGATCACGGGCGACATCGAGCGTCTGAACCGCCGCGGCCGGTACCGGCAGGTGGACCTGCGGGCCGCGTTGCAGACCGACGGTTCGATCATCCTGTACATCACGGTCGCGTTGCAGCCGATCGTTCGGGACGTCCAGTCGGTGGGCAACAAGGAACTCTCCGACCAGGACATCGTCAAGGTGGTTTCGATCCTGATCGGCACGCCGGTGGACCGGTACCAACTCGACCGGGCGTGCCGGAGAATCAAGGACCTGTACCGGGACAAGGGCTTCTACCTCGCCGAGTGTACGGTGGACGAAAAGGCCCTTGAAGAGCAGGAGATCGTGCTGTTCAAGGTTCGCGAGGGCGAGCGCGTGAAGGTGATGGACATCCGCTTCGAGGGGAACAACTCGTTCACGCCGCGCGAACTTCGCTCGCAGATCAAGACCAAGGAGGCCTGGCCGATCTTCCGCCGCGGGCCGCTCGACGACAACATGCTCGACACGGACGTCTCGGCCCTGGTGGATTTCTACAGGGACCGAGGGTACCTGGACGTCCGCGTGGACCGGATCGTCCGCACCTCGCCCAACGGCCGAGAGGCGATCGTGACGTTCGTGATCGACGAGGGCCGCGTCTACACCCTGCGGTCGCTCCAGGTGTACTTCCCACGGCTGGCACGGACCTTCGACACGGCCGAGGAAGCCAACCGCCAGGCCGCCCCCGGGGAGACGGTGCTGCAACTCGGGGCGGGGGAATTCGCGGTCTTTCCTCCCGGGCAATTCTCCGTCGAGCAGTTGCGCGGGATGATGCTCCTCAAGCCCGGGGATGTCTACAGCCAGGACAAGATGCGCAAGAGTTTCGACGCGATACGCGAGGCCTACGGGAAACTCGGGTACGTGTTCGACGACCCCGACCGGGGGGCGATCCCCGTCCTGCTGACCTCCCGCGAACTGCGCGATCCCGAGAGCCCCCAGGTTGACATGCTGCTTCGGATCGTCGAGGGTCGCCAGTACAAAACCGGGGTGGTGGAGATCATCGGCAACGAACTGACGCGCCACGAGGTCATCCGCCGTCACATCGAGGTCGAGCCCGACAAGCCCCTGGATTCGACCGCCATCCAGGAAAGCCGAAAGCGGCTGGATCGCCTGCGGCTCTTCCAGCCCGGCTCCGTCAAGATCACGATCCAGGCGCCCGACCCCGAGGACCCCGAGTACCGGGACGTGATCGCCGAGATCACGGAAACCAACACCGGCTCGTTCACCTTCGGCGTGTCGGTCGGGTCGGACGACGGCTTCGGCGGCCGGATCGCGCTCGAGCAGCGCAACTTCGACGTGACGGACTGGCCCGACTCGTTCGGGGAGTTCGCCTCGGGCAGGGCCTTCCGGGGGGCCGGCCAGACGTTCAAGATGGAAGCGCTGCCCGGAACCGAGGTCCAACTCTACACCATCTCGCTGACCGAGCCGTACCTCTTCGAGTCCGACTACTCGGCGTCGGGAACCCTCTTTTTCCGCAAGCGAGACTACGACGAATACGACGAGGAGCGGTACGGGGGACGCGCCAGTTTCGGACGCCGGTTCGGCACGCGATGGGTCGGGTCCCTCCCCATCCGCATCGAGTCCATCAACCTCAGCGACATCGACGCGGGAAGCCCCGTGGACTACTGGGAAGTCGCCGACCAGAACATCCTCACGTCCGTCGGTCTGTCGCTGACACGAACCAGCGTGGACGATTTCATACGGCCGACGAAGGGAACCAGGATCGAAATGCTCGCCGAGCAGGCCGGGGCGCTCGGGGGCGACTTCACCTTCACCACGCTCAAGGCCCAGCACCAGATCTTCCTCACCGTCAGCGAGGGATTCCTGGGAGACAAGACCGTTCTGAGTTTCAAGACCTCCGCCGGGTACATCCCGCAGGGACCCGACGAGGCCCCCGTGTACGAACGCTTCTACCTCGGCGGGCAGTCCTTCCGGGGGTTCAACTACCGAACCATCTCCCCCAAGGGCATCCGCAACGACACCAAGACGCTCGGGGATGATCCCGTCGGCGGTACGTGGTCGTTCTTCTTCGGAACGGAGATCCTCCAGCCCTTGTGGTCGGAGGTGGTCGCGGTGGTGGGCTTCATCGACAGCGGCACGGTGACCAACGACCCGGGATTCGACCAGTATCGCGTCTCGGCGGGATTCGGCGTCCGTGTGTACATCCCCGGCCTCAGCCCCGCGCCGCTGGCGTTTGACTTTGGCTTCCCGCTCGTGAAGTACTACGGCGACCGGGAGCGGGTCTTCACCTTCTCGATCGACATCCCGTTCTGATCCCGGTCAACCGGCCCGCACGGGCTCGACGGGCCAGGCCCTCGCCGGTACGCCCGCCACCGTCTGACCCGCCGCTACATCACGCGTCACCACCGCCCCGGCCCCCACCACGCACCGTTCCCCGATGCTCACCCCGGGCAGCACCACCGCGCCCAGGCCCACCAGCGCGTCGCATCCGATCGACGCGTTCCCGCCGATCACCGCCCCGGGCGCCACATGAACATTCTCCCCCACCACGCACTCGTGCTCGACGATGGCCGACGTGTTGATGATCGCGTGCGGACCCACCACCGCCCACGAATGCACGACCGCCCCCGGAGCCACGAAAACCCCCGGCCCCAGGGACGCCGTCCCGCAGACGTGCGCCCCGGGAGCGATGATCACCGCCCATCGCGGCACGCCGGGGTGATCGATCAGCCAGCGGCGCAACGCTCCATGACCCACGGCGATGATGCCCGCCACGTCCTTGAATCCATCCCGGAGTGAGCCGATCCTCTCCAAGCCCGCCCGCGAAGCCGCCACCGGGGAAGGGGCATCATCGAGAAACCCTCGGACCCGCCAGCCGGCCGAACGAGCCGACTCGGCAACGACCAGGGCATGACCGCCGCCCCCGACAAGGACGAGTTGTTCTCGGAGCGCATCGTCAGGCACGGCAGTGGGATCGACGCATCGAACGGCCATCCTTGAATATGCGGGCGGCGGGGACGAATCGGGGTCGGGTCTTTGGCTCGCCGAGAGGTGCCGCCGTAGTTAGCCCTTGCTAGACTGTTTCCGTGACACGCCTCCCCGCAGCCCAGCGAAAGGAACAGTTGCTCGACCGGGCGGCGGAGTTGTTCGCCCGGCACGGGTACGCCAGGGCGACCACCGCCGAACTGGCACGGGCGGCCGGGGTGACCGAGCCCATTTTGTACCGGCATTTTGATTCCAAACGGGACCTGTTCGTCGCCCTGATCGTGCGGGCCGGGCAGCGGACGATCGAGACGTGGGAACACCACCTCGCGGGCGCGGCGGACGCGGCCGAGCGCCTCAAGCGGCTGCTCGGAGACAATCCCATGGTGACGCCCGAGGGCCGCCACGACTACCTCGTGCTACTCCAGGCGATCACCGAGGTCGACGACACGCCCATCCACGATGCCATCACCACCACGTTCCGGAACCTGCACGGGTTTTTGCGCCGCGAAATCGAGCGCGCGCAGGCGGACCACAAGGTCACCAGCCGCTACAGCGGAGAACTGATCGCCTGGCTGCTGATCCACATCGGGCTGGGCTACGGGTCGCTCAGCGCGCTCAGGGTCGAGGGCCAGGGCATGGACGCCTCCGGCTCGCACGTCCAGGACATGCTGACTCGCCTGCTGATCGGGCGGGCCTCGGATCGTCGCCCCGAAGACGCGGCTTGATTCGTCCCGGGACCACCGGCCCGCGCCGCCTCGCCCGGGTGCTCCCGGCGGTCAAGAATCCCCGTATGTTCAGCGTTCGCATCGCCGCCGTCCGTTACCTGAACACGGTCCCCCTGATCGAGGGGCTCGACAAGACCGCCGGCGTACGCGTCCAGACCGCCGTGCCCTCGAAGATCGCCGGGATGGTGGCCACGGGCGAGGCCGACATCGGCCTGGCTTCGATCATCGACGCGGCCTCGTCGAGCGTCGGAATGACCCTCATCCCCGCGGGCATGATCGGCTGCGACGGGCCGACCTTGACCGTGCGGCTCTACTCCCGAACCCCGATCAACCAGGTCCGGACGGTTCACGCCGACACGGACAGCCGGACCTCCGTGGCGCTGTGCCGGGTCCTGCTCGACATGGTCCACGGCCTCTTGCCGGAGTTCGTCTCGTTCGACGCCCGGGAGCGCGTCGCCGACGGCGGCCAGGAGGCCAACTGGCCCGACGCGATGCTGCTCATCGGGGATAAGGTCGTGACGGATTCTCCCCCGGCCGTCCGCTACCCGCACCAGATGGACCTGGGATCCGCGTGGAAGGAACTGACCGGGCTTCCCTTCGTCTACGCGACGTGGATGTGCCGCTCGGACGCCTGGGACGACCCCGACAGCGGCCCGAGGCTCCGAACCGCCGCCGCCCTGCTCGATCGGCAGGTGCGCCACAACCTGACAAGGCTCGACTGGATCATCGCGAACAGATCCGCCGACCACCGCTGGCCGGCGGACCTGGCTCGCTCGTACCTGACCGAGCATCTGCGATTTTGCGTCGGAGATCGGGAACGCGAGGCGGTGAACCTGTTTCTCTCGCACGCCGCCAGGGCCGACTTGTGCCGGCCGGAGCCGGCGAGGTGGTCCGACGACCACGCTCGGACCGCGGTTCCCTGAAAGCATCGAGGCCCGGGCGCCGACCGCCCAGGGCCGGGCACCAGACCATGCCGCGCCGGGCGAGCCTCACGCTCAACGTCCTGCTCGACCTTACACGACAGTTGCGCTACGCCCCGCGCGAAGCGATCCTCCGGGCGATCGATCGGTGCGAGTCCCTCGCGGCCCAGGTCGATCCGCAGGGCACGTACCCCAACGAGTGGATCGTCTTTCGCGTCACGAAGTACCGCTCCGACGACGCCGCGTCGATGCCCTCTTTCGTCGCGGGCCGCGCGCTCCTAAGCCAACTCTCGGCCTTCGTGGAGCACCTGTGCGAAGCGGCCGTGCTCGAGGATTCCGACTTGCCCGATGGCTTCGTCAGCGTGGACGATCTCGCCCTGGCGTGGGGAGTCAGCCGCAGGACCATCGACCGATGCCGCCGCGAGGGGCTCATCGCTCGCCGTGTCCGCGTCGCGGGGGGGCGGTCGCGCGTTGTCGTCCGATCGGCGGGCGCCGAAGCCTACCGAGCCACCCACCTGGGAAGGCTTGACAAGGCTCGGTCCTACTCGCGCATGGACGCCCGGACGCGGGATCGCATCGCTCGCCTCGCGGATCGGTACCGACGCCGCCACGGGGTATCGCTCAACCAGGCCGCCGCCAGGCTCGCCCACCGACTCGGACGAAGCCTGGAGACGATCCGGCAGGTGCTGATCCGCGCCGAGCAGCGCCGAGCCGCCACCCATGGCGGCAAGGGCCGACGCCCGGCCACCACCTGGCGATCCCGCATCGCCATGACTCGACGCGAGCGACGGCTCGCGTACCGGGCCTGGCGAAGAGGGATCGAGCCGGGGCCGGTGGGCCGGCGTCTGGGACGTAATCGCCAGGCGGTTGTTCGGGCCACCCTTCTCGAGCGACTCGCGGCTCTGACGTCGATCACCTCCGCGCTTGAGGGTGCGACAAGCCCGACGTTCGAGCGTTCAGACGCGGCGAGGTCGCTGCTTGGCACCCCCCCGGCGCGAGAAGGGCTGGGCCGCGGCGCCGAGCGGGACCTCAGCCGCTTCCTGCAGGCCGCCCGGGCAAGGGTTGTCCCGGTCAAGGCCGAGGAGATGGCGCGGGGTGTGGCGTACCGGTTCTTGCTCTGGCGAGCCGGCCGCGGCCTTGGCGCCGTGGATCGCCTTCACCCTCCGGCAAGCGCGATCGACGCCGTGGAAACAGACCTCCGATGGGCATCTCGGCTGAAGGCCGAACTCGTGCGCGCGCAGACTCCCCTGATGCTCCAGATCCTGGAAGGAAGGCTTGGCGTGGCGTTCGGCGGACGCCGCCCGGCGGAGATCGCCGCTCTCGTGGCGGCATCCCTGCGGTCCGTGTCGGAAGCCGTGGACGCCTTCGATCCGTTCCGCGCCTCGGCCACCGGGGCAAGTTTCGCCGGATCGGTCAGCGTGGCACTCACGCGAGAGGCGGCGCGGTGGGCACACCGCGAAGCGGCACTGGCGCCGCCTCGAAGGGCGACGGCCGTTTTCACCTTTGACATCCCGATGGCGGACTGGACTCGCCACCTGAACCCCTGGCAGGCGTTCCTGGAGCCGGATGAACGTCTGCGGGGGATTCTGGGCAGCCTCACCACAACTCACGCGAACATCCTCGCCGCGCGGTACGGGTGGTCGGGAGGCCCGCCCGCCACGCTTTCGGAGGCGTGCCGGGCGCTTGGCCTGACGGCGGTGCGGGCCGGGATGCTCGAACGATCCGCCCTGCGTGAAGCGCTGGCGGCGTGCCGTCGGAACCTCCCCGGATGATGTGGAGAATCCGCGTGCGGCCGACCGCCCGGGCCGCTTGAAAAAGCCCCGAGCGGCCGTCGATTCCATGCGATTGGGAGTTATCCACACCGACTGGAGGGAGCCGATCGGCGGTGTGCATAATCGCCCGAGGCGTTCGCAACATTACACATTCAATCCACCGTCCTTGCTGAATTACATCTGTTTTTCTAGGCCTTTTTGCACGCGGCCGCGAATCTTTCCGCCGATAGACACGTACCATTGGGAGGACGGCGCGCGTCACGCCTGGGGCCGAGAGAATTCCGGCTTCACCGGGCCACGGAGGGAGACGCCCGGGACATGCGCCACGAACCGCCAGGGCCTGGGAAGGGATCCTGGAGATGAGTCACGCCCCGCCGCACGCGGCGGCACCGGATGGAGAGAGCCGGTGCAACGCGGCAGGTCGGGACCTGGCCCCGCGACACCCCCACCGCTCGGAGTACGAAGGAAAGCCCCGAGACGGAGAGACTCGCGGCCGCCCGTGGGGTCCGTGGGGGGCCTCGCCGGTCCGTGGGGGGCCGTTGAGGCATGTGGGGGAACGTGGGGCATGTGGGGGAACGTGGGGCATGTGGGGGAACGTGGGGCACGTGGGGGGATCTCGTGGCGCTTGGGAGTCACGGGGTCTTGGGCCCTTCCGCGAGAGCGGAGGGGCCTTTTTCGTATCCGGTCATCGAAGAGGGCGACGAACCTCGCTCAAATCGGCATTGGTACGCGGGAGTCGGCTCACGGGGCGACCTCCCGAGGCGGGCGCATCCCCGCTCCCGCGTGGATTGGTTCCGCGGGTGTCGGCCCTACGATGGCGCCAAGTCAGAGACGAGTGAACGCCGTCCCGGTTTTCCGGGGCCGAGGAAAGCGACATGCGAGCCATCGTGACCGGCCAGATCGGCATGGAGAAGAAGCCTTACCTGGACGCGGTCGCGCAGTTTGCGGGCCAGCAGGGAGAAGCCGTCGAGGTGTACCACGTGGGCGACCTGATGTACCGGGAGGCGCCCGACGTGCGGCCGGGGAAGATCCTGGACCTGCCCATCTCCCGCCTGAATTCGCTGCGGCGTGCCGCGTTCAAGGACGTCATCACCGAAAGCCGCGACCACCGGAACATCATCGTCAACACCCACGCGACGTTCCGCTGGCGCCACGGGCTGTTCAGCGCGTTCGACTACGACCAGGTGGAGAAACTCAACCCCGAGTTGTTCATCTGCCTGGTGGACAACATCGAGGTGGTCCACGAGCGCCTGCACCGGGAGCACGAGATCGACGCCACGCTCAAGGACTGCATGGTCTGGCGCGAGGAGGAAATCCTCGCGACCGAACTGCTCAGCAAGTCGATCCCCGGGTCGAGGTTCTACATCATGGCCCGCGGACGCCACCAGATGTCCACGCGGACCATGTTCCGCCTGATCTGCCGCCCGGACATGCGCAAGGTGTACCCGAGTTTTCCCATGAGCCACGTGGTCGATATGCCCGACGTGCTCGCGGAGATCGACCGCTTCCGCGCGGAACTGGCCAAGCATTTCATCACCTTCGACCCCGGAGACGTGGACGAGAAACTGCTGCTCGAGCGGGCGATCGCCGCGGCGCGGGAGGGCCAGGACATCCTCGTCGTGGCCCCGCACGCGTACGGCGGGAGCACCGCGGCCCAGGCACGGCCCGTCAAGGTCAAGGTCCGGGAGGTCCTGGACATCGCCGGCGACATCGACGGGCAGATCTACATGCGAGATTTCAAACTCGTTGACCAGTCCGACATGATCGTGAGTTACATACCCGAACTGCCCGGCGGCATCCCGGGGCTTTCCTCCGGGGTCGAACGCGAACTGCACCACGCGTTCGAGCACACCAAGGAGGTCTACGTCGTGTGGAAGCCCCGCAAGAGCCCCTCCCCGTTCATCACCGAAACCGCGACCAAGATCTTCTCCGGCGTGGACGAGGCGCTGGCGCACTTCGAAAAAAGCGGCTACTTCGGGGACAAGAACCTGTTCGGGCACTGAGGCCGGGGGAACGCGTCACGCGAATCGCCGGCTCCAGATCGCCAGGTTGATCATCGGCCATGCGAACGACCACGCGCGGCTCGCGTGCCGCGTCACGGCCGCGACCGACGCGGGAGTGAACCACTCACGCCCCGCCGGGGTCTGCTGGACCACGCCGGCCATGTCCTGGACCCACTCCTGAAAAGGCAGCGGGAAACTGGCCTTCGGGCGGCGGACGATCGCCTCGGGCAGGTCCGACGCGAAGGACTCCCGCAGGCAGATCTTGGCGTTCATCGTGGTCGGCTCGCCGTTGACCGCGGGCGTGTAGAGACGGATGGACGGGAGCGCGTCCGCCAGACCGGCGACGGCGATGTCCGCGAACGGCGTTCGCCCCTCGACCGACTCGAGCATCGTCGCCTGGTCGAGCCTCAGGAGCAGCCCGTGGAGGTTCACCGCCCTCTGAAACCGAAGGTGCGCGTGCAGGCCTTGGTCATCCGGCAGGCCGTCGCACGCTCGCTCAAACACGGCGTCGTACCGGGCCCGCAGCGCCTCATCATGCTCCCCCGCCTCGATCATGCCGGGGACCAGCACCGTGTCCTTGGCTTCGACCGGGACCCACGACGCCAGGCCCAAATGAAATGCCCCGCCGGTGCGCCGCCACGACCCGTCGTCGCTCCCCGAGAGGTGGCCCGCGCACGCCTGCATCACCGCCTCGTAGCCTCCGAAGAGTTCATCAGCCCCCTCGCCGCTCAGCGCCACGCGGTACCCGTCGGCCGCCAGGTGACGGGCCACCTCGTTGATCGCCACCTCGTTGGGCGTGCTGAGAGGCACGCCCAGGCGTTCGACCATCCCCTCCCAACGCTCTCGAAAAAGACTCCGCGTCACGCGGACCTCGACGTGCCGGGATCCAAGCCGCTCGGCCATGAGCCGGGCCATGGCAAAGTCATCGGATCCCCCGGAGGCCTCGTCCGCCCCGCAGCAATACGTGTTCAATCCCTCGGGAGAATGCGACCGCCCGACCGAGGCGATGATGGAACTGTCAAGCCCGCCCGAGAGCAGGCAGCACAAGGGCACATCCGACCGCAGGTGACGCCGCACCGAGTCCTCCACGCCGTCACGCACCGAACGGCCCGACGCCGGGCCGTCTCGCGAGGATCCCGCGGAAACCGTCGATGCGGACGTGGATACGCGGATATCAAAGGTCCCGCCCCCGCGACGGATCGTCAGCACGTGCCCGGGATCCACGAGGCGCACACCCTCGTACAGGGTCCGGGCGCCCAGTGTCGTACGGATCGTGGTCAGGTACGAACTGACCACCACCGGATCGGGCGCGGCGGTCATGCCCCGATGACGTAAGAGGGCGGTGGTCTCGCTGGCAAACAGGAACTCGGCACGGTCGGCGCTCCCCGCCGTGGCGGTGAACAAGGGCTTGATCCCCAGCGGGTCCCTCGCCAGCAACAGCGTGGACGAGGCGGAATCCCAGAAGGCCAGCGCGTACATCCCCCGGAACCGGTCGATCGCGCCGGTTCCCCAGGTGGCCAGGGCCGCCAGGACCGTCTCCGTGTCGGAGCGGGTCCTGAACTCGACGCCCAGGCGGGCAAGGTCATGCCGGATCTCGGCGTCGTTGTACAACTCACCGTTGTAAACCAGGGCGTGCGCCACCGTCGATCCGCTCGGAAGATCACGCGCCCGCTCCGCGGCGATCGCCCCCGACCGGCCCGACGGATCACGCCGCCAGAGCATCGGCTGTCCCGCCGCGGGGGACGTGTCGAGAATGGCCAGCCGGCGATGCCCCACGGAAAAGCCGGGGACGGACCAAATCCCAGAACCGTCCGGGCCGCGGTGGCTCAGCGCGTCGATCATCGACGCCGCGTCGCGGCCCGCATCAGCGGTTGGATCAAGGCGGAAGATGCCGGCAAGGCCGCACACGAAGCCGCGTCCCTTTCTTTCCCTCAGGAGCCGGGTGAATCCGAACGAGGCGGCGCCGGGGAATCCTCGAACCGCCACGGAATCATCGGGCCGCCACAGGATCATCGGACCAAAGGAGGCGTGCGCTCGATGCGCCCCGGACGGGAATCCAGGCGATTGGGCGGTGGGCTTACGATTCGTGTTCGAAGATCCACATGCCGCCCGATGCGGATACCCCGCGGTACCTGCGTTCCCCTCCCCCAAAGTCAACTCGAAGTTTGATCCGCCCGCCCCGATCCTCGAAATCAAGAAGGACCCCGCGGGCGATGGGAGTGACGGTTCCCCGGCCCCCGGAAACCGGCCCGGCGTGGTCCAGGTAGAACGCCCGATGATCGGGGAGTCGTTCGGCGGAGAAGAGAACCAAACCCGGCCGATCGACCCTGGTTCGCAGGCGGAACGCCAAGACCGGGGCCTCCGGCCGGTCCGATGTCTGCACAAGCCAGTCGGCGTGGGTGTGGCCGTTGGGGAGGTCGTGCCTGAGGAGGGTCGTCCGTCTCATGTTCGCGTCGGGTTCAGCCCGAATAGGATGCTGGCCGTCCCAAACGGCATTCAGAGCCGTCTGTATCGAACGCACCCCGGCCAGCGCTTCGTGAATTCGTCCGGGGCCGGCCCCGCCAGGAGTATCCCGTGAAGAAGACCTCGACGATTGACGTGGCCCCCACGCGTTGCTTCGGGCCGGCGGCCCGGATCCTGCTGTCCGCCACCGTGGCCGCGGTGTCGGCGCTGGCGTGCTCGAACCAGGGCAACCGGCCCCTCCACGCGATGCGGGCGGACGGGGATGTCCGGTATGACGTGGGGGACTTTGCCGGGGCCGCGGACCACTACCAGCAGTACATCGACGTCAAGCCCAGCGACCCCGAGATCCGCTACAAACTGGGCCGATCATATCTCGAAATGGGCATGTATCGAGAGGCCCGCCAGAACCTCCAGGTCGCGTACGACATGTCCCCGGACGATGAGCGGTACATCGACTCCCTGGCCGAATCGCTGCTGAACGCCGGCGAGAACGAATACCTGTACGCGTTCCTTACAAAGGTGGTCAACGAGCGCGGGCGGGCGGCGGACTACCTGCGGCTCGGGGAGTACGGGTTGAAGATCGGGAACCCCGACGACGCCGTGGCGGCCCTTTTTACGGCCGCGAAACTCGACGGCGGGTTCAACGCGCGGTACCAGGTCGCCCTGGCGCGTTTCTACGCCGACGTGGGTGACCGCGTGAATGAGGTCCAGCGTCTGCGCATGGCGTATTCCCTGTCGCCAAACAACGCCTATGTCCTCCGCCGAGCCGCGGAACTGGGCGAAATTGTCGGCCCAACCTGGGCGCTGACGCCCACCGAACGGGGTCTCGGACGATCCCCGACCGATACGGGAGCCCCCGCCGGTACCGCCCGTTGATCGCACGACTTGACTCTTGCGGGCTCCTTATTACCATTCATCCGGATAGTAGGATGAATAAAAGGCGAGCCCTATCAATAACCGATCTCTTGACCTGCCTGAGCGAGGGTATCCGCCTTCGCCTGCTGCGCCTCCTGGAGCAGGAAGAAGTGTCGGTCGGTGAACTGGCGAAGGTGGTGCAATTGCCGCAATCGACGGTGAGCCGGCACCTCAAGACGCTTTCCGACGGGGGCTGGCTGGCCAGGCGGAGCGACGGGGCGGCGACGCTGCACCGGATGGTGCTCGATGATCTCTCGGAGGGGCACCGGGCGCTGTGGGTGACCGTTCGGGAGCAGTTCTCGGAGCATGCGGAACTGGTCGAGGACTCCCGCCGCCTGCGGGCGGTTCTAGCGGAGCGGATGACGGACAGCCAGACGTTTTTCGGGCGGGTCGGCGGTGAGTGGGACGACGTTCGCGGGCAGTTGTTCGGGGATCGTTTTACGCCCCGCGCGTTGCTTTCGCTGGTGGACTCGGGCTGGGTGGTGGCGGATGTGGGGTGCGGGACTGGGAACGCCTCGGAGTTGCTGGCCCCGTGCGTGGAACGGGTGATCTCGATCGACCTGTCGGAGGCGATGCTGGACTCGGCTCGCCGGAGGCTTTCGGGCGCGGGGAATGTGGAGTTTGTGCGCGGCTCGGCCGAATCGCTCCCTCTGCCGGATCGCCACGTGGACGCCTGCGTCGGCCTGCTGGTGCTCCACCACGTCGAGGACCCCGGCCGCGCGGTGGCGGAGATGGCCCGGGTGGTCCGGTCGGATCGCGGGGGCGGGATCGTGCTGATCGTGGACATGGATCGCCACGATCGGGAGCACTACCGGCGGACGATGGGGCACCGTCACCTGGGATTCTCCAGGCCTGAAATCGAGGCGCACTTCGATCGGGCCGGGCTTGTCGATTTCCACCGGCGGGAACTGGCGGGAGAGCCCGACGCGAGAGGACCCGGATTGTTTGTCGCCACGGGGCGAGCCAAAGACTGAAGCGAGGCACGGCCTGATGGCCACCTTGCCTGATTTTGAAGAACGATCGAGACGACAGAAATACGCACGCGGTCAATCGACCACAACCCACGGAGCACGACATGACGACGATCACGGCCAGGCCCGGCACCTCCCCCACCTCTTCCGCCCCCACGCCCGGCGCCGGAGGGCACGACTTCAAGGTCAGGGATCTTTCGCAGCACGAACTTGGCCGCAAGGAGATCCGCCTGGCCGAGCACGAGATGCCCGGGCTGATGGCGTTGCGAGATCGATACAAGGGCAAGAAGCCGCTGGCGGGGGCGCGTATCGCCGGGTCGCTGCACATGACGGTGCAGACGGCGGTGCTGATCGAAACGCTGGTGGACCTGGGGGCCCAGGTGCGCTGGGCGAGTTGCAACATTTTCAGCACGCAGGATCACGCGGCGGCGGCGGTCGCGGTCGGGCCGGCGGGGACACCCGAGTCTCCCAAGGGGACGCCGGTGTTCGCGTGGAAGGGCGAGACGCTCGAGGAGTACTGGTGGTGCACGGAGCAGATCTTCCGGTTCGAGGGAGGGCATGGTCCGAACCTGCTGCTCGACGACGGGGGTGACGCGACGCTGCTGGTGCATAAGGGTGCCGAGTTCGAGAAGGCCGGCCGGGTGCCGGAGTTCAACGCGGCCAGCGATCCGGAGGAATGGGGGGTGATCCTGGGCGTGCTTCGCCGGAGCCTTTCGTCGGCCCCGGGCTACTGGACGAAGATCATCTCGGGCATCAAGGGCGTGAGCGAAGAGACGACCACGGGCGTACACCGCCTGTACGACATGCAGAAGAAGGGAGAACTGGCGTTCCCGGCGATCAACGTCAACGACTCGGCGACCAAGAGCAAGTTCGACAACCTGTACGGCTGCCGCCACTCGCTGGTGGACGGGCTGAACCGGGCGACGGACGTGATGCTCTCGGCGAAGGTGGCGGTGGTGCTGGGGTATGGGGACGTGGGCAAGGGGTGCTGCCAGGCGCTTCGCGGGCAGGGGTGCCGCGTGATCGTGACGGAGATCGACCCGATCAACGCGCTGCAGGCGGTGATGGAGGGGTACCAGGTCACGACGCTCGACGAGGTGCTCGAGTCGGCGGACATCTTCATCACGGCGACCGGGAATAAGAACGTCATCACGCTCGACCACATGAAGAAGATGAAGGACAAGGCGATCGTGGCGAACATCGGCCACTTCGACAACGAGATCGACATGGCGGGCCTGTACTCGGCGGAGCGTTCGGGCGAGATCACCCGGATCAACATCAAGGCGCAGTACGACGAGTTCGTTTTCCCCTCGACCCGCCGATCGATCCTGGTGCTGGCCGAGGGCCGCCTGATGAACCTGGGGTGCGCGACGGGCCATCCGAGTTTCGTGATGTCGTCGTCGTTCACGAACCAGACGATCGCGCAACTGGACCTTTGGCTCAGCGCCAACGGCAAGCCCACGCTGTCGGGGATCACGTACGAATCCGGGAAGGTCTACACGCTGCCCAAGAAACTCGACGAGGAGGTGGCGAGGCTGCACCTTGCGAAACTGGGCGTCAAACTGACGCGGCTGAGCGATGACCAGGCCTCGTACATCGGGGTTCCGGTCGACGGCCCGTACAAGCCGGACCACTACCGTTACTGAATCCCTCTCCGGCGCCCGTGGCCGGGAACGGCGACCATCCTTCGTGCGCAGGCCCCCGGAGACGGGGGCCTGTTCATGTTTGGCCCGCGTCGGCCCGGGTATAGTCGTCGCATGCCCGCGAGCCACCCGGTCCTTCCTCCCTGGTTTGAAGACGCCGCCGACATGGCTCGCCTGCGCGACGCCCTGCGCGGAGCGGACTATTCGGTGAGCGGGGTGGTCAACGCCCTGCGGTTGAAGGCGTTCGATTCGATTCGCACGCTGGGTCGCCCGGTGCTGCTGGACCGCACGTCGGGGGGCCGCCCGATCGATACGCTCGTCCGGCTGTTCCTGCTGCGAGTCCCCGTGCCGGAGGGGGCGCTGGCGCGGGCGATCTCGCCGCTGCCGGTCGATCGGCTGGTCTGTTCACGCCTGGCGGCGCCGGTCGCTTCCGCGGAGGGTCGTGAGTACGTGAGCGGATTTGACCTGCTCCCGTACGAAGGGCTGGCGCTGGTCTTTGACCGTCCGCCCCGCGACAACCACGAGCCGTACGCCGATTACGTGATGGGGGTGGGCGGCAGCACGGCCTCTCTGGGGATGCAGATGATCCGTCGGCCGTCGCGGCTGACCCTGGACCTGGGGTGCGGATGCGGGGTGCTGGCGTTTCTGGCATCGCGGTTCAGCGAGCGGGTGATCGCGGCCGACCGCAACCCGCGGGCGCTGGCGATGGCGAGGTTCAACGCCGCGCTGAACGAGATCGCCAACGTCGAGGTGATCGAAACGGATTTTTTTTCCGGGGTCAAGGGACGGGTGTTCGACCTGATCGTGAGCAACCCGCCGTTTGTGATCTCTCCCGGGCGGACGTACATATACCGGGACGGGGGGATGGAGCGGGACGGTGTGACCGAGACGGTGGTCCGTGGGTGCGGCGAGCACCTGGCGCCGGGGGGGTTCGCGCATGTGCTGTGCAACTGGGCGCACCTGGCCGGCACGCCGTGGGAGGACCGGCTGGCCTCGTGGAGTTCTCCGGCCGGGGCGGACATGCTGGTGCTTCGCACGCACACGCGAGATCCCGTCGAGTATGCCCAGCAATGGGTCAGCGAGACCGAGCGGCACCTGACGACCGAGCAGTCGTGGACCCGCCTGGATGAGTGGACGGCCGCGCTGCGATCCCAGAAGATCGAGGCGATCTCGGGCGGTCTTGTTTCGCTGCACAAGACTGACGGACGGCCCGGGTGGTTCGATCACGACACCAGCCCCGAGCAGGGCGCGGGGTATACCGGGGAACACCTGGCGAGGATGTTCGCCGGTCGGGATTTCCTGTTGTCCATCGGAGGGGAGAGGGAACTGCTCTCCCGGCGCCTGCGCTGCTCGGAGAACCTCCGTCTGTCGCAGCACGTCCGCCTGACCGACGAGGGATGGCGTTTGTTCGAGGCCGAGGCGCGGATCGATCCGGGGTACCCGTTCGGCGGGGTCCTCGAACCGTTGGTGATGCAGTTCGTGCTGCGGATGGAAGGGCGTGAGACGGTGGGCGAAGGCCTCGCGGCGGTGGCGGAGGAGAGCGGCCGGGATCCCCGGTCGCTGATGTCCGGCGCGCTGTCGGTCATCGGGCACCTGATCCGCCGGGGCATTCTCATCCCGGTCGGGTGAGCGGGTCCACCGGCCTCCGCATGCCTTCCGGGCTCGGGGAGCGGCCGGAGCGCGGGGGATCCCGAAAGAGACATCGGGGCGATGCTCCGGCGGCGGCGGTACACTCGGCGATACGCAGCACCGCCGCACGGCCCGCCGTGCCGCACCGCGATCGAGACGCTCGTTCCCAAGGAGGGCTTGGCCATGACGCAGATGACTCCGCCGATCGATGGCCCGCGAGAGATCCCGGAGATCCCGTCGTGGCCGAAGGCCGTGGGCATCATCAGCGTGGTGTGGGGCTCGCTGATGATCTGCTGCGGGGCGTGCGGCATCGGGTTCGCGTTCATGGGCCAGTCGATGATCCCGCCCGAGCAGGCCTCCCAGTACCCCCCGATGAGCATCAACACGATTCAGTTGGTGGCGGGCGGGTTTGGCTTTGTCTTGAATGCGGGGCTGATCGTCGCCGGCTCGCTGACGATCGGCCGCCGCCCCATCGGGCGGACGCTCCACCTGGCGTACGCCGTTGCCGCCCTGCCGCTGTTTGCGCTTTCCATCTACGGGCAGATCCTGCAGCAGGCGGACATGGAACGATGGGTCCGTGAGAACCCCGACACGGCGTACGCCCGGCAGGCCGCGTCGATGGGGTCTCTCGGGGGGCTGATCGGGTACGGGATCGCGCTGGTCTTTGGCCTGGCGTACCCGCTGTTCTGCCTGCTGTGGTTCGGGGTCATCAAGCGGTCGGCCGAGAGCATGGGAGCGGCGAGCACGGATGATGAGCCGTTGGATGCGCCGTTGTAGGTGATTGCGTGGAGGATGCACGAACGCGGGCTGGACGCGCCTTGCATAACTCCGCGGCGGGCTCTGGGAAGTCTCCGTGGGAGCGGTCCAGTCGTCGCCGGATTGAATTGCCGGCGAGGCGAGACGCGGTGCGGGGCGTGCGGGGCGTGCGGGCACTTTGGGCGGGCGTGTGGTGCCGGCGCGAAAAACCCGTGAATTGCCGGGGTTCTTGTGCCGATCTGGCGCGCGGATCGCCTGACCGGTTGACTTTCAAGCCACGCGGCCCTATCAATCCTCCCACGACTGCGGGGTAGAGCAGCCTGGTAGCTCGTCGGGCTCATAACCCGGAGGTCGCAGGTTCAAATCCTGCCCCCGCTATTGCCCGGGTCGTCCAGAAACTGGGCGACCCACCCGTTAGAAGTGAACGCCCCGACCGCAAGGCCGGGGCGTTTGCGTTTCCGGGCCGCGTTTTGCCGAGTCTCTCGACACGCCCCACCGCGGGAAGTCTCACTCACTTGCGCCGTGAGACTCATGGGGCGCGGCATCTGGCCTGCGGGGACGCGTCCAAACCCAAAAAGTCTCAGAGTCTCTGCGTCTCACCCGGCACGCCGTTATAGCCGTGACCCGACAGCTCGTGGGTCGGCAACACATGGCGAGTTTTGGCAGGGGCGACGGCGATTTCGAACGCAAACTCGGTTGGTGTGATGCCGACGCATCGGCTCGCTTCGCGTGGGCGTTCCAGCGAGCGTGCTGGCGAAGGTGCCACACGAATCGAAACCAGTTGTACGTTCACATGCCCAGTGCGGACAGCCCGCCTCCGCGTGGCGTATGTAGCCGGGGAGAAGACATGCCTTGCCTTCTCGCCCCCACGCCACCTCAATCGTCCGACGACGAGCCGGGAGCACCGCCGATGGTTGCCAATGACGATGACGCCAATCTTTCCGCCGACCAGCGCCGCCGCGAGGTGATCGCCTTACTGGCGACGGGCGCGATGCGCTGGCACCGGCGTGCCAAGGCGACGGGCCTTGTTGTTGGCACGGTTGAAGCAGCCACACACGCCCCGACACCGCAGCATCAAGAAGAAGCGGACATCGAACTTGAACTGGGCGAGGAAGCCGGCCTCAGTGTGTCTGACCGTACCGCGCGTTAGCGGTGCGGGCATCTGGAGACCTGCCCATGACGACAACCGTTTCGAAGGACCTCGCGGCGCTGGAAAAGATGACGATCGGCGAACTGCACGATCGCTACGCCGAGCTCTTCGGCGAGCGGATTCAGAGCCGCCATCGCGTTTACCTCCTCCGCCGCATCGCGTGGCGCATCCAGGCCAACGCCGAAGGCGGCCTGTCCGAACGTGCCCGTGTCCGAGCGGCCCAACTCGCCAACCCGACCGACGTGCGGCGTACGCCGCCCAAGTGGGCCACGCTCGGGGAGACCCCCAAGGACGCCAAGAAGGTCGCCCTCGCCGCCACCGCGGACCCACGGCTACCACCCGCGGGAACGGCGATCGTCCGGGACTACCGGGGCCGGACGGTGCGGGTCGTGGTGCTGGCGGACGGGTTCGAGTTCGAGGGTGAGCGCTACCGCTCCCTGTCGGCGATCGCCAAAGCGGTCACCGGATCGCACGTCAACGGATTCCGGTTCTTCAACCTGGAGGGCCGTCGATGAGCAGAGGCACCCAGAACGGAAAGCACGCCGCCCCTCCGCCTCCGCAATGTCGCTGCGCGATCTACACCCGAAAGTCGAGCGAGGAGGGGCTCAAGCAGGAGTTCAACTCCCTCGACGCCCAGCGTGAGGCGGCGGAGGCGTACATCGCCAGCCAGCGGAACGAGGGATGGTCGGCGCTTGCCGATCGATACGACGACGGCGGATTCTCCGGCGGCAACGTCGATCGGCCCGGCCTCAAGAGCCTGATGGCCGACATCGAGGCGGGCAAGATCGACTGCGTGGTGGTCTACAAGGTGGACCGCCTGTCCCGGTCGCTGATGGACTTCGCGCGGCTCATGGAGGTCTTTGATCGCCACAAGGTCTCGTTCGTCTCGGTTACCCAGCACTTCAACACGACCCATTCGATGGGCCGGCTCACGCTCAACATCCTCCTGTCGTTCGCTCAGTTCGAGCGTGAGATCATCGGCGAGCGCATCCGGGACAAGATCGCGGCGGCGAAGAAGCGGGGCAAATGGGGCGGCGGTCCGCCGCCGTTCGGGTACGACGTCGACCGCTCGAACGGAAGCCCACGCCTCGTCGTCAACCCGGCTGAGGCGTCGCGGGTTCGCCACATCTTTGAGCGGTACCTCGAACTCGGATCGTTGCTGTCGGTCGGTGAAGATCTCTGCAAACGCGGCTGGAAGACCAAATCGTGGCGAACGAAGGCTGGGGTGGTACGCGGCGGCGTGGAATGGGACCGGCACTCGGTGTACTGCACGCTGACGAACCCGATCTACATGGGCAAGGTGGTCCACAAAGGCGAAACGTACCAGGGTCAGCACGAGGCCATCGTCGAGGAGGAGACGTTCCGGCGTGCTCACGTGCTGATGCAGAAGAACTCACGGACGCGCGGCAACGAACTGAGAAACCAGTTCGGGGCGCTCCTACGCAAGCTGCTGTACTGCAAGGGGTGCGGCAGCGCGATGGTTCACACCTTTACCCGGCGTGGGAACAAGGCGTATCGGTACTACGTCTGCTGCAACGCCATCAAGAAGGGCCGCGCTCGTTGCCAGAGTGGTTCGCTGCCCGCCCTTGAGATCGAGAAGGCGGTCGTCGAACAGATCCGGTGCGTCGGCCAGGACCAGAGCGTCCTGGAGGAGACGCTCTCGGTATCGCGGGCTCAAGCAGACGCTGCCATCGAGCAGTTGGACGCCGAGCTGCGCATCGTCAACCGTGGTCTTGGGCGCAATCACGCCGAGATCCGCCGCCTGGCAACCACCGAGCCAGCGTCCTCCGCGTCCGCGGGCCGCATCACCGACCTCAACGACCAGATCCGCGAGGCGGAGCGGCGGGCCAGCGAGATTGGGGCCGCCGTAGAACGCCACCGAGCGGAAGTGCTCTCAGCCGAAGACCTCCACGCCGCGTTTGCCGACTTCGACAACGTCTGGACCGCGCTCGCGCCCCGAGAACAGGTCCGGATGCTCCAGTTGCTGATCAACAAGGTCGTCTTCGACGCCCTCGACAGCAGCATCGAGGTGTCGTTCTACCCATCGGGCGTGAAGGCGCTGGCGGGCGGGGCAGCAGATGGACCGGAGGCCCAGGCATGATCACCGTCAAGACGAAGGTCTTCTTCAATCGCGCCGCACACGGGCGCAAGACGATCGACACGAAGCCCGCCGCGCGCGTGGCCGTGGACCCCGGCCGCGTGCCGCGGATCTCCCGCTTGATGGCGCTGGCCATCCACTTCGACGAGATGATCCGCGCCGGCAAGGTCGCCAACATCTCTGAGATCGCCCGGCTGACGCACGTCACCCAGCCCAGGATCACGCAGCTGATGAATCTCTGCCACCTCGCGCCGGATATTCAGGAGGAGATCCTGTTCCTGCCGCTGGTGATGAGTGGGCGCGATCCCATCCACGAGCACATGCTGCGCGACGTGGCCTGCGTGATGGACTGGATGGAGCAACGGCGGCGATGGGGATCGCTGCCGCGCCGCTGACAACTACTTCTTCTTGTTGTCGTAGCGCCCCGTGTCACCGTTCCCCTTCTTGGGCATGACCTCGACTGACGACCCTCGTGGGTTGGCCTTGGCCTGTTCGACAGACTTCAGGCGGCCCGTCTCATTGTCCCGACCGATCTTGAATCCCTTGGACTTCGACATGGCGTCTACTCCATTTTGACGCGGGCTGTCGGATCTACCCTGATCCGCTGGCTTTGACCCGCTGGTTATGATACCCTGTCCACGTTCACTGAACATGGACGGAGTACAAAATGGCCAAGCGGACCGCGAAGAAGCCGAAGGACGAACCCCAGCAGAACGGGACGGCACAGCTCATGAAGGAGCTGTGGCAGGCCGCCGTGAACCTGCGCGGCTCGATCGAGCCCGCCGACTATAAGCGGTACGTCTTGCCCATCATCTTTCTCCGGTTCCTCTCGCTCCGCTATGAGCGCCGCCGCGAGGAACTCGAGGGGTTGCTCGCGGACCCGAAGAGCGAATACTTCACCAAGGACGCGAAGGCCCGCGCCCGTATTCTGGCCGATGCCGACGAGTATCGCGCCGCGGGTGCTTTTATCGTCCCCGAGAAGTCCCGCTGGTCGTACATCCTCCAGCACGCCCAGACTGACACGATCAAGAGCATCCTCGACGACGCCCTCGAACTTCTGGAGAAGACCTACCCCGACAAACTCCGCGGCCTGCTGCCCCGCATCTACGCCGGCTCGAACCTCGACCGCGAGGGCGTCACCGGGCTGATCAACTTGTTCTCCAAGGACATCTTCAAACAGGACCACGGCGGCGAAGACCTGGTCGGCCGCGTCTACGAGTACTTCATCGGCGAGTTCGCCAACAGCGAGGGCAAGCGCGGCGGCGAGTACTTCACACCCGTCTCCATCGTCCGCACGCTCGTCGCCATGCTCGAGCCCACCGACGGCGTCGTGTACGACCCCTGCTGTGGCGCTGGCGGCATGTTCGTGCAGTCGGACGTGTTCACGAAGCACTCGGGCCGACTGTCGTTCATCGGCCAGGAAAGCAAGGACTTCACGTACCGCCTGTGCCGGATGAACCTCTTCATCCACGGCATCGACGGCAACATTCAACTCGGCAGTTCGTACTTTAATGATCTGCACGCCGACACGAAGGCCGACTACGTCATCGCCAATCCCCCCTTCAACGACGGTGCAAAAGGTGAGGACGGCTGGGGAGCTCACCGCATCACGAGCAAAGACCCACGTCTGGACTTCGCCAAGCGTGCGGGCGCGAACGGCCAGGGCCAGCCCATGCCACTCGCGCCGCGCAACGCCAACACCATGTGGATGATGCACTTCCTGCATCACCTCCGTGACCCGGATGGCAAGAAGCACTCCGGAGGCACTGCGGGATTCGTCATGGCGACCGGCGAACTCTCCAACAGCGAAGTCGCTCGGCTCGAAGTCCGTAAGACGCTGGTCGAGCACGGGTACGTGGACTGCATCGTGCAGCTCACGGGCCAACTCTTCGCCAACACACAGATCCCGTGCTGCCTCTGGTTCCTGTCGAAGAACCGAGGCGGTGGCGGGGGCTTCCGTGCCCGGAAGAACGAGATCCTCTTCATCGACGGCCGCAAACTCGGCACGCTCATCCCCGGCTCGCGCAAGCAGAAGCAACTCTCGGCGGAGGAGGTCGAGAAGATCGCATCGGTCTACCGCGAGTTCAAGCGGAAGGGCACGCCCGCCGAGGTCGCGGGCTTCTGCAAGGCCGCAACGCTCGACGAGATCCGCGAGCACAACTACGCGCTGACGCCGGGGCGCTACGTCGGCGCGGCCGAGAGCGATGACCCCGACGAGCCTTTCGAGGACCGCTTCCCGCACCTGTGCGCGACGCTCGATGAACACTTCAAGCAGTCGGCGGCGCTAGAGAAGCAGATCCGCGCGAGCCTAGCCGAGGTGGCGGCGGCGATGGGCACGCCTGTAATCGCAGCGGCGTCCAACGGGAGGGCACGGTAAATGGCTGACACCGTCTCCGCCCCCCAAGAGCCAGTACTTGGTCTGAACCGTGCGGGTGCTTTTCTCTTTCCTGCCCGGGAGGTGCCGGAGGAGCGGCACGCCTCTGTGGCAGCAGCGATCCCGTACGCGGGCGGATCGGGGGTGCAACATGTCTGCTGACTGGCCACGCTTGACCGTCGCGGAGCTGGAAGAGCAGGGCACAATTCTCGTCGTAGATGGGAATCACGGGCAGTATCGCCCGCTGCCGCACGAGTTCGGCGAGGGGCGCTACGCCTACATCCGCGCGACGGATATGGATGGCGGCCTTGTGCTGTTTGATGCGGCGGCTCGCATCAACGACACGGCATTCAAACGCATCAGGAAAGGTGTGGGCGCGCCGGGTGACGTGTTGTTCTCGCACAAGGGCACCGTTGGCAAACTCGCGCTCGTGCCGATGGACGCGCCCCTGTATGTGTGCTCGCCCCAGACGACGTTGTGGCGCACGCTCGATGAAACGAACCTCGACCGGCGCTATCTCTACTGCTACATGCGCTCGCAGGAGTTCATCGAGCAGTGGTTCGCTCGCAAGGGCGAGACGGACATGGCCGACTACGTGAGCCTGACAGCCCAGCGAGAGTTGACCGTGGCGCTCCCCCCCCTCCCCGAGCAGCGGGCCATTGCGCGGGTGCTGGGGGGGCTGGATGACAAGATCGAGCTCAATCGGCGGATGAACCGGACGCTGGAGGACCTGGCGCGCGGGGTGTTCCGGTCGTGGTTCGTGGACTTTGACCCCGTGCTGCGGCCAGCGCCCGCGCCCACCGCCGCCCCCACGTCCACCCGCACGCACCCCCCGCACCCCCGCTTCCCCACACGCCTGGTCGATTCCCCCCTCGGCCCGATCCCGGAGGGGTGGAGGGTGTCCACCATCGGCCAAGAGGTCACGGTCGTCGGCGGTTCCACGCCGAGTACCGACGAGCCGAAGTTCTGGGAGGGCGGCAATCACTGCTGGGTCACGCCGCGCGACTTGTCGCGGCTCACCGATCCGGTGGTCATCGACTGCGAGCGTCGCATCACGGGCGCTGGCCTCACACAGATCAGTTCGGGCTTGATGCCCAGAGGCACCGTCCTGTTGTCGTCGCGTGCGCCGATCGGCTACTTGGCCATCGCCGATGTGCCGGTCGCGGTCAATCAGGGTTTCATCGGGCTGAAGTGCGACAAAGGACTGCCGGGTGTGTTCGCGCTGCGCTGGTGCGAAGAGAACATGGAAGAGGTCTTGAGTCGCGCGGGCGGCACGACGTTCGCCGAGATCAGCAAGGCGGCGTTCCGACCGATCCCGATGGTCGTCCCGACCGCCGAGGTGATCGAAGCGTTCGCAAGGGCGGCACAGGGATGGCACGATCAGATCGTGGCAAACGTCCGACAGACGCGGCAACTCGCCGCGCTGCGCGATGCGCTCCTGCCGCAACTGCTCTCGGGCGAGATTCGCTTGCACGAGGCCGACCGGGCCGTGGATGCCGCGCTCCGATCCACCGCGACATCCACACCACCCGAGCGGCCCGCTCGCCCGGGCGCGGGGACGGTTCACGCGGGCGCGAAAGGGGGGGCCTGACGCATGGGCTGGCACGGCTCCGAATCCGAGTTTGAGTACACCACCATCGAGCGGCTCAAGGCGCTGGGCTATGCCCATGTCCACGGGTCCGAACTGCTGGCGATGCGGGGCGGCGATGAGGCCGAGGTCGTGCTCAAGGATCATCTGCGCGCGTTCTTGATGCGACGGTACGGGCGGACAATCACCCGACAAGATGGGCTGCCCGAGGCGGCCATCGAGTTGGCCATCGCCAAGTTCGCCCGGCCCGAGGGAGTGGACACGCTCCGCCGCAACGCCGCGCTGCACGCCATGCTGCGCGGGGGCGTGGAGATCGCGGTCGAGGAACCGGCGACGAAGACGACGCCGGCAAACAAGCGCATCGCGCACGTCTACGCCGTGGACTGGGACACGCCGGAGAACAACGAGTTCTTGGTCGTGAATCAGTTACCCGTGCACGGTCCCGGCGGAAACGATCGTCGTCCAGACATCATCGTGTACGTGAACGGGCTGCCGGTCGTCCTGTTCGAGCTCAAGAACCCGTACGACGACCGGCCCACAGTGGCGGACGCGATCAACCAGATCGGCCACTATCGTCACGAGATCCCGCAGCTCTTCGACCACAACGCGCTGTGCATCGCCTCTGACGGCGTGACCACGCTGCACGGCATGTGGACGGCGAACGAAGAGTGGTACGCGCCGTGGAAGAGCATTGATGGCGCGAGCGTCGAGCGCGGCACCACCGGGAGCATGAAGACGTTGGTCGAGGGGCTGCTGCCCAAGGACCGGCTCCTCGCGTACATCCGCGACTTCATCGTTTTCGAGACGATCGGAGCCGCTGGGGGCAAGATCATCAAGAAGGGCGGCAAGTACCACCAGTTCTTCGCGGTGCGGATCGGGGCGA